>CBDBNP010000001.1:0-421792 GCA_965207865.1 Dehalococcoidia bacterium
GCATTTAACCCACGAACTTAACTGTCAGAGAAGGTAATCCTATAACTGTAACCGTCTCCGTACCGGCAGGAACAAACGGGTCTGTCAGCTACAGAACAAAAGGAGAGGATACTGCTGCATCCGGCCAAGACTACGAATCTGTTCAGGGAACGTTGTATCTCGGCACGGGCGCAGACGGAGATGGGAATGCCAGAGCGCTCTCCCATACCTTCACAATTCAAACGATATGGGATCTCGTGCCGGAACCAAGCACTACACCGGAAGTTTTTATTCTCGAATTTTTCGGTGTTGAGGGCGAATTGGAACTCCCTGATAAGTGGAAGTCCAATATCATAAAAATCACGCAGCGGCCTGCGCCCATAACCGTCAATTACGACTCAGAAACCGGACGGCTCGCTGCCGGCGACTACGGTTTGGAACTGTGGGACGACGGGAATACGCCGGCCGAAAAGGACCGGGACAAAGTCTCGTTTCGGATCAATGCGCCTGCCGAGGCGGTCTCTACGTCAGCGCGCAGCCTGATGTCTTACGAAATATCCTCCAGTACAGACCCCGGCAAAGCCAGCGTAGCCGACTACACCATATCTGATAAAGACGGCACAACCCTGCCCGCCAGCGGCAGCCTGCAGTTTCCTCCAAGCGCCACCGAGCAGGTGATTTGGGTAACCCCGGTTGACGATGCCTGGGTGGAACTGCCGGAGACCTTTACCCTGACGCTCAGCAATCCCCAACACGGGGTGGAATTCCCGGACCTCGACGGCGACGGCGACGCGGACTCCACCATCGTGGTCGTCGGCACCATCTACAGCCACGACGATGTGGTTGAAATGCACGTTGACAACGTGACCGCAACCGAGGGTGAACCGCTGAAACTGGTCGCCACCCTGGACCGGGCCCTGACCGAGGGTGAATCAGCGAGAGCTGAGGTCGTAATATCGGACGCCGGTTGCCGGAGGCGAACGACTTACCCCCATCCAACCCCGGTCCTTGACTATCGGGAAGTGGAACCCACACAGCTCATCTTCGGAGCAGGGGACCAGACGAAGACCTTCGCCATACCAACCTTTGATGATTTCCTGGATGAACCCGAAGAGTGCCTGGGCGTGGAATTCGGCAACTTCCAGGGGATAAAAAGCGTGAGCAATCCCAGTCCACAGAAGGGTGGACAAACCCTGGAAGCTGGCGGCTTCGGCATTTGGGCCAGCGCATTCATTGCCGACAATGACGACCCGCCGGTCCTGTTCGTATCACCGGGCGAGGTGGACGAGCCGGATGAAGGCGCGACGGCCACCCTCCAATACCGCGTGCAGTTGAGCAATCCCAGCGCCCGGACGATAACGGTGGACTACGCCGAAGATTCGGGGAGCGGGCAGAAGGATCCGGCCACCTCGGGTACCGACTACACGGCCCTCACCGCCGGAACCCTCACCTTCCTGCCGGGAGTGGTGAGAAAGACCGTAGACATCGAGGTGAAGGGCGATTACGACGAGGAACCCGACGAGTCGGTGACCGTGCAGTTCTCCAACCTGGTGAACGCCTGCTTCCCGGGCGCCGGCAGCTGCCCCAGCGGCCCCATCACGTCAGCCGGCATTATCGCCAACGACGACCAAAACCTGAAACTTTCCTTCACCCTGGACGACCCCACCATAGTGGAAGGCGAAGACGCGGTGTTGCGCCTCACTATGTCCCACCCTATCGGGTATGACGTGATGGCGGGAGTCAGCACGGTGGACGGCACGGCCACGGCGGGCAGCGACTTCAAAGCAGCGGGAAGAATGGGTTATTCGGTGCGTGTCCCCAAGGGATCTACTGAGGCCACGCAGTCCGTGCCGGTCCTCGCCGATTCCGTCAGCGGAGAGGGCATAGAGAATTTTTCTTTCAAGTTGGACACTTTGCTCCTTTTCCCGGAGGGGAACCCGTCCGAGGAGACCCCGACCGCGGTCACTGATCAGCAGAAGCTGAAGGAAATCTTTGGCAGCGGCTTCGCCGTCGCAGATATCCGCACTAACTCTCCCATGCCCACTGCGAGCATTGTGGACGGGCCGGCGCTGTCGGTGGCTGCGGTCAAGGATACGGTTACGGAGGGCTGGCCCGCCCAATTCGAGGTAACCCTGGACCCGCCGGCCGCCACCGACGTCACCTTCACCTGGAATACCGGGGACGGCGGCCTTGACGACGGCGGGAGCGACGCCCACAAGGCCAAGGCCGGCAAGGATTACACCAGTACCACCGCCACGCCGGTCACCATCCCTGCCGGGGAAACCAGCGTATTCCTGCCGGCAATCCCGACGCTGCAGGACACGGTGGACGAGGTGGACCAACAGTTCATGGTGGTGCTGGAGTCCATCACCGGCGCCGTGGCCGACGAAAAGCGGGGGGTGGTGACCATCCGCGACGACGACTCGCGGCCCTGGATTTCCATAGCCGACGCGACGGTTGAAGAGGGCGGCGAACTGAGCTTCACCATCACGCTGGAGGGAACCTCCGAGAATTACGTATCCGTCCTGTGGGTGACCGAAGATGACACCGCAACCACCCTTGACCATGACTATGTCGGGGTGGAGCGGCGCCGGACTGCCACCTTCGCCCCCGGGGAACAGACGAAGACCATCACCGTGCAAACCCTGGAAGACAGGGTGCCGGAAACCACCGAGCGGTTCAAAGTGCAGTTGGCCCACGCGCGCCATGCCAAGTACCGGGACCCCACCGCCGTCGGCACGATCACGGACAACGACCTGATGGAGATCTCCATCGCCGACGCCGCGCCCGTTACCGAGGGGTCCGGCGCCGCGGCCGAGTTCACCGTGACCCTGACCCCGGAGCAGACGGCGCCGGTCACCATCCAGTGGCGGACCCAGGACGGTCTCGGCGGCGGGTTCTATGTCGCCAAGAGCGGCGGAGATGCCGCGCAAGGGCTGAATGACTTCACGGCGGTCCAATCCGGCAGCCTTACTTTCGCCGCGGGCGAGACGGAAAAAACGGTGTCGGTGACGATCCTGGACGACACTGAGTACGAGAGCATTGAGCGGTTTGGGGTTGTGGTGAGCGGGGATGAGACCGCCATGGTCATCCGCAACGCCACCGCATACGGGGAAATCCAGGACGACGATGCCGTTAACCTGATTATGCACCAACCGCTGCCCGCAGTGGTTGAGGAGGGGGAGACCTACGTCGTGCACTTCAAACTCCCTCCGCGAACTGAGGACGATTTCTGGACTGTAGGAAGGTTAGGTTTCATCAATTGCTACCTCGATGACTACTCCTTCCTTGGATTTCCACATCCAGGCACTTTGTTGAGCGAGGCCAATGTCCGGGATTTCGCATTAGCTCATTCGAAGGATGGCGTTAGCGGAGAGGGCAAGCTGGACCCCGCTAACGCCGGTTACTATATCAATTACCCATGCAGTGGCGTGGCAAAGCAGGAGGGCGTTACCGCGCACATCTTCGCCGAGTATCTTCAAAATCTTGAGGAGCATAACTTCGCGGTTTTTGTAAGAATTGATGACGACTCCATATCTGAAGACAACGAAATCGCGTCGATGTGGCTGATTGGGCATGGCGGCGAATTCTGGTCAACAATGTCTCCGCATCTTCTTTGGAATGGCTTTGCGCTTACCACCATCATCGTGGACAACGACCGCCCCCAGGCGTCCGTCAGCGACGTCCGCGTCGGTGAGGACGCGGGCAACGCAATCCTCACCATCAGCCTCTCCCAGACGAGCACAGACCCAGTGAAGGTGTCCTACGAAACCCGGAACGGCACGGCCATTGCCGGCCAGGACTACGCGAACCAGAGTGGTACGGTCACCTTCAGCCCGGGTGAGACCGAGAAAACAATCAGCATACCGATAAACGCTGACCACCTGGTGGAGCCACTACCGGAGACGTTCACCGTTGCCCTAAAGGATCCCTCGGAGGGACTGAACGTTCACCCGGTGGGCGGCGAGGCCACCGTAACCATCACCGACTCCACCGAGCGGACGATGACCATCCCCGACCGGGTCGTGGACGAGGGCGAGGATGTGGATATCCTGGTGAAATTCTCCGATCCCATTGCGCACGGCGTCGGTTGGTTCAACCGGATTGCGTTATTTTTCAGGGACGACGGATTGAGCCACCCGGCAACTGCCAACGATGACTACGAAGAATTTGACGGGAATCTTCCAAGCGAGTTGATTTACCTATTTGACGGCGATAACCGCCTAGCAAAAACCTTGACCACAAAAGAAGACAGCGCGATCGAAACCGACGAGGACATAGGTGTTTACGCAAGATTTACGAATCAAATCTCACAAGGCATAGTGTACGACAGTTCCAGGACATCCCGGATCACCATTCGGGACGACGACCATGCCTCGCTGATGATCGCCGGCCTTGACAGCGCGGGCGACGTTACGGTGAAGGCCGGCCAGGTCTGGACCGGGCCAATCCCCAGGGTCACCGGCACGCCGCTGGGCCACGTAACCTGGACGCTGGAGGGCGATGACGCCGACGACTTCAGCATCGACCCGGATACCGGCGAGGTGACGCTGTCGGATCGGGACTTCGAAAAGCCGACGGACAAAGACAAGAACAATATCTACAGCGCCACCGTGCGAGCCACAGACGAAGACGGCAACACGGACACCGCGGCCGTGCAGGTGACGGCGGGCGGCCGCAGCCTGGTCCTGTCCAAGAACTCCGTAACCGTGGCGGAGAAGGCGGGGACGGACAGTTTTACGGTCGCGCTCGATTCCCAGCCGACGGGCGACGTCACCGTCGCTCTCACCACTACCGGGGAGACCGGCGCCCTTACCCTGGACCAGACCGAGCTCACCTTCAAGCCCGGCGACTGGAACCAGGCGCAGACGGTCACCGTCACCGGCGTGGACGACAAGGTGGACAACGCGGACGACAAGCGCGAGGCCTCGATCACGCTGGTGGCCAGCGGCAGAGGTTTCTCGGCTACCGTCGAGTACACCGTCGCCGCCACCGTCACCGACGACGACGATAGAGGCATCACTTTTTCCAAGAAGGCCCTGACCGTGGCGGAAAATGGCGGAACGGACAGCTATACCATCGTCTTGGATACCCAGCCGACCGGCGACGTAACTGTAACCGTCCGGGGCGTGAACACCGCCCCCTTACTCAGCGTGGATACCGCCACGCTTGTTTTCGGCCCCGACGACTGGGACCAGCCCCAGACGGTCACCTTCACCGGCGGGAACGACGACCTGGACAATTTGAAGAACCCGCGCTACGTCATTACCCATCGCGCACAACACGCCGACTACGAGGGGTTCGCGGCGGGTTCCGTTACCGTTACCGTTACCGATGACGACGTCAGGGGCGTCACCATCTCGAAGGATGCCGTGGAGGTAAACGCAGGTGACACCGCCGAATACACCGTGGTCCTGAACAGTCAACCCCACACCGGTGACGGCGTTGTGACGATCCAGCTCCAGGTAAACCCGAAAGCCAGAGACACCGAGGATTCCCAATATATCTCACCAACCACCCTTACCTTTAATAGCGGCAACTGGAATACACCCCAGACGGTGACGATTACCGGCACTAAACCCTCTAACCTCGCCTTCTTGTATGAAATCAGGCATCAGGTCAGTGGAGCCGATTACACCGGCGTCAAGGCCGGCACTGTCCAAGTGGTCAATCGGGACGAAGATAACCTGCAAACGGGTGATGACCTGACCGTCAAAAGCAGCTTCGCCACCGAGGGCGGCGCCGTTGTCTTCACCGTCACCCGCAGGGATGATACCGTCCCGGCCTTAAAATGGCGTACCGGGGGCTATGATGCCCTTATATTGCCCCCGCTCACCGCCGCCGACCCCGATAGCGACTACACCTCCAACTTCGTTCCGGGCGGGAATATCGTACGGTTCGAGGGGAAGGACACCGTTACCTTGTCGGTCCAAACCACCTACGATAACCTCGACGAGGTAAACGAGGTGTTCACGGTGGGCATAGTTTCGTATATTGATAAAAACCAGGGGACAGAGGGCGCTGAGTTACTGGTTTTGAATCACCGCTATGCCGTCATAGGGACCATCGTCGACGACGACGCGGCGGCGCTGTCCGTCGCCGCCCCGGCCGTGGACGAAGGCGAAAAGGCGCAGGTCACCATCTCCCTTTCAAACCCCTCCATCGATGACGTGACCGTGAAGTGGAACACCGCCAACGACGCGGGCGGGACCCATCCGGCCACGGCGGGGGCAGACTACACAGCGGTGAGCCCGGCGCGGACGGCGACCATCGCGGCGGGAGCCACCAGCGCCGTCGTGGAGGTGCAAACCACGGAGGACACCGCCCTGGAAGAGGACGAGACCTTCCTTCTGGAGCTGTCCAGTCCCACCAACGCGGCGCTGCCCGAATGGGCCGCCACCGCCGTGGTAACCATCACCGACAACGACGGGGCGCCGACGGTGTCGGTGGGGGACGCGGCGGCGGTGCTCGAGGGCGACGACCCCAAGACCACGGTGAACCTGAGTTTCCCGGTGACGCTGTCGGCGGTGAGCGGTCAGCAGGTGACGGTGACCTACACCCTGGGGGGGACGGCCACGGCGGACGACGACTACACGGACCCGGCGACGAAGAGCGTGACCATCGCGGCGGGGACGCGGACGGCCAACATCCTGATACCGGTGAAGGGCGACGTGGTGGACGAGCTGAACGAGACGGTGACGGTGACCCTGAGCGGGGCCACCAACGCCACGGTGTCCAGCGTGGAGGGGGCCGACGAGGGCGAGGGGACGATCACCGACGACGACGCGGCGGAGCTGTCGGTGGCCGACGGGAGCGTCGCCGAGGGCGGCGCGGTGAGCTTCACCATCGGCCTGGACCCGGTGTCGGACCGGACGGTGACGGTAAAGTGGAGCACGGCCAACGATGCGGGCGGGACCCATCCGGCCGGGGCCGCGGACTACACGGCGGTGAGCCCGGCGCGGACGGCGACCATCGCGGCGGGGGCCTCCAGCGTCGTGGTGACGGTGCAGACGACCCAGGACAGCCTGGACGAGCCCGACGAGACCTTCCTTCTGGAGCTGTCCAGTCCCACCAACGCGGCGCTGGCCACCGGGAAGGACGAGGCCACCGGCACCATCACCGACAACGACGGGGCGCCGACGGTGTCGGTGGGGGACGCGGCGGCGGTGCTCGAGGGCGACGACCCCAAGACCACGGTGAACCTGAGTTTCCCGGTGACGCTGTCGGCGGTGAGCGGTCAGCAGGTGACGGTGACCTACACCCTGGGGGGGACGGCCACGGCGGACGACGACTACACGGACCCGGCGACGAAGAGCGTGACCATCGCGGCGGGGACGCGGACGGCCAACATCCTGATACCGGTGAAGGGCGACGTGGTGGACGAGCTGAACGAGACGGTGACGGTGACCCTGAGCGGGGCCACCAACGCCACGGTGTCCAGCGTGGAGGGGGCCGACGAGGGCGAGGGGACGATCACCGACGACGACGCGGCGGAGCTGTCGGTGGCCGACGGGAGCGTCGCCGAGGGCGGCGCGGTGAGCTTCACCATCGGCCTGGACCCGGTGTCGGACCGGACGGTGACGGTAAAGTGGAGCACGGCCAACGATGCGGGCGGGACCCATCCGGCCGGGGCCGCGGACTACACGGCGGTGAGCCCGGCGCGGACGGCGACCATCGCGGCGGGGGCCTCCAGCGTCGTGGTGACGGTGCAGACGACCCAGGACAGCCTGGACGAGCCCGACGAGACCTTCCTTCTGGAGCTGTCCAGTCCCACCAACGCGGCGCTGGCCACCGGGAAGGACGAGGCCACCGGCACCATCACCGACAACGACGGGGCGCCGACGGTGTCGGTGGGGGACGCGGCGGCGGTGCTCGAGGGCGACGACCCCAAGACCACGGTGAACCTGAGTTTCCCGGTGACGCTGTCGGCGGTGAGCGGTCAGCAGGTGACGGTGACCTACACCCTGGGGGGGACGGCCACGGCGGACGACGACTACACGGACCCGGCGACGAAGAGCGTGACCATCGCGGCGGGGACGCGGACGGCCAACATCCTGATACCGGTGAAGGGCGACGTGGTGGACGAGCTGAACGAGACGGTGACGGTGACCCTGAGCGGGGCCACCAACGCCACGGTGTCCAGCGTGGAGGGGGCCGACGAGGGCGAGGGGACGATCACCGACGACGACGCGGCGGAGCTGTCGGTGGCCGACGGGAGCGTCGCCGAGGGCGGCGCGGTGAGCTTCACCATCGGCCTGGACCCGGTGTCGGACCGGACGGTGACGGTAAAGTGGAGCACGGCCAACGATGCGGGCGGGACCCATCCGGCCGGGGCCGCGGACTACACGGCGGTGAGCCCGGCGCGGACGGCGACCATCGCGGCGGGGGCCTCCAGCGTCGTGGTGACGGTGCAGACGACCCAGGACAGCCTGGACGAGCCCGACGAGACCTTCCTGGTGGAACTGTCCTCGCCGGTCAACGCCACGCTGGACAGCGCGGCGGACGAGGCCACGGGCACCATCACGGACAACGACGGGGCGACGGCCACGGTGTCGGTGGGGGACGCGGCGGCGGTGACCGAGGGCGACGACAGCAGTAATACCACGGACCTGAGCTTCCCGGTAACGCTGTCGGCGGTGAGCGGCCAGCAGGTGACGGTGACCTACACCCTGGGCGGGACGGCCACGGCGGACGACGACTACACGGACCCGGCGACCAAGAGCGTGACCATCGCGGCGGGGACGCGGACGGCCAACATCCTGGTGCCGGTGAAGGGCGACGTGGTGGACGAGCTGAACGAGACGGTCATCGTGACCCTGAGCGGGGCGACCAACGCCACGGTATCGGCGGTGGAGGGGGCCGACGAGGGCGAGGGGACGATCACCGACGACGACGACGCCGAGCTGTCCATCGCCGACGGCAGCGCCGCCGAGGGCAGCGCGGTGAGTTTCACCATCGGGCTGGACCCGGTGTCGGACCGGACGGTGACCGTCAGGTGGAGCACGGCCAACGACGCGGACGGAGACCATCCGGCCACGGCGGGGACGGATTACACGGCGGTGAGCACCGCGCGGACGGCCACCATCGCGGCGGGGGCGTCCGGCGTGGCGGTGACGGTGCAGACCACCCAGGACAGCCTGGACGAACCCGACGAGACCTTCCTGGTGGAACTGTCCTCGCCGGTCAACGCCACGCTGGACAGCGCGGCGGACGAGGCCACGGGCACCATCACGGACAACGACGGGGCGACGGCCACGGTGTCGGTGGGGGACGCGGCGGCGGTGACCGAGGGCGACGACAGCAGTAATACCACGGACCTGAGCTTCCCGGTAACGCTGTCGGCGGTGAGCGGCCAGCAGGTGACGGTGACCTACACCCTGGGCGGGACGGCCACGGCGGACGACGACTACACGGACCCGGCGACCAAGAGCGTGACCATCGCGGCGGGGACGCGGACGGCCAACATCCTGGTGCCGGTGAAGGGCGACGTGGTGGACGAGCTGAACGAGACGGTCATCGTGACCCTGAGCGGGGCGACCAACGCCACGGTATCGGCGGTGGAGGGGGCCGACGAGGGCGAGGGGACGATCACCGACGACGACGACGCAGAGCTGTCCATCGCCGACGGCAGCGCCGCCGAGGGCAGCGCGGTGAGTTTCACCATCGGCCTGGACCCGGTGTCGGACCGGACGGTGACCGTCAGGTGGAGCACGGCCAACGACGCGGACGGAGACCATCCGGCCACGGCGGGGACGGACTACACGGCGGTGAGCCCGGCGCGGACGGCCACCATCGCGGCGGGGGCGTCCGGCGTGGCGGTGACGGTGCAGACCACCCAGGACAGCCTGGACGAACTCGACGAGACCTTCCTGGTGGAACTGTCCTCGCCGGTCAACGCCACGCTGGACAGCGCGGCGGACGAGGCCACGGGCACCATCACGGACAACGACGGGGCGACGGCCACGGTGTCGGTGGGGGACGCGGCGGCGGTGACCGAGGGCGACGACAGCAGTAATACCACGGACCTGAGCTTCCCGGTAACGCTGTCGGCGGTGAGCGGTCAGCAGGTGACGGTGACCTACACCCTGGGCGGGACGGCCACGGCGGACGACGACTACACGGACCCGGCCACCAAGAGCGTGACCATCGCGGCGGGGACGCGGACGGCCAACATCCTGGTGCCGGTGAAGGGCGACCTGGTGGACGAGCTGAACGAGACGGTCATCGTGACCCTGAGCGGGGCGACCAACGCCACGGTATCGGCGGTGGAGGGGGCCGACGAGGGCGAGGGGACGATCACCGACGACGACGACGCAGAGCTGTCCATCGCCGAGGGCAGCGCCGCCGAGGGCAGCGCGGTGAGTTTCACCATCGGCCTGGACCCGGTGTCGGACCGGACGGTGACCGTCAGGTGGAGCACGGCCAACGACGCGGACGGAGACCATCCGGCCACGGCGGGGACGGACTACACGGCGGTGAGCCCGGCGCGGACGGCCACCATCGCGGCGGGGGCGTCCGGCGTGGCGGTGACGGTGCAGACCACCCAGGACAGCCTGGACGAACTCGACGAGACCTTCCTGGTGGAACTGTCCTCGCCGGTCAACGCCACGCTGGACAGCGCGGCGGACGAGGCCACGGGCACCATCACGGACAACGACGGGGCACCCAAGAAAGCGATAAAAGCGATAATTGTACCCTCACCGGGTTCATTGCGCGAAGTGGTAGAGAATGTTGTAAATGCGCCTACCATGACTTTCACAGTCAGCCTGAGCGGAACCACTTTCAACACCGACCAAACGGTAACGATGCGCGTGGGCAAGGCCGGCGACCCGGCCAAGTCGGGCGTGGACTACACGGCAGTGCCGGACTTCACGCTGACCATTCCGGCGGGAACCGGGAGCGTCCAGGGGAGCTTCACGCTGGATCCCATCGATGACAGCCTGGACGAGGCGGACGAGACGCTGACGCTCACGGCTGAGCTGAGCGGCGTGGCCATCCCGGAACTGACCTACACCATCACAGACAACGACCCGACGCCCACGGTGTCGGTGGGGGACGCGGCGGCGGTGACCGAGGGGAACGACCCCAAGGTCACGGTGGACCTGAGCTTCCCGGTGACCCTGTCGGCGGTGAGCGGTCGGACGGTTACGGTGACCTACGCCCTGAGCGGCACGGCCACCGCCGGCGACGACTACACCGACCCCGCGACCAAGAGCCTGAGCATCCCGGCGGGGTCGCAGACGGCCAACCTCCTCATCCCAGTCAAGGGAGACGTGATGGACGAGCGGAACGAGACGGTGGTGGTCACCCTGAGCGGGGCCACCAACGCCACCGTCTCCAGCGCGGCCGGGGCCGACGCGGGCGAGGGAACAATCACCGACAACGACGCGGCCCAGTTGTCCATCGCCGAGGGCAGCGGGGCCGAGGGGGGAGCGGTCAGCTTCACCATCAGCCTGGACCCGGTGTCGGACCGCACGGTGACGGTGAAGTGGAACACGGCCAACGACGCCGGCGGCGACCACCCGGCCACGGCGGGCGCCGACTACACCGCGGTGACCACCGCGCGGACCGCCACCATCGCCGCCGGGGCCGCCAGCGTGACGGTGACGGTGCAGACCACTGAGGACACGCTGGTCGAGCCCGACGAGACCTTCCTCCTGGAGCTGTCCAGTCCCACCAACGCCGCCCTGGCATCCGGGAGGGACCAGGCCACCGGAACCATCACCGACAACGACGAGGCGCCCGAAGTCAGCATCACTGGGGGCAGCGGGATTACCGAGGGCGGCGACGCCGAGTTCACCGTCACGGCCAGCCCGGCGCCCGGCGCGGCCCTGCCGGTAGACGTTATCGTAACGGCCGATGGCTACTTCGGTGTCGCAACGGGCCGGCGGGCGGTGACCATACCCACGAGCGGCAGCGCGACCTTTACCGTAAGCACCGAAGACGACGAGATGGACGAGATCAACGGGTTGATAATAGGGACGCTGTCAGCGGGCAATGACCACACGGTGTCACCAACCCAGGGGACAGACACGGTGCAGGTGACGGACAATGACGAGACGGGACCGGCGGAAGCGACGGTCAGCTTTGAAAAGGCCTCCTATACGTTCAATGAGGACGACAACAACGCCTTTGTCAAAGTCGTCATGGACAATGCCCTCACCTCGGCAATAGCAGTTCGGTTCCAGGCGCACTCCACCGACGCGGGAATAGGTCCAGATGGAGACGTTGAGATTTCCCTCGCTGACCTCAGCCGTGGAGAACTGGGCCCCCGGGATATCATCTTTGCGCCAGGGGAAACCAGCCGGGAAATCATGGTGGACCTGCTGGACGACGACGTGGTGGAACCGGACGAAACATTGACTATTTCGCTGAGCGCCGTATCAGGTCCGGTGTCCACCGGGCCGCCCACGACGGTGACGCTAACCGACGATGACCAGGCCGTCATCAGAATTGACCCCCATGACTCCGCGCATCCCTTGACCGTGCAGGTGGAGGAGGGAGGTCAGGGGACTATCTGGGTCCAAATGAACAAACCTCACCAGGAAGACGTAACGATGGATTGCGTGGTGAGGGGCAGCGCTACCCCTGGAGAAGACTACGTGACGTTGCACCACCGCGTAACCATCCCCGCTGGGAGCGAGGCTCTCGCCGTCACGCTGAATACCATAGATGACAACCTGATTGAAGGTTTGGAAACCTTCATATTCATCATTGCCAACCCGGTTGGGAGCGGCGTGAGCATTGACCCTGAACAGTCAGAACATACAGTGAATATCATGGACAACGACGATTCACCCGCTACTCCGGAAATCAGCATCACTGCGGGCAGCGGGATTACCGAGGGCGGCGACGCCGAGTTCGCCGTCACGGCCAGCCCGGCGCCCAGCGCGGCCCTGCCGGTGAAGGTAACGGTAGTAGCCACCAGCGGCTTCGGCGCCGCCGGAACGGGCCAGCGGACCGTGACCATACCGACAAGCGGCAGCGCGACATTTACCGTCGGCACCGCAGATGACGCAGTGGACGAGCCCGACGGGTCCATAACGGGGACTCTGCAAGCGGGCAGCAGCTATCGGGTGTCCTCAACGCAAGGATCAGCCACGGTGACGGTGGCGGACGATGACGAGCCGGTTCCGGTGGAGGCGACGGTCAGCTTTGAAAAGGCCTCCTATACTCTCGATGAAGATGACAACGTACTGTCCATTAAGGTAGTCATGGACAAGGCCATAACTTCAGAGGTGACAGTTTTTCTCCGGATACACTCCACCGATTCGGAGGCGGGCCACGGTGAAGACGCGTATATATACCCCTCTGATCAATACTTCAACTTTGCGCCAGGGGAGACCAGCCGGGAAATCGCGGTGTACCCGGTGGACAACGACATGGTGGAACCGGATGAAACATTTACCATTTCTATCGACGTGTCCTCTGGGCCCGTGACCGCCGGGGCGCCCACGACGGTGACGCTAACCGACGATGACGAGGGCGTCATATTCATCGACCCGCAAAACAGAACCAGGCAAGTGGAGGAGGGAGAGCGAGGGATTATTGGGATTTATATGAGCAAATCTAACAAGGAAGACGTAACGGTGGATTTCGTAGTGGGCGGCACAGCCACTGCCGGAGCAGACTACGTGGCGTTGCCCCACCGTGTAACCATCCCCGCCGAGGCAACGTATTTTGTCGCTACTGTAAATACTATTGATGATGAGCTCGGCGAAGGTACGGAGACCATCGAATTCTCCCTTGCCAACCCGGTTGGGAGCAGTGTGAGTCTTGAACCCAACCTGTCGGATCACACCATGAAGATCTTGGACAATGACCCATTTGCCCCGGAGGCGAGCATAGTTGCGCTCACTGACAGCATCATCGAGGGAGAGGTAGCTTATTCAAAATCACATTGGACCCCGCTCCTATAGTTAGCTTCCCCGTGTCGATAACCACAGTCCATAGCAACAACTACGAGACAAGAACATCTTCAAAGATTGTGGATGTTCCTGCCGGTGGTGTTGTGAAATATTCCTGGCACCCATGGGACGATGACGATCACGAGACCGGTGAGACGCTGGAAATGAGACTTAACCCGGAAGTTACCTACACGGTATCCAGCACCCAGGGATCAGCTACGGTCAACATGGTTGACAACGACTTGCCCAAGCCGGTGGTGAGCATTACGGGCGGCGGTGATATCACTGAGGGCGGCGATGCCACCTTTACCATCACGGCCAGCACGGCCCATCCGGACGCGCCGTCCGGTGATCTGTCGGTGAATGTATCCATCACGGTCATCGGTGCCTACGAGATAACGAAAGAATCAGAAACGGTCACTGTCTCCCCCGGCGGCAGCGTGACCCTTACCATCGCCACCACCGACGACTCTCTGGACGAATTGGACGGGTCGATAGACGCGACGCTGATTTGGGGGGATGGCTACACCGTATCCGGGACCCAGGACTCAGCTACGGTCAACGTGATTGACAACGATTGGCCCAAGCCGGTGGTGAGCATCACCGGTGGCAGTGGCGTAACCGAGGGTGGCGACGCAGAGTTCACCATCACGGCTGGCGCGGCCCATCCGGACGCGCCGTCCGCTGATCTCTCGGTGAATGTGAGTATTGAGGTCGTCGGCGACTACGGTGTAACCACAGAGTCGAAAACGGTCACTGTCTCCCCCGGCGGCAGCGCGACCCTCGCCATCTCCACCACCGGCGACACTCTGGACGAATTGGACGGGTCGATAACCGCGACACTGGAATCCGGCGAGGGCTACACTGTGTCCAGAACCCAGGGCTCAGCTACGGTCAACGTGGTTGACGATGACTTGCCCAAGCCGGTGGTGAGCATCACCGGTGGCAGTGGCGTAACCGAGGGTGGCGACGCCGAGTTCACCATCACGGCTGGCGCGGCCCATCCGGACGCGCCGTCCGCTGATCTCTCGGTGGACGTGAGCATTGAGGTCGCCGGCGACTACGGCGTAACCACAGAGTCGGAAACGGTCACTGTCTCCCCCGGCGGCAGCGCGACCCTCACCATCGCCACCACCGACGACTCTCTGGACGAATTGGACGGGTCGATAACCGCGATACTGGAATCGGGCGAGGGCTACACTGTGTCCAGCGCCCAGGGCTCAGCTACGGTCAACGTGGTTGACGATGACTTGCCCAAGCCGGTGGTGAGCATCACCGGCGGCAGTGGCGTAACCGAGGGCGCCGCCGCCGAGTTCACCATCACGGCCAGCCCGGCCCATCCGGACGCGCCGTCCGCTGATCTCTCGGTGGACGTGAGCATTGAGGTCGCCGGCGACTACGGCGTAACCACAGAGTCGGAAACGGTCACTGTCTCCCCCGGCGGCAGCGCGACCCTCACCATCGCCACCACCGACGACTCTCTGGACGAATTAGACGGGTCGATAACCGCGACACTGGAATCCGGCGAGGGCTACACTGTGTCCGGCACCCAGGGTTCAGCTACGGTCAACGTGGTTGACGATGACGCTTCGCCAACCGTCTCCGTCGAAGATGCATCAGGATTTGAAGACAGTTTCCTGGAGTTCCGGGTGACCCTATCCGAGGTATCGGGCCGGGAGGTCCAGGTAAGTTGGTACACCCTGCCCAGAGAGAGCCTGGACAATCGCGCGCATATGACCGACTACGATACAGTGAGTGGCCGGCTGGTCTTTGCGCCGGGAGTTACCGTTATGACGGGAAAGGTGAACCTGAAGCAGGATACCGAAGACGAAGAGGATGAGTACTTCACGGTGTGGCTGGAGACTCCGGATGGGGCCACCATAGCACGCGAAAAGGCTACCATGACTATCAAGGATGCCGAATAATAGGATGAAGCTGAAAAGGGCGGCTCGGCGCCCGAGAGATCTTGGAATCCAACCAATACCGGTGTAGTCGGGAGTTGCGATTCGGGGACCCAGGCGCCTGGATTTCTTTACATGTACATAGACCGGTACAACCCTGAAACGCTGAACGCCTTCGTGCTCGGTGTCATTTGGGAGATCTACGCGCAACCCGTTGACTTTGACCAGCTGATGGCGGCAGGACGCACCGGGTTCCTTTAGATGGCCCGGTGCTGATTTCGGCGCCCGAGCCGTTGCAGGGTGTCGCCGACGCCGAAGTCTAAGATGCCCCACACCATCCAGGTTCTGATGCAACAGCGCCAACAAGGCGCGGACTGCGTCATGGTATGACCACTCCTCCTAATCGAGCGCCTCGTGGTAACGAGCGTAGTCGCGGTGGAGAACGGACCTATCCCGCGCAGCACCACGGCCACGGTGTCGATGGCCCGGGGTCAGGACCGCGCCGGCCTGCAGAGGTTGGGTTTTCCGCCAAGTTGTGCTGGTGAACAGCGTTGGGAAGGGAAGGTGAACGACTATAATGGAATCGGGCAGGTTGAGCATGGCTGGGACTTGCCGTCGAATGTGAGGCCAGGCCAGCTTGCCCTGTCTGCCAGACGCTATGGCAATGCGAGGTAGGGATCTGTTTTGGAAATACTCGGCAAGCAGATAACCTTGATCAGTCACATAGAGCGTTCCGTGCGGAATTTGATTCTGCTACGTATCGTGTGGATCGTGACAGTCGGATTATCCATGGGCGCAATCCTCGGTTGCGATGGAGAGCACGAACCCGGGCCCACCGCCGACATCCGGGCTACTGTCGCCGCCACGGTCACGGCGGCGACACCGACGAACGTTTCTACCGTTGAACCAACCGCGGCGCCGGCGCCCACGTTGGCTCTCACGCCGGACACTCCCACCCCGGTTCCTGCCCGTTCAACAAACTCGATTTTCCGGGAACTGGACAGTTCCTCTACTGGAGAGGACCTAATTGCGTTGCTTTCCGCCGATGAAGCTGCCTGCCTGGAGGCCCGAATGGGCGACAGCTACCAAAGGTTCTTGGGGACGCCGCTCATGGGAGACGCCGGCGATCTATCGACGGGCAATATCGACGCCTCGTCACCGGTCGAGAGTTGTCTTGTGGGAGAGCGCCTGGTTGCGGCAAGGGTCTCAATGTTGTCGATTGCCGCAGGTGGTTTCAGCGTCGAAACCCGTGAGTGCATAGCTGAACTCCTGGAGACGGACACTGCCCTGGCTCAAGCTCTCACCCAGCCGGGTGATGTGGCGGGAGGGCATTCAGCGCTGCGGCTACTGTCGTGTCTAACCCCAGCTGAGGCTGCAAATCTGACGCCGCCGGGTGAAGGACCAGCGCCCAACCCGGACGAAATCCGGTGCTTGATGGACGAGTTGGCGGGAACACCCTCCGGCGAACGCATCATTGCCGTCCTCTCGGGAACCGACCCGACGGGAAAAGGGTTGACGATGGAGGAGAGCGCGGCGCTGGGTGTGGCGGTGGAAACGTGCGGCATCGAGACGGAATTCGGTTTTCCCACACCTGGAGACACCGAAAACCAGGGGTTGCCGCCGGATGATCTGAGTCCTGTGGAACTGGACGACCCACAGCAATTCTTTACTGAACTTTCGCCCAGTGAACGTTCCTGCCTCAGCGACAAGGATATCGGCCCGCCAGGAACTGTTGCAGATGGCAGGAAGTGCTATAGGCGGCTCACCGGAGACCGCCGCCGTCGTCAACTGCCTGCAAGACGATACGGTGCTGCGTCTGTTCCTGACCCAACTGGTCGGGCAGGTTGAACCCTTCAGGCAGGATACTTCAGTGTGCATTCGAGAGGGATTCGTTCCGCTGGACCTACGGGCGCTGCTGGCGCCAGCCGTCGCTGGGAATACTCCCGCCAATTCCCTGGCCCTGGGCATGGTCGCGCTCAACGTTACCGTGGTTTGCATGACCGATGACGAATGGGAGAGCTATGCCTCCAGGCTTGGTATGCAACCGGAGGACAGGGAGAGCGCGGCCTGCCTGTTCGAGGAGTTGGGAGGACCGGCGCAACTGGTGGAAGCCATGCAGGCAGCCAGCTTGGGCGAAACGCCGGAGGAGTTCATCAGGGCCGGACAAATCTGCGGGCTGGAATCCCTCCCGCCTCCAGGTGCCATGTCCACCCCCACACCAATGCCCACTCCCCCGACCGGTGCTGCCGCTGGTCCGACTGCCGCGCCTTTCCCTCAGCAGGCCCACGTCATCTTGCGGGTCGTGCTCGTGACCGAGGATTGGGTCCCTTTCTCTTTAGCAGGGGGCTGGACCGAGGCCGCTCCCGAGAAGGAGAGCGAAGGCCTCCGCTACTATGAAGCGGCGATATGGGAGGAGACCGATTCGGTGCGCCTGTACGCCTTCCCCAACGATTACGACCCCTTCTTCGGCGTTTTCGGCGATGTCCCAGCTTCCGAAGTCATCGCCTACCGGGAGCAGTACGCGATCAGTGTCCACGAAGACATGCCGGATGAATCCTCGGACCAGCGCAGCGATTTCCTGCGGGCTGCATTCGAAGATTTCGCCCGGATGCTGGTGCACCGCCATCCGGATGCGGAGCATCATCTCATGTTCAACGGACATGGCGGGCCGGGGGGCGACCTGTTCGCATAGCAGATGAAGAACCGTGATGCCGACGCCTTTCTCGCAACCTGGACGGGGCGGCTGGGCAAGCCTCTGGGCGTCGTCGATATGGGCGGGCCGTGCAACAAGGGCGGTTATGAGGACTTGGCCAACTTCTGCAAGCACGCGCGCTACTACGTGGCGTCCGACCTGCCCAACGGCGGATATTCGACGGACGACTTGGACGCCGGAGAAGCACTGGGAGACCAGCGAGGCGAAGCAGTACCACCGCCTCCTTGAATCGAATGACACCCTGGAAGAGGCGCTCACCGAGCGCGTCAACCTTTGCAGGAAGGACTACGAGTATTCAAGGAGCAACCTGACGCAAGACAGGTTGCCGCAGGCGAACTATGTGTACTCTTGCGTCGCCTTCAGGGACTTCAGCGCAGCTATCGAGATCTACCTCGACGAAACTACCATCCCGGATCCCTTTGTAGGACCTGTATGAACTGATGCTGGAGCATTCGGCGCCTCCGAGCCTGTTGGAGAAGTTCCCAGGATGTCTTCGTGCATGCGGTTGACAACCGAGACCTTCTTCACTTGGAACATACCCGCCAACGGCATGATTACGCCTCTTCGAACGCATCTATAGCCGATGGGCATCAAGCCAGGCATCCTAAAGATAGCTAGAGATTTGAGATAGGATACATTGCAAAAGGTCACAGGCCAAGCCACATCTCAAAGATGGCACTGCCTACCATCAACTCAGGCCCGGACGGGGATGTGCCGTCCCGCACTCAGATTACGGGGGCGTTTCCGCCGACTCCCACCCATTCTCAAGCCACGGCTTTCCACGCGCAATCCAGAAAATCCAGAAACTGGCGCGAGAGTTGCAAG
Source organism: Dehalococcoidia bacterium (assembly GCA_965207865.1). Lineage (GTDB taxonomy): Bacteria > Chloroflexota > Dehalococcoidia > Lucifugimonadales > UBA3495 > VXOI01. The sequence goes on from CBDBNP010000001.1 coordinate 19,326, forward strand.
ACAGGGCCGCGGGAATCCGTGTTAAAATGTGTGCTCAATGATCGCCGTCCAGCGGCGCCGCTTTCTGTTGTTGAGCATCAGTTGATTGAAAACCGACAATCATCCTGTGTTGCGTTCCGGCCGATGTTGTCGGGGAGTGAGGGCATAAAAATGATAATGGTTAGGTGGCTCTTCAGCCGTTACCTACCCCTGTCAGCCCCCCCCCCGACCTGAGGCGTGTAAATTCCAGGATGTCGGCGCTTTCCGGCTTCAGCAGCGGATAGCGGCCGAGACGTCGTTGCGTGAACATCAGATGGGCCCGGTCAACTCACGTTGGCCGGGCCTTTTCGCGTGTTCCTTTTCACGTGATCCCCGGCCGAACTGAAACGGCCGCGCTTCTCTCGGTGTAGAAGCGGCTAGACGGTAGAACCCGCGAATTTTAGCCCACCCCAAAGCGTTCCGGAGGTTCCTGATGCAGTCCTTATCTTTCTTGACCGGTTCGACCGTCACCGGGGCAAAGGCCGGGGCCTGGCGCCGGGCGGCGCTGCTGTTCGGCCTGCTCCCGGCGCTGCTGCTGCTGACGCTGTTCGTTGGCAGCGCGCCTGACGCCGCGGCGCAGACCACGCGCACGGTCACGCTGTCCTACGACGGCGCCGGCCCCCCCGGCCGGCTACACCTACCCCACCATTGACGAAGGCGCAGGCGAGTCCGGCGCACGGAACTTTCGCCTCACCCTGGACAGCGCGGCGCCGGCCGGCGGCATCGACGTCGGGACCCGGGAACTGCCCCGGACGGGAACTCGCAGGTTGAAAGCACGCTGATAGTCGAGGGTCAAACCAGTATCGCGTTTAGAGTATTTCCGAACGACGACAACGTGGACAGACCCAACTACGCCTACGTGCAGAGGTATCCCAACACCCCCAATACCCCGGGCGTCACGTTTACCGTCGTCCCGCAGACCGCTTTGCCCTGCTGACCGTGGTCGATAACGACCCGACGGTGGTCACCCTGGACAAACTCCAGATGAGCCGTCCCAGCTGGACGAGGGACAAAAGGTGCGGTTTCAGGTAATCTGAGCCGCCCGCTGGTGGGCGCCGGGGACCACGGGCCCGCCGAGGTCATCGCCGTGCCGCTGCGCATAGACCAAACCGCTGCCGCCGTCACCACGTCGGATTGGTCCATCACGCTGGACGAAGACTCGCCCAATACCGGGGTATCCTGGGGTTTGCCCGTGGTCGGTAGCGGGGAGGCGTTCGCGCACCAGGTCGTAACCTTCAGCGGCGCGGGCGCGCAGACTGCCGTCCTGGAGGTTGGCGCCGAACTCGATGACCTCAATCAGGAATTAGACGAGGCGATCACCATTAGTCTGGCGTCAAACGCCGAGTTCGATGGGCCGACGCACGGGTCCGCCACCAACGTGGGCGGCGGCGCCGACCCGCGTGCGACCGGCTCACCCCCACAGACTGACCGTTTCAGTTTGACGATCCGCAACGTCGAGAACGTGGTCGTCGTCCCTGATGACTGGGCTCTGATCCCCAGCGGGGTCCAGCCCGGCGGCAAGTTCCGGCTGCTGTTCATCACCACCAACATGATCCCCGCGACCTCCGGCGACATCGCCACCTACGACGCCCACGTCCGAGGGCGGGCCGCCGCCGGGCACACCGCGATCCGGCCCTACGCCCAGAAGTTCCGGGCGGTCGGCTCGACCGCGTCCGTGAGCGCCCGCAACCACGCCGGGTTGACCGGCGGCGCGTGCCCATCTACTGGCTGAACGGCCCGCAGGTGGCGCCGAACTACGCCGGCTTCTGGAGCGACCGGTGGCAGAACTGGAACCAGCCGGACCGCAGAACCCAGTTGGGCAACCCGGATAATCACTCCGACTGGCCCTGGACCGGCACCGCCACCGACGGCTCCAGTCACGCCAACCATCTGGGCCACGCCACCCATGCCCGGCGGGGACGATTCTCCGTGGGCCCGGGTACCACCGGGCCGATCAGCGACAACAACGCCCCGTCAGCCAGTCGCATACCCTGTACGGCATCTCCCCGGTGTTCCAGGTGGCCGTCGATGCGCCGTTCGACGTCAACTACAAGCGGTTGCACGAAGGCGAGCGCAAGACCATCGTCGTCAGTGGACTCGACTGACCGAGGGCATGGTATCGGTGAGCGTCGACCCGGCCCCCTCCGACAGCGAGTACAAGATCTACTACCCGGCCGGCGGCAGCGCCGCCGTCAGCAGCGGGTCCTTTGACGCCGCGGTCACCAACCGCATCGCGCGGTTCGATATCCAAGCCATCGCGGACACCGTAGCGGATGAGATGGAATTGGAGCTCGAATTCACCCAGTCGGGGGAACGGGTCGGGAAAGCGGTGATCCAGATTCGCGACGGCAGCCGCGGACGCTCGATCCTCTTCCGCACCTGCCCCAACGGCGGCTGCTCGACCAGCAGCGACGCCGGCTGGGTGGAGTCGGACCGCCCGCTGGTCCAGTTGGTGGAGGGCGGCGGCCAGGTCACGTACCAGTACAAGATGAGCGGACACGCGAACCAGGAGTTTGAAGAAGCATACGTCGCCATCGATGACACGGGAGGGTATGGCGCTCACAACACCGCGCCGGCCTGGCGGACTGGGACCGGATCAAGTGCCACAGCACCGAGCACCATACGTCAAGAACTCCGGTTGGCGTGAGCAGCTATCCGGCAATAAATTCCTCTATACAACCCGGCGATCCCGGCCGCCATTTCAACTTCCGCACGACGTGGTATGACCTGACCGGCGGCTGCTGGCACCTTCTGAACCGGATGTCATGGGCGGAGCGCAACGACTGGCAGACAGTCACCTATTCTGCTGGTCACGACGTCGACGCCCACGATGAAGCCATGGCGCTTGAGCACAAGGCGGTTGTGCACCTGCCCCGCCCCGGCGGCGGGCACTACGAGCACCGCGCGGAGCTGGATCTCCGCATCCTTGACGACGATGATTTGGGATCAGGAGTTCCTGTACTCGGCGACGGCGGGGTCACCTGGACCAAGGCGAGCGACGGCGGCCTGCAGGAAGCCATCCCGGACGAACTGGAGGCGGGCGCTACCCACGACGTGCACATCAAGCTGCTGAACCCGTCGCTGGCTAACGGTCGGGGCCGGGATTACATCTACGTCAAGGTCGGCGGCTGCGGCGACCGGTTTATTGACCCGCCTTGCGATATCGGGGTGTCGCCGAACAGTTACGGCAATGACAGGCTATCCTCCTTTACGGATTTCGACTGGGGCATCGGCCTTGATGTCAACGCGCCGGCCAACGGCACGGTCAGGCTGAGACTGCACGCCAGGGAGGGTGCGGCGCCGGGAACCAGGAAGGTGATCTCCTTCTGGAACTACGACTGGTTGCGGCGGACCGACACCGACCTGCCCGACCCCAGCCTGCGTCAACCCGGCCCCAACCGGAACACGGCCAGTCGCTATATCAGCAACTTGCTCTACGAGGAGACCCGCGTGGTCGAGGTCGTACCCGCGACCTCGGAACAAGAGCAGGCGCTGCCGCCGACGCTGACCATCGCCAGCGCGGCGACGTCGGTCACCGAGGGGCGACGACGTGACCTTCACCATCAGCTCCGACCCGGAGCCGCAGTTCGACGTCACGGTCAACCTGGCCGCGGATGAGGAGATGGGATCGGGCGTGGACCTGGTCGCCAGTTCCCCAGCTGACCACGATCATCATCCCGGCCTGGGAGTCCTCGACGACGTGGACGATCACAACCTACTCCGACGAGCTCGATCTGGCCGACGGCACGGTGGTCGGGCGGATCATGCCCGACCACCGGACACCGAGAGGGTACACGGTAGGCGCGCCGTCCAGCGTCACCCTGACGCTGGTTGACGACGATCCGCTCGTCGCCGACGGCATCGTCGGCGGCGCGCCGGGAGATCCGCCGCCGCCGACCTACACGGCGGACCCGCAGGTGATCGCGGCGGTGGAGTACCTGGCGTCGCAGACGCATCACGGGACGGCCCACGTGAACCGCTGGCAGCGGGCGCTGGCCGCCCTGGGCGCGCTGGACCCGGCCGGCGTCACGGGCGGCGCCCTGACGCTGGCCGAGGCGCGGCAGATGGCCAACACCTACAGCAGCCCGGTATGGGATCAGGTGGTCGCCGAGCTGGAGGCCAAGGCGGCTTTTTGAGGCCGCGCAGCAGACCCAGCAGACGCCGCCGCCCACGCCGGAGGTGAGCATCACCAGCGCCGCCGGTGGAACCGAAGGCTCCAACGTGACGTTCACCGTCAGCGCGAACCCCGCGCCCACGGCCGATCTCGCGGTGAGCGCGACGGTGGCGACCGTGGGCGACTACGGCGTGACCGCCGGCCCGCGCACGGTGACCATCGCCGGCGGCACGAGCAGCAAGACGCTGACGTTGCCGACCACGGACGACTCCACGGACGAGGCCGACGGCTCGGTGACGCTGACGCTGAACGGCGGCAGCGGGTACACGGTGGGACAGTTTTCGTCGGAGACGGCGCAAATCCAGGACGACGACGACGCGCCGCAGCAACAGCAGCCGGCGACCTACACGGTGGACCCGGCGCTGATCGCGGAGGTCCAGGCGCACATCGACGCCTTCACCGCTCGGAACCACCCGGCCGGCATCCGCGACTGGAACCTGATCCTCGACCGTCTGGAAGGACGGACCGGCATGAGCGATGCGAAAATCGCCGCCTGGCTCGCGGACTCGAAAACGCCATGGCTGGCAGGACGGCATCGTCACGCTGCCCAAGGTGCAGGCGGCATTGGCGGCAATGGCGGCGCAGCAGACCCAGCAGACGCCGCCGCCCACGCCGGAGGTGAACATCACCAGCGCCGCCGGCGGAACCGAAGGCTCCAACGTGACGTTCACCGTGAGCGCGAACCCCCGCGCCACGGCAGACCTGGCGGTGAGCGCGACGGTGGCGACCGTGGGCGACTACGGCGTGACCGCCGGCTCCCGCACGGTGACCATCGCCAGCGGCGCTACCAGCCAGACGCTGACGCTGCCGACGACGGACGACTCACGGACGAGGCCAACGGCTCGGTGACGCTGACGCTGAACGGCGGCAGCGGCTACACGGTCGGGCAGTTGTCGTCGGAGACGGCGCAAGTCCAGGACGACGACGAGCCGCAGCAGCAACAGCAGCCGGTGGTCATCCCGGTAGTGAGCGTCACCGGCGGCAACGGCGTGACCGAGGGCGGAAACGCCAGTTTCACGGTCACGGCGAACCCGGCTCCGACGAGCGCGCTGTCGGTCAGCGTGACCGTCTCCGCCAGCGGCGACTACGGCGCAACCACCGGCGCGCGGACGGTGACCATCCCGACGGGCGGCAGCGCGACGTTCACCGTCGCCACGACTAACGACGGAACGACGAGGCCGACGGCTCCGTCACCGCAACCGTGAACGCCGGCAACGGCTACACGGTGTCCTCATCGCAGGGGCTGCCACGTCAGCGTGGCCGACGACGACGTTCCGGTGGTCTCGATCAGCGGGGGCAATGGCGTGACCGTCTCCGCCAGCGGCGACTACGGCGCAACCACCGGCCAGCGGACGGTGACCGTTCCGACCACGGGCAGCGCCGTCCTGACCGTCGGCACCACCGACGACGGGAACGACGAGGCCGACGGGTCGGTCACGGCCACGGTGAACGCCGGTGAAGGCTACGCGGTGTCCTCGTCTCAGGGCGTAGCTGCGGTCAGCGTGTCGGACGACGACGATGCGCGCCGGTGGTCACCCCGGTGGTGAGTATCAGCGGAGGCAGCGGCGTCACCGAGGGCGGAGACGCCAGCTTCACCATCACCGCCAGCCCGGTTCCCGCCGCCGACCTGACGGTCAACGTGACCGTCACCGCCAGCGGCGACTACGGCGCAACCACCGGATCGCGGACGGTGACCGTTCCGACCACGGGCAGCGCCACCCTGACCGTCGGCACCACCAACGACTCAGCGGACGAAGCCGACGGTTCGGTCACGGCCACCCTGGTGGACGGGGCGGACTACGACCTGGGCACGAACCAGGCCGCCACGGTCAGCGTGGCCGACGACGACGTTCCGGTGGTCTCGATCACCGCTGGCAGCGGCGTCACCGAGGGCGGAGACGCCAGCTTCACCATCACCGCCAGCCCGGTTCCCGCCGCCGACCTGACGGTCAACGTGACCGTCACCGCCAGCGGCGACTACGGAGCGACCACCGGCCAGCGGACGGTGACCGTTCCGACCACGGGCAGCACCACCCTGACCGTCGGCACCACCAACGACTCAGCGGGACGAAGCCGATGGTTCGGTCACGGCCACCCTGGTGGACGGCGCCGATTACGACCTGGGCACGAACCAGGCGCCACGGTCAGCGTGGCCGACGACGATGCGCCGCCGGTGGAGACCGCGGTAACCATTTCCATAGAGGACGCTTCCGCATCGGAAAGCGCTTCGGACCTGGTGTTCCGGGTGACCCTCTCCGAGGCGTCGAATGAGGACGTCACGGTGCAGTGGGCTACCAGTCATTCGCAAAGCCCGACCGGGCGCGCGCGGGCAGGGCGACGACTACGACTTCTGGCACGCGAGAGGAGAGATCCGCATCCGCGCCGGCGAGACCAGCGGCACGGGAGCCGTGTGGCTGAATCAGGACTCCAAGGACGAGCCGGACGAAGTCTTCACGGTGACGCTCTCCTCGCCGAAAGGCGCGACGCTGGAACGCGAGGAAGGGACCATGACCATCATCGACGACGACTAACGGATGACGGAATCCGGCGCAACCGGAAGAAACGGGAGCCCGTGGGGGCCGCCAGCACGTCTCATGGCGGCCCCTTGCCTTGCCCGCGACCCGGCGCGCCACGGCGAACAGAAAGGGAAAGCAAAGCGCGGCCTCGCCCGGTTCCTGCCACTGCCGGACATTGGCCGCCGGATTGAATCGGCGAATGGCCTGGCGCGTGTCCGGTCTGACCCAGGGAACCGAGCCGGTGAACGGGGTGGCGCCTCGCGGCATGAATGGCTCGTCCGGTGGAGGTATCCCGGACCCTACCCAGGTCGGCCCCGGCGCGGGTATAATGCCCTCAACAAGCAAGCTCATCGCCAACGCTACTCCCACGCTAAGCCCACCGAGGTTCGGCATGACCACCGCCAACACCACCGGCCAGAATCCGAAAGCCAGAAAGCCTTTCCGGCTGCCGGACATACCAGACCGCGAGCCTGATGAAGTGACGCAATACGACCAACTCTTCCACCGGGGCCTGTCCAACGACTTGCGCGTGCACCTGGGGAATCACGAGAGCACCTGGTGGGCGCCGACCACTGGATTGTCCCGGACACTGATTTCGACAAGCGCCGCGCCCGGTACCCGGATCTGCTGGTGGCCTTTGACGTGAACCCGGCGGCCTACAAGGCCAGCAACGGATACATCGTTTCGGAGCAGGGGAAGCCTCCGGACTTCGTGCTGGAGGTGGCATCGGAGAGCACCGGTGACATTGACGTGGGCATAAAGCGGGACTACTACGCGGCCTTGGGCATCCCGGAATACTGGCGCTTTGACGAGACGGGGAGCATCACGGCGCGAAGTTGGCTGGAGAGGTGGCTGGTGGAAGGCCGGTACCAGCCGGTGGAGATAGAGGAGTTGCTCGGAGGGTGTTGCAGGGGTACAGCCGGGCGCTGAACCTGAACCTGCGATGGGAGGAAGGCCGGCTGGTTTGGCACGACCCGGCGACTGGCCAGCCCATCTTAACCCTGGAGGACGAGCGGCGGGGCCGCATTCAGGCCGAGGCCCGAGCCGCCAATGAACAGGAACGCGCATCCAAGCCGAGGCCAGGGCTGACAGTGAACGGCAGTCGCGTATCCAGGTCGAGGTCCGAGCCGAAACTGCCGAGGCCCGCAACCGGGAGTTGGAAGAGGAACTGCACCGCCTACGGAACAGCTAGGGCATCCGATTAACGGACAACGGCGGCAACTTGGGATCATCTTCCTGTAGACGAATGGAACCGAGTGGCGCCGTTGTCTTGCTCCCGCTGTCTGGCACGGCGGTCATTGGCGAGGCTGACTGCGTTTCCTGTCTTAACGGGCGGGCGAAGTCGGCGAACTACACTCCTGAGGATCGTTCTCTCTGGACTTTGTTCTCCGCAAAATCGTCGAGCAGTTTCTTTCATCCACGACGTGGTTGACCGCCAGCCGACCCCGGTTGTCGTAGCCGCTGGTGTAGGCGAACTCGACCTCGGCGCCCCAGGGCACCCGTCCGCCGGTCCGAATCGTGCCGCTGCCCGGCCCACCGGCACCCCTGACCACCACGCCGGTGCGCCCGTCCTTCTTCCAGCCCATGACCTTGAGTTCCACGGGAGCAACCAGTTCCGCCGCCGACGGCGCATACAGCACCTCGTGCAGGCGCCGCAGCACGTCCCCGGACGGGGTGCGCTGGACGTTCATGATCTGGGAGAGATAGGAGACACTGATGCCCGCCCGCCGCGCCATCTCATTCTGGCTCCAGCCGTGGGCATCCATTCGCTCCCACAAGGCCTGCGGGTCCACGGTGGGAAGCTGGGCAGGCCCTCGACCTTGACCGGAGCCTCCAGGACGGACTCCATCCGGGTCTGGGCGGCGGGACTCAGATGGCGCTGTCCCCGGGACACCTGGATCACGTAGCCGTAGCTCAGGCCCGTCCGGTCCGCCACCTGGCGCAGGGTCAGGCCCCGCTCCCTGGCCCGCTCCCGGACGTAGGTGCTTTCGTCGCCTTGCACCACGCCGCCCTGGCGGTAGACCACGCCCTGGCCGGGAACCTCGCCGAGAATCTCCATTGCCCTTTCCCGCATCATGGGGGTCCAGGGCCGGCGGCCGCTGCTGGACCTGGGACAGGTAGTTGTAGCTTACGCCCATCAGGTGGGCCAGTTCCTTGAGGGTGAGGCCCTTGCGCCTGGCGGCGGCCCGCAGTTCGCTCTCGGGCTTGCCCCGGTGCGCCGTCTCCTGCTGCGCCCGGTCCTTTTCCTCCATGTCCTGTAGAGTGTCAATGTCGCTGCGGCTGTCACCCAAGCCGTTGGAGCTGGCCGCCAGGTTGTGAGTGGTCTCCGTCCTGTCGATGCTGGTAGTGGTGGTCATGTCGCTTCCTCCGAAAGGCAGAAAGCGAGCCCGGTCCGAATGGACCGACCCCGCTCTCCGGTTAAAGATTCAGGTCGTTGAGTGCGGTCCATTAAGCCGCTGTGGTGTCCGCCGGTGGCGAAACACGAAGAGCGGGGCCGCCTCTCCCGCAGTTGGGAGAGACGACCCCGCTCGTTGGCGCTTATTCGATGGTCAGTGGCGACCCCGTTGAGCCGCCCTGGTGGACCCTGCCGCGCTACGGCAGTGGCCTTGGGTTACAGCCGGTTCACCGGTTGCTGCAAACCGGCTCGTGATGACAGATAACTCACGTTGATCGTTGTTCTTGCTGTCGATTACCTCCTCGACGTGAATCCGGTTGTAGTTGTCGCCGTGGTCGCCGACGTTCTGCCTGTTACTGACCCGCTTGCAGCTGTCGGCAACGACGCTGGCTGATTGTTGGCGCGACGACCTGTGCCGGTCGCTTGCCCCGATTCTCGCGTCCAGTGTGTGACTTTGGGGACGACGCTGTCGCCCGTCCGAACCCAACCCGCTGCCGACGAGGTTGGCGAATGCCATGCGAGTGTATGGATCCTGACGCCGCAACAGACGCCGGCTGACTCCACCCCGCAAAGAGCGCACTGCGCCCAAGGTTGTAGTCAGCAGGTCAAGCCAGCCAGTGCGGAACGCGCACTCCGCCCAGGGTCGGGCAGCGCAACAGGAAATGACGGTGGGGGATTGGTGCAAGGCGCGGATCGCCCAGGGTGGAGGTCAGCCGCTCAATTTCGGTCCGACCGCCCGGTGCCGGACACACTGCTCCCAGGGGCCGGTTGGCGTAACTCGGAACGACGGACTTGGGGCTGGCGCAGGGCGCAGTTAGCCCAGGGTGAAACTTGCCGGGAAACTGGCGTTAGAAGGGAAAGGGAGAGGGTCGCAGCGGGACCAGCGGCCACGCCGTCAGCCAGCGCGCCGGTCGAAACTGCGTCGCAATCGTGAGCGTCCGGTCCACTGTTCTCAAACGACCGGAGCGTGTGGAATCTGCGGCCTGGTTAATGCTGTCCAGCAGCTATGCCGCATTGGGAATGGGAGGGTCAGCAGTTGGTGATCAACTCCAACCCGAGCGTGAGGGGACAGCGAAGCAGGTCAACCACTCCGTAGAGAAACCGGTAAGGAAAGGACGCAGGGATTGCCGTGCTGTCTCCGGTTGCCGCCTCCTCGATTCAGTCCGTGGGGCAGGGAATCCGCCTTGGGTCGCGATACCAGATGAGACGCTCCGTGCGCCTGGGTTAACGTCCCTCGCAGAGGCCCATCGGGAGAGCGCGATGCTCAATCCCTCTGAGCCGGTCCGGCATGGGCGGCCGTTCGGAGAGCTACGCTCAATCCTATGCGGCCAAACCCGGGTCTAGGGACGGGACCCTCCAGTTTTCTCGGCAAGAATCACTGGCAAAAGCCCGAATACACTATCCAGTATCCGACACCGGCAGCACTGACGCAAGGGGTTTGGCGTCATCCGGCTGAAACTGTTCGCTGAAGTCCAAGTGGCGCTTTTGGACCGGCCTTCACCACCCGCTGCATTCGGCCCAGGGGGTCAGGGTTCCACGCCTGGGATTGGGTCGCCGCATGAATCGCGCTGTGCGCATTCGTGGCAGGGTTGCCTGCTGGTGGCTGCGCGTCGTTCACTGCGAATCAGCAGCAGTTCCCTTGCGGCCCGCCGGGTCAAGCCTGAGACACCGCAGACGGTCAATCCCGCAGCGGTCATCGTTCATTGCCACATAGGAATTCCTGAGCGCCGCCGCCCCAGAAAATGATAGCTTTCCGCCCTCACGTACTCCCCGTCAGCCACGCCCCGCTCTCCCGATTGCAAACGTCTTGCCTGCTCTGCAACTTGCCTCGCAAGTTGCATATTCCCGCAACCAGCCCTTGACACAAAGCGTTCGCTGTTTCGGTCCGTTAGAGGGTGATTTCCCAGGAATTCAGCTTTGCAACAGCCCGCATACGCAACTTGCGCTCCAAACGCTTTCCTGTACACCCGAATGACCTCTAAACGGTCTTTCCCAGCATCATCCCGGTGATGGGACCGAGGCACTAGGGGAGGCGTCGGGCCCACTACATCAATGAAATCCCTTTCGAGGGATAACGCTAGGTTCTCCCGGTCCGCAGACTGGCCGCTGAACACCACAGTGCCCCAGACAACCGCAGGGAATCGGTATGCAATCCTGCCGAACCCAGGCGGGAATAGCGAAAGGGAGACGGAAAAGACGGGGCGTGTAAGGACCCGCACCCGTGCGGCCCCCTGCGGGAGGTTCTTTTCGGCGTCCCGGTGACGCACACTCAATAGCAGAGCCGGAGACGATGCCGGTGCCCCAATCCCACCCATACGGAACCCAGGTGAACGACATGTTCCTGAATCCGATTACGCAGCTCGACACCGAGGCCCAATCCCACAACCCCAACGAGAGGCTATGCGAGACAAGACGAGAACAAACGGAATGACGCGCTCCTCTGGGGGCGACCGGAAATCACGGACCGCCGGGAGGAAGACGCCAAGTGGAACATCCCCGCAGCACACCGCCCCTGAGCAGGAGAGGATGCGGGAGGGGCTGCGCATCCTGGCGCGGATGATCGTCCGTGCCCACCTGCGGCGGGAAGCATCCCGGCCAGGACCCTGGCCTGACGAGCCGCTGTATTGCGACAAAGGACCTGCCGGCTGAACCGCTTGTCAACCAGTGCCGCGTGCGACACCACCGCCATCCCGTGTTCCCCAGCCGTCGTCGCGCGGCTCGCCCGCAACCAAAGCAACCGTGAACACCGACGAGCGCCAAAGGCGGGTTGCGCCCACCAGCCCCAGGCCCCGTTGGGCTTGATGTTCGCCGGGACCACCGTCTCTACAACGAGGTCAAGCGCATCGCCGTGGTGCCTGCGCCTCGCATCCCGGCGATGAACGGCCTTGGCTCCTTCTCAGCAACGCTTACTGCAACAACGGCTGGACCACGCGAACACCCCAGCGATGCGATGAATCCCCGGAGAGCGTTTCATCCAACTCAAAGCCCGAGACCGAGATCCGGAGACCGGACCGCTGACCACTCTCGCCGCAACCCGGGCACATCGAAAAGTACAATGACCGCGATACAATTCGTACAATCCGGTTGACATGGCGATTGAAAAAACTCGCCCCCGGAATATCCCTCCCGCGCCCCCTGTCCTTCCTGTTCCAGCTTGGAAATCCCCTACGGTTGCACTGTGCAACGTCTTTGATTTTCATGTACAGTCTAAAGCGGGCGAAAACCAGCCCGGAGGCATTGCACCTTGCCGTTTCCGGCCATGAGCCGCACCGCCTGATCACTCCCCCCTGCCCGCTGGCAATCACGCCAATCCAGTCCGTTCCACCCCGCCAGGATACGCCTGGCGGTAGGGCCATTTACATCAGTCAGGCCCCGCGCTGCCATCAGCCGGAACACCCTCTCCGGGCATTACCCGTCCTCGCCGATATCACCGCTCGCCCCGGCTCTCCTGGCCGGGCCACGAAAACCATCTCCGAACCCTCCCGGACGGCTCATCCGGTTCGCCGATTCTCCGTGGGGCATTTTGCCTCATGTCCAATAGGGCCGTGCCCCATCGTCCCCGGAATCGCCATGTACCAGGATGCCCCATTCCGTAGCTGGCCCTGCCCCGCCGCCCTGGAACCAGCCCTTCCCCAAAAGTGTTGCCTGAACTGGTCCCAAAACCCTCAAAATTCCCCGGTTTCAGCTACGAAACCGGCTCCCCGCCCCATCCTGTCCCAAGTTCCAATCCCTGTACACGTCTACACCGTCACTACCGGGGCGTGGCGTCTCAAACCCTGAAAGGGAGTTCACTCATGAACCATGGTTCACAGGTGAACTACCCCATAAGGGGTTACTTCCGGTGGTGTCGCTCATCAAACTCGACGGTAAGGGCCGGGTCCGGCGGGCAATTGACGCCAGGCGCCGGAGGAGGAATACGATGCGAAAGACCAACCACAAAGACCGGAGGAAGACCGGCGCCGGCTTGAACGCTGGTGCCGTGCAGCCGGTCTGCACGGCGGACCACCGAAAGACACTGAGCGATGGACTGCGCATCCTGGCCCGGATCATCGCCCGCACTCACCTGCAGCAACAGGCGGAACGGAGCAGCGCCCCCGCCCCAGGTCCCCCGGCGGCAGACGAATCCCGAGATTGAGCCAACCGGCAACCGGCGCTCCGCTGATTCGCCGGCAAGGGCGCCGGGATTGCTCTCGCCCTCCGTCATCTGCGGCGCGTCCCCCACAAGGCCGGTCCTGGGGCAGACCCTCCCCCCGGCGTTTCTGCCCCATACCACAAAACTGCCTCCAACACAATTCCTTGCGAGGCATTACCAGCGAACAATTTCTCCTGGAAAATGGAGTGTTGGGCCACTATCCCAGGAGGAACGTGAATGATTATTGCCAGCACCGGCAGGCCAATTCCGGTGGATGAAGAACTGTCCAACAATGACCTTGACGGCGCCAACCGCGACTGCGTGGGCGCCCATGTCGTGTGGCAGGGCCGGGCCAGGGCCGCCGAGAAATTCGGCGTGTCCCGGCACACCCTGTGGCGCTGCCTGAAACGGGGGCGCCTGGGGAAATCACTGTCCAGGACAGTGATCACGACCATGGTCGACGCCTTTACTGACACCCGCCCGCTGACGGCGGCGGCCCCCGGCTGATACGCTGGAATCATGGCATTCTCACGCGAGCGCATCCTGGACGCCCCGGCCCGGCTGCCCATCATCGACGCGGTGGAGCTGGAGCAGGTCCTGGGCCAGCCGCTGGCGACGGCGCACCGGGCCCTGAACGTCCTGCCGGACGACGGCGTAGCGTTTGCTGCAAGACTCGCTTCGATACCATGCCTTGGAGGGCATCATGTGCCACGAATTTCTCCCAGACACTGGAAGGTTCAGTCCAATGCTCCAGGAGGAATTTGCATGCAAACGAAGCAGCCGGCGTTGCCGGCGCAGTCCCCGGTCACCAAATCCGACAACTCGGCATTGAACGACGCCATCCGCCGCTACGTGCAGGCCCACCAGCGGCGACACGGGCAACGGAAGACCGCCGAGACCCTGGGCGTGTCCCGGCACACCCTCTGGCGCTACCTGGAACACGGCCACACGGGTCGCGCCATGCCCGCCGCCGTCCTGAACTCCGTGGGCAAGAACGTCCGGGACATTGAGGCGGCCACGCTGGAGATCATCATCGACCTGGAGGGGCTGCGTCCCGACCCGGCCCTGCGCCCCCTGCGCCGGAGACTGGAGGGGGCGCTGCTGCTGGTGTGCGCGGCGCCCCTGGCCACCGTGGATGAACTGGCCCGCTTTGAGCGCGTGCCCGCGTCCACGCTGCGCGAACGGTTGGATAAGCTGGTCAAGAGCGGCCTGGTGGACATCGCATCCCACCACCTGGGCGCCCTGGGGTCGCGTCCCCAGCGCCGCTACTTTCCCACGGACAAGGGCGTCACCGCCGCCGGGGCCGCCACCCAGGGCCGCCGGCACATGCTGACAACCTACCCGGTCTCGAAGCAGTGGTTCCGGCTGCTGGCCGAGCGCCTCGACGCCGTGGCCGTGCTGTACCGCGTCGCCGCCATGGTGGCCGATGCCGACCAGCATCAAAACCCGGTGCGGGTGGACCACTACCGCCACGGCCCCTACGACCTGCTGCTCACTCTGTCCGGTGGCCTTACCATCGGCGTGATACGCCAGGGACCGGCATTGCCCGGCTCCAACCTGCGCTACCGGCTGCGCAGCATCGAGCATCTGCCCAGGGCCGAGAGGCCTTTTCTGACGCTGGTACTGACCCACGCCGACCAGGCCACCCGCCGGGCCGTCCGCGCCCTGGGCGACCCCACGGAACACCGCCGGACCTTCGTAGCCACCGAGGGGGAGCTGTTGGCCGGAGACCACACCGGCGTGGTCTGGCAGCAGGGCGGGACAGGCCTGGGCCAGGACCCTCCGGTGAACATCGCACCCGAGACCAGCCTGGCGGACATCCTGCCGTGGGCGGAGGGACTGCTGGAATCGTCCCACCAGTCCCTCCGCGACAACCCCAGGCCCGACGCGGACGATCTCTATTCCTACAACGTGCAGGCAGCCATGCCGGAGCCCGCCCAGCAACTTACGTCGTCCTTGGCAGTGCAACTGACCCGGGGCGAGAAGGACGCGCTGGACCTGCTGGGCGCCTGGCCCCTGTGTACCCGAGAGCATCTGGCCGGACTGATGGGCGGCGTCACCCTGCGCCGGGTCAACCAGGTGCTCCGGTCCCTCCGGCAGCACGACCTGGTGCAGGAGGACGAATCACGGCTCATGCTCACCGATCGGGGGCTGACCTGCCTGGCCCGCCGGGACCGGGCCGCCGTGGGCCTCGCCCTGGACCGCTGGACCGCCCAGCCCGCCATCTCAGATCCACAGGTCTACGCCGGAAGCGCCCTCCGTTCCCTGGCCTCCCAGATGCGCCACCACTGGGGCGTGATCAACTTTGCCGCCGCCCTGGGCGTCGAGGTTGCCCGCTCCCCGGACCACGACCTGTTCGACCTGCTGCCCACCCACCGCGCCAGCATCGGCTACCGCTGCCACCGGACCAACTACGTGATCCATCCCGACGCCTCCTTCACCCTGGAGTACAAAGGCAAGTGGCTGCCCTTCCTGCTGGAGTTCGAGCGAAGGGCCACCACGCCCCAGCGCATCCCCCAACGGCTGGCGTCCTACCAGCGCTACTTCGCCTCGGGCTGGGCAGAGCGGGACCACGGGAGACGCCGGCCCGTGGTGCTGTTCGTGTTCGAGACTCCGGAGAGTGAGGCGGCCTTCCTGGAAGTGGCCGATGGCACGGAGGGGCTGAACGTGGTCACATCCAACTCGGAGGCCCTGGCGGAACGGGGCGTCCTGGGCGAGGCGTGGACGTTTCCGCCGCCCCATTCCCTGGACCGAATGCCGCTGGCCGGATTGTACCCAGTTCCATAAATACAACTTTGCTGCGCCGGGGATTTCCTGTAGGGGCGGCACAACGGCCACGATTGGACAAAATTCCCGCAACTTGCCGCCATCGTGTCCCGTTACGCCCAGATTACTGCAATGTGTTGCAGGACCGATGCGTCAGGCCATCAGTGCAGAGATATCATACGCAACACACCTGGTACTCGATTCAGGTACGAATGCCAACGAAAGGCACAAAGGCCCGGACTCCGCCCGATAGGCACCAGATGACGTCGAGCGTGTCCAAAAGGGTCAGCGGAGCCGTTCCCTGGGTTTCCAGGAGTTCCCAAAAGGGAAGTCGTTTTCATTCCTGTGTCTGCGTGCAACAGGTCGAAAGGGTGCGAAATGTTGCAGGTCGTGGACCCGGCGGACACCCTCGTCATTCTCCGCCGACGGCGTGACAAAGAGCGGTTGTCCGCTGTCGGACAGTAAGACAAAGTGGTATAATGGCCGCATAAGGAGCGTTCATGGCCCCGATCATATCCAGGAACACCGAGACCGTCACGTTCTCATTGCCACCGGCGATGGCCCAGAGCCTGCGCCATGTGGCGAAGGAGGAGGAGCGCACCGTGAGCGAACTCTTGCGGGAGGCCATCCGCCTGTACATGGAGGAGCGGGAATGGCGCGTGAAGGAGCGGATGCAGCGGCGGTCCCGCCAGGCGAACGCGGCTGAGACTACGGGAGACGAGACATGAACGAGAGCAGCGAAGGAGACGAGATGAAAAATCGGCAATTCCAACCCCTGACCCCGGCTGCCCTCTACGCCCGGGTCTCCAGCGACCGCCAGGACGTGGACCTCTCCGTGGCCGCCCAATTGCGGGCCTTGAGAGACTACGCCAAGAGCAACGGCTACTCCGTGGCCCGCGAGTACGTGGACGAGGCCGAGAGCGGCCGCATCGCCGACCGGCCCCAGTTCCGCAACATGATCGACGAGGGCGGCAAGGCGAAGGCGCCGTTTGAGGTGATTCTGGTCTGGAAATTCAGCCGATTCACCCGCAAGCGGGAGCACGCCGTGGCCTTCAAGTCCATGCTCCGGCGCAAGGGCATCCGGGTCGTCTCCATCACCGAGCACGCCGACGACTCCCCCACCGGCAAGCTGATGGAGGCCATCATCGAGTCCGTGGACGAATTTTACTCGGAAAATCTTGCTCAAGAGGTCGTGCGGGGAATGCGGGAGGCGGCATCCCGTGGCTACTTCCTGGCGTCCCGCGCTCCCTTTGGGTACACCCGCATCAAGGTCAGCGATGGGGTGAAGGACCGGCCCACCCTGGAGATCGACCCGGTGGCAGCGCCCATCGTGAAGGAAATCTTCGGGAGCTCCCGCCGGGGCAACGGGCTCGCGGAAATCTGCAAGGAGCTGAACGGGCGGGGCATCACCAACCGGGGCAAGCGGTGGCAGAAGAACGTGGTCCACTACCTGCTGACCAACGAGGCGTACACCGGCACCGCCGTCTGGGGCGTCAAGAGCAAAGACGAGAAGGCGGGAGAGCCGGTAAGGGTGGAAAACGCCTGGCCCGCGCTGGTGTCCAGGGAGACCTTCGACCTAGTGCAGCAGGGACTCCACGAGCGGGCACCAGCCAGACAGCGGCCCGGACGGATGGGCAGCCAGTACCTGCTGAGCGGTCTATTGCGCTGTGGAGTGTGCGGCAAGCCCTACTCGGCCCAGGGCGCCAAGAGCGGCCGGTTCGCCTACTACGTCTGCGCCAGCCTGTTCCGCGAAGGCGCGGGAGCTTGCAGCAACGGGCGATACCTGAACGCCGCGAAAGTCGAGGACCTGGTGATTGAGAAGGTCAGGGAGCGGATTCTCACCGAGGAGACCATCACCGAGTTGGTGACGTTGGTGGCCGAGGAGATCGACAACCTGGCCGGTGAGGTCAACGGCAGGCTGACCGCCATCAACAGCGAGCTCTCGGACGTGGAGACCCGGCTGGAGAACCTCTACCAGGCGCTGGAGACCAAGCAGTTGCCCCTGGAAGTCCTGTCGCCGCGTATCCTAGCCTTGAAGAGCCGCCAGGACCAGCTTACGGCGGCGCGGGAGGAGGCCGAGGCCCAGTTGGAGCAGCGGCGGGCGGAGTTGCCCACGTCAAAGGAGATCAAGGGGTACGTGGCGGACTTCCGGGAGTTGTTCCAGAAAGGGACGTTCCCGGAGCGGAAGGCGTTGATCCGCAACTTCGTGCAGGGCATCGAGATCGTCAAAGACGAGGCGGTTCTGACGTACACCATCCCCATGCCCCGGGACGGGGTGACGTCGGAATCGGCCTCGGTTCTTGATTTTGTCCAGTCCGGCCCACCAGACGAGGATCGAACGTCCCTTCCCTGGTGGGCTAAAGGGACATCGCCATCTCAAAGATGGTACTGTCTACCGTCAAGTTAGGCCCACCACACTGGATAAAATCAAGAACTTTCCGCATTGGATTTTCGGTATCATTGTAGGTGGGTGCCGGACTCTCTTTTCAGCTTCAGAGCGAGAGACCTTCCTGTGTCAGCAGGGCTTCACATAGTACACAGTCTCTCGCCAACGGTTCATTCTTGAGGCATAGTTGCACTCGACGTACCGCCAATGCTCCGGTGGGGTGGTTGTCTAACTGTCCTCTACCCACCCGTTCAGCAAGCCGTTGCGCACCGCCCAGACGACCAGTGCCTGCTTTGACTCAACGCCCAACTTGTCCTGGATACCGTAGACCGCATTGCGGATGGTTACGGGCTTGTTTCCCCTGGCTTCCGCGATTTCCGCATAGGACAATCCCTGCGCGAAAAGCGTGATAATCTCACGTTCCCTGGGTGTCAGCTTCTGTAATTCGTATGCCCTCAGTTTAACCTCGGCGCGCCGAAGTCCCGCAAAGGCTCGCTTCATCGCCTCCGCGGGCATACGGTACTCACCCGCTGCCACGCCCTGAACCGTTTGCAGCAGCCTTTCCATCCCGTAGAACTTCTGGAGGTATCCGTTAGCGCCGGCGGCGGCGGCTTCCACTACAGCGTCTTCCTCCATTGAGGCCGTCAGAACCAGCACCTTGATATCGGGCAAAATCTCCATAATTTCCCGGCAGGCGTCGATTCCGTCCTTGATAGGCATAATTACGTCCATAATGATTACATCGGGTCTCAACCGCTGAGCCGCCGCTACCGCCGCCGCGCCGTCCCCCGCCTCACCGACTACCTGGAACAACTCAGAGCGCTCCAGTGCCTCTCGGAGACCGTCGCGCATCATTTCGTGATCGTCTACCAGCAACACGGTAGCGAGACTATGCTGCTTCAATCTCTGGACCTCCGTGGGTGGAAACGTGCGGAATTACGCCGGTTACCACTGTTCCCTTGCCTGTTGCGCCACAGGACACCTCGAGACTGCCACCTATTCGCCCGATGGCCGTCCTCATCCCGGAGAATCCGTGCCCCCGTTCGTTGTAGTCCCGCGGCAGTCCGGTCCCGTCGTCTGCCACCGCCATCCGGAGTCCGGGCCCCTCGAAACTCAGCGATAGCCTGACCCTGCTGGCGTTGGAGTGGAGATAGGCATTCGTCAATGCGTTGTGCGCTATGGACAGCAGCAGGCTTTTTGTGAGGACCGGCAATTCCGGCTCCTGTCCCGCCTGGTCGAACTCGGTGGAGATTGAGGTGATGGCGGAGAAGGCAGTGGCGTGTGATCTCAGCACGCTGCCCAGCTCCCGCCCCTCGAAGATTGGCCCCGCCTCGATGGGATGCCTCAGCTCCCATATAGTCGTTTTGGACAAATCCAGGATTGCCGACATTTTGGCGAGCAATTGATCCCGGCATTCTCCCTTGAGCGAACCCGCCATTTTCACAGCGGTCTCCAGCCCCAGTTCCATCAGGTACGCGGACTGGGCAACGGTGTCGTGGATATTCTGGGAGAGTTCGATTCGTTCCCGTTGCAGGTCCCTCTCTCGCTGCACGGCCTCCACTCTCCTGATTCGTTCGAACCTCGAGACCAGGTTCACCGACAAGACGACCGCGTACATCACGATTATCCGGGTGAAGAGGACCTTTTCCTCCTTGATCGCGAGGTTGACCCCCGGCTCCAGCAACAGGCTCAGCGCTGCGTATACCGCCGAGACCATCGTTACCCATAGCAAGCTGATCCTGAAGGACGTGAACACCACCGCGAAGGTGGCGAGCACCGGGTAGTAAAGCACAAAGAATGTGTTCTGAAATCTGCTGGTCGAAATGATCAGGCCAGCCGTAACCGTCAGAACGTCCATCGTGCTGAGAAGCAGCGCCCATCGCCAGCTCGTCGGACGGTTCGACCATAGCCGGTAATGCACGTAGGCATTCAGTGCCAGCAGCAGCACCGCCAACGACATTGTCGGTACGTAAGCGGGATGCGCGAAGTCGGGCCGGTAGTTGAATTGCGCCAGCCACGCTACCAGCAGAAACCACCGCACCCAGACCGACACCCTCATGCCGTAGCGCAGACCGTCGGGGGCGGCCTGGCCGATATCGGAAGAGAACCTGGAAAGAGCGGCAATCAACTCCAAACCCCACGGGCCAATTCTATTCTTTCCCGGCAGGCGTTCAAGGACGATAAGTACCCTTTTTCCGGGGGCAGTCGCCCTCAGTTTTCAGATACTTGCGGACCTTACACGGCCAGGATGCCGCAAGTAAATTGCCCTCCACAGGTTACAACCCGGCGCGAAAAGTCGGCAAATAGCGTCGCCATGACAGTACGTGCGTCCGACAGGATGTATCCGCCTAGACGGGCAACGGCGAAAGCGGGGTCGTAACCATGGTGATTCGGCAACAACCCCAGACTGACGGGAGAGAGGCGATGACCATATTGCGGGCACTTGGCGGGTTTATTCTCGGGTTGGTGGTCTTTGCCGGTCTGCTGTACCTACTGCTGGTGGCCAACATTACCCAGCGCCTAGAAGACCCGGCGCTTTACAGCACCGCCCTCTCTGAAACCGACACCTATAACCGCATTTACGACGAGGTGCTCGTTGACGAGGCGTTCCAGGAACAAGCTGAGGGGCTGCTCGGCGGGGTGGACCTGGAGGCGCAGGAGGCCATCGAGGTAATCAGGGATATTATGCCCCCTGAATACCTTCAAGAGCAGACCGAGGCAAACATAGACCGGTTTACCGGATTTCTGTCCCATGACCTCGAAAGGCTGGACCTTTACCTGGAACTGAAGGAGCCCCTGTCCCGTGTCGAGGCGGTGGTTCTCGATCAGGCCGAGCAGGTCATAGCCGAGCTGGATGTCGAAGAACCTCCCGCGGCAACCACGGAATGCACGGCGGACAGCCTGCAGAACCTGGCTGCCGATCTGGCAGGTGAATTTGCCGGGTTGTCTGATGGCAAATTGCCCGAATCAGTACCATCTCTCGAGACCCTGGACGAGGATTGCCGCAGACTGGAGTTCGATTCCTGGATTGACAAGGTGGCTAGCGACCCCCGGGTGGATTCCGCGACCGCCAGGATAATCGAGGATGAAAGGGATGATCTCCGGGAATCCTTTGTTGAAGGAGACACCAAGGCCTTCCTGGAGCAGGCGGCGGCTCCGTTGGTCAGCCCGGTAGTCGACGACTCCCTCGAGGACTTGCGCGGGGACCTGCAGCCGAATGACCGGTTGGACCTGTTGGAAAAATTGGCTGAAAATTCAGGCAGTCTCAGCCGCGAGGACATTGACGAACAGGCCGAGTTCCTCCGCAACTCGGTGAGGACAGCCAACGGGACGGGTGGTGTGATCTCCCTGGTAATGGTGATCGTGGGCAGCCTGTTGCTGGTGGCGATCCATTTTCCGACGCCTACCAACATGCTCCGCTGGCCCGGGATTTCCCTGTTCTTGGGAGGTGGCGTGTGCCTCGTGGTTGGATTAGTGCTGAATTCGGTACTCCCGCCCCGGATACGGGACGCCGTTGCGAGCCCGGCCGACTATTCCTCAGACATACCACTGTCGGCCATTACCCTCGCCGGCGATCTCGCCGAATCTCTTGCCAGTCAACTGACTTCCGGATTCCTCGCGGGGGCAGTGACCGTAGTGGTGGTAGGAGCGGTCTTGTTCGGAGCCTCCTTCTTAGCCGACCAAATCTGGCTCACGGTACGCCGGCTGCTGCCCGGCTCCTCCGGAGACGGTCGGCTCTAGGGCAGCGGGGAATCACGGCTTTCCTGAAACCCTACGTTCAGGGCCTCGACCCGGACAAAGAATGCCCGAGAGTGAACGGACAAATGGAAGTCCCCGTGGCTAGCAGGATTGCTTGCCAATGGCCAAATAGCCGGCAGCGGCCCAGCCTGGCCTGCTCGAACCATATTCTCAAGGAGATACATCAACATGCAGCCTGTAATGTCCCGACTCGCAACCGTGCTGGCCATAACCGGCTTGGCACTGGCCCTGCTGGTGGCCTGCGGCGGGGATACAACCACTCCAACGGCCACGCAAGCACCGATGCCCACGGGGGCACCAACATCCCCTTCGGTTACTGCAGAGCCAGCGGCCACGCAAACACCAGCACCAACACTGGCGCCAACGCCAACGCGGCCGACGGCTGAGCCAACGGCAACAGCGACGCAGACACCGGCGACGGCGGCTTTGCCCCTTGACGAGTACCTTTTTGTGTGCGCCCTGACTGAAGAGCTGAACCTTGATGATGACGCAACCTATGGGACGCTTTCAGCTGCTATGGGGGCTTTAGTCGAGGGCATGTCGCCATTGGCTCCTCCCTCTGAGGTCGCCGACTGGCACAACAAATCGTTGGAAATTGCGAAGGGCCTCAAGGGTCTGGTTGACTCGCAACCTGATGACAAGGTTATAGGTATAGAGTTCTTTGCCATTGCCACAGAGTTGCAGGGCCCCCAGGAAGCGCTAACTCTAGCCGAGAATGCGCTGCCAGCTGATATACGGCAACAGATGACGGATGCCGGCTGTATCGATCCCGAGCCATCCTCTGGTTCCGGAACGGAGCCCGACGACCACGGCAACGGTATCGACACCGCAACAACGGTAGCTGTGGAGGAGACTGTCCAGGGATCCCTGGACTTGTACGATTGGGACGCCTTCGCAGTCCAAGTTAAGGAAGGCCAGAATTACGAGGCCAGGTTGTCAAACTACTCTTTTGGTGCAATCGGCTCGAAAGAGGGATCGCTCTTGACTGTCTTCGATTCTGCGGGGCGGGAGGTCGCGAGTCTCGACGAGGATTCCGTCAGAAAAGTAGTCGAATGGACGGCCGGAGATGCAGGGAGCTATTACGTCGTGCTTGGAGACGGCGCGACCCAGGGCGATTACACCCTGACCGTTACTTCTGCGCCTGAACCTACCACAGAGGTGCCCAGGGAGGTAATCCCGACTCCCGCAGCGCCGCAACCGGCCATTCCGACTCCTGATGCGCCGAAACCGGCCACTCCGGCCCCTGCCGCCACGCCCACCCCGGCAGGCTCGGACCGTGAGGACATCAATCTCACGTACTTGTGCGCGAGAGAAGGGTCGCGTTCTTGCGTGGCCATGCAGGAGTTCTTCGACGAGGTGCGGGCCCGCACCGGAGGACTGGTAAACTTTGAACCGAGTCACTTCGTTGAGCTCGGAGGCATCCAGGAACAAGCAGTACTTATAGCCACCCTCCGGACCGGGCAGCTGGATTTCGGAGAGATCGTTGCCGGGGATGTTTTCCCCTATCCCAACGCCGTGAGCCTGTGGGAGACTTTCGCTACTCCCGACGATTACTCCGGAATCTCCGACGAATTGGCGGCCGAAATGATACGCCTGGTGGGGCAGGAGGGCGAAGATCTGGACCTGAAGGTGGTCGGCATAACTTTTAATAATGACCTCAACCTGTTCTCCAAGCAGCCAATATCGAGTCTGGCGGACTTCGAGGGACTGCGTTTTCGATCACCGGGAGGGCCAGTGTTCGATCTGCTCTACGCGGTGCTGGGACAATGGGGAGCCGAGCTACAGTACATGCCATTACAGGCCACATACTCGGCGTTGGCGGACGGCAACCTGGACGTCGTCGCTACCTGCGGCTTGTGTGCTGCCAACTCTGAACTGTACGAGGTAGCGGACCATGCTACTGGTCCCATCCCCGGATTCCGTCCTCAGAGTCTCCTGGTCTTGGACGGCTGGGCTTGGGACAATCTGCCGGAGGACATCCAGGCAATCATCGCAGAAGAGGGGCGGGCGCATACCCAGCGGCAACTTGCGAATGCGGGGGAAAGAGACGCGGCGGGTCTGCAGGAATTAACCGGACGAGGAATGAGCTTCGCGGAACTTCCGCCGGATGTCCTGGCAGAGGTGCGCAACCTGGTAGCCTCATCCGCGGACGTATACGCGGAGAGCGCCCATGCATTGGGTCTGAGATGAGAGTCATCCCCACGGTACCGTGGGGAGGGCGTTAAAACGGAGGCGACAAAAAGCCGGGCGTAGAGCCCGGCTTTCGATTCCCGTCTATTTCGCCTATCCGCGAAACGTTGGGAAAAGGAGAGACTGGATATCAGACCCGCCCTCCTTGGTTTGAGCTGCCCCACACCCCGAAGCGGTTGGCCGCAGACGAGTCCACCAATCTGAGTTCCTTGTATCTGGACCTCCCGCCGGAAAGTTCGCTATACAATACACTTAGTTTCTATCTCAAAATGTGCATATTCTGGGCGTATCACCCGTCTTCCAGCTTTGGACCGCTGGATTCCTGCTTTCGCAGGAATGACGGTTTTGGGGACCCAGCGAGTTTTGAGATAGTTTCTTCGGCCCACCAGCGTGCATCTGAGACCTGACAAGTATCTAACTCCGCGCGGTTATCGCAGCGCTCTGACCTTTGCCCATGATTATTGAGTCGGTGGCGCCGTTACAATTTTTTGTGGCGATTCGGCACTTGCAGCCAGGGGATGACTGCGGAGCCGCCTTCAGAAGTGGTGGCAACGCCAATTTCAGGCGAGCTGTTGGATGTGGGGAACGATTGTCCGGAGCCAGCGCAATACTCTACGCTTCCGGCAACAAGGCACGCGCCAGCTCTTGCCGGCGCTCCCGGACTTGGGGCCGGGACTGGGACTGGGACTGGTTCCACTACCGGTCCTGCATAGCCCTGCCCTCGTCTACGGCATAGGCCAAGAACGCGCCAACCTGGCAGTTCTCGGTCCGCCCTGCCGTGCCGCTGTACCGACGCCGCACTCCGGCGGACTGGTTGCCCTTCTTAAGTAGCCCCGTATCCTCCACCACCAGCCCCCTTCGGCATCGCGCCCAGATGCTCCACCACGTAGTCCCTGAGGTCATCCCGGAGAGTTCCATCCTCACCGTGTCAGGATTTGGCTTGCAAGTCTACTATGACCATCAGCAGCATCTGCAGTGCTAATGAATCTCATTAATAAGTTAATTTGTATCAAAATGGGCATCATCATACACAAGTACATACAAATCTCATCAGAATAATACGCTGTTAATAGAATATGTATGATACTAATTAACCGTTTTGATTTTTACATTGGTATAAATGCCTTCCTGTCCTTCCATTTTGCGGAAATGAATTGGTGTTTCTATGGATCATCAAGGATCAGCCACCCCGGACTACACGATGGGCTTCAGCGATGAAATTCTCCAATCGCTCAAGAGGTACTCGGCCCAGCGCAGCGCAGCGCATTTGCTGCCTTATCTCAGGCCGGGTCTTCGGGTCCTCGATTTCGGTTGCGGACCTGGCACCATTTCGGTGGGTCTGGCCGAGGCAATATCGCCTGGCGAGCTACATGGCGTAGATATGGAGGAGACCCAGATCGACCAAGCGAAAGCGATCGCCATGTCGCAGGGACTGAAAAATGTGCAATTCAGCGTTGCCGATGTGACGGAACTGCCTTTCGAGGACGAGTTCTTCGACGTGGCCCATTGCCACAATGTGCTTATGCACGTGCCGGATACCCTTGCCGTGCTTTCCGAGGTCAAGCGAGTGCTGAAACCTGGCGGTCTCATCGCCTGCCGGGAAATGATCTGTGATTCCAGCTTCACTCATCCCGACTTCGGCGTGATCAGTAAGGCGTGGGGCATGTTCGGGGACCTTCTCCAGGCCGGCGATGGGCACCCCCAGATGGGCAGGGAACTGAAGGGCCACTTCCTGTCGGCCGGATTCGAGAACGTACGGACGTCCAACTCTTTCGATATCTACGGCGCCCCCATGGATATAACTTTCATCCACGGTCTCGTCAAGCAGTGGTTTCTGTCGCCTGAAATCACGGAGGCAGCCATCAAATACGGGGCGGCGACCCCGGAGCTGTGCTCCCAGATAGACGACGCCTACGACCGCTGGAAAGACCATCCCGGGGCCGTGTGCGCCGTGGCTTTCGGCCAAGCAGTCTCAAACAAACCGTAATACTGCCTGGAACTGGCCATCCTGGAAAAGGAGCAAGGCTAAGTGACTCAACCGGAATCGTCAACGTCCGATTATCCCATCAGCTACATTGATGCCTTCGCGCAGCTGCAGCCGCTGCACAGCGCCGAGGCCAACGCCGCCTACCTGCTCCCGCTGCTCAGGCCCGGCCTGCGGTTGCTGGATTTCGGCTGCGGCTCCGGCGATATATCGGTGGGTTTGGCCAAAGCTGTCGCGCCGGGCGAATTGCGCGGAATCGACATTGAGGAGGCGCAGGTAGAACTCGCCCGGACCCTTGCCGCTTCTTCGGGAATAGCCAACGCCATTTTCCAGGTTGGCGACGTGACAGCCATGCCCTTCCCGGACGACTTCTTCGACGTGGCCCATTGCCACGAAGTCCTGATGTACGTCCCGGATACCCAGGCAGTGCTGGCAGAAGTGAAGCGGGTACTGAAGCCCGGCGGTATCATCGCCTGCCGGGAAATGATTCGCGACTCAAATTTCATCCATCCCGATATGGGAATTATGGGGACAGTGTTGATCGCGCTGGGGGACTTACTGGCATTTGACGACGGGCATCCCCAGATGGGTAAGGAAATGAAAGCCCATATTCTGGAGGCAGGGTTCACGAATATTCGGGTTTCGGCCTCTTTCAACACCCACAGCGACCCATCCGATGTGGCCCTCATCCACTCTCTCGCCAGGCGCTTGTTCTCGACGCCGGAAATGCTGGAGGCAGCCAGCATATACGCCTTGCCCGAGTTAGCTGAGAGTCTGCGGGACAGACTAAACGCTGCCATCGACGAGTGGAAGGACTTGCCCGAAGCAGCGGTTGCCTACGCCTACGGAGAGGCCATCGCCAACAAACCGTGAAACAGTAGGCCGTGAAACCGGCGGCGCGACCCCACTCGATGCCGCTACGGCTGCCTTCAGCCAGTTAATCGCGCCCTTGCATGGCGTCGTAGTTTTCCACCATTCTCCGGCCTGCGGACAAAAAAGCCTCCAGGTCTGCTTCGCTGATGCCCTCGGTCAGTGAATCGTAGAACTCCTGGACCAGGGAGTCCATCGTCTGCACCAGCCTATCGCCCTCCGGGGTCAGGCTCAGCATGACGACGCGTCGGTCGTCAGTGAGACGCCGCCGCGCCACCAGGCCCATTTCCGCCATACGATGCACCAGCCGGCTGATGCGGGACGGGTCGGTGGGCAGAACGCCGGTCATCTGGCTTGCGGTGCATTCGCCTCGATCGCGGCAGAACCTGAGCAGGTCCAGCTCAACCGGGACGAGGTCGTGGGGCGCAAGGGTACCGGTCAGCCCTCGGTCCACGGCACTCAGAAGAGAGGCAACGCGACGCTGCAGCACCTCCGTCGCGGATAGCCCCGCCTCCCTTGGCTCTCTCTGGCGTTCGTTCTGGTCGGTCATTCGCTTACAATTCAGGTTAGGCAGAAGGTACGGGATAATTTGTGGCAACAATTAGTTGTACGCGACAATGACATTCTATCACATTGATATCAGCCAATAAATATAAATTCTCGAATATAATATGGGTTGACAAATAATTGTTCCGCCAATAATATGTCTGACGGCATCAATTCTGCCCCAGATCGGACGAAAGGAATATCACAGTGGACCCCTCACAATTTAGACGCCCAGCCCTGCGAAAGGACTGGGCGAAGCACGGAAAACACTCTGATGCGGCCGACTCTCACCTCGAACCCGCACCAAGAGCGCCAACCAAGCACATACTAACCCTTTCACTTTCCTCTTTTCAAGCGGTTTCACGCTCGCTTGCCCTAAGTTGCGCGGCTCAAGCAGTTTCACATCTGCTGGCCCACGGACCCTCGGGCCGACGGCCGGGTCGCATCCACCGCCGCGTTTTACGTTCACCGCCCTAGCCGCATTGGCCTCGCAAACCGAGGCTGAACAACGGCGGCACAGGGCCTGAACGTTTACGTTGATGGTGGATGCAACCAATGAACGCTAATGGAACTCGTCACTCAATTGTATTCCTGCGGATAGCGGCGTTCGCTTTGCTGCTCGTCGCAATGGCGGCCTTGGCTTCGTCTCACTTCGTATCCGCGCAGGAGTCGAGCCCCCAGCAGATCCCTGCGGCCACACCGCTGCCAACCCCCGCGGCCACACCGGGGCCAACTGCCGATCCCACGCCGGAACCGGCACCCGAAGCTACCCCGGAGCCAACGACCGAAGCCACACCGGAACCAGTTGCCGATCCAACCCCCGAGCCGACCCCTGCGGCCACCCCCGAGCCGACCCCTGCGGCCACGCCGGAGCCGACACCCGATCCCACTCCCGAGCCGACCCCCGCGGCCACGCCGGAGCCGACACCCGAGGCAATACCCGACCCGGCGCCAACTGCCACGCCGGCGCCGACACCCAAGGCGACGCCGGAGCCAGCTGCCGATCCCACGCCTGCGGCCACCCCAGATCCCAAGCCGGAGACGACTCCTGATTCCACACCTGAGCCTACGCCAGCGCCCACCCAGCCCCCAGCACAGACCGAGGAAGTCACCCCGGAGCCGCCGCAACGAGAGCGAAGGCAGGTGCAGGGACAGAACTCTGAAAAAGTGACGACCTTGTCGCTCACCCGGATAGAGTATTCCACAGAGACCAAACCCGGACTGCTCCTGTCCTGGTCTGACCCGGCGGACACCAGCCGGTTCAACGGCTACGAACTCCGGTACCAAAAGAAGGGCGACACGGAGTGGACTTATAAATCGGGTTCGTCGTACTTGACCAGTCGCGAAGCTAAACTTGAAGGGCTGGAACTGGATACGGTCTACCAGGCGCAGGTGAAAGGCACCGGCGGGGGCAGTCCCCCCTGGTCGGATGTCACCTCAGCCCGGACCAACCGGGCTCCCGCCGCCTCCACCACCTCTAACTACCCTGACAAAAGTGTACCGTGGCGTCCGAACACGCACTTCACGTACCTCAACCTCAACAACCTCTTCAAAGACGCCGACAGCGACACGCTGACCTACTCGGTGTCTTCGGGCAAACCAGCGATCGCTGGGGCCAGCGTGGAAGACAGGGGAAACCCCGCCATAAGTCTCGAAAAACACAACCCTGGGGCAGCGACAATCACCTACGCGGTGAGCGACCCCTACGGCGGGTACGCGGCCAGGACGTTTGTCTTCACTATCACAGCGAACGAGACACGGAGCGTCGCCGAGAATTCCCCTGCGGGCACCGCAGTAGGCGATCCGATTGCCGGAACGCCGTACAACGGCGAGACGCTGACCCATTCGCTCACCGGCGAGGCGGCGGACTCCGGGGCCTTTGTCATCGACGCGGCCACTGGCCAGATCAGCGTGACTGGACCGGGCTGCACCGCGCTGGACTATGAAACCAAGACCTCCTACACCGGCCAGGTGAGTTACACGGTGAACGGCAACTCCGTGTCCGTCCCTGTCACCATCAACGTTACCGACGAGGCCGCCGAAAAGCCCTGCACTCCGGGCACGCTGACGATCACTCGCACCGCGTCCAGCGAGCCCATGGACCCGGCCCTGGACGTGACCTGGACCGCCCCTGCCGACAACGGCACGGCGATTACAGAATACCGGGTCCGCTACCGCAAGCAGGCGGCCACATGCGAGGAAAGCGGGAGTTGGGAGTCCGTCAAAGCCACCACAACGTCGGCGAAACTGCCGGACCTGGAAGCGGGCGCCGTCTACGAGGTGCGGGCGCGGGCCATCAACGCCAACGGCACCAGCGGATGGTCGGATTGCTACACGGGCACGGCCAACAGCCCGCCTCAGCACACGGGAACCTTTTATACCGGCGGGACGTTAGCATGGAAGTCCTACATTGCCGTTTCAAACTCGATCACCCGACATTTCAAGGACGCAGACGGAGACACGCTCAACTATACGGCCACCCCGAAGTATCCCGGCGTGCTCGATGGCTGGATAAGTAGTGACAACCTCCTGGTGCTGCGTGCCAACAACCCTGCGGCGTCCAGCGTCTCATACAAGGCGCAAGACCCCTTTGGCGGAGTCAGTGACGATCGCGCAATTTCGATCACGGTCACCGCGAGTGTGACGCGCTCCGTCGCTGAGAACTCCCCAGCCGGAACGGCAGTGGGCGACCCGATAGCAGGAACTCCCTACAACGGTGAGACCCTGACGCACACGCTGGCTGACGGCGAGAATGGCGACGTGACGAACGCTTTCGTGATCGACGCCGCCACCGGCCAGATCAGCGTGAAGGAAGGGGCCAGCCTGGACTACGAGACCAAGGATTCCTACACCGGGGAAGTGAACTGGACGGTGCAGGGCCAGGTCGCTACCGCCAGCCTCACCATCAACGTGACCGATGTGAGGCCCGGAAAGCCCGGGACACCGACTCTCACCCGCAAGCAGTTCAGCGAACAATCGAAACCTGCCCTGGATGTGACCTGGACGGCGGCGGACACCAACGGCCTGACCATGAGAGACCACAGGACTCAATACCGCAAGAAGGCGGCAGATGGCCAGCAGCCTGCGGCGTGGACCGAGGGAACCGCGACAGCGACGGCGACCGGCCTGAACCTGCCGGACCTGGAGGCTGGCGCGACCTACGAGTTCCGGGTGCGCGCCCGGTCCATCGAGGAGAGCGGAGGGCCCTGGTCGGAGATTGGGGAAGGCACGGCCAACAGCCCGCCCAACGCCAGCGCAGTGTCCCTGAACGATGCCACAGTCGCGTGGAAGGCGTCCGTTGACTATGACCTGAGCGACAAATTCGACGACGCCGACAGCGACACGCTGACCTACTCGGCATCCTCGCAGTACCCCGGCGTGCTGACTGCCGCTATTACGGGCAACGATTCCGACACGCTCACTGTGTCGGTCGTCAACCCGGCCGCTGCAACCGTTACCTACACGGCCAGTGATCCGTATGGGGGGACCGCCTCTCGTACCGTGAACATCACGGGCCAGGGCGACGTGACCCGTTCCATCCCGGAGAGGTCCGCCGCGGGAACGGCGGCGGGTGACCCGGTGGCAGGAACGCCGTACAACGGCGAGACGCTGACCCACACGCTGACCGGCGAGGCGACGGCTGCGTTCGTCATCGACGCCACCACCGGCCAGATCAGCGTGGCCGATGACGTTACGCTGGACTACGAGACCAAGGACTCTTACACCGGCAAGGTGAGCTGGACTATACAGGGCCAGTCCGCTGTCGCCAACATCACCATCAACGTGACCGACGTCGAGGCCACCATACCAAGCGCTCCGACATTGACGCGCACGCAGTTTGCGGAGGAGACACCGCCGGCCCTGGACGTGACCTGGACCGCTGCCGACGCCAACGGCTTAACCATCACCGGCTACAACGTGCAGTTCCGCAAGAAGGGCGAAACGGGATGGACTGACTACACCGTCGACGATGGCAACAGTAAGCAAACCGCCCAGCTTCCTGCAACGGCCACCACCGTCAACCTCCCGGGCCTGGACGCTGGCGCGACCTACGAGGCGCAGGTGCGCGCCATAACCAGCGAGGAGGCCGAGGGCCCTTGGTCGGCCACCGGCGAGGGCATGGCCAACCGGCCGCCGCAGTCGGGTTCTTTTCAACTGGTAAACAGGGCGTATCCAGTCGGCTCAGGCTACAGGGGCAAACGGCCCTTGACCGCCAGTTTCAGGGATGCTGATGGGGACACGATGCGTTGGGTGGCCTTTCCGGGGCATCCCGGCATCGCGAGTCTCGTCATCACCACAGGGACTTGCCCATCTTGCACGGGCAGCGGGGAGCGAGTTCAATTCCGGTTTTATAATCCGGCCAAGACAACCCTCAACTACGGGGCGCATGACGGGTACGGCGGCTATCTATTAAAGACGTACACAGGTATCGGCACAAGAAACGAGACGCGTTCCATCAAAGAAAACTCAGAGGCCGGAACTACAGTGGGCTCCCCCGTGGCCTCCAATGGGCCTAACAAGGGCGATGCAGAGGGGACCTACACGCTGACTGGTGCTGCGGCAACGGCATTCGTCATCGACGCCTCCACCGGCCAGATCAGCGTGGCGGATGACGTGACGCTGGACTACGAGACCAAGAGCTCCTACACCGGCCAGGTGACTTGGACTGTGCAGAGCCAGACCGCTACCGCAGGTCTCACCATTAACGTTACGGACGTCGCGGCCGTCATGACGGCCGCGCCAACCGTGACGCGCACCCAGTTCAGCGAACCGACGAAACCCGCCCTGGACGTGACCTGGACCGCCGCCAACGGCAACGGCCTGACCGTCGCCGGCTACGAGGTGCACTATCGGGTCAAGGTCGCCGAGGGCGATGAGGAGAATGACTGGACGCTGTACAAATACGATGACCCCGACAATCCAGGCACTTCAATCAGCAAGCTGGCGGCTACGGCAACGACCGTCAACCTGCCGGACCTGACGGCTGGCGATACCTACGAGGCGCAGGTGCGCGCGTTCACTGATGCTACCTCCAACGGAGAGGATGTAGGCCCCTGGTCGGATACCGGCGAGGGCACGGCAAACACTCCGCCGAACATCGTCGGCACAGTCTTGGCTGACAGCAGCATTGCGGTGGGCACGACGGACATCAACGGGGTTGCGGCTCAGTTCGGAGACGCCGACGGCGACACGCTGACCTACACGGCCTCTTCGCAGTACCCCGGCATTATGAGTCCTGCCATCGATGGCAGTGACCTGAAAGTTACCCCCGCCAATCCAAGTAAGTCGAAGGTAACCTACGGGGCCTCTGACGGGTATGGCGGGTACGTCTCTCGCACCTTCACCGCCACAGGTACCCAGAGCGAGACCCGCTCTATCCCGGAGAACTCCGCGGCAGGCACGGCGGTGGGCGATCCCGTGGCGGGAACACCCTACGACGACGGCGACGATCAGACCGACGACGCCTTGATCCACGAGCTGACCTGGGATGACGGGCACGACGATGCCGAGGATCTGTTCGTGATCGACGGAACTACCGGTCAGATCAGCGTCAAGCAGGGCGCAACTTTGGACTATGAGGATGAAGACCAGGAGAACTCCTACACCGGGGAGGTGAACTGGACGGTGCAGGACCAGACCGCCAGCGCCAGTCTCACCATCAACGTGACCGATGTCGAGGCGGGCAAGCCCGATGCGCCGGCAATAACTCGAACTCCGTCCAGTGAGCCGATGAAACCGGCCCTGGATGTGACCTGGACCGCCCCCGCCGCCAACGGCGCAACCATCACCGGCTACAACCTGCAGTACCGCAAGAAGGTTGCCGCGGGCAACACGCCAAACCAATGGACAGACTACACCCGCACCTATACCGATCCGCAGACCCAAACCGAGGTTACAACAGCCGAGTTGCTCGCGACGACCACCAGCGTCACCGTGCCGGAGTTGGACGCGGGCGCGACCTATGAGGCCCAGGTACGAGCGTTGACCAGCCTGGAGGGCGAGGGTCCCTGGTCGGACACCGGCGAGGGGACGGCCAACCGCCCGCCGGTGAATCATGAGAACCAGGGTTTCTCGGACAACGGACTTGTGCGGCTTCAGTCCATGAATGCCGACATCGGAACATTCTACCTGGACCCAGACGAGGACAATCTCACCTTAGTGGCCACCGGGCAGCATTCCGGTATAGTCTCGGTGAGCATGACCGGCGACAACGAGACCACGCTTAGGGTACTTGGCCTGAATGCGGGCACGTCCACTGTGACCTACGGCGCGCACGACGGGTACGGCGGGCACATCTCCCAAACCTTTACGGTCACCGTTACTGATCATGCGACCCGTTCCGTTCCCGAGAACTCTGCTGCTGGCACGGAGGTGGGGGCCCCGGTCGCCGGAGGCCATCTCGACGGGGTGACGTTCACCTACAGCCTGACAGGCGAGGCGGCGACCTCCGGCGCATTCGAAATCGACTCGACTACCGGCCAGATCAGCGTCAAGCAGGGCGCGACTCTGGACCACGAAACCATAGACTCCTACACCGGAAAGGTTGAGTACACCGTCGTGCAGGGGCAGACTGCGGAGGTCGTCGTCACCATCAACGTAACTGACCTTTCGCCGCCCGAGAAGCCGGACGCGCCAACGGTGGCGGAGCCCGCAGCCGACCCAACGACGCGGCTGGACGTTTCCTGGACGGTACCGGACACAGACGGCATGTCCGTCAGCGGTTACAAGATCCAGTACCGCGTGAAAGATGCCCCGGATATCGAGGGTGACGCGGACTGGAAGGACCACCTCGTTACTGGCACTAATACTTCCTCGACGCTGACCGGCCTCGACAAGGACACAGTCTATGAGGTCCGTGTGCAGGCGCTCAACATCGAAGGAGCCAGCGACTGGTCCGATGCGGGCGAGGGCGCCACGAAGCCGAAGAACACGAGTCCAGCATTCCCCAGCAAGTTGGCCACAAAGCGCACAGTGCCTGAGAACTCGCCGGCCGGCACCCAGGTAGGCGACCCGGTGACGGCGGTGGATACCGAGGGTCATGCGCTGACCTATTCATTCAAGTCCAAGTCGCAGTTGTTCTCGATTGACCCGGCTACCGGCCAGATCAGCGTGAAGAAGGGCGCATCACTGGACTACGAAACACAGAGCACTTACAGGGTGATTGTCCAAGCCAGTGACGGCCTCGACTCCGAATGGGGCAATGACCACATTATCGACGCAGAGGCGACGGTCGACATCAGTCTGATAGACGAGCCGCTTCCTCCTCAGCTCGCTGCTCCGTCGGTCACCCGCTCGCCCGGTTCCCCCTTGACCTCGTTGAACGTGGCCTGGACGGCCCCGAACATGACCGGCAAGTCTCCGGTTAGCAGCTACGATTTGCAATTCCGGTTGCGGGACGCCGATGAGTGGATATCGCGCAAGCTCGGCAAATCCTATACTAACAGGACTGTAATTGGTTTGAGTTCAGGGAGGACTTACGAGTTCAGGGTAGCGGCAAGGAATCTCGAAGGTCTGGGCGCCTGGTCGGCTGTTGGCACAGGGACCACTGCGAGTGGGAATGATTACTATTACAACCCGCTTCAATCGACGCCCAGCCCGACGCCTGGCCCCACGCCTGCGCCGACGCCGGATCCCACGCCCGCGCCGACGCCGGAACCCACGCCCGCGCCGACGCCGAAGGCCACGCCTGCGCCGACGCCGGAACCCACGCCGGAACCCACGCCGGAGCCTACGCCGGAGCCTACGCCTGCTCCAGGTCTTTTCAATGCGCAGGGGTCTGCAGAGGACCAGGACTTGAGCCTGGTTCCGGAACCCACTCCCGTGATGAATCTGGTTTCCAATCCGCAAGTTCCAGATCGGAAACTGGTCGGGCGAGAAGTAGGACAGGCCAGTCTCAGCCTGCCGGTCCGCCTGGTACATCACGATGACACTTTGGTGCCCGCATCGGGGGAGATAGGGCTAGCTGGTCTCAGCCTGCCTGTTCGCCGGATAAACGACGATGACGCCTCGGTGTCCGCGTCGGGGGAGTTTGATGTCTTTGGGGATGGGTCCACATCCGCCCAGGTAATTCCGGATGACGGAACTGGCTTATCATCGACAAATCCTGCCCTTTGGTTTGCCCTTGGACTGCCGCTGTTCCTTCTGCCCATGCTATTCCTGATGTGGAAGCGCAGGCGGAGGAATAGGGAAAGGGAAAGACGGCGGCGCTTCGCCTGGTAGAAACACGGTTCTTGTGATCTGAGGATGGGAGAGGATGAATCTCTCCCATCCTCTTCTTGTCCGGGAATCCTCCGTACAAGGCGCTACACTCTGGGCCGTGTATGATTAAGCTGCGAAGGGACGGGAGCTGCGGTCCGGGGCTTGCCGGCAGGCGCTCGGGCTTCCTCCCTGACCTGGCTGTTGGAAGCTTAATGGGGCCCCGAGACCGGCGTCGCCCCGCAGAAATTGCGCACTACGCCGCCAGTTGGCCTCCCCCGCCAGCAGGTTACTCAGTCCGAACAGCAGCGCAAGCCACCATTCCACCTCCAGGTTCTCCTCCCGCTTGCGCATCCCTTTGATACCCGGCGTCGCCCCAAACCACCGTCTCGCCCCCATGCAATAGATTGTGGGCCTCGGTGATGACGTGGGCGTTAACCGCAGTCGCACTCACGCAGTGGACTCTCAGCATGACGGACAGCAGGTTAGGATGTCTTCCCCCTCCGGCCTTGTGGTAGAAGGGATGGATGCGCTCCTCCAGCAACTCCCAGGGAATCAGAGCGTCCATTCGCCCAAGGAACAACTCCCGGCGGGTCTTGCGCTTCTTACCCTGGTACTCCAGGTCGGCATAGGTGGGCTGGTCCATCTGCCTACGCTCCCTCAACAGGCGTCGGCTGGTTCAACCTAACTATCCCATTTCCCACCAGGCTTGTTCAGAGGATTCCTTGAGGGTGACTCGAGACATTCCTGGGTAGGTAGACGGTCGAACCGGGACGTGTGACCTACGAGTACCTGATGCCTCTGTCGCCGGGCAGCATGGGTGCCGAACTGAGGAAGCGCAAAGCCCCGCTGGGTGAGGGATTTCACTCTATTTCCCGCTCGTTCCCACGAAAGCGGGAGTCCGATGAGTTGAGCCATATAATCAGGCAAATCACTCGGGAGATAGTCATTTTGAGGTAGTCACCAATTGGCGGAGTGGATCTTTCGACCTACCGCGGAGTTAGTACAATTCACTGCGGTACTGATTCCTGCCACACTCCCTATATTCCTTCAGACGAGGTGGACGAGAACATTGGGGATCTCCGATGGAGGATAGCGGCTAAATTCCTGCTGGCTTGATTTGCCATGCGGTATTATCATTGATAGCAGGTTCCTTCCTACTTTTACGGAACGGTAGATTCCCAAGGGATAAATGTGGTTTCATTGCTAGAGAGGTGTTTTCTGCCTTGGCCAACTCGTGATCTGCATCTTCAAAGCTAGAGTTCCGCCGCACATACCACCTGTCGACGAGAAATTGAACATCCTGTTTGGGGTTGGCGGCCTCAGCGAAGCTTGACCTTCCGTTTATAGTGGTGTGCGAAATGCCCCTAACGGAGCGGAGCGATTGGTCGGCATCGCTGGACTGAAAAGGGAAAGGATCAACAACCAACTGGGTGATTCGCGCATCGAGGAATTTATACTCTGGCTGCCACTTGCAAATTCGCACTCAACTGGCTGATTTTGGCGATGGCCTTATTTGCCATCGCCATGGCTTGTAGCATCGATAGCGGTCAGGAATCGGAGTCGTTGCCCTCCAGCCAAACTGCCCAGACTGTCAATGAACCTGGCTCCTCCCAGGGAGCGACGACCAGCACCGGCAATCAGGTCGAGCCGGTAAACGTGCCTGCCACCGTGTCGGCAGTGCTGACCCGCACGGCCCCCACGCCCGTCCCGACGCCCAATTTGGAGGCCACAGTATCTGCCGTAATGACTCGCCTCGCTCCGCCCACGTCTACCTCCCCGGCTCCCGGCAATTCGATTTCTGACATCGTGGAGAACATCGAGGACGGGCTGGTGCAGATTATCACTCCCTCCGCGAGCGGTTCGGGTTTTGCTGTCTCCGACGACGGTCTTATAGTCACCAACGCCCACCTGGTGGAAGAGCATGATACCGTTGCTGTCCGTTCCCTTGGCGGGTGGTCGTACACCGGAGTGGTTCAGGGCAAGGATGAAGAGCTGGACCT
This sequence comes from Dehalococcoidia bacterium, assembly GCA_965207865.1. GTDB lineage: Bacteria > Chloroflexota > Dehalococcoidia > Lucifugimonadales > UBA3495 > VXOI01. Next base: position 57,261 of record CBDBNP010000001.1, read on the forward strand.
GGCAGTGGTCAAGGTCGCGACGCTAGGGGAAATCAAGGCGTTGCCGCTGGGGGAGGCATGGAGTTTACGGATAGGTGACACGGTTATAGCTTTGGGCTTTCCCCTTAGCGACCAGCTGGGAGACGGCTACACGGTCACAACCGGAGTGGTCTCTTCCCGCCGCCTGGTTGGGTCGGGCATGCGGATCCAAACCGACGCCGCCATCAACATCGGCAGCAGCGGCGGCCCACTGGTGAACAGCTCCGGAGAAGTCATTGGAGTCAATACGGCCACCTTCGAGGATTACGATGGTATTTCCTTCGCCATCTCCATCGACGATGTAAGGGACAATCTCGATACTTTGGCTGGGGAGCAGAACGTCCATGCCCGAATCACCGGGGGATTCCGGGCCTACTATAACGAGGCGTGTCAGTATTCCCTGCGGGTGCCCTCTGAATGGCGGAGCGCTGGCGATGACGACCGATGCAGGATTTCCCTGGAAAGATATGAAGGGGATGACCGGGTCGGAGCCGTTCATGTGTGGGACTACCCTCTGAGAGACGGGGAGACCCTCGAGGATTTCTCAGCCTGGTGGTCTGAGAATCTGGCCAAGCGAGGAGAAGGCTGGAAAAGTTTCTCAATCATCGATTCAAAGAAATCAACGGTCGAGCGCGATGGCGACCGCCAGGATCAAATCGTTATCAAATACCACTGGCAGGAATCAGTGGATCATTGCGCTACGATGGCGACCGACCTGATAACGGTGTCCGTTAACCAGCGCACTGCCCTGATTTTCAGCACCAGTGTGTGCGATTTCACGCCGCCGACGGTTTCCGATGAAATTGCCGGCATGGAGTTTGACGTCCAGGCTCCAACCCCCGTCTCCCTGCCCTCTTCGTCCCGCTAGCCCGGAATTACCGGCATAGCAGCAGCTCTACCTCATGGCCGACCCCCTCCTCAAACTCTCTTGCCATGGCTACCTGGCACGGCGTCAGCCCTTCGTTGTTGATGGAGGCAGTGTCGGCCCCGTGTTCCAGCAGGACGGTGATCACGCCTTGGGGAGACGGGTTCGAATTCGCGGCCGAATGCAGGGGTGTCATGCCGTCGGTATCCTTGGATAAAACATCAGATCCGTGGTCCAGCAGAATTTGATGCACTTCCGGGTTGTGGTTGTGCAATGCAGCGGTATGCAAGGCGGTTCGCCCGTTTTGCCCTCTGAGGTTGACATCGCCGCCGTGTTCCAAAATCACGGCAACAATTGCCGGCTCGGGATTGAAGGCGGCGGTGTGCAGCATTCCCGCGCCACCGCCAACGAAGGTGGCGGGGTCGGCTCCCCGGTTCAGCAACAAGACCACGACTTCCGGGTTGGAGTTCAAAGCCGTAGTCACGTGCAGGGGTGTCGCCCCGGCCGCGTTTGTAGCAGCGAAATCGGCGCCACGGTCAATCAGCACTGCGGTCACTGACGGTTCAGGATTAAAGGCAGCTGCCATATGCAGCGGCGTCGCGCCGTTCGCGTCACTGCCGACTTCTAAATCGGCCCCGGCATCAAGAAGCAGGGAGATCAATGCAGGATTGCTGGAGTGAGAAGCGGCCAAGTGCAGGGGGGTAACACCGAGCTCGCCGGTCTTTGCCGACAAATTGGGGCCCCTCTCAAGTTGGGCCATTACATCAGCTTCGCTGGCCGAAACCCAGAATGGCGCCTCGCACAGAACGCCGCATTCCGCCACCTTGGGAGCCTCGGGTGAAGGGGCAGAGCCGCAGCCGATCAACGCCCCTGCCAAGAAAACAATCGCAATGGCTGCGGCAAGAGGGAAAACGTATCCTAAATCGTAACTCTTCGCCCATGAAGCAAGCAATTTAGTCGTACGGCAACTGTATAACAATAACACAACGAAGAATGGTAACAAACTGACCCGGAATTGACAATTGTCTACCAGTGTTCCCTGGGTCTTTCGATTGTAGAAAAGGCTGTTCTGGTTGTTGAATAATGGGGAGGAAAACTTGGCAGTGTGGAGGATGGTTGTGCGGGAGGAGAGCAATTCGGCTGGGTTCGGCGGCCTCGCGGAACTCCAACGCCTGGACCTGAAGCACAACCAACTTACCGGGTCGATCCCGGCCACCTTCGGCAGTCTCACCAAATTGGAGTTAATCTACCTGGGCAACAACTCGCTGACCGGCAACATCCCCTCGTAACTCGGGGACCTGCCATATCTGCATGACCTGCTGCTGAACAGCAACCAGTTCGGCGGATGCATCCCCCGTAACCTGATGGACATATCGACCAATGACCTCTCGAGCCCTGGGATGCCCGGGTACTGCCCGCCGCCGGCGTCGGATCAATAGAGGAGACAGATGACAGCGAAGCTGACATTCCTGGCGCTAGCTCTCGTAACCAGCGCCAGCCTAGCTTGCGGTGGCGGCTGCATCGGATATTCCTCAAACGCCAAGGACTATGCGTTAGAGCGTCCCGAGGGCGCAGTATGTTCGACTTCCCTACCGCTCGTGGCTGACTGCGGAAATCTGTGTAACAGGGAGTTCTGGCCTGCCGCTCTCTACATGGAAGATGCGAACATTGAGAACATAATCCGCGACGAGTTGGCCTGCAAAGACAGCGGCGTGGAATTTACGGTCGGTGGATTGATTTCCCCACTGAGCATCCCTGTCGCTCACCTCCACAGCCCGGGACTGGTGGAACTACTGCTGGCAAACGGAGCGGACCCGAATGACGAGATAACCTTCTACGGTCAGGATTGGCCCGCCCTGTCCGGAACAATCGCCTTCGTCAATCTGTATGCCGCCCCGGGGTTTGCACAGGACTTTCTGGAGGACCGCAGGCGGAAAGCCAGCGAAGACGGTCGGAGTGTTCCCAAGTGGCTAAAGGACCTGAACGCCAACAGATTCACAAAGGACAGCGTGGAGATTGTGAGACTTCTCTTGGAATCCGGAGCAGACCCGGTATTAAAAACCGAGCAAATAGGCCCTCCCCTGTTCGTCGCAACCAGTCTCCGTTCGCCTTTCACAGTGAGAGGGGACTGGGGGAAGCAGAACCAGGAACTGATAGAACTGCTCCTTCAACACGGCGCGGGCGCGGCCATTACCGAGGAGAACAGTAAGGATTATATATTCGCACTGTTCTTCCTTGAAACGGACGCCTGGGTGATCGAGAAGTTACTGAATCATGGTCTGGACCCTCTCGCCGGAGACGGGCTGTGGCTTCATCACGCTGCGGCATCGGGGAGAGAGAACCACGAGACGTATCAGACCTTCATAGACGCCGGTATGGACCCCTCTCTACTGAACGAAGACGGGCTGACTGCTTGCGAGGTTCTTCGCCAGGAACCGCCCTCGTGGGTGCGCGGCCTAACGGTAAAAGAGAAGGGACGAGAATTAGACCTCTCAGCAGTCGAAGAGGTTCTCTGCGGCCAGTATGGCCGGTGAAGGCTCGAGGTCGCCTCTGCCATTACAAGCGACTCCTCACAACCTATATGCGGCTGTAGTTATTAAGCGCGTCTCGCCCCAACTATCTTAATAAAGGTGGTACGGTTCGCGCGTCGTTGGGCGTGGCTTGACTGTTGCGCCACTACCTACGTGATGCGGTGCGTCCCTCTGGGCCCGCGTGGTATCTTGCAGCACACCCCAACGCCAGATATCCATCCGTCAATGCCGAGGAACGATTATGAGATTCGCAGCCTTCACCACGGTGGCAGCGTCGGCCGGGGAGGCCACCAACTCCGCCGATATGATCGACAACCTGCGGAAGCAGACGATCCTGGCCGAGGAGTTGGGGTTTGAGGCCATCTGGCTGGGCGAGCACCACTTCGGGCCCTACGGGGTGGGCGATCTGCCGAACCCAATTCTGCTGGGAGCGGACCTAGCCGCCCGAACATCGACGATCCGTATCGGGCAGATGGCGAACATCGCCCCGTGGTGGCACCCAATCCGGCTGGCCGAGGACCTGGCCATGCTGGACAACATGACCCGAGGCAGGCTCGAGGTAGGGTTCGGACGGGGCATCTGGCCCTACGAGGGGCCGCAGTTCCATCCCAACGCCGACCCCCGGAAGGACCGGGAAAACCGGGAGCTGTTCCGGGAAACGGTCGAGATCGTGAGGAAAATCTGGGCCGACCCGTATTTCTCCCACGAGGGACCAAATTACCGTTTCCCCGCCGATGGCACGGTGTTCTCGCACCCTTCCATCCCCCCTGACCCCGAGTGGCAGGACGGGGAGCGCGTGAGAAAGCTGCGGGTTACTCCCCGGCCATACCAGCAGCCGCACCCGCCTCTGTGGATGACGGTCTCCACCGACAACTCGGTATCGTCCGCCGCCGAGATGGGGCTGAACGCCTGCTACTGGCAGCCGCCGCCGCTGCGTATCCGGCAGCGGATGGAGCTGTACGCCGAGGTCCGTTCCGGGACGGAAGGGCGGCCCTTCGCTCTGGGCGAGGGGCAGGCGGTGATGCGGTCCACCTACGTGGCGTCGTCCATGGAGGAGGCCCGCAGGGACGCGGAGGCGGCAATGATGTCCTCCTTCACCTACAACGACCCGTTTCGAGGGCGGCAGGTGTTCACCAACCCCGATGAGGAGCTGGACCCGGCAACGAAACTGGACTGGGACTTCCTGGAACCCCGGACCCTGCTGGTGGGGTCTCCGGAGCACGTTACGGATAAGGTGCAGGAACTGCAGGAGACCTGCAACCTGGACTACCTGCTGGTGGAGTTCACCCACCCGGGAATGCCGCTGGAAATGACGCTGAGAAACCTGGAGAGGTTCGCCACCCACGTGATGCCCCGGTTCGCGGATTAGTCGGGGATAAAGACGGGTCCGGCGCGTACCCGGCAATTGTTTCAGGGCCCTGCTGAACTGATGGGTGGAGAGTAAGGCCTTGCGAAAGCAGGTTCCCGACTGAAGCTTCATCTTGCCCTTGCTCCGAGGGAAAGTGAACTTTCCAAACCCGCAGTTTTCCGCGTTTCTTCAGGTTGACAAAACGAACGAGGCAACGTACCGTGCAAGGTAACTGGAACTGCGCCCGTCAAGGGTAGTGCCGAATATCTACAGAGGTGAAATTCATGGCAACGGTACAGAACCGCACCTCATACTGGGAACAGGCGAAAGAGCAGGGATTCGACCTCTCTTGGTTGACTCAGCTTGAGGAAAGCGTTACCAGCAGAGAAGTCGACGAGCGTTCCGCGAATTACACGGGCCGCGTCGAGGGCTCCATACCCCGCAACGACGTAGCTCGTTTTGGGGCCTACACCTTCAATACCAAGAGCGAGGTCTGGGCGCACAACCTGACCAAGCTGTACCAGGAATTCATCACCCGCCAATGGAGTTCGGCCACGGACATCCCCTGGGACACCATCCAGGAACTGCCCGATGACATTGAGGCCGCACAGTGTCAGATGTCCACGTTCTTCGCCCAGGTGGAGTTCGTCGCCTCCGATGTGCCGGGCCGGTTTATCGCCGCAATGTCCCCGGACTACCACGAGGTCAGGCTGGCCCTGATGGCCCAGGTCATGGACGAGTCCCGCCATTTGGACGTCTTCCGCAAGAGGGCCTTCGCCAACGGCGGCGGCCTGATGCGGATGATCGACTCGGTCAGCGACGTTGTGGGCGGTAGCACCGACAACGCCCGTGAATTCACCGAGTTTTCGTCTCGGCTGCATATCACCGGAGAGGGGAACGTGCTGACGCTCTTCCGGCTGGGCGAGATGATGGCATACAACGAGGCGGAAAAGGCCATCTACCGGCGCTGTGCGCAGGATGAGGCCCGCCACGTGGCCATCGGGGTGCTGCACCTCCGCTACATGAACGAGTTCGCCCCCGAACGTCGCGAGGAGATTCATTGCTACCTGGACGAGGGCGAGTCACGCCAGGCCACGGGCGCCGGCGGCGAGAACCCCGCAGGCCAGAACCAGCTAACCAGCGAGGCCTTGGCCATTCTGCTGGGCGGTGGCAAAGACAAGATCGACGAAGGCCAGAAGATCCTGATGGCCATCCGGCAGCGGCAGGTGAAGGAATACTTCCAGCGCCTCAAGTCCGCTGGCTTCGATGACCGGATCCACAACGGCCGCGTCAACCCGGCGCTGCTCGAGGCCTATCAAGCGGCCGCCTAGGCGAATCGCTTTCGAGTTTCGAGATCTCCCCCGAGCTGTCGAGGGAGGTCTCGTCTTGTATGGGCCCAACCAGAAATCATCGCACGGAATCCCGCGAGGACTGTGATGCCGTCAGATGAAGAAAAGGTCGAGTCGACCGAAGAACAGGAATCCACTGAGACCTCCATTGAGGCTACGGGACTGGCTGCCTCCCGAGGCGCGCCGCTGGCCTGGATGAACGACACGCTGGAGTGGGGCGTCAGGGTGGAGCCGGGTAAGCATGGCATGACCATGCGGGGCATCAACGTCGGCAGCTATGCCGAGGTGCCCGAGTTCAGCACCGACATGAGCCGTCGGCCCCGGGGCGCCTCCCCGGTGCCGGGCGTCCCCCGCACCGACTTCTACGCCCTCAGTTCCAAGGTGGACATCTGGGCAGACAATGCCGTCGACCTCTACGAGGAGGCGATACAGCGGCGCTGGATGTACCACGAGGACGTTCCCTGGGACCAGCTGACGGTCCAGGCTCCCGAGGTGGAACTTGCCATGCGACAGCTCTGCACCGAGCTGGCCCAGCAGGCAACCATCGAGACCGACACGATAGGCAACTGGCTGCACAAGATGAACTACGCCTACCATGAGGTCAAAACTTTCCTCGCCACCGAGGTATTTGATTCCGCGCGCCATTACTCGGCGTTCCGGGAGCGGGCTCTCGTGAATGACGGGGTCTTGGGAGTGGAGAGTTCCGGGCACATCAATCGGCGGCTGGTCGAGGTGCGGGCCGGATGGACGGAGGCTGCCCTATACCTGTACATCATTCGAAGTCCTCTTACCCTCCTGCTCTATCGCTACGGGGAGGCCCACGCCACCAACCCCGCCGACAAGTACCTGTTCCGGCGCAGCATGGAGGACAAGGCCCGCCATATGGCCTATGGCATGGCCCACGTCAAGTACGCCGTGGAACACCAGGGCGAGAGCTTCGCCAGGGGCCTCAGCAACCTGATGCAGGGCGTCGAGTTTGACATCGCCCAGGAAATGAAGGACCCGGTGCTCTGGGAGGCGCTGGCCATCATCTACGGCGGCGGACTGGCCAACATATCCGCCGGCATGGAGGTGGTCAGGGACCTGCAGCAGCAATACATTGAGGAGTACCTCGCGCGTATGGCTTGGGTGGGGGTCCCCAGGACCGAGGCTAACCTGTCGCCGGCCCTGAAACAGTACCTGCGGCGCGAAGAAGCCACCACGGCCTAGGAAACTGCAATGCCGATCTACGAATACCGTTGCCAGGACTGCCAGTCGGTGAACAGCGTATTCCTGCGCTCCTTCAGTTCGCCGGCTCCAACCGGCTGCCAGTACTGTACGGGTGATCAACTGCAGCGGATAATTTCAAAGGTCACCTACGTTCGCTCCGAGGCCGACAAGTTCGCCCAGCTGGACCCCAAGTACACCAGGATGGTGGACCAGGCCCTGGGCAATGCGCCCGCCAATTCGGACCCGGACTACCACATGAACAAGATGGTCCCCTTCAGCCAGGCAAAGGAAAAAGGGGAGCCTTACTTCAAGGAGTAGCGCCCCGTATGGGGTCGCCGCTCTGCATTCCCGTCAACGGTTCACAGGAGGAAACGGATGAGCGCCCAAGGGGCGAAAACACTGGTATTCCCGTCAGTAGAGTGGTTTCAGGGCCTGCAGGAGCTGGTCAACAACGACCCGGAGTTCCGGCGGCTGGGTAATGTGGACGCCGTCATGGGCGTGACGGTCGGGGAGCGGGTCTTCCTCATCACCTTCGAGGCTTTTGAATGCGTCGGGGTCAAGGAGGGGACCAAGTTCGATCTGATCGATGCCGATTTCTTCCTGAATATGAGTGCTGAGCAATGGCAGGAACTGATCGTCAACACCAAGGAGAACGGGGGCGCCGACCGGAGCCACACTCTCAACACCCTGGACCTGATGATCGACGGCGGCATCTCGGACAACGCCACCGGCGACCAGCTACGGGCCGACATATTCTTCCGGATCAACCAGAGCCTGCAGCACTTCTTCGACAGCTCGGCACAGCTGGAGACCGTGTTCGAGGAGAGCTAGGCCAGACAAGACTGTACCTGACGTAAGCGGGCAGCCACAATGGCTGCCCCTACAATTTAGGCGACGTGCACACGGTAGTAGGGCAACCGCGTTGGAATGATGGGTAGCCGGGGCAACCACAAGGGTTGCCCCTACTAATTGGATGGCGCGGAAACGGTAGGGGCGCCCATTGTGGGCGCCCTAATTTTGCTTCATTTACGTCAGGAGTTACACAGTTACAGAGTTCGCCCTCACCCCTAACGCTCCCCCTTGAGGGTGAGGGAAGGGGATATGACGCGGACGCCGTCAGAGGCCCAGCGCGGCCAGTCCGGCCCTGGAGATGGCCTCATCGTCGAGACCACTGGGCAGGCCGCCAACGCCGATGGCACCGATGACCGCACCGTCGTGAACGACCGCGACCCCGCCTGTCAGGTTGGTCAGCTGGGGATCGTTAAAGGACTCCAGCGACCTCCCGGAACTCTTGATCTGCTCGGCGAAAGCGGCCGTGTCCATTCCGCGCACCGCTGAGGTGTAGGCCTTGCGGATGGCCATGGTGGGCCTCGGGCAGCGGTCGAGACGGGCGTAGGCCAGCAGGTTGCCGGCATCGTCCACCACGGCCATATCGACCTTACGCCGGTTGGTGTCCTTGTTGTAGTCGGCGATCATGGCCTCAATGGCGTTCTGGGCCTGTTCCAGGCTGATCATTGCCTTGTTCCACATATCGTTGTCTCCTCTCGGTTTTAGTTGGGGAACCGGGGTTCTGTTGTGCGATGTCTCACCCCCACCCTAACCTTCCCCCTCAGGGAGAGGGGATTAAGCCGGGTGTTCTACCAGTGATGGTCAGATGCCGATTGTCGGGGGTCTCATAGTGTGCCAATCGGTGTTCTGTTCGTAGGCATGGGCCATCCTGAGCACCATTTCATCGCCGCCGGGAGGCCCGGCGATCTGCAAGCCCACGGGCAGCCCGCGTCCGCCGAAGCCGCAGGGCACCGAAATGGCTGGGGCGCTGGACAGGTTGAAGGTGTTGGTGCGCATGAAGGGCAGCCGCGACGACGCCTCCTTGCTGGTCACCGGCGGGTCCTCCGTCAGCGGGACTGCCTGCCTGCCGGACGTGGGCATGATCAGTGCGTCATAGGTCTGGAAGGCCGCCAACACGTCATTGCGCAGCATGGTGCGGAGCTTCTGCGCCTTGACGTAGGCAGCGGCGGGTACCAGGCTGCCGGTGAGCAGCCCAACGCGGTTATCGTGGCCGAAGTCATGGAGGCGCTCCCGGACCCACTCGCTCATGTTCGCGGCGGGCTCGACCGCCAGCAGTGTGCCGGCGATGGTGTTGGCGTGGGCGGCCAGCGGGATCGAGACCTCTTCGACAACGGCGCCTAGCTCCGCCAGGGTGCTGGCAGCAGCAGTAACGGCGTTGGCCACGTCGGGCTCCACGAAGTCGCTGTGCAGCAGCTCCGCGACGATGCCCACGCGCTTGCCCCTGATGTCGCCGTCGAGGGACTGCCGGTAGTCCGGCACGGGGGTGTTCCAGGTGGTCGGGTCCTTGGGGTCGTGGCCCGCAATGGCCGACAGCGTAATGGCCGCGTCTTCCACGGTGCGGGAGATGGGGCCGATGGTGTCCATGGACCAGACGCCCCGCATCAGGCCGTACCGACTGACGCGCCCCCAGCCGGGACGCAGACCCACGACGCCGCACCAGGCCGCAGGTCGCCGGATGGAGCCGCCGGTGTCCTCTCCCAGGGAGGTGGCACAGAGGAAAGCCGCCGTGGCCGCTCCCGAACCGCCGCTGGAGCCGCCGGCAGAGATGTTCAGGTCCCAGGGGTTGCGGGGAGTGCTGAACCGGTGGGTGAATCCGGTTACGGCGAACTCGCTGAGGTTGGTCTTGCCCAGCAGGATGGCACCGGCGTCCCTGAGCCTGGCAACCACCGTAGCGTCGTAGTCCGGAACCAGGTCGGCGGTGATGCGTGCGCCGCCGGTGGTGCGGATGCCCTTGGTCCAGATCTGGTCCTTGACCCCGACGGGGATGCCATGGAGGGGGCCGCGGTAGTTGCCGGCCGTGATCTCCTGCTCGGCTTGTCTCGCTTCGTCGAGAGCCTGTTGCCATAGCACCGTGATGTAGGAGTTGAACTTGAAATCGAGGTCGTCGATCCGTTCCAGGTAGGCTTCGACCACATCCACGGGGGACACCTCCCTGCTCTCGATGAGGCTGGCCAGCGCAGACACCGAGTGGAGGGGCAGTTCGTTCCGGTCCATATAGACCTCCGGCGAATACCGATTTTCAACGGCCAATCCGGGATTATTGGCAATCGTAGGTGGGTGCCGGTGAGCCGTCAACTCAAGGTGGATATCACCCTGCCTGAAGCCTGACAGGAGTTACGTCGTTGGAGGGATTACCCCCACCCTAACCCTCCCCCTGAGGGGGAGGGAAAAGATCCCATGCCCATTTCATGGCAACAACGTCGGTCACCGCCCACCGTACAGCCGGTTCAGGTTGCCGAGCCAGTCGGGGTCCAGCGTTCTGCCCTGCAGCGCCGGATGATCGGGGCCGTAGCGGTGGGCGCGGAAAACGCTGTTGGCCATCCCAAAGTTGGACATGACGACGAAAGGACTGACGAACTCCCAGACAATCTCGCTAGCGGGAGTGACCTCGAACAGTCGACCGGTCATGCCCTCGGTGATCAGGGTGTTGCCGTTGGGCAGACGTTGCGCGCCGCCGGTGAAGTGGGTGAAGAACGACACTCTCGGCAGGCCTTCGTACTGCCAGACTATCTCACTGGTGGACGGGTCCACCTCGACGACGCGGGAGTAGCTGAGGCCCCGGCGGTGGCTGCCGTTGTCCAGCAGCAGCACGTTGCCGTTGTCCAGGTAGGTGGGATGGTGCTGGTGGGAGATGGTGCCCGCGCCCCACTTCCAGGTTATTTCGCCCGTGGACCGGTCCACCAGCGCCACGGTGTCGAGGATGCGGAAGCTGATCAGGAAACTGCTGCCGTCGGCCGAGGCGGTCAGATCGTTGGCGCCGCTCCATGCATCGCGGGTTTCCAGTGGGCAGATTATGTCCGTTTCAGGATCCAGGTGGTCGGCGGAGCGCCAGACGTTGACCTCGGTACCGTCTGGCGTGACTTCCACCACCTGGTCGCTGAACATCTGCTCCGGGTCGCTGGGGGTGGCATAGCCGCCCCTGACCCTGGCGGACAGCTCGGCGGATATGCGATCGCGTTGCAGCAGGAACAGGTTGTTGCCGTTGGGCAGCCGGGCGTGGCGCCTCAACGTGGGGTCGTGGTGCTCCCAGACCAGACGGCTGTCCCAATCGATTTCGCGTATGTGGTCGGCGCCAGGAGGCCTGGAGCCCTGGTCTCGAAACAGCAAGTAACCGTTGTCCAAGAGGTAGCCGTAGTTGATGCCGCCCGGGTGGTGCCAGCGGTGTACGAAGTTGCCGTCCATGTCGATGAGGAAGGCCTCGTCACCGCCGTTGGGGGAGAATAGCGTGTACCCCCGGTAGGCGCCGGCAGAGTGGTAGCGTATCAGTCCGGTGGGGCGGTAGGACGTAGTCATTCGGCATACCTCCTCTCAGTGACATCTTCGATTCCCGAAAAGCGGGGGACACGCCCTCACATTCCGGGCAAGGGGACTGATTATGTCCACCCCCGGACCAGAAGGACTTTGCCGGACGTCGCTACACCGGCGGCTGCAGGCGGTGCTGCGTGGCGGCCTCGTAGGCGTGGCCCACCTGCACCAGCAGCGGCTCCGTCAGGTGCCTGCCTACGAACTGGATGCTCAGCGGCAGGCCCTCGCTGTTCAGCCCTGCGGGAAGCGAAATGGTGGGCGACCCGCTGAAGTCGTAGGGGATGGTGAACCGGCCCCAGGTCCACTCCTCCTCGTCCATGGGACCGTACAGCGCCTCCTGGGTGACCCGTTCCGGCGGCGTGGTCATGGACGGGCAGACGATCACATCGATACCGTCGAATATTTCGGCGAGAGTGCCGTTGCTGGCCAGCCTGGTGTAGCTGGCGACGGCGTAGTCGCGGGCAGTGTGGCGCAAGCCCATCTCCAGCCAACCTCGGAACCAAGGGCCGTACTCGTCGGCGCGGGCGGGAAAGAACTCGCGGTGGGCCGCGGCCGCCTCCGCAGAGCACAGCACGCCCCAGGCCTTCGACAGCGGCTCGGTATCCGGCAGTCGGACCGGCATCAGCCGTGCCCCCAGGCTCTCCAGCAGCCGTACGCCCTCCATGACCGCCGCTGCCAGCTCCGGATCTACGTCATCCCCTATGTAGCGCTCGTCGACGCCGATTCGCACTCCACGCACTCCCTGGCTCAGACCCTGCAGCATGTTGGGCACTGGGGCAGTCAGTGAGGTTGGGTCGTTGGGGTCGTGCCCTGCTAGGGCCTGCAGCATGACACCGGCGTCGGAGGCGCTGCGAGTCATGGGGCCGACGTGGTCCAGCGACTCGGCCAGGGCCAGCACGCCGTAGCGGCTCACCCTGCCCCAGGTGGGCTTGATTCCCACGGTGCCGCAGGCCGCAGACGGGAACCTGATGGAGCCGCCAGTGTCGCTGCCCAGCGAGCCGTAGCACAGCCCGGCAGCGGTGGCCACCCCAGAGCCGCTGGAGGATGCGCCGGACCAGCGATCAGCGCCCCAGGGGTTGACCGGTATCTGGAACTCGGGGTTGTAGCCAGCCATGGCTCCCTCGGTGAGGTTAAGCTTGCCGAGGATCACCGCGCCGGCGGCGTTGAGCTTCCGAACCACCGTGCCGTCAAAGTCAGGCACGAAGTCCCGCAACACTTTGGCGCCGCCCATGGTGGCGACGCCCGTTGTGAAGCAAAGGTCCTTGACGGCGATGGGCACCCCGTGGAGGCCGCCTCGGTAGTTCCCTGCGGCTATCTCCTGCTCGGCGGTCCGGGCCGAGGCCAGCGCCGAGTCGGCCATCACTGTGGCGTAGCTTTTCAGGTCGCCATCCAGGGCCTCGATGCGCTCCAGGATGGCCTGCGTCAACTCGACCGGCGACAATTCCCTCGACCGGAGACGGTCGCCCACTTCTGATATGGTCTGATAGTGCAATGGCGTTTCAGGCATCTTCCGACTCCTGTCGTATTCCCCTGGCTGTCCCGCACAGCATACTGGACGCGCGACCGGTGGTAAACTTGGCCAGCCGTCCATTGTCTGAATCAGGATTGCAGGATTAAGGGATTCGCAGGATTGTCCAAGATTCCTCTTTCCTCAATCTTGTGGTTCCATCGCAGGGGTCACAGTTCAAGGCTTTACCAGCCACTCTAACCCTCTCCTTTGAGGGGGAGGGGATTCTGAGGCGTTTTGCAACAACGCAGGAGACAAACCACATGAGACTGGCAGTGCCCGACCTGGTTTCCAACTCCTACTTTCCGGCGGTAGCCGCTGTCGAAATGGGGTTGTTCCGCGACCAGGGATTGGATGTCGAACTGGAGATGATCTTTCCCATCGACAAGGCCATGGAGGCGCTGCGCGACGGCCACATCGACTTCGTTGCCGGTCCAGCTCATGCCACGCTGTCCGCCTTCCCCGCCTGGCAGGGCGCCAGCCTTCTGGCGGCACTGTCGCAGCATACGTTCTGGGTGCTGGTGACGCGCTCCAGCCTTGCCATCGTGCCGGGCGACGTGGCAGCCCTGAAGGGCCTGCGCATCGGTGCGGCCCCCGGGCCGGACGCCGCGCTGCGACGCCTGCTGGCCGAGGAGGGAGTGGACCCCGATCAGGATGTGTTGGTCGCTCCTGTGCCCGGAAGCGGAGAGCCCGGCGTGTCCTTCGGCGTTCACGCGGCTCAGGCCCTGGAGGATGGGGCGATCGACGGGTTCTGGGCCAACGCAATGGGAGCCGAGGTGGCCGTGCGGAGTGGCATCGGCAGTGTTGTACTGGACCCTCGGCAAGGCATCGGCCCGGCAGCGGCCAGGGACTACACATTCGCCGCGTTGGTGACCACCGACCGACTGATTGACGAAACACCGGCCACGGCGGAGGCGGCGGTGCTGGCCATCGTATCGGCGCAACAGGCGCTGCAGACTGATCCATCACAGGCTGCGGGCGTCGGCCAGCGGCTGTTCCCGACCGAGGAGGCAGCGCTGATCGAGGACCTAGTGCGGCGGGACGCTCCGTACTATACCCCTGCGATCTCCCCGGAGTCTGTGACGAGCCTCAACCGGTTCTGCAGGGACCTGGGTCGGCTGTCAGATGATGTGGTCTACGAGCAGGTGGTGGCCACCCGGTTCGCCCATCTATGGTAGGGGTCAAGTACCTGGAGGATTTCACCCCCTTCCTAACCCTCCCCCTCAAGGGATAGGGGAAGGATGGAGTCCCAAATTGTGTGATCCATCTGCGAACTGAATAGCAGGGGTTTTCGATGAAAGTGGATATCAGGGTGCCCATGGGTCTGCCGGTGCCGCAGACCGCCGACTTCATCGCCGGATGCGAGGCCGCTGGATTTTCGGGCGTTGGGATGCATGACCACCAGCACAGTGGTCGCGACGTGTTTCTCACGCTGGCTCTGGCCGCCGAGCGCACTTCCCGCATCTCGCTGTATCCGGCGACAACCAACCCGGTCACCCGACATCCCATGGTGCTGGCGTCGCTGGCCCACTCGCTGGAGGAGATCGCGCCGGAGCGCATACGCCTGACCGTGGGGCCCGGCTACCTAGCCGTGGGCAACATCGGGCGGCCCCGGGCGACGGTGGACGCCATGCGACAGGCCATCCTGACCATCCGGGGCCTGCTGCGGGGTGAGCGGCTGCAGTTCAACGGCGTGGAATCCCGGCTGCGCAACGTGAGCGACCGGCCCACACCGGTGTTCATGACCGCCGCCGGCCCTCGTATGGTGGAGCTGGCGGGGGAGGTTGCCGACGGGGCCATGCTGCTGGTCGGGCTGCACCCCAAGGCGGTGGAGGCCGCGCGGCGGCGCCTGGAGATCGGGGCGTCCCGCTCAGGGCGCAGCTTAGACGACTTTCACGCGATCTACATCACCCCGACCACCGTTTCGGACGACGGTCCAGGGGCTCGGCGCTTTCCACAGCAATGGTTCCGGTCCGACCAGCCCTACTTGAAGTATCCCAGTGATTCCAACCTGGTATGGCTGCGGGAGGCGGGCATCGACCTGGCCGACGATTTCGTCCCGGAAAACATCAGCGACGACCAGGCGGCCGAGATCTGCGACGCATTCGGCCTGTTCGGCACGCGGGAGGAATGCCTGTCCCGGCTGAAACGCGCTAGGGCCGAGTCGGGAATCGAGCACGTTTTCATTTTCCCGACCCACACCCAGGATGGCGGCTACGACATGCCGCAACCCGACGTGGACGCCTTCCGGGATACGATAATTCCGGGGCTGGCCGACCTGTAGCGGGCGTATGAACCGTCCAGGGTCTTTTAGTTGTACCCAAATTTCGTTGGTCCTGAGCCTGTCGAAGGGCCGTCCGTTCGTGGTTCGACAGGCTCACCATGAACGGACTCGGCAGTTTGACGTCGAAAACTAAGAGAGCCTGATGAACAGTCCCCTCCCCCTTGATGGGGGAGGGGGGAGGAGGGGCAGGGAGGGTAACAAAAACCCTATCCCAGCGGGAGAGGGGATTATCCGTGTAGCCTCACAGGGCCCCTTTCGTTATCCTTCCAGCGCGCCCTCGAGGTAGGCACGAAAGGCGCCGGGGTCGTTAATCAGGGCCTGCAATTCAATGGCCGGCAGCCGGTACGGGTCAGTGTGCTCGGTGATATACCGGGTGCTGTTGGGCGGGCCGCCGTCGGCCTCATCGGGTTCGTCGGAGCCGGCCAGATCGGCATAGCGGATCGGTTTGCCGTCCGCCTCGTATTCGGAGCCGATGACCCACAGGCGGCCAAAGCGGTACCGCTTCTTGACTTCGGCCTCGGCGGCGGCGCTCCAGCTGGTGCCGGTGAAGGCGAAGTCCTCCGGGACGAACCCCATGTTGTCCTCGATCACCCGATTGCAGCGGTCCAGCTCCTCGCGTATCACTGCTCCGTCGTGGTCTTCTGCGGCCAAGTTCGACAGGTTGGGGTGGCTGACGGTGTGGGCTCCGATGTGCCAGCCCAACTCGCGGAGTTCCCGCAGCTCGGACCAGGGCAAGTGCTCGGGGACCTGGGCCAGCGCCAGGGGGCGGGGGTACTCCGGGTCGTAGGGCGAAGTGTAGATGAACAGGTTGCCTTTGTAGCCGTACCGCTCGAGGATGCGGAACACCTCGCGCCGCATGGAGACCACCGGGTGATCGAAGTCGATCATAATCGGGCGCTCCGGCAGCGAACCAGTTCCCGCCCGCCACTCTGAGAGCTGGTCGTAGTTGATCGACTGAAAGCCCATCTCTGCAGCGATGCCCATCAGATGATCGAACCGCTCCTCGGTCAGCGGTTTGCTGAGGGCGCCAGCGGCAACGGGCCGGATACCGTGGCACATGGTAATTGGAATTCTCATCACATCCTCCAAATTATGAGCGAGCTACGGGAATTTCCAATGGCCCCATCGATATTGTCGCAGCCACCAAGGCCTGTGTTTCTTAAGTACTTCCCTTGGATTAGGCCTCTTGTAGGAAGGACACGAGGGAACGGTCAAGGATTCTGGCTGCCGATGGCCTCTACGTACAGGGAATACAGGGACTGGCTGCAGGTCATGAACAGGCGGTTCTTCCTGACGCCCCCGAAGCACAGGTTGGCGCACGGCTCCGGAAGGATTATGCGGCCTATCAGTTCTCCGTCGGGCGTCAGGCAGTGTACCCCGTCCGTCCCCGCGCCGGCCCAGCCCCGGCTGGACCACAGGTTGCCGTCTCGGTCCGTTCGCATCCCGTCTGCGAATCCGGGAGACATATCGGCGAATATTTGGCCGCTCTGCAGTTTGCGGCCATCGACCACATCGAAGACCCTGATGTGTCCCGGTCCATCGGGGTCATGGCTAATCGCGCTGTCGGAAATGTACAGCCGCGACTCGTCAGGGGAAAAGCAGAGACCGTTGGGCTTGGTCAGGTCGTCGGCTACCACGGTAGCCTCACCAGTCGCAGAGTCCAGCCGGTAGACCCGCGTCGGCAGCTCGGCCTCGGCCTTTTCGCCTTCATAGTTCATCAGGATTCCGTAGCCGGGATCGGTGAACCACACCGATCCGTCGGAGTGGACCACCACGTCGTTCGGGGCGTTCAGTCGCTTACCCTCAAAGCTGTCCATCAACACGGTGATTCGCCCGTCGTGCTCGGTGCGGGTAACCCGCCGCGTCAGGTGCTCGCAGGTAATCAGGCGCCCCTGCCGGTCGCGGGTGTTGCCGTTGCTGTTGTTGGAGGGCATGCGAAACAGCGTTACCTCGTTGGTGACCTCGCTATATCGCAGCATGCGGTTATTGGGTATGTCGCTGAAAACCAGCGACCTGGAATCGCCGAACCAGACCGGACCCTCCATCCAGCGCGCACCGGTATAGAGCCGCTCCACGGCGGCATTCCCGAGTCGGTAGGCACCAAAGCGCGCATCAAGCACCTCCACCGCCGGGTCCGGGTAACGGACGATACCCTCGTCCCAACGCCGGCTCAGTTCAGGAGTCCAATGTGAATCGCCTATCATCCCGCAATCCCTCGCTCAATCGCCGGTGCCGAGCCCCTAGTCCCGGAACCGGGGCATCACTTCACTTCCGAACCGCTCCATGGAGCGCATGACGCGAGAGTGCTCCATGCTGCCGAAGGACATGCTGGCGCCGAAGTATCCGATGCCGTGGTCGTCCCGCAGCCTTGTGATTCGCTCCACGCACTGCTCCGGCGTGCCAAAGTACGCTGTGCCCTCCAGCTCCGATTCGTAGCTGGCCGGCTCGGTAGTGCGGATACTGCGCCAGTGGTCAAGGTCCACGTTGATCTCGTCGCCGTGGGTCAGCGTGCGCCGGTAGCCTGCCAGGTCTCGCACCCAGGTCAGGGACTGCCGGGGGTATTCCCTGGCCGACTGCTCGTCCTCCTCGAGGTGCACGAACCGAAAGTAGGGCATGTCCGCCACCGACGGGTCCTTTCCGGCGGCTGCCATCCGTTCAGAATAGAGAGAGAACAGCCCCAGGTTGTCCGCCTCCGGGGTTGAGAAGCTGGTCAGGATGGGAAGGTCCCGCTCGACCGCAACATCCACGCTGGCCGGGGTGCGGGAGACGGCCATGTACACCGGGGGATGCGGCTGCTGCACCGGCCAGGGGGCTATCGTCAAGTCCTTCACTTGGTAGAACTCGCCCTGGAAGCTGAAATCGTTCTGGGTCCATAGGCCCAGGATGACGTCCAGGGCCTCCTGGGTGCGCACGTCGCGGGTCTCGAAACCAACGTTGAAGTTGCCGTACTCGTAGTCCGCCGAGCCCCGTCCGACGCCGAAATCCAGCCGGCCGTTGCTGAGCATGTCCAGCATGGCGCTCTCCTCGGCCAGGGATATGGGCTCGCGCAGGGGCAGAACGCTGACACCCGCGCCGATGCGTATCTTTTTCGTGCGCGCTGCGATGTTGCTCAAGAACGGCATCAGGGATGGACAGATGCCGTAGCGGCTCGAGTGGTGTTCTGCGACCTAGATTGAATCGAACCCCAACTCCTCGGCGTACTCGGCCTGTTCCAGCATTTCACCGAATATGCGGCTCTGGGCGCTGGCATCCGGCTCCGTCCAGGAACCCAGCAGAAAAAGGGCAAACTTCATGACGGGTTGGTCTCCTTATGATGACTCGACCAGGGGTAGGGCGGCTAAAGAGTTCACCCCCACCCTGGCACTCCCCCTGATGGGGAGGGGACGGTACTGTTGGCTGGGGGCCGCCCTCACCATAGCCCTCTCCCAGAGGGAGAGGGGACAGTGTCAAGGCTACTTTTCGGCCAGGATGTCGTAGGCCAGTGCCACCATGATGCGAGTGCCACTGAGCAGACTCTGGATGCCCACCGACTCGTTGGTGCCATGGATGAAGGCCAGCATCGGGTCGTCGTCGGGGTGCGAGCCGACCATGCCGTAGGTGGTGGTGCCCAGGTTCCGGGTGAAACGCGAGTCGGTGAACCCGGTGCTGAGCGACGGCACCCACTGGATGTCGTCCCGCTCGAACGCTCGCGCGGTGCTGATCCGGATCTTTTCCGCGAACTCGGTCTCGAATGGCGAGGAGTTGGGAATCGACATGTAGTCTATGTCGATCTCCACACCCGGGATGCCGTCCAGAATCTTGTCCAGCTCCTGCCGGACATAGGCCTCGTCCTGATGCGGGAGGGTCCGAACGTCGCAGGTCAGTCGGATGGATTCCGGGACGCTGTTGGACTTGATGCCACCGCGGATCATGGTGGGCGTGATGGTCATTCGCGACAGCGCCCGCATGATGGAGGCGAAGCGCGGGTTCCTGTCCTCGGTGTCCGCGATGATCTGGTCGATGTTGGCCGCCGAGGGTCGGTCCTCGATGGCGAAGACCGACAGATGCTCGAAAAGGCTGGTGGAGGTGTCGCGCTCCGCCTCGTAGGCCTCAATGCGTTTCACGACCTCCGACAGGCCGTAGAGGGCGTTGGTGCCCTGCCACGGCGTCGACGCGTGGGCGCTGGAGCCGCGTACATCAATCTCCAGCTGCAGGCGGCCCTTTTCGCCCACGCCCAGCAGGTAGGTCAGGTTCCCCGCCGCCTCGATGGGGTATCCGCCACCCTCGTTCACCGCCAGCGGCGCCGCCAGCTTTTCGGGGTGGTTGTCGGCCATCCAGCCGAACCCGTAGCGGCCGCCGTGCTCCTCGTCGGCGCAGGAGGCCAGGATCAGGCTGTCTTTGAGCTGCACGTTGTTCCGCTTGAGAATCCGCATGGCGATCATCTGGCAGGTGAGCAGCGCCTTGCAGTCAGTTGCGCCACGGCCGAATATCCGGCCGTCGGCCACCGTGGCACTGAAGGGAGGGAAGCGCCACTTTTCCTCCTCTTCCACGGGCACCACGTCCAGGTGGGACATGAACATCAGCCCGGCGTTGCCTGAGCTGCCATCCAGGCGGGCGATCAGGTTGCCCCGGCCCGGCGCGGACTCGATGGTCTCGCTGGCGATGCCGTCCGCCGCCAGCCAGTTCTCGATGTACCGGCACAGCTCCGTCTCGTTGCCCGTGGGCATGAAACCGGTGTTGACCGTGGGTATGCGGACCATGTCCTGCTCGAGCTGCACGATCTCGTCGCGCATCTCGTCGACCTGGTCCAGCAGATCATTCAGGTCTGGCATCTGTCGTCCTCCGGATGGTTGTGTGGTTGTTCCTGCGGTCAGTACCCCACGGCGTGGGCCTCGCAGCGCGGGTCGGCGCCACCCTGCAGCACGCCGGTCTCGGGGTTACGGGTGATGACACAGTATAAGGCCGAACCTTCCCACCAGTCCGGGTACGTTTCGATGATGTGGCCCTTGCGACGCAACTCCTCCGCCACCTCGTCCGCGATGCGCCCCTCCAACCGCAGCATACCCGGCTCGTACTTGGACATCCAGTTGGAGTTGGGGAAGTTGTAGCTGTAGAATCGCGGCTCCTCAACGGCTTCCTGTGGGTCGCGACCGAATTCCAGCACGTTGAGCAGCAACTGCAGCGTGCCCTGGGGGATATGGTCGCCGCCATGAGCGCCCAGCGCCATCACGGCCTCCCCGTCCTGCAGCACCAGTGCCGGGGCAGGTGTGAGCCTTGGCCGCTTGCCGCCGGCGATGGCTGCTGGATGTCCCTCGGTGAGCTTGGATTGCGTGCCGCGCAGGGAGAAGGCCAGGCCGGTGCCGGGGATGATCGGGCCGCCGTTCTTGGTACCCTCGCTGGGAGTACAGGAAAAGACGTTTCCATCCCGGTCGATTACGCCGAAGTAGGAAGTGCCGCCCTCGCTGACTCCTGCCGTCGCCACCGCTGCCTCAGCCTCTCTTGGCGACTGCGGCGCGCCGTCGAAGGTAGCCCTGGCGTTTCGCGGGTCTCCAGCCGGTGGCGTGCCAGGCCATGCCATGTCGGAGTCGATGAGGTTACGGCGTTTGGACAGGTATTCCTCGGCCAACATTTCATTCATTGGAACGTCGACGAAATCAGGGTCCCCGACGTAGTGCTCCCGGTCGGCGAAAGCCAGGTTCAGCGCCTGGTTCACCGTGTGGATGTACTGCGGGGAATTGTGGCCCATTGAGGCCAGGTCGAACCCCTCCAGGATCTTGAGGGCCTGCGGGAACGTTGGGCCCTGACCCCACGGGCCGGTGCTGTAAACGTCGTAGCCCTTGTAGTTGACGGTAACCGGGGGTGTAACCTGCACGTGGTATCGAGCCAAATCGTCCTCGGTGAGCAGCCCGCCCATCTCCTGGTTGTAGGAGACGATCTTACGGCCCAGCTCTCCGGTGTAGATGTAGTCCCTTGCCGCCTTCAAGGCGGCCTCCCGGCCCTTGGCGGCGTTGGATGCCTCGATGTCCGCGATGGTGGACAGGGTGGCGGCCAGGTCCCTTTGGTAGAACATCTCCCCCTGTTTGGGAGCGCGCCCGCCGGGCAGATAGATCTCGGCGGTCGACGGGTAGGCGTTGTACTGGTCGAATGCGGTCTTGAATCTGCCTGCCAGGTAGCGATACATGGGGAAGCCGTTGCCAGCCAGGTCGATGGCCGCGCTGGCCACCTCGCCGAAGGTCATGGTCCCGTACCTAGAAAGCGATATGATCCACGCATCGGCAGCGGCGGGTGTCAGCGACGAGAGCACCCCGGCTGGAATCCTGCCGCCGTGGTTTTTCTGGAAATACTCGATTGACGCAGCTCTGGGCCACACTCCAAGGCCGTCGATTGTGACCACCTCCCTGCGTTCGGCCAGGTGGATCACCGTGGGCGCCACACCCAGGAAGCTGCAATCATCGACGTGCACAACGTTCAGCGCAATGCCGACGGCCACTCCGGCGTCGATAGCGTTGCCTCCCCGCTTGAGGATCTCCAAGCCGGCCATGGCGGCGCTGGGATGGCTGGCTGCCACCATTCCGTTGACGCCCTGCATCAATGGACGGTAGCTGGTCAGTGTGGTCCCTTGTACTGGCATCGGTGGTCCTCCGAAATTACGGTTTCTTTGTCGCCCGCCACACCGCGGGATGGTGCGGGGACGCCAGGCGCCGCGCCGGCGAATGGTTCCGGGAGCGCGGGGTGCTTGTCGTACTGGCCCAGAGGGTGGTACAACCACTACGCATAGGTCAAGGGTTATCATAGCCCAGAACGCAAGAGGTCGGGATCGTAGCGGCGCTGCGACTGCATCATTGTCCGGGTAGACACCAACTGCCGTCCCGACCGCGGACGATTCATCGCCGCCGGAACGCCACCAGCCAACACAGGGGGCGCCATGACACAGGTCTTTGATGGGATCACCGTCCTCGATTTCACCAGCGGCCGCGCCGGTGGCGTCGCCACCATGGTGCTGTCGGACTTCGGCGCCGAGGTCATCAAGGTGGAACCGCCAGACGGCGAGAAGTTCAGGGACACGCCCGGGTCCATCCAGTGGAATCGCGGCAAGAAGAGCGTCGTCCTCGACCTGAAAACCCCGGACGGCCAAAACAAGGCCCGCGCCCTGGCACAGCGCGCCGACGTGGTCGTCGAGAATTTCCGCCCTGGCGTCGCCCAGCGGCTGGGCATCGATTACGACACACTTCGCGCCGACCATCCCGGCCTTGTCTACGCCTCGCTGAACGGCTTCGGCTCTCACGGCCCCTACGCGCGGTACAAGGGATACGACGCCGTGGTGGGCGCCAAGAGCGGGCGGATGATGATGTTCTCCAACCAGAACCCCAGGCCGGGCCCTAACTTCGTCGTCACCCAGGGCGTCTGCCACGCCGCCGCCACTGCGCTGGTCCGCGGCATCACCTCAGCGCTCTATCTGCGGGAGAAGACCGGCCGGGGCCAGCACATCGAGACAAGCATGCTGCAGGCGGTTACCACCTACGACCACGTCTCCTGGGTACACGGCCAGATGGTGCAGAACCGCCCGGACGAGTACCCGCCTGACCCGCTGGTGGGAACGGGACGAGGCAACCCCACCGGCTACCTGCCCGTCCGCACCAAGGACGGCCAGTGGATGCAACTGGGCAACGTGGTGGAAAGGCTGTTCCGCTCCATGATGCACTCGCTGGACATGGACTTTATCTACGAGGACCCGCAGCTCAAGAATGCTCCCTTCCTGAACGCGGAGGCCGTCGCGGTCCTGGAACGGATAATGCTGGAAAAAGTCCAGCAGAAGACCCTGGACGAGTGGATGTCAATCTTCCTCAGCAGGGAGGGCAACGCCGCCGCCGAGCCGTACCTGACCTCGGAGCAGGCTCTTGATCACCCCCAGGTCGTGCACAACGGAAACGTGCGCGAGCTGGACATTCCGGGAATCGGCGCCACGCGCCAGCTGGGCCCTGTGGTGAACATGAGCGCCACCCCGGGCAGCCCAAGTGGGACTGCCCCGGCGCTGGGCCAGCACACTGAGGAGGTCCTCGCTCGCCTCGGCAACGGAGCCACGCCGCGCTCCAACGGCGCTGGTGGCCCGATGCCCGGGCAGGCGCTGGACGGCGTTACGCTCCTCGACCTGGGCACGGTGATCAACGGCCCTCTGGGCTGCGCGCTGGTGGCCGAGCTTGGCGCCCGCGTGATCCGCATCGAGGCGCCCGGAGGAGACTGGGGCAGGATGGGGCTGCCATTCTCGGCACACCGCACCATGGCGGGCTCGGAGTGCATCTGCCTCGACCTCAAAGCCCCCGAGGGCCAAGAGATCATGGGCAAGCTGGCCGCGAAGGCCGACCTGCTGCTACACAGCATGCGCCCGGGCGCTCCGGAACGCACCGGCATCGGTTACGAACAGCTCAGGGAGATCAATCCCAACCTAGTCTACCTGTACGCCGGTGGCTACGGCTCCACCGGGCCCTACTCGCACCGCCCGTCCATGGCCCCCATCGCGGGCGCCGTCTCCGGTGGCGGCGTGGCCCAGATGGGACGAGACGCCTTCCCGCCGACGGACCAGCCAATGTCCATCGACGAAATCGCTGCCGTGGCCAAACAGCTCAAGCGGGCCAACGACGGCACCGCCGACCACAGCACCGCCATGGTCAACGCCGTGGGCCTGTTGCTGGGCCTCTACGCCCGGGAGCGCACTGGCCAGGCGCAGTACGTCGAATCCACCATGATCAACGCCAACGCCTACCTGAATATCGACGATTTCTACTGGCACGAGGGCAAGCAGCCTCGCCCGCTTCCCGACCCTGACGGCTACGGCCTGCACGCGCTGTACCGGCTGTACCAGGCCATGGACGGCTGGGTGTTCCTCGCCTGCCTGTTCGACGACGAGTGGCAGGCCCTGTGCCGGGCCATCGATCGGCCCGACCTGCTGGACGACCCGCGATTTGCCACCGCAGACGCGAGGGCAGCCAACGATGACGCCCTGGCCGGTGAGCTGGCAGCGATCTTCGCCGCCGGGGAGCCGATGCACTGGGAGACGCTGCTCGCCGCCGTCGACGTCGCCTGCGTCAAGGCGGAGGATCGGGGAATGTTCTATTTCTTCAACGACGACCCCCACGTGCGCGAACTCGGGCTGCTGACGGATGTGGAGGCACCGCGCTTTGGCGAGTTCTGGCGCTACTCTCCCGTGATAAGCTTTTCGGAGACCTCGGGCCGCGCCGGTCCCGGACCGCTCAAGGGCCAGCACACCCGTGCCATCCTCAGAGAGCTGGGGTATACCGACGACCAGATCCACGACCTGAAGGAACGGAAGATCGTGGACTGGGAGGAGGAGTAACAGCCAATGGTTCAGACCACCATCCCCGCCGAAACCAACGGCATCCGGGACAAGGCCGCCATCGTCGGCATTGGCGAGACCGAGTTCTCCTGGAACTCTGGCCGCAGCGAATTGCAGTTGGCCTCGGAAGCCATCAGGGCCGCCTGCGACGACGCCGGAATCGCCCCGCAGGACATCGACGGTCTCGTCCGCTACGACATGGAGTCCAACCACGAGACCCTGCTCACCCAGTCACTGGGCATCAAGAACCTGCGCCATTGGGAGTCCGTCTCCTACGGCGGCGGAGCGGGTAACGCCACCATCGGCCACGCCGCCGCCGCCATCGCCGCCGGTTACGCCAACTACGTGGTCTGCTTCCGCGCCGCCAACCTGCGCTCCGGCGTGCGCCTGGGCCGCGCCAGGGGCCCCGAGCGAATCACCGGCGGCGCGCAGGGATTTGCCGCGCCCTGGGGCTGCATGGCGCCCGCTCATCACTTCGGCATGTTCGTTCGACGCTACATGCACAAGTACGGGGCCACCAGCCGCCATTTCGGGTGGGTCGCAGTCACCCTGCGGGAGCATGCATCGCGCAACCCCCGGGCACTGCGCCGGGACCCAATCACCATCGACGACCACCAGAACTCCCGCATGGTGGTGGACCCGTTGCACGTCCTCGATTTCTGCCAGGAGAACGACGGCGCGGCGGCCGTGGTCATGACCACCCCCGAGCGCGCCAGGGAACTGCGACACTCCAGCACCCTGACCCTGGTGGAGGCCGCCGCACAGGGCTCCGGCCCCCGCAACGACGGCATCATCTACCGCCCCGACCTGGCCGTTGCCGAGTCGGAGCACACCACCCGCGACCTCTGGGCTCGCGCTCGCCTGGAACCCCGCGACATCGACGCGTTCATGTTCTACGACCACTTCACGCCCTTCTGCCTAATCAACCTTGAGACCTACGGATTCGTTCCCCCGGGAGAGGCCAAGGACTTCGTGGAGGGTGGCCACAACATCCGGTTCGACGGGCAGTTGCCCACCAACACCCATGGCGGTAACCATTCCGAGGCCTACATCCACGGCCTGACCCACGTCCAGGAATGTGTGCGCCTCATCCGGGGCACGTCCACCTCCCAGCCGCCGCAGAAGACCATCAACCGCGCTCTAACCTGCAGCAGCACAGCCCAGCTCAGCGGCGCCGTCATCATCCGACGGGGATAGTCCACGAGGTAGTGAGAACAGCCAGGAGCAAACATGACCCAGCAGCAGGAACAGACCGCCAAGTCCCGTCCCATGACCGCACCCCTCGAGGGTCTCCCGTTGCCCGACCTGGAGCGGATACCCGACTACGAGCGGGGGTTCTGGGAGGGCACCCGGAGCGGCCAGCTGCGCATCCAGCAGTGCTCGGCCTGCGGCCTGTACCGCCACTTGCCCATGCCCATGTGTCCGGGGTGCTCGTCCCTGGACTACGGGTGGACGGCGGTCAGCGGACGGGGATTTGTATACTCGTTCGTCATCGTCCGGCACCCGGTACACCCGGCCATTGCTGAAAAGGAGCAGGTGCCCTACAACGTCTGCATGATCGAACTGGAGGAACAGGAGGGCCTGCGCCTCTGCAGCAATGTCCTGAACGTGGCACCCGAGGACATCCACATCGACATGCCGGTGCAGGTGGCCTTGTTCCCCTCCGCAGATGAACCGGATGTGGTGCTGCCCGTTTTTGTGCCAGCTACGGAGTGATCGGTCGCGCCACCGTGCAATACGGCAGGCGCCAGCCCGCGTATTGACAACGAAAATCGTTCGTCATACACTCAAATGACTGGGTTATCCGATGCCCAGTTCCTTATGGCCCGGTGGTGTAGCGGTTAACATATTGGCCTGTCACGCCAAAGATCGTGGGTTCGAATCCCATCCGGGTCGCCATCTCCATCCGCAGGCAGTAGTATTCGTATCTGCCAGAGGTGGCGGCAGTGCCATAGTCATCGTGGGGACGCGCGGGTTCGACAGGGGCGTCCAGTAACGGATTGCAAGCCGAGGTGCCATCGCCCTCGTTAATCAGGTGGCAAAAAACAACTGGCGAACGTGAATTCGCTCTAGCCGCCTAAAGCGGCTACGTCTGCTCCCAGCTATTCCCGGAGGAGGGGATGTCAGGCGCCATAAGTCCGGGATGCGGCCAAACCGATGCCGGTAAGGGCGGCCAAAGATTAACCGGCTGGGTCTCTCCAGGATGCGCCGGCGGTGCCTGAAGAGTCCAAGAACAAACCGGCGGACAAGCTTGTAGTACATCCGGTTTATAGGCTCTCTTGGACGGGGAGTTCGACTCTCCCCCGTCTCCACCAACCTCATTCAGATTTGGCCTCGGTAGTCGACACGGCTACGTCCCCCTTGGTCCGGCCCGAGGACCGTCTCCTTCGGCGCACGCCCCACCAGTAGACTCACCGCATTGAACTGATGGCTGCTGAGCCAGCGCTTACGCGCAGTTACCGGAAAGCGTGACTTGGCAGGACCGCCGCAATTGGGATGGAGTCCGGGTGAACTTGCGCTTCACCACCCAGGACGCCCGTACAAAGCTCAAGTCCCTATGCCCACCATTCCATTAGCGATTAACTTTCAGGCAGGAACTTCCAAGGATGTTCCATGCTGCGAGTTGGTAAAGTCCTTCACAAATTTATTGAGCCCGGGAATTTTCATTGTTCCCGGGTGGTCTTCCGGCTAGTCGTTCAGGGGGACCGGTTACTGCCTGCGCAGAATTCGATATGCGAACAGCGAGAGCACGACGACAAGAACTACGGCCAGGATGATGACGAGGGTGAGCCGGTCGCGACCGGCCTCGATCACCCAGTCCAGGGTTTCTCGCATACGGGGCTCGGCATTGCTGGAAGCCGGCAGGACTGGCTCCTCGAACACGGCAGGTGTGGGCGTCGGTGTCGGTGTCGCAGTAGGCGTGGGTGTTGGCGTTGCTGTCGGCGTCGGAGTGGGCGTTAGCGTTGCCGTGGGCGTCGGTGTTGCTGTCGGAGTGACAGTGGGCGCCGGTGTCGGGCTTGGTGCCGGCGTAGGGGTCGACGTCGGTGTCGCACTGGGAGTTGGCGTGTAGGTTGGCGTAGGCGTGGGCGTAGCCGTGGGTATGGGCGTCGGCGTCGGTGTTGGCGTTGCTGTAGGCGTTGGAATTGCCGTGGGCTCCGGCGTGGACGTAGGAGTAGGAGTGGGCTCCGGCGTGGGTTGAGGCGTAGGTGTGGGTTGAGGCGTAGGCGTAAGTGTTGGCGTGGTCGTAGGAGTAGGGGAAGGGGTTGATGTCGCCTGTGGCGGCAGTTCAGCTATGGCTGGACTGGATACCGGAGCTGGCACCGGAGTGGGTGTCGGTGTGGGCGTAGGCAGGGGCGTGGGTCTCGCCCCCGTGGTGCCGTCGGCGGAGGCGGTCCAGGGTCCGATTCCCTCGTCGTTCTTGGCTCGCACCTGCACACGGTAATGGGAGGAGTCATCGAGCCCCGAAACCGTGGCCGGCGGGCCGCTTCCCACGTCGGGCTCGGAGGTCCAGTCAGGGTCATTCAGCGGGTCGGCGGCGCCCTTGTAGTAGCGCAGGTCGTAGTCCGCGACCGGGGGCTTGCCGGCGTCCGAGGGCGGTTCCCAGGTCAGGTATAGCCCGTCGTAGGACAACGGACTCGCAGCGAGGTCCGTGGGTGCCTCCGGCGGCTCGTTTTCGTCCGTAACGTTAATGGTGACAGCTATGCTCGCCTGTTCGTCATCATCACTGGCGGTTACCGACACCGAGTAGTTGCTCTTGGTCTCGTAGTCCAGGATAGTTCCACTTGCAACGGAGATCTGGCCTGTAGAACTGCCTATGGCAAAGCTGGCCGCATCATCACCGCCGAGAGTGTAGGTCAGGGTGTCGTTGTCGCCGTCGGTTGCGGCGACCGGGGCGCCCACGTTAACTCCGGCAGCACTGTTTTCCGGCACGGTCAGGGTGATGGCGGTATCGGAGTACATCGGTTTGTTGTTGTCAGGCACTTCGTGCGTATAGTAAACACTCTCGGCAATATGGTTTCCTGCCGCATCCAGCGCATAGACCTTGTAGAAATTGTTAGACCCTCCCGTGGGCACCGAGCCGAAGAATTTCACGTGGCAAGTTTTTTCCGGAACCGGAGGTGTTTCTGGTGCAGTGGGAGTCGTCCTTATCTGGCAGGTGCAATTCCCTTCCGCATCGCAGGCGGTTCCAGCATCTACTGGCCAGGTAAATCTTTCTTCGCCTTCGCTATCGGCGGGATGGTAGGAGACGGCATAGTGGGTTACAGCGAGTGGAATCTTGTTCCCGTCCTGCCAGACCCACGACGCGATCACAGGCCGATATATGATCGGTTCGTCCTGAATTGACCCCAAGGGATTCTTGGCCGAGACGAAATCGTCGGCGTGTCCAACGTCCGGAATGGGAATCAGGTTCACCGCGAAGTCGGTGAACGACGCGGCGTCGTTCCCGGCGATGTCCCGGAGCGGATTCGTACCTTTGGTGTAGGTCACTGTGGCGGGATCGACATGCTCGAAGTAACTCCCGGGGCTAATCTTGGAAGCCAACGTGAGGGTTGCTTCGCTGCGGTCTACCGCTGCGGAGTCTACCGTCACCGTGTTCTCGTTACCTTGCCCGTCCGTCACTTTCACCTGAAATTCTCCCGGAGCAGGAACAGATCCGGAGTCCAGGGGCTCGTTGTAGGACAGGATCAATTTTTTGGCGTACCCCACTACCCCGGAAAGCGTCGGCGCGGTCATGTCCTGGGTGTCGCTGCCGTCCACCTTGTGCCCCGACTGGGCGGTGATCGCATCATAATCCAAGGACGCATTCACGGTATCTAATCCGGCTTCACCGTACTTATCCGTGATCGCTCCCAAGTTCACCACTTTCTTATCAACGAGTATTTCGACCTTCAGCTTGTTGGCCTCGATGGATATGCCGTCTGCTGTGTCGGAGTCGGCAGTGGTCACGGTGTAGCGAAATACCAGGGAGCTGGTGCCGCTCCCGCTGCTGTAGACCGCCTGGCGATTGTTGGAACCGACCACGATCTCCAGCTGCGGCAGCCGGGCAGCCCTGACCGGCACGTTGAACTCGACGGAGACATCAATGTGTTCGCCTTTGCCGTAGGTGTCTGCTGTGGGCGGCGACGTGGATGTGAGCGCAGGTTCGGAGGTGATGGAGAGGCCCGTCACAAGTGGCAGAGTGTTTGTAACCGGAACACTGAAGTCTGCAATGACCCGCCCCTCGGAGTCTTTCATCCAGGCATTCTCCATACTTGGCCTGGTGTAATCGGCGGTTACCGTCTGGCCGGCCGCGATGTTGCTTGCCAGCTGAAGTACAAGTACTCCATCGTCCTCGCTGTCCTTGGTGACGGAGTTGATGGTGGCATTTGAGCTATCCACGGTTACGCTGAATGAGCTTTTTGACAGCGCGGCAGCCTGGAGATCCCTGGAGAAGGTGATCACCGCCCGGTTACCGTAGCGGTTCGTGGCGGCACCCAGCACCCGCGTTGGCTGCGGCTGGTCGGCGGCGGTGAGGGAGCCGTAGACCAGGACCGGGTAGTCTTTGTCCCCGCCGAAGGCCCACGGGCTGTCGCCCCCGGTGGCCGGGTCGTTGTCAGAGTCGGCATTATCCAGGTCCACGTTCCAGTTGGCGTAGATGCCGGCATAGCCGGTGGGGGAGGCCAGCTCGTCGGTGGTCTTGGGCTCTCCCTTGCCGGTGTCACTCTGCTTGGAGGTGTATTTGTCGTAGTAGCTGTTGGTCACGGTGCCCGAGTTCTTGCCAACCAGTCCGCCGATATCGGCGGGAACTGGCATGGTGCCGATGCCGGAGGACAGGCCCCTGGAGTATCCGGCAGTGATGTTGGCGTTGCTGATGTTCTCGCCGACCAGACCGCCGACCTGGCTGTTGCCCTTGACCGCTCCGGTAGCATAGGCAGCCGTGATCTCGCCCTCGTTCCGGCCCACCAGGCCACCCACATTGCTGGTATCCGTGGACCCGGTGACAGCCACCTCGGCGTAGCTGCCCAATACCTTGCCGGTGGATTTGTTGTGGCCCACCAGGCCACCGACCCGGGCGATGGTGGTACCGGTACTGTTCACCGAGCCTGCGGCGGAGACCGCCGTGACATGGCCGTTGTTCTCGCCGGCAAGGGCGCCGGTGGAACTGCCGCCGGTTACATTGACGGAGACCAGCTTCAGGTTGCGAACACGTCCGTCCGAGCCCAGTGACGCGAATAGCCCGGTCTTGTCGCCGGTCCTGTTGATGAACAGGCCGCTGACGGTGTGGCCGTTGCCTTCCAGCGTAGCGGTGAATTCCGGAATAGGAACCCAGCCCGGATCTGTGTTGTAGTCCGATACGTCCAGGTCGATGGTTACGGCGGATTTCGTGGCTGCGCCGGTGCCGAGCTCATAGCCGGTGCAGCCGGTCGCCGGGCAACCCATGCCCGATGCGGCATTGGGGAACGCCGTGGCGTAGTCGGTTGCGTTGTCCGTTGCCGGGTCGCCGTCGCCGTCCGTATCCCAGCGGATGGCGTTCAGCTGGGCGGCGCTGGTTATCTCGATGAGACCGTCGCTATCCATGTCGTATGAGACGGTGGTCTGGGCCAGGACGCTGGGAGATATTTGGCCGTCATCGGTATGGCGATTCAGCCGGGTAGCATCCAGGGAGACGATTTCGCCGCCTGCTACCGCAGGGGCCAGGTTCGGGACCTCTGGGAGGTCGCGGTTTGACCAATTGTCGACAGCGATGCTGGCGAAGGAGGCAGTCTGCGTGGTGTCTCGCAAATCCCTGGGCCCCGTATAGGGTTCATCCCTACCCTCGGTTCCGGCCCAAATCGGTTGCTGCCAAATAACAGCCAGGGCAGTGGCAAGTACCACGACTACAGCGAGAGCAAATTTCAGTTTGCGAGTTCTTACCCGGCCACGAGCGGCCATGATTTCGCTCTCCATTGGAGGCATGTCTTTTCCGATCCCTCCGGAAGAAAGCGGAAAATGCCAGCAGCATTAAGCCGGTAGAATTCTACCTAACACGCTGTATAAGTTTGGTATATTTTGGAATTAAAATAGTATGAATTGTTATGTAATCTTGACTTGACTCCTGATAAACGATCCTGAATTGCTGCTGGGATTCTGGACAAAACGAGGGATGAGAAGTGCCGCAGAAGAGGCGCGCGGCGCGGAAAGGTGGAGGTAATCACCGGCTCGCGCAGTGCCGGCAGGCGGGGCTGGTGAAGCCGGAGCAGGTGGCCTTGGACAGCATCTATCAGGTGATCGTGGCGGCAGGGGCAACAGATTAGGCCTTGGACCCCAGCGGGCAGTGGCCATGTTGGAGGACGCCAACGGCAATCTGGGCGCACTCTCCAAGGAGGTATCTGCCAATGATGGGTACTACTCGGCCAAGTCGGTGGCCAGTTGGAGGTCCTTGAGTGGACCTGCTCGTAGAGCCTGAGAACCGCACCGCGCCCACATCATTCCGATGACCGGGAGACTGGTCCAATGCAGGCATTCAGCATCGGCAGGAACGATGGCCGTCTCCCGACACAGCCCCGACGTCAAGGCCGGTCAACCAATCCCCGAATAGTCCGCCAGGTTGGCTGCGGACTGCGGCCGGGGACACTCCCCAAAGACATATCCATCAATCGCGTGAGACTACGTCGCACTATCTCAAGACAACGTAGTTCCAACCACGGAAAAGGGTCTGTCCCCTGAATCGCTGCCCCCTCGAAACGTTCACGGCCACCACCACGGGCGGATTCGCTGCCAGGTTTACCGTCGAAAGTGTGTTGAAGGCGGCCAGGGCGGGGTCCGGGTCAAAGAACTTCCATTCCTGCGTACGGCTGTCCAGCCACCAGACCCGCTCCAGCGTCCGGTTGCCGATCAGCGGCGCCAGCAGCTGGCGGGCGAACTGGGTGCCGGCGCCGGGTGTCAGCGGCTGCTGGGTGATGGGGATGTAGTTCCAGCCACGGTAAAGCTGGAATCCACGAAATCGCTGCTGCCGTGTAACGTTGACGGCGACGATGGTCGGCGTTTCGGAGGTCACGTCGATGATTCGCAACGTGTTGAACGGCCTCAGGACCGGGTCGGGGTCATAAAACAACCAACGCTGCGAGCGAGAGGTTCGTTCGAGTCGCCAGACTCTGACCAGCGTGTTGTTCCTCGCAAGCTGCTGGAAGATTTGCTCCACGCTCTGAGTCGTGAGTACCGTCCGCGCCGCCGCGACGGGTGCGCCTAGACCGGCTGGTGGAATAAAGAACCCCCCTCCACCACCGCCAGTGGAACCGGTGGATGTGGTGGTCGTTGTCTCCTCTTCCTCATCCTCCTCCTCATCTATGATAGGCGGGGGCGGCGGCGTCCTTGGCGTGCCCGCTCCCGAGGGCGACCAGTTGCCCGCGATGCCACTGTTTATCGTCCTGACCTGTATCTCGTAGGGCGTGCCGGTGGTTAACTGCCCGATGGTGTGGGAGCGGCTCGATCCCGTGTCGAGCACCTCCTTCCAGGACGCATTGATGTCCGCCTCCCGGTAACGGATGTCGTGCGAATCGGCGGTGGGCGCCGACCATGACACGCGCAGGCTGGTAGCGGAGGGCGAAGACACGCTGGGCCGGCAAGGCGGCTCGCCGGCGGCCTGGCATTCGTCGGTAACTGTAACTGTTACGGTGGTTGTGGCAGTCTGGCCATTGCTGTCGGTGGCGGTGATTTTGACCGCTGCCCTTTGATCCGGTTGAATTTCGTAGTCCAGCGGCGTGGCGCTTGTGCGCAGTTGGCCGGTGCCTGGTTCTACGGTGAAATAGCTAACGTCGCCTCCGGTCAAAGAGTAGCCCAACGTCTCGCCACTGTTGGAATGCCTGGCCCGGAACTGCCCGACGTTGCGGCCCTCGGCCGAATTCTCCTGAATGCTGGCCATTGCCGTGTCGGAATCGAAGTAGGGGCCGAACTCCACGGATTCGGGCGTGAGGAACTGCTCGGTTCGCCCTGTGCCAGACCTGTCGTTGTAGATAGCCGTTACCCGGATGCAGTGGCCCTGGTCCACTGCCGTTGGGGTGTAGCCGTTGCCGGTTGCGCCGGGTATCAACTCCCAGTTGGACACCAGCGGGCTGTCAACCGTGCCGCAGGGGCTGTTCGGCTGGCCCCTCTCCCATTTCCATTCCCGGACCGATTCGCCGCCGTCCTCGTCCTCAACACTGGCGCGCAAGGGCTGCCCGACACGCGGTTCCGCGACGTTCGTCTGCACCATGCCGGGCTCGTCGACGTTGGTGATGATTACAGTGACGTTGAGGCGACCGACGCTGGTGCCACTACCCTGTTCCCGGGCTTCAATGGTGATCCTGTAGTCGTTGTTGCCGCCGGAATCGGCTGGATTCTCGTAGTCGGGCACCTCGTGGAAGTTCAGGTCGGCTCTGTTACTGAGGGTGAAGTCCTCGCTGTCGGTGCCGGAGAGGACGAGACCAACGCCCATCTCGTCCGGATCTGTGGCCGCGTAAGATCCCAGGGTGATGCCGGTACCGGTGCCCTCCTCGAATTCCAGAGTGGCCGGCCCGGACACCACGGGCGTCTCGTCCACGTCCTCGACTGTGATGGTTACGTCTATCTCATCGTCCGCACCACTAGGGTCGATAGCGGAAACCTGGACGGTATGAGTTGCATGGTCCTCGTGATCAAACTCGACCCTTGTGCGCAGCTGGCCCGTGGACTGGTCTATCTGGAACAGATCGGAGTCGGCGATGGAGTAGGTTAATCGGTCGCTGTTGGCGTCGATAGCGGTGACCGGGGTGCCCACGTTGCTGCCGGACGGCTGGTTCTCACGGATGCTGCGGGCGTAGTCGCCGTCCGCCGGGAACACCGGTGCCTCGTTGCCGGGAGTCACCACCTGCACCCGATTGACGGTGACAACTGCGGCTGTGTTGCCGGTATCGAATCCATCGTCGTACGTCGCGACGGCGCGCAGGTAGCTGCCCACATCGTCGGCTCCGGGCGTGTAGGTGGCGGAGTCGGCGTTGGCGATGGCCGTGCCGCTGCTTCCCCGGCTGGAGGCACGGTACCATTGCCAGGCGACCCCGGTGGGTCCGTCGCCGTCCTCAAGCGCGGCGGTCAGGGAGGTGCTTACCTGTGGCTGTACTGTAGACAGGGTGACAGTGCCGGGCTCCTCTGTGTTCTGTATGTTGACGGTTACAACCTTATCCACCGTGTGCGAGCCAGCCAGGGCTCTGACGGTGACGCTGTAGCTATCCCCGCCAGGCGTCTCGTAGTCCGGAGATGCCTTGAAGGTCAGGACGCCGTTGCTGGCGAGAGTGAATTCATCGTCATCCGTACCGGTCAGCGACAGGGTGACCGTGGCCTCTTCCGGGTCGGCGGCGGTGTAGCGGCCCACCTGCCGGGTGATGGCTGAGTTCTCGGGAAAGTCATTCACGGTGTCGGGGCCGCTGATCACGGGCGGCTCGTCCACGTTTTGGACTATAACATCGACGTGCACCTCGCCGCGCTTGCCGTTGGAGTCAGTCGCCTGAACTGTGATTTCATAGTGGTTGTTGCCACCGGAGTCGGCAGGAGCTTCGTGGTCAGGGGTGTTGACGAACTCGAGCACGCCTCCTGCTATGGTGAAGTCGCCGCGATCCGTCCCGCCCAGGGACCAGGTGATGGGCGTGTTGCCCTCCGGGTCGGTGGCGGTGTAGGTCTCAATGACGCCGCCGTCGTTTTCCTGCCAGTTGTTGAAGGTGGAGGTGCCGGTGATCACCGGTGGCTCGTCGATGGGGGTGACTGTCACAGTGACGCCAGCAAAGGATGATGACAGACTGCCCTGGGTTGATATCGTTCCATCTGCCAGGTTCCCATTGTCGGTGGCGGTCACTGCTATGTTGTATACGTTGTTGCCGCCGGAATCCAGCGCGTCCTCATAGTCGGGGGCGCCGTCGAAGGAGAGGTTTCCGGAGGAGTCTATGCGGAATGCGGCGCCGTCCGTCCCGGTAACGCTCCACTGAATGGTCCGCCGCTCCGGATCGGAGGAACTGTAGCGGACCAGGTTGCCGGTTGTGTTTTCCGACACCGTGATGCTGGCGCTGCCGGTGGGAACGGACGGCGCCTCGTTCACGTCCTCGACCGTGACGGTGACATCCAGGCGGCCCACCTGCACCGGGGTGCCGTCATCGGTGGCGACCACGGTCAGGTTGTAGATGTTGTTGCCGCCGGAGTCAGCCGGGCGTTCGTGGTCCGGGGTGCTGGCGAACTGGAGCTGGCCGCCGCCGGTGGAGGTCCTGGTGATGGTGAAGTCGCCACGATCCGTTCCTGAGAGCGACCAGGTTACATCGTCGCCCTCGCGGTCTATGAACCCGACGGTTGTTACCGGATGGGTCTGGTTTTCCTGGTAGGTCTGGGAGCTGTTCCCCGTGATTTCCGGCGGCTCGTTGACATCGGTGATGGTAACAGTGACCGTGAGCTCGCCCCTGTTCGACGAGTTGGCGTTGTCGGTGGCGACTATTGTGATGCCGTGTTCGTCCTGGGCCTCGTGGTCGGGCTGGCTGGTGAATTTCAGGTTGCCGCTGTTGTCGATGGAGAAATCGCTGCCATCGGTCCCTTCCACGGACCAGGTAAAGGTCACCGGACTCCCTTCAGGGTCTCGGGCGGTATAGCGGGCCACAGCGTTGTTGATGTTGCTGTTCTCGTTGAAAGTGGGTGAAGTGTCGCCGGTGACCACAAGGGGCTCGTCCACGTCCCGCACAAGTACAGTGACATCAATTTTGTCCGACAAACCGCCTGCGTCCTTGGCGATTACGTTGAATTCGTGCAGCGTGGCGGTCTCGTAGTCCAGGGACCCATGGGCGGCAACCTTGATCTGGCCGGTGCCGCTGTCAATGCTGAATTTGCCGCTCGTATCGTCCAGCGAGTAGGTGAGCGTGTCGCTGGCGTTCAGGTCCAGGGCCTCGACCGGATCGCCGATCTCGTCATCCTGTCCAGCACTCTCGAACACTCGTCGGATTGTCTCGGTTCCTTCGAGGAAATACGGCGCCCGGTTGCCGTCGATTACGGTCACTTGGACATTGCGGCCCAGGCTGGTCTTGGAGCCAACCTTCAGGATGTGTTCGATTTCAGCGGGATCGTCGAATTCGTCGTCATCGTCGCGACCGGTTACGGTTACTGTCTGTGGCGTACTCCAGTTTCCGCTGGCGCCTCCGGTAAAGGTGAGGTCATCCGGCGAAACGTAAATGGCGTTGTCGAAGGGACCACTCTCAACGCTGATTTCCACCGTCGCGGTGGCGCCGTCGCCGGGGTCGCTGGCCAGGGCCACGGTGTAGGTCGCCGTGCTCCCCTCGTCGACGGTTACAGCCAGGTCTGCCGGGTCGAAAGCGAGCCCCGACAGGGCCAAGTCGCGAATCTCGAGGGAGAGTTGCGCCACGACGTAGTCTTCGCCGCCCACTTCAACCCGATGCCTGACCGTGCGGAACTCGTTGCGTTCATCCGAGTCGTGCAGCGCCGTAAGGGTGACGGTTTGTGGGTCGTCCCACTCCCACTTGTCTGCGTCGGAGGCCTCGCCGGACTTGGTGAATGTTATGGAAGCCGGGGTTACGGTAAGTGCATCGCCGCTCACGTAAAAGGTCTCGACTGCAACATCGCCCTCGGGCTCCTTGTCCAGCTCCACGGTATAGGTGAAAATGTCCCCCTCGTCCAGTTCCAGAATCCCGTCGTATTCTTGCCACGCCGACACATCGGCAGGGAATGTGACCCCGCTGGTCGTGCTGGTCAGCGTGGCGGTGCCCGGCGCCTCGTCGTCGGTCACAAATACGGGCAGGATTGCGGTGAGGTGATTGCCGCCTCCGATGCTCACCCGGTGTTGTATCTCATTGGACTCATGCAGAGCGTCGTCATCGGTAACGCCGTAGACCGTTACCGATACAGGTTCGCTCCAGTTCATGGTCGTGAAGTGGATGTAGTACGGGGAACTAGTGTTGGGGTTTACTACGTTCGATCTATCGGAAAACTGGACGACGATCCACACCCGGACGGTGTCGGAGGGCTGTGATGCCAGGGCTATGGAGTAGGTCGTTTCGGTAGTTGAATCCTCGGTCACCTCTACCTTACTTACGGAGAGGTCCAGCTCCGGGAAATCGACCATCTCCACACATGGAGCGAACTCGGAGGTCGAGTCAGTCTGCAGGTCGGTGACCGTGGCGGTTACATGAGTACCTGTCGGGGCTGAGTATTCCTCCAACTCGCCCCGAAATGTGTCGACTGTATGCGTCGTGATGTCCCCAGACGGCGCACGAAATTCGGAGAACCCCAGCCACTCTTTGCCCTCTCC
The DNA here is from genome assembly GCA_965207865.1 of Dehalococcoidia bacterium. Lineage (GTDB taxonomy): Bacteria > Chloroflexota > Dehalococcoidia > Lucifugimonadales > UBA3495 > VXOI01. Next base: position 95,344 of record CBDBNP010000001.1, read on the forward strand.
GCTGCTGGAACTGTCGCACCCGTAGAAATCCACGGTGTACTTTTGGCTCCTTGAGGAATCGATCTTGAACCTCGAGGAGGCGGCGTCATCCCGGACGGCGAAAGAAATATCGGTCGGGTAGTTTCGCAGAGAGTTGGGACCGGTATCGGCGTCGCCGGTGTCGTTGACCGTGGCGCCGTCGTCGCCCAGGTCTATGCCGTGGCCGGTGTTGGTGTGGATGGAGTTCTTGCGAATCGTGTTGCCGGTCGAGCCGCTGGAAACAATGGTAACGCCGTCGCCGCTGTTGTTGGCGATGGTGTTGTCCTCCACGGAGTTGTCGAGAGAACTGTCCCCGATGTGTACGCCGGAGCCGCCATTGCCCAAAGAATCGCCGGACTCGTTTGTTCCGATATAGTTGACATTGACCAGGGTGTCTTCTGTACCGGCACCAGTGAGGGCCACGCCGTGGGAGCCATTGCCCGAGATGGAATTGGCGGCGACGTTTGCATCCTCCGCTGCGGAAATATGCACGCCGGAACCGGTGTTTCCCACGCTGGCGTCGCCCGCGGCGTTCAGCCCGATGGTATTGCCGGATATTTCTGCTCCGCTGGCTCCATCGCCGGAAACGCTGATGCCATGGGAGTCATTGCCGGATATGGTGTTCATAGCCAGGAGAGCATTGGGGGCGCCGTCGATACGCACACCCGCACCGGTGTTGCCCAGGTCTGCGGTGCCAGCGGCATTCAGCCCAATGGTGTTGCCCTGCAGGACAACCCAGGAAGCGCCGCCGCCGGACACATGGACGCCGTGGGAGTCATTGCCGGAGATGACGTTGTCCGTCAGCAGAACATTGGGTGCGCCGTTGACGTACACACCCGCCGAGCCGTTGCCGTCGTCGACCGAGCCGTCGACGTTGGTTCCGATGTGGTTACCCTCCAGGGACTGCCCTCCCGAACTGCCCTGCAGCACTATCCCGTTGCCTTCGAAGCCGTTGACGACCAGGCCGCGGACTACGCTGTCCTCGCCGCTGAGGGTGAGGCCGTCGGCATCCGTGCCGGCACTTGCGCCGTCCAGCTCGATGAGCAGCGTGCCAGCGCTTGCCCCAGACTGGCTGTAGCCGTCGATGAACACCGGCTTGGTGATGGTGGGCAGGGCCGAGGCCGGCGTGATGGTCTGGGTGCCGGTGCCGCTTATGTCGAAATTGATGACGCCGCTTGACAGAGCGTTGGCCTGCTCGATGGCGGCGCGAAGGGTGCAGTTGCCGCTGCCGTCGTCGCAGGTGGAATCCGTGGTGGAACTGTCGGCCCCGTCACCCGTGGAATTTACGGTGAATTGGAAGGTGAAGGGCTCCCTCGAGTACAGTTCGAAATCGGCGATGGACTCTACTGCGGCGAATGCGTCGGCCCTGCCGTAGCCGAAGGTGCCGTCGTAGCCTGGGTCGCCGAGGTCGAAGGCGGAATCGCGAATGGTCTGGGCGACAGCGTCGGCGACCTCCTTCTTTGTCATGTCGGGGTCGGCGAGGCGCTGGGCCTCCATCACCAGAGCGGCGATGCCGGCGACGTGGGGTGCGGCGGCCGAGGTGCCAGGGAACCGGCTCCCTCTATCTTCCGACAAAGGGAAGCCAAAGCCCCCCGCGCCGGTAATAAGCACGCTGTCGATGCCCATGACATCGGGCTTGTTTCTGCTGACCGTTTTCTCGTTGTCATCGGGATCGATGAAGATGGAGGGGCCGCGGTCGCTGAAGGACTTAGCATCGTCGTGGCCGGGATCGGCGGCGGAGATGGCACCGACGGCGAGGACGCCGGCGGCGGCGGGTTGGGCGATGATACCTCCCTCGGGGACGCCGTGCTCCTGGATGGTGCCGAACTGGTACTCCAGGAACAGCTCGAGGCGCCTGTCGTCGCCAGAAAACTTGCGGATGTAGATATCCGTAAAGCCGCTGCGGTCCAAGAGATACACGCCCTCAACGGGGTCGTCGTCGCCGTCCTGCGTTCGATCGCTGGCGTTACAGATACGGTTCTGGAGGTTGAACTTGTCCGGCCTCAGGCCCGGGGGGCACATGTACATGTCGTAGTCGTTGCCGGAAGCTCCGAAAGGGTCGTTCCATTGGAGAATGGCACCGGCGGAGGCGCCGAAGACGCGGAGGGAGGTATCGCTGTCTCCATCGAAGGCGTGGAAGCCGTCGCCGGCATCGACGAAGTCGGCCTCATAGTGCCTGCGGGCGTCGTTGCCGGCGGCGGAGACAAACACCACGCCTCCGTCAACAGCGTCCTGGGCGGCCTGAGCCACTGGTCCATCCTCAAAAAATGCATCTTTGACGTTGAGATCATCGACGATGATGTCGACACCCTCGCCGCCGAAGGCGTTGTTGGCCAGCCACAGAATCGCCTCCGCCATAACCAGCGACGAGGTGGCGCCGGAAAAAGCCAGTTCGGCATCGGGGGCCAGGTCGTGGACGATCTCGAGGAGCGCAGTACCCTCGTCGCCGCTCCGGGAGACGTTCGGGTTAATCAGCAGCGAGCCGGGCAGATCCCCGCTGGCACTCGCGCTACGCCACGAGTCCGCGCCGTCGGATATGACTCCGACCCTGACGCCTTTGCCGGTCAGGCCGCTGAGGTTTCTGACCAGATCGGCCCGGTGTATGCCGTCGCCCTCCGTCACCACCCGGCCGGCCTTGGTGGAGGCGTAGTCGGGTGGCGTGATGTATCGCACCGCGTCCAGCTCGGCGATCCGGTCCAGGGCTTCGACGGGGACCCAGGCCTGTAGCTTGTTCCAGTCAGAGTTGACGACCTCGATGTTGGCGCCCAGATCCCTTAGCTGCTGCAGCGTACCGTCATCGGTGTCGGTCAGGTTGATGTAGACCTGGACGTTGCCCGAGGAATCGAACCGCACGGGGTCGTAAACTGCGCCGGATGCTCCGGGGCTTTGCGCTCCCACGGAGTCCTTGGCCTCGGCGCCGGCACCCGGCTGGGAACGGGGGAAGGTTCCACCAGCGGGCTGTTGGCTTTCCTCGGGGGTGGCGTCCTCCCGTTGCTGGATGAATTGCGACAGCAGTGGGCTGACAGGCGAATCTACCTTTCCGGATTGGGAAGAGGGACCATCAGCCAACGCCGATTCATCCGCAACCATCAGCCAGGAGGCAACCAGGAGCGCCAGGAGAACCAGGGGTAGTGTTCGAACGGGAAGCAAGGAATGAAATAACCGGGGTGAAAATTTTGTGAATTACCCGGTTAAATTCTTGCAGAATCACACTCTATTGTCACCGGTTCTATAGGTACTAATAAGGTATTGGTACTATGACGGACATTACCACAATGAGTGAAATGTTTTGTACTGACGATGTGTCACAAGTTACATGTCACCTATCTCAGACAACTCAATGCCACAGCGCATTTGCTTACTGCTCATGTGGTCGCGATATAACCTGCAGCATCGCAAACACATCCGCGCACACTTTGCCCATAGTTGCCCTTTGGTGTGTTCGCACTATGGGAGATGCAGTCCCGTCGTACCGTCTGCGAGGGTGGTACAGAGAAGGAGGCAAGGAGGCAAGACCCCTGCCCACAACATAAGTAAGGCAGATGGGGCGTGTAGAGATGCTTTACGGCAAGGTCGGCAAGAGTATTGATCAGCTCGGGGCTGATCAACTCTCTTGCTGAGGTAGAAATGTTGCCCCAACAGTACCCTCGGACTTAAAGCGTTTCCTGCCTGGCAACACCCCGGTCTGTATAGGTCAGAACGATTGCAAAGTCGTTGCCGACTACAATTGTATGAATCCGGATTCACAGGATTAAAGAATAAGCAGGATTCAGGTCCCATCGATGAAATCCGAAATTCAAGCGAATCACAGTTCAGGCCACTACCTTGCAATTGTCCTGATCTAGAGGTCCCGCTCCTGAGGACATCCTGATTCGGTCCGAATCCCAATAATGCCGAGAACAATGCGCAATGAGTTACAGACGGCTATCGGCTTTCCGTTGGGAAACCCGACGACATCCCCGTAGACGCCAATTCAAGCCACCATGCGCAATTTGTCGGGAGCAGGTGACCGGAGGGAGAACGTCGTTGCCGATGATGCCCAGTTATTCCGGCAGCTCCATCACCGAGATCCAGCACGGCCCGGTCCCGAGACGGATGGTCTCCGACCGGGATAGCGCGCCGGAATCCTGGTCGACCCTGAAAACGGCCATCTGCCCCGAGTCCTGCCCCGCCGAATAGATGTATCGGTCGCCGGGGCCGAGGCACAGCGCGTTGGGCCTGGCTTCCGACGCGACAATGCCGTTGCCGGTCAGTTCGCCCGTCGCGGTGTCCACGGTGTAGCAGGCGATGCTGTCGTGGCCGCGGTTCGGCGCGTACAGGAACCTTCCCGACCCGGAGATCTGGATCTGGGAGCACGTATTCCTCTCGGCAAAGCCTTCCGGCGGGAGGGTGGTAATCGTCTGGAACAGCGACAGGGTGCCGTTGCCTGAGTCAATGCGGTAGCCGCTCACACTGCATCCCTGCTCGTTGGAGAAATACAGCACGTCCAGCGACGGATGGAAGCAGAAATGCCGAGGCCCAAGAAATTCTTCCGGTTCCACGAGGGGCGGGTTATTGGGGGTAATCTGTCCCGTGCTCTCGTCGAACAGGAACTGCCACACCTGGTTGGGGCCGTTGCCCGCGATGTGGGGCACAAAGGCGTAGCGGTTGGTCGGATCGGTCTGCATGGCGTGGGCCCCAGTTGCAGTCTCCAGCGACACCACCGGCGCTCCTCCGACAGAGCCGTCGTCGCCGATGGGATGCACCTCCACCTTCGCGCCCTGGTAGTAGGACGAGAGGACGAACCTGCCCCGGCGGTCAGTGTTGACGTATACCGGCCAGGAGTCCAACGGCACCGACCCCGTCTGCGTCAGCCCTCCGCCGGACTGGTCGATGCGGAAGCTGGTCAACCCGGGTGCCTCACGCGTGCCAGCGTACAGATGATTGCGGTCGGGGCTGATGGCCAAGGTGAACGGGCCGCCGGCCAGGGGAACATCGTGCTGGTGAGTGAGGCCACCGGAATCCGGGTCTACGGTGAACACCGAGATTTTGTCGTCGCCATTTACCGCTACGTACATGTAGTGGGGCATCATCCCCTCCTCAAATGCTAAATTCCTCGAGACGTTAGAAATTGCCGGACTTGCTGGACGCACCACTCCGGGTGAATCGCGTTTATGCCGTGGCCCAGGCCGGGATAGACCACCAGCCTCGAGTCGGGCAACTGCTCTGCCATGAACTGCTGCTGCTCCAGCGTTGAGGTGGGAGATTCCTCGCCCACCAGCAAGATCGTCGGTGTTTTGACCTCTTTGAGATGCGGGCTGAAGTCCAGGGTATCGAGGTAGGCCTGCAGGCTCCGACCTACAGATGCGGGGGTGCGGTCCATTTCGGCGATGTACCAGTCCACCAGTCCCTGCGGCGCGAACCGGGTATCCAGCCGGTTGTTGATGGTGGCGGTGGACCAGGCACCCACGCTGCGGTTCAGGGCCGCGTCGGTGTCTCCCCCGCGGCCCGCCCGATCACGGCTGGGCAGGCGGCAGGGGGTGTTGCACAGCACCAGAGCCTGCACCCGATCCGGGTGACGGTGAGCGACGTTCAGGCCGAGGATGCCGCCGAATGACTCTCCCACATAAACCACGTCCTCAATCCCCTCGTGGTCCAGGATGCGAAGCAGGTCGTCGACGAATATGTCCAGGGACGCCTCAAACCGGCCCCCGTCCACGGAGGACTGGCCCATGCCCCGCATGTCGGGGCGCAGGACGCGGTACTGGCGGGACAGCAGGGGCACCCAGTTGTACCAGAACCTGCCGTTGCGGGAGAAACCGTGCTGCAGCAGGATTGCCGGCACAGGGCGCCACGGATCGGTGAAATCGTCGTCGTAATAGTGCAGGTCCACCCCGGTGTCGACGGTCAGAAAGGGCATTGTTGTGTCTCCGAAAGATATGGCGGGTATAAAACAAATCCTCTCTCCCCATGGGGGAGGATCGGGACGTTGGCGGCTCCTATGTAGATGACAGGGTTTTGTTCCCTGGAACCAAGAGCCTAGCTCAAAACCAGGGCTTGCCTTGTCTTCACTTTCATTTACGCAGCCTTTTCACCCTCACCCCAACCCTCCCCCTCAATGGGGAGAGGATTTCTGAGATAGTTTCTAGTGTTTCAACCTATTTGTCTTGAAGGGTAGCCTTGTCTTCAGTGGTTTCCCACGACCAGGGCGCCCACAAGGAGCGCCCCTACAGGACCGCCCTTACTGGTAGGGGCAACACTCGTGGTTGCCCTCGTTGCCCATCATTTCAATGCTGCTACAACACTACACCCGGCGCAGCAGTTCCTCCTCCAGCCGGGCGGCGTCGAAGGTTTGCGTTGCCCCGGCGACCCGGGCGTCCACTTCCCGCACCATGCGCTCGGCTTCCGTCTCGTCCATCAATTCCGGTAACTCCTCCTCCCTCTCCCGGCGGCGCTGCACATCGCGGGCGTGCTCCACGAACAACCGGCGCATGGCCACAACGACCGAGTCGGTGGACGACAGGTATTCGGGGGAGGAGTACTGGACGTACTTTTCGGCGTCGTAGTCCTGGTTGCGGAAATTGAAGTTTAGCTCCCAGTTGCGGTAGGGCCAGGTAACACTGCTCCAGAGCCGCCGGACGATTCCCGGCCGCCTAGCGTACCGCTCCACGTTCAGGTAGACCATGCGCGTCAGGTTGGGTTCCACCGGTACCGCCCAGCGCGTGCTGCGGAAGAACTCGTTGTTGCCGCCGGTGCGGGACATCCCAGGCAGCCGGGTGCCGTTCCACTCGTTCACGTCCGGGGTGCCGGCCTGCTTCGGCTGCAGGCGTCCGGGCATCTGGCCACGGCCCTTGGCCTTGCGGTCGAAGAACCAGGTCCACAGCAGCCGCCATCGGTGCAGGGGCCAGACCCCGTCCACGCCCGGATAGTACATCTGGTAAGGCACCTCGCCGTTCTCGTCCTCGTAGTACTTCTCCACATGAGACTTGCCTTCGCCGGGGCGATAGTGGACGTTCTTCTCGTTGACCAGGGTCACCCGGTAGCCAAGCGGTGTGCGGGGGCGGCCTCCCAGCCGGCTCTTCAGGATGCGAAGGGAGTTTCGATGCACCATGAAAGCGTTGTGGGCGTCCATGGTGTTCTCCAGCACCAGAACCCAGTTGCAGTCGAACATGGTGAACGACGGACGAAAGATGCTGTGCTGCTCGAATACCTCCGGCGGTATGTCCTCTTCGGGCGCGACGGGCTCGCCGTCGCCCATCCAGACAAAGACCATTCCCTTGAGGTTGACCGTCGGATACTTGCGGGCCCGCATGCCGGGCGCCCCGACCATCTTGGAGTCGGGCCCCTCGGTTAGGAACGCGACGCAGTTGCCGTCGCCATCGAAGGTGGCGCCGTGGTACGGGCAGGTCAGGAACCCCTTGAAGTAGCAGCGGCCCATGGACAGGTAGACGGAGCGGTGCGGGCACACATCATGGAGAGCCTGCACCTCCCCGTCCTTGTCCCGGAAGAAGACGAGGTCCGTGCCCAGCATCCGCAGGACCTCCGGCTTGTCGCGTTTCACGTCCTTGACAGGTAACGCCGGGTACCAGTATTCGCGGTAGCCGGTGGGCGGTATGCGGCTGCGCCGGTCGAGAGGGTCGTCGGGAACTTGGAAAGGCGGCGGACCGTCGACGGGCTGCGTCCCCCGCCGCATGTGCCTGTAGCCGCCGGGATACCCCGACAGCACCTTGTTTTTCAGCTTTCCGAGGACCATCGTTCTACTTCCACATTGGCGTTTGTGTTTCGCAGTCTCTCATAGCGAAAAGAGCACCCACCAGGGACGGCCCTATAGGACTGACCTCGGCTGGTCGGGGCAACCATTGTGATTGCCCGGCTTGGCCTGATCGCGAGGGCGTTGGCCCACTAAATCGGCAACGCCACCTCGGTGTGGCCCTCCGGCAGCTCAACGCCGAAGGCGTTGACGTTAAACGCCAGCATGGCGTAGCAGCCCATCAGCGTGGCCAGCTCGGTGGCGCCGTTCACCCCAAAGTGTGCCACCACGGCATCGAAGGATTCCTGGCTCACCCGGCGCGTGCGAAAGAACTCGCGCCCGAAGTTGACCACTGCCAGCTCGTCGGCGGACGGGTTGGGCAGTTCCCTGCGATCGCGGAGGGCATCGACCAGTTCGTCGCGCAGGCCCTCCCTCCGGGCAGGAGGCGCGTGGGCGTTCCAGATGAACTGGCAGTCGTTCTCCCGGGCCGCCAGCAGCATGGCCAGCTCCCGGATGCGCGGCGATAGCGACGTCTCGGTGCGGAGGTATGCGGCCAACCCGAGGGCCCGCTGGGCGGCCTCCGGTGCGTTGAGCATCACCGACCCGGGGCCGGTGGTGGGTATCTCCCCTCGAGCGGCCACGAAGGCATCGAAAGCCTCACGTTCCCGCTCGGGCACTGAATCCCTGGTAACTGTGGGGGTCCTGGCCATTTCGGCCTCCTTAATTGCGTGACTTGTGGCGACATTGTATTTCGCCGGTCAAACGGCCCCTATTAACACACAGCAATTACGGGGATTATGAGATTGCGCCACGCCAGTTGGGACAGCCGTCTATTCCGGCGGGTCAATCACGATGTCAGGGTGCGTGTCCACCCCGTAGCGGGCGAACACGTCATCAATCTGCGCCATGTCTGTACCCGACAGGGCCCACTCTAGCCCCGCGACGTTGTCCTCCACCTCCTGCACGGTGCGCATGCCGACCAACGCGCAGCTCACGGCGGGATTGGACAGCACCCACCGCAGCGCAAGGTGCGGCATCCCCTTGGCCCGTGCTGCGGCAATGGGCTTGAGTTCCTCCACCACCTGCAGGTTTCGCTGGAAGTGCTCCTCAGCGAACACGCCCACGTTCCAGCCGGGACGCCCGCCGGTGGAACGCCAGTCGTTGCCGCCGAAGGTGGTGTCCGCCGTCAGCGTGCCGGTCAGCAGCCCGAAGGCCAGCGGTCCGTACGTCATAACTCCAGTCCCCCGCTCCAGGCAGTAGGGAAAGATATCCCGCTCCATGCGGCGGTCGAACATATTGAGGCCGTACTGCACGATGTCGACGCCGCGAGTTTCCTCGCACTCCCGAATCTGGTCCAGGGTAAAGTTGGATACTCCGACAGCGCGGACCTTTCCATCCTCCGCCAGCCGGTCAAGGGCGTGCATGGTCTCGTCAAAGGGAGTGTTGACGTCGGGCCAGTGGATGAGCAGCACGTCGACGTAGTCCGTGCCCATGTTCTGCAGGCTCTGCTCCACGGACGCGAGAATGGATGTCATGCGGCTGTCGCGTCCCTTGGGGCGGTCCGCATACCCCACGCCGCACTTGGTGACCACGATCACGTCCTTCCGCCTAGGGCCCAGCGCCCGGCCCAGCAGAAGCTCCGACTCCCCTCCTCCGTATGCCGGCGCCGTGTCGAAGCAATTGATGCCGAGGTCGATGGCGCGGTTGACGGCGGCGGCGACTTCGGTCTCCGTGACGTCGCCGTAGGTGCCTCCCATTTCCCAGCAACCGAATCCGATGGCGGAAACCGTCATGTCCGTGGGCCCGAATCTTCGATATTCCATCGCACTACCGCTCCCGTTGATTTCTGGAGGCTATCACCACAATTCTATGGTTACGATTCTGCATCATGCAACCTGCAGGTGCGTTGACAATGGGATAGCCCGTTGCTAGATTAGCCACAAAATCGTCCCAATGTTTCCGAACGTATTGCCAAAAGTGGAGGCAGCATTGCCAGTCCAGAGATTCAGGCCGATGACCAAGGATTTCCCCACCTTCGATTGCGACGCACATATCGTGGAGCCGGCCAGGGTGTGGGAGCGGGCCGCAGACAACCTCACCAGGGATGAGCTGGATGCCCTGAAGGCCACCATGTGGTACGACTCCGAGACGGACCAGCTGCTGGTCAACGGAAAGGCCGACATCAACAGCTTCTCCCCGACCCCCAAGACCGGCCCCGGCATGATCGACATCGTCAGGCTGGCTGGCCCCGGACTGAAACACGACATACAGCGGGCCCTGAACGTCCGCAACCTCAACGCAGACACCGCCCTGACGCAGGAGCAGTCGGACTACCTGGCCCACCCGGGGGCCGACGAGCCGGGACCGCGCCTGCGGGACATGGACATCCAGGGCATCGACCAGGTGATGATCATACCCACCAGCATCGATACCTATCCGTGGCTGCAGAACGCCCTGGGCGCCAGGGCCGCGTGCAAGGCCTACAACGACTGGGCCCACGAGTACACATTGGAGGACCCGGAACGGCTGTTCTTCGCCGCGCTGATCCCCATGCAGAGCCCCCAGTACGCCATGGAGGAGGTCTACCGCGTCGCCGAAAAGGGCTGCCGCGTCGCCCTGATCCGCCCCATGGACGCCATGGGCAACTATCCGATTCAGCCCAAGTACGAATCGGTTTGGAACGCCCTGGAGGACACCGGGATGGTCTATGGCATGCATCCATTCCCGGCGACCGGACTGGCCAAGCCACCTGGCTACGCCGACCAGTATTCCGGGGCCGAGCTGGTCAGGAAGACCATCTCCACCTCCGGCCTGCCCCACACTTTCCTGTCCAACGTGCAGAACTTCCAGGCCGAGGCCGCCCTGTGGGTGTCCATGGTGCTGATGTCCGGGTTCTTCGAACGCCACCCCAGGATAAAGGCGGCGGTGTTCGAGGCGTCCTCCACCTGGCTGAGTTTCCTGCTGGACGAGTGCGACAAGACATACCGGCTCTACCGTAACGACCGCAGGCTTCCACCGCTGAAGCAGCTGCCCAGCGAGACTTTCTTCCAGCACTGCGTCACCGGTTTCGAGGGCGACGAGGCGCCGCCGTCCCGCCTGCCCGACTTCTATCGCGACATACTGGCGTGGGCGTCCGACGTGTACCATCACGACGGGGACGACGTTTGGCGGGCCATCGAGACAATGGAGGAATGCGAGCTGCCCATCGATGACCAGGCCCGGTTCCTCGGGGAGAACGCCCGCAGGCTGTACAACATCAAGCCGCCCAAGACCATCATCCGCGACCGCGTTACCGAGCTGCGGCGCCCCGACTGGTGGCCGGACGACGCGGAAATCGCCGAGGCCCTCAAGCCCGAATCGTCGGTGAAAAGCTACTAGCCTAAGCTCCGGTTGGACAGGGAACATGACTACCAGCAAGGACTTTGATGTCTTCGACAGCGACTCCCACGCGGTGGAGCCCCGAGAGGTGTGGGAGAAATACCTGGACCCGGAATACCGGGTTCTCGGCAAAAACGCTCTCTGGCGGGAGGAGGGCCGGTTCGACTCCTACCTGAAGATCAACGGCCAAGTGTTCCGTGATGAGGGCAACCCCAACATCCCCCGGCACGCCATCTGGAAGCCCGGCATGACCTGGGACGACGTCGGCGATCTTGACCCGGACACCCGGCACCCGATGACGGAGGGCGCCTCGGACCCGCAGGCCAGGCTGAGAGACATGGATGCCATGGGCATCGACCAGGCCCTCCTCTACCCGACCTGGTTCGCCGAGGGCTTCCACCTTGTAGAGGACCCGGACGTTTCCTTCGCGCTGGCTCGGGCCTACAACGACTGGATGGCGGACTTTTGCAGCGTCGGCCCGGACCGCCTGTTCGCCGCCGCTATGGTGCCCCTGGGCAACATGGACTTCGCCCTGGCAGAACTGAATCGTGTGGCCCAACTCCGCTGTTTCAGGGCCGCATTCATCCGCCCCATGTTCCTGGAGGGACACTATTTCACCCACCCATACTACAACCCTCTCTGGGCGGAGCTGGAGAGCCTGGGCCTGACCGCGGCCGTGCATCCCACCGCCGGCCTGTGGAACCCGGAGTGGACCTCGCACGGACCGTTCATCGAAAAGGTGAAGGGCCGCCTGACGCAAACACCCGCCCTCGGCGGCGGCGGTGGCGGGGCCTTCTCCGGCGGCAGCACCGATGATCGCAATCGAGTCTCCCCAGCCTCCGGGATGCTCCCGCTGGGGCACCCACTTGCGCCGCTCCTGTCGCATTGGCTGGACAACCACCTGTTCGTCGCCTCCACCCTGATCGGCTATACCGTGATGGAGCGGTTCCCGGACATGAAAGTGGTGATGGCCCACGGCAAGGCCTCGTGGATGGACGAGGTGCTGGAAAAGATGGAGGCCTCGACCCGGGTGATCCCGTTGCAGCATTACTATCCGGTCAGCACTGAGCCGGAGGAGACGTGGGACGAGGGCCGCGTGATGCTGGGATTCGACGCGGAGGAGAGGCTGATCCAGGAGCTACCCTACTCGTTCGAGAAGAAGATCGTCTGGGCCTCGCATTACCCCCGCCACGACACCACCAGCGCCTGGGATGCCATCGGCAAGCTGGAACAGGCGAACGTGGACCGGCCCCTCATCGCGCGGATGATGGGAGGAAATGCCAGGGAGCAGTTCGGTCTGAACTAGGCGCCATTCCCTAGTGGTGGCAGTCCTTCCGGGCAAACGGCTACCGGAAACTGGCAATCGGACTGGCCGGTCCATGTTCTATGGGGCCGGCCAGAATTCTTTCGGGACTGTGCTGGATGGCACAGAGGAACTGGCCGATACGGCCACCAAACAACAGGAGGTCGATATGTCCAGTGAATCCGGCGGAACGGGAAAATTGGGGCTCGCGGACTGCACCGTTCCGGAGACGGGCGTCAGCGTCTACGAGGCGCTCTATCGCCGTCGGATGGCCTGGGAATTCAAAGACCAGCCGGTGCCCAGGGATGCGCTGGACCGGATGCTGGAGACCGCTGTCTGGGCGCCGAATCACCGCCTCACCGAGCCGTGGCGGTTTTTCATCTTGGAAAAGGGCAGCGCTGCCCTGCAACAGCTCGCCGGGATGGCCCACGACTTCGCCCTGCAGCGCAGCGGCAACGCCCAGCGCGCCGAGGCCACCCGCGACTCGCTGCTGAACACGCCAGTGGTTATTTTCATGTACTCCACCCCCGGCCGCGACGAGGAAGGCACCCGCGAGAATTACGCGTCGGTGTGCTGCGCTGCCCAGAACATGGCCCTGGCCGGTGTGGCCGAGGGCCTGGCAGTGACCTGGGAGACGGGCGGCCCCACGCGCCACCCGGACCTCGGCAGCACGTTGGGCGCCGAGGACGACTGGGCGCTGGCAACTATGCTCTCGATCGGGTACCCCGCCGAGGATCCCCCCTCGCAGCGCAGCCCGGTCTCGAACTTCGTCCGGTGGCTGGATTAGCCGGCCCGTTCCTGCAGTATTCACCTGTCGCCCTTCCACCACCTCGCGGAGGAAGCATCTCCGCGAGGAAATAGGTGTTGTCTCAAACAATCATCCAACACAGACAGGAGGCGCAATGCCCATCATCAGGACAAGTGACCGCAACAGGAATGAGGCGATCTCGGCGGGGCTGGAATCCTATGGCATAGTGGACGCCGCTCACGGCAGCGATGCGCTGCGAGTGGGAGAGCTGACCATCGCTCCCATGACCCGAGTACCCCGGCACGCCCACACCAATACCGAGGAGGCGATGGTGCTGTTGGAGGGAACCCTGGAGGCCCAGCTCGGTTCGCAGCGAATGACCCTTGAGGCCGGCGACCTGGTGCTTGCCCCGGCAGGATCGGTGCATGGATTCCTGAACCGATCGGACGCGCCTGCCCGGTTGCTGTACGTGTTTCCCAGACACGACCCCGACCGCGTCTGGTCCACTCCTCCCGATGCTCCGCCGTCAGGTTTCCCTTCGGAACAGGGGCTTTCCGGATTCAGCTCCCCGCACGACCGCCCTCTCGAGAACGCGTCCTGAACTCTTGACGGCTGGAATGCAAGAATATATCGTGAACTCAGTTGCCAAACGCTACAAAGCGAAAGGGGAGATATGGCGGATTTCGACAAGATTATTCGTAATGGTACGATTGTCGATGGCACAGGAGGAACTCCGGCATTCCGGGGCGACATTGCCATAAAGAACGGCAAGATCGCCATGATCAGCGGCAACATTCGGGGCTCGGCGACCGAGGAGCTGGACGCTACGGGCTGCATTGTCGCCCCGGGAGCGATTGACCTGCACACTCACTACGACCTACAGCTCAACTGGGAACCCTACGCCACCATGTCCGGCTGGCACGGCGTCACCTCGGTGACCATAGGACAGTGCGGCTTCGGTTTCGCTCCGTGCAAGCCCGAGGACCGCGACGCGGCAATGCGCCTGATGACCAGGATTGAGGCAATTCCCCTTCGGACCATGGAACTGGGCCTCCGCTGGGACTGGGAGACATTCCCCCAGTGGATGGATAGCCTGGACAGCCATCCCCTCGGGGTAAACGTGGGGGCGCTGGTGCCGTTCAACACCCTGCGGATGTACGTAATGGGACTGGAAGAATCTCGCACGGTGGTGCGGGCCTCCGACGAGCAGATCCGGCAAATGGAGGAGCTGCAGCGCGAGGCCATGCGCGCCGGAGCCTTCGGCTGGTCGGCCATGAAGACCTTGGCCAACCGCCCCGACGACGGGCGTTTCATCCCCAGCCAGGTCGCCCACAATGACGAGTTCCTGGCCCTGGCCAAGGTGCTGAACGAGTTCGGCGTGGGGCACATCGGCTGGACCCGCGGCCCCGCCGAGCGTCCGCTGCCCCCCGGCGAGCCGGACCTGATCGGTGGCGGCGACCCCGGCGCGGTGGTGGCCGCCGTAACCGGACAGTCGGCCATTCTCATGGACGCGGTGGAAGGCGACGCCCCGGGCCGTGGGCGCGAAGATTTCCTCATTGAGATGACCCTGGCCTCCGGTCGGCCCATACAGTGGGGCGCGGTGTCCTTCAACGAGAACGCTCCCGGCCGCTACAAGGAGCAGCTGGCGTTCCTGGAGAGGGCCCGGCAAGAGGGCGCGCCGATGTTCGCCCAGACGACGTCCTATTCCCCTTCGCCGGTGTTCGAGCTGGCCGAGTACAACGGCTTCGACGCAATGCCCAACTGGATTGACCCGTTTGTCGGCACCCCCGAGGAACGGATCGCCAAGCTGAGCATCCCGGAGAACCGGGACAAGATGCGGCAGGACGTTGGCGCCTACGCCGGCGCGGGTGGCGCTGCCGACGCGGCCTCCGAGTGGTCCAAGATGCGGGTGGTCGAAGTCCGGGAGGACCGCAACCTGAAGTATGAGGGCAAGAACATCGCCGAGCTGGCCGAGATGATGGGTAAGCACCCCATGGACGCCATGCTCGATCTGGCCATCGACGAGGGGCTGCGCACCGAGTTCACTTTCGACTCGGCCCAGGGCACCGACAGGACGGCGGTGTCGGAGATTCTGAACCATCCGTACACTCACCCGTGCGTGTCGGACGGCGGCGCTCATACCCGCTACCAGACCCTCGGCTCCTGGCCGGTCAACATGATTGCCGACCGGGTCAGAGACCAGGGCATGATGAGCCTGGAGAAGGCCCACTACAAGATGAGTAGCCTGCCGGCCTCCATAGCCGGTTTCACAGACCGCGGCATCATCAAGGAAGGATTCGCGGCCGACATCATGGTCTATGATCTGGACGCGTTGGGCCTGCAGTTCGACAGCCCGGTCTACGACACCGACTTCCCCGGCGGCGAGCGGCGCATCATCCAGAAGGCCAAGGGAATCCGGTTCACCATCGTCAACGGTGAGGTCACCTTCACCGAGGGCACCGTATGCACCGGGGCCACCCCCGGCAAGCTGCTTCGCAGCTACGACATGGTCAACCGATAACCCAAGCTGCCCGGATGCCTCTCCGGGTTTTCTCCCACGCATCCTCGAAGGACTCCCCCCAGGGGAGTCCTTCATCTCTTGGCCTGCGATGGGGGATGCGGGCCCCGACCTTGGCGGTCTGAGAGGGTGTGCGACTAATCCCCTCTCTCTGAGGGGGAGGGCTGGGGTGGGAGTGAAGTCGTGGGAATCGGCGGCATTGCAATCGATAAGAGAACGCCCTCACCCTAACCCTCTCCCGGCGGGAGAGGGAACAATTGTAGGGCTCTGCGCCCGTTGCATTTCAGGTTGACAGCCAATTTGTGCCGGTCTAGACTTGGCGACGTGTTGACCATCAGTGTTACATCACTCGCTTCCATCCCCTCCCTGCGCATCCTCTGCGCCGGATTCACTTGAGCCCGGGACCACGGGGCCTGTACTGACGGGCGGTCCCAAGGGCTGATCAGACGCTAGCGCACCCGCTCTAGCGGTCATTTCTCAAGACCCCCGGCAGTCGAGTTCCAGGTATTCCGTCGGAATACCGTGGTGCCCTGTTGTCCGCACTTTCGACTGCCTGAATTCATCGCATGGGGTCTTGTATGAACATATTCCGGCTATTGCCTCTTATCGCCATCCTCGCCGTATTGTCCCTGATGCTCGGCCTCGCGGCCTGCTCTGATTCCCCGGACGACGATGCGCCAGTGCTGAAAGTAGGCGGCATCCCCGACCAAGACACCGCCCGTCTGGCCCGCCGCTACGAGTCCTTCTCCGGTTACCTGTCCGACACCCTGGGGGTTCCAGTGGAGTTCGTTCCCAGCGTGGACTACGCCGCCGTGGTCACCGCCTTCTCCCAGGACCAACTGCAACTGGCCTTCTTCGGCGGACTGACCGGCGTGCAGGCCCGGCTGCAAAAGCCGGGGGCCGAGGCCATCGCCCAAAGGGAAAACGACGCCGCCTTTCACTCCAAGTTCGTCGCCCGCGCCGACCTGGACCTGGAGTCGCTGGACGATGTGAATGCCCAGGCGGGGGAGCTCAGCATCACCTTCGGCAGTCCCAACTCCACGTCCGGCCACCTGATGCCCCGGTACTTCCTGAAGCAGGCGGGAATCGACGCCGCCTCCGACTTCCGACAGGAACCCAACTTCTCCGGTTCCCACGACACCACCTGGCAGCTGGTGGAGAGCGGCGCCTTCGACCTGGGAGCGCTCAACGAGGACGTCTGGGACCGGGCTGTGCGGGAAAACAACGTGGACACCGACAAGGTCAAAGAGTTCTACATCACTCCCGCCTATTTCGACTACAACTGGACGGTGCAGGGCAACCTCGACGAAATATACGGGGATGATTTCACCGACAAGCTCAAGCAGGCGCTGCTGGACCTGAATCCTGAGGAGCACGGAGAAATCCTGGAACTGTTCAGCACCAGCAAATTCATCGCCACTAGCAATGACAACTATCAGGCCATCGAGGACGTGGCCAGGGAACTGGAAATCATCAAATGAGCGTGGCCGTTCCACCACAGCCACTGGTCACGGTGGCCGGGGTCAGCAAGAGCTACTCAGACGTGCCTGCACTCTCTCCGCTGAGCTTTTCCGTCCGGCCGGGGGAGCGAGTGGCGCTGGCTGGCCCCAGTGGAAGCGGCAAGACGACGCTGCTGTACCTGCTGGCGGGGATCCTGCAACCGGACACCGGCACCCTGGCCATCGGCGGAAGGGACTTGGCGAAAGTGAAGCCGGGCCGCGACCTGTCTACCCTCGTCGGGATCATCCACCAGCAGTACGACCTGGTGCCCCACCTTCCGGTGCTGCACAACGTGCTGGCGGGACGGCTGGGGCAGTGGGGCCTGCTGCGATCCGCCGCGTCGCTGGTGTGGCCCCAGGACCGCGGAATGGCGGAGAGTGCCCTGGAACGCATGGGCATCGGCGACAAGATCTGGGAGCGGACGTCCCACCTGTCCGGCGGTGAGCAGCAGCGGGCGGCCATCGCCAGGCTGATGGTGCAGTCCCCACGGGTGGTGCTGGCCGACGAACCGGTGGCGTCCCTGGACCCGGCCATGGCCGAGGAGATGCTGCGCCTGCTGACCGGGCTGACGGATGACGACGGGCGGGCTCTGGTTGTCAGCCTGCACTCGCCGGAACTGATCCGGCGGTTCTGCACCCGCGTCATCGGGCTGAGGTCGGGGCAGCTGGCCTTCGACCTGCCAGCCGAAGCCGTAACCAAGTCCACAATGGACGATCTCTACCATCTGGAAACGCCCCTATCGGAAACTCCCGAACAGGACGCGACGCTTATCCCTGAGCCCGCCGGACCGTCTCTCCATAGCAGGTTACCCCCACCGGGGGCCTTCCGCTGAGGCCCCTTCCGCCCCTCCCCTTTCGCGGGCGAAATGGGCTGTCGAGCCTGTTGGAAAGCCGACTGCTGCTGACCCTTGCTCTGCTGGCGGCATTGGGCTGGAGCCTGACCAACATCGATTGGGACGCTCCGTTGTTCCACTCCGGGGGAGGAGCCTCCGCGCTGCGGTTCCTCGTTGCGCTGTTCCCACCCGACCTTTCCCCCGAATTCCTGGCCATCGGGGTCGAGGCAACCTGGTACACCATCGCCTACGCGGTTGCGGGAGTGACCCTGGCCGTGGCCATCGGGCTGCCCCTGGGGGCAGTCGCCTCGGGGACCGTGCTCCCGGAGGATTCGCCGTGGCGACGCCCGCTGATGGTCGGTTCCCGGGTCTTGCTGGCGGGCATGCGATCGGTGCATGAACTGGTATGGGCCGTGCTGCTGGTGGCGTCCGTGGGGCTGTCGCCAATGGCTGGCATCCTGGCGCTGGCCATCCCATACGCGGGCATCCTTGGCCGCATTTACGCAGAGCTGATCCAGGATGTCCCCCAGCCGCCGCTGCGCGCGCTGCGGGCCTCGGGGGCGCCGCCACTGGCCTCCCTGATGTACGGACACTTCCAGATGGCGATGCCCGACATCCTGAGCTACACCTTTTACCGCCTGGAGTGCGGCATCCGGTCGGCCGCCATCCTGAGCTTCGTCGGAATCCAGGGGCTGGGATACCAGATTCAGCTTTCGATGCATGATCTGCTGTTCAGCCAGGTATGGACGCTGCTGATCTTCCTGGTGGGGATCATCGTGGTGGTGGACATGTGGAGCACCTACGTGCGGCGGAGCCTGGTGTCGTGACCGGCGGGCGGGCAACAGCAGCGCCACACCGGCAGCGACGCAGGATGACGTTCGCCAGGGCGTCTCTCTATGGGTTCATAGTGCTGGCCGCCGCGTCGTGGGCGTTCATCGTCTTCGGGGACGCCGACGGCTTCTCCGGCCTGTTCGCGCCGGGTTCATGGCGCAACGGGGTCCGATTCCTGGAGTCGCTGCTCGGCCTGAACTCGGACGGAACTCCGGCATACGCCCAGGCAGGCAGGTGGCTGGAGACCGGGAGTCTGGCGGCGGAAACACTGGCCATGAGCCTCCTGGCCATCGGCATTGCCGGCGTGGGCGCCTTTGCCACGCTGCTGATGGCCGCCCGGAACGTCAGCGACGGAACGCTGGGCGGCCGGCCCTCCAACATCGGGAGGGCGGCCTATCACCTGACCCGCGGCTCCTACACCTTCTCCCGGGGCGTGCCGGAGCTGGTGCTGGCCATGATCATCGTGTTCTTCCTGTCCCCGGGCATTCTCCCGGGGGCCGTCGCGCTGGGACTGCACAACTACGGGATCGTGGGGCGGCTGACCGCCGAGGTGGTGGAGAACCTGGACCCGGCACCGGCACGGGCACTTCGGGCCAGTGGCGCCGGAAACATGCAGGTGCTGCTCTACGCCATCCTGCCCCAGGCCATTCCGCAGTTCATCACCTACCTGCTGTACCGCTGGGAGGTGATCATCCGTACGACTGTGGTGGTGGGATTCGTCAGCGCCGGCGGCCTGGGGCGGGAGTTCACGCTCCGCCTGAGCTGGTTCCACTACACCGACGTGACGCTGCTGATCATCTGGTACCTGCTGCTGGTGTCCGGCGTCGACCTGCTGAGCACGTTCCTGCGCCGTGTGGCAAGGGCGGAGTGAGGCCAGGGCCAGCACGGGTTTCCTAGTGGTACGAAATTTTTGCATTGATGGGTAGCCTTGGCCGAAGCGGTTAGGGCGCCCACAAGGGGCGCCCCTACGGAACTGCCTCTGTCTGGTAGGGGCAACCCTTGTGGTTGCCCTGGTTGCCCATCATTTCAAAGCAGTTGGTCTACTAGGCTCGCTTGCTCCTCCTCGCTTTCCCTTGAAGATGTGGGTTGCACAAATGGAGAAGACGCATCGCCCAGCTATTAGCAGGGCAGAGGACAAAACGTCTACGGTTCTCGCTGGCGCTTGGCTCACTGGCGAGTCACGGGCGGAATCGCAGGTGGTCCGCAGGGCATCAGGACCGGGAGTTCAAGGCGGCATCGACACCCGGCATCGCGGCTGAAATGGCGGACAGCATCACAGTCACCCCAGGATCTCGTTCACTACTGACAGGCCTGTGGCCAGTCGTTCCCTCCAGTCCTCGCGGGGGTGTCGCACCGCGTTGGTGCAGATCCGGAACAGGCAGACCGCCTCCCTCAGGTCCAACGCCTCCTCCGTCCATCCGAAACGTTCAAGAGAGGCGTCACGAAAGGCGTGATGGTAGTCGCCGAAACTAGACCCCCTCCTGCTGACCTGTGAAGCCCAATTCAGATGGGCCAGGAAATTACCGACGTCCAGCATCGGTTCTCCAGGCCCGACTCCCTCGATGTCCACGAGGCAAATCCTGCCGTCCGGCAAGACCACCATCTGGTCGTCGTAAAAGTCGTTGTGGGCGATGCCGGTGGCCTGCCAGGACTCAACGAACGGGTCAAGCGCCTGGACCGCTCTCCCGTATTCCTGCAACCCGCCGCCACTTTCCCCGACGGAGTGGCTGAGAATCGCCCTTGCCCTCCGGTATGCCCCTGGCAGGTCAAATGGCGTGTTGCCGGAATCTTCTGCGGGCACGGCCCACAGGCTTTCCAGTGCGTCAAGGATCAATCCCGGCGCTGGTTGTTCGCCCCTCCTTACCAACCGTCGCAGGTTCTGGCCGGGGATCTCCGAGAACCAGAGGACGCCACCCTCTTGCCACAGGCCCGCCAGTCTGGGTACGGCGAAATCGGACCTCCCTATCAGTTCTGCGGACTGGAGAATAGCGGGGACCGTTGATGGCCGCACCACCCGAACGTAGAGTCCCGACCTGCCCATCCGGTGCCGCAGTACGGCATGGCTGCGGGGGCGGTAGCGTATTACCTGGACTCGCATTCTCCGGGGCGATATCGACATCACGTGCTTGCTGACCATCCGTTGGGCGGACTCCGGGTCGCAGGCTTCGCCCAAGCCTGGCAAGTAGTCATCGTCCGGAAAGCGGGATATGCGCAGGCGGTTCGCCGGCCCCAGATAGACAGTAAACCTTTCGTTGGGCAGGTACGCGTCGTCAGGCCATTCTGCCTCGTAGGTTACGACGGCCTCCTTACCCTGTGTGTGGCTAACTCCCTGGATCAACAACCTGTCGGGATGGACCTCCTGCTCTCCAAACTGGCCGCAGTACTTTTGCCACACCCATTCTCCGTCAAAGAGCCCTGGCAGATCAGGCAGGTCATTATCCGCTGGGAATTCCATTGCGGGGTGGATGGAGATTTCGGTGGGGGCGACGTTCATGGGCTAGCTGTCATCGGAGTCGCCTTCGTCCGAGACTGTCTCCGGCGTGGGAGGGGTGTCCTGAGACACCGTGGGAGGCGTGGACGGTGTCGGCGTGTCAGGTGTCGGCGTGTCGGGAGTGACTGGATTGGGCGTAGGGGTGTCGATGCCGTCGGTGGGCGTCGGAGTATCTATCCCGTCAGAGTCAGTGCCGTCATTGTCCGTTACATCATTTGCCCTTACAGCAGGAGTATCCACCCCATCGGAGGGCGTGGGGGTGTCGATGCCGTCGGTGGGCGTGGGGGTATCGATTCCGTCAGTGGGCGTGGGGGTGTCTATCCCGTCGTTGTCCGTAGGCGTCGGGGTATCGATTCCGTCAGTGGGCGTAGGGGTGTCGATGCCGTCAGTGGGCGTAGGTGTGTCGATACCGTCAGTGGGCGTAGGTGTGTCGATACCGTCAGTGGGCATCGGGGTATCGATACCGTCAGTGGGCGTAGGGGTATCTATCCCGTCATTGTCCGTCGGGGTGGGGGTATTCACGTCGTCATCGTCATCCTCATCGTTTACGTCCGAAGTTGGACGGGACGTTGGCGCCAGGGTTGCCTCTGGGGTTTCATCGGGCACCGGATCCGGTGTCGGCGGTGGGGCCGGCAGCGTTGACTGAGTAATGGACTCACTCTTCCCCAAACCCGATCCGGTCAGGTTCGAAATCCACTTGGAGGCCGGATTTCCTTCCGCTATCAGGGTACCTGCGGCGCCGGTGTTGGACGACCGGTAGAGATCAAAAGCCTGCGCCGTCATCAAGTAGGCACGAATCTCGTAGCTGGAATCCGCCTGTAGTCCGGTGATGGTCAGAATCGTGTCATCAGTCACGCCGCGAGCAACGGCGAAGCTGGGCTGACTCCCGGATCTTCTCCAGCCGAGTCTGATATAGCCGAGTGAATTTCCGGGCATATCGACCTGGATGTCAATCTCGTCCGCGCGCGCCTGGGCCACGGTGAGGGCTCCGGGAGGCAGGGCGGAGGGAGTGCGGTCAGACACCGTGTACAGGCTGAAGTCCTGATTCAGGTCTCCATCACTCCCGGTGGCCGATACCGTGCATGCTGTTTCGGTCTGGGTGTTCGACCCATGCACATGGCCGAGAGTGTTGGACTCCAGTCTCAGCTTGCCGTCCTGAACTGCGACGGACCGGTAGAAGTCGGAACGAGATTCGTCGCACGAAACGAGGCTGAACGTTACACCGGAAATTCCGTCAGCGAGAAAGTCGGCCAGGGCGATTTCCGTCGCACTCCCATACTGTGTCAGGATGCTGTATTCAGCAACGGGGTCGAAATACCCAGCTACATCATTGATGGCTCGGGATATGAGGGGAGGCGCGCCGCTAGCCAATGACCGGGGTTGATCAACCTGGTCCTCAAGGTCCTCAGCCAGTTTGAGGACCTCCACCGAGTTGGCGGCGTCGGGAAATGCTGAGTCATCCTCAGAGGGGATCCCTGCCAAGCCAACACCGCTCCAAACCAGGGAAGCGGCAACCAGCAGTGACCATACTGTTTTTGCAGCTAAAAGCAGCGGTGCAAGAAACATCGCTTGCTCCTACCCGGTCAGTCTGTACTTGTGGAATACGACTGGTGAGGCGGCCGATTGACTGTCACATCCTTTGAACTACCTGGGTCGGGCCTAGCCTTGCAGTCTTGTCAGGTAGGGAGTCCGTAACGATATCCTTGAACCAAAACCCAGCATTCCAGACAATCAGGAGAGTGTCAATCCGTCTTTTGGCCGGGTTGAAGCATGGATCCCAGAGTACTATTGCTATCCTTTAGAGCAATGTCAGGCTCAGCCTTGCTCCCTGATTGACCGCCAGACCCGCTCCGGCTTGAGCGGGATGTCCAGCGGTGCTGATACGCCGGTTCGGGACAGGGCGTCGGCGACGGCGTTGACGATGGCCGGTACGGCGGCGATGGTGGGCGTCTCGCCCATGCCCTTGACGCCCAGCGGGTTGTAGGGGCTGGGCGTCTCCATGAACTCGACGGTGAAGTCGGGCAGGTGCTTGGCCAGCGGCATGGCGTAGTCCATGAAACTGCCAGTCAGCAGCGGCCCACTGGCGTCCCACACCGCTTCCTCCATCAGGGCAGCGCCGATGCCCTGCGCCAGGCCGCCGTGCACCTGTCCGTGCACGACCATCGGGTTGACGATGATGCCGAAATCGTTGACCGAGTAGAAGCCCTCGACCTGCACATCGCCGTTGTCGGGGTCCACCCGCACCACCGCCACGTTGGCGGTGAACGGAAAGGTGTAGCTGTCGGGTTCCCAGAAAACGCTGGCCTCCAGGCCTCGGTCGACGCCCTCCGGCACCGGCTGCGGGCCGAAGGAGTAGGCGGCAACGTCGCGCCAGGTCACGAAGCGGTCGGGGATGTCCTCAGCGAAGAACCCGCCCCGCCGCAGCTCAACGAACTCCGGCTCGGTGCGGAGCAGCGCGGCGGCCAGCTGCAGCGCGTTCTCTTTGACCCTCCGGCTCGCCGTTACCACGGCCGAGCCTCCCACGACGATGGAACGGCTGGCCCTGGTGCCAGTGCCCGAGGCGATCAGGTGGGTGTCGCCGTAGATGACGCTCACGTCCTCCAGCGGCACCGCCAGCTCGTCGGCGGCTATCTGGGCGAAGGTCGTCTCGTGGCCCTGGCCGTGGGGAGAAGCCCCGGTGTACACCGTCACCGAGCCAGACTGATCGACCCGTACGAGGGATGTTTCGTATCCAGGTCTGACGCTGAAGGTGCCGGCGGGACCGAATCCCGAGGCGTCGACAGTGGTGGCGATGCCAATGCCCAGCAGTTGTCCGCTCTCCAGTATTTCCGCCTGCCGTCGGCGCAGGTCCTGGTAGCCGGAAAGCTCCAGCACCCGGTTCAGCGCCAGGATGTAGTCGCCACTGTCGTGCAGCCGCCCGGTGGGCGCGCGGTAGGGGAAGGCCTCGGCGGGGATGAGATTGCGGCGCCGCACCTCCGCAGGGTCCATGTCCAGGGCGCTGGCGATGGCGTCCATGACCCGCTCCGCCGCGTAGGCAGTGGCGTGCTGTCCGTAGCCGCGGTAGGGCCCGACGGTCATCTTGTTGGTGTAGACGCCGAACACCTCCGAGTGCACGTGCTCCACGGTGTAGGCGCCGGTCGCGCCCGAGGGCGTGAGAGTCTCGGCCACGCCGTGGGTGCCGCCGAAGGAGTAGGCCCCCAGGTCGGTGTAGTACTGCGTCCGGAGGGCCAGCAGACGTCCGTCGCTGCGGTAGGCCGCCTCGACGTACTGCACTTCTCCGCGACCGTGGATGGTGGAGGTGAATTCCTCCTCGCGCAGACCGTCCCAGCGGATGGGGCGGTTCAGTTGTATGGCCAGCCCGGCGGCGATGACGGTCTCGGGATAGGTGTCGATCTTGGCCCCGAAACCGCCGCCGACGTCGCGGGATAGCACCCGGATCTTGTTCTCAGCAAGGCCGAGCACACCGGCCACGGCCTTTCGTTCCAGGTGGGGACCCTGGGTGGATATCCACAGGGTGACCTCGCCAAGACCGCGCTCGTAGCTGGCGGTAACGGCACGCGGCTCCATGGCGTTGGGCACAAGGCGCGGCTCGACGATGCGCAGGTTCAGGATGCCGTCGGCCTGGGCGAACGCCCCGTCGGGATCGCCGGCGGTGCGGGAACTGTTGACGCACAGGTTGGTGCCCATGTCCTCGTGGACCAGCGGCGCTCCTGCCTCCAGGGCCCGCTCGAGGTCGATGACTGCCGGCAGCGGCTCGTAGTCCACCTCAATCAGTTCCAGCGCGTCGCGGGCGATGTAGGCGTTCTCGGCCACCACGACGGCCACCGGCTCACCCTCGTACTTGGGCACTTCCTCCGCCATCGGAAAGCGGCTGACGGCCTTCATGTGTTCGAGGACCCCGGCCAGGGGCAGCTGCGCGACACAGGTGGCGTTGAACTCGGCGCCGGTCACCACGGCGACCACGCCCGGCAGGCCCCGCGCGGCGGCAACGTCCATGCGACGGATGCGCGCGTGGGCGTGGGGACTGCGGAGCACCAGCATCACCACCGCGTTGGCGGGCATGATGTCGCCTGTGTAACGGCCCTCTCCCTGGATAAGGCGGTAGTCTTCCTTGCGCCTGACCGAGGCTCCTACCAGCCTTTCGCTGTCTCCATTATCCGAAGGCTCCACGTCGCGCCTCCTCAGAAAGTTTCCTGTCCTAAATTGAAACGGATAATAACTTATATTCCCAATAATGGCCATGGAAGTCCTTGCCAAATTATAATGTGACTAAACCCGTCGTCTCCCATACCGAAACAGTAAGATGAACAAGGCGGGGCATTGGAGGAATTATGGCTACTTTTGGCGACCTGGAAAGGGCACTGGCAGACCTCTATCCGTATCGATGGGCCATCGGGGCCGTGGTCCTCGTACTTATCGCATCTTTCCTGGCATTCGCCTGGTGGCGCGGCTGGCACCTGTGGGCCTGGAGATACCGCAAACCCATAGGCATAGTATCGGTGCCCCTGTTATTGGTCACGCTGTGGCTGGGCTGGTCGCTGGGGTCGCCGCTGTTCACCAACGTGACGGTGGACGAGGAATTCCCGTTCGCAGTCAACGCCACCGTACCGGAGGGCATGGAGCGCGAGGAGGTTGAGGAGGTCCTGTCCGGGTTCTCCAAGGTGGACACGGAGGTGATGGAAACCATGCCCGCTCCCGCTGCCATCGACGCGTCGGTGGCGTTGATGTCCGACGACGGTGACGGGATGGTGGTCCTCAGTCCGACTCGCCGTGCTTCCCTCGAGGAGGGCATGGACATGGCGATGCGGGCCGCTGAGGCCAACAGCATGGAGGAGGCCTCCGCCATGGCCAGCGAGGGCGTCGCCATGATGGAGGAAGCCATCGAGCAGTCCGAGATGATGGGCCAGCCCGCTGCGGCCAACCAGATTGAGGCGGTGGCCATGGGCAGTTTCAAGGACGCCGACGCCTTCCACCGGGGCAGCGGCACCGCAACCATTTACCGCACTCCCGACGGCTCGGAGGTGCTGAGGCTGGAGGACCTGAACGTTACCAACGGCCCGGCGTTGCACGTGGTGCTGTCCACGCACCCCGACCCTGAGCGGTCCCAGCAGGTTAAACAGGAGGGTTTCGTCGACCTGGGCGACCTGAAGGGCAACCGGGGCAACCAGAACTACCCCATACCGGCGGGAGTCGACACGTCGATCCACAAGAGCGTGGTGATCTACTGCTATCCGTTCGCCGTGGTGTTCAGCGTGGCAACGCTGGAGGGATAGTTCCCGCTTGCCCGTGGACGGCTGTTGGCGGATAATGCGCAGCAAATCGCTCCGAGGGGACAGGAGGCGCAAAATCATGTCCAAGGTCAACATGATTCACCACGTGAACATCCAGATCACCAACCGTGAGCAGACCCGCGAGTGGTACGAAAAGGTGCTGGGGTGCGAGTTCCTGGACCGGGGCCCGGCCCTGAACCGCCGGATGCTGCAGCTCCGCATCGGCAACGGCGAAATCCACACCACCGAGGTGGACGAGGTCGTGTTCATTCCCCGCGTGCATTTCGCCGTCGAGGTGGACGACTGGGACGCCACGCTGGCCAACCTGGACCGGCTGGGGGTGCACCACTCCCGCACCGGCGGCGGCGCGTTCATGGGCACCGGCGGCGACGACGAGAAGCAGGGGCGCCGCGAGGACACCAACGAGCATTACACCTACGTGTCCGATCCCGATGGCAACCTGATTGAGCTGGTCTACCACCCGCTGGGCCTGCACAGCACCGAGGGCGACGCCATCCCGCTGCACCGCGACACGGCCAACCCCAAGTGGACGCAGACCCCCGGCTTCGTGGAGGAGGCCTACAAGGAGGCCGAGGTTACGGTTTCTTAGTGCGACGGCATACGTTGAGCATCCGAAGCCTCTGAGGACAACTTGGAACCCGCTTGTGGTGAGATCGCAAAACCGTGAGCGGGTTCTCTTATCATTGACTCCAACGGCTGTCCAAGATAAGGTCATTTGTGTCGCGCAAGGATATGCAGTGATGGCTAACAAGACCGGTGATGCTCGAACTGACTATCTGATTGACGAGAATTCTCGAGAGATCCGGCAACTGGAGAAACTTGCTGAAGACAAGGCTGCCGAAATCGACACGCTGATCAAGCGTATCCGTGAAAGTCGCGACAGACGACAAGGCAAGGGAAATGGCTGACTGAGGTATGACTCCCAGCCGATAAGAATCGGAGCAAGACTGGATTGCGGAAAAGGCGATGCTACTGGATGTCCACGACAATGTTGTGGACATCCTTTCGTTGTATTGCCTGAGGCTGCTGGAAATACTGTAGCAATATGAGAAAGCCGCCATCTAGCGGGAGGGTGTGCTTCAAGTAATGGAGCGCAAAGATTACTTGAATGCGCTTGATAACCTGCGGGGCTTTGTGCTCACAGACCCGGTAATGTTCAAGCTGTCTCCCCAGCTTGTGGACCGCGCTGAACCGGGCCTTCAGATACTGAACGAGTTGGCAGATGAGTATGAGTCGACCTGATCGAGTTCTCGAATTCTGATTGTAGTGAGAGCCCACGTTCCGACGTGGGCTCTCTGTTGAGAAGGTACAGAACCCTCTGCTTCGTTCTTACGCAGCGCCCGCGTCGTGCAGGGCCTGCCAGACCTTCTGCGGCGTGAGCGGGGTGTCGATGTGCTTGACGCCTGCGGAGGACAAGGCGTCCATCACAGCGTTGGCGATGGCGACAGGGGCGGCCAAGGTGGGCAGCTCGCCGATGCCCTTGACGCCCAGGGCAGTGATCGGTGACGGCGTCTCGAAGCTGCTGTCCAGCTCGAAGTCGGGCAGGTCGATGGACTTAGGCATCACGTAGTCCATGAGGCTCCCGCTCAGCGGCTGGCCCGTGGCGTCGTAGACCATGCCCTCCCACAGTGCCTGGCCGATGCCCTGGGCGATGGCGCCGTGGATCTGGCCCTCGTACAGCATCGGGTTGACGACCTTGCCCGAGTCGTGGACGCCGGTGTATTGCAGAATCTTGATGGCGCCGTTCTCTCGGGAAACCTCGACAACCACGACGTGGGACCCGAAGGCATAGGGGCTCCGGGTGAGCGTGTTGGACCGGGAAAAGTCCAGGCCCGGCTCCTCACCGGGTGGCAGCAGTTCCTCGTTGTGGGCCGCCGCGGCCAGCTGCGCGAAGGGCACGCTGCGGGACGGATTGTTGCGGTCCGTGGCCCGACCCTCACCGAGCCCCACGTCTTCTGGCGGACACCCCAGCAGGTGACCCGCCACGGTCAACAGCTTCTCCCTGGCATCCTGCACAGCCATGTGCAGCACGGTGCCGCCAGCGATCATGCCCCGGCTGGCCGAGGTTCCGCCCCCGTGCGGGAACACTGCGGAGTCGCTGTGCCTGACCCACACGTCGCCGGGCGCGATGCCCAACTCGTCGGCAACTATCTGGGCGAATGTGGTCTCGGTGCCCTGGCCGTGGGGCGAAATCCCCGTGTGGGCCTCCACGTCGCCGTCGGGGCTGATGGCCACCCGGGAATGCTCCTCGAGGAATGTGACCTTGGCGCCAGAGCCCTTGACGACCGTCGCGATGCCGACGCCGATAAGCGAGTCGCCCTCCAATGCCTGCTGCCGGGCACGTTCGCGCCACTGGTGGTAGCCGGACATCTCCAGCGACCGGTCGAATGCTGCCTCGTATTCTCCCGAATCGTAAACAATGCCCGTCGGAGTCTCGTATGGGAAGGCATCGGGCGCGATGAAGTTGCGGCGGCGCACCTCGGCCGGGTCGAGGCCGAGTTCCTGCGCGACCAGATCGACGGCACGTTCCATGCAGAAAGCGGCCTCGGGTCCGCCCGCGCCCCGATAGGCGCCGGTAACCGGCTTGTTGGTGGCAACGCCGATCACCTCTACCGACATTGCGGGCGTGCTGTAGGGCCCGGTGAGCCGGTGGCTGGTCAGGATCGGAACGGTGGGAGTGGACATAAAAAAGTAGGCGCCCAGGTCCGCGATGACCTGGACCCGAATTCCCAGCAACTTGCCGTCGCTCGTCGCGGCGGCCTCCAGGTCGATGCTGTGGCCCCGGCCGTGGAAGCACAACATGTTTTCCTGCCGGCTTTCCACCCACTTGATGGGCCGTCCCAGCTTCATGGCCAGGTGCGGGATGGCCAACTCCTCGGGGAAGAAGCAGCCCTTCTCGCCGTAGCCGCCGCCCACGTCGGGGCAGACCACCCGCACCGAGTCAAGGGGGCGTTCCATCAGGTGCGCAATGTGCTCCCGGATCTCGTGGGGGTGCTGCGTGGAATCCCAGACCGTCAGGAGGTCGGCATCGGCGTCATACTCCGCCAGCAGGCCCCGGCCCTCCATGGGCGCGGGTGCCAGGCGCTGCACGCCGAACTGCTGACGGATGACGCAGTCCGCCGAAGCGAATGCCGCGTCGAGATCTCCGCCGGCGTTGACGGTGCGCAGCACCTGGTTGGTGCCGAGGTGCTCGTGGATGACAGGAGTGCCATCATCGGTTGCCGTCAGCGGGTCGACGACGGCGGGAAGGATCTCGTAGTCGATGTTGACGAGATCCACGGCGTCCTGGGCAGTATAGATGTTGTCGGCCAGCACGATGGCCACCGGCTGTCCGACGTAACAGGCCTTGTCCACGGCCAGCGCCGGGTGACGGGGCGGGTGCATCTCATCAGCGTCGCTGGAGGACCGGGTGGGCAGCTGAGCGATGTCCGGCATGTCCTGCGCCGTGATGACGGCAGCAACTCCCGGCAGCGCGACGGCCGCCGAGGCATCGATGCCGCGAATGCGAGCGTGGCCGTGAGGGCTGCGTATGATCAGCGCGTTCAGCATCCCGGGCCGGGTCATATCGTCGACGAAGGAGGACTGGCCGGTGAGCAGGCGGTGGTCCTCAAAGCGCTTGATGGACTGGCCGGTGTAGGTAGTCATAGCAGCCCTCCTCATTTATGTGCCTTGGCATCCCGGAAACAATCGGAATAATACACCAATATTGGTTGTATGGATTCGGGGGGCTGGCGATAATTTTTTGGTTGGCGACTCCTCGTGTTGGGAAGGATGATGCTGGATACGGGCGTGGGCATTGCCGCTATGGTGCTGGTGTGTGCCGCTTTCATGTACCTGGGAATCAGCAACGTCGGGGGGCGGCGGCAGAGCGTGGAGGAGTACACGGTCTCGCGGAACCACGCGCCGGTGAACGTGGGCATCGCCACGCTGGTGGCATCTAAGTTCGGGACGTGGGTGTTGCTCAGCCCCGGTGAGACCGGGGCTATTTTCGGCATCGTATTGCTGGTGGGCTATGCCATCGGGATAGCGGGCATTCCTGTGATGTATATGTTCGTGGAGCCGCGACTGCGGCAGTTGATGCTGGCGATGAGCACCCTGGACACGCTGATGAACGGACTGGCCAGCGGCCTCGCCACCGACCTGGCGGTAATGGGTGTCTCGCGCGGCGCGCTGATGCTGCAGGCGCGGGCGGTTACGGCGGTGCTTGCCGTCCCGGCGATTATCGTGGCATCGCAGGGGTTCAGCGTGTTGTACGTGTTTCTGATTGCCGACCTGCTGGGCGCCGCCATCGCAGTGCCCATGCTGGTGGGGCTCTACTCCATCCGGATGCCGGGCTAGGCGGCTGTTGGCCCCTGCCGAGATGTTGTCTGCAAGGATTTCACCCCCACCCTGGCCCTCCCCCTGAGGGGGAGGGAATTGGGAGGCGGCTTCTCCCTCACGCTCTGCCGGAGGGAAAGGGGATTTCAGGGCTTGGCGTGCTTGAACTGGGACGGTTGCGGTAGCAAAATTGAGTGTGTTCCTCACCACACCGGCGGGGCCGAATAGATTTCGTCCCAAAATCAGGGCCACCCAACGGCCCGGAAGATAACAATGGAAACCACCCTCGCAATCCTGCCGTGGATACTGCCGCCTCTGCTGGGCGCGGTTATTGGTTATGTAACCAACCGGATTGCGATCAAGATGCTCTTCCGTCCTCTCAACCCCAAGCGGCTGTTCGGCGTCCGCATTCCGCTGACTCCCGGCGTGATTCCCCGCAACCGGTACGACCTGGCACGGACCATCGCCCGGATGGTCTCGGAGCAGTTGCTTTCGCCCCAGGCACTTCGGGAGCAGCTGGATACGCCGGAGTTTCGTCGGAATCTGGCCTCCTGGATCCGCGAGCGGCGGCTCTCCCTGATGGAGACGCAGGTGGGACGCCCTCACCCCAGCCCCCTCCCAGAGGGAGAGGGGACTAGTAGCACCGGGGGGACGCCCTCACTCCTTCGGCAAGCTCAGGACAGGCCTAGCCCTCTTCCAGAAGGAGAGGGGACTTGGCACGCACCATCTGGCGGGGAGCGCCCTCACCCTAGCCCTCTCCCAGAGGGAGAGGGGATTAGTAGCTCTCCCCCGGGGGGAGAGGGGGCTTTGAGCGGGGCCGACCCGCAGCCGCTGGACGGCATCCTGCCCGAAATCGCCGAGGAGCTGCTGGCGGCGTTCCTGGCCTCGCCGCAGTGCGCCAGGATGGTGCAGTCGCTGGCGGAGCAGGTCACCCGGGACGTGGGCGAAAAGCGGGTGTCGGACATCACCAGCGAGGAGCAGCTCGCGGACTTCGTACACGACCACGTCCTCCCCGCACTGCGCAACCCGGAGCTGGGCAACACGGCGTCGGGGCTGGTCAGCAACTGGGTCCGGGACCAGCTCAATCAGAACAAACGGATGCGCGAGTACCTGACTCCGCAGAACCTCGAGGCGGTGCAGGGGCTGATCCGCAACAACCTTCCCACCGCCACGTGGCTGGTCTTCAACTGGATGCGGCAGCCCGATATGTCGCAGAAGCTGGTGCAGATCGGCCAAACGTGGGTGGAGGACACCGTCAGGTCCCAGGGCATTCTGACGCGGGCCATCCTGAGCCTGAGCGGCAAGAAAGAGGAGGCCATCCGGGATATGCCCAACATCATCGGCAACCTGATTGACGAGGCGGAACGGTCGATGAGCGCCCCGGAGATGCAGGACCTGATAGCCGAGGCGGTGGGGATAACCCTGGAGCGCATATCGGGCCGGCGGATCAAGTGGCTGATTGGCAGCAACGAGGAGACCATCTACTGGATGGCCGACCGGGCCACCCGGGGCGCGTTCACGGCCCTGTCGGAGACCTCGCGGGCCAGCGTGAGGGAGGCGGCCAACCGGTTCTACGAAAAAAACTCCACCGCCACCCTGAGCGAGATGGCGCAACGAACGCTGGGCGTCGAGTCTGCGGTTGTCTCAGGCGTTACCGCGTCGATGATGCTGAACTACCTGACCGCCCCGGAGACGCCCGGCAGGATCACGGGCCTGGCCCGCCAGATGGGCGGCAACAGCAGCGACGGCGACTATGCAGGCGATCCGGTCACGCTGGGCGAGCTGATTCCGCTGTCGGAGGAGGTTGGGGAGCGCCTTGACCAGTACCTGTCTGACCAGGTGGTCGGGTTCCTCAGCGACAACTTGCCGGAGCTCAGCAGGATCATCGACGTGGAGACGCTGGTCGTCAACCGCATCGACTCGTTCGAGACACGGGACGTGGAGCAACTGGTAATGTCCATTTCGGGCAAGCACCTGCGGTGGATCAACTGGTTCGGCGCGGGCCTCGGCGCCATCATCGGCCTGATTCAGCTGGGGCTCAATCCGCCGCTGTAGCGGTGGTGGGGGACGCCCTCGCTCATTCGACAAGCTGGGAGACGCCCTCACCCTAACCCTCTCCCGGAGGGAGAGGGGATAGGTTGCACGCCCTGTTGGACGCGGGGTCGGCGGGTTTATCGGGGCGGGAATTCGGGGGAGGTCAGGAGGGCTTCCGCGAGCAGGAACGTTTCGCCGAGGCGCTGGGGCTCCACGAATTCCATCACGTCCCAGCGAGAGTGGATGCGGGAGATGTCGGGAGCCCAGAACAGCAAAACCGGAACGCCGGCACGCTCGAAAGGCGTATGGTCACTGGAGGCGTTGGAGGGCAGGGAACCGGCCTGGGCCTGCAGTTGCAGCTCCCCGGCAAGTTGCAGCGTCGCCTCGGTGAGTCGTGGATCACCCGTTACGGCCGTAAATTCACCTGAACCTACGACGTCGAAGTTCAGCATTGCACCCAATCGGCCGAATTCCGCGTCGCTTAAAGAGGCCACGTAGTGGCTGCTGCCGTAAAGCCCCTCCTCCTCGGCGCCGAATGAAACGAATCTGACCGTGTAAGGGAGGGGCTCCTCGGCGAGAGTCTTCGCCAGCGCCAGGATGACGGCGGTACCGGAGGCATTGTCGTTGGCGCCGGCCTCGGTGGCGGGAACGATGTCGTAGTGGGCCCCAACAACGACCACGTCGTCGCCGGTTCCCGGCAGCTCGGCGATTACGTTGCGGGATTCCAGGCGTTCCGTCTCTATCATGACCGATACGACCAACTCCTCCTTGATGGCAGCCAAGTCAGCGAGCCTCAGCCCCAGGTGCTTTTGGAGGAACAGCGCCGGTATCGAGAACTCGACGTCGGAGACGATAGGGAACTGTGCGGGAAGGCCCTGACTTTGAGAAATCACCACGGCAACTGCCCCGGCATCGGCAAGCATTTTGATCCGGTCGTGCATTCCCCGGATCATTTGCCGGTCAAGCGGATCGAGATCCTCGGTCAAGATGTGGATGACCTTCCCGGCAAGCTCATCTGTTGGCAGGGTGTCGCCTTTGCCGAGGTACAGGGTCATTAGCGGCCCGGAATTCTGTGTGGTATCGGGAGAGGTGTTGATTGGAAGGCCTTCGAACCTGAGTTCATCCGCCGATTCAACCACGACCGCTCCATTCTCCCCTCCGCTTGTAAACCAGCGTCCAAAGTCAAAGAAGTGCCTGACGAAAGGCTGAATCTCAACCTCATATCCCATAGATTCGTAGCGTTCTTTCAGTAACTCGGCGGCCCTCAGTTCCTCCTCCGAACCGCTGACGCGGTGCCCCAATTCGGCGACCAGTTCCTCGAGCAGGGCATAGACCTTATCGGAGGCGTCCGATAAGGCGGCCAGCTTGTCGGCATCGAGAACCGTGGCGGGCGGCTCGGTGGCAGCGGCAGCGGTAGGAGGCGGGGGTGTGGATGCAGGCGCCGTAGTGGCCGCCGTGGTTGGCGACGGCACTGGGGGCGCCGTCGTGGCCGCCGGCGTTGCTGTGGGCGGCGGAGCGATGGTCGTTGTGGCCGGGGTGGGCGCGGCGCCAGAGCAGGCGGCCACGATCGCCAGCAGCAGCGGAACAATCGCAGCCAGCGCGAACCGCGGGACGCTTCGGCGCCAAGGTACACCGTTATTCCCTTGAATCATCCAGATGTCTCCTTCCGTTTGCGGCCTGCCGGCCAATCTTGCGAGGATTTCGCCCTCACTCCTTTGGTAATCGGGGGAACGCCCTCACTCCTTTGGTAAACGGGGGGACGCCCTCACCCTAACCCTCTCCCAGAGGGAGAGGGAATACCAGAGGGAGAGGGGATTGGTCGAGATGTGGCGCGCATCCTCTTATTGCGCTGGACGTACGTGCAGGCAGAAGTCTCAGTATGTCATACGCATCTTCGTATCGAAGAGGACTCTTGCTTGCATTTCCATTGACATCACAGCCTGCAATACATAGGATTACGGGAGATATCTACTCTCATTACGTCGCGTGATTTGCCTTTGACACCCAGACCCATTTATTCAGGAGGGTCCTGCATGCCGGACAAAGAACAAATCGCCCTTATGGGACACCTTATGCGCCGCGCCGGGTTCGGTGCATCCTACGACGAGTTGGTCTCCCGAGCTGCCGGGGGCTACGAGGCAACGGTGGAGGAATTGCTCAATCCTGAGCGATTTGAGCCGGTGGACAACGACCTGCTCTACCGCTTCATGCCCGGCTACGAGGGAGCCCTTGGCCCGCCCCTCAACCAGGCCGAGTGGGTGTACCGGATGATCAACACCCAACGCCCGCTGGAAGAGAAGATGGCGCTGTTCTGGCACCAGCTTTTCGCCACCGGCAACTCGAAAGTGGACAACCCGCCGGAGCTGACACAGCAGATCGTGATGTTCCGCGAGCACGGTATGGGCAGTTTCAGAGATCTGCTGGTGGAGCTGGCCAAGAATCCCGCTATGATTTTCTGGCTGGACAACAACGGCAACCATATGGGCGCCATCAACGAGAACTGGGGCCGCGAGTTGCTGGAGCTGTTCTCAATGGGAGTGGGCAACTACTCCGAAGACGACATCAAGGAGGCATCGCGAGCCTTCACCGGCTGGACCATCGGCCCGAAGATTCCCCGCAACCCGCTGGGTCGCTTCTACTGGAGCTTCGAGTACCGTCCCGAGGACCACGACGACGGCGAGAAGACGTTCCTGGGACAGACCGGCGCCTTCAACGGCGATGACATCATCGACATCGTGGTGAAGCAGCCAGCCTCGGCCCGCTTCCTGGCCCGCCACCTGTACAACTTCTTCGTGGCCGACGAGCCGCAGGTGCCCAGCTGGAACATCACGCCGCCCAACGATCCGGCAGCCATCGACGCGCTGATCGACACCTACAACCGGACCGACGGCAACATCCGCGAGATGCTGCGGACGCTGTTCAACTCCGATTTCTTCAAAGCCGCCCGTTACTCGCGGGTCAAAAGCCCGGCTGAGCTGGTGATAGGCACGGCGAAAATGGCTGGCAACTACGAGGGCCCGAGGCCCGGATTCAACCAGCTGGCCTTCGAGTGCGCCTACCAGGGCCAGGAACTGCTGAACCCGCCCAGCGTCGAGAGCTGGCACACCGGCGCCGAGTGGATCGACGGCGGCGCACTGGTGCGGCGGGTCAACTTCGCCGCCGGGCTGATGGGCGACACGTCGCTGCCCGGCGTAAGGGCCATCGTCGACAACCTGCGCGAGCGCGGCACGATGACCCCGGCGCAGCTGGTGGAGGCCTGCCTAGAACTCTCCGGCCCGGTGGAGGTCAGCGAGAGCACCTATTCAGAGTTGCTTGAGCAGGCCCGGCAGGGCGGCGATCTGTCCTGGGACAGCGACGATGCCGAAAGGCGCGCCGGCCTGATGCTGGCCCTGATCGCGGCGTCCCGCGACTTCCAGTTCGCGTAACCCTAATTGTCTGAATCAGGATTTTCAGGATTGGGAATATCCTGTAAATCCTCAAATCCGTTGAATCCTGATTCAGACAAAAGAACAAGAGACCGGCCGTATCCAAACCCCAACGCCAGCCGCGGAGGAGCGCAATGGCTACTACCAAGAAGGACCCGGTGGTCGTGGTACTGCAGATGACGGGCGCCAACGACTACCTGAACACCATCATCCCCTACACCAACGGGCACTACCGGGACGCTCGGCCCAAGGTCGGCATACCCGAAGACCAGGTGCTCCCCATCGACGGCGAGCTGGCCTTCAATCCCCAGATGGCTCCCATCAAGAAGCTGTACGACGAGGGCAAGGTCGCCATCATCCACGGCATCGGATACGAGGACTCGCCCCGCTCGCACTTCCGCTCAATGGACATCTGGCACACCTGCGAGCCGGACGTCGTCGGCACCGAGGGCTGGGTCGGCCGGGTCATCCGCGATCTGGACCCGAACCACGAGAACGTGCTGAAAGGCGTCAACTTCGGCCAGGGATTGCCCCGGGCGCTGTCGCTGCGCGGCGTGCCGGTGACCTCGGTCTCCAGCCTGGAGTCCTACGGCGTGCTGTCGAGCGTGCCCGGCGTGTCTGCCGAGGAGGAACGCAACCAGATCCTGGAGCGTTTCGCCCGGATGTACGCGCCCGCCGTGGGTACCGGCGCTGTCATGGACTACCTGGGACAGACGGGGCGCGACGCGCTCCAGGGCGCCGACATCATTCGCAGCGCCCCCGAGCGTTACTCGTCCACCGTCGAATACGCTGAGACTCCCGTCGCCAAGTTCCTGCGGGACATCTCGCAGGTGTACCTGGCCGACCTGGGCACGCAGGTGTTCTACACCCAGCACGGCAGCTTTGACACCCACTTCAACCAGCCGCCGATGCACACCAAGCTGTGGACCGATATGTCCCGCGCCATCGGCGACTTCTTTGACGACCTGAAGGAGCACGACGCTGGCGATAACCTGATCATGGTGCTGTTCACCGAGTTCGGGCGCAGGGTGAGGGACAACGGAACCGGCACCGACCACGGCGCCGGCGGCGCGGCCTTCGTCATCGGCAACCAGGTCAAGGGCGGGATGTACAGCGAGTACCCGTCGCTGCGGCCCGAGGACCTGACGCAGGGCGATCTGGCCCCCAACTACGACTTCCGAGGCTTCTACTCGACGATCATCGACCGGTGGCTTGGACTGGACCCGGTGCCCATCGTCAATGGCAAGTTCGAACAGATGGACTTCGTGTAAGCGGAGAGCTTGATAGTGGCGGCCCTTGTGGCCGCCCTGATTTGTTGGGAATGCAAGGGCAACCAAAAGGGTTGCCCCTACAATATCCCGGAGGTTTTGCTAATGCTGACGACAGTGGCCGCAGGCAGGGTGTTCGACTACAGCTACTGCCTCGGAATGTACGGTATGTCGGGGCAGGGTTTCTGGACGCCGCAGGATATGGCCTTGGCCAATGGCTCGAACGGCGACGCGGGGACCGTTTACGTCATCAACCGCGGCGCGGAGGAACTGGGACAGCGCATTACACGCGTCACTCTGGACCACCAGTTTCTCGGGCAGTTCGGGGCCTACGGTCGCGGTGACGGGCAGTTCGTCTGGCCCCGCGCCATCGCCCTGGACGAGGATAACAACATCTTCGCCACCGACGACTTTCTGAACAGGGTGTCAGTTTTCGACTCCGAGGGGGCCTTCGTCTCCAGCTGGGGCGAGGCGGGCAGCAATAAGGGGCAGCTGAATGGCGCAGCGGGGATCGCCTTCGACGCCGACGGCACCATCGTGATGGTGGACAGCCTGAACCACCGCGTGCAGCGCTTCACTCGCGACGGCGAGTACCTGGGCGGCTTCGGCAGCCAGGGCAGTGGCGACGGCGAGCTCGATATGCCCTGGGGCGTATGCATCGATTCGGATGGCGCGGTCTACGTTGCCGACTGGGGCAATCACCGGGTGCAGAAGTTCGATAGCGAGGGCAACCTGCTGGTCAAGTTCGAGGCTTCCGTCTCCGGCGTTGGCGCACTGGAACGCCCGACGAGCGTCGCGGTGGACTCCGAGGGCGACGTTTACGTCACCGACTGGGGCGCCCACCTGCTGCAGGTCTACGCGTCGGACGGCAGGTTCATCACGTCGCTGGTGGGCGATGCGCAACAGCCCTCGCCGTGGACGCAGACCTACATCGACGCCAACCCGGACATCGTCAAGGCCCGGCGGCGGGTGGACCTGGAACCGGAGTGGCGCTTCCGTCGCCCCGTGGCGGTCAAGGTCGACGAGCACGACCGCATTTTCGTGCTGGAGGCTGCCCGCCACCGCATGCAGATCTACGAAAAGGTGCAGGACTACGAGGAACACCCGCTGAACCTGTGATCCTGAACCCTTCTCGGGGGCAAAAGTAATGGCGGCGCTTGTGGCGCCGCCATTTTCCGTTGAGTCTGGGTTCCAACTCTTGCGGTGCGTTAGGAACTCTCGACCACGCCCTGATAGCAAACAATCATATATTCGATCTATGCGTTCTGATTAACTTCGCCGTACCATCCAAATACAGATTATGTGGTCAATCTCTCAATCAAGACCGCAAAACCTGTGGCAGCAACTGTAGCGCCCACCATCAGCCCGACCATCCACTTCACCAACCTGGCTTCAAGCTGAGCCAAGTCCTCTTTGGTGGCGTAATGTTGCATCTCGTAGCGGAAATCTTCTTTTGTCAGGTATTCTGTGGTTTCCATTTCGGGGTACTTTTGTCCTGTAGTCCCAAGGCATTTGGCCCTACTGTAAGCTGAAGAAGACGAACAGTCAACCCGGACCGATATGGACCTCAGGGCCTCTTAATTGTAGCCAATCCTTTTGCCACTAGCAGCCTATCCGGGGCTCGGCGCGTGTCGTCAAAGAAATTGGCGGCGGCCTGCCTCTCACGGTCGAAGAGATCCTTGACCCTTCCTCTTACCTCCACGTCGCTCACCAGGATAAAGTCCCACGGCTGCATGTATCCCACCGAAGGTCCGTGATGGGCCGCGCCAAGAACACGGGCGAGTTTCGACGGTGATACCGGATCGTCCTGGAACTGGCGAATATCCCTCCGCTCGTGAATTGCCCTGTAGACTCCCCGGATCTCCTGTGGATGGAATTCGAGGCCAGCCATTCTGCATCCTCCGCCGGGACGATTGCCGGAAAAACAGAAGCCCCCGTCCTGCAACAGGACTGGGGCAATTGAAGGCGCAACTGCCTGCCCGCTCGATCCACGAAGCGGCCGGTAAAAGCGCGGCAGGTCTCCTGGCTGATGGATCGCCGCCCCCCGGCGCCTTCCCACCCATTGCCGGGCAGTGGCTGGGC
Source organism: Dehalococcoidia bacterium (assembly GCA_965207865.1). Taxonomy (GTDB): domain Bacteria; phylum Chloroflexota; class Dehalococcoidia; order Lucifugimonadales; family UBA3495; genus VXOI01. The sequence continues at coordinate 135,109 of CBDBNP010000001.1, forward strand.
TAACCATGCCGGAGGTCTCACCAATTACAGTGGCGGGCCCGCGCCGGAATCTCACCGGCTTCCCTATTCTCCCCTTCGTCCGGGATCCCGGTACGGAGGGGCACCGCACGCTATTCTGTTTCCGCCCCGAACACTAGGGTACGCAACGGTCCCTGTCAATGCAGCGCCGAATCCCCTTGATGGGAACGACTGCCCGGGGCTCCGCTGATACTCCTGAGAATCCGCAGCCCTGTTGTTGTAGAATAGCGCGATGACATCAAATCGGAAGGCGCTATGAACGAACGACGCGATCGGATTACCCACGTTTTCGCCGGGAACCCGCTGGACCGCGGCGAGGTTGAGCGACGGGACGAGGAATGGCTCACGGCCCAGGCAAGTGACCCGGCCAGCCTGATGCTGCCCATGTGGCAGCTTAACGTACCGGTCTCGTCCGACCACGCCCTGACCTGGATGCCTGCGGAAGAGGCACAGCGCCTCAACGTGGACGCCGAGCCGATTTACCTCGGCAGGCTCAACGGAGTGTCTCATTTCGTGCTCGACGTTTCCTCGGTGGAGAGGGGCGACATTGAAAGGGACGGCCTGACTTTCGAGGACGCCCGCACCACCGCCGAGTACATGAGCAGCACCGACTCGGGGATCGTGGCACAGGCCCGGGCCCAGCTGAGCTGGCACAACCGCCACGGCTTCTGCGCCGTCTGCGGCAATCCGACGCATATCGCCCGCGGTGGGCAGGTGCGACGGTGTGCCGAGTGCGGCACCGAGCACTACCCCCGCACTGACCCGGTGGTCATCACCGTAGTCCACGACGGCGAGCGGTGTCTGCTGGGACAGTCACGGGGGCGCTTGGTCGCTATGCGTCGCTACTCTGCCCTGGCCGGGTTCATGGACCAGGGTGAGTCCATAGAAGAGGCCGTGGCCCGCGAGGTTATGGAAGAGGCGGGCATCCAGGTCGGTGCAGTGCGCTACCACTCGTCCCAGCCGTGGCCCTTCCCGTCGTCGCTGATGATCGGCTGCCACGCCGACGCCGCCACCACGGACATCCACTTCGACCCCGAGGAGATGGCCGATGTGCAGTGGTTCACCCGAGATGAGGTGAACCTGGCCCTGGAGGAAAGGAGCGAGGCGCTCGCCATTCCCGGACCTACAGCCATCGCCCACCATCTAATCCGGGCTTGGGCCAACGGCGAGGTTGATTAGGGACTGAATTCTCCCTCCCCCTGAGGGGGAGGGTCAGGGTGGGGATGTACCCTGAAACACGAAGCTTTCTTGGGAATTGGAGGTAAGCAATGACCCAAACAGCTTTGAGGATCGACGCGGCCCGGTCGGCAGTCCTGATTATGGACTTCCAGCGGCGCATCGTGAACAACGTGGCGTCCGAGCCCGAGTCGGTGGTGCGCAACGCTGCCCGCGCGCTGGCGGGCGCCCGGTCAGTGGGGATTCCGGTGATCTACGTGGTCCATCGCGGCGGGCCGTTCGCGGACTACGCGCCGGACGTCGAGCTGCACGAGGGTGTGGCGCCCGCGGAGGGTGAGCGCATCATCACCAAGACCAAGACTGGGCCGTTCTCGACCACCGCGCTGGACGTCAGTCTTCGGGAGATGGGCCGCGATAACCTGATCGTCATGGGTGTGGCCACCAGCGGCTGTGTGCTGTCCTGCGTGCGGTGGGCCTTCGACGTCAACTACAGTTTCGTCGTGGTTGCCGATGCCTGCTCGGACGCTGATCCCGAGGTGCACCGGGTGCTGACGGAGAAGGTGTACCCAAGGCAAGGCACGGTGATCAGCACCGACCAGTTCCTGGCGGCCCTGTAGAATTGAGTAAGCCAATGCTACACCCATCTCGACCGGAAGATTGAAAATGGGAAAGTATCTCGACGACGCCAAGGCGATGTACAACTACGCTCGAATTGAACTCCAGCAGTGGCAGGATTCCAACGACGAAATCCTGCTGCGGGACGCCGCCGAAAAGACCTGGGGAGCGGTGACCCTGGCCACCAACGATCTGCTGGAGTCCTATGGACGTCGTGTGCCCTCAGGGACGGGTGCACGAAAAAGCGAACTAAATGCCCTGGAACGGCGCAATCGTCGTTTTAGGGCCTTTCGAATGCTAGACAGGTTTTCGTCAATGGAAGCCACCCTGCACAATGACTGCTTTTATGACGGAGACTGCAGATTGCCGCTCGTCCCTGATGTAATTGAGGACGCCAGGGAGTTTCTTGACTCCGTAGAATCGCTCACCGGCGGATAGTGCGCGCGATCCCTTGTGATCATCGCTTGAGCGATATGGCGATTTTCAGTGTCGATTCCCTTTCAGACAAAGGAGGAATAATGAAGTACGATGCAATTGTTGTAGGCGGTGGGTCCGCCGGATCCGTGGTGGCAGCACGGCTGTCGGAGAACCCGAACCTGTCGGTCCTGCTGCTTGAGGCGGGGCCCGACTATCCAGACCCCGAGAACCTGCCCGACGACATACGCCAGGGCCACACCCGCACCGCCGAGGCGCCGGAATCGAAGCACAACTGGGCCCTGCGCGGCACACTGTCGGAGGAGCAGGGGCCGGCACACGTGGCCCAGGGCAAGGTCATCGGCGGCGGCGGATCCATAAACGGGCAGGTGTTCCTGCGCGGTGTTCCCGAGGACTTCGAGCTGTGGGTCGATAAGGGTGCGCACGAATGGTCGTACCTCGACGTGCTGCCCTACTACCGCAAGTTGGAGACTGACCTGGACATTCAGGACGACTTTCACGGCACCGACGGTCCACTACCCATCACCCGACGCGACAACGGCGGCAAATGGCCAGCCATCCAGTCGGTGTTCCACCGGGCCTGCGTGGAGGCGGGCCACCGGGTGACTGAGGACATGAACGGCCCGGACCACCTCGGCTTGGCCCTGGTTCCCATGAACAACATGAACGGCGTCCGGATGAGCACCGCGCTGACACATCTCAGTCCGGCACGCCACCGCCTGAACCTGACCGTCCGTGGCGACGTTTTCGTGCGCCGCATCGTATTTGAGGGCAACAGGGCCGTGGGTGTGGAGGCCGAGAGCGGCGGCGAGACCTTCATAGTCGAGGGGGACAAGATCATCCTGTCGGCGGGGGCGCTCAAGTCGCCCCACATCCTGATGCTGTCCGGCGTCGGCCCCCAGGACCAGCTGGAGCAGTTCGGCATCCCCGTGGTCCACGAGGCGCCGGGCGTGGGGCAAAACCTCTGGAACCACGCCATCACGACGGTCTCCTACAAGGTCAAGGATGGTACCGCGCTGGCCGCCGACAACCTGGGGACCCGGATTGCACTGCGCTACACCGCCGAGGGGTCCCCGCACGTCAGCGACATGATGATGACCACCAGCTCGGTGTTCAACGCCCTGACCGGCGAGGTGATGGACGACGGCACCGCCCGGGTGTCCTGCGTGCTGGAACTGCCTGAAGGCTCCGGCTGGGTGAAGCTGGCCTCCGCAGACCCAACAGTGCAGCCGGAATTCAACTACCGCTACTTCGAGCATCCCGAGGACACCCGCCGCCTGCGAGACGGGGTCCGCCTAGCGGCCGCCATGCTGGAGACCGAGGCATACAACGGCATCTGCGAGGGCCGGATCGCGCCGACCGATGAGGTGCTGAACGACGACGACAGCCTGGACCTGTGGATGAAGCGCACCGTGGGCTCGGCACGGCACGTCTCAGGCACCTGCAAGATCGGGACCGACGACGATCCAATGGCCGTAGTGGACCAGCACTGCAAGGTGCGGGGAATCGACGGCGTGTGGGTGGCCGACTCGTCGGTCATGCCCATCGTGCCGCGGGCCAACACCAACGCCTCCGCGATCATGATCGGCGAGAGATTGGCCGACTGGCTGTCGTAATTTGGCGATAGCGGTAGTCCTCGCGTTCGTATCTGCCGTGGGCTTTGCCTCGGGCAGCGTGCTGATGCGAGTGGGTACGCAGCACGTGGCGCCGCCGGTGGCCACGTTTTACACCGTATTGGTTGGGGCGGTGCTGGTCACCAGCATCGCCTTCAGCGTCAATTTCGACGAGATCAAGACGCTGCCCCTGGAGGTCTACGGCTGGATCACCGTGATGGGCATCCTGGCCTATTGCGTCGCCCGGGTGCTGCACAACACCGCCATCCGGATGGTGGGCGCCGCCCGGTCAGTGCCCATGATCTCCATTCAGCCGCTGATGGCCTTCGCCATCGGGTTCCTGATCCTGGGCGAGCGCCCGAACCTGCTGGTCACGGCAGGCACCCCGATCATCGTGTTCGGGATTCTGCTGGTGATGCTCCCCCGCCGGCAGAACAACCAGACCATCGAGATCCGCAAGCTGGGATACCTGCTGGCGTTTGGAGGGTCGCTGGCCTTCGTCACTCGCGACGCCATCAGCCGATACGTGCTGGGTTCCCTGGCCCTGGCGCCACCCTTCGTGGTGTCGGGGTTTGCGCTGGTCATCGGCGGGTCTATCCTGTTCGCGTTCATCCACCGAGGGGTCATCAACAGCATCCGCCACCAGCCCATGAAATACGTTGGCATCTGCTGCCTTGCCGGCCTGCTGCAGGGCATCGCCGTGGCCTCGTTGTTTCACGCCTTCAGCCGCGCGCCGGTGACCATCGTCACGCCGATCTACGCCAGCCAGCCGATCATCGCACTGACCCTGGCAGCCTTGTTCCTGCGGCAGATGGAGTCGCTGAACTGGGTGCTGGCCGTGGGCACGTTGATGAGCGTTGCCGGAGTGATCATGGTAATCTTGGGGGCGACCACGTAGAGGAGCGCCCGCCGTGGGGGATACGCCCTCACTCCCTCGGCAGGCTCAAGACAGGCTTTGCCTTCTCCCATTAGGGGAAGGAATTTACATCGCTTTTAGCCAAGAGTTACAACCAACCATCTGGAGGAATGACATGTCTGTTGGCGTAATCGTGCCGCTGCCGGCTTACACCCTGGACCCGGCGTTCATCGCCAAGAAAGCGGAAGACCTGGGATTCGAGTCCCTCTGGTACCACGAGCACCCCATACTGCCTGTGAACAGCGCCTCTCCGTTCCCGGCCACCGGCGGGGAGATCCCGTGGACCTATGCCCACTTTTCGGAGCCCTACATCTCCCTGGCCATGGCCGCTGCGGTCACGGAGAAAATCAAGCTCTGCACCGGCATCACGCTGGTCCCGGAGCGCAACCCGCTGATCCTGGCCAAGGAGATCTCGGTGCTGGACCGGCACAGCAACGGCCGGTTCGTCTTCGGCATCGGCGCGGGCTGGAACCGCGAGGAAACAGAGATGATGGGCGGCGACTTCGACCACCGCTGGACGCAGACCCAGGAGGCCGTAAACGCGCTCAAAGAGCTGTGGACCAAGGATGAGGCGGAATTTCACGGCCGTTACTACGATTTCCCGCCGGTCTACATGTACCCCAAGCCTGTGCAGCAGCCGCACCCGCCCATCCTGCTGGGCGGCATGGCACGCAACGTGCTGCAGCGCGTGGCCCGCTATGGCGACGGGTGGCTGCCCAACCGCGTCACTCCGCAGCAGGTCGAGGAAGGCCGCAAGGTACTGGACGTGCTGGCCGACGAGCGAGGCCGCGATCCCGGGTCGTTGACCATTTCGGTCTTCGGCCGCGCGCCGGAGACCACCCGCCAGGAGGTCGAAGACTTCATGAACGCGGGAGCCCTGCGGGTTTGCGTGTGGCCCACCCACTGCGACACAGACCAGGAGATGGGCGACCAGCTGGAGAAGATGGCAGAGACGCTGGTGCGCTAGGGCCGCGTCTCGATTCACGGGGATTGTTCAGTGAGGGGCGGGCCGGAAACCCGCCCCTGTGTATTGCCGAAATGGAATTGAGGGACGTAGTCGCCCGACTACCCACCTACTCCGGGCGTAGCACGCCGCAGAACAGGTGCTCGCCGCAGCCGTCCCCATCGCCCGGCAGGGGGATGCGATCGGTGCGGAATCCAGCCTCCTCCATCAGCGCGAACCACGTCGCGATGGGGAACAGGCCGGTTACGTGTATGTCCCGCTCCACTCTCCGCGCGCCGCGTTCGGTGATTGTGTAAGTGAAATGCGACTCCACGACGGTGTCTGACGGGTCCGAGTCGTAGACGGTTTCCTCGGTGGTGATCTGAACTCCGTCCCTCTCCGTTGACCAGGTCAGGTGCATACCGGGCCTGAACGTGTCTCGTACCAGGTCGGGGGCTACAAGCAGCAGACCTCCGGTCCGCAGGTGAGCGCGAGCCGTGGCAAAGGCGGCACGCAGGTCGTCCTCGGCCTGCATGTAACAGATGGCGTCGTGGATGAGCACGGCGTCGAAGGCCCGGCCAGGCAGACGGAAGGAGCGCATGTCTCCCAGGTGATGCTCGACGGTCGGATTGAGGCGCCGCGAAAGCTCCAGCATATTGGGAGATATGTCCACTGCCACCGCGTCGAATTCGGCGGTCAGGTGGGAGAGGTTATGTCCGCCGCCAACGCCAAGCTCCAGCAGGCGGTGCCGCCCGGGCCCCAGGTACTTCCGCAGAGCATGCCGCCAGTTCTCGGCCTCGTCGGCATAGTCCTCGGGTGGGCTGATGGCCGGCCAGAGGTAGGCCAGCTCGTTGTACAGCAGGGTATCCTGGACCACTGCGTCTAACCGCCGTCAACTTCTATGACGCAGTCGCAAATGACCGCGATGTTCCCGGGCAGCGCGGCCATACCCGGAGCGGAGCGTGCGTGCATGCCTCGCTCTCCATAGAGGGCGACGAACAGGTCTGACGCGCCATCAACGACGGCCGCCTGTTGGGTGAAAGCCGGGTCGCTGTTGACCATGCCCACGACCTTGAGGATCCGAGAGACCCGGTCGAGATCGCCAAGCTCGGCCTTCATTCGGGACAGCAGGTTGAGGGCAGCCCACTTGGCCGCCTCGTAGCCCTGCTCGACGGCTAGGTCCCCTCCCAGCTTGCCGGTGATGCTCCGCCCGTCGGTCATCCGAGAGCCGACGCCGGCCAGCCACATCACGTTCCCGCTGCGGGCGATGGGCAGGTAATTGCCCACGGGGTCCGGAGCCGCAGGCAGTTCGTAACCCAGTTCAGCCAGTTTCTCTTCTACTTCCGCCATAGTTCAAACTCCGTAAGGGCGAACACGAGGGTCGCCCCTACCCCTGGGACTCGCGGATGCATTCCGCCAGCAGGTCGAAGGCGCGCTGGGCGAAGACCCACATGTTGGCCTCTCGGTCAGGATCTCCGGTCTCGATGGTTATCACCTTCTCCACCGGGCCGGCCACGGCGACGCAGGCGTGGCCGTAGTTGTCGCCGTAGCGGTTGCCCGTCGGGCCGCTGGCGCCGGTCTCGGCAAGGCCCCAGTCGGTGTTCAGCGACCGCATGGTGGTGCGGGCGTTTAGCTGCGCGTAGGGCTCAGAGCTGGCCCGCCTGCCCTCCATGGCGATGTCGGGCACCAGGAGCAGCCCTCTCTGGGCCACGCGGGTGTAGATGACGCTGCCGCCAACGTAGTAGTCGGACGCGCCGGGGATGGCGACTAGGGCCGCTGAAATCAGCCCGCCGCAAGACGATTCGGCCACGCTGATGCTCTGTCCGGTCTCTCTCAGCAGCGCCGCTACCGGAGCTGCGATTTCACTGAGCTGCGACATTTACGATACCTCTCCCAATTTGTGAGTAGCAGCCGTCATTATCCACGAAAAGCACCATGGTAGGAAATGCCGGATGTCGGGATGGGGTTCACCTGTTGACAGGGGTTTTTCTCGAACACACAATCCACGAACAGGCGATGAAATTAGAGGGATGGAGTTGAAATGAACGCTGACGACGCCCGCAGGGACGAGATAGCCAGGGCCGGTGAACGAATCGAGCGCTTTCTGCAGGCCCTGACCACCGACGACTTGGCCCGGCCCAGCGCCTGCGATGGCTGGACGGTCGGCGACGTAGTCGGCCACCTGATTGAGCGGGGCGCACCGCTCCCGGACCAGATCGAGCGGGGTCTCGCAGGCGACCTGTCGCCCACACCGGGATTCACCGACGACCCTCCGGTCAGCGAGGACCAGTTCCGCCTCGACCTGGACCGGCGGGCCGTGGAGTTGCGGCATGAACTGGGCGAGGGCCTGCTGCCGGAATTCGCGCGGGTCAACGGCGAGTTCAACCGGGTGCTGGCACTGGTGCAGCCTGACGACTGGGACAAGCTGTGCTTCCACCGCCTCCGCCCCGAAACGGTGCGGTCGAAGGCAGACATACGCATTGCCGAGCTGGCCATGCACGAGTGGGACATGCGCTGGGCCCTGGATTCCAAGGCAACGCTGGCCGATGACAGCCTGGCCGGGCTGGTCAATGCCTCGGGCCGGGCGGTGCGGCGCGCTTTCCGGGCCGACCCGTCGCGGACGAGTGGGGTGCGGTACCGGTTCGAGCTCGAAGGACCTACGGTATCGGCGGTAGACGTGGTGCTCGCTCCGGAGGGAGCCAGCTTCGAGATTGAATCGACCTCTCAACCGGATGTGACTTTCCGCTGCGCGTCGGCCACATACGGCATGGTAATTTTCGGTCGCTGGAAACTGCCCAACGTTATGGAGAACGGCAAGCTGACGGCAGACGGAGACGAGCAGTTGGTCGCGGCATTCGTGGACGCGTTCGTGGGCGGGTGACTGCGACCTGCATCGCTAATAACGTTCGTGCCAGGAGGACTTGTCGCCTTCGCATTCAAGCCATCAAGTCCGTTCAAGGTGAGCTTGCCGAACCGCGAACGGACCAGTACAGCCAGCACCGAAAACGAAAGGATCCCGTTGTTTCCAATCAGGACAATTGCAAAGCCTGTGCCACGAGGCTTGTCTGAATCAGGATTAGCCGGATTAAAAGATGAGCAGGATTGGTGAACATCCTGTTAATCTTAAAATCCTGTGAATCCTGATTCAGACAGTTGCCTTTCTATCGGCACGTCCAATCCGGCAGCACACAGGCTTGCGGGCCTGAGTGTATAATCCAGACATTACGAAACCGACCTGCGCCGCCCTCAGTTTAGGCGACCGTACCAGCGGAAAGCCGGCCAAACTGAGGCAGCGCAACGCCAGAAATTTGGGGAGGAGCGCAATGAGTATCGCCATCGGGTACATGCCAGGAGCTTTCGGTGAGGGCGGCGAGAACCCCAACTACCTGCGGGAGCTAGTTGAGACCGGTGACCGGCACGGCTACGATTCCATCTGGCTCAGCGACCGCATCGTCAGCGACAAATTCAGCCTGGAGTCCATGACCGCCTGCGCCATGGTCGCCGCCTACTCCGACCGCCTCAAATTCGGCACCAGCGTCATCGCGATGCCCCTGCGCAACCCGGTGGTGTTGGCCAAGCAGATCGCGACGCTGGACTTCCTTTCCCATGGCCGCTTCTTCCCGGCGGTGGGCCTCGGCCAAGAGGAGCCGGAGGAATACGAGGCGTGTGGTGTAAGCAAGGAGCGCCGCGGCCCGCGCACCGACGAGGCCGTACAGCTGATGCGCCGCCTGTGGGAGGAGGAAGTGGTCACGCACGAGGGTGAGTTCTACACCTGCCACAACGTCTCTGTCACCCCCAAGCCCTTCCTGCAGCCGTCGACGCCGGTCTGGATCGGCGGACGCACTGCCGCTGCCGCCCGTAGGGTGGGGCGCGTGGGCGACGGCTGGCTGGTGTCCAGCGCAACGCCCGCCGAGGTCAAGGAGGGCCACGACATCCTGTTCGAAACGGCGTCGGAGTTCGACCGTGTGATCGAGGACGACCACGTGGGCGTCCTGATGGGGTACTACGTCAGCGACGACGTGGAAGAGGCAACCATCAAGGCCAACCAGTTCGTCACCCGCCAGCGCCCGGACGCGCACTTCACCGAGTTCACCGCCGTCGGGCCAGTCGACCGCGTTGCGGAGTACGTCAACCGCTACGTCGAGGCGGGAGCGTCCAAGTTCGTAGTGCGCCCACTCTGCCGGGCGGAGGAGAGCATGGAGCAGCTGGACATCCTGGGCGAGGAGTTGCTGCCCCTGTTCCACAAGTGACCCCCAAAGACTTCTACGGCACTATCAGTTAGGAACGCTGAATCTTGGATGAACAGGTGCGCCTCGCCTTTGATGCGCTGCCCAAGACCCGGCACTGGAGAAGCGACGCCCAATTCAGGCACCCGGAGGCAACACCCGGTCGGATTATGGCAGCTATCAGTGAACCCACATTGATAGTGCATCAATCGAATGGCAGGACCGGCTACTACAGATTTGAACCAGACGAGGAAACTTGGTTTCGGGTGGTGCTTGACGGAAATGGCGCGCTACGCACAGCGTTCCGGGACGACCATTTGAAACTGATTAGGGAACACCCATGAGTGAGCAGAGCCAAGACAGGACCGAGCCAGGGGTCGTCTACGTGGAATTGGAGTACCCTCAGATTTCATACGATAAGGAAACAGATACCTTGTGGATGGGCAACGGGCTTCCCACCCCTATCAACCGGGACATCACCAAGGGTATCTTCACCATATACTACGACTCGGACGGCATCGTCCCAACGGCGGTAGCTCTATCCGGTGGCCTCAAATTGCTCGCGCCTCACTTCAACGGGGACATACCCTGTACCGAGGAAGACAGCTCTCGGGCCTGGCATGACGGTTTAGATGGGCAGTTTCTGGAGATTTCATACGAAGACGAAAGCGATACCCTGTGGCTGGGAAACGGAAAACCCGGGTCGCTCGGCTCTGACATCTCCTACGGCGTCCTCATCGCTTTTTTTGATTCCGGCGACAGGACGCCCATTGGCATAATGCTGGACGGTGCCGCCGAGTTGCTTCGTCCCCACTTGCCGCCGGAAAGGGCCAAAACGATTAAGAGCGCTCCGGCTCCCACGTGATCAGCAGTTCGCGCATGGGTTGGCGCCAGATGGCTCGGTAGCCGTCGCCGTCTGGGACGAACAGGTCGTCGAACTGCTCATCGAAGATGCGGCGGGCGGTGTCGCGAATGCCCTCACGGGACCAGCGGCCGAATATCACGGAGTCCAGCGCCTCCTCGCGCGTGGCATGATGCCAGTCCTCCCACCACGTCGATTCAGGAAGGACGTGCACATCTGGCAGGATTCCCATGTCCCACAGAACCGGCAGCAACTCGCGGTGTCCGGGCATCGGAGCCAGCGGCTCGCCGTAGACGCGACGGAACAGCTCCCCGCCGCGGTTGGGCGGCGGCTCGCTCCATACCAGAATCATCACCCTGCGGCGTGCTGACGACCGCATCTTGTCTAGGAAAGGCACGATATCCCGCACGAAATAGGTCACGTCGCAGGTCAGCACCACGTCTCCCACGACGTCCTCTGCCTCCATCCAGCCCGATGGGATGCGTCGTGCGTTGGCGATGCCCGCCTCCAGCCTGGATCCCTCATACTCAGCGGCCATCCCCTCGGACGGCTCCACGGTCAGCACCTCGCGGCAACGCAGGGCCAGGGGCAACGAGATCCGTCCGGCGCCCCCGCCCACGTCGACCATCACATCGTCGGACTGCAGGTACGATGCCAGCACCTCCAGGTTGGGGTCCAGCTCGCGGTGAGGATCAAATCGAAACTGCGCCGCCGACTGCCCGGTCCAGATATCGGCAGGCCTCGGCCCGAACAGGCGCAGTTGCTGTTCGTCCACGGCGTCCAACATCGCGGCGTATTGGTCGGCGGCGCTGGTCATAGCCAACCTCTCTGTCTGAATCAGGATTCTCAGGATTGAAGGATTTTCAGGATAGGGATTGCTTATCCTGTCCATCCTCTAATCCGGCTAATCTTGATTCAGACATTTCTAAATCGACGGTCGCGTCTTGTACCAGCCGGCGTGCTGCTGGTAGGTGTAGGCGGCCTGAATGCACCCCGGCTCGTCGAAAGGCTTCCCGGCAATCTGCATTCCCACGGGCAGCCCTGCCTCGGTGAAGCCGCAGGGCACCGAGATGGCGGGCAGTCCGGTAACGTTGAACGGAGCGGTGAAGCTGCGGCCACGGACCGTGGTGGTCGGATCGTAGCCGTCGAAGGCCGGGGCAGGCGTGGTCATCGTCGGCGTCACCAGGAAGTCCACCGTTTTCATGGCCTCGGCGAACTCCCGGCGGGCCCACGTTCGCACCCGCTGCGCCTGCAGGTAGTCGGCGGCGGTGAGCAGCGCCCCGGTCCGAAAGCGGCTGCGCGTGATGTCCCCGAACTTTTCGGGGGTCTTTTTCAGGTTGGGTTCGTGGTAGGCATAGGCCTCGCTGACCATGATCACCGAGTTGGCGGCCCGGACGTAGTCGAGGCTGGGGAGAGAGACCTCACGGATTTTGGCGCCAAGGCTTTCAAGCTCGGTGATGGCCTTCTCGACGACGGCCACCGACTCTGGGTTCACGCTGGGGTCAGGGTCGAAGAAATAGTGCCGCGGCATGCCGAAAGTCATACCCCTGATGTCCTCCACCAGAGATGCCGAGTAGTCGGGCACCGGCGCGGTGCTGGAGGTGGGATCCTTGGGGTCGTGGCCGGCGATGGCCTGCATCATGTAGGCGGTGTCCTCCACCGTCCAGGTCATGGGCCCGGCGTGGTCCTGGGACCAACTCAGGGTGACAACACCGGCCCGGCTGACGCGCCCGTAGGTGGGCTTGAGGCCGACGATGCCGCAGTAGGAGGCGGGCCCGCGAATGGAGCCGCCGGTGCACGATCCCAGACCGCCCATCACCTGCCCGGATGCCACCGATGACCCGGTGCCGCTGCTGGAGCCGCCCGTGATGTGGTCTAGGTTCCACGGGTTGCGGGCCGGCTCGAAGGGCGTGGACCAGTCGGGGCCGCCCAGCGCAAACTCGTGCATGGCCAGCTTGCCGACCAGCACACCGCCGGCGTTCTTGAGCCCGGCAGTGGTAAACGCGTCCACCGTCGGCACGCGCTCCAGGTCAACGTAGGAGCCGGAGGTGGTTTTTGTGCCCGCCGTGTCGTACAGGTCCTTGAGCGCGAATGGAATGCCGTGCATCGGGCCGCGGTAGTTGCCGCGCAGCATCTCGGATTCGGCCGTGCGGGCCTGCTCCATGGCCTCGTCAGCCATCAGCGTGACAAACGAGTGCAGCCGGTCGTCGGTGGCTTCGATGCGATCGAGGCAGGCGCGCAGCAGTTCCACCGGAGACAGCTGTCCGGAACGCATCAGCTGTCCGGCCTCTCGCATGGTCAGAAAATACAACCTGTCCCTGTCTACCATTTCAATTCACCCCGTTCTGGAATTTGGAGATACCCTCGCCCTGAGTGAGGGGTACCTTTACGACCCCGGCCAGTCGGGGTGAAATTCGACGACCATTTCCTCGGCGCCGAAGTTTATGGTGTGGAGCTCTGCGGCATAGGCGGCGTAAAGATCGTAAATCGTCTTTAGCTCCTCGAGTTCGTCATCCCTGACGCCCAGCCCGGCCCGTTCGGTCATCTGCTTGAACTCATCCATGGAAACCTCGCGTTGTTCTGGCATACAGAACCCTCCAGATTCTCAATTGTGGAACGGGCTTTACCAGCAGGCGGCCCCGGTCACTGTTGGTGCTATTATAAGCACATTCAGCCCTCTAATAGACGGCACTCTTTTCCGTGAGGAATTTGACGTGACTACCTACGTGTACATCTCTTTGCAGCGAGAGGACCGCATCTCCCTCTACGTGCAGGATCCCGACACCGGCGGTCTGACCCGCCGAACCGAGTTTCCGCTTACGGGAATGCCAGCACCCATGGCAGTGGACCCCCAGAGGCGCTACGTGTTCGTCGGACGCAGGCAGCCCGGCGACTTCGGGCTAACCAGCTACGCCATCGACCACGCCACCGGACGACTGCGCGAAATCGGCGGCGTTCCGCTGGAGGGCGACCCGGTGCATATCTCGGTGGACAACACCGGCAAGTACCTGCTGTCTGCCCACTACTACCAGGCGCGTGTGGGCGTTCACGGGTTCGGCGAGGACGGAGTCCTTGACCCGGACCCCATCGAGTGGCGCGAGACCGGCATCGGGGCCCATTACGTCCAGACCGACCCGTCCAACCGGTACGCCTACGTGCCGCACATCGCCGAGGGAGCTCACACGGGCGAGAACGCCATATTCCAGTTCCGGTTCGACCAACTGTCCGGCAGGCTGGCGCCCTGCAAACCGGACCGTGCGACGCCCCGTACGCCGGAGGGGCCCCGCCACGTATGCTTCCACCCCAACCTGGACGTGGTGTACGCCTCCAACGAGCAGGGCTGCAGCGTTACGGCCTACAGGTTCGACCGCTCGGATGGAACCCTGCAACCCTTCCACACCGTTCCCACATTGCCCGAGGGATTCAGCGAGCACAATTCCTGCTCGCAAATCCAGATAACACCCTCGGGGAAATTCCTCTACGCGCCCAACCGGGGCCACAACAGCATTGCGGGATTCGCCGTCGACGCCAGCGACGGAACACTGACGCCGCTTGGCCAGACGCCCACCGAGGACATTCCCCGCGCCTTCAGCCTGGACCCGGCCGGCAACTACCTTTACGCCGCAGGCCTGGAATCCGCGCGGCTGGCCTCATACCGCATCAACGCCGACACCGGCGCGCTGGAGCCGCTGGAGGTCTATCCCATAGGGCAGGGACCAATGTGGGTGCTGATGGTGGACGTGTAGCACAGGCGCCCTTTCCCCGGAAACGAGAAGACTCGCCGTAACTGGCGAGTCTTTTTTCGTGGCCGTCCCTGCCATAGGAAAGTCGTCTAGATTTCGGCCAAGGCTTCCGCGTCCTCGATGTATTGACCGGTTTCACGAATAAGCCGTTCCGTACTATCCTGTGGCTCGCAGTGGCCGTTGTAGAAGCAGTCGTGATGCAGGAACCGCACCGTTTCGGCAAACCTGCTCTGGAGAGACCTAGCCGCTTCGCGTTCCCTGCTCAGTCCTCGTAGTCCGCTGGAAACTCGGACGGTCGTGGGCGGCAACTCGCCAGTAACGGCAAGCAGCAACGCCTCCGTCGCTCGCTTGGTGGCGCACCACGCCTTTTCGGCCGCGTCACGTATGTCGCCCGCGTCCAGTCGCTCCAGTGCGCTGGAGTGCACTGCCCTGGCGTCAGCGAATATTTCGTGGGGAGTCTGGATCAGGGTCATACACTTTCTCTAAATGGTTACAATGTGCCGGGCCGTAGGGTACGTCAACCAGTGTATCACGAGCTATTTCGAGCAGAGGACGGTCGTGGTTACCCCACCATCCACCACGGGTCTTCCAGCAGGCGCTTGACCGTCTGCAGGAACTCGGCGGCGGGGGCGCCGTCGATGACGCGATGGTCGAAGGTCAGGCTCAGGTACATTGTCTCGCCCTTGGCGATCTCGCCGTTTACGATGAGCGGCTTCTCCACCACGCGGCCCACGCCGAGGATGCCGACTTGCGGCGGGTTGATGATGGGCGTGAAACCGTCAATGTCGTTGGCTCCCAGGTTGGTGATGGTGAACGTGCCGCCGCTGATCTCCTCGGGGCGAGTGCGGCCTTCGCGAGTGCGGGCGGCCAGATCTCGGTTCTCGGCTGCCAGCTGTGCCAGCGACTTGCCGTCGGCTCCGCGGATCACCGGCGTAACCAGCCCCTCCTCCAGTGCCACAGCCAGACCGATGTTGATCTCAGGCAGCATCTGCACCTGCGCCTCTCCGTCTGACCCGGTGGTCTCGATGGCATTCATGCGCGGATGACGCCTGAGCGCCTCGGCGGTGGCCTTGACCACCACCGGCAGTGGGCCTATGTTACCTCCGGCCTCCTCGGAGTGGTGCCGCGAAAGGCCGCGCCTGAGCTGCATGGCCTCGGTGACTACGGCTTCGGTCGTCAGCGTGACCTGCGCCGTGGATTGGATGCTCTGCAGCATCCGGGTGGCAACTGCGCCGCGGATGCCCGTGAGAGGGACCACGCCGTCCGCCGACGGTGAGGGTGCGGCGGCAGGGGCCGACCGAGCAGCAATTGCCGCCTCAACGTCCTCAATGAGAATCCTGCCCTGCGGCCCGCTGCCGGACACCGTGGCTAGGTCGATATCGTTCTCGCGGGCCAGTCGTCGGGCGGCGGGCACGACGGGAACTCGGCCCCGTCCTTCGACAGGCTCAGGACCAGCGGATGGCGCAGGGGCGGCGGGCACCCGGAGAGCAGCCTCCACGTCGGTCAGCAGGATGCGACCGCTGGGGCCGCTGCCGTGCACCTGCCCCAGATCAACGCCCCGCTCTCGGGCCAGTCGGCGGGCGGCTGGGACCACCTGGACGCTCACCCTGCCGGTTCCCGCGCCATTGGCGGCGGATACTGCCCGAGTGGCGGGCGCGGTAGTCTCGGCGGGCGCAGCTGCGGGCTCCGCCGCCACCTCCTCGCCGGGCTCGGCGATGACGCACAGCACGCCACGTATGGGGACGATCTCCCCTTCCTGGGCCACTATGCGGCTGAGGACCCCCGAGGCAGTGGATTCCAGCTCGGTTTGGAGCTTGGCAGTCTCAACCTCGACGATGGGCTCGCCCTCTGCGACGGTATCGCCCTCCTGTTTCAGCCAGCGGACGATGGTGCCGTCCTGCATCTCCATGCCCCATTGCGGCAGCACGATCTCCGACGCCATAACCTCAACTCCCGGTCGTAGAAACTAACAAGGAACTTACGTGGATGGACGGGATTCACAGGATTGTGTCATGGTCGGAAAGGGCGTCCCATCCTGTTCATCCTGTCCATTAATGTCAATTGGGACACTACTGCATGGTCATCCGCACGGCCTCGGCGATGGACTCGTCGGTGGGGTAGCAGAGCGGTTCGAGGGCCGGGCTGAAGGGGATGTGTACGTTGATGGTGCCCAGCCGCTGTATCGGCGCCTGCAGGTCCCAGAAGCCCTCCATGGCCACGATGGCCGCGATCTCACTGGCCGCGCTGCAGGTCTTGTGGGCCATGTCCACCACCACCAGCCGACCGGTCTTGGCCACCGAGCCAAGGATCGCCTGCTTGTCCAGGGGAACCAGGGTACGAGGGTCTATGACCTCGGCGGAGATGCCCTCGCCCGCCAACGCATCGGCAGCGGCCAGTGCCCTTGGTACCATGCCGCCGATGGCCACGATAGTTACGTCGGTGCCCTCCC
Organism: Dehalococcoidia bacterium; assembly: GCA_965207865.1. Lineage (GTDB taxonomy): Bacteria > Chloroflexota > Dehalococcoidia > Lucifugimonadales > UBA3495 > VXOI01. The sequence continues at coordinate 152,105 of CBDBNP010000001.1, forward strand.
GTTTCACGTCGGCGACGCCGAGGGGAATGATGTATTCCTCCTCGGGCACCTCGGCCCTGGCGCCCAGTATGGTGCGGTCCTCCCAGAAGATCACCGGGTCATCGGTGCGGATGGCCGCTTTGAGCAGCCCCTTGCCGTCGTAGGCGTTGCTCGCGAACACGATCTTGAACCCGGGAATGTTCATAAACAGCGGATGCGAGCGGTCGGAGTGGTGGGCCGCCATGCTACCGCCGTAGTACATCGCCGCGCGGTACACGATGGGCAAGTTGACCTGGCCGCCGAACATGTAGCGCATCTTGGAAGCCTGGCTGACCAACTGGTCCATACCCACCCACATGAAGCTGGACAGGCTCTCGACGATGGGGCGCATCCCCACCGCTGCGGCACCCACGGCTGCGCCGAAGAAAGCGTTCTCCGAGAGAGGGCAATCGCGCACCCGATCACCGCCGAACTCGGTGAACAGCCCGCCGGACGCGCCGTACACGCCCTTCTGGATGTCCTCGCCCATGATGAATACGCGCTGATCGACGCGCATTTCTTCGCGCATCGCCTCGTTGATGGCCTGGGTAAAGGTGATGTTGCGGGTCTGTGTTTCAGTGACCATGACCTGCCTCCTATTTTGTCTGAACTGTGATTTATTTGATTGTGGGATTTTCGTGATTTCCGGTGTCCTTGGGTCCTAATCACGGCAATCTCCTAATCACAAAAATCACAGTTCAGACAACTCGCGTTGAAATCTCGTCACTCCAGCGGTATCGGCTCGGCGTACATGTCCTCCCAGACCTCGGACGGGTCGGGGTACGGACTCTCGCGGGCGAAGGTCACGGCATCCTCGATCTCAGCCTTGACCTGCTCCTCGAGGGCGTCCAGTTCCTCCGCAGTGGCGAAGTTCTGCTGGATGAGCATGGCGCGGTGGATGTCCAGCGGGTCGCGCTGCTTCCACTGCTCGACCTCGTCGTCCTCTCGGTAGGAGTTGCGCACGATGCGCCCCAGTCCCAGCGAGTGGTCGTAATACCGGTAGGTGCGGCCCTCGACCAGCGTCGGCCCCTGGCCGGAGCGGGCCCGTTCCACCGCGGCGGTGACCGCCTCGTGCATGGCCAGCGCGTCCTGCCCGTCCACCAGCACACCGGGGATGGCGTAGGCAGCGGCGCGGTCGGATATGTTTTCCACCGCCACCATCTCCTTGAAACTGCTGGTGACTGCGTACTGGTTGTTCTCGCAGAGGAAAATGACCGGCAGCTTCCACACCGCCGCCAGGTTGATCGACTCGTGGAAGGCGCCCTCGTTGCTGGCGCCGTCACCGAAGAAGCAAACGGCCACGCGGTCGTTGCCCTGCAGCCGGCTGCCCAGCGCGGCGCCAACGGCCACGGGGATGGATGAGCCGAGGATGCCCGACTCGCCCAGGATGCCGATGCTGAAATCGGCCAGGTGCATGGAGCCGCCCTTGCCCTTACAGATGCCGGTCTTCTTGCCCAGGAGCTCTGCCATGGCCGTCTTGACGTTCCCGCCCTTGGCGATGGGGTGGCCATGGGAGCGGTGATTGCCGGTCATCCAGTCGTCGTCGCGCAGTGCCATGCAGGCGCCGACGGCGACCGCCTCCTCGCCGATGTAGGAGTGAGCCGCGCCGACGATTTCGCCGCGTTCTACCAGATTGATCACGGCTTCCTCGAAGTGCCGAATCCGAAGCATGCGCCGCATCATCTCCATTAGCGCTGTTTTGTCCAGCATCACCGCGCCTCCTTGTGCCTTATCGGAATAATTTGGCGAATGATACCAGATTTCAGCAATTATCAGAATCAGGACTTACAGGATTATTCAATTCACTGGATGTTCCTGATTCAAGGTGTTTCCCATCCTGTGCGTCTCTTCATCCTGAAAATCGTAATCCTGACAATTCCTTTGTCGGATTCCCAGGTCCTGGCCTATAATCCGCGCAACGATCACGAGAATGGGAAAGTCAAGCAAAGAGGAGGGAGAGATGCCGATACTGAAGAGGGCGGACGCCGAGACCAGCGAGGGCTACCCCGGCATCCCGCGGGCAACGCTGGTGGGGGCCGAGCACGGTTCGCAGTCGTTGTGGGTGGGCCACCTGGAGATCGCCCCGGGAGCCACGGTCACCACTCACATTCACCCGGACACCGAGGAGGCCATGGTCATCGTGGAGGGCGAACTGGAGGCCATCCTGGGCGACGAGGTGGTCGTTCTCGGCCCCGGAGACACCGTGCTGGCGCCCGCGGGCATCAAGCACGGGTTCGTAAACCGGTCCGACGGGAAGGCGGCACTGCTGGCCGTATTCCCAAAGACGGAGTTCCAGCGGGTTCCGGTCGAATAGGACCGCAATTCGTAATCAGATAACCGGATACTGTCTATTGTCAACTTCGTGGGCAATTTGATAGACTCACAACACTGCCCCAAGGGTAACGTAGCTGGATTCCTATTCTGAAACTGGACCATCTCGAATGGAGGTGAGGCATGGTTTCCACCGTAATCTCTGACGACATCTTTACCCCGTCAGTGATCAATGACCCGTACCCCTACTACGGCAGGCTGCGGGACGAAGATCCCGTCCACTGGAATGAGCTGTACGAGTTGTGGATCGTCACCCGCCACGATGACCTGGTGTGGCTGACCCGCAACCACGAAAAGTTCTCCAGCGCTACCTTCCTGAACGACCCGCGCCCGGCGTATCCGGCCATCTATGAGTCGGACGATGAGATCTACCGGATGGCGTGCGAGTACCAGGGGATGATGTTCATCCAGCACGACCGCCCGGCCCATCTGGACATGCGCAAGGTGGTGCACCGCTTCTTTACCCCCAAGTCCATGGAAGAGTGGCGTCCGCTGGTCATTTCGGCCACCAACCACCTGCTGGACCAGGCGGAGCAGAAGGGCAGCGTGGACCTGATGCGCGACTTGGCAGTGCCCCTGCCCCTGCTGGTGATCGCCGAGATGATGGGCGTGCCGGAATCAGACCGCCCGTACATCCGCACACTGGCCGAAAAGCTGCTGTACAACAACCGCGGCGAGCCCGATCGATACCGCACGCTGATGGAAGGCGTGAACGGCATGTTCGAGTACTGCGACCCGCTGCTGGACGAACGCAAGGAGAACCCTGGCGATGACTTTATCTCCGTCCTTGCCAGCGGCGAGAAGGAGGGCGTGTTCAGCCGCGCCCACACGCTGTCCAACACCGCGCTGCTGCTGATCGCCGGCCACGAGACCACCATCAACCTCATCTGCAACGGTACGAAATCGTTCATGAACAACCGGGACCAGTGGGAGCTGCTCAAGTCCGACACCGAGGGCATGATGGTGCGGGCCTGCGAGGAAGCCCTGCGCTACGACTCCCCGGTCATGACGCTGCCCCGTCTGGCCAGTGAGGATGTGGAGCTTCGCGGCAAGCAGATCAAGGAAAAGGACCGCGTCCGCTGGGTAATCCCGTCGGCCAACCGCGACCCCAACAAGTTCGAGAACGCCGACAAGATGGACATCACCCGCTGGCCCAACCCGCACGTGGCCTTCGGTGCTGGCGTCCACCACTGCCTCGGTGCCACCATCGCCCGGGTGGAGGGCCAGGAAGTGTTCCGGGCCCTGGCCGACCGCTATCCCAACCTAGAGATGGCTCCGCACGAGGCCGAATACCGCCCGACCATGGCGCTCCGCTCCATGCTCGAGCTGCCGATGAAGCTGAACGCCTGATCGGGCATCAGCGAACGGGTTGCAAACGGCGAACGTCAGGGGCGGGTCTGAGACCCGCCCCTAAATTATTGCCAGTCTACAACTCTGTTGAAAAAATGATCGAAGACCTCAATAATTAAAAATAGAATTTCAAATGAGGTGTGGCGGCAGTGCAGAAACCCACCGCCAGGCATAACCAGGGACGGATCAGAAACCACATTGTTCCGAAGTTTCACTTAAGTGGCTTTAGCTTTGATAACACCTTACATTTATTTGACCTGGACCGGGCCCGGCAAGATCGGAACTACAGAGGTATTCGTATTGTCCTCAATGATGCCGTTGTACAAAAAGGGTTTTATACAGAAGAATACGAAACCGAATTGAGCCAGAAAATTGAGACAACAGGCAAATTAGCAATGGATAGGCTTTCCGATCGGGAGAATCTGTCAATTGAAGATAGATTGACTTTGGCTCGATACATCCATGTTTACCACTACAGAACGCACAAAATGAAGACAACAATCGAACAGAATTTTGATCCTATTCTCGCAGACATAGCTCAGAACTCCAAGAGGCGGTCAGAGCTCCTCAGCCGGGAAGCTGTTTCCGCAGGGGCTCAATATCTCGCTCTAAGTGCGGAAATGGCTGAACAATGGATTCAAACTCAGGGCGTCAAAGAGGAAATGACCCAAGAATTCTTGGCTTCGGGTTTGGGAGGGTCTCCATTGAGGAATTTTGAGATTCCAGGCTTGTTTGCTTCGCTGCCTTGGAGAATTCTCGAGGCCAAGGAAGATCAATTTGTACTGGGAGATTCGTTTTTTGAGTACAACGCCATCGATCAACCTATCTTCGAAAAATATGTTCCGCTGAATTCGCAACAGTGTTTGTTCGTATCACGTGTCTCTTATGGTCCTAAAATGGAGCAAGACAGGATCGAATACATCCCTGTTCAAGGCCAAGTGGTGAGGGCAATAAATTCTCGGACTATCTCAGCCATCGCGCGCTTTGTGGTCTCCGCTCAAGATTTGAGTTGGGTAGGAAGGGCATGCAACACTCCCAAGAGCAAACTCCCTCGCATTAAGATACCGCTAGGCCGAGACCCCTACCTAATAGGAGGATTTGTATCAAAGCGCTGTCCAAACTGCTATTCGGCTTTACGCCAAGAAAGTTTAAATCCATTTTTAGAACAGTTGGAAAGTGTCGTCGCTCGAGATAATAAACAAGAAATCATCATTGAGGAGACTTTTCAATACATTTGTAGCAATCAGAGTTGTGGATTCAAAACTGACTTTAGTACCCATGGATCTAAGACATATCCAATGGGAGAAATCGCAATGAGAATCGAGAACAGCCTAGTTCCCAATCTTCTCTGGGATCAAATCAGGCCTATGCTTGGCGACGAATCTAAGGAAAACGAGCCCATTTCTCCTTAATGCGTAGGGGCGGGTCTGAAACCCGCCCCTTGCATACTGTGCTTTTCTCTGGCGGGAGGCTACTCCTGCAGGTCGTGGTAGGCGGCGAGGGCGGCGGTGATGCCATCGCCGACGGCCGCGCCCAGCTGCCGGGTGGAGTCGGCCCTCGCGTCGCCACAGGCGTAGATGCCGGGGACGCCAGTGCGCATGTGGATGTCGGTGTAGACGTGGCCCAGGGCATCCATTTCCAGCAGACCCTTCAGGTACTCGGTGTTGGGGTGGAACCCGACGTAGATGAAGGCCGCGGCGGTGTTGTAGTCGTAGACCTCCTCGGTCTTGAGGTTCTTCACCCGTGCCGCATCCAGAGCCTCGTTGCCAACGAACTCCTCGACCACATGGCTCCACAGGAACTTGACCTTCTCGTTGTTGAAGGCGCGGTCCTGCAGTATCTTGGTGGCCCGCAGTTCATCGCGGCGGTGGATGTAGGTGACGGAGTTGACGATACCGGTGAGGTAGTGGCCCTCGTCCATGGCCGCGTCGCCGCCGCCGACAACGACCACGTCCTGGCCCCGGAAAAAGTTACCGTCGCAGACAGCGCAGTAGGAGACGCCACGCCCGGAGAACTCGTCCTCTCCCGTCACGCCCAGCTTGTTATGGGAGCCTCCGGTGGCGATGATCAGGCTCTTGGCGGTGAGGGTACGGTCGTCGGTGTGAACGGTCTTGACCGGCTCGTCGGCGCGCTCAATACCCTGCACCTCGGCGTAGTCGATCTCTGCGCCGAACTTGGTCATCTGCTGCTCCATCATCACGGCCAGTTCCTGGCCCTTCACGCCCTCGGGGAATCCTGGGTAGTTCTCGATCTCATCGGTAATCAGGAGCTGCCCGCCGGGGCCCAGCTGCTCAACGACCAGAGTCTTGAGCATGGCGCGGGTGGTATACAGACCGGCTGCCAGGCCCGCCGCCCCGGCGCCAAGAATGATTACATCGTAGTCTGTCTCGGGTGTCGTCATGTATCTGCCCTTCCTATGATGTTGGCTATGGTACCTATATGTTACCGCTTCGGCCCATTATGTGCATCGCGCCGCCGGACCAAGGCCCGGACGATTGCAGGCCCCATCAGGGTCCGCCAGAACTTTATTGCAAGCGCTAAGGTGGTTGTGCTCCGCGACGCGGCTACCCCTGCAGCACTCCCTCAGCATCGGCGGTTTCCCTCACATATTCCACCGTGCGCGCCAGGCCGTCACTGAGGGACGTGCTGGCAACCCAGCCCAGTTCCTCCAGTGCCCGCGCGCAGTCCAGGCTTATGCGGTAAACGTCTCCGGTGCGGGCCGGGCCGTGGTCCGCCTCCCACCGGTACCCGATGATCTCCCTCAGCATGGCAAACAGTTCGTTCACGCTGGTCAGCTGACCGCTGGCGATGTTGAATGACTGGCGATTCCCCCGGTGTATGGCGGCCATGTTGGCCTCGACCACATCGTCCACGCTGACGAAATCCCGCGCCTGGTTGCCGTCGCCGAATATCCGCGGGCGATGGCCGGTCAGCATGGCCAGGATGAATATGGCCACCACGCCCGCCTCGCCGTGGGGGTCCTGTCGCGGTCCGTAAACATTGCCGTAGCGCAGGGTGGTGTAGTTCAGCCGGTATTGCCTGCCAAAAAAGTCCAGGTACTGCTCAGCCATGTACTTGGACATGCCATAGGGGGAAATCGGCTGGATGGGAGCGTCGTCGGAACACGGGACTTCGTCCGGGTCGCCGTACAGGGCGCCGCCCGTGGAGGAATATATGACCTTCTGCACCCCCGTGCTCCTTGCTGCCTCCAGGAGGCGAAGGGTTCCGAGCACGTTGACCTCATTGTCCAGGATGGGATCCTTGACCGACTTCGGCACACTGGACTGCGCGGCCAGGTGAAAGACCAAATCCGGCTTTTCCTTCTCCAGGATCGCCGGCAGCGTGGGGTGAGTGATGCTGACGTGGTGGAACACGGCATCGTGGTTGAGGTTCTTCAGCTTTCCGGTATCCAGGTTGTCAACGATGATCACCCGGTAGCCCTCGTCCACCAGCCTGTCAACCAGGTGAGAGCCGATAAACCCGGCGCCTCCGGTTACCAGCGCCGACCTCCTGTAGGCCATGGGGTCCGCTCCTTGCAGGTTGGGATAAGGCGGGGTACCGCTAGAGGCAGGGGATTTCCGCCTTCCGCAAAAACTCCGGCTCAAGGCCGGAGATACTCTGATCCATGATAACCCCCTGCGACATCCAGCACAACGGCCATGCTATTCCAGACCAGGGACTTTCGGTTATCCCCTCCCCATTGATGAGGGAGGGTTAGGGTGGGGTGAAGACCTTGCATCAGGCAACGCTTCAATCTTCAGGATAGCCATCACTGAAACACCTGTCGCAAAGTGTCTCGGATAATCGAATCACCCTGCGCTCCCGGCTCACAGGGACGATTCGACATTTGAGGCTCGAAAACTGCCCAAAGATTTTCCGGATAAGTTCGCTCAGCGCGAGGCAAATGGCTTTCAGTGCCAGACAATGAAAAGGGGAATATAGGACTTTCCACAGTTACCATAATGGATTTCGGGGTCCGGCATCCGCGATTTCAGCTTTGAATACGCAATTTTGGTGAAGAACTGCAAAAATCCGGACATAAAGAGTAAACATATTGATATAAGCCCGATGTTATGTTTTTCGCGTGAACCAATAAACCCACGAGTCTGCGGGCATCGCCCGCGCGCTCCCGCCCGGCACCGTGGACTCCCACGGAACACCGGACGGGCAGCCAACTTGCCGGCCAATGCCGGTCTCGATGCAGTGAGAGTGTGGAGGGGACATGTTCCACCGGGTACCTTTTATCTCCCCAACGGCAGTAGTCACCACTGTCCTCATCCTACTGATTGGCGTGTTGCTATCCCTATCCCTTTCCCCTCCGGGCACTGCCCATGCCAACCACGGTGACTCACTGCCCGAGGTCAAGATCAAGGCCGTGATGCCGGAGGTCGGGGAAGAGGGGAGCTATGTAACGGTTACGCTGCAGCTCAGCAGGGAACTGACGGCGGACGAGCAATATTGCTACCTAAATGGCACTTCGCAACCATCAACAGGTGAGGTGTGTATTGAGGGTGGCATCAACGTATGGGACACCTATGATGATCACCTTTACGAGGAAGGTGGCTCCAGATATGACAATGGGCATGTCCCCGTGAATGAGCAGATCAAGTTTGTATTTCGTGGATCACAAGTAGAAAAGCGAGAGTTCGTCTGGATAGCGGATGACCGGTGCATAACTCCCGGCCGGAAGATTCGAATCGCGATTAACACGGCATTTGATGACGAAGAAGACTACGGCTACACCATTAACACGAGGGACTTCACTGTCCCGGTCAACGGCAACGACACGACCAACGGTGCGGACTGCAATCCTGTCGGTGATGGGGTTACGGAGGAGGCCGACTACAACAAGGCGCCGACATTCGACGATAGCGGAAACCCTCCTGAATTCACCGTGGACGAAAATACCGCGGCAGGCCAGGATGTCGGGAGTCCGGTCTCTGCCACAGACCCGGAAAGCGACACTCTGACCTATTCCCTGCAAGGCACGGACGCTGGGTCCTTTACCATCGACTCGTCGAACGGCCAGATAAAGACCAAGGATCCACTGGACCACGAGACCAAGGACACGTACCACGTGGCCGTGTTTGTCCGGGACAGCAAGAACATCCACGGCAACTCGGACACGGTTGACGATAACAGCATCGACGTCAAAATCAACGTCAGGGACGTGAACGAGCCGCCCGTGATCGACTCCAATGCGCCCACAGCGTTGAGCGTCCTGGAAAACACCGCGGCAGGCGAGAACATCGGAGCAGTATTCACCGCCACAGACCCGGACGACGGCGACACGACCACCTACAAGCTGGACGATGGCGATGGTGCATCCTTCGCTATCGACTCAGCGGGCCAGATCAAGACCAAGGAACCCCTGGACAAGGAGACCAAGGACACATACACGGTGACCGTGACAGTCACCGACTCTGGCAACCTCGAGGACACGCACGCGGTTACCATCACAGTAACCGACGATACTACGGAGCCGCCCACGTTCGACGAAGAATATGCCGACGGCGAATCGAGCATCACCCGCGAGGTCGCCGAGAACACCGAGGCCGGCCAGCCCGTCGGCGACCCGGTGTCCGCCACCGACGACGACGGCGATACGCTGACCTACTCGCTGGACACGACAGGCGCGGAGTCCTTCGATATCGATACGGCCACTGGACAAATCAAGACCAAGGCCGGCGTGGACCTCGACCACGAGACCACTCCGTCGTATTCGGTAACCGTGTCTGTGACAGACAGCGAGGACGACGCGGGCAACACCGAAGGTACGCCGACAGAGGATGACTCCATCGATGTGACCATCAACGTAACCAACGTCAACGAGGGGCCAGCCTTCGCGGATGCCGCCCCCACCGCCCAGGAGGTCGCCGAGAACATCGCCGCCGACACAAACATCGGCAGCCCCTACACGGCCACCGACCCGGAGGGTGACACCCCTCTGACCTACTCCCTGTCCGGGACCGACGCTGCGTCCTTCGCGATTGACGATACCACCGGCCAGCTCAAGACCAAGGCCGACCTGGACCACGAGACAAAGGCCAGCTACAGCGTCACCATCCAGGTAACCGACGGGTTGGACGGCGAGGGCAGCAACGAGGGAACGGCGACCATCGACGACACGCACGTAGTGACGGTCACCGTCACCGACGCCGACGATGAGGGCAAACTCACGCTCTCGTCGCAGGACCCCGTTGTAAACTCCGCGCTGACGGCCACGCTGACCGACCAGGACGGCGGCATTACCGGCGAGACCTGGAAGTGGGAGAGTTCAACGGACCAGAATTCGTGGACTGTCATTTCCAGTGCAACGACCAGCAGCTATACCCCAGACGAGGACGACGTCGATGATTACCTGCGGGTCTCTGTCACCTATACCGACAACAATGGCGCTGGCAAGTCGGCCCAGGCGGAGACCAGCAGCAAGGTGGTAGAAAGGCTCGCGACGAACGTGAACCCGGAGTTCGCGGACGCAACGACCACCCGTGAGATCCCGGAGAACACGGCCGCTGGCCAGAACATCGGCGTGCCTGTGTCGGCCACCCACGCCGACAGCAAGGGCACGCTTAAATACTCCCTGAGCGGCACCGACGACACGTCCTTCGCCATCGACACGACCACGGGCCAGCTCAAGACTCATGCGGCCCTGGACTACGAAGACAAAGACGAGTACACCGTCACGGTCTCCGTCAGCGACGAGCTGGACAACTACGAGGTCGCGAATACGGTCGCGGACGACAGCATTACCGTGACCATCACCGTTACCGACCTCAACGAACCACCGGCTTTCGACGACGCCCTTTCCACTACCCTGGACGTCGCAGAGAACACCGCGGCTGACACCAACATCGGCTCGCCGTTTACTGCGACCGATCCGGATACCACCGGCGACACCCTGGAATATTCGCTTCCCACGACGGGGGACAGCGCGGCCTTCGCCATAGACACCGCATCAGGCCAGTTGAAGACCAAGGATCCATTGGACTTTGAGTCGAAGGACGAATACACGGTCAGAATACACGTAACCGACAAAAAGGCCCCTGACGGGTCAGCCAGTGCGGCAACGGACGACACTCACACCGTTACCATCACTGTCACCGATGCCAATGACGAGGGTGAGCTGTCAATGAGCAACCACCCGCGTGTTGGCGCGCCCATTACCGCCGTGCTCGTGGACCATGACACCGGAGTAGCAAACATCACTTGGAAATGGGAGAGTTCCACGGACCCGACAGATCCAACTTTATGGACGGAAATCACCGGCGAGACCACCAGCAGCTACACGCCGGTACAGGACGACCTGGGCGACTACCTACGGGTCACTGTCACCTACGATGACACGCACGACACCGGCCACACCATCCCCAAGCAGGCCAGCAACGCCGTGGTGGCGAACAGCGCGCCGACGTTCAGCGGCACGACTACCAGCCGCTCCATCGCCGAGAACACGCCGGCCGGGCGTAACATCGGGGCGCCGGTTACCGCCACCGACAACGACACGGGTATCGGGGACGAACTGACGTACTCGCTCAGTGGCACCAATGCGTCGTCCTTCAGCATCGTGCGGTCCTCCGGGCAACTCCAGACCAGTGCGGCCCTGGACTTCGAGACCAAGGACAGCTACACGGTTGTAGTAACCGCAACTGACACTGCGAACGCAACGGACACAATCACGGTCGCCATCAACGTTACAGACGTCAGCGAGGGAGGCGTGAATAACGGCGGCAACAATCAAAACAATGTCGGCAATAACGGCCCGAACACCAAATCCCCGAACAGCGGCGGCGGCGTCACCAACTTCTTCACGCCCAAAGCGCCGCAGGTCAACCAGGGGCCGACGTTCAACGACGGCAACAGCACCGAGCGCTGGGTGGCGGAGATGTCGCCTGAGGGCACCAACGTCGGCCATCCCGTTCGCGCCACCGACGCAAACCAGGACAACCTCACGTTCTATCTCGGCGGTACGGACGCGGCGTCATTCTCCATCGACAGCACCAACGGGCAGCTGAAAACCAAGGCCGAGCTCGACTATGAGATCAAGAACAGCTACTCGGTAAGGGTTTCCGTATCCGACGGCAAGGGAGGCAGCGATTCCATCTCGGTAACCATCAGAGTCACCGATGTGGTGGAGGTCCCAGTGACCGACGAGGACCACCAAGTTGTAGTGCTGGTGGACCCCGACGACGAAACGGAGGTAACGACTGTCGGTGCTGAAGGGACGGTCACGTTCCCCGAGGACACGCGCGACAAGCTGTTCTTCGTCCGGATCGATACCAACCCGGATAACTGCGATTGGGATTCCCTGGACGACCCGCCAGCGGAAACGCTCCAGGCCTGCGTCACCATTGAGGTTTTCGACACCCAGGGGAATCCCATCACGGGCGACAACGTTCTTGACCCGGCAATCTCCATCGCGGTAGTCCTCGACGCCGACGACATCGGTACCGACACACTAGCTGCGTTCCTCTCGTCGAGCAGCGGGTGGACATCGGTAACGTTTAGCCAAAGCGCCGATGATGAGGGGGACATCACCGTCAGCATAGGTAGCATTTCCGGGCCCGGCACCTACGGCATCGGCAGCAACGCCGCTGCGGTGATAACTGCCATCGTCCCGCCGCAGCAACTCGAGACAAGCCAGCAGCAGACCGTACAGCAGGAAACGCAAGAAACAACACCCGATCCCACACCCGAACCGACGGCCACGCCACAGCCCACGCCGACCGCTCCGCCGGACCCGACGCCGACATCGGTGCCACAGCCAACTGCGACGCCGGTTCCCACGGCCACGCCTCAGCCCACGCCGGTGCCGCCGCCGACGGTGCCCGCGCCGCCGGAGCAGCAATCGGAGGTACTGCAGCAGTCGTTCAGGGTGGCGCCACCCAGCGTCGAGGACCTCGGCAACGCGTCAGGTTCCAGCCAACCCCAGATTGCGTTCTTCGGGGATGACGACCTGGCATTGCGGATCTGGCCAGTGATCCTGATAGCCCTCGGCATTGCTATGGAGCTGGTAGCCCTGGGTCTGTTCCTCAAGGAGAAAGAGGCCGACAAGCGCCGGTTCTAGACTCTAACCAGACTGTTACCTGCCAGGGACGGGAGAGTTCAACCGTCCACGGCCCAAAGAGGGACCCCACCTGCAAGGTTAGGGGTCCCTCTCTACGTTTGGCGCTGTTGGCCAGGGGCGCTGCCGCGGTCGTGGACCGGCGTTGGAGCAGCGCACAATGTGTGATACAGTTCCGGCACCGCCAGCCAGCCGGAGCACCGGCTGCGGCGCCAGTTGAAAGTCAGGAGGCCGGAAGATGGCCGAAAAAATCGGATTCGTAGGACTGGGCATCATGGGGAAGCCCATGGCCCGCAACCTGCTCAAGGCAGGATATGAACTTACCGTTTACGACATCGTCGGAGAAGCCGTCGAGGAGGTCGTGGGCGACGGGGCGGCTCCGGCGTCATCCAGCCGCGAGGTGGCGGCGTCCACTGACAAGATCATCACCATGCTCCCGGATTCCGCCGACTCGGAGAAGGTGATCCTCGGCCCCGACGGGGTGCTGGAGGGTGCGTCAGCAGGGAAGACCATCATCGACATGAGCTCCATCGCCCCGCTGGTGTCGCAGCGGATTGCCGCAGAGTGCGCCGGGAAGGGCGTGGAGATGCTGGACGCGCCGGTCAGCGGCGGCGAGCCCGGCGCCATTAACGCCACGCTGGCAATCATGGTCGGCGGCAAGCAGGAGATATTCGATCAGAACGTTGAACTACTAAATGTGATGGGCGGCAACGTGGTGCTGACCGGCGACATCGGCGCCGGCGGCGTTACCAAGCTGGCCAACCAGATCATCGTGGCAGCCAACATCGAGGCCCTGTCCGAGGCGCTGGTACTGGCAACCAAGGCAGGTGTGGACCCCGAGAGGGTTTTCAACGCCATCCGCGGCGGCCTGGCAGGCAGCAACGTCATGGAGGCCAAGGCGCCGATGATGCTGTCGAGGAATTTCCGCGCCGGGTTCCGCGTCAGGCTGCACCAGAAGGACCTGCGGAACGTCCTCCAGACCGCACAGGAATTGAACATTCCCCTGCCGGTGACCGCGCTGGTACAGCAGATGCTGGGGGCCCTGGTCAATGACGGCGAGCAGGAGTCCGACCACTCGGCGCTACTCAAGTTCGTCGAGGACCTGGCTGGCATCGAGGTCAAAGCGGGCGGCTAAAGCCCTCAACCGCTTGGCAGACTGCGTCCCGGCTGAAAGGATTCCGGCCAATTCGCAGCGGCGGGTGTGGGTAGCCGTTAGTCAGCTGCTCTTGGCAAACGTGGGGGCGCACCTCGGTGCGCCCCTTTTTCTTGCCATTGGTCCAGTCCGGAGCCAGTTCTGCCGATACGCAGAATGCGCCGTTCCGGTCTAGTCCAACTCCCTGAAGCGGGCGTCCCTCCAGTTGAGGGCCCCACGCAGCCCCTTCTCGGCGGCGACGGCGTTGAACTCTTCCTGCTCCGGGCTGGTGCTGGTGTCGAAAATGGTCATCAGCTCCAGGTTCTGGGAGACGCCGTTCAGGAAGCCCATGTTCTCCAACGCCCGGTTGACCGCCACCTTGGTCATTTTCATTCCCAGCTGGGACATCAGGCACATCTTCCGGGCGACGCGTTCGCACTCGTCCATCAGCTGGTCGTGGGGCACCACGCGGTTGACCAAGCCGATTCTCGCAGCCTCGTGGGCGTCGACCGTGTTGCCGGTGAGCAGCAGCTCCTTGGCGTTGGCCAGGTTGACGCTGTATGGCGTGATGAGGAGCGGCGGGCCGAATCCGGCGCGGATTTCCGGCTCTCCCATAACCGCCCGCTCTGAGGCTATCTTGATGTCGCACACCTGCACCAGCTCGCAGGCCCCACCCAGGGCATACCCGTTGACGGCAGCGATTACCGGTTTCGGAAGGTGCCACACTTTCATGAAACCATCGATGAGCCCCTGCAGGTGTCCGCGCCAGTTTTCAGCCGATCCCTTGTGAGGGTGCGGCGCGTCCGGGTCGGGGGTGATGTCGAAGCCAGCGGAGAACGCGCGCCCCGCGCCGGTGATGATTACCACCCTCACATCCGGGTCGGCCTCCGCCACGTCCATTGCGTCCCCGAAATCCGCCAGCAGCGGGCCGTTGATTGCGTTCAGCTTGTCCGGCCGGTTGAGAGTGATATAGGCGATGGAATCTCGCCTCTCGTAGTTTACGTTGTCGAGTGCCACGAATTGAATCTCCTGAATAGTGGTGTGACCACTGCAGCCCCCTACTCCTTGGGCATCTGCAGGATGTCAATGCTCTCTATCATGACGGGTTGCAAAGGCTTGTCCCTGGCGTCAGTAGTGACCTGTGAAATGGCGTCCACCACTGACTGTCCCTGGGTGACCTCACCGAAAATGGTGTGGTTGCCGTTGAGGTGAGGAGTGGGAACCGTCGTGATGAAGAACTGGCTGCCGTTGGTGCCTGGCCCGCGATTGGCCATGGCCAGCTTGCCTGGGGAATCGAACACCAGTCCCGCCACGATTTCATCCCTGAACAGGTAACCCGGGCCACCTCCGCCGGTGCCGCTGGGGTCGCCGCCCTGGATCATGAAATTCTCGATCACCCGGTGGAAAATCAGCCCATCGTAGTATCCCTGCTGGGCCAGGAAGACGAAGTTGTTTACCGTCAACGGCGTTTCGGCCTCCAGGAGGTCAATGCGGAAGTTGCCGTAATTGGTCCGGAATTCAGCGGCATAATCGCTGGACGTGTCCAGGGCCATGGCAGGCGCGCTGGAGTACTGGAGACGCGAGACCTGCCTCGCCGAAACGATCGTTGGCGTAGGAGGCGGCTCAGCCGTTGGGCTGCTCGCTGGGCCCGCAGGCGTGGCGGTAGCAGGCTGACCGTCCGCCGAGGTAGCCGCTGTCGTGGGTGCATCCGACGAATCCTCGCCGTCCGTTGCAGGCGAATCCGGGCTAGGCGTCTGGAGCACACAGCCCATGGAAACCAGGAGGACTAACAGGAGAGCCATCATTATTGAAAGTTTCATATATCTACGTTTCAGGTTCTCGGTTACGATTCGGGTCTCAACCACTAATTGGGTTATGCGTCGGGACTGGTGCCGACCGCATTGTCCATTACGAGTCTACCGTATGTCACGGAATTCGGCTTCCTGCATCTGCCGTCAACCTGTCGCTCCCGTCGGCACTAGGCTGCACGAGACACCCTGGCAGCCGTCCTAACGAGTGGGGACCTGCAGGCCTCATTCGACAAACCCTCAGCCATGTAGTTTATCGTGTAATGCTCCCCGCTGGCGGCAGATGGCGAGGAATCTATTCTGTAATTCCGGGTCATTCTCGAACTTACCGGCAAAAGCGGTGGTTTCTGATTCCGTCTCCCGGTCGCTCCTGCCCTGCACCATCGGGCACAGGTAATTGCCGACCAACTGGACGGCGACCCCCTCGTATCCCGCGTCCAGAGTCTGGCATATCTGGCCGGTGAGTCGGTCCTGGATCTGCAGGCGGCGACTGAGGGCATAAACCAGCATCGGGACGTTGCCGAAATACTGGTGGCTTCCGTCTCCAATTAACCCCACACGGGCCGTGCCGAAGAATGGCAGCAGGTGCTTCTCACATGAACTGACGTATGGGATTCCCGGGAAAACTACGAAGTCGCTTTCGATGTGCTCAGGGACAGAGTCCGAGGAAGCATCCTGCATCAGCAGCGAAACTTCACCATCGCCGTACCGGTACCCGGAAAACAGTCTATCCCAGTAATTCACCACCCTCCTGGGCATCCGCTCCAGCTCACGACGGTTCGGGTTCTCGCCAATCTGCTGCAGGAACCTGGTCACGGTGTTTTCGGCGTCCTCGCTGAGCTCGGTTCCCTCCCAGGGAAAGACGATCCAGTCGGTGGTCTCCTTGACGATCAGCGCCTCGACTTTCAAACCGTGCCTGTCCCAGACATACTTCGCCGTCCGCCCGCTGTCGATTATGTCGTCCACCGCGACGGTCGCCTCAGTCCAGTCGGCCGTTATGTTGACGCCGTGGTTGCTACGCAGCAGAGCGGCCACCACGCTGCCGCCCCGGGGCACTCCCCAGCAACTACTGTCGGCGGGCAACCGATCGGCCAGTCCCCTGACCAGCTCGTCGATCTCATCCCAGGTCAGGTTGATTACGGCCACGATCCGCTCCGGGGCAACCCGATAATTTCAGAGCCACGCAAGTTGCGCATCCGGGACGGTTCTCTCCAAGGGACGGTTCCGGGTTCATTCAATGTCTCCGGGATGTTTGATCAAATCCGGATTCAACCCTGGACTTGCCACCGGTCCGGACCGGATATCCCGCAGACAAACACGGGCAAGAATATAACAGATGCGCAGGAAAATACGAAACCGTCCTGCCCGACATCGCAGGCGTGAGCCGGCCGCAATCCGCAGGGCCGGGTCGTAAGACGAGAGAATCAGTCGTCGTCCGGATAATCGTTTCGCCAGGAATCCCAGGGGTCTTCCGGGTCCTCCCGCTGCTGTCGCAAACGGTTGTAAACAAACTTGACGGAAACCGCCACAACCGCCAGCAGCGCCACGCCGGCCAGAATCCAGGCATCAAAGAATATGAAAAGAGACGGCTCGTTTCGCTCGCTGGGGCTCCGCTGCTGCGACTGGTTATTTCCCTGCTGTGGAACGGCAGGCTGCGGGACGAAAGGTGGTGGGTCTTGAGTTTCCTGTTGCCGGGAATCACCCGAGGTGGATGGAGGCGCCGAGCCAGGATCGGTGGATTCCGGGGCGCTACTGCTCGACTCCACTCCAGCGGTTACAGGGGTCGGAACCTGGACGACCGGATCGGGAATAGGAAGCCCGGCCCAGCTGCTCTCCAGGCCATGGTCGTCGAACCCGTAGACGCTCACCAGCGCCACGTCAACTTTGTTGCCCCGGGCCATCTCCGAGAGAAACGACCGGAAGCGCTCCTCTCCGTATTCCTCGATGAGGTGGGCCACTACGCTGACCGACTTCTGGTAAAAGAGGGGTATGGTCTCGGGAGTTCCCGACAGGGACCCCATCGCCTTGAGGTGTGGCGTTCGCCGATACAGTTCGCTGCTGCTGCGCACGCGTACGTTGGGTTCCATGTAGGTGGCGAACCCCTCGTTCAGCCAGGCCGGTAGTTCAATGTTCCTTCGGCCCAGGGCGTCGCGCAGCATCAGGTGGGTCGACTCGTGGACGATGATGCGGCGGTCAAGGCCCTGCCCAACAAAGACGCGCTGCCCCGGAAAAGCATACCCCGCGAAAGTGCCGTGGTCAGTGGTCGTCTGGCTGGTCACCGGAAAGGCGGCGTTGGCGTCCGAGTAGCTGTTGTAGATCACCCCCTTGAACGGACGGACCTGGTCCATCTTCAGCAGATCCTGGACCCGCAAGAGGTCCTCACGAATCGCCTGTGCCGCCTCTTCCACCTGAGAATCTCCGATGTCGTGATACACCAATTCCAGGGGACCGATGCTGACCCGCCGCCAATCGAAGCGATCGTCCAGGTATTCCACGACGGCCGGGTGGGTCTTGACGACCTTGCCCTCAATGTTCCGTACTTCGAAATAGTATTCCACATCCGCGCCGGGAGCGATGTATGTTGATTCCTGGGCAGGGACGGACTGGCTGGCCACTATTCGGGCACCGGGCTCAAGATCAGCATAGGCATAACCCCACTGGCGAGATCCCTCAGCCCGGTAATAGACCCGCACCTCCTTGATCTCGACGTCCGACTCAATGGTGATACCGACTTCGACACCGGAAGGGAAGTTCACATTCTGATATGTTCCCACCACTCGGGTCTCTCCTCCTGAAGCGGACACTCCTGCCGGAGACAGGCCGCCCATGACGAGAAACGCGGAGAACAACAGAGCCAGAACGGCAAGCAGGACAGAAGATCGAACGCAAAGATCCAAGAGATACCCTTCCTCAGGCACGCAATGCCCATTATACGCAGGAGGGCAGCGACCGGACTTGCAGAGTAAGAGTGCGTTCAGGTCCTTTTTTCTCCCTCTTCCTCAAGGGAGCAGGTTGGGGCGGGGTGAAATCCCAGGCATCAATAAACTTGCCTGCCGCAGGTAAACGCCTCCGCCCCAGCCTCCCCGAAGGGAGAGGGATAGAGTCACTCAGCTACTTGGTAGCTACGCCTTGTCCTGGCCGGCCTTCAGCCGACTCTCCATTTCCTGCAGGGCTTCCTTTCGTTCCAGCCCCCATCGGTATCCGGCCAGTCCGCCATCCTTGCGGACGGCGCGGTGGCACGGAATGATGGGCGCCACGGGGTTGGTGGCGCAGGCGCGACCCACGGCCCGGCTGGCGGTGGGGTGGTCCAGTTCGGCGGCCATTTCCTGGTAGGTGCGCGTGTCTCCCAGAGGTATTGCCTGCAGGCGCCGCCACACCCGCCATTGGAAGGCGGTGGCCAACACGTCCAGCGGCAGGTCGATGTCGGTGCTGCGCCCGGCAAGGTATTCCTGCAACGAGTCGACCCATCCCCTCAGGCCGGCCCCCACCGAAGACCCGTCATCGTGAGGCTCGCCAACCAGCGTAGCGGCAGGAAACTCCTGCTCCAGCTCAGCGACGAGGACCTCGGTATCGTCGCCCAGCTTGACTGCACAGATGCCCGTTCCGGTGGCCGCCACCAACAGGTCGCCCAGCGCGGAACTCGTAACGACGTAGCGGATGGTCGCTCCGGCGCCGCCCTTGCGGTAGGTGGCCGGTGTCATTCCCAGTTGCCCGGCGGCATTCTCGTAGAGGCGACTGGAAGACCCGAATCCGGCGTCATATACAGCCTCGGCCACCGTCTCACCTCCCTTTACCAGTGACTTGAAACGCTCCACCCGTTTCCCCCTGGCGTACTGTGATGGGGTCAGGCCCGTCTCCAGCTTGAACAGCCTCTGCAGTCGGGAGGGGCTAAGGCCCGAGGCATTGCAGACCTCCGCCATGGCAGGCAGCGCCTCAAATTCCTCGATGTGGCGATCAATGATGCGGCAGGCGGCTGCCACCAGATCGGCATCGGTCTCGGGACGGTCCGGGTGGCACCGCATGCAGGCGCGGTAGCCAGCGTTGCGGGCCTCCCAGGGGGTGCCGTAAAAGCTCACCTTCGAGCGGTGGGGCCGCTTGGCTGGGCACGTAGGCCGGCAGTAGACGCCCGTGGAACTCACAGCGCACACAAAGACCCCATCGTAGCTCCTGTCGTGGTCAACCAGGGCAGTCCACATCACATCCGGGTCCAGCCCAGTGTCCGATGCCGGGTCACCCGTCGGCGGTTGTGCGACGTTCTGTGTCATCTGAGCTCTCCTCACGGGCAGGAATTCCCGTCTTGATTCCGCGCTTGATCAGGAGGCACGGGGGCGGACGAAATGGGTCGAGTTGACCAGCGCCAGCAGCCGGCCATCCCCATCGGTCACCCGCGTGGCAGCCGCTACCAGAGTGCGTCCCGGGTGAGGAATGGTCGACTCGGCTACCAGCAGCCCCTCTTGGATATTGCCGACTATCTGGCTGGAAACTGATACCGCCACCGGCAGCTGCTCGGGCTCCAGCTCTCCGCGGTAGGCCGCCATCGAGGCGATGGTCGCCGTGGTGTCGGCCAGCGAGAGCATGACCCCAGCGTGAATGTAGTGGTGTGGCGTGTACAAGCCGGGATGTACCGGCAACTCAACCACCGCGCGTTCCCGGCTGACCTCCGTCACCCACATTTTCAGGTGATGCATCAGCGTTTCCTCGCCGTACTGATCGTTGAGCCACTGCGCCAGTTCCTTCGGCGACAGGCCGGTGGGCCACTTCTCCACTTGCATTCCTCGCATACCGAATTTCCGGACCAACCAAGGTTAGCCCATCCCTCTGGCCTTTTCTATCCGGATTGGGACCGCAAACTTGCCGCCAGCCCGACTTTCCTGACAGAAGGCAATTCAGAACAGCACGTCTGTTCTATAACATGTCCCTACACCTTACATCTGGCGGCAAAGGCCCCTCAGGCAAAATGTACCGGAACGAACACAGGCCAATCATCGCGTGCCACCTGGTAAAAAATCTGCCGGCTAAGGCCGAAAGATCCCGCTATCCGGTGCTGCGCAACAGACCCCTGGTGGTCGTCGAGACCGGCCGCGGCCCCGGAGACATCGTTCTGGACAGTTCTCCCGAGGCCGAGGGCGTCGTAGGTGGCATGACTCTGAACGAGGCCCTTGGAGCCTGCAGCAGAGCCAGCGTGCTACAGGCGGACCACAGGTATTACTGGGAAACAGACGACCGGATGGTTCAGGCGCTGCAACGGCGGTTCGACCTCGTCGAGAGAGACGGACCGGGCAGGGCCTACGTGCAAGACGACCCGCGTGCTGCCCCCTACGGCGAGGCGCACCTGGTCTCCACGCTGCTCAACGCAGCACCGGCCGGCTATCGCCCCAGGGTGGGGGTGGGACCGGGCAGGTTCATCTCCTACGCGATGGCTTCCTGTGCGCCTGACGGCGGCACCTTGAGAGCTCCGCTCAACCCCGTAGCGTTTCTGAGCGACTGCTCCGTCGACCTGTTGCCGCTGTCCACGGAAAAGATCACTCGGCTCCGCAGGTCGGGTCTGCACACTCTGGGATCCCTGACGGAGGTACCGCTCGCGTACCTCCTCACCCTGCTCGAAGCGGATGCGACGCTGGCCCGGGACCTGGCCCTGGGGATCGACGACAAGTCCCTGTCCGCAGATATGCGTAGGGCGGCCTGATGTACCGACTGAGACAGACGAGGCCAAATCCTAGCCGAGTTCAAGGGGCTGGGATGGTAGAATTGTTCATCTCAATGATTGAATTTCCGGCCCGACGTTTCAATGTCGCAGCCACAACAGGAGCCAAAAATGGAAGACCTGCTGGTACTCTCCTCAGATTCCCACGTTTTCGAGCCACCTGACCTGTGGACCCAGCGAATTGACGCCGAGTTTCGGGACCGCGCCCCAAGGATGCAGCGTGTCGGCGACGTCGATCACTTGGTCGTGGAAAAGGATCAGATGATCGCCGGCATCGGACTGATCTCCAACGCCGGTGCGAGGTTCGAGAACCCGGAACAGATCTCGGCCCACGGCCGTTTCGAGGACGTCCATGCGGGTGGCTATGACCCCGACCAGCACATCCGGGACATGAAAATCGACGGTGTCTCCGGCGAGCTCCTGTACCCATCCCAGGGTCTCTTCTACTACAAGATCGAGGACTCCCGCCTGATGTCAGCCATCTTCCGCGCCTACAACGATTGGCTGGCCGAGTTCTGCTCCACCAACCCCGACCGGCTCAAGGGTGTGGCGATGATAAACGTGGATGACGTGTCCGAGGGCGTTGCCGAGCTGGAACGCTGTGCCCGGCTGGGAATGTCCGCCGCAATGATCACCGAGTATCCGCAAGAGGACCGCCGCTACGACAGCCCGGAGTACGAGCCATTCTGGGCCGCCGCGCAGGACCTCGACATGCCTGTGAGCCTGCACACCGCCACCCGGCGCGAGGGCCGCAGCCGAGGGGCCGGCGCCACCTCGGTCCGTGCTGCCAGCGGGCGCGCCACCAAGGTGTTCTACCCGGCCACATCAATGTGCGACATCATCTTCTCGGGCGTGTTCGAGCGCTACCCGAAGTTCAAGTTGGCCATCGTGGAGTTTGAGCTATCCTGGGTGCCATACCTGCTGGACTCAATGGACTACACCTATATCGAGCGGCAGGAGGAGGCCTCCTATCGTTTCAAGGGTGATTCCAGGCCCAGCGATTTCTTCCGGAGCAACGTATACCTCAGCTTCCAGGAAGACGCCGTAGGCATACGGATGCGGGACGTAATCGGCGTTGACCGCCTGATGTGGGGCAGCGACTACCCTCACAGCGAGTCCACCTTCCCCCGGTCCCGCGAGGTGCTGAGCGAGATCCTCGAGGGCGTGCCGGTACACGAGCAGGCCAGCATCGTGGGCGGCGCGGCAGCGGAGCTGTATGGGTTCGAAACAGCCAGGGTGGCTGTGCCCATCTAGCAGGCGGCGTTCAGGGTGAGGAGCAATCACGTTGGTGCAGGAAATTCGCTGGCAATATCGATTTCGCAACTTTTCAAGGGCTTTCTCCCTGCTAAGCGAGGCATTGGAGGGGGGAGTTGATAAGTTGAACGATCTGGAGAAAGAGGGAGTCATCCAACGGTTCGAGTACACCTTCGAACTGGCCTGGAACACGCTGAAAGACCGTCTGGAATACGACGGGGTGGTTATGGAGTCGGTAACGCCGAGAAATGTGATTCGCACTGCTGCCTCAGCTGGACTGGTTTCTGACGGCCAAACGTGGATCAATATGCTTGAAGACCGGAGAATTACTACGCATCGCTACGACATTGCGATCCTTGATGATGTACTCAACAACATCGGAGATAACTACCTGCCTGTACTATATGTGCTACGTCAGCGCTTATCGATGGAGATACAGGAATGAGCGAATGTGGTCTGCCTCCGGTTGTGCTTCGGCAGTTGCTGAGTGTGTTCGAGCAGTATCCCGACTTGTCTGCGGTCAGACTGTATGGCTCCTACGCCACCGGCAAGGCCACTCCCCGGTCGGACATCGACCTGGCAACTGTGGGCCTGGTAGACCGCTATCGCCTGGGGCGGCTGGCCCTTGACCTGGAGGACTTGCCCATTCCGCAGAAATGCGACGTCCAAGCCTATGAGAGCATCAACTACGAACCCCTGAAGCAGCACATCAATGAGCGTGGCATTACGATCTATGAAAAGGCAACCAGCGTGGAGGTGCCATGAAACGAGTGTACAAGGCTGTTCTGCACGGCGACCGCGTCGAATGGCTCGACGGCGCTCCCCCCGACGAAAAGGAGCCGCTGCCTATCCACGTCATACTGGACAAGCCCAGGCACGAGTATCTAGAGTGCCCGACACTGTTGCGCAAAGACAAGGTTGAGTGGCTTGAAGAGACCCCGGCAATGGATGGGCCAGTGCCAACATACATAGTGGTATTGGACAATCTGGATGTTCATCATCCAGATAACAGTGGGGCTATTGCAGTGGCGATGTTGGAGATCTTGGCCGACAAAAAGGCCTTCGATGAAATAGAGGACCCCGTGGCTTGGCAGCGAGAGATTCGCAAGGATCGTACTTTGCCCGGTAGGGACTAGAGTGCTGCTGGATACCAACATCGTAATCTACAGCGCTCAGGAACGGTATGCGACGCTATTGCAGTTTATCGAAGGGTTGCCGAACAGATCGATTTCCATTGTGAGCTACATTGAAGCCTTGGGCTACCATCGCCTGCCCGAAGCGGAGCTACAATCGTTGGAACGCTTCATTGGCGAAGTCCAACTTATTCCCCTGACAGACAACATCGCCGACCAAGCCATACTTCTACGGCAGCAACGCCGAATGGGGTTGGGCGACTCCATCATCGCAGCCACCGCTATGACCCACAATTTCGCGCTGGTTACCCATAACACGGAGGACTTTCGCTGGATTAACGGACTGGAACTGCTGGACCCACTCTCAACCTAATGAAGGAGCCGGAACGATGCTGGATATGCTGATCAAGGGCGGACAGGTCGTTACCCCGTCGGGGGTCGGTAACTGGGATGTGGGGGTGCAGGGCGAGCAAATTGTCGCCGTTGCTCTCCCGGGAGTGCTCGCCGAGGAGGGCGCCACGGTCATTGACGCAACGGGCAAAATAGTCGTGCCCGGCGGCGTGGAGGCCCACGCCCACGCCGCCGCCAACGTGCAGCCCGGCGCCCGTGAGTCCGTGCCCGGCACGCCCAACGCCGGGCCCGCGGTGCATTCCCTGGGCGCCATCTGGGGCGGCACCACCACGGTCGTCGACTTCGCGCCGGTTCCCAGCGAGGGCGACCTGGCCGCAGGCATTCACGACTTCATGAATGTCTGGCAGGGCAGCGCGTACACCGACTACACCACCCACTGCATCTACCGGGAGGGCAACTCTCCAGACTCCATCGCCCGGTTCCACGAGTTGGTCGAGGCCGGGTTTCCCAGCGTCAAGATTTTCACCACCAACATCCGCCCGCCGGGAGCCGAGGGCGCCAGCCTCACGCCCGTAGGCAGGATCGACACCGGGCGCCTCGGCGACCTGATGGAGCAGATGCACCGCCACGGCGGCGTTCTGGCCGTCCACGGCGAGGACGACGAGCTGGTCATGTACAACTACCTGATGGCCCAGCAGCGCGGCCTCTGGGACTGGCACAATGTGCACCTGATCCACTCCAAGACCGTGGAGGACCTGGCCTTCCGCCACGTGGTCCGTCTGGCCCAGCGGACAGGAGTGGGCATGTACTTCGTCCACGTGACAGCCAGCGACGGAGCAGACGTGATCTCCGAGGCCCGGGCGTCTGGTATGCCGGTCTACGGAGAAGTGCTGACCCTGGCCCTGTCGTTCGAGGCGGAAAGGTACAAGGAAGCCGACGGCATGAAGTACCACACCTATCCGTCCCTCAAGTTTGAGGAGGACCGAAACGCTCTGTGGGACGGCATCATGAAAGGCGACCTGTCATTCACCGCCACCGACAGCAGCTTCACCACCTACGTCGACAAGACCGCCGGCAAGAACGTCCGCGACATCCGCGGCGGCAACGTGGGCATTGAGATCCGCATGGGCGTCAACTACACCGAGGCGGTGGTCAAGCGAGGAATGTCGCTGGAGCGCTTTGTCGACGTGACATCGGCCAACGCCTCCAAGCTGCTGGGCATGTACCCGCGCAAGGGCTGCATCGCCGCCGGCAGCGACGCAGACTTCGCCATAATCGACCCCGATTTCAGGAAGGCCCTGGAGCTCTCCGACCTGCACGTCCGGGACTACAACCCCTGGGAGGGCTGGGATGTCGAGGGCTGGCCCACCACCGTCATCCTGCGCGGCAAGGTCATGATAAACGACGGCCAGTTGCTCGGAGACGGCAACGACGGACGCCTCATCCTGCGCAAGGTGGACCAGGCTGTGCTGAACAGACCAGCCTTCTAGTCCCCATACCACCCGGCACGCCTGCTCTCCGACGCTCGCTTCGCCGGCAATTTGAAGGAAACTCGATTTCTCGGGTTTCCTTCAAATTTCCTTAATACTGCTCCGCTAGATTGGTAGGCACGCAGGGAGACGCCGTCCTGCTAGTTTGCTGAAATGGGGAGCGGAAAATGCGGAGGAAGTGGATCATTATCGGCCTGGCCGTAGGGTTGCTGGCCATGGCCCTGACCGGGGGAGTGGCGCTGGCATGGGGCGGCCCCGGGCACGGCTGGGGCTGGGGCCGCGGCGATCACGATGAACGCAACACTGCCGTGGCTGAAAAGGTCGCCGAAATACTGGGAACCGACGCTGACGAGACCGCCGATGCCATCACCCAGGCCCGGCAGGAGGTGCGAGAGGAGGCTTCAGATGCCGCCCTGGAGGATCTCGCGGGAAGAGTGGCCGAAACCCTCGGCACCGACGCAGATGAGACTGCCGACGCCATAGAAAGCGTATCCAAGGAAATGTTCAGTGAGGCGTTGGAGGAAAAACTCCAGGACGCCATCGATGACGGCCGCATCACCGAGGAGCAGGCCCAGGAATACCGGGACAAGGCCGATTCATACAGCGGCTGGTACGGTTACAGGGGTTCGTTCAAGGGCTCCGGAGGCATAGACAACGACGATTTCGCTGAGCGAGTCGGCGACGAACTAGATGTGGACGGCGGGGACGTCAAGGACGCCATCGAGCAGGCGCTTTCCGACATCGGCAGGGAGGCCCTGGAGGAAAGGCTGCAAGACGCCGTGGATGACGGCAGGATAACCCAGGATCGCGCCGATGAAATCCTGGAGGACTACGACTCGGGAGACGGCTACCGGTTCAACAAGCGCGGCCACCACGGGCGACACGGCGGCAAGGGCCACTGGAGCCGCGGTCGGGGCCACCATGGCTCCGGCGGTTCCGACTCCGACACGACCGCGACGCCTGAGCCCACGGTCGACGGGGACTCTACCTGAGCTAGCGACGAAAACCTAGAAACTCCGGGTCTCGAGGTGCAAGGGAGCGGATTGCAGCCCTCTTGCGCCTCGTCCGTTCCCCAAGCCACCTTCGCCGGATGATTCAATGAGAGTCCCTGATCTCGAAAACGATCGTACCGTCCTCGTCGTAGATGATGACCCGAATGTCGTAGAGCTGGCCAGACTGTACCTGGAGCGTGACGGCTACCGGGTCTTGACGGCATCGTTGGCCTGGGCACTGCGCGAGAGGAGCGGCCCGACCTCGTGGTGCTTGACGTGATGCTGCCTCGGCTTAACGGGCTCGATATATGCCGCGCCCTCAGGGAGGAATCGCAAGTTCCCATCATCATGCTCACGGCCAGGGTTGAGGAGGATGACCGCCTCTCAGGTCTGGAACTGGGAGCCGACGACTACGTCACCAAGCCATTCAGCCCGCGAGAACTGGCCGCCCGTGTCCGGGCTGTTCTGCGCCGCTCTGCACGCGAAGGCGCCGGGAATGACTCCTCGGTGCTGTCCTCCGGACCCATTACCCTTGACCACAAGGCACGTCGCGTAACGCTGGGCGGCAAAGAATTGAGGCTCACTCCCACCGAATTCAGGCTCTTGGCGCTCCTGATGCGCCATCCGGGGCGCACGTTCACGCGAGACGAGATAATTTTTCGTGTTCTCAACGATGATTTCGACGGCTTCGACCGCACGGTTGACGCTCACGTCTCCAGCTTTCGGCGCAAGCTCGGTGCAATAGACCTGGACACGGCAAAACTGGTCCAAACCGTCTATGGCATCGGCTACCGGTTTGCACCTTCCCCGGGGGTCAACTCGAGCTCAGAGTGAGATGATGCCATCGTTCCTTTCCCGTCCGTTATCCAGCCTCCAGTTCCGGCTGGCCGTGGGGTTTGTGTTCTCCCTGGCCGTGGCACTGGTGCTGATCGGGCTGATCGGAGGCGTGGTAGCCGACAGGCAGGCTGATCGCTTCCAGCGGGACCGGGAATCAGCACAGGTGGCACGAGTCCGGCAGTTCGTCTCCGACTACTACGCCAGGGGACCTGACTGGAGGGGTGGCAGTCCCAACCTGCAGGAATTTCTGCAGCGGGCAGGCCCGGTATCCGGCGTGCAGATTGAGGTCTACGACCAGAGTGGCGCACTCATTGCCGACTCTCACCCCGATTTGCCGCCCGCCCCGATTCCCCGAGGAGACAATAGATGGCTCAAACGCGAGGACGACAAGCAGAAGTTCCCCTTCTTTCAAAACGGCGAACAGATCGGAGTCTTCACCGTCTCCGATTCGGGCGTCCCCATACCGAATCCTGAGGGACCGATCCAAGCCAATCCTGTGGCTGGCCGCATATCCGCAGAGGTCAAACGCTCCCTGTTTTGGGCCGGCATTGGGGCGGCCACTCTCGGCACTCTGCTGGTCTGGCTGCTTTCCCGCCGAACGCTGGCCCCTCTCCAAAACCTCGGCGCCGCGGCTAGGCGGCTGGGCCGCGGCGACCTCTCGCAACGGGCTGATACCACGGGCCCCAGCGAAATCCGTGAGCTCGCCGAGAATTTCAACCTCATGGCTTCCGATCTCGAAGAAGCGGAGCGTCACAGGCGCAACCTGACGGCCGACGTGGCCCACGAGCTGCGGACGCCGTTGTCCAACATCCAGGGCTACCTGGAGGCCATCAGGGACGGGTTGGTGCAGCCGACCCCCGAGACTATAGACACCATCCACGCCCAGGCAATCCACCTGTCGTGGCTGGTGGAGGACCTGCGACTGCTTGCCCAAGTGGAGTCCGGGGAGTTGCAGCTCCAACTCACCAGCGCACGAATTCAGGACCTGCTGCAGTCCAGCGTGGAGGCGATGCGTCCCCGGGCCGAGGCCAAAGGCGTGGTGCTGTCCCTGGAGGCCGACCCGGACCCGGACCCGCTGCAACTGGACGCAACCCGCATATCACAGGTTGTAGGCAACCTGCTGGAAAATGCCATCACCCACACCCCGCAGGGTGGAACCGTAACCGTGTCGGCCTCCGCGTCCGCCGGGCTTGTCTCTGTCTCCGTTTCCGACACCGGTCCCGGCATCCCTCCGGAGGATCTCCCCCGACTATTCGACCGCTTCTACCGCGCCGATCCCTCCCGCTCCCGGAGCACCGGCGGCAGCGGGCTGGGGCTGACCATAGCGCGCCGGCTGGTGGAGGCCCACGGCGGCAGCATAGAGGCGGAGAGCACGGTCAGAGAGGGGAGCCGCTTCACTATGAGATTGCCTCTTTAAGGGCAGGAGCTACTCACCTATCGTTGATCCAATCGTCCAATCCGAAGTATTCCTGTTCATAAGAGATGAGACATCAGAGGAATCAAAAATCTCTGGCAGGGTTGATTTGCGACAGGGATTTAAGATAGCATTTCAGTATGCAGCGGATGATCTGCCCGGTTCTCCCGAGGACCGAACCACCGGCAACATTGCCCCCGCCGGCGGTCCATCCCCCTTTCCCCAGTAAGCAATCTGGCGGACGATCGACAGGAGGCCGGGCCACTCGTGGCTGAGCCGCCTACCCAAGGCCCTTCCGGTTCGGTTCCACGCCGGTCGGGTCTTCTGTTTTCGTGGATCGACTCTCCCGTTCGTAACCTCCTTTTCCGGTGTGTGGCTGAGGTTGTCGGCACTTGGCTGATGGTGTTCGTGGGCACCTCCGTCGTTGCTGCCGCCGTGCTCACGGGGGCGCAGGCGGGGCTCTGGCAGGTGGCGGTGGTCTGGGCGCTGGGCGTGTCCATGGCGATCTACCTGACCGGCGCCGTGTCCGGCGCTCACCTCAACCCGGCAGTGAGCCTGGCCTTTGCCATCTTCCGGCCCCGGGACTTTCCAGCTCGCTGGCTGCTGCCCTACTGGGTGTCGCAAATGCTGGGAGCGGTGCTGGCCGGACTGACCGTGCTGTTGCTGTACGGCTCATTCATACGCCGGTTTGAGGTGCAGAACGGCTTGGACCGCGGCGAGCCGGGCAGCCAACTTTCCACCATGATGTTCGGCGAGTATTTCCCAAACCCCGGCATCATCGGCGTCGATGAGGCGGCGCGCGCGCTGGTTTCCCCCCTTGAGGCAGCGGCTGTGGAGGCATTAGGCACAGGAATCCTTGTGCTGATGATCTTTGCCCTGGTTGATCGCCGGAACAGCAGCCTGCCGGTGAAGTATCTGGCTCCGGTGTTCATCGGGCTGACCGTTGCGATGATCATCAGCATGATGGCGCCGCTGACCATGGGAGGCTGGAATCCGGCCCGCGACTTCGGCCCCCGGTTGGTCTCATTCCTCGCCGGATGGGGAGAGATGGCGATCCCCGGGCCGTCGGGCGGGTTCTGGGCGTATATAGTGGGTCCGCTGGTGGGTGGTCCCCTCGGCGCGGCGGTATACGAGTTTCTGATTCGCCCGGCGCTTCCACCCAAAGAGTCTGAGGACTAGTGGCGCGAAATCTCTACAATGATGGGTGGCCCAAGTTGTCTGTGGTGCGAGCAGGCAACCCTTGTGGTTGTCCGGTTGCCCATTGTTCCGAATGGGTTAGTTTACCAGCCGGGGTGCAATCGCCAGCAAAGGGAAAGGGCAGCCGATTGACGACTGCCCTTTAGCAGGCTGTCCGGTCTGTCCCGGTGGCGACGTCGCGATCAGGCCGCTGCCGCTACGCCCCCACCTCGTGGCGGGTAAGAATCAGGTCGCGCTCTCCCTTGAGAGGGCCGGCGCTCCCTAACGGACCTGCTGCGGCTCTCCAAAGTACTGGGTGGTCAGGGTGGCAGTAGCCGGTCCCGACAGGACATCGATGCCCCGCCGTACCGCGGAGGTGATGCTGCTCAGCTCCTGCTCCAGGGTGCGTAGGCTGCGCAGGGCGTAGGCGTCGGCCTCGGAGCGATTGGCCTCGGACTGTGCCTCGGCCTGCTCCACCATGCGACGGGCGCGCTCTTCGGCGTCGCGCAGCAAGGTGGTGGCGCGCTGCTCGGCCTGGGCCAGCAGTTCGTGCTTGTCCAGCCGCTCCCGGTAGTCATCCTCGGCCTGCGACTTGGTGCGGCGGGCGTCGGTCTGGGCCAGATTCATGATGTGATCGCGCTGCGACAGAACTTCCTCGGCGGCCCGGATCTCCTTGGGCACGGTCAGGCGGAGCTGGTCCACCAGTTCCAGGGCCTTGGCCCGGTCCACCAGGATGTGACCACCGGCTCGGGCAGCCTTGCTGGTGTCGATCATAGTCTCCAGTCTGTCGATGACATTTATAATATCTATGATAACCCCCTCTACCGGTCACTCCTCTTCAAGGACCGGGTTTCCGAATTTCGAATACAGAGCTTCCGCCACGTTGGGAGGGACCATCTCCCTGATGTTTCCACCTAGCCTGGCAACCTCCTTCAATAGACTGGCGCTCACAAAGACATAGTCCTGTGAGGTCATAAAGCAAACCAGGTCCACATCGGGCTCCAGCTTGCTGTTCATGAAGGCCATCTCGAATTCGTACTCGAAGTCGTATCCGCTGCGGAGTCCTCTCACCACCACTCCGGCGCCGATGTCCTTGGCGAAGCGGACCGTCAGACCCGAGTACCTCACCACCCGCACGTTGGTCAAGTGACCAATTGCCTGTTCGAACAGGGCAACCCTTTCGTCGGTGTCAAACAGCAGGCTCTTGGACGGCGTGTCGTACACCGCGACCACCACCTCCTCGAAGAGCTTGGCGGCTCGGGTGGCGATGTCCAGATGCCCAACCGTTACCGGATCGAAACTGCCTGGGTAGAGCGCAATTACCATGCTTGTTCGTCCGCTTTCTCCACAGGGTCGGAATTCGCTGTTCCCTATTGGTCTGCAGGTGGTTCCTCTGGGTCGTATATGTATATGCTCACGACGTTGTCCCCGTACTGCCGGAAATCAACTCGCCGCAGCGTTCCATAAGCGGCACGGAGCTCACTCTGCCGGGAATGCCCGGCGACCACCGCCGTCCCTGGCGCCAACAGGCCCCGGGTGCGGGAAATGGCTTCGAGCACGCCGTGGAACGCGCCCATCCGGTAGGGAGGGTCCAGCATCACCAGGGAATATGGCCCCGCGAGCTGATTCAGCGTTCTGACCGCGTCTCCCTGGCGGACTTCCGCCATTCCCTCGTACCCGATGGCCGCCAGGTTCTCACGGATGACGGCACACTGCCTGCGGTCGCGCTCCACGAAATCGGCCCATGCCGCTCCCCGGCTGAGCGCCTCAATGCCGAGACTGCCCGTGCCGGCGAACAGGTCCAGGACCTTCCCGCCGCTGTACCGGGAGGATTCCAAAATGTTAAAGACTGCCGCACGCACGCGTTCCGTGGTGGGACGGACTCCTGGAGCCACCGCGCCCTTGAGACGCCTGCCCCGGGCCTCGCCGCCGCCTACTCGCATGGTTTGGACAAGGAAGAATTATACAAGGCAGATGGTCATATTCATAGAAAATTTAAGATAAGTTTAACACAAATTTAAGAAAATTAGCATAATATGCATACTGCCGGTAGCTGATGGACCAGAGAGTCTCACCTGTATGGACGATTAAGCCAGTGCGCAATCCTTCCGGATTCTGTTGACGCTGCACTGCCGCTGTGCTAACATTCGGCGCACGGCGCACCCTTTAAAGCATAGACTTTTAACCCCGCGCCGGCAGCCCAGCCCGACGCAGAACCTGTACCTCTTTGTGCCTCCTTGCAGACCATGAAACTCAGGGTACACAGGACGCCGGGGCGATATAGGGGACCACAAAACCGATGAGCTTCAGCCAGCACCTGGCCGCTTTCACCCCCGATAGGGACACGGTGCTGACCGTCGGCGTGTTCGACGGCGTCCATCTGGGCCACCGGCACCTGCTCAACCACCTCATCGACTGGGCCTCCCCGGGCTGCATACCCTCCGTGCTCACCTTCGCCAACCGGCCGATCACAGTGTTCCGCCCAGGCACTTTCCCCAGCTACCTTACCACGCCGGAACAGAAGCTTGACCTGCTGAGCGAAGCAGGAATCGAGTTGGTTGTGCCTTTAGAGTTCACCCAGGAATTATCGCAGGTCACCGCCCACCAGTTCGCGGAACTTCTCAGCGACAAGATGAGGATGAAGGGCCTGGTGCTGGGCCCCGATTCTGCGCTGGGCAGGGGGCGCGAGGGCGACCAGGCTTTTATGGAGGCGGAAGGAGAGCGCCTGGGGTTCTGGGTGCGAACGGTGCCGCCCCTCGAAATGGACGGCCGACTGGTGAAAAGCCGCGTCGTCCGCGAGGCGCTGGTGGCCGGCGACGTCGCCGACGGTGCCACGCTGCTGGGACGCAACCATTGCCTCAGCGGGACCGTTGTGGTGGGAGACCAGAGGGGTCGCACCCTGGGCTTCCCCACGGCCAACATTGACGTATATCCCGGCCTCCTGTGGCCCGGTGACGGCATCTATGCCACCTGGGCCCATTTCGGCGGGGAACGACACCTCTCCGCCACATCCATCGGCGTTCGCCCCACTTTCGGCCTGACCCAACGGCTGGTGGAGGTGTACGTGATGGACTTCAGCGGCGATCTTTACGGGCAGCAAATGACCGTTGAATTCGTCCAGAAGGTACGAAGCCAGGAAACATTCGCGGATATCGACGCGTTGATTGACCGCATAGGCAAGGACGTTGACGAGTCCCGCGCCGTCCTGTCCCAGGCCGAATCTACGTTCTCTACAAACTGCTGACAGGCAATAGCGAATGACGACGCTCAACCCCGAGACCCTGGACACGATAGTAAACCGCGGTGTGAGCGAGATAATCTCCCGCGAAGAATTCGTGCGGCTCATGAATTCCGGCCGCCCTCTCCGGCTGAAGATGGGTTTCGACCCCAGCAGGCCGGACATCCATCTCGGGCACGTTGTGGGTCTGCGCAAGCTGCGTCAGCTGCAGGAACTGGGACACCAGGTCATTCTCATTGTCGGCGACTGGACGGCGCAGATCGGGGACCCCAGCGGACAGTCTGCCACGCGCCCCATGCTCACTCACGAGCAGGTGATGGAAAACGCCCAGTCTTACCTGAGGCAGTTTTTCAAGGTTGTGGACGAGGACCGCACGCAGGTCGTGCAGCAGAGCGAGTGGTTCGGCAAATTCACCCTCGCCGACGTGATCAGCCTGACCGGTAAGTTCACGGTGGCCCAGTTCCTTCAACGGGCCGACTTCGCCCAGCGATTCGCCGAGCAGCGCGCCATCGCCATCACGGAGCTCCTGTACCCGCTGCTGCAGGCCTACGACTCTGTCGTCATCGAGTCCGACGTGGAGTTCGGAGGCACCGACCAGATGTTCAACCTGCTGGTGGGCCGTGAGCTGCAGGGGATGATGGGCCAGACTCCTCAGCAATGCTTCATGATGCCCATCCTCGTTGGCACCGACGGCGTCCAGAAGATGAGCAAGAGCCTGGACAACTATGTCGCAGTGGACGAGCGGCCCGAGGACATGTACGGAAAGATTATGTCCATCGGCGACAACCAGATCGTCAATTATTTCGAACTGCTGACGGACCTGCCGTCGTCCAGTCTAGCCGACCTGGAACACGACCTGAGCCAGGACGCGGTCAACCCCATGGAGCACAAGAAACGGCTGGCCTGGGACATCACCAGCCGCTTCCACGATCCCGGCGCCGCTGACGCAGCC
The DNA here is from genome assembly GCA_965207865.1 of Dehalococcoidia bacterium. GTDB lineage: Bacteria > Chloroflexota > Dehalococcoidia > Lucifugimonadales > UBA3495 > VXOI01. Next base: position 186,349 of record CBDBNP010000001.1, read on the forward strand.
CAAGGGCACTTCGAGCGCGTGGTCCAGGGCCGCAGCCTGCCCGACGAGATGCCTGAGCTGTCGCTTGCGGAACTGGAGCCACAGGCAGGAGCCACAGGCGGTGCCATTCGCGCCGACCGCCTGCTGGTTGCCGCCGGCCTGGCCTCCAGCAACGCCGAGGCCCGCCGCCTCCTGTCGCAGGGTGCAGTTGAGCTGCTGACGGCCTCGGGAGGTTCCACCCGGCTGGCCGACGAACGCGCCGACGTGTCTCTCGCTGCGGGGGATGTGCTACGGGCCGGCCGGCGTCGGTTCGTGCGCTTTGTCGCTCCCTGAGGGCAGTCCTTTTACCGTTCGATTCAATGGACCCGGGGCTACGAATCCGGGGACCCATTGCCGTTCTGCTGGCGTAGGCGCTCGTTCTCGGCCCGCAGTTCCTCAATGGTCTGCTGGAGAGTTCTGACCAGTTCGTTCTGGCCATTCTCCTGACCTCTACCGTTACTTAAAACGGCTGCCAGCAGAGTCATCAATTCCTGGTGCCGGCGCTCGTCCTCCTGACGGCGGCGTTCCTCATCCCGCTCGTCACGACGGACCTGCGCCTCCAGCAATTCCTGGTGACGGCGCTCCGAGTTGGCCTCGTTATCCTGGCGTTCCAGGCGTCTCGCTCTGTGATCGAAATAGCTGGAAAGCATTTGCGGAACTCCCAAGACGGCGAGCATTATGGCTATGTATGCTCCCGCTTGCAGGTATGTGATTAGTGTCCACTCCCCCATTAACCGAATTATACTTCATCGGACGGCCAGCGCTGTTCTGACGCGTTGACACCCATTGCGCCCCGTGACTAGACTGAACTGCAAATGTCCCGCCCTGCGGCGCCTCCTTGCCGCGACTCAGACTCTACGGAGGTAGTCCCTTTGACTTCCGACCAGGAATTCCAGCAACTGAAAGACCGCGTCGCCAGTTGGCGCAGCAGCCAGGACCCGGCCAAGCAGCGCCAACCGGAGTTCCGCACTCCCTCCCAGATACCGGTCGATCAGGTCTACACGGCCGTCGACGTCGCCCGCTACGACCGTGTCATCGGGGACGACCTGCCCGGAGAGTTTCCCTATCTTCGCGGGATCCATGAGACCGGGTACCGCGGCCGACTCTGGACCCGTCGCATGTTTGCCGGGTTCGGACGCCCAGCTGAGACCAACGAGCGGTTCAAGTTTCTGCTGGACCAGGGACAGACCGGCCTGTCGGTGGCCTTCGATATGCCCACGCTGTACGGCTACGACACGGACGACCCTCGCGCCTTCGGCGAGTTCGGCACCTGCGGCGTGGCCGTGTCGTCGCTGGCCGACATGGAAACGCTGTTCGACGGCATCCAGCTGGACCAGGTCACGACGTCAATGACCATCAACGCCCCTGCCGCCATCATCTGGGCCATGTACCTGGCCCTTGCCGAAAAGCAGGGCGCGTCGCTGGACAAGATCGGCGGCACGATCCAGAACGACATCCTCAAGGAGTACATCGCTCAGAACGAGTACATCTTCCCGCCGGCGCCGTCAATGCGGCTGGTGACCGACACCGTCGAGTTTGCCGCGAAACAGGTGCCGCGCTGGAACCCCATCAGCATCAGCGGCTACCACATTCGCGAGGCCGGCTCCAACGCGGTGCAGGAACTGGCGTTCACCCTCGCGGACGGGTTTGAGTACGTGCGCCACGCCCAGGAGCGCGGCCTCAGCGTGGACGAGTTCGCTCCTCGACTGAGCTTCTTTTTCAACGTGCACAACAACTTCTTCGAGGAGATCGGCAAATTCAGAGCGGCACGTACCATCTGGGCCCAGGAAATGCGCGACACATTCGGCGCATCCGACAGCCGGTCGCACAAGCTACGCTTCCACGCCCAGACTTCGGGACAGTCCCTGACCGCCCAGCAGCCGGATAACAACGTGGTCCGAGTCTCGCTGCAGGCGCTTGCCGCCGTCCTGGGCGGTTGCCAGTCGCTGCACACCAACAGTAAGGATGAGGCATGGGCGCTTCCGTCCGAGGAAGCGGCCCTGCAAGCCCTGCGCACCCAGCAGATCATCGCCCACGAGACCGGCGTCACCGACACAGTCGACCCATTGGGAGGCAGCTACTTCGTCGAGGTTATGACCAACCAGATGGAGTCGGCGAGCTACGACTATTTCCGCCGCATCGAGGACGTGGGAGGAGTGATCCCTGCGCTGGAGTCCGGCTTCCTGCAGCGTGAGATCGCCGAGGCCGCCTACATCTACCAACTGGAGGAGGACCGCAAGGAACGCATCACGGTGGGTGTCAATGAATACAACACAGGTGAGGAGGTTGACATCCCCCTGCTTCGCGTCGACCGTGAGGGCGAGCGCATGCAGATTGACAGCATCAACGAGGTGCGCCGGACGCGGGACAATCACGACGTGGCGGAAAAGCTCCGGGCCCTCGAGACGGCAGCCCGGGGCAACCAGAACCTGATGCCGCCCCTGATAGATGCGGTCAAGTCATACGCAACCCTTGGCGAGATGATGGACGTGTTCCGGGGCGTGTTCGGCGAGTACCAGCCCGGCTGGGCGTTCTAGCCAGGCTGTGTTGCCCTTGCCTAAGGGTCATCCGGCACGATTTAATCTGGTCCGGAAGGAGAGGAAATGGCAACGAGGTACCCCAAGACCAGATACACCTACAGCGACTACTGCGAGCTGCCGGACGACGGCAACCGGTACGAAATAATCGACGGAGTGCTATACATGGCTCCGGCACCCCACCCACGTCACCAGCGGATTCTCTTCAACATGGCGGCGCTTTTCGCTCCCTTCGCAATTGGTGAGAATGCGTTGGGTGAAGCGTTCTTCGCCCCCATTGACGTCATTTTCGCCTCTGAGGACGTTTTTCAGCCCGACTTGATATTCATTTCCCGAGAACGGCTGCACATCATAACTGACAAAGGACTGGAAGCTCCGCCAGACTTGGTGGTGGAAGTCCTTTCGCCATCCACCCGCTCCAGGGATTTGAACCTCAAGCGTCGTCGCTATGCTCATTTTGGAGTGCCGGAGTATTGGCCAATAGACCCTGACAATCGCACCATCCGCGCGCTGACATTAGACGGAGACAATTATGTGGAGCGCGGAACTTTCTGCGTTGGAGATGAACTGACTACGCCGCTCGTCCCCGGCCTTGTAATCCCTGTAGAGCAGGTGTTCGAGAGAGTTTAGACTCAACGCCAGACGAACCAGCGAAAATACGAAGGCCCCGATTTGCATCGGGGCCTTCTATTCATTTGGGTTTGGGATCCAAGGGCTATTCGTCTTCCTCGCGGAGGCGCTTGGCCTCTTCGATGACGCGGGGCTCCAGGTTGGCGGGCACGGGCTCGTAGTGATCGAACTCCATGGAATATGAGCCCCGTCCCTGGCTTATGGAGCGAAGGTCCTGGGCGTAGCGCAGCAGTTCTGACTGGGGAACCTCGGCGTCGATGACGGTAACCCTTCCCTGGGGGTTCATACCCAGTATGCGCCCGCGCTTGCCGTTGAGGTCGCTCATCACCTCACCGGTGTACCCGTCCGGCACGGTAACGGACAGCTTCATCACCGGCTCCAGCAGGATGGGGCTGGCATCGCTGACACCCTTCTTCAACGCTTGGACGCTGGCGATCTCGAAGGACATGCCAGACGAGTCGACTGAGTGGAAACTGCCGTCGTAGAGCACGGCCTTCAGGTCCACTAGGGGGAATCCGGCGAGGGCGCCCTCGTCCAGTGCCTTTGTGACTCCCTTTTCCACGGAGGGGATGTACTCCCTGGGGACGCGTCCCCCGACGACCTCATTGCCGAACTCGAAACCCTGGTCGCGTTCCCTGGGCTCCAGCCGCAGCAGCACGTGACCAAACTGGCCGTGGCCTCCTGACTGCTTCTTGTGCCTGTATTCCGTCTGGGTGGTGCGGGTGATGGTCTCGCGGTAGGGAACGCGGGGCAGCTTGACTCGCAAATCGGCCCCGAACTTCCGCTTGATCTTGTCAATCGCAACATCGATCTGGGCATCGCCCAATCCGGTGATCAGGGTCTCGCTGGTATTGGCGTTCCGAGACATCTGTAGGCTTGGGTCCTCTTCCACGATGCGGCTGAGGGCCAAGGACATTTTGTCCAGGTCGGCCTTGGATGCGGGGGACACGGCCACCCGGTAGTAGCCGACCGGCATGTCGATGGGATCGAAGGACACCTGGTTGTCGCGGGTGCAGATTGTGTCACCGGTCACGGTGGACGACAGCTTTCCCACTGCTCCGATATCCCCGGCGGTAACCTCGGTCAGGTTCTCCTGGCTTTTACCCCTCGGCAGGTAAAGCTGGCCCACCCGTTCCGACTGTCCCTGGTTGGCATCCCAGACCTCGGAGTTGCTCCTGATGGTTCCCTGGAATACCCGGAACAGCGAAAGTTTGCCAACAAAGGGATCGGCCGTCGTCTTGAACACCAAGGCTGAAAGGGGGGCGCTCGCGTCGGCCTCGTACGCAACCTCGTCGTCGGAATCGTGCTTGGTCAACCTGGGCTTCACGCCGTCGACAGGAGAAGGGAGATATGAATAAACCATATCGATAAACTCGGACACTCCGAGACTCTCGGTGGCGCCTGTGGCAACTATCGGTACCAGCTCACCGCGCAGCACCGCGCCCCTCAGGGCAGAGGCGATCTCCTCAGCGCTCAGATCCTCGCCGCTGAGATAGCGATCGGCCAGTTCGTCGTCGCTCTCGGCCGCAGCTTCGATGAGCCGTTCCCTGGCGGCCTCGACCTCATCCGTCAGGTCGGCAGGGACGTCGGCATTGGGGTCGGCAACGTTTATCACGCCCTTGAAGCTTTCGGCCTCTCCGATGGGGATCTGGAAAGGCACGCACTGGCGCCCGAATGTCGCCTGGACATCGGCCACGTTGCGGTTGAAGTCTGCATTCTCGCGGTCCATCTTGTTGATGACGATCAGGCGCGGCAGTTCTCTCGCCTCGCACATATCCCAGCCCCGCTCAGTGCCGACGTCTACGCCGGATGGAGCCGCGACCAGAATAGCGGCGCCCTCGACAACCCGCAGCGCTCCGATGACTTCGCCTCGAAAGTCGTCGTAGCCCGGAGTGTCCAGGAAATTGATCTTGCCATCGCCGCAGTTGACGGCTATCAGGGTGGTCTGGATGCTGCTGCCCCGCTGGATTTCCTCGGGCTCGTAATCGGAGACGGTGTTACCGTCCTCAATTCGTCCCTGGCGCGTCACCGCCTTGGTGCTGAAGAGCATCGACTCACAAAGAGACGTCTTGCCAGCGCCGGAATGGGAAAGCAGGGCCACGTTTCTTATGCTTTTAGCATCCATACAGGGCGTTGCTCCAATTTGCAGAGTCTTCCCGCCTGGACCTAGACCAAATTGGCTTGAAACGAATCTCCCAGGGGAAAAAGGAGAAGGCACAAGCCGCCGCAACTTATCACGGCATCATTCGCGGCAGGATAAGCTATTCTATAAGTTGAGGCAATTCGGCGCAACAACGGGTCTGATCAACCCAGGGTCATTCGATCCGGCATTCTTCGGGATTGCTACAATTTGGGGACCCTGAACTGCAGAAACGCCCTTTGGCGACGTTTCGTTGGGTTGACATCGAATTTGGCACAGGCATAAAATTTTCCAGCACTGTAAGGGCTTATTCGGAGGCACATCAAATGAAACAGATGACTGTTGACAGCATCCGGGTGAGTCCGATGAACTACCAGCGGGTCGTAATCCTGCGTGAGAACGACTCCGACCGGTACCTCCCCATCTGGATCGGACCCGCCGAGGCCGATGCGATCGCGGTGAAACTCCAGGACCTCAGCGTTCCCAGGCCACTCACCCACGACCTGCTCCGCGAGGTGATCGACAAGCTGGGCGGTTCCATCAAGCACATCATTGTCAACGATCTCCAGAACGACACCTTCTTCGCCACCATCACCATCGAGGTCAATGGCGGCAGCGAGGACATCGACTGCCGACCCAGCGACGCGGTTGCCCTGGCGGTGCGTGCCAAGGTACCCATCTACGCCAACGAGGCCGTACTGGACAAGGCGGGCATCCACCTCGACAAGGAAGGGAAACCGGCTGGCAGGGAGGAGGCCGCACCGCAGGAGGGCGAGCCTCGGAGTGAGGTCAACCCCGAGGAACTTGAGGGAATGTCCGCGTTTACCGATTTCATCGACTCCCTGGATCTCGAGGACTTCGGCAACCGCTGAGCGCGGTTTTTGCCTGAGCATCTAAGGACAGAGACTGAACAAGATCAGGCCCCGATGCCACGCGCCGGGGCCGTTTCTTTGAGGGCCGGTTTGATCAGTCGATCAACGGGAATCGAGAGCGGCAGCCTTTGCCGGCGCTCCGGCCTACGAATGGAATCCGCTGGACAGCCTTTCCCGCGAAACAGGCGTGTCTCACAGCAGAAATGGTACAAACTTATCGGGTTTTCCTTGACGGGATTGCCCCGTCGGATTACGGAAATCGGATTGACTTCTCCCAAGGCCGATGATAACATCCTTGCCGTTTGAGCGGTGGTATGGACCTACGGCTCATAGCGTTGCGACTGTTGGGGTTAGGCTGGTATGTAGCCCTCTGCATAGTCGTCGGCGCAGTTGGCGGAATCTGGCTGGACAGGCTTTCGGGCCTCACGCCACTTTTCACCCTGTTGGGAGTCCTAATCGGTACAGTGGCTGCTTTTTACGGTCTCTACAAGATGGTGCTTCCTCTGTTTAACAGCAACTCAACATCCCGGAAATCCGGGTCAGACGGAGATACCCCCCAGTGAGCAAGGGTTGGCTGGTAGGCGGACTTCTGCTCTTTGCCGCCCTGTTCATTGCCGGGCTCATCACCGGAGCCATAGGTGCAGGACTGGTGCAGTCCGAAGAGGCCAAGGCGGCGGGAGAGACTGCCGAAGGGCCATTCGTCAACAAACCTGCGGTACACCTTCCTCCGCAGGTGGTCGGCCCCGGCGAATTCCGTGACCACTATACCGATTACCTCCACGCCGAGCACAACAAGCTCAAGTACGGCGAGGAGGGGCTGGACGCCCACGAGAAAGAGGTTTACGAAGAAGGCCCCTTCCTCGGGACCAATTTCGTAATCACCAACACTCTGCTCTCCTGCTGGATAGCCAGCGCTCTCCTGGTTCTGCTGTTCGTTTTGGGCGCGCGCAAGGCGAGCCTGGTCCCGGGGCGGCTCCAAAACTTCGTTGAAATAGTCATCGAGGCTCTGCTGCGGTTCGTAGAGGGCACCGTTGGCCCCAACCGCTCCCGGATGCTCTTCCCCGTCATCGCCAGCATCTTCCTGTTCGTCGTGATCAACGCGTGGATCGGCTTGCTGCCCTTCTATCCTGCCTTGGGATTCATCACTGACGGAAAGGTCGAGATCCACCTGCTTCGCCCGGCTGGTACCGACATCAATATGCCACTGGCACTGGCGATTGTGTCCTTCGTTTTTGTCGAGTTCCTGGGAATCAAGATGCTGGGCATCGGCTACTTCGGCAAATTCGTCCGGGTGCGGAGCCTGACATTCGGTCTGGGCGCGCTGTTCCAATTCAAGCTGCTGGACGCCTTCCAGGGCCTGCTGGACTTCTTCTTCGTCGGTCCTCTCGAGGCATTCAGTGAATTCGTCCGTCTGATCAGCTTCACCTTCCGTCTGTTCGGAAACATGACGGCGGGCGAGATTCTAGTCCTGATGTCGGCCTTCCTGGTACCTTTCGTGGCCACAGTCGGCGTGTACGGGCTGGAGCTGCTGGTGGGCCTGATCCAGGGACTGATATTCGCCGGTCTGACGCTGGTGTTTGCCGCCATCGCTATGACAGCTCACGAGCACGAGGGACACGAGGAACATCACTAGAACATCAGGCATCGGGAACCACCCTCACCCCAACCCTCTCCCCGAGGAAGAGGGTATTTTTCCGGGAGGGAACAGGAAAGTATGGAAGTCATAGTACTGACCATGGTGATTGGTACCCTGGGAATCGCCGCAGCGGCCCTGGGCGGCATATTTGCCATCTACGCATCACGACAGGACTAGAAACGTTCTAAACAACTCAAACTAGGGAACTATCCGAGGAGGGAAAATGGAGATCCTTTCGGCACTGCTGAACCTACCGCTTTTGCAGATCGAAGCTGACGCAGCCAAGCTGCTGGGCGCTGGCATAGCCATCGGCCTCGGCCTGATCGGCCCTGGCATCGGCATCGGCATCCTGGGCGCGGCGGCAATGAGCGCCATCGGCCGCAATCCGGAGGCCACCGGCAATATCCAGACCAACATGATCCTGGGCATCGCGTTCGCCGAGGCGCTGGGCATTTACGCCCTCGTGGCGACGATCATGATCGGCTTCATCTTCTAGCTCTATCTTTTTGGCACGGCTGAGGACGATATTATGGAGACATTGGGAGTACACCTCCCAAGCCTGCTGATCTACCTCGTCAACTTCCTGCTGGTTCTCGGGCTGCTGTTCGCATTTGCTTACCGGCCCATACTCCGCCTGATGGACCAGCGGGCCGACCGTATACGGGAAAGCCTGGAGGCCTCCGAGCGTGCTCGCGAAGAGGCCGCCTCGTCCCAGCAGGCCGTTGAGGATCAACTGGTGGAGGCCCGCCGAGAGGGTCAGCGGATCATGGACCAGTCCCGCGAGGCGGCGGAGCGTTTCCGCGCCGAGGAAATGGAACGGGCCCGAAACGAGGCCGAGAACTTCGTGGCGAGGGCCCAGGCCGACATCCAGCGGGAGCGCGACGCAGCCATCGAGGAAGTGCGCTCCAATTTCAGCGACCTCGCCATCACCGCCGCAGAGCGCGTGGTGCGGCGTTCGCTGGACCGCCAGGCCCACGAGGACCTGATCACACAGGTGCTGGAAGAAGGCGAAAGCCTGCGCCGGTCCTGAGCTTGACTGAGGAAAGGGGTTAGCTAACCGATGGCACAGAGAGTATCGGGAAAGCGGTACGGTCAGGCCATCTTCGAGTTGGCCCAGGATCAGGGCGCCGTTGAGCAATGGGGCCAGGATATGTCCCTCGTTGCGGAGGCATTCCAGGACGCCGAGTTCAGCGCGCTGCTCAAGCACGCCGGCGTATCGGCCGAGGACAAGCGTCGGGCGACCGATGCGGTCCTGGGCGATACGCAACCCATGGTCCTCAACATGGTCAACCTGCTGGTCGCCCGCGGCCTGGTGGAAGCCATAACGGAGGCCTGCCAGGAATTCACCGAGTTGCAGGACCGTCTCGAGGGGCGACAGCGCGTGGAGGTCACAACCGCCGTGCCGCTGGAATCCGCCGAGGTGGAACGCATCACCCAGTTCGTGGCCGACCTAATCGGTCGCGAGGTAGTGGTCACCCCCAGAGTCGACGAGGAAATCCTCGGTGGCCTGGTGATCCAGATCGGCGACCGGCTGATGGATGGAAGCGCAAGAGCCCGGCTGAACGGGCTCCGCGAGCGCCTGAACACCGGCATCCGCTAGAACGGCGCCGAAAAATGAACCCAACGGGAGTATAATCGGGGAGTGATTCCCCGATATGCTCATACAGGGCTTTATTTTCACTGTCGTAACTGAATTTACCCGGTAAGGAGAGCCAGCCATGGCTACCAGGGGACTGGACATTGTTTCGCTGATCAAACGCCAGATCGAAGAATTCGGCGGCGACCTGGCCCTGGTGGACGTTGGCACCGTGGTCCAGGTCGGCGACGGTATCGCCAGCATCCAGGGACTGCAGGGTGTGCGCTCCAATGAGCTGCTGGACTTCGGCAACGACGTTCTGGGACTGGCCCTGAACCTGGAGGCCGACCTGGTGGGCGCGGCCATCCTCGGCGACCCCAACGCCGTCAAGGAGGGAGACCGGGTGCGCTCCACGGGACGCATCATCGAGGTCCCCGTCGGCGACGGCCTCATGGGCAGGGTGGTAGACCCCCTGGGACGCCCGCTGGACGGCAAGGGCGCCGTCAACACCAGCGGCTCCCGTTCCGCCGAGACAGTTGCTCCCAACGTGGTGGTGCGCCAGTCGGTGAACACCCCGGTGCAGACGGGCATCAAGGCCATCGATTCCATGATCCCCATTGGCCGCGGCCAGCGCGAGCTGATCATCGGCGACCGCTCCACCGGCAAGACCGCCATCGCCGTCGACTCGATCATCAACCAGAAGGGCGGCGACCTGATCTGCATCTATGTCGCCATCGGCCAGAAGCAGGGCAAGGTGGCCCAGGTCGTCAGTTCCCTCGAGGAGGCCGATGCCTTGGGCCACACCATCGTGGTGACCGCTGGCGCCTCCGATTCGGCACCGCTGCAATACCTGGCTCCCTACGCCGGCTGCGCCATGGCCGAGGAATTCATGGACCAGGGCAAGGACGTGCTGATCGTTTACGACGACCTGACCAAGCATGCCTGGGCCTACCGCCAGATGTCGCTGTTGCTCCGCCGCCCGGCGGGCCGCGAGGCCTACCCCGGCGACGTGTTCTACCTGCACAGCCGGCTGCTGGAACGCTCGGCCCGGCTGGACGAGGAACACGGCGGCGGCTCCATCACCGCGCTTCCGATCATCGAGACGCAGGCTGGCGACGTGTCGGCCTACATTCCGACCAACGTGATCTCCATCACCGACGGCCAGATTTACCTGGAGCCGGAGCTGTTCAACGCCGGAATCCGCCCCGCAGTCAACGTGGGACTCTCGGTGTCGCGAGTGGGCGGCGCCGCCCAGACCCGTGCCATCCGCCGGGTGGCCGGACGGTTGCGTCTGGACCTGGCCCAGTACCGCGAGCTGGCCACCTTCGCCCAGTTCGGTACCGCAGACCTCGATGCCGCCACGCGGGCGCAGTTGGCCCGCGGTCAGCTGGCCACCGAGGTGCTGAAACAGGCCCAATACGCGCCTCTTTCCCTGGACCAGGAGGTTGTGATCCTCTTCGCCGTCAACTCCGGCGCCATGGAGGAAGTCCCACTGGACCGGACCGGAGAATTTGAGGACGGTCTGCTACGGCATGTGTCCGGCAGCCACCCCGATATCCTGGCAACCATCGCCGAAACCAGGGACCTCACCGAGGATATCGAGGCCCGGCTGACCCAGATCATATCGGACTACAAGTCCACGTTCGGAGTCTGATCAAACGATCCGATAACCCGGGGCGCCGACCAAGAACGCCCAGCACATCACGCCGATTTCAATCAAACTGCCCGGTCGAGACTGAGAGATGCCCAGCGTCAGAGACATACGCCGCCGAATCCGCAGCGTGGACAACACGGGAAAGGTCACCAATGCGATGTCGCTGATCGCGGCCTCCAAGATGCGGCGTGCCCAAAACGCCGTGTTGCAGGGCCGTCCCTACTCTGAAAAGATTCTGGACGTCATCGCTCACCTGGCAGCCCAGCCCGCCGACGACGTCACTGCCAACCAGCCACTGCTGCAAATACGCCCCGTGGAACGCATTTCGGTGCTAGTCATTAGCCCCGACCGCGGACTTTGCGGCGGCATGCACGCCAACCTGAACCGCAGGGTGGGCCAGTTCATGCTGGACCAGGCTGTGCCCGTGCAGGTGGTTGCCGTCGGGCGCAAGGGCCGCGATTTCATGGTGCGCTCCGGCAGCGATCTCAGGGCAGTGTTCACAGACCTTGGCGAAACGCCCTCGCTGCTGGACACGCTGCCTATCTCCGACATGCTCGTCGAGAGCTACGCGGACACCGAGGCCGACGAGGTGTACGTCGCGTACACTCGTTTCAACTCCACCCTGTCGCAGACGCCGGTAGTGGAACGGCTGCTGCCCATCACTCCCTCGGAACTCACGGGCGCCGAGCGAGTCGGCTACATCTACGAGCCGGACAACCTGTCCGTGCTCCGCAGCCTGCTGCCCCGATTCATCGAGATGCAGGTCTACCACGCCATGCTGGAGTCCATCGCCAGCGAGCAGTCGGCCCGCATGGTGGCCATGCGCAACGCCACCGACAACGCCAAGCAGCTCAGCGAAGACCTGACGCTGGTGATGAACAAGCTGCGCCAGGAGAGCATCACCAACGAGCTACTCGACCTCATCGGCGGCATGGCGGTGCTTGAGGGCTAGCCATGAGTGCCATTGTCAAAGAGTACGCAGTTACTGGAACTCGGAGTAGCGATCTAATCCGTGCACGATACGGCCCTGAATCGAGGGATTCCCTGGTCAGACGAGACGTCGCAGAGAGATTGGGGAACGCAGGATGTCTGCCCTCGATAGTGAATGTGACCGCCAACGGAGTGGACGAGGCTTTAAGATCTTGTAGCAGCGTTCATTTTGACGTTGACGTGGATAACGTTAGGGTCCTGCATCACTTCTTCGTTGTGGATGACTTGCCAGAGGAAATGCTCATTGGCGCTGATATGATTCGCAAATGGAGAATCAGCCTTGACCCGGACAACGAAACTGTAACCATCGATCCTTGCGCTGAAGACCTGAACCGCAGAACCGGAATAGCAATCGCTGTCCCGGTTTCAGGAGAATAGTATGGCTACCGGAAGAATCGTACAGGTAATCGGTACCGTAGTTGATATCGAGTTCCCGGCCGAGGAGCTGCCCAATCTCTTCGACGCCGTCGAGCTGGATAACGAGGGAGAGCGTCTGGTCTTGGAAGTGCAGCAGCACATCGGCAACAACTGGGTGCGCTGCCTGGCCCTCGGGGCCACCGACGGCCTCGCCCGCGGCGTGGAGGTAACGGATACCGGCCAGCGCGTATCGGTACCGGTGGGCCCTGAGACCCTGGGCCGCCTGTTCGACGTTACCGGAACGCCCCTGGACAACCTGGGACCGGTGGAGACGCCCCTGCGATGGCCCATACACCGTAACCCGCCCACCTTCGACGACCAGAGCTCGAGCATCGAAATCCTGGAAACCGGCATCAAGGTTTTCGATCTGATTACACCGTTCATGAAGGGCGGAAAGATCGGGGCCTATGGCGGCGCCGGCGTCGGCAAGACCGTGATCATCCAGGAACTCATCCGCAACATCGGCGCCGTTCACCAGGGCGTGTCGGTGTTCGCCGGGGTCGGCGAGCGGTCCCGCGAGGGCAACGACCTGTGGCACGAAATGCAGGACTCCGGCGTGCTCTCCAGCACCGTGCTCGTCTTCGGCCAAATGAACGAGTCTCCCGGCGTGCGTGCCCGCATCGGCCTCACCGGCCTGACCATGAGCGAATACTTCCGCGATGAGCAGAACCAGGACGTGCTGCTGTTCGTGGACAACATCTACCGGTACATCCTGGCAGGCATGGAAGTGTCCGCGTTGCTGGGACGGATGCCCTCCGCAGTGGGCTACCAGCCCACACTGGGCACTGAGATGGGTGCCCTCCAGGAGCGGATCACCTCCACTCGCAGCGGCTCCATTACGTCCTTCCAGGCCATCTACGTGCCAGCGGACGACTACACCGACCCCGGTATCGTGACCACCTTCGGTCACCTCGACGGGGTGGTGTCGTTGGAGCGTTCCTTGGCGGCGCAGGCGCTGTACCCGGCGGTTGACCCGCTGTCCAGCTACTCCCGAATCCTTGAGCCGCGGATTGTGGGCGAGGAACACTACCGCCTGGCGCGCGGGGTGCAGCAGGTGCTCCAGCGCTACCGGGAACTGCAGGACATTATCGCCATTCTCGGCATCGAGGAGCTGTCCGAGGAAGACAAGACGACCGTGTTCCGGGCGCGCAAGATACAGCGCTTCCTGACCCAGCCGTTCTTCGTGGCGGAGACGTTCACCAGCCAGCCTGGCAAGTACGTGCCGTTGCGCGAAACGGTCCGGGGATTCCAGGAAATCCTGGACGGCCAGCACGACGATCTGCCCGAGCAGGCTTTCTACATGGTGGGCACCATCGACGAAGCCATCGAAAAGGCCCAGGGAATCCGGGCCGAGGGGTAGCACTCACCATGCCGATGTTGCTGGAAATCACTACCGCCGAGCGCCAGGTCTTCGGGGAAGAGGTGGACATGGTCACGGCCCCGGGCGTGGACGGCCAGTTGGGCATCCTGCCGCGCCACGCGCCCCTGATGACCATGCTGCAGCCGGGGGAGCTGACGATTCGCAAGGGTGGAGCAGATACGTTTTTCGCGGTCACCGGAGGATTCATGGAGGTCCTCGGAGACCGGGTCATCATACTCGCCGACGCGTGCGAGCACTCCGAGGAGATCAACGAGGAGCGAGCACAGGAGGCCATGCGCCGCGCCCAGGAGCGCATCTCCAGCCGGCCCACCGAAATGCAGCTGGAACGGGCCCTGGCATCGCTGCGTCGCGCCCAGGCCCGCCTCGACACCGTCAGGCGCCGCCGGAACCGGGCCGGGAGTCCCCTGCCACCAAGCGTAAGTTCACCGGGTTAACGCAGGCTGCGACTTCAGGGGCCAGAAATTAGCCCTCTCCCGATTGGGGAGAGGGCTTTTTGCTTCCTGTGGAGTGCTCCGGAGCGGTTCAAGTGTCCCACAACATCAATCGTCGTCGACTCCATTGATGTAGTAGGTCATTGACTGGAGGGAAAGGACGGGATCGATATTGCGTATTCTCACGCCTTCGCGCACATGGGGGATGATGGGCGCATAGTTGAGAATGGCGCGGATGCCGCACGCCACCAGCTGGTCCACCACCTCCTGAGTGTGCGAAACGGGCACGGCGACGATGGCGATGCTGATCTTCCGCTCGGCCACCACGCGTCTTAGGTCATCCAGGGAGTGGACCGTCAGTCCGCCCACATCACTCCCGATGACATCGTCGTTCACGTCAAACGCGGCCACCAGGTGAAAACCGTCGGGGTTGAAACCGGGGTAGTTTACGATGGCCCGCCCCAGCCTGCCGACGCCGACGACGGCCACGTTCCAGTAGGTATTCACTCCCAAGATCTGCCTCAGGCGTTCGAGGAGGTCCAGTACGCTGTAACCCCGGCCCTGCTTGCCGAAACGCCCGAAGTAGCTGAGGTCCTTGCGGATCTGGGCGGGAGTCACCTGCAGCTTTTCTCCCAACTGTTGGGAGCTGACCACGGTGATGCCGTCGTCCATCAGGCGGTTGAGGATCCGCAAGTACTGGGGCAGCCGGCTAACGACAACCTCGGGCACTTCCGAACGGGAAAAATCAGGGGGTAAGGAGGCACCGGCCATGCAGTATCAAGTCTCCTCGCAGGGACGATGGGTAAGTGTGCAATTCGTTGAACAAAAGAGATTATAATCTATATGCCAACCATGCCCCAGTCAACAAGAACCATTCTCCGCGTCACTGGTAATACAAGGCCGCAAGAGGCGGTCTGCCCCAGGGGTTGCATTTCCACTTCTGCAACGGCAAGCCAGCGAGAGAAAGTCCATCCACGGCATTTGCGATAACCCCCGAGGAGAGTGCGTAATTTGCACGTTGGAATCTGCAAGCTGACCCTGTATCTGCCCGAAGCGTCCAGCCTGAAGGACAAGCGGCAGGTCGCGCGGTCGTTGTCAGACCGGATACGCAACCGTTTCAATGTGGCAGTCGCCGAAGTGGAGGATCTTGACCTGCGTCAGCGCCTGACGCTGGGCATTAGCTGCGTCTCCAACGACAGAGGCCACGCCGACGCGGTGCTTTCGAACCTGCTGGATTTCGTCGAGCAGTCCCGGTTCGACGCTGAGATTGTGGGCGTTCAGACTGAGATAGTGGGGGGAGTGTAACCCGGGGCAACGTCGCCCGTGGGCACGCCGTTACGAAACTGCACCAGCGCCTGTGCCATCGCATCACCCGCTACGTGCTGCACGTTATTGTGGGCGGCCCCGTGCAGGGTCACAAAGCGCTTGGGCCGGTTTGCGGCCTGGTACAGTTTGAAACCCTGCCAATGGGGGATGATGTCGTCCAGTTCTCCGTGCAAAATCAGCAACGGGGTATGGACCCGGCCGATACGGTTCATCGAGTTGAAGTGTCCTCGCACCAGCCATCCGGCCAGTGGGATGGGAGTGACAAGCCTGGTCATGTCCTTGATGGCCGAAAACGGCCCTATCAGAGCCATGCCTGCGGGCGGGTGCTCCACAGCCAGCTCGATGGCCACAGCGGCTCCGAGAGAGTGTCCGAAATAGACAATGAGGTTCTCGTCAACCTCAGGCCGGCCTCGCAGGTATTCCAACGCTGCCCGCGCATCCAGGTAGACTCCACGCTCCGTCGGGTGCCCCTCGCTGTTGCCGTAGCCGCGATAGTCGAAAATGAACTGGTGCACGCCCAGAAGATGGTGGGCCTTGGCCAGTTGACCTACCCGGGTGCCGAGGTTGCCCCCGTTGCCGTGAAACCACAGCCAAGTCTGACCGTGGGAGCCATTGACGCCTGCGGGGGCGGGGAGGAACCAGCCGTGCAGCCTCAGGCCATCGGGAGAGGTGAAGTATACGTCCTCGTACTGAAGGCCTTCGGCCTCGAGTGAAACGTCAAGTCCGGAATCGGGCGAGAATACGAAGCGTCTTTCGGCCCACCGCCAGAACATATACGACCGAGTATCGCGCTACGGGGAAATTGCGGACTGTCCGCGAGTCTTCATCAGTTCCAGCAATCGGGAGGAGAAATCCCTCTTGGTCAGCACGGCGTCGCAGCCCAGCGCTCGCGCCTTGCGGAGCATATCCGCGTCGCCATGGGGGCCGTAGGCGATGAGCGGAGCGGGCGACTCCCGATCGCCCTTCAGAGCCGAGGAGAACAGGGACACGCCCTCCACCCAGGCACTCTCCTCAGTCTCCAGGTCGATGAGGGCGAGGGCGACCTCTCGCCCGGCCGTGGAGCGCAGCAGGCCGTCCGCGGAGTTGCCGTACACGGCTTCCATACCGGACCGAATGGCTGCTGATTCTATGCGGGGGATGAAGAACAGGTTGCCTGTCAGGACCAGCGCCACCGGTGCGGGAGGTTCGGATTCTTCCGGTCGTTCGACCATGTCAGCGCACCGGCGGGGCGCCGAATGGCACCGCAAGGTGTGATGGCGGGTACGATTCCTGCTCCCGCTGGACGGTGTCCTCTCTGTCGACGATATCACGACGTTCCGGACGGTCCTCCTGGCAGCCGGGGCACCAGACCAGTGCCCGCGACGACAGCATCATGTTGTCTTTTTTGACCGTCATGGTCTCGATCTCGTTGGTGCAGACACTGCACCTGCGGATGATGGTCACCTGGTCAATTCCCGGCATTGTCTCCTACCTCCTCCGTCCCTTGACACAGAATACCACCCTGCCGAGTTCCGTGCAGTGGCGGACTAGGGTTCGAGACTCTCCGACAGCAACTCCAGAACGTCCTTGGAATCCTTCTGGTCCTGCATCCCCTTGGCCTGGATGCCCTCGGTCATCATCTGCAGGCAGAACGGGCAGGAAACCCCAACGGTCTGCGCTTCGGTCTCGAGAAAGTGGTCGGTGCGGACATGGTTCACCCGCTCCCCCTGGCTTTCCTCGATCCACATGTGGCCGCCACCGGCGCCACAGCAGAACCCGCGCTGGCGACACCGGCCCTCCATCTCCACCAGCTTCAGACCCGGGATGGCCTTGGCCACGTTGCGAGGCTCGTCGTAGACGCCGTTGTGCCGGCCGAGGAAGCACGAGTCGTGGTAGGCGACAGTGACGTCCATCATCTTTACCGGCTTGATCCGGCCCTGCTTGATCAGGCCGTCCACGAACTGGCTGTAGTGCAACACCTCAAAATCGCCGCCCAGCTGCGGATATTCGTTCTTGATGGTGTTGAAACAGTGGGGGCAGATTGTCACCACTTTCTTGACGTTGTAGCTGTTCAGGGTCTCGATGTTCTGCGTGGCCATGATCTGGAACAGGTACTCGTTGCCCATTCGCCGGGCCGGGTCGCCGGTGCAGGTCTCCTCGTCGCCAAGGATGGCGAAGTCGACCTTGGCCGACTTGAGCACCTTGACCATGGAACGGGCTACGGCCTGGCTGCGCTGCTCCAGAGCGGGAGTGCAGCCAACCCAGAACAGTATCTCGGCCTCCGGGTTCTCCGCCAGCGTAGGCACATCCAGCCCCTCAGCCCAGTCGGTGCGGGAGAACTGCGTGCCCCGCCAGGGATGCCCGCGCTGCTCCATACTGATGAGGGCGTTCATGGCGGTCTCGGGGGCGTTGGACTCCTCCAGCACCATGTAGCGACGCATGTCCATGATGGTGGGCACGTGCTCCACCGTTACCGGGCATTCCTCCATGCAGGCGCCGCAGTTCAGGCAGTCCCAGATGGCCGTCTCCGGGATGGCGTTGTTCAGGATCGGCAACGGCTCGACGTGCTCGGGGTTCCGTTCGCCCTGGTGCCCGATCTCGATCATGTGGTCCTTGATGTTCTCCACGATATGCATGGGCGAGAGCAGCTTGCCGGTCATGTTGGCCGGGCACACGTCGGAGCAGCGGCCACAGACCGCGCAGGCGTACCCGTCCAGCAGCTGCTTCCAGGTGAAGTCCTGCACCCACGAGGCGCCGAACCTTTCGGCGTTCTCCAGGTCCATGGCCGGCAGCGCTCCCCGCGAGTCGAGAGTGCGGAAAAAGGCGTTGATGGGCGCGGCCACCATGTGCATGTGCTTGGAGAACGGGATGTAGACGGTGAAAAAGAGGATGATGGCGAAATGCACCCACCAGAACAACGCCTGCAACGCGCTGGCGGCGGACACGCTGATTCCCCAGTCGATGAACAGGCGGCCCAAAGCGCCGCCGATAATGACATCCGCTTCCGGGCCGGTACCACCTTCGGCCACGTAGAAGCTGTGGGTCAGGAGCGTGGAGGCCATCAGGCCGGCGATCATCCCCACAATGATGATGGCATCAGGATTGCGGGTCAGGTCGTAGCTGAGCCGCCGCGGGCGCACCACCCACCGGCGTGCGGCCGCCCAGATCAGCACCACCAACAGCACCGCTGCCAGGATATCGAGGTAGCTGCTGTACACCATCGCCCCGGTCTCTGTCAGCAGCCATTCGGGGAAGGGTTTCCACGCCACTGCCACAAAAATAAAGATGGCGTAGGACAGCATGAAAGTGAGGAATCCCCAGAAAATTGAGGCGTGGCCCAGACCGGCCCAATCGCCGAAAGGCACCCGCTGCAGCACCTTCTTCTGCCCCAGCACTATTGCCATGGCACCGGTCAGGCGCTCAACGGGACGATCGAAGCGCGCCTCTGTCCGGCCCTGCAGGACCAGCCGGAACACCCGCTGATAGATAGCAAAACCGCCCGCTGCCGCTGCCAGCAGGAAGAGAACGTAAACGCCCACCCAGATGGGAATGGGGCCAATATCACCGGGAGGAACCAACGGTAACGCTCCTTAACCTCAGTGGCCGATCAGCCAGTTATTCGCGCCAGTTGCGAACGTAGTTTACCTGATGATCTCTCTCGGGCGTGTTGGCGCGCCGGGACTTGGGATTCTCTTTCCAGAATTCACGCAAACGTTGCAGGGCGGCATCTCCCTCATACCCGTTGTGACGTGCCAGCCAGCATCCGATGATGGTACCTGTTCGGCCAACGCCGCCCAGGCAGTGAACGTACACGGTACGCCCCTCGGAGATGTGCCGGTCGATGGCGTCCAGTACTTCCCTTGTGAACTCTGGGCTCTTCGGAATATCAGTGTCTGGAATGCCAAAGCGCACGTGTTGAGCATCACCGATCAACTCGGTATAGGTGAGCAGCTTCTTCCCACTGATATATTTCCACTCGTCCTCGCCTTCCGTCAGGTCGATGAAGACTTCTACCCCGGCGGCGAGCAGGGCTCCGATCTTGGCAACAGAGGACTCCTCGCCCAGGTCCCTGGGGTATTCCCCAGCCAACAGTTGGTCCGTAACCCAGTAGCAGTATTTTATGGGCCGATCTTTCATCGACGCTGCCTTCTACAGGTCCGCGACCTGCGGGATGACCTCGCGGCCCAGTAGCTCTATCTGTTTCAGCACCTGCTCCTGGGGCATCCCGGGCCACTGCATCCGGAAGATCATCATGTTGACGCCCAAGTCCTCCGAGTAACGCTTTACCTCGGATACGACGTCGTCGGGCGAACCCAGCAGGAACCGGTCGCGGGCCAGGTCCTGGTAGGGAACGGAGAACGACTCCTCGCCGGGCAGGGCCTTGTCCTGTCCCCAGGCGGCGTAGGCGGCGTATTTGCCCTCCAGGTAGGGTTGGCTCTCGATGTAGGCAGTCTCACGGTCCGCGGCCACGTACATCTCGCGCATCATTGGGAGGTCTGTCGGTATGGGATTGCCGGCCTTTTCCAGCGCGGCGGTATAGCGCGTCCACTGGTCGGCCACCATGGGCACCGTGGCATGGGGGTTGATCAGCCATGGGTAGCCCCAGCGGGCCGCGCGGCGGATGGCAACGTCGTTGTTGGCCGCTACCCAGATGGGAGGGTGCGGCTGCTGCACCGGGCGGGTGATCAGCTTGGTTTTGGGAATGGTATAGTACTTGCCCTCGTATTCCAGTTCGTCCTCGGTCCACAGCTTTTTGATGATCTCCAGCGACTCGTTCATTCGGCCGACGCGCTCCTCGCGCTTGACCCCGAAGGCCGTGAATTCCTCGTCGCGGTAGCCGAGGCCGATGCCGAACACGAACCGGCCGTTGGTGATGCAGTCCAGCGTGGCGATGCTCTCCGCCAGCTCCACCGGGCTGTGCAGCGGCAACAGCAGCACCGTGGCGGCCACCTGCATATCTCCGGCCTCCGCTGCGAGGCGAGAAAGCAGCGGAAACACCGTGCTCATCTGGTACGGCGCCGCCAGGTAGTGCTGCCCGGTGGCGATCAGGCTGAACCCGGCGTCGCGGGCTGCCGCAACCTGCTCAACGCTGTCCTGTATCTTTTGCGCCATTGATTCGCCGGGCAGGTACTGGTTGGTAACGAAAAATCCGAGCTTCACGGTTGCTCCTTATGTTCACCGCCCCAATGTCCGGGGCGTCGCATCAGCCCAGTATTGTATAACAGAACGAAGGGGCGATGCAGGCGGGTCACGCACTAATCCCCCTCGCCTAGGACTCTCGTTTACCGTCAGTACACGAGAGCGATATACTGTTTTTCATGTGAAAGGCAACAGCGGAGAGAGCGCCATGATGGAAGGTGGGAAAGAGGAGACACGGGTTGTGTTGGAACCATTGGTGCACGCCAAGGTGAAGAGCATTGCCAAGCTCGAGGGCGTGAGTGTTGAGGAATGGGTAAATAAAACCCTGCGCGAGGCTGTACGAACGGACCCCAAGGCGACGGAAGCCTTGATGCAGACAATCCAAGAGGCTGGAAACGTCAACGCTCCGGCCTGGATTGTGGAGGGTATGTTGCAGGAGTTTGAGTCGTGGCGGAGGCGTGGGTGATATTTGTTGACTCCAATGTGCCGATGTACTTGGTCGGAGAACCGCATCCGAACAGGGAAAGAGCCCTGGAGGCTGTTAGACGGTCGCTTCAGGCAGAGGAAATTCTTGTTACTGACGTAGAGGTATACCAGGAAATTCTGCATCGTTATTCTGCCATTCGGCGATTTGACGTTTTGGATAATGCCTTCAGTGCGCTTGATAGAATTGCCAGAATTGCCTTACCGATCAACAAACCACACGTCCTGAAAGCAAGAGAGATTCTTAATTCCGTAGGGACCATCTCTGCCAGGGATGCCTTGCATTTGGCAGTGATGGAGGATACTGGAATCACGCAGATCCTCAGCTATGACAGCGGATTCGACGCCATTCCCGGCATCGAACGAATCGAATAATCAATTAAAAGCACAGCGAGGAAAGCATCTATGAAAATCGCAAGGTTCCAGAGCAACGGGCATGTCGCCCACGGTGTGGTAGAAGGCGACGAGGTCGTCGAGATCGAGGGTGACATCTTCTCCAACTTCAATGCCAACGGCGAGCGCCACAAGCTGGCCGATGTCAAACTCCTGGCTCCCACCGACCCCAGGGAAATCTGGGCGCCCGGCCTGAATTTCGCCAATCACCTCGAGTTCGCCGCCGGTGTTCTAGGCGACGAGGACCCTCACATTCCCGAACACCCGGAGCCCTGGATCAAGGCCCGCGGCTCGCTCACTGGTACCGGGGAGAAAATCATCCTGCCCCATGACACCACCGGCGAGGTCCACTACGAGGGTGAGGCCGTGGCCATCATCGGCAAGGCGTGCCGGCGGGTCAGTCCCCAGGAGGCAGGCAGCTACATATTCGGCTACAGCTGCGGCAACGACGTCTCGGAGCGGGCCTGGCAGAAGGACGACTGGACATTCTGGCGAGCCAAGGGCTCCGACACCTTCGCGCCGGTGGGGCCCTGGATCGAGACCGACATCAACCCCCAGGCGCTGGAAATGATCGTGCGGCTCAACGGTGAGGAGGTGCAGCGCGGGCGCACCGAGGAAATGCTGTTCACCTTTGCCGAGATTGTCAGCTATATCAGTCAGCAGGTCACGCTGCAGCCGGGCGACATGATTCTCTCCGGCTCCACCGGGGTGACCACGGGCCTGAAGGACGGCGACCTGGTGGAGGTAGAGATTCCCGGCATCGGCGTCCTGTCCAACCCCGTGGAGCGCGAAAAGGCGTAGGCGTCGCTACAGGCTGATGACGGCCCGGGCGCGGGCCACTTGCTCGCCCCGGTCGTTGTCCACGGTAACGTCGCACTGCACCAGCCGCAGCCCGCCTTCCGTCCGCTTGCCCACCACTGACCCGGCAAGGCTGATCGTGTCGTTGGCGATCACCGGCAGCAGGTGTTCCACATCCACCCTGCTGCCCTCGGCATCCAGCCTCTCGGGCGGAAATCCCTTGCCAAGCAGTTCGACTATGTAGGACTCGACAGTCTTCTGCGGCAGGGTTTCGGGGTACTCGTCGTTTTCGTCGGGCTCGCCGTGCAGTGAGTTGTAGCGCAGGATAGAATCCTCAGTTTCCCACTTGATGAGCACTGGCAGAGTGTCTCCCACCGCTACGTTGTCGAAATCGACGGTCATCGCCCATAACCTTGCCATGACTCCTCCGGGGACAGGCATTCTTGCGCCCAAAGGCTAACACCACGCTCCGCCGGCAGCAATTCATGCTGGAATCACGCCCACCTTTGGGGTAACCTGTTTCGCGGCCCGTGAGACCACGATCTAACCAATGCAGGGAAAAATGATGCCGGATTCCGAAAGGGACGAACCGTACAGCAGGGCCATGGTGGTCATGGCCCACGCCGATGATGCTGAGTGGACCTGCGCCGCAACCATGGCCAAGATGTGCGCCGAGGGCTGGGAGGTCGTGCTCGTCCTCTGCACCGATGGCTCCAAGGGCAGCGACGACCCGGAAATGACCTCAGAGCGCCTCGCCGAAATTCGAGCCGCCGAGCAGCGGGAGTCGGGCCGCATACTGGGACTCAAGGACGTGGTGTTCCTGGGTTATCCGGACTCCTATCTTGAACCCACCCTTCAACTTCGCCGGGATATCGCCCGCGAGATACGCCGCCATCGCCCCCACGTGGTCATCACCGAGCCCCCCACGCGGGACATCGACAGCCGCTACTACGGCAGCCACCCCGACCACTTGGCCACCGGCGAGGCTGCCCTGGCCGCCGTTTTCCCCACCGCGCGCGACCGCCTCACCTTCCCTGAGCTGCTAGAGGAGGGCCTGGAGCCCCACAAAGTCCGCGAGGTCTGGATCGTCGGCGGAATGGAGGGTTCGGACCATTACGAGGACGTCGACGGCTACCTGGAGACAGCGATAGCCGCTCTCAAGGCCCACGAGTCCCAGGTCCCTCCGGAGGCCGCCGACAGGTACTTCCCCATAGGCCGCGCCGAGACCGCCGCCAAGGTGGGCCTCAAATACGCCGAGGCTTTCAAGACCATCAAGTACCACTGAGAAATCAAAACAGGGGCGTACAGCTGTGCGCCCCTGCAAGTTTCGGCAAAAACCTCTCTTGCCAGTAATGAAGCCCGCCAACTAATCAGGCTTGCGCGCTGTGACTTTGAAGCTGGCGGTGTTGGTGTAGGTCTCCTTCTCGGACTCGGTCCAAAACTCGACGCCTTCGCCGGTGACCTGGATGTCAACGAACCCGGCTCGGCGCATCCGGTCGATGTAGACCTCGTGGTACTCGGCGCCCGCGGCGCACGACACCCAGGACGCAGCGTCAGTAGCGGCTGGGCCATCAGCCGTCAGCGCCAGCACGTCCGACAGGTGGATGCGTCCGCCGGGAGCGAGCACCCGGAAGCTCTCGCTAAATACCGCGTCCTTGTCGGGGGACAGGCAGACCACACAATTGGAAATGATTACGTCGTAGGAGTCGCTGGGCAGGGGCATGGACTCCATTTCGCCCTGCACGAACTCCACGTTGGTCAAGCCCAGGGAGTCCTGGTTCTTGCGGGCCAGTTCCAGCATTGACGGCGTCATGTCCAGCCCGGTGACGCGCCCGGTAGCGCCCACCTGCTGCGCCGAGAGGAAGCAGTCGATACCGCCGCCGGAACCCAGGTCCAGCACTCGTTCGCCCGGCTGCAGCCCGGCCAGGGCCGTGGGGTTGCCACAGCCTGCTGACGCGGCGATGGACTCGGCGGGCAGGCCAGCCAGCTGTCCCTCGTTGTACAGGAGCAGGGCGTGCTCCAGGTCCTCCGGTCCGCAGCAGGACGCCGAAACGTCACAGCCACAGCCGTCGGTTTGCTCGCTGGCGCCGTTCTCCACCACTGGGCTCAACTCGATCACCCTTTGCGCCCGCGCTCCGTACCTTTCCCGGACCAGTTCCTTGATTTCGTCGTTGTATGTGGTCATTTTCTGTCTCCTAAGATCTTAATTCTAGGCCTGGCATATGGCGGGGGGATACAAAGGCGGCGGAATCGGATTTCCCAATTCCCGTGTAGCGTCCAACCAGGCCACCTGGGCTAGTCTGACCTCCCTCAGGGCATCTTCGGGCGAGTCGCCAAAGGCAGAGCAGAATTCCAGGTCGGGGATATCAGCAATGTAGCTCTGGTCCTCTTCGCTGTAGAGGATGTTTATGTGGTAGTCTTTCACTCTTCATCCTCCAAAGTGAGATGGTATCGCTCGACGAGCTTGAGAAATTGGCGAATCTGATACGGTTTGGCGTCACCGCTGTCTGGTTTCAGATTTATCGATTTGGGTATGCCGGCACGCCCGAATATGTGATGGCTTCCGTTGATCCGTACCAGCCTTAACCCAAACCCTTCGATCAAATTGACCATTTAAAGAAAATCGACGTTATGCACTGCGCCACGGGTCAACTTGGCCAGTAACCCTCTACGATTCATCGAGCGGTGAGCGCTTGTTCCACACAGTCCTGTATCGCGGGAAGCATCCGTTCCCACACCTTGGCCCCGTGGTAGAAGGCTTCCTCCCCCGTGGGCGTCAGCCAGCAGACTCTTCGTTGGCGGCCCTGGTGTTCCTCCATACGACTCTCCACATAGCCATTGTCCTGGAGTTCCTTCATCGTCGAGTAGACCATGGCTTCAGTGGGTTCGCAGCATCCCTTGCACGCTTCCTTGATAGCCTGGTTTACCGCATACCCGTGCAATGGACCCTTGGCCAGTTGCGACAGCAGCAGGAATCGGCAGAGGCTCCTCTTGACTAGGTTCTCCCAATATTCCTCGCTATTCATGCTGCTCATATTCGCTCCGGATACTAAACCTTGAATACTAAAGCAAATTTAGTATAAGGGCTCTTGCCTTTTCAGTCAATCAAGCTGTGGCAGATCGCTACTGTGATAGAATGGCGGCGGTTTTCAGATACATACTGGAGACGCTTTGCCATGAAAGTCACCGGCTACCGGACACGAATCCTACACACGCCCGCCGACGATCCGCTGGCCAACAGCCTCCCCGACACGGGGCGCCAGCGGGCCTTCGTGACGCTGGAAATGACCACCGACGAGGGCGTCGACGGCGTTGGACTAACTTTCGTTCCCGCACTCTCCGCCAGCCCTGTCGCGGGGGCGCTGCGCACCTCCGTGGAGGCGCTGGCCGAACTGACCGTCGGCGAGGACCCCTTGGAGATCGAGGGCATCGTGGGTCGCCTCCAGGAGGCCACCTCCGGGGCCGGTCCTGGCGGGCTGCTGACCATGGCCCTGGCCGCCGTGGACATGGCGCTCTGGGACATCAAGGGCAAGGCCCTGAACCAGACCGTCGCATCGCTGCTGGGCGGCTACCGCACCAGCGTACCCACCTACGCCAGCGGCGCGCTGATGCGGCCCGTCAACGTGGAGCGGCTGTCAGAGATTGGCCCCATGCTGGTGGAAAAGGGCTTCCGGCAGATGAAGACCCAGATGGGCGCCGAGCCCCTGGCCAGCCGCGAGGTCGACCGCATCCGCACCCTGCGCGACGCCGTTGGCGACGACATCGACCTGATGTGCGACATCAACCAGATGTGGAGCGTCAACCGGGCCATCGACATCGGGCGGCGTGTCGAGGATTACCACCTGTTTTGGCTGGAGGACGTGGTGGCCCACGACGACTACCAGGGCATGGCCAAGGTGGCCGACGCTCTATACACCCCCATCTGCTCAGGGGAGTACGTCTACGGCGTAAACCCGTTCCGCCAACTGATCGAGAACCGCTCCATCGACATCGTGATGATTGACCTGCTGCGCGTCGGCGGCATCACGCCTTGGCGCAAGGTGGCGGCAATGGCCGAGGCGTTCAACATGCCGGTGGTCAGCCACTTGGTGCCCGAGGTACACATCCAGCTCATGGCCTCCATCCCCAACGGCCTCACGGTGGAGTACATGCCCTGGTCGCTGCGGCTGTGGGAGGAAACACCCGCCTTCGTCGACGGCAACCTCGAGGTGCCAGACAAGCCCGGCCTGGGCCTCGCCTTCGACCAGGACGCGCTGAACCACTACGCAGTGGCGTAGCGGAAACGGAAACCTGAAACCCTAAATTACAAACTTTGAGAGGTAAGACTATGGTAGCTCAGCTTCGCACTTACACCATTAACCGAGGGATGATGGACTCATGGCTCCAAGTGTTCAACGAGGAGATTCGGCCGATTCACGACAAGATCGGCATGCCCATCTCCGCCACCTTCGTGAACGCCGATCGCAACGAGTTCATCTGGATCCGCAATTTCAACAGCGCCGATGAGATCCCGGAAAAGGAGGCCGCCTACTTCGGCTCCGACGAGCGCAAGGCCCTGGGCGACAAGCCCACCAGCCACATCGCCAAGATCGAGGTCAAGGTCATCGAGACCGTGCTGCAGCCGGCCGGCGTCGCCTAACCACAGCATGCGTACCGAAAAATGTGAGCCGGAGCTTGAAGCTCCGGCTCATTCGTTTCACGCCCCCTTGCGCATCTCGACGTGGAGGATGCCGGCCTCCATGAACGTGTCGCCGTGCTCCTCGTACCCATGCCCTGCGTAGAATGCCCTGACGTAGTCCTGCGCGTGCAGCACGAACTCCCCGGCGCCCTGCTCCCTGGCCTCGTCCTCCAGGAACTGCAGCACCAGGCCACCTACGCCGCTCCGGCGGTGTTGGCGGTCGACCGCCATCCGGCCGATTCGGGCCGATCCATCCTCTACGATGGCCCTCCCCGTGGCAATGGCAACGCCATCAAGCAGCGCGAGGGCGTGGGTGGCCACAACATCGTACTCGTCCAGCTCTATCTCAGGCGGAACTGACTGCTCATCGACGAAGACACGGAAGCGTATACCGACCGCGGCCTCCATGTCCGCCTCCGTTTCCACCAGCTTGACTGTGATGTCGCTAATGTTGGCATTCACGTGGGGGCCGCAATCTCAACGATAATATTATGCGTCGGCTCACCCCCGCCCTAACCCTCCCCCTGAGGGGGAGGGGATTTTGTCCAAAGAGGGTGATTTTGTCGGGGGGAGAGTGGACTACTTAGAAGACTATCACGCCGCGGCCGATCTCGCCCTTGTCCATGTCGTCGTAGGCCTCGTTGATCTGGTCCAGGGTGTATTGGCGGACAACCAGGTCGTCCAGGTTCAGCTTACCGGCGTGGTAGAGGTCGGTGAACTTGGGCATGTCGACCCGGGCGTGCGTCGAGCCGTAGTAGGTGCCCCGCACCGTCTTTTCGTTCCGCACCATGTCCACGGCGTTCAGCGGCGCCTCGGCACCGAAAGGTGCGATGCCTACGAGGGTGCAGATGCCGGACTTGCCGGTCATGTCGTAGGCATTCTTGATGGTCTGGGTCGCGCCCACCACCTCGAAGGCGAAGTCCACGCCCTTGCCGCCGGTGAGCTGCCTGACGCGCTCCACCGGGTCGCCGTCGGCGGCGTTGACCGTGTGGGTGGCGCCGAACCGCATGGCGAACTCCAGCTGGCTCTCCCGCAGGTCCACGGCGATAATCTGGGTGGCATTGGCGAGAGCGGCACCCATGATCACGTTGATGCCCACGCCGCCACAGCCGACCACCGCAACAGTGCTGCCGGGCGTGACCTTGGCGCTGTTGACCACCGCGCCGACCCCCGTGGGGACACAGCAGCCGATCAGCGCTGCCTGCGCCATGGGAGTGGGCATGTCGATGGGCACGCAACCCATCTCGGGAATTACTGCGTATTCGGCAAAGCAGGCCACCTTGCCCATATGGTGGATGCGCGTGTCGCCCTTATGCAACCGCTGGGTACCGTCCAGCATATTCGCGCCGGTGGCCATGTGGTTGTCGCACACCTGCGAGTTGCCCGACAGGCAGGAGTTGCACCGGCCGCAGGCAGTCACGAACGACAGGATCACTTGCTGACCGGGCCGCACCGAGGTCACTCCGGGGCCCACGGCCTCGACGGTGCCCGCGCCCTCGTGGCCCAGCACCACCGGCAACGCGATGGGCGCGTCGCCGTGCATGAAGTGGCGGTCGCTGCGGCAGATGCCGGCCGCGCCGATTTTCACCAGGACCTCACCCTCCTTGGGGTCGTCCAGTTCCACGTCCTCGATCACCAGGGGAGTCTTTGGTTCGTAAAGAACGGCAGCCTTCAACGTCGGTCTCCTACTCGGCAGATTTGCCTGATCGTCTCATTTATCGCCGTCTATATTCCAATGCAGCCCGTGCTGGTGTCAATTGCGTCCTGTCAGGGGTGTGGATCGACTGTGGCATATTAGTCTGAATCAGGATTTACAGGATGAAAAGATGTACAGGATTGAATTTGCATCCGGAAACCATTTCAACATCCTGCAAATCCTAGAATCCTGTGAATCCTGATTCAGACCTACACATTGGAAACGACGAGTTTCTCTTATCCAGCCAGCAGCTCCATCCCGGCCTCGGCGCGGGCGTCGTTGATGTGGTCCAGGACGCGCTGTCGCAGCGGAGCTATCTCGTAGCCGATATCCGCCAGCATCCTGCTGTTGTCGACCAGGTAGACGTGCGGGACAGTGCGGTCGCCGGTGGTAATCTGCGCGTCGGGGATGTAGCTGCGCACCGCGTCGGCCATGTCCTTGATCGTGGCGAGGCTCCCGCCGCTGATGTAGGTGCGGTGGTTGAGCGTCCCGGCCAGAGCGGCCCGCACGAATATCTCCGCGGCATCCTCAGCGTGGATCATGGGCGACGGCTCGTCCTCGTGGAACGGCATGGAGATGGGCTGGCCGATGGCAGGCAGCGACACCATCAATCCGCCGATCGTCCCAGTCATCCCTGTAACCCGGCCATGGCCGAAAACGGTGCAGATGCGTATGCCCCGCAGATCCAGCCCGTACAGGTCGGTGTAGCGGCGGGCCGAGAAATCGTTGACCGACTTGGTCATGCCGTAGACGTTGATGGGGTCGTTGACGTCATCCTCGTTGATGGGCCGTTCGCCGAAGGTGTCCTGCACCCCGTACACGGCGATGGAGCTGGCGTACACCACCCGCTCGATGCCACACCAGCGGGCGGCCTCGAAAACGTTGTTGGTGCCGCCGATATTGACCTGCATGGCGAAATGAGGCCGATCCTCGGTGTCGGGGGGCAGGAGCGCCGCCATGTGGATGATTCGGGTAACGCCGTGGTTTTTGATGGCCTCCATCAGCTGGGGCAGCTGGGTGACGTCGCCACGGTACATCGTGATTCGGTCCAGGTACTGAGTGAGGTTGCCGCGTGGCGGGGCGAGATCGAAGCAGACGACCTCCTCACCGCGCTCCAGCAGCTTGCGTATGATGCGGTTGCCGATGAACCCGGTACCGCCGGTCACCATAACGGACATTCTCTCTCTCCTGTGTGACCCTCGTCGGGCCTGTTCGGGGGTCATGGTAGGCCCCGGCCGATGGCGCCGCAATCCCAAAAGCGTCCCGGTATTCGGTTGCCCGACGGCCACAGAATCGAACATCCAGGTCCACGACAAATTCCGAATCGCCCTTCCGGGCGAACCAGGACGATTGTTCAGTCATTGTCTGAATCGGGATTTCCAGGATTAAAGGATGCGCAGGATTGGAGTCTCATCAGCAGAATCCCACAATCAAACGAATCACAGTGCAGACAATACTTTGGAATAGCCCGTCAAGGCGAACCTGTCGCGTTGACAATCCAGCCGCCAATGGTGTATCTATCTAATGCCAAATTGCGCATTCAGCAGGCAGCTTTCAGGCAGCCGGCCCAGTCACCCCGTGGCCCTGCCGCAAGTTAGGAGGAGGAATATGGCCGACACTTTCTACTGCAGGGTCAGTAACTTCCTGTCCGACCCTCGGGACCGGTTCATTGCAGTCGGAGAAACGTCAGACGAGGTCCTGCAGAAGGTCAAGGACTATCTGAAGAGCGAACCCGCTGTATCCCGTTACGGTGCCATCGATGTGGACAACCTGGAAAACAACATCAAGACGTGTATTTTCCAGCGGGGCACCAAGAATATCCACAACCGTGCGCCGGATACCCGCTACTACCACGAGGCGCCGCCCAGCGAGTAGACTCCGGGCGAAATGAAGAACAAGGAATGGCATGACCCCGCATCCCCCGAGCGGGGTCTTTGCTTTTGTCCAGATCCCGGATGGGTCAGAGCGGGCGCTTGGCGGGAATACCCACCCTCCGCGGGTAACGCTCAGGAGTGGGCGCGATTTTTTCGAAAGCTACCACCACCCGATTGTCGGTCAGGCCCTCAAGGACGACGGGATACACGCCGTCGAGGCGTCCGCCCAGTTCAGTGAGAGCATGGGATGCGCCGCCCAGTTCCTCCTCGAGCGCACCGTGCTTGTGGGCAGCCGTGCGTCCG
Organism: Dehalococcoidia bacterium; assembly: GCA_965207865.1. Lineage (GTDB taxonomy): Bacteria > Chloroflexota > Dehalococcoidia > Lucifugimonadales > UBA3495 > VXOI01. The sequence goes on from CBDBNP010000001.1 coordinate 217,300, forward strand.
CCCACCCGGCAGAAGGGCAGGGTGTACTCCAGCAGCAGCGACAGCCTGGCCACACCGCGCACCAGGGCGAGATCAAAGGCCTCGCGGAGCTCCGGGAGACGGGCCAGATCCTCCGCCCGTCCCTGGTGAACGAAGACACCCTCCAGGCCGAGCAGGCCGGCCACATGCTCCAGAAAAGCGGTCTTTTTGCCCACCGACTCGATCAGGTGCAGCTCTATGTCGGGAAAAGCCAGCTTGAGCGGCAGACCGGGAAATCCAGCGCCGCTACCCACATCCACCGCCCGCTCAACGCCCGGCAGATCGTTCAAGATGGAGTCGTCGTCACGACCGAAGGGCAGGCACACCGTCAGCGAGTCCAGGAAATGGCGGACCTGTGTCTCCTCGTATCCAGTGATTGAGGTCAGATTGGCCCTCTGGTTCCATTCCGCCAGTTCCCGGTGGTACAGCTCGAACTGCGCCAACTGCTCTCCGGACAGGTGAATACCCAGCGACTTGGCTCCTTGCTCCAGCAGTTGCACGGTGCGGTCCCAGCCTTCAGGCGAACACAACAGGCGCCATCATTAACATTCGGGAGGACCGTCGGAGATTCGTTCAAACATGTCCTCTTTGGCAGACCAGAGAGCGGGAGTTTCGTCAACGGAGACATTGATTCCCAAGGGTCCGGTCACCGACTCCACCATTTGTTCCAGGCGAGGAGTATTGACCACGATATCCACCGGTAACCCGGGCATAGACTCCAAAATTTTGACCAACAATTCCTGCCGGTCGTTATCGGATGCTCCGGGCTGCGTGAACAATTCGGTGAGAACGTAACCCGACTCGGATTCGACCAGCATCGCACAGACAGGAAGGTGGGGGCGGGCCCTTCTCTCCTCGAAAAGTGGGGCGGGGAGATAGTACATGCCCAGTTCCCACGTCGTTTGGGACCGGAGGGCCGTGCTGGCCAGCCGTTCGAGGCGTTCAACATCCTGATATGCAGCGGCAGGCGTGGGAAGCGGCGCGAAAATTTGGTCCCAGCGGGATTGCCATTTCCCATCTGTGAAAGACAGGGTCAAGAACAGATTGGTATCCTCCTCGTAATCGATGGAAACGTCGCCTCGGGTGACCGCCTCCGTTAGAGACGACATGCCCCTCAAAGCGGCCGCCAGGAGCACGGCATCGTCGGTCTCCAATAGCCAGGGAAAGTAGCCAGGCACGTAGGAGCGGAACAGGGGCCAACGGCCACGGCCACGGTATCGCAGGCCCAGGCTGCGAATGACGTCGCGATCCTCTTTGTCCAGTTCCTCACGGTCCGCCAGTGTGGCGGAAACCGCATCGGTCGTGTTCAGGGCGTCCAATGAGCCGGGGTCCACCGACCCCGACGTGATCGCCAGAAATCCAGCCAGCCCTTCGCCGCCCCGGTACACGGCCAGCCCTCGCTCAATCCCGCCACTGCCCAGAACAACGCAGTAGCCTTTCTCCTCGCTGCCATTCAACTCGACGGCGACCAAGTCTGCGTCATCGAACCACATCCACGGATACAGCTCACAGTATTCACGGAAAGCCTCGTGAAGTTCCAGCCATTGTTCATCGCTCGGCTCTGGCACGGCGTTTCACCACTCCCACCGTGAATTACGGCCCGACGCAATCATCGCTTCGATTGTCGAAGATTCTAGCACGTCCACTCCCGCGGAAAGGGAAATGCCTCCCACCCGGCGCAATTGACACGAAAATTGGCGGGCCGTAGAATTCCAATGTTCGGAATTTTACACAGAGTAAAGACTCGGAAGGCGAAAGATGGCGACAAAAGCGTACCTCCTCGTGGAGACCTCCGTGGGCAAGACCCGCGAGGTGGCCACCACTCTGACCGGGCTGCCAGGCATCGCGACGGTTGACGTTGTCACCGGCCCCTATGACATCATCGCCATGATAAACGCGGATGACATTTCCGTTGTAGGCGATCTGGTCACTGGCCACATTCACACCGTGAATGGTGTGGTGCGGACCGTTACCTGCGTAGCTGTCGGCGGCTGACGCCTTCCCTGTCAATTCGCTTCCCCACCCTGCATCACAACGCCAGGGAGTGCCGTTTTGGATTTTAAGTTCACCCCCGAGGACGAGCAATTTCGTCAGGACTTGAGGACGTTCCTCGCCACCGAGCTGCCCGAGACATGGGAAGGCGGTGGCCGCTACCCCGAAGAGGATGACTGGGACCTGACACGCGTCATCCGCCGCAAGATGGCGGATCGCGGCTGGCTGACCATGCACTGGCCCGAGGAGTATGGCGGGCAGGGCGCCTCACCGGTGAAATCGGCGATTTTCAACGAGGAGATCGCCTACCTTCGCGCTCCGGGGCGCGACATCTTCGGTGTGCGAATGCTGGGCCCCACGCTGATGATCCACGGCTCTGAGGAGCAGAAGCGCACGCACCTGCCTCCCGTGGCCCGTGGCGAAGTGCAGTGGTGCCAGGGCTACAGTGAGCCGGAGTCGGGCTCCGATCTGGCCTCCCTCAGCACACGCGCCATCCGGGATGGCGACGACCTGGTGATCAACGGCGGCAAGATCTGGACGACGCTGGCCCACCGCGCCGACCATATCATGCTACTGACCCGCACCGACCCGGATGCTCCCAAGCACCGGGGCATCAGCTTTGTGCTGGTCGACATGAAATCTCCGGGCGTCACTGTGCGGCCCATCATCAACATGGCCGGCGGCCACGAGTTCAACCAGGTGCTGTTCGACAACGTCCGCGTTCCGCGCGCCAACGTGGTCGGCGAGGAAGACCGTGGTTGGTACGTCGCGGTAACACTCCTGGACTTCGAGCGCTCCGGCATCGACTACTCCGCCAACGCCCGGCGCCTGCTGGACGATGTGCGGGAGTACGCCACCGAAACCAAGCGCAACGGTCAGGCCATCATGGAGGAGCCGTGGGTGCGCAGCCTTATGGCTGACCGCTACATAGAATGCGAGGTGGCGCGCCTCATCGCCTACAACGTGGCCTACATGCAAGGGGAGGGGTTGGTGCCCACCCGCGAGGCCTCGATGAGCAAGGTGTTTGGCAGCGAGACAGTCCGCCGGGTGACCGAGGCGGCCATGGATGTACTGGGCCTGTACGGCACACTGGGCCGGGAGGAGAAATGGGCGCCGCTGATGGGCCGCGTTCAGGAGCACTGGATGCTCAGCTTCTCCGGCACCATCGCCGCCGGTACCTCCGAGGTACAGCGCAACATCATTGCCAGCCGGGGCCTGGGGCTGCCGCGCGGTTAGGCCGCATCGTATCCACAGTTGCAGAAAAGCACCAAAGGGGCGCACGATTGTGCGCCCCTTTGGCATGGTTGGGGAGGAATCCAACCTCTCAGTAAGTATGGGCCCGGCCCAGCACGCAATTCGCTGCAAAGCGTGGTATGACAAAGCTCTCGTGCTCACGCTGAGACGACCAGCCTCCGTTGTTCCAGTAGAACTTGGGACACTCCCGCCCTGGCCCATAGGGGGATGGACCTGTCAGGCGGTCGCCGCGGCGTATTCAGGCCGCCAGCGCCAGCTCTCCGGCGGGCGAGTCCAGCATCGTCGCCTCACGACAGCGCTGCAGAATCCGGAAGACCGTGCGGTTGGTGATGCCGAACCGCAAGGCCGTATCCTCGATGCTCAATGCCTCCTCTTGCATGGTCCTCACTATCCGGAAATCACGGGCCAGGCGCCGGTTGCGCTGGTACCATGTCGGGTCGTCGTACCGGCACTTGGGCAGAGGGCAATCGAGGCAGGAGTCCGAAGCTTCGCATCCCGTGTCCACGTAGTGATAAAATTCCGAGGCGTCATCCGGCGCAGAAGTTCCCGTCCTGACGAGCCGCGTGTCCGGTTGGGCGGCGAATATAGTGGCCATACCAGTCCCTCAAACGTGTGTTCTAATATTTGAAGCTAATTTAGAACATGTGTCCAGGGAGTGTCAACGGGATTTTCCACTGGTTTTAGGGAAAATGTTCTAATTGTTGGATGATTGCACAAGGAGGACCCAAGAGGGCTGATGATCGAATACGAGACCATGACCTACGAGCGTAAGGACCGCATAGCCTATATCATGTTCAATCGGCCGGACGTGCTGAACGCCGCCAACCACCAGTTCGAAGAGGACCTGCGGGAGGCGCTGCTTGAGTTCGACACCGATGACGAGGCATGGGTGGGCATCATCCACGGAGCGGGGCGGGCATTTTGCGCCGGCGCAGACATCAAGCAACGCTTTGTGGAACTGACGCCGCAGGAGCGCGCCCGCCGCGACCAGGGGCCAAATCCCGAGGGTTACCTGGGTCGCACCGCAAACTGGAAGCCGATGATCGCCGCAGTTCACGGCTATGCCCTGGGCACGGGAATAGTCATTGCCTCGGAATGCGACATGATAGTTGCGTCAGAGGAAGCCAAGTTCGGCATCACGGAAACCAGGCGGGGACTGGCCGGCGGCAGGATCTGGGCCAAGGTCAACGCTTTCATGCCATCCAAGATCGCCAGCGAGATGGTGATCACCGGCGAGCCCGTGGAGGCCGCTGAACTCTACCGCCTGGGACTGATCAACCGACTGGTGCCCACCGGGTTCCACCTCTCGGCTGCCGAGGCCCTGGCCGAGAAAGTCCTGAAGGCGCCCCCGCTCTCTACTCGCGTGGGAGTGAAGGTCACCCGCCGCCAGTGGGTGCAGACCGGGGCCGATGCCGACATGCAGACCCTTCCGCTCAGGCTCCACCTGTCAGAGGATTTCAAGGAGGCCAGCCGCTCTTTCGTGGAGAAACGCCCTCCCGAATACAAGGCGCGGTAAATCGGAGGCCACAAAAATCCCCTCCCCCAGCGGGGGAGGGTCAGGGTGGGGGAGAATTTCGCGTAGGGACACCTTCCGGCTATCCCTATGCTTCCACTTCCTGCATGCCGTAGCGAGACTTGCCGATCACCATTCCGTTATCCAGGGCAACAATGGCCCTGAGGTTGTGGAAGAACAGGAACGACCGAAGGTCAATTTCCATATTGACCACGTGGCGCGACAACTCAGGAAGTGTCAGCACCTCCACGCCGTTTATCCAGCAGCTTTCGTATTCGTCCAGTTTCCTGCGGTGCACCCGGGTATCGACCGATACCTCAACAGCGCACCCCGCTCAAGATGAGTGCTGCAACAGGTCAACGGCAACCCTGCCGCCCTTGTTCAGAATGCGGTCCGCCGCCGCCTGGCTCATTACAATTTCCATCACGTTACTCCCGCGCTTTCCTGAGTCGCCCCCATGTCAGGTATCGCCCTTGGCCTCCTCGGCCGGTCTGCCTCGCTAGCCATCAGCAGCGCGTTGACGGTGCCTACGCTAGCGGGATGCACTGGCCGACGGTTCTGCAGCCGGAGGGCAGTTTCGCGGCACAAGAACTCAAGCACGGCCTGGCTCAGGCTCTCGTTCGCGATGTGCTGCAGCTCCCGCTGGTAGGGATATGACTTTATCTTGCGAGGCTCCAGCTTGTCGGCAATGAACACCAGGAAGCCCAGCTGGCCCAGGCTGTGATGGCCCGTGGTGTGCCAGCGGACCGCCGCGAGGATCTCCTCGTCGTCAAGGCCGTCTTCGTGCCTGAGTAATTCGGCTCCCACCGGGCCGTGCAGTGTCACCGGCGCACGCCTCTCGATATCCAGAGGAGACATACCGAAATGGTCCGCCAGCCGCAGAATTTCGTTCTTTTTTGCGGCGCGGGCCACATCGTGCCCCAGAATTGCCAGTTCCGCCCGCTCCTCGTCGATCCCGTGCCGGATCGCGAGGTCAAGGCCCACGTCGCGCACGCGATAGATGTGCGCCCGCAACTTGTCAGGCAGCGATTCGAATCGCTCCCGGAACTTGTCGTTGACAATCCGGAACCTGGGACTGGTGGTCATCCCATATCGCCCAGCTGGCGGCCTCCCAGCAGATGGACGTGCGGGTGGGCGATGGTCTGCTGCGCATCGGGGCCCTGGTTCAGCGTCAGCCTGTAGCCGCTGAGGGTGACGTTCTCCCGCCGGGCCATCTCCTCGGCGACGACAAACATGTGGCCCATAATCGGCACCTGGCCGGGCCCGACGTAGGCCAGCGACGCGATATGCATGTTGGGGATGATCAACAGGTGCACCGGTGCCTTGGGGCTGATGTCTTTCACCACGAAACACCGTTCATCCCGGTAGACTACGTCCGGGTTGGCCGAATCGCGGGCGATGGAGCAGAAAATGCACTGGATGGCGGTTGTCATGGGCCTCTTTCGCTTTCAATCAATTTTGGAGAGTGTATCACAGCGGTTCGGTTTGCCCCGTGAGACGCTCCAAACGGCCTCGCCGGGCACGAGTGTCGACAACAAATGAATCAGGCAGTTCGGTGGACACGGCTTCCAGTTCGTCCAGGAATTGCTTAACTCTGCCGACGGCGTATTCCACGGCTTCCGCTGGCTCCCAGTTTTCATAAAAGTTCTGGTGCATGGTTTTCGCGACCGCAAACATATCCCGTAGGTCAGAACGGTCCAACTCTTCGGCCACTTGACCAGAAATGTCAAAGAGTAACGAATGCGACTGGTGTTGCCAGCCTCTCTGCTCAGCGATGGACTTGAGAGCGCACGCCGCCGCGCCCCAGGACTTCTCCGACGCCTGCACCAGATCCCCCTGTTGCAGGTAGTCCTCCGCCCGCGCCATGAAGTCGCGGCTCATATTTGCGTATTTGTTATCTAAGGTGGTCATTCCAAGCCGCCGTCCGGTCTATTCTCCGGCGATGCTGGCCATGGCCAGTTCCTTGTGGTAGTTGGCGTCGCCGTAACCCAGCTCCTGGACCTTGGCCCTGCGGGTGTACAGCTGCAGGTCGTGCTCCTTGGTGAACCCAATGGCCCCATGGCACTGGTGGGCCGTGGCGCAGACCCGGCGGTAGGCCTGGCTGATCCACGCCTTGGCGATGGATATCTCGCGCTGCGCCGGCAGGCCCTCGGCCAACATCCACGCCGCCTGGAAGGCCACGCCTCGGCAGCCCTCGACGTCTGTGGCCATCTGGGCGCAGTGGTGTTGCACCGCCTGGAAACTGCCCACAGGGCGGCCGAACTGGGTGCGCTGCTTGACGTATTCCACCGTCATGTCCAGCACCGCCGAGGCACCGCCCAGCATCAGGATGCACTGGCCGGCAATGGCTCGCTGGAGGGCGCGCTCCGCGATGGGCCATCCGCCGTTGACCTCTCCGAGAACGGCACTGGCAGGAAGCCGGACGTTGTTGAGCGAGACCTCGAACTGCTGCTCATTTCCGATGACGCGCATCGGTGTTACTTCCAGACCCTCCATCCTGGCTGGCACGAGGAACAGCGTAATGCCGTCCTCCGCATTGCCCTCAGGCCTGGTCCGGGCGGCCACGATGATCACATCGGCAACATGGGCGTCGGGCACGAACAGCTTGGCGCCATTGAGCGCGAAACCGTTGCCATCCGCGTTGGCGGTGGTCTCCACTCCCCAGGCCTCGTAAGTGGCGCTGGCTTCGGTGACCGCCAGGGTCAGGATGCCGCTGCCGTCGCAGACCCGGCTGAGCAGGTCGTCTTTCTGGGCATCGCTGCCAGCATCGAGGACAGTCAGGCCGCCCAGCACCACTGTCGAGAAATAGGGGCTGGGAGCCAACGAACGGCCAATCTCCTCCAGGAGCACTGCCAAGTCGAGGAAATCACCGCCGGTTCCCCCATACACCTCGGGGAATGGCACTCCGGCCCAGCCGAGACTGGTCATCTGGCGCCAGAGATCGTCGGGGTAGCCGCGCTCATCCTCCTCCATTTCCCGCACCAGCGTGGTGGGACACTCCCGCGACAGGAATTCCTGTGCGCTGCTCTTCAGCATCTGCTGGATTTCAGTAAGGCCCATGTCCATGACTTGCTACTCCGACTTCAATCGTGTTTACCGCCCTGGAAACACATTGTGCCAGGGCGTCGCTAGTATAGTTGATGCCTGATTGTCGCTCAAGAAATTCCCGTCAACACCAAATATGTCAGGGCGAGACACTGCGATTGCCGTTCCCGAACCTGCCCATGGGCAACACGGGCATCAATCTTTCGTTTACAGAATCGGTGGCCAGGTGCGCCGCTTCCAGCGTTGTTGCGCCAAGGATAGAGCCGGTCCCCTCATCGGCGAAAATAACTGGTGCGATTACCTCCAACCCTTCAACCACGAAAGTTGCGTACCCGAAGGGCATCTCAACTATTCGATCGTCGGCGTACGCAAAGGCGCGAATTTCCGTTGGCTGGACGTTCACGCTCTCCAATATGTCCCGTGGTATGTAGCTATGGATGGAGCCGGTGTCAGCCAGAGCCTCCACTTCGGCAAAGGAAGTCTTTGACAGATCGCCTACTCTCACAGGAACACTGAACGTTCCCATTTTTTTAGACCTCGGCAACGATCTCCACCGGGGTGTTGCGGGCAACGATGATCTCCATCACTTCGTCGCTGTCGTTGACCGGTTGGTGCACGGCCTCGGCGGGCACATAGATGAAGTCGCCAGGAGCGATGGGAAGCGGATTGTCCAGATTGTCGCCAACAACGAACCGCCCGTGGCCCTTGACCACGTAGATGGCCGACTCGCAGTTGACGTGGTAGTGAGGACTCGAGGCGCAGTGCGGCGGAATGGTGGCGATGGCCAAGTGTATCCCGGTGGAGCCTGTCAGGGCCTCAGACACCCCTGCCAGCCGGGTCATGGCCCCGGACTGAATTTCAACCTCGAGGCCGTCGGGGTGAATCACCTTGCATTCCGCCATTGTTTTCTCCTTTGATTTGTTGTTAGGTCGGGGAGCACACCCTCACCCTTCGGGAGAGTGATTAGGCCTTTAGATGCTGCGGACAAATGCGCCAAGCCGCTCGATGGCCTTGTTGATGTTCTCCTGGGAGTTGGCGTAGGACAGGCGCACGTAGCCGTCGCCGTACTCGCCGAAGGCCGATCCGGACAGCAGGGCCACGCCCGCCTCCTGCATGGCCCGGTCCTCGAACTCCCTGCTGGACAAGCCTGTATCGTGAATGCTTGGGAAGGCGTAGAACGCCCCCTCCGGTTCCGGGCAACGGATGCCGGGTATGCTGCGCAGTCCGTCGGTGATGAGCCTGCGACGCGCGGCGAACTCGGCCGTCATCGCCTCCACCTGGTCCTTGGGACCCTCCAGCGCAGCGATGCCAGCCTTCTGGGTGAAAGTGGCAGCGCAGGACACGCTGTTGACCGCCAGGCGCACCACGTGAGGCACCAATTCCGGAGGCAGGATGCCGTAGCCCAGCCGCCAGCCGGTCATGGCATAGCTCTTGGAAAACCCGTCCAGGATGATGGTGCGCTCCTCCATCCCTGGGATCGATGCAATGCTGAAATGCTCGCCGGTGTAGAGGATGTCCTTATAGATCTCATCCGCCATCACATACAGGTTGGGATGCTTCATCACCATATCGGCGATGGTGCGCAGTTCGGTCTCCGACAGAGCCGAGCCACAGGGATTTTCCGGAGTGTTGAGGATGATAAGCCGGGTCTTGTCGGTGATCTGAGACTCCAGCTGGTCCAGATCGGGATGGTAGTTCTTGGACTCCAGGAGCTGCATCGGAACGGGAGTGCAGCCCGTGAACTTGATCATGGACTCGTATATGGGAAAGCCCGGGTTGGGGTAGATGACCTCCACTCCCGGCTCGCCCAGGGCCAGCAGAACGTAGAACATGATCGGCTTGGCGCCGGGAGTTACCACGACGTTCTCCGGCTCCGTGTTGGTGCCTCGCACCTCGCGGCTGTTGCGGGCAATGGCCTCGCGCATCTCGGGCAGCCCGGCAGTGGGGCCGTAGTGGGTGAACCCGTCACTGATGGCCGCCATCCCTGCCTCGATGATGTGGCGCGGCGTGTCAAAGTCAGGTTCGCCAATTTCCAGGTGGATGATCTCCCGACCCTGGGCCTCAAGGGCGCGGGCCTTGGCCAGCACCTCAAATGCGCTTTCGGTTCCCAGGTCATGCATTCGAGCGGCGACGGTCATTGTTCCTCCGGTTTGATGCTAGTCCCCTCTCTCTATGGAAAGAGGATTTCTTATTTTCCCTCTCCCTTGAGGGAGAGGGTCCGAGTTAGGTCGAATACCTTGGCAAGATTCCTTTGTGTCTGGCAGTTTCCTACTCGTCCGGCTGGGCCTGGTTCTGTGTTCGAACGGGCAGGCCGTAGATACCGATGAACCCTGCGGCAGCGGCGTGATCGTACTGGTCCTGCCGGTCGTAGGTGGCCAGGCTGTAGTTGTACAGTGCTCGCGGCGCCTGCCGCCCAACGACGGTGCAGCTGCCCTTGTGCAAGCGTACCCGGACATCACCGGTGACGTGGCGCTGCGTGCTCTGCACGTAGGCGTCGAGATCGGCTCGGTGCGCGGTGTACCACAGGCCATTGTAGATTACGTCGGAGTATTCCTGCGCGAGGCGGGCCTTGGTGCGGGCCTGCTCCTTGCTGAGGGTCATGGTTTCCAGCGCCTTGTGGGCGGCATGGAGAATGATTGCGGCGGGGCATTCGTAGATCTCCCGCGACTTGATGCCGACGAGCCGGTTCTCGACGTGGTCGATGCGACCGACTCCCTGCTCGCCGCCGACCGTGTTCAGGTGGCCAACCAGATCGACGCCTCCCATGGCTTCGCCATTGATTGCAACGGGCAGTCCGCGGTCAAAGCTGACTTCCAGATACATGGGTTCGTCGGGGGTCTCGGCCGCCGGCCTGGTCCACAGGTAGGCGTCCTCGGGCGGCTCCAGCCACGGGTCCTCCAGCTCTCCGGCCTCGATGCTTCGGCCCCACAGATTCTCGTCGGTGGAGAACCGGCTGGCCCTTGTGTTGATGGGAAGATTGCGTGCCAGGCCGTATTCGATCTCGTCGTCGCGGCTCATGCCCCAGTCGCGTATGGGGGCTATGACCTGCAGCTCCGGGTCGAGGGCCATCACTCCAACCTCGAGGCGCACCTGATCGTTGCCCTTGCCAGTGCAGCCGTGGGCCACAGCGTAGGCGCCGTGCTCCCGCGCCGCCTCCACCAGGTAGCGGGCGATGAGCGGTCGGCCCAGGGCGGTGGCCAGCGGATACTGCTCCTCGTACACCGTGCCGGCCTGCAGGCTGGGGAACAGGAACTCATCCACCAGCGTCTGGCGCCCGTCCACGACCACTGCCTCGACGGCGCCGATGGACAGCGCCCGTTGCCGGACGGTCTCCAGGTCGACCATGCCCAGGTCGGCGGTTAGAGTGACGATGTCGGCGCCATACTTTTCCTTGAGCCACGGCACCGCCACCGTGGTGTCCAGCCCGCCGCTGTAGGCGAGCACAATTCTGTCGTTAGGCATTGGTTAAAGTTGCTCCAGTTTGATTATTCAGAGGGCTGCGAGAAAATATCCGACTTCCACGCCAGCCTGCTTGAGTATCCTGCGGAGGAGCCTTCGCCCTATGTCTCGCGAGCCATGAAATGGGACTGTAGCCCATCGCCCGTCCGGGTGCCTCATGATAATGTGACTACCACTTTGGTGGTCAAACTCGAAACTCAAATTGTATAGACTCCCAAGTACCTCCCTGGCTCTGAGTGTTGGCATCCGGCCCATGGATATCTAGACTGTAATCCTGTGTACGCCCACAAAACGGTCTGCCACATCCGGTCGGTTTTCCCGTTCCTCTAATACTAGGCAAATAACCTCTTTCATATTTCCCATGAGTTCATCCAGTGTCAATCCGTGGCTGTAGCAACCCCTTAACTGAGGGACTTCTCCCATATAAGAACCGTCTTCGTCTTGTTCTACAACGACATAGAAATCCCGAATTTTCACTGCTCATCCACCTCAATTGCCAACTTGTACACGCCAACAAAGCCAGAGTCCATGTCCAAGTCGTCGTCTATTCGCGCAAGTTTGATTGCGTTCTTGATATTGATCATCAGTTCATCGAGATTCCGCCCACATGCGGTACAGTCCCTCAGTTGAGGAACCGTACCAACGAATCCACGGTCATCATCTTTTTCGATTAGAATGTGATACTCTCTCTCTACCATCGCATTTCCCATCAGTCCCCAAGCCAGCGATAAAAACTCCAACCCATCTCTAGTGAATGCAGGGGCGCACTACCGCGCGCCCCCACTTTGGCTCCTCCGGGAAATGCCTTACGGCTAGATATTGGACAGGGCGGTGCTCAGCCGGTCGGCGGCCTCGTCCACTTCCTCCCGCGTCACGGTAAGCGGGGGCATGAAGCGCACGGTGTTGGGGCGCGGGCCGTTCAGCAGAAGCCCGGCCTCGTTGCAGTTGGTCAGCACCTGCCCGGAGATGGCGTCGTCGAAGTCCATGGCCGCCAGCAGGCCCTTCCCGCGCACCTCGGTCACGAAGGAGAACCGGTCTTTGACCTCGTTCAGCCGTCCCAGCAGGTAGGGCTCCATGTCCTTGACGTGTCCCGGGATGTCGTTATCTATCAGGAACTTGGTGCCCGCGTAGCCCGCGGCGGTGGTCAGGGCGTTGCCGCCGAAGGTCGAGCCGTGGTCGCCCGGCACCAGGGCCTGACAGTGCGCCTTGGACAAGAACGCTCCGATGGGCACGCCGTAGCCCAACCCCTTTGCCAGGGTCATTACGTCGGGCTCCACACCGTATTCCTCGTAACCGAAGAGACTGCCCAGCCGGCCCATACCGGTCTGCACCTCATCCAGTATCAGCAGTATGCCCTGGCTGTCGCACCACTGGCGCAGCCGCTGCAGGTAGTCATCGTCGGGAATGATCACGCCCGCTTCGCCCTGCACCGGCTCCACCATCACGGCGGCGGTGCGGTCGGAGGTGGCGTTCATCACGCCCTCGACGTCGTTATAGTCGACGTGGACGAAGCCCGGCAGCAGGGGCGCAAAATTCTCCTGGTAGTGCGGCTGCCCGGTGGCGGCGACGGTGGCCTGGGTGCGGCCGTGGAAGGAATTGAAGGCGGTGATGATCTCATAGGCACCGTCGCGCTGCGTCTTGCCGTAACGCCGCGCCAGCTTCATGGCGCCCTCGACCGCCTCGGCGCCGCTGTTGCCGAAGAACACGAGATCGAGGCAGCTGTTCTCGATGAGCGTCTCAGCCAGCTGCAGCTGAGGCACGGTGTAGAACTGGTTGGAGGTCTGGATCAGCGTGCCGGCCTGCTCCGCGATGGCCTGGGTGATGGCCGGGTGGCTGTGGCCCAGCTGGTTTACGGCCCAACCGGCCACGAAGTCCAGATACTGCTTGCCATCGGCGTCCCAGACCTCGGTGCCGTCCCCCCGGACGATGACCACCGGCTGGCGGCGAACCGTCTGGGCGTAATACTTCTTTTCGATATCGATCCAGTCGCTGCTGTTGCTCATGGCGAGTCCTCTACTCCCGATTGTCCGACTGCGGAAATCCACTCAAATTGTGCCTTCAGATTATCGCACAACCGTCGAAATCTTTCATTGGGCGGTAGTGTCTGCGGTTCGGGGACCGTGCAACAAAGACCCCAACAGGGGCTTATTGACGGTTCACCTTACTGTGCGTACAATAAATATCACGTATTACTATATTGAATATGGCTATTATGGATATAGTGCAGAAGGAAAACTGCTGCTCCGTACTTTCCAGGAGGACATGCCGGTACCGCGCGGTGCCGAAGGAGAGTATACGGATGATTACTATGACATTGCGTATTGCGATCCCGGTTGCCCTGGCCGTCGCCCTGCTGGTCGGCTTGCCACTGGTTGCGCCTTCCTCAAGGGACCGAGCTGAGGCGGCGCTAACCGGCATAGTCGGTGGCTATTCCGATGGGGAGCCGGTGGAGAGCAAACTCGCCGGGCAGGTCCTAGACCCTCCCAGGGCCATAGCAGGGACACAGACGGCTCCCCGAGAAACGCCAGCCACTGAACATCTGCCTCATCAGTGGATGCAGAACGCCACCCCTCTGGCCGACGGGTATCTGAAAATGGCGCACGGCGAACTCACCACGGCGGACGGCGGCAGGGATGCATTCAGCTTCACCGCCCAGGCTGGTATGAAGTACATCGTGGAAGTGGAATGCAGAATGGATATACACGACGACGGAGATGTGCACTATGTCGACAACTACCTGGTCGATCCAAGCATCCTAGAGATCGTGAACGAGGAGGGTGTGCCAGCTATGGGTGAGCAGGACGGAGGGGGTCTGCTGCCGAACTGGGCCCGCGGATACTTTGTTCCCGAGGACACCGGGACCTACTACGTCGCGGTGGGGAGTGGACAACTGGACCCGTCCGGCACCGGACACTACACCATATCGGTGCGGCAGGATGACCACGCCGATGACTGGCAAACCGACCCCGAAATCACGATTCGCCCCGGGGAGTCCATCACGGCAATCATACACTCCGACGTATCGCCGGACCATCCGGGAATACACCCGTATGACTGGGCCCATTGGGGCAGCACATCGGAGCCGCTCTGGGCCGTTGAGTCACTGGATGACCGGGACGTGTTTCGTTTCGAGATCGACCGGGAAGGTACCTATCGCCTCGAGGTGGCAGAGGCGTCGCCTGATCGGGGTATTTGGGCCGTTTGGGCGGAAAGCGAATCCAGGCAACATTTCTCGTGGAACGGTCCATTGGAATCCCTGGAGGAGAACTACCAGCCCGGTGTCTATTACGTGGGAGTGGGAACCACGTACGAAAGCGAGGGCAACACGGGTCCCTACGTTCTATCTCTGGTCGCCGTGATTGACGCCGACGCGGCCGGCCCGTGATTATTGACGGAACTGGCGAGGGTGTTGGAACAGTCGCATCCAGGTTCTTCTACCCTCGCCGCGCGGTCGCCGTGATCGTGGTGCCGGTGGCGTGGCCCTGCAGGCAATCGAGCAGCGCGCCGGGCTGCCGGCCGTCGACGATGTCGGCAACGGCACCACCCTCGAGGCCGCGCAGGCAGGCCTGCAGCTTGGGGATCATGCCGCCGCCGGCCACACCGGAATTCAGCAGTATGTTGGCCCGGCGCTGGTCCAGGCGTGGGATGACGCGCCCGCCGCTGTCCATAACCCCGGCCACGTCTGTCAGGAACACCAGCCGGTCGGCCTGCAGCTCTCGGGCCAGCTCTCCGGCCACGGTGTCGCCGTTGATGTTCAGAGGCTTGCCTGCGTTCTCCGAGCCGTCGAAGTGGTGCAGGCCCAGCGGCGCGATCATTGGGATGAAACCCGAGTCCAGCGCGGCGCGAATGGGCGCGGCGTTCACCGTTTGGATCTCGCCAACGTACCCTAGCTCGGGGTTAGCGATGCCACAGGCCAACATGCAGTTGTCGACGCCACTGAGGCCGATGCACCGGCCGCCCAGTTGCTCCAGCAGGGAGACCAGTTCCTTGTTGATCAGTCCTCCCAGCACAGCCACCACGATCTCCAGGCTCTCAGCGTCGGTGACCCGCAGGCCGCCGACGAACTGCGGCGGGATGCCCTGGCGCTGCATCCAGCGGGAGATGACGTTGCCGCCGCCGTGCACCACCACGACCTCCTCGCCTTCCTGCTGCAGCTTGACCAGGTCCAGCAGCGTGGTGTCGTGGCTGCCCAGGGTGCTGCCGCCGATTTTCACTACGATGGACAGGGGATTTCTCCTAAACAACAAAGTCGAACCACAGAGAACGCAGAGGACACAGAGTATTCATTGGATTCGGCTGAAAAACTCTGTGCCCTCGGTGTGATCTGTGGTCGGAACGGTCCAGTGGCTAGGTGGTGTAGGCGCTGTTGATAACGACGTATTCCTCGGTCAGGTCGCAGCCCCACGCGGTGGCGTCCTCGTCTCCCAGGTTCAGGGCGATCCGGAAGGTGACTTCCTCGCCCCGCATCAGCGCCACTACAGCATCGCGATGGAAGGGCACTGGCTTGCCAGCCTCCATGATACAGACACCGTTAATGAAGAGGTCGAGCTTTTCTTCCACCGCCTCGGCTTGGCTGCGTCCCAGGGCGGCCAGCAAGCGTCCCCAGTTGGGGTCTACGCCGTACACTGCCGACTTGACCAGCAGCGAGGAGCAGATGGTCCGGGCCGCCACGCGGGCGTCGGCACTGGTCTTGGCGCCGGTGACCTCGACCACCAGCAGGTGGGTAGCGCCCTCTCCGTCGCGGGCCAGCTTGCGAGTGAGCTGAATGCAGCACTCCAGAAGCCCGGCCTTGAACGCCTCCGCCTCGGGCGTTCCAGCGGTGATGGTCGCGTTACCCGCGGCGCCGTTGGCCAGCACCACCAGTGAGTCGTTGGTGCTGCTGTCGCCGTCGACGGTGAGCATGTTCAGCGAGTAATCGGCGACCTCGGGCAGCATGGTGCGCAAAAGGCCCTGGTCGATGGCCGCGTCGGTGGCCACGAAGCAGAGCATGGTGGCCATGTTGGGATGGATCATCCCGGAGCCCTTGGCCACGCCGCCGATGTGCACCTCGGTGCCGCCGATGTCGACGGTAACTGCTACCTCTTTCGGGTGCGTGTCGGTGGTCATCATGGCTCGGGCCAGCGGGTTTCCGTCGTCTTCCGACAGCTCGATTTGTTCGACGCCGGACTTGATGAGGCTCATCGGCAGCTCCACACCGATGATACCGGTGCTGAAGACCAGCACCTCCTCGGGCTTGACGCCCAGGGCCCCGGATGCGATGACGGCCATCTCCTTGGCATCGATGTAGCCCTGCTCGCCCACACCGGCGTTGGCGATGCCCGAGTTGACCACTAGCCCGCGGATGGCCTGGCCGTCTGCCAGCGTCTCGCGGTTGACGGTCACCGAGGGCGACACGATGCTGCTCCTGGTGAACACCCCGGCTGCAGCGCAGGGGGTGTCGGACAGCAGCATCCCGACGTCCATCTTGTCTTCGGAATAGGTCTTGATTCCGGCATAGGTGCCGCCGGCCTTGAACCCTCGGGCCGTGGTGATGGTGCCGCCGTCAACATGGTTGATCGCGCCGGGCATGAGCAACCGTCCTCGTACTCGAAATAGTCTCGTGAATGGGTCTCAGAAATCCGACGGCAGTATACCACAGCGGGACTCAGTTCCTAATCCCAATTCGCTCTTTGCGGACAGGGCAGCTTACTTCTATACTGCAAACAACGATCTCATTCGTTACGGTCCCACAAGGATCTACGAACTTATCGAACCTCAATCGTTGATGGTGAACTCATGGCCAAGGTAACTCCCTTTCGCGGGTGGCGGTACAACCCTGGAGCAGTAGACGACATGGCCGCTGTTCTGTGCCCGCCCTACGACCTGATCACTCCGCAAATACAGCAGGCCCTGATGGACCGGCATCCCCTCAATATCATCCACCTGGAGGCCGGCGAAGGGCTGGACTGGTCGGCTGACCCCGGTGGTCGGTACGCAGAAACGTCCGCGCGCTTCGAGCAGTGGCTCGGCGACGGGGTGCTGCAGCAGGAGGACTCGCCATCCTACTACTTGGTGCGCCACGGATTTTCCTTGAATGGACAGGAGCGTTCCAGGCTCGGTTTGGTGTGCTGCGTGGGCATCGAGGACTACGACACCCGGCAGGTGCTGCCCCACGAGTTCACCGAGGCCCCGGCCATCCGAGACCGCGTTACGCTGATGGAGTCGGTGTCGGCCAACATTAGCCCAATAATGTCGCTCTACCGCGATGCGGACAACGAACTCGGCCCCGTGTTCCAACGCATTGTGTCGTCCGCGCCGGAGACCGACGCCCGCGATGAATACGGCTCGGCGACGACTATGTGGCGCATCTCGGACCCGACTGACGTCGCTGCCATCTCGGAGTTTTTCGCCACCCGGCCCGTGTTCCTGGCCGACGGACATCACCGTTATGAGGCCTCGCAGCACTACCAGCGTGCCCGCCACGCCGAGGGGAAGGACGGGACATCACTGGCCCACAACTACGTGATGATGACTCTCATTTCCTACGACGACCCCGGGCTTGTGGTGCTGCCTTACCACCGCAACCTCAGCGGCCTGGACCAGGAGCAACTGGAACGTGTCAGGGCGCGATTGTACGAGCTGTTCGAGCCGGAACCCGTAGAGGGGCTGTCGCCCGACGAGCTTGTGGCGCTGGTCGAGGAGCGGGGCCGCAGCGCTCGAGTGATGGCGGCGGTCACTCCGGCGGGAGCACAGCTGCTGACCGTCCGAGAGTCCGCCGTGGGCGAGGACTGGGGGATGCTGGCGGTCTCGGAGGCCTGGGTCCTGGAGGAGAAGGTGCTGCGCCCTGAGCTGGGAGACTCCACCCTACGGCACCTGGGCTTCCTGCACGATCACGACGAGGCGGCGGCGGGAGTGGCCAGCGGCGCGCTGCAGATGGCGTTCTTCCTGAAACCCTTCCCCATGGACGCCTTCGAGGAGATCGTCGGTCAGGGACAGCGGCTGCCTCGCAAGTCGACCTTCTTCTACCCCAAGCTGCCCACCGGCCTGGTAATCAACCGCATAGACGGGGAGATTTAAGAGGGTGTATGGCAAATTCCCTCTCCCTCTGGGAGAGGGTTAGGGTGAGGGCGTATTCCGTACCCGCAAACGCACCCACACCTCTGGGAATCCGAGAGCAATTTAGACCGAGCCTTTGGATGGCATGGAGACGCAGGGGTGTGCGCCCCTACGCTTTTCCTTGCCGGCGCCCTCCCGCTCAGATCCGCTCCTCGTAGCTGGCGGTGATGGCCTGGCCGGCGCGGGCGCCCTGAACGGCGACGAATTCCTCCAGCTGCCGTATCTCGGCGAGAGTCGCCTCGTCGGTGGCCCGGCTGCGCTTTAACGCGGCCAGCTTGGTCTTGGCCTCATCGACCTGCTTGAGCACCACCAGGGCCTCCAGTTCCTGGGTCGCTGCGGCCTTTATCTGTAGCAGACGCCGTCGCACCGCCTCGGCATTGGCCAGTCGCTCCTCGATCTCACCCATGGCCGCCAGCGATGCGTCCAGGCTGGCCTGGCCGTACATTGCCTGTCGGGGAACCCGGCGCTGCTGCTGTTTGAACTGCGAAATCTGCGCGTCCAGCTGCTCTTCCTTGTTTTGCATTTCGGCCAAACCAATTCGCAGGTTGGCCATGGCTTTTTCCAACTGTGAAACCGACACTGCTCGACTCCATATTTCGCTTGTTCGGCGTCAATGGCGCGTATATTACCCCATGGGATATGTGGCATACAAAAGGGGCGCACGGGAGTGCGCCCCTCAATTATCCGCAACCCGGTTTGGCTAGTTGGCGCTGAATCCCACCTGGGGCAGCAGTTCTTTGAGCGCGTCGATGACTTCCTCGATATCGTCCTCGGTCACGTGGCCGAGGTGTCCGATGCGGAAGATGCTGCTGCTCAGCTTGCCCTGTCCGCCGGCCAGCACGACGTTCTTCTCAGTGCGCATGCGCTCCATGAGCGAGCGACCGTCGATGCCCTCGGGCATCCTGACCGCCGTCACGGTGTTGGAGGCGTAGCGCTCGTCGCTCACCAGCAGATCGAGGCCCAGCTCCCGGACCTTGTCGCGCGTTAGCTGACCTATGGAGGCGTGGCGGCCGAACACGCCCTCGAGGCCCTCTTCCATGATCTTGTCGAGGCCGAGGCTAAGGCCGTACATGGCGGCGACGTTGGGCGTGAAGGGAGTCTGGCCGCGCTCCAGTGTCTTTTTGGCCTCTTCGAGGTCGAAGTAGAAGCGGGGCATGGTGGCCGATTTCTGGGCCTCCCATGCGCGGTCGCTGACGCTGATGAAAGCGAGGCCCGGGGGAATCATGAACCCCTTCTGGGAGGCGGTGCCGACGAGGTCGCAATCCCAGGCGTCGACCGGCAGCGGCAGGCAGCCCAGGCTGCTAACCGCGTCCACCAGCAGCAGCTTGTCGAACTCCTGCTTGGTGATGCGTGCAATTTCCTCGAGCGGGTGAGTGACACCGGTGGAGGTCTCGTTGTGGGTGACCATGACCGCCCTGACCTCGGGATCATCGCGGAGGGCGGTCCGGATGGCATCGGGATCGATGGGTTCGCCCCATTCGAAATCCAGGCGGGTGACGTCGGCGCCGAATGCCACGGCCATATCGATGAATCGGTCCCCGAAGGAGCCCGCAGTCGCAGCGACCACCTTGTCGCCGGGCGAAAGTGTGTTGACCAGGGAGGCTTCGAGCGCCCCCGTCCCGGAAGCGGTGAGGATGAACAGGTCGTTCTTGGTCATGAAGACCTGCTTGAGCTGCTCGGTGCACTTTGTGATCAGCTCGTCGAACTCGGGGCCGCGATGGTTGATCATCGGGGTTCCCATGGCTTCGACGATATCGTCGGGAATGGGCGTGGGCCCCGGGGTACGAAGGTTCTGTGGCTCGATTTTCAGCATGGCACGTCCTTGAAATGTCTAGACGGGGTGTCTTGTCTCGTGGGCTTGAAACTGTCTGCCCGAAATTGACCGGCTATGGCCAGCGAAATCCGTTCGAGCTGATATCGCAATTCGTCGGGTCAGCACCAACTATCCATTATAGCATTGCGCCGCTGAATAGTGGCCGGACGAGTCGCCAAAGGCACAAATGACAGGACCGGAGTTCAAGGGATTTGGGCATTATGTCGTATTATAATGTTGCTCGATTTATTGAACCCAACCACGAACACCTATCGTCTCAATGGAGGACGTCATGGCTTTGGAACTCAACCCAGGACACACCGCCCTGCTGCTGATGGACTTTGAAAACGACATTGTTCACGAAGAGGGAGCGTTCAAGGACTTTGGCTTTGCCCAGATGGTCAAGGACAACGACGTGCTGGGCAAGACCGGCCAGGTGCTGGCCGCCGCCCGGAACAAGGGCATCCTCGTCATCTACGTATCGGTCAAGTTCCGCCCCGGCTACCCGGAGCGTCCAGCCAACGCCGGCCTGTGGCAGGGACTGCACGGCGCCAACGCCCTGGTCGAGGGGACCTGGGGCGCGTCCATCCACGACGCCCTGACTCCTCAGGAGGGCGAGCCATTGGTAACCAAGCGCGGCGTGTCGGCGTTTATGGCCTCGGACCTGGAGCCGATACTCAAGAACAAGCGCATCGGCACACTGCTGCTGACCGGTGTGGCAACCAACTTCGTCGTCGAGGGCACGGCCCGCGAGGCCAGCGACCGCGGCTACGACACGGTAGTTGTCGGCGACTGTTGCGCCTCTGTGAACCAGGAGGCCCACGACGCCGCCCTGAGCGTGGCGCTGCCCTTCCTGTCGACCATCTCCAACAGCGAGGAAGTCATCGCCGCGCTGGGCTGAGCGAAACCGGCTGTGTATCGGGCGGCGCGTCGGGGACCTCCGGGCGTCGCCATCATCTCTTTGTAGCTTGACCGCCACCCATTTGAGCGGAGTTTTATGTCAATGACCCAGGTTGCTGACCTCCTTGCAGGACTGAATCCGGCACAGCGCGAGGCCGTGGAAACGGTGGACGGGCCGCTCTTGATCGTGGCCGGGCCCGGCAGCGGCAAGACCCGCGTCATCACCCACCGCATCGCATACCTGGTGCAGGAGTGCGGCGTCAGCCCCTTCAGCATCCTGGCCATGACCTTCACCAACAAGGCGGCGCGGGAGATGAAGGACCGCCTCGGGCGACTGACCGGCCCTCACGCCGACGCCCTGACGGTCGGCACTTTTCATTCCTTCTGCGCGCGGCTGCTGCGGAGAGAGGGCGATTTCATCGGCCTGTCGCGCAACTACTCGATCTTTGACGACGACGACCAGATTTCGGCCATCAAGCAGTGCCTGGAGCAGGCCGACTACGACCCCAAGCGTTACCCGCCACGTGCCGTGCTGTCGGCAATCTCGCGGGCCAAGAATGTGCTGAAGGACTCGAGAGCCATGGCGCGGGAGGCCGACGGCTACTATTTCGAGGAGGTCTGTGCACAGGTCTACGGCCGCTACGAGGAGCTGATGGCCCGCAATAACGCCGTCGATTTTGACGACCTGCTGCTCCGGACCGTTCAGCTGTTCCGCGAGTATCCGGTGGTGCTACAGCGCTACCAGGAACGCTACGGCTATCTGATGGTGGACGAGTTCCAGGACACTAACGTGGCCCAGTACCAGCTGGCTCGGCAGCTCTCGCAGGGGCACCAGAACTTTTGCGTGGTGGGTGATCCGGATCAGTCCATCTACTCGTGGCGCAGCGCCGATGTGCGGAACATCCTGAACTTCAAGGCCGACTACCCGAGGGCCAAGGTCGTCTCGCTGGGACAGAACTACCGCTCCACCAGCAGCATACTGAACGCCGCCAAAGGCTTGATCGAGTCCAACGGCCAGCGCATTGATAACGAGCTGTTTACAGACAACCCAACGGGCGTGCCGGTGCAGGTGGACGAGGCATACGACGAGGACGAGGAGGCGGGCAAGGTCATCGGCGAGATCAAGCGGCTGACCCGTGAGGAGGGGTTCAAGCTGGGCGAGTGCGCAGTGATGTACCGGGTGAACGCCCAGTCCCGTGCGATGGAAGAGGCCTGTCTGCAGCAGGGAGTCAAGTACCGACTGGTGGGCGGCACCCGCTTCTACCAGCGCAAGGAGATCCGCGACCTGACAGCTTACCTGCGGTTGGTTTTCAACCAGCAGGACGATCTCAACCTGTCCCGAGTGGTGGGCGCGCCCCCTCGCGGCATCGGCGCAAAGTCCATGCAACAGCTTGGCGACTGGGCCTCGGGGAACGGCATGGCCATGTTCGACGCAATGCGTGAGATCACCAAGGCCAGTGCGGCCAAGCACCCGTGCCCGGTCCCTCTGCCGAGCCGGGCTGCATCGTCCATCGCCAAGTTTGCCGCGCTGGTGGACCGCTGGGTTGGCCTGAGCCAAGAGGTCGAGGTGGTCAAGCTGATCGACCTGATCCTGGACGAGTCTGGCCTGCAGAAATTCATCCAGGAGGGTGATGACCGTCCCGAGGAACGGTGGGAGAACGTGATGGCCTATCGTGCCATCGCCCAGGAATTCAGCGCGGAGACCCCGCCCGACGGGCTCGGTTCCCTGCTGGAACGCACTGCCCTGGTCTCACAGGTCGACGAACTGGAGGACGCCGAGGACTCCATCACCCTGATCACCCTGCACCAGGCCAAGGGCCTCGAGTTTCCGGTCGTGTTCATGGTCGGGATGGAGGAAGGCCTGCTGCCTCACTCCCGCTCCCTGGACAGCGAGGAGCAGACGGAGGAGGAACGGAGACTCTGCTACGTTGGAATGACCCGCGCCGAAAAGCGGCTCTACCTGCTGCGGGCCTTCCGTCGCGGTTTCCGTGGTAACACCGGCGGCCCGGCAGTGGCGTCGCGTTTCCTGCGCGAAATCCCCGCCGACCTGGTGGCTGCGGCGGCCCTGTCCTCCACCGCAGCCCGCGCAGCGGTGGGGCCGGACTCCGGACGGGGCAGCTCAATCCGTGCGGCGGCCCTCGCTGCGGCTGCGGCGGCCCCGGCGCCAACGGGATTAGCGCTCCGTGTCGGCGACCAGGTGCGCCATCGGGCCTTCGGCGAGGGCATCGTGACTGCTGCTGACGCCACAGCCTCCGACGTGGAGATTACCGTTGAATTCGCCGGGGGTGTGGGCGTCAAGCGGCTTCTGCTCAGCTACGCGCCGCTGGAAAAGGTTAACGACGGCAATTCCGGCCAGGGCGGGAGGTAGCTGATTCCCTGCCATGGTTAACACGCTACGCGACCTTTGCGACCGGCTGACCAAGTCCAACGGGTTCGAATACTTCATAGTCGCCCTCATCCTGGCCAATGCCGTTCTCCTGGGTGTGGAGACCCTGCCTCGGGTGATGAACGGATTCAGCCACTGGGTGGAGATTGGCCACAAGGTCACCCTCGGCGTGTTCATCGTCGAGGCCGCGCTGAAGATATTCGCCCGGTGGCCAAGGCCCTACAACTATTTCCGCGACGGCTGGAACATTTTCGATTTCTCCATCATCGTGCTGTCGCTGGTTCCCGCCACGGGCAGCTTCGCCATCATTGCCCGCATGGCCCGGCTGTTGCGGCTGCTGCGGTTGGTCTCGGCGGTGCCGGAGTTGCGGCTTATCGTGGCCACTCTGGTGCGCTCCATCCCGAGCATGCTGCATATCGTGGCGCTGATGAGCCTGATGGTCTACGTCTACGCCATCATAGGCTGGCAGTTGTTCCACGAACACGACCCGGAGCACTGGCGCAACCTCGGCATCGCGCTGCTCAGCTTGTTCCGGGTGGTGACGCTGGAAGACTGGACCGACATCATGTACAAGGCCATGGAGTATCACCCATTGGCCTGGATATATTTCGTCAGCTTTGTGATATTCGGCACCTTCGTGGTGATCAACCTGTTCATCGCCGTGGTCATCAACAACCTGGACGAGGCCAAGCAGGAGCGCCTGCGGAAGCTGGAGAGCGCGCCCACGTCCGACAGCTTGCTGGCGGAGTTGCGCTCCACGCAAGATTCCCTGCGCCGACTCGAGGACCAACTGCGGCAGAGGCGGGAGGAGGACGACGCCGACGACCGGTGAGCATGGACCTCCCCTATGCGTCAGAACGGTTGCAACGACCCTCATAGCTCCCCACCGTTGGTCCTGTGCCTGCGGACGGCCTGCTCCACCAGTCCGTCGATGGTGGGACAGGCTCCCCGCCAAAGTACGGTCAGGGAGTTGGCAGCAGTCCCCCGGAATCGAAGCACCGGCGGCCATTTATTGGTGCCCGTGATATGATTCCGATGCTTTGATTCGGGAATATACAGGGTCTCCACTCAGGGAGCTAACATCTTGCCGACGTCCCTCCTCTTTTGCCTCGCTAACGGACCGGCAGAGCTGACTTCGGAGCTCTCCTACTGATGGCATCCATCGCCGATTTGCGGCAACGCGTGGCTGGCATTTACCCCGGGTGGTGGGTGGTCGGCGCCTGCTGCTTCCTAGCCCTGTTCCCCGGGGCCATCTTTTCCTACGGCTTTCCGGTCTTTTACATCCCCATCCGTGATGACCTGATGCTCAGCGACACCCAGGTCTCCCTGATATTCGCCCTGTCGCGTGGCGAAGCAGGCGTGGGTGGGCCGCTGGTTGGCTGGATGGTGGACAAGTTCGACTCCCGCCCCATCGTGCTGGTCTTCGGGTTGATGGCCGGTGTGGGCCTGCTGGCCCTCTCCTGGGTCGATGGCTACTGGCTGTTCGTGGTTGTCTACGTTGGCATCGTGTCAGTGGGCAACAACAGCGGATTCGGGCAGACATTCCTGGCCGTGACCAACCGGTGGTTCGTGCGGCGCCGCGCCGTGGGCATGACGCTGGTAATCACCTGCTACACCGCCGGCGGGGCCATGCTGATCCCGGTACTGTCGCGAGGCGTGGAGGCGCTGGACTGGCGCCCGGTGATGCTCTACACCGGCATCTTTGTTGCCGTCATAGTCATTCCGTTCTCCCTCCTCATCCGTCGATCGCCCGAGAGCTTGGGAATCGACCTGGCGGAGGCCGGCGAGGCAGTCCAGGAATCAAACAGCAACTCGTCAGCCCAATCGTCGGGCTACGACTTTACGGTGCGGGAAGCGCTGCAAACTCCCACCTACTGGTTCATCCTGCTGGCCAGCGCCTTTCGCATCTCTGTCACCAGCGGGATCCTCGTCCACGCCATACCCATAATGGTCTGGAAGGGAACGTCGGAGCAGACGGGGGCCGATCTTATGGCCCTGCTCTTTTTCGTGTCCATCCCGACGCGGCTGCTCATCGGCTTCTCCGGGCTGCGCCTGCCCGGGCAAGGGGTGCTTGGGATCGGAATGGCTGTGGGGGCCGTGTCCCTTCTGGCCCTGACCCTGGTGCCGGGGACCTGGGTGATCTTCCCCTTCGTTGCCGGGTTGGCCATCCTGGAGGGCGCGGCAGTGCTGAACTGGGTGCTGGTGGGCAACCTGTTCGGTAGGCGCACCTTCGCCACCCTGTCCGGAATCATCTCAGTCTTCTACAGCGCGGGCATGATGCTGTCGCCGCTGTTCCTGGGCTGGATGGTGGACCGCACCGGCGGCTACACTGAGTCACTGCTAGTCCTGACCGGCCTCTACGCAGCCAGCGCCGTGCTGTTTGCCATAGCCCGCCGTCCGAGGCCTCCGAGGCCCAGGGTAGAGCCTCAAAAACAGCCGGCCTGAGGGGTAGTTACAGCGCGGCCTTGACGTTCTTCAGGAAGTCCTCGCCACCGATGCGCAGCAGTCCCCAGGCTGAGACGGTCACGAAGTTGGCCCCCAAACGAACGAACTCGGCCACACCGGCGGTGTCGCCAGGGTTGTTGCCGCCGACGCCGACGAACTTTCCGCCTGCCCGGACGCGGGTGATGACCTCACCCATCACCTTGCGCACCTCGGTAGTCCCCGGATTGCCCATGCTCTGGCCCAGGTCGGAGGCGGCGCAGTGGAGCACGTCGGCCCCCGGTACCTGCAGGATGTCATCCAGGTTGGCCACTGCCTCGACGTCCTCGACCATGGGAATCACCAGGACCTGCGAGTTGATCCATGATGTGGCCTCGTCGCGGGAGACGCCGATGCCGTAGTCCTGCGCCCGTCCACCACCCATGCCTCGCATGCCGTCGGGGTAGTAGCGCGCCGCCCCGGCGATTGCCGCCGCTTCCTCGCCGGTGTTGACGTGCGGCACGATGATTCCCTGCAATCCACGGTCCAGGTAGCGCAGGATGGTCTGGGGATGATGGTCGGGAATCCGGGCAATGGGAGTGATGCCAAAGGACTCGGCGGCACGGACCATGTGCTCCACCTGGTCCAGGTCGGCCGGGCCGTGCTCGCAGTCGATCATTACAAAGTCGTAGCCCAGCGCCCCGAATATCTCGACCATATCCGGCGCGGGGCGGGTGACGATGGCCCCAAATACGGTCTGTCCTTCATTCAGCTTGGCCTTGGTGGTGTTGGTCCGCATCGCGTTTCCTCTGCGTTGGTTTACAAATTGCGTGTCGGGGTGAAATCACTCTCACCCCTACCCTTTCTCTGGAAAGGGAGTGATGGGCATACCGGAATTCGCTACACCGATCCGTCGATGACGATGTCCAGCAGCGCCGGCTTGCCGGACGCCACCGCCCGGTCGACGGCGGGCTTGATCTGTGACGGATCGGTGATCCGTTCGGCAGGGACTCCCAGCCCAGCGGAGATTGATACCCAGTCGAAAGGCGTGGTGAAATCGGAGTACATCAGCCTACCGCCCGAGGTCTCGGGCAGTTGCAGGACGTCGGACTGGTAGGTGTTGAAATTCACCTTCAGCACGCGGTAGGCGCCGTTGTTGCAGATGACGAAAACGCAGGGGATATTCTCGTTGGCTGCCGTCCACAGGCCCTGTACGGTCATCATGGCGCTGCCGTCGCCGATGATGCCGAACACCTTGCGGTCCGGGTGAGCGCACTGCGTTCCCATGGTCGCGCCCATGCCGCCACCGATGGACTGCCCACGCACGCCCACAATGTCGCCGCGTTGTTTGGCCTCGAAATAGTGCCGCATCACGCCGCGGTTGCTGATGGAATCGTCGACCACGATGGCGTTATCGGGGAGCGCTGCGGAGAGCTCGTACATCATTCGCGCGGGAGTCATAGGCTTATGGTCCCAGTTCTCGGCCACCGACGCCTCGAAAGCGTCCCGAGCGGCGGTCCGGCTGGCAGCCACACCCTGCTTGCGCTGCTGGATCTCCGGCGCATCGCCCGGCGACAGCCGTTCGTTCAGGGCGGCAACCAGGTCGGTCAATGCCAGCTTGCAGTTGCCCACGATGCCCACGTCCGTGGGCTCCGAGCGGCCGATGCGGCCGGCGTCAGCGTCGATGTGCACCAGGCTGGCCTCGGGAGGAAGGATCACATCGCCCCAGTAAAACAGTTCCTCGAATGGGTCTGAACCCAAGGCAACAACCAGGTCCGCCTCCTGCAGCACGGCGCGCTGCGACGTCACCCGCAGGGACAGGGGGCCCAGGTACTGGGGGTGCCCGGTGGGAAAGGCCACCTCGGCGCCACGAGCCTGGTACACCGGCAGGCCCATCAGTTCGGCCAGCTCCACCGCCTCCTCAACCCCATCATCGTCGGAGAGGCGGTCGCCCACCATGAGCAGCGGCCGGCTGGAGCCCATGAGCAACTCCGCAGCCCGGGCGATGCCCTCCCGGCTGGGGCGCACGTCGTCATAGTTGGGGCGCGACGGGGCAATGTTCATTTCGGCCATTCCCTCCAGCGCGTTGGAGGTGAAACCTACGTAGACCGGCCCCTTGGGATGAGTGTTGGCCTCGTTGAACGCCCGCCGGATCACGCTGGGAATTTGGTCCGGGTGGGATAGCTCCACCGCCCACTTGGTAACGGGTCTGACCAGGTTGGCGAGGTCGGTGATGGTCTCGTTTGTCTTGCGAATGTCGTAGTTCGCAGATGTAACTACCATGGGAGAACCGGTGTTGAGGGCGTCCAGCATCAGGGCAATGCCGTTGGCCAGCCCGCTGTCGACGTGGAGGCTGACGAAGGAGGCCCGCCCGGTGCATCGGGCGTAGGCTTCGCCCATACCCATGGCAACACTTTCCTGCAGCGTCAGTACGTATCGGAGATCGGGATAATCCCCCAGCATGTCGATGATGGGTCCCTCACTGGTACCGGGGTTGCCGAAAATGAAATCAACTCCCTCGGCGCGGAGCATCTCCAGCAGGGCCTGCTTGCCAGTCATCAATTGCGCCATGGACGCCTCCAAGTTGGGTGCTGCCCGCAATAGGTAAGGGGCAGCGGAATTCTCGGCCAATTTTACACTACAGCGGGACGCATGACTGACGGTTCACGCTGGAGGCTGAAGGGACCGCACTGACCGGGCTTCCGCAGAGCATCCCCAGAGAAGCCGCCATGGTCAATTCCCACAGATTGTTTCTCTTTCACCGCCATCGCAAGCCTTTGAGGCATGCACCGAATGCATCATTCAGCACGGACACCGATAAATTGCCGTCCTCCCGTTGAAGAGGAGGCCCTAACCTCCAAGAGGAGTGGCAAACACGTAGCATGGACAGCCCCCTACATTAGGGCAGTTCCCTACATTCGAAATGAACAAATGCAGGGGATTATGTGCATTTTCCCAATCGAACAGCAATTTCCAATCCTATGTATTACCTTGATTATGGGGACTCGCACAGGGAATCGGACCAGATGCGGTACAAAGGGGCATACGGGTACATCCGTCAGGACGAAAAATTGTGGGCCGAAGTCGGCCCCTTGAGCAGCCGAGTCATTTCGTTTGGTATCCTTTAACGATTATGGTCGGCACGGGTGGGCAAATTCATCCTGCATCATAGTAAAATTGGCACCATGTTCCGCAGATTTCAATAGTAATTGTCAATTGCCATCCTGTATTTTGTTGTAGATACTCCGCGAACAATAGGTAAAACCGTTACGCAAAGCTACGTCAGATAGTGGTGCGTCGGGGTTGATCTTGGGGCAATGAGTGACCGGTTTTCCCAACAGGCTCTCGCAACGGCCAAACAGGTCAAACCTGTTTCGGCACGGACTGGCACTACCGGGTCAGGTGCTCCGGAATGGTACCTGGAACTCTGTCCCGGTTGATGTTCGATAGCCCAGGGACGGCAGTACCGCGAGATGCGACGCCGTCAAAGCATAGGAGAATGACCCCGGAGTATGCGTGATCCATGGCGCGAGGAATGCTGCCGGGGTCTACCAGGGAATCTGTGGGGGCAACACATCTGGCAGCCAGCCCCGTTGAGGAGTGGCCGGTTTTGGCTTCGACGAACAGAGTAAGAGTCGTTCTCGCCGACCATCACCAGATCGTGAGGGTCGGACTCCAGGAGATGCTGGAGGGGTCCGGGGAATTCGAGGTGGTTGGCCACGCAGGGGATGGTGAAGAGGCCGTGCGTGTGTCGCTCGAATTGATGCCCGACGTCGTGGTAATGGACGTATTGCTGCCCGACAAGGATGGCATTGAGACCTGCCGAGAGATCAAGCGCGCCCTTCCTGATAGCCAGGTACTAGGGCGTGTTTGCAAACCCGATTGTGGGGCCTAAACTGGATTGGTCGGATTGAAGTGAGAGGTGAGGTGTGTGGGACGAGGGGATTTGACGGATGATCAGTGGCGACGGCTGAGGCCGCTTTTGCCGGCTCAGAAGCCGAGGACTGGACGGCCTGGGA
Source organism: Dehalococcoidia bacterium (assembly GCA_965207865.1). Lineage (GTDB taxonomy): Bacteria > Chloroflexota > Dehalococcoidia > Lucifugimonadales > UBA3495 > VXOI01. Next base: position 247,215 of record CBDBNP010000001.1, read on the forward strand.
AGGACCATCGCACGGTCATCAACGGGATCTTGTGGATTTTGCGTACCGGGTCTCCATGGCGGGATCTGCCCGAGCGCTTTGGCCCCTGGGGCACCGTGGCCAGCCGTTTCTACCGGTGGCGAAAGCAAGGATTGTGGGACCGGCTTCTGGCTGAGGTGCAGCGGGAGGCTGATGCAATCGGTCAGGTTGATTGGGAAGTCCATTACGTGGACGGCACCAATGTGCGGGCACATCAGCACGCTGCCGGGGCAAAAAGGGGGAGGGCGATCAGGCGCTGGGCCGTTCCCGGGGAGGGTTCGGTACCAAAGTCCATCTGAGAGTCGAGGGTCAGGGCAAGCCGGTGGCCTTCGTGCTGACCCCGGGTCAGCGGCACGAGGCCAGCGTGTTCGAGGAGTTGCTGACTCAAGGGGAGGTGAGACGCTCTGGGAGGGGCCGTCCCCGCATCAAGCCTCAGAGGGTCTGCGGCGACAAAGGATACAGCAGCCGCAGGATTCGGGCCTATCTCAGGCGACGGGGAATTCGCTACACCATCCCTCGGAAAACCAACGAACGGCGCACTGGTCCTTTCAATCGGGCCCTGTACCGGAAACGCAATCTGGTGGAGCGGACAATCAACCGGCTGAAGCAATTCCGACGAATCGCCACCCGGTATGAGAAGAAGGCCGAGAACTATCTGGCAATGCTGCACATCGGGGCGTTGCTGCTCTGGTTATAGTTTGCAAACGCGCCCTAGTGTCTCCTCTACGTTGGTTAAACTCTCCTCTACTAGAATTTTCTGCCGAATAGCCTCATCTCGCTGGGCGACGATTTCTTCGCGCTCAGCCAGGAGGACGTCCCGAATCACCTCAATTTGCTCTTCTTCGCTAGTTGCGCTCATAGTCTTCGATCTGACGTTATCGTTTAGAACGATGTCACGAATAGCATCCGGGCCCAAAAACTCTATGTGCTCGAACCGAGAAAGGGCTTTGAGGACGTGCATGGACGCAGCTTCTTGGCCCGGGTTGAATTCATAGAACATGAAGGGCAGGCGCAGAGTGCTCATCAAAGCCTGTTCAATGTCTGTACTACGTGGTTCCCACAGGCGCAAAATCTGCACGAGTTCGGTCGGATGTATACAGACCCCTGCCGACGAGTTCGTATCGTTCCGGCGTCTTTTGTCGAAGTTGATTAGTCGATAATCATTAGTCACTACCCAAAAGTTCGCTTCCAACGGACTCTCAAATACTGCCGGTCGCTTATCATGCACGAAGTGCCACAATATTGAATCGTGGAGACCTGCATTATACCTGCGCTGTCGTTCACCTTCAGTTTCACCCTCGGAAGCCACCAAATCGTGAACGTCGTCGATGATATCTTGTCGCTGCCTGTACCTGTCAGTCCGCTCGTTGTAGACCTGTACATTCTTGCCTTTGAGTATCGGCGTCAAATTATTTAAGTACGGGTCAAAGTATTCCCGTGCCGTAATTGGTCGTGCTGATTCCCTATTGGCGCGAGCGAAGCGCATCGCTATACCACTGAGTCCTACGTCGAGGGCAGCGTCTGCCAGGGCCGGCGACATCCGCATTTCCGAGAGATCTGCCTGCGCTCCCCATAGTACCCGTTTGATTTCGTCCATCGTTGGTTGGATTACGTACATTCGGATACTGAAATGCTCGCCCACCTGATGAACCATCTGCCCGAGCATTTGAGTCGCCTCGTTCGATGGGTTCTCGTGTAGGTCTAGTAGAGAGAATAAGAAGTTCGTGTCCAAGAAAAGTCGGAATGCTGGCGGTCTTTGTCCGAGTTTACTGATGTCGGCGATCGCCTTGGTAGTGAGTCCACTTGCTCTTACCAAGAACGATGCGTCAAGGTGTTCGGTGACATATCTCCTGACATTCATATCATTGGGGTCTAGAAAGCTGGCAATGGCCGAGCGGAGCTCTTCCTGATGGGGAACATCGAACAGCTTCACGAATTCGTCCGTGAGGGAGACTGCATCAGCATCCCTCGCCGTATCGCCACCCATGAATTGGAGGGTTCTCGCCCCGAGCACATCAATGAGGGGTAAAAAGTATTTCTCGGTAAAAAGACTCCACGCTTCCTCAGAAGAATAAGGGGCGCAGCATTTTCCCACATGGTTATCAAAGATAATGCGGACCTTGTCTTCATTCTCAAGGGCGGCCTCGAGCCGCCTCTCCATTTGCTCCGCTATACTGTCGGTAGGGACGATGTGGCCGTTATCGAGGATCGCAAGGCTACCGTCACTTAATAGTCGGTCGATATGGGTTGCGATTCTGTCTGGTGGGATATCAAGGTTGAATGCCGAGACAATCAGGTCTCGCATTTGTCCAGGATGCACTGGTGTGCCTTGCATCCAAGTTGCTGCTAGGAGGACATTGCTTAGGGCAGCGTCCCACCATCCTGACTTGTTTAGCTCAGTGTGCTCGATAAGATCGAGCAGGCTTTTAGGTAGCCGTTCCGCCATTGCGCATTCGTCTCCTATGAGTCGGAGTGAGTTATTTGGGGCGCGTCTATTTTGCCACACCCGACGAGTTTTCACCTTGAGGGGGTAGCGTTCGAACTCGCTCCCGCACATTTCTTTCAGATTGTGGGGCTTTGGGGAATAAGTCGCAGTTGGGGAAATAGTTAGGGATCGCGCCGGAAGTTGGGGATTAAGTCTCGATGCCCGGCATGGCGAAGTCAACAGAAAGCCCGGTGAGCCGATCACCAGGCTTGCTCATTGTCAACTACGTTCCTTCCCTAGAATCCTAGGAATCCTCTGAATAAGGCGTTTTGGTCTGACTTACTCAATGACCGAACTGCGGAAGGGGCGAAAATTGCGGCCTGGGCTTATCAGCCGGCACCCGGCCCCTTGGGTTTCGTCCCCGACTGGACTGTTGGAGGCTTGGTGAGTCCCTGAGACCAGCGTTGTCCTGCAGTAATTGCGGACTACGCCGTCAGTTGGCCCTCCGCTGTCAGCAGATTGCCCAGCCTGAACAGCAGCGCCACCCGCTCCATGTTCTTCGCCAGTCCCCGGTAGCGTACCTTGCCGTAGCCGAACAACCGCTTCAGTTTCAGGAAAGGATGCTCCACCTTGGCTCTCACCGACGCTTTCGCCTTCTCCTCCACCCGCCATTCCACCTCCAGCCCCAGGTTCTCCTCCCGTTTGTGCACCCCCTGATACCCGGCGTCGCCACACACCACCCTCTCGCCTTCGTGCAACAGATTGTGGGCCTCGGTGATGTCGTGGGCGTTGGCCGCCGTGGCCGTCATGCTGTGCACTATGCCCGTATCGGCGGCCACCCAGATATGCGCCTCATCCCGAAATACCACTGGTTCCCCTTCCTCGTCTGATGCTTCTCCGGGTCGCGTTCCCCGGTACGGTTCTTGGTGGAGGACGGCGCCTCTATGATCGTGGCGTCCACGATGGTTCCCTCCCTGAGCCTCAGTCCCTGGGACTCCACGTGGGCGTTGATCTCAGCCAAGAGACCCTGCCCCAATTGGTTCCTCTCCAGGAGATGACGGAAATTCAGGATTGTGGTCTCGTCGGGCATGGGGCCTGAGAGTTTCAGCCCCACGAACCGCCGCACCGGGTCCGACTCGTAGAGCAAATCCTCCATGCCCGAGTCACTGAGATTGTAAAAGAGCAGGACGCAGTGGACTCTCAGCATGACGGACAGCAGGTAAGGATGTCTTTCCCCTTCCGGCCTTGGGGTAGAAGGGGCGGATGCGGTTCTCCAGCAACTGCCAGGGGATCAGAGCGTCCATCCGTTCCAGGAACAACTCCCGGCGGGTCTTGCGCTTCTTGCCCTGGTATTCCAGGTCGACAAAGGCGGGCTGGTCCATCTGCCCTCACTCCCTCAACAGGCATCGGCTGGTTCAACCTAACTATGCCACATCCCACCCGATTTATTCAGAGAGTTCCTAAAGCAGATTCGTGCGACAACTCAAACCGAGCAGAGTGCTTCACCCAGATTGACCCCACTGCGGGTCCCCAGCTACCATGGAAATGTCACAGCACTCAAATCTGGCTATCGGGCGAATTGCGTACAAATAGACGGGGGCATCCGTGCCCCCTTGCTCGCCGTTCCAGGTTGGGTGCTGTGACGAGTGTCCCTGCCTAACGCTCGCAAGGGGGTTCCTGCCATGCACCACCCAACCTCAGCCGCCACCATCCTTTCCCTGTTCCTCATACTCTTGACCCTGGCCCTGACGCCGCTGGCATGCGGCGGGTCCCCGGTGCCCGAAAGCACGCCGCGCCCCACCATCCTGCCTACGCGGCTCACTCCCATCCCTACACTGACCGCAGCCGAGCAGGAGAAATATCGGCAGTCCCAGCTAGCCACCGTTGAGGCCGGTCTGCCGACGCCGGTGCCCGTCATCGTGACCGTACCGGCGGTGCGTCCCTCCATGGCCCTACCTGTGTCCGCTCCGACACCAGAGGTCGTGCGGGTGTACGAAACCCCGATACCGCCTCGGGTCTACCAGCCGACTCCGGTGGTGCTGGCCACCATCCCACCACCCGTGGTGCCGCCAACACTGCCCTCCCTACCCGTTGCGCCGCCTCCAACCCTCGGTCCGTCGCAGTGGACAGTCGACCATGACTCGGGCCAGCCCCGTGCGCTTGCCCTGACACCTTTGGAAGAGGAACCCACCCGCGGCCTCTTTGTGGACTGCAATACCGACCAAGTCAGTGACCCGTGGCTGACCCTGCGGATCGCCGGGGAGGGGGTCTATCCTCCGGTGACCCGATTCACGCGAGTCGACATGAGCATCGCGCTGGACGGCGGCGAACCGGTCGACTCCGAGTGGGTACCGAACCCATCGGACGACCTCGGCGATGATTTCCAGCGACTCTACCCCTCAAAGGAAGTTGGGACGCAGATCATCGACGCCCTGTCGGGCGGGGCGTACCTGATAGAGGTGTCGGCTGGCGACCTCCAGTACAGCTTCTCTGTGCATGGGTTTTCCGAGGCAGCGAAGGCCCTCATTGATTTCTGTCGGCCCGGAGCGGCAACGGCGACCCCCACCCCGGCACCGACCTCCACGCCACGGCCCACAGCGACGCCGCGTCCGACGTTCCCGCCACCGCCTACCCTATCGCCCCTGCCGACCCTGTCACCTCTGCCGACGCTCTCGCCACTGCCCACACTGGCGGTTCCGTCCATCACACTCGTCACCGCAGAGGTAGCTCGGTTCGCCAGTGCCTGTGCGGACATCAACAACAGAGACGAGTCGGCTCCGGAGTGGACTTTCGAGGGCTGGGTCAGAGAGGCACAGGCTGTCGAGGCCCCGCCGGTACTCGCGGAATGGTGGGTGGCCTTCGTCAACCAGTTCGCTCTCCAGGACCCGGACACCGGCCCGAACCAGCGTTCGCAGGAGGCCGCTGACGACACAATGTGGGCGCTGTACAGGATGGACTTCGACCTACGGGACTACCTGATAGACCAGGGCTGTCTCACGGGCAGCGAGGTCTGGCAGGCGGATGCGACCGTCGAGGCGATGGGCAGGCTCCACGATGGGTTCGGGCAGGGCGAGGGCGTGTCCCTTGAGGAGTTTGCGGACGCGTGCAGTGACGTCAAGCTCGCGTCCCCGACGCTCGACGAGCTAATCGCCATACCGCTGCACCTGGCCTACTGGTGGGGGGAGCTATCGCCACCACCGGAGATCGCGGGGTATTACGAGGCGGTCGCGGGCTTCTACGCAGAATGGATAGAGGCCGGGGGCGGTGACCCCCAGACCACCGTGGGCTTCGACACCCAGATGGCCCTCATCTCAGCAGCGCAGGCACTGGACGAGGACGTAATGGAGACCCTGCTGGCGAGGCGTTGCGCTGGGTGATTTCCGGCCAATTTCCACCGGTCTAAAATCAGCACGACGGTCGATACAGGGTCGCGGGATACGAACTAGACCGTGACCCTCCCGCACGATGAGGAGTTGCCTACCATGCGGATTTGCTCCCGCGACTCAACCCGGTACACTGGATAGAGGTAGCCCAAAACCAGGAGCGGTGGCAGAAACGGGTCCTTTCCCAATATTAAGGCAAGTGCCAGAATTTCGACCTATCCCAAAAGCTACCCACGAACTAAGTGAATCAGACACCGTGATATTTGATGCTCTTGTGACGGTATCGGTGCGGTAGCGCAAACCTAGCTCCCGGAGTCACCTGGTTGCCGGGCCTCCTCCCCGTCCAGCAGCCCGCTCCGCACGGCCCACACCACGATCTCCTGCTTGGACTCCATCCCCAGCTTGTCCTGCACCCGGTAGATGGCATTCCTGACCGTCACCGTGCCGACGCCCAGAACCTCCGCTATTCTGGCATACGACTTCCCTCTGGCGAAGTGAACGAGGACCTCCCGCTCCCTCGTCGTAAGTGACTTCGGGCTGGGCAAGAGCGCAGTCCCGGCACGTATCAGCCTGAAGACCCGCTCCACGGAATCCTCCGGGATCGTCTTCCCACCCCTGGCGACCTTGCGGATGGCATCGACCAGTTCATCACTGCCCGAGTACTTGTTGACGAAGCCCGACGCCCCGGCGGCAATCGCCTCTATCACCGAGTCGTCCTCTGTGGACGCGGTGAGCATTACCACCTTCGTGTCCGGCAACAGGTCGAGAATGTCCCGGCAGGCCTCCACCCCGTCCTTTTTAGGCATAATCACGTCCATGACGATGGCGTCGGGGCGCGTTTCCTTGGCGCGAGCGACGGCCTCCTCGCCGTCCGCCGCCTGAGCCACGACATCGAACCCTCCCTCGTCCTCCAGTACCTCCCGCAGGCCCCTCCTCGTGATGGGATGGTCGTCCACCAGCATGACCCTGATCCCATTGGTCGATGACATATCAGCCTCCTCTTTCGGCGGACTTGGTGGGGACCACGCAGGTGATGGTCGTCCCCCGTTTCTGTTCGCCCGATTCCACGATGAGCCTGCCGCCCATTCGCTCCGCGTCCCTCTCCATGCCGCTGAAGCCCCGGCCCCGCTCGGCGTAGTCCTCCGGCAGGCCGGCGCCGTCGTCGGATACGGACAGGCGTACGGCGTCGGCCTCGAAGTCCAACCTCACCTCCACCCTGGCGGCCTGCGCGTGCAGGAAGGCGTTGGCCAGGGCGTTGTGGGCTATGGAGAATAGGCCGGTCCTTACCTCACCGGACAGCGGCGGCTCCCGGCCGGAGTGCACCATCTCGGCAGGGACCGAGGTGATCCTGGCGAAGGTCGCGGTGTGCGCGCCCAGCACGCGGGCAAGGTCCCGCCCCTCGAAGATGCGGCCCATGTCGATGGGCCTTCTCAGCTCCCACATGGCCGATCTGGAAAGGGCCGCCGTCGCCGCGAGTCTCTCCGTCAGCTTCGGGTTCGAGTCGCCCGCCAGCCTCATTGCGCCCTCAATGCCCAGGCCGATCATGTAGGCGGTTTGGGCGGTCGTGTCGTGTATCTCCTGGGATAGTTCGATGCCCTCCTGGTGGGCCTGCCGCTCCCTGGCCATCGCAGCCTGCCTCCTGGCGCGTTCGAACCTGACGATGAGGCTGACGCCCACGGCCACGAGATACATCACGGACAGCCTGGCCGCCAACGCATGGTCTTGGACCATTTCTAGATCGAGGCCGGGACCCGCCGCGACGCTCACAAGGTAATAGACGGCGGCCGTGGCGGTGACCCATGCCAGGATGAGCCAGAGCGACGAGAAGACCACGGCAAACATTGCGAGGGATGGGTAATAGGCGACGAAGAAGTAGCCTTCGAATCTCCCGTTGACGGTGATGTTGCCCGTTATCAGCGCGATGTCGACAGCGCAGAGAACGAGCATCCAGAACCAGGTTACTGGCCGGTTTGTTAAGAGCCAGTAGTGGACGAAACCGTTGATGGCCGCCACCAATACGTTCACAACCGCCAGCTCGATGTTTTCGGGATACCAGAGATCCGGACGTCCCGCCAGCAGGACGGCGCCGACCAGCCAGATGAACCAGCGTCCCCAGACCGAGACCCAAACCGCGTGGCGCACCGTGTCGGGGTCGGCCCGGAAGAGCCGTTCCAGCCGGTTCCCTGTGGTGTGTTCGTCATTCATGGGTACATTCGGCAGGCAGCCCTTTGCCCTGCAAGCCGGTCCGGGCGTCCATCCTCTCAGGTACAGAGGCGCGTCCGCCGCACCATTACTGCGACGAGCTGGGGAGATTATCGGGTTGCGAGACTTGCCAATCCAAATGTATCGCCTTACCTGCAGGGAATGCTAGGTCGGATTGTGTGCATCTCAGATATACAAAGATATATCACTTTGTGTGCACAAAAGCATCTGCAAAGTGATAGCCCGAAACCGTTCGAAATTGAGCGCCGAAACTCAACACGGAACTATGCACAAAGGAATCTAGGCAACGGCCCCGGACGGCGGCTAGGCTCCCAGGAGGTTATTGCTGGGGAACTGGGTGGCACGGAACACGCCATAGAGAACTCGCCCGTGCCGGTATCGAATGCGCAGCGCCGACCAGATGATGACCTGCGGACCGGTCGGCAATTGGCCGGACCAGCACCCCTTCCCGCGGACAAATCAGGTGGACAGCGCGTCGCCGGAAGAGCTGACCCCCGCTGGTAAGCAACATGGCCGAGGACAGTTATGCAAGCACTACAAGTGACGGCAACCGACCGGACGTTGACGGTACGCATAGCCGAGGTTGGCTAGGACACCAACAACTCCTACTCGGTTGACAGGCACACGGTGAGCGTGAGGGACACGACACAGTAGGGGCGCGGACGCCGGCGGCTAGGTTTTGGAGTGGGACATTAGGTAAGGAATCAGATACTGCCCCTGACGGCAGGAGTCAGCCAGCGGTAGAGGGGCCATGAAACTCACACCCGAGCTGGTGGGCAGGGTCGAAACTGTCTGCCGGGAGAACCTGGCCAGGGAGTTCGGCAACACGATGGTGTTCGGACCCATAGACGTGGGGCAAAGAAGCGCCGATTGCGGGAGTGTACCGAAGTGACGGCCACCTATTCCGAAGTCCGGGGGACCCCCGCTGACAGGGGTATGCAAAAGCGAAAATAAAGCTATTTACCGGCCTGCCACTTCTGGATCTCCGCCTACGCGGAAATAACTGAGTGGCCTGATAATGGGGGTTTGGGGGGCGATTTTGTATCTGAACATGCCTAACTTGCTATTAAGTCTCACGTCTAAGTGCGGAGGGCCCAATTGAAAAACATACACCTATCGGCCCTCCGGCTTTTGGCTGTGTATTGGATCCCGATTATCGCTGGAATTTAGACTATCGCCATCATCCTGACGGCAGCGACCACCACATACTTGGTAGCCAAGGATACGCTGGGCCCCTGGGTAACAGCCTTGGCCCTTAGTCTGTATGGACTCGGACTAGCAGGAATCTTCGCGTGGGTGATGATCCGATTTCAGCGACCCGGTACCGGGGAACAAACGCAAGGAAGAATTCGCGTTGCATTGTTCAGAGTCCTGTATCCACGCGACTCAAAGCTTCACTAACCTTTCGAAGTGGCGAACCCAGAGCCAATGTCCGCCCGGAATTCCGATGACCACATGTTCAATTCAATGAGCAAAATGACGGCGACAACCGGCAGTGAAGAGGCCGCCCGAAATGGCGGCAGCCTGCCGCATCTGGCGGAGATGACCGTCTCCAAGAGTGCCGCGCGGCACTCGTTCTACCCCCTGACAGGGATGTGTATGGCGATCTATGGAGGTACATGGCGGGTGACCTCCAGGTTGGGCTTGGGGTTCGGGCAGGAGCCAGACCCGGTTCCAGAGACGTCCCTTGAGCAGCAATCACCGCAGCCAGTTGATGCCGTGGCGGATTACGCTCACCTTCCGTTTCGGCTTTTGCCAACTGTTGCGATGCTGAGCCGACAGCGCTTTGGGCCGGCGTCCAAAGCGCTGGCTCCCAATCACCGGAACCCTCGTAGCCGTCCGGCGCGCACCGTCAGCATCGATTGGCTTAGGCGCTTGTTGATCAAGGGCAGGCTCTGGAGCCGTCTCTGGCCGCTGCCCGAACCCTGGCCGGACCCCAAGCCCAACCTGGAGATTACTCGCCATGTCCCATCGTAAAAACCCAATACCTACGCCCCTAGACACGGCGGAAATACGCATGGCTGACGGCGCGCCCATCACCCTGCGTCGTCACGGCAACCCCTCCGGGCCGCGCATCGTGCTCAGCCATGGCAACGGCCTCGCCGCCGACCGTTTTGACCTCATTATTTACGACTGCCGCAGCCACGGCTGGAACCCCGCATGGGAGCTTCGGACGCACAACTTTCACACCTTCGTCAGCGACAGCCGGAACATCGCCGGAGCAATCGACGCCCGCTTTGGCGAGAAACTCCGGATTGGCGTCTTTCATTCCTCCTCGGCACTAACGGCATTGCTGCACCAGCTACAGGACCAGTACGGGTTTGCGGCGCTGGTACTGTTCGACGCACCTATTTGTCCTCCTGGACGAGGGCCGGAAGACATGCCGTATACGCATGCCTTGGACACGTTGGCGGAACGGACGCGCCAGCGCAAGGATCGGTTCGAGAGCCGGGACGAACTCACCGAATCGATCAGACGTTCCCGCGTCTTTCAACGCATCAGGCCCGGAGTGCCGGAACTGTTCGGTCAGACCACGCTGCGGCCGTCGCTACTCGGAGGGTACGAGCTGTGCTGTCCGGCAGAGCATGAGGCCCAAATCTACGAATACCTCTTCGGCTGGGCAATGCGGGTGCAATATGAGCTGGACCACAACAACCTCTCCTGCCCCGTGAAAGCAATCGGCGCCGACCCCACGATACCGTACTCGTTCATGCCAACCATGGACCTGAGCAGGTTGATCACGATGAACTATGACTTCATTCCGGAGTCAACCCACTTCCTGCCGCTGGAATACCCGGAAGAATGCGCCGCGATGGCTGTGGAGTTCCTGGAGGAGCATGGCCTGGCATGAGGTTGGAGGGCAATATGCCAAAAGTAGCTGCTGTCCAGTACGTAACCAAAGTCCGCAAGCCGGAGGGCATAGACCGGTTCTGGGACGATGTCCTGGCGGAAACCGCTCAAATTCCGTTGGAACCGCAGGTGGTTTACGACCCCCTCCGGTCCACCGCCCGCATCGATGTCTACGAGGTGTTCTACACCAGCCTCGATCACGTGCGTATCGCCGGTTGGTACGCCGTTCCCCGCCAGCGCGAAGGCCCCTTGCCTGGGCTGCTCCAGGTGCCGGGTTACAACATTGAGCCGCCGGTGCCCAAGAACTGGGCTGCCCGGGGATATGCCGCGTTCAGCGTTGCTCCCCGGGGCAAGCTGCGGAGCAATCTCCAGTTCAACCCCGGCTACCCGGGCCTGCTGACCTACGGAATGGTGGACCGGAACACCTACTCCTACCGGGGCTTCTACGTGGATACCTGCCGGGCGGTGGACTTTCTGCTGGGGCGGGAAGAGGTCAACGGCGACCGCATCGGCGTCACAGGCCACAGCGAGGGCGGCGGCTTGACCGTGTCCACCGCGGCGCTACGTCCCGAGATCAAAGCGGCAGCGGCCGGCGCCCCCTACCTCTGTGGCTACACGGACGCCATCGAGTTGACCGACGCCTACCCCTGTCAGGTGGGACCCCCGGGGAGACCGGGGGCGCGGTGAACAGGACGCCCCAATTGTCCAAGCGGCTGATGGGATAGCCATGGCTTGGAGAACATGATCAATTCCACGCACTCGCACATCGGCATCGAAAAAGCGCTGTACGAGCTCTGAATGGGAAGAATCTATTCATCAAGAGGTGCCACTTTGGATGATCCAACACCATCCGAACCACCCAAGAGAGCATCCGGCCTCGACTTCAGACTGCGGAATTTGGCGCTGGTGGTGGGAATCCTCATGATCGCAGTCTACGTCGTCCTGCTGCTGGCCTCCAGTGGAGACCGCAACGGCGACGGGATCATCACGCCCAGCGAGGCTGGTCTCGACTGGACTCGGGGCATCGCGTTTCTGATAGTCGGCATTCTGGTCTCTGTGCTCGCGGGGATAAGAATCGCGACGAGCCGGGATCGTGAAGGGCTCCAGGACGAATCCAGCGATAAATAGACCCAACGGGGGTGAGATGTCCACAAGCAAGCGGACGAGACAAAGGGCCTCGGTGATAGCCGAGCAGGACGGGAGGGTACTCCTGATCCAGAAACAGGGCGCCAACACATTCGGCCTGCCAGGGGCGGGATAGATGGTAGGGAGTCCACCATGGAGGCCGCGCTGCGCGATCTCAGGGAGGAGACCAGACTCCGGCTCCTTGGGGCCGAGTCCCTACTCGACCACGAGGGCGCGACGCAGTTCCACAAGGTCGTTTGGGTGCGGGTACGGGGCAACGTCAGGCTGCAACGCAAAGAGCTGGTGGGATACAAAGCTGGTGAGATACAAGTGGTGGGAGGGCAGGGAGCCGGTATCCATGCTCCCCTCGGCACGGACGATTCTCGACAGGTTCAGGCGCGACCCCCGCTGACACACATCTGCGGGGGCCACTCGTTTGGACACCACCGTCTTCCCCATGGCTATCAACTCACCGACTGAGGCCATTATGAAACTGAGGTTCTTTGGAAAGCGCAACAACAGCCCCGCGCCACCCGGCCGGCCAGCCATCACACCCTTCCAGGGCAGCCTATAGGACACGGGGACGCTTAAGTACCACGGGATACGGGCCCTGTGCGGCATGTTGATGGACAGGCACGACCACTGCCAGTGTGCCCACCCGTTCTGCGGCCCCCACGTTCACCGCCAGGATGGGGATGTTCCGGGCACGCTCATAGCGCATATCATCCCGCAGGGCCGCGACCCCTCTTCCGAGGCCGACACCTTGGCCGTATATTTCTGCAAGGCCGTCAGTGGTCTGCCGGTGGCGGAGGACCACGACCCCCTGAAATTCGCCGCGCACATGCGGTGCGCCGAGACCACACCGTCCAGGAAGATGACGGCACAGTGGGTCAGCGACGGCTCCTACTACGTGCGCTACGGCGAGATTCTCAATCCCACTGAGGGCGACCACTCCACGGGGCGGCTGAATCAGGAGACCGCCGTGGAGCTGCGCGGCGTCCCCGAACCGGCCCACACCCGGCGGGAATACTGCGAGCCCAAATTGGCTATCTGGCCACTCCGTATCGTCCCCGAAGTACATTGCCTGCAGATATTCGGGGAGTGGTGGATTGTGGACGTGGACCGGGAGAGGGGGGGGCGCCAACAGGTGATGGCGCTTACCGTCGCCAACAATCCGCACCATCTTTCTCACCATTCCGCCGGCGTCCATATCGGGGAACCGCGGGGGTAGGCTCGCACGATGGGCACCAAAGACATAGAACGCAAGATATTCAGGCGCGTAAACGGGGAACGGCGGCCCTACGGCCTCAGCGCCCTCACGTCCAATGACGCTCTCATTGCGTCAGCGCGAAAACACAGCAAGTGGATGTCGGTCGAGGGCCGCTTCAATCACACGGGTGCGGGACGCACCCGTCCTTCCGACAGAGCCAAGGCTGCTGGCTACCCGGGCGGTGCTGGCGAGAACATCCTGTTTACGGAAATGAAAGGTTCCGACGAGAGCATCGCCAGATCCGCGTTGAAGTCGTGGATGGACAGCCTAGGGCACCGCGAGAACATACTCAACAAGATGTACCTGCACATCGGCGTCGGGATGTACCGCAACAAGAAGGGCAGGATCTACATGACCCAGAACTTCGGCCAGTGTGATTTTTCAGGGACTTCAGGCCAGAAAACCGGGAGTTATTCAAGGTCATTAGGCCAGTTATTCACGTTCATTGGGCCACTTTGAGCACCTGATCAGAGACCATTGCAGCACTTCGGCATGAGGTGCGGCGATGGCCTACCAGGAGGTTCTCAGAGTGGACATTTCGGAAGTCATACGCCGGTGGCAGGCGGGCATCAGCCAGCGGCAGATAGCGTCCGGGACGGGACTGTCCCGGGAAACCGTCAGCAAATACATTGCGGCTGCCGAGGAAATGGGGGTCTCCCGCGAGGGACCGGAGCCCACCGAGGAGCAGCTCAGCCGCTTGGCGGCGATCAGTCGGCCGGGTCCGCAACAGGCCAGCATTCCCACCGAGGAAAAACTGGCGCCCTGGGCCGATCAGATCTACCGGTGGCTCACCGTCGACCGGTTGCAGCTCACGCGCGTCCAGGAGTTGCTGGTGCAGCGGGGCAGTCCGGTATCGTATCCCTCCCTGCATCGTTTCGTGGCCCGCCGCAACTGGCGGGGACATCCACCCAGCACAGTGCGGATGGAGGTGAGTGGACCGGGAGAGGTGGCCGAGATTGATTTCGGACGGCTGGGTCAGATACATGACCCCGACACCGGCCGCCGCCGCACCGTTTGGGCACTGATCGTGGTGCTGGCCTATTCGAGACACAGCTTCGTCTGGCCCACCTTCAGCCAGAGGCTTGAGGACGTGATCGCCGGACTGGAGGCGTCCTGGGCCTTCTTCGGCGGCATTCCCAAGTACTTGGTGATGGACAATTTTCCGGCTGCGGTGGCCGGAGCTGATGCCATGCACCCCCGGCTCACCCGTGGATTTCTCGAGTATTCCCAGCACCGCGGCTTCATCTGCGATCCGGCCAGGGTGCGCCACCCCAAGGACAAGCCGAAGGTGGAGCGGGGTGTCCAGTATGTCAGGGAGCGATTCTTCAAGGGCGGGGAGTTCAAGGACCTGGCCGATACCAGGGAGCAGGCGGCCCGCTGGTGTCGCAACGTTGCCGGTCAACGGGTGCACGGCACCACCCGGCGTCAGCCGCTGGCCGTCTTCCTGGATGAGGAGCGCCACGCCCTGACACCCTGGGACGGCGAGTCCTACGAAATCACCCAGTGGCGCACCGTCAAGGTGCATTCGGATCATCACGTGGCCTGCCAATACGCCCTGTACTCGGTGCCTTCATCCCTGTGTCCTCCTGGCCAGCTGGTGGAGATCGGGCTGGGTAGCAGGCTGGTGCGCATCTATCATCGGGGCCGTCTGATCAAGACCCATGTACGCCAGCCCCGCGGCGGCCGGGCCACCGACCCCGGCGACTACCCGGCGGAGATCAGCGCATACACCATGCGCGCTCCGGACAGGATCAAGCACGGCGCGTCGGAGCACGGTCCTGCTGTGGCCGAATTCGCTGAGCGGCTGTTCGACGGCCCACTGCCCTGGGCCAAGGTCAGGCAAGGCCACAAGCTCCTTCGCCTGGGAAAGCGCTATACCCCGGAGCGCCTCGACGCGGCCTGCAGACGCGCCCTGGAGGTCGATCTCATCGACGTCCGCCGGGTGGAACGCATCTTGGTGCAGGCTCTGGAACAGGAGGCCATGCCCGATCTGCCTGAGCCACTGCCTCACGGTCGCTTCGCTAGGCCTGGCTCTGTCTTCGTCCATTCCGGCCAATACATCCGACATTCGGCGTAAGGAGATCGTCCATGACCCGAAGCACCGATCTGACTCCGCTGCTCAAGCGGCTCCAGCTGGGCCCTATGGCGGCCACCTTGCCCGAGCGTATCGCCCTCGCCCGCAGGGAGCAGCTGGACTACGCCTCTTTCTTGGAGATCATACTCAGCGATGAGATAAATCGACGGGCCCACCGGCGCATCGAGGTGCGGCTCCATCAAGCCGGCTTCCAGGAGACCTGTCGGCTGGAGGACTTCGACTGGTCGGCGTCAATTACAGTTGATCGCCGATTGTTGGACGCCGTATTCTCGCTGGAATTCCTTTCGAAACACGAGCACG
Source organism: Dehalococcoidia bacterium (assembly GCA_965207865.1). Lineage (GTDB taxonomy): Bacteria > Chloroflexota > Dehalococcoidia > Lucifugimonadales > UBA3495 > VXOI01. Next base: position 262,904 of record CBDBNP010000001.1, read on the forward strand.
TGCTGCTGGTGGGACCCGCCGGCGTCGGCAAGAGCTTCCTGGCCCAGGCCCTCGGCTACGCCAGCGTCAGGGCTGGGCACACCGTCCGCTTCATCCATGCCGACGACTACTTCAGGACCATGAACCAAGCCAGGGTCGATAACTCGGCGGAGCGCACCTTCCGGTCTTTCCTCACGCCTGACCTGCTGATCCTGGACGACTTCGGCCTGCACCGTTTTACCGCCCAGCAGTCAGCAAACATTTATGAACTAATCCTCAACAGGCACCGGGCCTCCAGCTTCGTGATCACCAGCAACCGGGCCGTGGAGGAATGGCTCAGCCTGTTCGAGGACCCCATACTGGGCAACAGCGCCCTGGACCGCCTGGCCAACGCCAGCTATCAGATCGTCATCGAGGGCTCCAGCTACCGGGAAAGGCTCTCACCCCATCGGGCCCTGCTAGGCGCAAAGGAGGTGATTGACCCTGCCTCAGTGACCTGATACAAATCCAACCCACACGCTCTCAGAGTGGCCGGATGTCTGTGAATAACACTGGCCTGATGACCCTGAATAACCACATAGTGACCTGATCCCCGAAAGTTGATCCGGAATCGATGTTCGGACTCCGAACAGCGGTCCTGCCCAATTCCTGTACCGGCCATAGTGTTAATCTTGCGAGTCAAACCCCTGTTTCTGCCAGCACCACGAACCACCTGGAGGGCTGATTCCCTTTGACACTGTGGGATCCTGCGCCATGATTCCATCTTTTCCCCCGCATCCTCACGGGTTGGGGCCAGTCTTCGTTCAGACACTCCTGCCGAAATCTGCCGTTGAATGAGTCAATGGAAGCATTGTCGGTCGGCTTTCCGTAATGGGCGGTGCGGGAATACAGGACACTTGTTGAGGCCATTGTGTGATTTCTGGTTTCTCCTTAAAATCGCTAAGTGAATCTGCGCAGATACTCGCAATTCTAGAATGAGAATGCTCGTGTGGTTCAGCGGAAAGGCCCGGCCTCCTTCCTTGTTTGCCGGGCAGTTTTACTCCCGCGGACTGAACCGGTACGCTAGATAGAGGTAGCCCAAAAACAGGAGCACTGCCGGAAAACGGTTCTTTCCCAAAAACAGGACCAGTGCCAGAAATGGAACCTTTCCCAAAAGGTAATCATTTATCCCACAAACGCGGGATGTCTCACCCTTTTTCCCCAAAGCCACCCTCCCCCATCGAGGGGGAGGGAATAATCAAACGACCCTTCCGGCATGCCAAGGCAGTCTCGCTCGTTTTCCTCGTTGCCGCTAAAATGCATCTAGCTGACACCAGGGTCCCAAAAGAGGGAGGCTTACCGTCATGGTAGAACAGGCTGAACGAATTCCACCCGCCTCACCGGGGGCGCCGCAATATCTTGAGCAGGCCATGGCCTGGTCCGACCAGGTGCGGGCCACCGCCCGTTGCGCGCTGGACCTCCCCTACGGCGATGATGAGCGCCAGAAGCTGGACGTCTACATGCCCGATGACGCGACGGCGGTTGGCGCTCCGGTGTTGATGTTCATGCACGGCGGCTACTGGGTGATAGGCCACAAGGACCTGATGGGATTCATGGCCCCCGCCATCACATCGTCGCCGGCTGTGCTGGTGTCGGTGGGCTACCGGCTGGCCCCCGGGGCCAAGTATCCGGGGCAGGTGGATGACTGTCGAGCAGCGCTCAGCTGGGTCTACGACCATATCGCCGATTACGGTGGGAGCCCCGACCGCATCCACGTCGGCGGGCACTCTGCGGGCGGGCACCTGGCGGCGATGCTGACGCTGCAGAGGACGCAGCGGAACGCCCTTGGCCTGCCTGAGGACGTGATCAAGGCCTGCTTCCCGGTCAGCGGTGTATTCGACGTCGCCGATACCCTCGAGGACCGCAGGGAAGCGTTCCTGCAGACGCCGGGCGACGTCAGGGATGCCAGTCCCCTGCACAACACCGCCGGAAACACGGTCCCGTTCCTGCTGGAGATAGGCAGCGACGATTTCGACAATCTGCGCTCGCAGCATCCGCAGATGCTGGCCGCCCTGCGCTTCCAGCCAGGGTACGTGGAGGAGATGGTGCGTGAGGGCCACAACCACTTCCGCATCAGCCTTGATCACGTAGATCCCGAGAGCCCGTGGGTCAGGAGAGTCACCGAGTGGATGACGGGTTGATGGGCCGTTTGGTCTGACCATTCAATATCTGGCCATTCGAGATCGGAAAGACGCTCATCCGGACATCGCAGGGACCCGGTTAGTCGCCCCGGCCTGCCGGATACCGGGCGTCTGCGTCCCGGAGCAGGTCGCCGATCAGTTCCTTGGGCGTCAGGCGGACTATGACAACTATTGTCAGCAGGGTGAAAGCCAAGTCATCGGCCATGAACCCCGGGATCAGGTCGATGGGACTGATCCAGTAGGCCAGCGCCACCAGGGGCAGGGCACGGATGTACCAGGGCAGCCGCGGGTCGATTGCCAGCAGGCGCAGGAAGGTCAGCTTGGCCCGCAGCCGCAGGCGCATGAACGTGGCGTAGGGCTCCCGGGCGCCCAGCCATTTCACAATGCCCACGCACATCAGGGCCGACAGCACCAGCCCGGCGAGGCCCAGCAGCAAGAAAAATTTCCAGTCCAATTTTCCAGTCCTGTGGCTTTCTCATTCCAGCATACAACAGATTCGCGCTGGGGTAGTCCGTCTGCCCATTCCAGTCGGGGCAACCAGGAAGTCCGGTGCCACCAATTCTGTGTAAATCAGGATTCGCAGGATTGGAGAGAATCCTGATGGGACTTACGCACTTGAAAGCTATCCCCTCTCCCTCTGGGAGAGGGTTAGGGTGAGGGCGTCCTCTCCAACAGCTCAACTCCTACCTGATTCAGACAATGGCTTTGCCATCGTCGGGCTAGTTCCAGAGACAGCTGGATCTCCGTCAGTGCCGGTGTCCTGTTGAGTGCATTATCAGGTTTCCCTTGGCCACCTCGGTCATCACCTCCACCGCCTCGGCCAGAGTTGCGTCGTCAACTCCCAGATGCTTCACGGCATCCAGATGGAAACGCACTCAAACGCCGCAGTTGTTCATCGCTGACACGATGTAGGCGATGAGCTTTTTTGTCTTCAGGTCCAGTCGGCCCGGCGCCATGGTCTGCTTGTAGTGCTCCCAGTACGACTCCAGGTGATCTGGGTTGTGAGCGATCACCTGGAAGGTCTGGGGCACGAACTCCCAGCCCATGGTGTCCTTGATATCGTCGTAGATTTCCCTCACTCGACCTGTGGCCTGCTGCTCCGTAACCAGCTCCACTCTAGCCAATTTGCGCCTCCCACGATTTTGTGCTCACTGGCAGGCAACCGTCGCGCTGCCTGTCCCTGCTCTCCGCACATAGCATACCCGACTGCCATTGCTGCCAAACGCCGATGATCCCTTCCTGGTTCTGAAGCTGGCCCGGTCTTCTCCTGCGGAAAATCGGCCCCGTGCCTCTCTCCTCCCCTGCTTTTGCCTTGAGACCGGCAGTTTCGACCTGCTCTTGGTCCGCTATCTGTATACATTCGAATAATAACGCTGCTCTTACACCAGCATCAGGAATAAAACCGACCTTCTGCAATTGTGCGTATCTTTTATTGGAATACTTTATATCTGATGACAGGAGACTAGTCATGGTCCTACCGCAAATGTTCCCCCAGACGGACTCTCGCAGTCGGATCAGGCCGCCTCCTCATTTGTTTGCTGGTATTTTCATTGCGGTCCTGCTTGCCACACTGCCGCTGCTGCTGGCCTGCGGCGGGTCCGGAGAGAAGGTCAATCTGCTGGTGACGGTGGGTTCTGAACTGGAGGACTGCCAGGGGCCGCCTTCGATGAAATGCCTGGTGGTGAACGGCGAGCTGTTCTACAACACCATCGAGGGTTTCGACCACGAGGAAGGATACTACTACCGCCTCACCATCGAGCGCCAGGACCTCTATCCCGGAGGGGAACCACCGGAAGGTGAATCCCGGTACCGTTACCGCCTGGTCGAGATCATGGACAAGGAACGGCCGCCAGAGTCGCAGGATACCAACTCACCGAGACCGAGAGAAACCAGTATGGAGAGGCTCTTCCGATGAGCTACATCGTAGCGGAATTCTGCAGCAACTGGGTACGGGCAAAGGGATGGATCCGGGACATCCACGGGAGCAGTAGACAAGCAACTTCCCCGCTGGTCCGTGGCCCTCCTTCAGTAATCGGAGACGTACCCCGCGATCCAGCCCAGCTCCACCTGGGTCTCCAGCGGTACCTGGGACGGAGACCGTCCGCCGATGGGCTCGGTGCCGATGATCTCCTCCCGGGCCAGCGCGTCCAACCGTTCCGGCGGCAGCCCCAGGAGGTCGTGCAGCGCATAGCCGTTGGCCTCACCGAGGAGCGGGGCCGGTCCGGCGATTTCAGCGGTGCTCTTGGAGAACTTCCAACCCCTACCGATGTAGTCCCTGGAACCCAGTCCCGTTTCCTCGGGATGGGAAACTTTCTCGAAAAAGCCACGGTGCCGGAAATGCGGGTCCTTCAGGGCCTGGGCGGCGGTCAGCACCGGACCCGCAGGCACTCCGGCGCCCTGGAGCACCTCCATCACCTTGTATGAGGAGCGTTCACCGGTCCACGCGGCCACGATGTCGTCCAACTCATCCAGGTTCTGCAACCGTTGCGGCGCAGTGGCGAACCGGTCCGTCACAGCGAGGTCCGGACGCTCGACGGCGGCGCAGAACGCTCTCCAGTCCTGATCGTCGCGCACCGCGATGGTAACCCACTGGTCCTCCCCCAGGCAGGGGTAGCAGCCGTGGGGTGCCATGGACGGGTGGCGATTACCGATGCGTCGTGTGCGCTCGCCGTTGAACGAATGGGCCAGCAGTCCCTCGCCGATGAAAGCGGCCCCGGCCTGGTACATGGCCAGGTCGATCCACGTCCCACGGCCGGTCTTCGCACGGTGGAGCAGGGCGGCCATGATGGATAGCAGCGCCGTCCATGTGGCGAGAAAGTCAGTGTAGGAGTTGCCCAGCTTGTTGGGCACGCTGCCGGGCTGGAGCCTGCCCGAGCCGTCGTCGTCGAGGTATCCCATTAACGCGCCGGTGCCGTGGGTCGGTTCGAGGGCCGAGGCCATGGCGCCGAAGTTGCTCCACGGTCCGCTGTGCCCGTAGCCGGTGTTGGACACCATGATCAGGTCGGGCTTGACCGCCCTCAGGGACGCGTAGTCCAGGCCGAAACGGGCCATCACGCGCGGAGTGAAATTCTCCAGCACTACGTCGCTGACTGACACCAGCTCCTTGAGGATGCCCTGGGCCTCCTCGGAGCGCAGGTCGAGGGTGAGGCTGCGCTTGCCCCGGTTCAGGGTCTGGAAGGTGCCGCCCTGCTCCCACCACAGCTCGCCGGGCTGGTTGTCGGGAAACGGGCCGGTGATGGTGCGGGTGGTCTCCATGAACTGGGCTTGGCAGGTGTCGATCTTGATCACCTCGGCGCCCAGGTCGGCCAGGTTCGCACCGGCGAACGGCATGGCGAAGACGCGGCTGAGGTCGACGACGCGGATGTTCTCCAGTGGCGGACGGCTCATATCACCCCCGCGTACCTGAGGGCAGCCAACTCTTCGCCGCCAAGGCCCAGCTCGCCACAGAAGATCTCAGCGTTGTGCTGCCCCAGCAGTGGCGCGGGCGACGGAGCGCGCTGCGGACGGTCTGAGAGCGCGGCGGCCATCCCCGGATAGGTTGCCGTTCCCGCTACGGGATGGTCGACCTCGTGGTAGAAACCCCGGGCGTCCAGGTGGGGGCAGGCGACCATATCGCCCGCGTCCTGGGCCATTCCAAATACCAGCCGGCGTTCCCCGGAGGCGACGAACAGCGGGAGGCGATCCCACTGCGCCAGCCCCTCGACGAGCAGCGCCTTCAGTTCCTCGCCGTTGGCGATGCGCCCCGCGCCGGAGGCAAACTTCGGGTCGTGGAGTTCCTCCAGTCCGATGAGGTCGGCCACCGTCTCCCACGGCTGTGAGCCCTGCACCGAGGGCACCACGTAGCCGTCGCGGGCGGGCATCAGTTCCTCGAACCCGGAGCCTCGCACCGGACGGCGGCCCTTGGTGGCCCCCATGTAGTTGTGGTAGGGGACCGGTTGCACCAGGTGAGCGGCCAGGCATTCGGCTACGGAAACGTCGACGTGCTGGCCCTCGCCGGAGGTCAGGCGGGCAAACACTGCGACCAGCGTCGACGCCGCCGCGTTGGCCCCGGCCACGTACAACGATTGGTCCAGCGCGTTGCGGAGCGGCTCCCGGTCCGAGTCGCCGGAGTGGTACATCAGGCCGCTCATGGCGCAAGTGATGATGTCGGTTGCCTGGAACTCGCTGTAGGGCCCGTCCTGCCCGAAAGGTGTGACCGACGTCACCACCAAGTGAGGATGGCTACGGGAGAGCTCGGCGTAGCTGATGGAGGAACCCGTTGATTCGGAGGGTGAAAATCCCTCCACCAGCACGTCGGCGTCATCCAGCAGCCTGTGCAGGATGGCGCGCCCGGACTCGCTGGACCAGTCGAGGGTGATTCCTCGCTTGCCGGTGTTCACATAAAGGAAAGGGATGCTCTTTTCAGGGGACGGATCATCGGCCACGAACGGGCCCATGCGACGGGCCGGATCTCCCTCGCCGGGCGGCTCCACCTTGACCACCTCAGCGCCGTAGTCGGCCAGCAGCTTGGCACAGAAGGACGGAGCTATCCCCGGGCCTAGGTCGATGACGCGCAACCCGTCCAGCAAGCCTAGTCCTCCGGCTGCCAGACCAGCGGCAAATCCTGGCCGCGACGGGGCAGGGCCACCGTGCCGACGCCTGAAGCGGTCTGGTGTCCCCTGCTGTTGGTGAGAGCCACAGTGCAGTCGACGTGGCCCACGCCGTCCTCCTCCCGCAGCCCGGTGACGATGCCGTTGGCCGTAAGGACATCGCCGGGGTAGTCCATTCCCCGGTGCTGCACGTAGAACCGGCGCAGCCAGCCGCCGGGGCCGGCAAAGTCCACCAGCAGCTGGCCGAGGTACTGGTTTTTCAGGGAGCCATTCACCACCACGTTCTCCAGCCCCTGCTGGGTCTGCGCGAAGGGCAGGTCCCAGTGGATGCGGGCGTAGTTCCCGTTGGCCGCGGCCCAGCGAACCAGGTGAGTGGTGGTCATGGGGCCCTTGACCACCGGCGGGAGTTCCATACCCTCGGTAACGTCCTCAAAGTGCAGCTGCGGCCGGTCGGATGGACTGGGGCGCGACACCTCCTCGCCGGGACCGGGGGGAGACAGGTTGACGTTCTGCAGGTCGTCTGCCACCGTGGCTCCCTCGCGAGGGGAGGTTGCGTCCTGGTCCAGGGCGCGGTGAATGCTGACCCGGCGGGCCAGCAGGATGACCCGGTCGTGCTGATCGGTCTGGGTCTCCATCCGCTCGACGAACACCAACGGCCCGGAGCGGCCCTGCTTCTGAAAGATGTCGAGGATCTTGAACTGCCGGGTGATCCAGCTGCCAGCGTAGGCGGGGCGTAGGAACTGCCAGTCGCTGCCGCCGTTCAGGCCGTAGCTGTTGAAGGGCAGCGGCACCTCGAAGTGCGATTCCTGTCCGGCGCCGAAGTACCCGATGGGGGGCGCGATGTCCTTCCACGTGGCCAGTGGCGGGCAGATGATGCCGCCGAACCGGCTGGCCTCCGCAGCTTCGCGGTCGACGTAGAGAGGGTTCGGGTCCTCGGTGGCATCGGCCAGGTCGTAGACCATTTCCTCGCTGATGGCGAAGCGGTTCAACTCCGGCGCGGTCTCTGTTCCGATGAGGCCCCGAACCTCGTCAGTAATCAAGCTGTCGGTCAATCCGGTCCCTCCGATGCTAAGCCTCTATTGCGTCGGCAGTTTACCATGGGCAGTGGTAGTATATCCCTGTGACAGGAAGACACAGACGCACCCTGGAGAGGATTTTTGATCACCCCACTCCGTCCAATATCCGGTGGGTCGAGGTTCAGGCGCTGATGCGGGCTATTGACGTAGAGATAGTGGAGGGATCGGGTTCCAGGGTGAGATTGAGAAAAGGTGAAGTATCCTTGGTGGTTCACCGTCCGCACCCAAACCCTGAAATGGGTAGGCGGGCCGTACGCGGTATAGCCAAGTTTCTGAATGACATTGGAGTTTACCCATGATGGAATACAAAGGCTATGTTGCTGTAATTGGCTATGACGAATCAACCGACCTCCTGTACGGGAATGTGATCAATGCCGCACCTTATCCGATAGCTAACTTTATGGCGTCCGATGTAGAGGGGCTAAAGCGCGAGTTTCGAATTTCCGTCGAGGAATATTTGAAGGCTTGCGAAGAAGATGGTGATGAACCTGCCAAGCCGTTTCCGGAGAAATTGGAACTACCCTTGTACGAGGAGCTGTACCGCCGGATCGCCACTGCAGCAGCCAAAGAGGAGCTGGATGTGGATGAATGGGTTGTGGAGACCATTGAATTAAGGCTGACGGGAAACCGCTATCCGCCTCCCACCAGGGTCCAAAAAGTTTCCCCGAATTCTTAGAACAGTTCCCGGCTGGCCAGGTCGGCGCCCTCCCGCATGGCGCGCAGCTTGAGCCAGACCACGCCCCGGTCGACGCGGTTGGATCCCGCCGACGTGTCGAAACCGCAGTCTGTCCCGGCCAGCACCCGGGTTGGGTCGCCGCCCGTGGACTCCACTGCCAGACGGAGCCTGTCGGCCACCACCTCGGGGTGCTCCACGTAGTTGGTCTTGGTGTCGATCACACCGGCCACCAGCAGCATGTCGTCGGGCAGCGGCATATCGCGGTACACCTTGTACTCGTGGGCGTGGCGCGGGTTGGCCATCTCCATCACCAGCGCCCCGACGTTGGCCCGGTATATGATTGGCAGGATGTCCCCCACCGGCACGTCGTAGTGATGCGGACCCTCGCTGTTACCCCAGCAGACGTGCAGCCGCACTCGGTCCCGAGGTATGTTAACCAGCGCGCGGTTGATGGCCTCGATGTGCAACTCCACCACCTCCTGAAACACCTCCACAGGGTCGTCCTGGTAGGTAATGTGCCGCTCCATGGCCAGGTCGGGGCAGTCCAGTTGCAGGATGAGCCCGCGCGAGACGATCAGCTCATACTCCTTGCGCATCTCCTCGGCGGCGGCGAACACGTAGTCCTCGTAGGTGGGGTAGTGTTCGTTCTTCATGGTGAGGGTGATGATGCCCGGAGAAGCTGCCGTCATGAACAGCTCCTCGTGGGCCAATCCGGAGTCGCCCACGGCGCTGAGCAGGTCGTCGCACTCCCGTTCGGCGGCATCCATGCGGTCGTAGGACAGAGGAGCAGTGCAGGTAGGAACACCCTCCATCAGGTTGACGATACGCTGGCGCAGCACGGATGGATACTCCATCTGGTCGCGTTGCCCGCGCCGAGTCCAAGAACCGCCGAACCCCGACATCCGCTGCGACACGTAGGTGGAGAAGCTGACGCGCGGCTGCTCTCCGCCGTTGATGATGTCGATCCCCGCCTCGGCCTGTGCTCGTACCAGATCGGCTGTGGACTCCCGCGCCGCGCTGGCCAGGGCGGCTTCGTCAGCTGCCTCGCCGCGGGATACGGCGCCGAGAATCCGGGCCAGCCCCTCAGGCCGTGGCAGGCTACCGGTGTGGGTGGTCAGGATGCGGGATTCACTGCGTTTCATCGTTTTGCCCCTCCTGTGGAGTGCGAACATGACAGAAAGGGCGCACGGCTGTGCGCCCCTGCGGTTAGATAGCAGGGTTACTCGCTGCTACCTGCCGGACTTGATGAAATCGAAGAGCTTTTCGGCGATCATGATGGTTGTCGCGTTCGTGTTGGCGCGGATGCAATCGGGCATGACCGAGGCATCGGCGACTCGCAGGTTTTCCAGTCCCTTGACTCTCAGGTACTGATCGACCACGGTCAGGGGATCGCTGTCCGGGCCCATCTTGCAGGTGCCGGAAATGTGGTGGGATGTGCCGGAGTTACGGAGCAGCCACTGGTCTAGCGCTTCGTCCGTGGCCAGGTCTTCATCGGAGGGGGTTACCCGCTCATCGAGAATGTCGCGGTATACGGAATTCTCGGCGACTCGTACGCCCAGGCGGATGCCGTCGCGCATGCGGCGCAGGTCCTCCGGGTCCCGGTAGTAGTTGTAGTGAATGTACGGCTGGACGTGCGGGTCGGTGGACTGGAGGGTCAACTCGCCCTGTCCCATGGCCAGCTGAAGGCTGGCGTTCATGCCGATGTAGTTGGCGTCGTCGTCGATTTCCACCTGTGCCGGACGATGCTCGCTGGTCATCAGCATGGGCTGGAGCTGCATATCGTTGCGCAGCGGCGAGTCTGTGGCGGTGTAGCGCATTCCAACCTGGGTCATCGGAGCCTGCACGTCGGGTGGTTCGCCCTTCGCGCGGTACAGCACCGCCGCCGAAGGGTGGTCGCGCAGGTTCTTGCCGACGCCCTGTGCGTCAAGCACCAGGTTAATGCCCAAGCTCTGAATGTGCTCCGCCGGCCCGACGCCGGAGAGCATCAGCAACTGCGGCGATGCCACCGCACCGGCACAGAGGATGATCTGATCGCCCTCGACTGTGAACGTCTCGCCGCCGCTTTCGGCCTGCACTCCCACCGCTTTCTTTCCGTCGAACAGCACCCGATGGGTGGTCACACTGCCACGAATTGTCAGGTTCAGGCGGTGTCGCGCCGGGTCCAGGTAATTGAGGGCGTTGCTCATGCGCATGCCCTCGATGGTATTGCGGGCCCGGGGTGACACGCCGGTCGATTCCGGGTCGTTCTGGTCCTCGTGTACCGGGTAGCCCTCAGCGACGCAGGCCTGCTCGAAAGCTGTGGCGTGGGGCATCCATTCAGAGCGGGGATAGCGGCGGACGGGGACCGGGCCGTCGTTGCCGTGAATGTCGCCTCCCCCAAAATCGAGGTCAGTCTCCATCTTGTTGAAGTAGGGCAGGCACTGGGTGAAACTCCACTCGTCGTTGCCCCATTCCGCCCAGCGGTCGTAGTCCTCTGGAATGCCGCGCAACAGCACCTGGCCGTTGATGGCGCTGGAGCCGCCGGTGGCCCGGCCACGGGGAATCTCCAGGTCGGTCATTTCGTCGGTCATGTGGCCACGATAGGCCCAGCTGTGGGGCCCATACGCCGACAGGAACACGTTGTTGCCCAGCTTGATATCGTCGGGCAGATGGTCGATCGTCGGATAGTCCGGACCGGCCTCGAGCAGCAGCACCGTTACATCCGGATCCTCTGACAGTCGCGATGCCATTACGCAGCCCGCCGAGCCGCCACCAACCACGATGTAGTTGTATTTCATCTTGTCCCTCCTGGCACTGCAAATTAAAAAGAGCGCAGAGGAGGTCTCGTCCCTTCCCCTGCGCTCCCTTTATTGAGACCGGTATCTAATCCGGGACTATTGTACGCCTACTTGCCGTCCTTGATGAAGTCGGCGCAGCGCTCGCCGATCATGATGGTGGTGGCGTTGGTGTTGGCACGGATGCAGTCGGGCATGATGGAGGCGTCGGCAACGCGGAGCCCCTCCAGGCCCTTGACGTGCAGGTGCTGGTCGACCACGGCCAGCGGGTCACTGTCCGGCCCCATCTTGCAGGTGCCGGAGATGTGATGCGAGGTGCCCGAGTTGCGCTTCAGCCACTCGTCCAGGGACGCGTCATCGGACAGCTCATCGTCGGTGGGCATGATCCGCTCGATGATGATGTCCTTGTAGATGTCGTGGTTCTCTGCCATGCGGACCCCCAGGCGGATGGCCTCGCGCATGCGTCGCAGGTCCTCCGGTTCCTTGTAGTAGTTGTAGTTGATGAAGGGCTGCTCATGCGGATCGGTGGACTGCAGGGTGAGCTCACCCTGCCCCAGTGCCAGTTGCAGGCTGGCGCTCATGCCGATGTAGTTCAGGTCCTCGTCGATGGTGACCTGGGCTGGGCGGTGCTCGCTGGTCATCAGCATCGGCGAAAGCTGCATATCGTTTTCCAGCGGGCTGCCCGGAACCTGGTAGCGCAGACCCACCTGGATCACCGGTGCCTGAACGTCGGGCTTGTCGCCCTGGGCCCGGTAGATGGCGGCGGCAGAGGGATGGTCACGCAGGTTCTTGCCGACGCCCGGGGAATCATGGACTAAGCTGATGCCGAGGCTCTCAAGGTGGTCCTTGGGACCAACGCCGGAGAGCATCAGGATCTGGGGCGATGCCACGGCGCCGCTGGACAGGATGATCTCGCTGCCCTCGACGGTGAATACCTCTCCGCCGCTCTCGGCCTCGACCCCGACGGCCTTCTTGCCCTCGAACAGGATGCGGCGGCAGGTGACGCTGCCGCGGATGGTGAAGTTCAGGCGGTGGCGGGCCATGTCCAGGTAGTTCAGGGCCATGCTCATGCGCACGCCGGTGCTGCCCTTGAAGTTCAGGGTGTTGCGGGCGCGAGGGGAGACGCCGGTGGACTCGGGGTCGTTCATGTCCTCGGAAATCTCGAAGCCCTCGGCCAGGGCGGCTTTTTCGAAGGCGGTAGCATGAGGCAACCACTCGCTTCGCGGGGCACGCCTGACCGGTACAGGACCGTCGGAGCCATGGAAGTCGCTGCCGCCGTAATCCAGATCGGTCTCCATCTTGTTAAAGTAGGGCAGGCAGTTGGTGAAGCCCCACTCGTCGTTGCCCCACTGGGCCCAGCGGTTGTAGTCGTCGGGGATGCCCCGGTACAACACCTGGCCGTTGATGGCGCTGGAGCCACCGGTGGCCTTGCCTCGCGGGATTTCCAGGTCGGGGAGCTCGTCGGTCATGTGGCCCCGGTAGGCCCAGCTGTGCTCGCCGTAGGCCGAGAACCAGACGTTGTTGCCCAGCTTGAGATCGTCGGGCAGTGTTTCGAAATCAGGATAATCCGGGCCTGCTTCCAGGAGCAATACCGAGATATTGGGGTCCTCCGACAGCCGTGTGGCGATGGTGCATCCCGCCGAACCTCCCCCCACAACGATGTAGTCGTACTTCATCCTTGTCCCTCCTTATCATCTCTGGGGTAGTTTCCACCTGTACTTTCCGGGTTAGACTTTAATGGACTCGGCCAAAGCTATCCAGCCGCGCACTTCATCGGTCAGCACGCGAAGTCGATCGAGTTGTGCGGACGTGAAAGCCCCCTCCGTTCCGGCAACCGCATCGACTTGATCGGCAATGGCCTGCAACAACTCCTTGTCGGAAAAATCCAACTCGGCCTCACAGAGCAAGTCAGAGAGCGCATCATTCTGGCGCAAAAGCTCTTCGCCGATGACTCTGGCAATTTCAACCTTTACATTGAGGCGCGCGGAGCCCAGTTTGATTAGCCGCCAGTCTTCCTCGGTGAAATGCTTGGTCAATTCGGAATATGGCATTGTCATGGAATCAAACCTCTTTGACGCAGATCGCCAAGGTGCCGGTCATAGATTCGGTCAGCCACAGGGACATACTGGATATAGAAACGGCTATTACCGGCCTTGTCTCCCCCAATCAGCAAAATCGCTGCACGTACCGGATCGAAAGCGTACAAAATGCGAAGCGGCCTACCCCCGCTCTGAACCCTCAGCTCCCGCATGCGCCCGTGACGCGACGAATTCACTCTCGACGTGTGTGGGTGTTCCAGATGCACACCATGTTCGGAAAGCAGGTCTACGGCTCTGGAGACATCCCTCTTTTGTCTCTGTGTAAGTTCCTCATACCATGCGAGATATTCATTAGAGTTTCGGATTTCCCAAGCCATTGACTACGGTATCTGCCTGACCAGGAGCACATTATACATCGCAGACCCTACTCCAGTTCGATGAGAGGGTCGTTGGTGCGGACGGAGTCCATGGGTTGTACGCGGATCTCCTTGACCACTCCGTTCTGGGGCGAGCGGATGCTCTGCTCCATCTTCATGGCCTCGACCACGCACACCTCCTGGCCTGCGGAAACGCTTTCTCCAGGGCGCACCATGATGGAGATAACGCGGCCAGGCATGGGCGAACGTATGACGTTGCCGCCGGTCTCGAAAGGCAGGCTGGTGGGGTTGACGCGGCTGGCCGGCGGCGGCACGACGATGCCCGGCGTCTGGGTACGTCCCCGTCTGGGGCGGGCCGGAGTTTCGCCGGTGAGGCCCTCCACCTCCACGGAAACGGTCTCACCGTCCACCGTGACCTGGACGGGCGACGTGGTCAGGTCGCCCACCTCCACGGTATACCAGTTGAACCCAACCCTGATTCGGAGTCTGGTTACCGCCAACCCCGGCTCCCCGTGCTGCCCGAATACAACTGTCCGCGCCGCCCCTGTACCCGCCACTCGCTGGGTCGATCCACTACGGACTGCTCCTGCATCGCCATAGCAAGCGTCACGCCGATGGCGGCAGCTATCTCCTTTTCCGAGCCGGGGGAGTGGCCTGCCCCATCCGCCCTGGCGTTGCCGTGGTGGTGATGCACAGGGATGCCCGCCTGGTGCGCCAGGTTTCTTTGACGCAGCTCTTCCACCCAGTGCGGCACTGACCCGGTGTGATGGGTAGCGTTGGCGAATTCCTGGCTTGCCAGCATGCTCCGCAACAGTTCAACGTTGTTTTTGACGCCCGTCAGCCGCAATTCCAGTAGGGCCCTCTGTAGAGTGCGGATGGCCCGCTCGCGGTCCTCACCCCAAGCCATTACCTTGCCCATAAGCGGCTCGTAGTCTAACCCAACGGTGTAGCCGTCGCAAAGGGCCGTGTCGATTCGCACGTTGTTCACCGTTGGCAGGTGCAGGTCGGTTATCTCCCCCGCGTCCGGCAGGAACGTCTCCGAGTCTTCCGGATAGACGCGGACCTCAATGGCGTGGCCGTTCTGGGCTATTTCATCCTGGGTTACGGGCAGCGGCTCCCCGGCGGCAACCCGTAGCTGCAACTCCACCAGGTCCACACCGGTGATCATCTCGGAAACCCCATGCTCCACCTGGAGCCTTGTGTTCATCTCAAGAAAATAGACGCTGCCGTCCCTGGACACCAGGAACTCCACGGTCCCGGCGTTGTTGTAGCCTATGCGCTGCCCCAGCGTAACGGCCAAGTTTGCCAGCCTCCGCCGCAGATCGGGGGCCAGTTTGCTGGATGCAGGAGTCTCCTCGATGAGTTTCTGGTTGCGTCGTTGCGCCGAGCAGTCCCGCTCGAACAGGTGAATCAGGTTGCCATGATTGTCGCCCATGAGCTGGACCTCGATGTGCGACGCGTCCTTGAGGTACCGCTCGAAGTACAGCCGGCCACTGCCAAAGGCCCCCGAGGCCACCTGCTGAGCGCGTTCGATCAGGGGCGCAAGTTCCTCGGGCGTCATAACGACGTGGATCCCGATGCCTCCTCCACCCTCGGCGGCCTTGACCATCAGCGGGAAACCCAGGTTCCAGGCGGCCTGGGCAGCCTCGTCGTTGGGAACGGCATCGTCGGTTCCCGGCAAGAGAGGCAGTCCCGCCTGCCTCGCCAGCCTGCGCGCGAATACCTTGTCCCCCATCTGCTCCATAACCTCGGGCCGGGGACCGATAAAAGCGATGCCCGCTTCCTCGCACTGCCGGGCGAAGCGAGAGTTCTCGGACAGGAAGCCGTAGCCGGGGTGGATGGCCTCGGCGCCGGTGCGCCGTGCGGCGTCCAGGATTTTGTCGATGTTCAGGTAGCTGTCATGCGGCGCGGCACCGCCCAGCAGGACCGCCTCATCGGCCTGTTGCACCGGCAGTGAACCAGCGTCGACATCCGAGTAGACCGCCACAGTCTCTACACCAAGTAACTGGCAGGTCCGAATCACCCGGCAGGCGATCTCTCCCCGGTTCGCAATCAATATCCTGGAAAACATTGGCACATCCCCCCAGTGTTACCGCCCCGATTTCCGGAATTACTATGATTTCAGCCAGCACCGGTAAAATTGGTGGACATAATATCAGCAATGCAATCTCTACGCATTGCTTTGGCCCGGTGGATTTAGGCTGATCCATTTGGCTGCGTGGTCGTATCGGCGTGGAGTCGTTCCAGGAACGCGTTTGACCGGGTTTCCCGGCCCAGCCAGTACCGCACGGCGCCCGACAATATGGACTTCAGCTCGAGGGAGAGAGAAAGGCTCAACCCAAGGGCGGCGACCTCTGCGAGGCTGCCCCGGTGGATCAGGCGCAACACCTTCATCGCCGGCAGCGACAGCGGCCTGATTTGCGCCTCCAGGGGTCTGCAGTCGGGGCAGAGCACGCCCCCGAAATTGACACTGAACCGGTGGAAGTCGGGTTCCACCTCCCTGCGGCACTCCACGCAGTTGTAGAGCTCGGGCAGCATGCCCGTGAGCCGCAGGAGGTGAAATTCGAAGTACCGCAGGGGCGATTCAGGCTCCGCCGCGGATGGCAGGGCCCTCAGCACGTTGACCGCCAGCCGGAACAGGGCGGGAGATGGGCTGTCCTCCGATCCGAAGCCATCCAGTAACTCGGCCACGTACAGGCCCCGGGTCATCACGGCCAGGTCGGACTTGACGTCGGCGAACCCATCCATCACTTCGGCCTGCGAGACGATGTCCAGTTCCCGCCCGCGGGCCATGGACAGACGGGACAGGGTGAGAGGTTCGAGGTGCCCCACCAGCTTGCTGCTGGACCGGCGGGCGCCTTTTCCCACGGCCCTGACCTTGCCGTGCTCGGCAGTGAACACGGTCACCACCAGGTCTGCCTCGCCGATGGAGGCCTTCCTCAGGGTAAGACCCTGGCAGCGGTAGGTTCGCCCCCGGTCGGCTCCTCCCGCAGAGGCCATGCCCTACAGCTCCTGACGTCCCTGGAAGGCGCGGGTGAGGGTGGTCTCGTCGGTGTGCTCCAGCGATCCCCCCACTGGGAGACCGCGAGCGAGGCGGGTGAGCTTCAGGTCTTCGCGTCCGAGCTGCCTCTGGATGTACATTGCGGTGGCCTCGCCCTCCATGGTGGGGTTGGTGGCCACGACAAGCTCGGTGATTTCAGGGTTGGCCAGTCGTTCCAGCAACTCCCTCAGTTTGAGCTGGTCGGGGCCGACGCCGTTGATGGGTGAGATGACGCCATGCAGCACATGGTACAACCCTCGGTAACTCCGGGTTCGCTCCAGGGCCAGGACGTCCAGCGGGTCCTCGACGACGCAGATGATGGACCGTATCCGCCGGTGGTCGCCGCAAACCTGGCAGGGGCTCGACTCGGCCAGGTTCTGGCATTCGCCGCAGTACACCGTGTTCTGCTTTACCGCCGTTACCGCCTCGGCCAGGGCGTAGGCCTCCTCGTCCGGCAGGCGGATGATGTGGTAGGCCAGTCGCTGAGCGCTCTTGGGGCCGATTCCCGGCAGCCGGTTCAGCTCCTGAACCAGCCTGGTCAGGGAGGGAAATGCGGAGGGAAGGTTGTCTGGAGTCATAAGGAGGCCCTCAGCCGGAAGCGAACAGTTCGCCGGGTTACGAGGTGAGGGGCCATCTGGAGGGCTGCTGGTGAATCCCCAGGAAATATACCCATAGAAGAATGCACCCTGAATCAAGACCGATTGCTGGTGTGATACCTTTTATTCACACTCCGCGGAAATGACGGTCTTGCGGCCCTGGTCAGTCTTGAGATGGTCCCTCGGACGCCTGTTCCTACGTCAGTCCGGGGATGTTCATCCCACCAGTGATGACGCTCATCTTGCTGGCGGCCATTTCCTGGGCCTTGGTGGCGGCGTCGTTGAAAGCGCCGACCAGCATGTCCTGCAACAGCTCCAGGTCCTCTGCTGCTTCCGGCTCGATCTCCACGGACTCGACGGCCTGCTTGCCGGTCATCACGATCCGTACGGCACCACCCCCGGCAGTTCCGGTGACGGTGAGCGTCTCCAGTTCCTCCTGGATCTTCTGCAGCTGGGCCAGTTGCCGCTGGGCCTGGCGCATCATGTTGCGGTTCATTCGTCCTCGTCCATAACTTGGATTATTTTGGCGCCCATGCCCTGGGCGGCACGCACCAGGGAACTCTGCTGGGCCGGATTGGTCGTGCTCCCTCCGGCCTGCTGCCCGTTGGCCAGGGTGAGCTGATACTCGCAGCCCTCGCCAAATGACTGCGTCAAGGCCTCTGTGAGCCTCTTGCGAGAGGCTGGGTCCTCCAGCTCCTCCTGCATCCTCTCCAGGTTGGCCTTGTTGGTAAATGGTAGCACCAGGGTCTTGTCGTCCAGCGATATGCTGTTGACTTTGCAGTCCCGGAGCAGGGCGCCCAAGTTGTATTTTCTGCCCTTGTGCCGCGACAGTGCCTTGACGGTGTTATTCCATTGTACCCAGAACTCGCTGGAATCGCCTCCGGCTCGGCCAGCGGCGGCGGGCGCAGGTTCCGGCGACTGGGTGCGCGCAGCCGCGGGAGCCGGTGCGGGACGTTCTCGTGCCGGCGGCCTTTCGGGCCGCGGCTCCCGGGGTGGAGGCGCCGCCCGGGATGACTGGGGAGCCGGAGCCCGTTGCGTCGGCATCGGAGGCGGTGCCTCAGCAGGCGGAGCAGGGGCTGCCGATTCCTCGCAAATCTCCACCGCTGCCAGCTCCAGGGGCAACGTAGACGGCGCGTCGTAGCGCATGTTGACTGCGCCCCAGACTTTCAGTGCGTGGACAATCCGCCACGGAGGCTGCTTTCCAACCAACTCCCTGAGCTGTGATTGCACGTGCTCCGGCAGGTCCACCGCGTCCTCGGAGCCCCACTGCAGGTGCATGAAACCGCGCAGTAGTTCAGAGGCTTGCCGGTGCAACTGCCTGAGGTCGCTGCCTTCCCAGGCCGCCTGGTTCACGGCCGTCAGAGATGCGGTAGTGTTGCCCATGAGCAGGTACTTGACCAGCTCCAGGGCAGTCTCGTCGCTGCCCATGCCCAGCAGTTTCTCCACCTGCTGGGCGGTTACTCCGTCGGGACAGGACACGACCAGCTGCTCCAGCAGGTTCTCGGCGTCGCGCAGGCTCCCGGACGCGTAACGAGCGACGATCCGCAAAGCCGCCGGTTCCACGGATACGCCTTCGGCTTCGGCGATCTCCGATAAGCGCCCGTAAACGGTTTCCGACGGGATCCGGCGGAAGTCCAGCCGCTGGCAACGGGAGATTATGGTGGGCAGAATCCGGTGTGCCTCGGTAGTGCACAGCACGAAGATCACGTGCTCCGGCGGCTCCTCCAGCGTCTTCAGAAAGGCATTGGAGGCCGCGTCGGTCAGCATGTGGGCTTCGTCGATGATGTAGACCTTGCGGCGCCCCTGGACTGGCGCGAAATTCACCTTGTCGCGAATATCGCGGATCTCGTCGATGCCCCTATTGCTGGCTGCGTCCAGCTCGATGATGTCCATGAACCGGCCGTCGCCGATGGCCCGGCAGACGTCGCAGGTGTTGCAGGGGTCACCGTCCTGCAGGTCGAGGCAGTTGGCGGCCTTGGCTATGATGCGGGCCGTTGTCGTTTTGCCGCATCCTCTCGGGCCGCAGAAAAGGTAGGAATGGGAAATGCGACCGAGACGCACCGACTGGCGCAGCGTGGTCGACACGTGCTCCTGGCCCGCAAGCTCGCTGAAGCTGGAGGGACGCCACTTGCGATAGTAGACCTGCGACGTCATCGCGATGGACCGGTCCCGTTCGTCCCGAGGCTGTCAAAGGACAGCGATGCCAGTGCCTCTCGCTCAAGCGCCTGCATCCGGGAGGTATCCTCTGCCTCCAGGTGATCGTGGCCGACCAGGTGGAGCGCCCCGTGTACGACCAGCTGCGCCAACTCCCGCTCCGGGCTGACACCGTGCTCGATGGCCTGCCGCTGCGCCTGGGGCCACGAGACGATTATTTCGCCAAGGGGCTGGGATGCGCCGGGAGGCAGAACAAAATCGGAGTCTTCCGCCTGCTCGGATGGTCCGTCGCCGTTGCCCTCCCAGTGTCCTGGATGTTCGGTGGAAAAGGAGAGGACGTCGGTCGTCTCGTTCAGCCCGCGGAACTCGGCGTTCAACGCCTGGACGGTCTCGTCATCCGTGATAAGTAGACTGACCTCGGCATCTCCTACGATGCCCGCTGCCATCAGTCCTGCCCGCACAACTACCTCAAGCCAGTCGGCGTCAATTTCAGCGCCGAAAGGCTCATCAAGGGAAACAAAAACGTGCAGTCCGGACAATTCGAGCAAGGAAGACGTCTCTTGGGTCGGTTGGGGAGAAAGCGGCCCGCCATTTAGCCGTGTGCCTCTATCATAATCCAAAGGCCGTACCCGTACCAGCGCTGCCTAGCAGTCGCTCTCCGCCACCGGCCGGCGGCGGTGCCGGAATATCCCAGCCAAGGGGATTGACAGGCCGGGGAGCAACGGAGTGGTCAGCGTGTCGTCGGCGGTGAGGATCGCCCGTTCGACATACTCGCCATCCCGTAGTTCAAGCAAGGTGGCCGTATCGTTAGACGCATCGAAAATCCAGTATTCCGCGACACCCGCATCTGCGTACGCCTGTCGCTTCCGCACCAGGTCGCGGCTTCGATCGGTTGATAGAATCTCGACCGCGATG
The DNA here is from genome assembly GCA_965207865.1 of Dehalococcoidia bacterium. GTDB lineage: Bacteria > Chloroflexota > Dehalococcoidia > Lucifugimonadales > UBA3495 > VXOI01. Next base: position 283,299 of record CBDBNP010000001.1, read on the forward strand.
TCGGGCGCGCCCTCTATTCTCTGTTCTGTAAACAGATGGGATCTCTCAGCTAAAACTATGGACAGGTCTGGGGCAAAAAGCGTACGGCGCTCCAGTGAGAGGGCCACTATTACTTCGGTAAAAACGTAGGCCGGCGGCTCTTCGAATTCCTCCAAGTATTGGTCAACAAACCCTACCAGCCGCATTTGGAAAAACTGATGCACCAACCCGGGTTTTACCATTATGTACAGGACTCCCTCGTCCAACTCCATCTTCCGGCGGTCGTCAGTTTCCGGGAGTTCCATGAACTCCTCGACCGTAAGCTTCATGCCGGAGCGCGGTTTCAGCATCGTCATGTTCGGAACCTCCGCTGTTCCACACATTATAAGGCCACAGTATCGTCGCTGGCTCTCCGACGACGACGTGTCCCGGACTGGCGGGCTTTGGTATCATCTGCGGAACTGAAATGAAACAGGAGCAAAGTATGCGTGGAGTCACGTTCAAGGGCAACCGCGAGGCCGAGATACGGGAATTCCCAGATCCTCACGCCGGTCCGGGCGAGGCGGTGTTGCGGATCATGGCCTCCGGGCTCTGCGGCACCGACCTGCACCGCTACCGCGACGGCGAGCCAACGGAGATGATCACTGGCCACGAACCATGCGGCATCATCGAGGAGCTGGGGCCAGGTGCGCCTCCCGGCCTCAAGCTGGGCGACCGGGTGATGTGCCACCACTACGAGGGCTGCGGCGTCTGCGAGATCTGTTCCATGGGCTACGAGCAGCTTTGTCCAGTGGGGCACGTAACTTTCGGGGGCGGCACGGGCCACGGCGCCAACGCCGATTACATGATCTGCCCTTCCCGAACCCTGGTGCACCTGCCCGACGAGCTCTCCTTTGAAGAGGGGGCGGCCATTTCCTGTGGCACCGGAACCGCATGGAACGGACTGAACAAGATGGACGTCAACGGCAAGGACATCGTGGCCGTGTTCGGGCAGGGGCCCGTTGGTCTCAGCGGCACGCTGTCAGCCAAGGCCATGGGCGCAAGGGTCATCGCCATCGACGTGATGGATGAGCGTCTGCGACTGGCCACGGAACTGGGAGCAGACCACACCATCAACGCCGCCAGCAACGATGCGGTGCAGGCCATCCTTGACCTGACCGGCGGCCAGGGCGCCAGCGCATCTCTGGAGACGTCGGGCAACCCTACGGCACGCCAGCAGACGCTGTCATGTCTCAGGCCCTTCGGCCGGGCCTGCTACGTCGGCATAGGTGGCCCTGCGGAGATCGATTTCAACCGTGATGTGATCTTCAAGGTGCTGACCGTTTTCGGTTCCTGGACGTTCAGCAAGGCCGAGCTGATCGAGATCGCCAGGTTCTTTGTGGACACCAAGGCGCCGCTGGACCGGCTGATCACCCACCGCTACAGCCTTGACCATGCCATCGAGGCATTTCAGACTTTCGACGGCGCCACCACAGGCAAGTGCGTCTTCGTGTTCGACTAGGGTAATTCGACGCCGAGATCGCAGAGGACGCCGAGGTTCTTTTTCTTACTTCGGCGTCCTCCGAGTTCATTTCGCCCTCCAGACCTGCCGTTGGAACTCCTCGCCTTCCAGACGCGAAAAAACCACGCTCTCTATGGCGATGGCAAAACAGTGGAACTCGGGCTCCTCGGGACGGAAGCCTATGGCCTCGTACACTGCCTCCGCGAACCACTGCCGCTCATCCGGATCGGTGACGTCGATGGCCCTGCCGTAAACTTTGAACTCGCCCTCGGTACCGTGGCGGTCCGATACCGTGCTGTGCACCACGCACCGGGGGTCGCGCAGCAGGTCGAGGGCTTTAACTGATCGCCACATCATGCCCAGGTACAGCTGGCCGTTGGTGATGAATGGCTCGACCGGCGATATGCGGGGCCAGCCGTCCCGCCGCAGTGTCCCGACCAGCGCCAGGCCGGTACGGGCGAACTGCGCCTCCCCAAGCGACGCAAAATCGGGCGCAGCCTCCGCGAATTGCTGCCATGTGGCGGTCAATGGGTACCCCCTCTGGGCGTGGCCCTGAGCAGCGGATCGCTCGGTACAGGAAAAAAACGACCCCGCGACATTTCCGTCGCGAGGTTGTTTGCGTGTCGGTGATTGGTACCCCGGAGGGGCTTCGATCCCCTGATCTCCACCTTGAAAGGGTGGCATCCTGACCTGGCTAGACGACCGGGGCACATTGATACTTTACGAGTTTAGCATACGTCGTTGGCCCGGCGCTACGGGTAGACGGCCAACTCGTCCAGCGACGTGTCCTCGGGGAATCCGGACATCAGGTTCATGTTCTGCACCGCCTGACCGGCCGCTCCCTTGACCAGGTTGTCCAGCACGCTGAACACCATCAGCCGCCCCGTTCGCCGGTCGATGACCGGGTGGATCAGGCACATGTTATTGCCCAGCGTCTGCTTGGTCTGCGGCGGCGCCGATACCACCCTGACGAACGGATGGTCCGCGTAGTAGTCGCGGTAGATGTCCACCAGGCGCTGTTTGCCCTCGTCGCCCGCCCACTCGCCGGGGTTGGCCAGCGGAGCGTAGCAGGAGCTGAAAATGCCCCGTGTCATGGGAATAAGGTGCACCTGGAACGTCACCCTGACCGGCTGCTCTCCCAGCGGGTCCAGCTCCTGGGTGATCTCAGGCAGGTGCCGGTGCCCGTTCACGGCATAGGCAAAGGCGTTCTCATTCACTTCCGAGAAGTGATTGGTCATCACCAGGCTGCGCCCGCCGCCTGATACGCCGGACAGGCTGCTGACGATGATGTCGGGGCTGATGATGCCCGCCTCCACCGCGGGCGCCAGGCCCAGGATGGCGCTGGTCGGGTAGCAGCCGGGGTTGGCCACCAGCCGCGCCTGCCGTATCTCATCGCGGTGCAACTCGGTGAGACCGTAGACGGCCTCTTCCAGCAGCGATGGCTTCTGGTGCTCCACGCCGTACCATTCCTCGTACTCATCGGCGTGCTTGAGCCGGAAGTCGGCGCTGATGTCCACCACCTTGACGCCCTGGTCAAGAACCGGGATGCAGGCCTCGGCGCTGGCCTTGTGGGGCAGCGCGGAGAATACCAGGTCAAGGCTCCCGCTCAGCTCCGGCTCGATGGTCAGGTCGAGGCTCTCCAGGTGCGGGAATACCTCGCCGAGTTTCTGGCCGGCGGCGCTCCTCCCGGTTACCGACGCAATTTCCACCTCGGGGTGACGACGCAGGATACGGGCCAACTCCGATCCCGAGTATCCTGTGACGTTGATAATTCCTACCTTCACTTTCCTGGCCCTCCTTTGTCGTCGGCCCGTATCCGAATGTGCATGGATGTCAACGGGCCGCACGTTCGCACGCGCAACAAGGGTATATGATAAATCACTCCGTACCCATCAATACAGGGGGTACGTGCGGCAGGGTGTCTGAAGCCGGGCCGATCGTTCTGGATGATTTCCCGTTCCTGCTTCCTCTATCGGCCTTGGCCATTTCGGCCATCAGCTTGCCCCGGGATGGGCACATCTCGCCTACCACGCATTCGTCGCATAGCGGCCTCTGGGCCCTGCAGACTCGGCGCCCGTGGTTGATGAAGGCGACGTGGAAGTTGAACACTTCCTCGGGTGGCACCTTGGCCTCCATCACATCGTGGGCCTTGTCCGCGTTGGTCTTGGCGTCGATGGCCCGCAGTCGCTGGCACACCCGGTAGATATGAGTGTCGATGGCCATGGCGGGCATCCCGAGGGAAAAGTTGAGCACGATGCCGGCCGATTTTGGTCCGATTCCCGGCAGCTGCCTGAGCCAGGCCTTTGCCTCCGCCAGAGGCATTTCCCGCAGGAACGACAGATCCAACGAGCCGCCGTTAAGTTCCAGCACCTTATCCAGCACTTCCTTGATGCGCGGGGCTTTCACCTTGGCCAGACCGCCGGGAGCTATGGCCTTCTCGATGTCGGAGATATCGCCGCGAGCCACCGCCTCCATGGAACCGTACCGTTCCATCAGGCGGGCGAAGGCGCGACCGGAGTTGATATCGGACGTGTGTTGCGAAAGGATGGTAAAAACCATCTCCTCGGTCGGGGGCAGCCGCCGCTCCGACGGAAATGGCCCGTATTCCTGCGCCATCAACTCCACTGCCCGGGCGATGCGAGCTGCCGACATTGTGGGACTGCGGCGCTGCTTCTTCGTCTGTGGCTGCGTTGACATTGCCAGATTCTAGCACCGGCAGTCAGAATTTGGAATGTAGAAATCAAGAATGAGGAACGTGGGCCAACGCTACGTTCCTCATTCCGCATTCCAAATTCTTAATTCCTGCCTTAGAACAGGTGGCAGGCGACGGTGTGACCCGGGGAGACCTCCTTTGTCACTGGGTCCTCCAGGCTGCAAACGTCCATCACAAAGGGACAGCGAGTGTGGAAGTGGCACCCGTCGGGAGGATTCAGAGGCGAGGGGACCTCTCCGCTTAGGATCATTTCGTCCTGCACCGTGTCCGGATGGGAAGGCAGGGCCGCCGACATCAGCGCCTTGGTGTACGGGTGGGACGGGTTCTCGAACAGGTCCCTGACAGGGGACAATTCCACAATGCGGCCCAGGTACATCACCGCCACCCACGTGCACATGTAGCGCACCGTGGCCAGGTGATGGGCGATGAGCATGTAGCTGACGTTGTATTCGGCCTGCAGGTCCTTCAGCAGGTTCATGATCTGGGCCCGGATCGACACGTCCAGCGCCGAGACCGGCTCGTCCAGCACGATGACTTTCGGGTTAAGGGCCAAGGCTCGGGCAATGGCCAGGCGCTGTCGCTGGCCGCCCGAGAACTCGTGAGGGTAGAGATTGGCGTGGTAGGCGCTGAGACCCACATCGGTCAGGAGCTTTAGCACCCGGTCCTGGACCTCGCCTCGCCTCATCTCCAAGTTGATCACCATGGGCTCGGCGATCAGATCGCGAACCCTCATCCTGGGGTTGAGGGAGCTCCACGGGTCCTGGAACACCGCCTGAACCGACCGCCGGTATTCCTGCCGGTCGGCGGGGTCGGCGTTCCGTATATCCTTTCCCCCGAACAGAATGGAGCCCTCGGTGGGTTCCTCCAGCATGAGCATCATCTTGGCGGTGGTGCTCTTGCCGCACCCGGACTCGCCCACTATCCCCAGCGTTTCGCCAGGACGAAGCTCAAAGGAAACGCCGTCAACCGCCTTGATATGCCCAACGGTCTTGCTGATCAGCAGTCCCTTGGTGACTGGAAAGTACTTTTTGAGGTCAACGGCTTCCAGCAGGACGTCGCTCCGGCCGCTCCCCGACTGGGAATTCTCGGTTGCAGGTGCATTAGCAGTAGTCATATCAACTCAACCGCCAGCAGGAGGCGTGGTGGCCCTCCCGGATTGTAGTTCGGTCCGGGTATTCTTCCAGGCAGCGGTCCATCGCGTACTGGCACCTGGGTGCGAACGGGCAGCCGGTGGGCAGATCGTGCAGCGTTGGTGGCTGGCCCTCGATGGAATACAGGCGGTCCACATCCTCCTCCATCTTGGGCACGGAGGCCAGGAGGGCCTCCGTATATGGATGGGACGGGTTGTTGAATATGTCGCGGACGCTGCCCTGCTCCACGATGCGCCCGGCATACATCACCGCCACCCGGTCGCACATTTTGGCTACGATACCGAAGTCGTGGGTGATGAATATTAGCCCGACGTTGGATTCCCGCTGCAACTCCTTCAGCAGAGCGAGGTACTGCGCCTGAATGGTAACGTCGAGGGAGGTGGTCGGCTCGTCGGCGATCAACACCTCGGGCTGGCAGGAAATGCCAATGGCGCCCACCACGCGCTGACGCATGCCGCCGCTCATCTGGTGCGGGTAGTCGCGCATGCGGGTATCGGCCGCAGGAATGTTCACCTTCCGCAGCATCGTCAGGGCCTGCTCCATGACGGAGCGCTTTGGAATATCCTGGTGGATTCTGATGGCCTCTGACACCTGGTTGCCGATGGTGAACACGGGGTTTAGCGATGTCATCGGGTCCTGGATTATCAGGCCGATCTTGCTCCCCCGTACCTTGTTCATTTCGTTCTCGGACAGCTCCAGGAGGTTCTGCCCGTCCAGCTCGATACTGCCGGAAACGATGCGGCCGGGTGGGATGGGAATCAGGCGCATCAACGACAGCATCGTCACCGATTTTCCTGAACCTGACTCGCCAACAATCCCCAGGGTTTCCCCCCGGCGGAGATCGAAGCTGATGCCATCCACGGCCTTGACTGTGCCCCATCGGGTCTGGAAGTAGGTACGCAGGTCGTTCACCCGCAACACCACATCGCGTTCAGTTGCTACTTCGGTAGTCATGATGGTAGTTGGCTCCCCCTGTGAGCAGGGTAGGTCACTCGATCTGCCTGAGTCGCGGGTCCAGCTTGTCGCGGAGCCAGTCGCCGAACAGGTTCAGGGACATCACGGTCAGCATGATTGCCACGCCGGGGAATGTGGAGATCCACCATGAACCGGTCTCGAATCCGCCGGCCAGGTGATTGCGACCATCGGACACCATCCCTCCCCAAGTCGCGGTCGGCGGCGGCACGCCGGCTCCCAGGAACGAGAGGGTGGCCTCCAGCAGAATCACGATGCCCACCTGCAGGGTTGCCACCACTATCAGGGTATTGATGGTCCCGGGAAATACGTGCACAAAGAGAATGCGAGGCGTGGACGCCCCGGCAACCCGGGCAAGGGCCACAAAGTCCATGTTCTTGATTTGTAGCACTTCGCCTCGCAATTGGCGCGCGAAGCGAGGCCAGATGAAAATCGTCAGCACTGCGACGATTATGGTTAACGATGATCCCAGGGTGGCCACCATCGCCAGCGCGATCAGCACCAGGGGTATGGCCAGGAGAATGTCGACGAAACGCATGACTGCCTCGTCGATCACGCCGCCGTACCAGCCGGCGACCAGGCCCAGCAGTACGCCGATGGAACCGCCGACTCCCAGGGTAACCGCCGCGGCCAGCAGGGAGATGCGGGCCCCGTAGATGATGCGTGAAAGAATGTCCCGCCCAAGATGGTCTGTGCCAAGCCAGAATTTGCTGCTGCCGGCAGGCCGTATCTCGTCCACGACCTGGATTGTGTCGCCAATCTGTATGTTTGGATCAATTTCCTGGGCGTCATCCTGCGAAATGTGATTCTGCTGCCCCGGAAGCACCAGCAGGACAACTTCCTTTTCCACCGTCTCGATCTTGGCTTCGTACCAGAAAGGCGGAATTGTGCGCTCGGAAAGAGACTGCAGGTTGGGGTCATGCGGTGCAATGAGCGGGGCGGCGATGCCAGCAAACAACACCAAGGCCAAAATCCCGACAGGTATCACCGGCCAACGCCGGAAAATCCGATAGAGTCCGCCAAGGCGAGGAACAATGCCTTTGGAAGGAGTTAAAGCTTCGGTCGCTTGGGCTGCCATTTTCAACTCTCTCCGGGGCTTCTATGCGTATCTGATTCGCGGGTCAATATAGGCGTAGAGCACATCCACGCTAAACGCGACCAGAACGTAGAGCAAAGTGAATACCACTACCACTCCCTGGAGCAGAGGATAGTCAAAGGCGTACAGCGCGTCGATTGCCAGCTTTCCCAACCCCGGCCACGCGAAAACCGTCTCCACCACCAGCGAGCCGGTCACCAGCGCCCCCAGAGTGACGCCCGCGAAGGTCAGGGGCGGGATAAGCGCGTTCCTGAAGGCGTGCTTCATGACAATGCCCCAGTACGGCACTCCCTTGGCTCGGGCCAGCTTGATGTACTCCGAATCCAGGACGTCCAGCATGGCCGAGCGGACCAGACGCAGGTTCGCGGCTGCGTAGTACCAGCCGAGGGTGACCGCTGGCAGGACTATGCTGTGCCATTCTTCCCGGCCAGAGGTCGGGAACGCCCTGATGGAAACGGCGAAGAAAATTATCAGCATAATGCCTAACCAGAACGGCGGTGCTGCCTGGCCCACCAGAGCGACCATCTTGCCCGCCTGGTCGATCAGGCTCCCGCGCTTGATTGACGACAGTATGCCTAGAGGTATGCCCACCAGCAATGAGACTATAAAGGCGGTGATCCCCAGGTAGAGTGTCGCAGGGAGGCGGTCCAGGATCACCTCGGTTACGGGACGGCCCTCCTTGATGGATACCCCAAAGTCTCCCCGCAGGGCGTCCCGCAGGAAGAAGAAGTACTGCTGGTAATAGGGTTTGTCTGTGCCCAGCTTCGCCATCATCCGGTCGATGTCTTGCTGTGTGGAGTATTCGTCCAGCATCAGGGAGACCGGATCACCGGCAGAGCGGCTCAGTATGAAAATGATGAGCGAGACGGCCAGAAGAGTTATAAGTGCCAGAAAAAACCGGCGAATCAAGTATTTTTGCATGGCTGTCTAAACAAACTCAATCATTAGATTAGATACGGGGCCGCTACTATAGACTCTAAATTGCATTATTAGTCATACGGTCAAGGAACCTGTCCGGATCGGAATTGCCTCTCTGCCAGGGTACCTCAACCAAGGCCGGTCATTCACGGCGTCTGTATTTCAGATGCCGTTCGACCGCGCAATGACCAGCAGGGGCGGGGCAATTGAGCCCCGCCCTGCCAGCCATGTCGCCTACTGGCGATGCTTGATGTATTCGAAGGCCTGCGGGGAGGCGAGTTCGCTGAAGTCGACGGGACGCCAGTCCGGATCGAGCCTCTCGCCCACGGGCCAAATGCCGTGGATGGAATAGAGACCGAAGCCCATGACGTTCTTGTAGAACCAGTCGTAGACCTCGCGTTCCTTTGCGTCAACCTGAGTCGGGTTGGTCTCGGCCAACAGATCGGTGATTTTTTCCTCCATCCAGGGATGCTCCGTGCCGTAGCTGAAGGTGGACTTCGCTACGTAGTTGGAAGCCCCGATGGCGGGAGTGAGACGCTGGCCGAGCGCGTGACAGGTCGCTCCCTGGTAGGTGCGGGTGATCAGCTCGGGCCTGATGGTGGCGTATGGAATCCTCTGGAAGTTCACATTGATTCCGACGGCTTGCCAGTAACCTCCCACAGCTTCACAGGCTTCCACTTCGGCGGGACGTCCGCGAATGGCAGTGGTGAGGGTGATGGTAAACTCGTTGCCGGGACCGTAGCCAGCCTCCTCCAGGAGTTGCTTGGCCATCTCCGGGTCGTACTCATGGGTCCAGCTGGGGTCGGCCTTGTGGTCGAAGCCCATCCAGTCCCTGAGGTAAAGAGGTGCGCCAAAGCCAGCCAGCAGCTCGTCCACGATTTCCTGTCGATTGATCGAGACGGCCATGGCCTTCTTCACCTTGACCGCGTTCTGCCACTCCTGGGACTCCGTGTCCTCGTCGCAGGACACCCAGGCGTTGTTGCAGTCCAGGTGCTCGTATGGCAGGCCGTCCTTGTCGACGCCGTAAGTCTGGCCGTAGATGTTCAGGCCGGACTGGGTAGCGTTGGGCCATGCCACTATTTCCGTGCCCTCCACTGCCTGAACGGCGGGAAGGGAGTCAAAGGCCATTTCCATGATGTCCAGTTCGCCGGTCTGGAAGGCCGCGACGCGGGTGGCCTCCTCCGGGATGGACCTCATGTTGAATTCCGCGAAATAGGGAGTTTGACGCCAGTGGTCGGTCACCGCCGTGAATCGCCAGACGCTGCTTTCGTTGGTGGGACCAATGATCTCCCACGGTCCGGTGGCGGAGATGTTCTTGCTGGCTTCCTTTGCGGCCTCCTCGTATTCCTCGGTGGCCACGCCGGGTTCGCTGTAGCGGTCGTCCCAGTTGTTCCCGGCTCGCTCAAAGATGTCACGGGTCTGCTGCATACTTACGATGGTGGTGCTGACGCCGCCAAGTGTCCGCATGAACTCGAAGGCGCGCTGCTGCAGCCAAGGTTCACCGGCGTCAAGGTTGACGGTATAGTCGTCGACGATGGTCTGGGAACCGCCGGCGTTTCCGACCCAGAAGTCGCCGATGATGCCGGCGCGGGCGTTCAGGGAGCCCTCGTGCCATTGTTGGTAGTTCCAGAGCACATCGTGAATTGTCAGGTTTCCGCAGCTCTCGTTGGCGTCCGGTCCACACTTGTGGTGGAATTCAACGTCATCGCGAACTGTGAATGACCATAACTGGCCGTCGGGTGAAATCTCCCACTCCGTTGCCAGCAACGGACCGGGGGACAGGTCGTCCTGGATGGCGACCAGGGATTCGCCGAAAGATACGGCGGAATACTGGACGCGCGGGCTGGACATGAACCGCGGGTGACCCTCGAACACGCCGGTCTCCTTGACCGAATAGTTCAAGACACCCTCAGGCACGTGCGTCTGCACTGCCGTAGTGGGAGCGGGCCGAGGGGTGGACGTTGGCTGTGGAGCCGCCGCTGTAGTTGGGGCGGCCTCCTCTTCCTCTTCCTCCTCAGGCGGCTCGGTCGCCTCCGCTTGAGGCACCGGCGTCGCTACAGGAGCGGCCGCAGGCTCGCTGGTTGGCTCTTCCGTCGCCGACGTGCCGCAGGCCAGGATCAGGGCCAACGCCATCAGCAGCACAATGGGGAACCATAACCTTGAGAATCCAGATCTTCGGTTAAACACTACCTCTCCTTTAGGGCCTCGGGGATCCTCCCCGGCCTGTGATGGGTTTGTTGGCCGACGAAAATCGCGGGTCGCCGACAATGCAAACTTGTCGAATTATATGGATTGATATTCGTTTGTCAATAAGGATTATCGGCATCCTACGTAGTTGCAGGATGCATCAAGCCGGGCTATTTGGAGTGTTTCTGGCAAATCCCCAAGGTCTGTGACCGATTTCGAATCATAACGACCAGATTCCGAAAGGAAGGCAATTGGCTCGAATGTGGGCCCGATTTGACTCTGAAATCAGGTTCCGACCAGGGTGGAATGAGACAAAGAGATCATGACAGAATCGGGCGCGCCGAACCGGAATGCTGATGGCGGCCTCTGCGGGAATTCCGAAAATCGTTGGAACGCTGAAGGAATGCTGTGGGGACTTTATCGTTCGCCCCGAAGGAACCGTTCCACGTCCCGGACCAGGTCCTCGGGATCGAGAATGGCGCTGGTGGCCACGCTCTCGTCGTACTGCCCTTCCAGTTTTGTGACGTAAGACCCGATCTGCTCGTCTGCCTCTACCGCTTTGGCCACCTCTTCGTCGAATTTGGAAGCGGCCCCTCGCAGTTCCTCCAGGTCCAGGGGCATGTGCAGAAGACGGGTCAGCGTCTGCAACAGGGAGTAGGCGACTCTATAGTTGGGAGCTGCCTGCAGGTAGTGAGGAGTATGTCCCCAGATGGACGAATAGCCCAGGCCCTGCTTTACGCAGGCGTCCATCACGGAGGAACTGATTCCAGTGGGCCCCTGATAATTGGAGGAGCGGATCTCCCGGCCCTCCAGAAACTCGGACAGGTCGGGGCGTGTGGCGGTGCCGCTCAGCTTGACCGGTCTGGTGTGGGGCACGGCATCCAGCAGAGCGCCAACGTGCACCACGGTCTCTACGCCGTTTTCCGCCGCCAGCCGCGCTACCCCCTGTGAGTAGGCGCGCCATCGCAGGTTGGGCTCCACCCCAGTAAAGACCATGACACCATCGCCGGTATCGGGGTTATCGAGATGATAGAACTCGTTGGCGGGCCAGTGGATGTGCCTCTTTCCGTCGCGGGTGCGGGTGGTCGTGGGACGAGTCTGGGTGAAGTCGTAAAACTCTTCAGGGTCAAATTCAGCAAACTTCCGCGCTTCCAACTTTCGCTTCAGAAACTTCATTGCGCTGGTGGCGCCCTCGGCGGCATCCGCCCACCCGCTGAAGGCGATGAGCAGAGTACTCAGCTTGCGCTCCGGCTGGTGGTCAACGGAAAGAAAGTCCATCGTACTCCCGCGCTGATTCGGCTGAATGACCAAAATAGTCTAACACAGGGGATGGTGTGGCGGGATAATCGTTATGCCTTCCCAGGGCCTTTTCAATTGCAGCGTATCCGTCGCCCTGAGCTTGTCGGCAGGCTCAAGACGGGCTCGCCGAAGGGCCGTTCAGTCATGGTTCGACAAGGTAACCGAGTACGGGTGCTCAGAGACTTTGCATTCGTCCTCAGGTGAGGTTGAGCATCACATATTTTCGAACCGGTCCAGGCGGAACAGCGACAGATCGTGGGTGGTCTCGCCGAACATCGCGAGGTCGGCCATAATTTCCCCCACAACGCTGGCGAATTTGAATCCGTGCCCCGAGAACCCGGCGGCAAGGGAAACCTGCGGGTAATCCGGGTGCAGGTCGATAATGAAGTGTCCGTCGGGAGAATTGGTGAACATGCAGGTTTTCAGCGACAGCGCCGGTCCTGCAGCGGCTGGGAAGTAACGCTCGACGAACTGCCGCAGGACGGTCTCATCCTCGTCATAGATGTCCCGGTCCAGCTGGTCGGGGTCGACGGCCTGACTCCTGTGGTGGGTGCGGCCCACCTTGAAGCCAGGGACGCCAAAAACCGGAAAGCCGTAGAACCGGCCTTCCTCCACGTTGAGTCCGAAAACAGGAAAGGTATCCGTCCTGAACTGCTCCGGCCTTTCGGGCTGAAACCAGCCCAGAACCTGCCGCTCCGCCACGGCGACCTGCGCCAGCCTCGGCGCGATCTTGGACGCCCAGGCTCCCGCTGTGACCACCAGCCGTCCGGCCCGGTAGCTGTCCCGGTTGGTTCTGACGACGACGCCCTCGCCCGATGGCTCCCAGTCCAGCACCCGCTCCCGGCCGTGCACCTCGGCGCCCGCCTCCAGGGCCGCAGTGGCGTGGTTCACGATGCAGCGCTCCGGAAGCAGGAATCCCCCGTCAGCCTGGTAAACGGCGGCTATGTCATGATCGAGGCGGTAGCCGGGGAAGCGCCTCCCGGTCTCGGTGCCCGTCAGGACCTCGTAGGGTATGTTGTGCTGTTCGCAGGCGGCCACCGCCCCCTGGAAGAACTCGCTTTCGGCGTGCCCGGCCCGGATGGAGCCTGTCGTGACCAGCAGTCGTTCCCTCGCTGCGTTTTCCAGCTGGTGCCAGAGCTCGTAGGCCCGGCGCACCAGTGGGACGTATGACGGGTGCTCCTGCAGCGTGTAGCGGATCATCCGGGAATAGCCGTGAGACGAGCCCATTTCGTGGGGCACGTCAAACTGCTCCAGGCCCAAGACTCGCCAGCCTCGTCGCGCCAGGTGATAGACGGATGCGCTACCCATGCCACCCACGCCGATTACAATGGCGTCGTATTCATTCATGTTTATTTCCAGTCATCCTCAGAATCATCGCTGCCGGATCGGTTGACCGCAGAAGGGGCGCACCGATGTGCGCCCCTGCAGGAATACAATGCCGCCGAATCCCTCGTCCTAACCCCGGGGAACGGCTGTGCCTGGAGTGGTCATTCGCAGCGAGTACACCGATGTGCGGGCTGTGAACAGCATTGTGCGGTTGTCGTCGCCTCCCCAGGCGCAGTTGGCTGGGATCTCGGGCAGCCGGATGATGCCGATCAGGTTGCCGCTGGCGTCGAACACCCAGCAGCCGCCCGGGCCCGTGCAATAGACCCGGCCCTCCACGTCCACTTTCATGCCGTCGGGGACCCCGTCCTCGGCGGAGTGCAACGTGGCGAACAGCCGGTTGTTGCTCAGCGAGCCGTCGTCGGCCACGTCGAAGGCGCGTATGATCTGGTGCGCACAGACCTCTCCTCGCTCTTTCTGACCGACGCAGTCATCGTTCAACCTCGTGATGGCCACGTACAGCACGCTTTCATCCGGGGAAAAAGCAAGGCCATTGGGATACTCGGTGTCCCGGGTGGCGACGGTATGCTGTCCGGTGAGAGATACCCTGTGGACACCGGCGAAGTCCAGCTCCCGTTCCTCCTGGGTCAGCCTTCCGTTGGGGTCCGTAAAATACAGGGAGCCGTCCGAACGCCCCACCACGTCGTTGGGGCGGTTAATGCGTTTGCCGTCGATATGCGTCGCGATGGCGCTGTAGGTCCCATCGGAGTTGCGCCGGCCCAGCTGCCGGTTGTCGCCCTCGCACAGGATCAGATTGCCAGCCGCGTCGAATGTCAGTCCGTTGGAGCCGCCGCTGTTGTCGCGGAAGATTTCGGTATTCCCATCCGGCGTCATCCTGTGAACCAGGGAGGCACGGATGTCGACGAAAAGCCAGTAGCCGTCGGGATGCCAGAGTGGGCCTTCGGTAAACCCGAAACCGGTGGCCAATTGGTGCGCCTCCGCTCCCGATTCAACGATTCCGGGCAGCAGTTCCGCCATGACAGCCTCCGTTCAATTTTGACGACTCGTGAAACGTGCCAAGTCCCGCCAATCGCCGGTTTGAGGAAAGTTTTGAGTTCTACAAGTGCGACAGGTACTGTTCCTCGAAGTCCATGCCAGCCAGGTCGGTGAAGGCCTGCATGAGGCGGCGAGTGACCGCTCCGGGAGGGCGCCCGTCGCCGATGATCGTGCCGTTAACCGCTGACACGGGGCAGATGCACAGGCTGGTGGAGGTCAGGAAGGCCTCATCGGCCGTGTAGGCGTCGTAGAGGTCAAGGTCGCACTCGGCGGTCTGCATCCCCAGGCCGTCGGCCAGGTCCAGAACGGTCTGACGAGTGATGCCCTCCAGCACATACTGGCCCTTTGGAGTGGCTACCACGCCGTCTTTGATCAGAAATATGTTGGAGCCGCGCCCTTCTGTCAGATTGCCTGCCTCGTCGAGCAGGACGGCCCAGGAACCGGGATCGGTGCCCTGTGCCTCGAGGTCTCCAAGCACGAGGTTGAGGTAGTTGTGGGTCTTGGCCCGAGGGCTCATGAACCTCGGCGGCACCCTCGGGACCGAGGGCGTGGTCACTCGCGCGCCATCACGGTACAGCGGGGCCCGCGAGGCAAAGGGAATGGCGTGGGTCTCGATCAGCACCGTGGGAGCGGACTCGGCGCCCTCGACGCCGCGAGTAATCCGCTGCATGACCCACATGTCCTGTCCCGCAGGCAGCAAAGGATGGTTGTGCTCGACTACCCGGCGGGACCACATTTCCATTTCATCCATTTCCATGCCGGGGTCAATGCGCACGTAGCGCAGGGAGTCGTACAGCCTCTTGACGTGCTCGGTCAGCTTGAAGGGCGTGCCGCCGAAGGTGCGGGCGGCATCGAATACCGCGTCGCCGTAGATGAATCCGCGGTCGCGAATTGGAATGCCGGCCTGTGACTCCGGTATCAGCTCTCCGTTGAGAAACACGATGGGTTCATTCTGTGCCATGGGGCCTCCCCTGCCAGCGTGGGACCATCCCGGATGATGCTGCCAAATGATACCAGCATGCCCACGGCCCTGCCAGCCGCATTTTTCGCCAGAATAAGCGATGGCCGGAGGCATTGCCTCCGGCCATCTTGTGGTCATTTGTTTTGACCTGAGCTACTTGAGTAAACCCGGGTTAGTTGACCGCGAATCCCAGGGTCTGGGTCTCGGTCTCGTCGATGTCCGTCTCCGGGCTCACCTCGCCGCCCAGGGCGTCGGTTCCGTATCCGTTGGCGGTAACGTCTATGCCGGTAGCGCCCGATTCGAGCAGTACCACGTCTCCGGCAATGCCGACAACGACCACACGCCACTCCCAGGTTTCACCAGGGTTGAGAATGTCATCGTCGTTGGCTTCTTCGCCGGTGCTGCCGACGAACTGCGGGGAGTTGCGGTCCAGCCGCATGCTGGTCAGGTCCGGGCCAATACCCGCGGCATCCACGTCAACGTAGATGTCGGTAAGGTCCGAGTCGCCGTCGTTGGTCTCGGTAATGACCACTGTCTGGACGACCAGCTGCACTACCGTGGAGCCGCCGTCAAGGAGGGAGACTCCGACGTCGGTGCTGGGCGAGAGGATCCTCACGATGGCCGTGGCAACAGCGGAAGGCTCAGTCGTGTTGTCCCGAGCGGTACCTATGGCAACAGCTTCGTAACCGGTTTCCTCAGTGAGAACTGCGGTTGAGCAGACAATTACGATCTGTTCGTTGGCAGCCATGTCGCCAATTGCACCCAGGGAAATGGAGTCGTCTTCGGGGCCAGTGGTACAACTGGACAGATCGAGGCCGTCGTCATTGTTCGGGTCGGGGTCGATGACCGTGACTCCGGTGAGCTCGGACGCCCCGTTGGTAACCGTAACGGTGATGCTTGCGATATCACCATTGCGAATCGTCTGGTCCTGAGGCGTCAGTTCGACGGTCAGGCCGGGGCTGATGGCCTCCACCGTGGTGCTGGCGGTGGCAGTCAGTACCGTGGTGGTGCCGGGAATGGTTCCCTCGATGGTGGCCGTGATGGTGTTTACACCCTCGTTCATCTTGGCTGAGCACGCGTAGCCATCGGCTCCGAGCTCAGCGGGCTTGGACGCCGCGTCGGCGGCTACGCTGTCGTATTCGCGGAGACAATCGTCCGCGGCGGTAGCTACGGCGCCAGCGGCAGAACCGGTGACAGTCACTGTGATTGTCACATCATCAAGGTCGGAGGCGTCGGGCGTGGTTGCCGTAATCGTAAAGCTGCCCTCCGCCGCGTCCGGGTCTTCCACGTACCTTACTGGGTCCTGAGCGGCCACGATGTCGATATCCACTTCTACCGTGCCAAAGAGCACGGTGGTGTCGTCGTCGTTGGTGACCTCTAGAGACACGGCGTTACCATCGGTATCCACGGCGCTGCCTGAGGCGGTGACCTGCGTCCTGAGAACGAAGGTTTCCTCGGTCGTGGTGCCGCAT
Organism: Dehalococcoidia bacterium; assembly: GCA_965207865.1. GTDB lineage: Bacteria > Chloroflexota > Dehalococcoidia > Lucifugimonadales > UBA3495 > VXOI01. The sequence continues at coordinate 299,927 of CBDBNP010000001.1, forward strand.
ATGTAAGCAGTGGTCGAGTCGCCAACTGCCAAAGGATCAAAGGCTGACGAAGCGCGTTCGCAGTCCGCCACCTGCACCACCGGAACCTCGGCCTCGGCGTCCGCCAGGGAGGCAACGGAGATGTTGGACAGTTCGAATCCACCGGTGTTTTCTATGACCACGTCAAAGCTGGCAGTCTGACCCTGGAGGACGGACTGGGTATCGTCTCCGTTCGGATCACCACTGGGGTAGACCTGGATTGCCACGCTCGGCGGGGCGATCCTGATGATGCTGGTAGCGGTGGCGTCAACCTCGTTGGGAAGCTGGGCGCCTGCTGCGTCTTGAGAATGTCCACCGCTGTAAACGGCACGCACCGTCAGTTCAACGCTCGCAGAGTCGTCTGCGGTCGCCTGAACACCATCATCCTGGTCGACGGTGTACTGGATTTGACCACTGTTGTACGAACTCGCGAGAGTTATGATGACGTCTGACGAGTTCCCTTCGTCGTCGAGTTCGGTCAGGTCTATAGCGACCATGCCGTCCGTATAGTCGTCTGTCGCTCCCGGCAGGGTTATGGTCAAGGTCCCGCCGCCGAAATCGCAGAGCTCTGCGTCCTTGAAGAGCCTCACGGTATAGAAGACGTCGTCCCCGTGATTCACCACTGCGACGGTCTGGCCGTCCGAGTTGGTGGTGGCGATGCTGATGCCGACACCCGGTTCGCAGGTTTCGGTTTCCTGACCTGAGGCAAAGGGGGTGGTGACCGTCAGGATGGCCACTCCCGCCCCGATCACGGCGAGCAGGACAAGAATTGGGATAACGTTGCGTTGAATCAAGCTCATCTAATAGGCTCCAAAAGCTTGTTGTCATCACAGAACCGGCTAGCTTGCCACCGGCCAGGACACACAACTCAGAGTCCGCGAATCCAGCCCAAGCGGAGCAGTCGCAGCGCGGCCCTGCGCCACCCCGAAAACCCCGAACTATCATACATAAGTCGGATGTTGGAATTCAACCATTTCAGTCGCCGCCGAAAATTCCCATTTCGCGGCCTGAATGCACGTCTCGAGTGCTGTTTGTTCTCAAGGCTCCGCTCCGGGACTGGTGGGCCGCAGTAGTCAACCACAGGGGAAATTGCTGGTCAACCCCTGGCGTACTGACAAGCGGCAATCAGTTACAACGGCCGGAGGGGAGGGACCCCCGGCCGTTGTTCAGGTTATTTCGCGACCGGGACGCGCCGCGCCTTACTCGCCACCCGTTTGTAAAAGGAGGCATCCAGGGTCAGTGCGGTGTCGTTTCCACAAAGTACTGGCAACTGCACCGCTCACGGGGCGGGACAATCCGGTTGGGCAAGCTCAATTGCAGGCAAAGGGTCGAAGGCTCAGGAAAGGGCCTTGGCCAGTTCCTCGGCCTCAGCCTTGCTGAGTATGCGGAAGACGGAGAGGCTCGGGTCTTCCTTGGCCACTCCCTTGGCAGCGGGGCGGCCGTTCTTCATGGTTACCAGTTCGATCTGGTCCATTTCGACCTTTTTTCGAAGTTTCGTGCAGTATGCGGTCAGAACGGGCATTTGGGCCTCCTGGTTAGCTTTGCTGGCTCTCGATTTTCGTGGAGGCATCTTCTCACCTCACATTTCCCACGGGAACAGGCTCGGGTCACTGGCTACCGTCAAAATATTGTAGGAACGTGATAGCCTTGTGTCAACATAGAGTAGAGCCAAGTTTTAGCCGTTAGTGATATTTTGTTTTGATCGGCGCGTTATGGCAACCTGGGGAAGCTGTGCCAAGGCTGGAAGCGCAGGGACGAAATCGCTCTGGCGGGTCGGAGTGTCTTCTTCCTGCTGAGGGAATTCCCGGACTGAGTGCCCCGCCTCTTGCCAGTCGCTGCGGAGCGTAGGTCCTCTTGATTGTAGCCAAACCGTTGGCCCTGTGCTGTTCGGCAAGCTCAAGACAGGCCCGTCCCGAGGCTGTCCGTTTGGGGTTCGACAATCTCAGCAGGAACGGACTTGACGGCTTGAGTGCGGATAGCCAAAAGCCCTGTTGCGGAGGGCGATCGACGGGCCCATTTGTTAGGCAGCATGTTAGAATTGACGCGGCTTCGTTATTGGAATTTGTAGCTTGGCGCTGAGGTCTGCGGTCGGTAATGGGTCAACTCTTCATAGTTCGCCATGGTGAAACCGTCTGGAACCGTGAGGGGCGCATACAGGGACACACCGATGTCGCCCTTTCAGACAAGGGTGAGGAACAGGCAGCCCGGCTGGCCGATCGACTCAGTTCCGTCTCCTTTGACGCCGCCTATGCCAGTGATCTCTGCCGCGCCTCCGCCACGGCTTCTTTGATCCTGCAGGGCCGGGACGTTCCGCTCTACCCCACGTCCCGCCTGCGTGAGTATCATAAGGGCGCCTTCGAGGGGATGACGGACGCCGAGCTCAGGGCCCAGTTCCCGGACGAATACCCCAGCTACGTTTCCAAGGATCTTGACTATGCTCCGGAAGGCGGAGAGTCAACGCGGGATGTGAGCGACCGAATGTCCTCCGTCATCTGCGAGATCAAGGAACGCCACCTGAATGAGAGAGTCCTGGTGGTGGGCCACGGCGGTTCAATGAGGGCTGCCATGATGGCCCTGCTTGGCATGCCTCTGGACGCCAACTGGCGGTTTGTCTTTGGAAACTGCACCCTGACCATTGTGGATACTTATCACGACAACGCGGTCCTTCGGCTGTTCAACGACGGTTCTCATCTTTCCTGACTGGCGCCCGGCAAGTTCACAAGGCGTCGATCAGCACTCGGTTTATCTGGAGAAATAGCACTTGACTAGCGGCGGCGATTCACCTCCGGGGCCATCCGCAACACCTCCCACAGTGAGTACGGCGACAGCCCGTGCGCCAGGAGTTTGCGGAGTTCTGGCCCAGGGTGTTCTGGGCGACATGCCTTTCTCGGTTACGTGTCCGGTGGATTTCTTTTCCCGCGTCAGGGTCCAGTTGAGCAGCGACGGACGTGGAGTCGTGGCCACCGAAGGTTGCGACAAGACGGTGGCAGCGGTGCGACGGACACTGGCGCATCTTCGCCAGGCAAAGCTGCGCGCCGAGGTGCAGGTGAGCAGCCCCATCCCCCGGGGAAGGGGTCTCGGAAGCAGCACCGCCGATCTATCGGCTGCCATCGCCGCAACTGCCACCGCCCTGGGCCGGGAACTCAGCCCCTACGACATAGCCCAGATCGCCCTGTCCATCGAGCCGACGGGCGGTGCAATGATGCCTGGGCTGGCCCTGTTCGACCACCGGGCCGGCATGGTGCGAGAGAGCCTTGGCGCACCGCCGCCGATGGAGATAGTCGCCATGGATTTCGGCGGCAGTCCGGGATCAAGCCTGGATGACCGCACCCGGCGCTGGCGATCGGTCAACGAACAGACCGATGAGGCTCTGGGTCTGATTCGTCGCGGGATAGCGGACAAGAGCCCGGCCCTGATCGGCCAGGGAGCATCGCTGGCGGCGGAAGCGGCCAGCCGGATAGAGTCCCGGCCGAGGCTGCAGGAACTGGTCTCCTTCGCCAGCGAGGTCGGAGCTGTCGGCGTGAACGGAGGTCAGGCGGAAGGCGTGTCGGGAGTGCTGCTTGACGCAACCGAGCGCCGCGGCAAGTCGACCTACATCAAGGCCCGCGAAGCCTTTCCCGACGCCGAGACGGTCTATCATTTCCGGGTGCTCAGCGGTGGTGTGCAGGTGGTGAACTAACCACAGAAGACGCGGAGAACACAGAGAATTATTCCTGGACGAAATTGAATCCCAACCTCTGTGACCTGTTAGCTCTATGTGGTGATTTTAAAGAGGACGGCGAGACAATGGCGGAGTATAACCTGGCAGTAATCGGCGGCGACGGCGTGGGGCCGGAGGTGATAGCCGAGGGACGCAAGGTGCTGGAGGCGCTTACGTCATCGGGCGGCCCGTCCTTCCGGTTTACCGAATTCCCGTGGGGCAGCGACTATTACCGCGAGACCGGCCGGCTGATGCCGGAGGATGGACTAGAGTTGCTATCCGGGTTCGACGCCATCCTTTTCGGCGCCGTTGGAGACCCCAACATCCCGGACCACATCACTCTCCACGGCCTGCTGCTGCCCATGCGCCGGGGATTTGACCAGGGTATCTGCGTTCGCCCCGCCTACCTGTATCCCGGAGTGGTTTCGCCCCTTGCCGGCAAGAATGCCGGCGACATCGATATGGTCATATTCCGCGAGAACACAGAGGGCGAGTATGCGCCCGTGGGCGGGCGCCTCAACGCCGGCACTCCCCACGAGACCGTTATCCAGAGCAACGTGTTCACCCGCCGGGGCACCGAGCGCATCATCCGCGCAGCTTTCGAACATTGCGTCCGCCGCAACAGGAGAATGAAAGTCACGTCGGTCACCAAGTCCAACGCCCAGTCTTTCGGCATGGTGTTCTGGGACGAGGTGTTCGATCAGGTGGCCGCCGAGTTTCCCCAAGTGGAGACCGAGTCGCTGCTGGTCGACCGGGCCTGCATGGATTTCGTGCGCTGGCCCGAGGACTTCGACGTCGTGGTGGCCTCCAATCTTTTCGCCGACATCCTGTCGGACATCGCCGCCGTGGTATCGGGCAGCATGGGGCTGGCCCCAAGCGCAAACATCAACCCCGACAGGGTGCACCCGTCGCTGTTCGAGCCGGTGCATGGCGCCGCGTTCGACATTATGGGCAAGGGGATCGCCAACCCCATCGCCACCATCTCGGCGGTGGCCATGATGCTGGACCACTTTGGGGAGGCGGAGGCCGCCGGCCGAGTCGATGCTGCCGTGGCCCGTTGCCTGGAGGAACGCAGGGTCGTAACCGCAGACCTCGGAGGCAGCGCAAGCACGTCCCAGATGGGCGACGAGGCGGCGCGGCTGGTGCGTGAGGGGTAGGGCAGCAGTCCTGGAGCGACGTATTGGATGGGAGGCCCACTGATCCATTGCGTATAATTGCACGGAGAGCCCTTCGGGACTTTTGGGAGAAACATTCCAGGTCGAGGGAAGCACTGCAGTCGTGGTTTCGTGAGGTAGAAAGAGAAGACTGGGAGTCACCGGCCGCTGTCAAGGCCAGGTATCCCAGTGCCAGCATTCTCAGAGGCAACAGGGTTGTCTTTAATGTCAAGGGCAACGAGTTCAGATTAGTGGTGTATGTCAACTTTCCATACAGGACGGTTTACATACGTTTCGTAGGAACCCACACTGAATACGATCGCATTGACGCGGAGAGGGTTTAGGTATGGCCACCGTAAAGCCAATTCAGAATGACACCGACTATGACTCAGCTCTAGGTCGAATCTACGACTTAATGGCTGCAGAGGTCGACTCGCCCGAGGGGTGCGAACTTGATGCGTTGGTAACTGCAGTAGAGGAGTACGAATCCAGGACCGTGGATATCGGCACTCCGGGATTGATCGCCGCCATCGAGTTTCGCATGGAGCAGGCCGGACTTTCGCCAAACGACTTGGAATCTTGTGTTGGTAGCAGGGAGGACGTTTTGGAGTTGCTTTCCGGAAAGCGTCCGATCACGCCATCAATAGCCAATGCACTGCGAGAACGGTTGGGGATTCCGTCCGAATCAATTCTGAGTGAGCATTCCGTATCAGGATGATCGGGCGTTGTTGTTGAACGACGGCTATCGGTAAGTAAATCTGGCAACGCCCCCTAACCTACACCCCCAGCACTATTGATGCCATCCTCCGTTCCAGCGCTTGGCCTATTTGCATGGTCACCTCCGGTCGGCCGTGGTCCCCGATCGTTCCCACGAAGGCCACTCCCAGCAGGCGTCCGAGACGAAAGTCAACCACCGTCGAGGAGATCAGCCCGCCGGGCCCTCCCTGCAGCACCCTCAGCGCCACTGACTCGTCGAAAAACCCGTCGGTCTCCAGTCGGTTCGCCGCCACCAGTTGATGCCCTTGGCCCACGCTGTCGCCAACGTGATCCTCAAAGTCCTTGAGGAATATTTCGTGCATCCAGCTTGTCACCGATTCGGGGCTGTCGAATAGATGCACCACTGAGGCAGCCATAAAGTCAAAACCGTCGGCCATATCCATGTTCGTTGTCGGTCCCAGCTCCCGCATGTGGCCGGTGACCCTGCCCGCCTCCAGGAATCTCTGGGCGGTGCTCCCGGCGAAGCCGTTGCGGGCCAGGTGTTCGTTGTCCAGCTCTCCCTCGCGCACCACTTGGTGGCCCTGGAAGTCGCCGGGAAACTCATTCTTGTCCAGTACCATGTCCAGCAGAATGTCTTCGGTAACGCGATAAGTGGCTCGTGTTAGTGCAGAGGTCGCCAAACCGCCCCTCCGGGATTGTGAGATTGTTCCGGGAAATTGATGCCGGCCGTGGCTCACCCGGAACGCCGGCCTGCCAGAAAACCGCAGTTCGATCAAAGGCGCGGAGCCTTGCTGTGACAGGCCCCGCGCCCATTTGATCGGATTGAGCCGGTGCTTAGCCGCAGACCAGCGGATAGATGTGGAGCGAACGGGTGGACTCCACCGGCAGCATGCTCTTATTCCAGGTCTGCCCACCGTCGTTGCTGCTGTAGATTTCGCCGGAATAGGCGCCGCAGCTGATGCGCGAGGGGACAGCAGGGTCGATGGCGACCTGCATCATCCGTCCGGGAGGTACGTCGCCCAGGTCGAGGCGTTCCCAAGTCTCGCCGATGTCGCGGCTGCGGAATAGAGCTCCCTCCGGGACGGTGTCTGGCGGAGCGGCTCCGCCGCCGGCGCCCGAGGCCAGGTAGATGGTCTTGGGATCGTCCGGGGCCACCGCCAGGTCGCGGCAGTACGATCCACCGACGAACATGTCATCGACCTGGACGTGCTCCCAGCGAGTCGCCTGGTTCTTGCCGCGGAACATGGCGATCTGCGTGGCGATCTGCACCGTCTCGTGGTCGGCGGCGCTCACGACTACCTGGTGCAGGTCCAGCGTGTTGTTCCTGAGGTAGGGGCCGTCCATCATCTGGGCCCAGGTCTCTCCGCCGTCGTGGCTGGCCAGCAGTCCGCCGACCTCAATGGCGGCGTAAACGTTGTTGCTGTCCACAGGGTCCACGGACATGCCGATGACCCGCTTGCCCAACGGCGGCATGTAGGTGGTGATGTGCGGGAAGATAACATTGCTGGTGTCCATTTCCTGCCAGGTGTTTCCACCGTCCTGCGAGCGTGCGATGGCGCATGGCTCGTATCCCGCGAAGATGGTGTCAGGGTTCGATGGGTGGGCCGCCAGCGACCACACCTCGCGGCCATCGGCGGGATCCGTCAGCCTCTCCCAGCTTTCGCCGCGGTCCTGGCTGCGGTAAACGCCGTCCTGTGTGCCTGCGTAGACCACTGCCGGGTTGTCCGGCTTGAGCAGCAGGGAGCGGACCTGGGGATTGCCGGGCAGTCCCGCGGAAATATCCTGCCAGTCTTCCTGGCCGTCCGCCTGGCGGAATATCCCGCCCTCGCCGATAAAGTCTCCCTCACCGGCCATACCCACGTAGGTGTAGGTTAAATGATTGGTCGCAACCATTATCTTTCAGCTCCTGTTCGGGTCGATTGCCCTTAGGATTTTTTGGCCTGAACGCATGGTTGTCAAGTGACGTGAAGCTCGGGACGAAGGAAATAGGCATACCGAACCGCCGTGATTGGTGAAATTCCGGGAGCGGGAGATATCGATTTCCGGACAAACCCGGACATTCCAACCTGTCAGGAGGGCTATCCGGAACAGGAGAGGGCGTCGAGTTTGATGCGGCTAGACATTCAAGGAATATGCCGTGTACCAGGAATGCGTTATGGGGATTTACAATTAGACAGAAGTCATAGAGGGGTCCGATTCAAAAGCTATGACCCAAAGCTCGACGGCGGCGCTTTGCGGCCATATCTGCGTGATAAAATGCGCTGACGACAAATCTGTTTGCCCAGAAAAGAGGGTGTCCGAGTGCCGGAATCTGATCGAGGGAAGTATCTCATAGCTGATGCCTGGTCCCTACACCAGGACGCTCTGGAGATGATATCGCAAGGACGGCTGCGAAACGCGGCAGAGAAAGCTTGGCGAGCGACCAAACGCGCCACCGACGCATTGATATTGGAACGGACCGGGAGAGAGTCAGGAACCTCTGGCATCACCTACAGGGGAATTCGCGGCCTGCGCCACCAGAGTACTGAACTGGAGAGTTTGGCCAACAGGTACAGCCAACGGATGCAGGACCTGCACGGTTCTTGTTTCTATGACGGAATCCTGGATCCAGAGGAACCTATCATACGGGACATCCAGGCCACCGCCGACTACATCCGGAATGCGGAACGGCTCGCAGACGTTACGGTTTAGCAGGACGAAAAACCGTGGCCTCCAAGCTGTGGCGCGCTTCCCCTCTCTGCGCTACTATTTGTCTCAATTACCCTCGGAGGGCTACCAACCAATGAATAACAAGGTGTATGCCACCATGGATGAGGCGGTGGCCGACGTCCCAGACGGTTCCACTGTCATGTGCCCGGGATTCTCGGGCGTTGGGGTTCCCCGCAATCTACTGGCCGCTTTGAACCGGCAGGGAGCAAAGGAACTGACCTGCATCTCCAACAACGCCGGCACTCTCGACGAACTGGTCGACGTCGGGACGCTGGTGGAGGCGGGGCAGGTTAAGAAAATGGTCTGTGCCTTTACCGCTCCAACGCATCCGTCGATGGTCACCCCGTTCGTCAGCATGTACAACGAGGGCCTGGTGGATGCCGAGCTGGTGCCGCAAGGAACGCTGGCTGAGCGCATACGCATCGCCGCCTTTGGCATCGGGGGGTTCTACACGCCCACGTCTGTCGGCACGGAGCTGGCCGAGGGCAAAGAACACCGGGAGATCAACGGCAAGACCTACGTGCTGGAGTATCCTCTCCCCGCCGACTATGCACTGGTGCGGGCCTGGAAGGCCGACAAATTCGGTAACCTGCAGTTCCGGCTCTCGCAGCGGAATTTCAACCCGATTATGGCCATGGCCGCCACGACTACCATCGTCGAGGTGGAAAACGACGTTCTGGAGGTCGGTGAGATCGATCCGGACCACGTCCACGTGTCCGGCATCTACGTCAACCGCATCGTCAAGATCCCCGAGGACGGCATCTGGTCCGGCGCCAAGCCGGGACTGTAGTCCCCGTGTATCCCCTCTCCCTCAGGGGGAGGATCTGGGTGGGGGTGAGCCCCCAGTGCCGCCATCAAGTCGAGGAGTATCGAACATGACCGCCGAGAAGACTAAACTCACCCGCCAGCAGATGTGCGACCGCCTCGCCATGGAGTTCCAGGAGGGATGGATCGTTAACCTGGGAGTGGGCATGCCGACCCTGTGCTCCAACTACGTTGACCACTCCCGGACCATCATCAACCAGTCCGAAAACGGAGTCATAGGCTACGGCCCACTGGCCGGTGAGGGCGAGGAGGACCGGCACCTGGTGAACGCCGGAGGTCAGCACGTAACAGGTCTGGCGGGCATGGGCATCGTGCATCACGCCGATTCTTTCGGCATCATCCGCGGTGGGATGATCGACGTTACGGTGATGGGCGCCTACGAGGTGGCCGAGAACGGAGACTTCGCCAACTGGCGCATCCCCACTCGCAAGGGCGGCGGTATCGGCGGTGCCATGGACCTGGCGGCTGGGGCCAAGCGCGTCTTCATCGCCCTGGAACACACCACCCGCGAGGGTGAGCCTCGCCTCCTCAAGCGTTGCAATCTCCCAATCACCGCCCCCGGCGTCGTCAAGATGGTGGTCACTGACCTGGGCCTTTTCGGCATCACGCCCGAGGGTTTCGAGTTGCTCGAGAACGCCCCAGGCTGGAACCCCGAGGAGATCCAGGAGCTGTCCGAAGCCAGGATCAACATCTCCCCAAACCTGAAGGAATTCCGTTTCAGGGATTAGGCTCGGGCGACCACACTGAACGCGTAGAGTTGGCGCGCCCTCACCTCAATCCTCCCCCAAGAGGACTAGGGAAACCACAAGGGCTCCGTCCGTAACGACGGGGCCCTTTATTCATGCGATGAGCGGTCGTTCCCCTCTAGAAGTACGCCGTGCCTCCGTTGACGTGGATGGTCTGGCCGGTTATGAAGCCGCAGTCATCGGTGGCCAGGAACGTGACGGCGGCGGCGATGTCGTCGACGTGCCCCAGGCGGCCCAGCGGGATTTCCGACGTATCGGCCATGTTCTGGCCGGGGTACCAGGCCAGGTCGCGGCTGGTGTCGATGCGCCCCGGCGAGACAACGTTGACCCGAATGTTACTGGGAGCGAACTCGGATGCCAGCCCCCTGGCCAGGCCCACGACGCCCATCTTGGCCGCCGACACGTGCGAGCGCTCGGCCGAGCCGTTCCATGCGCCGTCGCCTGTGAGGAACACGATACGGCCGTAGCCGTTGGCCTGCATGGCGGGGATGGCGTTGCGGGCGCAGTGGAACGCCCCGTCCAGCACGACACCGCGCACCCGCTCCCAGTCATCCAGGGTCAGCTCGGTGAACGGCTTGTGCGGGCGTATGGCGGCGTTGCTGACCAGCACATCCACCCTGCCGAACCGTTCGGCGGCGGCAGCGAACATGGCCTCCACCTGCTCGCGGTCGCCGACGTCGGCCACGACTGGCAGAGCGTCGACGCCAAGCGCCCTCACCTCCTCGGCCACCGACTCGACCTCCTCGCGGTTGGAGCGTGAGTTGACCACCACGTTGGCGCCCTCGCCAGCCAGCTTGAGGGCAATAGCCCGCCCGATGTTCCGCCCTGATCCCGTTACGAGGGCGGTCTTTCCTTCCAGTCTAGGCATAAGCATATCTCTCCGTCGGATACTCTCTTCACCACTGTCTGAATCGCGATCCTTAAAATTTCGAGATTTTCAGGAAATCCCCATCATGCTAATCCTTAAATCCTGAAAATCCTGATTCAGACAACTCGCCGTAGATTATACTTCCCTCCGAGAAAAGGTCCGACCTGAAGACAGGCCGGAACTAATGGGGAGAAAATTATGCTGGTACGCATCTACACCGGCGATGACGGGCAGTCCCACCTCGAGGAACTGGGCATGCCCAGCGAGGACGTGCTTCGAGTCACCACCAAGCCGGGCGAGGACCTGGTGTTCCGCAAGTCCGCCGAGAACAGTTTCAGCGACTGGCACCACCCCACTCGCCGCCAGTACCTGATCGTGCTGGAAGGCCGGATGGAAGTCATCTGCGGCGATGGCTCGACTCGGGAGTTCCAGGCCGGCGACGTTCTGCTGGCCGAGGACATGACCGGCCAGGGCCACCAGACCCGCGCCGTCGGCGGCAGCTATCGCAGCGTGAGCATGGGCATCCCGGATTAGCGCATTGGCCGTTGCTTTGTCACGAATTGCCTCGATAGAGCGGCACCGGCTCTGTAGGAGAGACTGCCTCTCGGTGAGTCGCCTCCCTTGGTAGCGGAGCAGTCGCCCACCGCTGCCGCTCCCTCGCTCTGGGCTCGCGTGAGAGGCCCGTGGCAGGAGCCTTCGTTTCGCTGGTTCTGGGCGGGATCGCTGGCGCAGGCCATGTCCCTCGGGATGCAGTTCCTGGTGCTGGGATGGCTGGTGCTGGAGGTCACGGGCGACCAGACCCAGCTGGGGCTGGCGATTACGCTTTACGGCCTGCCCAATATCGCATTCCTGATGGTTGGCGGCATCATCGCCGACCGGATTGACCGCAAGCGACTGCTGATGGTCACCCAGACGATGGTGGGATCGATGATCGCCGGGCTGGCGGTGCTCACCATCACGGACCAGGTGGAGTTGTGGCACATCTACCTGGCGGCGGCGCTCCTGGGAGTGCTGCAGGCTCTGAACATGCCGGCCCGGATAGCAATGATCTCGGACCTGGTGGGCGAGCGCCGACTGCTGGACGCCGTGGGTCAGTTCAATGCAGCGAACCACGCCGGGCGGATTGTCGGTCCACCCATCGCCGGGGTACTGATCGACCAGTGGGGCATGGGAGTGGTGCTGGCCCTGAACGCGGCGTGCTATGGAGCCAGCGTCCTCCTATTGACCATGGTCCGGGGGACATTCAGACGTCCGGAGACGAACCGGCAGTCGCTGCTGCGCAACATAGCGGAAGGTGTCTCCGTCATACGCGACACCCCTGTGCTCCTGACGGTCCTGGTGGTGACGTGCTTCTTTGGCGGATTCGGAATGGCCCATCTGCAGGTGCTGCCGGCCTTTGCCAAGGAAATGCTCGACAGCAGCGCGTCCGAGGTAGGGCTCCTGCTCCTGGCTTCGGGTATTGGAGCCCTCACGGGCAGCCTGACCCTGACGTTAATGCACCGCCAGTGGCTCTACCGTTGGCTGTTGTTCAGCATTTCCACGTTCACGTTGCTGCTGACGATTATGGCCTGGAGCGGTGCGCTGGATGACCTGACTGGGTTGGCCTGGTCCGGCTGGTTCTGGGTTACCTGGGTGTTCGTTCTGCTGGTGGGCGTCGTGGCCATTGGATGGGTATGGCCGCTGACGACCACAATCATCCAGCTGGCTTCACCGGCGGAGTTGCGTGGCCGGGTTCTGGGAGTGTTCCACCTCGTCCCGGGCTTCCACCTGGTGGGGGCCTGGCCCCTGACCCTGGCGGCTGCCAGCATCGGATGGCCGCTGGCCATCACGGGAGCGGCGGCAGTCTGCCTGACAGTTACTCTGTCCTACGGACTGGCCCGCAAGGGTGGCCGCGAACTGGCGGCGCACCCGGCAACGGCGTGACCCATCAGGACGATTGCAAAGCCGGCATAGCAGCCTGTCATTCTGAGCGCAGAAAAGAGTCTCTGTCCCTGCGGCGAGACCCTTCGCTCTGCTCAGGGTGACAAATATCGGGACTTTCCGATCGTCCTGGCAAGAGCCACTAAATTCGAGCAATTGCAGCCCGTTGCGGGTACACTGTTTGCGCTATGTGGCTATCTCGCATTTACGTTTCAAAGCCCGAAGTATCATTGATTCGCTACAATTTCGATAGTGCCTCAATGAGAGCACCGCGTTGGTGACCAACGCTGCTTCGTCCCCGGCGGCCTCCTATTGGGCCAGGTCCAGGGGGCCGTGGCGATTCGGGGGATTCCGCTGGTACTGGCTCGGGTCGTTCTCCCAGGCAGTGGCCCAGGGAATGCAGTTCCTGGTGCTGGGATGGCTGGTCCTGGAGCTCACCGGGTCCTCCATCCAGCAGCTGGGGCTGGTGGTTTTCCTCTATGGAATTCCCAACACCATTCTGTTGCCCGTCGGCGGCGTCATTGCCGACCGCATCGACCGCAGGCTGCTGCTTATCCTGACGCAGGCCGGCGTCGGCGTGCTCATCGGTGTGATGGCGTTCCTGACCTTTGCGGGCGCCGTCACCTTGTGGCACGTGTATCTGGCGGTGGCGTTGCTGGGGGTGCTGCAGGCCCTGAATCAGCCGGCCCGCGTGACATTGCTAGCCGATATTGTTGGTCCAGCAGCCCTGCTGGATGCCATAGCCCAGTTCAATGCGGCGGTGCATATCGGGCGGATAATCGGCCCGCCCCTGGCCGGAATGCTCATCGACGGGCCGCCGTTGATCGCGCAACACTTCAATGTGTGGGGCCTGGGTGCCGGCCTCGCCGCAAACGCGGTCTTTTATTTCCTGAGCGTACTGTGCCTGTTGCCCATCAGAGGCTCGTTCAAGGCCGAGTCCGTCTCCCGTGAGCCGCTGGTCCAGAATTTCATCAACGGCTTTTCGGCCATAAAGAACTCCCCGGTCCTGCTGACCGTGATTGTGCTGGCCTGTTCCTTCGGCGGATTTGGGATGTCTCACATGCAGGTGATTCCGGCCTTTGCCAAGGACCAGCTGCTGGCGGACGCCACCCAGGCAGGACTGATCCTGCAGGCGTCGGGGGTGGGATCCCTGATCGGCAGCATTGCGATCACCTTCATGCACCGGGCATGGCTCTACCGGTGGCTGCTGGTGTGCCTGGTGGTGATGGGTGCGTTCCTCATCCTGTTTGGCTGGACGACCTCGTTCTGGCTGTCCTGGACGCTGTTTGTGGTGGTGGGGATATTCAGTCTGGGCTCCGTGTGGCCGCTGGCCACCACCATCCTGCAGTTGTCCACGCCCAACGAGCTGCGCGGACGGGTGATGGGCGTATTCCACTTCACTCCCGGTTTTCATTACATCGGGGCGCTGCCGCTGTCCTTCGTGGCTGCCGAGTTGGGTTGGCCGCTGGCCATCACCATCGCGGCCGGACTGATGCTGACGGTCACTGCCTGGTTCGGCCTGGGACGCAAGGACGGACGGACGCTGGCATCCAGACCTGCGTCGGCGTCCGGAGCTTTGGCCTGATTTGGCCCGTCCTTGACACTGTATCGCCCAGTGGGTAGATTGCGGGCAATCGCAGCGCAATAGCTGCACGCGCCATTTTGCTTCGACACGCAACTTTCCCACTTGACTTTCAAGGAGCCGAATCTTAATGAAAGACACCATCGAGGTTTTCTGGTTCTCCGAGCAGCCCTACGCTCACGTTACCGATGCCGACCTGGAGCAGTACGATTCGGGCCGGCTGGGCTTTCCCAACACGTTCTTCGATCCCGAGAAAGCCCACGTCCTCTACAACCAGTACCACGAGCAGTATGCCCTGGCCGACGAGGTGGGTTTCGACGGCATCATGTCCAACGAGCACCACGCCTCATACTGGTGCATGAAACCTGCGGTTAACCTGGACGCGGCGGTGATTTCCAAGATCACGAAGAACACCAAGATCGCCATACTCGGCAACGTGATTGCGGTCAATGACCCAATCCGCATGGCCGAGGAAATCGCCATGCTGGACTGCTTTTCCAACGGCCGCATCATCTCCGGGTTCGTGCGCGGCACCGCCGTCGAGAGCCTGACCGGGGGAATCATCCCCGCCGAGAACCGGGCGCGGTTCGAGGAGGCCCACGACCTGATCATCAAGTGCTGGACCGAGCCCGGCCCCTTCCGTTACGAGGGGAGGTTCTACCATTACCGCGCCGTCAACCCCTGGGTGCTGCCGATGCAGGACCCGCACCCGCCCATCTGGTTCCCCGGACTCTCCAGCGCCGAGAGCGTAGTCTGGGCGGCCCGCCACCAGCACCCGTACATGAACCTGGGCTCGCTGCTGGACTACACCGAGGGTCTGAAGGGCGTCTACATCGACACCGCCAGGGAGGTCGGTTTCACGCCGGGGCCCGAGCATTTCGGCTACCTGCTGCGGGTGTTCTGCGCCGACACCGACGAGAAGGCACAGGAGATTGGAGAGACCTTCCTGTGGACTGAGAACCACCGCAACCGGGGACCTGCCGAGCACAATGACCCGCCGGGCTACCAGTCCCGCGAGGCCGTGCGCATCCAGCGGCAGCTGCCCGGCGCCGGCGGGTTCGGCCGCCGCATGACCTATCAGGAACTGCAGGACGTTGACAACGTAATCGTCGGCAGCCCGGACACTGTTACGCGCAAGCTCTCGAACATCATTGAGCGCCTGAACCCTGGCTACCTGCACATCTACGGAAACGAGGGGAACATGGCCCACCCCGATGTCCTGCGCTCGATAGAGCTGCTGGGGACGGAGGTCATTCCCGCTCTGCACGAAATCCAGCTTCAGCCGTACGAGTAGTCTGAACTGTGATTCCCGTGATTGCCCTGATTCTCAGCGACCCCTGATCAAGGCAATCTCATAATCCCAAGAATCCCAGTTCAAACAATAAGGAGAAACCCATGATTACCAAGTTCGACAGCCTGTTTGCTGGCCATGTGGACATGCCCAACGTCGGTTACGGCGGCACCGCGGTTAATGACCGCTTATTCGACAACGATCACCTTTCCACGGTTTTCCCCAAGTCCGAGGCCATCGCCAAGACCATGGATGAGAACGGCTACGACACCATGTGGATGGCCGAGCACCACTTTCAGCCCGAGGGCTATGAGTGCATCCCCAACCTGATCATGCTCAACGTCCACCTGGCCCATTTGACCAAGAGCCTCAAGTTCGGGTGCGGCTTTAACATCGCGCCCATGTGGAACCCGCTGCGTTTGGCCGAAGACTACGCCACCGCCGACATCCTGACCGGGGGGCGGGTCATCTTCGGCGTGGGCCGGGGCTACCACACCCGCGAGGTCGAGAGCTTCGGCTCGCCCCTGCAGGACCAGAACGCCAACCGCGAGATGTTCGAGGAGCAGGTCGATATCATATTCAAGGCTTTCAACGAAGAGTCTTTCTCACACCAGGGCAAGTACTACACCTTGCCGCCCGAGGTTCCCTACCGGGGCTACACCCTCAAGGAACTAACGCTGGTGCCGCGACCGACCAAGCTGCCCGTGGAGTGCTGGCAGCCGATCCAGGGTGGGACGCAGCGGGCTCTGGACTTCATGGTCAAGCACAATATCAAGGGAATTCTCGGCGGCGGTGTCGCAGAGGGCGGCGCCATGGACAGCGTGATTTACGGTTATCGCGACGCCATGGTTCGCGCCGGCCACGAGGAACCGGCTCCCGGCACCAACCTGAGCGTTGGCTTCCACTTTCACCTTGCGCCCAGCGTGGAGCAGGCCATGGATGAGGCTCAGGGGTTTTTCGAGGAGAACCTCAAGATGTTCGGCCCGCTGCGCCTGACCCGCCCACTGTCCGATCAGCAGATCCGCGACATCGGCGATCCTAGCCGCGCGCCCACCGCCGGCCTGCCCACGATCCAGGGCGCGGTCGAGGGCGGCGCGTTCCTGGCCGGCCCGCCGGACCGCGTCATCGAGCAGCTGAAGGCCGTCGAGAAAGAGTATCCCGGGCTCGAACGTGTGGGGGTCAGCCACCCGGTGGGCACGCCGCAGAGCGTAATCACCGAGCAGCTGGAGTGGTTCGCCAAGGAAGTGATGCCCGAGTTCAAGGGGTAGGCGGATGATGTCCACGCTTGCCGGAGACTTTCGGCTTCGGAGAATCGCTGAGGACGGGAGGCAGGGTTCCGAATTAGGTGGTTTGATTTATGAGGCCCCTGATTTGAAGCAGTGCCAGCAGGTTGTAGGGCGACCAGACGGTTCCCATCTTTTCCCGTCTGCGGTACTCCCGGTTCTGACGCTCCAGTCGTGATGTTGTCCGGTGTCTTTCCTGCCCTGTCCCCAGATGGGTCATACCCTTTCCCAATGCTTTGCGGCACCAATCCAGTGCCTTGCCTCCGCTGCTGATTATTGCCTCCCGGGCATGCTCCTCTGCCTCGGCTCTGCTGGCGGATTCCAGCAACGCCCTTGCCGCCCTGAATCCCTGATGGCCCACGTTGCGCCGGTATTCCCGCAACAGGTGGAACTGGCAGAGCTGGTGGGGCTCCTCCCTCCCGTAAACCAACTCAATTCCGGCAGCTATGGCACGATCATCGTCGCTCACCAAGTGGACCGGAGTGCCCTCAGCCTGCCGCCAGGCTTGGTCTATCACCTCGGACCAGGGTTCGAAAGACCCCAGGGCAGTGCCCATTTCGTCCCGGATCACCCGCATTTCCCTGGGTCCTAAGCGGGTCCTGGTCCACATTCCGTCCAGTTCCCAGACATGCCCCGACAGCACCGGCTCTGTCACTGCCTCCTGTCTGACCCAGCGGCAAAGAGTGCTCTTGACGCTGCCCACCAACCGGCCAGCCTGAGCGTAGCTGAGCCCCAGAGCAGCCAATCTCACGGCCCAGTCGGCAGTTTTTTTGAATACCTGCGGTAGCGTTCCTCGTCGCCCAGCAGTTCCGCACCACTGGTCATGCTGCGGCAGTCCCCACAGCGGAACACCGGTATCTGCAACTCCAGCAGGCCGTATCGGGTGGCGATGGACCGGGAGTAGCGGTGATGGCGGTGCATCAGCAGTCCGCAATCGCGGCACTGGGGGCGGTATTGGTCCAAAGATTCCTGCAATGTCCCCTGCAGGCACAGCGGCAATTCCTGTTCCAACCGGGTTTCCAGTTCGAAAAGCAACCCCATCACTCCTCACCTCCCCACTCAGTCCCAACCTATCCTACATCCCATACCACCTAAATTGGAACGCTATCGGACGGGAAAGCCGTTTGACGGCGGCAGGAAAATTCGGTTAAAATAGCTTTTCACCACCCCTATCGCTTCTGGCGACTGGGTGTCAACGGCCACCTCAACTGAGGTGGCCGTTGCATTTGGCTAGTCCATGACCACAATGAAAGCTAATGTATATATCGATGGCTTCAACTTGTACTACGGCGCTCTCAAGGGGACGTCCTACAAGTGGCTCGACCTTTTGCTGCTGTGCAATAACCTTCTGCCTAATCGAGAGGTAGGCAAAATTAGATATTTCACAGCCAGAATCGCATCTTTACCACATAATCGAGAAGGACCGGACAGGCAAGACGCGTATCTGAGAGCTTTGGATACCCTTCCCAACTTGACGATTCATTTTGGCAGATTCTCGTCCCGACCGACCTCGCTTCCGATATATCCCCTCGTGCACACAGACCCCAGCAGTCCGGCGCGAACGGTACGGGTTCTAAAAACTGAGGAGAAACGATCCGACGTCAACCTGGCTACCCTCCTCTTGGTTGACTGCTTTGAGGACGACTTTGATGAGGTTGTCGTAATTTCCAACGACTCAGACTTGACGCTTCCCATGGCATATGCAGCAAGCAGGTTCGGAAAAACCGTGGGTGTCATTAATCCCCATCAACGCCACAGGACTAGGGCGCGTTTGCAAACTATAACCAGAGCAGCAACGCCCCGATGTGCAGCATTGCCAGATAGTTCTCGGCCTTCTTCTCATACCGGGTGGCGATTCGTCGGAATTGCTTCAGCCGGTTGATTGTCCGCTCCACCAGATTGCGTTTCCGGTACAGGGCCCGATTGAAAGGACCAGTGCGCCGTTCGTTGGTTTTCCGAGGGATGGTGTAGCGAATTCCCCGTCGCCTGAGATAGGCCCGAATCCTGCGGCTGCTGTATCCTTTGTCGCCGCAGACCCTCTGAGGCTTGATGCGGGGACGGCCCCTCCCAGAGCGTCTCACCTCCCCTTGAGTCAGCAACTCCTCGAACACGCTGGCCTCGTGCCGCTGACCCGGGGTCAGCACGAAGGCCACCGGCTTGCCCTGACCCTCGACTCTCAGATGGACTTTGGTACCGAACCCTCCCCGGGAACGGCCCAGCGCCTGATCGCCCTCCCCCTTTTTGCCCCGGCAGCGTGCTGATGTGCCCGCACATTGGTGCCGTCCACGTAATGGACTTCCCAATCAACCTGACCGATTGCATCAGCCTCCCGCTGCACCTCAGCCAGAAGCCGGTCCCACAATCCTTGCTTTCGCCACCGGTAGAAACGGCTGGCCACGGTGCCCCAGGGGCCAAAGCGCTCGGGCAGATCCCGCCATGGAGACCCGGTACGCAAAATCCACAAGATCCCGTTGATGACCGTGCGATGGTCCTTCCCAGGCCGTCCAGTCCTCGGCTTCTGAGCCGGCAAAAGCGGCCTCAGCCGTCGCCACTGATCATCCGTCAAATCCCCTCGTCCCACACACCTCACCTCTCACTTCAATCCGACCAATCCAGTTTAGGCCCCACAATCGGGTTTGCAAACACGCCCTAGTCTAGAACTACAAGAGACCGCGACATGGACCTACCGGGCAATCAACCGCAGCGTGCTGGCGGCCAGCCAGTTCCCGGACGTGGTCCAGCATCCCCGAGGTCCTATCACCAAGCCTGCCTCGTGGTAGCCCTCTGCCATCCGCGTTGACACTCCCACACCCCCGCCGTACACTCGCAGGCGGCGAGCGGAGTCTCGCTAAGACACTGACGCGAGCAATTCCATAGATGCTTTCTACCGAGATTAATGACGCCATCGAGTTGATGTTCGAGACCGGCTGGACCGACGGCCTGCCGGTGGTCCCGCCGTCTGAGGAACTGGTGCGCCGGTTTGTGGCCCACACTGGGCGCGGCGGCGATGAGCTCATTGCCGAGCTACCGCCGTTGGGCGGACGGGCCACCGTCGAGCGCATCGCCGTGAACGCCGTGATGGCGGGATGCCTGCCGGAGCACATGCCGGTGATCATCACCGCTTTGCAGGCGATGATGGACGAGCGCTTCAACCTGCGCGGTGTGATGTGCTCAACGGGCATACACACGCCGCTGCTAATCGTCAACGGGCCCGTGGTGCAGCAGTTGGACATCAACGGTGGTTACAACTGCTTCGGCGCCGGCTGGCGGGCCAACGCCACAATTGGCCGTGCCGTCAAGCTGGCCCTGGTCAACCTGGGCGGCGCAATTCCCGGCGAGACCAACAAGGCCACTTTCGGCCATCCCGGTGCCTACACCTACTGCGTCGCTGAGGACGAGCCCGCCAATCCGTGGATGCCGATGCACGTCGAGATGGGCTACGCCGCCACCGACAGCACCGTAACAGTCTTCCCTGCCGAGGCGCCGCACAACATCATGTACCACGCCTCGAATTCACGTGACTTCCTGACCGTGCTGGCGGATACAATGTGCCCGCTGGGCAACGTACAGATGTACGTGATGGGCGACACATTTGTCGCCATCGGCCCGGAGCATGCCAAGTTCCTGCACGCCGATGGGTGGAACAAGCGGGACATCCGGCAGTTCCTGTTCGAGCACGCCCGCAAGCCGGTGCGGATGCTGAAGCACGGCGGCCCGCCCCAGGGCGACGCCAGGCGTGGGCACTTCTGGCCCCGGTTCATCGATGCCGAGGACGACGACCAAATGGTGCCCGTGGTCCGGGCGCCCGATCGGATCCACATCTTCGTGGCCGGTGGCGCCGGTGGGCCACACTCGGTCTACCTGCCCGGCTGGGGATCCCGCGCCGTGACCCGCAAAATCGAACTGTGATTCGGCTGACGCAATGATTGCCTTTATTAGCGGTACTCACATCAGGGTAATCCTCCAATCCCACAAATCACAGTTCAGACAGAGGTGAGAGAAAAATGACCGCAACCAATGTCGAAGAACGCATGCGTCTGATGGGCCTGATGAGTCCCGTCGACCCCGACGCCGCCAACCGCTGGCGGCCGGCCCCGCGCCTGGATACGCTGCACGGCAAGGTGGGCGGATTCCTGGGGAACCGCAAGGCCAATGCCGCCCTGCTGCTGAGCGATGTCCGCGAGCTGCTGGACCGGGACTTGGAGCTCGGCGACTCCCTGGCGGTGGACAAGTACGTGTACTCCCGCCCGGCGGCGGACGACATCATTGAGGAGCTGGCGACGGGCTGCGATTTCGTGGTCACCGCCATCGCGGATTGAGGGTCCTGCACCGCGTGCAGTGTGCACGACGCAATGACCCTCGAAAACCGCGGCGTCCCCACCGTGGTGCTGTGCACCGACCCGTTCCTGAACTCGGCCTTCCGCCACGCAAACACCTTCGGCCGTCGCGACTTCCGGCCACTGGGCTTCCCTCACCCGCTGGGCGGTCTCAAGCCCGAGCAGGTGGCAGTGCGCGCTGGCGAGCTGGAGCAGGCGGTCATCGACGTTCTGACGAATTACTAAGGTGAGGCAGTTTTTTCTCCTTTTGGGTGAGGGATTCCCCCTCTCTGGTACAGCAACTTAAGGAGGCCCGCCATGGCAACCGTTGGCAAGGGCAAGTACACGTACGAAATCGTACCGAACTGGGAGAAGCTGCCCGAGGGCTGGGTCTTGGGGCAGACGGCCATCGTCACCGACAAGCAGGACCGAGTGTACCTGTTCAACCGGGGCGAGCACCCGCTGATTGTGCTTGACCGCGAAGGCAACTTCCTGACTTCGTGGGGCGAGGGGCAATTGCCGGACGCTCACGGCATGTACATCGACGATGATGAGAACCTGTACATGCCGGTCAAGAACAGCCACGTGGTGCTCAAGTACGATCCCAAGGGCAACCTGCTGATGACCATGGGGGAGTGGGACAAGCCCTCCGACACCGGCTGGTCGGGCCGCTACAGCGACGTCGTGGAGCGGGCTGCCGGGCCGTTCAACAGCCCCAGTGACATCGCCATCCACCCCAACGGCGACCTGTACATCTCCGACGGCTACGGCAACGCCCGCGTCCATCGGTTCACCAACGACGGCAAGCTGATCGAGTCGTGGGGGCAGCCGGGCAAGACCGGGCACGGTGAGTTCCACGTGCCTCACGGCGTCTGGGTGCACACCGACGGACGCGTGTTCGTGGCTGACCGCGAGAACAACCGGATCCAGATCTTCGACGACGGCGGCAACTTCCTGGAGCAGTGGCTGGGACTGGCGCGCCCCTGTGACATTTACATCGACGGCGACGAAGTACTGTATGTCCCGGAGCTGGACGGATTCATGACCATCCTGGACATGGACGGCGACATCCTCGCGCGCTGGGGCAGCCCTGTCGAAGTGGAGCACGGGCAGGGCGCTCACGCGGTGTGGGTGGATTCCCACGGCGACATCTATGTCAACCAGAACCTCGAAGGCCACAGGTTGGTCAAGTATCGGCACGTCGGACAGTAAGATCGGCCCGGTCATCCGTCATTGATGTAGGGGCGCACGGCTGTGCGCCCCTACAAGATTGTCAGTAGTGAGAGTACATCATGCGTATCGGCTACCAGGTTGGCCATGTCGTTCACCGGGATTCCATCGACCACCAGGCACAGTGGCAGAACCACCTGGAGCAGTTCAGGGCGTGCAATGAGGCGGATTTCGACCTGTTCTGCTGGGGCCATCACTACCTTATCGACCCCTTCCAGCATTTCCAGCCCTGGCCGGTGCTGGCGCGTCTGGCTGCCGAACCCGGAAACATGACGCTGGCCACGTCGATACTGCTGCTACCGCTGTTGAACCCCGTTGATGTGGCGGAACAGGCGGCGACGGTGGACCACATCGCCGAGGGGCGTTTTATCCTGGGCATCGGTCTCGGTTACAGGCCCGAGGAGTTCGAGGCCTTCGGCGTCGGCATGTCCGAGCGGGGCGCGCGGTGCACTGAGGCCATGCACCTGATGCGCCGGCTCTGGAGCGAGGATGAGGTCACTCACCACGGCCGCTTTTTCAACGTAACCGGCGCTAAACCCACGGCCCGCCCCTATCAGAAGCCCTATCCCAAGGTATGGCAGGCGGCCATGAGCGATCCGGCCATCCGGCGCGTGGCACGCGAGGGTGAGATCCTGTACGTCGGTCCAGCCCAGTCCAACGAGTCCATCCGCCACCAGATCGACCTGTACCATCGCACATTGGAACAGCACGGACAGGAAAAACCCGAGGACATGGTCATCGTGCGCGAGTTCTACTGCGCTCCCACCCGGGAGGAGGCCCTCACCAAGGCCCAGGCCAACTTTGCCACCAAGTACGAGGTCTACGCCCAACACGGCCTGCACGGTACCGACGGTGACTTGACCCGCAAGGTCACCGGTGACCTTGAGTCGCTGATGGATGATACATTCCTGGTGGGCAGCCCCGAGGAATGCATCGAGCAGATTGCCGCCTACCACGAAATGGGGTTTACTGACGTTGCCATCCGTCTTTTCTACCCCGAAATGTCGCAGAGCGAGGTGCTGGAGCACATCGACCTGGTGGGGAAAGAGGTCATCCCGGCGCTCCACTCTCTCTAGCCGCTGCCTGCCCGGAACGTGGACCCTTTGGATTCTTCCGGACTGTCGCGCGGGTGTTCAGCCCGCGAGGCAGGGCACTCGACTGATTAGAGTCTGTCTGGTTCCTCTCCCGCCCTCCGCGGGATCTTGCATTTCCAAGAGGAAGTTCCCTGGTCCACGGACTGTGGGGGCAACAGTGTGAATTTTCCGTAATATTCTGCCTGTTTTCGTACGCATTGGTGGTATTAAGTGATGCAATTCGGCCAATAGGATTGTCCACTTCGTACAATGTAGCCGCGACTGTTAAAATGCCCCTTTCAGTGGCGCCGCAACTCCCTCGCGAGATTGCTTGGTCTTTTCGAGGTGGACCCGGCGACCCAGGCCGCACCAGGCACGAAAGATGCTTGAACTTGCCATCTGGATCGGGGTTGCCCTCTGCGGTGTGGCCTTTCTTGGTGTTGTCGAATACCTCCGTGCCAAGGGAATACTCAGGATAAACACGGCTGCCCTTAAGACCGTATTACCCATCGCCGCGCTCATGTTGCTGATGGGAGTGGCGGGTGCCATGGCGGTCTTGTTCTTTTTCCTGTTTTTCCTATCCGATTACTGGGAGTACGCCCTGGTATTCGGGGGTCTCCTTTTTGCCTTCCTCGTGGTCAGAATAAGGGGGGAGCGCTCGTTTTTCGCACCTGCCTCCCGAGGCGAGGTGGCGGGAGTCGACCCGAATGAAAGCAAGGGGACAGCAACGGGGTATTCCGGCTTGGCCATGCAGGTTGGAGCGGCAGTCGCCATTGTCGTAATGATGGTCCCCGTTCTGACCGGAGGATTCCTCATTTACATGGTCCTGGACTTTATTGCCGGGAAGATCGGCGGGTGGCCCATCCTTTTGCCCATACTGGCTGTCATTTCCCTGGTGACCTACGTGGTGATTCGGAGACGCGTTTCGTCGCCGCCCTGATTCCGACGACCGGTGGTTGCCCGCTGTTTGATATTTTCCCAGCTAACAGGAGATAAATATGACCACCCAGAACCCGCTGCTCACCATCGGAGACTACGAGGCCCGCGCCAGGGAGACCATGCCCAAGGCACTGTTCGACCGGCTCTTCGGAGACCTGGACGCTCACGACTGGACCACCAACACGGCCAACGTGCGGGCCATGGAGGCCGTCAAGCTGCGCCCCCGCGTGCTGGTCGACGTCAGTGACATCGACACCTCCACGGAGGTGCTGGGACAGCGCATCAGCCTGCCCGTTATGCTGGCCCCCACGGGCACGCACCAGAGGGCTCACCCGGCCGGCGAACTGGCCTCCGCGCGCGCCGCAGCCGGCGCCGACACCATCATGGGGCTCAGCACGGCCTCCAGCTACAGCATTGAGGAGGTGGCCCAGGTCGCTGAGAATCCACTGTGGTTCCAGCTATATTTTTTCCAGGACCGCGAGCTCACCGAGATCCTGGTGCGCCGCGCCGAGAACGCGGGCTACACGGCGATGATGCTGACGGTGGACAATCTGGGCGCCAACTCGCGTGAGCGCGAACACCGCTACGCGTACGTCCTGGACCAGGAACGAATCCTCAAGAACTTTGACGGCATTGAGTTGCCAAACCTGCCCATTCAGGGCAATTTCGCCGAGAGCTTCGAACACTCCCTGAACTGGCGAGACCTGGAATGGCTGCGGTCGATTACGTCCATGCCGCTGGTGATCAAGGGCATTCAGACAGCCGAGGATGCCCGGCTATGCGCCGAGAACGGCTGCGAGGCCCTGGTGGTCTCCAACCACGGCGGCCATGCCCTGCAGGGCACGGCGGGCGCCATCGACATGCTGCCGTCCATTGCCGATGCGGTGGGAGACAGGCTGGAGGTCTACTTCGATGGCGGAGTGCGCAAGGGGGCCGATGTTCTCAAGGCGCTGGCCCTGGGCGCCCGGGCCACGTTCGTAGGCCGGCCGATTTTCTGGGGGCTGTCGGTTGCCGGCGAGGACGGAGTGAGCCACTGCATTGAGATACTTCGACAGGAGCTGAAGGTGGCCATGGGACTCTGCGGCGTGACCGATGCCCGCAGGGTCGACCGGTCGGTGGCCGAGGACCCCGCAGCCAGTGGTGCCTCGGTGGTCGGCGATCTGGAGCGCCTGGCCCGCCTGCTCGAGCAGGGTTACCTAACCCGCGAGGAGTTCGAGGCGCAGAAGTCCCGCCTGCTGGGGTAGAATGAAGGCGGGAGGCCAACGATGAACCAGAAAGTACGAGCCTACTACTTGAACGGCGTATTTACGCCATTGGAGCCCCTGGATCTGGCCGAAGGGGAAGTGGTTGACCTGGAAATTTCCGGGGCCTGCAGAAGAGATCTGGATAGCGCAATAAAAGAAACTAAGGGAGTCCTTGAGTTAATTTATCAACTCTCGGACAGTCATCCCAAGAAATACAAGCTGTTCCTCAATGCAGAGGACGATCTGATCTACCTTGAAGGGGAACGTAAACTGAGAGATCGCTTGGAATGATTGTGCCGGATACCAACCTGTTGGTGTATGTCTACAATGAGGACGCGCCGCAGCACAGCGCAGCTCGGCGATGGTGGGAAAGACTATTGGGTGGAACGGAAAGCATCGGAGTACCCTGGATAGTAGCCACCGGCTTCATTAGGGTGATTTCCAATGGGAGAATAACGGCCTCACACCTTTCTCCGACAGGTGCTGCGGAATTGGTGAACAATTGGTTCAGTCGTGCCCATATCGAGCCGATACATCCCGGCCCGGCGCACATGGATCATTTTCGGCGTTTCCTGAACGTACCGGGTAGCGGACCGAACTTGGTTCCCGATGCCCACATCGCCGCCATCGCCATGGAATACGACGCCGAAGTTCATTCGGCAGACAGGGATTTCGCTCGTTTCCCCGGGGTGCGGTGGCGCAACCCCCTCGCCGAGTAGCACACAGCCTGATCGGTACTCATCACCAGATTTTCTAAGTTCGGAGCATTCATGGAAATCGGAGTTATCTTCCCGCAGACCGAGATCGAGCCCGATGTTGCGGCCATCCGCGACTTTGCGCAGGCCGCGCAGGATATGGGCTATTCGTACTTTTTCATCGCAGACCATGTTCTGGGCGCTGACGCAGCAGCGTATGACCATCCGCTCTTCGGCATGTACAACCACGAGACGGTGGTACATGAGTCCCTGACCACCATGGGCTACCTGGCTGCCGTGACCCCGGAGATGGGCCTCATGTCCGGCATCCTGATACTGCCGCAGCGGCAGACGGCGCTTGTGGCCAAGCAGGCCGCCGAGATAGATGTCCTCTGCGGCGGCAAGCTGCGGCTCGGCATCGGGGTTGGCTGGAACTTCGTGGAGTACGAGGCGCTGGGAATGAACTTCGAGGACCGCGGCGCACGCAGCGCCGAGCAGATCGAGGTCATGCGCCAGCTCTGGACCAAGGAGTCGGTGGACTTTCACGGCAAGTGGCACGACATCACCCACGCCGGCATCAATCCCCTGCCGGTGCAGCGGCCCATTCCGGTCTGGCTGGGGGTGGGCAGTCCCCTGGCGCCCATCCCGCCCGACGTGGCCCTGCGCCGCGTGGCGCGCATTGCCGACGGGTGGTGCCCCAACTTTGCTCCGGACGAGTCCGGCTACGCTCTTCAGGAAAAGGTGCACAACTACATGGCCGAGTATGGCCGTGATCCCGCTGAACTGGGGCTGGACGGACGGCTGGGGACCGGCGGCTCCTCGCCGGATGATTGGGCGGAAAAGGTTGCAAGCTGGCGTGAGATGGGTGCCTCCCACCTGTCAATCGAAAACCGGAGGGCAGGGCTCAAGACTGCCGACGACCACATCGACATGATGCGCCGCTTCAAGGAAGCCGTCGAGTTCTAGGCAGTCTAGCCAGCAATGCCGGATTTCAAACCCCGAGATCCCGATTACGCCCAACGCGTAACCGATTGGTTCCAAGACGGGTCTGCCTCTTCTCTATGGAGAGGGCAACTAGTTTCGGTTGCACCCGGCAGGGTTGAAATCAGCTTGCCGTTAAGGGGCAACTCTATCTTCCCTCCGCAGTTGGCGATTCGCAGCTACGTGGCGGGGTTGCTGGACGACGCCTGTTTGCTGGCGGGCTTGAGCCTGACATCAGCAGGGGACTCTGTGGGCATGGCCGAGTACAAACTGAACTTTCTGGAAACTGCCTTGGGGGAGAGCCTGATTGCCAAGGCGGACGTGGTGCGTCCGGGACGCAGCATCACCGTGTGCCGGGCAGACGCCCTGATTGACGGCCGGCTGGCTGCAAGGATGCTGGCGACGCTGACGGTATCGCGTTAGCGTTGATTCTGTGGTCGCCGGAAACAGAGTTGCGGCAGCCCCCGGGCCGCAACAGCTTCCCATTCGAAAATTCGTCGACAACTTACCTGAGACGGAGACTGTCCGCTCGTAAATCCGCTTGCAATTCTGACCCGATGGCGACGGGCTTTTGCATCGTGCGGAACGTCCAATCGCGGGAACTGATCGCCCCGGGGAACAGAACGGAGGAGAAATGTCCATCCGATACGGCATTGACCTGGTGCTGCAACCGTCATTCACGGCAAAGCTGTACCAGACCCGTCAGATCCTTTGCGGCCAGTATTCGTCGTGGGCCGCCGAGATGCAGATGCTGCGCATGGCCCTCACCCCGTTCTTTCCTTGCCCGGATGACAGGCTCCCGTTACTGGCTTCGCAGATCGAACAGATCGCGCGGGAAGCTGGAGCCCAAAAGCCGTACACTGTGAGCCGCACTGGCATCGTGGCCGACCACGCTATGAACGGTGTGGTCGTCGAGTTCCAGGCTCCACCCGCGCTGTTCGAACTGCAACGCAAAGTACAGGAGGCGGCGCAGGCCGGTTCGTCCGGACTCTACCCTTCAGATGCATTTCAGCCTAGGGTTGCCCTGCTGGAGTACGGCGCATTCCCCGAGGCCATTCTGCCCGACGCGGTCGACTTTGCGGCTGGTGTGGCGTCGGGCGTGGGAGTGACGGAGGTGGCTGCGCCGTGGCGGTTGCTGCTGACCCGCTACAACTCTCAGGCAGCCGATGATGACTGGAGTGGAGGCCGCTGGTCAGCTGATGTGTCTTGGCAGCAGCTCTATAGCCATCCGCTATACACCGAGGTTTCCTGAGCGTTCGAATCGCTCAACATTATCGGGGAACAATACAGGGAGGCAAGCGAGCCAGGCTGGGGATTCGTCTGGTTCGATGGGCGATAATCGGGCCAAGCATGGCAGTGCCAATCGGGGTTTGATAAACTCAAGCTATCCATGGCGGAGTCGCACCGGCACGCCAGAGCCAGGGAGACGAATATGATCGGGCAGCTCATTCGCTACGAACTGAAAGACGGGGTCGCATTTTTGACCCTCAACAACCCGGGGCGCAGGAACGCGCTGTCCACGGAGTTGCTGGGAGAGCTAAAGGAGCTGCTACAGGAATTCGAGAGCGACGACGCCGTTCGAGTGGTCGTTCTGCGCTCCGAGGGGCCGGTGTTCAGTTCCGGACACGACCTCAACGAGATGATCGACAGGGACGCCGAGGCCTACACAGCCGTGTTTGCGCTTTGCACCGAGGTCATGGAGGCCATCCGCCTGCTGCCCAAGCCGGTCATCGCACAGGTGCAGGGTCTTGCCACTGCCGCCGGTTGCCAGCTGGTGGCGACCTGCGACCTGGCCGTGGCCGCCGAGACCGCAGCCTTCGCGACCCCCGGCGTGCAGATCGGACTGTTCTGCACCACCCCCGGGGTTGCCCTGGCCCGGTCCGTCGCTACTACGAAGAAGGCCATGGAGATGTTGCTCACCGGTACTCCTGTTTCGGCGTCCGAGGCATTGGAGATCGGCCTCGTCAATCGCGTGGTCCCCGACGATGAGCTGGAGCAAAATGTAGCCGACCTCGCCAGCCAGATTGCCTCGGCCAGCGCGCAGACCCTGGCAATCGGCAAGCCCGCGTTCTATCGACAGATCGAGCTGGATCGTCCCGCAGCCTACGACGTTGCGCAGAAAGTGATGGTCGACAATCTGCTGAAAGAGGACGCCTACGAGGGCATCACAGCGTTCCTCCAGAAGCGCGACCCGGAGTGGAAGTACTGAATTAAGTACCGGCATCTTCCGCTTGGCTCTGCAAATCGAGTGCCCAGTCTGGATCCATTGGTCTTGCACCGGCTCCACTTTCACCACCAACAATAACCCATTGCAGGCTCCCGTTTTCAAGCCAGCTGGATAGGTCAAGCCTTTCCAGAAGCGGTTCGGCAGAGACGAACTTGACAGGGGCAGGTAGCCTCGCCAGTACCGTAAGCCGTGGCGCATATTTCTGGGTCTCCACGGAAGTTCCCATCCAGACATTTCGGGGCCATCCTTCAGGAAAGTGATGCCTGTGTTGCTTCCACCACGCCACTGCTATACCCGGACGCTTGGTCAGAACTTGAAACACATGACCGTGGTCCAATGAGGCCTGTCTCATTTCATGGAAGATTTCCAAGGTGAATTCAAATGGCACTGTTGGATGGAATAAGTCGGACATACTGTTTACGAAAACGTGCCTGGGGCGCTTCCATTTCCTTGGGATTTGCAGCCTTTCTGGAAGAATGCGAACGACGTCCGGCGATAATTCATAGCCAGATACTCCCATTGCCCTCAGTCGGGGGTAAAGAGCGAACATATAGCAACGGTCGCATCCAGGCGACACACGGGAGCAGCCGGTGATCGGATTCCAGGTTTCGTCAGTCCATTCTATGGAGGAAGCCATATTGGAATTCCAAGGGTGTTGAATTAACGTGTCCGATAATAGTCTTTCTAATAGTATTTGGGCGGCGGAACAATTGTTCTATATAGAAGACCGCAAGTCAACACTACGCCGTCACTAGTCTACGAAACGTTCCCCTTGATCGATGCAGTCAGTTTGAAGGCGACTTTATCGCACCCCACCAATCGCCGCGTCCAGGATTTCCGCAGCCTCGTCCATCTGCGCCTCGGTGGTGGTGAACGGCGGGACGAACCGGAACACCGAGCCTCCACGACGCAGGCTCATTATTAGCCCGCTCTCCATGCACCTGCGGCCTATCTCCCGGCCCTGCGCGTAGGCGGGCTCCCGCGTCTCCCGGTCGCTAACCAGCTCGATGCCCTGCAGCAGTCCCCTGCCCCGAATGTCCCCGATGATCTCGTGGCGCGAGGCCAGCCGCTCCAGGTGCTCCCGCCAGTAGGCGCCGATGCGCTGCGCCACGTCGATCAGCATCTCTTCCAGGATGATGTCGATGCTGGCTATGGCGGCGTGGCAGGGCATGGGGTCGTTGGAGTGAGAGTGCCCCACCACCAGCCCGGTTTCCGACGCCTTCTCCTCGATCTCGTCGGTGGTGATTGCGGCGCTGATGGCCACTCCGCCCCCGAAATGCTTGGAGATGGTGAAAATGTCGGGAACGACGCCCTCCTGCTCGAAGGCCCACATGGTGCCCAGCTTGGCCAGCCCGGTCTGCGCCTCGTCCACGATTAGCAGTGCCCCGCGCGCCTCGCATCGGCGCTTCAGCTCCGCCAGCCACCCCTCGGGCAGGTCGATGACCCCGCCGGCGCTGAACAGCGGCTCGGTGATGACCCCGGCCAGGGGCCCATCGGCCTGGGCGTCCAGCAACTCGAAACTGGTGTCGAGACACGAGTAGTCGCACGCCGGGCGGTCCTGGCAGAACCTGCAGCGATACCGGTACGGGGCGATGATGGGGTAGTTGCCCGGCGAGTATGGGCCGTATCCTTCGTGCCAGCCGGAAAAGGTCACCGCGCGGGTCGAGTCGTTCATCCCGTGAAAGCTGACCGCCGGGCTGGCGATCTCGTAGCCGCCGGTGTAGCGCTTGGCGATGGCCATGGCAGCCTCGTTGGAATCGCTGCCCGAGGTCAGGAACATCGAGCGGTTCATTCCCTCCGGGGAGATCTCGGCCAGCCTCGCGGCGAGGATGATCTCCCGGTCGTTGAACATGCTCATGTGGCTGTGGATGAGGGTCTCGCCGCTTTCGTGCAGGGCTTGGACGATGCGAGGGTGGTTGTGGCCGAGGGCGGCGCACATCTGGCCGGAGTTGAAATCGAGGTACTCCTTGCCGTTGACGTCGCGCACCACCGAGCCGCGTCCCCAGACCATGATGGGGCCGGTGACGATGTTCTTGTCGATGCGGCTGCGGAAGCTGAACTTTCTCGCCAGTTCCAGCAGCTCTGCCTCGGTCAGCTGTTGCGTCATTTGTTCCCCTTTGTCTGAACTGTGATTCGTCTGATTATGTGATGACCATGATTGGCATTCCAATAATCATGACCATCTGATAAATCCGAAAAATCACAGTTCGAACTATGCCTGCGCCTTGAACTTGGGCATTACGTCCTTGCCGAAGGCCTCCAACTGCTCGAGGATGACGTTCTGGGGCGTGCCGATGACTGAGCCGACGTTGATCTGGTCCAGACCGGGGTAGGCATCCTGGACCGCCTCCAGCTTTTCCGCCACCAGTTCCGGCGGGCCGCACAGCCAAGAGCCGGCCTTGACGCCGTCCTCCAGGGTGGGCAGTCCTGCCTCGCGGGCCCGGCGTGGGTCTTCCATCGCGCGCATCTGTTCCTCGTTGATGCCCCGGACA
The DNA here is from genome assembly GCA_965207865.1 of Dehalococcoidia bacterium. Lineage (GTDB taxonomy): Bacteria > Chloroflexota > Dehalococcoidia > Lucifugimonadales > UBA3495 > VXOI01. The sequence goes on from CBDBNP010000001.1 coordinate 331,937, forward strand.
AAGCCCAGGGGAGCGAACATTTTCATGTTCTCCTCGAAGAATACGCGGGCTTCCCGAATGGCCTTCTCCTCGGTCTCGGCGATGTGGATGGAATAGCCGATTGCCAGGTCCTCGCCCAGTTCGGCGTCCCGCCCGTGGGCCTGCAGGGTGTCGCGCCATTGCCGCATCACGCCCTCGGCTGCGCCGCCGGCCGCCGCGCCGCCGCCGATGATGCCCTTGATGTTGTGCTTGGCCATGAAGTCCATGGCCCTCTGGCTGGCGCTGACCACCGGCTGCCACGTCTCGACGGGCAGATTCACGGGACGGGGAACCAGGGTGAGCTCCTTGAGCGTATAGCCGCGGTAGGGAACCTCGGGCGGGATCTGGTAGAACTGGCCCTGGTACGAGAAAGACTCCTCGTGGAAGGCTTTCATTATGATCTCCACCTGTTCCTCGAACATCTCCCGGTTGGCCTCGTTATCGCTCAGCGTGCTGGGCACTCCGAAGGTGTCGACCTCCCGGGAGTGGTAGCCGCGCCCAACGCCGAATACCACGCGGCCGCCGGTCAGGATATCGGCCGTGGCGTAGTCCTCGGCCAGCCGCAGTGGGTGCCACATGGGGTTGATGTTGAACCCGCAGCCGAACTTGAGGTTCTTGGTCAGGTGGGCCAGGTGGACGTAAAGCAACAGGAGGTTGGGAATGCACTCGTAGCCCTCCCGCTGGAAATGGTGCTCGGCAGACCAGAAGGTATCGTAGCCCATCTCCTCCATCTTGAGTACGATGGCCTCGCTCTTGTCGAACACGCCGGCAAGCTCGCCATCGGGCAGCCAGCGTTCGTTGACGGGGGTGCCGTCGAGGCCGATGTTTTCCAGGTCCACGTGTCCGGCGAAAAGGCTTCCGAACTTGGTGATCATTTCGCTCCTCCTTTGTATAGGGGGCTGAACTTCGCGAGGGGAGACACATGAAGGCAGGTGCGGTTCAATGCGAATTGAACAGGCCGATGAATGAAGCAGCGGCGAGGCCAATTGTAAAGGGGCGGTACACCTTGTCAACCGCCACGGCCTCGCCGAGTCGCGGGATTCGGTACTGAGCCGTCATCAATGTACAAATCGACTGCAGGGCAGTTACTTGGTATCGGGCAGTGTTTGGTAAAATAGCGATGAAAATGTTTATGTAGTGTTGTGGGGAATGACGTTGACCCGTGCTGGCCAGAAAATAATGATCGTGGACGACGAGGCCGAGTCGTCCATTTTGCGCACCGTGCGTCGCCGGCTGGAGGAGGAAGGCTGGCGCACCGCCGTGGTCCAGCCCTCGTTCGGGGGCTCGGTCGGAGACGAATTCGAGGCTGCCGCCCTGTGGGAGATCGAGGAGGAGCGCCCCGACGCGGTGTTGCTTGATGTTCGTTTCGGCGACCACCGGGACGATCGGTTCAAGGGCCTGGAGATTCTGGGAGAGATCGTCAAGCGGTGGCCCAGGATGCCCGTGCTGATATTCACCCAGTACGCCCAGGGCCCCGAACGCGAGACGGCGGTCCGGGGAACGCTCAAGTGGGATGCCCCGGTGGACTTCATAGACAAGCTGGCGGGAACTGACGAGGTGGTGCTGCGGCTCAGGCGGCTGATGGGTGCCTCGGCGGAGCGCATTTCCATCGGTGCAGGCATCGTGCTGGACCTTGCGTCGAGAACCGTCCACGTGCTGAGTGAACAGGACGACCGCATGGTCAATGACATTCAGGGCATGAAATTCGAGATTCTCCGGGAGCTGGCGTCCGCCTGGCATCGCAGCCCAGGGGAACTGGTACCCTTTTCGCACCTGGAACGATTCTCGGAGGGAGAGGACCCCAGGGCGTCGCTGCGCGTGCGCATCCGGGAGATCAAAGACTCCCTGGGCAGGGCTCTCGGAGTGAGGTTCGGTTCCGGGGAACTCATTATCAACGTCCGCGACAAGGGATACCGCCTCGCTCCCCCTCAGTCGTAAACCAGCCGAGTCAGGACTAGACCCGATGGCCCAGCTTTTGCTCAACCGCCCTGCGTCCCTTCGCCTACCCAGGCTGCAACTGGCGGCATTGGCAGTGGCGACAACCATAGCGGGGGCCGGCGTCGTCTGTCTCGTGCTGTCTCCATTTCTAAGTCCCGCGGTTTTTGATGACCTGTGGGGCGTGGAACCCCTGGGATACATCGGGGCCCTGCTGCTCATAGTGGGCCTTGCCGCCACCGCAATCGGACTGGCGGTAGCAGCCGCCGGGCAAGCGGCCCGGTCCGGCGCCGATGGCGGGACGCTCCAGATTTCCGACGAGGAACAGAGCAATCACTGGCGCGAAATCACCCTCGGGTTCTTCAACGAGTTCGATCACGACCTGGGACGCCCCCTCAGGCGCATCACCGGCAGACAACGCGAGTTGCGCGCGGCGCTGAGGGCTTCCGGAGACGCTCCCGATGCCGAGGTTATGGAGCTGCTCGACGAGATTGAGCGCCAGGCCGTCAATTACCGCCTCATGCTTTCCAACATCCAGGTGCTGGTCCAGTCGGAAGCCCCCGGGGCGCCACTGGAGCTGGCGCCGGTGGAGCCCGGAGAGGTTGTGCGCCGCATAGTCGACCGCTATACCCCCGTGGCCCTGGAGGTGGGCAAGGAGATCAGCTGGTGGGCCGAGCCGCAGCAATTCGGCATGGTCCAGTCGAACTCGCACGCAATCGAGCACATCGTCGCCAATCTCATCGATAACGCGGTGACGCACGCTGACAGCCATGTCGAGGTCTCCCTCACCAGGGACGACACCGAATTCTATGTAAGCGTCTGGGATGACGGGCCCGGCATTCCACCGCACTACCTGGAATTCCTTTTCGAGCGTGGCTGGACTCCCGAAGTCGGACGGAGAGAGGAGAAAACCAGTTCCGGCCTGGGCCTGTTCATAGCGCGGACCCTGGCTCGCCACAGTGGCGGAGAACTGACGGTAGACTCATTGACGGCGCCACAGGAGGGCCACCACACCTCCTTCATGCTGGCATTGCCGCTGAAGGGCCGGTGAAACGACCGGTAGTGGCGTCTTTCAGGGCACGGCCTGCTGTCAGCACTGGGCGAAACAGTCCACATAGACGTACTGCAGTAGCTCTGCTGGCGGTTATGTTGCTGTTGCTGGGGGTGGCTTGCATAACACCCCTGCCCCGACCTGAGCAGACTACCCCGACGCCGGTAACCACGGAAACTCCCGCGGCCACGGCTACCCCGGCGGTGCTCCCCACCGCCACGCCGGCGCCGACGCCGACTCCTGTCCCGACGCGAACCCCTACTCGGGGGCCCAGTCCCACCACACCAGCGGAAACGCCGACCTCGGAGCCGAGTCCTATGCCCACGGTGGACTCGAGCGGACTGATGCTGCAGGTGTATGCGCCGGAGGACGGCTCCGTTGTCCCCGGCAGCGAGGTCGCCGTTTACGGCCAGACCTCCCCCGGCGCCAGTGTGTACATAGGCGGAGAGGAGACCGGGGTTGACGCACAGGGAGGATTCAGGGGTGAGGCATCGCTGGCCCCGGAGGAAAACGAGGTCGTCATCGTGGCCCTGGACGAGGAGGGCCGACGACGAAGTATTTCCCGAACGGTTACCTCGCTGGCATTGCCCTTTCTGTTGCTTGTCACTGAGCCCGAAAACGAAAGCATAGTTTCGGAGTCTATGCTGCCAATGGCGGGCCGGACTGGCCCCAATGCCATCGTGAGCATCAACGGAAGATCGGTTCCGGTGGACCGGTTCGGATATTTTTCCGGTTCCGTGTCACTCGACGAGGGTCCCAATGTCATCGACGTTGTGGCAACCAACGACGACGGTCGCACCCTCAGCACGGTGCTGGCCGTGATTTACCGTGCTCCTACTCAATAGGGGGCTGAAAGGTGTGTAACACAGTAGTAACTCGCAAAGCGTTAAGTTTGATCCAGGGCCCGGGCCGCTGGGCTGCCTGGCTAGAGGTAAATGCTTACACCCTGGCGTAGCACAAAACGGGGAGGGGTGTCCGCCGGTTTTTCACCGTCAACGCTGTTGGCAGCGGCGCTGGTCTGCGCCCTGGCATTCCTGTCGCTTGGCGTTGCCTGGGCGCAGCCTGTCTCGCAGTGGAGCGCCACCCTAGGCGGAAATGAAGACGAGTTCGCTCACTCGGTGGCCCTCAGCGGCGATGGCGGGTTCGTTGTCGCCGGAGAGACCCGGTCATACGGCGCTGGCTCGCAGGACGGATGGCTGGTTAAGCTGAGCTCCACAGGCGCTGAACAATGGTCGCGAACATTCGGAGGAGCGGAGAGCGACATCATCTACTCGGTACGGCCCACCTCCGACGGAGGGTTCATACTCGCGGGGGAAACCCACTCCGCCGGTGACGCCACGGCCAACAGCAGTCATTTCTGGCTGGTAAAGACCAACTCCCTGGGTCTGGAACAATGGCAGACCAACTACGGCAGCACCACGGTATCCGAATCATCGTCCACCCCGAACTCGGACGTGGCGCACGCAGTGCTTGAGACAAGCGACGGCGGCTATGTCCTGGTCGGCAGCTCCACCGGGCCCGGCGGCACCTCGGTCAGGCTGGTCGGGACAGATTCGGAGGGAATACAGCTCTGGAGCCACACGCTGGAGGATATATCCGGCGGCGTGGGCTACGACGTGGCGGAAATTTCCGATGGGTATATCGTCGTCGGGAGCGCAAACTCCGAGGACAAGGGCAGCCAGGCTTTTCTCGTGCAGACGGACGCAGCGGGACATGACCGCTGGACCCGGTACTTTGGAGGGAGCTACAACGACGAGGTGAGGTCCCTGGCGATCGCGGACGATGGCGGCTACGCCCTTGGAGGATTCACATGGTCGGAGGGCGCCGGGCAGTCCGATTTCTGGCTGCTCAAGGCCGACGCCACCGGCGAGCAGGAATGGGAGCGCACCTTCGGTGGAGTGCTTCGCGATGCTGCACATTCGATCGTCAGGACGTCCGATGACGGGTTCGCCCTCGCGGGGTGGTCGGAATCCTTCCGGGGCGGCGACAGGCTGTGGGTGGTAAAGACCGACTCGGAGGGGAGACTGCAGTGGAGTAGTTCCCAGCAGTCTGCATCCCAGTCGTCCGATGAAGTCTCAGCAGGTGGACGCGCCATCCGGCAGACGTCCGATGGCGGCTTCATGGTAGCCGGATGGACCGGAACGATCCGCGGCGCCAGGGACATAATGGCCGTCAGGCTGGGCCCCGTGACTGCCGGGCAACCCACTCCCGATGGCGCGGTCGTTTCGCTCCGGAACACCGGCTCCTCGAACATCACGGCGGCGGCCGTCGGTTTCGATACAGTGTCCGACGGGGAGCCGCTGAGGTTCTGGTACGAGGGAAGGCTGGTGGACCGGGACAATCCCCTGCCAACCGGTGGAACTGCTTGTACCCAGCCTTCTCCGGACCTGTCCTCAGATTCCACATTGGCTCTCGACCAGATCGGCTCCTTCGAGACAGTCTACCTGGACACCCTTTCCTCCAATGTAGAGACTGACCAGCTTGTTGTTGACGGCGACGCGGTGGAATTCGACTTCAGCGACGAGGGGAACGATATAGCCGGCAGTCTCGGGGTTGTTTCTACGTCCCCCTGCGAGGAGAGCAGCCGGTTGCTGTCGGAAGGCCCGGAACCGCCGCAAGACCTGAGCGGGGAAGCATCGAACTCCCATCCCGGCACCATTACCCTGGACTGGGGGGATAGCTCAGAGTCGGATATTTTTGGATATGCAGTCTACGTGAGCCGCAACGAGGCAGGACCCTTTGTGCGCCGGGCCTGGCTGCTCTCCGATTCCGCATACGTGGATGACAGTACCACCGACGGTGCGAGCTACTACTACACCGTCGCAGCCATAAACTCCTGGGGACTGGAATCGCCCAAATCGTCGGTGCTCCGGGTGCCCTCCACGGACTTTACGCCTCCCGAGCCGCCATCCGGCCTCGGCGTGGCAGTGGCTGATCGGTCGTCCGGGATCGCCAGGCTGTCCTGGAACGCCAGCCCCTCGGCGGACCTGAGCGGCTATCGGGTCTACCGGCAGGGAGCCGATGGCCCGCGTTCACCGGTGACCGCCCTGCTTTTCTCACCCGAGTTCGAGGACCGGACCCTACCCGTGGAGGGCGTGTTCAGCTATTCGGTGACGGCAATAGACCTGTCAGGTAACGAGTCCGACTGGTCCAACATTTCTCCTGAGCCGCTCGACTTTTTCGGCTCTGTGCTGGAAGTGCGCCGCAATTTCACCGGTGGCGGAAGCCTGTCGGTGAGCACCGATCGTGGCAGGGTGGACTTTGACGTTGCGAGTGATACCGAGATTCGGGTGCCAAATCGTTCCAACGCAGGCCTGGCGGACCTGGACCTCGGCGATCAAGTCGCGGTATCGCTTAAGGCCAATTCCCAGACGGCGGTTGCCCGGCAGGTCCACCTCGTGCCAAGCAAGACCAGGAATCGCCATCTGGCCGGCCGGGTTACCTCGCTCAGCGAGACCGAGATCGTCATTCAGCCTCCCGGAGACGGGTCCGAGGCTGTAACATTCCAGCTCTCCGAAACGGTGCGCATCAATCTCCAACAGGGAGTGGCATCCCTGGCCGAAGGGAGATTCGTGGTCGTCTCGTTCATTGCCACCGAGGGTCAGGATGCCGGCGCTCTGACCGAGATAAACGTAATTCCGGGACTTGAACCGGAGGAATCTCCCGAGCCGTCCGACGATCCCGCCAACGTTGCGGTGATCCGCGGAACATTCCAGGGCATAAATGCAGACAACGCGAACCTGATACTCTCATCCACCGAGGTGTCCATTGACGTGGACACCATCATGACCGCCGGCATCTCCGTGGGCGACGCGGTGCTCGTTGAAGCGGTGCTACAGGACGATGCCTCTCTGCTGGCGCGCCGGGTGGAGCACGATGAGGGCGTGGGACAGACCGCCGCCCGCACCGTCCTGAGGGGTGTGTTCCAGGGCAGGGATGCCACTGCCGGTGAATGGGAGGTCAGCGGCGCCACGATCACCGTGGATGCCCGGACCTACGCAGACGCCCTGCCGGGACTGGGCCAGCGGGTGAAGGTGACCGGCATCACCCGCGACGACGGCAGCCTGTATGCCAGGGAGATTGAGAACTTCTCCGAAACAGTCGACCTCGAGGGAGAGCACTCGGTTTCGCTGGAGGGCATTTTCCAGGGAATCGCCACTGGCGGCGCGTGGAATGTGGGCGGAATCCCCGTGCAGGTGGACGCCGACACCGTGCTCTCGGGACGTCCTTCCGTAGGGCGCAGGGTTGAGGTCACTGCAACCGCCAGGACGGCCGGACTGCTGGCCACCAAGGTGTCAGCCGCGACTACGGAACAGGGTGGTCCCGTTCGCAGCGTCAGCATACGCGGGACCGTCGACCGGCTGGACGAGGACGAGGCGGTCGTGGTCGATGGAATAACAGTCGTTCTCAGCGATCTGACAAAGACCGTTGGAGACACCACTGCGGGCTCCAACGTCAGGATCAAGGCGGAGTTGCAGCTGGACGGAACGCTCCTCGCCCGCGAGATCGTGCAGTACGCCTTCTATGACGAGACCGGAGAGACCAGGGCCAACCCTGTCGACATTGAAGGCCGCATAGAACGAATTGGGGGCAACGGCGGACTCACGGTGAACGGGATTCCGGTCACCGTGAGCGCTCTGACCACCATCGATGCTCCCCTGCAGGTGGGCACGCCGGTGCAGGTGCGCGGCCTGCTGCAGCTGGACGGCTCCGTGCTGGCCCGCGAGATCGTCGGCTATGGGCCGGGGGTAACCGGCGGGACCGAGGCCAGTGTCACCGGGGTGGTGGAACGGGTCGAGACGGGCTCCGACGGGGAGACCACGGGCATTGTGATCGACGGTATCGCCATCGCCACCGACCAGTTGACCAGGCTGGAGGTCGAGCTCACCATCGGCGTCGCCGTAGTGGTGCAGGCCATAGTGATCAACGGCGAAATATTGGCGGTTACTGTCGAACCGCGGCCCACGGGCAGCATCGGATCGCTGCCGCTGGTGCAGATGCAGGGTACGGTCGAGAGACCCGCCTTCATCTCCTCCGCCCGGCCGCTGGACATAACGGTCAATGGCATCACCGTCCGCATCTCCGGCAATACCGTCATAATGGGAGACCTGCAGGGAGGGGCCGTGGTAAAGGTGACCGGTTCGATTTCCGGCAATGTTTTCCTGGCTCGGGAAATCGAGACCGTCCTTTCCTTCCCGGCACAGGCGGGCCAGAGCCAGGTCCGGTTCAACCTGTCGGGTGAACTGGAAGAGATACGGACGGACAGCGAGGGAGAGCCGGAATCATTGACGCTGGCCGGCAACACCATCACCATAGTGTCGCTCACAGTTTTCCAGGACGACGTTGAGGTGGGCGACCAGGTGGTTGTGGAGGGGATAATACGCGACAGCGCCCTGCTGGGAGCCCTGGTCAAACTTGCCGAGTCCGAGACTGACTCCACTGATGAATCATCGGACGAGTCGGGTTAGCTGATGCATGGCTGCGTAATCCGCTGCCATGCTGAACAATAGGGACCAACGCCCCAAAATGAGCTCACCGGCGGCGACCGGTTGTAATCCAAATCTATCCAAGGCGGTCAGATGCTCAAACCAGAAATACTGAAATCGGGGGACGACTCCGGAAACCGGATGGTGGTCAGGTTTGAATCGTCCTCCGGCGCGCCCGTCTGGGCGCTGGGAATTCCACAGGCCTGGGAGACTCCTCTCGGGCCCACCTGGTGCTACGTGGTGGAAGGAGATCACCTCACCGTAATTGATCCCGGCTGTCACGGCTCGGAACACCACCTGGAGGAGGCGCTGCAGTTTGTCGGCCACTCCCTGTCCGCCTTGGAGCGAGTGGTGGTAACCCACGGGCACATGGACCACGACGGCGGCTGTCTGACCGCCATCAGGGCCAGCGGCGCCGAGCTGTGGGCCCACGAGGTGTACGGCAGCCTCCTGCTGGAGGACCGCTGGGAACGCGAGATGCACTGGCGTCGCCAGGTCAGTGGGTTCGACGCCTTTGAGAGCAGCGAGACCGTTGAGCGGGTCAAGGAACATCATCAGCGCGTTCTGCAACTGAACCTGGACCGGCCGGTCACCGATGGCCTCCGCTCGGACGGGCTTACTTACTTCTACACTCCGGGCCATTCTCCCGACGAGTTGTGCATCCTGTTTGACGGAGTGATGTTCACCGGCGACCACGTGCTCCCGCAGATAACGCCCCACCCGTCGGTACAACGCAGCCACGGCAGCTACATGGAGGCGCTTCCCGAACGATATCGCAACGGAAACAGCATCTACGGTCTGAAGGCCCTGCTGCGGTCATTGTTGCGAGTGGCCGGCATGGGAAACGATATCGCGGTGCTGCCGGCCCATCGGACTTTTTATCGGGGCCAGTTCAACCTCGTGGGACTGGAGCGGGCCGCAGAGATTGTGGAGCACCACGTGCAGCGCTGCCACGACCTGATCGAAATCCTGGGGCAGGAGCCACGGGACCTGATGACGCTCACCCGGGACCATTTCTCCCACAGGGACCTGAACGACAGCAATTTCTTCCTGGCGGTCACCGAGGTGATGAGCCACATAGAGCTGCTGGAGGAAGTGGGAGACGTTTCGGTAATCGGCGACCTGGGAACCGGTGAGTCCGGCGGGCTGCTGTGGTGGAACGGCACGGAGAAGTTCCCGGAGTTCATCCGGCAGCTTGGCAACGAGTTCGCATCAATCCCAGACTGAGCCGGAATCAGTGGGCAATTTGTAAGGGTGCGACAGCGTGTGGGGCGCCGCGACAGCGTACTCGCTCCCTGCAAGGGCGAATTGACAGCAGGTCGGGTGACCCTATAATAAGCCGACCGACAGAAGCAGCAATTGCCCTGTGTCCGGCCATTTCGGTCTTGGCCTATGGGGCACCGCACCCCAAAGTCCATTTGGAGGCCTGTGGCCATGCCCAAAAAGGAAATTATCTCGACGGATAAAGTTACCGCAGGGAACGCGCCCCTCTCGCAGGCAGTGCGGTACGGCAACCTGGTGTTCGTGGCTGGATGCACAGGCCGGCATCCCACCGACAACACGGTGGGCGCCGATATCAAAGAGCAGACCCGCTACGCTCTGCAGCGCATTTCAACCATACTCGAGGCCTCCGGTTCATCGATTGACCAGGTCCTCACCAATACCTGCTACGTGAGCAACCGCGAGGATCTCCCTGGCTTCAACGAGGTTTACGCCGAGTTTTTCCCTGCCGACCGGCCGGCCCGCACCACGATCGTCGTGAACTTCGGCCAGCCCGACAACCTGGTCGAAGTCACCAGCACCGCAGGCATCCCGGACTAGTTTCCCCATAGTGGCCGAAAGAAGTTTGGGTAAATGCAGTGGCGACTCGTGCATACATACTGATCGAGACCGAGGTGGGACGCGCCAAGGATGTCCTGTCGGCCCTGCGTGGCATGGCCAATGTCTCACAGTCTGACATCATCACCGGCAGCTACGACCTGATCGCGCTGGCAGAGGCCGATGATATGGTTGCCCTGGTGGACCTGGTGACGGCACAGGTACAGAACATTGCGGGAGTCGAACGCACAATCACCTGCGTTGCAGCCTGATTCAACCGCACCAAGACCCGAAAAACAACATTTAGGAGGACGGCATGCTTTACCAACTGCGGACCTATACCATCAATCGCGGCATGATGGACGCCTGGGTAGAACTGTTCAACGACCAACTGGTAGGGATCCAGAAAAAGTACGGCATCACCGTAGATGGAATGTGGGTCAACGCCGACAACAACCAGTTCATCTGGATCCGGTCGTTCCCCAGCGCCGATGAGGTTGCCTCAAGGGAGGAGGCCTTCTATTCGTCCCCGGAGTGGCAGGGAGTGATGGACCACGCCCGCAGCCACATCGCCCGCCTGGAAGTCCAGGCCATGACGTCGGTGATGAAGGTTCCTGCGGCCGCGTAAACTTATCTGATCCATTCACTGCCGGAAAGATAGAGCCTGGTTCTCAGGCCCCTCAGTGTAATGAGGGGCCTATTGTTTTTGTTCCGGCTCGTCCAGCCAGAGGCAAATATCGCAGGATGTGTGACTAATCGCCTCGCCTGGAGGGAGAAGGTTAGGTTGAGGGCGGTCTTCTATCGATCACATAGCCGTTGATACTGGGATTTCACCCCCACCCCAGCCCTCCCCCTCAGGGGGAGGGAGAAATATATCCCCTTGCCGCAACCGGTCTCAGGTTGAAAAAGCGATTCCCCTCGTCGACAATAGGCCATCCGTCTGTTGCATCCCGAGAGAACCGGCGGCAGGTCCGTAACGGAGGCGCGCTCTTGACTGCAGTAGGAATCATTGCCAACCCGGCGGCCAGCAAGGACATTCGCAGGCTGGTTGCCCAGGGCCGGGTGGTGCCCGACTGGGAAAAGGTGAACATTGTTCGCCGCGCCATGCTCGGCCTTCAGTCGGTGGGCGTTCAGAAAGTTCTGGCCATGCCCGACAGCTCCCACCTGGTGCGACGCGCGGCCGATGACCCCCACCTCTCGGTGGAGGTGGAGGTGCTGACGATGACGGCGCTGTACAACGAGGGGGACACGGTGCGCGCCGCCACCGCAATGTCCGAACTTGGCGTGGGCTGCGTGATCACCCTCGGGGGCGACGGAACCAACCGTGCCGTTGCCAAGGGCGCCCGCGACCTGCCCATGGTCGCCATCTCCACAGGCACCAACAACGTCTTTCCGGTCATGGTCGAGGGCACCACCGCGGGCATGGCTGCCGGGCTGGTGGCCACCGGCATCGTCCCGCTGGTGGCTGCGGCGATCCAGAGCAAGACCATCGCGGTCATCGTCGACGGAGAGGACCGGGACATGGCCCTGGTCGATGTGGCACTGTCCAAGGAGCGATTCGTCGCGACCCGCGCCATCTGGGACATGCGGACCATCTACGAGGTGTTCCTCACCCGCGCCGAGCCATCGTCCATCGGACTGTCCTCCATCGGCGCTCGTCTCCAGGCCGTGTCGCTGGACGACGACGGGGGGCTGCACTACCGCATTGCCGACGGCAGCCTGGATGAGGACTCGATACCGCAGGAGTTGGTAGACGGGCAGCTGCAAATCCGGGCACCCATAGCGCCCGGGTCGGTCCCGGTGGTCGGCATCGAGTCCTGGCAACGGCTGGCAAACGGCCAGCGTGTGGAGGTGGAGCGCCGGCACTCGACGGTGGCCCTCGACGGGGAAAGGGCTTTCTCCGTCAATCCGGACAACGCCCTGGAGATCGAGGTCAGGCGCGATGGCCCTCCTGTCGTCAGCGTGGATGCCACCCTCCGCCATGCCGCTGCGTCGGGGGCCTTCACCGTGAGTGAATCAGACCCGGATGTTTAGCACCGGGCCGGGGATTCCGCCAGAAGACACGGCAAGAATCACGGCGCCTTCCGATTCCGGGACTCCCGGCTGACCATGTTTTTAGGTACGGAACTGACCGGGCTGGTCGAACTGATCGGTGCCCTGCTGGTCATTTCCACGGCCGCCCTGGTTTTTGGCACCGTTGGCTTCGGAATGGGAGTGGTCGGGACCCCTCCACTACTCCTGTTCATCGAACCCAAGACCTCCATCCTCCTGATTAACACCCACACAGTGCTGATCTCGCTGCTTGTCCTGCTTTCTACTTGGCGGCACCTGGACCTGGGCAAGAGCAAGGGGCTAATTGCAGGGGGGATGGTGGGTACGCCCCTGGGAGTGTTGCTGCTCAACTACTCCGAGCCAGGCGCGTTGCGGATCGTCATTGGCGGCGTCATTGTGCTGCTTGGACTGATGAATCTGAGAGAGGTGGAGTTTCCCTTCGCCACCTTTCCCGGATCGGGGTTTGTATTCGGTTTCGTCACCTGCTTCGGGGTGACGGCCATCACCATAGGTGGGGTGGTCGCCGGGATATATGCCATCGCCCAGAAGTGGCCCTCCCAGACTGTCCGCGCATCACTGGCGGCCCTGTTCGTTATAACCGGAATCACACAGGTGCTGCTTTACGCAATTTCGGGGTTGTACACGACGGCCACCGCGGTGTTGGTGGGGCTGACCGTCCCGGGTGTCTTTGTGGGATTCGGTATCGCCGGGTTGCTCCTGGGCAGGCTGAATGAAAGAGTGTTTCGGTACGTCGTGGTAGTGGTGGTGATCGCTGGCGGTACGTTGTTGATCGTCAGGGAACTGTTGACTTGACGGGTCCGCGGGCCGGACCCGCCCAACCATCATCAGCCGGGAAAAGCCAGAGGGCGGGTATGTGACCCGCCCTCCAAAATTCGCAGACCTGATGGCTTGTTACAGCCGCTCGAATGGCGTGGGCATGGGCCCGACGGGCACCTCGATCAGCGACGGTCCGTTGTGGGCGATGCACTGGCGCAGGGCGGTCTCCAGGGCCTCGGGGGTCTCGGCGCGCACGCCGTTGACGCCGTAGGCCTCGGCCAGTTTTATGAAATCGGGGTTGTGCAGTTCCGCTCCGATGGTCCGGCCCGTGAACCGGTTGCGCTGGTCTCGCAGCACGTTCCCGTAGGCGTTGTCGTTGAACACCACCACCACGGCGTTGATCCCGTACTGAACGGCCGTGGCCATCTCCTGCGAGTTGTACAGGAACCCGCCGTCGCCCGACAGCGCCACCACTGCCTTGTCCGGCTGCGCCACCTTGGCTCCCAGGGCTGTGGGGTAGGCATAGCCCAGGTTGCCGGAGTAGGACGACGTGATGAACGTGCGGGGTTCGTAGACCGGGAAATATGCCCGGCTGTAGTAACCGAGCTGCGTCATACCGGCGATCAGGATGCCGTCGTCGGGCATTGCGGACCGGACGGCGGCGAGCATGGATTCCTGGGGCTCCACCGTGATCTTGTCCTGCTGCCGCTGCGCTCGTTCCGCTGCCACCTCCGCGCTGCGGTCAGCGCGGGCCGGCGCGAGTCTTGAGACCTCGGCCAGCAGGGCCTCGAGGGACACTCGGGCGTCGCCCTGCACGCCGTAGGTGTTGTCGTAGTTGCGTCCCAGCTCGTCGGCGTCGACGTCGATCTGCACCACCTGCTGTCCGCCCAGCCACATGGGGAAGGCCAGCCTGGTCCCCACCGCCAGCACGAGGTCGTGGCTGCTGTTAGCTCCGGCTACGGTGTCGTTGCGCAGCCACAGGGAACCCAGCGACAGCGGGTGCCGGTCCGAAATAATGCCCTTGCCCTCGGCGGTGGCGATAACCGGCATCTGCATGTGCTCAGCCAGATTTCGCACGGCGTCCGACGCTCCGGACGAGATGGTGCCGCCGCCAGCCCAGATCAGCGGATTCTTGGCGCCCGCCAGCATCCTGGCGGCTTCGGCAATGCGCTGCTGGTCCGGGGCCAGGGGACGGGGCGCCTCCGGCTCCGGGAGTTCCACGTCGGCGACCTCGGCCAGCGTTTCCGGTGGGATCTCGATCTCCACCGGTCGCGGCCTGCCGTTTTTGACCTGCTGGAAGGCCTCATGCACCGTCTCCGGGACCTCGGCGGGATCCATGGCGCGGGCGGCCCACTTGGTCACCGTGCGCATGATGTCCAGCTGGTCGTCCAACTCGTGGAGCATACCGCGGTTGACGCCGATGAGGTCGCGCTCGATTTGCCCGGACACCATCATCACGGGAGACGACGCGGCGTACGCCGTGTTCAGGGCGGCAGTGGCGTTCAGCAGGCCCGGCCCGGGCACCACCAGCGCCGTTCCGATGCCGCCGCCGGCGCGGGAGAACCCGTCGGCCATGTAGGCGGTGGCCTGCTCGTGCCGGGTAGTGATAAACCGTATGCCCGGCTCGTCGTAAAAGGCGTCCATGGCGTGGTAAAGCTGCACCCCGGGCAGCCCGAACACCACCCGCACCCCCTCGCGGTAGAGGGATTTCACCAGTGCCTGTCCGCCGGTCATTTCAGTCATCTATGTTTCCTTTCTCGCAATTCAGTCTTAGCCGATTCACTGTCTGCAGTGTCGGGAATGCTTTAGTTGTGCGTTTCGTCTATACGAACAATGTCTGCTTGCATTACAGCCACCGCCTGGAGCAACTGCTGCAGTAACTCATCTCTTTCTCGCTGTCGTAGCTCGGTTTGCCGTTGCCACTCGTCGGTCTCGCGTTGCCTTTCATCCATTAGGTTCATGTGTTCGTTTAGTATCCGCTGCATAGTTACGGACATTTGCACGACGCTTTCCAGGCTGCTAATCCGGTCTTCCATTTTGGGCCTCTGACAGATTGGGTTCCGATGCCGATTGTATCATCCTATGCAGGGGCAGGCAGCCCGGCGTGTGATACATTGCCACGGCAACCAGGGCTCAATGGAGGGAGCAATGAAGCGGGCGCTGATCATCCGGCATCACGAGGCGGAGACCATGGGCGGAAACTTTCGCGCCATCCTGGAGAGCAGGGGTTTCCGGTTTGCTGAGTGCAACATCTTCGAGTCGGCGCCGCATTACGATCGGTTCGATCCCCCTCCGTTGAGCGACGTTGACCTTATCATGGCCTTCGGCGGCCCGATGTCGGTGAATGACGATCTGCCGGCGCTGCACGCCGAGCGGGAATACCTGCGCGAGGCAATGACCGCTGGCAAGCCAGTGTTCGGCGTCTGTCTGGGCGCGCAGATGATGGCCACTGCTCTGGGCGGGAAGGTGGAACCCAGCGGCGGCTACCAATTCGGCCTGCGCAAGATCCACATCACCGCCGAAGGCGACGCCGACCCGGTTTTCGGCGCCATTACAACGCCCCTGGTGCCCACCCTTCACGGAGAATGTTTCAGCATACCGGAGGGGGCCATAAAACTGGCTGAGGGACACATGCTTTGCCGGGACGGTGCATATCGCCGCATCAACATGGCCTTCCGGTACGGTCCGTCCTACGCCTTTCAGTTTGAGCCGCAGCTCACTCTTGACGAGCTGAAGGTGTGGGACAGGGTGTTCGCTGGCGACTACGGACTGATGGGCGACGCCTTTGACCCCAAGGAAGAGTCAGCCCGCAACCTGCGCGAGTTCACCAAGTTCGCCCCGGAGCACCAGCGGCAGATGACCGCCCTGCTCGAGGCCTTCCTCACCAACGCCGGCCTTTCGTAGATATCCCGACGCCTTTTGCTCCACTACAGTCTCCCTCGCATCGCCTGGCAAGGAGCGTGTCCCTTTCGGTCTGCTCTTATTGTTACGAATATCGACTATGTATATTCAAGAATCGTTATCAATGCTAACAAGTAACTGGTTGACAAAGAGAAATATGTACAACTAGAATCCCCGAACCTTGTGATTCGGGGTATGCCATTGTTTAAGGCAACAGGAGGTGGCCACTTCAACAGCAATTGGCTGGGGAGATAGTTCGGTACCGGCCTATTAATCTGGATTTGCGGAGGATTCTCATGAGGAAACTGGTTGGATTGCCCCTTATTCTGGCACTGTCCTTAGTCTTGGTAATCGCACTGATAGCTTGTGGAAGTGCTGAAGAACCTACGGACGAGCCTGAGCAGGCCGCCTCGGATCCCACCAGTCCCCCGGCCCCGACTGCCGTCCCCACTCAGGCGCCCGCAGCGGCCGCCGAGGAACCTGAGGAAGAAGAGTCCGGAATGATGATGGAGGTCAGCGAGGAGCTGGCGGCCTATGCGGCATCGGTGGCTAATGGCCCAGGCGCCATTTACGTGGGCGACCTGAGTCAGCTGGTCGGTCCGGCCACCGACCCGCCTCTTGGAGGCATCGACAGCGAGGGGAACCCCGACGGCAGCGTGCCGCTGGAGTCGCTGGAGCGACATATCTGGATCTACGAGTCTCCCTATTACCAGGACCTGATTGAGAAGGCGAATCTGCTGGACCCGACTCCGCTCACCAGCAGCGGCGAGGAGTTTGAGTTCCAGTACGCCTGCACCAACCGGGCGCTGCTGCCCTGCCAGCTGATGGAGCACTATCTGCTTCCCAATGTAGCGGAGCGCACCAACAATCAGCTCATAATCAACCTGACCTCCTTCCCGGAACTGGGCATCTCCGGCGCCGACAACATGACCTTGGTCCGGGATGGCACCCTGGACATTGCCGAAATCTATACCGGCTACGTCGCGGGGGAGGTGCCGGCGCTGGAAATCCAGAGCCTGTGGGGTATGTTCAGCGACCACAAGGCTCAGTACGACGCTACCACTATTCTGACCCCGGACCTGGAGCTGATGATCGCCGAGGAAAGCGGCGGTTCACCGATCATCACTCACAACTGGTACGTGGGCATCGACCAGTTCTTCTTCTGCAGCGAGGCGCTGACCACGCCGGCGGACTTCGAGGGCAAGAAGACCCGCAGCCACGGCGCCGCAATCTCCGACTGGATCGAGGGCATGGGCGCCGAGGCCCAGTTCGTGGCCTTTGCCGAGGTATATACGGCTCTGGAAAGGGGAATCCTGGACTGCGGAGTCACCGGCGCCGATCCGGCCTATGGCCAGCGCTGGTACGAGGTGACCACCCACATGAACGGGTTCCTGGTCAGCCTGTTCAACGACAACGTGGTGATGAACGCCAGAATCTTCGAAGAGCTCCCCGCTGATATACAGGCCATCCTTCTCGAGGAAGGCGCGAAGCACGAACTGGAAGCCCTCCGATTGGCTGCCATCCAGAACGAGGTGGGAGTAGTCAAGAACGAGTTGGCCGGACTGGAGAAGGTGCTGTTCTCCCCGGAACTACAGGCCCTCAGCGACCAGGCCGTGCTCAACAACGTTGTTCCCGGCTGGATAAACCGCGTGGGTGACCTGGATGACCCCATCTTCGATATATTCAACGAGAAGATCACCCCGATTGTGGGCATTCGCATCGAGGATGATGGAACCGTCGTGGAGGTGGACCAGTAGATCTCACTGGCGATCCGGCAACCGCAAAAGGCTCCCTGTCTGCAGGCAAGGGAGCCTTTCTTGTGACGTACCAGGCTTGAACAGCATGTACTTGGCGGCGGTTCCGCAGGGAGGCCCTTTTCGAGGCATATACCGCCGCCTCGTGTTTGAGTTACGATGTCACGGTTGAAATATTCTCGGCGTATCTCCTCTTAAGTCTTTTTGATCCGGGTTATTTATTCGGTCCGATAGGAATAGTCTTCATGAAAAAAACTAATGCTGATGCTAACGCAGGAGTCCTGATTGCCATTGATTGGGAGAACATCAGACGTGGCGCCCAGATGTACCAGCAATCCGTTACACCCAGAGTGCTGTGCGACGCGATGAAGTCGGTCGGCGAGAACTTCGGAGAGGTGCTGGGAGGGACTGCGTTCGGAGACTGGAGCCTCCGCCGGGAGGACGCCGCTGCCTTCAACCTGGCCGGCATACAGCCATACAACGCACCTCGCACCATGGCCGGGAAGGACCGCACCGATCCCTCCATACTGCTGGAGGTCTATGACTGGGTGAGGGACCGGGACGACTGCCAGTATATTGTGCTCGGCTCCGGCGACTCCGATTTCCAGGCTCTGGTGGACCGGGCCAAGTCCAATGGACGGCGAATCGTCATCTGCGCCTTCAGCCAGTCGGTGGCCCGGGACATGCTGGCGGTGGCTCCCCTGTTCCCGCTGGAGGCTGAACTGGGGTTCTACCTGCCTGATCATGGGGAGCTCGGGGCATTCGCCGGTGGCGAAGGGCAGTACATTTCGACCGAGGACGCGCTCCAGACATTCGTGCGGCAGATGGACAGACTGGAAGCCTCCATGAACTTTGTCGGCTACAACAAACTGTGCACCCAGTGGATGCTGGACTGGGCTATCGCCTCGACGGAATACGAGTGTTACCGCCTGATTGACCAGTGGCTGTATGAGGAGGTGGTGGAGAGGCACGATGTCGCCAACCCCAACAACCCTGCCTACCCCACGTCGGCGGTGCGCCTGATCCGCTCCAGTGAGACCGTGCGTGACCTCCTCGGCTACAACAAGCCAGCGACACCCAAGCCCGCCCTCACCTGAAACCGGTGCCGGTCCGTGGGGGAGATGGCCTGGGCCCTGACTTCTCTTTGATCACGCCGGGCTGAACGCACCGAGCGGCCTGCCTGTGGCAGGTTTGCTCTACGGCGCGACGAAAGCCCTTTCAATGGCTGCAGCGAGCAGGGTGGAGTCTCGGGGCATACTGTCTGCGGCCGCTAAGAGCGTCTGCCCGTATTCAAACAGAAAGTCTGGGGAAACTATCCCGGATTCGACCCTTGGCCGGTATAGCCTGACCGCCATTCCAAGCCTGTCGGCCAGCCATTCGGCGCCATTCATGTCCGCCAGTCGTTCCAGGAACACCCCGTCCTGTTCCAGAGAGATTGGCAGATCCGGGAATTTCTCCGATCTGACCTTGTCGTAGGCGATGTAGGCGAGGGATTCCATGACGAGCCTGATCTCGCCGCGCCGGTCGAGTGCATCGACGAGGCTGGCGGCGAGGCCCGGGTCGGCGACAATCAGCCGATAGATGATCCTGGCAGGCGGGGAAAGCACCGGATCGCTGTTCTTTACCAGCGACAGCGTAGCGTCGATATCCTGCGACAACACGAGGGATGCGGCTTCCGGCTGGCTAAGGACGAATCTCTCCAGCGGGAACCGGGCGTTGGACACCACCCTCAGGGCCGCCGCCGGGTTTCGCTCGGCTCTGGCTGCCATTACCCGGAAAAGCTGCTCGACGAATGGCTCGTCAATGCGATAGTTCCCCGATGTTTCTTCCAGCAGCAGCGCCAGCCCTCTCACCAGATCGTCCTCTGGGGCCTCGGTGGTGATGTCCAGTTTTTGGAGCAACACTTCAGGCTCGAGGATAGTTCTTAGCTGCACGGGTACCGGCGCCATCAATGACTGAACGGTACCCCCGTCCAGCCTTGCCGTGATGTCCCGAGCAAGGGAGGGGTCGGTGCTGTGGAACAGGTCAAAGAACAGCCTTAGGTCCTGCTCTTGGTCCAGCCCCGTTTTGCCCAGGTAGTCGGCCAGGGCGACCGTGCCATCCGCCGGTGACCTGCTCCCCGCGGCGTGAATCCCGTCAACCATAGCGCCGAATCGCCGCAGGCGCTCCACGAAACTGGCTGTGGCCTGGAGGGTGGGTCCCTCGGGCAATTCGGGGCTGCCGGAGAACAACTCCACCAGCGTGGCGTCGTCGATGGCTGGGAGAAAATTGACCATGAATGGCTGCCGGGAAATATGCTCCTCCAGGGCCGCTGCCTTGGATTCGGCAGTGCCCTCCAGCCCGGCCATGACGGTGAGGGCATTGGATATTTCAAGCGCCCTTGGACCGGGAAGCATGCCCAGGTGTTCCGGATGGAGTCGATGGAGGGCGACCTTGTCCTGCAGGTATCCACGCCAGAACTGGAAGTTCTCCTCCATCTGAGGATCGCCGATCAGCAGATCGAACTGGCTGGCAAAGTCCGTTAAACGCTGTCGTTCCTCCGTCGAGAGTATCACCGTTGGTGCTGCCAACAGGTCCCCTGGCGGGGTATAGGCCGGGATGTCCTGGTATGGCCGCAGGTCCAGGTGATCGAATCCGAGGAACTTGCCAGCGAGCACTCGCTCTTGGTGGGAAAGGGACTGCAGCCATCCGGCTGCGTGCTCCCAAGTGCCGAATGGGCCCTCGGTCAGGAAGTATGCCCAGTACTTGCGCAAGACCGGCGGCAACAGCAGCAGGTCTCCGCCGGTGGTGTACGGAATGTCCGCCTCCATGCTGTGGAACAGCGGCTCGGTGTTGCCGGCGGAGAGCCCGGGGAGGTTGCGCAGCCTCTGGCGCAGGATTTCGAATTCGTCGGGCGGCTGCGCCATAAACGTGAGGATGTCTCGGTGATATGCGGCGAGGGCCGGGGGCACATCGCCGCCACTCGATCGCTGCCAATTCAGGTCTGCCCTGCCTATTACCGGGAATCCTCCCCAGTAGGAATGACCCAACTCGTGCATCGTCGGTATGGGCTTGGCCTCGCCCACCCCGGCCCAGCCGTCGAAGCCGTAGCTGCCGAAGAACCCCGGTTCGCCTTGCATCTGCCGGACGTCCAGGCTATGCAGCAGGGCTGCCCCTGCGGGTGTCGGCCGGTAGAGGGCGATTACCGCATCCAGTCGCTCCCGCACCCACTGCGTGTTATCAGGGTGCGGCGTTGGCACAGGCACCGGGGGTAGTGGCGTGCGCGTGGGTGCCGGTGTCGGGTTGGGAGATGGCGGGGCGCTCGTCGCCATTCGCGACGGGGTTGGAGATTGCCGAGGCTCTGCTGTTAATGCTGCACCCGCTGTCGGAATTTCGGGTGTTGTTTCGGAGGTCGGTTCTGCGGATTGGCTGGTGGCTGTCCCCGTTGTGGCAGGTGTGGCGGAGGAAGATCGGCAGGCCGATGAGAAAAAGGACGGCGCAATTGCCATGCAGATTAAGAGACTTAGTATGAATGTACCGGTATAGTTAGCCGCTAATCCTGGCACCCGATAATGCCTGATACTAGTGACTATGGCGATGAAAAACAGCCGCGTAGCTGTCCGGCAGCCGATATACAATTCGCAAGCGGTAGGCATTTGTTTCATTGCGCCCAGAATGATTCCGGTGATAGAGTATCCTTTTGGATCTGAACTTCTTTATTCGTACGAATTTTGTATAGTTACGGACTGATTGGCGACATGTCATCTGCGGCGCTGGTGGGAACGGATGGTTCCATCGACTGGTGCTGCCTGCCACGGTTCGATTCGCCCAGCATCTTCGGCGCCCTGCTGGACCAGGACATCGGAGGACGCTTTCGCATAAGTCCGACGGGCCCCTGTGTCGAGAGCTCGCAGGAATACGTTCAGGATACCAACGTCCTCGAAACAACCTTTCGCACCGAAACCGGCGTTGTTTCCATATTGGATTTCATGCCGATCCCCGACGATGACGAGGACGGCAGTCCTGATATTGAACCTAACAATCCTCCTGAAATCCACCGCATCGTAACCTGCAAGTCAGGCAATGTGGATATGCAGTGCCATTTCCAGCCGCGTCACGACTATGCTCGCGTCTCCCCGCTTATACGATCCCTGAGGAACGGCACCGGCGGCGCGTTGGAATCCACGGGCGGAGGGCAGACGCTCACCTTCGTGTCCAGCGCCACTCTGGCACAGGCCGGTGACGGCGTGCATGCCGAATTCACGCTGTCCCAGGGCCAGTCCGCCTCATTCGTACTTGCCTATGGGGCCGGTCGGTCCGTCCATCTGGAGCATTACCGCACCGAGGCGAGACTGGAGCAGACCAAGCGGTACTGGCAGACACTGGTTACCGATATGGACTACGACGGACTGTGGCGTGAGCAGGTGGTCCGCTCGTTCCTGGTGCTGCACCTGATGATGTACCGGCGAACCGGCGCCATTGTTGCCGCTCCGACAACCAGCCTTCCGGAGACCTTGGGAGGTTCACGCAACTGGGACTACCGGTTCTCGTGGTTGCGCGATACCAGTTTCACCGTGGATGTGCTCTACAGGTTGGGTGACGTGTACGGCGGCGACCGATACATCCACTGGCTGATCGAACAATGTCAGCTCAGGGACAAGCGCACCAGGATCGTTTACGGTATCAGTCCCGAGTCGTCGCTGCATGAGGAAGTCCTCGAGCATCTGCGGGGATACGAGGATTCCCGTCCCGTGCGCATCGGAAACGGGGCTGCGTCCCATCTGCAACTGGACGTTTTTGGAGAGGTGATTCTCTCGATTCACTCCCTCCTGGTCCTGCACCACCAGATACCGGATGAGGCTTGGGAACTTGTCCAGTCCTATGCCGAGACAGTCATCGAGAACTGGCACCTTAAGGACCGGGGTGTGTGGGAGGTTCGAGGTGAGCAGCAGCACTTCGTGTATTCCAAGCTGATGTGCTGGGCCGCCCTCGATTATGCGGCATATATTGCCGCAGTCAGAGGCAGACGCCGCCTGTACCGCCGGTGGTCGCTGGCGGCTGACGCCATCAAGCACGAAATACTGGACGAGGGTTGGAGCGAAAAAAAGCGGGCTTTCCGGCAGCGCTACGGCAGTGATTCCCTGGATGCCTCGAACCTGGCGATTCCTTTCATGGGCTTGTTGGAGAGGGATGACCCCAGGGTGCGGCAGAACCTGGACGCCATAGAGCGGGAGTTGTGCGACGGCCCGCTGGTGTGGCGTTACCTGCCCAGCGAGACCGACGACGGCCTGGAGGGCCAGGAGGAGGGGGCCTTCACGCTGCTCAGTTTCTGGCTCTCGGGCAACCTCATCTACACTGGTCAGAACGACAAGGCGCTGGACTACTTCCACCAGGTGCTCACCAAGTGCACCAACCACTTGGGGCTGTTCGCCGAGATGTACGACAAGACCACCGGGAGGCAGCTGGGCAACTTCCCCCAGGCCTACTCGCACATCGGCCTGATTCACACCGCGCTCAACCTCTCCGGCTACATCGCCGACACGCCGACGCGGCGCATCAACCCGCTGTAGCGGCCTGACGGGCTTCTACGGCCTTTCGGAGCAGGTTGCGGACGTCCCGAAAACGCCAGAGGGGACGCCCTCACCCTAACCCTCTCCCGGAGGGAGAGGGAATTTGTTGAACCCTCTGCTCCTGCTCCGAGGAGGAATGGATCAGCGGCTTGCCTCTCTACTTGGGCAGGTTGCAGACGTCCAGGGCGGTTAGGGCGAGGACTTTGGCCACCTGCTCCATGTCGCTGATCCGGCTGAACTCGTCGGGTATGCTATCGGACTCCGACCCGCCGCCCGGTCCGTAGAGCAGGCACGGAACGCCGGCAGCCCAGAGATGGCACGTGTCGTCGCCGGTGTAGGAGCCGGGCAGCACGGTGCCCACGCCGTCGGGTTCCCGCCCCGTTACCGTCCGGTATTGGCGCAGGACGCAGTCGAGGATGTACTCGTCCTTGGGCAGGTCGAATGGCTCCATCACGACGGTGAACACCCGGTGCTTGGGGTCCGGGGGCAACTCGATCTCGTACTGGAAATCGGCGTCTTCCGCCTTGACCGCGTCCAGTGCTCTCTCGATGTCCGACTTGACCGACGCGGACGTCATGCCCGGCAGGTACCGGACGTCGACCAGCACGGTGCAGAAGTCCGAGACAAAGTTGGGACCCCGCATGTCGTAGTCGCGCCCGCGACCGCCGATGATGGCCCCAACGTTGATGCGCGGCAGGCCGGGCAGGTCCTCGCGGGGGGTGTAGGTGAACTCCACGCCGTCGATGGCCGGCACGGCTTTGCACATCTTGGCGATGGCGTCCACCGCCTCCTCCTTGCGGCTGATGTGCCGGGAGTTGCCCAGCACGTGCACTGCCATCTCCAGCACGCCGGCGTGCACGGTCAGGATGTTGTTGGCGCCGAATGGCTCCGGGACGACGGCCATGTCGGTGAGGGGGCCGTTGCGGGTGAGGTAGGTGGTGCCCACGCCGCCCTGCAGCTCGCCGACCACGCAGGCCAGCACCAGGTCTCCCTTGAGTTCGACGCCCGATTTGCGTACGGCCTCGGCGGCTGTGATCAGCGAGGATACGCCGCTCTTCATGTTGCGTATGCCGGCGCCGAATATGTAGTCGCCCTCAATGCTGGGCGTCCAGGGATCCCGCTTCCAGCCCATGGCCAGCGGGTCGATGTCGATGTGGCCGTTGAGCATCAGGGACTTGCCGCCGCCGCTTCCCCTCAGTGTGGCCACGGTCTGGAAACGCCCCGGCTCCACCTCCTGCAGCTGCACCTCGTAGCCTCGCTGCTCCAGGTATCCGGCGAGGAAGCGGGCCACGTCGCTTTCCTCGGTCTTGTAGCTGGGTATCCGGATGAGGTCCTGCGCCAGTTGCAGCATCTCATCTTTGTCGACGCTGTCCTGCAACAATCTGACCGGGTCGGTACTCACGTTACACCTCTCGGTAAGCCGGATTGGGTGCATGAATTATGGGACGTTTTCCGGGTTTACCCGGCGAAACCGACCTGCCAGTAACGTTTGCCGTTGCTCCTGATCACTTTGCCGAAACCGGGAGCGGGGAAATGGCAGGATATGACCCGGGTGCCTTGGTTCTCGATATCGGCCAGCATCTTCCGGCGGGTGTCGGTGGCTACCGCCCAGTCGAAATCGAAATGGCAGTTCCATTCCTCCTCGGTGACCTGGGCCGGATGCACCAGGACGTCGCCCTGGATCAAGGCCGCGTCACCCTGCGAGGAGACCAGGATGCTCATGTGGCCGGGCGTATGCCCCGGCGTGTGCAGGGCGCGAACGCCTGCAGTGAGATCGGAGTCCTCGGTGAGCGTGTCCAGCAGCCCCGCGCGGGCTATGGTCTCCACGCAGCGGTCCACGAACGGGAAGGTGGACGCCGCCTGGATGTCGGCCCGGCGGAAGTGGTCCAGGTCGGCCTGGTGGCACACATAGCGCGCGTTGGGGAACGCAGGGACGGGGTTCTCGTCGGGGCCCACGACGTTCCAGCCCACATGGTCCGAGTGCAGGTGCGAGATGAACACCGTGTCGATTTCCTCGGCTGTGATCCCCTTGGAGGTCAGGTCGTCCATCAGCTCGCCCTTGCGCCCGCCAATGGCCTCGATCGGCCCCTCGCCGTAGCCAGTGTCGATCAGGATGGTCCGGTCCGCCGTGCGCACCAGGTAACAGCCGATTTCGATGAGCATGCGGTCCTGCTGGAACGCGTCGGGATAAAGCTGCTTGTACTGCCCCCATGCGTCCTCCGGGGCGTCAGGGAAAAGCTGGGCGAGCGGCATGGGAAAGGGCAGGTTCATATCGGAGAGGGCGACGATCTCAACGCCACCTACTTTCAGGGTGAAGTCGGACATATACCCTCCTTTCGAGAGACAGAGTCAAGGTGCCGCAATTGTAGGTAAGGCAGTCGGGTGGGTCAATCTCAATTACGTAATCACATCATTATCTGCCAGGTGATTGTCTGAATCAGCATTCACAAGATTTTGGGATTAACAGGATGGCTATAAATCCTGCGAGTCCTATTTCCTGATTCAGACAGAGGCCACACTATCATCCTGCCCCTGCCGTCGCTGAAAATGGCTTGACAGTATCGCCCATTCCGTAATCCCATGGGCCCTCGACGGCGGAAGCGCCGGAATCTGATGGCCTGCACGCAACGCAGGCAAGGCAGGTACGCCATGGAATTCGATGCTGGAATGCATCTCGCAGAGACGGAACGCACGGTGACCTTTCTGGAACGGGACGAGCAACAAGCCAGCGCGGTCACACTCTCGCGGCGCTATGCGACTGCCATCGAGAATCTCTGGGACGCCGTGACCAACGTCCAGCGATTTCCCAGGTGGTTTACTACGGTCAGCGGAGATCTCGAACTGGGCGGCCGCTACCAGGTAGAGGGCAACGCTAGCGGGTTGGTCACAGCTTGCGAACCGCTGTCGCACTTTTCCCTCACGTGGGAGTTCGCGGGCGATGTCAGCTGGGTGGACGTGCGTTTGACCGCTGAGGGCGACGGCGTGAGGCTCTCCCTGACTCACACGGCTCTCCTGTCTCCGCACTGGGATACCTACGGGCCGGGCGCGGTCGGCGTCGGCTGGGAGTCGGGCATGCTGGGCCTGGCGCATCACATCGCCGACCCCGACGTCCCTATGCCCGACATGGAAGCCTTCGCCACCTCGCGCGACGGGCGGGCGTTCATCGCGGGCAGCAGCGAAGGCTGGGCCCGGGCAGCGGTGGCAGCGGGAACCGCCCCGGACACCGCAGATCTGGCTGCACGGCGCACCACCGCGTTCTACACCGGTGAGCCCGAGCCGACCGAATGAATGTCAAATGCGTGTGGGACATTCGACCGGCGCCGATTCTGTGTTGTTGTGAAAACGAGCGGCCACGATGCAGGTAGGAGATTTCAAACTTCTCTCGTTCACAATTGGTCTGAATCAGGATTCACAGGATTAAGAGATTTACAGGATTGGGACCCCATCAGCGAAATCCCAAAATCAAGCGAATCACAGTTCAGACAAGACTTTGCAGTCGTCCTTGAGGGAGAAGGGATTGGCGCGCGGCGATATCGCGAGCGCCGCCGCCACTCGTGCGCGAATGCTACAATCCCCTCCGACATTGGTTAGCAAGAATAGATGAACAGCCTCCACCCATTCGATGGAGGCCAACGGGAGGAGCCTTGGCAGTTACAGATCTGGAAATCACCAGCCGCACTGGCTTTGCCTCCGGCGAGAGCTTCGGCGATGTTGGCCCCTATGAGCTCCTCGAGGGCACGGTCCGCTACGCCGTGGACCCGACGCACGCCCGCAACCGGGACATCGTCGACCTGGAGCTGGCCCCGCGCAATTCGGCGGGCAGCGTGGAGTTTTCGGCGGACTTTGCCATGCTCCAGCCCACGAACATCGACCGGGGCAACCGCCGCATCCTGTTCGACGTCGTGAACCGGGGACGCAAGACGGCCCTGACCTTCAACGGCGCCCCCATGGCCACAGACCACACCGCGCCCCTGCAGGCCGGCAACGGCTACCTGATGCGGCGCGGCTACACCGTGGTCTGGGGCGGCTGGCAGGCCGATGTGCCGCCCACACCCGGCCTCATTGGTCTGCAAGGGCCGGAGGCCGTCGGCCCCCAGGGGCCACTTACCGGCAAGATCATGTGCCAGTTCCAGAGCAACGAGCCCACCCAGGTGTTCCTGCTGGCTGACCGGCAGCACCTCGCCAACCCTGCCGCCGACCCCGAGGAGGTCGAGGCCACCCTGACGGTGCGGGACCTACCCAACAGCCCGGCCATTCCCATCGATCGCAGCCAGTGGTCCTTCGTCCGCGTCGAGGATGAGGACGTGGAGCCACAGCACAGCCACATCTACATGCCCTCGGGATTCGAGCCGGGCCGGATTTACCAGCTGGTCTACACCACCACCGGCAGCCGGATAGTGGGGCTGGGATTCGTCGCCATGCGCGACGTGGTCTCCTACCTGAAGCACGCCCCTGCGGCGGCGGGCAACCCGGTGGCCGGAGCCATCGACTACGCCTACGCTATCGGGCGCTCCCAGAGCGGTCGCTTCCTGCGTCAGTACATCCACACTGCCGTCAACGACGACGAGAACGACCGTCCGGCCCTGGACGGCATCATTCCCCACGTGGCGGGCGGGATGCGTGGCGAGTTCAACATGCGCTTTGGCCAGCCCTCCAAGGACGTCTGCTACATCATCCCGGAGATGTTCCCGTTTACCGACACGCCACAGACTGACCCGGTGACCGGCGCGCAGGGGTCGCTGCTGGAGAACATGGAGCGGCGGGGCAACGTACCCAAGATCATGTTCACCAACACGTCAGCGGAATACTGGCGTGGCGATGCCGCCCTGATCCACACCGACCTCGAGACGCTGACCGACGCTCCGGAGTCAGCATCGGCGCGTCGCTATCATTTTGCCGGTTGCCAGCACGGTTCGGGAGATTTCCCACCGCTGGAGTTCCGCGCCAGCGACGGCATCCGGGGGCAGCTGCCGCTGAACAGCGTGGACTACGCGCCCCTGCTGCGGGCCGCGTTGGACAACCTGGACCGCTGGGTCACCAGCGGCGAAGAGCCGCCGGCCAGCCGCCATCCCAGCCTGAACGACGGCACGGCGGTGGAGTCGCATACCCTCCTGGAGCGTTTTGCCCAGGTACCTGGCGTAAAAGTGCCGGCACAGACCACCCGGGCCATCAGGCTGGACTACGGGCCCGAGACCCATCTGGGAAGGACCACCCAACTCCCCGCTGAGGAGGGTGAGGAGTTCCCGGCCCTGGTGGCCGACCTGGACGAATCGTTCAATGAGCGGGGCGGCATTCGCCTGCCGGCCCTTTCGGTTCCAGTGGCGACCTACACCGGATGGAACCTGCGCGACGAGAGCATCGGCAACTCGGGCCTGTTCATCGGCATCACCGGCGGTCTGGCTGGCTGGACGCTGCCCCTACCCGCCACGCAGGCGGAGCGGGAATCCACCGGCGACCCCAGAGCCTCCATTGAGGAACGCTACGCCGGCCGCGAGGACTACCTGGAGCAGGTGACCCGCGCCGCCACGGACCTGGCATCCGAGGGCTACCTGCTGGAGGAGGACATACCCGAGGTGGTCGAGCTGGCCGGCCGCAAGTACGATTACTTTGCCGCCGACGGTGTAGAGCGCTGAGCTCGTTGGGAAATTATCTCAAGAATCCCCTCCCCCTCGAGGGGGAGGGGATTTTATTGCCAACTGCGTAAGTCCCGTCAGGATCCAACAGTCCGACGTCCTCGCTTTTGTCTGAATCAGGATTCACAGGATTAAAGGATTCGCAGGATTGGAGACAATCAGGGTCATCCAGTAATCAAACGAATCACAGTTCAGACAAGGACTCTGCTGGAACCACTCGACGGAGTTTTTACGGCTAAAACTCAATGCCCGGCTGGGCCTTGATGCCTTCGTGGTAAGGGTGCTTGACCAGCGTCATCTCGGTGACCAGGTCGGCGAACTCCACCAGTTCGGGCGGGGCGTTGCGTCCCGTGATGATTACGTGCATCATCTCGGGTCGGTTGCGCAGGGTTTCCAGGGCCTCCTCCACCGGCACCCATCCGTAGTGCAGGGCGTAGGTGAATTCGTCGAGGATCACCACGTCGTGCTCGCCCTGGGCGATGACCACCTTGCAGTCATCCCAGTGGGCGCGGGCCAGGTCGGCGGAGTTATCCAGATCCTTGGAGCGCCAGGTGAAACCATCCCCCATGGCCCGGACCTCGATGTCCATCTTCTTGGCGGCGCGCTGCTCCCCGAAATTGGCCGTCGTGTGCTTGATGAACTGGAGCATGATGACTTTCATGTCGCGGCCCCAGGCTCTGAGCATCACGCCCATGGCGGCGGTGGTCTTGCCCTTGCCGGTGCCGGTGTTGACGATGACGAGGCCCTTGTTGATACGGGGGCCGGTCACTGACTGCGGGCCGGGTTCCGTTCTCTCGCCGGTGGTGTTCTGTTCGCTGGTGGTCATATTTGCTCCCTTTATGGTGGTTTATGGCGAGGATTTCACCCCCACCCTGACCCTCCCCCTGAGGGAGAGGGAAATATCTTACAAGGTATGGGACTCTCTGGTCAGATGGCGCTGTGAGCGGCGCAGGTCTCGACGAATCGGGGCGCCAGGCCGGGTTCGCTGCCCAGGTGGACGTGAACGTAGGTGCCCCAGACGCTGCCGGAACGGAAGCCGTCGGGGCGTCCGCCTTGGTTGACCACCCGGTATACTGACTCGCTCTCGTCGGGGGCCTGCTCCAGCGTAGACCAGTGGAACTCGTGGCCGCGAATCTGCTGCCCCGCCGAGAGCAACGGCCCGTCGCCCTGGGCCTCCACCTCGCGGTAGCCGAGGGACAGGCGTGACTGAGACATGGCAGACACTGCAGGCACCAGTCCGGCCATCGCGTGGGCCTCGCCGTCAAACCCTTTGAGGCTGCGGCCCAGGTACATCAGGCCCCCGCACTCCCCGTAGACCGGAACGCCCCGTGCCGCGGCCTGCCTGATGGAGTCCAGCATCGGGCGGTTAGCGGAGAGTTCGGCGGCAAACATCTCGGGGAAACCGCCGCCGAGATATACCCCGCCTGCGCCCTCCGGGAGTGACTCGTCCTCCAGTGGGCTGAACGGGACAAGCTCCGCGCCCCAGGCCTCCAGCAGGTCCAGGGAGTCCTGGTAGTAGAAGTTGAACGCCTGGTCCTGGGCCACCGCGATGATCGCGCGCCTCGGCTGGGGCTCCGTCGGGTAGACGTGCGGATGAGATGCCGGAGGCGAGCACAGCTGCGCCAACTGCGCGACGCGACCGACGTCGATGGTCTCCTCCACTTGGGCGATCAGGGCGTCGTACCACTGGTTGGCGACCGTGCCTTCGACTGTCGGGATCAGGCCCAGGTGCCGCTCGGGCTGCTCGAACTCGGCACGGCGGGGCAGGTAGCCCAGCACCGGCAGGCCCGTCGTGGCCTCGATCTGCGGCTGACAGAACTCGAGATGGCGGTCGCTCCCCACGCCGTTGAGGATCACGCCGGCCACGTTCAGGTCGGGGTCGAACTGCTGGTAGCCCAGCACCTCGGCCGCCACGCTGCGGGCGACCTTGGCCGCGTCGGCCACCAGGATCACGGGGGCGTTCAGCAGCTTGGCCAGCTGGGCTGTGGAACCTTCCTCGTCCAGGCTGGAGTGGCCGTCGAACAGGCCCATCACGCCTTCGACCACGGAGATCTGCCGCTTGGAGGCGGCCTTGCCGTAGAGCTCCAAGACCGTGTCGTGCGGCAACAGCCATGTATCCAGATTGCGCGAGGGCACCCCGCAGGCAACCTGGTGGTAGGACGGGTCGATGTAGTCCGGTCCCGCCTTGAAGGGCTGCACGGCGTGGCCCCTGCGAGTCAGGGCGCCCATAATGCCGGTGGCGATGGTGGTCTTGCCCACGCCGCTGCGAACACCGGCGATTACCACGGTTGGCGTCATCTATTTTGTCTCCCGGTTAATGAGGTGCGGATTTTTGACACCCGCACCGCCCAACGCTACGATAGCACAACGCCCGTCCTTTGGCAGTACGGCTATACGTTGCCGTGCTACACGGGACACGTTCGTACGTTTCCCGGACCGACGCGCCCGGTTTGCGGCCCAGGAGGCAGGCATGACAACCGAAGCCATTCAGTTCCGACGAGAGTTCTGGACCCAGTATGCCCGGCTTTACCCCGACGACGGTGTCAGCGAAGGCTGGGGCAGGGCATACACGTGGATTCCGGTGGGGTCTACGGGGCTCAACGTCTCGCTGGCGGTATACCACTGGGGTGCCGGGCTCTGGCTGCGCGGAGGGAGAGGCGAGTCGCTGACGGACTCGGCTCCGCGTCTCCGGGTCTACAAAGAAGGATTCTGGCAGGCGTTGGCCGAGACCTTTGACGGCCGGTTCCCGGCGGGTACCGGCACCGAATGGGTGAACTTGGATGGCGGGTTTGACGCCCGGCGGGAGTTCGACGTTTCAGACTCGGAGAGCTGGCCCGATATGGCGGCGTGGCTCCACTACATGCTGCAGATATACCTTCGGGTGATCGAAAAGGCGACAGCGCCGGTGGGGTAAAGCACAAATATTGTGGGCGTCCCGTCCAGTTTCCAGGCCATTGCTCGGGACGCAACTACAGGCTCCATACAGGGGAGCCATTGGCCTCAGAACGGATAACAGATTCTAATGGACGGCAGGTGTGAATATGCCCAGGCTTGATACCTTGAGCGACGTGCAGAGCAATATGCTACGGATGTTTCCGTGCATGGAACACGATGATGCCCCCTGGTCACCGATGCGGAAACCTCTGAGCGACAGCCGCGTTGCGTTGGTGACTTCGGCGGGGTTGCATCTCAGGGGCGACAAGCCCTTCATCTCCGACCTGAGGGGGAAGGGCGATACGTCGTACAGGGTGCTGCCACGGTGCACTCCGGCCTCGGAAATAATCCAAAGCCATACCAGCATCGGCTTCGACCACACCGGCATCTACCGCGACATCAACGTGACCTACCCCATTGACCGGCTGGAGGAACTGCGGGAGCAGGGCGTTATCGGCTCGCTGGCGGACAACTATTACTCCTTCATGGGAGCCATCCGCGACGCGACTGAACTGGCCACAGAGACCGGGCCCGAGGTGGCGCGGCGCATGTTGGACGAGGGAGTGGAGGTGGTGTTCCTCACACCCACTTGACCCCTCTGCACGCACGCGGTCAGCGTGCTGGCACGGTGCTTCGAGGAAGCCGGAATGAGCACCACCGGCGTGGCCTTGGTGAGGGAACACGTAGAGCGGGTCAAGCCGCCCCGCATGGTCTGGGTCCCCTATGCCTTCGGCAACGTCCTGGGGCGACCCGGCGATCCCCTGATCCAGCACCAGGTGATGAAGGCAGCCTTCGACCTCCTGGACGCGGAGAAGGGCCCTGTCCTCCGGGATTTCGAGGACGATACGATGCCCGAACCGCTGCTCCAGGCCTCGGAGACCAATCGCTCCGATTCGACCAAGGGTCTGAATCCTGCCGACGAGCTTACCTCTCTGCGGCCCTACTATGAGCGATGGGTGGAAAAAAACGGCGGTCGCACCGCCGTCGGCGTCAGCAGCGTGCCCCAGCGACGGTTCCGGGGCGTGATACGCTTCCTGGAGGCCTATGCCGCCGGGGAGGACACCGATTACGACGGGCGTCCGGATGGAGTGGGCGTCCCCCAGTTCATCCGCTACTGCGTTGACGACCTCAAGGCGTTCTACTACGAGGCGCGGATGGAACAGCGCCCGGGCGCAGACGACGCGGCCATCCACGACTGGTACTGGAGCGAGACGGCCATGAGCGGCCTGATCGTCAAGCTGGCAGAAACCATGGGACAGTCGGACGATCCGGCAGTCAAGGCCATCCCATACGGCCTGGCCAGGTAAGGTCCACGTTCTACACTGACAGGCAGCCCTCTCCGCAACCGGAGAGGGCATTTTATTATCAGGGAGTGCAGCAAAATGGCTTTTTACACCTACGACCACATTCACCTGCTCAGCCCGGAGCCCATTGAAACGGCCAGGTACTTCAACGAGATGTTCGGAGCACGCATCGTCGAGTCGGTCCAGTCCGACGGCAACCCTCGGGTGGATCTGGACCTGAACGGGCTGGAGATTTTCATAGCCCGGTGTGCCGAGGACGCGACACCAAGCGCCGACCACCCGCACCAGGGCTTGGACCACTTCGGCCTGCGCGTCGAAAACCTGGACGCAGCGGCAGAGGAGCTCAAGGCGAAGGGCGCGGACTTTACCTCCGAGCCACACGAGATTCGCCCCGGCGTCCGGATCGCCTTCGTGGTCGCTCCCGGAAACATCCGAATCGAACTGCTGGAGAAGGACCCCAACCGCGTGGGATCGTAGCCGCCACTCGCCCTGGTGGACAAGTGACTTCCGCAGATCCGTTGCCGGGTTAAACTACGGAGACAGCCCGGTTCGTAGTTTGAACCGGAGTGGCCAGGACTCGTGACGGATCAAGGAGAGAAATGGAGGGTCGTCGGAGGTTGAGGAACGAGTGGCGCAGGCGGTTGGACAAGCGCGGGTGACGCATTTCTTCCTTGCGTTCAAGAATGGGAGAAAATCAGCGCCAGATGAGGGAGTGCCTCCGGCAAATTGACGAAGATCGAAAGTTTGCCGAGGAGTCCCATCGTCGTACGGCTATTCTATTACAGCAACTGCAAGAAGCCGCCGCTGTGATTCGAGCCAACCGCTTGAGGGCTGACGAAACGCTAACTCAGTGATGTAGGCCGTGGCAAGCTGCTCCCCTCACGGCTCGCGGCGGCGGCCGCTGGTGAGCCAGCTCATGATCGTAAGCACAATAACCAGGACTCCCAGGCCCAGCGAAATCCAGCCGATGCCCTTGATGATCCACTCTCCCACCGGGGAGATCAGCACCGCGCCTATCGCCGCAAGCCACACACCCGCCAGCAGGCCGCAGCCGGGGCTGCCCCCGCTGAACCGGATGCCCCGCTGATGGCCCATTACTCCCGGCCCGCTCCTGACAGCGAGTAACTTGAGGACGCCTCGGCCACCCGTCCCTCCTCGACAAGCTTCTGCAGATGGGTGCGCACGTTACGCCCTGCCGCCGAGCGAAGATTGTCGGCAAGATCGCGGGGATAAACGGCCGTCACGATCTCGTCCACCGATCCCGCTCCCTCGGCCAGTGCCGCCAATACCTGCTCCTCCCGCTCGTTGCGGTGCCGGGCGTACCAGGCAATGCGGGCGGCGCCGTCCTGGATGATCTGCCCGTGGCCGGGGCAGAGGATGTCAGGATTCAGCCGCGCCAGGGTTTCCAGCGAATCCATGTACTGTCTGAGGTTTCGGACACTGGAGGACGAACTGCCGAGAATGGTGTCTCCGCTGAACACCGCTCCATCGGATGGTAGGTGATAGGACACGTGATCGTCCTCGTGGCCCGGAGTGTGCCAGGCCTGTAGCAATACCCCGCCGCCGGTCTCCACCGATTCCTGTTCCTGTAGCGGCCGCACGATTCCGGTCCCCAGCTGATGCGTCAGCCTCGGCTCCAGGTCCGGGTGGCAGCGCACCTCGCAGTCGAAGCTTTCCTGCAGCCGGTCCAGGCCGCCGATATGGTCGCCGTGGCCGTGGGTGATGAGGATGGAGGAAATGCGCGGCCGTCCCAGCTCGGTGTGGTACCCCAGTATCTGACGGGTCCACGAACGGTACGGTTCGCCGGAGTCGACCAGGACCATGTGATCCGAGGGGTCGCCGACAAAGTAAATCTGGGTGCCGCCGGGGTGCATGGCCCCAAAAGTGTTGGGGTCCTCCTCGATGTGGGTGCTGTAAATGTGGGGTGCAATCTGCATTGTCGGCCTCTGCTGGAACGGAGAATGTGTGGGCTAGTTTATCAGGCGATTCGGAATGCTGGTGGTTAGGTCACGTGTGCCGGGTCGATGTCGACCACGCAGCCGGCGGGGAAATCCACGTCGTCCAGGAACTCGGGCAGCCCGCGGCCACGGAGCAACAGGCGCCAGCGGTGGCGGCCCCTCAGGCGCGGCGGCAGACCCGGCGCGGGCCCGCTCACCTCGATGTCGGTGCGGCCCTGGGCGGCGGCACGGCGTTTCAGCTCTTCGGCGATGGCCACGGCCTGGCGCTGGGCAGCCTCGGCGTCGGTGTTCTGATAGACGATGTGCGCCAGCTGGTTGAACGGGGGGTATCCGAGCTGGCGGCGGCTCTCGATCTCCTGTTGGTACATCTCGAGATAGTCCTGCCGGGTGCCAGCCAGGATGGCGTAGTGGTTGGGATTGTACGTCTGTACGAAGACACGACCCGGGGCGTCGCCGCGTCCGGCGCGTCCGGCCACCTGGCAGAGCAACGCGAAGGCCCGCTCTCCGGCCCGGAAGTCCGGGATGTGAAGGCCGACGTCCGCCAGCACGACGCCGACCAGAGCCACATTGGGCACGTCCAGCCCTTTGGCCACCATCTGCGTGCCGACCAGCACCTGTGTTTCGCCCGAGGAAAGCCGGGCCACTGCCTCCTCGGCGGCGCCCGGGGAGCGGGTGGCGTCGGAGTCCAGGCGGTCAACGCGGACTCCGGGGAATAGCTGGCCGACCTCGGAGACCACTCGCTCGGTGCCGATGCCCAGTTGGCGGATGCGCTTGCCCCGGCACTCGGGGCACCGGTCCAGCGGGCGCCTGGAGTAGTTGCACTGATGGCACAGCAACCGGGGCGGCCCGGAGTGGTAGGTCAGCGAGGTGGTGCAGCGCCGGCACGTCGCGACGTGCCCGCAGTCGCGGCACTGCACGATCGACGACGAGCCGCGCCGGTTGAGGAACAGGATCGCCTGGTTTCCCTCGGCCAGGCAGTCGCGGAGGCCGTCGGACAGAGCGCGGCTGAAGATGCTGCGGTTGTCCTCCCGTAGCTCCTGCCGCATGTCGCACAGCTGGACGCTGGCCAGCGGCAGCGTTTCCGGTGCGCCAGGGTTGCCGGAACCTTGAGCGCCGGCCACTCGGTGGGGCAGGGGCAGCAGGCGCGCCCTGTTCCGGGTGGCGTGGTAGTAGGTCTCGACCGAGGGTGTGGCGCTTCCCAGGATGATGGCGGCGCCGGTCCGGCGGGCCAGCTCGAGGGCTGCCGTGCGGGCGTGGTACAGCGGCGGCGATTCCTCCTGCTTGTAGGTCCACTCGTGCTCCTCGTCGATGACGATGAGGCCGAGATTTTCCAGTGGAGCAAACAGGGCGCTTCGTGGCCCGACCACCACGTCAAAGTCGCCGCCGCGAATGTCCCACCACTGGTCGAACTTCTGCCGGGCCGTCTGGCCGCTGTGTATCAGGGCAACCCGCCCCTCGAACCAGGCGTTTACGCGCTCCAGGGTCTGTGGCGTCAGCGCGATCTCTGGGACCAGCAGCACGGCCCGTCGCCCCAGCCTGATGGCGTGGGCTATGGCTCGCAGGTACACCTCCGTCTTGCCGCTGCCGGTGACTCCATGGAGCAGAAACGTACGGGCGGCCAAAGGCACTCCCTCTCCCCCCGGGGGAGGGTTGGGGTGGGGGCGTGCCCCAAAAGACGCGTCCAGGGCTGAGGTGATTTGCGAAAGCGCGTCTCGCTGTTCGGCTGTGAGGGTAAGTTCGCCGGGCGTTCCGGTCCTGCCGGCCAGGGCGGCAGCGGGTGGGCCGCCCGAGGTGCGCCACCACTCTTGGGCAACGAGGCCCTTCTTCCACAATGCATTGGCGACACCTTGACCGAACTCCCGGTTGGCATCCGGCAAGGACACGTGCCCGGGCGGCTGGTTAACCGCATCAAACAGGGCGGATTGACGGGGGGACAGCTTTTCGTCCCCGCGGTTCCCTGCTGGAATGGCGACCAGGTATCCCTCGTACTTGGGCGCTACCCGGGGGCGGGGAATGGCAACCTCCCGCCGGACCGCTCCCTGCTCCGCCAGGCGGTTAAGCTCCCGTATTCCGCGCCGCCCCAGCAGCTTTACGAACTCGGCCTGGGTCATTCGGCCCTTCTCGTTGAGGGCCTCCAAGGCTGCCACCGACTCCTCGCGCAGGTCACTCTCCTGCCGAGCGAATGCCGGGGACGGAAAGATGCGCGAGCGGACGTGGGACTCGAATCCGGGAGGCAGCATGGGCGACAGGGCCGTGAAGAGCGAGCAGCGATAGTGCTGGCTCATCCACTTTCCGAGTTCGATGTGATTGTCCAGCAGGAGAGGAGCGGGGTCGATGGCCTGCAGGATGTCGCGGGTGGCGAAGTCGGGACTGGCTGATGAGAGCTCGACGACTATGCCCTGCAGGGTCTGCGAGCCAAAGGGGACCCAGACAAGTTGCCCGGGCTGCACGGAAAAGTGTTCGGGGATTCGGTAGGTGAAGGCGCGGTCGTGCCCGACCGGAGAGTCGACCGCCACGTCCGCGTACCTCAGATCGCCCACAGGTCATCGATGCCTGAACGAATGTGGCAAGGACCGGAGTAGCTGTCCGGTCCTGTCAGCAAAGGCGCTATTCTTCGGATTCAGCCTCGGGGGCATCCTCCGGGGCCGGTTCCTCGGCCACTGGCTGCTCCTCAACCTCGGCGGCTGGTTCCTCGTCTGCAGCGGCTTCAGCCTCGGCAGACGGCTCTTCGGCAACTGCCTCCTCGGCTACCGCGTCGACAGGCTCCTCATCGTCGGCTGCTTCAGCTTCCGCTGCCTCGGCAGCGGCCTGTTCGAGAGCCTCGGCTTCGGCGGCAGCGCGGGCCGCTTCCTCGCGACGAAGGGCTGCAGCAGCCTGGGCTTCGGCGGCGCGACGACGCTGTGCCGGGTTGAGCTCCTTGATGCGTGCGGCGCGACCCTGGAGTCCACGCAGGTAGTACAGCTTGGCACGGCGGACCGAGCCGTAACGGGTAATTTCAAGCGACTCAATCAGCGGCGAGTGCAGTGGGAATATCCGCTCGATACCGATGCCGCCGGAGATGCGGCGCACGGTGAAGTTGGCGGCCGGGCCCTTGCCATGGTTCAGGCGAATCACCACGCCCTGAAAGGCCTGGATACGTTCACGCTCGCCCTCGCGAATGCGGAAATTCACGCGTACGGTGTCTCCCGCCGAGAACCGGGGGATTCGCGGGTTGGCTTCGGGCTTGTATATCTCTGAGGCGTTCATCGTCAAGTCTCTGTCTGTTTACGGATACTGGCCCGTCGCGCTTGCAGGAGGACAGGCCGTTCAAATGTCACGCAGGTTGCCGCACGAAACGTCAAGGGCAGTGGCAGGCAAAATGGGGTTGAAGCCTGACCTGATGGTGGGCCTAAGGGGACTGTACGCAGTACCACGTTTGAGTTAGTGATGCCCCTATAGGTTCCCTGCTCTTTCCGCACATCAATCACACGGCAACTATTATAGGGAGCCGGGATTCATTCGGCAACACGCACGCACGTACGTCGATCCCGACAAATCCCCCGGGCTACCCGCGTTGTCGTCCGTTCCCGTGCGTTGCTTCCTGTCAGAGTCAGTAAGGCGTTGACTTACGAACATCAGTTCTCTATCATCCTCCGGCACAGTCACTGACGGACAACCCCCCATGCGAGAGGTAATTTCCCGGCCCCCTGCCAGTCGGGGCAACCTTAAGTGCTAATGCGACTGAAGATGCCAAGACACGGAGAACAGCCGATGAACCGAGAAACCAGGAAAGCAACGTCCGATCTCGACGATACCGGGCGTGACCTGCTGGAAACCATCTCCGACCTGATGAAACAGAACCTGACCGTGAAGGAAATCGGCAAGCGCGTGGGCCTGTCCGAATGGCGGGTGAGGCGGTTCGCCTATGACCACGGGCTGACTAGACCCGCGGACCCGAGGGAAATGCGACTGAGCCAGCGGCAGGCCCAAATCCTGGCGTTCATCCAGAACTATACCGCTCACCAGGCATATCCGCCCACGGTGCGGGAAATCGTGAAGGCCTGCGAACTCAGCAGCACCTCGGTGGCGTTGTACAATCTGGTGTCCCTGGGGCAGAAGGGGTATCTCACGAGAATTCGAGACGTAGCCCGGGGTATCGCTCTGACCGAGCGAGGCAGGTCCTGGTCGCAGGTCCCGCCGGAGACCCCGGCGAAAGAGGCGGCGTGAAGATCGCCTGCGTACTGATCACCCACCTGCGGGCCAAGGTGGAGCTGAGAAGGCACCCCTATCTCAGGGACCGGGCCGTCGTCATTGTGGACCGATCCCGGGGGCGGCCCCTGGTCATCGACCATTTTCCCGCAGCTTCCCACGTGGCTGCCGGAATGTCCCTGGAACAAGCCCTGTCCCGCTAGGGCGACGGCGCCGTGCCGGAGGCCGACGAGGCCGCCTACCGCACAGCGTCCCACCGGATGTTCATTCGACAGACACAAGAGCAACAGAAAACTGCACTACTCGTGGGGATTCAATCTGGATGCCAGCATGTAAAATATCAGTAACACATCCCTCCTTCTTACCTTCTTAAAAGCGATGGCTAAATCGAAGCCAAGGCGAAATGCGCAGACGGTGGGAGGCAGGCGACGAGAACGGGTAATTCTCTTGGCACGGATGAGAGGAACTGACCCCCGCAACCAGGCTGATCATCATAGCCATTTGAACGTACAGCCCGCCTTGGCTTCAGTTTGGCGGCTCTTGTGAAGAGCGGTTCGCGGGAGGCTGTACCTTGCCGAGACAGCACACCGACCACGGAGGAATAGTATACGTCTTGCCAGACGACTTCCCGCGGCGTCTGAAGCGCTTTCAGAAAGAGTCCGGCCTGTCGTGGGAGGAGTTGGCCCGCCGTCTGGGTACATCTTCCTACACCGTTTGGCGCTGGCATGAAGCCGGGGTGCGCCCTATTTTTCGGCACTTGATGGCGCTGCTGGAACTGGCCGAGAGTCGGGGCCTGGGACACATTTTCACAGACTGGACCATCCCGGAGGAAACGGAGGGTGAACCGGACGTCCCGCGACGGAACAGGAACTCGGGGCGACAGGTGGGAGGCCACCGGGGCTGAAATGCAACAACCCCCGTACCCGCAAGTCAAAGGCGTTTTTGTTGCTAATGATGCTCCCCTATCACGATGAGGAACTACGGCGGGTCGAATGTAGGCGAAAGTGGGCCAGCACCGGGGAAATAGGCACTTTCGAGTGGAGCGGCTGCGAGTACGTGAGTTACGTGATCATCAGGTTGCCGAAGACGGGAGTCAGGCCCGGCAGGGAGTTATGGAGCCGAAGCAGGGCTGAACGTACAGCCACGAATATAGCAAATGCGAGGGGCACGGCAGGGTGCGTCCCAGCAGAACCCGGGAACCAGCACATTTACTGCGGGCAGCCGACTCACTACCACACCACAGGTGTCGCCGCTATAATCCCGCTAACTACTTGGATTGGGCTAATCCAGTCAACCGTCTGAGTTTCAGGATGACCACCCCAGACGGCGCCGCGCGTTCGCACTGACAAGATGGCACCGGAGCTACACTGAAAATGACAGCCACATTCGCAGAACAGCCGATACTGAATTCGCCCTACGGATACCCAGGCCGCCACTGGCAGCTCGAAAACGGCGTGCCCACAGACAGCATAGTGGAACAGCGGCGCCCTTCCGCGCACATCGTTCCTGTTCCACCAGCCCGCCGCCAGAGTCAGCAAGCCACTATGACGCTGGGAGTATCGGATCTCTCCAATGAACGGCAGGAATACGATCCGACACCCATTATCAACGACATTCGCCGCCGAGTGGACACCTGGCGGGGAATCCCCAATCCGAGCAACTGGGGAGTAACCCCAGAGACGGCTCGCCTGCTCCAGCACTGGCGCAGCCACAATTTCCCCAACATGCGCCCCTTCTTCTGCCAAATCGAGGCGGTTGAAACGGTAATCTGGCTGACCGAAGTTGCCGGTCTGCTGTACACCGGGGGAAGTCGCAGACGCCGGGAGTACGAAGGCATCCGCACCCATATCGCAGGGGCCAATGAACAGGCCAACCCGGAGCTGTTCCGGATCGCCCTCAAACTCGCTACTGGCACCGGCAAGACCACGGTCATGGCAATGCTGATTGCTTGGCAGACCGTCAACGCAGTCCGTTACCCCAATCGTCAGCTATTCACCAAAGGCTTCCTGATAACGACACCTGGCATAGTCATCCGGGACCGACTGCGGGCGTTGCTTCCCAACGACCCGGAAAACTACTACGAACATCGGGACCTGGTGCCCAAGGATATGCTTAACACCGTTAAGCAAGCCCAGGTGGTCATCACCAACTTCCACGCCTTCGGGTTGCGGGAGCGTGAGTCAATCCCGGCCAACACCCGCCGTCTGCTGCAAGGCAGGGGTGGCCAGGACGTCGACACCAAGGAAACTGAAGGCCAGATGCTCCGCCGGGTTATGCCGGAACTGATACGGATGAAGAACGTGCTGGTCTTCAACGACGAAGGCCACCACTGCTACCGCCAGCGGCCCGAGGAAGAGGCAACCGAGCGAAGTCTGGAAGCTGACGAAGAAGAGGAAGCCAAGAAAAACAACGAATACGCCCGCGTCTGGATTTCCGGCATCGAAGCGGTGAAGCGCCACATCGGAACCGTGGCTGTCCTTGACCTGTCGGCCACGCCTTTTTTCCTGCGCGGGTCCGGCTACGTGGAAGGCACACTTTTCCCGTGGACGGTCTGCGACTTCTCGCTGATGGACGCCATCGAGTCAGGCATCGTCAAGATTCCCAGGGTGCCTGTGGACGATAATGCACTCTTGGAAAGTCGCCCCGTGTTCCGTGAGTTGTGGAAACACGTCGGCGGCGAACTGCCAAGGGCTGGCCGCCGCCGTGCCAGTGTCGTCCAGGACCCACGCGATTTACCGTCACCGCTGGTTTCAGCCTTGGAAGCCCTGTACGACAGCTACGAAAGAACTTATGGGGACTGGAAGGAAGCTGGAATCGATTCTCCGCCGGTGTTCATCGTAGTGTGCCAGAACACCGCCATCTCCAAACTGATATACGAGTACATCGCCGGTTTCGAGCGCCCTGGAGAAAGCGGGGGCGAAGCGCAGAAATTCCTAGGCAGCTTCGATCTGTTCCGCAACTATGACGACAATGGCAGCCGCTTGCCGATGCCACGCACACTGCTCGTTGACAGCGAGCAGATCGGCGCCGCCGACAACCTGCCCCCAGGCTTCCACGCAGCGGCCGCCCCGGCCATCGAGAGGTTCCGGCGGGAGCGAATGCAGCGCGACGGCGACCGCAACGCCGCCGACAACACTTCCGGCGAGGACATCCTGCGGGAGATGATGAACACCGTCGGAAAGCCGGGCCGACTGGGCGCCGGCATCCGTTGTGTGGTGTCCGTCTCGATGCTGACCGAGGGTTGGGACGCCAACACCGTCACTCACATCCTTGGCGTCCGCGCCTTTGGCACTCAACTGCTGTGCGAGCAGGTGGTCGGGCGGGCGCTGCGCCGCCAGTCCTACGAACTGAACGAGGACGGACTCTTTGACGTGGAGTACGCCGACGTGCTAGGCGTCCCCTTCGACTTCACCGACAGTGACAAGCCCGCTCCGAAGCCTACAAAACCGGCCCAAACCGTTCGCATATTCGCGGTAAGCCCTGAGCGCGACCATCTGGAAATCACCTTCCCTAACGTGACAGCCTACCGCGTGGAGCTGCCGGACGAATGCCTGATCGCCCTGTTCAATGACGACTCGGTGCTTCGGCTATCAACCGAACTGGTCGGCCCGACGCGGACGGAGAATCAAGGCATTATCGGCGAGGGAATTGAGCTCACCGTTGAGCGGCTGCGCGAAACTAGGCGAGGGAAAATCGTTTTTGAGCTTACGGCCCACATCCTTCAGAATCACCTGCGCGAACCAGGCGAAGCGCCGAGGATGCACCTGTTCTCTAAACTCAGCGCCATAGTGGGCCGTTGGCTGGACGGGTATCTGCACTGCGACAGCGAGACCTACCCAGCCCAGGTGCTGTACAGGGAAATCGCCGACCGCGCCGGGCAACTCATCAAACGGGCCATCGCCAACGCTGTCCAAGCCGAGCAACCCGACGCCACCCAGCGCATCAAGGCCGTCATCGCTCCCTACAATCCCACAGGTTCAACCCGGCACGTTAACTTCACCACGACTGCGCGCCCAAGGCAGGCTTCCAACCGGTTCAGACGGCAAATCTTGGAAACTGCCTCGGACAAATGCCACGTCAATCGGGCAGTTTGCGACTCCCAATGGGAAGCCGCCTTCTGCCGCATCGTTGACGAGCACCCCAAGGTGCTCTCCTACGTCAAGAACTACAGCCTCGGCCTAGAAGTCCCCTACCGAATCGGTCCAGCAACCAAATGCTACGAACCCGACTTCATCGTACAGATTGACGACGGAAAGGGTAAGGATGACCCACTCAACCTCATCGTCGAAGTCAAGGGCTATCGAGGAGAGGACGCCGCATCCAAAGCCGACACAATGAAAGCCTACTGGATTCCCGGGGTCAACAACCTAGGCAGCTACGGCCGCTGGGCCTTCCACGAGATCACCTCAGCCTACGACATGGCAGGCGAGTTCGACCGTTTGCTGGACCGCCTCGCAGCTGACGCCGCAGCCAGCCGCCTTGCCGACATTGGCGGCACCCAACCAGACATGGAGTACATCCCGCGCCGACGGACTGAGGTATCCGCGTGATACTACCGGACACCTCAGTATGGGTGGATCACCTGCGCCACGGCGATGCAACACTGACTCGATTCCTTCACGATGGCAAAGTAATCATGCACATCATGGTTATCGGTGAACTGGCCTGCGGCAATCTGACAGCCAGAGCCCGCCAGTTGAGGGACTGGAGAGCCCTGCCCAGAATACAAGACGGCAGCCACGAGGATGTGCTGACCTTCATCGAATCCAGCCGTCTGGTGGGGCGCGGCATCGGCTTGGTTGACGCTCACCTCCTTTTCTCAGTGTCCAACCACCGAGGATCAAGACTCTGGACCAAGGACAATTCCCTGAGAACACTGGCAGAGGAACTCGGCATCGCATACCATTCAGGCGCATAACCGGCACTTTTAACCCATCAAGCATTTCCGACAGGTCAACGCCAACAGGAGTTGCCGCCATGCCACGA
This sequence comes from Dehalococcoidia bacterium, assembly GCA_965207865.1. GTDB lineage: Bacteria > Chloroflexota > Dehalococcoidia > Lucifugimonadales > UBA3495 > VXOI01. Next base: position 376,281 of record CBDBNP010000001.1, read on the forward strand.
CCACGCCGACGCGCCGAGCGGACGCCCAAACAGATCATCTCCCTCACCCACGCTGCCGAGGCCCGGCGCAACATCCCTACCGCCGAGATGGAGCCGGTGCTGCCCGAGGAGCAACGCCAGCCCATCCACCTGGCCTATGAGCGGCGCAACCGCGATCTCGACCCGCAGCTGGTCTGGCGCGGCAAGGACGAGCAGGACGCCGCCGGGATCCTCACCGTCGCCGCGCCGCCGCTGTTCACGCAGGAGAAGGTGCATCCCAAGGTCTTGGTGGACGACCTTGTTCGACTCTCCCGCAAGACCGAGACCGCAACCCAGCCGGAGCTGGACCTATTCGCCGACTTCAACGGCCTGCACGACCCCAAAGCCCGCACCGAGTTCTACCAGCACGACCAGAATTGGGCCAACCGCATGATCCTCGGCGACAGCCTGCAAGTCATGGCCTCCCTGGCCGAGCGCGAAGGGCTGCGGGGCAAGGTTCAGTGCATCTACATCGATCCACCCTATGGCATCCGCTTCAATTCCAACTTCCAGTGGTCCACTACCAGCCGCGACGTTAAGGACAACAACCCTGCCCACATCACCCGCGAGGCAGAGCAGGTTAAAGCCTTCCGCGACACCTGGAGCGACGGCATCCACTCCTACCTGTCATATCTCCGCGACCGCCTAACCGTCGCCCGCGACCTGCTGGCCGAATCCGGCTCAGTCTTCGTGCAGATTGGGGATGAAAACGTCCACCGCGTCCGGGCACTGATGGATGAAGTGTTTGGAGAGGCGAATTTTTGCAGTCTAGTTAGCTATAAGACTTCAATAGGTCTTGGTTCTCAAGGCCTCGACAATACCGCCAACTATTTGGTGTGGTATTGCAAGAACAAAGAGCTAAGGAAATTTAGACCGGTGCTTCGCCTTACGACTCCAGGGGAAGAAGGAGCAAGTAGATACAAGACGGTCTGGTTGCCAGACCTTTCCGAGTATCGAGTCCAAGACCCGATTCTTGAGTCTCTACCTGGCGGGGCACGGCTCTTACGAGATCAAGGCATGACTTCTAGGACAGGGTCAGGGACGACTACTTTCAATGTGCTTTTTCGAGGAAGGCAATATAGGCCGAGTTCTGGAGGCTGGAGAACTAGCCAAACCGGATTCGCTCGCGTTATCAAAGCAGACCGGGTCATGCCTACAGGTAACACACTGTCGTTCAAGAAGTTTTTTGATGACTTTGCCGCGATTTCGGTAGACAACTTATGGGCGGATGTCTCTGGTGGAGTGACAAGCAGGGCTGACCCTAAAGTGTATGTAGTTCAAACAGGGACAAACGTCGTGCAGCGCTGCATCCTGATGACCACCGACCCCGGCGACCTGGTGCTGGACCCGACCTGCGGCAGCGGCACGACGGCCTACGTGGCCGAGCAGTGGGGGCGACGCTGGATCACCATAGACACCAGCCGCGTCGCCTTGGCCCTGGCCCGCACCCGCGTCATGGGCGCCCGCTATCCCTACTACCTGCTGGCCGACAGCCCGGAGGGGCAGCGCAAGGACTCCGAAATCCGCCGCCGCGAAATCACCGAGGCCCCCACCTACGGCAAGCTGCGTCAGGGGTTCGTCTATGAGCGGGTGCCCCACATCACCCTGCGCGACATCGCCAACAACGCCGAGATTGACGTCATCTACGAAGAGTACCAAGAAAAGCTGGAGCCGCTGCGGGATGCCCTAAACGCCGCCCTGTGCCAGTCGTGGCAGGAATGGGAGATACCCCGCGACGCGCATGACCATTGGCCCGAATCGGCAGCAGCAGCCTGGAGTGTTCTGAAAGGTCCACAGAACACGGACGTAGATAAATTACACGCACTGGGGATTCTCAACCGGGAACTTGGTCGAGAGTATTCTGTGGACGATGTTCCCGAGCACCCCTACGACCCCTGGGAACCGGAAGCCGCCGAACTGCACCGCCAGTGGAGGGAAAACCGCATCGCCCGCCAGCGGGAGATCGACGCCTCCATCGCCGCCAACGCCAACTTCGAGTACCTGTACGACAAGCCCTACGAAGACCGCAGCAAGACGCGGGTGGCCGGCCCCTTCACCGTGGAAAGCCTGTCCCCCCATCGGGTGATGGCGTCCGGCGACGGCTACCGCCACAACGGCGACCTGCCGGAGCGGGATTTCGGCGCGATGATCCTGGAAAACCTGCGCACCTCCGGGGTGCAACAGTCCAGCAAGCGGGACAAAATAGACTTCACGTCGCTGACCGGCTGGCCCGGCCATTACGTCTGCGCGGACGGCCGGTTCACCGAGGGCGAGGACGAATTCGCCACAGAACGCCGGGCGGCCATTTTCATCGGGCCGGAGTTCGGCACGGTGCAGCGCCCCGACCTCACCGCCGCCGCCCGCGAGGCCGCAGAGGCCGGGTTCGACCTGCTCATCGCCTGCGCCTTCAGCTACGACGCCCACGCCGCCGAGCTGACCAGCATCGGCGCTTTGCCGGTGCTGAAGGCCCGCATGAACGCCGACCTGCACATGGCCGACACTCTCAAGAACGACAGCCGGGGCAACCTGTTCGTAATCTTCGGCGAGCCGGACATCGAGACGCTGGACGCCGGAACCGACGCGGAAGGCCGGGAGCAGTTGCGGGTGAAGGTCAACGGCGTGGACATATTCGACCCCTCCACCGGCCAGGTGCGCAGCGACGACACCGACGGGATAGCCTGCTGGTTCGTGGACACCGACTACAACGAGGAGAGCTTTTTCGTCCGTCAAGCCTACTTCCTCGGTGCCAGCAGCGATCCATACAAAGCACTGAAAACCACGCTGAAAGCGGAAATAGACGAGGATGCCTGGGCCACACTCCGCAGCGACACCTCCCGTCCCTTCCCCAAGCCAGACTCCGGCCGCATCGCAGTAAAGGTAATTAACCACCTGGGCGACGAAGCGATTAAGGTGCTCAGGGTATAACCCTCGCAAAGTCTTTGGGAACCCAGGACGACTCAACGTAACAGTTCAGAGTTGGGGAGGTAAATAGACGGAAAGTCGCCGAAAGAGCATAGGGCAACAATTGGTCTGTTATGGCAAACCTACTACATGTAAACGAGCCTCGACCTGAACGCTGATCTGTACGTCGCACCGAGGGAAGCCTTATTGGCGGTCATTGGCCAACAGCAGGACACCATCGCCCAATTGCAGCGGAGGATTGATATGCTGGATGGAGAGGCCAAGCCTGGCGGTCCGAGGGGAATGCCTGGCATCAAGCCAAAATCGGGCTAGCGGCCCTCCAAGGACCCTGGGCCGGAGAAGGGTGCTGAGAAAGGCCCCAGGTGTGAATAACCAGGAAGCCTCGGCTCCACGGCTTCGCCGCCAGCGGATGACGCCCACCCGCCGGGTGGAACACGTGCTGTAGTCCTGTCCGGAGTGCGGTACCGGCCTGGCTGGAGGTTGGGTGCAGCGGACCTGGGAGGTCATCGACCTGCCCGTAGCTCCGGTGGAAGTCGCGGAGCACGTCTATATCGCCCGGACTTGCCCAATGTGTGAGCAACGCCGGGTGCCCCCAGCGGACCTAGCGGGGGCGGCGTTGGGGAAGCAGCGGCTGGGTGTCAATCTGCTCAGCTTGATTACGGCCTTGCGGGAAGAGGGCCGGCTACCGTTGCGTACCATCGAGTGGTATCTGCGCACCGTGCATCAACTGCGCCTCAGCCTGGGGGCCATCGTCGGAGCACTGCAACGGGTGGCCCGAAGGTGTCAACCGGAGTTGGCGCGCATTGTGGACCGCATCCGGGCCAGTCCGGTAGTCTACGCTGATGAGACCGGTTGGCGCCAGGATGGGCTCAACGGCTACGTCTGGACTTTCAGCACCCCCACCCAGCGCTACTTCCTGCGCCGGGGCCGCAACAAGGTAGTGGTGGATGAGGCCTCGGGCGAATCCTTCGCCGGAGTGTTGGTCAGCGACTTCTACGCCGCCTACCACCACTACGACGGCCCCAAGCAGCGTTGCTGGGTCCATCTATTGCGGGACATTCACGACCTGAAGTCCCTCTACCCCAATGACCGGGAACTGGCCCGGTGGGCTGGCGAGGTCCATCGGCTATAGAGCCTGGCAAAGGAATTCACCCACCCTGGGGCGCAGCAACGCCGGTTGGCTCGGGGGGAGTTTGAGCGGGCGCTGCTGGCCCACTGCCAGCCTTTCCTGGAAGACCCCAGCGGCGGTCCAGGGCAAGCTGTGCCGGCGCATCGAGAACCACATCAAGGAACTGTTCGTCTTCGTGGCTGAGCCGGATACTCCGTCGGACAACAACGCTGCGGAAAGGAGCCTGCGCCCCCTGGTAATCAGCCGGAAGATCAGCGGCGGCACCCGCTCGGAACAGGGCACCGAGATCAAGATGACCCTGGCTTCCCTCTTCGGCGCCAGGCGCGCCCAGAATCAGAACCCCCTTCAAGCCTGTCGCCAGTTGCTACTTTCCCCTTAACTCTGAACTGTTACGTATTATACAATCAGCGTAAAGAAAGCCATTATAATCACCTGGTGAGTTATGGTTAACCCCGAGCCAAGCCACATTAGATAATCCGGACATCCGGGCACGAGCAGTTCGCCTTTAATGGAGGTTTGACAATGGCAAGAGCCGCCGTCAAATACCGTCTCGGACTGGACCTCGGGACCAATTCTATCGGTTGGGCAGCTGTGGAAATTGCAGACGATGATACAGCCTGTAGGTTGTTGGATTTGGGCGTTCGCATCTTCCCTGACGGACGAGACGCCCAGAGCAAACAATCCAATGCGGTGAACCGTCGACTGGCTCGCGGCCAGCGCCGGCGACGGGACCGCTATTTGAGGCGACGAGGACAGTTGATGCAGTCCCTCATTGAATACGGACTGATGCCGGAGGACGCGAAAGAACGTAAGGAGCTTGAGAACAAGAACCCTTACGAGATCAGAGCTCACGCCCTAGACCGGCCGTTGCAGGCATACGAACTGGGACGCGCACTATTTCATCTCAACCAGCGGCGAGGTTTCAAATCCAACCGCAAATCAGTAGGAGATGCGAATCAAGATAGCGACGTACGCACAGATATCAGCAACTTGCGCGAACGCATGGAAGAGAGCGGTTCCCGCACCCTGGGCGAGTTCCTGTACCGAAGGCACCGGAATGGAAGTAGCGTTCGAGCTCGCCCTGGCGAGGGTCTGTACCCAGACCGGGCAATGTTTGAGGCGGAATTCGATGCTATACGTTCTGCGCAGGAGCGTCACCACAATCTCAACCATGACCAGTGGCAGACATTGCGCGATACCGTTTTCTTTCAGCGAGACCTGCATCCGGTGGAACCAGGATGGTGTTTATTTGAGGAGGGAGAGCGCCGTTCACCAAGGGCGCTGCCTGTTTTCCAGGAATTTCGATTGCTGCAAGAAGTGAATAATCTCCGAGTTCTTCAGGGCCGAGAACCGGACCGCGCCCTTACTGAGCAGGAGAGAAACTATGTACTGGAGCGTCTGCGCTCCGGCAAGAATCTTAGCCTCAGCAAGCCAACAGGGCTCCTGAAGACCGCCAGGTTCAATCTCTCCGCTGGCATGCGGGAGGCAATCAAAGGTGACGAAACTGCGGCAATAATGGCCTCCACCGCAAAGAATGCGACCGCCAGGAGAAAAGCTCAACCATCCCTGTTCGGCAACAGGTGGCTTGAACTTTTAACGGAAGAGCGCAACGAAATCGTTCACCACCTGCTGAACAGCGAAAATCCAGAGGACATCCGCCAAATGGCCATCACCTTATGGGATTTGGATGAGGAGTCAGCCGACGCTGTAGCACATGTTTCGCTGCCCAGTGGCTACGGTAATTTGAGCGAGAAGGCCATCCTTAATATCCTGCCCCATCTGGAAGCTGGGCTCGTATTCTCGGAAGCGGTGCAATGTGCCGGCTATAAGCACCACTCAGACTTTCGGAACGAGGAAGCCCACGATGAACTGCCCTATTACGGAACGGTATTGACCCGTGATTCCGTAGGCGCCGACTCACAAAAGGATCCGGACCACGATGGGGAGCCCGCCCGGTACGGGCGTATATCCAACCCCACAGTCCATATTGGCTTGGGACAGCTTCGCCGTGTAGTCAACAAACTCGTGGAAACCTATGGACAACCCGAGGAGATCGTTGTTGAACTGGCCCGTGACCTAAAGATGAACCCCGAGCAAAAACAGAGGCTGGAGGGGGAACAGAATAGAGGCAGGGAGCGCAACGAGTTCTTCAGAAAGGAACTTGGCGAAGAGACGTTGGCCAGTACGCCGGATGCGCTCCGCAAGTTGCGGCTGTGGGAAGAGCAGCAATACGGTACAGTAAAGGTGTGTCCATACACCGGCAAAACCCTTTCATTAGCCATGGTACTGTCAGCTCAAACTGAGGTTGACCACATACTGCCGTTTTCCCGTACGCTGGACAACTCTGCAAGCAACCTGGTCATCTGTCTGGCCGAAGCCAATCGCCAGAAAGGCAACCAGACCCCGGCTGAAGCCTTTGGCGATGGTTGCTTGGAATACGTCAAGGACTTCCCGGCAAACAAACGCTGGCGATTCCAAGACAATGCCATAGAGCATTTTGAGAAAGAGGAGCGTTTCCTCGACCGGCAGCTTAACGAAACCCAGTACCTGTCTCGTACTGCCAGGACATATCTGGCTTACCTGTACGACGAGCAGGGAGAAGGGCGGAACCGGGTCCGGGCGATACCAGGCAGGATGACAGCTCTTCTCCGGCGCGCTTGGGGATTGGAAGGAATCTTGCGGGAATCATCCGACGGCGAGATACCACGTAAACAGCGCGACGACCACCGACACCATGCAATTGACGCTTTTATAGTGGCTAATACTACTCAAGGCTTACTCAAGAAGTTCGCTGATGCTGCCGGTTCCGAATACCAGGATGCAGGACAAGGGTTGGCCAGATCGGTCCCACCTCCGTGGCAGGATTTTGATCGCAATCACGTCAAAGCATTCTTGAATCGCACCAATCGGGCGGTGTCCTATAAACCTGACCACGGGACCCGTGGGTCCCAGGGAAAAACCAGTGGCCAGTTGCACAAGGACACCGCCTACGGTGTGATCGAACCCCTTGGCGACGGTAGGTACAGAGTCGTCCAGCGCAAGAAATTAACCAACTTCACCGCGAAAGACTTGAACACAGTGCCTGATCCCGCTCTGCGCGATGCTTTGCGCCGTCTCTGGGATGAATCAGGAGGAAGCGTGGCAGACTTTGCCAAGCATGCAGCTAACCCTGGTGTCCAAGTTGGCTCCAGCCGCCAAAAGGTACGGAGGGTACGCGTCTACACGGAAAAATTGGTCATCCCAGTCAAAGATGACTACGGCAAAGTGTACAAGGGCTACGAACCGCAAAGCAACGAATTGGCCGAGATCTGGCGAATGCCTGAGCCTGACGCAAGTTGGAAAACAGTGGTCATATCCACCTTTTCCGCCAACCAGCCTACTTTCAACTCGCTGGACTTCCGTCCTCACCCTGCGGCGAAGCTAATGATGCGCTTGCAAATTAACGACATGGGCGCGCTGGGTGAAGGGCAATACCGACGAATCGTCCGTGTCAGGAAGATGGACAACAACAGGAGTGGTCCACGTATCTTCCTTGACGACCACAACGAAGCCAATGTTGCCGAGCGGATTGCTCAAGACATTAAGACCAGAAAAGAAACGAACACAACCGGCGGAATGAAGGATGGTCCGTTTTCAGCCGCGAAGCTACGCCGTCAGGGCTTCCGGAAAGTTCGCGTAGACGAGCTAGGACGTATCCAGGACCGAGGGCCTTACAACACGTAACCTCGTTCCAATTTACCCTGTAGCAGGACATATTCCACAAAAACGACCACAAAAGTAAGGGAAATACTTGCAGCATCGCCGCTACAATGGAGCAAATACGTTACATTGTAGAGCCTGCGTATGATTGGCCGAGTCATCGAAATTGCCAGCGAGGGACTGCATTTGTCCCGCCACCGCGGATTGATGACGGTTTCCGCCAACGGATCAACAGAGGGCCGGATACCCTTGGACGACATCGGCGTTCTGCTTTGCAACGCCCGCGGGCTCACCTACTCCAATGACCTGTTGACTGAGTTGGCCCAACGCGGCGCCTCCGTAGTCATTTGTGGCCCCAACTACCTCCCGGTGGCATGGCTCTGGCCATTGGAGGGACACCACATCCAGACACTACGAATGCGTCGCCAGTTGGAGGCTTCATTACCACTGCAAAAGAAGCTGTGGCAGGCTACCGTAAAGGCCAAAATCAGGCAGCAAAAGGCAACATTGGAGTCACTGGGCAAGCTCGATGGAGGGCTGGAGGAACTGGCTCGCCGAGTTAAGTCTGGAGACCCCGAGAATCTGGAGGCTCAGGCTGCACGGCGTTACTGGCCCTTGCTCTTCGGCCCCGGATTCCAGCGGGAACGGTTCGGTGAGATGCCAAACCCGCTGTTGAACTACGGCTACACGGTTCTGAGAGCGGCCACCGCCCGGGCTGTCGCGGCTGCCGGACTGCATCCTTCCCTCGGCATCCACCATCACAATCGCTACGATTCCATGTGCCTGGTGGACGACCTTATGGAGCCCTTCCGTCCAGCCGTTGACCATGCTGTCATTAAACTGATGGCTTCGGGATGCTCCGAAGTCTCGCCGGAAGCCAAGAGGAAATTGGTGGGTGTGCTCTCCGCCGATGTAAGCACAGAAAAGGGTACAACGCCCTTTGAAGGCTGTCTGGAGCGAGCCGCGCAATCTTTGGCTCAATCATTCGAGAACAAGCAGGTCTCGCTTGAGTTCCCCCAGCAGTTGATCTCCCTTACGGAGTGAGCGGACCCGTTGATGCTTTCAGGATTCCGGTTGATGTGGATGATGGTTTTATTCGACCTGCCGGTGCTTACAAAGCAGGAACGTAAGGACGCCTCGAATTTCAGAAAATTCCTGCTGGACCAGGGTTTCGAGATGTGCCAGTTCTCCGTCTATTTGCGGTTTTGCGCCGGCAAAGAACAGGCGCGGGTTTATACCCGTAGACTTCAAGCTGCGCTGCCACCTTCGGGGAACGTCCAGGTCGTATATTTCACCGACAAGCAATACGAGAATATTGTCAGCTTCAGTGGGCCCCAGCGCCAGCCAGCCAACAGAAACCCGGAGCAATTCGTGCTCTTTTGACACCTCTTGGGAATAAGCGAAGGGCGGGCCGTAGCCCGCCCTCTGAACATTTGGTGCATATTGGGTCGATTGACCCTCAACTTGTTAACGGTTGGGCGAAGAATCGCCCTGCGGCCCCCGCTCTCCCATAAGCTAAAACCGCGCTTCCGCAAAAGGATTATATCACACTCACCATTCTCCAAAAAATTGGATGGACCACCGCTATATTTGCTTTAGCCTCTGCTCTTTTTCCTAATCTCAGCAGTAATCGGTCATACTTGCATCCCCATTTGGTAACTATCTGATCTATTTTAGCCGATGGGAGAACGGGGGCCAACCGCAACGTGGAGGCCGTGATGGAAAACCTGGCGGAATTTTAGCCGATGGGAGAACGGGGGCCAACCGCAACACAGAAACTACACCGCACGCTGGCTGACCGATTTTAGCCGATGGGAGAACGGGGGCCAACCGCAACACTCATGGGTTACTCGTCTTTAAGGATCGCATTTTAGCCGATGGGAGAACGGGGGCCAACCGCAACCTTCGGCCCACATTCCACTGCTCAGGGCCATTTTAGCCGATGGGAGAACGGGGGCCAACCGCAACTCTAAAAATCTGTTCAGGCGCGGATGGGCATTTTAGCCGATGGGAGAACGGGGGCCAACCGCAACGATTTCTCTTTTCACAGGGAACGACAGACCATTTTAGCCGATGGGAGAACGGGGGCCAACCGCAACAACCGCGTTACCTGCACGGGTGCGGGTGATATTTTAGCCGATGGGAGAACGGGGGCCAACCGCAACACGGACTTTCAGGTGCATCACAATCAGAGATTTTAGCCGATGGGAGAACGGGGGCCAACCGCAACATCCCGTAGACCTGGGCCACGTCGCCGTACAATTTTAGCCGATGGGAGAACGGGGGCCAACCGCAACTAGGCGTCACCGTGGGCGTGATGTCCGGCATTTTAGCCGATGGGAGAACGGGGGCCAACCGCAACTGGACCGAGACGGCCATGGTGAGGCCGCAATATTTTAGCCGATGGGAGAACGGGGGCCAACCGCAACGCCCGCCACATGCCCATGCTGGCCGCCGCATTTTAGCCGATGGGAGAACGGGGGCCAACCGCAACTCTCCAGCCGTGGGCACCGAATGTTTAACATTTTAGCCGATGGGAGAACGGGGGCCAACCGCAACTCAGCACAGTTTGACAAGAGGCGAGCGGATATTTTAGCCGATGGTAGAACGGGGGCCAACCGCAACGATGAGTATGGCGAGGGCGGTTTACTGTCCCATTTTAGCCGATGGGAGAACGGGGGCCAACCGCAACGATGAGTATGGCGAGGGCGGTTTACTGTCCCATTTTAGCCGATGGGAGAACGGGGGCCAACCGCAACAGCGTGCCGGAAAAGAGCTCGAGGATGTCATTTTAGCCGATGGGAGAACGGGGGCCAACCGCAACTGTAGCTGGAATACAGTGCAAGGCTACCAATTTTAGCCGATGGGAGAACGGGGGCCAACCGCAACTGCTCTGCCGAAAGGGAAACCCCGGGCCCGATTTTAGCCGATGGGAGAACGGGGGCCAACCGCAACTACCGCTACACGGTGCAGATTCACATGGCCATTTTAGCCGATGGGAGAACGGGGGCCAACCGCAACTAGGGATTGGCATTGTCCAGGCTCACGGCGATTTTAGCCGATGGGAGAACGGGGGCCAACCGCAACGCGTCTACGACACCGTCACCGCCAACCCCGATTTTAGCCGATGGGAGAACGGGGGCCAACCGCAACACGATCAGCTCATAGCCGAGCAGAACGTTGATTTTAGCCGATGGGAGAACGGGGGCCAACCGCAACAGTCTGCAGTCCGCCGCGTGATCGGCTGGAATTTTAGCCGATGGGAGAACGGGGGCCAACCGCAACGCGCGGGCGCTGCTGTCCCTGGCGCGGGCGATTTTAGCCGATGGGAGAACGGGGGCCAACCGCAACGATGATGAGACATTCACCGTGTCGGCGCCATTTTAGCCGATGGGAGAACGGGGGCCAACCGCAACGAAGATTCTAGCGACAAGTTGCTGTCAGCATTTTAGCCGATGGGAGAACGGGGGCCAACCGCAACGACGCCGGTCTCGACACTGGAAAGCTCGCGCATTTTAGCCGATGGGAGAACGGGGGCCAACCGCAACTAGCGCTCGTGAAACAGGCTGTCTATTTGATTTTAGCCGATGGGAGAACGGGGGCCAACCGCAACACGTCTCGGCCGGAGCATCGCTGTCCTACGATTTTAGCCGATGGGAGAACGGGGGCCAACCGCAACGAGGCGGGTCGTCGGTCTCGCAGGTCTGCATTTTAGCCGATGGGAGAACGGGGGCCAACCGCAACGAAACGCATCCTCACTCTCTGGCAAACATCATTTTAGCCGATGGGAGAACGGGGGCCAACCGCAACCCGGATTACGAGAGCGATGGCTATCAGCGAATTTTAGCCGATGGGAGAACGGGGGCCAACCGCAACTCGAAGGCCCGTCCACGGCAGATCGGTTCACTTATTCCCCGACGACTTACCGCAGCGTCTGGAGTGGTTCCAAGAGGAGTCGGGCCTACCCGGGCGGAGACATCGAGAGCGTGAATCGATGGAAAGAGGAACAGGCGCGTCCCAACGGGGAACACATGGCGGAGTCGGAAAGCCTAGCCGAAGCCCTGGGCCTGAGCCGCCTGCTCCGAACCTGAGAGCGCGAGGCCGAAACGACAAAAGGCGGGGCACACCAGGCTTCAGCATAATGAAGGTCCTTTTCCCAAAGTGAAAGGGTACCCCTGTTTTGGTCACCACGACTCTCCGTGATGTTGATGCAATCCTTGTCGGCCCAGGTTGCCCTCAATGCAGCTCCACGGCCTTGGTGAAAGGCGGGCATTGCGCAATGGAAGGGACCACAACATCATAGAGGTGAAGTTCTTGATTTTATCCAGCGTGTTGTATCTACCCGCCCGAAGGGCGCGTACCATCCAACCCCTAACCTCTGTGCGTGGATAGGAGGAAACTGGGTTTACCTCAATTTGAAGATGGCGCGGTGAGGCCTCGGGCCACTGTGCCCCAGCAGGCCACGGTGCCGTCGGCCCTGACCCCGCAGGTGTGGAGACTCCCAGCGCTGACCGACAGAAACCTACCCTCGGGCGGTGCGGCTTGGCCGAAACGATCATCTCCCCAGCAAGACACGGAGCCGTCGGTCCTGATCCCACAAGTGTGCGTATCCCCCGCGCTGACCGAGGCGAACTCACCCGCAGGTGGTGTGGCCTGGCCGTTTTCATCATCGCCCCAGCACGCAACGGAGCCGTCGGTCCTGACCCCGCAAGTGTGGATTTCCCCTGCGCTGACCGCCATGAACCTACTCTCGGGTGGTGTGGCCTGGGCATATTCGTCATCACCCCAGCAGGCCACGGAGCCGTCGATCCTGACTGCGCAAGTGTGCGTATCCCCCACGCTGACCGACACGAACTCACCCCAGGGTGGTGTAGCCCGGCCGTAAGCGTCATCACCCCAGCAGACCACGGAGCCGTCGGTCCTGACCCCGCAGGTGTGGATAACCCCCACGCTGACCGACACGAACCTGCCCTGGGGCGGCATTGATTCTCCGTAATCGTTAGCGCCCCAGCAAGACACGGAGCCGCCGGGCCGAACCCCGCAGGTATGGGTAAACCCAGCGCTGACCGAGGCGAACTCTCCATCGGGCAGCGGGGCCTGAGTATAAGCGTAATCGCCCCAGCAAACCACGGTGCCATCGATCTTGACCCCGCAAGCATAGGACGCATCGGCGGAGGCAACCGCTACGCTGACCAAGGCGAACCCACCCTCGGGCGGCGTGGCTTGGCCGAGGCGGTCATTGCCCCAGCAGTCCACGGAGCCGTCGACCCTGACCCCGCAGGTGTGGATACTCCCCGCACTGACCGAGGCAAACCTACCCTCGGGCAGCGTGGCTTGGCCGAAACGGTTATCGCCCCAGCAGGCCACTGAGCCGTCGGTCTCGACCCCACAGGCGTGGGAATGCCCAACACTGACCGAGGCGAACCTACCCTCGGGAGGCGCGGTCTCGCCGAAATAGTCATCGCCCCAGCAGGCCACGGTGCCATCGACCCTGACCCCGCAAGCGAAGGATGCACGGAGAGAGTCTTTTCCCGCGCTAACCGAGGCAAATTCACCCCCGGACGGTGTGCCTAGGCCGAGACGGTCATCGCCCCAACAGGCCAAGGTCCCGTCGGTCCTGACCCCGCAGGCGTAGCCAGCCCCTGCGCTGAGCGAGGCGAACTCTCCCTCGGGCAGTTTCGCTTGGTCGAGACGGTCATCGCCCCAGCAGGCCAGGGACCCGTCGGTCCTGACCCCGCAGGCGCCCGGATTCCCCACACTGACCGAGGCGAACTCTCCCGCAGGCGGCGTGGCCTGTCCATTTTCGTCATCGCCCCAGCAGGCCAAGGAGCCGTCGATCCTGACCCCGCAGGTGTAGCCAGCCCCCGCGCTGACCGAGGCGAACTCTCCCGCAGGCGGCATGGACTCGCCATAGTTGTTATCGCCCCAGCAAGACACGGAGCCGTTAGTCTTGACCCGGCAGGTGTGGGCAAACCCGGCGCTGACCGGGGCAAATCCCCCCGGCTCGGCCTCGTAAACAATGGAAGTTGCCGGGCCACAGTCCGGGCCGAGGGGTGCCACCCGAGCTGACAGGTAGTTGTTGGGGATGGCCGTCAGCCACTCCAGAAAGGCCGTGTCCTTGAGAGAGCAGAGGCCGGCATTCTCACCAAAGGCGAACCCTTCAAGCGCAGTTAGTTGTGTGAAGCTCGAAGGGAGCGATCCCGAAAACTGATTGTTGCTCAAGTACAGCTCCCGCAGGTTGGCCAGGCTGCCTAGGGAGGACGGAACTGGACCGCTCAACTCGTTCCAGTCGAGGGACAGGGCCTGCAGGTTGGTGAGGCTGCCCAACTCGGGCGGTATCTCCCCACCCAACCGGTTGGCGCTGAGGGACAGCAATTCCAGGCTGGTGAGACTGCCCAAGGAGGCAGGTATCGCACCGCTCAACCGGTTGTCGCTTAGGGCCAACCCCTCCAGGCTGGCGAGACTGCCCAGGGAAGCAGGTATCGTACCGGTGAACTCGTTGTCGCTGAGGTACAGCACTTGCAGGTTGGCGAGGCTGCCCAGGGAAGACGGTAACGGACCGCTCAACTGGTTATAGCCAAGGTTCAGATACTCCAGGTTGGCAAGGCCGGCAAGGGAGGGCGGCATCGGACCGGTCAACTGGTTGTCGGTGAGGAACAGCATTTCCAGGTTGGCGAGATTGCCCAAGGATGGAGGTATCGGACCGGTCAACCGGTTGTATCTGAGAGACAGCATTCTCAGGTTGGCGAGGCTGCCCAGGGAGGACGGTATCGTACCCATCAGATCGTTCCAGTTTAGGTCAAGCATTCGCAGGTTGGCGAGATTGCCCAACTCCGGCGGTATCTGCCCGCCTAGCCGGTTTTCGTTGAGGAAAAGCCGTTCCAGGCTGGCGAGGTTACCCAGCTCAGTAGGAATCCCGCCGCTCAACTGGTTGAAGCCGAGGTTCAGCATTCGCAAGCTGGCGAGGTTAACCAGGGAGGACGGTATCGGACCGCTCAACTGATTTCCGTACAGGGAAAGCTCTTGCAAGTTGGCGAGGCTGCCCAAGGAGGACGGTATCGGACCGCTCAACCGGTTGGAGTTTAGGTCAAGCATTTGCAGGTTGGCGAGACCATCCAACTCCGGCGGTATCTCTCCGCTCAACTGGTTGACGCTGAGGTCAAGCATTCGCAGGCTGGCGAGGTTACCCAGGGAGGACGGTACCTCCCCGCTCAACTGATTTCCGTTCAGGGAAAGCTCTTGCAGGTTAGCGAGGCTGCCCAAGGAGGAAGGTATCGGGCCGCTCAACTGATTGACGTTGAGGACCAGCATTTGCAGTTTGGGGAGATTGCCCAACTCCGGCGGTATCTCCCCGCCCAATTGGTTGTCGCTGAGAAGCAGTTCGGTCACTCGTCCGCTGGCGTCGGTGGTGACGCCGTACCATTCTCCCAGAGGCCGGTCGCTAAGCCAGTGGGTCTCATTTGTCCAATTCGGGCCGCCGGTGGTGTTGTACAATGCAACCAGCGTAGCGCGGTCGGACGATTCAGCTTGGCATCCAACCAAGGACATTGCCACAAACAGTGCCATAAGCCCAATGAACGAAACCTGAGGAACAAACGGTTTTCGGATTTGCCGCGCAGTTAGCAAAGAGAAGTAGTCCCCTTCTTAGAATCGTCTCTTTGGTCGCTTGTTGACCAACCCGATAATTGTATCCCATTCTACCTACGGGGTTAGCCTGAAATTCAACTTGGAGAAACAGCCTTTACGCCGACCGGGCAACCTGCCCGGAGGCGTGCACCAGGAGAACCGGGAGGAAGGTTATGGCCGGAGATGATGAGGGCATGGACTGGGGAGACCCGCCGGAGGACGATCTGGAATTCCGCCGGATGATGGATGGCCTGGGCAGGGAGAACCTGCTGCAGATGGTCGAGGCCCTGACGGAGAGGATTGAAGAGAATCCCCAAGACTCCGAATCCCTGCACCTGCGGGGGCTGCTGAACGGCCACCTGGGGGAACACCGCCGTTCGGCGGAGGACTACGACCGGATCCTCGCCCTGGACTCCGACGATGTGGAGGCCCGCCTGGGCCGGGCCCACGCCCACTTCGAGCTGGAGGACTACCGCCGGGCGTTGGAGGACTATGACGCTGTCGTCCGGTTGGCCCCCGGCGACGCGGATGCGCATTGCAGCCGGGGGTCGTGCAAGGCTCACCTGGGCGACCTGGGCGGGGCGATGGTCGACTTTGACCTTGCCGTCCTGCTGGCCCCGGACGACGCCGAGGCCCACTACAACCGGGGGCTGACCCACGGCGAGATGGGCGAGCCTGGCAAGGCGGTGGAGGATATGAGCCGGGCCATCGAGCTGGAACCGGAGCTGCCCGAGGCCCACTACTTCCTGGGGATGGCCCACCGCGATCTGGGGGAGATGGAGCGGGCCATCCGGGACTTTGATGCCGCCCTGGAGCTAGAGGAGAACTACGGACTGGCGCGCTATGCCCGTGGTATCACCAAGCTCAACCTGGGAGAATTCCAGGACGCGCTGGCGGACTTCGACGCCGTCCTCAGGCTGGACCCGGACAGCGCTCCTGCCCTGCGGGGCCGGGGCGTGGCCCTGGGCAACCTGGGGCGTTACGACGAGGCGATGGCGGCCCTGGACCGTTCCCTGTCCCTGGAACCGGACAACGTAGAAACCCACGCTGCCCGTGGGCTGACCCATGCCAGCCTGAAGGAGTACGAACCGGCGATAGAGGACTACACCCGGGTCATAGAGCTTGACCCCGGCGACACCCGGATTCGCTACAGCCGCGGCATGTGCCGAATGGACCTGGAACGGCCCCAGGAGGCGATAGAGGACTTCAGCGCCGTCATCGTAATCGACCCGGACAACGTGGCCGCGTACACGGGAAGGGGATTTGCCCGCACGGCGATGGGGGAGCACGCGGGAGCATTCCAGGACTACGACCGCCTGGTGGAACTGACCCCTGAAGACGGGTTCGCCTACCACGCCCGGGGCTGCGCCCGGGCCGAGCTGGGCGACCCGCACAGGGCGGTGGAAGACTTTGGGCGGGCCATTGCCCTCGATCCGAACGACGTCGAGTCCCGGCGCAACCGGGCGGGCTCGTACCGGGAACTGGGCGAGCCGGACAAGGCACTTGAGGATTACGACGAGATAATCCGCCTGGAACCCGGCGACCGGTCCGCTAAGGAGGAGCGACGGCGAGCCATGGAAGAGTCGGCAGTGGAGCGAACCGGGAACAGCGGATGTACGCGCGGTCCCGTCCCTGCTCAGGAAGGCTAGCCCCAGGGGCAAGTTGGAACCGGGAAGATTTAATGCCAGGGATACAAGAGGGGGAAAGCATCGCTGGTGTAGCGATGGCTTCCCCCTTTCGCGTTTTGGCCTGGCCGTTTCGCACCGACCGCTCCTTTACGCCCTGCTCCGCTAACCGGCGTCCATATCCGGCCGCTTGAGCAGGGTGGAGCAGCCCCGCTCGTCCACGACGTGGTTCACCGACAGCCGGCCCCGGCTGTCATAGCCGGTGGTATAGGCAAACTCCACCTCGGCGCCCCAGGGAACCCGCCCGCCGGTCCGAATCGTGTCGCCGCCCGGCCCGCCGGCGCCCTGGACCACCACGCCGTTGCGGGAACCCTTCTTCCAGGCCATCACCTTCAGCTCCACCGGAGCCACCAGCTCCTGCGCGGTAGGCGCGAACAGGACGCCGTGCAGCTTCCCCAGCACCTCCCCCGAAGCGTTCCGCTGGCCGTTCATGATCTGGGAGAGATGGGCGGAGCTTATGCCCGCCAGCCGGGCCGTCTTGTTCTGCGAGTAGCCGTGGGCCTCCATCCGTTCCCACAGGGTGTGCGGCTCTATGTCGCGGGGCTGGGCCGCCTCTACCTTGACGGGAGCATCCAGGACGGACTCCATCCGTGCCTGGGCGGCCGGACTTAGATTACGGTGGCCCCTCGACACCTGGACCACGTACCCATAGCTCAGGCCCGTCCGGTCGGCCACCTGCCGCAGGGACATGCCCTGCTCCCTGGCCTGCTCCCGGATGTAGGTGCTTTGGCCCTGCACGGGGCCGTTGGAGCGGTTGGCGCATACGGCGGGGGCGACCACCACCGGAGTGTCGAGCAGCCTCTCGACCTTGGCCTGCACCGCCGGGCTCATGGTCCTACGGCCTCGGCAGACGTCGGACATGTAGCCGGCGGACACGCCCACCTGCTCGGCCAGGTCCTTCTGGGTCAGGCCCTTCTCCCTGGCCCGCTCCCGGATGCAGGTGCTCTCACCCTGCACCAGCCCGCCTTGGCGGTAGACGATTCCCTGCCCGGGCACTTCCCCCAGGACCGCCATTGCCCTCTCCCGCAGGTCGGGAGTCCAGGGCCGGCACCCGTTGGCCACCGAGCACAGGTGGCTGTAATTGACGCCCATCAGGTTAGCCAGTTGCTTCAGGGTGAGGCCCTTGCGACGGGCGGCGGCCCGGAGTTCGCTCTCGGGTTTGCCCCGGTTCTCCGCATGGGCCTGGCGGGTGGTGTTGTCGTCCCCGCCGTCAAACTGTCCGTCACGGACGGCCTCGCCGCTGTTGATGATTTCAGCGTGGTTCGCCTTGTCAATGCTGGTAGTGGTCATGTCGCTTCCTCCGAAACGCAGAAAGCGGGGGCCGGTCCCTTTCGAGACCAGCCCCCGCTTTGCTGTAAGCTGTGAATTTTCGGTTGTGGGTGGCGGCGCCTGCTGCCGCCTTGGCATTCAGGTTTCACGATCCCGGAAACGCAGAAAGCGGGGCCGGTCCCTTCGAAGGGAGACCGGCCCCGCTCAATTGCAAGCTCCGAGCCGTCAGTGGCGGGTCATGCAGCCGCCCGGCTCTCCGGCGCGCCGCCTGTTGAGCGACGGGCCGTGGGTTCCTGCCATCTCACCGGCTCTGCCAGCCGGCTAAATGTCGTTTGCAATCACCTCCTCTTTGGTCTCGTTAATCATCCGGCTGTTGCCGTAGATGGGAAAGAAACCGGCCGCTGGCCTGCCGTCCCGCCCGCTGGTCGAAAGGAGCGGCGCCAACTCGCCATCCGCCGGTCTCTCCTCCGTGCCGGATGCGCTACTCCCATCGTCCGATCTGCCACGGAAATGCCGAAAGGATATGGCGCAAAGCGCACTCCGCCCAGGGTCAGGCAGCGGGACTGAAAACGCCGGAAGGGAGTTGGCGGAAGACTCAGCTACACCACGACGTCATGCTTGGTCAGCAGCAGCGTCGGGGAATGAGGGAACGACGCAGTCCCGTCGGCAGGACCTGCGGCCGAACGTGGAGCGTCCAGCCCGCGACTACGTGGCCGCCGACCGGAGCGTGTTGATCCTGCGGCGCCGCTACCGATGTTTCACAGCCACGCCGCAGTTGCGTTGAAGAGGCCGAAGCGGACGATGCGCTCCAACCCCAGGGGAGAAGAGATGACGAAGCATGTTAGCCGCTTCGCCAAAGAGTACTCAGGGATACCGTGCCGGGTCCAGCCGTCACCTCCTGAAATTGAGATTGCCTCGAAGCCAATGGTTGCCTGGGAAAGGGAGTCCGGTACGCCGTTTGTTCCGGTTGCCACCTCCGTGAATCCGTCCGTGGGGTTGGGGTTCCGCACCTTGGGTTGAGATACCTGGTGAAGCGCGCGGCGCGCTTCGAGGGGTAAGGGGTTCACCGGCTGCGGACGAAGGAAACGTCACTCCGTCCTGACAGCAATTCCCTCGCAGGCGCTCCGGGGAGAAGAGCTTCAATCCTCGCGGAGCAGGCCCGGGCGTACAGGGATCACGCCCCCAGGTTTCTATGGCAGTGGAAACGCTGGAAAAGCCAGACAACGCATTCAGTATCCGGTCCTCGGGTCGCCGCGGCAAGGGTTTTGGGGCAGCAGCGCCCACATCGTTGCCATCCGTGGGCCATTTCTTGACCGGAACGCAACAGGCGCGGAACAATCCCCGGCCCGGTCGCCAAATCCGCCAACTCTACCGCCGCCACGACCACGGGGACAACGCCCGCCATAGCCAGCGCAGCAGCGCCAGCCTGGCCCGCCGGCGGCGAAAGTCGTTGAGTGCCTTCCTGCGCCAGTTCAGCTGGGCGGCCCGGTCCAGGCCCCGCAGCGGCTCCGTCTCCGGGGGCAGGGTCATGCCGCGCTGCTCCAACAGCTCCACCTCCAGTTCCAGGATCCGCGCCCGGGTCGACACCCACTCCAGGCCCCGCCCCTGGGCGGGATGCCCGTGCCACAGCCTGCGCCACTCCTGGACCAGGGACCAGACCTCGCCGAAGACATCCTCGTCATCATCGGCGGAGTCGGTGGTAACCAGATCGGGGTAGCGATGGTGGGAACCTGCGCCCGGCCCGGGTTTCCGGCCCTGGGGTTCCGCCGGGCCCGCATCCCGGGCGGCCTCCGCCAGGGCGAGACGGACCTCCACCCGCCGCATCCCCTCGATCTGCCGTTGCTCCAGCGCGTCCGCCCGGCCCTGGGCCGCCTGTAACCCGTCGCGCAGTTCCTGGGCCAGCGACTCGAACCGTTCCCGAAACTCCCCGAATTCCTCCTCCAGCCGGTCCCTGGCTTCGCCGTCCCGCTCCACCAGGACCCGCTCCAACTGTTCCCTGACCCGCCGGGACAGGCCTTCCCTAATGCTGGCGGCCACCGTCCGGCGGTCGACGCCCAGCGCCTTGGCCGCTCCCCGGTGTCCCCGCCTCTGGACCATCTGGTGCAGCAAGGCCGTCAGCCGCAGGTTGTAGGGGTCCTCAATGGCCTCGCCCGCCTGGTTCAGGAAGTCGTCCGGCTCATCGTCCTCAGCCGCGTCCGGGTCGGCGTCGGCGTCCTCATCAGCCCCGCCGGGCACGATGCCTCCGTCTCCCTCCGCCATCGAGTTTCTCTCATCCATGCGATTCACCTCCTGGTACAAAATGTCGCGTTCACGAAGGGCAGTTGTTCACCCGCCGGGTCCTGTAGGGGGTACAGCAATGTCCCTTTCCAACAGGGCCGATGCACCCGCCCTCCGGAACCTGGACTGGAATCGAAGTGCTGCCTGCGATGGGCCTGAAATGGACCCCGCCAGCCTATTTCAGCTACGACATCCCCTCCGGGTGCTCCCAGACCAAGAGCTCCGATTCCTGTACACGTCCATCACATCACGCCGCTCCCCGAAAATCCCATTCCCTGGAGGGAGGGGTTAGCCAACCCTTCCCTAGAAGGAATTATGTCCGGCCCGGACAGCAGTCAGACTTGGTTGTCGAACATCCGGTCTCAATACCGGCGACAGGAGGCAACCATGTTCCAGAGATTCATTCCAACTTCGGGCCGGGCCAGACGCCTGACCCTCTTGGCGGCGGCGCTGCTGCTTTCGGCCATCGTGGCCATACCGGCCAGCGGCGTGGCCCTGGCCCAGTCCCCGCCCCCGGACGGCGACAACCTCGCCCTGGTCAACCGCGACCGGCAGATGGTGGAGCGCAAGAAGGACGGCGAGTTCATCGCCCGGCCGGTATTCAGCCGCAAGATCGACGTCCTCCACTACGCCCTGCGCCATCCCGACACCGGCGAGTGGGTCACCAGCACCTACCAGGTCCGGGGCGGCGAAAAGCAACTCTCCGAGGGCTGGGAGTACACCTTCGAGTACCCGGCGCTGGGCGGGCAGCCGGAGCTGAATCCGGAGCAGGCTTTCCTGATGGTGATGTCCGTGCCGAGAACCGGCGGCGGCGACGACCATCTGTTCCACGCCCTGGTCCCGCTGCACCAGCCCAAGGGACTTTGGGACAAGGTGCTGGGCGCCCTGGACCCCGACCGCTGGGCCCGGGCCGGCGCCAGGTGGGTGATCCAGGGAGTCCACGGGACCCTGTGCGGCGTGGTGGAGAAGGTTGCGGACAGCGACCTCGCCGAGTGTGGGGAGGGGTAAGAGCTATGGGAGACATTCTCACCGGAACCCCTCCCGGGCTGACCTACGACCATCCGATTGTCCAACAGGCCTGGATGGCGGTCTGGGCCGTGGCCTCGGGAATGCTGGTGGTGATCCTGGGCTGGATGGGGCTGAGCTTCATCGTCCAGGAGCACCTGGGCCACCACCAATCGGGCTGGCGGGAGATGGTGCCCCGCCTCGTGCTGGGCCTCACCGCCGCCGCCTCGTCGCTGTGGTGGTGCTCCCTGGTCATCGACGTGGCCCACGCCGTCTCCCAGTTCATCGCTGCCGAACTGGAGGTCACCCCCGGCGACCTGCTGCGGGCGCCGTTGGAACCGCTGCTGCACCCGGTGATGGCCGCCAACACCGGGCTGGCGGTGTTCATCGCCCTGCTCTACCTGGTCTTCGGCTTCTTCGTCCTCTACCTGCTGGTGCAGATGGTCCTGCGCCTGGCCCTCATCGACATCCTGCTCTGTTTGGCGCCCATCGCGTTGGGGCTGTGGATCCTGCCCCACACCGCCGGCTGGGGCAAGCACTGGCTGCGGCTGTTCATGACCGCCGTGTTCCAGCAGGCGATCCAGCTCATCGCTATCGCCCTGGCCTTCGGTTTCCTGGACAAGTTCGCCGCCATCACCGGCGGAGAGGCGGCCCAGGACCTGGTGTGGATGCTGCTGATGGCCATCGCCTTCATGTACCTGGCGGGACGCATCCCGTCGATACTGGGGCACCACGGCACCTTCGACGCCTGGCTGCACACCCTCTATTTCGGGATGTCCCTGCCCGGCTCCATGGTCCGCTCGGGCCGGGCCCTGGGACTGCTGGCCGGGGGAGTCGCCGGCGGTCCGGTAGGAGCCGCTGCCGCGGCGGCGGCAACGAATGCCGCCACCGGAGCGGCAACCAGCACGGCTACCAGCGCGGTTAGCTCGGCGGCCCAGAATTCCACGCCCGCCGCCCAGAGCGGCCCCACGCCCCGGAGCCAGGGGCCGTAGACGGCCATAACGACAACTACCGGCGAGTCGTTGACTCGCGCCAACGGTCCCAGGAGGTGGAGCCATGTGCCAGTAACGGAACGAAACCGGCGGCAAGGAAAGCGGGCATACCCGCAAACCGGGAAATCAGCAAACGGAAATCAGCAAACAAGGAGAAAAACCGTATGGGAGACCTGACACAGACCATATCGAACCTGGTGGGCATCCTGCTGGGCCTCGTCGGCGTGGTGGGCGTTGGCTACTTCATATACGGCGCCTACCTCTACCTGACAGCCTCGGGCGCGCCCAACCAGATGGAGCGGGGCAAGGCGGCCATGATGACCGCTCTGGCCGGCATCGTGCTGGCCCTCGTCGCCTATGGAGTCGTCGAGCTGGTGATGAACGCCGTGGTCGGCAACACCGTGGACCCGAAACTGCCCGACCCCAACAAGGTCAAGTAGGAGGGACGGGATGAGAGAGCACGAAGTACCGACCCACGTGCAGGCCGAGGACAAGGTGTTGCTGTGGTTCACCTTCCCCCAGATCGTTGCGGTGGTGGCGGTGTGCGCCGTGGCCTACGGCGCCTTCCGTTACTTCCCCTTCGGTCCCGCCGAGTTCCGGCTGGGCATCGCCGTCCTGCTGGGCATAGCGGGCATCGCCATGACCGTGGGCAAGGTGGGAGGCCGGGGGTTGCCATTGGTGGCCGCCGACCTCCTGAAGTTCAACCTGGGGGCGAGGCGTTACGCCGGATCCCCCTTCCAACTGGCCCGCAGCGAGGCCTTGCCGGTGCCGGAAGGCAAGCCAGACCCGCTGCGGTTGCTGGCCAGGAAAGCGGCCTCCGGCGTGGGCAAGGCGGTGAAGGCGGCGCGGCGGAAGGGCCGCCCGCCCTTCCGGCCCCACGGCTGGTTCGGCAAGCGGCGCACACCCCGGGACGGGAACGCCGCCAGGCCCAACATCCGGGAGACCCAGGGCAGGAGGCCCTGGTACAAGCTCCTGGCCGTGGCCGGTCTGCTGGTTCTGACCGTCATCGCCATCCCCGGCTCGGCATTGGCCGACGACCCCGGCGACGAAGACCCGGGCTGGCGCCTGGACGAGATCCACTTCCAGCCGCCGGAGCCGGTGCCCGGACGCCGCATCTACATCGAGAGGCTGGCGGTGTCCGGCGACACCGCCACCGTCGGCCTGCGGGCCGCCCACGACCTGGACCTGAAGGTGCGGGTCTTCGGCGGCAGGAACGGCCGGACCCTGAAGATGGGGGCCAACGCCATCGTCCATTCCGGCGAGCGCAGGACCTACAACCTGACCCTGAACGGCCCCAAGCCGTCCTTCACCTTCTCCTGGACGGACGCCCTGGGCTTCTCCGGGGCGGTGTCGCTGATGAGCAACCAGATTCCCTACCCGCTGCCCCGCTACGACGGCGAGCTGTGCGACCTGAAGGTGACCTCCCTGGGGTGGGCGCCGGGGAGCATCGAAGGGGTCATCGCCTCGGAGTGCATCGCCGAGACCCGGCAGGAGGTGGACCTGCCGGTCTACGGCGGAAACTTCAGCCAGTCGGTTCCGGCCCTGCTGGACGCCTCGGTGGCGAGCATCGTCGGAACGGTGACCGTCGCCGCCGGTACGCACCGGACCGCGGCCAACTTTGTCGCTGGCGGTGAGACTCGTTTCGACCTGCCCGTCCCTGACCGCAAGGCGGTGCACGACCTGGACATCGCGGCGGAACTGGCGGCGACGCTGGACGTGCCCCTGCCGCCCATGTTGCAGACCACCCACCACCCGACCCGCACCGACGTCTACACCCGCAGGGTGACCTGCCGCTGCGGAGAGAGCAGGACGGTCAAGACGGTGCGCATCTACGTCCACCATCCGGAGCACGTGCGCGCCGTGGAGGTGGCGCGGGCCCCGGTGGCCCGCACCCGCCCAGAGTCCCTGCCTCTGGCTGACGCACTCGGGATAGGATCCGACGACCCGTTCCGGTACCTCGTTGTACCTCCGCCCAAGCCACCCCTGCCAAAGGCCGAGCAGACGCAGGCGGGCGACTCCTCCTGGTGGGGCTGGCCGTGGTAAGGCGGTTGACGGCCCTCCTGCTGGCCTCGGTGGCGGCCCCCGTATTCAGTACGGGGCAGGCCCTGGCGTCGGTGGCCGCCGAGGCGCCGGAGGACAAGAGGCAGCTGATGCTTGACGCCTTTGACCAGGTGCTGAGCGGCATGGCATACGCCGGGGTGGGCCTCTGCCTCTTCGCCATCGTCTGGGCCGGTTTCGTGCTGATGGCCGAGGGAGCCGAGGGGTTCGGACGGGGCAAAGCCAGGAACGCCGTGGTCATGGCAATCGTCGGCCTGCTGGTGGTGCTGCTGACCAAGGCCATCGCCCTGCTGCTCACCACCCAGGTAAGCGACCTGCTGCCCACACCATAAGGGAGGAAAGAGAGATGAAACCGACATTGCCGAATATCAGAGCCTTGGTCAAGCGGACACACACGGCACAGGAGACGGAGGCGGCCCCGGAACCGCCCAAGCCGCCGCCGGACCTGAACCTGTTCTTCATGCTGTCCCACCTGGAACACGACGGGCCGGTGCGCCTGGACGGGGTGAAGCTGGGGGTATCGGAGGTGATGGGGCTGGAGCTGGACGAACCCAAGCTGGGCGCTTTCGCCGGGGCGCTGAACGCCCTGGACTTCCCGGTGCAACTGCTGGTGCGCCAGCACCCGCCGGTGCTTTCAACCCTCCGCAACAACCTGATGGCGTCGCAGCCCGAGGACCTGCCCCAGCAGACCAAAGACGCCGCCGACTCGCTGGGCCGTCTGCTGGGCAACCTGGAGACCCGCGAGGGAATCCTGGACCGGCGTTTCTACGCCGTCTGCGAGCACAGCCGGATGGACGAACTGCACGGGCTGCTGGCCCGGGGCGGCCTGGGGGTGTTTCCCCTGGATGGCGAACCATTGCGCCTGTTCTGGCTCTCCGCCGCCCTGGGCGGTTCGCCCGTCGAGCGCGACGAGGACGCCGGGCTGGAGGTCGAGATCAACCGCCGCGACATCCGCGTCAGGGGCCGGCTGATCCGCTCTTTGCACCTGGGCAAGTGGCCCCGCTCATTGGCGCCCGGTTTCCTGCAAGGGCTGATGGCGACGGGAGCCCCGATGGATTTATCCATCCACCTGGGGGCCATCCCCACGGAGCAGGCGGCCCGCACCCTGGAATGGCAGAAGGTCCGGTTCGAGTCGGCCCAGAGCCTTTCCTTCAAGCGGGGCCGCTCCATGTCGCCGGAGGCGGAGATCGCCTTGGAGGACGTGAGCCGTCTCCGGGACGAGGTCCAGCGGGGCCGGGAACGGCTCTTCCACGCATCGCTGTCCCTCACCCTCCACGCCGGCGATGCCGACACGCTCAAGGACCTTACGCAAAAAGCCCGGGCCCACTTCGCCGCGACGTTGGGCAAGCTGGACAACCTGGCCTTTCGCCAAAGGGAGGGGCTGCTTTCGACATTGCCCCTGGGCCTGAACGCCGTGGCGGTGTGGCGGACCTTGGACACGTCATCCCTGGCGAGGCTGTTTCCCTTCTCACCGCCGGACCTGGACACCCGCAGCGGCACCCTCTACGGCATCGACCTGCGGGCCTGCGCCCCCATCGTCTACGACCCCTTCGACGGCACCCACCTCAACGCCAACACCGCCGTCCTGGCCCGTTCCGGCAGCGGCAAGAGTTTCGCCACCAAGCTGGGTGTGCTGCGGGGGCTGTGCCGGGGCGTGCGCGCCTACATCATCGACCCGGAGGGCGAGTACACCGACATGGCGAGAGCGGCGGGCGGGAGAGTTCTTTCCCCCGGCGTCCCCGGCCAGGGCATGAACCCCTTCGTAATCGACCGGGGCGATTCGGAAGAGCTCTTGCAGCGCATCGGCAGCCTGCGCCGGTTGATCGAGGTGATGGTGGGGGAAAGGCTGTCCGCCGAGCGCAGGTCCAGCCTGGACCACGCCCTGGCCGGCTACTACTCCGAAAGAAGGGAGCGCACCGGCTTCCGCGATTTCTACGCTTACTTGGAAGGCGAGACGCCGGAGATCGCCCACCTGCTGCGGCCCTTCGCCACCGGCAGTCTGCGGGACCTGCTCTCCGACGAGGGGGACGACCTGCTGGCCCGCGAAGCCCTGGTCACCGTGTTTGACCTGCACCTGCTGGAGCCGGAGTTGCGTCCCGCTGCCGCGATGGTCTGCACCGAGACGGTGTGGGCCGCCGCCGCCCAGGACCCCCGGCCCCGCCTGCTGGTGGTGGACGAGGTGTGGAGCATCATGCAGCACCCGGAAGGCGCGGCATTCATGGTCAGCATGGCCAAACGCGCCCGCAAGCACCGGCTGGGGTTGCAGTTCATCACCCAGGACGTGCAGGACCTCCTCTCCGAGGACTCGTCGCGGGCCATCACCGGCCATTCGGGAAGGGCGCTGTTGCAGAACGCTGCCTTCAAGCTGCTGCTCCAGCAGGACGCCGCCGCCGTCGCCACCGTGGGCGAGGCCTTCGACCTGCCGCCAGAGCTGCAACGCTGGCTCTTGTCCTGTCCCCGGGGCGATGGTCTCTTGCTGGCGCGGGGCAACCGCTTTCCGGTCCGCATCGAGGCCACCCCCGAGGAGACGGCAGTGATCGAGTGGCGGCCCGGACCCAGGCACTGAACCAACAATCGAATCTATTAAAGAGCGAGGTAATCATTATGAGTATCAATGTGAAGCGGATGATCCTGGGAAATGGCAAGCAGGAACCGCCGGTGCTGCTGGCGATCACGCCGCCCCGCCAGGGCGAGCGCACCCTGCTGGGCGTGGAGAACCTGCTCCAGTCCATCGCCGTCCCCGAACCCTTCTCCCTGGAACTGGCCGGCGACGCCGACGGCGTCACTCTGCTGGCCCGCTGCCAGGACGGCCAGGTGGTGCGCCAGCAGCTCGCCGCCCACTACCCCCAGGCCAGGATCCACCAGGTGGCTCCCGAGGACGACCCCCTGCGCCTGCCGGACGGCGAGCGGGCCTGGGGGATGACGCTGCGGGCCTCCGGCCCGGAGTACGTGCCCCTGCGCACCTTCAAAGACGACGACCTGCTGGACCCCGGCTCCGACCCCCTGATCGCCATCATCGGCGCGCTGTCCAACCTGCGCCCCGGCGAACGGGTTTCGGCCCGGCTGCTGCTTCGCTCCCTGGGCCCAGACTGGTCCCAGGCCCACCGGCAGAGGGCCTTCCGGAACCCCGGCCAGCAGCGGCCCGACTCGGCCAACTCCCCCCAGAACACCCAGGCCCAGATTCACACCAAGGACGGGGTCACCCTGGCGGTGCTGGGATTGGCCGCGCTGGTGGGGCTGCGGGGTTACCTCTGGGTCCAGGACGGGGAGATTCTCAAGGCGTCCCTGCTGGGCGCGGGTTCCGCCCTGGGCCTGGTCCTGGCCGGCTGGGGCTGGTGGCGCTGGAAGCAGGGCCGCAACCGGGTCCACGACCCGCTGATCATCCGGGAGAAGGTGGAGCGCATCGCCTTCGACGGTGAGCTTGAGGTGGTGGCCGTCCTGCACGAGGGTACCGGTGAACAGCGGGCCAGGGAAATCCTGGAGCCGGTGGCCACCGCCTACCGCCACTACGACCACCCAGCCGGGGCGCGTTTCAGGGTCAGCGGCATCAGGCCCGTGGTTCCCGCTGCCCGCCTTCACCCGGCGGGTCCCGGGCTCTTCGGCGGACGCAGCGTCCTGGGGGTCCGGGAGGCGGCGGCCCTGTGGCACCCGCCGGGCGAGGGGGACGAGACGCCCTTGGTGGAGCGCTCCGGCTCCCGGGCGCTGGCTCCCACGGCCCGGGGCGTGAAGGGCGGCGCCCTGGTGGGCGAGACCACCGCCGGGCGGGCCCGGGAAATACGCTTCCCTGAGGACCTGCTGTGCCGCCATCACTTCTACGTGGCCCGCACCCGCATGGGCAAGTCCACCCTGATGGAGCACGTGGTCGCCCACAAGCTCAGTGAGAAGGCCGCTGGCCGCGACTCCGACGCCATCGTCGTGGTGGACCCCCACGCCGACCTGGTGAAGTCCATCCTGGCCCGGGTGCCCGAATCCCTGGCGGACCGGGTGAGACTCATCGACCTGGCCGAGGAACATGGCGCCCCGGGGATCAACCTGCTGGACACCCGAATCTTCTCCGACCGCGACCGCACCGCCGACTCGGTGGTGCGGGTGATGCACGGCCTGTGGGAGCAGTGGGGTCCCCGGATGCAGTCCATCCTGGAGCACACCGTCAAGAGCCTGCACGAGGCCAACGAGCAGATGGAGGCTGACCGGCAGTACACCATTCTGGACGGGTCCCTGCTGATTTCCGACGCCAGGTTCCGCCGCGAGGTCCTGGCAAAGGTCAACGACCCCTTCCTGCTGCGGTTCTGGGCCAAGGACTTCCTGAGCTGGAGCCGGGAGCGGCGCGGCGAGGCCATCGCCCCAGTGCAGACCCGCCTGGCCTACTACGCATCATCCAAGAAGGCCAGGGCCATCCTGGGCCAGTCCCGCTCCACCATCGACATTCGCCAGACCATCCTGGAGGGCGGCATCCTGCTGGTGTCCACCGCCCAGGGTGCGGTTGGCCGGGACGTGGCGGCACTGGTGGGCGCCTCCCTGCTCAACCTGGTGGACTCGGTGATCCGGGAGCAGGAGCGCCTGCCCCTGGAACAACGCCGGGGCGCGCTGGTGGTGGTGGACGAGATGCAGACCATGCCCGGCGTCGACTACGAAGCCATGCTGTCGGAACTGGGCAAGTACGGCGCATCGTTCATTCTCGCCACCCAGAGCCTGGCCAAGCTGGACGATCTATCCCGCACCATGCGGGACACCATCCTGGCCAACGTGGGCTGCCTGGCCGTCTTCCAGGTGTCGGGCAGCGACGCCCGGCAGTTGGTGTGGGAACTGGGCAAGGACCGGGTGTCCGAGGACGACATCGTATCCCTGGACGTGCACCACTGCTACGTCCGGGCCACCGTGGGCACCGAGCGGATGCCCGCCTTCTCCATGAGGCTGTTGAAGCCGGAGGCCGGGGACCCGTCGGTCGCCGCCCGCATCCGGGCCAACGCCTCCGCCTACCTGCGGCCGGGCGGCGCCGGGGAGACCGAGGCGCATCGCCGGGTGGGCGAGTACCGGCGGCTGCTGGCGGAGCGGCATGGCGAAGCCGGCGAACCGGAGCAGCCGTCCGGCGGCGCCGCTCCCCAAGAAGCCGGAGACCAGGACCCCGGGGGCCAGAATCCCGAAGGCCGGGACCCTCACTCCAAGCAGGACCGCCCCGGCGCCGGGTCCGATGAGGAGGAGGGATGACCCTCGCGGGTTGCCGGGGCGAGGCACTCCGCCGCCTGGCGGAGTTGCCCTTCCTGGACCGGCTGGAACTGGCCGCCGTCTCCGGCTGGTCCCGGGGCGCGGTGTACCAGGCCGTGGCAAGTTTGGAGCGCGGGGGGATGGTCCAGGCCATCCCCCACGCCGCGCCCCATGTGCCTCCGACCCGGCGTTACTGCCTCACCGCCGCCGGGTTGCGGCGGCTGGCGGAGGCGGAGGGAGTGTCCCCGGACCGGCTGCTGGCCTGCCGGCCCGTCTCCGCCCGCTGGCGGCGAATCCTGCTGGAACGCCTGGACGCCGTCGCCGTCATCTACCGGGTGGCCGCCGCCGTGTCCGACGCGGCCCACCCGCTCCGCTTCCGTTGGAGCCGGGCGGCCGCGCCGGATGCCGGAATCCAGCTGCCCGACGGCCGTTCCCTGGCCGTGCTGCGGCTGGGGAACGCCGCCGACCGCACCGCCTTCGCCAAGCGGCTGTGGCGGCTGTCCCAGGAGGCCCGCCCCGGCGCGGCGCTGCTCCTGGTTCCCGACGAGGTGCGGTTGCGCCAGGCCCGGCGGTTGCTGGACGCCCTGCCCCTGACGGGTTTCCTGGCCCTGGAGCGAGACGCAGCCCGCGCCGGGTCCGGCTCTCCGGTCTGGCGCGGACCCTCCGGCCCGGCGTCGTTGAGCCTTCGGGAGGCGCTGGCTCTCGTCCGCCTCGGCGGGCAGCTGCCCGCCGAGGCCAGCTCCCGCCGGCAACTACTTCCCGCAGACCTGGACCTGGAGGCCGCCGGCAACCCCCCGCCCAGCTTCCTGCTGCCCGCCACGCTCGGGCCCTCCGAGAAGCGCGCCCTGGACCTGCTCTTCGACTGGCCCTGGCTGGCCCCGGCCCACCTGGGCGCGCTCATGGGAGTGGGGCAGACCCGGCTGTACCAGGTCCTGGAACGGCTGACCGGGTTGGACCTGGCCGAGAAAACGGTGCACGGGGAACGCCGCCTCCTGGCCCTCACCGACGCCGGGCTTGCCCTGCTGGCCCGCCGCGACCGCTCCTCCCTTGGCGCGGCCCGGCGGCGATGGAGCGTCTCCCCCCTGGACCCGCAGGCGCCGCCCGGCTGGCGCAACGTCTCCGGCTCCCGCAGCCGCCAGTTGCTGCGCAACCTGGACCACACCCAGGCGGTGCACCGGTTCATCGCCGGACTGGCGCAGCAGTCCCGGTCTCAGGGCTGGGAGGACGCCCGGTTCGACCCGCCCCGGCGGGCCACCCGCTTCTTCAGGCACCACGGCCGGCTCCACTCGGTGCGCCCCGACGCCTTCGGCGTGCTGCAACGGGACGGAAGGAGCCAACCCTTCTTCCTGGAGTGGGAGCGCCGCGCGGTGCGCCCCTCCACCATGGCGGCCCGCATCGCCCCCTACCTGCGCTATTTCGCCACCAGCCGTCCCCTGGACGACCACGGCGTTAAACCTCTGCTGCTGGTGGTCTTCGACGACGAGCTGGCCGCCGGACACTTCCTGCAGCTGGCGGCCAGGGAGATGCGGCGCGCCAGGGTCTCTGTGCCCCTGTGGGTCTCCGACCGGGCCTCCCTTGAACGGACGGGGCCGATGGGCGTCGCCTGGCATTCACTGGGCGCCTGGGAACCGGCCCACGCCTTCGGCCCGCCTGCGGTCCACTGACAGCGGCCCGTTTCCCCGCTCGAATTTTCCAGTTACCATGTTCCAGTTACCATGAATGGGTCCACACCGGAACGTCTACGGTCGAACGGCGCAGCCGGAATCGTTGACAGGTCAAGGGACGGTTGGAATTTGGTCATGGTCTCCAACTCTGCCGTGAACCAAGATTCTACTGCCATCTCTAACTTAAAAATGATCCAGCATCTCCAGGATGTGTGGACATTCAGGCGGCCTGAATTCTCAATCGAGAGGGGTTCCATGAACGATGGCCGCTACGGCACGGCCCTGGCCTTACTCTCGGGGACATTCCTGACCGTCGCCCTCGTCGCGTGCCAGGGAGAGGACGCTACTCGGACACCGGTACCCCATCCGCCTATCACCATTTTCGCGGCGCCGCTTCAATCAACACCCATCGTTCCTGGGGAAACCCCGGAGACCGCAAGCGAAGACCTGTTGGAAGTTCACAGGATTGAGCCGATCCTCGTCGGCAGCCTGCTGTTCATCGCGCATTGGGACGAAGACGCCCAACGCTGGCTGGTCTACGACTTGGCCGGGGCTTTCACTCCGGACCAGTTGACGCCGCCTCCGGGTGTGACCATCCCACCCAATCCAGAGATTGGAACGCTCACCGGGATGGAGCGCGGGAAGCTCTATGACTTCCACGTGCGCGGGGACCAGATCGTAAACATCGTGGAGGGAGAGACCGGGGACTGGCCCTTCAAGGCCGGCGCCAACTACATCAAATGGTCGCGCTGAATGTCCACAGACCCTGGGTTGGAATCGAGCCACCGGGCCGCCGCTCCGCGATTCAGTCAGCCGGCGGGCCAGGGAATGCGGGAAAGAACCGGAAACGGCTGCGAACCGGAAAGCACGATCCGGTAGCGGGAGGAGCAAGCATGAAACCCGACGACGTGAAACAGGGACTGAGGAACATCGGAGAGAGGATAGCCTGGGCTGGGCGGGAGGCCGGGGTCACCCGCCGGGAGATGGGGGAGTTGGCCGGGGTTGACGAACTCACCGTGCGGTCCTGGGAGGAGACTCGGTCGAGGCCCTCACTGTCCCAGGTGAAGGAACTGGCCGCCCGTTGCGCGACGACTCCCGACTGGCTGCTGGGCCGGGACCTGATCGAGGGGCTGATGCCGGAGCAGAACAGGCACGGCTACGTCCGCCAGGGAGGCATACCCCAGGAGGGGCTGCCCCTGGTGGACCTGGAGGTCACACGCCAATTCATCCTGTGGGTGTGGCAGCAACCCCACCGGGAGAGTAACCAGGCTGGCGATACGGTGGTTACCGGCGAAATCCTCGACGGCCGGGAGGCTGGCTCCGTGTCACGCCTCAGCCCCGATGCTATTGTAGAGCGAGTGTCGGCACACCTGAATCGATATACATGTCCGGCCGCGCTGGCGACAAACTCGACTTCAACGAATTGTCCCCATCCCGCAGCCCTCAGGCAGGAATGACACCGTCAGTATCGACCCCAGGCTCCGGCGATTCCTCCACCGGCTCCAGGTCCATGATGGACACGGTATGCCCCCTGCCGTCCACCTCGACGATGGCGGTGGGAAACCGGACCAGCCTGCCTACCTTGCTACTGATCTCCGGCCGCAACCGGCTCTCGGCAATGCGGACCATCCCCCCTTCGAAGAGTCCCCTGGCAACGGCGCGCCGGTCCTCCGGGGGTTCCCTCCCCAGGTCGATCCATACTTCCAGCACCCCGCCGCCGCCCTCGGACGTTTCATCGGGGCGCTCCCTGGCCCGGACCCGGCGCACCTGTCCCGGCGTGAGCAGCTTGACCACCTCGCCGTCATTCACCACCACCTCCCTCAGTTCCGGCGGCCCTTCCTCCTCCAGCCAGGTCCAGCAGCGGCCCACCCATTCGACCCCGACGCCGCCGTCGTCCTCGAACCGCGTCACCGGAACGATGGGGCGCTCGGCCACCACGTCGATGTCCAATTCGACAATCTCATCGTTTTCTGCCATTTTCACCTCGTCTTGCTCTTCGCCGGGGCCAACGGCGCCTACCGGCGGCCTATGGACATATTATCGCGCCGGGGCGACGGGAAAAAGCCGCAGGTAAGGGGCAACAAGAGAAGGCCGGGCGGCTTTCACTCCACCCGGCCTGGCAGCGGCCCCGTGAGGGTCCGTTGACGCAACTCTCATTCCCTTTCGCTAATCGTCGTCAGTTGATCTCCGCCAGTCTCCCGCGTCGATGCCTTGGCGGTCTTCCACCTCGGGCAGCAGCAGGTGCAGCAGGCCCAGCCCGGCGGCCAGTCTGAACAGGGCCACCAGGTTGGCCGAGTCCGGGCGAGTCCCCTGCCGCCACCGCCCGACCAGGCGGACGTCGATGCGAAGCCGCCTGGCCAGTTCCCGCCAGGACATCCCGGAGGCCTCCTTGAACCTCTTCAACCGCTGCGGAAAGTCCTCCGGGAACCGGGGCGGCTCGATGCGGTAGACCCGCTGCTGACGTCCCACGAATCTACCTCCTCTCCCGGCGGGTCACGATCAGGTCCCGGGCCAAGAGCAGGCCCAGTCCCTCCGGCACCTGTACCGACAGGTCCACCAGGGCCAGCATGGCCCCGCCGCAGGGTACTACTCCCTTGCTGCGCCAGCGCCACAGCTGCCTGGGGTCCGCGCCGATGATGGTGGACACTCCCTCCCAGGAGAGGCCGGTGGCCTCCTTCAACAGCACCAGCCGCTCTCCGAAGTCCTCGGGCATCAGGGAGACGCTGGGGACGTACAGGGACCGTTGAAATTGCCATGCGCTAATCATTGATCTCCTCCAAGATGAACAGTTCGTCGAACCCGACCCCCAGCTCCTCCTGCATCCGCTGGCGCAGGGCCGGCGACGGGCACCGCGTCCCGTTGAACACCCGGGACAGGTGGCTGGCGCTGCAACCCAGCAGGTCCGCCAGTTGGTTCTGGGACAGGTTCCGCGGGTCCATGCGGTCCCAAGCCACGGGAGAATTCAGCAGTATCCTCCGCTTCCGTCGCCTACCGGACATGCTCGCCGTCCTTCCCCGGAACATCGCGCGCCGGGCCTGTGGTGTCTTGACCGCTGCCACTCTCCTGGCCTTCGCCTGCCGTCCCATCCAGGTGGGCGCGGACGATCATGCGGGCCAGGATGCGCAGGCCGCGCAGCCGGATCTCGTCCTGTTCTGGGGTGGGCCGCTGCTTCTTGCTCAAGGTGCAACCTTCCGGAAAATCCGGCGCTGGCCGCCGGTAGCGTAACCGTGCGCCGGGGTGTATAATCCCGCTAGAGAACGGGCGTTCTGTACTATTAGAGTGTACTAATGGAGCAATCAGCAAGGCAATAGCTCGGTGCCCGTTTTAGAAAAGTATTGACAACTATTGACCTCGAATGTGACACTTGATTGACAGAATAGGACACTCAATAAGATTGCTGTATTTTTACACTTAGACGCGGGGTGGAGGTCATGGAACAGCGCGACGACAGCCGGGAACTGGGGCCGCACCTGCGGCTATTGCGTGGGGATATCAGCCTAAGGGACGTGAAGCGTCTCACCGGCATCTCCAACTCCTACCTGTCCCAGATAGAAAGGGGCGACCGCCGGCCCGGCCCCAGCGTGCTCAAGCGGCTGGCCTCCCTCTACGAGGTGGACCTTCAGGACCTGCTGAGGCGCGCCGGCTACCTGGACGACGCCGACGGCGTGGCAGCCCAGGACTACGAGCCCCAGGAGGTGGAGCGGGCCTACCAGTACGTGCTGGCCGACCCCCACTTCCGGGTGGGCACCCGGCCCGACGGTCCTCTCTCCCTCAGTGCCAAGCGGTTCATCGTGGAGATGTACGAACGCTTCACCGGAAAGCGGCTGCTGGAATGACGGACCCCACCATTGACGGCTTCTGCCGCGAGTTGACCCGGGACGAATGTCCCGGAGCCAGACTCGAGCCGGAGCGGCTGGCGGCGGACTTTGCCCGCCGGTTCGACGTGCCCCTGCGCGTCTCGCTGGACGACCTAGCCGTGCTGCTGGAATGCGCCGGCATGGGACCCATCTCCGGGGCGCGGTTGCAACGGGGCCTGCGGGGCGTCCACTACAGCCTGCCCGACGGCAGCTACGCCATCCAGTACGAGGAGAGACAGTGGGAGGGCGGCAAGGTGCACACGGTGCTGCACGAGACCGGCGAGATAATTCACGAGCAGGTGTGGGACCGGCACGACAACTCCAAACCGCCCTGGGAGATTTGCCCGGAGGCCGACCGGTTCGCGGCGGCGGTGATGATGCCCCCGGAGACCTTCGCCGCCTACGCCCAGACCGCCGGGCTGGACGTGCCGGCCCTGCAGAGGCTGTTCCGTTGCGCCTACCTGTCCGTGACCCGCCGGTTGGGCGAGGTGATGCGCGGCCAGCCCCTCTTGGCCGTGCTCTACGAGCGCCGGGGCAAGAACCCGGCGGCCTGGCCGGAAGGGGCCGCCCCAAGGGAATTCCGGGCTACGGCGGTGGTGCGGACCCCCGGCTTCGGGGAGCGCTACTCCCCACTGCTCTGCGGCTCCCGGGGCCGCGTTCCTCTGCCGGGCCGTCCTCCGTCCCCCGGCTCATTGGCGGAGGGCGTGATCGTCTCCGGCAGGTCGGAGTACGCCGAGGCCGAACCCAGGGAGAACATCCAGTGCGGGGATGGGGTGGCCGTCGCCGTCAGGCCCGTCTTCTGGAACGGCCGGCTGGCCAAGGTCAGCCTGGTGGCCGTGCCCTACGAACTGCGCGCGGCCCTGGCCCCGCAGGTCCACCGGGCCGCCTTTGACCCACGGGATTTGCCCGCCAGGTCGCGGCCCGCGACGTCCCTGCCTTGACGGGCGGGGGTGTACCGGGGATGATGCATAGTAAGACAAACCATTAGCATTGCAGTCAAGAAGAGAGAAGCCATGCCCGCCAAGCCCAGGAAGTCCAGGACCATCACCATTTCCCTGCCGCCGGAGATGTTCGAGGAGGTGCGGCGGGTGAAGGATATAGAGGGCCGCGACATGAGCGAGCTGGTGCGCGAAGCCCTACGCCTCTACATGGAAGAGCGGGAGCTGCGCCGGTAGCAACGCCCGGAACGGCCGCGCTCCCGCCGGCCAATCCGGGGAATCGAACCAATCCGGGGAATCGAACCAATCCGGGGAATCGAACCAATCCGGGGAATCGAACCAATCCGGGGAATCGAACCAATCCGGGGAATCGAACCAATCCGGGGAATCGAACCAATCCGGGGAATCGAACCAATCCGGGGAATCGAACCAATCCGGGGAATCGAACCAATCCGGGGAATCGAACCAATCCGGGGAATCGAACCAATCCGGGGAATCGAACCAATCCGGGGAATCGAACCAATCCGGGGAATCGAACCAATCCGGGGAATCGAACCAATCCGGGGAATCGAACCAATCCGGGGAATCGAACCAATCCGGGGAATCGAACCAATCCGGGGAATCGAACCAATCCGGGGAATCGAACCAATCCGGGGAATCGAACCAATCCGGGGAATCGAACCAATCCGGGGAATCGAACCAATCCGGGGAATCGAACCAATCCGGGGAATCGAACCAATCCGGGGAATCGAACCAATCCGGGGAATCGAACCAATCCGGGGAATCGAACCAATCCGGGGAATCGAACAAGGAGGAGAAGCAGATGAGTAGTTTCAATGACCTGGTACCCGTGGCCCTCTACGCACGGGTCTCCAGCGACCGCCAGGACGTGGACCTCTCCGTAGCCGCCCAATTGCGGGCCCTGCGCGACTACGCCGACAAGAACGGCTACGCCGTCGCCCGCGAGTACGTGGACGAGGCCGAGAGCGGCAGAATCGCCGATAGGCCCCAGTTCAGGCAGATGCTGGACGAGGCATCCAAGCCGGAAGCGCCTTTTAGCGAGATTCTCATTCGACAGACACAAAAGCAGCAGAAAACTGCACTACTCGTGGGAGGTCATTCTGGATGCCAGCATGTAAAATAAGAGGAACACATCCTTCATCCTCAAACGAAATGGCTAAATCGAAGCCAAGGTGAAATGCGCGGACGACGAGAGATGAGCGACGAGGACGGGTAATTCTCTTGGTACGTATGAAAGGAATTAACCCGCGCAACCCGGCTGGTTATCATCGCCCCGTAAATGTACATCCAGCCACGGGTTCACTTTAGCAACCGTTGGATGAGCGACAGTTGTAAAGAGCAGTTCGCGGGAGTGCACCCATGCCGCGACATCACACCGACCACGGCGGAATGGTATATGTCTTGCCAGACGACTTCCCCCTGCGTCTGAAGCGCTTCCAAAAGGAGTCCGGGCTGTCGTGGGCGGAGTTGGCCCGCCGCCTGGGGACATCTTCTTACACTGTTTGGCGCTGGCATGAAGCCGGGGTGCGCCCCATTTTCCGGCACTTGATCGCGCTGCTGGAGCTGGCCGAGAGTCTGGGCTTGGGGCACCTGTTCACCGACTGGACCATCCCGGAGGAAACGGGGTGTGAGCCGGACTTCCCGCAACGGAACCGGAACCCGGGCAGACAAGTGGGAGGCCAGCGGCGCTAAAATTCAACAACCCCGTACCCGCAAGTCAAAGGCGTTGTTGTTGCTAATGATGCTCCCCTATTACCGTCTGAGTTTCAGTATGACCACCCCAGACTGCTCTACGTAGTCACACTGACAAGACGGCAACGGAGCTACGCTGACAATGACAGCCACCTTCGCAGAGCAGCCGATACCGAACTCGCCCTATGGTTACCCGGGCCGCCACTGGCAGCTCGAAGACGGCGTGCCCACAGACAGAATAAGAGTCAACGGCGTGGACACATTCGACCCGTCCACCGGCCAGGTCCGCAGCGATGACACCGACGGGATAGCCTGCTGGTTCGTGGACACCGACTATAACGAAGAGAGATTTTTTCGTCCGCCAAGCCTACTTCCTCGGCGCCAGCAGCGGCCCGTACAAAGCACTGAAAACCACGCTGAAAGCCGAGATAGACGAGGACGCCTGGGCCTACCCTCCGCAGCGACACCTCCCGCCCCTTCACCAAGCCAAACTCCGGCCGCATCGCAGTAAAGGTA
Source organism: Dehalococcoidia bacterium (assembly GCA_965207865.1). Lineage (GTDB taxonomy): Bacteria > Chloroflexota > Dehalococcoidia > Lucifugimonadales > UBA3495 > VXOI01. The sequence continues at coordinate 414,854 of CBDBNP010000001.1, forward strand.
ATCAACCACCTGGGCGACGAAGCGATAAAGGTGCTCAGGGTATAACTTCCGCAAAGCCTTTGGGAACCCGCGACGACTCAACTTCCTACATTGACACCGAGGACGAAATCCTGTAGCTAGGGTTCCTCCGAACAAGGCGTTTTAGTCTGGGGTGTATGGCGGAGCGGCGTTAGAGGTGCAAGAACTGCGTCAGCGGCCTGCCAGCCGACACTTGACCACCAAACTGGACGAAATCAAGAACTTCCCATACGAAAGATATCATAGCAACGGAAAACTGCACTACTCGTGGTCGGTCAATGTGAACCCATGCTTCGTTGGCTCCCTCAATTCTTGGTGCTCATTGCTGAGTATTAAGATCAACCAGCACCGGATCCCCAATGAAACCAAGGAGCCTCCGGCAACATCCCCGCCGACGGTCCCATCCGGCCCGTTCCTTGTCCTGGTTGCGCCGGATTAGTCGTCGTCGATGATGGTCATGGTCGCTGCCTCGCGTTCCAGCGTCGCGCCCTTCGGGGAGGAGAGCGTCACCGTGAAGACCTCGTCCGGCTCGTCCTTGGAGTCCTGATTCAGCCACACGGCTCCCGTTCCGCTGGTCTCACCGGCGCGGATCACTATCTCTCCCACCGCATGCCAGAAGTCGTAGTCGTAGCCCTGCCCGCCGCGCGCCCGGTCAAGGCTTTGCGAATGACTGGTAGCCCACTGCACCTTGACGTCCTCATTCGACGCCTCGGAGAGGGTCACCCGGAACACCAGGTCTGTATCGTTTTCCGATGCGGAAGCGTCCTCTATGGAAATGGTTACCGCGGTCTCCACCGGCGGCGCATCGTCGTCGTCCGCCACGCTGACCGTGGCCGCCTGGTTCTTGCCCAGGTCGTAATCGGCGCCGTCCACCAGGGTGGCCGTGACGGAGCCGTCGGCCTCGTCCGCTGAGTCGTCGGTGGTGCCGACGGTGAACGTCGCGCTACCGCCCGTCGGGATGGTCACCGTCCGCGCGCCCGTGCTCGCCCCGTAGTCGCCGCTGGCGCTGACCGTCACGTTGACCGTCAGGTCGGCGGCGGGAACCGGGCTGGCGGTGATGGTGAAGCTGGCGTCTCCGCCCTCGGTGACGCCGCTGCCAGCGCTGATCGAGACCACCGGAACGTCGTCGTCGGCCACGCTGACCGTGGCCGCCTGGTTCGTGCCCAGATCGTAGTCGGCCCCGTCCACCAGGGTGGCCGTCACCGACCCGTCGGCCTCGTCGTTCCCGTCGTCGGTGGTTCCGACGGTCAGGATAGCGCTGCCCGTGGTCGTAACGGTCACCGTCCGCGAGCCGGTGGTCGCTCCGTAGTCGCCGCTGGCGCTGACCGTTACGCTGACCGTCAGGTCGGCGGCGGGAACCGGGCTGGCGGTAATGGTGAAGCTGGCATCACCGCCCTCGGTGACTCCGCCGTCGCCGCTGATGCTCACCACAGGGGTGACCACCGGCAGCGCATCGTCGTCGTCCGACACGATGACCGTGGCGGCCTGGTTCGTGCCCAGGTCGTAGTCGGCCCCGTCCACCAGGGTGGCCGTGACCGACCCGTCGGCCTCGTCGTTCCCGTCGTCGGTGGTGCCGACGGTCAGGATGGCGCTGCCCGTGGCTGGGATGGTCACTGTCCGCGAGCCGGTGGTTGCGCCGTAGTCGCCGCTGGCGGTGACCGTCACGCTGACCGGCAGGGCGCTCGCCGGCGTGGGGCTGGCCGTGACCGTGAAGCTGGCGTTTCCGCCCTCGGTCACGCTGTTGCCGCCGCTGATGGAGACCACCGGAACGTCGTCGTCGGCCACGCTGACCGTGGCCGAGCTCGTGCCAAGGTCATAGTCCGCGCCGTCCACCAGGGTGGCCGTGACGGAGCCGTCGGCTTCGTCGTTCCCGTCGTTGGTGGTGGCGACGGTGAACGTCGCGCTGCCGCCCGTCGGGATGGTCACCGTGCGGGAGCCGGTGCTTGCACCGTAGTCGCCGCTGGCCGAGACGGTCACGCTGACTGGCAACGCGCTCGCCGGCGCAGGGTTCGCCGTGACCGTGAAGCTGGCGCTTCCGCCCTCGCTCACGCCAGCGCCGCCGGTGACGCTCACCAGCGGGATGACCACCGGCTGCTCCGGCTGTTGCTGCTGCGGGTCGTCGTCGTCCTGGACCTGAGCCGTCTCCGATGACGCCGATCCGACCGTGTAGCCACTGCCACCGTTCAGCGTCAGCGTCACCGAGCCGTCGGCCTCGTCCGTGGAGTCGTCCGTCGTCTGCAACGTCAGCGTCTTGCTGGTCGTGTCCGCCGCGATGGTCACCGTGCGGGAGCCGGCGGTCACGCCGTAGTCGCCTGAGGTCGCAACTGTCGCGCTCACGGCGAGATCGGTCGTCGGCGCGGGGTTCGCGCTGAAGGTAAAGGTCACCGCCACGCCCTCAGTTCCGCCTGAGGCGCTGGTGATGCTCACCTCCGGTGTCGGCGGCGTCGTCTGCTGCGCCGCCTCGAAAGCTTCCTTGGCCTCCAGCTCGGCGACCACCTGGTCCCATACCGGACTGCTGTAGGTGTTGGCATTCTGCCGCGCCTCGGCCAGCGTCAGGGCGCCGCCGCTGACTCCGGCCGGATCCAGCGCACCCAGGGCTACCAGCGCCCGCTGCCAGCGGTTGACGTGGGCCGTGCCGTGATGGGTCTGCGACGCCAGGTACTCCACCGCCGCAATCACATCCGGGTCCACCGTGTAGCCGGGCGTCGGCGCAGGAGCGTCATCGTCAGACACGCTGACCGTGGCCGCGCCCTGGGTCGCCGACACCGTGTAGCCCGCATCGGCAGGCGGTGTATCCAGCGTCGCCGTTACCGACCCGTCGGCCTCGTCCGCGTCGTCGTTGGTGGTGGAGACCGTCAGCGTGGCGCTGCCCGTGGCCGCCAAGATGGTCACCGTTTGCTGGCCTGTTGTGGCTCCGTAGTCACCGCTCTGCGACACCGAAACGCTCACGTCCAAGTCCGCCGCCGGCGCCGGGTTGGCGGTGACGGTGAAGCTGGCATCCCCCCCCTCGGTTACCCCGCCGCCGCCGCTGATCGAGACCACCGGGTCGTCGTCGGCGACGCTGGCCGTGGCCGCGCCCTGAGTCGCCGACACCGTGTACCCGCTGCCGTCGTTCAGCGTCAGGGTCACCGAGCCGTCGGCCTCGTCCGTCGCGTCATCGGTCGTCGGCAGGGTCAGCGTCGCGCTGGTAGCGCCGCCGGCGATGGTCACCGTGCGGGAGCCGGCGGTCACGCCGTAGTCTCCCAAGGTCGCAACCGTCGCGCTGACCGCCAGGTCCTCCGCCGGCGCGGGGTTCGCGCTGACGGCAAAGGTCACCGCCTGGCCCTCGGTTCCGCCGGAGGCGCCCGTGATGCTCACCTCCGGTGTCGGCGGCGGCGTCTGCTGAGTGGCCTCGAACGCCTCCTTGGCCTCCAGCTCGGCGACCACCTGATCCCAGACGGGACTGCTGTAGGTGTTGGCCATCTGCCGCGCCTCGGCGAGGGTCAGGGCGCCGCCGCTGACGCCGGCCGGGTCCAGCGCGCCAAGGGCGGCCAGCGCCCGCTGCCAGCGGTTGACGTGGGCCGTCCCGTGATGCGTCTGCGACGCCAGGTACTGCACCGCCGCGATCACCTGCGGATCCACCGTGTAGCCGGGCGTCGGCGCAGGATCATCATCGTCCGACACTGCCACCGTGGCCGCCCCCTGGGTCGCCGACACCGTGTAGCCAGCGTCGGCGGCGGGAGCATCCAGCGTCGCCGTAACCGAACCGTCGGGTTCGTCCACATCGTCCCCGGTGGTGGCGACCGTCAGCGTGGCGCTGCCCGTGGTGAAGATGGTCACCGTTTGCTGGCCGGTGGTGGCTCCGTAGTCGCCGCTCTGCGACACCGTGACGCTCACGTCCAAGTTGGCCGCCGGCGTCGGGCTGGCCGTGATGATGAAGGTCGCATCTCCGCCCTCGGTCACCCCGCTGCCGGCGGTGACGCTCACCTCCGGCGTCGGGGGGCGTCGTCGTCGGAAACGGTAACCGTGGCAGCGCCCTGGGTCGCGGACACCGTGTAGCCGGCATCGGCGGCGGGGGTATCAAGCGTCGCCGTAACCGAGCCGTCGGGTTCGTCAACGTCGTCCCCCGTGGTGGCGACCGTCAGCGTGACGCTGCCCGTTGTCGGGATGGTCACCGTTTGCTGGCCCGGGGTCGCTCCGTAGTCGCCGCTCTGCGATACCGTAACGCTCACGTCCAGGTTCGCCGCCGGGGTCGGGCTGGCGGTTATGGTGAAGCTGGCATCTCCGCCCTCGGTCACCCCGCTGCCGGCGGTGACGCTCACCTCCGGCGTCGGGGGTGCGTCGTCGTCGGAAACGGTAACCGTGGCCGCGCCCTGGGTCGCCGACACGGTATAGCCAGCGTCGGCAGCGGGAGTAGCCAGCGTCGCCGTTACCGACCCGTCGGCCTCGTCCACGTCGTCCCCGGTGGTGGCGACGGTCAGCGTGACGCTGCCCGTTGTCGGGATGGTCACCGTCTGCTGGCCCGTGGTCGCGCCATAGTCGCCGCTCTGCGACACCGTGACGCTCACGTCCAGGTCCGCCGTCGGGGCCGGGCTGGCGGTGATGGTGAAGGTGGCGTCTCCGCCCTCGGTCACCCCGCTGACGGCGGTGACGCTCACCTCCGGGATTGGGTCGTCGTTGTCGGCCACGATGACCGTGGCCGCGCCCTGGGTCGCCGACGCCGTGTGTGTGCCCCGAGGGTAAATGGTCCCAATGGTGACCGTGACCGACCCGTCGGCCTCGTCCGTCGAGTCGTCCGTAGTCCGCCACGTCACCGTCCCGCTGGTTTTGCCGGCGGCGATGCGTATCGCGCGGTTATGGTTTCTCACGCCGTAGTCGCCCGAGGTACGCACATCCACGTTCACGAACAAGGTAACCGCGGGGGCATAGTTGGACGTGACGATGAACTTGACGTCCTCGCCCTCGGTTACCCGGCCCAGCTCGTCAGCGCCGGTGTCTGCCACCGCTATCGAGACCGTCAAGACGGTTATCGTGTCGCCATCGCTGAACAGTTTCTCAGTATTGCCAGCGTCGTCGGTAAAGGAGACCATTACCTTGATGACCTTGCCCAGGTCGGCCGCCACCGTGGTATAAGTAGGCCCCGTCGCTCCCCGAATGAGAGTGTCTCCAGACAGCCATTGGTAGGCGAACTCCACGTTGGTTAAGCCATCAGGATCGGCTATGGCCGACGTGGATCCGGTCAATTCTCGTCCGACAAGGAGCGCGCCGCTGACGACCGGCCGGCCAGTGGCGGGGGAGTTGCCCGGCAGGGCGCCACGGTGGCCGTACACCGTAATTTCCCATCCCTTGAAGCTGCCCGCGCCACCGGACTCGTGGTCCTCGATTTCGAGCGTCCACACGCCCGACGGATTTTCTCCAAGGTGGCGCGCTGATCCCAATCGGAACTTCGCGTTAAGTTCGCCGTCCGGAGCGGTACCGCTGGGTACGGCCAGGTGCGAGGTCGCTCCCGAGGGCGAGGTAAGCGTAATGCCCAGGTCCCGAAAGGCCGGATGGGTGATGTCCACCTTCACTTCCACGAACTCCGTGAAGTTGATGTCCGTGTCCAGGGTGATTTGGCTGGAGATGGTAGTTCCACTTCCGTCCGGTATGGGGAGCTGTACCGTGGGAGAGTACGCGGTTACGTGTTTCATCGGGGGCAGGTTGGTCCAGTTGATCGCCAGGGACACCGCCGCTCCGGCGTCCACCACACCAAAGCCGTATTGCGGGTTGTAGGAGTAGCGTTCCGTGTTGGAGCCGTACTGGTGCGCGCCGGTCTCCCAACCGGGGTCCGCGGCATCGTTCTTCCGGGCGGACGCGGCCAGGATGAGCTTCAGGTCGCGCCAGGTGAGGCTGGTGTTGGCGCTCCGCAGCAAGGCCGCCACGCCGGATACCACCGCCGTCGCCGCCGAGGTGCCGCCGAACTGATCACTGTAGTGCTCCCACAGATACGTCGTGACCGAAGCCTCGGGAGCGCAGATCCACAAACTATAGCCGGTCTCGGATTTCGGGGACCGCCTCCCGTCGGGCCCTACCGCGCAGGCCAGGGTCTGAGCGTGGTGGTTCTTGCCCTCGCTAAGGTTGACGTGGTAACCATGCAAGTGGTCGTTCCCGGCGCCGAATACGTAGAAGGTGCCCTTGCCGTGGTACCCGTCCCTGATCCCGGTTTCCAGGGCGGTATCCCATACCTCCGGCAGGTATCTGATACCGTCGTTATCGTAGAAAACCCAGCTGTTGTTCGAAACCGCGGTCACCGTGCTGTTGCGGGTCATTGCATCGACCGCGTTGGCCAAGGTCGACCTTTCGCTCAAGTTGTAGCCATAGATGGTGGCCTGCGGGGCCACGCCTCGCACCCCGATGGAGTTGCCCTGCGCCGCGATGATGCCGGCCACCGCGCGGCCGTGCCGCGCCCACGGGTCGGGGATACGAGTCAACGATGCCAGGTAGTCGTGGCTGAGCTGGGAGTTCCAGTTTCCCCTCAGGTCCGGGTGATCGAACTCCGCCGTGTCATCAACGATGACCACGTTTACCCCCGCTCCCTGGGTGGTGGACCAGGCCGCCTCGACGTTGATGTCCTCGCCCGGCGTTCCCGGGTTTTCCGTCGTATTGTCCAGGTGCCACTGACATCCGTACAGCGGGTCATCGTAGGCGGCGCTTATTGCGGAGCAACCATCGAAGAATTCCGTGTACTCGTTGTTGACCAGTACATCCAGGCTCCCGATTTGCTGCGGATCGTTCGGACCGAACGTATGTCCCAACAAAGAGAAGGGTGACAGGCGGATGTACCAAGTGCCTGCCTCCAGCCGGTAAAATCTACCGTTCCAATAGGTACCCACTCTGGGTGTTCTGACGTAATTCCCATTGCTGTCCAGCACGTCCAGGTTGTAGGGTCCGATGCTCCCCCAC
>CBDBNP010000002.1:0-461077 GCA_965207865.1 Dehalococcoidia bacterium
CGAGTCCTGGAGGAGCAGGGTGTACCTGCCGCCCTGGTCGCCGCGGTGGATGCTGCCTACAGAAAATCGGTACAGCTGGGGCAGGGCTAACCGAGGGCGCTCGAAGCCGGGATTGCTGTGGAACTGCTCAAGCAACTGGTCAACTATTTCATTCTCCTCTTCACCGTGGCTATTTTTGCCAGGGCGCTTCTGTCCTTCGTACCCCTGTTCATGCGGCCGCCATACCCGGCGTTTCTGGAGGCTATAAGCAGAGTGGTGTTCCAGATCACGGAGCCGGTGATGGCCCCCCGTCAGGAGAATGCTGCCAAGCATCGGAGGACTGGACCTCAGTCCAATGGTGGTAATTGTCGTGCTATGGCTAATCAGGACAGTTATCAACAGGATATAGTCCCTGTTGACCGCAGGGCGCGCAAAAAATAAACTAGGGCAGAACTCCTCATCTGGTTGATCTCATGCAACAACAAGAGCTGCTCAAGGGAAATACGGATACACTGCTGCTGGCGCTTCTGCTGGGCGAGCCGATGTACGGCTACCAGATTGTGAAGGAAGTGAACCAGAGAAGCAGCGGATACTTTGCGTTCAAAGAGGGCACCCTTTACCCTGCCCTTCACCGGCTGGAAAAAGCCAAGCTGATCGAGGGCCGATGGGAGGATACGCCCAACGGCGTTCGGCGACGGTACTATTTCATAACCGAACGCGGGAAGCAGGAACTCAGCGACCGACAGAGCGAATGGCGGCGCTTCAGCAGGGCCATGAACTCTGTGATGCTGGCGGGGACTTAGTCGCCCAATACGGTGCTTTGCCTTATGCCGGGCACAGTCAACAAATATTTGAATTCACTGGCGAATCGCCTCCATCTCGATCCCAGCCGGGAGCGGGAAATACTGGAGGAATTGCAGGGCCATATCGAGGACAAGGCCGCCGAGATGGAGGCCGCAGGCCTCGACCGGGAGGCTGCGCTGGCGTCTGCCCATTGAGGAGATGGGCGCGCCCCGTGCCGTGGCCAGCCGCATGTACGCTGTGCATAGCCCGGGAGTCTGGAGGGATGTGGCGCTGGCCGTTGTCCCCCACTTCCTTCTCGCCGCACTATTTGCGCTCCACCTTTGGAGCCACTATTTCCTGGTGTCAGTTGTATTGGTTGGCATCGCCTTCGTCACCTGGCGAAACTGGAGAGCCGGCCGTCCCAGCCAGTGGTCCTATACCTGGATGGGGTACACCCTGGCCGCCCCCGCAATCTCATGGTTGCTGTCACTCATCACCTTGGGCTATGGCGGCTGGACCCTGGTCACCACGGGACATCTTCCGTTCAATACGGTCCTGTTTCTGCTGCTGATTGGGTATGTGCCTTTCTCGATGTGGATCGTCTTCAACGTGGTGTCCAAGATAGCAAGGAGAGACTGGCTGCTCGTCTCCCTGACTGCCCTTCCCTTCCCATTTCTCACGTCGTGGGTGCTGTTTCTCAACTGGTCCGGAGGACTGTGGAGCGATCACGCCGAGCGAATCCAGCAGACGGATACGGCACGGGCGTTCATATTCCTCGCGTTGGCAATCACGACGGCAGTGTTCTTGAAGGTTGGGCCTCGGTTGCTCCGGATCGGTCTTCTCGCTGTCATTACATCGATTTTGATCGTCATTACCGCGCTGTCCCTGCCGGTGGACCTGGGATTCGTCGCGGTTGGGCTGATGATCCTGGCATCGGTGGCTTTCCTGCTTTCCCCCGCCGTTCTGGAGGCGAAGGTCAGCCGGAGGAATGGCCTGCATGCGGCAGGGCAGGGCGGTGATGACATGGCTCCCGGCTTTTCCGATAGCGCCTAAACCATCGCTGTGCCGTTACCCGTGGACTCCAAGGAACCTAGATCGACCTTCAATGCGGATGTGTCCCGCCTTCGTTCTTGCCTGCTCGCCGATGCAAAGTCGGCCGGAGTGCTCCCCAACAATCCCAGGCTGCTGATGCTTGCCGGATTGCCGGGATCCGGGAAGTCCAGCTTTGCCCGGCAGGTCACATCCCACCAGCCATTTCTGGTCCTCGAGTCTGATCGGCTCCGCAAGATTCTCGTTGCCAGGCCGCAATACACGGCCGACGAGCACAGCAGGGTGTTCCGCGCCTGCCACCGGCTCCTCGACGAGTTTCTGGCCCAGGGGTATCCCGTGATACTGGATGCCACCAACCTCGGCCAGAGGAACCGCAGGCCTGTCCTGTCCTTGGCCCGCAAGCACAACGTACCCCTGGCGATCGTCGTGGTAACCGCTCCCCCCGACCTGGTGCGGCAGAGACTGGCCCAGCGGGAGGCCGGCCTTGACCCCTGCACGTGGTCCGATGCGGGTGTAGAGATATACTCCCGGATGGCACCGGCCTGGCAGCCCGTTCGCAGTGAACATTTCGAGTTGGACACTTCGCGGGACACTGCGCCCGTGCTCCAAAGGGTCTTGGCCTGGGTCCGGACCTGAATTGCGAGGCCGCGTAGAATTCTCAACGGGCCATCTGTACGGTCCGAGACCAAATGACGGCAATAAACCAACGCCCTTGACTGGGAGAGAGGCTGAAATAATGAAAATAACGGTTGAGTTGACAGACATCACCACAGTGGATACCCCGGCGCTGATCGTGAACCTGTTCAAGGGTGTCGATGTCCCTAGCGGGGCAACCGGCGCCGTAGACAGGGCGCTGGACGGGGTGATCACCGGCCTGATTGAGGACGGAGAGATCACAGGCAAAAAAGGAGAGATGACCCTTCTCCATACCTTGGGGAAGATAGCGCCCGCCCGCGTGGTGGTGGCCGGACTCGGGGCTCAGGATGATTTCGACGCCGAGGTGGTTCGCCGGGTGTCGTCGGAGGCCGTGAGATTCCTCCGTCGCCGGGGTATCGGAAGTGCCGTTACCATCGCTCACGGCGCGGGCATTGGAGGTCTGGAGCCCGAAAACTCGGGGCAGGCCATCGCTGAAGGGTCGCTGCTGGGCCTCTACCGTTTCGACCGCTATCACACCAACGGCGACGACGCCGACGGTGAATTCGAGGAGCTGGTCGTCGCTGAGCTGGATTCTTCCCGTGCCGAATCCATTCGCCTGGGAGTGGCACGGGGCCAGGCCATCGCCGAGGCTACGATGATCACCCGGAATCTGGTCAACGAGCCTGCCAACGTAATGACGCCCACGGCCATGGCCGAGACCGCGCGGCGAGTGGCCGAGGACAATGCCCTGGGGTACGAGGTCCTCGACAATACAGATATGCGCGAGATGGGCATGGGAGCCTTCATCGGCGTCGCGCAGGGGTCCGAGGAACCGGCCAAGCTGATCATACTCACATACGAGGGAGACCCGGAGAACCCGGACAACAATCTTGGCCTCATCGGCAAGGGCATCACGTTCGATACCGGTGGCATCTCACTGAAGCCGGCGGCGAACATGGAGGCTATGAAGGGCGATATGGCCGGAGGCGCCTCGGTAATCGGAGCCATGCAGATCATCGCCCAGCTCAAGCCGCGAATCAACGTAACCGGGATGGTGGCCGCCACCGAGAACATGCCCGGAGGCTCAGCCCAGAGGCCCGGCGATGTGGTCACTGCCATGAACGGCAAGACCATCGAGGTCATCAACACCGACGCCGAGGGCCGCCTGGTGCTGGCCGATGCGTTGAGCTTGGCCAGGCAGCGGGGCATAACCCGCCTGGTCGACATCGCAACGCTGACCGGCGCAATGGTCACCACGCTGGGCAAGGCTTGCACCGGCGTCATGGGAAACGACGAAGATTTGATCAACGACGTAATCGAGGCCGGTAAACAGACCGGAGAGAAATTCTGGCAGTTGCCCATGTTCGACGAGTACAAGGAACTGATCCGCAGCGACGTGGCCGACATGAAAAACACCGGCGGAAGGCAGGCGGGCTCCATCACTGCGGCGTTCCTGCTGAAGGAGTTCGTCGATGGCGCCGCATGGGCGCACCTCGACATCGCCGGGACGTCCACCTCGGAGAGGGCGGCGGGCTACCAGGTGAAGGGCGCGACCGGGACCCCCTCGCGCACACTGGCCCAGCTGGCGGTCAACCTCGCCAACGGGTAGTGATAACAGTCTTCCGGGTTCCGCCGGGCGGTGATGGTGTATAATCCCGAAAATTCACATCGCGCACAATAATATTCATTCAGGAAAGGTGGGTTATGTCGAAGATCGAGGGCTTGGGACACGTCGGCATCTACGCCGAGGACATCATGAAGCAGCGGGACTTTTACACCCGGGTTCTGGGGTTGCAGATTGCCGATGAGGACCTCGACGGCCGCGGTATGTCGTTCCTCAGCTCCGACCCCGAGCGCGAGCACCACGAGTTCGTGCTGATGAAGGGCCGGGTAACAGCCGACGACGCCAAGGTCATTCAGCAGATCTCTTTCATAGTGCCGGGCCTGGACGAGCTGAAAGAGTATCACCAGCGGATCAAGGCCGAGGGCGTTCAGATCGACCGAATCGTCAGCCACGGCAACGCTTTCGGGATGTATTTCTTCGATCCCGAGGGCAACCGCATCGAGCTGTACTGCAAGACCGGCTTCGACGTCCCTCAGCCCCACGGCGACCTCATCGACCTCGAGGCGTCCAACGAGGAACTGATCGGCATCGCCCAGGCGGCCATACCGGCCAACTGACGGCCCTTCTCCCCTACCAACCCGAGTCAAGAATAAACCCGGGCGGCCGCGCGGCTGTCCGGGTTTGATCGTTCGCAGACTTTTTCGGGCACCGGAAGGCCCAACCAGTTTAAAAGAATAGGTAGATGGCCAACGCCGAAGCAGTCAGATACGTCGACCTGCCTCGTGCCTACCACATTTTCAAGTGGCGGGTGCTACTGGCCTTTGCAGTATTCTACCTGTTCGCCTACTTTGGCCGGTTCAGCCTGTATCCCCTGGGACCCCTGGTCAAAGAAGACCTCGCGCTTAGCAATGTGGAAATCGCCGTCATCTGGGCGATGCTGTTCTGGGGGTTCGCCCTGGGTGACGTGCTGCACGGCCGTCTGGCTGAGGCGTTCGGTCTGCGACTGTGGGTGATGGTTGGGGCCGTATTGACCGCCGTGTTCAACTGGGCAACCAGCTACGCTACCTCCTCTCTAAGTATGGCCATCCCTCTGGGAATGGCCGGTTTCGTGAACGCGGCCTGCTGGGCGCCCGCCATGAGCATGATCTCGCAGTGGTGGCCCCGCAGCCGACGAGGCGTTGCCCTTGGCATCGTAGGCACCGCCTCCGGCGGGGCCATGCTGGTGATGTGGGCACTGTCCGGCTGGGTGGGCGCCGAATTCGGCTGGCGTACCGCCTTCCGTTATCTCCCCATAATATCCGCGGTGTTGGGGATAGGATTCTTCTTCCTTGTTCGCGACAGGCCCGCCGACCTTGGCCTGCCGGAGTACGTAGAGGAGGACGAGGTATCGGCAGCGCCTGAGGCAGTCGACCCGGAGCGACTGCGGGGCCTCGGGCCATACTGGTGGCTGCTGACCAACTCCCGGTTCCTCCTGGCCTGCCACGTTAAAGGCCTCGAGAATGTGGTCCGCTACGGCCTGACCACCTGGGTCGCGATCTATTATTCCGAGGTCGGTGGCCTGTCTATCGAGACCACCGTATTTGTCACCGTGCTGCTGCCGGTGGGGTATCTCATTGCGCCGCCGCTCTCGGGCTTCATTTCCGACTTTTTCCTCAGGAGCCAGAGACGACCCCTGGTCATCTCGTCCTGTGTCGCCAGTGCCGCCATCATCGCGGTAATCGCGCTGGTGCCGCCGTCCAACGAGATCCTGGGGGCCATGCTGCTGCTGGCCGGTGGCCTGGCCATGGGCATGTCTCCCATGTCCACCGTATCCGTTGATATGGGCGGGCGGAGAATGGCCGGCACCGCGTCGGGGATACTGGACGCCCACGGCTACCTGTACGCCGGCGCGCAGGCGCTGGTGTTCGGGGCGGTGCTGGACATGACCGGCAGTCCATGGCCTATAGTGTTTCTCGCAATGGCGGGCACCAGGGTGATTTCGGCATTCATGATCTGGAAAGTGAGAGTCTAGCCCGTGAGCCGGGATATCGAAGACGACAGGCCTCGTGGCCGGTGGTGGATTCGCATTCCCAGGAAGGGAGCCTCCTGGCTGTTCCAGTTCCTGGTGGTGGTTGGCGCACTGCTGACCCTGTTCATTGCGGTTACTCCGCAAGGCAAAGCTGGGTTCCACACCGTCATGTTCGTCTCTCAGGTGCTCGACCTGCCGGTAAAACCACAGGCCTGGTTCTCCAAGGAAACCATACGCCATGAGGTGCACTACCAGTCGTCCGACGGTACCACGGTGGCCGATGTTTACCGCCCCGACGACGACCGTCAGCACGCCGCCGTGGTGCTGTTCCTGGGGGCCAACGCCGCCGGGCGCGACGACGAGGACGTGGTGAATCTGGGCCAGGCACTGGCCGGCGCCGGCTACGCGGTGATGTTCCACTGGTCTCCGACCATGGCGCTCAAGGCCAACATCGAGCCAGCGGAGACGGGGAACCTGGTCTGGGCCTACCAGTACCTGGCCGAGCGCGAGTACGTTGACCCGGATCGGGTTGGCCTCGGCGGGTTCTGCGTGGGCGCTTCCTTCGCGCTGGTGGCCGCCGCCGACCCCAGGATTCAGGACCACGTGTATTTCGTGAACGCCTTCGGCCCCTACTACGATGCCGAAACGCTGTTACTGCAAGCTGCCTCCCGCTCGGTGGAATACGACGGCGAGCGGACTCCGTGGGATGTCGACAGGCTGACCATGCGGGTCCTGGCCAATGAGCTCATTGAGACCCTCGAGGACCCGGACGACATAGACGCCCTGACCCGCCGCTACATGAACAACCAGGCGCTGACTCCGGAGGAAGTGGCGGCCCTGTCGCCCGCTGCCACCAACGTTGCTCGCCTGCTGGACGGCACCACGCCCGGCGAGGCGCAGGCGCTATACACGGCCCTTCCCGAGCAGTTCCGCTCGGACCTGAAGGGGATTTCTCCCTCCGCCTACGTTGACGACATCAACGCCAGGCTCCTGATCCTGCATGACCGCAACGACCGGCTGGTGCCTGCCGCGGAGTCCCGTCGCCTCCTCAACGCCACCGAGGGCCGCGGCGACGTGCGTTACACCGAGGTGCTGGCCTTCGAGCACGTTCGCCCCAGCGGCGGCGGCATCTGGGATCTGCTGGCGGAGGCCTGGCGCTTGTTCCGCCACATGTACAGCATCATCCGCATCGCAGCTTGATCTGCACTATCCTGCGGCGATTACTGGCAGCATTGCCTCGCTCTCCCGGGCTGTAGATTCCCTGCTAACCTTCCTGGTTGCTTGGCAGGGACCACTCCTCAAGCTCTTTCGGGGCCGCAATTTTCCGTGGATATTTCTGTTTGAAACCATTGTCATCTCATTGACTTCGGCGGCTTTACTGCTAACATCTGTTTAGGCAAATACTTGCAATAACTTAGGTTTGCGTTTTGCACCACGAGCAGGCTCTCGAGATGCTCAGACTCCAGGGGCACCGGATTACGCCGCAGCGGGTCCTGGTGCTTTCTGTAGTTGCCGATGGCGACGGGCACATGGGAGTGGACGAGGTGTTTCGCAGGGCCAAGGAGGCCCATCAGTACATGGACCTCGCCACCGTGTATCGCACCCTGCGCCTCTTTCGGGACGCCGGTGTCGTAACTGAAGTGGAGATCGGGGACCGTCTCCATTACGAGCTCACCATGCCTGGCGATCTGCACCATCACATGGTCTGTAGCGAGTGCAGCGGTGCCTACAATCTCAGCCCTCACTACCTTGAGGAATTCCGGGAGACGCTGGTGCGTGAGTTCGGATTCATTCCCGACCTGGAGCATTTTTCCGTTTCCGGGGTATGTGCCGGTTGCCAAGGGCCACAATCAGGATAGCAGGCTCTAACCGCCATTAAATTCTCAAGCAAGGCAGCATAGATTCACGAAATGTCAGGACAAACCAAGCGTTACCTCCGTATCATCCCAGGGATCCCGGCACTTATTCTGGTTCTCATTCTCGGGGCGTGTGGCACAGGCGATGAGGCTGGCGAAAAGCTGAGAGTAGTGACGACGGTGTCACCAATCACCAGCATCGTGGAAAACATAGGCGGCGATCGAATTCAGCTGGAGGGAGTGGTGCCAGAAGGTGTCAATTCTCATATTTTCGAACCCCAGCCGTCCCTGGCCAAGCTGATGTCCGATGCCGACCTGATCATAGCCAACGGCCTTTTCCTGGAGGAACCCACGCTGCAACTGGCCGAGGCCAACAAGAAAGACGATACACCCGTCCTGCTGCTGGGAGATCGAGCCATAAGCCGTGAGCAGTGGCGGTTCGACTTCAGCTTTCCGGAATCGCAGGGTCATCCCAATCCGCACCTGTGGCCCGACCCCGGGCTTGGCCTGAAATATGCGGAGCTGACCCAGGCCCAACTGGCGGAAATGGACCCCGACAATGCCGACTACTATGCGGCAAACCTGGAGGCGTTCCGTAGCCGTATCGAGGCGATGGATGCTGCCATCCGGGAGTCGGTGGCGACCATACCGCCGGAAAACCGTCGCCTGGTCACGTACCACGACTCCTGGGCCTACTTTGCCCTTACCTACGGCATGGAGGTCATAGGAGCCGTGCAACCCTCGGACTTCGCCGAACCCTCGGCCCGGGAAGTGGCCCAACTCATCGACCAGGTGAAGGAACTCGGACTACCGGCCGTTTTCGGTTCCGAGGAATTCCCCAGCGACGTACTTGAGACCATAGCCCGCGAAGGGAACACGAAGTTCATCGATGAGCTGGCAGATGATGATCTGCCCGGCGCCCCGGGCGACCCCGAACACTCGTACCTGGGCCTGATGCGCAGCAACATGCAAATCATGATTCCTGCCTTGGGCGGAAATGCCGACGCCTTGGCCGGTGTGGACGTCAGCCCTGTTTTCGAGGGAGAGAGCGGTGCGGTCTACCCCCAGTAGCCTGAACGAAAGCGGTTCCCTGAGTACTCACCCGGTCAGCACAGTCGCGGAGGTGATGTAGCAATGTATCTGCACCCGAGACTGCTGGCGCTGGCCGCCGACGTCCGATGGCGCATCATCATTTCCGCAATTGTCGGCATGTTGGCCGTTGCCGCTGGCGTGGGCCGGCTGGCCGTTGCTGCCGTGATCATCGTCGAGGTGGTTCGTGGCAACGCCACCTTTGAATCGCTGACCTGGCCGCTGGTGCTGATGGCGGTGCTGATCGTGGCCCGGACCGGTCTGCAGTACTTGCAGGAGGTCATGAGCCATCACACCGCAAGTCTGGTCAAGGTCAGGTTGCGGGAGCGCCTGTACGAGCATTCGCTGGCGCTGGGACCGGGATACTTTGATGCGGCCCGCACCGGCGACGCGTTGATGTCGCTGGCGGAGGGCGTTGAACGCCTCGAGGCGTTCTTCGGGCGTTACCTGCCGCAGATGATCGTTGCCGCCCTCGCTCCTGTGGTGATTTTCATATTCATGGCCCTCATCGATTTCCGGACGGGTCTCATATTCCTGGCCTTCGCGCTGCTCACACTGGTCATCCCCAACATATTCCACCGCTGGAACCGTGAGCGCAGCATGGCTCGCCGGGACGCCTACGGGGCCCTCGGCGCCGAATACCTGGACGCCGTGCAGGGGTTGTCCACCCTCAAGGCCTTCGGCCAGAGCGGGGTGCGTGGCAATCTGCTGGCGGATCGGGCCAGGGAGTTATTTCGCACGACCATGGGCGTCCTTGCGGCCAATGCCGCCACCGGCGCTTTGACCATCCTCGGTATCACTGGCGGTGCGGCGGTCGCCCTTGGCTGGGGAGCCGTGCGGGTCGCTGATGGGGACATGGAACTGCGGGCCCTGATGATCGTCCTCATGCTGGGCGTCGAGGTCTTCCGCCCCTTGCGGGAACTGGTGCAGTTGTATCACGACGGCGTGATGGCCATGTCTTCCGCCGAGGGAATCTTCGCCATCATGGACTCTCCGGTCGCAGTGCGCGATCCGGAGCGAGAACGGCAGTCTGCGGTACCGGCTGGCGAGGTTGCCGAAATAAGGCCTGAAATCACTTTCGAGGATGTTAGTCACGCGTACAGCGAGGGGCGGCGGCCCGCCCTTCACGACCTGTCGTTCACTCTCAATGAAGGAGAGACGCTGGGTCTGGTCGGTCCCAGCGGCGCCGGCAAGTCCACCATCGTGTGGCTGATGCTGCGTTTCTTCGATCCGCAACAGGGCGTCATCAGGCTGGGTGGTCGCGACATTCGCGATATTCCGCTGCTGGAACTGCGGGAGCGGATCTCGGTGGTCACGCAGGACACCTACCTGTTCCACGGGACCGTGGCCGAAAACCTCAGATTCGGAAATCCGGATGCTACGCAACACCAGCTGGAGGATGCGGCACGGGCCGCCAATGCCCACGAGTTCATCAGCCATCTGCCCAACGGCTACGACACCGTGGTCGGAGAAAGAGCAGTCAGGCTTTCCGGCGGGCAGAAGCAGCGAATCGCCATCGCCCGGGCCCTGCTCAAGGACGCGCCGATCCTAATCCTCGACGAGGCGCTCTCCAACGTCGACGCCGAGAACGAGGCCCTCATAGTACAGGCCCTGGACCGGCTTATCGAGGGGCGCACCACCCTGAGGATCGCCCACCGCCTCTCCAGCGTGGTCAACGCCCATCGCATCCTGGTGCTGGATGAGGGCCGGCTGGTGGAAACAGGCAGCCACTCCGAACTGGTGGCGGCGGGAGGGCTCTACGCCAACCTGATGGCGCAACAGCAGGACCGGACCGACTTTGTCCTCCGGCCCTCAGTGGTTGCGAACACAGAGGACCATCAAGCGTCTCCACAGGTGGATGTGAGCGCATTCATCCCGCAGACGGCTCACGGGGGGCACGGACACCATCATCACGCGGCGCCACAGGCCCATCGCGGGGATGAGCACGACGATGAACGCCAACCCGCCGCGCACGGCCACGAAAGTGCAGTGCATGGCCACGGTACACCCGGTGCGCATCACGACGATGAACACCCTCACGAGACCAATGCCGGCGGTCATAACAGTGAACACCGTCGCGACCCCCACGATCATCAGGATCACCACCAGGCAGCGCAACCGCACCGCCGGAATCACGGCGACGGACACTCAGCCGTTGAGCATGTGCAAGATTCAGGGGACAACGGTCCACAGCCCGACGCCTCGGCATTCATACCGCGCCCGGCCCACGGCGGACATGGTCACCATCATGACGCTAGGGCAGGAGGGCATTCCGGCGATCGGCGGCACGGTTCCAGCCCCGACCGCCTGAGCATCCTCACTGTCTGGGTGCGTCTGCTGGGAATGGTCAAGCCTTGGCGCAACGAGCTCATCCTGACGTTCCTGCTGGGCGTGGTACACCACGGCACGGCCATCGGCGTCGGAGTGGTGAGCGCTCTACTGGTGGGACAGGTCATCACGGGTGGCGATCTGACGCTCCTGCTGATCCTGTTGGCCGTGCTCACTCCACTCGCGGCATTCTTTATATGGACGGAATCGTGGGTCGCCCACGACTTGGCATATCGCCTGCTGGCGGAGATGCGTGTCGACCTGTATCGCAAGCTGGACCCGCTGGCTCCCGCGTACATGACCCGTCGGCGCTCCGGAGACATCATCAGCATTGTGGGCGGCGACGTGGAGACGGTGGAATTCTTCTTCGCCCACACCATCACGCCAGCGTTCACCGCCGTCGTGGTGCCCGGCGTGGTCGTGGCGGTGCTGGCAGTCATAGCCTGGCCCATGGCAATCGCAGTTGCTCCCTTTCTGGTGGCGGTGGCGCTCAGCCCGTTCTTTGCCCAACGGCGATCGGAACGGTTGGGCGAGGAGCTGCGAACCCAGCTGGGTGACGTACATTCCCACATGGTCGATAGCATCCAGGGAATGCGGGAGATCGTTGCTTTTGGTCAGGGGCGTTCCCGGACTGCCGAAATGGTGTCCAACAGCTGGCGCTTTGCTCACTTTCAGCTCAGATTCCTCAAGGAGCGCGCCTTCCAGATCGGGTTCATCGAGGCCATGACTGCCCTCGGCGGTCTGCTGGTGCTGACGGTCGGTGTCTGGCTCCTGACCAACGACGCAATTACCCGGCCCGAGCTGATCTTGGCGGTGGTCCTGTCGGTGGCGGCGTTCGCGCCGGTTTCCGATCTTGCTCGAACCATGAAGCAGCTGATGGAAACGCTGGCAGCGGCCCGGAGACTCTTCGCCATCCACGACGAGCCGGTGCCGGTGGTTGACGGCGATCGTGTACCAGACGTTTCTGATCGGCAGAACGGGCACCGACTCGCCCCCTCGGTGGTTTTCGACAGTGTCGAATTCGAGTACGGGCCGGGGGAGGCCCAGGCCCTGGGCGGAGTCAGTTTCGAGGTGGAGCCGGGGCACACCGTCGCGCTCGTGGGCCGGTCCGGCGCGGGCAAGACCACATGCGCCAACCTGGCCATGCGGTTCTGGGATCCGTCCAGCGGATCGGTTCAGCTCGGCGGTCACGACATCCGTGAGTACCGGCTGGATGACCTGCGGCAGCAGATAGCGCTGGTATCCCAGGACACCTATCTTTTCAACGCCAGCATCCGGGAAAACATCCTTCTGGGCAAGCCGGATGCCTCGCAGGCTGAATTGGAGGAGGCGGCGACGCTGGCCAATTGCCACGATTTCATCTCCACGTTCCCAGAGGGATATGACACCAAGGTGGGAGAACGGGGCATGCAGCTGTCTGGTGGGCAGCGACAGCGGGTTGCCATTGCTCGCGCCCTGCTGAAGAACGCACCGGTGCTGATCCTGGATGAGGCCACCTCCCACCTCGACGCGGTCAGCGAGAGCCAATTGCGACACGCGCTGGAAAACCTGATGCAGGGCCGCACAACCCTGGTCATTGCCCATCGGTTGTCCACCATTCGCGACGCCGACCGAATCGTCGTGCTGGACCGCGGCGGGGCGCTGGAGCAGGGCAGCCACCAGGAGTTGCTGGAGCAGAACGGCCTTTACGCCCAGCTGGTGGGTACGCAGTTGGTGGGAGCAACCAATGGGAACGAGGCTCCCCACGACGAGCACGGGCGACATCACGGCACTGATCACGAATTGCCAGCCGAGTGGACGGGCTTGCCGGGAGGACATCATCACAACCACTGAGGACAAACTGGTAACCGCCACGACTGGGGTAGTCCCGATGCTGTGGGCTCTGCAATCGCAGGACAATCGTAGACGGAAGGCCGAATAGAATATGCTCCATCCCCTGCCCCACGAACACTCGCACGGATCCCCACTGGTGGAGATCCGAGGCCTGTCTTGCGGCTATGAAAAACAGAGGGTCCTCAACGGAGTGGACCTTCAAATACTGCGGGGCGACTTCGTTGGCCTGCTGGGACCCAGCGGGTCCGGAAAGACCACACTGCTGCGGGCGATGCTTGGCGCGGTGGACGTCTACGAGGGCGAGGTTGTCGTCGATGGTGTCAAGTCCACCGAGCGCCGGCCCCGCATCGGTTACGTGCCGCAACTGGAAACCATCGACTGGAATTTTCCCGTAACGGTGCGGGAAGTGGTGATGATGGGCCGCACTATGGAAAACAGGTTCTTTCCCTGGTTCCGCAAGGAGGAGAAAGAACTGGCTGACCACATGATGGACCAGCTGGGCATCCTGCAGTTGGCGAGCCGCCACATACGCAACCTCTCGGGCGGCCAGCAGCAACGCGCCTTCCTTGCCAGGGCATTGGTCAGCAGCCCGTCCCTCCTGCTACTGGATGAACCGACCTCCGGCGTTGACGTCAAGACTCGGGACGACGTCATGCACTTGCTCCATGACCTTAACCACGAGGGAGTGACCATCGTGATCACTACCCACGAGATCAACGCGGTGGCGGTTCACCTGCCCCGCCTGGTCTGCATGGCCGGTCGTGTGCTGGCGCAAGGAACGCCCTACGAGGTCATAACCTCAGATGTGCTGCGCCAGACTTATGGCGCCGATATGCCCGTTATTCATTACGAAGGAATGCCGATAGTGGCCGAAAGTCCCCACCGCTTTGCCCGGAACGGCGGTGGCGGCGATGCAGCCGCTGTCGGGCACACCCACACACATGCTTGATGTAATTCTCGAACCTTTCAGCTACCCGTTCATGGTCCGTGGAATGGTCGCCGCGATTCTGGCAGGAGCGCTCTGCGGGGGAATCGGCGTCTATGTAATCCTGAAGCGAATGGCATACATCGGGCACGGCCTTTCTCACGCCGTTCTCGGCGGCGCGGTAGTGTCCTTCGTCATGTCGTTCAATTTCCTGATTGGCTCGACCATCTGGGGATTTCTCTGCGCCCAGCTCATCACCCTGACAACCAAGAAACGAAAAATCGCCTATGACGCTGCCATCGGCGTGATAACCACTGCCAGCTTCGCTGTTGGCATAGTCCTGATCAGCCGGAACAAAGGCTTTACTCGGGATTTCGAAACGGCCCTGTTCGGCAACATCACCGGTGTGTCCTCTGGCGACCTTGTGGCCCTGGCGGCTGTGGCCGGCGCCGCAGCCCTGGTCCTGTTCGTGGCCTACAAGCAATTCCTGTTCACCACATTCGACGGTGACGTGGCCCAGTTCTACGGAGTGCCCACCGGCTGGGTGGAGGCCATGTTTTCCCTTGTGCTCGCCGCAACCATAGTGGTCTCGCTGCAGGTGCTGGGGGTGCTGCTGATCGCGGGCGCGACGGTGATACCGCCGGTTTCCGCCCGTATGCTCACCGACAGCTTCCAGCGCATGCTGCTGCTGTCCACGGGTATCGGAGCAGCCTGTGGGTTCCTGGGCATCTATCTCAGCTATTTCGTAGACGTGTCGTCCGGCGCCACCATTGTGCTGGTGGAAGCGGTGGTCTTTGCCCTGGCCATGACTTACTCCAGCTTAAGGACCCGGCTGATGGCTGCAAGGCAGACGGAACCCCGTCCTGCTCCGGTTGCACCAACGCCGGACACTGCCCTGCGGACTGGTGTGGATCCGGTCAAGACCGAGGGAGACTGACGCGGCACCGATTCCTCATTGGCTTTCCTCACTTGACGTGTCGTATGTCCCCTCTCTCTCCGTGAGAGGGTAAGGGTGAGGTGGTCTGGGGGCAGAAAAGAAACGGCCCCGGTGAATCGCCGAGGCCGTTTCTTTTGACTATGAAAAGTCGTTCTGGCCTGGAGTTACGCCTCGGTCTGTTCGGTCTGGCTGCCCTTTACGGTGATGGTGATGTGGGCCATGGCGGTGTCATCCGGCGCGCCGTGCCAGTGATTCTCGCCGGCGGGTATGACCACCACGTCGCCCTCCGAGACCTCGAGGACCTCATCGTCCGTTGCCACCTTGCCCGTACCCTCGGTGATGACGAGGATCTGGTCGCCTGAGTGCTTGTGGAACTTGTTTCGTGCTCCAGCGTCGAAGGCAACGATGGCAAAGTTGAAGTTGTCGGAGTCATCGGGGTTCAGGATGGACTGGCGCCATACCTGCGTGCCGGTCATAAGTCCGCCGCTGCCCAACGGGGCCATGTCGGCCGGGGTCCGGGGGATGTCGCCCATTGTTACTTTCTTCATCGTCTACTCTCCTGAAATGGGTGCCCGCCGCCCTTAAATCTGGGGGGCTGGGGCCTGATTGGGCCAACGAACATAATACATTCGCCGGGACAGACTAGTCCACCCGCGGAGGTCACCCACTGGCGCGCAACTCGGTCAGGGATTCGGCTATAGTGCGAGCAAGGGCTCCCGGGCGATCGGCGAACTCGGGGGTCGGATACCATTCGTAGTCGAAGCTGTGCAGTGTCTGCCCCTCGATGCTGCAGCGCAGGTCTGACACCACCACCTGGAATCCCAGTTTTTGCGTCGCCCTCTCGGCCAGCATATCGAGGACCACCTCCGGGCACCCGAAGACCACCAGGAATCCGCCCTGTCTTCCATCCGCGGTGGGGTCCGAGACCCGGGCGCGAAAGACCGGGCCGAACTGGTCGAACTCCACTATGGTATAGGGTCGCTCCGATACGTTGTAGTCAGGCCACCCGATGTTAATGCTGCCGCCGATTTCCCAGTGATGCATGATTTCTTGTACCGGCACCTCGCGGTGATCAGCCCAAATTGACGGCTGGACGCGCCGATTCCACACCGACTCCTTGCTTGAACACCGCACGCACCTGTCGCAGGGCGTTGATGTCCCTGGACGGATCGCCGTCCACCAACAGCAGGTCTGCTGACTTGCCCGGTTCTATAGTACCGGTCCGATCCAGTAACCCCACGGCGGCGGCGGGGTTCCGTGTGCCTGCCTCGATGGCCTGTATTGGTGTCAGACCCGCGTCGTGCATGGCGATTACTTCCCCCTGGAAGTCGCCGAACGGGTAGGCGCCCCAGCCGCAATCAGAGCCTCCGGCCAGGGTCACGCCAGTGCTGATCAGTTGACTGAACTGTTGCATGGACACGCCTGCCATGCGCTGGGATCGTTCCCAGCGTTCCTGTTCGGCTGGCGTGAAGGGCCGCTCTTGCCTGATGCGTTCCAGGTGAGCCCTGGAGACCCGTCCCAGGTGCATGGTCGGGTTCAGGTACACACCTGACTCGGCCAGCCGGTCGGCGGTGGGTTCATCGTAACGGTAGGAGCCGTCGGACTCGGCAAAGAAGCAGTGCAGGATGGCGTCCACGCCGGCGTCGAGAGCGAAATTGACGGACTCGGTGCAGCGGCAGTGTGCAAGCACCGGGCGGTTGCGGTTGTGGGCCTCGTCCACCAGGGCGCGCAGTTCGTCGAGGTTGAACGAGGCGCGATAGGGGTCGCTGGTCAGCGTGCTGCCACCCGACGCCGCTACCTTGATGAAATCGGCTCCGTCCATGACCCGCTGTCGCACGGCGGCCCGGATGCCGTCGACGCCGTCGACCTGGCCGCCCATGAACCACAGGTGTCCCCCGGTTATGGTCAGTGGAGGTCCCGAAACCAGTGTGCGGGGTCCGTTTACCAGTCCCTGCGACAGGCCCTGCTTCAGCGAGTAGGCAGTGCGGTTCCAGGAGCCGCAGTCACAGAGTGATGTGACGCCGGTGGCCAGGGCATCGCCGATGTTGCGGGCCGCGCGGAGCAGGCGGACATCATCGTCATCGTCCCGCTCCACCTCCTCGCCCGTGCGCCCGTCTCCTGGCATGTTGGTGTGGGTGTGCAGATCGAAAAGGCCGGGGAGCAGTGTTGCACCGGGAAACTCGAGAACTTCTCGTGGCTCGTCGCTCTGAGAGTTCTCGACGTCGCCGCGCTTCCCTATCCATAGTATGCGGCCCCCGCTGAATCCGACCGCCATTCCTTCTTGTGCGGACCCGGATACGCCGTCTATGAGCCTGTCCGCCAGGATTACGGTCAGGTCGCTGTGTCCATTGGTCATGGACGCCTCTCCCGCCGGGTCGTGGTGCAGTCATGCCGCACGGTACCGGCCCGCTTCCGAATCTAATATTCTAGTTGGCCGCGATTATAACCCCACGGCGGCTTATCGTCTCTCCCGGAACATCAGGACAGCGAGCGGCACGCCCGAGAGCAGGATTAGCAGCAGTGCGGGCATAGCTGCCCGGGCAAAGAAGGCCTCCGATGTGAAGGACCATACCGAGGTGGAGAGAGTGGTGAATCCAATGGGGCTCAGAATGAGTGTCGCAGGCAACTCCTTCATGGTCAGGAGGAAAACGAGGGATGCCCCGGCCACGATGCCTGGACGCGCCGCAGGCAGGGTGACGGAGGTGAATGCGCCCACCGGAGAACGGCCCAGGCTGCGGGCGGCCTCCTCGACCCTCGGGTTGATCTGCAGCAGCGAGGCGCGTACTGCTCCCAGCGCCGGCGAGATGAACAGCACCACGTATCCCAGAAGGAGCAGCCAGATCGTCTGGTATACCGCACCTGCGTAATTTGCCCCGAAAAACACCAGTGCCAGGGCGATGGCAATCCCGGGTAGGGAAAAGCTCACGTAGCCCAGTCTTTCCAGCAGGCCGCTGAGCAGGCCCCAGCCCGAGTTGGCCGCAGGGAATTTCACGGACAGCAGCCCGATGGGCATGGCCGCGGCAATCGCCGTAAGGGCGGCCAACGCGGAAATGTAGGCGGAGTTGCGGACAGCCTCCCAGAGAGGATCCAAGGGCTCTCCGGCGGAGACGCCACGCACGACCCAGTAGAGCAGTATTCCCATCGGCAGGCCCAGGGAGAAAAGGCTGACGAGTGCGCAGAACCCGATGGCGGGCCACCGCCACAGACCCAGCGTCACTGTGGAGGGAGGGCGGGCAGACCCGGAGGAAGTCGAGTGATACCGGGCCCGGCCGCGGCTGATGAATTCCAGGGCCACCCATCCCAGGGCCACGATTATCAGTGCCATCGACAGGCCCGCTCCCAGGGTGCGGTCGAGTGCCGAATCGTACTGCGTGAATATGGCCCAGGTGAATGTCTCGAACCGTAGCAGCGATACGGCGCCGAAGTCACTCAAGGTGTACAGGCCCACCAGCAGTATCCCGGCCCCGAGGCTTGGCCGGAGCAGAGGGACAGTAACCCTGAAGAAAGTAGCCACCGGGCCCAGCCCCAACCCGCGAGCAGACTCCTCCAGTGCCGGGTCCATTCGCTGCAGGGCAGCCCTGACCGTGAGAAACACGTACGGATAGCTGAGGAGCGTGAGGACCAGGAAAGCCCCGGTGAACCCGTAAATGCTGGGCAACCGTTCGACACCGAATGGTCCTTCCAGCGCGCCCTGCAGCATTCCCCTCGGGCCTAGGGCAACCACCACGATGAATCCTGCCACGTAGCTGGGAATCACCAGGGGTAGCGAGGTGACGACGGTCCACGCGCGACGCCAGGGCAGGTCAGTTTTGACCGTGAGCCAGGCCAGGGGGAGGGCCAGCAACACCGATCCGGCGCTGACCGTTACTACCAATAGCAGCGTTCGCCCGAGGATGGCCGCCACCCTGGCCCTGAACAGCAGGTCCCAGAGTTCGTCGCCTCCCGCCAGAGACCTGACTGCCAGGTACACGGGCGGCATCAGAAGAGCAGCGCCTACGATCAACGCGGGTACGAGCAGGGCCAGTGGCGGCGCGCTCATGCGGAGAGAACGTGGCAGGACGTTGATTCGCGCCACTAGCTGATTCCTCAATTCGGCTGCCCGAGATCGGGATGTGGACATACAGGGTCAGAGGGGTCCTCTGTCATCGGCTTGACACCCAATCTAGGCCACCTACGAACTCCGACTGTATGGCGCAGGCAGGCAGCACGGAGAGCGCTACAGTGCGAACACTGATAATATATTTTAATACCGGCGACTCTTTGCTTCAGTGCACGAAAAACGGTAGCACCGGCATTTTTCACTGTCAATATTCGTTGGGCGACCCCATCGAGGATCGTCCGCGCGATCCTCGATGGTCGGGACGAAAAGAGCTGGTTCGATCTTCTACGCGGCTTGTCCGTGGACTGAAATCTGGATGATGACGCTCACCGAAAACAGTATTTTGCGGATTGACTGTATTATGCCCTATGTATACACTTGCACAGGTTCGTGTGCTCTTTGAGGCACTGCAACAGTTAACGTAAAAATACGTTTGCTGTTGGCGAAGGTTCAAGCAGGCGGGTACTGCCGGAATGATAAGCGTAGCCAAATTCCCCCGCAGGGTATTGGCTGAGCACCCATCGGAGAGCAGTGCAGGTGGAGTTGCGCTGGAATGCTCCGGGGTGTCGAAAAGCTTCGGAAACGTGCGCGCGGTTTCCGGCCTTGATTTGTCCGTTGAGGAAGGCCAGATACTGGCCCTCCTTGGACCCAGCGGCTGTGGCAAGACCACCACCCTCCGCCTGGTAGCCGGATTCGAACGGCCTGACGAAGGGGAAGTCAGGATTGGCGGCCAACTCGTCAGTTGCCCCTCCGCAGTCGTGCCACCGGAAAGACGCCATATCGGAGTGGTCTTCCAGGAGGGCGCGCTCTTCCCGCACCTGACCGTTGAGCAGAATGTGTCCTATGGGCTGAAGAAAGGGCCCGACCGCGCTGAACGGGTGGCGGGTGCTCTAGACCTGGTGGGCCTTACCGATATGGGCAGCCGTCTGCCCCACGAACTATCGGGCGGACAGCAGCAACGGGTGGCTCTCGGGCGGGCCCTGGCTCCCAGACCAAGCCTCCTGCTGATGGATGAGCCATTCTCCAACCTGGACGCCAAGCTGTCGCAGCAGTTGCGGCGAGACGTTGCCGAGATCCTCCGGGACAGCGGCGTAACTACGATTTTCGTTACCCATGATCAGGAGGCTGCACTGCAAGTCGGTGACCAGGTGGCGCTGATGAACGAGGGCAGAGTGGAGCAGTTGGCGTCCCCCGCCAGGATTTTCCATTCCCCTGAAACAAGGTACGCCGCCGAGTTTCTCGGGACGGTTGATTTCCTGCCTGTCCACGTTGTTGATGGAGAGTTGACCAGCGAGCTGGGATCACTCGGCCAGGAATACATGTCCAACGGCCACCATGGCTCTAGCCAACCACCTGTGTTGGAAATCATGGTGCGTCCCGACTGCCTCGAGTGCCTGCCGGATGCAGACGGCAATGCAGTTATCATTGATCGGGAGTTTCGGGGCGCCTTCTACCTCTACGACGTGCAGTTGGCCTCGGGGACCCGTATCAGAAGCCTGATGTCCCACGTCGTGGAGCTCCCCATCGGCGCGCCGGTCTCCGTCCGGTTGCGGGAGGGTCACCGGGCCCGCCTGTTCACTGACGGACGGCTGGTAGATACCGACGGGGTGTGCCTGTAAAGCACACACTTGGTCAGGTCTCATTTCCTGTTCTGTTATACTTTCTCCGTGCTTCCGAGCACGGTTTTCTTTTCTTTCGCAGAGCGACCTATTCCCCGCCATTCATGAGGATTCGATGCCACGACCCAGGAAAGCCGCCGTCCGGAACGAGGCTGCGGATGACGAGAGTCAAAATGATCGGCTATCGCCCGGCACAGAGAACTACCTCCTGTGCCTGTACCGCCTCTGGGAAGACGATGAGTATCCCACGATTACGCAGCTGACTGATGTCCTCCGGAGGCTGCCCCCGACCGAGGGCCTGGGCACCTCTGTCCCCTCGGTTGCGGGTATGGTCCGTCGCATGGCTCGCCAACAGCTGGTGGACATTGGCGCCGACAAGCGCATTCGCCTCACCAGGCAGGGAATGGAAGGGGGAGAGGACATCGCCAAGAGACATCGCCTCGCCGAATGGATGGTCGTCAGTCTCTTGGGTATGGAACTGCACCAGGCCCATAACGAGGCGCACCGCCTGGAACATGGGATGTCGCCGCAACTTATAGAGAAGCTGGTGGAACGCCTGGACAACCCCCGCCGCTCGCCCTACGGGAGGCCAATCCCGGGGACAGGCGAACCGAAGATTCCGCCCAACTCCCTGACCCTTGATACTGCTGTCAAGGAACGTGCCTACGTCGTGGAGCGTGTTCCCGAGGAGGACTCACAGCTACTGAAGTTCCTCGACGACTCGCAGATCGTTCCCGAACGAGAAATAACTGTTGCCGACGCCACGCCCTTCCTGGGGGTGATGGAGGTCGGAACGCAGCAGGGGCATGTGTCCATGAGCTACGCCGTGGCCCACCAGATCGTGGTCCGGCCAGCCTAGAGGGAATTCCCGCCAGTTGGCGATCGACTCACGCCATTCAGCGGGCGCCGTTGCCCTTTCCATCTGAATTCTCGGCCAGCCTCTCCCTGACCTGCGCCCAGCCTTCGGCCATCGACCTGTCCGGGAAGGATGGGGATTCTCCATTCTGAAAGACGCTCACCAGAATGAACACAGGTCCCTCCTGCTCCAGGGCCTCCTCGAGCCCGATGAGCAACTCCTCCAGCCGGTCAAAATGGTAAGCCCGGGCATACCCGGAACTCTCCGCCATTTTCACCAGGTCCAGGTGGTCCAACTCCTTGATGGGCACTCCCCCTGTCGACGAACGAGCTGCGTCGTCGAACACGAGGTGCACCAGGTTGGATGGTCGCGACTCTCCCACGGTGGCCAGACCGCCCAGATTGGTGCGCAGGGTCGCGTCGCAGTCCAGCACCAGTACCTTGCCTTCCGGTTGCGCCAGGGCTAGCCCCAGTCCCACCGCGGGAGCGCGGTCCATACAGTCCATCAGGTCCAGATCCAGGTCCCGCCGCTCGGATACCTGGCTCCATTCCCGCAGCGCGGCGGAGGTAGAGACCACCACCGAGTCGCCCCGGTGGTAGTTGACCGCTCGTGCTGCCTCGCCATACGGAATCCCGGGCGTTGGCTGCCCCGGAAGTGCATTTGGGGGAGTCTGAGTCATAGTGTTCGCCCGCCCCGGGGATCATCAGGGCTGTCGATTTCGTTTTTCGGGCTACCTGACTTGTTTCTGGACATCCATTGAGGGCTGCGGAAGCCCACCATCAGCCACATAGCCGCCAACACGGCGATGCCACCGGCGATGCCGACGAGGATGCTTGAGTTCTCGAATGCCCGGAACAGAAGGACAAAGCCCACGACGAACACGGCATAGGCGGCCAGCCGCATCATTATCCCCTTGCCAAGTCCGCTGAGCATAGCTGACTGTCCTCCTGTGTTGTTGCGTGCCACCGAGGTGGCGCCAGGCGGTGAATGAATCGGGGCAGGTAATGTACCTGCCCCTGAGCCGGTTTCCTCTAAGCCCGTGAAGTACGTTCCGGGAAACGTCTAGTCGCTGATCAGCACACCGGGCATTTCGCGGATGGCCGTCTGCATGGTGCGGGAGGCGCGTGTTCGGAACTGGACCGGCGTGTTTTCGATCTCAGGCTTGATTCGCAGGTGCACGAACACCGGGCCCTCGGCGGACATCACGTCGCCGATTCCAGTGGTCAGGTCCTCCAGGTTGTCGAAGGAGAAGGTGGCGGCGTAGCCAGCGGCCTTGGCCATTCCCTCCCAGTCGGCCTTTCCGGAACCCGGGACTGGCTGCCCGCCAGTAACGGCGTAGACCCCGTTGTCGAACACCATGTGGCAGATGTTCCTTGGCGTCTTGTTAGCCAGAGTGACCATGGCGCCGAGGTTCATGAGCAGGCTGCCGTCGCCGTCCAGCACGATAACTTTGCGGTTGGGCTGGGCCAAGGCCAAGCCTAGCCCCACGTTGGAGGCCTTGCCCATGGCTCCGGAAACGGGCATGTCCAACTGCTGTTGCGTCGTCACTGTCGGCAGGCCGAAGTGCACATTGTTGGCGTTCATTGTTGCGATGATGACACCGTCGCCTCTGTTGGCGTCGATGACTTTGACTGCTTCCTGATTGTCAATCATAAGACTGCGTCCTCGTTTCCCCGGCGACGCCGGGCAGGCTGGAGTAGTTTGCTTGCGAGAAGAGCGCTAGGACCCGAACTCGGTGCCCACCAGAACGGCCACCGGCTTCTGGGTTCGCTCGGCTTCCTGGATGGCGACGCCGATGCGGTCTGCGTCTTCGTCGGTCTCGATCAGGTAGTAGTTTATGCCCCAGGCGTGGAGAATGTGCTCGATGAAGCGGGCCGCCGAGTCCGTGGTTATTCCGTGCCTGCTCCAGCCCCGGTATCCGACCAGCATCACCAGCGGCTGGCTGACGTCCAGGCCCAGCCCGCGAATGGAATCGCCGGACTCGAAGATGCCGGTGTTCTGGATCAGGACTATCGGGCGCTTACCGCCGATCCACAGCCCGGCGGCAATGGCCATCGTCTCGCCCTCGCGGCAGACGGGAACCAGGTCCAGCGTGGGCTCGTTGGTGAGCAGCTGGTACATAAAATTGGTCTCGCTGTCCGGCAGCCAGACCACATGGCTGATGTTGTTCTTCTTGAGTTCCTCTACGACCGCTGCCGGGTGAAGTATGACCTCGTGAGTAGTCATTCGAGCTCCTTGTATTGAGCCTTGTTACAAGCCTTGTTCTGAGCTTGTCGTGGCCCTCGCCGCTATCGCAAAAAATTGTCAATTCGCCAGCAACGGGACGACCCATTATATTCACGGGCCGGAAATGGCGTCAATTGGAACCGGAGAGCGTGGTGGACGGCCCTTTGCCTCTCCCTCACGTCGTGGGCGAGGGCACCATTTGATTGCTCTGACCCCAAAGCGTCAGCCCTGGGTGTTGAGAACCTGGCCACGGTCGCTTAGATAGAGGGCGGAGCATGCCGCCTTAAGCTCTGGGTCTGAGTCCGTTTCCGCTGGCCAAAGCATCACGTCGAAGTCTCTTCGCGAGGCGAACAGCGGCGCCGGCGCGTTACGCACAATGTGAAGCGGGCCCGGGCCGGAGCCGCCGACGTACTGCAGGATGATGTTGCGGGCGGCCTCCACCATCACGTCGGCGTCCTCGGGAGACAGAGGGTCGGGGATGGGTGTACGGCCCTTGGGAGATACGAGGTAGTTGTACCAGGCGTTCAGCACTTCCTGCACGGCCACGTCCTGGGGCTGTGCCCGGAGCCGCAGTGCGGTACCTCGCAGGTAGTTGGGAAGCCGCCCCATGAGCCAGTCCAGGTACAGCGGGTCGGCGGCCACCCTCTCGGGCAGGACCACTCCTCCGGCCGGCTCGATGGCGAATCTGGCCGCGCCTGTGTCGCTGCGACGTTCCGGCGGCAAGTGCGCCCCGTGGGCCGTGTATACGGGAACCAGAATGGGCGGGTGTGGCTCCGTCACCTCCTCTCCCAGGGCCAGCAGGAATCTGATGCTGGCGATGGTTGCCTCCAGTGGGTCCGGAGTCATGCCGAGAAACTGGCCCGATATGTCCAGCAGCACGTCAGATGGAAATTGACCGCTGGCAACGCGGGCTCCCATGGAGGCGCGGACTGCCTGCGCCAGCGAAGAGCCATCGCCGCAGTAGGGAGCGATGCAGGAGAGCGTGGGATTTTCGGCAAAGGCGTCAGGGGCCAGGGCGGCTCGTTCAGCGGTCTCGATTTCCTGGAATTCCGAGTGGAGACCAGACAGCAGTGCGTCGTCGAGCTGATTTACAGGCAAGTGTTCCAGGGATGCCATGAGCATCCTCGCAGTCTCCAGGGAAAGCGCGTCGTCGCCGATACCCATGGACAGACGGAAAAAGGGCCAGGAGAAGAAATCCTCGCCCAGGAAATTGCTCAGTCCGGCACCGACGAAGTAGTCTCCACTCATAACCGCCCAGAGATCCCGCTCCGAGGGACGGGACTCCAGGAACCGGTAGGCAATCAGCCGGCACAGCATCGACAGGCAGGTGTCGCGAATAAAAGACCTTGGGCTGGTGTCCGCGAGGAAGGGACGGCTGGTAACCCAGAAGCGATACGAGTTGTTCACCGGTCCAAGGGATTCCGACTCGCCGTATATGGATTCCAAATTCTGAATGGCAGGCCTTACGGCCATACTCTCGGGGCCCAGCGCCTCGGCAAGAGATCGGCTGTCGTGGGACGTCGCCACCGCTGATCCCTAGAACTCTGCGCTCTTGGGGGTTCGCGGGAAGGGAATCACGTCTCTGATGTTGGGCACCCCGGTGATGAACTGCACCGTTCGCTCAAATCCCAGGCCGAAGCCCGCGTGGGGTACGGTGCCGTAGCGGCGAAGGTCCAGGTACCAGTAGTAGTCCTCCTCCCTCAGCCCCGACTCCCGCATGCGCCGCCGCAGCACGTCGTCGCGCTCCTCGCGCTGGCTGCCGCCGATGATCTCGCCGATGCCTGGCGCCAGAACATCCATGGCCCGCACAGTCTTATTGTCGTCGTTCAGGCGCATGTAGAAGGACTTGATCTCCCTGGGGTAGTCGGTAACGATCACCGGGCGGCCGATGCGTTTCTCCGTCAGGTAGCGTTCGTGCTCCGACTGGAGGTCGACGCCCCAGCTTACCGGGTACTCGAAGGACTCCTCGGACTGGAGAAGCATATCCACGGCTTCCGTGTACGAAATGCGCTCAAAGGGGGAGTTGACGATACTCGTCAGGTTGCTGATGGTCTCTTCGTTGTACCAGCGGTTGAAAAACTCCATGTCTTCGCCGCAGTTGTCGAGGACGTAGCCGAAGATGTACTTCAGGAAGTCTTCCGCCAATTCAGCCAAGCCATCCAGTTCGCAGAAGGCCACCTCGGGCTCAACCATCCAGAACTCGGCCAGGTGCCGCGACGTGTTGGAGTTCTCGGCGCGGAAGGTGGGGCCAAAGGTGTATACGTTGGACAGGGCCATTGCGAAGACTTCCGCCTCCAGTTGTCCGCTCACAGTAAGGTAGGTGGACCGCCCGAAGAAGTCCTCGGAGAGATCGACTGCGCCGTCGAGCCGGGGCAAGTTTTCCAGGTCCAGCGTGGTCACTCGGAACATGGAGCCGGCGCCCTCGGCGTCGCTGCCGGTGATGATGGGCGTCTGGATGTACTGGAAGCCGCGCTCCCGGTAAAAGGAGTGTATGGCGAAGGCCACCGCGCTCCGGACCCGGGCCATGGCACCGAATGTGTTGGTGCGGGGCCGCAGGTGAGCGATCTCACGCAGGAATTCCGGCGTGTGGCGCTTTTTCTGCAGCGGGTAGGTCTCCGGTTCGGCTGTCCCGATGAGCTGGAGTTCCTTCGCCTGAATCTCGAACTGTTGGCCCTTGCCCTGGGATTCCACCACATCGCCGACCACGCTCACGCTGCAGCCGGTGGTGAGGGAGTCGGCGACGGAATAGGAGGGGCTGTCCTCGGCGACCACCACCTGCAGGTCTCGAAGGGTTGAACCGTCGTTTACCTGCACGAAGGTGACCGAGCGAGAGGAACGCCGGGTCTTGACCCAACCCTGCACCAGCGCCTCGCCCATTGGGGAATCGCTGGAGAATATTTCACTGATCCTGGTTCGCTGCATCTGCCGCCTCCTGTCAGCGGACCGGGCCCGTCCCGATGAGGAATAGCGAATTACGCCGTCTTGCAAGCACCAAGACGGGAGCTTCGCTGTCGGAATAGCCGGGATGTACCCGGCGGTCAGGCCGCCCCGGCCTGGTACTTGCGCTGCATGGACTCTTCCAGCGGGTGGGCCTCCCACTTGTCGGCCCAGCTCTGGATGGCCTCGACCACCTGGCGGAAGCCGGCCCCCTTTTCGGTCAACGCGTATTCCACCACAACGGGCTTGCTGTCATAGACACGTCGCTCGACTATCCCGGCCGTCTCCAGTTCCTGGAGTCGCTGGGACAGGAGGCGGTCGCTGAGTCCTTCGACGTAATTGGAAATGTCGCTGAAACGCTTGGGTGCCGCCAGCATGCTTCTGATGATGAGGCAGTTCCACTTCTTGCCGAGAATGCCAATGGCACGATCGTAACGCGGGCAGGGCTCTAGGTGTTTCATCGCAGTCCTGTCTCAGTTACATAAGGATTTCGGGGATACTAGCACACTGAAAATTAATTAGCTACTATCAAACCTCTTGACATCAATGTAGTTATGGACTAACTTATATATAGTTACTTGCCAACAAGCATATCAGGCATAAAGGTAAGTGGCAAATCAGGACGGCGATGGAGCCGAAAAAGAGGTCTCTGATCCAATGCAAACCCCGGAGCAGGTCTCCATGGACCCTGGCGTTTCGGAAGCTCAGACCGCAGTGAAGGACGTCAAGCCGCGCGGCAGCGTGGTGTCCCGTCTGCTGGCCCAGGTCTCCAGGATGAACGACGAATACGTCGACTACCAGATGGAGGCGGGCGTCTGGCGAAAGCTGGCGCTCTAGGAACGCCGCAATCGGGTGGGAAGGTTCCCGCCCTGGATTAACGCTCGGGAATGAGCGCGTGTGGAAGTGGCAAGGATGCCACGAAAGGAGGCCCGGATGAATACCAACACTATCGAGAAGACCTCGACCGAAATCACTGTGGACGAGAACCGGCCCGAGGCCACGGAGGCCAAGGTGCACGCCGGTCCCGTCTCCCGGCTGCTGGCCAGCGTCTCGCGGCTGGCCGAGGAGCACGCCGCCTACAAGCTGAGCAAGTGCGATGGGCGGAGGATCAGCATCCTCTAACGGACTGCAACGGGGCCGGTCGCAAGTTTTGACCGGCCCTCAACTTTCTCGGTTGGGGAGTGGCGGATGCACATCGCAGGATCGTCCGTCCCCTCCTGGAACCAAAGCGACTCGACCAGGGCACGGAGGCCCAACATGTCCAAGAACACATCGGTGAAACCGCAGAACTCCCGGGCGACATCCAGTCAGGCAGCAACTCGGATTGTTCGCAAGCTTATGAGTTCCCCCTCCTCGCTCTACACCCGGCTGTCGGGTCCGGCCACGACTGCCCGGGAAAGGACTCAGGCGGAGTTGGACGGCTACAGGAACTCGTGGGTCAGAGCGCTGCTCAGTTGATAGGTCCAATTGCCACAAGCAAACGCTGCAGCGCCGGATGAACTCCGGCGCTTTTTTGTGCTACAGCGCCGGCCTTTGCCTGTGCCACTCCGTCGCCTGCTCGAAGGCATGGCCGATCTGCAATAGGGTCGCTTCCGACATGTGCGGCCCGATGAGTTGCATGCCCACCGGCAGGCCGTCGGAGAAGCCACAGGGCACGGACAGCGCGGGCAGGCCGGCTATGTTTACGGGCAAGGTGCAGACGTCGATCAGGTACATCTGCAGCGGGTCGTCGGCTCTCTCCCCCACCGGGAAGGCCACCACCGGAGAGGTGGGCGTGACCAGTGCATCCACCGTTTGGAATACTCGGTCAAAGTCCTGGCGGATAAGAGTTCGCGCCTGTTGGGCCTTCAGGTAGTAGGCATCGTAATAGCCGGACGACAGCGCAAAGGTGCCCAGCATGATGCGCCGGGTCACCTCGGGGCCGAACCCATGGCTCCGGGTCTGCTCCATGGCGCCCCACATGTCCTCGGCCTGCTGGTCGGAGTAGCCGTACTTGACGCCGTCGTAGCGCGCGAGGTTGGCGGAGCACTCCGAGGGAGCGATGATGTAGTAGCAGGCCAGCGCGTACCTGGTGGATGGCAGGGAGACCTCCCGAACGGATGCCCCCAGGGACTCCAGGGTGGTTATCGCCTGTTCCACGGCATGCCGAACGCCGTCCTCCATACCTTCAACGAAGTACTCAGACGGCACGCCCAGTCGCATGCCCTCGACTCCTCCGCCGATGCCGGTGCTCAGGTCGCCAACGGGCAGCGGCAGGGAGGTGGCGTCCCGCGGGTCGTGTCCTGCGATGGCATCGAGCACCAGGGCGCAATCGGCGACGCTCCGGCCCACGGGGCCGATCTGGTCCAGGGACGAGGCGTAGGCTACCAGCCCGTAGCGGCTGACAGTGCCGTAGGATGGCTTGAGGCCGACGACGCCGCACATGGCCGCCGGTTGCCGCACGCTTCCGCCGGTGTCGGAGCCAAGGGCGCAGATGGCCTCGCCGGAGGCAACCGACGCACCGGCGCCACCGCTGCTGCCGCCGGGTACGCGGCCGGTGTCCCATGGGTTGTAAGTGGGGTGGAAGGCTGAGTTTTCGCAGGACGAGCCCATGGCGAACTCGTCCATGTTTCCCTTGCCCAGCATGACTGCTCCCTGACGGAAGAGCCGGTCCACGGCCGTGGCGTTGTAGACCGGCACGTAGTCTTCCAGCATCTTCGATGCGCAGGTGGTGCGAATTCCCTCGGTACACATCACGTCCTTGATCTGTACGGGGATGCCGGTCAGCGAGGTGCCCTTCCCGTCGGCAAGCATCCGGTCTGCGGCCGACGCCTGCTCCAGCGCCAGCTCCGGCGTCAACGTGATGAAGGAACGCACTTGCTCTTCGATGGACTCGATGCGCTCCAGGCAGCTGCGGGTCAGCTCCACAGAACTGACCTCCCTGCGGTCCAGCAGGACCCGCGCGTCCTGCATGGTCAACCAGTTAAGCTCGGGCAATTGCTCTACTCACTGCAACAAAACGTGCTTTTGGCGGGGTTTTCACCCCCACCCTAACCCTCCCCCTCAAGGGGAGGGGATTTCCGGAGATCGGCACGACGTTACTCGTCCAGCACGGCCTTGACGCGGAAGAATTCCCCGTCGCGTCGGGGTGCGTTGCTGAGGGTGGCGTCCGGGGTCAGCGAATCGGTGGCAGCGTCGTCGCGCATCACGCCTCTCAGGTTGCCGGCGTGGCCGGTAGGCTCCACTCCCGACGTGTCCAGCTCGTTCAGGATCTCGAATTGGTCGATGATGTCGGAGAGCTGGCTGGCGTAGACGTCGATTTCCTCTTCAGAGATCCCGAGTCGTGCCAGGGCGGCGATGTGTACGACCTGGTCGCGTTCGATGGGCATGACAGTCTCCTGGAACGGCTTCGGCTGGCGATCTAGCATACCGCAAAACGCCGGTGCTGAGGATGCTGTATGATTTTCAGCGAACTGCCACCGGTGCCTTTGGCGGGGCCGGTGCGTGCCTGAAAGGAAACCCCTGCAGAGTGCTTAACCGTCTGTTCAACTGGCGACCCCGGACGCCCTTCTACTATGGCTGGCTCATCCTGGGTATCTCGTCCCTCGCCACCTTTGGCGCCACCGGAGTTTCGCAGGTGGTGCTTGGAGGCATACAGGTCTACATCAGCGAGGATACCGGCTGGGATACCAGCGTCCTGTCCTACGCAGCCACGGCAGGCACGTGGTGCTCCGGACTGATTGCCCCGTTCATTGGCCGGATGGCAGACCGTTACGGCCCGCGCTGGCTAATGCCCGCGGGACTGCTGATTGCCGGAATCTGTTATCTCGGGCTGTCGGGCGTGGACGCATTATGGCAGTTCTTCGCGGCCTACGTGATCTCGCGGGCCGTATCCAACCCGGTGCTGATAGGGCTGGTGCCGAGAACGGCCGCCGTCAACTTCTTCCGTCGCCGCCGCAATCTCGCCCTGGCAATGGTGTCGACGTTTCGGCCCATTGCCGGAGCCATCAACATCCAGCTGTTCGCCCTGATAGCACTGTCCCAGACCTGGCGAGAGGGATTTCGATACTTGGGGATTTTCAGCCTGGTGCTGATTATTCCCGTGGTTCTGCTCATGCGTCGCCGTCCGGAGGACATCGGGCTGCAGCCCGACGGCTCGGAGAGGACGCCCCCGCCCCAACCTTCCCCAGGAGGGAGAGGGAGTACGGCCGACCCCCGGCTAATTGAAGAGAGCTGGACGGTCAGGGAGGCATCGCGGACCCGCGCCTACTGGCTGATTGTTGCCACCGCCTGTGTCGGGACACTGGCATCGAGCAGCGTTGGCTTCAGCCTGGTGCCCTACCTCGTCGAGGACGCCGGTCTGAGTCTTGTCGCCGCAGCCCTGGTGCTCAGCTTCGGCACGGTGCTTTCCATCGCCAACGTGGGTTGGGGGATACTTTCTGACCGATTCACACCACGCCGTTGCCTGATGGTGACCATGGTGGGGGCCGGTGCGCTACTGGGCTTCCTGACGTTGGTGGACTCGCTGGCGGACGCACTGGTGTTCGCCCTCACCTGGGGCATTTTCTCAGGCGCCGTGGGCACCATGGAGAACATGATGCTGGCCCAGTACTACGGCAGGGAGTCCTACGGGTCTCTGCTGGGACTGTTCTCCCCGTTTCAGACGACCGCGCTGGGGTTGGGCCCGTCGATGGCGGCCCTGTTGCACGCGGTTTCGGGCACCTACTCGCTGCTCTACACCGTGATGGTTGGAGCGTACATAATCTCGGCTGTACTGCTCTACCTGGCCCGCCAGCCAGTGAGGGCGAATCCGGCCGAGGTGCCGATCCAAGATTAACCAAAGGGGAGACGGAGTGTTCCATCACCGCCTCCCTCCATAGGCCGAGGCCGTTATCTGCTGTAGCCGGAGCGAGATGAGGGTGGCAATAGCCCCTCAACGAACTCGGTCATGCGGTCCAGGACTTGCTGGAAATCGCTGTGTGAATCCAGTCGGCCCAGTTCACCATCGAGAGAACGTAGCTGTTCGGCGAGTTGCACGAGACCTGTGAATACCTCCTCCGAGGCCTCGTCTCCCAGGCCAGTCAGGCTGCCGTACAGGTCGGCCGCGAGCGCAACTACGGCGCCGAAGTGGGCCAGGGAGCCGACCTCTCCTCCGAAATCGGCGGAGGCGTCGCCGGAAATAGCCTCGACCTGGCCACGTGATTCGCCTGTGTCCGGGTCGACCCAACGCAGCTCGACGGTACCCAGCGGGATGCTGCCTGACG
Source organism: Dehalococcoidia bacterium (assembly GCA_965207865.1). Taxonomy (GTDB): domain Bacteria; phylum Chloroflexota; class Dehalococcoidia; order Lucifugimonadales; family UBA3495; genus VXOI01. The sequence continues at coordinate 31,969 of CBDBNP010000002.1, forward strand.
AACGCACGGAGTCGGCGAGCTCGATTTCGTACAGCACGGTGGTCGCCGCGCCGGAGTAGATCTCGGCGAACTCCTTGCGGTCCTGGGTGAAATTCTCGTCGGCAGTCACGCGGTTTTCGTAGCCGATGATGCGCCACCGTTCCACTGCGCTGGCGTCCCAGGTGACCTGCGCGCGGGTCTGGTCGGCGAATGGCGTTGACAGGGACAGCCAGCTCTCGCGAGTGAAGGTAGCCTGGGCCTGCTCCACCGAGTCGAGGTAGCGGTACCAGCCGTTGCCGTGCTGGGCCAACTGCTCCAGCAGCGGGTCGTTGTAGTTGTTGATGCCGACGCCGATGGTTATCAGGCGCAGGGGGTTGCTCGCGTCGGGGTCGTAGGCAGTTTCCAGGATGGCGAACGGGTCGGTAGCGTCGACGTTGGCCACGCCGTCGGACATCAAAATCACGTAGTTGTAGGCGTCCGGACGCTGGTCCCGGACCTGGGCGGCAAGCCGCACGCCGAGGTTCAGCCCAGCCTGCACATTCGTGCTGCCGTGTGGCTGCAGCCAGGCTATGGAGCTGACCGCCCTGTCGTCGCTGGGATGCGTGTGTTCGACGGTGTACCGGTCTATGACGTAATCGGTGAAGTGCACCACGCTTATGCGATCGTTGGGTCGCAGGCTCTGCCGGATGCTCTCCGCTGCCTGCCGGGCGATGTCCACGCGGTTGCCGTCGGCCATGGAGCCCGAGGCGTCGAGCACCAGTGTCACGTTCAGGGGCCTGTCGACGACCAGCTCCGGCGCCTGGAAGGTGATGCGCGCCAGCCGCTTCTCCTCATCAAGAGGGTGGGGGAACAGGTCGCCGGTGACCGCGAACTCGTCGGCCCTGGATGGCAGGTCGTACTCGTAGTTAAAGGCGTTGAGCCACTCCTCGGCGCGCACTGAATCCGGGTCAATGTCGTAGCCCGCCCGGGCCCAGTTCAGAGCTAGCTGGAAGGATGTCCGGTCGGTGTCCAGGCTGAAGGTCGAAACGTTGTCCTCCGAGGCTGCCACCAAGGGTTGCCGCTGGTAATCGCGGAAGGTGGTGTCAGCGGGAGGAGCTGCTGCGCCAGCGGGGCCGGTGGCCCCGGCGGTTCCTCTGGGGCCTGCTGCGCCGGCGGCACCTGCGGCGCCGGCCGCGGAAGGTGCGGACCTGCCACTCCGCGCGGAATCCGAGGCCGCCGCTGCCGGTGCCTGTGTGGCGTATGGGAGAAGTGTTGCCGCCGCCTGATGACTGTCTGCCGCTGATTCCTCCTCCATCTCCTCCATCGCCATTTGCGGCGCGGGGGTTGGTTGTGGCATGGAAGTCGGCACAGAACCTGGCATTCCGGTGGGGAAAACTGCCGACGAATCCTCATTGGCCGATTCCTCCGGTCCGGATTCCGTGCTGGAAGGCGAAAGAACCGTTGACAGCGAGCTTTCGGCAGGAGCCTCGGTAGGCGATAGCGACGCCATCCCGCCCGAGGAGTCGGGGCCGCCGTCCCCATTGCCGGAGACGGCCCACACGGTGGCCACGACTGCCACGGCAACGACGGCCACAGCTGCTCCGGCAAAGGCCGGGGATACGCGGAACCTATCAGGCGGCATCAGTCCTCCCAGAAAACGCGAAAAAAACGACGGTGGAGCAGGCTCTTCCATCCGGCTCTCCAGCCACTGCCACGGGTCGTTGGGGGACCGAAGGTCTGAGGCTTCGGCATCAAAATGCTCTTGGAGGATGCGCTCCATTTCGGGATCGAATTCGTTGTCCTGCGAATTGTTGCGTGCCATTGCGCTAACCTCCCTGTCTGCCGGTGGCCTGTCGACCAGTGGTTTGAGGTGCATACGGGAGCGATTGGTCCATCTGCTCCCGGAGGACGGCCAATGCCCGGTGCAGCCGCGACTTGACCGTACCCTCACGAATGCCCAGCGAGCGGGCGACCTCGGGGACGGTCAGGCCCGCGAAGTAGCGCAGCGTCACCACCTGCCTGTGGTCGGGACCGAGGTTGGAGATGGCCCTTCTGAGGGCGAGCCGGTCCTCCAGCGCGTCCAGGGTTGCCGCCGGGTCGTGCATGCCGGGATCCGGGGTGTCCGGACCGTCATCGAGGTGGACGGTCGGCAGTACTCTCCTCCGCTGCTGGGAAAGGACCGCATTCACCAGGATGCGCACCAGCCATGGCTTCACGGGGCTGTCCAGCCGGAAACCCCTGATGCCTCGCCAGGCTGACAGCAATGCCTCCTGCACCTGCTCCTCGGCAACGGCCCGGTTGCCGGTCATCAGGACCGCCGTGCCGAATAGCACGTCCTTGTATTGGTCCACCAGGTGGCGGAATGCCTCGCGATCGCCATCCTGGCAGCGCAGAATCGCTTCCTGGTCGGTCATGGTCTGTCCTCAGGCTCCAGATTGGGTCGGGGCCTCTGATTGATAATATGCGCCGCGAGCCGGAATCGTTCCCAGATTCCGCGAGGAAAATGGAAATCGCCCCAATGGGCATTGACCGTTGGGGCAAAAATAGAGGGACGCACGGCTGTGCGTCCCTATGTGGGAACTGCAGGCAAATGGAGGGGAGACGCCCTCACCCTCACCCTCCCCCGGTGGAGAGGGAACTTGTGGGGCGTTCAGTTCATTTCCGAGCCGCCGGAAACGCTGATGGAGAGGCCGGTGACGTAGTCGGACTCGGCAGAGGAGAGGAATGCTGCCATCCGGGCGATGTCGTCGCCCTGGGCAATGCGGCCCATGGGCACCCGAACGGCGCGGTCGGCGACCATACCGGCACGGTACTCCTCGCTGGACTCGCCCGCTGGCGCCAGAGCGGCGGCGATGAAATCGACGCGTTCGGTGTCCACCAAGCCGGGGCAGATGGCATTGACATTGATCCCGTGTTGGGCCATCTCCTGGGCCATGGCCTGGGTGAAGCCGATGACGGCGAACTTGGAGGCGCAGTAGGCGGCGTAGCGGGCGATGCCCTTCTTTCCCGCGCCGGACGAGATGTTGATGATCTTGCCGCCGCCGCCCCGGTTTGTCATGTGCCGGGCAATGGCGCGGGAGACCAGGTAGGTACCTCGCACGTTGACCCGCATGACCTCGTCGAACGCTTCCTCCTCCAGTTCCACCACCAGCACGCGGTCTTTGCCTGGGCGGGAACCGGCGTTGTTGACCAGGATGTCGATGCGTCCGAACTTGGCCAGCGCCTGGCCGACCATGTCGTCCACCTGGTCGGCATCGGCAACATCGGAGAACAGGGCCAGCGACTCTCGGCCCATGGCCTCGATCTCGGCGGCCACGCTGTTCAGACCCTCCCAGCCGTCCTGCCGGTCTTCGGCGCGGATGGCGTCCAGGCTCTGTGGCACGTCGGTAACCACGACGTTGGCTCCTTCGGAGGCGAGGCGGGTGGCGATGGCGCGGCCGATGCCGTGGCGCCCGCCCGCGCCGGTTACGATGGCTATCTTTCCGTTCAGGTCATACATATCAGGCCCTCTGGCGTTGCAGAATACCTGCCGGCCTTTGCTTCCAGACGATTGAAAAAACGAAGAAACTGAAAGCAACTAGCGCCATTACGGGGCCGGACGGCAGGTTGAAGTGGTAAGAAAGATACAGTCCCGCCACTCCGGACGCAACTCCGATGAGGGCCGCAACCGCCATCGCGCCTGTGAAGCTCCTGGTCAACTGCAGAGCCGCCGCCGCCGGGGTTATCAGCATGGAGATCACGAGGATGATACCCACTGCCTGCAGGGCCACCACCACGACCATTGCCAGCAGGGCCAGGAGGAGGTACTCCAGCTTTTCCGTGGGAAGGCCGACAACTGCCGCACCGGTGGGGTCGAAGTTGGAGAACACCAGCTCCTTGTGCAGGCCGTAGAGGGTCAGCATCACGGCGGCCGCCACTCCCAGCGTGACATAGAGCTCGATCCTTGAGACGCCCAGCACGTTACCCAGCAGCATGTCCTCCAGCCTGACCTGCACCGACACCCCCTGGGCGGAGGCGATGCTGATCATGACCACTCCGAGGGCGAAGAGGGCGGCGAACAGAATGCCCACAGAGGCGTCCTCTCCGACGCCGGCGCGCTTGATCAGGTAGCCGCTGAGCAGAGCCATGATGATGGCCATGGGGATGCCACCCGCAAAGACACTTGCTGCCGCTGAGCCGAGGATGGCAGCGGCCACGATGCCCGGCAACACCGAGTGGGCCAGGCCGTCGCTCATGAAGCCAAGGCCGCGGGTGACCACGTAGACACCCGCCACCGGGCACATGATGCCCACGATGACCGCAACGATCAGGGCCCGGACCATGAAGCTGTACTGGAAGGGTCCAATCAGCGCTTCAGTGATGGTGTCCATGCTCATCTCCCGCCAGTCCGTGTCCGTGGAAGGGCACCGCGCCGAAGGGCCCGTAGAGCTGGGTCATAACCTCTTCGTTCAGCACTTCCTTGGGCGGTCCACAGGCGCACACGTTGCAGTTTAGGCAGAGGCACTCATCGCAGTAGTGGGCCATATGGTTGATGTCGTGGGACGACATCATGATGGTGCGTCCGTCATCCCGCAGTTCCAGAAGTACGTCCATCAGCGCCGTCTGGGAGGCGATGTCCACGCCGCTGAATGCCTCGTCCAGCAGCAGGATGTCGGCGCCTTGGGCCAGGGCACGGGCGACGAATACCCGCTGCCGCTGGCCGCCCGACAGTTCGTAGATCAGAGATTTCCGGCGGTCCCACATGCCGACCCGGTTCAGGGCCGTTTCCGCCGCGTCCCGGTCGGCGCGGCGCGGACGCCTGAACCAGCCGGCATGGCGCACCCTGCCCTGCAGCACCACGTCCCAGGCGCTCGCCGGTATGCGGGAGTTTACCCGCTCATATTGCGGGACGTAGGCGACCACGCCCCGCGATTCCTGGATTGACTTGCCGTGGATCAGAATCCGCCCCGAGGTGGCGGGCAGTAGTGCCGTGATCACGTTGAACAGGGTGCTCTTGCCCGCCCCGTTGGGTCCGACCACTCCCATTATGCAGCCGGGCCCGGCGCTGAACGAAACGTCGTCGAGGATCTTGACTCCCCCGAACTCCACCGTAACGTCCTCAGCGGCCAGAGGGGGAGTGGTCTTCGTAGCGGTCATGGCTACTGCAATGCCTCCACTATGATTGTGGTGTTGTGGCGCATCAGGTCGACATAGGTGCCGGCCTCACCGCCCTCCTCGCTCAGGGAGCCGGTATACAGCCCGCCGATGATCTCAGCGCCGGTCTCTTCGGCGACCCGCTGGGCCAGCCGCGCACTGTGCGACTGCTCGGTGAACACCGCGTGCACGCCCTCGTGCTCGATGGTCTTAATCAGCATTGCCAGGTCCTGGGCCGTGGGTTCAACCTCGGTGGTAAACGGGAAGATAGCTCCTGCCACCTCGAACCCGTAACGCTGTGCGAAGTACTGGAAGCTGTCGTGAGACGTCACCAGCACACGGTGGTCTTCGGGCAGGACGCTGACCTGTTCCTCGATCCAGGCGTGCAGGTCGTCCAGCTCCTCGTTGTAAGCCGCAGCGTTCTCGCGGTAGGCGGTCTGGCCGGCTGGATCGACGGTGGAGAGCCGCGCGGAAATCGCGTTCACTGCCTGCTGCACGCGCAGCGGGTCGAACCAGAAGTGGGGGTCAAGAGTGCCGTGGGCGTGCTCTTCTTCGCCTTCCTCCATCTGTTCTTCCTCGTGGCCGTGATCCTCGAGAGCCTCAGTCTCGCCATATATCCCGACGAAGGCGATCTTGGTGGGGTTACCTTCGATGTCCCAGTGGTTCACGACCTCCAGGTCGTGGTCGTCCAACTGCATGACTTCGCCGCCGATGGAGTCGGTGATGAACACCGCTCCGGGGGCGGTGACAACATGTGGACGGGCCCAGAAGCCGGTCTCCACGGGCTCGGTGAGGAAATCGTCCGCCGAGGCCAGCAAGTCCAGGTCGTGGGCGTCGTACATCCGCAGCTCGCCGTCGCTCATCACCACCAGCAGCGCCTCGCCGTCGTGGCTCATGGCGACGTTGATGGGCGTGGGTCCCTCTTCTGATGCGGCGATGAACTGCTCCATGGACCCTTCCTCGGGGTCAACTACGTAGAGGCCAACCGCCGATCCCAGACCGAAGAAATGGTCAAGTCCCGGATACCCCCAGAGCGACGTGATCCGGAAGTCGTCCGGGGAACCCGCAGGCGCGTCTATGAACATCCCCTCGTAGTTGCCGTCGTGGGCCTCGACGACCAGCACGCCGCCCATGCAGCCGAAGGCCGCCATTTCACCGTTGCCGGCGTCGCCTTGCAGTCCCTCGCAGCCCTCGTCGCGATGCAGCACGTTTCCATCTAGGTCGACTATTTCGGCACCGACGGGGAGGCCGTAGTCGGCTGGGTTTGACGCGTAGTCCGGGTGCTGGGCGCTTACGGCGAACAGGTCGCCCTCAAGCGGCACTGCCGCGCCGTTCTGAGCGCCGAAGTTGAGCCTGGGAGGCGAGTAGGCGGCGCCCTCTTCCTCCAGTTCGTGCTCCTCGAGGAAGACGACATCGCCGGAGCCGTCATAGAAGATGGTTGCCCACTCGGTGCCGACGTACAGATGCACCGGGCGGTCTCCTGACAGGTCGATGCCCAAACGCCCGACTTCATCCTCGACCTTGTCGAAGTGGTCGCCGTGGGCTTCCAGGTAGATGCCGCCGTCGAAGACGTGGGCGGTGTTGGCGTCGCTTGAGACGGCGATGGCAAAGCGACCGCTCTTGGTGGAGTAGATGCGGCCGGCCCGGGAGCCGAGGTCGAATGCGTCCTGCTCCACGTCGCCGTGCTCCAGGTCGATGATCGACATCATCCCTGTCTCGCCGTCGCCGATGAGCAGCCGGCCCTCCAGGTCCTCGCCGCCGTGCCCGTTGAAGATTTCCACGAAATCTATGGGGTCAACAACGTCGCCCACAGCTACAATCGAGTCGTGGCCGCGGGCTGCATTCTCGACGAGTTCCTCCAGCCAGCCACCCTCGAGCTGCAGGCCGATGCTGAACACCAGGTCAGCGTCGGCAATGCGGGCGATGTCCTGGGCGCCGGGCTGGTAGGTGTGCGGGTCGGCGTTGGCTGGCAGCAGGGGGAAGACCTCAACGCGGTCTCCACCCACTTCTCGGACCCAGTCGGCCAGGATGTTGCTGGTGGTTACCACGCTGATTTTCTCGTCCGGGGCCACCGTGGCTGCGGGCTGGCTGCGGGTGGTTGTAGCCGATGGGGTAGTCCCTGGGGAGGTAGCGGACTCCGGCGTGGAGTCGGGGGTGGTCGTGTCAGAGGATGCGGTCGTCGTGGACGTTGTACCGCTATCCGAGGGTGCCGTGGGTTCGGGGGCGACCGTCTCTGCGTCTCCGCCGCATGCGACCGCAAACAAAAAGACCAATGCGGAGACCAGAATGACAATTGAGGATGCGGCTCTTCCTGGCAAGGTATTCATGGTTCGACTGATTTCTCCTTCCTGGGGCACTTGGCCCGTCTCAATATTGCCCTGCAATTAATACTTGGTATCGATAAATTACTTTATCAAGACTGTGTATCAATACATCGCTAAATCAATACCCGGTCTCATTAACAGCATTGTAGCGATATTAAGTCTCATTAATTGCCCTGATTGATAAAAAGTCTCAATAATGGAGTGAATTCGATAACTGGTATCAGGAAAAGGGGTGAAAAGATACTAGACCGCGACTCTCTCTCTCTCGACGCAGTCGTTGCAGCGCCCGTAAACCTCGAGCCAATGGCCGCTCAACTCGAAGCCGTGGCGGGCGGATGTGGAGACCAGCACATCCTCAATGTCGCAACCCATGAGGTCCTGGGAGGATCCGCAGTGAACGCAGAGGAGGTGATGGTGATGTCCCTGGTGGCTCAACTGGTAGTGCAGGTCCCCGTCTTCCAGCAGCACCCTGCAGATGACGTCGGCCTCCACCAGTATTTTGAGCGTGCGGTATACGGTGGCGCGACCCAGGGACTTGGGCAACTTCTTGCGCAGACCCTCGGCCGTGAAGTGGTGTTCCTGTTCGGCAATTGCAGAGGCAAGAGCGCGGCGCGGGGCAGTCGAACGAAATCCTCGTTCCTCCAGGGTCTCAAGGATTTGCTCAGCCACCGTCGCGCTCCGTTTTGTTACCACCATGGCGTTCTCGTCAATCACACTATTGATACGACGTATCTAATGTTGCAGATTTTAGGCAGTTTTTCCACTACTGTCAACAGTCCATTTTGAAAAACTGGACGATTGTAGAGTACCGTTTTTCGACGATGGCCGTTCTTTCTGAGATTGTCTATCGACGCCTATCCAACCCGCTGCCGGTTGGCCTGTCGAACCAAGAGTGGATTGAGTTTGACTATGCAGTCGTCCTGTCTTGAATGGCCCGGGTGTCCTTCCTTCCGTTCAAGATTTGCAGCCCTACCCTGGTGCTATAATCGAAAAAGGGTCTCTCTTGTTCGGAGGATCAGGTTTCCAATTAATCTTTCTATTGGTTGACGCTCACTGTCAGAGGCTATGCGCGTGAACACTTTCAAGACTTTCTTTCTTTTGATGGTACTCACGATGATGCTGATTCTCATTGGAGGCATCATCGGAGGGCAGGGGGGCATCATCATCGCTCTCATCTTCGCCTTGGTGATGAATATGGGGGCGTATTGGTTCAGCGACAAGATCGCTCTTGGAATGACCAAGTCCCAGCCGATAACGGAACAGGACGACCCTGAGCTGTACGGCATAGTCCGTGAGCAGGCCCGTGTTGCCGGGCTTCCGATGCCGAAAGTGTACGAGATCCACACTGAATCTCCCAACGCATTCGCCACGGGCCGCAGCCCCAACAACGCTGCGGTGGCGGTCACCACCGGCATCCGCCGCATACTGACCCGTGATGAGCTGTCGGCAGTCCTGGCTCACGAGATGGCCCACGTCGGCAACCGGGACACCTTGATCATGGCCGTGGTCGCCACCATTGCCGGCGCCATTTCCATGCTGGCAATGATCGCCCAGTTCTCCGCCATCTTCGGTGGCATGTTCGGCGGGCGCGAGGGCCGGGACAACATAATCGGCCTGTTGGTCATCGCCATCGTCATGCCGATCGCGGCGGCGCTGGTGCGGGCGGCGGTGTCGCGCACTCGGGAGTTCCAGGCCGACGCCACCGGCGCTCACAACTGCGGCAACCCCCTGGCGTTGGCCAGTGCGCTGCAGAAGCTGGAACGCGGCTCGGAGGTGCGCCCCATGCGCGTCGCCGAGGGCGCATCCCACCTTTTCATCGTCAACCCGCTGAAAGGTGCCAACTTCGCCAGCCTTTTCTCCACCCACCCGCCGACTGAGGAGCGCGTCCGGCGGCTTACGGAGATGAGCATCACGCCCCGGTTCTGAATCCCAGTTTGCAGCGTAGCCCGGAAATGTGGCGTTGTTCGACCGAGGCAAAGGCGAGCCTGAATTGATGACCCATAGAGTAAAGATATGGTGATTTTGCGTGCCCTGGCTGGTCTGGTGCTCGGGCTGGCGATCTTCGCCGGCCTGCTGTACTCGCTGGTGCTCGGCAATTTTTCCCAGCGGCTTGAGGACCCGGAGGTCTACAACGTCGCCATCAGCGATACCGATGCCTACAACCGCATTTACGATGAAGTGCTGGTGGACGATGTGCTGGAAGACCAGACGGGGGACCTGTTGGGCGGCGTGGCGATCGCGACGCAGGAAGATGTTGTCGCTGTTCTGAAAGATATTATGCCGCCCCATTACCTAAGGGAGCAGACCGAGAACAATGTCGACAGGTTCACCGGATACCTCCAGGGCGATTACGAGGAACTCAACGTTTTCGTGGACATGGACGAACCTCTGGAGCGGGTTGAACCGGCTGTACTGGCCTGGGTATATCAGGTAATCGATGATCTGGAGATCGAAGAGCCGGTGTCGGGGGGATGTTCGCAACTGAGCCTGATTCAGTTGGCTTCCGAGACGTCGGTACCCTTCGATCAACTGTCCGAAGGTGAGGTACCGCAAACAGCCCCGTCGCTGAACATCCTGGCAACGGAGTGTCGCGCCGACCAATACGATGAATGGTACGACAGGGTTTTGGATGATCCGGCGATCAGCTCGGAGGCGGCGCGAATCCTGGCGGGCGAGAAGGGCAACCTTCGCCAGGCCTTCGTCGATGGAGACACCCGGGAGTTCCTGAAGCAGGCTGCCACCCCGCTTGTAACGCCTGTAATAGCGGACGCCGTCCGGGACATCCGGCGAGACCTGAGTAGGGGAGACCGGCTGGACCTGCTGGAAAAGCTGGCGGAGAACTCTGACGACTTTACCAGGGATGACATCCGTCAGCAGGCCGAGTCCCTTCGCGACACCGTGAGTACAGCCAATGGCCCCGGCAGGATCATCGCCCTGCTGATGGTGATCATCGGCAGCATTCTCCTGGCGGTGGTCTACATTCCTCGTCCTGCCGATATGCTGCGCTGGCCGGGAATCACCCTGTTCCTGGGTAGCGGAGTGTGCCTGGTGGTGGGAATCGTGGTGAATTCGGCGGTCCCGGGACGGATCAAGGACGCCATTGTCCATTCCACGTCGTACGCGCCGGATGTTCCCACCGCTGCCATAGACCTGGCCGGTGATCTACTGGAGTCCTTTGCCCAGCAGTCAACCGCCGGGTTCATCCCGGCGGCGGCGACGGTTATGGCCATAGGAGTCGTGCTGGTTGTTGCATCCTTCTTTGCCAGCGCGCTGTGGGCCATTCTGAGTGGAATTCTGCCCGGTTCGGGTGGAAACAGCCGGCGCCGCTAGGCCGCTAGAACAGGGCGATAGGATTGACCGGCGACCCGGTTACGTTCCGGAGCCGCAACGGCGCCAGGGTCAGCATGAACTCGTACCGGCCCCTCTCGGCGCAGGCGGCGGCCAGCTCCTCCAAGTTGGCGTTGTCGATGAACCACAGGCCGAGGCTGACCAGGCAGATGGTATGCAGCGGATTGCCGATGGTCTTGTAGGGGCTTGGCCGGACGTCGTTGGATGTGTCGGTGCCCATCATCGCGATGCCGCGTTCCTTGAACCACGGCGCGCAAGCGGCCTGGTGGGCGGTCATGGGCCCCTCAGGGCCCGTTGCGCCGCGCTCCAGCCGCATCCGGTAGTTGCCGGTCCGGGTCAGCAGGACGTCTCCCTGCTCCAGCCTGACTCCCTGGGCCTGTTCTGCAGCCTCCAGGTCCTCGGGCATGACCGGTTCCGTCGGATCGAGCCAGTCGACTCCCCGCAGCCGTGGCAGGTCAAGCAGCACTCCGCGGGTGATGATTCCCTCGCAGGCCGCCTCGATGCTGTGAGACTGGGCTCCCTCTCTTGAGGTGATCCGGCTGGAGGGCACCCCGTTGTACATCAGCCCGTTCCAGGAGTAGTGGGACATGGCGTCGATATGGGTGATGGTCTGGCCGTGGAAGACCATTCCGATGAACTCGCCGGCGCCGCGACGTGTGTACCGGCGTTCTGGCGGGTCGGTATCCCGGCCCTCGCCGCTGTCCACCATGAAGCGTTGCACCTGGTAGGTGGTGTCTGCGGCCATCTCGGTGGTGATGGGGCGGGCGCAGCTTACGGAGACGCCGTCGGACACCAGGCCCACCGCGCGCTTGCGCTGTTCCGGGCCGATGAGGTTCAGGCAGCCGAGCTGGTCATCCGGGCCCCAACGGCCCCAGTTCTTGAGAGAATCGAGCCACTGTAGCACCTGCGCCTCATCCGGTAAGGTCCGTGCCATCTTTCTATCTCCTAACGATCGTAACGATCGCCGTCTGAATCGGATTCCGGGCTTTCTAGAAGCGACCCGATGATATTCGGGTGGCCGTTCACGAAGTCGTAGCCGCTGACTGATCTGCCGCCTTCGATCTGGACTTGGTTCAGTGAGAGGATGCCCTGGCCGGTGGCCACCCGCAGCCCTCCCGAGGCTTCCGGTCCCAGGACCTGGCCGGCGACGCCGGGCGAATCGGGAGCGCCCGGATCTTGGGAAACGGAGAGCAGCTTGAGCATCCTGCCGTTCCAGTGAGTATGAATGCCGGGCCACGGGTCAAACGCTCGGCATCTGCGGGCGATGATCTCGGCGGGATGCGACCAGTCGACCAGCCCGTCGGCTCGTTCGAGCTTGCGGGAGACTGTCGCCAGCCTCTCGTCCTGGGGCGTGGCGCTCAGCTGGCCCCCGACCCAGGGAACAAGGTTCTCCTGTAGCAATGCGCCGCCCATGTCCAAGAGAGTCCCGGTCAATTCACCTGCGGTCTCACGTCCGGTCAGCGACATTTCAGTTTTGGCGACAACCGGGCCGGTGTCCATTCCCTCGTCCAGAAGCATCAGCGAAATGCCGGTGGCCTCGTCGCCCTCGAGGATAGCGGTGGCGACCGGCGAGGGCCCGCGATGCCGTGGCAGCAGCGACGAGTGCAGGTTCAGGCAGCCGTGGGGGGGAAGTTCCAGGATCGCTGTCGGCAGGAATCGCCCGTAGGCCGCGACCACGATAACGTCCGGAGAAAGCCTTGCGAGTTCTGCCTGGATGGATTCGCCGCGCAGGTTGGGCGGCTGCAGCACAGGTATGCCAAGGGCCTCCGCTGCCGTCTTCACCGGAGGGGATTCCGGCTGCCGGCCACGCCCCCTCGGCCGGTCAGGTGGGGTCACGGCCGCAACGACCTGGACGCCGGGCATTCCGTTCAGTCGCTGTAGCACAGGCACCACTGGCGGGGGAGTGCCCATGAAGACTACGCGTATCAAATCAGGCCACCGTCGGGGGAATCAAGCGGCCAGTGACCAAAAGGGAGGCGCAGACATTTATAGGGAGACAAGGGTCGTGCCGTCTGTGTGTAGCAATATTCCCCAACAGGCAGGAATCGAAAAATTCTCGTCTGGAGCCGACATTCAGTATTGCACCAAGGCAAAAATTCCTGACTTTGTCGGAATGACGACAAGATTCGCCCCGGGAGCATTGGATCACGATAGTTTCGAGAGAGGGACAATGATGTTGTTGACATTGCCGGAAAGTGCGGGGTAGAATTGCTTAACCGCTTGGCGGAATCTTGATTAAGGAGGTGATATAGATGGAAGATAGTTTAACACGCAGGGGCGATGGTAGGCATCAGTCTGGACGCGACGAGGTGATCGTTTCGTAGCACTTCGCCACGAAATATTACCCGAACGTCGGGCCCAGGCCAATGTCTACCATCGCCCCTAGGATCCGGAAGGAAGTTCGGGCGAACCCAAGCCAGAGTTGGCCGGGCCCGATTTCTTTGTAATTTTCCCGAGGGGTCGGTTCCCGGATTCAACCTCCCTAATTTGACAGCGAATTACGCAATTCGTACAATTTTCCTCGCAAAAAGCAGTGCAAACCTGGTTTGCACCTCTACATGAAACTTACGGAGATTCGATGCTAAGGATTCGGCTCAGCAGGGTTGGAAAGAAGGGTCACCCGGCCTACAGGATTGTGGTCGCGGAGGCTAAGTCGCCCCGGGATGGTGCATATCTTGAATGGATCGGCACCTATGACCCGATGCAGAACCCACCGGCGATCACACTCAAGCGCGACCGCGCCCAGCACTGGCTGAGCGTCGGGGCCCAGGCGTCGGAGCCGGTGCAGCGCATACTGGATAAGTACGGCGCGCCCGATGCGTCGGCAACTGCGGTGGCCGTGGAAGAGCCGGTGGTCGAGCATGAACAGGCTGAGGAATCCGAAGCGTGAAAGAACTGATCGAATACATCGCATCTTCCCTGGTCAGCAAGCCGGAGGAAGTGCGTGTGGATGAATCGACAGAAGGCGGACGCACTGTTTTCCGGCTTCAGGTGGCGCCCGAGGACAAGGGCAAGGTCATAGGCAGGCAGGGCCGCGTGGCGCAGGCCATGCGTGTGCTCCTCCGGGTTGCCGCCGTCAAGGACGGTTCGCAGGCCGTACTGGAAATCGAGTAGCCGTTTCGCCGCCGCTGACATTGCAGAACTCCCCCCAGGAGTCTGACGACTCTGTAGTAGTAGCGCGTGTCAACGGGCCTCATGGCCGGGACGGCGCCTTGAATGTCGAACTCCTCAGCGACCTTCCGGGTCGCTTTGATGTGGGACGCGAGTTGTTGGTTGACGGCATTCCGCGTCTGATCAGCGACGCCCGTCAGACCGGGCCATCTACGGCACTGATCACGCTGGATGGCATCAAGAACCGTTCCCAAGCGTCCGCACTCGCGGGAAAATTCCTTTCGGCTCCCCCCGTCGATGATGTGTCCCTCGATGAAGGCGAATTTTTCCACTACCAGCTCATTGGCATGCAGGTGCGGGCTGAGGATGGAGAGGAACTCGGTGAAATCAAGGAGATACTGGAAACCGGCAGCAATGATGTTTACATTGTTCGCGGTACTTCCGGTGAGGTCCTGATTCCGGCCATTTCCCACGTTGTTCTGGATGTAGACGTGCCTGCCGGTGTCATGCAGGTGAGACTTCCCGATGGCCTCAGATGACACGCGGCTTTTGATTCTCCATGGGGCCGATGCTAAAATCGGCCCTATACATTTGCGGCACCCAACTACTACGACCCGGAGGTAGCACGATGTCCGGTCATTCCAAGTGGTCGACCATCAAGCACCAGAAAGGAGCTGCCGACGCCAAGCGTGGCGCGCTCTTCACCAAGCTCAGCCGGGAGATCTCCCTCGCCGTCCGGGACGGGGGCGGGACTGACCCGGATATGAATTTCAAGCTGCGCCTTGCCCTGGACCGGGCCAAGAGCAACAACATGCCCCTGGACAGCATCAGCCGCGCCGTCAAGCGTGGCAGCGGCGAGGGCAGTGACGGCGAGACCCTGGAACAGGTGACCTACGAAGGATACGGCCCTGGAGGAGGGGCAATCCTTCTGCAGGCGGTGACCACCAACCGCAACCGCACAGCCTCCGATGTACGCTCCGCCTTTAACCGTGGCGGCGGCAATCTGGGTGAGAGCGGCTGCGTGGCCTGGAACTTCGACCTGCGAGGCGTGGTCACCGTCGATATCGGCGACGAGGAAAAGGCCGAGGAACTGGGCCTTCTGGTCATTGATATGGGAGCCGAGGACATACAGATCGACGAGGGAGTGCTGGAAATCTTCTCCCCAATCGAGAGTTTGCAGGACGTGCAGAAGGCCGTGGAGTCCGAAGGCATAGCCGTGCGGAACGCCGAGATGTCCATGGTTCCCAAGACGACCATCGCGCTGGCCGACAAGGAGGCAGAGCAGACCCTGCGGCTGCTGGACGTGCTGGAGGAGCTGGACGACATACAGAAGGCCTTCACCAACGCCGACTTCCCGCCCGAGGTCCTTGAGCGCTACGGGGCCGGTTAGAATCCATTTCATGTGACCAAAGTAGGAGCTTTTTCTGGATGTCAATGGAACAGAGGATTACAACCCTTGAAGAGGTCACTCAGCTGTTGATCACCGCACAGCGAGACATCAATGCGTCGGTGCGACGGTTTCGTGCTGCGCATGCTTTGTACGGAGAGGCGATGGCAGAGGTTGCAGACATGCTGGATCGCCAGGACGAGACCATTCAGGCACTGCTCACCTACCTTCCAATAACACAGGCCGAGATAGTGCGGCTAGACAACCGGATAGACGCCATCGAGGGAGCATAGCATCTTCCACGTCCTCGAATCGACGCCAACCACCAAGTGTCACGCGGAGAGCCGTGCATGACGATACTGGCGATTGACCCCGGCACCCGCCGCATGGGATACGGTGTCATCAGAGACCAGCCGGCAATGGACGCTGTGGACTACGGGGTCGTCTCCCTGCCGTCGTCCATGTCCATCGAGAGTCGTCTGTACCAAATGCACTCCCACATCCTGAACATGATCGCCATCTTCCGCCCCGATGCGGTGGCCATCGAGGACCCTTTCGTTGGCAGGGGCGAGCGCAGCTTTCCCGGCTCATCGCTAGCCATCGGCCAGGCCCAGGCGGCAGTGCTCATCGGCGCCGCCAGCCAGGGAGTGGAGATATTCAAGTACGCACCGGCCCAGGTCAAGCGCGCCGTCGCGGACCACGGCGCGGCTACCAAGGAGCAGATGCGCGGCATAGTGGCTGCCACCCTGGGTCTGCCTCCCACGCTGGAAATCGACGCTGCCGATGCGCTTGCCGTTGGGTTGTGCCACATCTCGCAGCAGCAGGCGACTGGCGCGATGCTGAACGAGATACCCCCGGGGCATGAGCGCTAGCGCCAAGGCCCGGCAACGTGTGTAATCAAGGCGGTGCCGGATGATCGCGGGCGTACGGGGCTTGCTGTCGTCCAGCGGACCGGACTGGGTGCACGTGATCGTGGGGGGAGTCACGCTCCAGGTATTCGTGCCGTCCAACTGTATCCCGGCCCTCGGTTCGACAGGCTCCATAGTGTCGCTGCACACCCTCCTGCGCATTCGCGACGAGCAGCCCATCCTCTATGGGTTTCCGGACGATGCCTCGATGCAGCTGTTCACACTGCTGACAGGGGTGTCCGGGGTGGGGCCCCGCCTCGCTCTGGCCCTCCTGGGCTCGCTGGACTCCGCCTCTCTACAGTTGGCAGTGGCATCCGGAGACGCCGCCGCTTTGGCGGCCGCGCCGGGAGTCGGTCGACGCATCGCCAACCGCATAATTCTCGAGCTGCGAGGCAAGGTCGACGAAATCGAGGGAACACCTGGGGTCGTTTCGGTTGATGGCAACAGCGAGGTCCTGGAGGCGCTTTCCGCTCTTGGGTATTCGGCCAGCGAGGCGCGGGCGGCCATCGATGGCATACGGGACGCGGACGGCCTCACGGTGGAGGAGCGGATTCGCCTAGCCCTGCAGCAATTTGCCCAGAGATAGCAGAGTGACATTTCCGGGTGCCCCCGCGGACGGTGGAGGTCTATAATTTGATGGTCAATCATTGATGTGAAGTAGACGGGGAACGAGCATGACCACCTACGCGCGTGGCAAGAAATGGGCCGAGGCCGGCAAAGAGGTCAACCAGCGCCGAAACGCCAACCCCGAGGACCGGCCCTTCCAACTGGTCTCAGAGTTCGGTATGACCGGCGACCAGCCGGGTGCCGTTGACCGCCTGGCAGATGGAATCGATAGGGGCGTGTCCCGCCAGAGCCTGATGGGCGTCACCGGCAGCGGCAAAACGTTCTCCATGGCCAACATCGTGCAGCAGGTGCAGCGGCCCACCCTGGTCATGGCCCACAACAAGACCCTGGCTGCCCAGCTGGCCCAGGAGTTCAAGGAGTTCTTTCCCCACAACGCCGTCGAGTACTTCGTCTCCTACTACGACTATTACCAGCCTGAGGCCTACGTTCCCCAGTCCGACACCTACATCGAGAAGGACTCCAGCGTCAACGAAGAGCTGGACAAGCTCCGGCTCTCTGCCACCACGTCGCTGCTGACGCGGCGGGATGTGCTGATCGTGGCGTCGGTGTCCTGTATCTACGGTCTGGGCGATCCGCAGGACTATTTCAACCTGGTGGCGCAGGTGAAGGTGGGAGAAATACGAAGCCGCAGCCAGCTGGTGCGCCAGTTGGTGGACATGCAATACGACCGGAACGACCTGGAACTCTCCCGCGCCAAGTTCCGCGTCCGGGGCGATGTGCTGGAGCTGGTTCCCGCGTATGAGGAGGCGGCCGTTCGCATCCAGTTCTTCGGGGACGAGGTGGAACGCATAGTGCAGCTTGACCCGCTGACTGGAGAGATGCTGGCCGAGCTGCCACAGGTGGCCGTCTACCCGGCCAACCACTTCGTGACCACAAAGGAGAAGCTCGACCTCGCCGTGGCCGGTATCCGTGAGGAGTTGGAGTGGCGCCTGCGTGAACTGCGCGACGCGGGCAAGATCCTGGAGGCGGCCCGGCTGGAGAGCCGCACCAACTACGATGTCGAGATGCTGCAGGAGACCGGGTTCTGCTCTGGCGTCGAGAACTACGCACGACACCTTTCCCAGCGTCCCGTGGGCAGCGCGCCGTGGACGCTGCTGGACTACTTCCCCGACGACTACCTGATGTTCGTTGACGAGTCCCACATGACGCTGCCGCAGGTGCGCGGAATGTACGGCGGCGACATGTCCCGGAAAAAGACCCTGGTCGAGTTCGGGTTCCGTCTCCCCTCGGCCCTCGATAACCGGCCGCTGAATTTCGATGAGTACGAGAACCACATCAACCAGGTGGTCTACGTGTCCGCCACTCCGGGACCCTACGAACTCCAGCAGAGTCGCCACGTGGTGGAGCAGGTGATTCGCCCCACTGGGCTGCTGGACCCCACCCTGGAGGTCCTGCCGACACGGGGCCAGATCGACGACCTCCTCGCTAGGATCAAGGAGCGGGTGGAACGGGCCGAGCGGGTGCTGGTCACCACCCTGACCAAACGGATGGCCGAGGAGTTGGCCGATTACCTGTCTGAAATGGGCATCCGCAACACCTACCTGCACTCGGACATTGAAACGCTGGACCGCATCGAGATCCTGCGGGACCTGCGGCTGGGCGTGTACGACGTCATTGTGGGCATCAACCTGCTGCGGGAGGGGCTGGACCTCCCCGAGGTGAGCTTGGTGGCAATCCTCGATGCCGACAAGGAAGGCTACCTCCGCTCCGATACGTCGATGATCCAGACCATTGGCCGCGCCGCGCGCCACGCCAACGGGCACGTGGTCATGTACGCCGACAAGATCACCGATTCCATGAAGCGGGCCATCGACGAGACATCCCGCCGCCGGCAGTTGCAGAGCGAGCACAACCAGCGCCACGGCATTGAGCCCCAGAGCATCCAGAAAGAGGTACACGACATCACCGAGGGCATCAAGGCCATCGCCGAAAACCGATCCCGCTACAACGTGGTGCGCAAGGAGATGTCCCGCGCCGACATGTTCAAGGTGGTCAAGGATCTCGAGGTCCAAATGAAGGACGCGGCCAAGGGACTGCAGTTCGAAAAGGCCGCGCAATTCCGCGACGAGATCTTCGAGCTGCGCCGCCTGTTGGCCCTGGAGGAAAAGACCCTGGGTCCGATGGAGGAATCCCTGGCTCCGGCCGGAGATTAAGAAGAGCCGCTATCCCGAGGCCCTATCGATGTCCGGGCGGATGGCCCGATGCAGGGACTCCGGCTATGCGCCATCTCGTGTTGCGTCGTTGATTCAGACTGTGTACCAACGGCGACCGATTCCCGCTTCAACAGTAGGGAACCGGCAAGAATTACCGGTTCCTAACACTTCATTGCTCCAATAGGAGACAAAGGACATGCCGGAAATATACCGCGCAGACCACGTGGGGAGCCTGTTGCGTCCCCAGGAGGTCAAGGATGCCAGGAGCGCCTACCTCGGCGGCGGGATGGATCTTGCCGAGCTCACCGAAATCGAGGACCGGGCCATACTCAAGGCACTTGAGAGGCAGCGGGATGTGGGGATGCCGGTGTTCACAGACGGGGAATTTCGCCGCTCGATTTTCCAGAGCGATCTGGTCGAAAGCGTGGATGGTTTCGTCGACACCGTCTCGCCTGCTGTGGTCCGAATCTGGCAGGGACCCGGAGAGCAGCCAACCGAACCCGGGACGATGCGGGTGGTGGGCGGAAGGCTGCACCGGAGGAAGGGCCTGACCGATAACCAGTTGCCCTTCCTACGGGAGAATGCGCAGGGCCCCATCAAGATGACGCTGCCCAGCCCCAACCAGTTCCCGGCTCTCATTTTCCAGCCGGGCATCACCGACCAGTTCTACCCCACCCGTTCGGAGTTGCTCTGGGACATTGCTGGAATCATCCGCTCGGAAGTGGAGGCACTGGCCAACTCCGGTGTTGACTACATCCAGATGGATGCTCCCAGGTACAGCTACTACGTCGACCCGCGCTGGCGGCAGCACCTTCGTGACCTAGGCGAGGACCCGGATGCAATGTTCGAGGAGGCGGTCGCAGCCGACAACCACTGCCTCGAGGGAGCGCAGTGGGATGGCGTGACCGTCGCTTTTCACGTATGCCGCGGCAACAACCAGAGCAAGTGGTACGCAGAGGGCGGGTACGAGGCCATCGCTGAATTGCTCTTCGGCACGCTCAGGGTGGACCGGTTCCTGCTGGAGTACGACACGGAGCGATCGGGTACCTTCGAGCCGCTGCGATTCGTCCCGTCGGACAAGATGGTCGTCCTGGGACTCGTCAGCAGCAAGGAGGCGGAGCTTGAGTCCGCCGACGACATTGTCAGGCGAATCGAGGAGGCCGCAGCCTATGTGCCTCTGGAACGCCTGGCCCTCAGCCCCCAGTGCGGATTCGCCTCGACGGCGCCCGGCAATCTGCTCACCGAGGAGCAGCAGTGGCGCAAGCTGGAGCTGGTGTCCGAGGTTGCGCGCCGGGTTTGGGGTGATTGACCGGACCTCCCCAATCCAGCCCTCAAAGTACCCATTATGCAGTGCCCTCCTGAGTACCTCCTCATGCTAGTAGGGGCAATCCTTGTGGTTGCCCTTTGTACTTGGCGAGCCTGTGGCGAGTATCGTTCAGCCTGGTCAGGCGGATTGCAACGGAATAAGCTCCTCCCGGAAGAACCTGGGAAACGCCTTCACCCTAACCTTCTCCCGGAAGGAGAGGGGACTGTTCTCTTGATGTCCCGTCGACCTTGACCCGCTACTCCAGGGTGCGGATGTAGTTGACCACGTGCCAGATCTGGTCCTCGGTCAGGATGTCCCGCTGGGCCACCATGGCGGTGTTGGGTATCCCATCCCTGATGAACCGGTACAGGTCGGCGTCGCCGTGCAGCGGCACATGCACCAGCAGGTCTGCGGGTGGCGGCACCAGGCCAGCGCCGCCCGGTCCGTCACCCAGGCCCGTCTCCCCGTGGCAAGCCTGGCATGCCTGGACGTAGGTCGCAGCGCCGGCCTGCAGCGACTCGGGGTTCGGCGGGAAGGGATTGCGCAGGACCTCGGCGCCGCCGATGCCCAGCTGGGTGTTGAACAGTAACAGCACGCCAACGGCCACACCGGCCACGCCCGGCGTCATCACGCCCGCGCCGGAACGGGAGAACCATCCTCCCAGCGGCAGGCCCGCTCCCATGAATAGCACCCCGAGCACCAGCAATCCGCCGCCCAGCAGCACGTAAGCGGTCCCCGGAGATGGCGAAATGGCCGCGCTGCCGCCTCCGCCGGGTGAAATGGCCTCGAACCGGAATGCTGTCCTGGCATCAAAGGCGTCGGGCCGTCGGATGACCAGCTCGGCCTGCCAGGCCCCGGCGATGCTGAGTTGCGCGTCCTCCCGGATATAGGTTCCGTCGCCCAAGGATGTCGCCGCCAGGGAGTCAACACCCAGGTCCGAATCGAGGTAGACCAGTCGCACCATGACCTCCGAGGCGTAATCGATGGGATTCCCCAACCGGTCGTTCAGGGAAACGACGAGATCGTTGGTCCCCACGCGTCCCGGCGTGACCTCCAGTCCGATGACGTCGGTGTTGACGGTGTCGCTGAAGGCCAGCGACTGCTGCTGTTCGGCCTGTTCCCGTGAGGTCACCTGCCGGGCCGGTTCCAGGCTGGTCAGCAGTCCGACGGCGGCGAGGATAAGGATGGCCAACGCCGCCTCGCCCAGCAGGAACCTGCGGAGCCAATCGCCCGCGCTGGGGTCCCGGCGCAGACGAGGCCTGACCCATACGAGGTTGAGGCCGCCCAGGAACAGGAGCGGCAGCACCAGGGCAACCTTGACAATCAGTGTCGCGCCGTAGGGCGTGTTTATGGCCTCGATAACGGTCACCTGCGCCCAGCCGCTGAACACCCCGGTCACCACGATGACTGCCACACTCAGAGCGGCGATGACCGAAAAGCGTGGCACCAGATCCGCCAGGCATTCCATCCTGTCGCCTTCCGGCAATTCGCGGAGCAAGCCCACGCCCAGGGCGAATTGAAACAGCGCCCCGACCCAGAATGCGGAGGCCACCAAGTGCAGGAAATCGGCGGCGATGGCCAGGTTGCGTATGTCCACCGTCGCAGCTCCGTGGCTGATGAGTGCCAGTGTCCACAGGACAGCGCATCCCAGCGCAATGGCAAGGAGTCTTGCGGCCTGCTGCAATGGCCCGGTGGTATAGCGAATTCCAGCCAGGATGACGACAAAAGCCAAGGCCGCCGCCATTCGCCAGGCCCACAGGCCTCCCCAATCTGTCTCGGACACCGTATCCCACACTGGCCCGCCGAGAGCGCTCCACAAGGAGACCTCGTGAGTGATGATGGCCACCAGCAGGAGATGTCCGACGGACGCCGCAATCAACAACCCGACGGCTCCGGCGGCCAGTCGCAGCGACCGGGTGGAAACTGCGTTGCCAACTGCCTTCACGGCATCGGCCGCCCGAGTTGCGAGGAGGACAGGACGTGTGACGAGGACTTCCAACACCAGCCCGCCCACCATGGCCAGGGCGGCCAGCAAGGTGAGCCAGCGCAGGACCGGCGCCCAGGGCGACTGCAGCAGCGGTTGCTCCACCACAGGCAGCGGCGCATCAGTGAGGGGTTGGCCCACGGCAAACACGAACGATCCCCGGACCCTGTGTCCGTCGACGGTGGAAACGTTGGCCCAGGCGACGGTGTAGGTACCGTCCGGGATGTTGTCTCCCACACCCACCGACATGACCAGCGGGTTCAGGTCGTCCACCACGCTGTTGTCCAGGTCCACCCGCTGACCGGAGGCGTCCAGGACTTGGATGTTGCTCAGGCTGGGCTCAATGGGCTCGGTGAACCGGATGATTATCCGGTCGGGCGCCTCCTCAAGTTCCGAGTTGGCCGCCGGTTCCGACGACACGAGGTTGGCGTGGGCCGACACTTCCTTTGGGGTCAGCACCCACCAGGAGGAGACGAGGACCAGCAACAGGACGGCCAGCGCAAGCGACACACGACTGCACTGGCCCTCCACGAGCCAGTTGAGACCTGACCCAATCCCTGTCAAAGCGGTCAGAAGGCTCCTCAGCTACACGGACCGGCGTGCCTGAACGGCCAGGAAGATACCACCGGCGCCAAGCAGGGCCCCGACGATGCCTATGATCAGAGCCACCACGGCGAGGGCGCTGCCGCCATCGCCGTCCTCACCGCCACCAGCTTGCGCTGCCAGCGCAGTATCCTGGGCCTGCTGGGCGATGTCTCTCGCTCCCTGCACTGCGCCGACCACTTCTCGCATTTCAGGCAACTGCTCGGGGAATTGCAGGTCAGCGGAGGTCTGGACGTCGTCGAAGTCCCCTCCTGCTCCGTCTGATACGAAGGTCTCGTCAATCGCCGTACCTTCGATGGTGCCAAAGATGCGGAACTCGTAGATGCCCGAGGCGGTGGGAATCAGTCCTGCGACATAGTGCCCCGGGTCGCCCCATGCGGCCTTCAGGGCGAATGAACGAGACACCCCGGACGCCACGTGAGTGACCTCCACCTGCAGGCTGCCTTCCAGACCTTCCACTGGGACTGCCACGCCCTCGTCCTGCCCGGCCATGCTGGCCAGCGGCTTGGCTGCGCCCTGTGGGACGATCAGGCTGCCGGAAGATCCCCCGTGATGGCCACTCTCCCCCCCGCTCATACTTTCCGCGACATCGATAGTGGCAGTTGCCCGCACCCTTTGTCCGTTCCAGTTGTAGTCAGAGAAGTCGTTGGTGTTCAGAGTGACGGTGACCTCGTTTTCGCCGGGCGCCAAGCCGCTAAGTTGAAGCGCCTCGCCGTAGGCTCGACCATAGTCCACCCCGTTCACGCTCACGTGGGCGTGGGCTTCACCTGGGACGTGGTGGTCGCCGGCGTGCTGGGGAGCAAAGGTGAGCCCTTCGGCGTCGAGGAACAGGGTGGCGCCGTTGAGCCCGTCAGGTTCCAGCCGGATGGCCACCGCCATCCTGTTGTCTGCCTCCCACGTGTCCGGGGCGTGGCTATGCCCGTGCGGGTCGTGGTAGGTGAACTGCGTCACAGCCTGCACGTTGCTGCCGCCGACGGTGAATTCCTCGTGGCTGTTGGCATTCAGAGTGACGCGAATCTCGTGTTCTCCGGCCGTGAGTTCCTTCAGGTAGAACCAGGGAGTGTACACGCGGGCCACCTTGACCCCGTCCACGTAGACATGCGCGTGGCCTTCGCCCGCAACGTGGGCGCCGTTGACGTTCTCAGGCGCGAAGGTGAACCCTTCCGTAAGGATCTCCACGTTGGCGCCACCTATCAGGTCGGCCGTTATGTTGAAGTCAACCGTCATCAACCCGGAGGCCTCGATTGTCGTGGCGTGATGGCCACCGGTTGCCTTTTCGTCGCCTTCCTCGGGGTTCCGTTGTGTCCCGCTGTCGGAATCATCCTTGTCCTCAGCGCCGTGATGACCCTCGCCCTCATCGGCGTCCGTGGTTTCCGATCCGTGGTGGTCCGCTCCTTGGTCGGTATCCTTTTCTTGATGAGACGTGGCCGGTGTTGCCTCCGGCCCCTCTTCGCCGTGGTGGCCGGGTTCGCCGTGCTCTTCCTGCTCCACCCCAATACTATCTGCCACTTCAGCGTCGACGATCTTGTTGACACGAACGGACACGGAGTTGTGTGTGCCCTCGTAGGCCGGCTCGTTCAGCCAGCCGACTATGAACCTGTAATCGCCCACAGGCCGTCCCTCATGGGCGAGAACCGTCCCGACGGCCAGGGACAGGGCTGCCGTAATGGCCAGCACCAGCCACGAAAACTTGCGCAAGTGCTTTGGCATGAATTCTCCCTCACGGTGATATATGGTAATCCGGTCCATGGTCATCCTGGCCGACATTCTGTAACGCGAGGTCGTTGTTTCCTCGCTTTCCGAATATCACCAGGCACGTGAAGGAGTCATGCGCTTGGAGGATGGGTCGGCGGCGCGACCGAGGCACCCTGCGGGATGGCCTCGCTGCCTGGGAAATGGACCACCAGCCCTGCTCCGCCCGCTACCTCGAACCTTATGGAGTGGGCGTTGGCCGGGGCGGTAATGTCTGCGACGCCATGCGCGGCTCCGCTGACGGGCATTACGAACACGATGCCGTCGCCCTCATTGCTGGGAATTCGCTCTGATGCCAGAAGTAGCCGGGCTAGCCCGTTGTGGCTGTGGAAAGGCTGGAACTCGTGCCTGTGCTCCTGGTCCGCCATGCCGAGGTAGATATGCTGGTGGCCGGGGTGCCGTTCCGCAAAGTGGTGGTCCAACATGGGACCCATCCACGACAGGGCCAGCGAGAACACCACGAGCAGGGATAGCGTGGAAATCGCGAGGTGCAGCCAAGCCCCTGCCCCGAAGGCGTCATCCTGGTTGCAGTGGCGGTTCAATGCGGCGGCAGGCCGGTGGTCGCCCGGCCCAGCGAGGGAATGCGTAGCCCAGCTAGTTCGAGCCAACAACACCGTGAAGCCGCGCCAGCAACTGGCCGTTTTCGTCCATGCTGAAGTTGTCGACGGTAGGGACGGCGTCGCCGGTGGTCCCGTCCACCGCACCCGCCTCTATCATCCCTTCCACCATCCGGGCCTCACCGTCAGAGCTGGGCAGCAGGTTCCTGCCCGCGATTCGGGACAAGGCCGCGACTAGTCCGTAGCCACCCCAGTTGGATACGCTGGCGATGACCAGTCGGTCCACGCGACTGATTGCCGGGTCGTCGGGCAGGCTGCCCACCGACGGAATGACGTCGACCAGGTTTCCCATGCCGATCTCGTTTCCACCGTCGCCGATACCCACTGAGGGGACGTCGCTGTCGAAGAGATAGTCGAGCCGGGCCGTCTGGGGGCTGATATCCCTGGCCCGCATGTTCAGATACTCATCGTTCCGGTTGCGGCCGCACCTTTCGATGGAAATCAGTAGTGCGGGCCGGAGGTCCTCCAGCATCTGCGCGGCGTGGCGCTTGCTCTCTTCGACCCCTGCGATGGGGAACTCCACTACCTGCGCGCCCTCGGCCCATTGTTGCAGCACTGGCGCGGTATACGAGTCAGTTACGTAGGTGACCCTGCGGCCCAGCGCCTGCAGCGCACGGCCGATGGCGATGGCGCCCGGAGGGCCGTCGGTCTCCGGCTTGCCGGCCATGATCACGTAGAAACCCGTGGTAATGACCGTGTGGCCCGGGTGGTCCATGACGTACTGCGCCGCCTGTTCGCAGAAGTCCACGGGAACATGGGGGCGGAGAGCCAGCATGCCCCGCTTGTCGTGGTCCAGGATGATGTCCTCGATGGTTTCAGCCATTTCAGTCCCTGAGCGGCGATGCTTAAATTACGAGAACTTGCCGGAGTCTCTTACGTCTCCAGGGTTGGCACGGATTCTCCGGCACCGGTCTGGCCGGGGCCATATCGGTGGGCCGATCCTGACGAACCGGCCCGCAAGTCGTGGAGATGGCTACAGGACGGAGTAGTCGGCGTCCTTATGGTCGGTGATGAACATCCGGCCGGGCGCGTGGGTGATCATCAGGGGCGGCTTGCAGTTGAGAGCAACCGCCTGTGGGGTCACGCCGCAGGCCCAGAACACCGGTTCCTCGTCCGCCTTGATGTCCACCATTTCGCCGAAGTCCGGCAGATCCAGGTCGCGGATGCCGATGTCGCGCGGGCTGCCGATGTGCACCGGGGCGCCGTGGGTTGCCGGGAACCGTGAGGTCACCTGCACGGCCCGCACCACCTGATCCCGTTTCACCGGGCGCATGCTCACCACCATGGGGCCCGAGAAAGCTCCCGCCGGGGCCGTGTCGATGTTGGTGATATACATCGCCACGTTCTTGCCCTCTTCCTGGTGCCGCAGGGGAATGCCCGCATCCACCATGGCTTGCTCGAACGAGAAGCTGCAACCCAGCAGGAAGCTGACAAGGTCGTTCTGCCAGTAACCGTCGAGGGTGTCCACCTCGGCGGTCAGCTCGCCGTCGCGATATACGCGGTAGCCGGCGGCGTCGGTGCGGATGTCAGCTCCAGGGGCGGTCAGCGACGGCTCGACCTCTCCTGGCTCGATTACCTCCAGCAGTGGGCAAGGCTTCGGGTTCCGCTGGCAGAACAGCAGGAAATCGAAGGCCATATCCCTGGGGAGGATGGCGAGGTTCGCCTGCACGTGGCCGGGCGCAACGCCGGAGGTTACACCTCGCCACTGGTTGGTGCGTATGCGGTGCCGCGCCTCCTCGGCTGCGGTGGCAAAAGTCTGTACGGTCATTCCAGTTTCCTCCGCCGGACGGGCTTCTGAAATTCAGGTGAGGTTGGACCGGAGTGTAGCATCGAGCCCATGATAGTTTGCGGTCAATGGAGCGTCAAATTGCCAGGTAAGGTGTGGTTTTGGATCACGGAACAATTGAATAGTCGTTTCGCTCCAAATTTGCCTGAATCCTGATAGGACTTTCGCTGTTGGCTATGAAATTCCCTCCCCTGAGGGGGAGGAAGAAACAAAAGACCCTCGATATTCGATGGCGATGAAACCGGCAGGCGCCCCGCATTTGATATACTGCCTAGTCGTTGACAACGCATCTTGCCACACTGGTAAGGATGAGGCACGGGCCGCTTCGCTTGGGTTTGAGGCGGACCGTGGCTCAAGGTCGGGCTGGATCACTTGTATAACGTATTTGTTCTGGTAGACCAGTCGGATGGCGATGGACTTGCCGACGCCGTCGGGCGGATGGGCATGACGTGCCGGCTGGGAGATCGTGATGAGCTTCCCTGGGAACTGAACGATGACGATGTGCCCGACGCCGTGCTCCTGGACCTGGCATCGCTGGGAATGACCGATGCCAAGAGGGCTGTCAAAAGTTGTCGAGACAAGAGGGTGCCGGTGCTTGCGGCCCTGCGCAAGGATGCCATAGGCCAGTACGACCCCTCCTTGAATCCTGACGAACTGGTGATCTGCCCCACGTCCGACGACGAATTGTCCCTCAGGGTCCAGCAGGCGGTGTTTCGCGTTAACGGACCTTCCGGCTCCCCGACCCTCGTCGTCGGAGACCTCAGCATCGACCTGGAGCGGTACGAGGTTTCGGTGGCCGGGCGGCGCGTGACCCTGACCTACAAGGAGTTCCAGCTGCTGGCCCTGCTGGCGTCCAACCCCGGGCGCGTCTACACCCGCGACGCCCTGCTCAGCCAGGTGTGGGGCTACGACTACCTGGGTGGCACCCGAACCGTGGACGTCCACGTGAGGCGCCTGCGGTCCAAGGTAGAGTCCCCGGGCCGCTCCTTCGTGGAAACCATCTGGAACGTGGGCTACCGGTTCAAGGCCCCCAACTAACCTCTGAGCTCCTCTCGCTGCCGATTTCTGCCAGGCAGGTCCGGTCAGGGTGAGCCGGTCGATATTCGTATGGTTCCCTCTCCCTCCGGGGGAGGGTTAGGGTGGGGGCGTCCCTGCCCTGGCTGGAGAAGAACCGCACGAGCCGACCGACCCTGCTTGCATCAAGCAAAAATGTACATCCCACCGTGGTTTTGGCTTAGGCTGTCTCAGTCGGGAGTGGATGCGGCCCTGCTGAGGAACCGGGAAACCTGGGCTCTCAGGGCCGAATGCCTCGGTTCGCTCAGCTCGGGATCCTCCTCAGTGATCCGTTCTGCCAGTTTCCTGGCCGACTCGAGCAGCAGCCGGTCCGAGAACTGCGCCATCCTCAGCGCGGGGAGGCCGCTCTGACGGGTGCCGAAGAAGTCTCCGGGGCCTCGGAGCTCAAGGTCGATCTCCGCCAGTTCAAACCCGTCATTGGTGCGCTCCAGGGCTGCCAGCCTCTCCTTCGCCGAGACGCTCTGGGTCTCGGACGACAGCAGCAGGCAGTAGCTGCGGTGCTCTCCCCGGCCCACGCGGCCCCGGAACTGGTGCAGCTGGGCTAGCCCGAAGCGTTCCGCGCCCTCGATCAGCATGATAGTGGCATTGGGCACGTCGATGCCCACCTCCACCACCGCGGTAGTTACCAGCACGTCCAGGTCGCCGTCGCTGAAACTTCGCAGAATCCTGTCCTTGTCCCGGGAGTGCAGGCGCCCGTGGAGCAGGCCGACGCTCAGGTCGGGGAACACCTGCTGGGACAGACGCTCGTATTCCTCGGTGGCGGCGCGCGCCTCGATGCTCGATGACTCCTCGATGAGCGGGCACACCACGAACGCCTGCCGTCCCTCCGCCACCTGCCCGCGCACGAACTGGTATGCGTCGGCGCGCTTGTTCTGTGGCACCCAGCGGGTTCGCACCTGCTGGCGCCCTGCGGGCAGCTCGTCGATGGTGGATATGTCCAGGTCACCGTAAAGGGTCATTGACAGCGTCCTGGGTATGGGGGTAGCTGACATAATTAGCGTGTGCGGGTTTTCTCCGCCTCGCTGGCGAAGCGCCGTCCGTTGCATCACGCCGAACCGGTGCTGCTCATCGGCTACCGCCAGGGCCAGCCTCGGTATCGACACTCCTTCCTGAATCAGCGCCTGAGTACCGATGACCAAGTCCAACGTGCCGTCGGAGGCCATGGCTGTCAGCATTCGCTTGACCGGCGCACGGACGCTGCCGGTCAGCAATCCCACCGAGACGGGCCTCTCCAGTCCCTGCAGGTAGACCGAGAACAGGTTTTCCTCCCGCACCGGTGTGGGCAGTGCCTCCAGCATCCGGGACACCGAGCGGAAATGCTGCTCCGCCAGGACCTCGGTGGGCGCCATCAACGCTCCCTGGAACCCGGAGGCCGCCGCCGACAGGAGACCTGCCAGGGCCACGACGGTCTTTCCGCTGCCCACCTCACCCTGCAGGAGTCGGTTCATTGGAGGTGTGCTGCGAGACATGTCTCCCGCCATCTCGCCGATGCAGCGGGCTTGGGCGCCGGTCAGTTCGAAAGGCAGCGAGTCCAGGAAAACATCCACTACGCCATCGGGGGGATCGACCGGCACGCCCCGGATCTCCACCTGGGACTCGCGCCGCCTTCCGATTACTGCCAATTGAAGGGTCAGCAACTCGTCGAAAGCCAGGCGGGAACGGGCGGCCCGCCAGGTGTCCTCGTCGTCCGGATAATGGGCCTGGAATATGGCCTCACGCAGGGGCAACATTCCCGCGGTACTGTCGTAGCCGGACACATCCGGCGTGAGGGTCTCATCCACACCTCCCAGCCAGTTGTCCATGGCGTCCCAGGTAAATCCCCGTAGCGCCCGCGCATTGAGACCCTCGGTCAGTGGGTACACCGGAACCATTCTGCCTGTGCTGACGCCCGAATGTCCTGCCTCCAGTGGTTCCACGGCGGGAGACTGGAAGACCGGCTGGCCTCGGAAGACTTCGGCCTTGCCGCTGATGGCTATGACGCGCCCCGGCGAAAGTGTGCGGGCAAGGTATCGCTGGCCGAACCAGATGACGCGAATGTTGCCTGTCTCATCGCCCAGCACGGCCTCGGTATCCTGCCTACGTCCGCCCGGCCCCTGTCGTAAGATCCGCGATTCCCAAACGGTGGCGACGACGGTGCATTCCTGCCCCGGAACCACTTCTGAAATCGGTACAACAGTGGAATAGTCCTCGTGCCGCCGGGGAAAGAGATACAGCAGGTCGCGGACGGTGGCGACGTCCAGTCGCTGGAGGCGCTCCGACATTTTGCCGCTGATTCCGCGCAATCGGTCCACGGGATCATCGACGCTCTGTCCCGCAGGAGGCAGGCGGAACGCAGGCCGCGCCTTGGAGAACGTGGACTCCGCCGTTGTGCCAGGCGAAGAGGAGGGCACTGGCGCCGAGAGGCGCTGCTCAGACGTTGCGGTTGCCGGTGGGAGAGGAGGTTCCGGGTGGTCTGCCCCGAGTGATTCTGCCGGCCCACCGCTTTCTATTAGCTCCAGCCACAGCCGGGCCCAGGTCTTCCGCTGGCCCGGGTCCAACTCGGCGTAGCACTGCTCGAGCAGTAGGCCTTTGTCAGCGCCAGCGGGGATTCGCGACGCCATTTCGAGGCCCCATCGCTCGCGAAAGCTGTCTATACCACCCCAAACGGAATTGTCGCAGAATCCGCGCTGGGCCTCCAACTCAATGACATTGCGGAGTCTCGCGGTCCAGTCGGGGGGGCCGGTTCCAGATCGTGTCATGACGTAACGATATACCCGCCGATGCGGGCAATCAACAGTGTTGGCGTCAGTGGAGTGCGCCCACCCGCCCAGAGGGATGGCCGGCGTTCAGGGTAACCCCTAGGTCATGCTCTCGGTGCCCTGGGTAACGGCCACGCCGAGGGCGTTGGGGCCAACATACGTTCCCAGCACGGGACCGAAGCGGGACTCCACCAGGTTTTCGGGTGGCACCAGTTCGGCCAGCTGCGCCCTGATTCCCAGCGCCTGGACGCGGTCGGTGCTGTAGCTGATATTGACCTGCCGGATGGGCGCGAGGGTCTGGGCCATCTCCACCAGGCGGTTCTTGGCCCGTTCCAGGCTGCGGGGGCGCTCCAATGGGTGCACCTCTCCGTCCCTGATGGTCAGGATCGGCTTGACCTTGAGCATCCCGCCCACAAAAGCCTGGGCCTTGCCGATGCGGCCGCCCTTTTGCAGGAATTCCAGGGTGTCGACCATTACGAAGCCGTGGTGCTTTTGAAGACTCTGCCTGATCTGACGCACCGCCTCCGGGAAGTCCGAGGCCTCGCGAGAAATCCGTGCAGCGTCCAGGACTGCCAGACCCATGGGAGCCGATGCTGACTGTGAGTCTATGACCTCAATCTCGGATGGGTCGCCGAGGGCAGCCTTGGCCTGGGACGCCGAATTGAGGGTGCCGCTGAGCTTGGCGCTCACGTGGAGGGAGACGATCTGGTGGCCCTGGTCCAGCAATCGCTGGTACACCTCCTGGAAATCGGCGATGGTTGGCTGCGAGGTGGAGGGGAGACGGGGAAGGTCCGGTAGCCGTGAATAAAAACGGTCCGCCGTAATTTCCACGCCGTCCTTGTAAGTCTCGGTGCCAATGACCACGTAGCATGGAATTACCGTAATGTCGTTGGCCTGCGCCAGTGCCGGCGGCAAGTCCGACACGCTGTCTGTGACTATTCGAATTGCCATTGAGCCTCCAAATCAGAGGTGGGGCGAAGCGCCCGGTTCCAATGCCTGGGCAACGGCCTCTAATCGGCCATTATTCCGGCCTTTATTCTATGGATGCCAGGTAATGATAGTGGGGTTGGCCGCCATATAACTGGTCGACCTGCAGGCCCGGTGTTCTGGCCTCCAGGGCGGCGGCAACATCATCAGAGGCGGCCTCCCCGACGTCCGCCCCCCTGTAGATCGTCAGTATGGAGCCGGAGTCGACTCCCGCCATTCCGACAGCCTGTTGCAGCGCCTGCTCTGCCGAGTCTGCGGTGAGCACCAGGTTGTCATCCAGGATAGCGATATAGTCGCCCAGGCTGACTGGCACCCCGTCCACGCTGGTGTCCCTGACCGCCTGGGTGATTTCTATGGTGGTGACCTCCGGCAGGGTGGCTTCCATGGCAGCCAGGTTATCTTCCACCGGCGACAGGGGATTGTATGCCAGCATCGCGGCCACACCCTGAGGCACGCTGCGGGTCGGCACGACGTGGAACGCCTGAACGTTGGCAGCTACCTGCTGGGCCGTGAGTACTATGTTCTTGTTGTTGGGCAGGAAAATGGTCTCGTCAGCTCCCGCATGCTGCACCCCGTCCATGATCTGCTGCACGCTGGGGTTCATGGTCTGACCTCCCTCTATCACGTGCCCGCATCCGGATTCCATGAACAGGTCAGCCAGCCCGCGGCCCGCAGCCACGGCGACCACCGTAAGCGGAGCCCCAACGCTGGGGGCAGGCGCCGAATGTGCGGCTGCCCACTCCACGTTCTGCTGGTCCATATTCTCAATCTTGACGCTGGAAACGGTCCCGAGGGACACGCCGTAGCTGATGGCCGCGCCGGGATCCTGCATATGTACGTGTATCCGGACGTTCTGCGCATCGCCGACCACGACGGTGGAGCGGCCCATCTCTTCACAGTACTGCCGGACGGCATCCAGGCTCAGCCCGGCGCCGCTGATGATGAATTCCGTGCAATAGCCCCAGGCCTCCTCCATCGATGAATGGACGAAACTCTGCTCCCCTGCCTGTCCCGACTCACCCAGCGAGGCCATGCTGCTGTCTATGATGGAATCCAGCTGGGCCTCCCGGCTGGCATCCTCGTAGTGACCGGGTGAGAGCGCTTCAAGGGCGCCCCCGACGATGATGACCACGCCCAAGCCCCCGGAGTCCACCACACCCGCCTCTTTCAGGACGGGCAACTGTTCCGGAGTGTTCTTCAACGCGACACAGGAGGCCCCGAAAACCGTGGCCAGCAGGGACGGCGCATGCGCCTCTCCGGCAACCTCCATCGCCGCCTCCGCCGCCACGCGGATGACCGTGAGCATGGTGCCCTCCCTGGGGCTGCCCACCGCTCCGTAGGCGGCGATTCTCGCCATATCAAGGGCCTGGGCAAGGTCGGAGGCGTTGCAGGTCTGCCGGTCCTGGAGTGCGTCGCTGAATCCCTTGAGGAACTGCGAGAGAATTACTCCGCTGTTTCCCCTGGCGCCAAAAAATGCGCCCTGGGCCAGCTCCCTCGCCACCTCGCCGGCCGTAACGTCGGCGCCATCGGGACATCGCTCGATCCCCGAACGCAGCGTCAGAAACATGTTTGTCCCGGTATCACCGTCGGGCACCGGAAACACGTTCAGCGCGTTCACGATTTCCCTGCTTTCCTCCAAACGGTCAAAGGCGAGCCTGAAGGCCTCACGTAGTTCGGCTCCGGTCAGCTCATTCGTTGTCGACAAGTCCTGGACCTCCAATGTTGCGGTCCGGTAAGGCGCTAGGGCCTGGAATTCCAGTATTATATTACCAATCTTAAACTCCTACCAATTGCAGACTGCTACCGGCTGTGGCGAATATAGTTGTGTCGGGGTGGGGCGACAGACGCTTGGTCCCCATCTTGACCGATTCGGAAAACTACCGGCAAGGATGTTTTGATTGACAGTCTCCGATGCCTCCAGTAGTATGAATGACCGAGGTTTTCTTTCATGGATTATGCTGTTTTCAAGACAGGTGGCAAGCAATACCGGGTCAAACCGGGTGATACGCTCGATGTGGAACTCCTGACCAACGAGGTTAACTCGACGGCGGAGTTTGGCGAAGTTCTGGCGGTGTCCAAGGACGGCGAACTGACGGTGGGCGCACCCATTGTGGAAGGGGCCAGGGTAATCGCCCAGGTCCAGTCGCATTACAAAGACCGGAAGCTGATGGTCTACAAGTACAAGGCCAAGACCCGCTACCGCCGGAAGAGGGGACACAGGCAGGCTTACACCCGGCTGGTGATCCAGGACATACTCACCCCCTAGCGTTCAGTTGGTCCGCAGGGGTTCGACAGGCAGGGACGAAATGGCCCATAAGAAAGCTGGTGGCAGCACCAACAACGGTCGAGATAGCAATTCCAAGCGGCTGGGAGTGAAGTGCTACGGTGGACAGCGTGTCACCGGAGGCTCCATCCTGGTGCGGCAGAAGGGCACTCGCATCCGCCCGGGAAACAACGTCGGCCTGGGCCGCGATTTCACCCTGTTCGCGATGACCGATGGCGAGGTCAAGTACGAGTGGGCTGCCAAGGGCCGGCGCCGCGTAAGCGTCTATCCCCTGAACCAGTCCTGAATCAGAACCCCAATCACTCAGCGACAAGGACTTCCGGTTATGAAGGCCGATATTCATCCGCGATTCTTCAACGCCACTGTGACCTGCTCCTGTGGCCACACTTTCCAGACTGGTGCCACCAGGCCGCAGCTGCGAGTCGAAATATGCAGCAACTGCCACCCCTTCTACACCGGGGAGCAGAGGATTGTTGACACACAGGGGCGAATAGAAAGATTCAATCGTCGATTCAACCGCCGCTAGGCGGCCCGGCACCAGGATCGAGGGCCACGGCCCTCGATTTTATTTTGCGAATCAAATCCGCAGTTCTCTTGGCGGATTGCCCGACTCACGTCTCAATTCTGAACTAGCTGCAGAGGCAAATCACTTGGCGAATCAGCCAACCCATTTGTACGGCGGTCAGGCTGTAATCGAAGGGGTCATGATTCGGGGCCGCGATTTCTTCAGCCTCGCGGTCCGTCGAGACGATGGAAGCATCGACGACCTGCAGCAGCGGCTCAGCCCCATCTACAACGGTCGGCTCCGTCGCGTACCATTGATCCGTGGAGTTCTGACCCTCATCGAAACCCTGGTCCTCGGGATCAAGGCGCTCCAGATATCAGCCGACCTGGCAGCCACCAGCCCCAGCGAGAAGACGGCGGATGCCGAGGGAATTCCACGCTGGATGATGGGTCTCACCCTAGCCTTTTCATTGATATTCGGCATCGCGCTGTT
Organism: Dehalococcoidia bacterium; assembly: GCA_965207865.1. Taxonomy (GTDB): domain Bacteria; phylum Chloroflexota; class Dehalococcoidia; order Lucifugimonadales; family UBA3495; genus VXOI01. The sequence continues at coordinate 67,046 of CBDBNP010000002.1, forward strand.
CTTCCTGCTGCCCCTGGGAGTGGTGCGGGTCCTGGAGCCAATGATCGGCAGCGGCCTGGTAAGCGAGGCCGTCGAGGGCGCGCTTCGCCTGGCTATCCTCGTCGGCTACGTGGCAGCTATCGGAATGATGCGCGACATACGGCGCGTCTACGCCTATCACGGCGCCGAGCACATGACCGTGCATGCCCACGAGGCCGGGTTGCCACTGAACGTTGAAAACGTGCGCAAATTCGGGACGCCACATCCCCGGTGTGGCACCGCGTTTCTGCTCACCGTCGTCGTGGTGTCCGTGGCGGTGTTTATTGCCTTTGCCCTGCTGGAGTCCTCGTGGTGGTGGCGAATCGCCTCTCGCATCCTGCTGCTGCCGGTAATCGCAGCCGTGAGCTACGAGGTAATCAGGTTCAGCGGGAGGCATCAAACCGCAATGATCGGCAAGATCCTGGCCGCTCCGGGGCTGTGGTTGCAACGACTGACGACTCGCCAGCCGGATGACGAGCAGATCGAGGTCGCAATCCGAGCCATGGAGACTGCCGTCGCCGCCGATACGGGGCGGACTTTGACCACAGACAGCACCGAGGCCACAGAGTTCGTAAAGATCAATCAGTAGACAATAGAGATTCAGTGCTCTTCGTGCTCTCTGCGTTAGATCGTAACCTTTAGCAGAGGTTCCAGCGCGGGTTCCCTGCTGCCTGCTCCTGCAGGTAGGGCACTATCCAGTCTCTCACCTCGTCGGCAATGTAGAAGGTGGGCTCGATGAGATCGCTCTCGTCGGATATCAGCCCCTCCTCCAGGGCCAGGGACGCGACACCGGTGCCCGGCATGATGCTGACACCGACCCGCAGGTTGGCCAATGCCGGGTTGATGCGGCGCAGGAAGTCCAATTTGTAGTCCACGGACTCCCGCGTTTCCCCGGGCTCTCCGAAGGTGCGGGCAATTGTGTAGTGCAGGCCGCCGTCCTCCAGCAGCCGCGGCACCTCCAGCTCACCCTCCAACGCCTCCTCCCGCGAGGTGCTGCCGTGCGGGTCGCCGGCCCGGTTACCCAGCAGCACAAGGGCGCATCCCGCTTCCCGCATCAGCCGAATCAGTTCCGGGTCGCAGTTGAAGGACGCCAAGGGCGTGTTCCAGCGTATGCCCAGGTCTGCCTCGATGATGGCACTGCACAGGGACTTGGCATGGTCCAGCGGGCAGTTGAACCCGTTGTCCACGAAGAACACCTTGCGCAGTTGGTACTTCTCCCACAGATCCCTGACCTCGCCCACCACCTCGTCGATGGGACGAATCACCCGGTAGTCCGCCTCGGACATTCCGGCCGTGGACGCCGGCGTCGGGTAGGAGAAGCTGCCCAGCTTGGTGAGCACGCCGATGCCGAAGCCGGCGTTGCGGTACTTGTCCATCTCCAGGTCCTCAAGGCGCGGGCGAGTGGCGAAGGCTGAGACGCACAATCCCTCGTTCAGCACCACCACCCCGTCCCTGGTGTGGACCACGCCCGGGAGATCGTGGGCCGCACGCTCGCCGACCTCAATGCGGTCGCAGATTTCGGCAAAGGTCTCGCCGGCGTCTCCAGCCACACCGAGATCGGGTTTCAGGAACTCGTAGCACTGTTTGGGGAGCAGGCTGAAGGCCGGACCTCCGACGATGATGGTTGCTTCGCTGTGTTCCCGGATGCGGCCGATCACGTCCCTCGTGATGGGCAGCGCCCATTCGGTGTTCAGGTAGCTGTGATTGCTCAGGTTGCGCAGGGAGATGCCGACGACATTGGGCCGGAACTCGTTGACTATGGATTGAATCTCAGCCAGGTAGTCGTCGGCGAACATAAGGTCAACGACCTTGACCTGGTGCCGGTCGTGGTCCAGGTGCGCCGCGATATACGCCAGCCCGATGGGCATAGGCTGGGCGTTCATCCGGCTGTTCATCCTGTCCTGGCGGTTGGTGGCTACGAGCAGGATACGCATTGCACACTCCAGAGAGGCCCGAGCTTCGAGCCAAGCAGTTGGCCCATTATGGATTATGAGCCCGCGTTTGACAAAGACCTGAAGGACAACAAAACAGGCTGGGAGGGATTAGAATTCCGGGTTATCGCCTTGACAAATTATGGAAATCACAATTACGATTCGCGGAACCCAAGCTGAGCTGGTGAGGTTATGGTCACTACATTTAACGACAACATGTTCGCCCCTGAAATCATGCAGGACCCATACTCCTACTATGGTGGACTGAGGGACGAAGACCCCGTGCACTGGAACGAGCTGTACGAGCTGTGGGTCATCACGAGGCACGATGACTTGGTCTGGCTGACCCGCAACCACGAGATCTTCTCCAACGCCGTTTGGCTCAACGACCCGCGCGGGCCCTACCCCGCCATCAACGAGTCGGATACCGAGCTGTACGAGTTTGTCCGAAACTACCAAGGCAAGCAGTTCATCCAGTACGACCGCCCGGACCACCTGGAGATGCGAAAGGTCGTCCATGCGTACTTCACCCCCAAGTCCATGGAGGAGTGGCGCCCGCTGGTCCAGAACGCCATCAACGAGCTCCTGGACGAGGCCGAGCAGAAAGACGACTTCGACCTGATGCGAGACTTGGCTACCCCTCTGCCGGTGCTGGTAATCGCCGAAATGATGGGTGTGCCCAAGCATGACCGCCCTCAAATTCGCGCCATCGCCGAGAAGCTCCTGGGCATCGCCCGTGGCGAGGCCGACCGCCTGCCCAGGCTGGTGGAAGGCATGGAGGAGATGCTCGAGTACGTCAACCCCATGATGGAGGAACGCATCGTCCATCCCGGCGACGATTTCATCTCCATCCTTGCGCAGGGCGAGAAGGCCGGTGTCTTCACCCGTGAGCAGTCGCTGGTCAACACCTCCCTGCTGCTCTTGGCGGGCCACGAGACCACCATAAACCTGATCTGCAACGGCACCCTGTCGTTCATGCAGAACCGCGACCAGTGGGATCTGCTCAAGGCCGATCCCCAGGGGATGATGGTCCGCGCCAACGAGGAAGCCCTGCGATACGACGCCCCCGTGAAGTCCATCCAGCGCTTGGCCTCCCAGGACATCGAGATGCGGGGCAAGCAGATCAAGAAGGATGACCGCATTCGCTGGTTCATCAGCTCAGCCAATCGCGATCCCAACAAGTTCGAGCGGCCCGACGAGATGGACATCACCCGCTGGCCGAACCCGCACGTTGCTTTCGGCGCCGGCATCCACCACTGCCTCGGCGCCACCATCGCCCGCGTGGAGGGCCAGGAGGTTTTCCGGGAACTGGCCGAGCGGTACCCGGACATGGAGCTGGGGCAGGAGGAGATGGACTACGAACCCAGCATCACCTTCCGCTCCATCAAGAAGATGCCCATCAACACCAACACGTAGCCCCGATCCCTCGCAGGACACGAAAGAGGCCCCCGACCGGCACGGTCGGGGGCCTCTTTCGTTCCTACCCGCTACGCAATTTCAGGCTCTGGAGAGTGAGCGCTTACTGTGACTGTGCTCCGCCAGTTGCCACTGCGCTTTTGGGGTGGTTACCAGATTGCTGACAGATCCAGCGTGAAGCCCGGCAGGACTGGGTCAGCGGAGACGCTGGAAGGTCCTTCCAAAATCTCCACGGGCTGGTCGGGGCGGTAGATGTGTACTCGTCGGGTTTGCGGGTCGACCAGCAGTCCCAGACGGACTCCGTTTTCCATGTACTCAAGCATTTTGTCCTGAACATCTCTGAGGCTGTCCGAAAGAGAGCGAAGCTCAATGGCGAAATCCGGGAAGGTATGGCCGAACTTTGTCTGGTCATCCCGGCTCAAGGATTCCCAACGGGACAGAGGCATCCAGGAAACGTCAGGAGCCCGCACGGCCCCGTTGGGGAGAGTGTAGCCGGCATTGGGGCCAAAGGCCCGGCCTGTCCCGTCTTGCTTGGCCCAGTTGCCCACCTGTACTACCAGCTCCTGCTCTTGCCAACCGCTTTCCAGACCCGCAGGGGGCATGATGATCAACTCCCGATTCGCAGTAAGTTCCATTCGAAGGTCGCTGTTGTCCGAACAGAGTTTGAGGAACTGGTCTTCGGTCATTTCAAGAGCGCGGAAGTTCAGGACCAAGCGGTACGGGAACGTTACCCCCATCTCGATTTTGGCCGGTTTGGCGGTGGTCATACTCACACTCTCCACGCGCACGCTGTTGGGACTACATTGCCATTATACAGGCGTACCATCTGGGCAAGGCCCTGTGGGCCAACACCGGCTCCCGTAGCGGTTGAACGAACTGACCTCCTCGGCCGGAAGCCGCTGGGTGGGGCCGAAGCTGCCGCGAGGGTACCCCACCGGCGTCAGGCAGACCGTCTCGACGTGGTCCGGTATGCCCAACCACTCCTTGATCTGCTCCTCCTCGCGGATGTGCACCGTGGTGATTCGGGTGCCGAGACCCAGCGCCCGCGCCGCCAGAAACAGGTTCTGGATGGCCAGCCAGACCGACGAAGCGTAGCGTCCGCGCTCCAGGGGTTCTCCGGGTGTGTATCCAGCGTGGCCGCGGGAGTGGTCGGCGCAGATCAGGATCATCGCCGGCACCTCAGGCATGCGGTTGGCCAGCTCCCGTGCCTGCCGGTAGGCCAGCGGCTCGTCGGGCCTGGGCTCCGCCCCCTGGGCGCCCAGCCAGATGTCGCGATAGAGACCACCGACCTTCTCGATCAGGTCCCGGTCGGTGATGGCAATGAAGTGCCACGGCTGGGTATTCCCACCGCTGGGAGCCCGGATGGCGGCGTCGATTATCTTCTCCAAATCCTCGCGCGATACCGGATCGCGCCGGTAGCGCGTGGTCTGACGCTGGGTGTAAATCGCATCCATCAGGCTGATGTCATCTGGCATGATCGCACCTCTGGTATGAAATGGCTTGAGGAATGCAGGAGTGCGCCCTCACCCTAACCCTCTCCCAAAGGGAGAGGGGACTTTGGGGCGCGGAATTAGATGGGAGGGCGGCGAGTATGCCAGTCGGTGGCCTGTTCGTAGGCGTGGGCCGCCCGGAACAGGGTCTCCTCGGCGAAGGGCTTGCCCACGATCTGCAGTCCCAGGGGCAGACCGGACTCCGTGAACCCGCAGGGCACCGAGATCGCCGGCACGTTGGCCAGGTTGAATGGACCGGTGAAGCTGATACGGGCGTTCAGTCCTGCCAGCGCCATCTCCTTGCTGGGCACTCCGGGCACGCTCTCCACCGGCGGCGCGGGCCCGACGCCGGATGGCAGCACCAGAACGTCCACATCCTCTAGGGCGGCGAGTACCTGATCCCTGAGCATCGTGCGCAGCTTCTGGGCCTTGTTGTAGGCCTGAGCCGGGATGACCAGTCCCGTCAGGAACCGGATCTGGTTGTTCCGGTCCAGCTGCTCGAAGTTGGGCTCGAAGGTCTGGCGGTGCAGGTTGGCCCACTCCACTCCAATGAGGGTCATGCTCAGCGCCCCAGCCGACGGCGCCAGCGGGACGGATACGTCGCGGGAACTGGCGCCCAACTCCCCCAGCGTCGCGATGGCGGCGGTGACGGCGGAACGCATTTCAGGATCAAGGTTCGGCGCGTCCATCCGATCAGTGATCACACCCACCCGCAGGTCGCTGATGTCGCCGGTGAGGGCAGCACGGTAGTCCGGGACCGGAACGTCCCAGGTGTAAGGGTCGTTGGGATCGTGGCCGGCGATGGCCTGGAATGTTATGGCCGCGTCCTCAACGGTGCGGGAAATGGGGCCGACAGTGTCCATGGACCACGACCCGCCCATAACGCCGTGGCGGCTAACCCGCCCATAGGTGGGACGCAACCCCACCAGCCCGCTGAAGTTGGCCGGGCTGCGAATGGAGCCCCCGGTGTCCTCGCCGAGGGAGGTTGCGCACAGGAATGCCGCTGTGGCGGCCCCTGAGCCGCTGCTGGACGTGCCGGGATTCCGGCCCGTGTCCCATGGGTTGCGTGGCGTGCCGTAGGGGTGATGGTAGATGTCGGCCATGGCAAACTCGCTCATGTTGAGCTTGCCCAACAGCACGGCCCCGGCATCGTTCAGTTTGGCCATCACCGTGCTGTCTTCATTCGGGACGAAGTCCTTCAGGATGGAGGAACCGCCCGTCGTGACCATGCCTGCCGTGTAGAATTGGTCCTTGACCGCCACGGGCAGCCCGTGCAGCGGCCCGCGATAGTTGCCAGCGGCGATCTCCGCCTCGGCCTGCCTGGCCGATGCCCTAGCGTGGTCTTTTAGAACGGCGATGTAGGAATTGAGCTTGTCTTCTACCGCGTCGATCCGTTCCAGGTATGCCTCGGTGGCCTCCACCGGCGACACCTGTCTTGACTCGATCAGCCGGGCAAGGTCAGACGCGCTGAGAAAAGGAATCTCGCTCCGTTCCATGACAACCTCCGATACGTGCTCACTGTGGCCCGATAAGTGGCAATCAGGGCGGTAATTCCAGGCCGGGACAAGCTCAAGGCAAGAGCCGTGCGTCGCCTAATCGTCGGGGACTGTTGCGATCAGCCGACCGCTTTCGACGGCCACCGGGAATGAGGTCATCCTGGAGTTGGGGCCGTTGATGCAGATGCCTTCCGTCTTCTCGAACAGCCAGCCGTGGTCCGGGCACATGAACGTGTTGCCCCAGTCCACCACCTCGCCCATGGCGTGCGGGCAGACGTTGGAGAGCAGCTGATACGCGCCCTTCTTGCTCTTCGCGAGGAAGTAGGACCAGTCGCCGATGTCCACCTGTGCCGGCAGCTTGGTGAACGAAGTTTCCAGCCCGATGTCGACCTTGATTGTCTTAAAATCCGGCATTCCCGCCCCATCCTGTCGTGGAGATGGCCCCGGCCGTCAAGCGGCAGCCTGAGCGAGGCCAGTATAACCCAAATCCCCTCCTGCGATGGCGAAATTCATGCCTTGACGGGCACGGCGAATTACCGCAGTATGTGGCAACACTGAAACCATGTTTCGCAGGAGGCAGAAATGGCTGATCTGTCGAAAGATGATATCCAGGCTCTGGGCCGCGCCGTAGGGCTGGACATCCAGGAACCCGAACTGACCGAGGTTATGTACAGCCTGAACGCCTTGCTGGAGTCGCTGGACGCCATCAACCCGCCGGGACTCGAGGAAGTTGAGCCGCTGCCCATCATCCTGCCTCCGGCCTAGTCCGTGCCGGGTGTCTCCTCATTCGTTCCACACGAGGGGGTAAAGATGGATAAGGCGGATCTTCCCTATCTATCCGCATCAGAACTATCGCGTCTTATCGCTTCGCGAGAGGTGTCTCCCGTTGACGCCACCGAAGCGTACCTGGACCGCATCGACGATCTGGATTTCAAGTTCAACGCCTACCTGACCGTAACCCGCGATTTGGCGATGGACGCCGCCCGGGAGGCCGAGCGCGAAATCGCCGCAGGCAACCATCGGGGTCCGATGCACGGCGTCCCGGTGGCGGTCAAGGACCAGTTCCTCAGCGCGGGGATTCGCAGCACCGGTGGTTCCCGCATCCTCGCCGACTACGTGCCGGACGAGGATGCCACGGTCATCGCCAACCTGAAGCAGGCTGGCGCAGTGCTTCTGGGCAAGACCAACCTGACCGAGTTCGCCATCACCGGCTTCTCCCACAGGTACAGCACACCCCGCAATCCGTGGGACCTGAATACCTATGCCGGTGGCTCCAGCAGTGGCTCGGGCGCAGCCACGGGAGCGTACCTCTGCGCCACATCTCTCGGCGAGGATACCGGTGGCTCCATACGGTTCCCGGCCACGTGGTGCGGGCTGGTAGGCCTGCGCCCCACATGGGGGCTGGTGAGTCGTTACGGAGTGATGCGTGGCGTCTGGTCCATGGACACGGTTGGCCCGATCTCTCGCAGCGTTGAGGATGCGGCGATAACCCTCGGCGCTATAGCGGGACACGACCCGAGGGACGGCCACACCTCCACCGCTTCCGTTCCCGATTACCGCGCTGCCCTGGGCAAGGGGATTGAGGGCCTGCGGATCGGAGTGGTCACCGAACAGATGGAATCCGACCTGGTGGATAAGGATGTCCGCAGCGTGGTCGGACGGGCCATCACCGTACTGGGCGAACTGGGCGCCACGGTCGAGGAAGTGTCGCTGCCGCTGTCTGCGGTGGCGGGACCGATTTCGGGAACGCTCCTGGCCGTGGAGCCGGCCAACAATCACTCCCGGTGGGTCCACGAAAACATCAACAACTACGGACACGACGACCGTATCCTGTTGCTGACCGGCAGCGTCATGCCAGCCCGATACTACAACAAGGCCCAGAAGATCAGGGAGCTGATACGAAGGCAGGTTCTGGATACCCTGGGCGACTACGACGCCCTGGTGTTCCCTACCGCGGGATGGGGAGCGCAGCCCGTGGAGGACGATCCGCAGGTAACCAGCAAAGAGACCTCCTCACGGCTGCCGTTCCTGTTTACGCGGCTGTTCAACCTCGCGAGCTGCCCTGCGATGTCCGTCCCCTGTGGATTCGATGATCGCGGGATGCCCGTGGGACTGCAGATAGGCGGAAAGCCATTTTCCGAGGAGACTCTGTTCCGCATCGGCCACGCCTACGAACGGGCGACGGACTGGCACACCCGGCGGCCTTCAGCGGTTTCCTGACCAGGAGCCGATGACGGCAATCGCTTGCTGCCAATGGCCAGTGATGGATCAAACAGGGGCGGCGCCGGATTACAGCGCCGCCCCTGACGGTTATCCGAAGTTCGCTCTTGCCTTAGTCCGGGTACATATCGCCGGCAAGGGCTTCCTGCCAGACCTCGTCGGCCGGCAGTATTTTGTCGATGGCCCGTAGCTTGTAGTAGCTCTCGGAGAGCCCGGGCGGGTCGCCGCCGTCGGCAACCGTATCTGCGGCACCCAGCAGCATGCGGCGAGCGACCACGATGGCCATGTCGCTGGCACCCAGGTTCTCGGTACTGCGGTCCACAATCGAGCCCATGCTCTCCTGCACCGCCTGGTCCTGGGTGTTGATGCCCTCGATGCCCGTGAAGGTCTCGTATTTCTGGACTTTTCGGTCGATCAGCCAGTCGTTATCGCGGTTTTTCCTGGCCCGGTAGTTCTCGTCCAGATCCTCGGGGCCCCGCCCCAGTTGGCGTTCGATGTCGCGGTCAGCTTCAGTCAGTGGCTCGTCCCCATAGCTGTACAGCCAGTTGAACACCATGCTGTTATCGTCGTCGGTGGGAACCCAGCAATGCCCGGCGATCATAGTTCGAGTGGTGCCGCCCGACAGCCCAAACTGCTGCGGACGCATCTGGTGGAAGGGGAGAACGTAGTGGTATGAGCGGACGAAATTAGTGCCCTCATCCTCGAGTTCCCGAATGCCGGCATAACGGTAGCCGTAGTCCGTGCGGTCGACCTCCACCTTGGGCGCCTTGCCTACGACAAAGGGAGTGTCGACTCCGAAGCCGGGGCGATTGGTGTTCTTGGTGATGCGTCGGTGCAGGATTGGCGCGTGGGCGGTATCGATGCCTCCCTCCAGGGCCTGGAGCCAGTTGCACTCCTGCCGGTTCTTGGTGATCAGGCGGTGGCTGTCTGGCACCTGCGTCCACTCGAAGCGGGGCAGCGGCGGTTTCCGGTCGGCGGGTCCCATGTAGGCCCAGACCACGCCGCCCATCTCCACGACAGGGTAAGAAATAGCCTTGACCTTGGTGTGATAGTCGCTGTCCTGCGGCTCGTTCATCATGTCCAGGCAGTTGCCCGTACGGTCGAACTTCCAGCCGTGATAGACGCAGCGTAGGCCGTTTTCCTCGTTGCGGCCAAGCCACAGGGAGGTACGGCGGTGGGGACAGAACTCCTCCAGCAGTCCCACTTCGCCCGAAGTGTCGCGGAAGGCAACCAGGTCCTCGCCCAGCAGTCTAACCCGGACCGGCGGGCAATCGGGCTCCGGCAATTCGTCGCAGAGTAGGGCCGGTAGCCAGTATCGCCGCATGGTATCGCCCATTGGGGTGCCCTCTCCCACCCGGGTCAACTTCTCATTGTCCAATTTAGAAAGAACCATAGGTGGCCTCCTCTCCACTTGGGTCAATTGACACTGTCGACGTGCATCTCTGTGTCTGCTTTAACGATGATTCTAACGGGCGGTCGAACCGTTGTCATCCGGCAATCTGATTGACAACAGCAGACGGCGTTCCTAGAATCGAAAGGCTTTGGTATAGAAGATACGGCAGGTCAGCATCGGATGACGACTGTAAAACAGCTTTACGCTTTGCAGGAAGTAGACCTTGATCTTGACAGGGTCTACCGGGCACTAGAAGAGGCAGAACAGGAATCGAAGATCGAGATTTCCATCGAGAATCTCGAGGCTTCTCTGCAGGAGGAGCAGGAACGACTGCAGGATGTTGAACTTCTCCAGCGCGATAATCAGATAGATATCGAGACTCGGCGAGAACGCAGCGAGGCACTGGAAACCCAACTCTATGACGGTTCTATGATCAACGCCCGCGACCTCGAAGCACTGCAACTCGAGGCGGCCAATGTTCGCCATCTCCTGGAACAGGACGAGGCAATGTCGCTGGAACTGTCGATACAGGTCGAGGAACACCGGTCGCGGTGTGGCAGTCTGAACCTGCAACTTGCGGACACCAGGGCTCGCTGGGATGTGCAGCAGGTGGAACTCAATCAGCGCATCGATGGTCTCAGGGCAGAGCAGGGCGAATACGAAAGGCAGCGGGCGCTGCTGGCAGCCAGGTTTGACCCTGCCACACTGCAGAGGTACGAAACGTTGCGCAAGTCCAAGGGCGGACGGGCGGTCGCCAAGGTGGAGCGGGACCTCTGCCAGGGCTGCCGGATGTCGCTGCCCACCCAGCTTCGCCAGCGCGTCAAGAGCGGCCGCCAAGCCGTCAATTGCAGCAGCTGCGGCAGGATGCTGTTCGTCGAATAGCGCGCTTAGCCGATGGCGATTGCCTGGTCCTGTTTTCGGATACGCCGGTTCCCCGGCGTATCCGCCTTTTAAGTCATTCCCCCAATGAATGGTAGAATCAAGGCGCTGGCCTTCTTTTCCGTATTCTCGAGGTTGCGCAGGTTGAAAGCATGACAACCGCCAAAGCTCCCCAACTCGAGCAGGCCCTCACGCTGCCGTACCGGCTGGTGCTGGACTTTCGCGCTTTGAACATGACTGGGGAACAGTTCCTGCAGCTTTGTTCCGACAACAGCGAGTTGAGGATGGAACTATCGTCGACCCAGGAGTTGATCATTATGCCCCCTGGTGGCTTGGAAAGAGGTAGGCAAGAGACGGAAGCGGCGCGACAGGTCAGCAATTGGGCAATTCAGGACGGCAATGGCCTCGCGTTCGGTTCGAATGCAGGGTATACATTGCCAAACGGGGCCATACGAGCTCCTGACGTATCCTGGATGCCTTTGGCGAGATGGGAAGCCTTGGACAGTGAAGAACAAAGAAGATTTGGACACACGTTTCCGGACTTCGTTATCGAACTGCGGTCCCCATCGGACAGGCTTTCCGACGTGCAGGCCAAGATGGAGGAATACCTGGAGAACGGCGCAAGGCTGGGCTGGCTCCTGGATCCGGACACAAAGCTGGTTCACATATACCGCCCAGGCCATCAGGTCGAGGTGCTGGAGGCACCTGAATCCGTCTCCGGCGGGCAGGTGTTGCAAGGCTTTGTTCTCGATTTGACGAGAATCTGGTAAGCGGAGCCTGTCACCCAATGAAGATTGCAAAGTCGTTGCCGATTACAATTGTCTGAATCAGGATTCACAGGATTTAAGGATGAGCAGGATTGAGGTCCCATCAGTGAAATCCAGAAATCAAATGAATCACAGTTCAGACGAAGACTTTAGCGATCGCCCTGTCTCTTGCCGGAATCTGTTTGACCCCCTTGTGGGCCCGTGCTAGATTGAAAGTGGAGGGCGTGCGGACCGGGTGACCGCCCCGGAATCTCCTTTAGGAGGTCGGGGAGGAAAGTCCGGGCTCCTTCGGGCAGGGTGCTGGGTAACGCCCAGGCTTTCGCAAGGGATCAGTCCGGCGCGGAAGACGGAAAGTGGCACAGAAACATACCGCTGCGAGGGCGTTCCGTTCCTCGGAGTAAGGGTGAAATCGGGCGGTAAGAGCGCCCGGCCGACTGCGGTAACGCAGCGGCGGTCAAACCCCACCTGGAGCAAGGCCAAATAGAGGGACTATGAGCGCCCGGCTCGTCCCCGGGTTGGCTGCTTGACCACGGCGGCAACGCCGTCCCGCCTCCGGCGGGCCCCGGTCTCTGGCCGGGGGGCTAGATAGATGGTCACCACCCGTCCCGTCCTGAGCTAGTCGAGGGGCGGCGGGATACAGAACCCGGCTTACAGGTCCGCATGCCCTCCCGCACCTGCTTTTCCCGGTAGGCCTCTTGCATCAGCAGTCCCCTGCGATGGATTGAATATTGATAGCGGTTGCCGGATTCGGTATCGTTGTTTATGATAGTCGGCAGGGCCGCTTATCATCTCCGTGGCCTTGACAGGAGTGTTTGCGAAGTGTTTCTTGACCTGCATTGCCATTCCGTTTCCTCCGATGATTCCCGTGCCACAGTTGAGCAATACGTCAAATGGGTGCAGGTGCTGCGCAAGCGGAATTTTGCGGTAGACGGCATTGTGCTGACGGAGCACCGCAAGTTCGACTACGACAAGGACTACTCCTCGCTGGCCGAGCAGTATGGTCTGCTCATTCTGAAGGGGTCAGAGCTGGATACTCGTTACGGGCACTTCCTGGTTTATGGGGTCAGCGAGGGGCTGACCCACGACATGGACTTTTCCGACGTGCGGATGGACGCACGCGAGTTGATGAAGGCCGCGAAGCAGCACGATGCTGTGGCCATCCCGGCACACCCTGGACGGTTTGGCATAGGGCTTACGGAGTACGTCCAGCAGGGAGAGGCATTCCCTGACGTGGACGTTGTCGAGATACTGAACGGCGGAGGCCGGGCGGGCGAAAACGAGCGGGCAGAAGAATTGTGCCAGCAGTACGGATACCTGGGCATAGGGGGCAGCGACGCCCACTTCACCAGTCATATCGCCACTTGCCTCACGGACTTCAGGTCATCAATTGCCAGAGAGAGCCAGTTGGTTGATGCGTTGCTGAGCAAGGAATTCAGACCCGTGAGGCTGGAAGAGACTGCCAGCGTCCCCTCTGCCTGACCGTTGCCGCCCGTTCGATTCCAAAAGCCGATGATTCCGGAGAACGCTGCATGACGCTGGAACTGAATTACGACCGTTCGCTTCATGAGAAAGAACACAGGGCCGGCCCATTCGAGATTACCGAGGAAATGATTCAGGCGGTCAACACCAGCCTCGGGGAGAAGGGGCCTGCTTTCACCTCGGTCGACGGCGCCAGGAACGGCGGGTTTCGTGGAATGATTGCTCCCCCGACCCTCTGCTCCATATTCGTGCGCGAGGTGCAGTTGCCGGACGTGGGAATCGATTTCGGCAAGACGCAGATGCACGCGGGACAGAGAGTGCAGCCCATTGCGCCCATCTATGCCGGGGATACTGTCACGGCTTCCTCTCACCTGAAGGACGTTTATGCCAAGACGGGTCGCTCTGGCACCATGGTGTTCATAGTCTGGGAGACCACCTTCCGCAACCAGGATGGGCAGGTGGTGGCGGAAGTGCAGGAGTCCTTCGCCCGCCGGGAGTGAGCGTCCGCACTTGACTCTCTGAATGCCTCGGTGGGTTTCCTATTCAATTCGCAGAGAATGAGAATCGAATTGCCTTACTTTGAAGATCTGGAACTGGGCGACCAGGTTGGACCAGTCGAGACGGTAGCCACCGACGAGAGCGTGGCCAGTTTCTGTGAAATTTGGTCGCCACCGTCCCCCAATAGGTTTACGGATATCGAAACGGCTCGGGCCTCCGGCATGTCAGGCACCATTGTGCCCGGCATTATGGCCATGGCCATGATGGCGCAACTCCTGACAGATTGGGCCGGTCCTGACAGCATCAGGGACCTGGACGTCGTGTTCCGCCAGCCGGTTCCCCACAACTCCCCGCTGACGCTCGAGGCCACCATCACCGACCTCCGGCAGGAGGACGGGCAGAACCTGGCCGAGTGCGACATCCTGATGCTGGGCAGCAAGGGAGAACGGCACGTGGGCGGTCGGGCCCTGGTTTCCCTTCCCACCAAGGAATAACAATCCTCCCCACCCCATCCCGCGCTCCCGGTAGTGCTGCGGGAAACACTGCTCGGTGATTGCCGTGTTGCATAGCTTGCGCCAGGTCGACTTTATCGTCGACGACTTGGACCACGGGACGAGCCTGTACGAAAATTACCTCGGTATGAGAGTCGTCCGCCGTTCCCGGTCTGTAGACGGTGAGCGCGTCACGTTGCACGCTGGAGATGGCACCTTCGTCCGGTTGTGGCATCCCGACCTCGGAGAGGCGGAGTCGTCGGCATTCCGGGAGAGTCGCGGACAGGGGCCATATCGCCTGGTGTTCGAGACCACGGATCTCGATGCCCTGCTTTCCAACCTCAGAACTGCGGGAGTGAGACACAGCGGCGTTTCCGAGCGCCCTGGCAGGCGGACCGTGGAGATAGATCGCGAGGCCACCAACGGAGCGCTGGTGCGGGTGGTCGAATTGCAGCCCGGTGCCAACCCGTGGCCGCTGGCGGGTGATGACTGGCAGGCGTCTCCGGCACCGCGCACCCTGGGCTTGAAGCAAATCGCCGTGCTCGTGCGCGACCTCGATCAGGCGCTGGAGCGATGGTGCGGGATGTTTCAGCTGCAGGCGACCAAGCGCTTCGAGGTCAGCTTCACTGACCTTGAGATCGCCGTCATACCGCTGGCGGGGCGCGATACATTCATAGAGCTGGCTCAGCCCACAGGGCCGGACGCGCCGTCCCAGCGATTCCTGGACCGGTACGGAGAGGGCCTGTACCTCACGATCTACGAGATCGAAGACTCTCTGGCAATGGACGACCACCTGAAGCAGGCAGGCGCGAGGTACACCACCTCGCGGCAGACCGCCAATTACACCAACCTGAGATTCAACAGCATCTGGCTGCACCCGGCAGGGTTGCTCGGCGCCTTTACCCAGCTGTCACAGGTATTCCCCGGCGAAAACCCGTGGCCCCCTGCTGGTGATGACTGGTACAAAGAACAAGGCATCCAATAGTTACCCCTGTTGGGGCAGGACCAGGAAGGGAGAGCCTGTTCTGAATTGACACTCTGGCTTAATTAGTGATATCTTTCACATAGTCCGGCGACATAATCGCACGGGGTTTTTTTATGCCACTGAAAATTGCTGTTCTCGCCAAGCAGGTACTGGATCCCGAGATGCCCATGGCGGCTTTTCGCATTGATGATGATGCCAAGCGTGTCGTGCCGCCGGCCAACATTCCCCCGGTCGTCAACGGATTCGACGAAAACGCCGTCGAGGCCGCCCTCCGGATCAAGGACGCGCAGGAAGCGACCGTAACGGTCATTTCGACCGGGTCAACCTTTGCCCTAGACGTGATGAAGAAACCCCTGTCCATGGGCGCCGACGAATTGGTGCTTCTACAGGACGACGATTTCGACAACACCATCGACAGTTTCCAGACGGCGCAACTGCTGGCTGCGGCCATCCGGAAGCTTGAGGGCTTCGACCTGATCATCTGTGGCCGCCAAGCCTCGGATTGGGACAATGCCCAGGTCCCGCTGGGGGTGGCCGAGATTCTCGGCGTCGCATGCGTTTCCCTGGGCAAGAAGGTAGACGTGGCCGACGGCAAGGCCGTCGTCGAACGCATAGTTCCCGACGGTTACCAGGTGGTGGAGGCGTCCCTTCCCGCACTGGTCACGGTCAGCAATGAGCTGGGCCAGCCGCGCTATCCCACCCTGCGCGGCATCATGGCCGCCACCCGCAAGCGCCCGACGGTCTGGAGCAAGGCCGACCTCGACCTGGACGATTCCCAGGCGGAGGCGAGGGTAACGCTGCGCCAGTTGTTCATTCCCGTCAGCGACCAGGAGTGCGAGTTTGTCGAGGGCGAGGACGCCGCCGACGCCGGACGCCAACTGGCCCTCAAGCTGCGGGAAGCCAAGATGATCTAGAGACGCTACCGTTTGCTTTCCCATGAAGGACCCAAGCGACGCGTCCTTATTTTGCACCCTCTAGTAATTGGTTCGGGAGGCCGTAATGGCTGACGCCACAGGTGTTCTGGTAATCGGGCAGACCTCAGCCGACACGCTGGATTCGACCGCCGCCGAGTTGCTGGCCGCCGGGAGAGGAGTTGCTGCATCGCTGGGAGAAGAGCTTTCCATCGCTCTCCTGGGCAGTGCTGTCGATACTCCCGCCCAGCAGGCCATCGACCACGGCGCTGATCGTGTCTACGCTGTGACCAGCCCTTTGCTGTCCGAATATCAGCCCGATCTGTACATCACTGCCATGGACTCCCTGTGTCGCGAGGTGAACCCCAGGGTGGTGCTGATTTCGCGCACCAATGATGGCCGAGAGTTGGCCCCACGGCTTGCATTCCGTCTGGGCGTGGGCCTGGCGCAGGACTGCCTCGAGGTGTCCGTAGACGAGGCGAGCAAGACGCTGCTGGCCAATCGCCCGGTTTACGGCGGCAACGCCATCGCCGTAGTCAGCTGTGAGCACACTCCGCAGATTGCAGCCATCCGCCCCAAGGCCTACGAGGCCACGGAGGCGGACCCGTCGAGGCAGGGCCAGGTCGTATCTTTCCCGGTTGAGCTGGATGCCTCCCAGGCGCGGGTTCGCGTGGTCGAGACAGTGCGCGAGGAATCTGAGGGAGTGAAGCTGGAAGAAGCCCGCGTGGTAGTTTCCGGCGGCCGGGGACTTGGTGGCCCCGAGCCGTTCTCGGGCCTGGAAGATCTGGCCAAGCTGCTGGGTGGCGCAGTCGGGGCCTCCCGGGCAGCGGTGGACTCGGGATGGGTCCCACCGTCCTACCAGGTGGGACTTACCGGCAAGTCCATCACGCCTGACCTGTACATTACCGTGGCCATATCCGGCGCCAGCCAGCACATGGCGGGATGCTCCGGCGCCAAGTGCATCGTCGCTATCAATAAGGACGCCGACGCCAACATATTCAAGGACGCTCGGTATGGCGTGGTTGGCGATTGGGAGACGGTCTTGCCGGCGCTTACCGAGGCAGTGCGCGAGCTGATGGACAGCTAGGTAGTCCGCAGCCCCGGCATTGTGGGGCACAGAGCATTTGAGCGGGGGCGTACGGAAGTGCGCCCCTATTCTAATATTACGTTGTCGATCAGGCGGATCGGGCCGAGGTGCACTGCCGTGGACAACATGGCCCCTGCAGTGGCAAGTTGCAGTTCCGCCAGCGTGTCCGGAGCAGCGACGCTGACGTAGTCGACTTCTCCCAGCAACGTCTCGGCCTGTAGCACCGCCCTGACAGCGCCGCGCACCACGTCGGCCCCGGCCTCCCCGCTGCTCCACAAGTCCCTGCCGGAGCACAACGCGCGATAGACCGCAGCGGCGGCTCTCCGCTGGTCCGGGCTCAGGCGTACGTTGCGGCTGCTCATTGCGAGGCCGTCTGTCTCGCGGATGGTGGGCAGCACCACGACATCAATGCCCATATCAAGATCGCGTGCCAGTTTTCGGATGACGACCGTCTGCTGCCCGTCCTTCTGGCCGAAGTAGGCCCGCTCCGGCTGCACTATCCCGAAGAGCTTGGCCACCACGGTCGCCACGCCGCGAAAGTGCCCGGGTCGGGCTGCTCCCTCCAGCCGGTCGGCGATCGGGCCAACGTCTACCCAGGTGTCGAATCCGGGAGGATAGACCTCCGAGACGTCAGGAACGAAGACCAGGTCCGTGCCGTGTTGCCGCAGCATTTCCAGGTCAGCATCCAGGTCCCGGGGATACTCGGCGAAGTCCTCGCCCTCCGCGAACTGCGCGGGATTCACGAAGATGCTGACTGCGACGGTTCCCGAGTCGGTGCGGGCCCTGTCGACCAGCGACAAGTGGCCATCGTGCAGCGCCCCCATGGTCGGCACCAGTCCCAACGGACGGGACGCCTCCCGGCACAGGCGTCGCATTTCCTCTTTCGAACTGACTATCTGCATGGCACGTTCCGGCGAATCTGATTCTAGCTGCCCAGCTCGGACACTGCCGGAATGCCGCCCAGTCCGGTGGCCAGCCGCACCGCTCGCAGCACGGCCCGCGCCGAGACCTCTGCCGCCGCCGCCCCCAGAGTGGTCAGGTCCACCTCATCCTGGAATTCGCCGGTGCCCATGGCAAACATGGTGTCCCCGTCGCGGATGGTGTGGCAGGGATGGATGGTCATTGACAGGCCGTTGTGGCTGACCCTGGCCACGTAGTTGGCCTGCTCCCGGGTGAGCCGGGCATCGGTGGCCACGACGCCGATGGTGGTGTTGACCGGCCCATCGGGCATCTCTGCCGGAGAGCCCTTCAGCAGGATACCAACCGGGTCGTCGAAAGTGCCGTCCCCTCGCCGCGGCCCGGCCACGAGTTGACCGGTGAAGGGATCCCGTATGCCTCCGATGGAGTTCACCACGACTACGGCCGCCACGGTCGCGCCGCCAGGAAGCCTGACTGCGGCAGAGCCGAGGCCGCCCTTGCAGGACCGATGCGTACCGCCGGTCTTCGCCACGGTGGCGCCGGTGCCTGCGCCGAAGGTGCCCTCCGTCAGGGGTTCGGTGGACGCCGCGTCGCAGGCGGCCCTCCCATCCTGCGGGCCTGGGCGCACTTTGGATGTCACCAGTCCAAGGTCGTAGATGATTGCCGACGAAACGATGGGCACGATGACGTCGGGAGTGACCCGGTAGCCAGTGTCGTGTTCCTCCAGCCAGGCCATCACGCCCGTCGCCGCGTCCAGGCCAAAGGCGCTGCCTCCGCTCAGGGAGACGGCGAACAGCTGGTCCACGCGTCGGGTCGGCTGCAGCAGGTCGGTCTCGCGGGTGCCCGGGGAGCCGCCGCGAACGTCCACCCCGCCGACGGCCCCATTGCGGCAAAGCACCACGGTGCAGCCGGTGGCGTTCTGGAGGTCGGTATAGTGTCCGGCCTCGATGCCGGGGACCGCTGTGATCGTCTGGTTCAAGATGCTAACCTGTGGCAAAAATGTGAGCCTGGTAGCAGGCGTCAGGCGGGTTCGGTCTTGTAGTTCGGGAAGGGCGTAAACAGGACTATGACGCCCGCAACCGCCGTCAGTATTCCCACGTATACGAACATGGAACCGTAGCCGCCGAGGCTGTCGATGATAAAGGCGACAAGCACGGTGGAGGCGAAGCCCACGGCCCCGTTTATCCCGAACACCAGGCCTGCGACAGTCGCCTCGGTTCCCCGGGTCGCCGCATCTAGGATGCCCGCCAGCATAACCTGGTGCAGGGCGAAGCTGAACAGCCCCATTGCCGCCATAACGATCGGGACCAGGATGCCGTCCCCCGCCGGAACGATCAGGAAGGGCAGGACTGCTGCGATCGCCAGGCCGGGCACAAGAATCTGCTTTCGACCCAGTTTGTCCGACAGCTGGCCCAGGACAGGCGCTGAAATGGCCCCTGTCCCTGTGAGCAGCGCCATCTGGAATCCCGTCCAGAAGTACGAGTATCCCAAACCTCCGTCCTCGGGTGATTTCTCGAGGTAGAACGGGGTCCAGTCGAACATTGCGACATTGGCCACGCTCCGGAGGCTGGCGGCCACCAGGAGGGCCAGCATCGCAGGATTGCGGAAGAAGTTCCACCCCGCCACGGCCAATGTGCTGAGCGTACGCCGCTCGGCGTCGCCCGGCCGTACGTCGTCCTCTCGTCCCAGGTCCCGCAGCGACCACCACACGAAAATGGCGACAATCCCTGCCGGTATGGCGTACAGGAGCAACACTTCGCGCCATATCAGGTACAACAGCAGCGTTCCCGCTACCAGCGGACCCAGTGCGTTGCCTATGGTGGAGCCGAAGCTGTGGATGGATATGGAAAACGCTCTCCGGTCGGAGAAGCGGCGAGAGAGCGATGCGATGGCCGGGAGGTGCCACAGCGACCCGGGAATGGATATCAGGATCACGCCGATGATCAGCACGCCCCAGTTGGGAGACAGCCCGATCACGACAAACGCGATGACATTCAGCACCATGCAGATGGTGAGCATCAGGCCCCAATGGGCCCGGAAACGGTCGACCAGCACGCCCGAACCAGTGGCGATAAGGCCGTTTCCGCTGGTGCGTATGGCCAGCAGAAACCCCGTCTGCTTCGTGCTTAGGAACAGGGTGTTTGCTATGGCAGTCAGGAATACCGGAAAACCCAGGTCGTACAGGTGGGCTACACCGTGGCCGAAGGTCAGAGCCCCGAGGATAAACCCACGGTTCTGCCTGTGCCCGCCCGCCTGTACCGCTTGCGCCATCGCTGCCCGCCCGCCAGTCTACCGTGCCAGAAGCTGCTGGTTCTGATGCCTGCATCCAAGGCCCCGGAACCGAACATACCGGCTGATTCTATTCCTGCGCCGTCGACGGCGCAAGCGGCGAGAGCGGCTGATTCGTTACGGCCCTGTGATATGCTACGCCCGTTCAACTTGTGGATCTTGCGGAGGATACGATGGCTTACTCGGGGTTGAGTCTGGACGGGAAAGTGGCACTTGTGACCGGGTCGGCGCGAGGTATCGGCGCGGCCATCGCAGTGGGGCTAGCGGAGGCTGGGGCCGACGTTGCCGTATCGGACATGGCGTCCCGCCTGGAGTTGGCCCGCGACACCCAGGCGAAGGTGGAAGGGCACGGAAGACGGAGCGCTACCTACGAGCTTGATGTTCTGGACATTGCCGGTATTCCCGGTGTCATCCAACAGATCGTCGATGAATTCGGCAAGCTGGACATCCTGATCAACAACGCCGGCATCCGCATCCCCAAGCCGGCGCTGGAGGTGACGGAAGAAGACTGGGATGCGACCGTTGACACCAACCTGAAGGGCCTGTTCTTCTGCGCCCAGGCTGCGGCCCGGCCCATGATAGACCAAGGCTGGGGTCGTATCGTAAACATTGGGTCGCAGTTCTCCGCGGTCGGCTCACCCGGGCGCGCGCCCTACATTGCCAGCAAGCACGGCGTGGCGGGCCTGACACGCTCCCTGGCTGCCGAGTGGACGCCGTTGGGCGTCACTGTCAACGCCATCGGACCCGGGCCCACGGAAACGCCGGGAGTCCTGGCTGCCTACAACCGCACCCCCGAGGAGCTGAACGCGGAATACGCCGAGAAGATGCCCCTGGGCCGACGGATGCAGCCGGAGGAGCTGGTGGGGGCGGCCGTTTTCCTGGCTAGCCCCGCCGCTGGTGCCACCACCGGCCACCTGCTGCTGGTGGATGGCGGCTGGACCGCCCTGTAAGGGCCATTACTTCAAGAGAAGATGCCAGTCTTAATAGAGGAGACGATATATGCCATCAGACGATCTGGAAAAGAGGATCCAGGTTCTTGAGGACATAGAGGCGATCAAGCGACTGAAGCACCGGTATTGCGGCTACTGCGACGATAAGTATGACGCCGATGCACTGGCGGACCTGTTCGTCGAAGATGCCGTCTGGGACGGACGTGAGCGGGGCCGGAATGACGGTAGAGAGGCCATTCGCGCCTTTTTCCAGAACGCTCCCAACCGGCTCCCCTTTGCCATCCACATGGTGCTGAACCCGATAATCGAGGTGGACGGCGACCGGGCCACGGGAGTCTGGTACCTGTTCCAGCCCTGCACCTATGCCGACGGCGACAAGGCCGTCTGGGGATCGGCCCGCTACGACGAGGAATACGTCAAGGTCAACGGCGAGTGGAAGTTCCAGAACCTGACTCTCACGTCCCATTTCTGGACGCCCTTCGACGGCAAGGGCTGGTCAGAGACTCAGTTCGCCTAGCCTTTAACTCAGCAACTCGAGCTGCTCGATGATATCCCTGGTCGGAGTCCGGTGGGAGTCTGAGCCGATGAATTCCCACTGGACCACGCCCTCGGTATCGATGATAAACGTCGACGGTGTTGCGTATCCGGATCCCTCGTTGTACACACCGTAGGACCGGACTACATCGCCCGACTCGTCGTAGAGGATAGGGAAGGTCAGCCCCAGCTGCTCCACTGCCCTAGATGCCTGGGACAGGTCGTCGATGCTAATGGCCAGCAGTTCTGCGTTCAGGTCCGAGATCGCCTGGTAGTCGTTCTGCAGCTCACCGAGCTGCCCGCGGCAGTAGGTTCACCAGAAACCCCGGTAGAACACCAGCACCACGTTCCTGTCGCCGGCGAAGGAGCCCAGGCTGACGGACTCGCCCGCAGCAGTGGGCAGCGTGAACATCGGTGCCACATCTCCCTGGGGCTCAGGTTCGGGGGTGTCAGCCGATGCGGTAGGTCCTCCGGGAGTAGACGCCGTTGGAGTGGCCGGTTCGGTGGTTGCGGCAGACGCCTCCTCTGCTATCGGCCCATCAGCCGAGCCGCAGGCCGCCAATGAAGCAATTACCGCTAACGTGGCTGCCACCGCTAGAAGGATTCTACAATTCCTCAATAGTCCTGTTTTCACGTCTCTATCCAGAATTCTCGGTTCTTCAGGATTTGCCCTCAGTTCAGCATCCGCAGCTGGGCGACGATTTCGGTGTTGGGGGCCCGGTCAGTTCGGGCGGAACGGCCTATGTACTCCCAGCGGATGTTTCCGTCGGTATCGATGATGAATGTGGACGGAGTGGGGAGGTTGTTGCCGTGCAGGTTGAATACTCCGTAGGCCTCGGCGACGTCGGCGTCCAGGTCATAGAGGATGGGAAACGGGTACCCTTGTGCCCTCACGGCATAGTCGGCATCTGAGAGGTCCTCTATGCTGACGGCAAGGACCTCGGCGTTCAAAGTTGAAAAAGTCTGGTAATAGCTTTGCAGCTCACCTAGCTGCTCCCGGCAACTGGATCACCAGAATCCCCGGTAGAACACCAGCACCACGTTCTTGTCCCCGCGGTACGACTCCAGGCTCACGTCCAAGCCGTCGCGAGCGTCGGGCAGCGTGAACTTTGACGCGATATTTCCCTGCGGCTCCCGTTCCTCTGCGCCGGTGAGGTGCTCGTCAAATATCGCCGCCTGATCTCCCTCGGCGGCAGCGGGTTCTGCCGTTGCCGACGGCGCTTCAGTCGCCGGCTCCGCCGACGAGCCGCAGGCAACCAGGGCCAGAACTGCCAGCGACAGTGCTGCAACCACCCCCAGGAGGACCAGAGACCTTCGGAAATCTGCGGCCATTAAGTTCTCCACTGCATGCTGTTCCTCGAGATAGAGGGGCACATCAGCTCAGTTTCTCCAGTTCCGCGATGATGGCGCTATTGGGCGTCCTGTGGTTGGTTGACCCGCGCTGATCCCAAACGATCGAACCGTTCTTGTCCACGATGAACACATGAGGGTTTGCGTAAGCAGCCGATTGGTTGTAAGTCCCGTAATCCCTGGCGACATCGCCATCTACGTTGTACAGGACGGGGAAGGGATATCCCTGCGCTCTTGCGGCCAAACTTGAACTTGAGAAGTCGTCGACCGCAATGGTGAGTATCTCGGCGTTCAGATCCGTGAATTTTTCGTAATCCCCTCGCAACTGCCCGAGTTGCTGAACGCAGTAGTGTCACCAGAATCCTCGATAGAACACCAGCACGACGGCCCTGTCGCCACGATAGGACTCCAAGCTGACCAGCATTCCGTCTGCGGCGTTGGGCAGGGTGAACAATGGCGCGGCATTTTCCGGTGGCTCAGGCGTCGGCGGTGGCGTGGCCGTCGGCTCCGGCGTTTCGGTGGGCTCCTGTGCCGGCGCCACGGTTGCCCCTGGCTCCGGTGTCGGCATGGGTGTCTCTGTAGGGTCAGGAGCCGTGGTTGGCGTCGGCTCGGCCGTCGGTTCCGGCGTTGCGGTGGACGCTGGCGCAGTCGTTGGCTCCGGTGCCTCCGTGGGCGGCACGCTCGTGGGTACCTCCGTAGGCGTCGCCGTGGGGTCAGGAGCCGGGGTGGGTGCCGTTGTCGGCTCTGCCCGGTCCGTGGGCTCTGGCGTGGACGTTGCGGTGGCCGTGGGTTCCGGTTCCGCAGTGGGAGGGACGGTCGTTGGCTCGTCCATTGGTGGGGCCGGTGTCGCCTCCTCCGCTCGTGTCGTCGGGGTGGCGGGCTCTGTCGTTGCCGTGGCGGCCGGCTCCCCGGAATCCTCTCCGCAAGCTACCAGGACAAGCAGCAGCAGGGTGAGAATGGCTATCACGCTCAGTGGGATTCGCGTTGAGATGCGGCGGTCTGGTTTGAGGTTCACTGCAAATGTCCGTGAATCAGTATCCGTGATGTTACTCGTCCAGTGCATTCTACTACGGATGAAATGAGAGGCGCGGATCTCTCCCGGCAATCATGCCAGGCAGCGGACGGGTTGTCCCCCGTTATATGTGACCATGTCCTCGGCGATGGGGCCGAGGGGAAGGTTCACGCCCAGCGGCTCGCCCCGCAGCTCCGAGTAGGCCCGGTGCAGATTCCCGGCGAGGCGCTCCCGGTCGTGCCAGTCGGAAAACCGGCCGAGATCAGTCTGCTGTGCCGCTGCCAGTGGAGACAGTCCTTCGGCGAAGGCATCCCTCGCCAATGCCTGCACGAATCGCAGGTAGGCCTCCATATCGTCGAACACCTCGTTCCCGCACACTGACCCGTGTCCCGGCACGACAGTCTCCGCCCCGAATTCACGCAGTCGATCCAGCGCCACCAGCGAGCCCGCAATGGACCCCATGGCCACGAATGGAGTGCCACCGTTGAAGGCGAGATCACCGGTGAACAGCAGCTTTCGATCAGGCAGCCACACGACGGAATCGTTGGTGGTGTGTGCCGGTCCCACGTAATGAAGCTCCATCCGGAGGTCATCCACAAACAGGTCGAGGCGTTGCTGGAATGTCACAAATGGAGGCGCCAGCTCAAGGTTACCCCAGGTCACGTTCGGGAACAGTGGGTGCAGGGTGTGCAGTCCGGTCTCAATGACGGCCTCCCGGCAAAGCTCGTGGCCGACGATGGAGGCGCCCTTCAGCAGGTAGTTGCCGTGGGTGTGGTCGCCGTGGTGGTGGGTATTCACCAAAGTCCTGATGGGCAGGTCGGTAACGCCCCTGATGGCCTGCAGGAATGCCCGGGTGCGAGTCTCGGTGAAGCAGGTGTCGATAACCGAAAGCGAGTCGCTGCCGGAGATGAATCCCGAGTTGTTGAGCCCCCAGGTGCCGTCCAATTGGATGTAGGCATAGACGCCCGGGCTGACCTCCTCGAGGGTGGGAGGCGGCAGCTGATCGTGGTGGTCTACGGGGCCCGGCGTCGCTTCCTCTGGCATCGTCGACCTCTCTGCTTTGATCTGCCCAATGTACTGCAATTCAGGATACGGGCCAGCACTGGCACGGTTAACGGTGCTGAAGTACGACTGAGACGTGGTTTGCCAAGTTATTGTCTGAATCAGGATTTACAGGATTAAAGGATAAACAGGATTGGGGAACATCCGGAAAATCCCAGAATTCCGTGAATCCTGATTCAGACGACACTTGTTCTGCCGGACTTGGTGGTCTTCCGGAGATTTGAAGTGTGCCGGGCACTCGAGTTGCCTGCGGTGGGATGGAAAACGACCCCGTTGGGCTGTAACATTTTCTGTGGAGCTGGTTCGCAAATTTCCTCTTGGAGTAGCAGACATGCCGACTATCGCCCCGTATGGTTCCTGGAAATCACCGGTAACGACCTCCCTGATCGTGTCCGGTGCTGTCGGTCTGGGGCAGATTGCCCTGGATGGCGATGATGTGTACTGGGTCGAGATGCGCCCCTCCGAGGGTGGGCGCATGGTCATCGTGCGGCGTGGCCCCGACGGCACGACAATAGACGTGACGCCCACTCCGTTCAGCGCGCGCACCAGGGTCCACGAATACGGCGGCGGCGCGTTCCTGGTGGCCGATGGCGTGGTGTACTTTTCCAACTTTGCTGACCAGCGACTGTATCGCCAAGAGCGAGGCGGCGAACCCGTGGCCATTACGCCGGACGCTCCGCTCCGGTACGCCAATGGGGAGTTTGACGCCGAGCTCGGGCGGATAATATGCGTCCGTGAGGACCATTCGGGAGGCGGTGAGCCGGTAAACGCCATCGTGGCGGTGGACGCCAGCGGGGAGGGACCCCAGCAGGTCCTGTACTCCGGCTCGGACTTCTGCGCCGCACCCAGGCTGAGCCCGGACGGTAGCAGCCTGGCGTGGCTGGCATGGGACCATCCGAACATGCCGTGGGACGGAACAAGGCTCCTTGTGGCAGCCATCGGACCGGACGGTCTTGCTGAGGAGCCGCAGCTGGTTGCCGGCGGTCCTGACGAGTCGGTGCTGCAGCCCGTGTGGTCTCCGGAGGGTGAATTGCACTTCGTTTCAGACCGAAACGGCTGGTGGAACCTGTACCGCTGGCGCGAGGGGGCCGTGGAGCCAGTGCTGGAGATGGAGGCGGAATTCGCGAGGCCACCGTGGGTGTTCGGGGCGCCGGCTTTCGATTTTCTTGGCGATGGACGCATCGTCTGCACCTACGTTGATCGTGGCCTCTGGAATCTGGGCATCATCGACGCCGGGACAGGATCCCTGACGCGCCTTGATACACCTTTTTCGGAAATGGGCCGGGGAGAGTTGCGGGCTTCGGGAAACCGGATCGTGTTTTCCGCGGGCGCCCCGGACCGTCCCATGACCCTGTTGTCTCTGGAGCTGTCCTCAGGGGCTTTGATCGCGCTCCAACAGGCCCACGACCTGGAGGTGGATTCGGCGTATCTCTCGTCGCCGGAGCGGGTGGAGTTCGAGACCACTGGAGGCAGGACGGCTCATGCTTTCTACTACCCGCCACGAAACCCGGACTTTGCCGCGCCGGAGGGCGAGAAGCCCCCGCTTCTGGTCAAGAGCCACGGCGGGCCAACGGCTGCAGCACAGATTGCGCTGGACCTCGGCATCCAGTTCTGGACCAGCCGTGGATTCGGCGTGGTTGACGTAAACTACGGCGGCAGCACCGGCTACGGGACCGATTACCGGAGGCGCCTGAATGGTGCATGGGGCATCGTGGACGTCGACGACTGCGTCAACGCGGCGCGGTACCTGGCGGCCCGTGGCGACGCAGATCCGGAGCGACTGGCCATTGATGGTGGGAGCGCGGGGGGATTCACAACGCTGGCCGCCCTGACGTTCCACGATGTTTTCGGGGCCGGAACCAGCCTCTACGGGGTAAGCGACCTGGAAGCTCTGGCCAAGGAGACGCACAAGTTCGAGTCGAGATACCTGGATAGCCTGGTGGGGCCTTATCCCGAGCGGAAGGACCTGTATGAGGAGCGTTCGCCCATCAACCACACGGAACGGCTATCGTGCCCGTTGTTACTCCTGCAGGGCCTCGAGGACGAAATCGTGCCGCCGAACCAGGCGGAGATGATGTTCGAGGCGGTGAAAGCCAAGGGGCTGCCCACGGCGTACGTCCCCTTCGAGGGCGAGCAGCACGGCTTTCGCCGCTCTGAGAACATAGAGCGGGCGCTGGAAGCGGAACTGTACTTCTACTCGCGGGTGTTTGGCTTCGTGCCAGCGGATGCCATTGAGCCTGTGGAGATCGAGAATTTGCGGGGCTAGCACTTCAACGGCATTGTGATCATTGGTTTGAGATTAGCCGTCAATCCGGCCCGGCGAAAGCCGGAGTCCAGAATTTCTGGGCCGCTTTCAATAGTTTCTCGGTAGGGTGTTAGTTTGGTTGATGATAGCAGGGCAACCACAAGGGTTGCCCCTACATCGCAGCACCGTCCTGGTTGTAGGGGCGCCCCTTGTGGGCGCCCTGAGCCAAGCTGAGACAGTACCGGTCTCTCTACATGTGTTCACTGGATTACGGCTTTTGCCGTAATGACGGTGACGATCAGGAGAGAATTATGAGATAGTCTTGAGATAGGTGCCTAGATCACTCCCGCTCGGGTCTTGTGGTCGCGGCGGTCGGCGCAGGTGCGGCACCAGCCATAGAAGTCTATGCGCTGCCCCGTAAACTCGAAATCGCTGGTTTCCTCCAGGCGCGACAGCATCTGGTTGACGATCTCCTTGCCCTCCCTAGAGTCCACCACACCGCCGCAGCCCACGCATACCAGGTTGGCGTGAGGCGACAGGTTGGCGTCGTAGCGGGCCTGCTTCTGGAACGGCAGGGCGCGAACGAACCCGGCCTGCTCCAGCGTTTCCAGGGTGGAGTAGACGGTGGCAAGGGTCACGTAGGGAAAGAATTCCTTGACCCGCTGGTAGATTTCCTTGACCGAAGGATGATCGCCCGAGTTGACGACCACCTCGGCGATGGCCAGACGCTGCGGTGTCTGACGTATGCCCAGCGCTTTGAGTTTTGTGGCTAATTGTTCTGGTGTAGTCACTATTCCTCGTCCGCCCATCCTCTTTGGGAAATGTGCCGCCGGAGGGGCCTGAAAGCGAAGGGAAGGGAGCTCAAAGCCTCCCTTCCCTTCAGTGTCACCTGGTGCCGAAAGGGAGATGGTCTACAGGCGTCCGCCGAAGAACATGGGCTGCTGCTTGCGGTAGATCTGGATCCTGTTGCGGCAGGACTCCACAGCGAAGAGCCGGTCCTGGTCGTCGACTTCCACGTAGCAGACGCCCCAGAAGACCTTTTCGCGCTCGATGCCCTGTGCGATCTCCCGCTCGTACCACATCTCCGAATTGGCGTCCAGCTTGTCCTTGCCCCACTTGGAGATGGTGGCGTCGCCGGTGAGCGTTTCGACCAGGTCGCCCTCCGGGCTGTAGATGCGGACCTTTTCGTTGCCCCAGTCTGCGACGTAGACGAGTCCCTGGCTGTCGGTGTCGACGCTGGTGGGACGGCTGAGGTCGCCCACGCCGTAGGCCTGCAGGAACTTACCGTCGGCGGTGAACTTCTGCACGCGGTCATTGCGCCAGTCGGCGATGAATACGTCGCCGGCCTTGTCGATGGAGATGCCCCAGGGCAGTCCGAGTTCGCCTTCGCCGCTGCCTTCAGATCCCCACTTGCCCAGGAACTGACCGTCGGCGGTGAATTTCTGGACCCGGTGGTTCTTGCTGTCAACGATGTAGAGGTTGTCGTCGGCGTCGAAGGCCATGCCGGACGGGCCGTCGATTTCCCCGTCGGCGCTGCCCTTGGTGCCCCACTTGCCGCGCCATTCGCCGTCAGCGTCGAACATGGAGATGCGATTCAGCCATTCGTCCGCCACGTATACGTTGCCCTTGCTGTCGACGGCGACCGAGGTCGGCCAGATCAGGGATCCGTCGTCCTCGTTTTCATCGGTCTCGCCAGCGGTGTGGACGCCGCGGGCAAACTCACCCACATAGTCCTCGTCGACGGTGCAGATGGTGATGCGCTTGCCGTCGGGGCGGTATTCGTAGGAGCGGTTGACGACATACATGGTGTCGTCCTCGCCGCGCGCTATGGCCACGGGGTTGCGGAAGCCGGGGCCGGAGAACTCGCCGCGCCCGATGGTGTGGCTGTACTGGAAGGTTATGCCGATAATCTGTGTAGCCATCGTTACCTCGCTCGATTGGTGTGTCGCCTGATAATCCCTTCCTTGCCTTTCACCCCCACCCTGGCCCTCCCCTGATGGGGAGGGGATGAGGGGCCGCGCACCCACCCTTCCTTTCGGGAAAAGGTGGGGCCGGGCGTTTCAGGGAATCTAGGAGGCGATGAAGTCCATCTGCTCGAAGGTGCCGCCGACGATCGGCTTGGCGTCCAGGCCCATCCACTGCTCCAGGAGGGTGGAATACAGCCCGCGGAAGTCGTT
Source organism: Dehalococcoidia bacterium (assembly GCA_965207865.1). Lineage (GTDB taxonomy): Bacteria > Chloroflexota > Dehalococcoidia > Lucifugimonadales > UBA3495 > VXOI01. The sequence goes on from CBDBNP010000002.1 coordinate 96,644, forward strand.
GTTGAAGTGCAGGTCGCCTTCCAGCAACTTGTCGGGCGCCATCGAGGGATACTCGCCGTACATGCCGCCCTTGACGTGGTCGCCGACTACAAAGGCGACGCCGCCGGAGCCGTGGTCGGTGCCGGAGCCGTTGTCGTGAACCCGGCGGCCAAACTCTGTGAATACGAGCAGGACCACGTTGTCGCTGGCCGACTTCTCGCTGATGTCGCGGTAGAAGTCAGAGACGGCGCGTGAGGTGTCGTTCCACAGCTTGGCGTGGGCGCTGAGCTCACCGGCGTGGGTGTCGAAGCTGTTGTACGGCGCGGTGGTGTACAGGAACCGGGTGCCCAGGTTGGCCAGGTGCACCATGGCGATGTTGCGCATGTACTGGGCCACGCTGTCCCTGCCGTACTCGACGTCCGAGGAGTACATCTCGGGAGCGGTGGCCAGGATGTCTGCGCCCTTGAGTGCGTCCATGCCCGTGTGGGAGAGGTAGTCGACCACGGCGCCACGGCCTACGGCAGGGGAGTACATGCGGGAGAACAGGTCGAGGGCCTCGTCGCGCTCCTCCTCCTCGATGCCGGTCAGCACGCCGTAGGTCTCCAGGTTGCCCACCGAGGCGACCGGAACCTGCGGGGCCGCCATGGAGCGAGGGAGCCCGCGGCCGAAGTTTACGCCGGTCAGCACATTCTCGGACTTCGGGTCGATGTCGCGGATGGCCCGTCCGATCCAACCCTCGGTGCCCACCTTGTCCGGCTCGCAGGTGTGCCAGATGTCCATGGACCGGAAGTGCGAACGGTTGGGGTTGGGATAGCCAATGCCCTGGATCACTGCCACGTTGCCCTGATCGTACAGGTCCTTGAGGGGACTCATGGCCGGGTTGAAGCCGACGTAGTCGTTGATGCGGAGGACCTGCTCCTCGGACACTCTCACCGTCGGACGGTTGTCTGCATAAAGGGGATCCCCGTAGGGAATAAGGGTGTTGACTGCGTCATTGCCGCCCGAGAGCTGCAGTACGACGAGGACCGGGTCTTTCTTGGTTGAAGTCATTGTCTGGCCACTCCTTTGTATGATTCCCTCTCCCCCTTTCCTCGGCTCTCCTTATGTTGAAGGGTCAGGGTGGGGGCGTTGGGTGGGGCGTCTTCGTGCCGTCTATTCGGCGGTGGTTCCGCCGTCTATCACCAGCTCCGCGCCGGTAACGAATGACGACTCGTTGGATGCCAGGTAAATCACGCCGTAGGCGATGTCCTCCGGGGTGCCGACCCGCTTGAGGGGAAGACGACGCATGCGGGCCTCCCAGCGGTCGGGATCGGAGAAGGTGTCGCGGATCATCTCGGTGTCGATTGGTCCCGGATGCACTGAATTGCACCGGATTCCATCGGAGGCGTACTGGATCGCCGTGGACTTGGTCAGCAGGCGCACGGCGCCCTTGGTGGCGGTGTAGCTGGACGAGCCCTCGGGGCTGCCCACCAGGCCAGCGGTGGACGAGATGTTGACGATGGACCCTCCGCCGGCCTCGCGAATTGCGGGGATGGCGGCCTTGGTGCCAAGGAACACTCCCTTGGCGTTGATGTCCATGATCCGGTCCCAGTCCTCCACCGTGGTGTCCTCGATCCCCTTGCGGATGAGGATGCCCGCGTTGTTCACCAGGGTGTCCAGGTGGCCGTAGGCGGAGACGGCGGCTGCCACCGCAGCGTTCCATTCGTCCTCGTTGGTGACGTCGAGGTGGACGTAGGTAACGTCCAGCCCGGCCTCGGCCAGTTCAGCTTCAACCTGCCGTCCAAGGTCATCGAGGATGTCGCCGATTACGACGCTGGCGCCTTCCTGGGCCATCATGCGGGCTTCCACGGCTCCCTGGCCCCGAGCTCCACCGCTGATCAGTACCACCTTGCCGTCCAGTCTGCCCATGTTCATCCTTTCCGTTCAGTTTGTTCTTGCTCTTTTTGTCTGAATCAGGATTACCCGGGTTAGAGGATTTTCAAGATCGGGTATCCTGCCCATCCTTGAATCCTGTAAATCCTGATCCAGACAGTTGCCCACTACGCGAACTGGAATTCCTGAGTCGCGACGATGAGCTGCAGGGTCTGGCCCACGCGCCGAGCGTAGTCCTCGGTTCCGGTCTGCAGCGCGCCGCCCTTCTCGATGTGGTCGACCAGGAAGTCCCGGGTGTCGTCCGGAAGCTGGTAGGAGCCCACCATGTCGAGGCAGCGGTCGACGAATGCCTGCGGCTCGGTGATGCCCTCGGAATTCAGGCGTGCGATGATGGCCCGAATGCCCGGCAGGTTGGTGTTCCCAACCTGGTCGGCGGCAAAGTTGATGCGTTCCACCAGCGTGCCGCTGTCGATCCACTCGGCGCCGGTGTGCCAACCCTCCACCGTGGGCGGGTTCAGCAGGTCCTGGCCCATGTAGCGGATTTCCATGGCAATGGGGTGCAGGCCGGGCTTCGGGTGAGTGAAGTCCTGCACCAGGCGCATGGTACCGGCCACGGTCTCGGCAGGGCTCTTGACCTTGGCGAACCGGGCGTTCTTGAAGAACTCGGAGTTGAACAGCACCCGCAGCATGGCGGTCAGGTTGTAGTTGGACTCGAAGTATGCATCCTCGAGCATCTTGATGGCCTCGGGGTCGCGGGGCGGAGTTTCCTGCCACGCGGGCACCTGCGGCTCGTCGGCCACGAAGTAGTTGTACAGGTGGCGGGCAACGAACCTGGCGGTGGCCGGCTGGCGGGAAATGATGTCGATGATTTCCTCGCCGTTGAAGTTCCCGGTCTCTCCCAGGAAGGTCTTCTCGTCTTCATCGTGGTCGGCAGGGTTGAAGACGAACTGAGAAGCATAGCGGCCGTATGGATAGCGGGGGATGGCGTTTGTGATGGTCCAGCCGGTGAAGGCACGGGCCGCTTCCTTCACGTCATCCTCGGAGTAGTTGGCGTGGCCGTCCATGCCGACGCCCATGGAGAACAGTTCCAGCAGTTCGCGGCCCCAGTTCTCGTTGATGGCGTCCTTGTGGCTCATGCAGTTGTCGAGGTAGAAGACCATGGCCGGGTCGCGAGACAGTTCCAGCAGCAGGTCGTGCATGCTGCCCATGCCCAGGGCGCGGAACATGTCCAGCTGTTCCTGGATCTGGCGGCCATGCTCGCACTTGGAGTTGCCGGTGCAGAAGATGCCGTGCCAGAACAGGGTCATTTTTTCCTGGAGCGGCCGCTGAGTGTTGATCATCCGGTAGGTCAGATACGCCTGGTTGACTTCCAGCGCGTTCATTTCCTTCCAGTCGACGAAGTAACGCTCCAGGAGGTGGCGGTCCAGGTCCGGCTGTTCCATTGGGGAGAGCAGTTCGTCGACGGTGGCCTCATAACCGTTGGCCGCCCGCCGTTCGACCTCCTCGTAGGTGGCGCCAAACCCGGCGCGGCGCATCAAATGAGCCATCAGCTCGATATCTTGGTTGGCCATGAAATGCATCTCCTGCCTGATTGAATCGAAGCCATGCACCCGCAGCCGGGTGCCGGTCCTGGTCGAGGGGCGAGGGGCACGCAAAGTCCGTGGGGACCGAGTGCCCTCAACTGAGCCGGATTATAATGATTCCAAGATTGGATTGTCTATGTCCGTGCTTGAAAAGCAGACGCCCGGCAGTTCACGCCGGGCGGTCTTTCGCTATTTCTTTAAGATTGAGTTTCGTTTCGCCTTTCGGCGAATTTTTTCACTCAGACCAATGTCGAGTGGGAATCCGCATACTCCGTTGTCTCCTTCCCGTTGAATGCCTCTAATCCACGAGATTAACTCTTCTACGACATCCTGCGGAAAATTGACTTTGTGGCCCGGTCCTTTCTTACAGAGATTGTAGCCCCTGAATTCCGGGACGGGTGGACCATTTCCTCCCCAGTAAATGAAGTCGTTGCTTATGAGCACCCTGTTGATCTTGGTGTCTGTTTCCAGTTCACTAAATTCGCAGTGGAATGCAGGAATGAAGCACCACTGGCCATCAGGGCCGATCCGGTAGATGTTGTCGCCGCAAGCTGCATCCAAGTTGCCGCAAAGATTGGGTCGCTTGGCCCGGAATCGTTCATCATTCCAGAACTTGTCAAACGTCAACACATCGGTTACGCACATCGCGTAGGAGATGTAGCCCCCTCTTTCTTTACCTTTCGCGTTGGACCCTGTGCCGATTATCCAGTCTCCCTTTTCCGCGGTTTTGCGTATGCGGGGTTTGCAGCAGGCAAGGGTGCAGAAGCCATGGTATGGATTGGGAGCGAATCCTGTGTCCTCACGAAGGACGTAAGAGAAGACCCTTGGCATTTCGGTAAGACTATCCCCGCCCGAACCGGCGGCGGTGCTGTCGAAGGGTTCAATCATCCATGATTACGGGGATGCCGGCGGCCTCAGCCTTGGCCTTGGCCTCCTCGTTAATGACGCCGTCCTGCATCCAGATGTACTTGACGCCCACCTCGATGGCCTCGTCAACCACAGGGGGCACCTGCTCCGACCGCCGAAACACGTCAACCATGTCTATCGGCTCGGGCACTGACTTGAGGTCCGGGTAGCTTTTCTCGCCCAGGGCCTCCTCGATCATCGGGTTTACCGGAATAATCCGATAGCCCTGACTTTGCATGTAACTTGTAACGCGAAAGCTGTCTCGCTCCGGGTTGTTCGACAGCCCGACCACGGCGATGGTCTTGCTGTTGCGCAATTGCTCGTCCACCAGGTCAACGAACTCTTCTGCCATTCCTCGCTCCTATCAGGATGTTTTGTAATCTTGCAACCCTCTAACTCAGAAGGGCAGGGCGGACTACCGTATTCCAGTAATCGCGGTCGCCCTCCTCCCGCAGCTCCTCCACCAACCGAGCAGTCTCCGCTCCCACGGAAGCGCTGATCTCGTCGAGAGTGCGGTCTCCTGCCAGTTTGGTCACGGCCGCTCTCAGAGTCATCACGTACTCTGCTACTTCATAGGCGGCTCGCTCGGACGCCGATCGGGACTGTAGGGCCTCGAGTCTCTCCAGCCATTCCAGGCCCCTTTTGGCCTCCTCGAATCCGTCGTCAACTGCGTTAGATGTGCTCACTCGTCATCCTCCAATTCTGTAAGAAGGAAAATGCCTCACGCTCATTGCTGGTTAAACTCGAAGAATAGCCCTTATGGACTATTCCCAATCCCTGGCCGAAATGTACCTGAACGCCGCTATCGCCGCGGTCGCGCCGTCTCCCGCCGCAGACACCAGCTGCGAAGAGGAGTGCTGCCGGATGTCCCCCGCCGCGTACACTCCGGAAAGGTCGGTCTCCATGGACACTGTCACCGGTATGTGCCCGCCTCCATCGGTCTCCAGCAGGCCATCTATCAGCGGGGAGTTGGGGACGAGCCCCACGTAAACGAACAAACCGGAGAGTTCCCGCACCTCCTGTGTTCCGGTGTCCAGATTGGTGGTCCTGACGCCGGATACTGTGTTCTCTCCCAAGACCTCGTCTATTACGGTGTTCCACACGATCTCTATCTTGGGCTCTGACAAGACTCGATTTATCAATTCCTGCTGTGCCCTGAACTCGTCGCGCCGGTGAAACAGAAGCACTTTCTCGGCGTACTGGGCCAGGACCAGTGCTTCGTCGGTGGCCGAATCGCCCCCGCCGACGACCCCGACGGTCTCACCCATATAAAGTGGCCCGTCGCACGTGGCGCACTGGGAGACGCCTCTCCCCATGAACTCTTCCTCGCCAGGTATGCCCAGCAGGCGCAGGGTGGAACCCGCGGCGACGATCACCACCTTGGCCCGGAGGTCGCCGGAGTCGCCGCTGACGACGCGATAGTTCCCGTCTGCCGAGATTCCGGAGACTTCACCCATGATGAACTCGGCGCCCGAGGTCATCGCCTGTTCCTGGGTCATGGCCGCCAGATCGGCGCCCATGATGCCCTCCGGGAAACCCGGGAAGTTTTCAATTTTTTCCACGTTTATGATGGACGCTCCGCCCATCATTCGCTCAACGATACCTGTCTTCAGGCCGTGGCGGGCCGCATACATTCCGGCGGTCATCCCCGCCAGTCCGCCCCCCACCACCAGCACATCGTAATCAGCTGCCATAGCTACTGCCCCATTTCACTATTGCCCCATCGCTGGGACTGGATAAAAGGGTAGCAGTCAGAAACGCAAACCGCCACTCGCACACGCCAGGGTCATTCGATTATTGATCGAAAATGGGGATGGGGTGTCTTGGGGATGATGATGAGGGAGTAGTAAGGTAGGGGGAGTGAGTGTGAGAGGGGTGTGTGGAATGGGCAATGAAAGGGAGAATATCGGGGGCCTGTCGTTACTGGAGGTCATGGGGAGATTGCCGGACCCTCGGAGCGGGCATGGCCGGCGCCATCCTCTGGGGGCGGTTCTTGGGTTGGCGGTGTGCGCCATGCTGTGTGGCGCCCGCAGCCTGTATGCCATCAGCCAGTGGGGCCGGGATCAGGGCCGGGAGGTATCGGAGGCACTGGGCTTCACCCGGAGTCGTACTCCCTGCGTATCCACGTTGCATCAGGTATTCAGCCGGCTGGACCGGGAGGCCTTCGAGCTGCTGTTGGGTCAATGGCTAAAGGAGCGGGGACTGGAGGCTGGGGAGGCACTGGCCATAGACGGAAAGAGATTGCGTGGAATTCACGGAGAGCAATTGCCTGGGGTCCACTTGGTGGCGGCCTATGCCCACCGGTCGGGTATCGTGGTGGGTCAACAGGCAGTGGCGCACAAGAGGAATGAACTGGAGGCGGTACACCGGCTCTTGGATCGGTTGGACCTGCAAGGCCAGGTGGTGACGGGAGACGCCCAGTTCACCCAGCGGAAGGTGTGCCGCAGTATCGTGGCAAAAGGGGGCACTACCTCCTCTCGGTAAAGGACAATCAACCCACCTTGAAACAGGACATTGCCGACCTCTGGGAGGAGGCTATGGCACCGCAGGCAGAGCAGGTAGGCCGGCACGGGGACCGGGTGGAGGTGCGGCGCATCTGGGTGTCGGATGAACTGGCAGGCTACAGCGACTGGCCCCACCTGGCCCAGGTGTGTCGTGTGGAACGTATCGTCCACCACAAAGGCAAGACCCGCCGGGAACTCGCGTATGCCGTAACCAGCCTCGGTCCCAATGAGGCTGACCCTGCCAGGCTGCTGCAACTGTGGCGGGGTCATTGGGGGATCGAAAACCGGGTGTTCTGGGTACGGGATGTGACCATGGATGAGGACCGCTGCCAGGTAAGATCGGGTTCAGCCCCTCAAGTGATGGCCGGACTGCGCAATCTGGTCATCAGTCTCTTGAGAATGGAAAAGGTGCCCAACATCGCCGCCGCACTCCGTCGCTGCGCCACCAGACCCTCCTATCCCTTGTCTCTCGTCGGCGCCCCTACCCAATAATCGAAAGACCCTGTCGCACACGCGGAGATGCGTTGCCTCAAGTCCAGACGGCATTCTTGCGCCCCGATGAGTCGCCGCTGGATTCGTGAGACCATGTTGGATGAGACTTGGTGACTTCCTGGAACCTGTCAGCCGTTTACGGCAGTCCCGATCGCGGCTGGTCCGAATGCGCAGTATTGCTTCAGGCAAGGCCCAGGCCCTGCAGGAAGTCCAGCGTGTGCTCCACGCACTTTTCGGGTTCTTCCAACTGCATGAAGTGGGTGGTTTCGGGGAGATAGTCGTAGTCAAGGTCCATCAGGTCGGAGAGGTCCATACTGGGCATAAACGAGAACGGAACCGTGGGGTCCGCGCCTACGACCTTCACGGGGCAGGACACCTTTCTCAGATCAACGCGCATGGCCCAGCCGAACAGGTACTCATACACCTGCGCCTCGTGTTCCCTGGGGCAGCACAGCTCGTACTCCTGGCCATCAGGGGTGCGACGGAGTGTCGTCTGGGCCATCAGGTCCAAGACAGGCGGGGGTAGCTGGCGGTATACGGGACTGCGCCCGATGCGCCGCGTAAACTCATTCAGGGTACCGAACCGCTCCTTGCGACGTCGTGCCGCGAGGCTCATATCCTCACCCATTTCCACCAGGTCCTCCGGCCGGCCGCCGGGAGGCATAATCGGCACGTCGAACAGCATCAGCCCGGCAAATCCCTTCCATTGCTCCTCGTGGAGGAGGGCGACGAGTCCGGAAAGTGAATGGAAGGACCCCACAATGGGTTGCTCCCCGTAGTTCTGACCGATGGCGCGAAGCACTGCCTCGCAGTCCCTGACGAATGTGGGGATGTTCTGGGTTCGGAGGTCTCCGGGCGGGTTCCAACCATGGCTTCTGAGATCATAGACAAACAGGTCGAAACGGTCCTGGAGATGGGACCAGTAAGGGTAGTAAGTGTCGATGGCCAGGCCGCAACCATGGCTGAGCAGGATCCGCGGGCCGTCAGGGCAACCGTGCCGACGGACGTGCACGTGGGCGCCGTCGTCCATAGTGACGTCGAGAACGCCTGCAGCAGCGGGCAGATTCCAAGCACTGGTCATACAGCGCGCTCTTCCTGCTGGAACGGGGGACAAGCTAAGGGTACGTGTCAGGGATCTTCAGCCGATTCTTTTCCGGCTTCCGGAACACACCACTCCGTGTATCACTGCGATACAAGATAACCGCTCAGAGTGGTTCACAAGTTGCACTTTCCATTTGCCTAGGGAGGCGATTTTAACAGGGCAAAAACAGCAGTCAAGAGTAAAGCCGCTTCTCGTGGTCGGGTGCAATTTTACCCGGATAGCTTGAGCTGGTTCCTTGGAGACAAATCGCAAATCCGCCGGTCACTCTCGGAACCATGAGACTGCGACGATTGCCGCTGATCGCGTCGGAGGTGTTCCTGTGGAGACGATTTTCGTTGACACCCCTTTGGGGCGACCGTAGACTAGATGTAGATAGTTTTGTTCCTACATTCCTGCCGGAATCCGCAGAATACTGCGGACAGTCTGGCTCCGGCATATCCGATATCCACGGAGATTTTCATGTCCTTGTTAGCCGATTTGGATCCCGAAGTTGCAGCAGCTCTCGACGGAGAGGACCGCCGACAGAGGGAATCCATAGTACTCATCGCCTCGGAAAACTACGCCAGCAAGGCCGTGCTGGCGTCCGGATCGAGTGTCATTAGCAATAAGTACGCGGAGGGCTACCCCGGTCGCCGTTACTACGGCGGCTGCGAGCACGCCGACGTCGTCGAAAGCCTGGCCATTGAACGCGCAAAGGAGCTGTTCGGAGCGGAGCACGCCAACGTGCAGCCCCACAGCGGAGCGCAGGCCAATATGGCAGTGTATTTTGCGCTGTTGCAGCCGGGCGACACCGTGATGGGCATGCAGCTTGACCACGGCGGCCATCTTACTCACGGGGCCAAGGTCAACTTTTCCGGAAGGCTGTATGACTTCGTTTCCTACGGCGTTGACCGGGAATCGGAGACCATCGATTACGATGAGGTGGAACGGCTGGCCAAGGAACACACCCCGAAGATCATCGTCGCAGGGTACAGCGCATATCCCAGGCTGATTGATTTCCCGCGTTTTCGCGCCATTGCCGACAGTGTCGGTGCCTACCTAATGGTGGACATGGCCCACATTTCGGGGCTCATCGCCGGCGGAGCGCACCCTTCTCCCCTACCTCACGCGCAAATCGTGACCTCCACCACACAGAAGAGCCTGCGAGGGCCGCGCGGCGGGTTCATCATGTGCACCGAGGAGCTGGCAAAGGATATCGATTTCGCCGTATTTCCCGTTATGCAGGGTGGTCCCATGATGCACACCATCGCCGGCAAGGCCGTGTGCTTCGGTCAGGCCCTCAAGCCCGAGTTCGGGCAGTATGCGCACCAGGTTGTTGAGAACTGCCAGGTGATGGCTACCGTGCTGTCGGAGTCCGGCATGCGGCTTGTTTCGGGGGGTACCGACAACCACCTCCTGCTGGTTGACGTTTCTCCGCTGGGGATAACCGGAAGGCAGGCCGAGCGTGCCCTCGATTCGGTGGGCATCATCGCCAACAAGAACGCCATACCATTTGACGAGCGTCCTCCCCGGGTGACCAGTGGCCTTCGCCTGGGAACACCGGCCATCACCAGCCGGGGAATGGGCACCGAGGAGGCGGCCAATGTGGCCTCAATGGTCGCCCGCGTGCTTGGCAATATCAGCGATGAGGAAGTGCACCGGCAGGTTTCAGACGAGGTGAGGGAACTCACGTCCGGATTCCCTGTGCCGGGCATCGATGACTAGTTGAGGCCCTTGGGGGCCAATGCTATAATCATTTGGCTTTGTAACAGAATTTGACATAGTAGGGGAACCGTTGCGTCATTACGAACTAGTGGTTGTACTCACCCCCATGATCAGCCCTGACGAAGCCTCGCAGGCTTGGGAGAGGATCAAGGGATTCATCACCAACCGAGAAGCTGACATAGTACACGAAGAACGCTGGGGCACTCGCCGCTTGGCCTACCCGGTCAAGAAGGGCCAGTACCAGTTCCTCGAGGGAAATTACCACCTCACCAGGTTCGCCACCGAGGGGTCTTTCAACCGCGAGTTGGAAAACTTCCTGAGGCTGGACGATAACGTGCTTCGCTCTTTGGTCACCACCACGCTGACGGAGGAGGAGCTGGCGGCCCACGCGGCGCAGACCAGGGCACCCAGGCCACCCCGTGCGCCCGCCGGAATGCCCCCGGCTGGAGGTCCACAGGGAGCACCTGCGGAACAGCCTGCAGGCGAGGCCGCTGCAGCGCCCGCTGGAGAGACAGCGCCCGCCGGTGATGCCCCGACTGCGAATGCGACTGCGGATGCTCCGGCAGCAGCTTCCCCAGCGCCCGCTGGAGAAGCAGCACCCGCGACTGCAGAGGCTCCGGCGGCAGACGCCCCGGCGTCCGCAGACGATGCGGCGCCCGCAACCGCGGAGGCTCCGGTAGCCGAGGTTCCCGCTGCGGCAGAGGAGCCCGCACCTCCGGCCGAACAACCTGAGACTGAACAGCCATCGGAATAACGGGGTAGGCTGTGAACAAAATTATTGTTATCGGCAATGTCGGGCGAGATCCCGAAATGCGCTATACGCCCAGTGGCCAGGCAGTCACCTCATTCAGTATCGCTTCCAACAGGCGCTACCGGACGGCCGACGGGGAACAGAGGGAAGAGACCGAATGGTTCAACGTCAGCGCCTTTGGTCGCCTGTCTGAGATCTGCAACCAGTACCTGACCAGGGGGCAGCAGGTGTACGTTGAAGGGCGGTTGCGCGGACGGAGCTTTACCGACCGGGATGGTCAACCTCGGTATTCCTTGGACATAACGCTCACCGAAATGCAGATGCTAGGTCGCCGCGGGGAAAACGAGTACGCTGGTGGCGGGGACCGCGAGAGCTTCGGCGGTGGCCGGGGCATGGGAGACGGGGGACCGCCTCCTTACGACGAGACTGACGATTTGCCCTTCTAGGACTGATCATCGGGAAGCGCAATTCGATTCTACCGATATCTGAAGGGACTGGAATTATATGACGACTGAAGCCACGAACAGGCCGCCAAGTGCACCGCAGAGCCCGCGGCCCCCTGGCCCACAGGGCGGACGGCCACAGGGAGGGCCAAGGCCGGGTGGACGTCCAGGCGGACGCCCGCGGGGACGGTTTGTGCCGCGGCGCCGGGTATGCACCTTCTGCGTTGAGCACATCAAGATCATCGATTACAAGGATATCGACAAGATCAGGCGGTTTGTATCCGACAGGGCAAAGATCGAACCGCGACGCCGCACCGGTGTTTGTGCCAAGCATCAGCGCGCCCTGCGTGTCGCAATTCAGCGAGCCCGCCACATCGCTCTGATTCCATTCGTTGCCCATCATTCCTTCCCCAGTGTTCGTCGCTAAGGGTGTGCTGCACGCTCTGACCGGCCATCGATCTCCCGACGCAAGTGTCGACTCGGCCTCATCTCGAGGCCGTTTCGACTGTTGTAACCCATCCTGCCTGAGTGGTTGTCCCCATGGCTCTTGCCAGGCTTAGCGGCCGTTTCGGTCGGCCGGAAAGTCGCGCGGGCAGGCGTCGCCGGGCCCGTTCCGGTTCTGATCAGGATACCGGTGCGGACGCCCCAACGCCCCTGGAAACGGCCGATAGGCGCCGCAGATACCTCTCGGTCGGGGTCGGAGTTTTCCTGCTTGCCGTGATCTTCGGTGTGGTGATTTTCGGCTACTACTGGGAGTTCTTCCGCCCGCCACGGGTCTGGGCAGGCAGTGTCAACAGCGTGGAGTTTTCCATGGGCGATCTGGTGCAGCGCATTCGAGTCCTCCAGGGAATCAACAGGTATGACGGGGGACGAGTTGACCTGTCCACTGTACCCTTCGAATATTTGCAGGATCTGATAGACGCAGAGATTCTGCGGCAGACAGCTCCTCAGTTGGGTTTGGAACCGACTGACGAGGATATCGATCAGGAAATACGCGGCAGATTCACGCCGACCCTGACCGGGGGACAGGAGGCGGACCCTGGACAGCTGGAAAGGGAATTCCGGAACAATTTCCAGACCTTCCTCACGGCCACCGGTTTGACTGACGGGGAATTCCGGGAGATCGTCGGAGAGGAACTGAGGGAAAGAGGACTCCTTTTCCTGATGTGGGACGGCGTGGAAGGCCCTACGGAGCACGCCGAGGTCCAGTGGATTCGTCTGCCCGTTGATCCCAGCCAGACGGGACTAGGTTCCGTTCAGCCGGACCAGGTGTCCAAGCGGCTCCAGGTAGAGCCGTTCGAGACGGTGGCACGGGAAGTGTCGTTGCCTGCAGGATACGCCGAGCAGGATGGTTACGTCGGATGGGTTCCCAAGGGTGCGTTCCCGGAGTTGGACCCGCTGATATTCGGCGATCCTGGTCTTGGAAAGGCTGCCCTGAATCCGGGAGATATCAGCCAGGCCGTTTATGCTATCGACGGAATCTATATCATCAAGAAGCTGGCTGGCCCGGAGTCGAGAGAGGTTGACGACCGTATGAGGGCCAAGCTCGCAACAGAACTGGCGCAGGACTGGAAAGACGATGCCCTGCAGGTGGGCCGGGAACAAGGGACGGTGAGGATGCATTTCAACAGTGACCTGTACGCCTGGGTTGGTGATCAGGTGGCTGTGACCGCGCCTCGAGTCCAGGTTACCGGGCAGCCGGGGCAGTAGGGTTGATCGGAATGACAAGTGATTCCGGCATAAACGTTGGTCTGATGGGACTGGGAGTCGTTGGCGGCGGTGTCGCCACCGCACTTCTCCAGGAATCCTCGCTGATAACCTCCCGGGTCGGGCGACCGGTCAATCTTCGCCGGGTACTGGTGCGGGACCGCTCGCGTCCGCGTGATGTGGCTGTGCCAGCCGGGATTCTGACCACCAACGCCGAGGACATCCTGGACGATCCGGAGATCGACATCCTGGTTGAGGTTATGGGAGGGTCCGATCCGGCTGCCAGCTACTTCCGGCGCGCCCTGGAGTCTGGCAAGCACATTGTCACTGCCAACAAGGAAGTGATGGCCAAAGAGGGCGCGGAGCTGATGGCCCTGGCTCGGGAGAACCAGGTCAGCCTGCTTTTCGAGGCCAGTGTCGGGGGAGGGATACCCATCGTCGGCTGCCTGATGAATGAGCTGGCCGCCAACGATGTCTACTCCATCCGCAGCATCATAAACGGGACGACAAACTACATTCTCACCCGAATGGCCTTCCAGCGTATCGCCTTCGCCGAGGCGCTGGCCGAGGCCCAGGGGCTGGGCTACGCAGAGGCCGACCCCACCAATGACGTCGAGGGCATCGACGCGGCCTACAAGCTGACCGTGCTGGCCACCCTCGCCTACGGGCGCCGCTTCCAGCCGGAGGATGTATACCGGCAGGGTATTTCAGCTTTGGAACCGCAGGACTTTCGATACGCGCAGGAGTTCGGGTACGCCATAAAATCCATGGCGGTTGCCGATCTCGTTGACGACGCAGTCCAACTGCGGGTATATCCTGCACTGGTCCCCGCAGAAAACATGCTTGCAAACGTTAATGGCGTGTACAATGCGGTGGAGGTGAACGGCAGCCTTTGCGGACGAGTGCTGTTCCACGGCATGGGCGCGGGCCGCGGACCCACGACCAGCGCCGTTCTGGGCGACCTGGTGGAAACGGCCAGGCTTGTCAGGGATGGCGCCACACCGGGCGGGCTGCGCGATCTTTCACAGCGCTTGGGAGTACGCTCCATTGATGCGCTGCGCACACGCTACTACATCAGGCTGAACGTGGCAGACCGGGCAGGCGTGCTGGCCCAGATTGCCCAAGTGCTGGGAGACGAGGACATCAGCATCGCGTCCGTTCTGCAGAAGGACGCCGATGCCGAGACACACAGCGCGGAAATTGTCATAATGACCCATCCGGCCCTGGAATCCTCGGTGCAGGGTGCCCTGCGAGCCATTGAGGCCTTGGAACCGGTGCGCCAAGTCGGCAACATGCTGAGAATTGAAGAGTAACTGAAGCCGGAGACCAACACCCGGATTCACACGCCGGGCACCTGTGAGAGAGATATGGGACAGGGCGTCCTGAAAACCTACCGGGACCTGCTGCCGGTAACCAGCGCCACTCCGTTGATCACAATGGGAGAGGGAGATACGCCGCTGGTCAGGTCCAATCGCCTTGCCGCCGAATTGGGATGTCCCGAGCTTTATTTCAAGCTGGAGGGATGCAATCCCACGGGTTCCTTCAAGGACCGGGGTATGGTGATGGCCATAGCCAAGGCGCTGGAGGAGGGCAGCAGGGCCATCATGTGCGCTTCCACCGGCAACACGAGCGCGTCCGCGGCCGCTTTCGGCGCCTACAGCGGGCTGCCGGCCCTGGTGATCATTCCGCGCGGTGAGGTGGCCATGGGCAAACTGGCCCAGGCCATGGCCTATGGCGCGAAGATCATAATGGTCAACGGGAATTTCGATACGGCTCTTGGGCTGGTAAGGTCTTTCACAACCAAGCACGAGGTGACCCTCGTAAACTCCGTGAATCCCTACCGCCTGGAGGGCCAGAAGACCGCTGCCTTCGAGATCGTAGATGCCCTGGGCGACGCTCCGGATTACCTGTTCATCCCCGTGGGCAACGCCGGTAACATCACCGCCTACTGGCGGGGGTTTCGTGAATATCGCGACCTCGGGCGCAGCAGCACCCTGCCAAAGATGATGGGGTTCCAGGCAGAGGGCGCGGCGCCCATCGTTCGCGGAGAGCCGGTGGCCAATCCGCAGACCATTGCCTCGGCCATTCGCATCGGCAATCCCGCGAGCTGGAAGGGAGCCCTCGATGCGCGCGATAGTTCCGGCGGCACCATCGACATGGTCTCCGATGACGAAATCCTGGAAGGTTATCGCCTGCTGGCGTCCCACGAAGGAATCTTCTGCGAACCCGCCTCGGCTGCGTCCTTCGCCGGGTTGATCAAGCTGCATCGGCAGGGCGTGGACTTTTCGGACAAGAGAGTCGTTTGCATTTTCACCGGGTCGGGACTCAAAGACCCCGACCTGGCCGTCTCCAGCGTATCCCCGCAGACCATCGTGGTGGAGCCGACCCTCGAGGCGGTGGAGGCGGTGGCGCTTTCTGAATCCTGACCCGGGCGCTACAGGGAATCGGGACTGTGCAGGAGACTATCACGGTCGACAATAGCCGCATTCAACGGGCCGTCGCCGACATACTGGAAGCCATCGGGGAGGACCCCAACCGCCAGGGCCTGCAACAGACCCCGGCAAGGGTGGCCCGGATGTACCAGGTGCTGTTCGCCGGGGTCGGTGCGCGGGTTGAAGACGCCATTGACGCTGTCTTCGAGACCGAGGATGACGACCCTGTTGCGGTTTCAAGGCTGCCTTTCCACTCCCTTTGCGAGCATCACCTGTTGCCGTTCTTCGGGCAGGCCCGCATCGGCTATGTCCCCATGGGGAAGATTGCCGGCGTCAGCAAACTCGGACGTGCGCTGGAGGTGGCAGCGGCCCGCCCCCAAGTGCAGGAGAGGCTGACCGCGGAGGTGGCGAACGCCCTGTCCCTGGTCCTACAACCCCGGATAGTAGTGGTCGAAATCGAGGCCGAGCATCTCTGCATGTCGATGCGGGGCATCAGCAAACCCGGCGCCAGGATGCTGACCACCGCCGTGCGTGGAAATTTGGCCAGCAGTGAGGAAAAAGAAACATTACTGAACTTGATGCACAGCAACTGACGGCGCCTGCCAGCGCCATAACCTCTTTCCAGGACCTCGGCGAGGAGTGGGACTCGGTCCTGGAGACCTCTGACGTGGGATGTCTTTTCCTTTCCCGGCAGTGGCAGGAGGTCTGGTGGGAAAACCAGGGTGACGGCCGCGAACTGACAGGGTTCAGCCTGGAGGCTCCGGACGGCACCACCAGTGCCGTGGCCTCCCTCGCCCGGTCGGGGGATTCCATCGGATTCGTTGGCTCCCCGGATACTTTCGACTATAACGATTTCCTGGTCCGCCCCGGATTCGAGGAAACATTCTATCCCGCCCTTCTGGATATCCTGGACGGCTGGGAGTGGTCCGAGCTCCGCCTTGACTCGCTGATCGAGCACTCTCCCACCCTGGCCTACCTCCCCGACCTTGCCACTGGGCGAGGCTATTCGGTCGAGACGGAGTACGAGGACGTGACTTCGGGCGTTTGCCTGCCGGGTGACTGGGAGGCATACCTCGCGCTCCTGAGCAAGAAGGACCGCCATGAGTTGCGCCGCAAGCTGCGCCGCCTGGACGCCCAGACCGACTGGCGCTGGTATTGCCTCACAACTCCCGATGAAGTGCTCGGGAGGCTGGACGATTTCCTTTCCCTGATGAGGGCAAGCAGCGTCGAAAAGACAGAATTCATGACGCCGGACCGGGAGCGCTTTTTCCGCTCCCTTGCCGGGCGCATGGCCGAACTGGACCGCATCAGGCTGTTCTTCATGGAGTTGGACGGGCAGCTTGCGGCGTCCAGCCTGTGTTTCGACTACGGGTCGGCGCGCCTGTTGTACAATAGCGGGTACGACCCCGGCCTGTCTTACTACAGCGTCGGTCTGCTTCTTCATGCGATGTGCGTGAAGGATGCTATCGAACAGGGCATTTCGTACTTCGATTTTCTGCGCGGTCCCGAGCCTTACAAGGCGCACCTCGGGGGACGCCAGAAGAGCCTCTACAGAATGGTGGTGAAACGAGCTTGAGTCTCGAACACGCAGCCTTCATTTCGTTCCACGCCTGCCCCCTGGCAGCTCCTGGGCAAGGAAAGTCGGGGGGCATGAATGTGTATGTCCGCGAACTCTCGAGGGCCCTGGGTGAATCGGGCATCACCGTAGACATTTTCACGAGGGAGCACGAGGGCGAGGGAAACGGGATTGAGTGGATTTCTCCCAACGTCAGGGTGATCCATTTCCCCGCAGGACCCCGAAATGCGGTCGTCGGCGAACTCTTTGAACACCTGCCCGGATTCCTGGAAGACGTGATGGCTTTCTGCGAGGCCGACGGCTCAGAATACGACGTTGTCCACTCCCATTACTGGCTGTCGGCCTGGCTGGGCCAGCGCATGGCCAACAGTCTTGGCATCCCCCACGTAGTCACCTTCCACACCCTGGCGCTGATCAAGATGCAGTCCCGCGCCGGCGAGGTGGAGCCCGAAGAGCGCGAGATTGTAGAGCGCGATGCCATGCTCAACGCCGACTGCATAGTTGCTTTCAGCGGCCACGAGCGGGACGCCATGGCCGGGTTGTACGGTGCCGACCCGGGGAAGGTGCGTCTGGCTCCGTGTGGCGTGGACCTGGAAAAGTTCCGTCCTATGGACCAAAAGGAAGTGCGCCGGAAATTGGGACTCAACGGCGAAAAGCTGCTGCTATATGTTGGCAGAGTGGAACCGCTGAAGGGCCTGGACCTTCTGGTTGAGACGGCGGCACAGATCGAATCAGGCGACGAGAGCGTCCGCATGATGGTGGTCGGTGGAGGAGGCCCAGGAGAGCCTGAGACGGATCGCGTTCGGCGATTGGCCGAAGAGCGACAGGTGGACGATCTGATTGAATTCGTCGGGCGTGTCGACCAAGACCAGCTGCCACTGTACTACAATGCGGCAGATGTGTGCGTGGTCCCGTCTTACTACGAGAGTTTCGGCCTGGTGGCGCTGGAATCAATGGCCTGCGGCACTCCGGTTGTGGCGTCGAGGGTGGGTGGGCTGCCCACACTGGTACATCACGGACATACGGGGTATCTCAAGCCCTGGAGATGTCCGGAGGCTTTCGCCAACTCGGTCGAGATGATAATTTCCAGCGACCGTCTTCAGGAAAGTCTCGGTTTGGCCGCTCGCCGGCGTGCCGAGATGATGGGCTGGGAAAGCGTGGCCGCCATGATCTCGGCTGAATACAGGGCACTCGGCCCAGGTGAAGATTGGGGTGCAAACGGGGCGAAATGAACGTCAATGGCCTCGTTCCGCTTCCGCCTCTAAAGCCGCGCCGCAATCTCCGGCGCGGCTCCGTTCCGGTTGGTATCTTCGCCGCCCCTCCACCGCAGGTTCCGGTGCTTGGGAAATGACCTTGATTTCTCAGCAGCACGAACCGAATTTACCGGGTTCCAACGGGGCCGGGTCGAACCGCAGGCCGTCTTTTGCCAGGCGCATTGTCGGCCACTTTCAGCGTACACTGGTGGCTGGCATATTGGTGATGCTGCCCATTGGTATCACCGCCCTGGTCCTCAAGTTCATATTTGACCTGTTGACTCCCATTCTCCAGCCACTTACGGACCTCCTGCCGGGCCCCGACCTGTACGGCACCGGACTGGTTGCCCTGTTGCTGCTCATATATGTCGTTGGGCTGGTGGCTGCATTCGTCATCGGGCGCAGGCTGATCAATCTGGCGCACCGGGTGATGGAGGTCATACCGCTGGTAAAAGGCATTTACAGCACCACCCGCACCGCGGTGCAGCTACTTTCGAGAAGTGGACGCGCTGGCAATGGCGCCGCTTCCTACAACGGCGTGGTCCTGGTGGATTTCCCCCGACCGGGAATTCGCTCCGTCGGTCTGGTCACTTCGCAGATGTACGATGCGGAGGGCCAGGAGGTGCTTTCAGTCTTTGTGCCCACCACGCCAATACCGTCCTCGGGATTCCTGATCATCGTGCCGACCAGCCAGGTGGCCTACTTGGACATGTCTGTTGACGAGGCCATGGCGGTGATTATCTCGGGCGGAATACTGTCGGAGCGTATGTTTGAGAAGTCCGGTTTTGTGGCACATTCGGATGGTGAGGTTGAGGAATGAACCAGCGATGGTCGGTCGAGGCAAGCCAAGCCCGGAGCAATTGGACAGCTTGAGTGTGCCGGAGCCGCCACAAGCCCTGGTATTGCAGAGTTTGTTGACGACCGATTGTGAATCAGGAACAAGCTTGGCATAGCTGGGAAAGTCGATACAAGTTCCAGCTTGTGGGAGCGGCTATTTCATCCGGTCCCCGCAAGCCCTTTCATAGACTGCCGCCTGACTGGCTGAAAGCAGTGAGTTCAGCAGTCCCACCGAACTGTGAGGAGGAATCAACCAGATGAATGAAACGCCAAGCCGGGTGCTGGTGGTCACACCCCATCCAAACGACTGCGAGTTCTGGTGTGCCGGCACTGTGGCGCGATGGATCAGCGAGGGGGCCACAGTCCGTTATGTGGTCTGTACCGACGGAGCGAAGGGCACAATCGATCCCTCCGTTTCAGTGGCGGACCTGGCTAGCGAACGTGAGCGCGAGCAGTCCATGGCCATTGAGGCGCTGGGTGTGCAGGAACTCGTCAGCCTGAAACGGCCCGATGGGAGTCTCGAGGACACGGATGATTTTCGAAAGGAACTGGTCAGGCAGATTCGCCAGACACGGCCGGACGTGGTGATCTGCCCCGAGCCATACCGGAAGAACCTGGCGTGGCATCGCGACCACCGCATTACCGGTCAGGTCACCCTCGATGCAGTCTTTCCCTGCGCCCGCGACCACCTGCATTTCGAGGAATTGTGGCGCGACGAGGGCTTGGAACCCCACAAGACCGCCAACGTGCTCTTCTGGGGAACGGAGACCCCCAACACGCACATCGCCATCGACTCGGCCATGGACGCCAAGTCTCGCGCCGTCAAGGCTGCCAGGACTCGCCTGGAGGGCCATTCCGACGGCGAGGTGGATGAGTTCATCCAGCAGCAGGGCCGCGAGGGTGCGGGCGACTCAGGCGGAGACTACGGCGAGGCCTTCCGCAAGATCACATTCCGGGTCTGAAATTACCGGCGGCATTCGGGGCAACCGACCGACAGGGCCCTAGAGCGGGGTTCCACCGTTGGACAACAAGACGTCTCGCAGCAAAGGCAGCGGAGGGCCGCCGTAGGAAAGAAGCTCGTCGTGGAATCCCTTCAGCGAATAACCGCCGTTGCGCTCATTGCGATAGTCGTCCCTTAGCTTGAGAATCATCAATTTGCCCAGGGTGTAGTTCAGGTATCCCGGATCGAAAGTCCCACGCAGTGCTTCCCGCCTTGCCGGGTATTCGGCCATAAAGGCGTTGTCCATGAAGAACCTGGTGGCCTCATCCACAGTCATGTCGCCCGTATGCATGGCCAGCGAGCACATGTACCGGCAATTTCGCACCAGGGCCTCCAGCAACTGGGTCAGCAGCAATTCGGGGCGACCGGTGCCGTAGTCCGTTTCCAGCATCATCTGCTCGGTGTAGTGTGCCCAGCCCTCGGTGAATGCGTACGAGGTAGCCACGCGGTTCACCAGCGGCAGTGCCCGGCCGTAACGGTTGTGCAGGTGGTGGACGAAATGACCGGGAAACACTTCGTGGATTGAAATTATCCGCAGCGTGTTGTAGTCGAACTTGGAAAGCCACTCCTCGGCCTGCTCCGCACTCCAGTGCTCCTCGACCGGGGTAACGTAGTAGAACGACTCCGTTGCCTGGGTCTCCAGCGCTCCCGCGCTGTCCATTGCCGCGAAGGCGTAGCGCATATATGCGGGAGTCTCGACCACTTGGCAGCGGTCTTCCGACGGCAGCGAGATGATGTCGTGGTCGACCAGGGCACGCCTGATGTCCTCGAGGAGGTCCCGAGTGTCGGGAATGAGCCCGGAGGCCGTGGGATGAGTGCGGCTGATATCATCAACGATCTGCTCGACGGACTTGTCCGGGGCGATGGAGGCGGCCACCTCTCTGATTTGGGCGAGATTATCCTCCAGGTTCGCCTGGCCCACGGAATGCACTCGCTGCAGCGGCAGACTCAGACCCTCGCCGGTTTCCAGCATCCGTGAGTACAGTTCGCTGCCGATGGCAAAAGCGTTGTCCGCCGCGAGGGAACGCGCCCTCAGCTTGTCTACGAATTCGTCAAGGGCTGTTGCCGCACTCTCGACGGATGCAGCAAAGTCGGCAGCAATCTCCCGGTCGTTGACCTGTGTCGCAAAGGAGAGAAGGTCGTTCCGGTAAAACTGGGCCATTCCACCATAGCTCTCCACGCTCATGTCGACGACGTGTCGCGAGAGGTCGTCGCGCAGCGCGGCATCCAGCGTGCCGAGGAAGTCGGGGACCTGTTTCAGCGCCGATGAGGCGGACCGCAGCCTGTCCTCAAGGGGAGCGTAATCTCTGCGGACGTAGTTGCCGACGTTCAGAAAACCCGCCTGGCGCATCGGATTGTTTTCCAGGGCCTGCAGCTCCTCGAACGTAAAGAGCTCCCGCTGCTGGAATAGCTCCAGCAACCGGAGGGAAAGCAGGTTCTCGGCGCCCAGGGATTCGGTCGGCAATGCCTGCAGTTCCGTCAGGCCGCGTCTGATTTCCGTTTTCCGCCGGCTGATACTGGCAGGGGTCAGGTCTGGCAGCCGTCCGTCGAACTCGTGCTTCCCAATGCGCGATCCTGAAGTCGGATAGAAGTCCCAGTGTTCTCCGATGAGCCGCTCAGACAACTGCTCCAACTCGGACCTGGGAGCGCTGTGATTCTCGCTAGCTGGCGTGGCCATAGTTGGACTCCAAAAATAGCAGGCTGCTGCACACCTCGGGTATTGTTGCGGCCATCTCCCAAGGACCGGAACGGGCGGCCCGGAAAACAGGCCGCCCGCATCGTTCAGGGGAATGCTCGTGTCCGGACTAGAGAACTTCGCTTATCTGGAACTGGGGAGAGACGTCAGTGTAATTCTTGATGTCTCCCAATATTTCACGGCCATGGGTCTTGAATCCCTCGTGGACCTCGTCGGCGGTGTTGAAATACAGGTTGGCCATGGCGACGAAGGGGGCCGGCGCGTTGGGATCGGCGGCGGAGACTCCCTTTTCCAGTTCGCTCTTCTGCAGTCCCATGGGGTCCAGAAGCCGGTGAACGATCTCCATATGCGTTCCGGACCAATAGTCGAAGTTGAAGGACTTCCCCTCATCATTTGGATACAGGACAGTTACCTTGATCATTGATGATATCTCCTGTCATGTTGGCGAATGTAATGCACCCCCAGGATGCGTGAGCGGATTGACCGCAGGGCAAGTGTACCGTCAGTCCGTTGTACTGGCAATCGCCGGATTGCGGTTTTGAGTGCCGGTGGTTTGATAGAATGTCCGTGGCCCAACTCCAACGGTGACTGGAATTTAGAATTGAGATTTCCACTACGGTCCAAGTCTGTAAGCACTTTTGTGTTCCTCGCCCTGTCCGCGGCTCTGGTGCTGGCTGCAGGGTGTTCGCAAGGCGACGCATCCGATGCCGATACGTCCGGCGAAGGCGGGGAATCGGGAGACATGGCCTTGGTCTGGGAGGCGTGGGACGCGTTGATGGCCAACTATGCCGCCCCGGAGTCTCTTGACGAAAGCGCCGTGGTGGGAGGGGCAATAAGGGCCGTTCTGGAACTGGGGGATCTGGAGCCTTACCCGGCCCTGGTTCAGGTTGGCCGCATGAGGGGGCAGGTACCCGGACACGTTCCTGACGCGATGGTCGACTTGTGGAGAGTGACCCAACTCTATCAGGCCGAGAACACCGGGACGGTGGACAGCGAGGCCGTCGAAATAATAATCAGGGGCATGGTCCAGGCTCTGCCGGAACGCGCATCCGGCTACCTGACGGCCGAACAGGTACCCGAGGCCGAGGAACGACTGGAGCGACGGGTTGAGGGATCCTACGTCGGTATAGGAGCAATGGTCGATTCGAGGGCAGGTCAGATCCTTCTGTTTCCGTTCCCCGGCTCTCCCGCTGAAAAGGCGGAAATTGAAAATGGCGACGTTCTGCTGGCGGTCGAAGGAGTGCCCGTGGGGAATGCCACTCCCAGCGAAGTGGGGGACCGTATCAAGGGCGAGGAGGGTACCAAGGTTCTCCTGGAGCTGCAACGTACCGGCGAACCTGAACCCATTGAACTGGAAGTGTTTCGGGGGAACGTGGAACGCCCCAGCGTAACAAGGCGATTGACCCAGGGTGGCATAGCCTATATCAGGATTGATGGTTTCAGGGACAACACCGGGCACCAGGTATTCGATGCTCTCGAGGAACTGAGGCAGTACGATGCTCTGGCCCTGATACTGGACCTCAGGTTCAATCCCGGCGGCTCCGGGGAAGCTGCTGCCGAGGTGGCTGCGCTCTTCCTTCCCCCGGGAGGCCTGTTCCGAACGATTGAGGGCAGGGATGGAATTCCCGCCGAGCAGGCCCTCCCTGAACTCGAACGGCGGCTCTCCATCGATGAAGTGCCGGTCGCAGTGCTGGTGGACAACCGGACAGTAGGAGAGGCGGAGGCTTTGGCGGCGGCGCTGCGGGAGGCCGACCGTGCGACCCTGGTGGGCCTCCCCACCTTCGGCGAAGGTTCGATTTACGACCTGGTTTCTCTGAGCGATGGATCCGCGATTTACATACCCACGCAACGGTGGTCCACGCCCGGCGGTTCGTGGTTGGGAGACCGGCCCCTCCAGCCGGACATCGTGGTGGAATACGAGGAGGTCCTGGAAGGCCCAGGCGGCGAAATGCAATTCAACGCGGCCTACGAGTACCTGGACAGCCAGCTCCCCCTCTTCCGATAACGCAATTGAAATGGGCAATAGCCGCCCTGGAGATCCAAAAGAACCGCGCCCGGTATATGCCGGGCGCGGTGTACGTTCGCTACCTGAACGCGGGGGAAATGACCAACCTCAGGCTGCCTGCTGTTCCTCCTGGCACCGTAAGCATACGTAGGTGCTGCGGTCCTCGGGTAGGCTGTCGACGTTGACGTTCCGGCGTCGGTTGCATACCGAACAGGCGACCGACTCGGTTACAGGCGCCGGAGGGGGAATCGGGGCAGTGATGGTTTCCGCCCCTCGAAACCCCTGGTAATCCGGGTTGTCTGCTTTCATACGGAGGAATCGTTCCCTGTCTCTTCGACCCATTTCGCTCCTCCAGCCGTTTGCAGATCCGTTTACTTTACCTCGACGACGGCACCGGCCTCCTCGAGCTTCGCCTTAATGGAGTCGGCCTCGTCCTTCGGGGCGTCTTCCTTCACGGCAGCAGGAGCGGACTCCACCAATTCCTTGGCTTCACGCAGTCCGAGAGAGGTAACTTCCCTCACGGCCTTGATGACGTTGATCTTGTTGGGGCCGATCTCGACGATACGGACCTCGAACTCGCTCTTTTCCTCTTCTGCGGGCGCGGACGCATCACCGCCTGCGGCGGGGGCGGCTGCAACGGCGACCGGGGCGGCCGCAGTCACGCCAAATTCGTCCTCAAGCGACTTGACCAGGTCTGCCAGGTCAACGACGTTCATTTCCTTGATGGCGCTGATAATTTCATCTTTGGTCAGTGGCATTGCTAACTCCCTCTTCTATCAGGTTTGGGCAGGATTGCGGTTGATGGCCGCGCTATGCTTCTTCCATCTGGCTCATCCTGGCACGCAGTACATTGTCCAGGTTCTGCAAGGGTCCGTTGAGCGCCCCCACCAGCCGAGACATTGGCGCCTGCATCTGCGCCAGCAGGATTGACAGCATCTGGGGCTTGGGAGGCAAGGTTGCCAGCCGGGCGACGCCATCGGGACCGAAGGCAGCGCCGTCCGCCATCACCGCTCCGCGGATGCTGAAAGTGTTTGCGTTGGCCCTGGCGTAATCGGAAATCGTCTTGGCTGCGGCTGCGGGGTCGTCGTACCCGAACGCCACTGCACTGGGACCTTGCACGATATCCTTGACCTGGGGCATCCCAGCCTGGTCGGCCGCCAGGTACATCAGGGTGTTCTTCACCACGGTGAACTCGATGCCGCCTGCGCGCATGGCGCGCCGAAGTTCGGTCATCTGGTTCACGGAGGTACGGGTGTAGTCGGCGCCGATAGTGATCGTGCTGCGTTCCAGCTGATCCTTCAGCTCCTCAACCCGGTCTATTTTCTGCTGTGTTGGCAATTTTCACCTCCCATGATAACTGTCACTAAAGTGCCCTGCGCCAGCATTAAGACGCGGCGCAGGGCAACATGTTTCCCTGGTTGATTCGTCGCGCCTCGGCGGGCGGCCTGGCCATTACCCCTATGGGACCCGCTGTCTCCGGCGTTGGATATTCAGTTGTTTCGCAAGTTTATCCGGTTAGTTCTCCGGACGCAATGCCTGGAGGGCTGCCAGGTCCACAGACACGCTGGGGCCCATGCTGGAGGTCAGGTACGCCGAGCGGAAGTACTGTCCCTTCAGGGCTGCCGGCCGGTCCTGGACGATGGCATAGGTAAGAGCGGAAAGGTTGCCCATCAGCATGTCGGTATCAAAACTGATCTTGCCGATGGCGCAGTGGATGATGGCAGTGCGGTCGGTGCGGTACTCCGTACGCCCGCCCTTGGCCTCCTGGATTGCCCTGGGCAGGTCCTGGGGCTGTACCATAGTGCCGGAGCGAGGGTTCGGCATGAGCCCACGGCGGCCCAGGATACGGCCCAGCTTGCCAATCTTGGGCATTACCTGGGGGGTGGCCAGTCCGACGTCAAAATCGACCCAGCCTCCTTCGATGCGCTCGATCAGGTCGTCCTCACCGACATAGTCCGCGCCGGCCTGACGTGCGATCTCTCCTCCATCGGCGCCGGTGAACACCAGGACCCTGACGGTCTTGCCGAGACCGTTGGGCAAGCTGACCACACCGCGCACCATCTGGTCGGCGTGTCGCGGGTCCACGTTGGTCCTGAGGTGGAACTCCACCGTTTCGTCGAACTTGGCTGTGGAAATCTCTTTCAGCAGTTCGATGGCGTCCGTAGGGGAATACGATTGGTCCGGGTCCACTCTTTCGGCAACATTGCTGTAGCGTCGGCTTCTGCTGGGCATTGCTACTCTCCGGAAACTTGGATGCCCATACTCCGGGCTGTACCCTCGATAATGTTCATAGCCTCTTCGACGCTGCCGGCGTTCAGGTCGGGCAGCTTGCTCTGGGCTATCTCCCGTAGGGCGGAGCGGCTGATGGTGCCGACTCCTCCCTGGCGTACGTCTGAAGTTCCCTTGTCGACCCCTGCCGCTCTCCGCAATAGATCGGAGGCGGGAGGAGTGCGGGTCACAAAGGTGAAGGAGCGGTCCTCGAAAACGGTCAGGTGCACCGGCACGATGGTTCCCGCTTCGTTGGCCGTCCGGGCGTTGTATTCCTTCACAAAGCCCATGATGTTTACGCCGTGCTGACCCAGGGCCGGACCCACCGGTGGGGCCGGGCTGGCCTTTCCTGCTTCCAGTTGCAGCTTGATAATTGCGCGGATTTTCTTCGCCACTTGGTACTCCTGCAGGCGATGAGCGGCGGCAAATCCGTTGGGGCCGCCCAGAATTCAGGTTAATTCAGCTTGTCCAGGTCAGATTCTTTCAACCTGGAG
The DNA here is from genome assembly GCA_965207865.1 of Dehalococcoidia bacterium. Taxonomy (GTDB): domain Bacteria; phylum Chloroflexota; class Dehalococcoidia; order Lucifugimonadales; family UBA3495; genus VXOI01. Next base: position 123,248 of record CBDBNP010000002.1, read on the forward strand.
GAAATCCAGTTCCACGGGAGTTTCTCTCCCGAAGAATGAAACCAGGACCCGGACCTTACCTTTGCTCTCGTCGACGTCGTTGATGGCGCCGATGAAATCAACGAAGGGTCCCTCTGTGATGCGGACGGTTTCGCCCCTTTCCAGAGCGATCTTGACACGGGTGGAATCAGCCTCCACCTGTCTCAGGATGTCCTCGATCTGCTTGTCCTCCAGGGGCACTGGCTTTGGACGGCTATCCCGCTCGTCCTCGGTGGACACGAACCCGGTCACTCCCGGCGTGTTCCGTACGGCGTACCAGCTTTCGTCGTCCATACTCATCTGGACGAGAATGTAGCCTGGGAACAGCTTTTTCCTTTCGGAGCGGCGCTTGCCGTCCTTGAACACGACCTCTTCCTCGGTTGGCACCAGCACCTGCTTGATACGGTCCTCCATATCGAGGCTGTTGATGCGCAGGTTGAGGTTCTTCTCCACCAGGTCCTCCTGGCCAGAGTAGGTGTGAACGATGTACCAACGCATGTCCTGGGGTTGCTCGGTTGTTTCTGTGATGTCGTAGGCGTTCGTCATGCGAACCTTCCCGACTGATGAATCACGCCCCCCGGCCCGGCTGGCAGGCGGGGGGCGATGGTTGCTCTGGGACGAGTCCTGGCCGTTCCGGGAATGCCTAGATGCCCAGGCCGAAAATCACCCGGTTGAACAGCTCGCCAAACACCCTGTCCAGTCCGCCTAGGAAGAATCCCGCCGCGATGGAAAGCACAATGACCACCATGGTCAGGCGGGCGGTCTCCTCCCGGCTGGGCCAGACGCACTTCCGCAGCTCATCGAACGTTTCCCGGAAGAACTGAAAGGGCGATATGCGTCCTCCCCCCGTGGGGGCAAGGATTCGCTGTGCTCGTGAGCTGCCCGCCCTGGCCATTTGCTATCTCACTTCGCGGTGCACACGGTGGCTGCGGCAGCGGGAGCAGTACTTCCGCAGTTCCATGCGTTGCGGGTCGTTGCGCCGGTTCTTCATCGACGTGTAGTTCCGTTCCCGGCAATCACCGCACTGCAACGTGATGATCTGCCGGATGTCTGCGGTCTTTCTGGCCATGCTAGTCCATCACCTCGGTTATCACGCCGGACCCCACGGTGCGGCCGCCCTCGCGGATGGCGAATCGCATACCGCTTTCCAGGGGCACCGGAGAGATGAGTTCGATATCCATCTGGACGTTGTCGCCGGGCATCACCATTTCCACACCCTCCGGCAGACCGATGGAGCCGGTGATGTCGCTGGTGCGGATGTAGAACTGTGGCTTGTAACCGCTGAAGAACGGGGTATGTCGCCCGCCTTCATCGCGGCTGAGTATGTATACCTCTGCCTTGGCCTTGGTGTGGGGACGCATGGACCCCGGCTTCACCAGTACCTGGCCGCGCTCCACTTCGTCGCGGTCCACGCCACGCAGCAGGATGCCTACGGCGTCGCCGGCTACGGTCTCGTCAAGCTGCTTGTGGAACATTTCCAGACCGGTGGCCACGGTGGCCCGGGTGTCGCCGAAGCGGATGATCTCCACGGGTTCGCCGACCTTGATGGCGCCGCGCTCCACCCGTCCGGTTACAACAGTACCGCGACCCTTGATGCCGAATACATCCTCAATGGGCATCAGGAAGGGCAGGTCGGTGGCGCGTGGCGGGATCGGAATCCAATCGTCCATCGCATCGACCAGTTCAATGATGCTCTGCTCGTACTCAGCTTCGCCCTCCAGGGCCTTGAGGCCGCTGACACGAACGATGGGAGTGTCGTCTCCCGGGAAATCGTAGCGGTTGAGCAGGTCCCTGATCTCCAGCTCCACCAGTTCCAGGAGCTCCTCGTCGTCCATCATGTCGACCTTGTTCAGGGCGACCAGGATACGGGGAACCTCAACCTGGCGGGCCAGGAGAATGTGCTCACGGGTCTGGGGCATGGGGCCGTCGGGGGCGCTCACCACCAGCACTGCGCCGTCCATCTGGGCTGCGCCGGTGATCATGTTCTTGATGTAGTCGGCGTGACCGGGGCAGTCCACGTGGGCGTAGTGCCGGGTCTCGGTCTCGTATTCCACGTGAGCAATGGCGATGGTTACGCCGCGGGCCTTTTCCTCGGGCGCGTTGTCAATGGAGTCCATGTCCAGGTACTGCGCCTGACCCCGGTCAGCGAGTACCTTGGTGATAGCGGAGGTCAAAGTGGTCTTACCGTGGTCCACATGCCCGATGGTGCCCACGTTGACGTGGTTCTTCGACCGGTCGAACTGCTGTCTGGCCATTTTGTGCCGTGTCCTCCCCGCGTAAGCGAATTATACTTGGATCCCCTGCTGCGATTGTGGTCTTTCTGGAGCCCAGAGGCGGGATTGAACCGCCGACCCCGTTCTTACCAAGAACGTGCTCTACCGCTGAGCTATCTGGGCTTGATTGAGATTTGAACTCCGATGCGCGAGTGCCTCTCGGTATGGACTGTGGTGGCTACTCGCGGCCACGGCTCCTTAATCTTAAATGGTGGAGGGGGCAGGATTCGAACCTGCGAAGCCCTTCCGGACGCCAGATTTACAGTCTGGTGGCTTTAACCACTCACCCACCCCTCCAGAGTTGAGGCCTATCCATATTCGCACATTCGCCCACCGGGACGCAATTGCCCTGAACCCGGGGCCGAGGCCGCCGGCTCTCAATGGTGCGATTTGGAGCCCCAGAGGGGATTCGAACCCCTAACCTGTCGATTACAAATCGACTGCGCTTCCTTTGCGCCACAGGGGCAGCAGCGAACCCGCCGTCTTGCGGGCCCAGCCTGTGATACCTCGAAGGCGTTCATGCATCAACCCGAAAAAGTCCCGCTTGGTGAACACTAGAAAAAAGCCCCACATTAGCGGGGCCATCCAGAAAGTCCAGCAGGGTCAAGCACGAAAGCTGAATACATTATATTGACTCAGGGATTTCAAGTCAAACTGCAATGGATACTCCTTTTGCCCTGTTTGTCCACTTGGCGGCAGATGCCGGAGTGGCTGTGGACAGTATGTCCGGGTTGACTGGGAAGGGGGCGTGACATACACTGCCCGCGCCCCTCGTAGTGTCTGGAAGTGCGCGCCGTGCCGAAGAAAGGCGCCTCTCCAAGTTTCATTGATGCGTGCCGGTATGGACCTGAGAGACTACATTCGCGATATCCCGGACTTCCCGCAGCCGGGTATAATTTTCAAGGACATCACGCCGCTGCTGAACAGTCCTGACGCATTCAATCATGCCGTGGTTGAACTCGCAGAGAAGTGCGGCGACACCGCCTTTGACACGATCGTCGCCGTGGAATCCCGGGGGTTCATATTCGGGGCCCCCTTGGCACGGGAACTGGGCAAGCCACTGGTCCCGGTTCGCAAGGCAGGGAAGCTGCCGTTAGACACCTACTCGGTTGAGTATGCCCTGGAATACGGATCGAACATGCTGGAAATCCACACCGATGGTATTGCAGCCGGCCAGAAGGCGCTCGTCATCGATGATGTGCTGGCCATCGGGGGCACACTTTCCGCTGCAGCCCAGCTTGTGGAGGCCTGTGGCGGCGAGGTGGCAAGACTGGCGGTTGTTATTGAACTCGCTTTCCTCAATGGCCGCAGCAAGCTCGAGGGCCGGGATGTCGTGTCCCTGATCCAATATTAGTCGTCCGAACTTACAGTCTACTGGATTCACGCTGATTCCTATTCGAGGAGGCTTTCCATGGCAGGGCAGATAACCATCGGCAACGTCGACGTCGTAGCGGTGCTGGACATGGTGCCGCCGCCCCGCGACCCGTGGATGATGTTCCCCACCACTGCGGAGCCCGACTGGCACGATCACCAGAATGCCCTGGAATGCGGGCAGCTGCAGCTTTATTACCTGCATTTCTTCCTGCGGTCCGAGGGCAAGACCATCATGGTCGACACCGGCATGGGCCCGGGCCCTCACCCGGAGCGCGGCAACCGCACAGGTGACCTGGTAAACCAGCTCAAGCTCAAGGGCGTCAACCCGGAGGACATCGACGTGGTGGCTCATACCCACCTTCACGGCGATCACGTGGGCTGGAACGTGGACTATACCGGCGAACAGCCCGCTCCCACCTTCCCCAAGGCACGCTACCTGGTACCTCGCCTCGATTGGGAGCACTTCACCAAGCCCGACGTCATCGGCAGCGCTCCCCAGGTTACCAACAGCGTGGTGCCGCTGGAGGGCATGGGTGCCATGGACCTGGTGGATGATGAGCACACAATCACCGGCGAGGTGAAGATGCTCACTGCCTCGGGACACACGCCGGGCCACATGGTCATCGACATCACCTCCAACGGCGAGCGCGCCATGGTGGTCGGCGACCTGCTGCACAGCAAGGTGCAGGTGCAGCGCCCCGACTGGACCGCCGGCGTGGACACCGACAAGGAGGACAGCCAGCGCAACCGGGAGCGCATCCTGGACCGCGCTGAGGCTGAGAACATCGTGATTGCTGCCGGCCACTTCCATCCGGACGACCACATAGGCCGTGTCATCAGGAAGGAAGGCCGTCGCTACTGGCAGATACTGTAGACTTTATTTAGGTATCCATCCCCTCCCCTATCAAGGGGGGAGGGTTAGGGTGGGGATGAAACCCCAACAAGGTGAACACCGTGACCAGTGAATACGACGAGGACGACCCGTATCTGCGTCCCTATCAGCCGCCAACGGGGGACGCCTCCGATGACGACCCGGACCTTGGCGAACGCGACCCCGAGGAAGACGAGGAGTTTGAAGTAGAAGAGATAGATCTGGAAGAGGCGGCCGCCGAATTCCGGATGCTCTACTACGGGCCCGACAACAATCCCGAGCCGCCTGCGGCCATGATGGAACTGGCCCCGGACGTGATGCGGCTGGTTGACCAGGTTATCTACGGCGAGATTTACAACCGTCCCGCCGTCGACCTGCGCACCCGCAGCCTGTGCACCATCGCCGCCCTGGTCGTGCTGGGGCACAGCCCTCAGATGATCAAGCGCCACATCACTGGGGCGCTGCACATTGGCGTAACCGAAGAGGAAATCTCGGAGATCATCGGACAGATGATCTTCTACGGCGGGATGCCCGCCGCGGTCAATGCCTTCCGCATCGCCAAGGAAACGTTCGACGAACAGGCTGCCCGCCAGTCCGGAGACAGCTCCCGGTCCGAACGGCCCGCCCGCAGCACTCCCAGCGGTTACGCGCCGCCGTATCGCCGCGAGAACGTCGGCGACTACGGCCCGGAAGACTTGGACGAGAGCGACACTCCCCGGGTCCGCCCTCGCTCCGGCCCAACCCAGGAAACCGGGCCTGCACCCGGCCAAACCGGCCGTGGCGGCACCGGCCCCATCCGGGAAACTGGGCCTGCACCGGGCCAAACGGGGCGCGGCGGCACCGGTCCAATTCGGGAAAGAGGGCCTGCACCAGGCCAGGCAGGCCGTGGCGACTTCGGCAGGGAGCAAAGACCGCCGCCGCGGACGCCTCAGGGGCAACAACCACGAGACAGGAGAGAGCAGGATGAAACTAGGGTTCATCGGAACCGGCAATATGGGCAATCCGATGGCCGCCAATCTGATCAGGGCAGGCCACCAGCTAACCGTTCACGACCTGCGTCGCGAGGCCGCAACCAATCTGCTGGAGATGGGCGCCGAGTGGGCGGACAGTCCCAGGGCGGCCGTCCCGGGCAACGACGCGGTCCTAACCAGCCTCCCCGTTCCCAGGGACGTCGAGGCGGTGGTCCTGGGCGAGGGCGGAATCCTGGAGGGCGCCGGTGAAGGCACAGTAGTCTTCGACCTCTCCACCAACTCGCCCACGATGGTGAGGAACCTGCAGCAGGAGTGTGCTGCCCGTGGCGTGACGCTGCTGGACTCGCCTGTGAGCGGCGGCACCTACGGCGCGGCGGCGGGAACGCTGGCCGTGATGGTCGGCGGCGACAAGGCCACCTTCGATCGCTTCGAGTCGACGTTGGGCGCCATAGGGAGCCACGTGGTCTACTGCGGCGACATCGGCGCAGGCTCCGTTTGCAAGATCTGCAACAACCTGATGAGCATGGGCATCGGTGTGCTGCTTTCCGAGGCCCTCACGCTCGGCGTCAAGGCCGGCGTCGACCTGGCAACCCTGGCCGACGTCATCGCCCACAGCTCGGGGAGTTCCAGTCGGCTCACCCAGAAGTTCTCAAGATTCCTGTTCCAGGGCAACTTCGAGCCTGGATTCGCCACCGCACTGGCCGCCAAGGACGTGCGCCTCGCCACGGACCTGGGCCGGGAGTATGGAGTGCCCATGGACCTCTCAAACCTGGTTGACCAGCGCCACGTGGAGGCAATGTTCCGCGGCTTCGGCCCGGAGGACTCCGACGCAGTGGCCCGAATCCAGGAAGAGAAGGCCGGCGTGCAGTTGCGCCTGGACGTTTAACCAGTCCCATTGCTCCCAATCCCCTTTGGTAGGGAAAGAAAGGTGGAGTAAACTCCGGAGACAAGAAACATAGGCGGATGTAGTTATGAACCGTTCTGAGATCGTCGAGTACAGCGACACGGTGGAGATCATCGAGGAATGTTACCGGCTGGGGTGGAGCGACGGCCTTCCCGTGGTGCCTCCCGTTGAGTACAAGGTGCGGGAGATGCTGGAGCTCTCCGGAATGACGGGTGAGGAGGAGATCATCACCTTCGACATGCGGCGCAGGGTGCTGACGGCGGAGAACGCCGCGGCCAACGCTGTGATGGCCGGCTGCCTGCCGGAGTACTTCCCGGTCCTCACCACGGCCCTGCACACGCTGGACGAGGAAAAGAACTACGTCAACATGGCCGCGTCGTCCACCAGTTCGCCAGCCGTCCTGATGATCGTCAACGGTCCCATCCGCCACACCCTGGAGATGAACTCCCGCGACGGCATTTTCGGCCCCGGCAATCGGGCCAACGCCTGTATCGGCCGGGCGGTACGCCTCTGCTTCATGAACGGCTTTGAGGCCCGCCCGGGAATCCTCGACCGGGGGACGCTGGGCAACCCCAGCAAGTACACGCTGACCTTTGCGGAAAACGAAGAGGACTCTCCCTGGGAACCCCTGCACGTCAGTCGCGGGTTCCAGGCTGGCGACAGCACGGTCACCATCGCCGTTGCCTATAACCCCATCACCGTCAACAACGCATACGGCCAGACCGGCGAAGTTATCCTGGCATCGGTCGCGGACACGCTGAAGAGCGCCAGCCTGGCCTGGCGGTTCCCGGCCCAGTGGGCCCTGGTGTTCGGCCCCGAGCACGCCATAACTCTGGGCGACGACGGCTGGACGCGGCGGGGCATCCAGGAGTACCTGATGGAGCACGCCGCCCGCCCGCAGGCCGAGCTGATCCGCCTGGGCGTGGCGCAGGGGCCGGAGCGAGAGGGCGACGACCAGATCCTGCGCCGCTGTTCCCGGGAGCCTGAAGACATCATCATCGTGATGGGCGGCGGTACCGGTGGACGCAACAGCGCCATCATCGACACCACCAACTACCAGATACGCACGCGCAAGATCGAGGTTGCTGGGTAATAGCAAGGGCTTGAAAAATCGGGCTATGTGTAGTTCACTGCCCTAGACAGGTCATCAAGACGAAGAGGAGGACGTTATGGCGGACACGGTAACGGTCAGAGACGTCAGGCTGGTGAATCCCTCGGGGCTGGAGCTCCAGGTGGGGGATTTCCGGCTGAACGACCGGCCCAACTCTCTGGAAGGCAAGACCCTGGGGCTGCTGGAGAACTCCAAGGCCAACTCCGACAAGGTCCTGAACGAACTGGGTCGTATGCTCCAGGAGCGGCACGGGCTCAAGGAAGTCCGGATGTTCAGCAAGCATTCGGCCTCTCTGCCCACCAAGTCGGAAGTGATCGAGGACATGCTGAATGGAGTGGACGTCTTGATCACCGGGGTGGGTGATTGAGGGTCCTGCAGTTCGTGCAGTGTGCACGACGGAATCGAGATGGAGCGCCTGGGCCTGCCGACCGCATCCATCATCACCCATGTGTTCAACAACACCGCCAAGGCAATGACCCGCATGATGGGCGTGCCTGAGTACGAGTATGCCGTCGCTCCTCATCCCCTGTCCAGCCTGAGCGACGAGGAATGCCGCGCCCGCGCCGAGGCCCTGCTCCCCGAGGTGGAGCGGATCCTTGTCGGCAGCGTCGCGCGGGTCGAATAGGCTCTCGAATCTGCGATTTTCGCCCAGTTTGACGGGAGCGGATGATCATCCGCTCCTGTTTTTTCCGGGTCCTTTTTTCGAGGCGAAACAGGGCTATTGGGATAATATCGCTGTTGAACCGCTATCGCGCGGTGTGATAGTATCAGGATGATTGTTAATTCCTTCACTAACGGGACTGCAGCGGCGCTGCTGCCCACGGAAACCGCAGCTTGAGTAGTCCCTGGAGTCCTGCAGCATGGATGGTCTGGAGCAGCGGATAGACCGGGCCGTCCGAGGCCAGCAACAGCCCACGGTCACGATTCTCTCCTCCTTGCTGGCCGTCGAAGACGAGCTGCACTACATCCCCCGCGAAGCTGTTGAGCTGGTTGCCGACTACATGGACGCGACCGTCAATGACGTGTGGGCAGTTGCCTCCTTCTACCCCAATTTTCGATTTGAGCCACCCGCTGAACGCCAGGTCGAGGTATGTTGGGGCGCATCCTGCCACTTGATGGGCTCGATGGCCGTAATAAAAACCGTACTGGAGGCTTCCGGCCTGGAAGACGAGGGCGAACGTCCCGACCATCGTCTTTCCGTGCGGTTCAACACCTGCCTCGGTGCCTGTTCCCTGGCCCCCGTGATGTCCATAGACCACCACTTGATTGGCCGTGTCACTCCCCATTCCGCCGCAGAGCGCGTTTCCAGGTTGCTGGGCGCCAGTGCGTCGCCTGTGCAGGCTGTTGGTGAAAGCCATGCCCGCTGATTTCGCGGCACTGGAGCAGGAAGCTCGCCGGCGCTGGGAGTCGGAGGCCAAACGGCCGTGGCTCCGGGTGGGCACGGCCCTGTGCGGGCAGGCCGCCGGCGGGGTCGAAGTTGTGGATGCCCTGCGGGATGCGCTGGAGAGCCAGGGTGTGGATGCGCGCCTGTCCGAGGTGGGCTGCATCGGGCTTTGCTTCGCCGAGCCTCTGCTGGACGTGCAGCTTCCGGGCGGGCCGCGGATATTCTACGGTAATTTTGACCCGGAACGCGCCGGTGAAGTAGTGGCAGGCCACCTCGCCGGCGGCCAGCCGGTTACCGAGTTGGCGCTCGGCTATCTCGCACCTCCAGATGCGGGCGACGATTTCGTGCCTCCCGACGGACTTAGAGACCTGGCCCTGCACCCAATGCGAGCCTGGGAAAATCGTGTAGCTCTGCGCAACGCAGGCAACATCGACCCGATGGACATCTACCAGTACATCGCCAATGACGGTTACCGGGCGCTGAACAGGGCGCTGACCGAGATGACTCCCGATGATGCCCTGCAGCAGGTGAACGAGTCCGGCCTCCGGGGACGGGGCGGCGCCGCCTTCCCCACGGCCACCAAGTGGCGCTTTCTGGCAGGCAATCCCTCGCGTGACAAGTACGTCCTGTGCAACTGCGAGGAGGGCGACCCAGGGGCGTTCAACGACAAGGCCATACTGGAGAGTGACCCGCACACCCTGGTGGAGGGAGTCATTCTCTGTGGTTATGCCACCGGCGCCAGCAAGGGCTACATCTTTATCCGGCACGGCCACGATGGACCCATCGACCGCTGCCGGGCCGCAGTGACTCAGGCGCAGGAACTGGGGCTGCTGGGCGAGGACATCCTGGGATCGGGATTCGATTTCGACATCGAGGTTGCCCTGACCGGGGACTCCTACGTGGCGGGAGAGGAAAGCGCGCTGATGGAGGCCATCGAGGGCAAGCGGGCAATGCCGCGCTTCCGTCCACCCTTCCCGGCACAGTTCGGTCTGTTTGGTCGGCCCACCAACATCAACAACGTGAAGACGCTGTCCTATGTGCCGGAGATCATGTCCCGGGGCGGCGAGTGGTTTGCCAGCATCGGCCACGACCGCAGCACCGGCACCGCCATCCTGTGCCTGTCCGGGGCGCTGAAATACACCGGAATGATGGAGGTGCCCCTGGGGGTCAATCTGAAGGACGTGCTGTACGATGCTGCGGGAGGGATCCGCGGCGGCAAGAAGCTGAAATTCCTGCAGACCGGCGGCCCACTGGGTGGAGTGCTCGGCGCGGATAACGTGGATGTGATCCTCGACTTTGACGTGCTGCGGACCGCTGGCGCCATACTCGGCTCCGGTGGCATCATCGCCGCCGACGAGGATTCCTGCGTCGTTGATATGACCCGCGCCCTGGTGGCGTTCTGCCAGTACGAGTCCTGCGGCAAGTGCTTCCCGTGCCGGATGGGCATGAGCCACCTGCTCGAGGTGCTGGAACGCATCTGCGACCTGAAGGGCGAGCCTGAGGACCTGGACCTCATGCGAAGCACCGGCGAGAACATGCAGGCCGGATCGCTCTGCGGGCACGGCCAACTGGGATTCAACCCGGTATCATCGGCACTGCGATACTTCCCCGGTGAGTTCGAGGACCACATTATCAGGCATACCTGTCCCACTGGTGTTTGCAACGGACCGAGGTACTCCCCGGCACGGTCGCGCCGGTAGGCTTGCGTTTCAGGCAGGGGAGCGAAGAGGCGAAATGCCCGACGATATCACCATAAACATAGACGGAGTTGAGGTAACCACCCAGCCCGGCAAGATGGTCCTTGAGGCGGCCATCGATGCTGGCATCTATGTGCCCTACCTCTGTTACCACCCCGGCATGAAACCCTACGCCGCTTGCCGTATGTGCGTTATCGAGGTGGAGGGACAGCGTGGCTATCCCGCAGCCTGCACCTTGCCGGTGGCCGACGGGATGGTGGTGCACAACCAGATTCCAGCTGTCGACCAGCTGCGCCGCTCCGTCATGGAGATGCTGATTGCCGAGCACCCCAACGGCTGCCTTACCTGCCACCGCATCGACATCTGCGGCCCCAACGATGTCTGTCTCCGGCACGTTTCCGTCAACGACCGCTGCGTGACCTGTCCCAAGAACGAGCGTTGCGAGCTCAAGGACACCGTGCGGTACCTAGGAATGAGTCTCGAGTCGCCGCTGGGCTATAAGTACCGGGACATTCCTCTCGAGGTTTCAGACCCGTTCTACGACCGCGACTACAACCTCTGCATAGTCTGCGGTCGCTGCGTTCGCGCCTGCGAGGAGCTGCGCGGCGACGACGCCATAGGCTTCACCGAGCGAAGCGGACAGGCCTTGGTGGGAACGTCCTTCGGCACCTCGCTGCTGGAGTCCGGCTGCGAGTTCTGCGGGTCCTGCATCGACGTCTGCCCGGTGGGCGCGTTGGTGGAGCGGGGCCACAAGTGGGAGAAGGCGCGGCGCGTCGAGCGTTCCATATGCCCTCACTGCCCCGTCGGCTGCCAGCTGAACCTGGAGTTCAACGGGAAGGACGAGCTGATTCGGGCCGTTCCGGAAATCAACTCCCCCGCCAACCAGGGCCAGGCATGCTTCAAGGGCAAGTTCGGCCTGGAATTCGTCAACGACTCTGCCCGCTTGCAGTCGCCGCTGATCCGCCGTGGCGATTCCCTGGAGGAGGCCACCTGGGACGAGGCTCTGGACTTCATTGCGGCCCGGCTCGCCAGCGTGAGCGGCGAGGAGTTCGCGCTGCTCACCTCTCCCACCAGCACCAACGAGGAACACTACCTGGCACAGAAATTCGGCAGGGTGGTGATGGGCTCTAACAACGTAGACCACACCTCCAACCTGGACCCGGAACTGGTGCTGGGACTGGAGGACTCACTGGGGCTGGCGGCGGCAACCAACCCCATTTGGGACCTGGAACGAGCCGGTTGCATACTCACGTTCAACACCAACGTGACCGAAGAACAGAACGTGGTCGCCGTCCCCATAAAGAAAGCCGCGCGCAAGAGCACAAAGCTGGTAGTGATCGACTCCCGCGAGGTGGAGCTGACGCGCTACGCCCACATTTGGCTTCGTCCGGCGCCGGGTACCGAGTCGACGCTGCTGGCCGGAATCCTGAGAAGCATCGTGGACCAGGGGCTGGAACGCGAGGAGTGGCTGGAGGAAAACTGCGAGAGCCCCGCCACCCTGAGGTATTCCCTGCGGTCGCGGGAACTCGCGGAAATCGCCCAGGAGACCCAGGTATCCGAAGAGGAAATTGCCGCTGCGGCCCGGATGTTTGCCGAGGCCAACGAAGGCGCTGTTGTATACGGACTGGACAATATTGACCCGGACCAGAGCCGAAACTGCGTATTGTCGCTGGTCAACCTGTCCCTTCTGACCGGCAATATCGGCAGGCCCGGCACCGGTCTGTATCCCATGCGCCGGGGGGCAAACGAGCAGGGCGCCTGGGACGTAGGCTGCGTTCCCGACCGGCTGCCCGGATACCGCCGGGTATCGGACGATGCGGATCGAGCCGCCCTGGAGACGGAGTGGGGTGTACCGGTACCGGATGCTCCCGGCCTCGGGCTGGTGCAGATGGTTGAGGAGGCCGGCAACAGCAGGTTGAAGGCAGCGGTGGTCATAGGAGACAGCCTCAACTTCACCAACGGCAAGATCGGCGATGCCATCAATGCCTTCGGCTCTCTTGACCTGCTGGTGGTGCATGATACATTCCTGGGCCCACTTGCCGAACGCGCCGATGTGGTGCTGCCCAGGCCTACTTTCGCTGAAAAGGACGGCACCTTCACCAACCTGGAACGCCGAGTGCAACGCCTGACCCCGGCCACACAGCGGGAATCGGCGGCCAGGCCGGAAGGCTGGGTGCTGGCGGAACTGGCGCAACGAATAAAGCAGGACGCCCTCCCGTCGATAACGCCGCGCGAGGTGATGGACGAGATCGCGAGGGTCGCACCCATCTATGGCGGGATATCCCATCGGAGGCTTGAAAGCGAGGGTTCGCTCGTGCTGCGGACCCAGCTGGAGAGCCCTCAGCCAACCCAGGTGCTGTATGCCAGCAAGCAGCACAAGGGGCTGCAGTGGCCCTGCACCGAAACCGGACATGCCGGTACCGCCGTACTGTACAGCGGCGGCTTCTCCGAGAATAAGGCGATTCCCCTGACTCCAGGGTTGTTTGCTTCACCCCCGGACCTGCCCGAGGGTTTCGGCCTCTGGTTCGCACCCGGACGCGTCCTGTTGCAGCAGCACCGAGAAATGGAGATCGTAAAGGGCAAGCGCAATCGCATAAATCGCGAGGAGTGGGTCGACGTCAACCCCGACGACGCGGCTTCCCTTGATCTGCCGGAAGGGGCCAGGGTTGCGGTACAGACGGCGGATGGCCAGTTGCCCGGCGTGGCCAGGTTCAACCCCAGTCTGCCAAGGGGAATGGTGGCGTCCACTTCTCTGTTCGGGCAGTTGGCGATAGACATGGAAGCCAGTGAGGAGTTTGATCCGGCGGCGATGTTGCCGGGTTTGGAAGTAAGGCCAGCTAGGTTGATAAGAACGCAGGGCGGATTATTTGGGTCCTGACGACCAGCCGGGATCATTCTGGCCCTGATTCGACGTGGCTCATTTTGTGAAGAGGAGGCGGGATATACGATGGTAGAGTCGACGGCCACCGGGAGAGTGAGTGACGTGGACCTCTCCCCCAATCCTGCTTTCCCGAAGGCATACCTGGTCGAACGCAGGGACATCACGGATGACCTGATGGTGATCAGGCTGGAACCCGAAGACGGGGGCAGTTTCGGCTTCAAGCCGGGCCAATACTGCACTCTCGGCTTGGGACCGATAGAACGGGCCTATTCCATTGCCTCCGCCCCTCACGAGGGCTCGCTGGAGGTGTTCGTGGAACTGGTCCCGGACGGAGAGCTCACTCCGCTGATGTGGAACCTGCAGCTCGGCGATGCCATGTCCGTCAGGCCACGAGCCAAGGGAATCTTCACCATGGACCAGAAGGCCCATCACCACTTCATGCTGTCGACCGTCACAGGCGTCTCACCGTCCGTAAGCATGGTCCGCGATCACCTTTACAATAATCGCGATGGGCACACCTTCTACATCCTGCTCGGAGCCAGCTACCAGGAAGAGCTCACCTACGATATTGAATTCGCGGAACTGGCCGAAAAGCATCCGGACGTGGTCAGGTTCATACCATCGGTGAGCCGCCCCGACGACCCGAGGAATCAGGACTGGAAGGGCCAGACAGGCCGGGTCAACGCCATTGCGGAGGAATACCTGGAGAGGTTCCACCTGCCCAAGGACGACACCCTGGTCTACGCATGTGGCCATCCCGGAATGATTGAGGACATGAAGACCAAGCTACCTCCGCAGGGGTGGAGGTTCAAGGAAGAGCGTTTCTGGAAAGAGTAGTACCGCTGGTGCCTCAGCCAATTTCCAGCCCCTGCCTGCACAAGGAGGGGCTTTCTTCTTTGGATGAGACAGGGGCAGTCTGCGACGACTGGCTTGTTATAAAATGACATAAACGATCCGGTTGGAACGCGTTGCTGTGACCCCAATCCGCCGCCAATACCTGAAGATCAAGGAAGCCTACCGGGATTCCATCGTCCTGTTTCGCATGGGCGATTTCTACGAGACCTTTGACGACGATGCTCACCTCGTGTCCCGGGAACTGGACATCACCCTCACCGGCCGCAGCTTGGGCAAGGATCTCAGGGTGCCGATGGCCGGAGTGCCCGCCCACTCCCTGGAGCCGTACCTCGTTCGGCTGGTGAGGAAGGGACACCAGGTGGCCATCTGCGAGCAACTCAGCGACCCGGCGACGTCCAAGGGCCTGGTGGACCGGGACGTGGTCAGGGTGGTGACGCCGGGGACGGTGTTCGAAGACTCGCTGCTGGACCAGCAGGCGAACAACTACCTTGCCGCACTCGCACTTGACGGGGAGCAGGCGGGGCTGGCCTACGCGGACATCACCACCGGCGAGTTTGCCGCTACCGAGTTGTCCGTCGATCAATTGCCCCTTGAGCTGGGGCGGATCTCACCCTCTGAGATCCTGGTTCCCGATGGTGTTACGGAAGAGCTGGACATCCCCCGGGAGCCATGGAGCCTCACGTCGCTGGATGACCGGGGCTTTGACTTCCAGCGGGCCGCTGCGACGCTACTGTCCCACCTTCGCGCCCACACCCTGGAGTCCTTCGGCTGCGAGGGGCTTCCGCTGGCGGTGACGGCGGCCGGCGGAATCGTCGACTACCTCGACCGGACAAGGAAGTCGGCCAAGGTGCAGCTTAATAACCTGGCGGTCTATTCCACCAAGCGATACATGTCCCTGGACTCCCGCACCCGCCGCAACCTGGAGCTGTTCGAGGGTGGCCGTGGACAGGAGCGGGGACTTTCGCTGCTGGCAGCCGTAGACCGTACACGCACGGTCTTGGGGGCGAGGCTACTCCGTCGCTGGCTGGGGCAACCGCTGTTGGAGCTGGAGGAAGTCGAAAGGCGCCTTGACGCTGTGGACTGCCTGTTCAGGGACGGTATCGTCCGGAGCGAGGTGGGGTCCGTTCTCTCCGGTGTGGCCGATTTGGAGCGAATCACGGGCCGGGTTGTGGCCCGGTCGGCGGCGCCCCGTGAGTTGCTCGCCCTCAAGTCGGGACTCGAAGCAATTCCGGGTCTCAAGGAAAGAGTGGAATCCCTTGGCCCGGAGATGCAGTGGCTCAGGAACGAACTGGTCCCGGTGCCCGAGGTCGTGGCCCTCATAGAGGCCGCCATTGATCCGGAGCCATCTGGCAGCGTCGGCGACGGGAACGTGATCCGGCATGGATTCTCCGCCAGTATTGACGAGCTGAAGGACGCCAGTGTTAATGCGAGGCAATACATCGCCGGACTGGAGCAGAAGGAACGGGACAGGACCGGCATTCGGTCCCTGAAAGTTGGCTACAACCAGGTGTTCGGATACTACATCGAGGTGTCCAAGTCCCAGATTAGCACCCTGCCCGATGACTACATCAGGAGACAGACACTGACCAACGCAGAGCGATACATCGTGCCGGAACTCAAGGAGTACGAATCTGTCGCCCTGAACGCCCGCGAGAGACTGGCCGCCGAGGAAGAGGAGGTCTATCGACGTGTTTGTGGGCAGGTTGCGGAATCCGCAGCGGTAATCATGCGCTCGTCGCACGCCATCGCCCAGGTCGACGTCTTTGCCGGACTGGCCCAGGCGGCCGTGGACAACGGCTACGTGCGACCGGTAGTGGATGATGGCCCCGAAATACGCGTCCGCGATGGGCGCCACCCGGTCGTGGAAAGGGTATTGCCCACCGGCAAGTACGTGCCCAACGATGTCGAGCTGACCGACGAGGCCCGGGTGCTGGTGATAACCGGGCCCAACATGGCAGGCAAGTCCACCTACATCCGCCAGGTGGCGCTGATCACCCTGCTGGCCCAGATGGGCAGCTTCGTGCCCGCGGCCGAAGCCCACATCGGTCTGGTGGACCGCATCTTCACCCGAGTGGGGTTGCAGGACGATCTGGCAACCGGGCAGTCAACATTCATGGTGGAGATGGTGGAGACGGCCGCCATTCTCAACCAGGCCACGCCCCGTTCGCTGGTGATCCTGGACGAGATTGGCCGCGGGACCAGCACCTATGACGGCCTGTCCATCGCGCGGTCGGTCATCGAGCACATTCACAACGACCCGAGACTGGGCTGCAAGACGCTGTTTGCCACCCACTACCACGAGCTGACACAGCTCGCCTCGTCGCTGCCGGGCGTCCGGAACCTCAGCGTGGTCGTGGCCGAGGAAGGCAGCGACGTGGTCTTCCTGCATCACATCGTGCCCGGCGGGGCCGACAGGAGCTACGGCGTACACGTCGCGCGCCTGGCGGGGATGCCTCCGGGCGTGGTCAATCGAGCGTGGGAAGTCCTGGACGACCTGGAATCGCGGGGTGGAGCCGGACGGCCCAGCGCAGGACGCGGGACCCCCTCACAGCAGCTGTCTCTTTTTGCCCCCGGCCAGGACCTTTCGGACACAGTCAAGGCGTTGGACCTGTCAAACATGACCCCCATTGAGGCTCTGAACAAGCTCTACGAGCTACAGCAGAAAGCGAGGGATTCGGCCTGATAGTTCCGTACACCGTAGATTCTGCCGATTCTCACCTGCTGCACGCCGGTATAAAATAGCGGTTGTTGCAACCCACGGACAAAAGCACAAATAGCAAAGTAGAGGACATTATGAGCCAGCCTGTCAGTCTCTATTGGTGGCCGCGTTGATCCTCCTGTAGGAAGGCAAGAGAGTTTCTCCTGCAGAATGAACTGGAAATAAACGAACGCGACTACTTCAAGGAAACCCTTTCCGAGGGAGAGATCCGGGAGATGGCTGCCATGGCGGGCATCGACCAGATTTTCGCCAAACGCAGCCCGAGTCTGAAGCAGATGGGGCTGGCCAGCCAGGAACTGTCCGAGGACGAGATGGTCCGGCTGATGCTGCAGGAACCAAAGCTGGTCAGGCGCCCCATGATGCGCGTCGGAGAACAGCTGTTTGTTGGGGGCGGGGCAGCAGTCCTGGACTCCGTGGTCGCTGCTGCGAGCTAGGCCCGTTGGTTGTCCAGCCGTCGAGCAGGGCAATGCCAAGCGGCTTTGTGTTTGCCAACTGGCAATTCAACCGGAGATCACAGAAACAGGTTGGTCAGGCTGACTTGTGGCAGGAGAAGTCGGTGCCTCAAATTACTACTGGAAAAGAGCTCGCCCTCACCCTAACCCTGCCATTCTAGGGAGGGTGAATAATTGATAGACCCTGGTGATAATTCAGGACGGTGCTGATTCAAAGGACGGATTGTAATATACTTTCATGGTGCCCCTTTGTTGACCAGGGCCGTTGATGTCCTTGGCGGGGGAAAGCCGGAACTGTAAGGACTAGATACGGCCAATGAAGATCTTTTTTGATGTTGACTATACGATATTGGGACTGGATAACAGCCTCCGTCCCCAGACCAAGGAAATCTTTCAGGCACTGCTGGACGAGAACCACCAAATCTACATCTGGTCAGGGATGGGAGAAAGGTGGGAGGTCATAGAAAAGCACCAGCTCGAGCCCTACGTCAGCGGGGTTTACGAGAAACCAACTCACCACTTCCACGAGCGGCTGGAGGAACTGGGCGTTCCGTTCGAGCCGGATTTCGTAATCGACGATTACCCGGAGGTGGTGGCTGCATTTGGCGGAGTATGGGTCCCTCCCTACTTCTTCAAGCGCTCCCCGGACAAGGAGATGGAGCGGGTCTACCGGATCGCGCAGGATTTCGCCGCGACCGGCACCTCGGAGGACAAGCAGTACCGGGCCAAGGGCACCATAGTCCCCCTCTTCTAGCGGCTGAACGTGCCAATTAGGGTACTGCCTCCCGACCTGGCCGCCAGGATCGCCGCCGGCGAGGTCGTCGAGAGGCCCGTGTCGGTGGTCAAGGAGTTGCTCGAGAACTCCGTAGACGCCGGGGCGACCCAGGTTACGGTCGAAATCCAGGGCGGCGGCACAGGCCTGATCCGGGTCGCCGACGACGGCCACGGAATGCCCGCCGACGAGTTGCCACTCGCCTTTTATCGGCACGCCACCAGCAAGCTGACCAGCGCAGAGCAACTGGACCGCGTGGACACCATGGGTTTTCGTGGTGAGGCCCTCCCCAGCATTGCAGCCGTCTCAAGCATATCCGTCGTTACCCGGACCCGTGACGAGACGGTCGGCTCTCGCCGTGTCCTGCAGTGGGGCGAGGTGGTGGAGGAAGGCGCCGAGGGATGCGCTCCCGGGACCGTCATTGAGGTGTCGGACCTGTTTGGCAACCAACCTGCCCGCCGCAAGTTTCTGCGTTCCGCCCAGGCCGAGACCGCTCGAGTGCAGGAGCTGGTCAGCCGCTACTCCCTGGCCTTTCCTGAAATCCGTTTTCGCCTGGTGAATGACGGCCGTACCTCCCTGACCACTCCGGGCAACGGGCAACCACGGGAGGCGCTGCTGGCGGTCTACGGCTCCCAGATAGCGCAGAGCATGCTCGAGGTTGATGCCGAGGACGCGGAGACGGGCTACGCTGTCGAGGGGTTTGTTGCCGCACCAAGCATCAGCCGCGCCAACCGCACCTACCTGACGTTCTTCGTGAACCGGCGACTGGTCCAGAGCCGAATGCTGTCCTTCGCAGTTGAGGAGGCCTACAGCGGCCTGCTGCAGGTGAAGCGCTATCCGGTGGCCGCCATCAACCTGGTAATCCCCTACGCCGATGTCGATGTCAACTCGCATCCGGCCAAGCGAGAGGTGCGTTTCCACAACGAGAACCGGGTGTTTTCCCTGACGCAAAGGGCGGTGAGGGCCGCGCTAGTGTCGGACTCTCCGGTGCCCACCGTTGGTCCCACACAAGACACTGGGCAGCGCACGGGATTTCGCTCGTTCGGCGGAGGCAGTGGTCGGGCCGGTGGTCCCGGCATGGCCAGTCCCGGGTATGCCAGTGGAGGGGCGGCCCCGCCTCTCCAGGCGGGATCGCCGGTTGGGGAGATGCTGCCCTTGCTGGGACGGCCGGCAGTGCCGCTAAGAGTGGTGGGCCAGCTCAAGCTGACCTACATCGTCGCCGAGGGTCCGGAGGGCATGTACCTGGTCGACCAGCACGCGGCCCACGAGCGCACTCTCTTCGACCGGATCTGCGCCGAACGCGAGGAGCGCAAGGCTGCCTCCCAACCGCTGCTTGCCCCGGTGAACGTGGAATTGACACCGTCCCACGCCACGACCCTGCTGGACAACATGCAGGCGGTCACCGATTACGGGTTCCAGCTGGAGCCGTTCGGCGAACGCAGCTACCTCCTGCGTGCGGTGCCGTCTATCCTGTCGAAGGAGGATCCGGCCAAGGCGATCATTGATATCCTCGACATGGCAACACTGGAAGGGCTCACGCGGCAGAAAGAGGATGTTATGGCCGCCTCCATCGCGTGCCACGCCGCTGTGCGGGCCGGGCAGGCGCTCTCCGATGCCGAGATGCGCGCCCTCCTGGAGCAACTGGAAGCGACAGCCAATCCCCACACCTGCCCTCACGGTCGCCCCACCATGGTGCACTTCAGCTCCTACCACGTGGAGCGGGAGTTCGGCCGTCGGTAGAGGGAAACTCCCTCACCCTAACCCACTCCCGGCGGGAGAGGGGATTTAGCGGGGCACGTCAGGAGATCAGCTGCCAGTACCGGCGGCCCTCGGCGCGCACCACCCGACCGAAGCCCCCGTGATGGCAGATGGCGATGATGGCGTCCTCCGACTCCGCCCGCTCGATCATGGCAGTACGGGTGGCGATGCCCTGGTCGCCGTCCATGTCGAAGCTGAACTTCCAGCCGGTCTCGGTAACCTGCGTTGGGCCGTGAAAGACGTCTCCCATGATGTAGACTCGCTGGCCTCCGGACTCGATGGCCAGGCTCATTGAACCGGGAGTGTGCCCCGGTGTTGGGATGGCGGTTATCTCGCTGGTGAGCGCCCGCTCACCGTCCAGCAGGTCCAGAACGGCCAGGTCCTGGAGCGGGCCCAGCGCGTAGTCCCAGTGGGGCGGGAAGAGTTCCAAGACCTCCGGGCGCTGGAAAACCTCCCAGTCGGCGCGGTGCGCCACGTACCGAGCGTTGGGGAACGTGGCCCTGGGTGCTGCTCCGGACTCGTGGGTTACGTTCCAGCCCACATGGTCGAAGTGCAGGTGGCTGAAAAACACGGTGTCGATGTCTCCCGGACTCACGCCAACGGAGCTCAACTCCTGGAGCAACCTGCCCTCCACGCCGCCGGTCATGGCCTCGATGGAGTTGGGGTTTGTGGCCGCGCCGCCAACGCCGGTGTCCACCAGGATGGTCTGTCCCTCGGATCGGATCAGGTAGCACTCGAAGTGGGCCAGCAGGTGGTCGTCCCTGAACCCGCTGGGGTACCGCTCCTGGTACGGCGCCCATGCCTCGGCCGGGACCTCGGGAAATACGTCACTGAGGGGTAACGCCGACTCGTTGTCGTTCAACGAGAGGATTTCCACGTTGCCGACGGTCAGCCTTGATTCGGGCATTTCTCTTCCTCCTGTCTGCGGCGTCGCGTCATTACGAGCTAGAACACCAGCCGGGCGGTTCGGGCGTCGCGTGGAATGGTCTACATACGGCAATGGCCCGCCCCAGGTTCAACCCGGAAGCAGGGCCATAGAAAGAGCCGTTGCCAGAATGTCCGTTACAGGTTTTCTGTGCGCCGGGGGTCCTTCCTTGGGTCCACCGCCGGGTGGAATATGGAGTCTTCGCCGGGGAATTCTGTGTTCATCGAGGTGGCATTACTGCCTCCGCCGATGCCGCGCAACGACGACAGCGTTCCTGCCACCAAGCCCAGCGCTGCAGCGCCGATGCCCAACTTGACCAGGAAACTGCGGCGAGTCTCCCCCGGATTCTGGATTTCGTGTTCTGCCGGATTAAGTTCGGACGCCACTCTCTGCTCCTTTGGATCGCCCGGGCCGCATCCCTATGTGGGAAGCCCCCGTTGACTACGCTAGATTTTACTCGACGCTACGATATTTGCAACATTTCGTCGCAGGGCCTCAGGTGGAATGGTCCTCCATGACCATCCGAGCGACCTGGCGGCCCATGCGGATGGAGTAGTTTGTGCCCCGGTCTTCGGGGAATATCTGGGTGGTGTTGGCCAGGTAGAGGCCGTTTACCGGGGTCCGGTGCGGCGGAATTCGTTGGCTGTAGTTTCTGCCGATGATGGGCTGCGCCCCGTCCACGCGGTGGTGGTGGTAGCCCTGCACCCACGACCGGTCAAAGTCGGGATTCAGCTTGCGCAGGTGCGGCACGAAAAGCTCCAGCAACTCCTCCGGCTCCATTCGGTACAGGTCGCTCTCACGGTCGGGGTAGTTGCTGAAGTAGACGACGTGCTTCCCTCCGTAGAGTGACTTGTCGATCATATTGGTGTGCTCAATGACCCCGACGAAGGGCATATCGTTGTCTGCGATGTTCAGCCAGTACTTGGCGGTCAGGGGCCGGTCCAGCTCCAATATCAGCAGTACCGCCGACAGGTAGCTGACGTCGGTTAGCATCTTCTGGTAGTCGTCGGGCATGGGCGGCACCAAGTGGGTGAATACGTAGGACGGAGTGGTGGCGACGACAACGTCATACCTACGCTCCTCCGGCTCCGCATCTCTGCCCATCTGTACCTTCAGTCCCGTGGCAATACCGTTCTCGATCAGCACTTGGCTTACGAACGCAGAGGTATGTACGTCGCCGCCCTGTTCGGTGATGCGGTTGGCCAGGGTGTCGATGACCTCTCCGAAGCTGCCCATTGGGTAGCCGAGCTGCTCCTTCTGCAGGGTCTTGCCGCGGGATGCTACGCGCAGGCGGACCTTGCCCCAGAGCCAGGTCATGCTCACCTGGTCGTAGTGGTCCCCGAATTTGCCCCGGAGCAGCGGCTCGAACAGCACCTCGTAGGCCCTGCGCCCCATGTGGCTGGACAGCCAGTCGCGAGCCGTGATGTTCTCGTACTTGCTGTAATCTGCGGTGCGCTGCAGCCTCAACGTCCAGAGCCCGACCCGGAACCGGTCCCATAGCGACAGTGGCTTGAACCTCAACAGGTCCATGGGCGTGGAGAAGTCCCAGATCCTGCCGTTGTGGTAGAGGCCCACCTTGGACTCCAGCCAGGCAAGCTTGTCTCCCAGACCGAGTTCGTGGATCAGGTCGGTAATGGCGGTGTCGCTGACGAACAGGTGATGGTATCCGCGTTCCAGTTGTCCTCCGCCGACTGGAAAGGTGGAAGCCTGTCCGCCCAGGAACGGCGCGACCTCGAACACCTCCGCATAGTGCCCTTTGGCCGTCAGGTCATAGGCCGCCGCCAACCCGGCCACGCCACCGCCGATGATCCCGACCCTCATGGCCCTCCTCCCGCGGGCGATGTGTTCACCGCCGGGTTGTCGCCGGCTGTCTCGCCATCCTTGCCGGTAGGATCCTGGACCAGTTGGCGCAGGTTCAGGTTCTGCCTCCAGAGGATGGCCAGGCCAACCACGTTCACAGGGAGCCACAGCGCCACCAGGTGCACCACCAGTGCGTAGTCGACGGCCACTCCCACCCCGACGCCTAGAGCCACCAGGGTCTGCTGCGCGACGACCTCGAAGGGTCCGATTCCGCCAATGGCGCTGGGGATGCCGGTGGCCAGGTTGGACGTGGCCGTCAGCAGCGCAATGGCCAGTATGTACGTGACCTGCGAGTCGAAGTGGGACCCCAGGTCAAAGGTGTAGGAGACCAGGTAGTAGACTATGAACTCGCAGAACCAAACGGGCAGCGAGAAGGCAATCAACGCCAGGTGCTTGCGGGGCGAGTCGAGTATGCTCAGTGCCGCTGCGAACGAGATGTAGAACCGCAGCGCCAGGATGCCGAGCCGCCCCGGAAGCAGGGACAACAATCTTTGCACCAGGTCTGAAAATCCCTGCCAGACTGCCAGGAGGGTGAAAAGCAGCAGGAATCCGCCGAACACGAACAGCACAACTGCCGCCAGTACCGTGGCAGTCTCCTGCGAGACCCCGGCGGTCCAGTCAAACGCTCCGGTGACCAGCAGCAGGGGCACCGTGATGGCCACCAGGACCATCAGCGTCAGGCCGTCGAACACCCGCTCCACGGCGACGCTGCCCAGGGCGGAACTCGCGCTGAAGTTCTCCTGTCGAGCCAGGTAGTAGGAGCGGACCAGTTCCCCCAGCCGCATGGGAAGCAGGTTGTTTGCCGCGTACCCGATTACGACCACCGGGTACAGGCGTTTCACGGGGAAGTACCGCAGGGGGTTCAGGAGAAACTGCCAGCGCAGGGCCCTGAACCAGACGCCCACGAAGTAGACCGCCACCGCCGGGATGATGAAAAGGTAATTGGCCCCGGCCAACTCGTCTATCAGCCCCGACGGGTCGTCAAATCGATATACCTGCCAGGCCAGGAAGAGCAGCATGACCACGCTGACAGCGATGCCCAGCCAAAGATGCCACTTGGCGGTTATCAATTGTGTACTTGCTCCAACGCCTTCGGCTCCGCCCGTACCGAGCACAAGAGGCGGCGATCCTCAGGTAGCCCGTACCAAGTTCAGGAGGGTGCGCCCCTCAGGTTTGCTGTTCCAGGTTCAGGGTACGGTGCTTGTTCAGTATTCGTTATTAGGCGTTCCCATTTCGTCGCCGTTTCAGTATATGGCTTGTCAGATTTTGACTCAAGGCAAGTAGGCGTAGTATTCGGACCTGTACCAGGGGGTTGCCAGTTTCCTGAATACTACATAATCGAGTGCCTCCGCCCATTTTTCCCGGCTGGAGACCGAGTCCCGGAAGAACCCGAAGTCCCTCGCCATCTGGGTGTGCATCGGCTCCTCTTCGCGGTTTTCATCGGGTCTGCGGTACGACTCCGGAAACCAGAGGAGTTCCTTGAACGGTCCCTGCCTCTGGTACTGCTCCCGCACTGCCGCATCGTCGCCGACGTGGCCTCCCTTGACCACGAGGGCTGCGGCGTTGCCGAAGCTGAATGTTCCGTCCTCCTCCAGGCTCTCCGGCAGTACAACGCACCCCTGTCTCTCCTCGGAGGTCAACTCAAAGCACTGGAAATTCAGCCTTCCGTCAGTGGAGTGGTGCCTGACGTACCACTGCAGCGGATACCACACGTCGTAGTCGACCTTCACAGGCCGAACCCCCTCGGCCAGGGGATACACATCCTGCTCCAGCCTGAGGTAGGTCTCCTTCACGTCGGCGGAGCCCTGGGCGTATACCATCACCTCGACGTTGGTGTCGTCGTAGGTGTAGGCGGCCCGGAATGCCCCCACGGCGCCAAAGACCAGCAGGAGGGCAGCCAGTCCCAGCGCCGCCGCCGGGGCGGCTCTCTCCTTTCCCGTCAGCCGGAAGATCAGGGCGGCAACGAATGACGACGCAATGACTGATGCTACCAGGAGCCAGTGCTCCAGTAGGAAGGGCCGCGCCGGGTCAACCCACTGAAGAAACAGGTACACGGAGGTCAGCGCGACCACCGGAGTGACTACGAACACCACCAGCGCTCCGATGGCTCCAGCGCCGGCCATACTGCCTCCAGATGGCGGGGAACCATTTAAGGCCCTGGCAGGGTTGCCCAAGAGCGAAGGCCACTCCAGTCGTGCCAGCAGTTCGCCCAGGTATTTGGCGGCGACGAGAATGAACGGCGTGGTGATGTTGACTACCAGCCACGGCATTTTCTCGGTCGCGACAGTGTAGGCCGCCAGCGAGAGAACGGCCCACAGCGCCAGGGCCAGCCCCAACGCATCCTGCCGGCGGAGGAAATAAACAATACCCGCAATTCCGAATACCAGGGGCAGTATTTCGTAGACCGACATTCCGACAAAGTAGTAGTACCACGGCTGGTTTCCCCGGGCCACGTCCTGCTGCGCGATCCAGTACCCCATGCCCTGCCAGAATCCGGTGAATATCCCTGACAGGTTGGTGAACATGGTGGTGTACAGGGCGGTCCAGATGACATAGAAGACGGCCGCGCAGACCAGCCAGTACCTTCCGAGCCACCAGACGCCCAGGGCCGTCGAACCTGCCAGCGTTAGCAGGAGGGTGGCCGCAGCGACCACGTAGTTGACCGGCACACCCATGTCTGTGTTGCCCGCAGACACTCCGCTGGGCAGAACCGCGTCCACCAGTCCCGGGACATTCAAGACCGGTGTGAACAACAGGCAGTAGATGGCAACGGCCGCGGCAGGCAGGACCACCAGAAGGGCAGCCCGGCCCAGGTCAAACCGGCTCCAGAGGAGAAAGCCTACCCCAACCCCCAGCCCGATGCAGAAAATCACCCAGTCGGCGGCCAGCAACGCGAAGCTGTCGGGGTCCACGCCGGAGTAGGGCCGGAACAGCAACCAGGCGAATGCGAAGGCAATCAGCACTGGCGCACCGATCAGTCCGGCCGCCCTCTCGTGGTTCAGCGGGCCACGACTCATGAGCCAGATGAGCACGGCCAGACCCGCGATGGCGAAGGCGGCATGGAAAATCCAGGGCACGTCGATGATGGGAAGGGGGAGGACACTGCCCTGCCATGCGGGTGCCCCGGTCATGCCATCCGAACCGTTGAAGTTGGCGACGTTGTTTCCGGTGAGAGGGTCTGGATTGGCCAGTGTCAGGCCGAAGAGTCCCTGAAAGAGCCCGATCAGGGCTGACCACTGCGGCAGAGTGATGGTGAACAGCAGCAGGAACACCGCCACCGGCGTCCCCTCCCGGGACAGCGGCGCCCGTCGCCGCAACCAGGCCAGGATGTCTGGCAATGCGGCCACGAAGGCGATGAACCCGAATATTGCGACCAGCAGATAGGCGGTCTCCTTGCTGGCGAACATCAGCGCAAGTATGGCGGAGGCCAGGTAAAGGTGAAGCCGCCGGCCCCCGTGCAGGTAGCGCCACATGAGGACGAACAGCGCCGTGGCCCAGAACATCATGATGATGTCGTTCCGGCCAAAGCGGCTGAAGTACAGCAGCACCGGTGAGAGCGCCAGCATCGCCGCGGCCAGGATGGCGCCGTGCCGCCCGATGTGGTCGCGCAGGAAGTAGGGCAGCGCCACCAGCCCCGTGCCGAACAGCGCATAGCCCAGGCGGGCGGTGAAATCTGTGTCGCCGAATATCCAGAAGATGATCGCAGTCATCTCAATCTGGAACGGACCGTGCATCCACGCCGAATGAATGTAGTCGGTGCCGAAAATCCAGGGCCATCCCAGGAACCCGCCGGCGCTGTTGGCCAGCCTCCATCCATAATGGAGATGGATGGCCTCGTCGTAGTGCATCGTTCGGCCGCTGAGCTCGAACAAGCGCAGGCCAAGGGCGGCAAGCACCACAGCGGCGAATGCCAAATCCCATAGGCCCAATGAACGGCTGCTGAATGGCACCCGGAGGCCCCACCTTCGAGCAGGCTCGCTGGCCGTGGCTCCATCCCCTAGGGATTCCGGGGCCTCCACGTCGTCCGCTGGGTTGGGGTCGGACTCCGGTTCTACGTCGTCGGGTCCGGCCCCAGTTTCCAGCGGATCTTCAGCGTCCCCCTCGGGAGTCGGCCCCTGTTTTTCAGCGTCAGATTCGATCATGGCTCGGCAATGGTCGAAAATTCGTAGACTACTACGTCATCCTGGTGAAAGACGGTTTTCAGAAAGTCCTTGTAATTCTCCAGGGAGGACACTCCATACGAGTCTACCTCCCTTTTCCCGAGGTAAACATAATCTACATCGTACTTTTCCAGCAAACGCCTGACTTCGGTCGGGTCCTGGGATGAGTAGATGGATGCTACATCCTCGGCGCGTCCGGCAAAAGGTTCAGAGGAACCCCTCCACTGCAGTTCGTGGCCGACCCAACCCAGGACCGTGGGAAGTCCGGTGCTGGCTGATATGTTGCTGAATCTGCTGTAATCGTCTCCGACGGCCTCGACGATGCGGCCAGGCTGCGCCTCGTCCCGCAGCCAGGCGATGGCGGCATATTCCGCTGGGTCTTCCACTCTCAGGTAGGCGAGGCCGTCCAGGGTGCGGCCCTCGTAGGGCGCACCATACGCGCCTCCCCGGTCCAAAGCGGCCCCGAGAGTGTAATAGAACGAGCCCACCAGCACAAGGGCCAGGGCCGCGCCTCCACCCCACTTACCGGCCAGTGAGACCACGGATCTCCAACGCGCATACTCTCCTGCCGCAGCCTTGCCGGACCACAGCGCGTAGATGGCGAAGGTGCCTGCCACGCCGAGCAGCAGCCAGGCTTGGTAGTAGACCTTGAACACTGTGTTCATCCGTCGCCACGGCCCGCTGAAGGCATCCACTATGTGGAACAGGTCTGCCACCATGACCAGGAAGATTCCCAGTGCCATGAGCATCAATACGAAGGATGAGGCCACCTCGTCGTTCCTCCGAGCCCGGACAGCGGCGGCGTAGGTCGCCAAGCCAACGACGATGGCTGCCGGCAAGGCCAGGGTGAGGCGCCGTCCCAGGTCATCCAGCGCGACGGCGGCGCCGTCAGCCACGATGGTGAACAGGAATGCCGTTGCCATCCAGATCCCGAGCGGCAAGGCCGCAATCAACAGAGCCACAACTGCCACGGAGGTCTCCGTGCCATCGGGCTTGCCGATGCCCCAAACCTTTCCCCCCAACAGAGCCAGGGAGGGCAGGATGAACAAGCCCAGCACTATGAACAGGTGGAAGGGATTGGTGGCCACTTCCCGTAAGGGCAACACCCCGTCCGTCTGGCCGCTGAAGGTGAAATACACCGGCGCGAACAACACTAGGGCCAGCAGGAACAGGGGCAAGAAAACGGCGGCCGAGGCATTTACAGCGTGCAGCAGCGAGTCGGGATAATCCCTGACGCCCTTGAGGGTCAGGGCCGCAGCCAACAGGGCCATGAAGGTGGCAAAGTCCCAGAAGTTTATGAACGCCAGTGCCCCTCCGGCGAGAGCCACCGAGACTGCCTGCGCGGGGTGGCCCCGAAGCCAGGCGAACCCCAGCCGGTCAGTCGAGCAGACAATGTTCAGCGACGCCGCTATGGCCAGCAGCAGGAATGGAATCGCCAGGACGTGGGCGTGCAGGTCGCCCAGCAGGAAGCTGAAGGCAGGAAACTCGGTGATGGTGTAGTCCAGGGTGGCCCCGTCTGAGGAGGTTTTGATGATGCGGGTGCTGCGAAACCACCACCAGAATTCCCCAGGAAATGCTCCACCCTCGGCGGGCTGGGCGTCCATGCCGTCAATGCCGACCCAGTCCCAGAACCCGGGGCCGCCCCAGCCTCGGATGCGTATGAACTCCAGGGCTCCGGCCAGGTTGCCTGCCAGTAGGATCACGGCTGGAGCAGCGGTCCCCAGTCCCAGCGCCCACCGCATGCCACCGCCAGCCAGCCGCACCAGGTTGTAGAGCAGACCGAACGCCACGGTCCCCGCCAACGCGGGGATGGTCGCCACGCCCAGGTTGTAACCCACCGAGGTCACCACGCCGCTCATCTTGGAGATGGTGGCGACGATGATGTGGCCGAAATAGTAGTAGCTGATCGAGTGTCCGGACAGCCAGGCATCCTCTACCGGAAAGTAACGCGCCTGGTGGGCGGCGTTCATCAGCATGAAGTCCATGGGCTTCTCGGTGTGAGTGATTCCCGGCGAACCGGAAATCACCAGTGCCCATGCCACGAACATCAGCAGGAACACCAACTCTCCGGCTAGCAGGACGGGCCAGCGCTGACGGAGAAACTCTTGCAGTTCCTTCCAGTGCCGCCCGGCAAGCCACATGGAGGCGACGATGATGCAGAGGGTGATGACCCAGATGGTGAGGGTGGTGTTGGGCAGCAACCGTGCCATCCCCAACACCCAGACAATGTAGGTGAGGAGCAGGACAGCGGCAGGCTTCGCCAGAGTCAGGCCACGGTCAGGGAGGAATCTGAAAAGCTGAAAGACCCAGGGGAGCGCCGCCACCCCCAGGATCTGAATTGTCAGGTACCACAGAACAGCGTCGACCATGGGTCACACGACAGAGCGAACGGGAAAGCCGGGTAGGGACCGGTCAGGAGACCGGCTCAAGCAGGGCATCCACGAAATCGTCTGCGTCGAAAGGAGCAAAGTCCCCCATGCCTTCCCCGGTCCCGATGAACAGGATCGGCACCTGCAATTCCTGTCGGATGGCAAGCACGATACCGCCCCTTGCGGTGCCGTCCAGCTTGGCGAGGAAGATACCGGTGCAGTCCACCGCCTCCCGGAAGGACTTCGCCTGGGCCAGCCCATTGTGACCCGTGGTGGCGTCCAGCGTGAGAATCACCTCGTGGGGCGCCGTCTGGTCAAGGCGCTTCAAGACTCGGTGAATCTTGCGCAGTTCCTCCATCAGGTTGGACTTGGTGTGGAGTCGTCCCGCCGTGTCGATGATCAGCACATCTGCGCCGCGGGCCTTGCTGGCCTGGAAGGCATCATAAGCCACGGCCCCGGGGTCGGCGCCCGAGGCGTGCCGGATGACGTCAACGCCCACGCTTTCTCCCAGGATTTCCAGTTGCTCGGCGGCGGCGGCTCGGAAGGTGTCGGCTGCACCAAGCACAACTTTCCTTCCGGACTCAGTGAAATGGTGGGCCAGCTTTCCTATGCTGGTGGTCTTTCCCACCCCGTTAACGCCGACCATGAGGATCACATAGGGTTTTGTTGACCCGTCATCTCCGGGGAGGAATCCCTCGAAATCCGCGGACAGGTCGCTGGTCAGTGCCTGCTTCAGGGCATCCGTAACCGCATCCGGGGAATCCAGTTGTCCTGCCTTGACCTGCTCCTTCAGGTGGTCAATTATCCGCAGTGACGTCTCAACGCCCACGTCGGACGAAATAAGGATCTCTTCGATTTCATCCCAGACCGCATCGTCCAGGCGTGGAGATCGCAACAGTCCCACAATGCGGCCGAACCAGCGTTCCCGGCTGGGCTTCACCGCCTGTTCAGTGGCTTTTCTTTCTTCCTGTCGGTTGCGTCGAAACAGTTTCAGCATGGCTGTGGTTGCCTATGGATTCCGGTTGAGTTTGAGTCGCTTAAGTATGCCGGTCGCGGGGTTGCCATTTGAGTCCCTTGCGGTGGGAAGCTCGGGTGCGGCAACAGCATCTTGCTGAGTCGTTCCCGGGTCCTCTGCAATGAAATCCCCTAGAAATTCGTCATTCTGGAGCAACGCGAGTGCATCCTCCGCAGCAGCCTTCTCTGCGTCCGACTTTCTGCCGCCCTCGCCCCGGCCAATCACCCGGTTACTGACAACGGCTTCCACCCGAAACATGGGACTGTGGTCGGGTCCCTCCCGCCCTGCCGACCTGTACGTAGGGGGCGGCAATCCATGCCCCTGCAGCAACTCCTGGAGTTGCGACTTGGGGTTTTCCGGCGGGGCGCCGAGCTTGGCGATATCCGCCAGTTCTGCAGCCAGGTTCCGGCATACGAATTCGCGGACCGCCTCCAGGCCCTGGTCCAAGTAGACCGCGGCAATCACGGCCTCGAATGTTGCTGCCAATACAGAGTCCTGGTCCCTTCCTCCGGAGGACTCCACACCCTGGCCGACTTTCAAAATCTCGCCCAGCCCCAACCGGCGGGCCACTCCGGCCAGCACTTTTCCCCGTACGAGTGACGAACGCGCTTTGGTCAGCTGCCCCTCGTCCGCATCGGGAAACTGATCGTAAAGACGGTCCGAGATGATCAATTCCAGGACGGCGTCTCCGAGGAACTCCAGCCGCTCATATGAGTCCGACGCATCCAGTCCGTGTTCGTTGCAGTAGGACCGGTGGACAAGAGCATGGTCAAGAAGACTGGGGTCCCTGAAATGGAACCCCAGCAAAGACGCCGAATTGCGTGCCCGTTCGCTTCCGGACGGGCTGGTGGGGAGTCTAGATGACTCCATGCGGCCACGGGGGCTGCGGGCGCTTGAATTCGCCAACGTGGACGAACTCGCTCATGGACTTCATCAGGTTGTCGTAAATCTCGACCGACTGCTCTTCGGGCGGGATGAACATCTTGAGGAAGGCGAAGTTGCCGTTGTCGAACACGAAGGTGGGCACGCCAAACGCACCGTATTCATCGACAGCCTTGGAGTGGCTCTCCGCCAACTCGCGCAGCAGGTCAGGGTCGGCGATGTCCTCGGCAAAGCGGGCCATGTCGATACCAGCAGCCTCACCAGCTGCGTCGATTACCGCCCGGTCGTTCAGATCGGCCTTGTCTTCGTGGCGGGCCTTGAGCAGGGCCATGAAATAGGCCTCGAACTCTTCCTTACCCTGCCGCTTGACTGCCAATCCAGCTTGGTGTGCCAGTAGAACGGGGTCCTGCCCGCTGACTACATCGGGCCTCTCCCAGACATTGTCGCCGTCCTTGTTATTGACCTGCGACAGAGAGAAGGGCTGCCAGTCAATCTCGATGGGATTTCCTGTCAGTTCCCGAACCTTTGCCAACCACATGTTGGCATTGTATACAAAGGGTCAACGGAAGTCGTAATAGGATGTGAACTCAGCCTCGGCCATCTCATGCCTCCTGCTGGTTTTGACGGCACATAGACCCCATAGGAGGCGGCCGCCTTGGCTGCATTTTAGCCACGCAATTCTGTATTGTCAAAGTGGTTGATGACTGTCCATCAGGGATAACCAGGGCGGGGGGAGAAAAGCCGTCATGGTATAATTCAGTCCCCGGTCCAGGTGTAACCAGCGTGCGTTATAGAGTCCCTAGCCGCCGTTAATTGTGGAGGCGCTCCTACGTCCCGTCTTGCCCCCAGACTCTGCTTTTCCTCTTTGGTCGCCGGCCTCGATGAAGGGCGGAAAGAGGTGTTTCTCTCCCTGGCGGAACTGGGCGGTGAGCTGGGGTTCAGCATTTACCTGGTTGGCGGTTCAGTGCGGGACGCACTGCTGGGAACCCAGGTGCTTGACCTTGATTTCTCCGTGGTCGGCGACGGGGTTGCCATCGGGAAACGCCTCGCTGAACGAAGCGGGGGCAAGCTGACCGTTCACCCACAGTTTGGAACGGCCACTGTCGTTACGCCAGGATGCCGCGTCGACCTGGTGACTGCTCGCCGGGAAGAATACCCGACGGCCGGGCAGTTGCCGCAGGTGACACCAGGCAGCATCGACGACGATTTGAAGCGGCGGGATTTCACCATTAACGCCATGGCCGTTCGAGTCTGGCCCGAGGGTGGTGACTTCCTCGACCCATTGGGGGGATTCAACGACCTGGAGGCCGGCGTGATTCGGGTCCTTCATGGACGCAGCTTCGTGGACGATCCCACCAGGATGTTTCGCGCCGTTCGTTACGAGCAGCGATTGGGTTTCCGCATGGATGATGAGACACTGTCGCTCCTATCGTCGGCGGTTTCCCTCGGCCTCATGGACTCCGTTAGCGGAGACCGCTGGCTGCATGAGATGGTAAGGATCCAGGAAGAGTCGGATCCGGGGCGTGTCCTCCTGCGGGCGGCGGGCCTGGGGCTGATGTCGGGGTTGCACCCGTCCCTGGCCAAAGACGACGGTATCCGTGCCCTCGCGGATTGCGGGGAGGTCCCACAGGACCCCGATGAATGGCTGGCGGCCATGTTCAGCCCGCTGACCGCTGCCGAGGGGGAGGAACTCATCCAGCGGCTGCGCCTGTCCGGGCCACGGGCTGCGTTGGCCCGTGATACCATTGATCTCCGGGACATTGAGGAGGCCGCTGGGGAATTGGCTGAACGGCCATCCGAGCTGTATCGCATCCTGCAGAGCTTCGCTCCCCAGGCCATCGCGGTCAGGGCGAAATTGACCGGGGACCCGTCGGTGAGGCGAGCCCTGTCAAGGTACCTGAACGAACTCAGGTTTGTGCGTTCCATCCTGACCGGCGATGACCTGCTGGAAATGGGAGCGCACCAGGGGCCGCTGGTTGGAGAGATACTGACTCAGCTGCGCGACGCGCGG
This sequence comes from Dehalococcoidia bacterium, assembly GCA_965207865.1. Taxonomy (GTDB): domain Bacteria; phylum Chloroflexota; class Dehalococcoidia; order Lucifugimonadales; family UBA3495; genus VXOI01. The sequence continues at coordinate 156,510 of CBDBNP010000002.1, forward strand.
ATGGATGGCAGGCTATCGAGCGGAGAGGATGAACGAGCGCTGGCGCGGTGCCTGCTGGCCCATAGCCAGGAGGGGGCAACAAAGTAAGAACGATGGCTGAATCACCTATCGAACAAGGAGAAATGGAATCCTGCGTCATCTGCGGAGAAGCTCTGGACGGTTTCAACGAGACCTCCTGCCAGATGTGCGGCGGCAAGTTTCACCAGCCATGGTCCCAGGATTCTGAAGTTCCCCAGTGCGGCCGCATCGGCAGCCACGAGGAGGCCCTGGCCATCGTCTTCCTCTGCGACGACTGCTTCTACGGCAGGCGCCCCTAGCTGACCTGCGTTGATGCAGGAATGCGAATACAATCTTCCCTTTTACAATCAGGAGGCATTCACAGATGCAAGCGGTATACATTGAGGCGCACGGCGGACCCGAGGTGCTTACTCTCGGGGAGCGCCCGGAACCGGAGGCCGGCGCTGGACAAATCAAGGTGCGGGTGCGGGCCACGGCCCTGAACCGTCTTGACCTCTACACGAGGGCGGGCGATCGGGGACTCGAGCGGCAGTTTCCGCCGCCCCTGATCCTGGGCGGAGACTGCTCCGGCGAGGTCGCAGCGGTCGGCGCTGGAGTGGCAGGGCTGAAGGAAGGCGACCGGGTGGTGATCAACCCCAGGCTTTCCTGCCAGCAGTGTGCGGCCTGCCTCTCAGGCCAGGATGACCTGTGTCGCCGCTCCCAGTTCCTTGGCAGCGCTCTCGACGGCAGCTATGCGGAGTACCTCAGCGTTCCGGCGGCCAACGCCCACGTGGTCACGGGCGACGTTGGCTTCGAGCAGGCCGCAGCCATCCCGACGACCTATCTGCCGGTCTGGAACATGCTGGTGCGTCGCCTCCAGCTCAAGCCCTGGCAGACCGTGCTGGTGCTCTCCGCCTCTGCGGGCGTCGGGACCGCCGCTATCCAGATGGCCAAAGACGTCATCGGAGCGCGCGTCATCGCCACCACCAGCACCCCTGAGAAGGCTGCCAAGGCCAGGGAGTTGGGTGCCGACGAGGTGATCAACTATACCGAGGAAGACATCCGGCAGCGGGTGCGCGAGATAACCGGCGGCGCTGGCGTGGACGCTGTGGTCGACCACGTGGGCGCTGACTTTTTCGGCCCCGCGTTCGCGTCGCTGCGCCCCGGCGGCCGCTACGGCATCTGCGGCGCCACCACCGGGCTGCGGACCGAACTGCATCTCGGCCTGCTGTTCAGCCAGCAGAAAGAGGTTTACGGTGTATACATGGGAACCAAGGAAGACATGCGCCAGATCGTCGAGATGCTGAACCGGGGCGCTGTCCGGCCCGTGGTGGACCGCGCATTCCCGCTGTCCGATGCCGCCGCCGCCCACCAGGCGATGGAAGCAACAAGCTTCTTCGGCAAGCTGCTGCTGACCCAGAACTGATCGCCAGAGACAGGAGAGCTTGTTCATCGGCCGGACAATCTGGTGGCTGCTGACCCTGCCGTTCAGGTTGGCGAGGCCCGGGCGCGATGGTTTCCGTAAGGGCCGTCCATTTCCGGTCAGGGTTGTTTCCGTGCAGGACGGGGACTCGATTCGGGTCAGGCTCGTAAACGGCGGCGACGAGCAGATACGCGTCCGGCTATACGGGATCGACGCTCCGGAACACGACCAGGACTTTGGGCGGGAAGCTGGTGAGCGCCTCAGGAGCCTGGTGCGGGGACAAAACGGCCTGACCCTCGAATACAAGGACACCGACCGCTACGGAAGGCTGGTCGGTGTCCTTTATTTTGGTCCGTCCCACCGGCAGCGATCCGTCAACCGAGTCATGGTCGAAGAGGGTCTCGCCCGATGGTACAGCCGTTACGGCGGGCGGGAACTGGGACTGGATCAGGCCGAGCAGATCGCACGTCGGGCACGTCGCGGGATCTGGTCATCGGGGAGCCAGGTCGCACCCTGGGACCACCGGCGTGCGCAACGTGAGGCCGCGTCGGGCCATAGCCTGCTGAAAATTCTGTTGCTGGCAACCGCAGTCAGCGTGGTGATCGTGGTCGCGTTCTACTTCATGCGGCAGGCGCTCTAGCAGGCCTCTACTTATTCCGCTGGAGGAGAACTCTCCGTCGACGTTGCCGGCTTCCTGTCGCGGAGACGTCGGCCGTGGAACAGGTACTGGTTGGCGTACCCCGCGTAACGGCCAAAGTACTCCTGGGCCCATGGCAACAGCGTGCGGTTGGTGGGAGTCTTCTGTCCCGGAAAATACCAGTCGGCCAGGGCCCGGCGCACCCAGACGTCAATGGGGAAGGCCTCCAGCTTTTCCAGGGACATGAGCGCGATGCAGTCGGCTATCTTGTCGCCTATCCCCTTGAGTGCCATCAACTCCGCCTTGGTCTCGTCGTACGGCGCGCGGATGAGATGTTGCAGATCGAGGCGGCCCTCCAGCACGGCGATGGCTGCCTGGTGAACGTAGGGCGCGCGGAACCCCAGCTTCAGTCGCCGTAACTCCGCCTCGCCAGCCTCGGCCAGATCCGCGGGCGTTGGGAACGAGTGGCGATTGAACGTCGATGTCTCGCTGGCTGCTCCGTCGGGGTTGACCAGCTTCAGGGCCGAGCCGAATTCATTGGAGAGGCGCTCCATGTTCAGGTGGATGGTCTCTATGTTGGAGTTGGCCGAGCAGATGTAGGCGACCAGGCACTCCCATGGTTCCTGGCGCAGCACCCGCAGACCTGGGTAGCGCTTCACCTGGGCGGAAACGTTGGCGTCCTGGGTAATTGTGTCGTAAATGGCCGGGAGATCGTCATCCAGCCGCAGGTATTCACGAAAACGGGACAGTAGTGACTCGGGGCCGGCCGGTGCGCTGGCAAACTCGATGGCCTCGCCCTGTTGCCTGGCAAGCACCAGGTTTCCCCACAGGACGCCGCTGTACCAGCCGTCCTCCCGCTGCCAGCGGTGGGCCTGCCCGCCCAGCAGGCTGGCCTCAAGGTCGATGGGCTGCCCGGCATCGAACCTGAGCATGTGCGGCTTGTGAACGGCCTGATCCCGGGCTCGGTGCGAGGGATCTTGGCTGATGCTACCGGTTGCGGTTGCCACGTCTTCCTCCCTGCCTGCCGCCGTCCAGCCACATTTCCGCCAGCATCCCCACGTTCGAGGTCAAGCACGGCGTGTGATGGCAGGGCGGCATCGAGTCGCGGAAGGCGTGGCCGTAGCCATGGCTGGCTATTCTCGAATCCAGGACCACGATGGTCCCCTTGTCGTGCTTGTTGCGAATCAGCCGGCCCAGACCTTGCCTGAACCGGAGTATGGCGTTGGGAATGGAATACTCATTGAAGGGGTCGTCATAAAGCGCTGAGCGGCTCTGCACGATAGGGTCGCTGGGCACCTGGAAGGGCAGGCGGGTGATGACCAGGGCCTTGAGCAGGCCCGAAGGCATATCCACGCCCTCCCAGAAGCTGGCCGTTCCCAGCAGCACGCTCCCCGGCTCTTCGGTGAAGGCCGCCATGACGGAGGGCGCCGACCCGTCGACCCCCTGCGCCAGGACCGGGATGCCGTGGGGTTCCAGCTGGGAACGCAACCGCTGCGCCACCGCGCGCAGAGCAGAGTGAGAGGTAAAGAGTGCCATGGTCCGGCCCTGCAGCCTCTGGCCCAGTTGCGCCAGGACGTCAGCCGTGGCGGCAACGTAGCCGTTGGCGTTCGGTTGAGGCATGTCCTCCGGTATCAGGGCCTGCGCCGCCCTTTGATAATCGAAGGGGGATCCCACCAGCAGGTCGCAGGTGTCATCCTCCAGTCCCACTCGACGCTTCAGGAAATCGAAACTACCGCCGGCTGTCAGAGTGGCGCTGGTCAGGACCACGCAGTCCTTCTCAGAAAACAGCTTCTCGGCCAGTATCGGGCTCACGTCCAGTGGCGCCGAGTGGATCGAGATCGCTCCCTGGGACGGGTTCACGTTCACCCAGTGGATGGCTTCGTTTAATTCGCCGCCTCCTGCACCCGGTACCGGCGGCGCTGGCGAGGGCTCATCCACCACCGACTTCAACCGCCCGGACAGGTCCTCCAGCCCATCGGCCAGCGAGGCGGTCTCCATCACCAGTGCCTGCTGGTCCGAGGCCGCGGGCAGGCGATTAGCGTCGAGGAAATTGCGCAGATTCCTGAGTGCGATTCCTGCCTGACCCAGGCGTGTGTGCAGGTTTTCCCACGCCAGATGCAACTGCGACCATGCGGGAGTGTTGCGGACTTCAGGCGTGAGCAGCAGCTGGTTCTGGTCTCCCTGGTTTCTTCCCCTTCGCTGGCTGTCGTGGAGTGCCTCGATGGAGTTGAAGAGCTGACCCCACAATTCCCGCAGTCGAGGGGTCTCCGCCTCCACCGCAGCGGCGACCGACTGTCCGGTGTCAACGATTCCCGATTCCAGTTCACGGTCTGCCAGCGCCAGCCTGACGCCCTGCGACAGCCGCCCTGCCGGCTCCCAGATACGGTCAAACTCGCCTTGCTGGAGCTCGAATCCGAACTGGTTGGTGGCGGCCTCTTCCAGGTGGTGGGCTTCGTCAATGATGACGGTGCTGTACTCCGGAATCAGCCCCTCGAACACCATGTCGCTCATGAGCAGGGCATGATTTACCACAATGATATGGGCCTGTTCGGCCCTCTGCCGGGCTGCCCGGAGAAAACAGGGTGAGCCATCCCGCATGTCCATGCAGAAGCCCTTCTCTCCGGCGGACACGTGGTTCCAGGTGGATGCCTCCCGACCGTTCAGGTTGATCTCGCCGCGATCGCCTGTGGACGTGTCCTGAAGCCACACCCCTGTTTTCGACAGCAGCTTGGCGTCGTCCACGGTCAGCGGCTCGCTTCGGGAGAGCTGCTGCCAACGACGCAGGCAGAGGTAGTTGGCCTTGCCCTTGAGCAGTGCGACCTTCAGAGCGTCGGGCTCCAGGAGACCGGATCCCTCCAGAACCTGCTTGAGGGCCGGGATGTCCTTGCTGATCAGCTGTTCCTGCAGGTTGATGGTGTTGGTCGAAATCACCACTCTCTGGCCCTGGGAGACCGCGAACAGTGCCGCCGGGAGCAGGTAGGCCAGGGACTTGCCCACGCCCGTTCCGCCCTCCACCACAAGGTGGTGCTGGTTGAATATGGCGTCGGCCACGGTGTCGAGCATTTCCTCCTGCTCGGGACGATGCTCGAAACCTGAGAAAGCTTGCGAGAATGGACCCTCGGGGCCCAGCATGCCGTGAATCCGGTCCGCGTCGAGATGGTCCATGTCCTCCGCTGGCCGGCGCTTTTCGGGCGCCTCCACTCTTTGCGCCAGCAGCTCGAGGTTCAGTCCGGTGGGCCCCACTGATGCGGGCGAGGTAGACTGCACGGCGGCCAAGCCGGACAGGGCAGAATGCAACTGCCAGTTGCTGCGGCGAGCGATCTCCGACATGTAGGCCAGCAGTCCGCCGTCCTGATCTGCTGCCAACCGCATAAGGCGTACGAAGATCTCCATGCAGCCAATGGCATCATCCAGGGCCCGGTGGTTGCGCAGTTCCACACCAAACTGGTCGGAGAGGTGCTTCAGCGTGTAGCGGCGCGAGCTCGGCAGGAACACTGTGGCCAGGTCCATGGTGTCGTAGGCGGCGTTCGCCACATTTAGGCCGTGGGAGGAAAGAAACCGCAGGTCGAATTGTATGTTGTGCCCAATGACTGGGTGTAGTCCAAGGAACTCGGCAAAGTCGGGCGAAATTAGCGGGAAAGCCGGTGCCCGCTCCACCTGCCTCGGATGGATGCCGGTGAGGCGCTGTATGTGGTCGGGGATCGCCCGTCCGGGGTTGACGAAGGTCTCGAAAGTCTCCAGCACCTCGTTTCCCCGAAATCGCACCGCTCCTATCTCCAGGATGGTGTCACGTTCGGAGTCCAGGCCGGTGGTCTCCAGGTCCAGGGAAACGTAGACTTGATCGAGAGGAGAAATGGGTTGGTGCAGAGCGTTGATGCGGCCGCCTCCCAATTGGTTCGATTCAGCAAGGGACGATACGGCGACCCTGGATCATCTCCGGTGCCCGCACGCCGTTGGTCGCCAGCGTTCCCGAGTTTCAGCTCAGGTGCGCTGGTGCCGATCCGTAAGCGAGTTTAGCACGGACTTGAGCGGCATTCGAGGTAGAAATGTCAGGAAATTCGGGTCTGCCAATAGTTCTCCCTCCCGCTTGAGGGGGAGGGTTGGGGGTGGGGGTGAAATCTTGCGCGTCAGCAGCGTGGAGCAGAGGAATGGAATGCCGTCTCCCATTCCTGCAGGGAAAGGGCATCCGTCGCGCATCCTATCAGGCCGCGTAACGCTTGATGGCGCCGTTGCGCAGCCCTGTCACCGGATGGTACTGGCCGGAGTGCAGTGCCTTGAGGAACTCCGCTTCGGTGGTTATCTCGTCGTGGAACTCGGTTACGAACTTGCCCAGCCCGTGCAGCGAATGTGCGTCGCTGCCGCCGGTGACTGGGAGGTCCAGCAGGCCGGCGACCTTGAAGGCAAACTCGTTCTCGCGGTCAACGGTCCCGCCGTTTGCCACCTCGACGGCGTCTGCCAGCTTGAATACCGGGTGCTCGAGAGCGTCTTCCGGAACCTGGGGAAGCTCGTCCGGCACCGACTGGTAGATCAGGGCACGGGACCGATTGCCGTTGCCGCTCAGGACGCCACGGAACGGATGGGCGGAAATGACGAACCCGCCGGCGGCCGTTGCGGCCTGGCGAAGCTGCGCTGCCTTGTTGAACCCGGCCTGGTACCGGTCCAGTCCGAAGGCCAGCATGTGGCCCATGTCGGTCTCGACCTCCATGGCCCGGATTAGGACCACGCTGTGGAGGGCTGCGAATTTCTGAAACTCGTGCCGGTCCCACGGCCCGGCATGCTCGGTGATGCACAGCCCCCGCAGGCCCAGCCGGTCAGCCTCCAGGACCATGTCTTCGGGAGTGAGGCTGCTGTCGCTGCTGCCCTTGGTTGTGTGGATGTGCAGGTCAAAGAGTCGAGCCATATACCGGGTCCACCTCGCTTCTGGCGGGAATAATGGGGAGGGACGGTCTGCACAGAGTCTATGCCCTGCGACGATTTTCGTCAACGAGGAGTGGCCGGGTCAGTGGTGCAGGTCCGCAACAGCGCCTATGCGCATGGCCTCGTCCAGGGCCGGCAAACGCGAAAGTGGTAGCACCTCGCCTGTTTCTTCGAAGTGGCCGACCAGCTCGCGAAACTCGTCCGGCACCCGGCGGGACGTGCCCGTGGCCGCGTCGTAGCCTACGTACACCGCGTCTATTGTGGTCAGCAGCTTCTCCGGCTCGGGCCGGTAGAGCTCCATACGCATGTCCATGCTGCTGTTTCCGATGCGGGTGACCGCGACATAGGCCTCCACGATCTCGTCGACCAGCGCCGGCGAACGGAACTCGATGGTGGTCTTCACCACCGCCAGGTCGAAGAATCCGGAGCGGGGGAGGTGGTAGATGCCAATGCCCAGGTTGCGCCAGTACTCGGCGGTGGAAAGCTCGAGGTACCCCAGGTAAGCACCGTTGAACACGATGCCCTGGGCGTCGCATTCCATCCAGCGGACCCGGAATTGGGTGTGAAACTTGAAGTCAGTCTTGGGCATCTCATTCACAAGTTCCCTCTCCCCGTGGGAGAAGGTCAGGGTGAGGGCGTTACTTCGTACCCCAACTCGGCCAGGTATCGTCGGTCGTCGTCGGTCAGATCGGCCATCGGCAGCAAGTCAGGGCGCCGGGCCAGGGTGCGTTCCAGCGACTTCTGCCTGCGCCAGCGGTCAATCTGCGCGTGGTGTCCGGACAGCAGCACGTCAGGCACGGCCATTCCCCGGTAGTCCGCGGGCCTGGTGTAGAGCGGGTGCTGCAGGAGGCCTGTGGTGATGGAGTCCCCGGCGACACTCCCCGGGGAGCCCACCACGCCCGGGAGAAGCCGGGTAACCGCGTCGATGATGATCATTGCCGGGAGCTCACCACCTGTCAGTACATAGTCGCCGGTGCTGACTTGCCGCGTTGCCAGCCCCTCGGCGATGCGCTCGTCCACGCCGGCGTAATGTCCGCAGATGATGGTGATGGCTGGAGCCTCGGACAATTCCTCGACGATCCGCTGCGTAAGCAGTTCGCCCTGTGGGGTCGTCAGGATGATAGGGATCTCTCTGCGTTCCTCGGCAGTGTAACCTGACAGCGTCGCTTCGGCGGCCTCGAACACGGGCTCTGGTTTCATCACCATTCCGTGGCCGCCGCCGAACTGGGTGTCGTCAGCAGTCCCGTGGGCGTCGTGAGTGTGATCGCGGATGTCGGTGACGTCGATGGAGACGTGTCCCCGCTGCACCGCCCTGGCGACGATGCTGAACTGCAGGTTCTGGGCGAAGGCCTCCGGAAACAGCGTCAGAACGTGGAAACGCATGGTCGTGGGCTGCGCCACGCCCTACGCGGCCACCGGCACCGCAGTCGGCACCCTGTCCACATAGGCTACGCCCGCCCGCATCACCATCTTGATGGCCTCCCTGTCGCGCAGGACCCCAATATTCCGGAGGGGGTCCCCATCGACGACCAGCAGGTCGGCCTGCTTGCCCTTTTCGATAGTTCCGATCTCCTGGCCCAGGCCGATACACTCGGCGGCCCATCCGGTGGCGGTCTGGATGGCCTGCATCGTGGTCAGGCCGCGTTCCACCATCAGCTCGATCTCGCGGGCGTTGTCGCCGTGGACGAATCCGCCGGCGTCCGTGCCCGCAGTGATCTTTGCTCCCGCCTCCAGGGCCCGATGCAGGCTCTCCTGGTGGATGTGCATCAGCGACTCGGCGCGGGCCTTTATATGGGGTGCGCTGATACTGGAGTGGAATTCGTACACCTCAAAAGTGGGGGTGAAGAATGTATTGTTGTCGGCCATCATCTTGAGCAGGTCGGTGTCCTCGGAAAGGTAGCACCCGTGCTCCACGGATCCAACGCCACTCTCTATGGCCATGCGCAGCCCCGGCCCTCCGAGTGCGTGGCACATGGTCAGCTTGCCGAGATTGGTGGCCTCGTCGACCAGCGCCTGGACCTCATCGGGACCAAAGGCGATGTCCTTGGGCCCGTGGCCCTGGCGGGAGCTCGCCCCGCCGGTGGTGGCAAATTTGATCACGTCGGCGCCCACTCGCACCATCTCGCGGACCATGTTGCGCACCGCAGCGGGGCCGTTGGCCACGCCGACGGGCCGCATGGGGTCGGTGGCAAAGGCCGTCCGGTGGCCGGAGGGCGCGACGCGGTCTCCGATGCCACCCGTCGGCGAGATGATAGACACCGCGCACACCAGGCGAGGGCCGTTGATCAGGCCCTCGGCGACGGCTTGCTTGAACCCGGCGTCCAGCCCGCCGGCATCGCGGATGGTGGTGTAACCGGCGGCCAGCGAGTCCTCGATGGCCCGGGCGGTCTTCAGGTGCGCGAGGGAGGCGGGTTCCTCTATCTCCCAGCGAGAGAGCAGGGTGTAATTCTTGTCGGCCAGGTGGTCGTGTGTGTCGATCAGACCGGGCAGCAGCGTCAGCCCCGACAGGTCGATGACCTCCGCATCCGATGGAACGGCCACGGCGCCGCGTGACCCCACGCCGCTGATGCTGTCGCGGTCCAGCAGCACGACGGAGTCCTCCAAGACCGGGCCTCCCGTGCCATCAATCAGGGTCGCCCCAACCAACGCTTTCATAGAAACTGCCTCCGAGCCGCCGCATTTCCGGATAAGTTTCCCGATACCAGTGAGTTGCTAAATGCTAGATAGGGCAACCCTCGCTGTCAAGGATGCCAAATCCATCCAATTGACTACCTTCACCAGTGAGAACCGCCGGCATGTTACAGCTATAATTCGACTCAAGCATGGCACTGCCAGCTTCAATATGGCACCACTGCGGGCTGAGAGCGGGAGGCGTGGATGAGGCTGTTAGGACCTGGGGGCGTTTGGGTATGCATCCTGGCATCAGTTGTATTGGCAGTTGGCTTGTTGGCTGCATGCGGCGGGTCCGGCGGATCGGACCGGTTGGTGGTCTATGTGTCTGAGACGGCCGGACAACCGGACATCCATACGGTCGATGTGGAATCCGGAGAGAGCGAGGACGTGGTGGCAGGGCGAGACTCGGAATTCGGCCCAGCCTGGTCCCCCGATGGAGATCGTATCGCCTACGTGGTGTCGTCCGATGGCAACCGTGACATAGTTGTCGTTAGGGCAGACGGCGAGGGATCCGAGATCCAGGTATCGCCGGGTGAGGACAGCTCCGAGGGAAACGAGGGGTCTCCCCGGTGGGGTCCCGAGGGCAAACGGCTGGCCTACGTGTCTGAGACCGATGACCAGTCCGACGTGTTCGTCGCCGGTTTTGTCGGAGACGACAACGAGCAGGTTTTCACGACACGCATAACCTCGTCTGAGGAAAGGGAAATGCTGGGAGACTGGTCTCCCGACGGGCAGTGGCTAGTTTACTACCGCCAGGGCGGCGAGGACACACAGGGGCTTTGGATCCGCAATCCCGACGGCATCAACCAGGTGCGGCTGACCGACGGCGCCGACAGCGACCCCGTGTGGTCTTCGGACGGAGATGCCATAGCCTTTGTGAGGGATGACCTCGGGAACAACGACATTTACCTGGTCAAACCCGAGGACGACGAAGATTGGCGGGGCGCAATCATTGTGGAACGCTGGCTGAATTCCGACGAGGAGGAACACTCGCCCGCTTGGGCTCCGGACGGCGATACCCTGGCATTCGTCACCACCAGGGATGGAAACCCGGAAATCTACATCGCCAACGCCAACGAGGACTCCCGCCCTCAGCGACTCACAATCAATGAATCATCGGATACGGAGCCCGTGTGGTCTCCGGACGGGAACAGCATCGCTTTCGTGTCCGACCTGTTCGGAGAGACCGAGATCCTGGTGATGGACACTGACGGCACCAACCAGCGACGCCTGACCCACAATGAAGCAAAGGACCACTCTCCTGACTGGTAGCGGTTAAGCTGGCCTCGACCCGGAGGCAGTGCTAGACTCTCGTGGCGCAGCTGCCTGTCAGGGGGATGTGAGGCTGCTCAAGCTGTTCGTTTTTGCCGGAAGGCTCCTCGAGGAGGAACGGGAATGGAATACAGTGACATCGCCCCGATGATGGGAAACCTGTGGTCGCCACTGGCCGCCGTTTCCAGCCACTGGGAGGGGAAGGACAACGCCCAACTGTGCCTTTCCATCGGCGGCGCGTCCATTGTGCCGGAACACCCGCGGGTGGTGGTGCAGATTTACAAGAAGAACCTGAGCCACGAAATGATCTCCAACAGCGGCTCCTTTGCCTTGAACTTCCCGCGAGCGGGCCAACTGGAATGGATACGCGATTTCGGACTCCATTCCGGGCGGGAGAGAGAAAAGCTCGCCGGAATGGAATTCTCGCGCGGCAAGACCGGGAGTCCCCTGATTGCCGACTGCTGGGGCTGGCTGGACTGCGCGGTGGTCAATGCCATGGACGGCGGAGACCTGACCTGCTTCCTCGCCGATGTGGTGGACGGGCGAACCATCGGACCCGGGCAACCGCTGTGGTGGAGGGAAGCGCGCAATCGGGTTCCCGAGGAATGGATGCGCATTTACGCGGAGAAGCAGGGCCGCGAGGTGGAGTTCTCCCGCGCCCAAATGGACGAGATCGACCACACCCCGTGGGGCAGGCCCTCTCATGGGTCACCCCGCTGAAAGCGTCCAAGCGCCGCCCGAACCGAAACCAGGAGGCGGCGCCAAACCGGGCATGCCGCCCCTACCGAGAACGGAAGGCGGCGCTACTTGAGGTGTACCCCAGATGCTGGAACCTGTTCGGCCTCACATCGAGAAACTTCACGATACCCCGCACAAGACGGTACTGGCAGTATCAGGCGCCGGCACGCAGGCAGTGGCCTGGCTGCTGGGGGTGAGCGGGGCCTCCCGGACCATCCTGGAGGTCGTGGTCCCCTATGGGCGGCTGTCGATGCAGGAATTCCTCGGCTTCGAGCCCGCGCAGTCGGCTGCGGCGGAGACAGCCCGCCAGCTGGCCCGCCGGTCCTACGAGAGGGCGCGGAGGCAGTTGGAGGATGACTCGCCCGCAGTGGGAGTGGCCTGCGCCGCCACCATCGCCACCGACCGTCCCAAGCGGGGCGACCACCGCGCTTTCGTTTCGGCCTGGGATGAGCACGCCACGGCCACCTGGTCCCTCACCTTCCACAAGGGACTCCGCGACCGGGCGGGCGAGGAGGAAATCGTCAGCCTGCTGATTGTCCGCGCCCTTTCCGAGTTCTCGGGACTCGCTGCCGATATCGACCTCGGTCTGACGCCGGGGGACCGGCTGGAGGTGGAGCGGACGGCCCGGCCCGGCCCGCTGGAGCAGCTGCTGACCGGCGAGGCACGGTGGCTGGTGCGGCGCCCGGACGGGACTTTGGAAGCGGAGGGCGAGATCCCGGACGTGCTGCTGCCAGGGTCGTTCAATCCCATCCACATCGGACACCGGGAGATGATGGCCCGGGCGACCGAGCGGCTCGGGACGACCGGCGGCTACGAGTTGTCGATCACCAATGTGGACAAGCCACAACTGGAGAAGGGCGAGATCGAACGTCGACTCAACCAGTTCGAAACGGGCGAAACGGTCGTGCTGACTCGAGCCGAGACGTTCCGGAAAAAGGCCGCCCTTTTCCCTGGGACCACCTTCCTGCTGGGTTGGGACACGGCCATCCGACTAGTGGCCCCGCGTTACTACGGCGGAGATCCCGAGATGATGCTGGCCCTGGCTGAAATGATGGCGAGTGGCACAAAATTCCTCGTGGCGGGCCGCAGCGACCAGGGCGAGTTCCGGACCTTGGCGGATGTTGACGTGCCAGCCGGGTTCGCCCCAATGTTCTCTGGCATAGACGAGGCGGTGTTCCGGCGCGACGTATCGTCCACGGAACTGCGGGCGGGGATTTAAGTTCCCTCTCCTTTGAGGGAGAGGGTCAGGGTGAGGGTGTATGGCCAGGGAAAACTTTCCCGCCGGAGTTGCCGAACAACTGAAGTGGTACGTCTACCGACTCATTGACCCACGCAACGGAGAAACGTTTTACGTGGGCAAGGGCAGAGGCAATCGGGTATTCGAACACGCACGGGGTCTGGCCGGAGATGAGGAAATCTCCGACCCTAAGCTTCAGAGAATCAAGGAAATTCAGGCATCCGGCCTGGAGGTGGGGCATACTATCCACCGGCATGGAATGGGGTCCGATCGCATAGCCTATGAGGTGGAGGCTGCCCTAATCGACGCATATCCTGGGCTGACCAACAAGGTCAGGGGACATGGGTCAAGAGACTTCGGCAGCCGCCACGTGAAAGAGATCATCGACGAATATGCTGGCAAGGAGTTTGAAGTCAGGGAACCTCTAATGTTGATTTCCATTGGTAGTTCGTACTATCAGCTCAGTGTCTATGATGCTGTGCGTTTTGCATGGAAATTGAACGTTAACAGGGCTCGAGCTCGCCGGCTGGTGCTGGCGAATCTTCGCGGGATGATTGTTGGGGCGTTTCGACCTGCTGAATGGCTGCCTGCCACTACCGAAAATTTCAATGACCACCCTTGGGCGCACTTCGCTCCCGACCGATGGGGTTTCGTCGGTGAGGAGGCCGAGCCGGAAGTGTGGGACCACTACGTGAGGAAACGAGTGCCGGCCAAGTATCGTCGCAGAGGCATTCAGTCCCCGGTCTTGTATTGCGACCCGGAGTCGGAGTAGAGCACGAACGAAATGGTTGGCTAAATTGACACCCGCTTCGGGCGGATGCTATATTCCGCACCGCTGTACGTAGGATTCCGAGGGTGATATCACCTGCCCTGAAAGGGTGCTCCTGAAAGGTAGAGGCAGCGATTCCAGAGATGTTGCTACAGGTCTTTAATCCCGAAATTTTCACCGAGAACTGGACGGCAGTCGCATTGTCGGCGGTAGTCGCTGCTGCGGCTATCATGGGTATGTTCACTGCCTCGCGGATACTGTCTGCCAGGCGCTCCTCTGAAATCAAGCTGACGACCTATGAGTGCGGGATTCCGGCAACTCCCTATATCTGGTCGAACATCAACGTCCGCTTCTACATCTTCGCCATCCTGTTCCTGATATTCGACGTCGAGGCGGTCTTCCTTTTCCCTTGGGCTGTGATTTACATGCAGGACCAGGTGACGTCGCTGCCCTTCTACGCGATGATGCTGTTCCTCGCGGTTCTGGCATTTGCCATCGTCTACGCCTGGCGTAAAGGGGTGCTTGAATGGCAGAAATAAATCCTCTGCGGCCCCAGCTGTCTGCTGGCCAATCGCCAGCACAGAGCCTTACCCTGCCGGGTGCTGGCCTCGCTCAGCCCATCCAGATCGAGATGGGGACCGGCAACCGCCCTGCACCCAGCCTCTTCGATCAGGCCGTGGGCGACCGGGTGCCGGGCGTCATTACCACCACCACGGACCAGCTTTTCGCCATGGCCCGGAAGTCGTCGCTGTGGACGCTCAGCTTTGGCTTGGCCTGCTGCGCCATTGAGATGATATCGACGTTCATGGCCCACCATGACTTCGACCGCTTCGGCGTGGTCACGTGGCCGTCTCCTCGGCAGTCCGACGTGATGATCGTTGCCGGAACGGTGGTGAGGAAGATGGCGGAGCCGATCCGTTTGCTGTACGAGCAGATGCCGGAACCGAAATGGGTCATCGCCATGGGGAGTTGCGCCACCAACGGGGGCCCGTACTACCGGTCATACTCCGTGGTCATGGGGGTCGACCACATCGTGCCCGTGGATGTCTACGTTCCCGGATGCCCGCCACGCCCTGAGGCTCTCCTGTACGGTTTCTTAAAGCTGCAGGAAAAAATCATGCTGGACGCCGGCGGCCGTGGCCCTCTTGTTCAAACAGGAGCCCCGGAATCAGGTGGGGCGGCAAGAGGCTTGGACGAGGCAGTCAAGCAGTGACAACTCCCCCAGACTCCAACGAGGCGCCCAGCGCCGGTTCGGAACCGCCCGCCAATCTCGAGGAAGTCGCCTCAGAGGATGCCGTCGAGGAAGCCGAACCCCAGGGACCCGATCTCAGTTCCCTGGATCCCGCCGCCCTTGCACTGCTGGATTCGATGCTGGCGACCTTGGAGTCCTACGGTTCGCAGCCACTTGCCCCTTTGAAGTCTGGAGGCAGCGACCTGCCCCAGGTCTCCGTCGAGCGGCAGCATATTGTCGATGTCTGCCGCACGTTGAAGGACGACGACCAGTTCGGCGCCAGGATGCTGCTCTGTATGTCCGCGGTGGACAACCCACCCGACGCCGTCGGTGAGCAGCCCGTGGTACAGATGGTGTATATTCTGCAGTCGCTGGAGCCTGAGCGGACCATGGTGGTAAAGACTGAAGCTCCCTACGACGATCCCGTTATGCCGTCGGTTACGGGCGTATGGCGTGCGGCTGATTGGTACGAACGCGAGGCCCATGATTTGTTTGGAGTGACATTCGTAGGGCATCCCGACCTGGCGCCGCTGCTGTTGTACGAGGAGTTCGAAGGACACCCGGGACGCAAGGATTTTGCATTCTACGAGTACCGAGAATTCTAGAAGGGAATTTTAGAGCCAACATTTTCAAGCCCCGCTCGATTCTCAACTGCCACTACAGAGCGATAGCCTGCCGCGCGGTGGCCTTGCAAGCAGCGGCTTGAACCTGACCGGAGACAAGGTTCCAGTGGAGCACCTGGTATTAACAGCAAGGATTAAGCATTGTCCACCGCCACCACAGAGCGACAGCGTGCCGCGTGGTGGCCCTGCGATTCAACCCGGAGGTGGCCTGTTCGTAGCTTCGGTCGATGGCCTCGATTTGCAGGCGGAGGGCGAAACTGCCGATGGGGCGCGGGACGAATTGATTCAGGCCATGATTTCCTGGATCTCGGCCATGGATTGCGCCGATGGCATGGCGGTAGCACTGGCGGAGGCGGGATTCCCTGAAATCGACGAGGAGACGGAACTCCATCTCGAATTTGCAGACTTTCAAGCTGAAACGGTTGTGGATTGACCTTGAGACCGCTTGGACAACCAGATGGTCCGGGAGCGTACCTCGAAGGGATGACTGAAGACCCGTTTGGAATCTTTGGTGATGACTCGGATTTTGATGGAGAAAGGGACGAGGGCCCTGGTTCCGGCCGGGTGATTTATCAAATCGAGGAGTCGAAGGTCGGAAACTCTTTCCAGGCCGTCTGCCCGGAGTTGGTGATCACGGCATTCGGCGACACCGAGCAGGATGCCCGGGACGGGCTCCGGCAGCAGGTAGCCGATTACCTGGAAGACTGCGATAATCTGGGCGTGTTGGATGAGACACTCATCGAAGCGGGGTTCTATTTCGAGGATGGTGTCTGGACGAGCAGCGAAGTCAGACCCGTGGATGGGCCGGACATAGTTATAATCTAAGACCGCATACCGCTGCCTCATATTGGGGGAAGGGAAAAAGGACGCACCGCTAGCCTGCGATTCAAGGAGTTATTGCGAATCCTCCGGACCTTTTGAATTATGGTTGAAGCTGCCAGCAACATAAGTACAGATCCAACGGCTGCTCTCAGGGCAGGAGGCGAGCCCATTGAGATGCTGCTCAACATGGGGCCGCAGCATCCGTCGACGCACGGCGTCTTCCGCATGGTGCTCTGGGTCGATGGCGAAAAGGTCGTAGACCTCGTTCCTCACATCGGGTACTTGCACCGGGGTTCGGAAAAGCTGTGTGAGGGCGAGCAGTATCACCAGATCATCACCCTCTTTGACCGGTTGGACTACATCGCCAACTTCAACAACGAGCACGTCTACGTCAGGGCCGTCGAAAGGCTCATGGGCCTGGAGGTTCCGGAGCGGGCCGAGTACGTCCGGGTGATCCTCTGCGAGCTCAACCGGATAGCCAGCCACCTCCTGTTCATCGCAACCATGGGGCTGGACGCCGGGGCCATGACTCCTTCCATGTTCTGTTTCCGGGGGAGGGAGCGCATACAGGCCCTCTTTGAGCACGTTTCCGGCGCCCGCATGATGCACAACTATTTCCGGGTTGGTGGCATCAAGGAGGACGTGCCCGAAGATTTCCTGCCCCGGTTGCGCGAACTGATGCCCCTCGTCCGAGAAGACCTGGAGGAGTCCGACAAGCTCCTCAGTTTCAATGAGATTTTCCTCGCCCGCCTTAAGGACGTCTCCCCGGTCACTGCCGAGGATGCCATAGACTTCGGCCTCACGGGCCCGTGCCTGCGGGCGTCGGGAGTGGACTACGACGTTCGTAGGGCCGCGCCCTACTCCATCTACGACCGCTTTGACTTCGCCGTGCCCATCGGCCTGGACGGGGACTGCTGGGACCGCTACTACCTGCGCGTGCAAGAGTGCTACGAATCCATCAGCATCCTGGAACAGGCGATGGAACAGTGGGCGGAGCGATGGCCGGACGGCACCCCCCAGCCATTGACCGCCATCAACTCAGCGCCTGGCGGCAGCCGTCGCCTGATCCGGCCCCCGGCCGGTGAGGTGTACGTCCGGGCCGAGAATCCGAGGGGCGAGATCGGCGTGTACCTCGTCAGCGATGGCAGCGACCGTCCCTACCGCCTTAAAGTGCGTCCACCGTCCTTCTGCAACCTGTCGGCCATCCGGCACATGCTCATCGACACCTGGGTGGCGGACACCGTGGTCATCCTCGGGTCCCTCGACATCGTAATGGGCGAGGTCGACCGCTGATGCCTGGGCTGCTGTTCATTTCGTGGGCCGATTTGGGCTGGATAGCCCTCGGCCTGTTCATCATGTTCAACGTGCTGGCCACCGTGGTGCTGTCCCTGACGTGGCTGGAGCGCAAGACACTGGGTCGCCTGCAACGCCGCCTGGGTCCCACTCGCAGCGGGCCGATGGGGCTGATGCAGCCGGTGGCCGACGGAATCAAGCTGCTGATCAAGGAGGACATAACGCCAACGTCCTCCGAGAAGGCCATTTTCTGGGCGGCGCCGGTCATCGTTGTGTTGTCGGCGTTCATGATCTGGGTGACCATTCCGGGCGCCCAGAACGCCGTGATCAAGAATCTTGACCTAGGCCTGTTCTACATCATCGCGTTCTCTGTGATAGGCATCCTGGGGTTGGTGCTGGGCGGTTGGGGATCAGCAAACAAGTACGGAACGCTGGGCGGCCTGCGGGCGGCGGCGCAGCTGGTGAGCTACGAAATACCCATCATCATGGTGGCGGTGTCCATCGCCATGCTCGCGCAGTCGCTGAACCTGAAGGAAATCGTGGCGGCCCAGGGCAGCTACCCGTTCGTGCTGGTGCAACCGCTGGGGCTGGTGGTGTTTTTCATCGCCGGCCTTGCCGAGGTGGGGCGTACTCCCTTCGACATTTACCATGCGGAATCGGAGATTGTCGGTGGGCCATTCGTCGAGTACAGCGGTGCCCACTGGTCTGTATTCTTCCTGGCCGAATACATCAATACCTTCGCCATAGCCGCCCTCACGGTGATCCTGTTCTTCGGAGGCTGGTCGGGCCCCGGGCTGGAGGGCTGGTGGGAAATCATCTGGTTCCTCATCAAGGTTTACCTGGTGTTGCTGGTCATATTCTGGATCCGGGGCACCTTCCCCAGGCTGCGCATCGACCAGTTGATGGCCTTCGCCTGGAAGGTGGTGGTGCCCCTGTCCTTCCTGACCGTGGTGATGACAGCGGTCTATCAGTTCTACAACTGGCCGGCCTGGTCGCTAACACTGATGTCGCTGGCCGGGCTGTTGTGGGTTGGCTACGTGATCTACCGCAAACTGGCCGGTCCAGCAAGCCGGGTGGCCCAGGTTAAGGCTCGGCAGGAGGCCCTCATGGCCGCCCGCGCCGCAAGCCGACGGGAAAGTTGAAAGCCCCGTTCGCCCGCGATAAGGGGACCTGAGAGTCCTTTCTGTGAGCAAGGGAGTGGAGTAGACGCCATGCTGAACAGTATCAAGGGGATGTTCCTGACCCTGGTCTCGTCGGCCAAGGGGTTGCGACAGCCCATCACTCGCCAATACCCCGCGACGGGCAACCTGTTCCAGCGCGAGGAAGCCCCAACGCCTGTGCAGGACCGGTTCATGGGTTTCCCTGCCCTGACTTGGGATGAGGAAGTGGACGAGCCCTACTGCACCAGTTGCATGGTGTGCATCCGGCACTGCCCCACTCAGTGCATGTCGGCGACGATGCAGGATAACCCGCTGCATGCCGACGGGAAGAGCAGCCGCCGCAAGATAGTTGAGAGCTTCGAGATAAATCTGAACCGTTGTATACTGTGCGGAATTTGCGTCGAGTGGTGTAACTTCGACGCCATCGTGATGTCCCACGAGCACGAAATGAGCACCTTTGCCCGCAACGGAGACCGCGTGGACCTTCCGGTGCTGCTGGAAATAGGCTACAAGCACCAGAAGGAAACGGACTGGATTCCACCCACCAAGAGGGCCAAGCCCGAGCCCGCCAATACCGGGTCGGGGAGCTAGCGAACGGTGTTTGCTCCTTCCGCATCACCTTTGCATTTCGGGCGTTGTCGCCGGACCACCATGCCCTACTGCGCTTCCTGCATTTGCGGCCTGGTGGGCGACTAGATGTCCTGGGCCCTGTTCATCGTGCTGTCGGTGTTCATTCTGGGCGGCGGATTGGCCGTGGTGGCCACCCGCAACATCGTGCAGGCCGCGCTGGCGCTGCTGGTCTCTCTCGTAGCAGTGGCCGGAATCTACCTGGTCCTGTACGCCGAGTTCCTGGCACTGGTGCAGGTGCTGATCTACGGCGGGGCCATCGTAATCGTCCTGATATTTGCCATCATGCTCACCCGCAACGCCGAATACCCTCGCACCTCTGACAACAAGCAATGGCCGTTGGCTGCCCTTGCGGCCCTCGGACTCTTGGGCGTGCTGGTTCCTGCGTTTCTCATCAACGCCGTCAGGGGGACCGAGCCGCAGAACGCTTCGTTCACCGGCATCGGAGAGTCCCTGTTCACCACCTGGGCCGTCCCCTTCGAGGTGGCGTCCCTGGTGTTGCTTGTCGCGCTCATAGGAGCCATAATCATCGCCCGCTCCGGGCCGGGAGAAAACTAGGCCGTGGTTGATCTGGTCTGGTTCCAGCTCCTCAGCGCCGCCCTGTTCGTTATAGGACTGTACGGGGTACTGGCACGCCGGAGCGCCGTGCTGATACTGATGTCCATCGAGCTGATGCTCAATGCCGTAAACATCAATCTGATCGCGGCGGCGGCCCACATGGAGGGCACCAGTCCGTTCGCCAATTTCGACGGACAGCTTATCGCGATCTTTATCATTACCGTGGCCGCTGCCGAGGTGGGTCTGGCCCTGGCCATTGTACTGCGAATGTACCGGAATCGCTCCACGGTGAACGTGGACGAGATGAACTTGATGAAATGGTAGCCCCTACGTGAGAATCTCATTGCCACGGCTCACCCCCACCCTAACCCTCTCCCTCAGGGAGAGGGAAACGTCGGTGTCTGCCTGATGCAGTGGGCCTGGCTCATTCCCGTATTCAGCTTCGCCGCGGCCCCGGTAATCGTTCTTATTGGCAACCGATTACCCGGGAAGGGCGCACTGATTTCCATTCCCGCCATAGCCGCTGGGTTCATATTCTTCTGGATCGCCCTGTTCGGCTGGCTGGACGCGTCGACGGCAACCGAACAGTGCTACACGGCAATTGGCACCGAGGCACTGACCTGCAACTATGACCGTGTCTGGTTCAACGCGGGACTCCCCGGAGCCGAGGGCAGCGTAACCCTGACTTGGGGCTTCTTCGTCGACCCGATGACCATCGCCATGCTGGGCCTGGTGACTTTCGTGGCCCTGATGGTGCAGATCTACTCCCTGGGATACATGCACGGCGACCCTCGCCTGAACTGGTACTTTGCCGTTCACGCCCTGTTCGCTGCCTCGATGCTGACCATCATCCTCGCCGACAGCTTCCTGCTGCTCTACGTGGCCTGGGAGCTGGTGGGCGTATGCTCCTACCTGCTCATCGGGTTCTGGCACGAGCGTCCGGCGGCGCGGGAGGCGGCCAAGAAGGCCTTTATAGTCACGCGCATAGGCGACGTGGGCCTTCTGATAGGCATCCTGCTGATCTGGCGGGAGGTCGGCACTTTCAGCATGACCGATGCTTTCGCGGCGGTGCAGGACGGCACCATGAGCGAGGGCGTGACCGTTGCCGCCGCACTGCTGTTGTTCCTCGGTGCCATGGGCAAGTCGGCGCAGATCCCGTTCCACGTGTGGTTGCCCGATGCCATGGAGGGCCCGACCCCGGTCAGCGCGCTGATCCACGCCGCCACCATGGTTGTGGCCGGTGTCTTCCTGGTGGCGCGCGCCTTCCCTCTGTTCGAGGCCTACAGCGGCATACCCCTCACAGTGGTCGCCATCGTGGGACTGGTCACCGCGCTGGTTACGGCGACCATTGCGCTTGTGGCGACTGACATCAAGCGAATTCTGGCGTATTCCACCGTCAGCCACCTGGGGCTGATGATGCTGTCACTGGGGGCGGGAGGCTATACCGCCGCAATTTTCCACCTGCTGGCCCATGGATTCGCCAAGGCCCTGCTGTTCCTCGGGTCGGGGAGCGTGATCCATTCCACCGAAAAGCAGGAAGTCTCGGAGCTGGGCGGGTTGCGCCGAGTGATGCCCATAACCACGATCGTGTTCGCCATCGGCGCCGCATCGCTGGGCGGCATACCCATCCTGGCCGGGTTCTGGAGCAAGGACGAAATCCTGCAGTCCGTGAGCCACGGGCTGAACCCCGCCTTCATCGTGCTCGCGCTGGTAACTGCGCTGCTGAGCGCGTTGTATATGGGCCGAGCGGTCTTTGTGACCTTCTTCGGGCGTCTGCCCCGGGAATTGGAGCACACCCACGAATCGCCGCCCGTGATGACTGTCCCCCTGATGCTGCTGGCCATCTTGGCTATCGGTTTCGGGCTGATCAGCTGGAATTGGCCGGGGGCCTTCGGCGGATTCGGGACCTTCGTGTTCAATCACAAGCCCCACGCCTTCGAGTTCACCTGGTGGATCGGGATTCTCTCCGCAGTGATGGCCGTCGGGGCCTTCGTGCTGACTTACCTGATTTATGAGCGGGGCAGCATCTCGCTGGACGGCACGAGGCAGCGATTCGCCGCGATTCTCAAAGTGGTGGAGAACAAGTACTACTTTGACGAAATATACCAGTGGGTCATCGACCGGGTGGTCCTCGTGGTGGCTAATTTCATCGGATTCTTTGACCGGGCAATCGTGAATGACGTGGGAATCAACGGTCCCGCGGATGCGGTACGGCGTCTGGGCATCACTCTCAGACTGCACGTGACCGGCCACCTCTACAGCTACGCCCTGGCCATGGTCCTGGGAATGGTAGGACTGGGAGTCTTCTGGTGGCTGATAACCTCGTGAGCGCAATGAAGTTCGGACGCTGCGATTTCACCTCCACCCTGACCCTCCCCTTGAGGGAGAGGGGCTCATCGGCCTTAGATAGGGACGTGACCGGTAGGGCGGGCAAGTCGTGAGCAACTTCGACCAGGTAGCGCTGTTGCTCCTCGTTTTGGTGCCGCTGGCCGGCGCCGGGCTGACCATGTTTATGCCCGGAGACAGGCCGAGGGACAGTTGGTACTTTGCGTTGTTCGTCAGCGCGATCTCGCTGGTGCTGTCGATTCTGATCTTCGCCAGGTACGACCACGAGGTGGGAGGCTTCCAGTTCGCCCGCGTTTACGACTGGCTCCCCGGTCCAATGGACATCAGCCTCTCGCTGGGTATCGACGGAATTTCCGCTCCGCTCATCGTGCTGAACGGCATCGTGCTAATGGGCGGGGTAATGATCTCCCAGAATATCACCTACCGCACCCGCGAGTTCTTTGTCCTACTGCTGGCTCTGGCAGCGGGCGTATATGGCGTATTCGTCGTGCGCGACCTGTTCTTCCTGTTCTTCTTCTACGAGCTTGCCGTGCTGCCGATGTACCTGCTCATCGGAGTATGGGGCAGCAGCACCAATTTCAGCACGTTCCTGCGCACCAAGGAATACGGTGCGATGAAGCTGATCCTGTTCCTTGTGGCCGGCAGCATACTGATCTGGGTGGGCATCCTCGCCGTCTACGCTGAGGCATCGGGCCAGGGCAACGGCACATTTAACCTGCAGACCCTGACCCAGATGGCAGCCACCGGACAGTTCGACACCACCTTCCAGATGCTGGTGTTCCCGCTGTTCATGATCGGGTTCGGCTCACTGGCCGGCCTCTGGCCCTTCCACACATGGTCTCCGGACGGGCATGTGGCGGCCCCAACTGCCGTCTCCATGCTGCATGCCGGCGTGCTCATGAAACTGGGGGCATACGGCATCATCCGTGTTGGCATATTCCTTCTGCCGGAGGCGGCAAACTCGTGGTGGATGACCGTCCTGATTGCGATGGGGACCGTCAACGTGCTGTACGGCGCCATGTCTGCGATGTCCCAGCAGGACCTCAAGTACATAATCGGCTACTCCAGCGTGAGCCACATGGGTTACGTGCTCATGGGCATCGCCACGATGGACAGCATCGGCATGGGCGGCGCCGTGCTCCAGATGTTCTCTCATGGCATCATGACGGCCCTAATGTTCACACTTGTTGGCGCGATCTATGACCGCACTCACACCCGCGACATCAATGTGCTGAACGGCCTGTTCGGACGGATGGGTGTTACCTGCTTCCTCTTCGCCATCGCCGGGCTGTGCTCGCTGGGGCTGCCCGGGATGAGCGGATTCATCGCCGAATTCATGGTGTTCACCGGGGCCTTCCGTACCTACATGCCGCTGGCGATCCTGGCCGTGGTCGGAGCGGCCCTGACGGCCGTGTACATTCTGCGTCTGCTTGCCCGCACCTTCTTCGGCGAGCCGGACGTCCGCTGGTCAGGGCTGTCCGATGCCGGGGTGATGGAAAAGTCGGTGGCGGGCGCCTTTGTCCTTGTCATAATCTTTGTGGGAGTCTGGCCTGAGCCCATCTTGCGGGTCATCAACGTCAGCATACCCACCATCCCGGGAGTCTAGGCAACCGTGTCGCTCACTGACAACCTGGAACTTCTGACGCCAGAGTTCGCCTTGGCGGGCTTGGCCTTCCTGGTCTTCGTGGTCGACCTGGTGCTGCCGGAGACCCGAAAGAACCTGCTGGGATGGCTTTCCATTGCCGGGCTGATCGCGCTCATAGTGGTGTCGATCTTCATGGTCTGGGACCATGACGAGTCGCTGTACAACGGCCTGCTCGCCATCGACGACTTCTCCCTGTGGTTCAAAGTGCTGTTCATGGGAATCGGGGTGTTCATCATCCTGAGTTCCATGGACTTCGTCAGCGAGCACCTGGACCACAAGGGTGAGTTCTACGGACTGGTACTCTTCTCGATCCTGGGTATGAATATCATGGCCCAGGCGCGGGAGTTGCTGACTGCCTACATCGCGCTGGAGCTGCTGAGTTTCAGCCTGTACGTTCTGGCGGCCTACGCCCGCAACAGCCCCAAGTCCAATGAGGGCGGCCTTAAATACATCATCATCGGCGCGTTCTCGTCGGCCGTGCTGTTGTACGGCGTCAGCATGGTGTATGGCGTGCTGGGAGTGACCAAGTTCGAAGCGATCGCGGCGGGACTGCTCACCGCTACTGAGGTCAGTCCGTCGCTATGGGTGGGCATGGCCCTTATCCTGGTGGGCCTGGGATTCAAGGTGGCCGCCGTTCCGTTCCACATGTGGGCGCCCGATGTCTACGAGGGAGCCCCGTATCCCATCACTGCCTATCTGTCTATCGGGTCCAAGGCTGCCGCGTTCGCCCTGGTGCTGCGGCTGGTGGCTGAGGGGTTCGTGCCGGTAGCGGACCGATGGGAGCAGTGGCAGCTGGTTCTGGCGGTGCTGGCTGCGGTCACGATGTTGGTCGGCAACCTCGTGGCGCTGGCCCAGCGCAACCTCAAGCGTTTGCTGGCCTACTCCAGCATCGGGCACAGCGGGTTCTTGCTGGCGGGAATCGCCGCGTTATCGCTGGACTCCAGCCTGCCGTCGAACGGCGTGATGCTGTACCTGGTCGGTTACTCGGTGACCAACTTCGTGGTCTTTGGCGCTTTCATTTCGTTCTTCAACATGACAGGCAAGGAGATGATGACCGATCTGGCCGGCTTGGGCGGGACCCAGCCGTTCCTGGCGGCCTC
Source organism: Dehalococcoidia bacterium (assembly GCA_965207865.1). GTDB lineage: Bacteria > Chloroflexota > Dehalococcoidia > Lucifugimonadales > UBA3495 > VXOI01. The sequence goes on from CBDBNP010000002.1 coordinate 181,578, forward strand.
CATCGCCATCGGGATGTTCTCGCTGGCCGGCCTGCCGATATTCGCCGGATTTGCCATCAAGTTCTACCTTTTCACCGCCATTGCCGACGAGGGCCTGCTCTGGTTGGCGGGACTGGCCGTATTCGCCAGCCTGGTCTCCCTCTATTACTACCTGCAGGTCATACGGCAGATGTACATCGAACCCGCTGAGGGAGAACTGTCGTATGGACACGGCTACGGATACGAGCACGTGGATGCCGACCACGATGGGGACGAGCACGGGCACAGTGAGACCGATGAGCCCGCCCCGAGGTATGGCTCCGCCCTGTTCGAGACCTTCCCTGCCCTGGGCCGCCGTCCCTCGTTGACCATCCTCGCGGTCCTGGGGGCAGGACTGCTGGCCGTCTTCTGGATTGGCGTATATCCGGCGCCGCTAATCGACACGATTGAAGCGGCGAGCCAGGCGATCCTGAGCTAGTCGCAATTCCAGGCGAACAGGGGACTTTCATGATTATTGCGGTTATCGGCAGCAGCAACCCTCCCAAGCAGGAACTTATCGACCTTGGAGAGGGCGTGGGCCGGGAACTGGCCAAGCGGGGCGTGACTGTGGTCTGCGGCGGACTCAGCGGGGTGATGGAGGCAGTTTGCCGGGGCGCCAAGGCCGAGGGAGGTACCACCATCGGCATATTGCCCGGCCGGGTCCCCACCGACGCCAACGAGTACGTGGACATTCCCATAGTCACGACCATGGGGTATTCCCGCAACATAATCGTGGTGCATACCGGAGTCGCCTGCATCGCGGTGGGCGGCGCATTTGGGACACTCTGCGAGATTTCCTACGCTCTGGACGCCCGCATTCCCGTGGTGGGTCTGAACACCTGGGAGTTTTCGACAACGGGGGAAGGCACCCCGATCCATGACCGTGTCATACGCGCTGAGAACCCCGTTGACGCGGTGGAAAAAGCGATAGCCGCGGCGAGTTCCCGGACCGCCGGCGCGACGAACCAACAACGGTAGGCACACCCATGAGCAGCGACCTGAGCGGCATATTAATCGAGAGCGTGGTGGGACGTGAGGCCCTCGATTCCCGGGGCAATCCCACCGTCGAGGCCGAGGTCCGACTCTCCAATGGCGTCACCGGACGGGCCCTGGTTCCGTCGGGGGCCAGCACTGGCAGCCACGAGGCAGTGGAGTTGCGGGATAGAGACGCCCAGCGCTTCGGCGGGAACGGCGTACTCCAGGCTGTCACCAATGTGAACACGGTGCTTGGCGGTTATCTCCAGAGGCGGTCCCCCTTCGTCCAGGAGTCCCTGGACCAGTTCATGGTCGGGCTGGACCACACGGATAACAAGGGAGAACTGGGGGCGAACGCCATTCTGGCAGTCTCTCTTGCCGTGGCCCACGCGGCCGCCGCGGCGAAGCAGGTTAGCCTGTGGCGTCACTTGGCGGATGACGGGTCGGGCGGTCCCCTTCGGGTAAGTTTGCCCGTCCCGATGTTCAACATTCTGAACGGCGGGCGCCACGCTTCCAATTCCGCCGATATCCAGGAGTTCATGGTGCTGCCCGTCGGTGTCGGGAGCTTCTCGGACGCGTTGCGTGCCGGCGCGGAGATTTACCAGTCGCTGCGATTCCTGCTGCGCGCCGGGGGCCACAGCCTGAACGTGGGGGACGAGGGCGGCTTCGCGCCCAGCCTCTCCTCCAACCGTGAGGCACTGGAAATTGTGCTCATGGCCGTCGAGAATGCGGGTTACCACCCGGGCAGCGATGTCTTCATTGGCCTGGATGTAGCCGCAACTGAGTTGTACGATTCCTCGCTGGACAAGTACGTGCTGGAAAGGGAAGGGGTGTCTCTTAACTCAAAGGAGCTGATTGATCTCTACGAAAACTGGACTTCCCAGTACCCGATCCTCAGCATCGAGGACGGCTTGTCGGAGGACGACTGGGAGGGCTGGAAGGAGTTGCGGAAGCGCTTGGGGTCCAGCATTCAGCTGGTCGGCGACGACCTGCTGGTAACTAATATATCCCGCATCAACCGGAGCATTCAGGAACAGGCAAGCAACGCGGTCCTGCTGAAACCGAACCAGATTGGCACACTAACCGAGACCAAGGCGGCGCTGGACACGGCCAGGGACGCGGGTTGGGGCGCTGTGATGAGCCACCGCTCAGGCGAGACGGAAGACACCACAATCGCCGACCTGGCCGTGGGCTGGGACGTGCGGCAGATCAAGACCGGCGCCCCCGCCCGGTCCGAGCGTGTCGCCAAGTACAACCGCCTGCTGCGCATCGAGGCGGAGTTGGGGGAGAGTGCGGTGTACGCCGGAGCCTCGGCATTCGACTACCTGGGGCGGTCGCCGTGATAAAATGGCGAATACTCAGCCGCCGGAAGCAGTCGGTGTCTTCGCAAATGGGAGATTCTTCCTGCATACGGCTCATTTCCTGGAACGAAGAGCCGTCCCATACCCGTTCGGTCATTCCGAAGCTACGGATGAGCGCGTTATGCAGGTGCTAGAGAATCCGGAACATACGGAGATTGTAGGAGGGGGGAGGTATCTCTTGTGGGGCCGGATTCGAGAGCCCGGATCAGATGCCTGGTGGATGAAGGTTGTCGTAGTCGAAAATTCCGGCGGGCCAGCGATTCTTTCAGCATACGAAGACGATTTCCGTGGACAATTTTAATGAAAAAGCCTAAGAAATTGTTGCTGGCCTATTCACAGGAAGGCGATCTGTTGGCCATGGGTGACGGGTCATGGGCTGGAGGGGGAGGGTATAGTGTTACCACAAACGGGTTATTCACGAGCTTTTACGCTGTACGTGGCCTGAATGGGTGCGTTGGATTTGAGCTAATTGATGCCGCCACGATGCTGCTGCCATACCTTGAAGGGAAGGTATCGAATGGGTTGCTCTGTATGGGAGAGTTAGAAGTCTCCTATTCAAGAGGGACGGATACTTTGGAATTAGTCAGCACACGGGAATCGGTGACTCATGACGAGGACGTGGCCGAGGACCTTGTTGCTCACTTCGGAGAGAAGGGCAGGGCGATCGGATTTACTCTGAAAAACGCGTGTAAACTGCTTTCGCCACACCTGAACAAGGGCTACGTATTATTTGGCGGAACGAAGAATACCTAGACCAAGACAATTAAGAGGTAAGACCATGGTCACGAGGATTGGAATCAACGGGTTTGGACGGATCGGAAGGCTCGTGCTCCGGGCCAATCAGGAGCGCAACGAGGGCAAGGTGGAGGTGGCCGCGGTCAACGACCTGACCGACGCCGAGACCAACGCCCACCTGCTCAAGTGGGACACCAGCTACGGAGGCTACCCAGGCAAGGTGGAGGCCAATAACGGCGACCTGGTCGTCGACGGCCGGGCCATCAAGGTGTTCTCGGAGCGGGACCCATCGGCCATACCTTGGGGCGAGATGGGCGTGGATATGGTCATCGAGTCCACCGGTATATTCACCGACGCCGAAAAGGCAGCCGGTCATATGACCGGCGGGGCCAAGAAGGTCATCATCTCCGCGCCGGCCCGCGGTGAAGACCTGACCCTGGTGCTGGGCGTTAACGACCACCTGTACGACAAGGACAAGCACAACATCGTCTCCAACGCGTCCTGCACCACCAACTGCTTCGCGCCCATGGTCAAGGTGCTGCACGACCAGTTCGTGGTGGAACACGGGCTGATGTCCACCATCCACTCCTACACCAACGATCAGGCCATCCTGGACCAGCGGCACAGCGACCTGCGCCGGGCCAGGGCTGCTGCCATGAACATCATCCCCACCAGCACAGGCGCCGCTCGGGCGGTGGGACTGGTGCTGCCGGAACTGAACGGCAAGCTGCATGGAATGGCCTTCCGGGTGCCCACCGCCACTGGTTCCATCACCGACTTCACCGCCCAGGTGGCCCACGACGTGTCGGTGGACGATGTCAACGCAGCGTTCCAGAAGGCCGCCGATAACGAGTTGAAGGGCGTGCTTGAGTATTGCGACGAGCCGTTGGTGAGCTCGGACTTCCGGGGCAACCCGCACAGCTGCATCTTCGACGCTCTGTCCACCATCGTCATGGCAGACCGCATGGTCAAGATCATGGGCTGGTACGACAACGAGTGGGGCTACTCCTGCCGCACCGCCGACCTGGCTGCCATGATGAGTGAGAAAGGCATCTAGTCCAACGATTCAGACGTATTTGAGGCAGCCTGGAGGTAAAAGCGGAGATAATCTGAGTTTCCTCTATGCCCCCTTTCGCCAACGCAGCTAACTATCTGAGCTTGAACGGCCGGGTTTCCTGGCCGTTCTTCCTGTTGGCGGCAATCGTGGTTGTCGCCCTGGCCCTGCGGCTGCACGGCATCAACTGGGACGACGGATACGGCTTCCACCCCGACGAGCGGGACATCTACATGCGGGCCGACTGCATGTACGCCCTGCTCACTGACGCTCCTCACGCCTCCAGCTGCGGCTACCTCAACGACCACCCCGAGGCGGAGCCCGGCCTTTCCGGCCTCCGCTACTTCTTTGACCCCGAACGCAGTCCGCTCAACCCTCACTGGTTCCCGCTGGGGAGCATCCTAATCTACGCTCTGGTCTTCCTCCGGTCCGTAGTCGAACTGTTTACCGACGTCGGTGGGTTCGACATGCGTTATGCCGGGCGGACCCTCTCAGCCCTGGCCGACGTGGGCACGGTGCTGATGGTCTTCCTACTGGGGCGGCGCATCTACGGCCGGAACGTTGGGCTGCTGGCTGCCGGACTGACCGCCCTGGCTGTGACCCACGTTCAGCACAGCCACTTCTACCGGCCAGAGACATTCACTGTACTGCTGACCCTCGCCAGCATTTGGGCCACGCTCCGCATGGTGGAGAAGCGCAGGCTAAGGGACTCGGTGCTCCTGGGTGTGATCGTGGGCCTTGCGCTGGCGCCCAAGGTCAATGTGTTGCCCATACTCGCGCCCCTCGCCCTGGGCTACGGCTACCGCATTCTCGATGAGGCTGACGGTCTCTGGGACGAAATCACGCCCGCGATGGTATTCAGAGTAGTCGGGCATGCCGCGTTGGGGGGCGTGGTGGCCCTGGCTGTTTTCTTCGTCACCACGCCGTACGCCTTCATAGACATCGCCGCCTTCGTCGGCGACGTGAGACTGCAGACCAGAATGGCACGGGAGGCAGGATTCTTCCCGTTTACCGTGCAGTATGTGGACACGCCTGCCTTCCTGTACCAGATACGGCAGACGGCGGTCTGGGGGTTGGGAGTACCGCTTGGGGTTGTGGCCTGGCTGTCCATTCCCTTTACCGCCCTGATGCTCGCCGTAGACCGGCGAAACCTGCGGGGAGACCTAATTCTGCTGGCTTGGGTTGTTCCCAGCCTGATTTTCCTGGAAAGCTTCGAGGTCCGCTTTCTTCGATATCTGTTCCCACTGATGCCGGTGATGATTCTGCTTGCGTCGCGAATGATGCTCTGGAACGTCGACAGGTCCGGAGTCCCCCTCGGGGAGATGTGCGAGCGGGTCGGGCAGGGTATATCTCAGTTGAGGCAGCGGCACATTGATCTGAGGCACTGGATTGTCCCGCTGGCCATGGGCTCGGCACTGTTGCTTCTCGTGTTCGTAGTTGGCAGCACCGCGTTCTATTCGCTGGCCTTTCAGCGGATGTATGCCAACGAACATCCGGCCAACCAGGCGGCAGAGTGGCTGCAGACCGACGTGCCGCGGAATTCGCCCATCGTGCTGGACAACCACTGGGACGAGTATCTGCCGGAACTGTATGGGCGGGTGATCTGGCAGTTTCCTCTCTATGAGCCGGACACCCAGCAGAAGATGCGAGAACTGGCCGTGCGGCTGTCCCATTCGGACTACTTGATATTCTACAGCGCGCGTCCCTACGCCAGTGCCTCGCGCGACCCTGAGCGCCTTCCATACAGCTACAACTACTACCGGCTTCTCTTCGCGGGCGAACTGGGGTATCGGCTCCACCGTGAATTCACCAACTACCCCTCGCTGGGCGGAGTAGTCTTCCGCGACGATGCGCTGGCCTGGGCCGGACTCCACAGTCCGTTGCCCGAGGTACGTTCGCAGGATGCCAACTTCACTCTGAATTTCGGATACGCCGACGATAACGTGTCCGGGTATGACCATCCGCGGGTGCTGGTGTTCCGGAACGAGGGCCGGATTGATGGGGACACCCTGGGGCAGATGCTCGCGCCGCCGTACGATCTACTGTCCCGTGGAGATAGCAACGCCCTGATGCTGTCCCCGGATGATCTGGCAGCCCAACGTTCCGGGGGTACTTTCAGCGAGATCGTCGACCGCGATGGATGGACCAACGATGTCCCAGTGCTGGCGTGGCTCCTGGTGGTGGAGCTGATCTACCTGATCTCGCTACCCCTGGCCATCATCGTGTTCCGGACGCTCCCCGACCGGGGGATCATCCTGGGCAGGATCCTGGGCATTCTGCTGGTCTGCTACCTGGCATGGCTGGTGGTTTCACTGGGCTGGCTGGACTTTTCCCGGGGCGCCGTGTACCTCGGCATTGGCGTGGTGACCGTGGCGTCGGGAATCGCCCTCTGGTTTGCCGGAGAGGAGATCTGGGGTTTTGTGCGGTCCCGGTGGCGGCTGATACTTTGCTGCGAGGGTCTCTTCCTCGGAGCTTTTCTTGCCTTTGTGGCTGTGCGGTACTTCAATCCCGACCTCTGGCACCCTTACCGCGGCGGCGAGAAGCCGATGGAGTTGGCATACCTCAACGCCGTGTTTCGCTCGACGACTCTGCCTCCCTTCGACCCGTGGTTCGGGGGCGGTTACCTGAACTATTACTACTGGGGCTACTTTGTCATCTCCTGCATAAACAGGGTTGCTGCGGTTCTGCCGACAACCGCGTTCAATCTGGCGGTGCCGTTGTTCTTTGCCCTAACCCTAACCGGCGCGTTTTCCATTGGATACAACCTGGCGGCCGGCGTCAAAAACGCCGGAGTGAGAAGGTCCCGAGGTACCGGTGCGGGCCAGCGACCCGGCAGCCGCGCCAGGTTCCTGCCACCCGTACTATGCGGCGCTGCAGCCGCCCTGTTCGTCGCCGTCATCGCCAACATTGACGGGATGCTGCAGGTTCTCAAGGGCGCTTGGGTCGTCCTGGCTAAGGGAGAGGCGTGGGCGGGATTCGACTTCTGGCGCAGTAGCAGGATGATCTCTCCGCTCGATAGCTTCGATCCTCCTGCGGTGGCCTTCTGGCTGCCGGAACACATCCCCGGCGACGCGGGGGCCTCCTGGCACATCACCGAATTCCCATTTTTCACCTTCCTGTTTGCCGACCTGCACGCCCACATGATGGTTATTCCGTTCACCCTGCTTGCCCTGGGGTTGGGCCTGGCCCTCATCGCGGGCCTGCGTGAAGGCAGCAGGGTCTGGCTTGTGCTTTGCGGGTTGGCCCTGGCCGTCACTTTGGGGTCGATATGGGCCATAAACAGCTGGGATTATCCGTCCTACGTGCTCTTGAGCGCGGCGATGCTGGGACTGGCGGTGCTGTTCACCCGCTTGCCGGCGCAACGCAAGCTGATACTGTTCGGGGGTCTGGTACTGGGCGTAGTGGCGCTCAGCCTGTTGTTCTTCCTGCCCTTCCATCAGTATTACGAAACGTTCAATGACGGGCTGGATGCGTCGAGGTGGCGAACACCGATTGACCGCTTCCTGGCCATCCACAGCTTGTTTATTTTCATCGTGGGCACTTACCTGTTCCTGAAGACCCGAACAGACCTTGCAGTCTTGGTGCGCAGCTTCTGGGGAGGTGAGGAACTGCCTCGCTGGATGGACTGGCTGCGGGTGGTCTTCGCTCTGCTGGTGATCGTTTCCCTGCTGTTTGCCGCCATCGGGTACTTCACCGTGGCGTTGATGGTGGCGTTGCTGGCCCTGCTGGCCGTGGCCGGATGCCGGTTACTGTCCGCCCCGGAGCCCTCGCGGCCATTTGAGGCCTTCGTGCTGGTCATCCTCGCAATGGCAGCCCTCATTGTCGCCGGGGTTGACCTTGTAAACGTGGAGGGCGACATAGGGCGAATGAACACGCTGTTCAAGTACTACCTTGAGGTGTGGGTGTTCATGGCCTTGGCGGCGGCCTACATGCTCTGGCGAATCGCGTCGTCGGGGCTGCCGGAGCTGCGCTTCCCCCGCTTTGATGGCCGCATCGCCTGGGCAACCGTGGTGGTAGTCCTGATAGCGTCATCGCTGGTATATACATTCTTAGGAACAAAGGACCGTGTAGACGACCGGTTCGCGGACCTCCCACCGACCCTGGATGGCACCGCCTATATGGCGACGGCGCGGCATTGGGAACGCGACGAATCCTTCCCTCTTGGCTGGGACCTGCAGGCGATACAGTGGCTGCAGGACAACGTGGAGGGCTCCCCGGTGGTGCTGGAGGCTCACATGGAGCAGTATCGCTGGGGTGGTCGAATCGCCAACTACACCGGACTGCCGACCATCATCGGCTGGCCGTGGCACCAGACTCAACAGCGGTTCGATTATCGCGACCAGGTTGACCGCCGCGCGCGCGATGTCCATTTGGCATACGAATCAACTGATATTGGTACGAAAGTTGACATATTACGCAAATATGGTGTTTCTTATGTAGTGTTGGGTGACTTGGAAAAGTTAAACTATGCACCAGAGGGCCTGGCATTGTTCAACTATATGGAAGAGGCGGGCCTGATCAGCAGGGTATACGACAACGAAGGAACAGCGATATTTTTCGTCGATTTGCCATAACGAATGGTATTGACATAAATATTAGAAATATTTAAAATTCCTTTGAACCTTTAAATTTCTAACTGTCTCGATTGGTGCAAAAGACATCGGGACGACCTTTCGGTTGACGGTCGGGGGTTCCAGTGTTCAGGGCATTTGCTTTCGCCGGTGGGAGCGTTCCATCGGCGGCTGGATACGGGACCCGGCCTATCGGCCCTCCTCTAGTGTTCCAGCCTTTGGGGTTGTGTGGCGTTTTGGGCGCGCGGGAACTGCGATTGGGGGGCCGATCTTCATTTCAGCCTCCCCGGACCCCTTCCCGGCACTTTCGAAAAGGGGTCAACGCTCGGTTGACTCCGGTGCGAACCGCCCCTTGTACCGGGCTACGTACCCTCTCCCTCTCCAGGCACCCACTTGGGATACGATCCCATCACCCTCAGCGAGCTGACTCTCGAGCTCACCGCCTCTATGGCATCGCCCAGCGAACTGTCCTCCCTGTGCCCGTCGCAATCTATGAGAAATATGTACTGCCCCAGAGATGCCTTGGTTGGGCGGGACTCGATCTTGGCGAGATTGATGTTGCGCCGAGCGAATTCACCCATAACCGTATACAACTGCCCCGGCACATCTTCGCCGAAGGTGAAGAACATCGAGGTCTTGTCGTTTCCGGTCGGCGGATGGTCCGATCTGGCCAGGACCACGAACCGGGTGGCATTGGTTACGACGTCCTGGATGGCCGTGTCAAGAATCTCGGCGTGATAGAGGTCGGCTGACCTGCGCGGCCCGATAGCGGCTGCCGGGATCTGGCTGGCAATGGCGTCTCCCACCGCCTGGGCGGTGCTCAGTGAGGCCGATCTTTCAGCATTGGTAAACCTGCTTTCCAGGTACTCGCGGCACTGGGCCAGCGCCTGCGGGTGGGAGTAGATCACCTGGATTTCATCGACCCGGGTACCCGGCCTACCCATCAGGTAGTGCTCGATAGGCAAGACCATTTCATTGCGGATCAGGAGAGAACCCTCGCTGACCAACAGATCCAGGGTGAAGTTGACCGAACCCTCGATGCTGTTTTCAATCGGCACCACACCCTGTTCCGTCTCACCGGAAGCCACGGCCATTCCGACTGCGGTGATATTTGGAAACGGGCGCAACTCCGCCTGTGGGTCATAGAGAAGAGCTGCCTCCTCAGTATAGGTGCCGGAAGGCCCCAGGAAGGCGAGTGTCCGGGCCATGTTCAGACTCCGGTGAAGATGTCGTAGAATGCCTGTTCCAGTCCCATGCCAACCACGGCCACTACTTCGTCGGCGGCTTCGATCACCGTTTGACGCGCCGGCAGGCTGGCGATGCCGTCCTTTATGATCAGCGAGACAATGCTGTCCGGAGGCAAGTCCAGGTCATCCAGGCGTTTCCCGACAGCGTCCGCACCGGTTGGGACGGTAACGCAGACAAGCTCCATGCCCGTTTGCTGCAACTGCATCAGGTGTCTCAGGGGCCGACCCGGCATTCCCTCCTCAAGGGCGTTCAACGCCAGCTGGACCCAGTTTACAACCAGGTCTATCCCCAATTCCTCGAATATCGGTTCGTGCTTCGGGTCCTTGACGATGGTAATTGCACGCGTGTCTCCCGAGAGCGACTTGGCCAGCTGGCAAATGACCAAGTTTGTGGCGTCGACACCGGTTAGAGCAATCACCGCATCCGCTCGTTCCACTCCGGCCATACGCAGGACTTCGCGGTCGGCGCCGTCGCCGAGCATGGCCACCATACCCATATTCTCGGTGAGCAGCTCATATCTATGAGGTTCCCGTTCGATAATCGCGACTTCGTGGCCAGTGGCCGCCAGGGCCCTGGAGAGAAAGAAGCCGGCTTCGCTGCACCCTACGATAACTACAAACATCTCAGCATGCTATCAGCAGCATCTGTCAGGACGGGTTCAGGACGGTTCCGAATTTCCCATTCAGGACAGGTCACTTTGGTTGAATGGCACTCAAGACATCCTGAAGCACTCCGGCCGAGTGGCTCACGACATTGAGAGCGGGGTCTGTATAGACCATCTGCAATTGGGGTTCCTCAACGTGGCAGACCACGATGGGGATGTTGAACATCCGCTGGGCAATTTGCGCCACCAGGAGATTTTCGTGGTCATCCTGGGAGAGCGCAAGAAAAGCATCGGCGGTGGCGATGTGGGCCTCCATCAGGTAGTTGCGCATGATGGGCTCTTCCATCAGAACGGCCGAGACCTTGGGAAAGCCGCTCAGCCGCTCCAGTTGGCTCCTCTCGTTGCCCAGGACCGTGATGTCGGCGGCATTATTCAGGAGCGAACGGACCACTCCTGAAGCCAGTTGCCCACACCCGTAAACAAGAACACGCACTGTCAGTCAGTTCTCCCAGATAAAGCCTGGAGGCATGGGTTCACGCCAGAGCAGCACCTGGCAGGCAGCATGCTGGAATATGTACGAACCAATCTTTCCCAACTGGTACTTTCCCATATTTCGGTCGAAGGGTATCCCGACGACGACCAGGTCAACCTGCTCGATATCTGCTTCCCTGGCGACGGCCGCCCCCACCTGCCTGGCCCGGACGCACCGGGCCGCCAGTTTCGGCTTCTGCTCCCTGCGGGCGATCTGCTCGTAATGAGCGAGCAGTTTCTCGGCTTCCTCAATGTCCTCGGTAATTTCGGCCTCAAGCGATTTGGCTAGTGGGATAACAACGACGTGCAGGGCAATCAATTCGGCGCGGGCATCCTTGGCCATGTGGCAAGCCCACCGAAATGCCAACTCGCTCTGCGGGGAATCGTTGATTGGCACGAGGATGCGTTGCGCGTCGAGCGACATTTACCGGTTGCTCCGACTTCGGCCTGGAGTGCTGTTGCACTCCTTAGCGTCTCACATGCGGAATTATAAGGGTTGGCGATACCAGTGGCCAATGGAGTGTCGCGCTGCTTAGAGGCAAAGACGCATGCGCACGGTGAATCCGGTCTGCGGTTTCATGGTACCAGGCCCTCGCGTCCACCCTAGCCGAGCCATCGCTGCGTCTCGCGCCACACTTGGCGCCAATGTACGGGTCTGGTTCGTACCGGAAACTCGATCACGCCCGCGTCGCCCCGTGTCTTTGTCCACGCGAACTTGCTTCCGCGAGTTTCTTGGCGGTCTCCGGGAGCTTGCTGAGTTGTTCGCTGGTACCTGCAAGAATCAACACGTCCCCGGGAAGCATGACTTCATCCCTGGAGGGGTGGAGTAGTGAAATCCGCCCACGACGTATAGCCAGTACGGAAATATCATGCCTGTCCGCGGAACCTGAAAGCTCAGCTTCCTCCAGGGTGTGATGGAACATACCCTCAGGCGTGCGAACCTTGCTGATGCCGAAATCGGCGAGGATTGGCATATAGTCCAGGACTTCCCGCGAGAACTCAAGCCGCGCCACGCGGCGCGCATTTTCCGCCTCAGGGTATATCACCCTGTCCGCGCCGATCCTTTCCAGCGTCTCTCCGTGGAGCTCGCTTGCGGCTCGGGCTATTATCATCGGCACGCCCAGACTCTTAAGCAGCACCGTGATACCGACGCTGGCCTGGATGTTGTCGCTGCCCAGCGCGACTATGGCAACGTCATAGTCCGGGATGTCCAACTCCTGCAGAACCGACTCGTTGGTGGCGTCGGCCCGTACTGCGTAAGTGACCTTGCCAAGCTGTTCCTGTATCTTGGCCTCGTCATTGTCAAGGGCCAGCACGTCGTGCCCGCCCTGGTACAGTTCGTGCGCCACAGTAGATCCGAAACGACCCATCCCTATGACGCATACCTGCTTCTTCACCGCTTACCTCCTGCAAATTCCGGCCCTCTATCCAGACCCGGCGGGCGCTTAGACCAGTTCCACTGTCTGTATCATTCTCAGCCTATTCTAACTTGTTCCTGAGCGTATCGGTAAGCTTCGACTTCGTCCTCCCGAGGTGCCATTGCAAGGGCCAGAACCAGCGGTCCCAGGCGCCCGACGAACATTGCCGCCATGAAGATCGATTGAGATGCAAGGCTCAGATCAGGAACGATGCCCGTGGTGGCCCCGACCGTGCCCAGTGCGGACACCGCGTCAAACAGCAGGTGGGAGAAGTGGGCATCCCGTTCAATTTCCACCAGGGCCATCACGGTAACGAAGATCAGTCCCAGCGCCAGGACGGCCAGGGCCAGGGCACGGTGCAGCTGTGGCTGCTGAATTTCCCGGCCGAATGCCTCGGCGTGGGAACGGCTCCTCAGGGATGAAATCACGGCTGCGACGATCAGCGCAAAAGTGACAACCTTTATGCCCCCTGCTACCGACCCTGGAGCGCCCCCGACGTACATCAGCGCGGCAAAGGTAAACTGGGTGACTTCGGCCACTTGCCCGAAGTCTATCGTGCTGAACCCAGCGGTGCGCCCGCTGACGGACAGGAAAACGGCATTGATGCACTTGTCCACCCAGCCCAGTGGCCCCATCGTGTCCGGATTAGCAAACTCCGTCAGTGCCAGGATAACGGCGCCAAGGAACCACAGCCCCAGGCTGGTCACAACAACCAGCTTGGTGTCGAGAGAGAATCTGGCGAAGCGCCGCTGCCTCCAGACGTCGACCATCGTCACCCAGCCCAGTCCTCCCATGGCGATGAGGAGGGTCATGGTGATCATCACCGTGTAGTTGGACACGAACCTGGCGGCATTGCCCTGCGCGGCCTCCGGAATTATGTTGAAACCCGCGTTGTTGAACGAGGACACAGACAGGAACAGGGAATACCAGTAGGCCTTGCCGGTCCCAATGCCCTCCAGCCCGATGATCTGCGAGAAATAGATTATGGATCCCAGCAGGTAGATGCCCAGGACTATGACGATCACCCTGTTCCCGAAGGACCGGATGGCGCGCATCTGTTTCACCCCGGCGGCGTCGCTCATCAGTCCCCGCGTCAGGGCTCTCTGCTGAATCGTGGTGCGATCTCCCAGGATCAGCAGCAGGAAGGTGCTGATGACCATGAATCCCAGCCCGCCGATCAGCATCAACAGGAATATCACCACATGGCCGAAGGGCGACCAATAGTCGGGAGTGCTGACCACAGTGTGGCCGGTAACCGTGGTGGCCGAAATTGCTGTGAAATAGGCGAGCTGCAGCGGGGTGCTATCGCCTGACAGAGAGGCTACGGGGAGGGTGAGCAGAGCAGCCCCGACGGTCATCAAGGCCACGAACGCCCCAACCAGGATGGTGGAAATTCCCAGCAGCCGGCGTGGGCGACGCAGGTTTTCCCTGAACCGGACGGAGGGTGGTACATCCCTCTCGCGGGGCATGCGAATGATGTTGTCCAGCGGGCGGGGGCCCCGGTCGGTTGCCAATTTATTCGGCCCTGCTTGGAATTAAAGACGGCGGCCCAGGCCACGAGACCTCCCCAACGTTGGAGAGGCGTTGTTCAATTCCGGAGAAACTGGATTCCGGTCCGGCTGAGTCAGAGAGGAACCGGGGGCATCGATGTTTGACGATTTCCTCCACCCGTCCCTGAGAGGGAATGCCAGGTGATCATTTCCCGGCAAAGAAATGATAGGTTTGCCGGTTGACACTGTCAATTGAAAGACGACGAAGCCAGCTTGGCCGTAGGCGAACGGCTCCGTCTATACTGATATAATCAACGCACACAGCCAGCCCATTCTTTTTTTGGGGTGACAGCACAATGACGAGCGCCTCTTCTCAATTCCAACCTAAATTCCAACCCGGAAGGCAGGTGGAATTGGGGTTTGACCCGGTGTCGATTGACCGGAAATGGCAGGAGCGTTGGGAGCAGGACGGCCTGCACTCGGTCCCCGACAACGATGAGCGGCCCAAGTGGTTCGAGATGACCATGTACCCGTATCCATCCGGCGACCTGCATATCGGACACTGGTACGCCATGGCACCGTCGGACGCCCATGCTCGTTTCCGTCGCATGCAGGGCTACAACGTGCTCCACCCCATAGGATTCGATGCCTTCGGGCTTCCCGCCGAAAACGCTGCCATCAGCCGTGGCATCCACCCTTACGAGTGGACCATGGACAACATAGAAAACATGCGTCGGCAGCTCAGATCCATAGGAGCGATATATGACTGGGACCGCGAAGTCGTATGCTGCCTGCCCGACTATTACCGGTGGAATCAGTGGTTCTTCATCAAACTCTACGAGCAGGGTCTGGCTTACCGCGCCAATGCCCCGGTGGTCTGGTGCCCCTCATGCCTCACGGTCCTAGCCAACGAACAGGTGCTCAACGGTGCCTGCGAGCGTTGCGGCGCCGTGGTCACCCGTCGCGACCTGGAGCAGTGGTTCTTCCGCATCACCGACTACGCCGACCGGCTCCTGGATTTCAGCGGCCTGATCGAGTGGCCCGACAAGATCCTCACAATGCAAAACAACTGGATCGGGAAGAGCACCGGTGTGGAAATCAGCTTCGACATTGGGTCTCTCGGCATTGAGGAGCGTGAAATCAGGACATTCACCACCCGAATCGACACCATATTCGGGGTGACGTTCATCGTGCTGGCACCCGAACATCCGCTGGTTGAGCAGATCACCACTGCGCAGCACAAGTCCGAGGTGGAAGAATACGTGGACCAGGCACGGCGCACCTCGGAGATTGATCGCCTGTCAGCCGATAAAGAGAAGACCGGCGTGTTCACCGGCGCCTACGCCTTCAACCGGCTCAACTGGGAGCGAGTCCCAATCTACATCAGCGATTACGTGCTCATGACCTACGGGACAGGAGCGGTGATGGGCGTTCCGGCCCACGATGCTCGGGACTTCGAATTCGCCAGGAAATATCGCCTTCCCATCCGGCAAGTGATCGCCCCCATCAGCTGGGACGGCAGCGAACTCAGGGAGGCGTACCTGGGCGATGGCTTCATGACCAACTCGGGCGCCTACGACGGTATGACCAACGAGGAAGGTGTCGAGGCGATCTCGGACGATATCGAAAAGGAAGGTTGGGGGAAGCGCGCGGTGTCCTACCGCATCCGTGACTGGCTGATCTCCAGGCAGCGTTACTGGGGAACGCCAATCCCGATGATATATTGCGAAAGCTGCGGAGTGCTGCCGGTCCGCGAAGAAGACCTTCCGGTACTTTTGCCCCCGGATGTGGAATTCAAGCCTGCCGTGGCGGCATCCGAACCGAGTTCAGGAGATGCAGCCCTTAGGCAGTCACCCCTGGCGGCCACACCGGAATTCGTGAACACGACCTGTCATGCCTGCGGTGGCCCGGCCCGCCGGGAAACGGACACCATGGACACGTTCATGGATTCGTCATGGTACATGATGCGCTACGTCAGTCCAAAGTTCGAGGAAGGGCCGGTCGATCCCGAGCTGGCCAAGTCCTGGCTGCCAGTGAATCAGTACACCGGGGGAGCCGAGCATGCCGTGATGCACCTGCTCTACTCCCGTTTCTTCATCAAGGCCCTGTACGACATGGGGATGGTGGATTTCGAGGAGCCATTCCTGCGCCTCTACAACCAGGGCGTGATCCTGGGGCAGGACCACGAAAAGATGAGCAAGAGTCGCGGGAACGTTGTGAACCCTGATGACGTCGTTGGCGTATTGGGTGCCGACGCGGTACGGTGCTACTTGATGTTCATCGGCCCCTGGGACCAGGGCGGACCCTGGAGCGGCGACGGCACCAACGGCATCGCCCGGTGGCTCAATCGCGTGTGGGAAATAGGCATTCGGGACGCTGCGGCACTGGATGGCTCCAACGGTTCGGCCTCCCGCGACACCCGGCGCCTGCTCCACCAAACAGTGCGAAAGTGCTACAACGATCTCGACCGCTTCAAGTTCAACACGGCCATCGCATCCCTGATGGAGTTCACCAACCACCTGAACCGGGTATGGGCGGAGAGCAGTGTTGAGCCGGAACTCTGGAACGAATGCGTTGAGAAGCTGCTCCTGATGCTGGCGCCTATGGCTCCTCACGTTACGGAGGAGCTGTGGGAGAGAAACGGAAGGGGATACAGCATTCATCAACGGGAGTTCCCCGGCTGGGATGAGGATCTGGCCGCTGACGAGGTGTTCACCCTGGTGGTTCAGGTCAACGGCAAGGTGCGCGACAAGCTCGAGGTGCCGGTGGGCATTCCGGAAGCAGAGGCGCAGGAACTGGCGCTGTCCAGCCCGCGGGTGCAGAGCTTCCTCGACGGCAAGGCCATAAACAAGACTGTGTACGTGCCCGGTCGTCTGGTCAACGTAGTGGTTCAATAGGTGAAAGAGTGGCTGATCTAGGCCGGTTCTATGGCGTTGGTGTTGGCCCCGGCGACCCGGAACTACTGACTGTTCGCGCCCAGCGCCTGATGCAGCAGGTCGCCGTTACTTGCTATACCGAGTTGGACAACGGCGCTCCCAGCTTCGCCCTCGGTGTCGTGAAATCGCTGGTGGACAATGATGCGGAGCTGCTGCCCATAACCATCCCGTCCGACGATTCGCCTGTCAGCCACGAGACATGGCACATTGCAGCCCAGCAGATCGGCGCCAGGCTCCGGCAGGGCCTTGACGTGGCCTTCATAACCGAGGGCGATCCAATGCTATACAGCGAATACCCGCACTTGATCGAGCACCTGGAGGCCGAAATCCCCGGCCTTCATGCCGAGATCGTACCGGGGGTTTCCTCGGTGATGGCCGCCGCGGCGAGTTCCGGCATTCCGCTTGTATCCCAAGGCCAGCGCCTCGCGATATTGCCGGCTGTGTATGGTATCGACGACCTCCGGGAGGCCATAACCAGCTTTGACACCATCGTGCTGATGGAGACGGACCAGAACCTGATGCGGGCCCTGGCCAACCTGGAAAGCCTCGGGCTGGCAGGCCACGCAATCTACGTTCGCCAGGCTAGCACAGCCAGTGAACGGGTTATCGAAGACATCCGCCAGGTCACTGCCGAAGACCTCGACTACTTCTCCCTGCTGATCATCAAGCGCTGACCTTGACTCAAATCGGATAACCGTGAGATTTACTGACCACTACTACGAACGCTTTCCTGACCGACTGATTACCCTTGACCAAGCTATCTGGGTGATAAATAATCCGGTTCGAACCCAAGTTCAATTGGACGGACGCATCAGATTCTGGGCTTACTTGGACGAATTCAACCATTTCGTCCGCGTCGTTTTAGAAATAGATGGGGAAACCATCGTTACGGCATTCGTCGATAGCAGTTTCCGGCCTTAATTCGGTTCGCAAGGAAACCCGAATGAAGATTTCTTACCACGAAGACGTTGATATCCTAACGATCGTTTTCAAGAACAAACGAGTCAAGGTGTCTGAAGAAGTTATGCCAGGAGTGATTGTTGACTTCGATCATGATGGGAACATAACGGCCTTCGAAATAATGGACGCCAGTAAATTCACCGATCTCTCTCACGTAAAGGTGTTCATGTCAATGTGGAGTCAAGAAGAGAGGGTGCTGGACGAAAACGGCGACTTTTCTATGGTTCCCAGGGTCATAAATTCCACAGCCGCAGGAGATTAGCTATGACCACGACTTTGCAACCCACCGATGTGATGGTTACCTGCAACGGGATGAACTTCCACTACCTCGATTGGGGCAATGAGGGCGCGCCGGTGCTCCTGCTGCTCCACGGACTGCGTGGGCACGCCCAAGCTTGGAATGATGTGTCGGCGCGGTTCTGTGGCGACTATCGTGTCCTCGCCCTCGACCAGCGGGGCCGGGGCGATACCGATTGGGCGCCACGCGGAGACTACTCCACCGACGCCTTCGTTGCCGACCTGGAGGAGTTCTGCTACACCCTGGGCATCGAGAAATTCACCCTCGTGGGCCACTCCATGGGCGGGCGCAACAGCATGGCCTTCGCCGGGCGCAACCCCGACATGTTGGAAAAACTGGTAATCGTCGACATCGGTCCGGACGTTGACCCTGTGGGAGCGGCCCGCATCACCCGGGAGTTGGTTGAGATTCCCGAGGAGTTCGACAGCTTTGAGTCGGCCCTGCAGCACGTGATGGGCCAGAACCGCTTCGCGTCTGAGCCGGTGATGCGCCGTCGCCTGACCTATCAGACCCGGGAGCTACCAAACGGCAGGATCGGCTGGCGTTACGATCCCGAGATTCGTGAGCAGCGGCGCAACGGCACTGGCGCCACGCTTCCCGACCTCTGGACGCCCCTCAGCAGGGTGACCTGCCCCACCCTGGTCGTGCGCGGCTCGGAGACCGACACGCTGAGCCTCGAGGTGGCCGAGCGCATGGTCCAGACCCTGGCCGACGGCCGGCTGGTCCACGTGGACAATGCGGCACACATGGTTTTTGAGGACAACCCTGAGGGGTTCAACGCCGCCTTGGCCGACTTCCTGGGATAGCGGTGCTGTTCACCCCCACGGGGGCGTGTGGTTGGGTAGTTGCGGGATTTTCACATCGAGCCGGGAGCATTGATGAGTACAGCACCGGGACAGAAGCCTGAATCCGCGGAGGATATGATCCAGCTCTTCAGGGTGTCGCAAGCCCAATTGCCATACGGAGACATCGGAGAAGGGCTGAAATTTCACACCAACCGAGGCGAATTCAGCGGAATCATCCACCGCTCCGAGGGTGCGACGGGGGCCGCCATATTCGTGTGCGGAGCCCGGGGCGGGTTCGTTGGCCCGGGCCCGGGCAGCTACGCCAACCTGTCGGAGAAATTGCAGAACAAGGGGATCACGTCCCTTCGACTGGACTACAGGTTCCCCAACGACCTCCTGGAATGCGTTCTCGACCTGCTCTGCGGGGTGAATTTCCTGAAGGCGGACGGCTACGGTCCTGTGGTGGTTGCAGGACACTCCTTCGGTGGTGCCGTGGTCATCGCCGCCGGAGCCAACAGCGCGCACATCAAGGGCGTTATCTCCCTGTCCCCGCAGACACACGGCGCGGGCATGGCCGGACAGCTGGCCCCCCGCAAGTTGCTGGTGGCCCACGGCAAGGCTGACACACGACTGCCCTACTCCTGCGCGCTGCAGATCCACGAGTGGGCAAAAGAACCAAAGGAACTGGTGCTGTTCGAGGATGCCGAGCATCGCTTGGAGGAGTGCCGCGAGGAACTGGAAACGCTGCTGGGCGCCTGGATTCCAGCCACACTGAACGAGGAGATCGATATCCCGGCTATTGCTCCATAGTTCCACCGACACACAGTCAGCGACTCAGGGCTGGCCCAAACAACAAATCGGAGGCAGTTATGCTGGACTTGATCATCAAGGGCGGGACCGTAGTTGCCCCCGAGGGTGCGGGCCTCGCAGACGTTGGAATCCAGGGAGAGCAGATCGCTGCGGTGGCCACACCGGGCGCCCTCGACGACATCGGCGCGGCTGAGACCATCGATGCTACCGGCATGATCGTTCTGCCCGGCGGTATCGAGCCTCACGCACACATCAACGTTCCGGTCCCGGACTACTGGGCCGGCGGTGACACGGGTATCTACACCCAGCCGCCTGAGGCAGCCAGTCGCGCCGCCGCCTTCGGAGGAGTGACCACCTACGTGGACTTTGCGGGGGCGCTGCCTCTGACACCCGGAGCCGTGCCTCCCTCGGATCCCATAATGGGGCAGATCGAGGTGCGACGGGACATATTCCGAGGCCATTCCTATACCGACTACACCTTCCACTACATACTCGCCGGGGCCATTCCTCCCGTCACACTGGGAGAGATCGGCGAGGCGATCCAGTCCGGCGTCGCCAGCTTCAAGATTTTCACCACCTTCCACGCGAAGGTGCCCATGGGTCATCTCTGGGAGATCTTCCAGGAGGTTGGCAAGCACGGCGGCATCATGGCGGTGCACGCCGAAGAGGACGACATCGTAACGTATATGGAGGACAAGCTGGAACGGGAGGGCCGGGACCACGGCTCCAACCTGCACCTGGCACACAACAATATTTCCGAGGACATATCATTCCGCAAGGTGACCAGGCTGGCCGAAAGCACCGAGACCGGCATCTACTTCGTCCACACCACGGCCAAGGAGGGCGTGAACGCCATTGCCGAGGCGCGGGCCAAACAGTTGCCGGTCTACGGCGAGGCACTGCACAACTACCTGGAGTTCAGCTGCGACGACTACCTGAAGCCCGACGGGCTGGCCATCCACACCTACCCGGCCATCAAGTTCTCCGACGACCGCGACGCTCTGCAGCAGGGACTGGTGGACGGCCCCATCTGCACCACCGCGACTGATGAGTGGACCACCTACAAGAACGTCAAGCTGGCCGGTGAAACCATCCGCACTCTCTGCGGTGGCCACAACGGCATCGAGACCCGCATGCCCGTGACCTACACCAAGCTGGTGGCTCCGGGACGCATTGGGCTGGAGCGTTTCGCGGACATCACCTCCACTAACGCCGCCAGGATACTGGGCATGTACCCGCAGAAGGGTGCCATCGCTCCGGGCAGCGACGCCGACATCGTCATCTTCGATCCAAACTTGAAGAAGACCATCACCGTCGACGAGTTGCACGCCGAGTCGGACTACTCCATCTGGGACGGCTTTGAGTGCGAGGGCTACCCGATAATGACCATGCTGCGCGGCAAGGTCATCGTGCGCGATGGCCAGCTGCTGGGCAGCTCCAGCGACGGCCGCTGGCTCTCCCGACGCGTCGCGCCACGTGTCATCACACAGACGTCGGTGTAGAACCCGGCAAGGTATGGCGGAGAAGCCAGACAAGAGAATGGGCAGGTCTCAGACCTGCCCATTCTCTTCCTATTTGATATTGGAACTCACCTTAGCAGCGTAGCGACCTCGGTGCTGATCCGCTCGATCTGCGCCGCGTCGGGCCAAGTGGGGCCAACCATCACGGTCTGCGCCCCGGCATCGATGTAGGACTGCAGCTTGGCGGCGCAGTCCTCGGGGCGCCCGAAAGCGCAGACGTTCTCCACGTCGTACTGCGGCCCGTAGTACGCGTGGGTGAACTCCTCCAGGATCCGCTTGGCACGCTCACGATCAGGGTCAACGTAAGTGTAGATTAGCTTGGCAGACTGCATCGAGTCGGGGTCCTTGCCCGCTGCGGCCGCGTAGTCCCGAACCTTGTTCCACGCTTGGGCGAACACATCGGGGGTTGCCGCGCCGCCCGCCACCCAGCCGTCGGTCTGCTCAGCGGCCCGCTGCAGGGCACTGTCTGCGGAACCGCCGATGATTATCGGAATGGAGGGCTGCTGCACTGGCTTGGGGTCTATGTTCACGCTGTCCATGGAGAAATAGCGGCCGTTGTGAGTAACGTCACGTTCGCTCCAGAGGCGACGCATGACCTCCAGACCCTCGTTGAAGCGACTCACCCGTCGTCCCACGTCGACTCCCAGTGGCCCGAACTCGTTGTCTCGCCCGCCCAGCGAGATGCCCAGCGTCAGCCGGCCCCCTGACAGGTAATCGAGGGTAGATGTGGTCTTGGCGACAAGGATGGGATTGCGCAGCACGAAAAGCAGCACCGCCGTGCCCAGCCGGACCCGCTCCGTTGTCGTAGCGGCAACGGTCAGCAGGGTCATGGGGTCGATAATGCTGCTTCCGGGGTGAAACACCCGGTCAATGACCCACAATGAGTCATAGCCCAGCTCTTCCGAACGCCGGAAAAAGGACGAAAACCCGGCAAGCGTCGGCGGGTTGCCGCCGAACATACCGGGAACCAGAATACCAAGTTTCGCGCTTGTCGCCATGCTACGCCCCCTGCGCCAGTTACGGCTCGGTGTCGTACTCCACTTTTCCGTTGCGGATGGTGACCACCCTGCCGGTAAGCGCAATGGCCCGTCGGCGCGCCTTCATTGTGGCCCGCCGCATGGCCGCCTCAACGCCGGGATTGGGTTTGCCGCTGCTTGTGCGCCACCGCCATCCCTCGCTTTCTGCATTCGGCGAGAGGCGGTCATCATCATAGGCTTCTCTCTGTTCCTCGATCATGTGTGGCCTCTCCGAACCCTCTCGAATTTCCCATTGGTCCACCAGGTCCCGGTAGATGGACTGGAAATTGCGCCAACTGGCGAGAAAGCGTCTGCGGATTATATCATCAGGCACGTGATGGCCTCCCATCGCGACGCGCTGCCGCACCCGATCAATTGCGATTTCCGGCGATGGCAGTGGCAGATAATACAGGCTCACCCGATAGCCCAGTTCCTGCCAGCGTGGGATCATTCGTGCGTAACCCCGGCCGCTTAAGGTCGTCTCGAAAGCGAAACTCTCGCCTTTCTGTACGCAAGCATCGATCATTTCCAGCATCATCCGACCCGCGCGGAAAGCCGCCCGTTCCGGCTGTAGCGGGTTCAGGCCGGCAGCGATGAGGTCGGCGTTGATGAAGGTGTTGGTATTCGCCTCGTTGGGCAGAAGCTCACGGGCGAGCGTGGTTTTCCCCGCGCCGTTGGGCCCGGCGATGATAATGATGCGCTTGTCCGGTAGCGGGGCCATTGGATGGGTCATGGTTAGATCGCTCCGGACTCTCGCAGCTCTGACACCTCGGCATCGCTGTAGCCCAAGAGGCCGGTCAGCACCGCCTCGGTGTCCTGGCCCAGCGTTGGAGGCGGCGTGAAGGTATCTGGACTGCCGTCCTTGATGGGATTTCCCGAGGTGCGATAGGCCCCTGCGACGGGGTGGTCGATCTCCACCACCATGTCCCGCAGCTGCACCTGCGGGTCGGCCAGCGCCTCGGCGATATTGTTGACCGGGCCGCCGGGGACGTCCCACTTGAGCAGCAGGCCTTCCCACTCGTCTCGCGGTTTCGTCGCGAACCCGGAGCTCAACGCTTCCTCCAGGGCCTCACGATTTTCGATACGAGCCGGGGCCGTCGTGAACCGGTCATCCTCGTCCATACCTTGCAGTGTCTCGACCTCGCCGGACATCATCCTCAGGGTCTTCATGGCGAATTCCTGGCTGGCGCAGTGGACCTGAACGTATTTGCCGTCGGCGCACTGGTAAGCTCCGACCGGCAGGTTGGAAGGGTGTCCCGATCCGATGGGCTGGGGCACCTCACCGGATACCAAATAGAACTGCCCCAGGTGCGCTTGCAGGGCGATCTGCACATCCAGCAGCGAAACGTCCAGACGGCGTCCCTCGCCCGTAACCCTGCGTCCGTAGAGGGCGGACGCAATGCTTAGGGCAGCCATGAAGCCGCCCACCATGTCGCCGACAGGGAAGCCCATGAAAATCGGTGGCTGTCCCGGGTTGCCGGTTACGCTCATCCCGCCGCCCATGGCCTGCACGATGCCGTCGAAGCCAGGGCGCTCGCGGTACGGCCCCTCCTGCCCGAAGGCCGACAGCGAGCAGGCGATGATGGAGGGGTTGATTGCTCGCAGCGTCTCGTAGTCCAGTCCCAGGCGGTCAAGTACCGCCGGCCTGAAGGCGTCGAATACCACGTCGGACACCCCGACCAACCGGTGTAGTACTTCTCTGCCCGGGGGTGTTCGCAGGTCGAGGGTGACGCTTCTCTTGTTGCGGTTGAAATTCAGGTAATAGGCGCTCTCGCCCCCCAGGAAGTGGGGGCCGATGCGACGCGACATGTCTCCCGAGCCCGGCTGCTCGATCTTGATGATCTCTGCGCCCAGGTCGCCCAGGGTTCGCGCCGCCACCGGCCCGGCGATAGCCTGCGACATCTCCAGGATTCGAACGCCCTGCAGCGGAGGAGTAGGCACGCTCGTAAGTTCCAGCGATCTGATGGCCTACTCGGTGGAGAGCAGGGCCGCCAGCTGCCGGACGTCCTCCATCTCGTCCAGCGATTCGATGGCGGAAATGATTTCTCGCTGGCGTTCCTCACTAATCACGGGTGCGGTGAGAGTGAGGAACTTGTCCTTCATCTCGTCCCACGACAGCGCGTTTTCCGGGTCGCCCTTGGGATACCGGATGTCGCTGCGCAGCGTGCGGCCATCGCTGGTGTCCACCTCGGCCCAGGCGCGGAACTCCTTGGGGAAATACGCATCCAGATCTGGGTCGGTTACGCACTTGACCTGCTGCATGATGCGGCGTACCTCAGGCCGGTCCGGCACACCCTCCGCGTACTCCTGCAGCGACGCCCGCCCGTAGGCCAATGCCACAGCGGCGCCGAAGGGCATGGAGAACTGCATGTCCACCACGGTCCTCGGGTTGGCCTTGTCCTCCTCGGGGGACGCGACAAGCTTGTACCCGCCGCTGAGTACGCCAATGGTCACACTCTCGATGTCATCGGCCTCAAGGTCGTGGCTGTTCTTGATATCGATCAGGCAGTCGATGGGGCCCTGCTTGTAGCGGCAGCAGGCGTGTGGCTTGATACCGGTCCGGGTGATCAGGTACTCGTCCCCCAGGTCCTGCAGCACCAGCGAGTAGTCCGGATTACCGGAATAGGCCTGCAGGAATCCGTCGCGTCCTTCCAGGATGGTCGTCGGTCCGGTGTAGCCGGAGCGGGCCAGCAGCGCCGCCCACGAGCCGCTGTGCGACGCCCAGCCGGGGTGAAACCGCTTGGTCCACGCGCCCTGCGCCAGGTATTCCATGCTTCCGGCGGTCTGGCTCCCGGCGATGCCCAGGGCGTGGATGAACTCGTCTCCCTGCAGGCTCAGCAGCCGCCCGGCCACCACCGCCGCGCCGAATGCACCGCAGGTGCCCGTGGGATGGAAACCCCGCCCGTAGTGCTCGGCGGGCTGCAGTGCCCGGCCCAGCCTCACGATGACGTCGTATCCCGCGACGACGGCGGCGATGAAGTCCTTTCCGGATACGTGGGCCAGATCGGCCATCGACAGAGCTGTTGGAAAGGCCACGACGCCAGGGTGCAGCGACGCCTCGTTGTTCACGTCGTCCATCTCAATGCTGTGGAAGGCTATCCCGTTGGCCATAGATGCGTACTCCGGCAGCACCCGGTGCGGCGTGCCAACGATGGCCGACGGTCCGGGACGCTCCAGCCGCTGGAGCGCGTCAACCACTGCCTGTGCGGAGTCGGTGGTTGAGCCGTTCAGCGTTACCGCGGCGAAATCCAGACACAGGTACTTGGCCCAGTCGACCGCCTCCGGTGACAGGTCCTCGTACTCCAGATCGCGGGCAAAGCTGCCCAGAGTACGTGTGATGCCGGTCTCGTTATTCGTCTGCACCATGGAACGTGCCTCCAACTAATTCATTCATTGCCATCTTGAGGGCCATTGTTTGGACGGCCAATTTCCCACAAAGAAAAGAGAACGTCCCTTTCGTCGATCAGTTTACTTGGCGTTACGTCCAAGTTTTCCAATTGTGAGCGTGAGATTTTCCTAACCTTGCTGGAAGTGGCCGACCGGACCTCGACCGACTCATCTGCGATTTCCTCGACCCAGTGCTTGTCCCCGCTCTTGTCGGTCTCCACCGGCAATTCCTTCCACTTCCTGTTGTATAGATTGACAAGAAGTAAACTCCATCGGAATTTGGGACCGTCCAGCTTCGTTATAAATGGTCTGAGGCGTGGTAGGTTTAGGCGGAGTGAGGCGTCGAGGAGTTCGATGCCAATTAAACGGTTCCGGCTGTCAAAATCAAGATAAATGTCATCGCCCAGATCTCTGGGCCCTTCGGCAGCAGTCAATTGCTCATCCAGAGAGATGTATGCCACGTCCCCTTTTGCGTCGTAAGTAATTCTCATTCCGCATCATTCCAGAACCCGTATCGGGCAATTACAGTAACAACCACCGTGGCCCAAGGTTCCACGACAAAAATTACTTGTACCTCTTTGTGAGGGTAGTCAGTCCCTTCATAATGATAACCTTCGGTGAATACCCGGATTGCCTTTGACCGGCCAAATTCTGCCGGTGATACTTCCCCTGCGAGGATCGTCTGTCTTATCTCTGCCTCCGAGACTCCTCTCACTCCCATCTTGTCGGAGACTCGATTTCCAAAATACAACTCTAGGCTCACGTTCAATCCTATATTTCCTGGGTTCCCCCTACAACCCCGACTCGTAGAGAAAGTCGCCGGTCGGGTAGTTGTTGAGCAGGTGCCGGGCGATGACCAGCCGTTGGATCTCGTTGGTGCCCTCGCCTATCATCATCAGCGGCGCGTCGCGGAAGTGGCGCTCCACTGCCAGGTCCTGGGTGTAGCCATAGCCGCCGTGGATGCGCATGGCATCGGTCGCCACCTGCATGCACATCTCGCTGGCGAACAGCTTGGCCATCCCTGCTTCCATGTCGGCACGCTCGCCCCGGTCTTTCTTGTCGGCGGCGTGCAGGACCATGAGGTGCGCCGCCTGAATGTTGGTGGCCATGTTGGCCAGCATAATCTGAACGCTCTGGTGCTCGCCGATGGGCTTGCCGAAGGTCTCCCTCTGTTTGGCGTAGCGCGTCGACTCCTCCAGGGCGGCCCGTGCCACACCCAGGCAACGGGCGGCCACATTGATGCGTCCCAGCTCCAGGCCGCTCATGATCTGGTAGAAGCCCTTGCCCTCCTCGCCGCCGACCAGGTTTCCGCCAGAAACACGGTAGTTGTCGAAGGAAAGCTCGCAGGTATCCACGCCCTTGTAGCCCAGCTTGGGAATGTCCCGCACTACATTGAAGCCGGCACCCTTCTCGGCGATGAATATGCTGATGCCGCGACGCGGCGGGTCGGCATTAGGGTCAGTCTTGGTAACTAAGGCGAAGGTGTTGCCGTGGCGTCCGTTGGTGATCAGGCTCTTGGAGCCGTTCACGACGTACTCATCGCCGTCGCGGATCGCCCGCGTCTCGATAGCCTGCACGTCGCTGCCCGCGTTGGGCTCGGTGATGCAGATGCCGCCACGCTTCTCGCCGGTGGCCATCAGGGGCAGGAACTCCTCTTTTTGCTCGGGAGTGCCGTGGTTGGACACCATGTAAGCCATGATCAGGTGCGAGTTGAGGATGCCGCTCAGGCTCATCCACCCCCTGCAGATCTCCTCGATGACCAGGGCGTATGACGAGACGTCCAGTTCCAGGCCGCCGTACTCCTCCGGGATGACCGCGCCGAACAGCCCCAACTCCTTCATTCGCTCCACAAGCTCGAAGGGGTATTCGTCGGCGTGTTCCATATCCTGCGCGACGGGCTGCACTTCCCTCCGGACAAACTCCCGGATCGTGGCCACCATGCCCCGCTGCGCCTCTGTTAGCTGCGGCAAAATCACTCCTCGTGTGTGCCTGTGTTTTGAGGCAATTCTAGCACGCACCCGGTCTCAATCAGTTTGACACTGTACTGGTGCAGCACTAAACTCGCCTGCAACCTGTGGCCGTAATTTTCGATGAATTTTGTTTGCCGAAATATAAGCCGCCAGAATGTTTTCGAAACGTCCAACTTCGTGAGGTGCCGAAATGGCCGACCAGCCCGAATATATAGATCTGCTCAACGACATCCGTCTCCAGGAGCACCGTGCCGGAATCTGGATCAAGGCCTGGGCCGACAATACCGAACATCCTGCCCTCAAGCACTGCCTGTCGATAGTCGCCGAGAGAGAGACCAGCCACGGCGACATCTTCGATCGCCGTATACGTGAGCTTGGCGGGACCCCCGAGGACAAGGACGACGAGATGTTCCACGAGCGGATGCGCGTGGTCGAGTCGGACATGACCGATGCGGAAAAGATTGCCGCGATCCGGGAGTTTCAGACCCGTATGACCCTGCCAACGGTGCGCATGCGCTACGAGGAGGCGGCGCAGGACGAGTCCGTGGACCAGCTTACCCGCTCCCTGATCAAGTGGTTCACCGAGGTTGAGGACGACTCCGGCGCTTCCATGCGGGCAGCCTACGCCGAGATCGAAGGGGCGCAGTAGGGCAGACCAGGCATCAAGGGCAGCCCAATTTCGGGCTGCCCAGCCAGCGAATGTTCGTTCATTGGGCAGACCTGAGATATCTTCGCCCAACTTCCGCTAAGGAGCCCTTTCATGGCAACTCTGGACGTTCTTACATACGGCTTCGCGCTGAATACCGACCAGGGATCGTTTGGCTATTCCACCAACTCGCTGCTGCGGACGGGTAGCCACAACATCCTGATCGACACCGGGCCATCCTCTCGCCGCCCCTTCCTGTACCGGGCGCTCACTAATATGGGCTTGACCACCGACGACATCGACATCGTCATCCTGACCCACATGCACTGGGACCATTGCCAAAACACAGACCTGTTCCGCAATGCCCGAGTGCTGGTGAACCCCGTCGAGATCGACTATGCCCGCAACCCCAACAGCTGGGACCTGGCCGTGGCGGCCGGAATGGCCGACATGATGCGCAATATGAAGGTGGACGTCGTCTCAGAGGGCGACACCATCGTCGATGGCGTCAGTGTCCTGGAGACGCCGGGCCACACCAAGGGGCACATGAGCGTCTTGGCCGAGATAGACGGCGAGAATGTCTTGATAGCCGGCGACGCCATGCCCGAGAGCGGTACGGTGGCCCGAGGGATCCCGTACAACATTTTCTGGGACACCGAGGACGCCCACGCCAGCGTGGAGAAGATGGTGGCGTCGTCCAACGTCTTTTACCCTGGACACGACCGCCCCTTCCGGGTGGAGGGCGATGAGATCGCCTACCTGCACGGCCCGGCCAACATCGAGGTGATGAACAGCACCGAAGGCGGCGGCACGACGTCGTTGACCTTCACCGTCAGCGCGGCCAGGACCGTGAACATAGACATGGTCCAGAAGCCGAGGGAGTAGAGGCAGCCGTGACGCAAGGGAGCAGCGACCGGGATATTAGCAACGCCCTGGACGCCCTGGTTCAGGTTCGCCCGGGATCCTGGAGCCGAGGCGCCTGCGGAGTAACCCGCTCACTGACTCCCGTTCCTGCGCTGCTGGATCGCAACGCCTACTCCGTCGAGACGTCGCGCGCCCGAGTTCTGCTGCTCGGCGGGCTGTCGGGCGGCGCCGTCGATGTGGACTTGGCACTGCACGCGTTGGAACTGTACGCCAGTGGCGGCGACGGACTGGCCCTGCGCGTGGCGCTCAGCGCCGTACCGTGCGCCAACCCCGATGGCCTCCGGCTGGGACGTGGGCCGGAGAATGGCGCGGGCGGCAACCCCTCCCAGGGTTATCCACCCGAAGGGAATTTCTATCACGACACCGAGGATCCCGAAAAGCGCTACCTGTGGCGCTGGCTCTGCTTTCAGGCACCGGACCTGGTTTTAGAGGTACGTTCAGGAACTGGATCGGTTCGGTGGGAATGCAATGGCCCGGCACGACCTCTCGGCCCCGGACTGGGTGCCCGCGAAGTTAATGACGACTCACTGATCGGTGCCCTGGGCAATGGCTACCCCGAGGGGCTGGGTGTAATTCCCGCCGTCCGGCTGACTTGCTCCGATGACCAGTTGCCTCGTGAGATCAGCCGTTTGTTCGGCATCGTTCAGCAGGACCTCCTGGCAAAAAAGTCCCCGGCGCGGCAGGTGCTGGACAACCGCCGGAGCCGCAGCCCTCTCGAGATTGCAGGAGTCCTCGCCGCTGCCTACGGCCACACTTTTGACCCGGTCGTTTACACGCAGGGAGTACCCATCAGCGGCCGCCTGCAGCTTGCCCAGTTGTACCCAGAGTCGGGAGATCCGTCGCAAGACATCGTCGACCTGCTCGGGAATTTCGTTCGAGGCGGGCTAAGCGATGGGCTGGTCCCATCAGCATTGGCTTCCGTGGTCTGGGGGTCCGAACTGAGCCGGGCCACCGGCGATCCTCGATACGCCGACCTGATCGTCCAGGCCGCCGACCGTTTTCAGCCCGTTCCTCCCGGAACCGCGCCGCCACCTTGCGACCCGGATTTCCGCACCGAGGACATGTTCATGGCCGGTGCGCTGCTGGGCCGGGCCTTCGACATCACCGGCGGGACCCGCTACGTGGACATGCTGGCCCAGTTCATCCTGGATGGAGACATTCAGCAGGACGATGGGACGTTCTGGCACTGCCGCTCGGCGCCGTTCTTCTGGGGAAGGGGCAACGGGTTTGCCCTCATGGGACTTACCGAGACGCTGACCTACCTGCCTGATGACTACCCTTCGCGGTCCGACATTATGGACATGTACCTGGACCTGCTGGACGCGTTCAGGGAAGTGCAGCGACCGTCCGGAATGGCGCCGCAGGTGCTGGACTTTCCCGGTTCGTACGACGAATTCACAGCCACCTGCATGCTGGGATACTCCATCGCCCGAGGCCTGCGCCGTGGCTGGCTGGCCGACGAATGGCGGCAGATGCTGGACCTGGCCTGGCAGGGAGTGTCGGAGCGCATTGATGACGTGGGCAACGTCGTGGACGCCTGCGCCAGCACCGGCGTGCAGCAGAACGTCCGCGACTACCTCGACCGGCCCGCGATCTACGGCTTCGACGACCGCAGCGGTGGCATGGCCCTGTGGTTCGCCCTCGAAGTGGAACGGCTGGCGCGAGGCATCTGAAACCCGCGCCGGACGGAGTTGGCGAACCGTAGCCCAGTTGAGCTAGAATCGAGTTGCTGATATGACCACTGTGAGGAAACAACAAAGTGGCGCAACAAGGGATCTCTGAACCCTATGACCTCGTGGCGATCGAGGACTATCGAAGGCAGGCCAGGGAATTTCTTGGCAAGGCCCATGAGTATTTGGCGCAGGACGATCTACACCAGGCCTCCGAAAAGGGCTGGGGTGCGGCAGCTTGGATGGCCAAAGCGGTTGCCGTAAGCCAAGGCTGGGAGTACAACCAGCACGCTCATTTTGGCGTGGTATGCCGAAGTGTAAGCGACCTGATTGGAAACGATCGCCTACTGGATTTGAGTGCCATCGCGTACGATCTGCACCGAGGTTACTACACTCGTAAGCGATTCCTCTCGGATAGAACCATTGGCCGAAATTTGGACCAAGTGGCGGAACTCCTAGAAATTCTGGAACCACTGACCAGCCCTGCCAACGGGCAGGCGAACGACTGACTCAAACCCAACACCGGCAGGAGGGATAAGCATGGCCACCATCACCGGCTCCAATGTGGTGCTTTCCAACGAGGAATTCAACGTTGTCGGGACCAGGCCCATCCGGCAGGACGGCGCTGAGAAAGTTACGGGCCGGGCCCGCTACGGCGCGGACGTCAACCTGCCCGGTCTGCTCCACGCCCGCGTGTTGCGCAGCCCTCATGCCCACGCGCGCATCAAGGCCATCGACGTGAGCAAGGCGGAGGCGATGGACGGCGTCCGCGGCGTGGTCACCTCTGCGGACCTGCCTCAGGCCCGGGGACGCATCAGCGACCAGACCGAGGCGTCCATGGTCAACCCCAAGTTTCTCAGCAACAACTGCCTGGCCGCCGAGAAGGTACTGTACAAGGGGCACGCGGTGGCCGCCGTCGCCGCTACCAGCCCGCACATCGCGGAAAAGGCCCTGGAACTCATCGAGGTCGACTACGAGGTACTGGGCTCGGTTACCGATGTGGTGGAAGCAATGAAACCCGGCGCCCCAGTCCTGCACGAGAGTTTGGCCACCATCTCCAATCCCGCGATGCGCACCGGTGGCCTCCGCGACGATGAGGATGCCGAGGACAGCACCAATATCGCCAACCATTTCCTCTTCGAAATGGGCGACATCGAGCAGGGGTTCAAGGACGCCGACATTGTCATTGAGCGTGAGTTCCGCACCCAGTCCGTGCACCAGGGCTATATTGAGCCGCACTCTGCCACGGTGAACTGGGGCCCCGATGGCGACATAACCGTCTGGAGCAGCAGCCAGGGCCACTTCAATGTTCGCGATCAGGTCGCCCTCGTCTGCGGCGTCCCCATCTCCCACATCAAGGCCATTCCCATGGAGATCGGGGGCGGATTCGGCGGCAAGACCCTGGTCTACCTGGAACCGGTGGCCGCCATCCTATCCAAGAAGACTGGCCATCCGGTCAAGGTGAGCATGAGCCGCTCCGAGGTATTCCAGGGATCTGGCCCCACCGCAGGGTCCTGGATGCGCTGCAAAGTCGGCGCCACCAGCGATGGGCGCATCACCGCCGTTGACGCCTCTATGGCCTACGAGGCAGGCGCCTATCCGGGCTCTCCCATCAACCCGGGCGTCCAGTGCATGACCGGGCCCTACGACATTGCCAACGGCCGGCTGGAGGGCTTCGACGTGGTCAACAACAAGCCCAAGACCGCCGCCTACCGCGCTCCCGGCGCCCCTGCGGCCGCCTTCGCCATCGAGACCGTCCTCGACGAGATTTGCGAGAAGATTGGCATGGACGCGCTCGAGTTCCGTCTCCTCAACGGCTCCAAAGAGGGAACTCGCCGCCTGACGGGCCCGGTGTTCGGCAAGATCGGCAACATAGAGACCCTGCAGGCCGCCAAAGACCACGAGCACTGGGATGCCCCGCTTCAGAAGGACACCGGCAAGGGTACCTATCGCGGCCGAGGCGTCGCCGCAGGGTACTGGTTCAACGCCAGCGGCCCCTCCAGCGCAGTTGCAAGCGTCAATCCCGACGGCACCGTCAGCCTGGTTGAGGGTTCGCCGGACATCGGTGGCTCCCGTGCTGCCGTCTCAATGCAGTTGGCCGAGGTCCTGGGCATCGCTGCCGAGGACGTTCGCCCTGCGGTTGGCGACACCGACTCGATAGGCTACACGTCCATGACCGGTGGCAGCGGCGTTGCCTTCAAGACCGGCTGGGCCTGCTACGAGGCCGCTCTGGATATACGCAACCAGCTGGTTGAACGCGCTGCACGTATTTGGGACGTCGACCCGAGCCTAGTTGAATACAAGGACGGCGGCGCATCCCACACCTCCGACCCCGAATTGCGTCTGACTTTCAGCGAACTGGCCGCCCGCCAGAACGCCACGGGCGGCCCGGTGGTCGGACGCGGCAACGTCGCCCCGACGGGCGTGGGCGGCGCCTTTGCTGTACACATCGCCGATGTTGAGGTCGACCCGGACACCGGGAAGGTCGACGTGATTCGTTTCACCGCCTTGCAGGATGCCGGCAAGGCCATACACCCCAGCTACGTCGAGGGCCAGATCCAGGGTGGCGCGGTCCAGGGCATCGGTTGGGCACTGAACGAGGAGTACGTCTTCGACGACAACGGAGGCATGCTCAATCCGACGTTCCTCGACTATCGCATGCCCACTAGCCTGGACCTACCGATGATCGATACGGTGGTGGTCGAGGTTGCCAATCCGGGTCATCCCTACGGCGTGCGCGGCGTGGGGGAGGTCCCCATTGTGCCTCCCATGGCTGCCATCGCCAACGCCATACACGACGCGGTGGGCGTCCGTATGGAGCAGTTGCCCATGTCTCCCGGCGCGGTGTTGGAGGCATTGTGGGAGAAGAACGGCTCCTGAACATTCCCGCACGGCAATGATGTATCGTAGGGGCGCACTTCTGTGCGCCCTTACACCTTCGATAGACACCTGAACCATTGGGGCCGAAAGTGGTATCGCGAGACGTTCCTGATTTCCTGGCGCTGGACTACCTGCAAAAAGCGGATCCCACCCTAATATATCTGGCGCCTCCCTATGCTCACCCGTCGGCCGAAGTCCGGGAGGCACGACTGGAGGCCGCTCGCTATGTGTGTGGCCGGATGGTCGACCAGGGCAGGATCGTCATATCGCCGCTGGTGTACCTGGGCGAACTGGCCCACAAGGGCGTCCACCCTCCCCAGGGCTGGTACGCCTTCGATCTGCAGCTGCTGGCCCGCTGCGACCAATTGGTGGTGCTGCAGTTGCCCGGCTGGGAGGACAGCAAGGGTGTGCTGGTGGAAATCGCCGGCGCGCAGACCAAGGGAATGCCCGTCCGCCTGATGTCCCTGGAGGAGGCAGAACTTCCTGAGGAAATCCTCAGGGGGTTGTACGATGGGAACTGACAGATGTCGCAGAATGATCCAGCACCAGGTCCTGGTGACGCGGATCTCGAATTTGCATCAGGATAGCGCTGGTAACCTCATCAAGGTAAACACGTCATCGGGAGTTGAATGCCATGCCGGCAGGTGAGCAGTTAAGCTACGTTTTCAACAGCGTGAAGCACGAGATTGTGTGCGACGCAGACGCGATTTCCGGATTGGCCGGTGTCCTTCGGCGTGCGGGCGCTACCCGGGCCATGGTGCTCTGCGGGCCGTCGATCCTGGCTCACAGCGATGTGGTGCCGCGAGTAAAGGAGGCATTGGGCGACCAGCTGGCGGGGTTGTATTCCCAAGTGGCTCCTCACTCGCCCGTCGCAACCCTCGACGCAGCGGTGGCACTCGCGAAGGAGACCGGCGCGGATGCACTGGTCAGCGTGGGTGGCGGCAGCACCCACGACACGACCAAGGGAGTCGCCACCCTGCTGGCCGAGGGCGGCACCATCCACGATTGGGAAGCGCATTTTGAGCCACCGAACAAGGTGACCATTCCCGATTTCTCCCCTCACCGCTTGCCAATCATCACAATCACCACCACCATGGGCGCGGCGGAACTCAGTCGCGGCGCAGGTTTTGCAGACCGCGACCTTGGTCGGAAGATCCTGGTCGCTGACCCCAACACCATTCCGGGCTACATAATCATCGATGGAAAGGCACTGGCCACGACTCCGGTCAGCATATTGACGTCCACCGCCATGGGCCAGCTCAGGATCGCGATTGAGTCCATTTACTCCACCAGTCGCAACCCAATCTCCGACGGTATGGCCCTCCACGCCATCAGGTTGCTCGCAGAGCACCTGCCGCACTGCCACGAGCTGGAGGTGGACCGCCTGCTGCTCATCAAGACGGCGGCCAGCATGGCGTCGCTGGGAAACACTGGCGGGCTGGGACTGAACACCGCCATCGCCCATCACGTCGGCGGCATCTTTGACGTGCCCCACGGCGAGGCCAACGCCATCCTGCTGCCCCATTCCATGCGGTACAACGCGGAGGTCTGCGCCGACCGCCTGGCAATGATCGCCGATGCCATGGGCATCGATATCTCCGGCATGACTGATGACGAAGCGGCCTTCGCTGCCGCAGACCGGGTCGAAAGCATGCGCAGGAGTCTCGGCATACCCGACCGGTTGCGAGATGTTGGCGTTCCTGAGGAGGGACTGGAACTCATCGCCTCCGCCACGCTGCACGACCGCGCCCTGGCCACCAATCCGAGGCCCGTCGTTGATGCCGGCCCGGTCATGACGGTGCTGAGGCAGGCGTGGTAGCCACGCGCCGGGAAAATGCCGTTATAGAGAGACGGTAGTGATGGAAGAGATGCGGTTCGGAGTATGCCTGCCTCAATACGGACGTGAGGTCACTTTCAATGACCTCCGTTCCGTCGCGACCGAGGCTGAGTCCATGGGCTTCGAATCCGTCTGGGCCAGCGATCACATTGTCACACCGGAGCACATGCACCGGAACATCGGCCCCGTGTTCTTCGACGCCTTCGTTGTGCTTTCCCACGCGTCGGCCCTGACGTCTCGAGTCAAGCTGGGCACCACGGTGATGGTGACGCCCTACCGCAACCCGTTAGTGGCGGCCAAGCTGATAGCAAGCCTCGATGTGCTGTCCGGAGGGCGAGTGATCCTGGGTGTCGGCGCTGGCGGGGCGCCCGACGAATTCTCCGCGCTGGGAATTCCGGAGTCCCAGAGGGGAGCGCGTACGGACGAATACCTCGAGGCGATGATTGAGTTGTGGACCGCCGATCCGTCCAGCTATCGAGGCCGGTTCGTTGATTTTGAAAACGTGCGGTTCGCTCCCAAGCCGGTCCAGTCTCCGCATCCGCCCATCTGGGTCGGCGGTCGCAGCGATGCCGCCCTGCGAAGAGCGGCTCGATTTGGGGAGGCCTGGCACCCCACGCACATGAGCTTGGATGCCTTGCGGGAAAGGATGGACCGGTTGGCGGAATTCTCTGCCAGCAATGGGAGGGAAGTTCCGCCCTCCACGACGCTGCACCTGTCGGTCGCTTTCGACGATGACAGCACGGCGTCTCAGGACCGGCGAATGGGCCGGGGCGCTCCAGCCCAGGTAACCGAAGACCTCGCAGTCTACCGGTCGATGGGAATAACAAGCGTCGTGTGCAATTTCAGGGCCTCCAGCACAAACGAAATGCGCTGGGCGATGGAGACATTCGCCCGGCACATTATGCCTGGATTGGGAGCTTGACCCGGACCGGCAAGGCCCAGAATCGCCGAATTGCTTAGGCGAAGAACTCTCCCAGGTTTCTTGCCAGATCTGCGGACTTTTCAGCATCGACCCTGTGCCCGCAGTTCTCCACCGTGACCAGGCGCGACCCCGGAATGGAGGCGTTGTAGACCTCTCCCGCGCTGGCAGGCACCACCTCGTCGTTGCGCCCCCATACGATCAGGGAGGGCAGGTTCTGTAGCCGCCCCAACCGATGGGGCAGACTGCGATCGTGCATATAAGGTCGCCAGGTTAGCCGACAGGCCTCCTCACGGGCCGTTTCCCACGCCTCCACCAACTCCGGTGTGGGTTCGTCCGGGCAGACCGCCTGGAATTCCGGCGCCGTCTCAGGGTTGTGGAAACCCGCTGTGATGAATTCCTTGGAAACGATCAGGAACATGTCCAGGATTTCGCCGGTGGGAGGGAGAATTCCTGCAGGGGAGACCAGGGCCATTTTCTTGAAAACTCTCGGGTCCTGAGTTGCCATTTCCGCTGCCAGCCAGCCACCAAGGGAGAACCCCACGGCGTTGATGTTTGACAGGCCCAGGTCGTCCAGCGCCCACAGTGTCCAGGTTGCTATGTCCCGTATGTTCATCACCCAGTCGAGGCGGTCGGTTACGCCAAATCCGGGAAGCGAAGGGGCGTAAACCGTGTGATTCTTGGCCAGTTCCTCGTGGATTTGCAACCATCCGGGTTGTCCCATTTCATCGTGCAGAACAACCAGGGGATCACCGGAGCCTCCCTTGAGGATCTGCATCTCTGCGCCCGCTACCTGGACCCGCTCCTGTGTGTAAGCCGCCGTGGTGGTCATAAACAAGCTCCTTCATCGGGCCTCGCAATAGGGGAGAGGATGGTCAGGCTGCGGGGCCAGATTGATTGTCCAAGCGCCTGCATTGATTGTCAACCCGATGGCCGTGGAACGATGGTCCTCCGCGAATTCCTCCCTCTCCTGAGGAACCTCTGACCTGTTTGTAAACCCGACGGCGCGGTGGCACAATTACGCCGCCGCCAAGACGGAGCGGCGCGGTGCCGCAAGAAATGAAATTGAGCGAGGGAACGAAAATGCCGGCCATTCGACCGAATCGTGCCAAGGAAAAGCTGCAGAGGGGTGAGGTGGTGACCACTATCTCCGGGCTGCAGGACAGCGACATCATAGATTTTCTCGGCCCGCTGGGCTTTGATGCGGCCTGGATCGAGTGCGAGCACGGTCCGGTCGATTGGGACGCGCTCGGAGACATGACCCGTGCCTGCGATCTCTGGGGTATGACCTCGATTACCAGGGTCAACGCCAATGACCCCGGCCTGATAACCCGGACCCTCGATCGCGGCAGCATGGGCATCGTGGTGCCCCACGTGAGCAGCCGCGAGTCGGCGGAGCAGGCCGCCCTGTCGGCCAAGTACGCCCCCATAGGCTACCGGGGCATGTTCGGGGGCCGCCAGTCCTTCGGCGTGTCCGATTACTTCCACACCGCAAACGACCAGACCATGGTGATCGTGTTGCTGGAAGAGGCGGAGGCGCTGGAGAACATCGAGGAAATCCTGAAGGTCGACAACATTGACGTCTTTTTCGTGGCTCCGTCGGACCTGGCGCAGACCATGGGGCACATCGGTAACGTCGAGCACCCCGAAGTGCAGTCCGCAATCGAGACAGCCATCGGAAAAATCGTGGATGCCGGTCGCACCCCCGGCACGCTGGCCAGCGACGCCAACATCGAAAGGTTCAAGGCCATGGGCGTCAAGTTCATGATGACGTCCTGGAACGCCTGGGTCGCCAGGGGAGCCGCGGAGTTCCTGAAAAAGGCCTCGGCCTAGAGATCAGCGGGACCGCTCCCGATAACACATCAAACCCTCGCGCTGCGGGGCGGGGCTGTACCGTCATTCCGTTCAACTCTCAGCCGGTGGAGCCGGGTTCGGCTCTGCCGGCTCTTGCTGTGGCGGAACCTCTGTCCGGGCGGGATTGACGGGAAGTAATGCGATGGCCCCGGCGACAAACAGCGCGGCGCAACCGATGATCAAGGTCCGGTAGCCCAGGTCCTCCGACGTGTGATTGAGGAGGTCGATTCCAGGGCCGAACAACCTGGGCAGGGCGGCTCCTCCAACGGTCGATAGATTCACTATGCCAATGTGCGTGCCGGCGTGCTGCTCGTCGGCCATCTCGTTGGCCAGGGCCCAGCTGGCGCTCAGGAGCGTTCCGGAGGCGGCGCCGATTACACTGGCCGTAATTACCACGCCGCTGGTGGTGTCTGCCAGCAGCAGCCACGAAGTGCTAATTGCTCCGGCAATGGCGCCTGCAATCACAACTGGCTTGCGGCCTATCCGGTCCGATACCCAGCCGGCAACATAGACGGCCACTGCCAGCGATCCTCCGATGGCTGGAATTGCCTGGCTGAGGGCCTGGGCCGGGTTGGAAACTTCCACGACATCCCGCAGGAAAAACAGTCCGTAGGTCGGGAAGGCGTAGATCGCCGCCATCATTAACAGCCTCGAAATCAGGAACAGGCCGAATTGCAGGTTCATTACCGGCCTGGCTGAAGCCTCGCGCCTTCGGACCGGCCTTGCCCGGCGCGTCGGGTCGCGGGCGAGTACCGTGCCGCAGGTAATGGCCACCGAGGCGATGAGGGCCGCTGCCAATAGGCCCAGAACCGCCCATTCCCAGTCGACATAAACGTCAACCGGGCCCAGGCTTGAGACTCCCGCCTGTCCAATGAGTGCGGCGCTGGCCGTGATCAGCGCCAATCCGCCTGCGGCATCCAGCAGTACCTTCAGTGAGGACGCGATTCCAACGCGACTGCGAGGCACCAGGTCCCTGATGAGTGCCATTCCAGGGCCGTAGGCGATGTTCAGGTTTGCCTGGATGAATATCCACGCGGCAAGCAGGGCACCAAAGTTGGGGGCCAGCATCGTCAGAACGAGGCTTCCGCACACGGCGGTGGTTCCGGCAATCATGTAGGGAACTCGACGCCCCAGGGGCGACCGCGTGCTGTCGCTCAGCCGCCCGATCAGGGGTTGCACCACCGCGGCCACCAGCAGCCCACCAATTCCCAGCATCGCGAGGTAGCTGTTCTTGAGGTGCTCCGGAGCCAGCGAAAGGACTATCACCGGAAGAACGGCGGTGTCCATCGCCAAAATGAAGCCGGTAACGCCAAAGCTGAAGGCGTTAAGCCGGATCAGCGCGAGGCTGCTCCAATTTGTCTCTGACGGCCTTCCGGACATTTATGGCGAACGCCAGTGTAAGATGCGGAGCATAGCAGGAACGTAAGTGCGAGTGAGGTCTGGAGCGGATCGCCGGCGGTCTTGATCTCCGCCTATCGGTGAGTGGCAGCGTGAGTAAACCCGACAGGCGATTGCACCTATAATACAACAGCAGTGACCCGGCAACCTTACTTTTGATACGACGGGAGAACGAATTGAGGATTTGCTGCCTTCTGCCCAGCGGGGCCGAAATCCTTTGGGCCCTGGGACTGTCCGACAGCGTAATCGGTGTGAGCGACCTATGCGACCACCCCCCGGAGGTCCTGGCCACGAAACCGGTCGTCAGCCGCAGCAGGGTTGATCCGTCCGTGATGTCCAGCGAGGAGGTGGAGGCCGCCCTCCGGGATATTTTGGAGAAAGGAGAGAGCCCGTACGAACTGGACTACGAATGGCTGGCTGAAGAATTGCCCGATGTCATTTTCACACAGGACTTGTGCCACATTTGCGAGATAGACGCAGGCGAGGTCAACCAGGCAGTGCGCGGGATGTCCGTCCAGCCCAGGATCGTTGTTCTGCAACCGAGAACGTTCGAGAACATCCTGGATTCCATTATCGAGGTGGGAGAGGTCTGCGGCGTACCGGAACGCTCGGCTGCTCTCGTTGACTCCCTGCGTCGCCGGGTGGATGCGGTTGTTTCCGGGTTGAAAGCCATCAGCGACCACCCGCGGGTGTTCTCACTGGAGGGCATCAACCCGCTGGTGGTGGGCGGTCACTGGATTCCGGACATGCTGCAGATGGCGGGAGGCAGGGTGGCATCCCTGGAGCCGGGTTGCAATGCCCGTCGCCTGCAGTGGGCGGAGGTCCTGGAGGCGGCTCCCGAGAAGCTGTTTGTAGACCTGTGCTCCTCCGATGTGGACCGCCATCTGCGCGAGGTACCCTGGCTCGCGGCCCAGGAAGGGTGGCCTGACATGCCGGCGGTCAAGTCCGGGGAGGTGTACCTGATCGACCACTCTTATTTCAGTTGCCCGGGACCTCGTGTAGTGGAGGGACTGGAGATCCTGGCACAGCTGACACATCCCGATCTGTTCAGCGGTATGATTCCAGACGGGGTGGTAGCCAAGCTGGATTCCGGGGTCCCGGCGGGTGTGCCGCCCGAGAGAATCGGAGAGTATTTCCGGCCATATCCATAGTCCCTGCAGTTTGGACGTGTGCAAGTCTGATAGTAGCGCAACCGATTGATTGCGTACTATAATGGGCGCAATTTCAAGGGTGGTGGTCTTTCGTTATTTCCGGCTAGCGGGGGTGCTGTGGTGCAGCGCCGTGCCGCCATCGTAATTACTTGGGGTGTATATGGTTTCGTTCGACAAAAACGAATTCCGATCGGCGCTTGGTGAATTCGCCACAGGTGTCACGGTAATTACCACGCTGGACGATGAGGGCAACCCCCACACAATGACGGCCAATTCATTCACCTCCGTCTGCCTGGAACCACCGATCGTCTTGGTATGCGTCGCCCACGGAACGCACACTTACGGCTTCCTTGAGGAGAGGCAGAAGTTTGGGGTCAATTTCCTGTGTGAGGACCAAGAGGAAGTGGGAGCCTATTTCGCGAAGAAACCGCAGGACCGCACGGGCGGAGTGGACTACAGTTTCTCCGAGTCTGAAAACGGCGTCCCGGTATTGGACGGGTCTGCCATCTTCTTCAACTGCGACGTGGTCGGGTCTCACGTGTATGGGGACCATACGGTCTACATGGGAGAGGTGAAGGAGATCCGCCGCAACGACTACGACAACCCGCTGATGTTCTACCGCAGTAGGTGGTATCACCCCCATCGCAGCTGACCTGCTGATTCAAACCCAGACTAAAAGAGCGCCGGCAAATGTAAGCCGGCGCTCTTCTTAATGGTGGATTCCATTTGGCTATCAGGTATTGCCTGTGCTCTTTCTCTCAGAGGATCCCGTCAGGCTATCGGGTAGCTATGCCTTTAGGGACGACACGAAGTCCTCGATTTCCTGGTTGACGGCCTGATACTTCTCCATATGAACAAAGTGCCCGCCTCCCGGAATGATTGCCTGGCTGGCTCCATCAATGCTGCCGGCCAGAAACTCTGAATACTTTACTGGCGTCATCACATCGTCGCTCCCGCAGATCACTCGGGTTGGCAACGCTATTTCTGCCACTCTGTCCATCATGTCGAAGCTGTCGCAGGCCTTGAGGTCGTTGAGCTCGACCTGCGGGCCGACCTCTGCCGCGCGCTGCCTGAGGACGGGGAAGACTTCCTGCTGAACGTCCTGGTAGTACTCCAGGTGTTGCTCGAGCCAAGAGCCATTTTCGTCACCGGGCTCGCCGCAGCGCTGCAGGTAGTAAGGGTGAACACGTAGGCGCGCACCGGTGCCCATCAGGATCAGGCCCCGCAGTTCCTCCGGGTACTTGTGGGCGTATCGCATGGCGATCGCTCCGCCCATGGAGTGCCCGCAAAGGACCACGTTCTTGTATCGCCTCGCCTTGATGAAGCCGCGAACCCATTCCAGGTAGCCATCAATGGTCTCGCAGGGCTTGCCGTCGGGATGACCGGGAAGATCAATGGCCTTGGCGCTGCGGAAGTGCCTCAACTGGTAATAAAAGGAAAGGCTTGAGCATCCTGCGCCGTGCAGGAAAACGAGCTTCGTTGGCAATTCCCCGGTCCTCCTAATCAATATAGGCGATACTGTACCGCCAATAATATCAAAAAGCCATAGATATTCTACAGAACGGGGATTTGTTTTTCAATACCCGACACGATATTCGTAATTGAGTAGGCACATTTGCAGTCCCATTCACTCCGTGAATACTCTGATAGCCAGTTTATTTGGTCCTATGGTCAGCCACAGGACGTCAAGGGCAACAAGTCCCTGGTTTTCAATGCTGAAGGAATTGCGATACTGAAGTCGACGATATTGAATGTGTTACGTCCAGGTGCAGTTTCCAGGCTTTTCCGAAACACCTCATTGTTGTTTGGGGCTACGGTAGCCCTGAGGTACCCATACAGTGTATGGAACAAAAAAGGGGGACGAGCTCAGCTCGTCCCCCTTGATGCATTGCATTCCCCGGCGATTATTCGACATCCTCCTCTTCGGAGTCGTCCATGGAGTCATCGGCCTCCGCCTCGGGGTGGTGGCCATTGGTCTCCGCTCGGCCGTTGCGGCGGTGCCCATTTGGCGATGGA
The DNA here is from genome assembly GCA_965207865.1 of Dehalococcoidia bacterium. GTDB lineage: Bacteria > Chloroflexota > Dehalococcoidia > Lucifugimonadales > UBA3495 > VXOI01. The sequence goes on from CBDBNP010000002.1 coordinate 224,560, forward strand.
ATTCTCTCGCCGTTCCGGTCCGTCTCCTGGAAAACGGCGATGGATGCTACGTAGTCATCGGCTTCCCGTTCCTTCCAGAGGATAACTCCCTGGGCGATGCGACCGGTTTCCCGTACATCGTCGGTACTGATGCGAACGACCTGGGCTTTGGCCGAGATTATCAGCATCTCCTGATTTTCAGGGTCGTTGACAATTCTGGCAGCTGCCAGTGGGCCAGCCTTTTCCGTAAGCTGGAACGTCCTCACGCCCTGACCGCCCCGGCCGGTGGAGCGGTAGCTGGAGGTCGCCGTCATTTTACCGAACCCGCGCTGGCTGACGACAAGCAACTGGCTGGTGGGTGTAACCACACCCATGAAGATCACCTTGTCGCCGTCAAGCAGGCGCATGCCCCGTACGCCTCCCGCTGTGCGAGATCGGGGCGTGAGGTCATCAATGGCGAACCGGATGGCCTGGCCGCGCTCGCTCACCATCATCGCGTCCTTCGCTTCCCCAACCTGGGCGACGGACACCAGTTCATCGTCGTCGGCCAGGTTCATAACTATAAGGCCTGACGGACGGATGTTGGTGAGCTCTCCGGTCTTGAGGGACTTGATTTGTCCCTTGACAGTGGCAAGCAGCAGGGGATAGTCGTCGCGTGGATTCTCTATGAGCAGCATTGCCTGCACCTGCTCGTTCCGCTGCAGGGGGAGCAGGTTGGACACAAGCGTTCCACGCGAGGTCCGGGACGCATCTCCCGGAATCTGGAATGCCCTGAGAGGGTAGACGCGCCCCCGGTTGGTAAAGAAGAACAGGGTGCTGTGAGTGTCCACGACCACGAGGTCCAGGATGGCGTCTCCCTCGCGGGTGGTCATGCCGCGCACACCCTTGCCTCCCCGGTTCTGCTGGCGGAATGTGCTGGGTGGCACGCGCTTTACGTATCCCCGCTGGCTGAGGGTGATGATAGCGTCTTCCTGCGGGATGAGAGACTCCGGCGTTTCTTCGCCGATCTCCTCCTCGTGGATCACGGTGCGGCGCGGGTTGTTGAACGACTTCTTGAGCTCGCGGGTCTCCTTCTTGATCTCGGCCAGGATCTTTTCCGGGTCTCCCAGGAGGGCCTCAAGATCGGCGATCCTCTGCTGGAGCTCTTCGTGCTCGTTCTGCAGTCGCTCGCGCTCCAGGGCGGCCAGTCTCCGTAGCTGCATATCCAGGATGGCCTGGGATTGCACCTCGGACAGATCGAGTTGCTGCATCAGGTTGTTGCGCGACTCCTCCACGTCGGCGGAGTTGCGTATGATTTCGATGACCTGATCGATCTGGTCCAGCGCCAGCAGGAGTCCCTGCACGATGTGGTCGCGGTCCCGCGCTCTCTGCAGCTGGTATTCCGATCGTCTGCGGATAACCTCCTGGCGGTGCTGTATGAACAGTTCCAGGCAGCGCCTCAGGGGCAACACCTGGGGCTGGCCGTCCACCAGGGCAAGCATGATGGAGTTGAACGAGGAGCGCATTGCCGTCTGGCGCAGCAGGTTGTTGAGGACCACCCGTGGCTGGGCATCCCTCCTCAGCTCGATGACGATGCGCATGCCTCGCCGGTCTGACTCGTCACGAATATCCGAGATGCCATCGATCTTGCGCTCCCGCGTCAGGGAGGCGATTCGTTCCACTAGGTTGGCCTTGTTGACCTGGTACGGCAGGGAGGTGACGATTATCTGTTCCCGGTTGTTGCGGGTTTCCTCGAACTCGGTGTCTGCCTCCATGATGACGCGGCCACGCCCGGTGGTGTAGGTGTCGACGATCCCCTGGCGACCGCGGATCTTTGCCCCCGTGGGGAAGTCCGGGCCCTTGATATGGCGCATCAGTCGCTCGGTGGTGGCGTCCGGTTGGTCGATCAAATTGACCAGGGCGTCGCATACCTCTCCCAGGTTGTGGGGTGGTATGTTGGTGGCCATTCCCACAGCGATGCCGGATGCCCCGTTGACCAGCATGTTCGGCAGCCGCGCCGGGAGCACTGTGGGTTCAGTGAGCGAATCGTCAAAGTTTGGCACGAAATCGACCGTGTTCTGGTCGATATCCGCCAGCAATTCATCTGCGATGGGAGCCAGCCGCGCCTCGGTGTAGCGCATGGCCGCCGGCGGGTCACCGTCGATGCTGCCGAAGTTGCCCTGACCCGTGATGAGCGGGTAACGCAGGGAGAATTCCTGAGCCATCCTGACCAGGGAATCGTAGACGGACCCCTCGCCGTGGGGATGGAACTTTCCCAGCACCTCTCCGGCGATACGAGCGCTCTTCCGGAACTGCGAACCGGGACGTATGCCCATGTCGTGCATGGCGTACAGGATCCGGCGCTGCACCGGCTTCAGGCCGTCCCTGACGTCCGGGAGCGCCCTCGCCACGATCACACTCATGGCGTAGGTCAGGTATGATGTCCGCATCTCGTCGGCGATGCGAATTGGCTGCTCTCCGGGTGGCACCGGGGCGGTAGTTACCATAGGTCTACACTCCTACAATTGCTCAACCTCTCCCAGTAAAGGGAAGAACAAGGCACACCAAACGTGCAGGCAACAAACGCCGAAACAACACGAGCGGGTCAGCAGTGCGGAGTAAGCGGGAGAATCAGACGGTGAGGGCCTCGGCGAACCTTTCCGCGCGGTCGTGAAGACCGGCAAACAGGTTGACGAAGAGCCTCGGGACCTCGTCCTGGCGCTCCGGATGGCACTGCAGCCCTATGACCCAACTGTGTTCAGGACTTTCCAACCCCTCCACTAACCCGTCATCCACGCTGTAGGCTGTGCTCATCAGGCGAGGAGCCCGCTGCGCCTCGGTCAGGCCCTGATGGTGGTAGCTGTTAACCTTGAAGAATCCGGCAGACCCGATGATGGCCGCGGACTTCGCGCCCGGGGCCACATAAATCAGGTGCGAGGCGTGTTCCTTGTGGTCATCGTCGTTTCTATGCCCGGACAGGTCCTGAATCAACTTTCCCCCGAAAGCCACGTTCAGCACCTGCATCCCCCGGCAGATGGCCAGCACGGGCATATCCTCGGAGAGGGAATACTCAAGGACGCGGAACTCCAGCTCGTCGAGTTCCGGGCGCAACTGCAGCCTGGCGCCGGGGTCCGGCTCCTGACCGTAGCGCTCGGGATGAACGTCCGGTCCTCCGGAAAGAAGAAGACCACCGACGCCGCGCATCAGTTCGCTGGTCTCGGCCTCGTCGTCAGCACCGGGAATCAGCACTCGCGTCTCCGAGCCGGCAGATTCCATGGCGGTAACGTAACGGCGAGCATTTCGTTCACTGGAAGAGGTGATCGCGACTACTGCCATACAACATAACATTATACTGGAATCAGGGTCGATTTTAAATCTGCCTGGGCCTGTAATTCGGGGTATTTCCATTGTCCCATCCCCCCACAGGGGGAGAGTTAAGTTGGGGGTGAACGGGTAGTCAAGCAACTATCTCGCAAGTCCCCTCCCATGGGTGAGAAGGTAAGGGCATTTCCCTGTTTGATTACAGATGTCGGCTGTTTGCGGGCCATGCTGCCGTTTGGTAAGCTACACTTAGCGGGCACACTCCATTCTTCGGGCCGAGTGCCGGATAAGGACGAGCCATGAAAGAAGTCATCCAGGGAGCCGTGGACACTCTGCGCGATGGCAAGCCCTGCGTGCTGGCGACAGTAGTGCGGACCAAGGGATCGACGCCGCAGAAGGCTGGCGCAATGCTGCTGGTAAAAGACGATGGCAGCGGTCTCGGCACCCTCGGCGGCGGGTGTGTCGAAGGGGACATCTGGTTCGCCGCCAAGGAAATGCTGCGCGACGGCAGCGGGCCGGAATTCAAGGACTACTACCTGAACGAGGACATAGCCGCTCGCGACGGCCTGGTCTGCGGCGGCACCATGTACTTCTACCTCGAACCGTTTCGCAGCCTGGATGACTTTCTCCCCCTGGGGGATGAAATCCTTGAGGCATACGACGGCGGTGAGCCGGTCAGCCTGGCCACCGTGGTGAACAGTCCCGGTCGCCCGGAACTGCTGGGCGCCAAGCTGTTACTGCGCATGGACGGTACGGTGTCGGGGACCCTGGGTTCCGAAACGCTGGACGAAACCGCTCTCGAGGTCGCGAGGCAGGTGGCCGCCATCGGCAACACCGAGTCCATATCGACGGATGACGGCACCGAGATTTTCGTTGAGGGATTCACCACCCCACCGACGCTGGTCATGGTGGGCGGCGGGCACGTGGGGAAGGCCACCGCGGACCTCGCCAAATTCCTGGGATACCGGGTATACGTTGTCGATGACCGTCCAGAGTTCTCCAACGACGATCGTTTCCCCTACGCCGAGCAGACCATCGTCACCCCATACGAATACTGGTCGGACCTCCTGAGCATCAACGTCAACACCTTCGTGGTCGTCGCCACCCGGGGGCATCGGTACGACGATATGGCCCTAGAGTCCGCCCTGAAGACCCGCGCCCGCTATATCGGGCTGCTGGGCAGCCGCCGGAAGACGCTGATGATCTACCGACGCCTCCTGGAGCAGGGTTCCACCAAGGAGCGCATCAGCGAGGTCTACGCGCCCATCGGCCTGAACATCGGCGCCCTGACGCCCGAAGAAATCGCCGTCAGCATAATGTCCGAGGTCATCATGGTCCGGCGCGGCGGAGACGGCGGCAAGATGACCATGGGCGACTGGTACATAGACCGTGCCGCCAGCATCGTCGAGCGGGCCCCGCTTGCAAGCTAGGGTCTGATACGTGGCTGAGGCGTGGGCCATCCTGCTTGCGGCTGGCGAGTCCAGCCGGATGGGCCAGTTGAAGGCCCTCCTGCCTTGGCGGGGCCGGCCCCTGCTGCATCACCAGGTATCGGCGTTGCGGGACGGCGGCGCCGACCGCGTGGTGGTTGTGCTGGGCCATCGGGCCGACGAGTTGCGTCCCCTACTGGAGGGCCTTGAGGGTGTTGACTGGGTCCTGAACCCCGACTACATGCAGGGCAAAACCACGTCCATTAAAGCAGGCCTCTCCACCGTTGATTCCCGGGTTTTGGACGAAATCCTGCTGTTGAACGTGGACCAACCCCGGTCCGCCCCCGACATTGCCCGCATCCTGGAAACGCACCGAGCCACGGGACACGCCGTTACCATCCCCACGTGCGGCGGCAAGGGTGGCCATCCCATCGTCCTCTCGGCGGAGTTGCTGGACGAGTTGCTGGCCATCGACGAGGAGTCGCAGGGCGTGAAGGCCGTGGTGCAGCGCCGGCCCGAATCGGTCAACCGCTTCCCGCTCGAAAACCCCGAGATCCTGCTGGACCTGAACACCCCGGAGCAGTACCGGCAGGCGGTTAAGACCTTCGCCGGTTAGTCCAGTATCAATGTGGCGCCCCGGCTGCTAGACCAGCCTCCTGCCATCTGGCATTAAGATCGATACTGCGCATCCGAGGAAGTACAGTCCGGCCGCCATGTAGAACGCCGACGACCAGCCAGCGAACTCCGCCAGCGCACCTGCCGCTATCGACGCCATCGCGCCGAAGAAGGCGTTGCTCCCCCACATCAGCCCGATGAACGATCCCTCAAGTCCTTTGCCCTCGGCCACGTCGATTGCTGCGGCCTGCGTCATAGAATTGACCGTGAAGATGAACACGCCGAACATGAATATCATCACCGTCATTCCCCATCCGCCGCCCATCATCACAATGGCGAGGGTGATGACTCCAGTGATGCCCATGATGAACATGGTGATCCACTTGCGGCCAATGCGGTCCGACAGTATCCCGAACAGCGGCCCGGTGATTATGCCTGGGATTGCCAGAAGCGCCACGTGAACGGCCACGGCAATGTTCCCGTAGCCCAGGTCCTCCTTCAAATAGAAAGGAATCACCCACAGCAGCGACCGGTCTCCCATTCCTCTCACCGCGGATACCGTGAAGATGCTCCACATGCCTGTCCCGCGGAAGGAGTCGATCATGCTGTTGATCTGGGTCTTGATCTTGAGCTTGTAGTCCACCCCCGGCAGCGCGGGGCCGTCCACGTTGCGCAGCAGCACGAATATGGCGGTCGATAGCACCAGCATGACCGGTGCTCCGCCACCCACGATCCAGCGCCAGTCCACTGACCAGTCCCAGGGCCACCAATCCGACCCCCACCACTCGCCGGCTGCTCCACCCAGCAGCACGCCCACAATCAGCGGCCCGATCCAGTCTCCCAGGTTCCCAGTCGACCGGTGCATCGAGATGAACAGCCCCCGCCGTTCCGGAAAGCGCTGCGCCAGAAGCCCCAGCGCCGGCGGATGCCACATCGCAGTCCCCGCCGACGCTATCGCCAGCGCCACCAGTATCAGCGTGTAGCTCGGTGCTATCGAGACCAGCAGGTACCCGACGCCGATGAGAGCCAGGCTGAGGGTCAGCACCTGCGATCGACGGTGCTGGAAGATGTCCACGAAGAACCCGCCGGTCATGCTGGTCGCGCCGCCAGCCAGCTGGCGCACGCCGTCCAGCAGTCCCGCCTGGATTGGGTTCAGCCCCATGGCCACGTAGATGGCGGGGATGAGCACCAGGAACCCACGACCATACATGTGCTCCAGGGTGTGGGCCCCGATGACCGTGGTGGCCATGATGGGGTCTTTGGTGCGCTTCTGTCCGTATTCCGCCGGGGATTCCCCGCCCGCTGCTATCTGTGCCACTAACTGCGTTCCTTGGTGCCGATGCTGATACCGGTGCTCGCTGCCCGATTCGGCGTGTTCTGTGAGACGTGAGTTATTCGAATTCGCGAATTATACACTGGATCAGTATTCGTGAAAGGCCTGCTGCAGCCAGTCGCGTTCGGTGCTCACGGTCAGGGCAAGCATCAACAGTATCCGTGCCTTCTGGGGTAGCAGATTGTCCGAAACGATGAATCCCTGTCGTTCCTTGGCGGGAGTGGTCACCACGCGGCCAGCGGTGGAACGCGAGGCCAGCACCACCGGGATTCCGTCCTCGACTGCGCGGGCGGCTGCGGCTGCGAAGGCTGGCGGGTAGGTGCCCCCACCGAATCCGGCGATCACCAGCCCGTCGGGACGCATATCGCGCACCGCGTCGATGATGGCCCCGTCGGCTCCGGCGTATGCGTATACGATCTCCACTCGGGGCATGCTGTCCCTGCCTTCCACGTTGAAGGGCGTGGCTGTCGTGTGCTTGCGCAGGGGCGCCCGGTAGAACACCACCTCGTGGTCTGAGTCTGCGTAGCCCAGGAATCCCAGCTCATTGGGGCGAAAGGTCTCCACCCGGAAGGTGTTGGCCTTGGACACGTCGCGGGCGCAGTGGATCTGGTTGTTGAGCACCGTCAGGACGCCCATCCCTCCGGCGTGGGGTGAGGCGGCGATCCTCACCGCGTCGAGCAGGTTGAGGTCGGCGTCCGTGCCCAGGGCCGTCGGTGGCCGCATTGCGCCGGTAATCACCACCGGCTTGTCGGTCTTGACGGCGAGGTGCAGGAAATAGGCCGTCTCCTCCAGCGTGGCCGTGCCGTGGGTCACCGCGATGCCCGTCAGGCCCGCATCGTCACGAAGCATGCTGTTGATCTTGGTCGTGAGAGCGATCCAGTCGGCTGGGCCGATGGCGGTGCTGCCAACGCTGACCAGGTCCTCGGAGGTTATGGCAGCGACGTCTGCTGTTTCCGGGACCCGCTCCAGGGATTGTTGAATGGTGAGATGGTCTCCTATCTCCGGATAGAGGATGTAGTCCATGCGGTCCGGGCCGATTCCGGCGATGCTGCCGCCGGTGCCGATGACGTGTACCCTCGGTTTGGCTGCGGTCATGTGTGCCGCCTCCCATAGTTCGGTTAGGTGTGTCCAGGGGGCTTTTATGGCCGGTTGCTATAATACCCGCAACCACCGAATTATGCAGGGAGCGGTCCGGCCACGGAGGAGTGAATGCGAGCCCTCATAGTCTCTGACATTCACTCCAACCTCGAGGCGCTCGAGGCCGTGCTTAAGCACGCCGAACGGAACGGGGGGTACGACGGCATCTGGTGCCTGGGCGATATGGTCGGCTACGGGCCCGATCCCTCAGCCTGCCTGCGGCGCTTGCGTCGCCATGACCTCGCTGCTGTTGCCGGCAACCACGACTACGCGGCGGCCGGGGTCATCGACGCTGCCGATTTCAACGGCTCCGCATTCACAGCCATCCGTTGGACTGCCGATCAGTTGGGCGAGGAGGACACGGCGTACCTGGCAGGGCTTCCCCAGGTAAACCTGCAGCCACCGTTCACGCTGGTCCATGGCAGCTTGCGTGCCCCGATTGTCGAGTACCTGACGCACCCCTCGCAGGCCGTGGCTACCCTGGAGTTGCTCACCACGAACTACTGCTTGGTGGGGCACTCCCATTATCCGTTCATCTGTCGGGAGAACGGCGGGATGCCGCTGTTCCTTCCACTGCCGGAGTCTCAGGCGGTGCCTCTCGTCAGCGAACGCTGCATCGTCAACCCTGGCAGCGTCGGCCAGCCCAGGGACCGGGATGTACGCGCCAGTTACGCCGTGTTTGATTATGAGGCCCATACCATCGAGCACCACCGCGTCGACTACGACAGGGCGGCCACCCAGGCCAAGATGCGCGAGGCCGGACTCCCTCAGTACCTGATCGACCGCCTCGACCATGGGGTGTGACGAGCAGGGACAGGTTCTTTACCCAAGGCAGTTAGCAGTGCCGTCTGGGCTTTCACAATTGACAGGGCAGACTGCGTGTTGTTAGATTGGAATGTATCGGCCCGCTAGCTCAACTGGCAGAGCAACGGACTCTTAATCCGTAGGTTCTCGGTTCGACCCCGAGGCGGGTCACCACGTGACTCTTTCGCACGCGACTCTCCGTGTTTGGAGGGTCGCTCGCTTTTTCTCAGGGGTAGCCAGGGGCTTGTGAATCGCCGCCGCTGAGTCTACATTAGCGGCACTCACCAGACATAAGTGTGGATCTGGCGGACCCATAACGGAGGAGGAGCCTAATGTCTGACGTCGACACCACAATTTTCGCCTTGCAGCGCAACTGGGACATGGTGTCAACAGCCGTTGACGGCGTTGACGACGACACCCTGAAGCAGATGCCCAACGACGCATCCAACTCCATGGCCTGGCTGGTGTGGCACATGACCCGGGTCGAGGACCGGTTCATCCACGCTCGCTTTCAGGACACCGGACAGCTTTGGACGGCGGGAGGCTGGCACGAAAAATTCGGAATGGAGTCCTCTCCCGATGAGTTCGGCATGGGCTGGAGCACCGAGCAGGTCGCCGAATGGGGCTGCCCCTCGAGGGAGGTGTTGATGGGCTACTACGACGCCGTCAACGCCGCCGCCCGCACCTACATCCAGGGCCTGGACTCGGAGGGCCTGGAACGGCGGGTGTCTGCCCCGGGGCCAGCGGGCTCGACCATGTCGGTCGCGGATGCCCTGGGAATCCTGGTGTGGGACAACGTCGTGCACGGCGGCCAGATCGCCTACATACGGGGATATTTCGGCGGCTCCGGCTGGCACCGGTAGCCTCCGGGTTCTCTACCACAGAGGGCACAGAGATCACGGAGTTTTCGTTTTTGTCTTTCACTTGAAATCTTTGTGGTGAAAACCCCCCATGTCAGTTGCTAGCCGGACTTGGCCTTGCGTCGCGCCTCGCGGTTGGATACCATCTGCTCCCGCGACGCCTCGTATCCCGTGATGTAGTCCCAGACCGGCGTCCGCGCGATGACCTCCCCGATGAATTCCAGTGGGAGGTCGTCGAGCTTCTTGAACCTGACGCAGGCCTTACCCATGTCCAGCTTCTTGCCGGCTGCGGCATATCCTTCAGTGAACCACTGGAGGGTTGCCTCGTCCCCGTACACGTTCATCAGGTACAGTGCCATATGGCGCTTTTGCGACGCCAGAGCGGCATACATCAGAGGGTGCTTGTTGTAGGTGTCCGGGTATGTCTCCAGTGGGATGACATAAGCCAGCATCCCGAAGTCCACCTGTTCCCGGTAGCCCTCAGGTAGATGCTGCAGGATCAGCTCCCGCAAACGCCCCAGCTGTTCGGCCCGGTCGGGTGGCAGTGCTGCCAGGAACTCCTCCGCGTTGGATGGCCCCTCTCCTTCCGCTGTGCTCTTCAACGAAGTCCTCCTTGCATACCGGATGGCGGGCAGTTGGTCTGGTCCGCGATTCTGTCTGGCTTGATTCTAGCCCATTCCGCGGCCAACGAGGGAGCCAGGAAATGGGACGGAAGTACGCAAATTCTGCTGGAATGGCATCTCGAACGCTGGTACATTCGTTAACGCTTGTTTAAACTATTATGTCAATAATGGGCGGTGTGAGGAAAGGAGAAAGCCGTAGACCATTCCTCAGACACGCCATCGCCTTTCTCGGGCCCCACGGGAACCGGCGTCTTGTGGTGGGCCGGAACAGGCCAGGAAGAATTGTAAAGACGGGGAGTTCTCCTATGAAGCTAACCCGGACCAAGGTCCTCTTTTTCGTCGCCCTATTCGCGATCCTGGCAAGTGTGCCAGCAATCATCTCTGCTCAAAATGCCCCTCATGGAATAGTCGGGGATGTGCAAATCAATGGTCAACCCGCTCCCGTAGGAACCACAGTTGCCCTCAGATTCAACAATAGAACCATTGACACCGATACTGTGAGCGACCCGGGCATTTATCGATTGGGAGTACCAGCGGGTGGGCCCTATCCCAGTGGTTCAATCGCATTCCAGGTTAACGGTCAAAGAGCGGATGCTTCCCTCCCTAACGGACAGGAGTGGACGTGGACCGGGCCGTGGAGGTCCGGAAACTTGGAAATAGTTGATCTGTCAATTCCGGCAACTCGGTCTCAGGCCACCAACACGCCCCGGCCGGCCAATACGAGAAGGCCCACGAACACGCCACGCGCGACGACCGCGGCGGTACTGAGAGGCCCACAGGGAGCGCGAGGACCTGCGGGCGCTGACGGTGCGGACGGAGCTGACGGAGCACCGGGACCGGCCGGAGCCCAAGGTCCCGCCGGACCTCCCGGAGCTGCGGGTGCTGACGGCGCGGATGGCCTGGACGGCGCTGACGGTGAGGCAGGACCACGAGGACCGCAGGGATACATCGGCCAGACCGGGCCGCAGGGCGTTGCTGGTCCCGCTGGCCTCACCGGACCGCAGGGCCCGGCTGGACCACCCGGCAGTTCAGGCAATTTCATGATCGCCATCATTGCGCTGGTAATTGCCTTGCTCGCCCTGCTCGTCGCCATCGGACGATGGATCTGGGAACTCCAGACAGGGTAGGCTTGCGGCCTCGCTCATTCCACAGATGAAATAGCTGTCAATATTCCTAGTCGGGATTTGGCAATGCTGGAGCGGCCTCTGATTTGTGCGCGATCCTGAACAAATCAGAGGCCGTCCCAGCTTCCGGATTTCCACCCGTTGAGGACTGGAGAGGGCGGATACCCCATCGACTGCAAGCTGGCGTTGTTTTGATGCGCGCGTCCCGTGTTATGATTCTGAGTGCGTGGTGACGGGGTGTCCCCGATTGTCATAAAGCAACGAGATGCTATCCACGCTCAGTCCCCGGGGAAGTGTCGAAACTGGTAGACGAGCATGACTTAGGATCATGTGCTGCAAAGCGTGGGAGTTCGAGTCTCCCCTTCCCCACCACTCCATCATCGCGTCCCGTGGCGGTTTTCCCCTCTGGCGATTGAAGGCGGCAGCTACGCCCTCTGCTTAACCTGATCCCTCAAACGGCGGTCGCAAGAATTTGTGGCAAGCAACCGAAGACGTTCTTGAATCGATAGCCATCGGCGCTGGTATTCTGGGCACCGGCGGCGGGGGCAATCCCTACATCGGCCAGCTACGGGCACGCCAGGCCATCAGGCAGTGGGGGCCCGTTACCGTGCTGTCCCCCAATGAAGTCCCCGAAGACGCTCGCGTCGTCTGCGTGGGAGGCATCGGGGCGCCGACCGTAGGCATCGAGAAGGTGCGCGACCTCCAGTCCTACCACGCGCTGCGGGCGATAGAGGAGTACACGGGGGAGAAGGCCACGGCACTGATCTCCAATGAGATCGGCGGCAGCAACTCGGTTGAGCCCCTGATTCCCGCCGCCATGGCCGGGCTTCCGGTGGTTGACGCCGACGGGATGGGCCGCGCCTTCCCCGAGTTCCAGATGAAGACCTTCTTTGTCTACGGTGTTCCATGGTGCCCCATGGCCATCGCCGACGAAAAGGGCAACTCGGTGGTCATCCGGGAGACCATCACACCCGCCTGGGCCGAAAGGCTGGCCCGGTCGATAACGGTCCAGATGGGATGCATCGCCTGCTACGCCGTGGCCCCGATGACCGCCGAGCAAGTGAGGACAACCGCCGTCCCCAACACCCTGTCTCTGGCCCGGGATCTCGGTGATGCGGTCAAGCAGGCGCGGGAATCGGGGCGCGAACCTCTCGACGCCATCCTCGAGACCTGCCCGGGGAAGGTGCTGTTTTCCGGCAAGGTCGTGGACCTGGACCGCCGCACTGCCGCCGGGTTCGCCCGGGGAACCCTGACGCTTGACGGCCTCGACGGCTTTGCCGGGGAACGGATGGTGATCGAGTTCCAGAATGAGAATCTGATTGCCATGCGGGATGGGGAGACGGTCTGCACCGTTCCCGACCTGATATGCGCCGTCGCAACGGAGCATGGCGAGCCAGTGACCACCGAGTTGATGCGGTATGGCCTGAGGATCACGATCCTTGGATTCCCCGCGCCGGCCCTCTGGACCACGCCGGAAGGCCTGGCTGTCGCCGGGCCCGGCGCTTTCGGTTACGACACTGAATACGTTCCGCTGGCACTATAGGGCAGGCTGTCGTGTATATCGGAGTCGACGTTGGAGGCACTAATACCGACGCCGTCCTGATGGATGGAATCAACCTTGTGGGCGCCGTCAAGGTCCCAACGTCTGCGGATGTCACCACCGGGATCGTCGCATCGCTCACGGAACTCCTGCATCAGCTCCCGCGAAACTCCAGGGTCGACGCCGTCATGGTGGGAACCACTCACTTTACCAACGCTCTCCTGGAACACCGCGACCTCTCCCCAACCGCCGTCGTCAGGCTGTCGCTGCCCGCCACCCACCTGCTCCCCCCGCTGGTGGACTGGCCCGACGGACTCAAGGGCGCGGTGGGTGGGCTTGCCTACATGGTCGGAGGGGGCCACGAGTTCGACGGCAGGGAAATCGCGCCCCTCGACCATGCGGAATTGCGACGCGCTGTCCGCGAGATGAGAGGCCACGGTGTCCGGGCTGTTGCCGTGTCAGGTGTGTTCTCACCGGTAAACTCGGCGCACGAGAAAGAAGCCAGGGACATTATCCTGGAGGAGGCGCCGGAACTGCGGGTCTGTCTTTCCAACGAAAACGGGCGTATGGGTCTGCTGGAAAGGGAAAACGCCGCGGTGCTCAACGCCTGCCTCGGTGATATAGCGGCCCGCACCATCGATGGAATTGCCGGTGCCCTGCGGGCCCTGGGCATTGACGCCCCGCTCTACATGAGCCAGAACGACGGTACGCTGATGGACTCGGAATTCGCGCTGAGCTTCCCGGTGCTGACAATTTCCTCCGGGCCGACCAACAGCATGCGCGGCGCCGCATACCTGTCCGGTGTGGCCGACGGAATCGTGGTGGATGTCGGGGGCACGTCCACCGACGTGGGAGCGTTGGTCAAGGGTTTTCCACGGGAAGCGGCCGTGGCGGTGCAGCTTGCCGGGGTGCGCACCAACTTCCGAATGCCCGACATGGTCTCCATTCCGTTGGGCGGAGGAACAATCGTGGAGCCAGACCCCTTCCGCATGGGCCCGGAAAGCGTTGGCTACCGGTTGACCGATGAGGCGCTGGTCTTTGGCGGCTCGACGCTGACTACGACAGACTTGGCCGTCGCCGATGGTCGGGCCAGCGTGGGGGACTCAGGGATGGTCGCCGACCTGGACCCGTTGCTGGTATCCCGCGCGATGGGCGAGATCCAAAGGCGAGTGGAGGATGCCATAGACCGGGTCAAGCTGAGCTCGGGCGATGTTCCCGTGATACTGGTGGGCGGTGGCAGCGTCCTGATAAGTGAGGCCCTGGGCGGCGCGTCCACGGTCCTCAGACCGGAGCACGCCGGGGTCGCCAATGCCATTGGGGCGGCAATCGCCCAGGTGGGCGGACAGGTGGAGAGAGTTTACTCCCTTGAGACCCACGGACGTGCGGAGGCCATCGCCGATTGCACTGCCGCAGCAGTCGCCAGGGCGGTTGCTGCCGGCGCCGATCCGGAAAGCACTGAAGTGGTGGATATTGACGAGGTGCCCCTCTCCTACGTCCCCAGCAATGCCACTCTAGTCAGGGTAAAAGCCGTCGGCAACCTTGCGACGACTGGTTAACCTCAACCCACTGCCGGACAAGGGCGGTGATTGTGGGCGCCAGCCCTCCTCTCCGTTGCATCAGGGAGACTCATTCCCCATTTGCCCAGCGGGCCAGCGCCTTTGCAGGGGAGTTGATTTCCTCCACTGACGTGTAATAGTAGTCCTGCCAGCTGTGCTCCGGCATCCCGGTGAACAGCATGAGGTTCAGGGGATAGTGCTCGCTGTCGGTGGCCCGCCGGAAGTCGTCTCGGAAGAGGAAAGTGGGCTTTCCCAGAGCGATGGCCATCCCCAGTTCCACCATCACGCCCTCGTCGGGCGGGACACCATTCACCACGGCGAACGTGGCGTCGGACTCAACGACGTCGCTGTAGTCCTTCTGCCCCACAACGTATGCCCACCCTTCCTGGTCGAAATCCACCTGGTTGTTTCGGGCGAAGGGCTCCCAGACCTCCAGCCCCAGCCCCTCCAGGGCGGCCACAATGGGTGGCAGGAGCAGCGATTTTTGCTGCGACGAAAATCCGTAGGGATTGGCGAGGTAAATGGTTTTTGGCATGACAGGGCGTCCCGGGCGGATTGTGGGTTCCATTGTCGACCGGCGTTGCCTCCACGAAAGGCACGCCGGGTCCCAAACGTAATTTGTTTAGCCTGCACCGGCACCCCAACACAGCGTACCGCCGGGATTATTCTACACTGCGAGCCCCCATGATGCCGGCCATTGAATCCCATACAGTTAGCGGAGGACCTTCGGGTCGCCCGTGACTTGGTCGGGAAGGTTGGGCGGAGCGGCATCGCCTTTACTCGTAATCCTACACGAGAATTCTGCCCGCAATAGGAGCGAAATTCGATTTGATTGGTGCGAAATGTGTGATACCTTTGTACTACACCGACGCAACTTTCTAGCAATTTTCTGCTCTAATTGCTTGGTTTCGACTTATGACCATCTTGTCTTTGCGTGGGTCGAAGACAAGGTGACAAGCATTCGGGAGCAATCCCTATCAAGACCTTCCTCTGGGTCGCGCTCAAAACCGACCGGATATGCGAGCATTCGCGGTTGATAGTAACCCCGTGGAATGGTCTAAAATAGCCCTCGGTATCCGATACAGGTCATTCCAGGCGGGAGTCGCTCAGGTTTGATCGCAGACACTCCAATGCTACTTGGTCTACCCCTTGCCATTTCCTTAGCGGGAGATGCAGCCGCCGCGCATTTCGAAGCCCTGCTGTTCATTGGCCTGTTGATCGTTGTGGCCAAACTGTCAGAGGGCGTGCTGAGCCGAGTCGGCCTCAGTTCCATCGTCGCCTATACCGTGGCGGGGATTATCCTCGGCCCCGTGACAGGGCTGGTGGAAGTCACCGACCACATCAAGCTGTTCCTGGACATAGGGGTATTCATTTTCTTCTTCCTCATCGGACTCGATGAGATAGACATACCCGGTTTCATGTCGACAATTCGCGGCCGGTATTTCGTGGCCGCCACTGTGGCCGTCCTCATCTCCATCCTGTTCTCACTGATCGTTACCTCCGACCTGACCGGACTGAGCTTTGCCCTCGGCCTGGAATTCAACAAGGCCCTGTCGCTCGCCGGGATCCTTTCGCTATCCAGCCTGGGTCTCGTGGCCAAGGTACTGGCAGACAAGGGGCTGCTCAAGGAACTCATAGGCCTCAGAATCTTCACGGCAGTTATCATCGCTGAGGTGATCGCCCTTCTCATCGTCGGCCTGACCCTGGGAGGCGATGATAGCGACGTGTTCAGCGTCCTTGGCGTACTCGAACTGATCGGAAAGATAGCTGCGGCCACCGTGGTGATCTGGATCGTTTCGGCCAAGATCCTGCCGCGGGTAATGACGCTCTTGCAACGATTCCTGAATGTTCCGGAATTGTCATACGGACTGCTCATCGGTGGACTGTTCCTGGTGGTTGTGGGTGCGGAGAAACTGGGAGGACTGCACGGCTCCCTTGGCGCCCTGCTGTTTGGCGCCGCGCTCTCGGGCCTGCCTCACCGTATGCGGGAAGACATCATGCCCGGCATGAAGAGCACGGCAGAGGGCCTGTTTGTTCCCCTGTTTTTCGCGTCGGCAGGCCTGTATCTGGATTTCTCATTCGTAAATCTGCCGCCGATGACCATTATCGGCTTAGTGTTCATACCCCTGATCGGCAAGATAATAGCCTCTTTTGTCGGGACTTTTCTCGCGAGGCTGGATACGCCCGTGGTCCTTTCCGTAGGACTGATGGGGAAGGGCGTCGCGGAAATCGCCCTGCTCCTCGTTCTGAGGGAAACGGAGGTTATAGGGTCGGACGTATTCTCGTTGCTGGTCATACTGATGTTCGCATACATCGTGCTTATGCCGCCGATAATCGCTGCGGCCGTCAGCAGGGCCAAGCCGCCGGAACTGACATCGCAACCACAGACGATGGTGCCGGCATTTGCCCGCCACGCGCTGGCTGGCGTTATGGTGGGTTCTGTTGTCGACCGGTCGCGTACCTATCCTGACCCGGACATCTCCGTCAACACCTTCCTGCAGGACTGGCTTGTGCCGGACCAGACGGACTACCTGGTCATGGAGCGGGGAGTGCCGGTGGGGACGGTTTCGCTTACCCGGGTTAACTTCCGACGACGCTTGTTCTTCTGGAGGCGCGGCTCCCTGGGAGAGACGCCGCTGCGGACACTGATGCGCCGTGGCCCGCCCCACGCGAACCCCGACGAGCCGATCGAGGACGCACTGTCGCGAATGGCGGAGAACTCGTTGACCATCATTCCGGTGATGGACCGCGCAACAGGACAGTTCCTCGGCATGGTTTCCAGCAACGAGATCCTTGAGCTGGTCTCCCTGATGGACGAAATCAGGGAGGAGGCCAGGAGAATGGCAGCGGAGCCCGCCGACTGAACACTGAACACAGTTGCGCTAGACGTGCTGAGTCGCTGAGGATGGCGGGAACGGCCCGTTGCGGACAAATGAAGAACCCCTGCGTTTATGCGCAGGGGTTCACTCTTTTTACAGTGCCGAGTAGGTCAGGTCAGTAGGGCCCGTAACCTTCGACCTTGAGGCATGCCGACCAGTGTTCCGGGCTGGTCTGTCGCAGCTCCGGAGTAACCCTGCTGCACTCGCCGTCAGCAATGGGACAGCGGGGATGGAACACGCAGCCCGAAGGAGGATTGAGCGGGCTGGGCACCTCTCCGGTCAGCAGCACCCGTTCGCGCTGTGCGTCAAGGATCGGGTCGGGAATCGGCACCGCTGACAGCAGGGCCTTGGTGTAGGGGTGCTCGGGGTTGCGATAAACATCGTTGCGGTCTGCAATCTCCACCATGTGCCCGAGATACATCACGCCCACCCGGTCGCTGATGTGGCGGACCACCGAAAGGTCGTGGGCGATGAAGAGGTACGTCAGGTTAAACTGCTCCTGCAGTTCCTCCAGAAGATTGATGATCTGGGCCTGAATGGATACGTCCAGTGCCGACACGGGTTCATCGGCCACGATGAACTTGGGGCTCACGGAGAGTGCCCGGGCCACGCCGATGCGCTGCCGCTGCCCACCGCTGAACTCGTGAGGGAACCGGTCTGCCATATACGGGTTCAGGCCCACGTTCTGCAGCAGTTGCGCCACGCGCTCCCGGTATTCGGCCCGGCCATTGACCAGGCCGTGCACGATCAGGGGCTCTCCAATGATGTTGCCAGCCGTCATCCGGGGGTTCAGAGAGCTGTACGGGTCCTGGAATATGACCTGCATTTCACGGCGCATGATCCGCATCTGCTTGGTGCCCAACTTGGTGAGGTCCTGTCCTTCGAAGACGACCTCGCCGTCGGTGGGTTTGTAGAGTTGCAGAATACAGCGGCCGGTCGTGGTCTTGCCGCAGCCGCTCTCGCCCACCAGTCCCAGCGTCTCTCCCCTTTTCACCGTGAAGCTCACGTCGTCGACTGCCTTCACGTAGGCAACAGTCCTCTGGAACAACATCCCCGAGGTTACGGGGAAGTACATTTTCAGGTTCTTGACGTCCAGCAGGATGTCATCGTCCTGACCCGCCGGAGCGGATTGCGGTGTCTGTTCGGTCATCGTAGTCATCGCGCTTAATCTCCGGCGGAATATTCGGGTTCAGCATATTCGGATCCACCGAGGAAATCGATGGCGGACGCCCCAAGGTCCTCTGATCGCCAGCATGCCGACCAGTGGCTCTCATCCACCTCACTCAGTATTGGGGTGTCGGTGGCGCATTTGTCGATCGCCCACCTGCAGCGGGCGCGGAATGCACAACCCTGAGGAAGCCGTACCAGGTCGGGGGGCTGCCCCTCGATGGGGTCCAGCCTGGCTCGACGCGGAAGGTCAAGGCGAGGGACCGAGCGTAGCAATCCCACGGTGTAGGGATGCCTGGGATTGGAGTAGATCTCCCTCGCGGAGCCTCGTTCGATTATTTTCCCCGCGTACATGATGTTGACGCGGTCGGCATAACGTGCAACCACACCCAGATTGTGGGTGATGACAATGAGCGCGACGCCGAATTCTGTTGTGAGCGACTTCATCAACTCCAAGATCTGGGCCTGAATCGTCACATCCAATGCGGTGGTGGGCTCATCGGCGATGATCAGCCTTGGATTGCAGCTCAGGGCCATGGCGATCATGACACGCTGGCGCATGCCGCCACTGAACTGGTGCGGGTACTGCTTTATCCGCTGCTCCGGATCGGGAATACCGACGCGGGCCAGCAAGTTTACGCCCTCGTTTCGGGACTCCGCCTTGCCCATTCCCTTGTGCAACTGAAGGGTTTCGGTCAGTTGCCGTTCGACGGTGAGCACGGGGTTCAGCGAGGTCATCGGTTCCTGAAACACCATGGACATTTTTGCGCCCCGTACGTTGCGCATTTCGTCCATGTCGATCTTGAGAATGTCCTCTCCGTCGAGCATCACCTCGCCGTTCACTATTCTGCCTGGCGGGTCCGGAATGAGTCGCATCAAAGAGAGTGCGCTAACGCTCTTGCCACATCCACTCTCACCCACAAGGCCAAGCGTCTCCCCCTCTTCCAGGTCATAAGAGACGCCGTCAACGGCCTTTACTACGCCGTCCATAGTGAAGAAATGGGTTTGCAAGTTGTTGACTTCAAGCAGTGTAGCCAAGTGGCCTCCTCCAGCCGAAAGTGCGGCACCTGCAGGAATACTCAGTCCCGACGAGATTCGCCAACCAGCCAACAGCCTGGGACTGAAAGTGAATGGATTATGGGCTAAAGGCACGCTGAATGCAAACAGTTTGGGCCGACAATCTCGTTTCCACCGCCTTATGCCGGGCAAAGCCTGCAGGGGATGGATGACCAGGGATATTTGTGCGCTGCAAGCAACGTTGCAGGCTCGAAAATTTCTGCAAGCAAATTGACTAAACCGTGTGAGACCTCTTCCATCTGTTTGGGTCGTGTTGAGACGTGGCACAACATCCAATATATGCATACCATAGGCAAATGTTGTATTATGAAACTGTTATAGGACGAAATGTTGTATCCCTGCCGGGTAAATAACCATTATTAAGCGATACGGCGACAGGACATTTCCATCCGCTATGAGCATTCAAACCTGCAAGACAGGCCGGGCCAACGGAAGGCTGTCCTCTGCCTCCTGAGGAAAGTTTCTCGATCTCAAGCGCAGTTCTGAGCGGCCAAGGGCAGCGATTGGTGAATCCCTTTGCCTGATTGCCCGATGTGCCACAGCCCCGTGTGGCCGGCGACCAACAGAAGAGGTTGAACACAGGCCCACCACAGGACCAATGCAATTCCACGCAATCGACCGAGTTCGCTTCGGTGTCACCCTGGCACTCCTGGGTATTGGCAGCCTTGCTGCAGTCGTCGCCGTTTCCCAATTCGCCGTTTTCGAACAGAGGGACACGTCGCCTGATGTGCTGGTTCAAGCAACAAATCCGGTTGGCTTGCCGGGTCAGGCCGTCCCCGATGCTCTTTCCCAGATAGAAGCGGAACAGGACGACATCGTTGCCATCAGGTTTGACGAGGCAGGTGTGCTGGCTGGGGTTCGCCTGAGCATCGAACATACGCCGGACGAACCCCTGCCTGCCCTTCCGGCACTTTACTCTCGGCCGACGACGCTTATCCGTGTTTCTGTCCTTTTCCCTGATGGAGCCCTTCCTCAGGACGTAGGTCAGCACCTAGGTACTCTGGAAGTACTCCTCGAAGAACGTGATCTGGCTGTGGCGAGCGGGGACGCCTACAGCCTGGCGATACTGCGGTTTGACGAGGCCTTTTCGGAATGGACGCCACTCCCTACCTCGGTTGACATGCCCTGGATCAGGGCGGAAATCAACCTGGACGCCCTCGGGCACTTCGCCGTTGCGGGGCTTGTCCCGGATAACAGGGGTGCAGGCGACGGGCGCCGCCGCAGTGCCGCGGCTGACGGAACGCGCTCGGCGACGCAATTGGGTCCTGGCGGCGCTACGCGGGACATCAGTGCACAACCGGTCCCGGTCCTGTCACCGACAGAGGTTCCCAGACCCACACCGTATCCAGTGATGCAAGTCGCGACCCCGGCTGCGGTTCACGGGGAATCCCTAGATTCCAGCCCCGAAGCATTGAGGGTTGCAGGCGATGGTAGATTGGAAAAGTCACGGGTCCCCTCTCCTTTCATTCCTCCGATGACTCCACTGATGGCACCCACCGTGGAGATTACGCCAGGAAGCAGTCAAGCTCAGATATCTGGACACGGCCTTTACATAAATGGACGCCAGGTACAATCCGATCATGATCGATTCCTTGTGCCCCTGGGGGTTGTGACACTGGACAAGTTGCCCCGGCTGGACGGGACCTACGAGTTCGGCACGGTGGTGAATCTCGAGGTTGTAATCGATCCGAGGGGAAACGGCCTGGAAATCACGGGCGCCGACAGCGTGGCAGGAACACGGGCACAAATTACAATCGACGACGACCGTGTGGTTTGGGTGTACATCTCAGTCCGAGGACGCCCTGCGCAGCCCAGTCCGGCACCTGCACTTGCAGCCGAAACGGGCAGACGTTCAAGCCTGAGACCCACAGCCACCTACGTCCCCACGCCAACGCCCGCGCTCACGCCAACTCCTACACCTACACCGACGCCGACGCCGACCCCTCCTCCACCCCCGCCCCCGGCAGCTGTGCTGACGCCCACACCTACGTCCACTGCAAATCCGACGCCCGCTCCAACACCAACGCCCACACCGGCTCTTTACCCTGCAGGCGGGTTGATCGTCTTTGAAACAGACCGGGATGGCGACTGGGAAATTTATTCGATGCATCCGGATGGTTCCAATCTCTTGAACCTGACCAGCAACCCCGCGAACGACAGGCATCCATCCCTGGCGGACGATCTGTTGCTGGCATTCAGTTCGGATCGGTACACCCTGGAGGGCACTCAGGGCGGTGGTTCGGACGTTTATCTGCTCAACCTTAAATCGAGGGTGTTGTCGAGAGTCTCCAGCGACCCAGGAGATGAGGATTCGCCCGCCATCGCGGCCTCTGGCGAGAAGCTGGCTTACGTTTCTACGCGAGACGGCGATTCAGAAATCTATGTGCAACAGATCTCAGCCTCTCTAAGCCCCGAAGGTTCGCCTGTGAATTTGACGAACCACCCCGCAGAAGACAGCGACCCGTCCTGGTCTGCCGACGGATGTCGCATTGCTTTCGCCAGCAACCGTGACGGTGACTGGGACATCTTCATTGCCAACGCCGACGGCTCTGCGCCCCTCAACCTGACTCGTGGATTCGACCAGGCCCCGGAGGGATCCAACGAGCGGTGGCCGGACCTGGCAATCAAAGACGGCAAGGAAAGGGTGCTTTTTGCTTCCGACCGCGACGGAGACTGGGAAATCTATGTATTAGATGTCGACTTTACACTGCTGCAGAGATTGACGAGCAACACGGCTTCTGATTCCAGTCCGGCATTTGGCCCCTCTGGAGAGACATTCATCTATGCTTCCATTCGCGACCGTAGCTCTCGGATTTATATAGCTAGTCAGCTGGATGACTTTGGTCATCGTCAATTAACCCAACTGGCTTCCAATAAGGACTCATCACTGGACTGGGAGCCCGTGGCGCACCATGGAGAATGCCAAACTCCTCCAGTCCGAGTGACACCCACGCCGACCCCGACGCCGACGGCGACACCTACCCCGACCCCGACCCCGACGCCAACTGCGACGGCGACCCCGACGGCGACACCGACACCGACGCCGACACCAACTGCGACGGCGACCCCGACGCCGACGGCGACACCTACACCGACGCCGACGCCGACTGCGACACCCACACCCACGCCCACGCCGACGGCCACGCCGACCGCGACACCCACGCCGACGCCGATTGCGACACCGACGCCGACACCGACACCGACGCCGACGGCGACTCCTACTCAGACGCCAACGGCCACACCCACGGCGACACCCACGCCGACGCCAACGGCCACACCCACGGCGACACCCACGCCGACGCCAACGGCCACACCCACGGCGACACCCACGCCGACGCCCACGCCCACGCCTACGGCGACGGCGACACCCACGCCGACGCCCACGCCGACGCCCACGCCCACGCCTACGGCGACGGCGACGCCCACGCCTACGCCGACACCGACGCCGACGCCGACACCGACGCCGACGCCAACTGCGACACCCACGCCGACGGCCACGCCGACGCCGACGGCGACACCAACGAGAACACCGACACCGACGCCTACGGCCACGCCCACGCCTACCCCGACGCCGACTGCGACACCCACGCCTACGCCAACAGAGGAGACTGCGACGCAGCCGGTTAGCCTTCCAGACTACCCCTCGGGAGGCCGGATTGCGTTTGAGACGGACAGGGATGGGAACAGCGAGATCTACGTGATGGGTTGCGACGGCAGCAACCCTGTGAATCTCACCAACCTTTCATCTCAGGACAAGCAACCATCCTGGTCAAGTAACGGAAAGCTGGCATTTAGCTCGGACCGCGAAACATCCGGAGGGTCCGACATTTACCTGCTCACGCTTGATCCGTGGAACATCGAGCGGCTGACCACCAACGAGGCGGACGACGGGTCGCCAGCCCTCTCGCCCGACGGTAGCAAAGTGGCCTACGTGTCATACCGCGACGGCGGTACAGACCCGGAAATCTACGTGCTGACGGTCTCCGACAGGGGCCTTGTACAGATAACGGACAACACCAGTGCTGATGCGGACCCTGCGTGGTCGTCCGATGGCAACCGCTTGGCGTTTGCCAGTGACCGGGACGGCGACTGGGAAATTTACCTGACGGACACGAATCTGAAGAATCCCTCGAAGCTGACCGATAATTCCGACAATGACCGATGGCCCGACCTGGCCAACTATTTTGGTGATGAGCTGATTGCGTTTGCCTCGGATCGCGACGGCGACTGGGAAATATTCGCCATGTACGATGATGGCAGCGAACAGATACAATCAACCGAGAACAAGGACAGCATCGAGGATTCACAACCAAGCTGGGGCCCGCTGGCCGAGTACGTGGTGATTCAGACGAACAGGGATACCGATTACGAGGTGGCAACCATGTACTACGATGGTGTTGAATACACCAACATCACCCAGAGCGGGTACAGCGATAGCCACGATAGCGATGAGTCGTCGCCCGACTGGGAACCGGTTGACGACGGCGCCTACTGCGGCGAGTGAACGCCCGGAACGTGGCAGCAGCACTTTGGGGAGGACAGCCAGGCGTGGCGGTCTGCAGGGGGATTGGCTGAATATGACCCGCGAACGGCAGGTGCGAATCGGCGGAGAGGTCGTCCGGTACCAGCTCAATAGGAGCAAGCGGCGCAAGAAGACCGTCGGAATCAGGGTCTCCCCCAGCATCGTGGAAGTGACGGCCCCGACACGCACGCTCATCCGTGAAATTGAAGGAATCCTGCGAAAACGCGGAGACTGGATTCTGGAGAAGATGCAGGCTGCTTCCCTCCTGCCGCAGCCCTGCCAACTGATAACGGGGGAATCGTTGCCTCTGATGGGCAGGGAGATGACGTTGGTCGTAGAGGAGTCAGACGTCAAACGCCCTTCTGCATCGTCGGAGGGAGACAGACTCTCCGTTCAGGTTCCATCCGGGATCGCTGATGAGAACCGGAGGGTACAGGTTGAGGCCGCACTGGTTCGCTGGTACCGGAATGAATTGTCGGATCACCTGCGGGAGGCGGTTGCTCGGTGGATTCCAGTCATGGGCCGTAGCGAGATGCCCAAAGTCCTGGTGCGTAATCAGCGATCCAGGTGGGGCAGTTGCAGCAGCGACGGAACCCTGCGCTTCAGCTGGCGCCTGGCCATGCTGGAACCGGACCTGATCGAGTCGGTGGTGGTGCACGAGTTGGCCCACCTTGAGGTCATGAACCACTCTCCCGCGTTCTGGGTAGTAGTGCTCAAGGCCATGCCGGACGCGAGGGATCGGCGCAAGCGTCTGAACGAGGCCGGGCGTCGGCTGCCCTTGTAATAACGGCAAGCCTCCCAAGCCCGGTGTTCGAATGTTGTGAGGCCGGTCCCGCGTCAGGGTCATTCGATTATTGATCGAAAATGGGGATGGGGTGTCTTGGGGATGATGATGAGGGAGTAGTAAGGTAGGGGGAGTGAGTGTGAGAGGGGTGTGTGGAATGGGCAATGAAAGGGAGAATATCGGGGGCCTGTCGTTACTGGAGGTCATGGGGAGATTGCCGGACCCTCGGAGCGGGCATGGCCGGCGCCATCCTCTGGGGGCGGTTCTTGGGTTGGCGGTGTGCGCCATGCTGTGTGGCGCCCGCAGCCTGTATGCCATCAGCCAGTGGGGCCGGGATCAGGGCCGGGAGGTATCGGAGGCACTGGGCTTCACCCGGAGTCGTACTCCCTGCGTATCCACGTTGCATCAGGTATTCAGCCGGCTGGACCGGGAGGCCTTCGAGCTGCTGTTGGGTCAATGGCTAAAGGAGCGGGGACTGGAGGCTGGGGAGGCACTGGCCATAGACGGAAAGAGATTGCGTGGAATTCACGGAGAGCAATTGCCTGGGGTCCACTTGGTGGCGGCCTATGCCCACCGGTCGGGTATCGTGGTGGGTCAACAGGCAGTGGCGCACAAGAGGAATGAACTGGAGGCGGTACACCGGCTCTTGGATCGGTTGGACCTGCAAGGCCAGGTGGTGACGGGAGACGCCCAGTTCACCCAGCGGAAGGTGTGCCGCAGTATCGTGGCAAAAGGGGGCACTACCTCCTCTCGGTAAAGGACAATCAACCCACCTTGAAACAGGACATTGCCGACCTCTGGGAGGAGGCTATGGCACCGCAGGCAGAGCAGGTAGGCCGGCACGGGGACCGGGTGGAGGTGCGGCGCATCTGGGTGTCGGATGAACTGGCAGGCTACAGCGACTGGCCCCACCTGGCCCAGGTGTGTCGTGTGGAACGTATCGTCCACCACAAAGGCAAGACCCGCCGGGAACTCGCGTATGCCGTAACCAGCCTCGGTCCCAATGAGGCTGACCCTGCCAGGCTGCTGCAACTGTGGCGGGGTCATTGGGGGATCGAAAACCGGGTGTTCTGGGTACGGGATGTGACCATGGATGAGGACCGCTGCCAGGTAAGATCGGGTTCAGCCCCTCAAGTGATGGCCGGACTGCGCAATCTGGTCATCAGTCTCTTGAGAATGGAAAAGGTGCCCAACATCGCCGCCGCACTCCGTCGCTGCGCCACCAGACCCTCCTATCCCTTGTCTCTCGTCGGCGCCCCTACCCAATAATCGAAAGACCCTGGGTCCCGCGTTACATATTCCCGGCCGACCGTGATAACATGGACGCCGTATGAATCCCTCTCAAATTAGAAACTTCTGCATCATTGCCCACATCGACCACGGCAAGTCGACTCTGGCCGATCGTTTCCTGGAAATCACCGGGACCGTGAGACCCCAGGAAATGAAGGCGCAGTTCATGGACCAGATGGAACTGGAGCGGGAACGGGGCATCACCATCAAGGGCAAGGCGGTGACCATGTATCACCAGGCCTCTGATGGTGAGACTTACCAGCTCAACTTAATCGATACCCCTGGACACGTGGATTTCAGCTACGAGGTCTCGCGGGCACTGGCCGCCTGTGAGGGCGCCCTGCTGGTGGTCGATGCCAGCCAGGGCATTGAGGCCCAGACCATTGCCAACACCCTTCTGGCAATGCAATACGACCTTGACTTGATCCCGGTGGTGAACAAAGTTGACCTGCCTCAGGCCGAGCCCGACCGGGTGGCCAGCGAAATCGAGCAGGTTTTTGGCTTCCGGCGGGACGAGGTGCTTTTCGTTTCCGCCAAGGAGGGCACAGGGGCCCAGGATATCCTTGATGCCGTTGTGCAACGGGTGCCCTCTCCCCGAGGGAAACCAAAGGAGCCGACGAGAAGTCTCGTTTTCGACTCGGTGTACAACCAGTACAAGGGCATAATTGCTCATATCAGGGTTGAAGACGGCGCCATATCTCGCCTGGACCGCATCAGGGTGATGTCCTCGGGCCGCACTGCGGAGGTTGTGGAGGTGGGCGTTTTCACCCCGGCACCGGTGCCAACCGACCGCCTGGAAACCGGCCAGGTGGGATACGTGGCCACCGGTTTCAAGGACGTTCGCGAGTGCTCCGTTGGCGATACCCTCACCATTGATCGCGAGCCGGCCGAGCATCCCCTGCCCGGATACGTTCCGCTCAAGTCCATGGTCTTTGCCGGCCTGTATCCTTCTGACGGCGAGCAGTACGGCAACCTTCGGGCGGCCCTGGAAAAGTTGCAGCTCAACGACGCCTCTCTGACCATTGAGCCCGAGAACAGCGCCGCGCTGGGATTCGGTTTCCGTTGCGGGTTCCTGGGACTGATGCACCTGGAGATCGTGCAGGAAAGGCTCGAGCGCGAATACGACCTGGACCTGATCGTCACCGCCCCCAGCGTTGCCTACCAGGTGACATTGACCAACGGCGAGGTTATCAAGATAGACAGCCCGGCGAAGCTCCCGTCGCCCAACGAGTACACCGACATCGAGGAGCCGATTCTGGAGCTGACCATCGTGGCCCCCAGCCGATACGTGGGTGCCCTGATGGAGCTGATGCACTCCCGACGCTCCGAATTCAAGCGGATGGAATACATTCAGAGCGAGGGAGTGGCCTCAACAGACAACTCCCGCGTCATGATGGAATACACAATGCCCCTGGTGGAGATGCTGGCCGACTTCTACAACCAGTTGAAGTCGCGAACGCAGGGCTATGCCTCGCTGGACTACACATTCATCGGCTACCGCAAGGAGCCGCTGGTCAAGGTGGACGTGCTGGTCAACCACATGCCCGTGGAGGCGCTGTCGATGATCCTCCACCGGGACCAGGCCACCAACCAGGGACGGCGTGTGGTCGAAAAGCTGCGGACCACCATCCCGCGGCAACTGTTCGAGGTCCCTATTCAGGCCGCCATCGGCAGCCGGATCATCGCCCGCGAAACGGTCCGCGCCATGCGCAAGGACGTGCTGGCCAAGTGCTACGGCGGCGACATTACGCGCAAGCGCAAGCTGCTGGAGCGGCAGAAAGAGGGCAAGAAGCGCCTGAAGATGGTCGGCCAGGTGGAGATACCGCAGGAGGCCTTCCTAACCCTCCTCGAGGTCGGCGGCGAGGGTTAGTCTCCGCGGCCAACGGCCACCCCGTGGACATTGATGACATACGCGATGCCATTCGCACTGGCCGTTATCGGATTACCAGGCACGCAAACGCGAAGGCACAGGGCGAGGAAGTCGCAGAGAGCGAATTGGCTGGCGATGCCCTAATCGGCGAAATGATCGAAGATTACCCGGACGATAGGCCATACCCTAGCGCCCTGTTTTACGGTACAACTCTAAGCGGTAGTTTGGTACATACCGTTTGGGGTTACAATGCAGATGAGCATGAGGCTGTGCTAATCACTGTGTACCGTCCTGACCCCCGCCTTTGGATTGAATTGCGAATCAGGAGGCCAAGGAATTATGGCTCTGAGTAAGTGCCCGCGTTGCGGCTTTGATGATGTGGTCGAGAAATACATTGAGAAAATCGTGCGCGGGGCGGAAGATGCTGCTGTAGTGACGGTTTTAGCCGATGTCTGCCTTCATTGTGGAGAGTATATGTTCGCAATTGACACTGTCCGCCGCTTTGAACAAATCAGAAAAAAACTCTCCAGCCAGCAGGTAGAGGAATTCCAACCTATCGGGCGCTATTTTCGGGTCCCGGCCGAATCCTCGGATGGAAAGTATGCAGACACAGCTCCCTTCCTTACCGAACTTTCCGATCCATAAGCCAGAGGTGTGAGATCGAGCGGCGTTGCAACATTGATTTCATTAGGGGCGGCAACGGTTAGCTGTCAGATCTTTACCCCCTGGCCCTAAAGCCCCAGCGCGTCCCGCAGCTCCCGCAGCTGTTCCAGGTGTCCCCGGAAGTGGCGATCGAAGCCGGCCAGCACTTCCTCCAGCGTGCGCTCCACATCCTCACCGCGGGTGCGTTGGTGCATCAGGACCCGGCGGCGTAGCAGATCGTCATCCCCTGCGGAAGCCAAGGCTGCGTCCAGCGAATCGAAAAACGAGGAAACGTCGCTTTCGATTACAGGCATGTCCAGAGTTGAGCGTTCTTCCGTGACGTTCGTCCGATCTGACCATATCTCGTATTCGCTGATCTCGCCCGAGGCGATCTTTTGCACCAGTGCTGCTGTCCCACCCGCCGGAGTGTCCAGCAGGTGGTATACGATTTCCCGGGGCGACCAGTCCACATCGCTGGGCTTCCAGTCGAGGCAGTAGTCCATCCCGTTCAGCAACCCCAGAATGCTAGAACGCAACGCAGCAACGTTTTCTCTCTGGTCGTGGATGGTGGTCAATTCTTCACTTCCGTTATCAGTCATCAGCCGAGGTCTATCGAGCGTAGCAAGTCCAGGGTTGCCTCGCGGGTGTCGTCCCGGCGCAGGGCATATTCCAGCGAAGCACGCAGCAGGCCTAGCGGTTGCCCACCGTCGTAACGCACGCCCTTGAACTCATAGGCATAAAGGTCGGCGGTCTCCAACAGGAGCAACATGCCGTCGGTCAGCTGGATCTCGCCCTTGGCGCCGGGCTGAGTGCGCTCCAGGCAGTCGAATATTTCCGGCGGCAGGATGTAGCGACCCACGATGGAGAGGTTCGACGGCGCAACCTCCCGGGCCGGCTTCTCCACCAGTCCCCTCACGAGGTGCAGGCCGTCATCTTCGGAAAGCTCAGGATGCGAAACGCGGGTAGCATCCACAACCCCGTAGTTGTGGACCGTCTCCCAGGGCATGGGCTCCACGGCCACCGCACCGGAGCCCGTGCGGTCAAAAATCTTGGTCATCTGCGCCACAACACCGGGCGTATGGTGGACTATGTCATCGGGCAGGATCACCACGAACGGCTCGTCTCCCACGGCGTCCTTGGCCGTGAGGACGGCATGCCCCAGGCCCAGGGCCTCCTCCTGGATCACGAAGGAAACGTCGGCCAGCCGGGAGGCGTGAACCACCCTCTCAAGCAAATCTGCCGCACCGTTGTCGCCCAGGCGCTGCTCCAGTGCTGGCGAGGGCTGGAAGTAGGACGCAATCCCCTCCTTTCCCGGCGCGGTTACGATGATCACTTCCTCAACACCGCCCTCCACAGCCTCTTCCACAACGTACTGCAGCATGGGGCGGTCGAGGATGGGGAGGAGTTCCTTGGGGACGGACTTGGTAACCGGCAGGAAACGGGTTCCCAGACCGGCGGCGGGGATGACTGCTTTCTTGACGGGCATAACTATCCACCAGTAATTTCAACCCCACCAGTCTAGCATCGAGAGAGTACCCCCAACAACGATAGAGGCAGGCGCCGGGAGCTGCCCTTTCAAGCGAATTGACACCTTGGCCGCCTGAACATACCATGAATTTGAGGCCGCACTAGATGGGGAGCTAGCGGTGCCCTGCACCCGCAATCCGCTACAGCGGGATTGAATTCCTCCCAGAGGCCTGGTCGTTGGGCCTATATCGCGAACGGATGTCGTTGAGGGCTGGGTCCCACGCGACGTAGACTTGTGAACCCCGCCAGGTCCGAAAGGAAGCAACGGTAAACAGGATCCTGCGGGCGCCGTGGGAGTGCCTGGCCTGAGTCGTCCGTCGCGACACGCTCAGTTGTCAGTGTCGACGGGAGGTGCGCGGTCTCAAATGTCCTCTGTCCACACTTCTCGTTCAAACAGGAAGGAGCCAGTGACCTCTTCAGTGCGCTCCTCCCGGCCCCGAAAGTCACTGGGGCAGCATTTTCTTCACGACTCCCGCGTTGTGCAACGAATCGTGGACGCGGCGGAACTGACCACCGACGACGTGGTGATTGAGATCGGTCCGGGACGCGGTGTGCTGACACGCCGGCTCGTCCAATCCGCAGGTCGGGTGATTGCCATCGAGCTTGACCCGCACCTTTGCAGGGAGCTGCCATCCCGTCTCGACTTTCCCTCCAACCTCGAATGTGTGCTGGGCGACGCCAGGGAGATGGAGCTTCCTCGACTGGTTAGCGGCGACTCCGGAGATGCAACAGCCCGGTACAAGGTTGTGGGTAACCTCCCGTACTACGCCGCCAACCCCATCATCCGAAAGACACTCGAGGCCATCGACCCCCCCTCCATGGCCCTATTCATGGTGCAAAGGGAAGTGGCCGACAGCATGACTGCCTCGCCCGGCAGAATGGGCCTGCTGTCGGTGGCAACCCAGTTCTACGCAGAGACACGGACGGTGTGCTCCGTTCCTCCATCCGCGTTTCGACCGGCCCCCAAGGTCCGATCGGCCGTTGTCCGACTGGACATCCGGGAGGGAGTTGCCGTTGACGTGGACAGTCGCGAGCAATTCTTCGAGGTCGTGAGGGCGGGTTTCTCCGCACCCAGGAAACAGCTCCATAACTCGCTCAGCCATGGGCTGGGGATTAGCACCGCCATGGGCTCCGCAGTCCTGGAACGCGCTGCCATCGATGGCCGTAGGCGTCCCGCAACCCTGTGCCTGAAGGAGTGGGGTGAAGTCTACCGAGCCTGGCGCGATGCCAAGGAGGAGTGCGGCGTTGGAGGTTGAGGCTCAGGCGAAGCTGAACCTGACGTTCGAGGTCCTCGGCAAGCGTGGCGACGGCTATCACGAGGTCAAGACCGTGATGCAGACCGTCGCGTTGTCCGACTTGATTTCCCTGGAACACTGGCCCACCCTCCGTGTCGACTGCGACAGCCGTGAACTCTCCGGCGAGGCCAACCTGGTCTGGAAGGCCGCCCAGGCGCTGGCCAAGAGCAGGGGTGTACAACCCAGGGCGCGAATTCGCATCCAGAAGAGAATCCCTGTGGCCATGGGCCTGGGTGGCGGCAGCAGCGATGCGGCCGCGGCCCTGATGGCCCTGAAAGATCTCTGGGAGATCGACGTCCCGCAAGAGGAACTCGAGGACATTGCCGCCGGCATCGGTTCGGACGTCTCGTTTTTCCTGACGGGCGGCACCGCCCTGGCCGAAGGAAGAGGGGAAGTCGTATCTCCTCTCCCGCCCCTGCCGCCGTTCAACCTCACCCTGGTATTTCCTGACCTGATCGTCGAGGACAAGACGAGGCGAATGTATTCCCGGATCACTCCCATGCATTACAGCGATGGCGGCATCACCCGCAGGCTGTTGTTGCAGCTAACCGGAGGTGGATTTGCGGTCCAGTCCATCCGTGATTGCATGTTCAACGTATTTCAGGACATAGCCGAATGGGAGTTCCCGGTCCTCGCCGAAATGCGCCGTACCGTGCTGGAAAACGATGGGCCGGAGCTGTACCTTTGTGGTGCAGGGCCTGCGATGTTTGCGGTCCCTTCCAGCGAAGCTGAGCACCGAGCGGTGGCTGAGGCCTTGCAGCCAATGGGAGCAGGGGTATACCTTGTTACGACGACTGGCCCAATTGGCAAAGGCGCCTCGGAAAGCTGAAACCCCGGTAAGGACGATTCAATGGGCGTGGACCTCCTGGCGAGCATAGGCATTGGCATCAATCCCAACCTGATCAACGCTGGCGGCGTGATTCTCTCGTGGCACGGCGTATTCACCTTCGTCGCCGTTGCCGTGGCGGTCTACCTGGTGGTGAGGTGGGGCACCAGGGAAGGGATGGTGGCGGACGTTCTTTACACCACCTCCATGTGGTGCATCATCGGTGGCGTAATCGGCGCCCGCCTACTGCACGTAATTGACTACTGGGACGAGGTGTACAGCCAGGATTTCGTCCGGGTGTTCCAGGTCTGGTCGGGAGGCATCGCGATCTTCGGGGCCATATCTGGCGGCTTCGTTGGCGGCTCCATCTACCTGATGGTACGCAACTCCGGCTGGTTCCTGGCCCTCTGGCGGCCATTCTCGCCGATATTCGGCCAGCCTCAGAAGGCGGAGCTGCCATCCATCGGCCACCTCGCAGACATTGCGGCGCCCGCGCTGCTCATTGCCATGGCCATCGGCCGCATAGGTGACGTCATAAACGGCGAGCACTTTGCCAAGGCCACCAACCTGCCGTGGGGGTTCACCTACACCCATCCCGACAGCCCTGCCTTCCAGCTGCCGGCAATGCACCCTGCGGTAGCGTACGAACTGCTATTCGACCTGGCGTTGCTGGCGGTGCTGTGGCCGCTGAGGAACCGGTTGCGGCCACGAGGAATGTTCTTCGCCCTTTACGGCGCCACCTATTCCATAGGGCGGTTCTTCATCAGCTTCCTGAGAGTGGAGCAGAACTACTATTTCTGGGGGCTCAACGAGGCGCAGGTGGTTGCCCTCATAGTGCTCATCATCACTGTGCCCCTGCTCATCTGGAAGGCCCAGATTGTGCGCCCCACCGGCGGGACGCGAGCCGACAGGCGTAGAAGCGCGCAGGAGGCCTGACTCGCCGACTGGATACCTGGGCGTCAGGACCTGGAGATTCGGAGCTCCCGGACGCGCAGGGCCAGCGATTCCTGACCATGCCATGAGTCGAGCATCAGGGTATAGGCCAAGTCCAGCGACTCCTGTCCGGCCCGGTCTCCCAGTGCGCGCCACTTGTCGGCCTGGTTGAAGGCCAGCGCGACCATTTCCCGGCCCTGCTGCTCTACGCGGAGGCGCAGGTGCTGCTGGTTGTTGCCCACCAGACGCGACTCTTTGACAGACACCCCCAGGGATGCGAACAGTGGCCGCCGGTTGGCCTTGCCGAAGGGCTCAAGGCTGTTGAGCCAGTCATGAGTGTCCATCGTCAATTCGGGCATGGTAGCGATGGCATCAATCTCAAGGACGGGGTCCAGGTCCAGCGAATGCAGCCGACGTCCGGCGTGGACCAGCAGCCTATCCGTGGTCTCCGGGATCAGATCAGTGGGCACGGTGAATCCCGCGGCCTGGGAATGACCGCCGTATCGCACCAAAAGGTCGGAAGCCGAGGCGATGGCCTCAACGATATCGAACTCTGGGATGCTGCGAGCCGAGGCCACGGCCTGTTCGCCATTGACTGAAAGCACAACCGCCGGCCGCCGATAGGTCTCTACCAGTCGGGACGCTGCCAGCCCCGCCACGCCCTGGGGTATGGCGTCGTGCGCCACCACCAGGATGTCGGGAACCGATGGCATCGCCTCCACGGCTTCCAGTGCCAACTCGGTAGCCTCCTCCGTGGCGGCACGCCGCTGTCGGTTCAAATCCTCCAGCTTTTCGGCCAGCATCGCGGCCTCGTCCTCGTCCCGGGTTGTCAGCAATCGCAGGCTGTCCGCGGGGTTTCCCATCCGGCCCGCCGCATTCAGGCGTGGCGCGATCTGAAAGGAGATGGACTCTGAGGATAGTTGATGGGGCGAAAGCCGGGACGTTTCGAACAGAGCCAGCAGCCCCGGTCGGCTGGTGATTTTCAGGCGTTCTACACCGCTGGATACCAGGTAGCGGTTTTCGTCCAGGAGCGGCACCAGGTCGGCCACGCTGCCCAGGGCTGCCAGTTCCAGCAGCGCCGGATCGTATGGGACGCCCCAAGACCGGTGTAGCCCGTCGATAACCTTCAGGGCCAGGCCCGCGCCGCACAGGTCGGCAAAGGGGTATCGGCTCCCTTGCATCCTGGCATTGACGCACGCCGCAGCTTTGGGCAGCCCGGATGGCGGGACGTGGTGATCGGTGATGATGACGTCGACTCCGCGATCGGAGGCGTAGGCGACCTCATCTGCATCGGTAATTCCGCAGTCGACAGTCACGATCAGCGATGCGCCGGCCTCAGCCAGGGAATCGATGGCCCCAACGGACAGGCCGTGCCCCTCGTCGGTTCGCTGGGGTATGTAGGGGACAGGGCGGGCTCCCAGCGACCCAAGGCCCTCGCACATTATGGCCGTCCCAGTTATGCCGTCCACGTCGAAGTCGCCGAAGACGCCAACGGTCTCTCCGTATTCAACGGCGGCGCGCAGACGAGGGATAGCCCGGTCCATGTCCGGGAGCAACAGTGGATCGTGGGGAAGGTGCGAGAGGTTGAGAAACGACTCCAGCTGGTCCGTGGTAGTGATGCCACGAGCGAACAGCAGGCGAGCGACAAGGGGAGGCACACGTTCCCGCAGGCCGGAGACATCGGGATCATCGGGGATCAGCCAGCTAGTGGTAGGTATCGACCGGCTCAACTGTGGTTGGCCTGGCGGGGCTTGGAAAACACCAGCACCGAGTTGTGGCCGCCGAATCCGAAGGAGTTGCTCATGGCAACATCAATTTCCAGTCTGCGGGCTTCGTTGGCAGTATAGTCAAGATCGCATTCTGGATCGGCCTGGTCCAGGTTGATGGTCGGGGGCACCAGCCCATCCCGCATGGACATTACGCAGATGGCCGCCTCCAGTGCTCCTCCCGCGCCCAGCAGGTGCCCGGTCATGGACTTGCTGGAACTGATGGGCACCCGGTAGGCGTCCTCTCCCAGGGCCACCTTTATGGCCTTGGTCTCATGCTTGTCGTTGAGAGGCGTGGATGTCCCATGTGCGTTGATGTAGCCGACCTCTGATGCGTCGATGCCGGCCTCAGACAGCGCTACTGACATTGCCCGGGCCGCGCTTTCTCCAGTGGCGGAAGGTTCCGTCAGGTGATGGGCATCAGAGGTCGCTGCATACCCCCGCAGTTCCGCCAGTGGCTCCACGCCACGGCTTATGGCGCTCTCTTCACTCTCCAGCACGAACACTGCGGCGCCTTCCCCCATCACGAAACCGTCGCGATCGTTGTCGAAGGGGCGGCTGGCCTTTGCGGGACTGTCGTTTCTGCGCGAAAGAGCCCGGAGGGCATTGAAGCCCGCCACCGACACCGGCACCAGGGGCGCTTCCGTTCCGCCAGCCAGGACGATGTCCTCCCGTCCCGTACGCACCATTTCCCAGGCCTGGCCCATTGCGTCGGCTCCGCTGGAGCAGGATGAGACCAGGCAGTAATTGGCGCCCATGGAGCCGGTTATCATTGATACCTGCGCCGAGGCCATATCACCCAGCATCATGGGGATCAGGAAGGGGCTCACCCGCCTGGGGCCGCGATCGTTGAGGACGGCGAACTGCTGGGAGAGGGTGGATATGCCTCCGATCCCGCTTCCGATTATCACCGCAACCCGGTAGGGGTCGTTGCCCCTGATAGCGAGATCCGCCTGCTGGCATGCCTGTTGGGCCGCTACGGCCGCAAACTGGGCGAAGAGGTCCATTCGCCGCGCGTCCTTTCGGTCCAGATAGCTTTCAGGGTCGAATCCCTTCACCTCTGCGCCAAACCGGGTGTCGAATCCCTCGGTATCAAAGGAGGTCAGAAAGTCGACCCCGGACCTTCCTTGGGCTATTCCCTCCCAAGTTGAGGGAAGATCAAGCCCCAGCGGGCTGATTACGCCGATACCGGTGATGTAGACGCGGCGAATGTCTGTCATCCCAACCACTATCCCTGATGTCTCCCGAAGATCTGGGGCAGCCAATCACATCCGATGGCGCAAGAGATGGCGGGCCCTTTCTGCTTGATTCCAACCCCTGCGCCGTTTAAGACTGCAGGTAACTACTGCAATTTACTGGCCGCCACTTGGGCGGCCAGGTTGCCTTCTTTCAGTGAGCGCAAGCCGGCCGGTCAGCTCTGTCCCGTGGCCCTCTTCCCGGTGCTGTTCTGCTCAGACAGGGCTGAGTCGATGGCGTCTGTCACCTCGGTGATGCGGTGCGAAACGTTGGTTGCCAGTTCCTTCCCGCTTGTGACGCTTGGGTCGGCAAGGGTCCTGAGCGATTCGGTAAGCTCGTTAAGCTTGGAGCCGATGCTCTCCGCAACTTCGCGTCTCACGTTTGACAGCGGTTGAGAGACGGATCGGAGGGTTTCAACCAGTTCTCCCACACGCCCGGATATGTTTTCACCGAATTCCCTTCCGGCAAGGGATGAGGGGTCAGAAAGGTCGCGCAGCTTCTCAGCCGCCTCTCCTATCCGGGCTGCGACGGAGTCGCTCAGATCGCGGCTGGTGGCGGCCAATCGCAGCTTGTAGGTGCGGAGAATGCGGAACACGCGCCGATAGACGTCGTCAACTTCCTGCAACTTGGAGGTGTACTTGTCAAAAATCTCCCGGCTTTCCTGCATTGACCATCGCTCGTCGTGGTGAACGAACTGTCGACCAGTGTACAGGTGGTAGGGACGCATCTCCCCTTCCTGCAGGAATTCCCCGTTTTCGTTCAGGGGCTGCAGCGCGGTCCAGTTGGACGTGGCCGGTAGCGGGGTGAGGAAGTTGGCCGTCTGGTAGCGGCTGACCGTCGTCACCCAGTCGGCCAGGGCCATGATGCTCTCCTCGGTATCGTAGGGGAGCCCGATGATGGTCATGGCCACCACGGTAAAGCCCTGCTCGTTGATGTATGCCAGGTCACGGTGCATCTGTCCCGGTTCCTGGCGCTTGTTCACGGCCTTCAGGTTCTCGGCGTTGTCGGACTCCACGCCGAGGTAGAGCATCTTCACGTTGGCTTCCTGGAGCGCCTCAGCGAGTTCCGGGTCCTGGCCGATTTCGGCCCGGGCCTGGATGATGAGGTTCATGTCGTCGGTGTAGCCCTTCCAGCCCTTGAGCCGTTCCAGGCGTTCGTTCCTGAACTTGACGGCCCTGAGCGGCGGGGTGTGCAGGTCATCGGAGATGAAGACCTGGAACGACCCGTTGCGCGAGGTATGAATCAGGCCGTCAGCGGCCAGCTGGTGCAATTGTTCCAGCCGCTTGTACTCCGTCTCGCGGGACACCAGTCGATAGCCAAGAAACTGCTGGATTACCTGGCAGTAGGTGCATTTTTCGGTGCATCCGCGGATGGTCTCCATCACGGCGCCGGCCATTGGATTGCTGGGAGTCAGGTCGCGAATGGAGCGAAAGTCGGGCAATTCGACAAAGTCCGGTCGCACCAGGCCCGCTCTCTTGGTGTAGACCACATGCCCGTCTTCCTGATAGCTGATGCCCGACACCTTGTCCAGGTATTGGTTACGGCCTGAACCGCGGTGCTCAAGGAGGATGTCGCACAACTGGCCGATGATGTCCTCGCCCTCGCGCTGAACGATGACGTCGAAATGGCCGTAGTCGAAGGCCTCTTCTGGCAGCGGACCCATCTGGGGTCCGCCCCCGATGGTGATGAGGTCCGGATGGAACTCCTTGGCCTGACGAGCCACCTGGTAGGCCCTGGGAGCCTCGTTAATCAGGGCGGTGAGCATCAGTATGTCGACGCCCTCCAGGTCCTTTTCCGGGTCCATCAGGCCGGAGCGGTCCTCGAACCAGATCTCGCGCTCGTACACGAAGGGGCCGTCCCACTGGGCCAGGGCCGCAGAGAGATAGAGCATACCCTGCCGCGGGATTGCCACGTATTCGAAATTCCCGCCGGCGGAGGCCGGCTGGAGCATCATTACCCGTTTAATGCGAGACATTGCGCCTCCTCATATTCCCATTCTGTTTGCTGCCTTGCGGCATACCTACAGGTGCTCTGGCACCCGTCATGCGCGAAGAGACAGACGAGATGATCAACGGAGTCTCAAAGCTGACTCCCGGTCCGCGGTCGCCGTCGCACGATCTAAATTGCCATTATCCGATTCTATTATACAGGATGTCATAACCCATGTTCATGAATTTTCGTCAAACAAAGGAATCAACTTGGCCGCGATATCCTCCAGGTGCCGTTCCCGGTCCTCGGGAAGACAGGTGATGCTGAACACAATGTGCCTTGCACCGGCGTCGATGTATTCCTGCATTCTTTCGGCGCACTGTTCAGGAGTGCCCAGGAGACAGTAGCGGCGCACGATGTTGATGAAATCGCCGCCGTACAGATACTGGCCGCCCAACTGCCGTGCTGCTACTTCAGCCGCCTCCTGCTCGGTTTCATAGATCGAAATGTACGGAAAGAAGCCCCATTGAAAGCCATCCAGCGGTCTTCCAGTCTCGTCGGCGAAAGCGGAGATCTTCTCGACGCTGTCGCGATAGCGCGGTGGGTCGAAGAAATAGGGAACCCAACCCTCTCCGAACCTGGCAGCGCGCTTCATGGCGGCGTCTCGTCTCCCTGAGACCCAGACCGGAGGATTCGGCCTCTGGACCGGCAGCGGATTGATCTCGGCTCCGTTCAGTTGGAAGTGCCTGCCGTCGAAGTCGACCTTCTCACCAGACCAGAGGCGCCGGACAACCTCCAGGCATTCGTCGGTGCGGCGGCCGCGCTGGTTCACGCGCAGGCCGGAATTCTCGAACTCGGAGGGATACTCACCGCCGATCCCCACTCCCAGCGTCAACCTTCCATTGGAGGCCGCATCCAGGGTCGCTGTTGTGCGGGCCAGCATTAGCGGATGATAGAAGGGAACGAGTACGATGGATGAGAGCAACCTGATTGATGTCGTCGCTCCGGCGGCAACCGCCAGTACAGGGAGGGACGCGTGCGATGGCCCGGGTGGGTCTCCGCGCATGAAGTGTTCGCCGGCGGAGAAATATTCGAACCCGAGCTCCTCCATCCATCGGGCCTGTCGCGCCGTCTCCTCCACCTCCAGCGTCAGGTTCGCCCCAAAATGCAGCTTGTCATCCGCCATGAGAGATAATCCTTGATTGTTCAGAGATGAATCGATGGGTCTGAAATGAACCGAGAATTTGTCGCGACATAATACCCCAGAAAGGGGCAGGTTCCAACGCCGTCGCAGGTTGTGACACTTGGTTCTTGACAACTCAATCGCCGATACGGGAATCTGGATTCAAGGAACCGCTCCCGGGTGGCAATTTCCCGTCGAGATTGCCGACGCTTCGAAATCGAGAGAGGTGGCCCCTTGCAGGTACTGGTAACTGGGGCGACAGGATTCCTGGGACGCCGGGTGGTGGCCGAACTGGTTGCACGGCACCACCAGGTTCGTTGCCTGGTGCACTCGCCGGGCAGCGAGAGACAGATTGCGGTCAGGGATGTCGACATCCATTACGGGAACGTGCTGGACGCGGATTCCATACGCATGGCCATGTACGATGTCCAGTCCGTCGTCCACCTCGTTGGAATAATCCGCCCTCAAAAAGGACTTACCTTCGACAGCGTTCACAGGCAGGGAGCGGCCAACGTTGCCGAGGCAGCCAGCTCCGGTGGAGCCCGTGAAATCATACATGTCAGTGCCTTGGGGGCCACGTCCAACCCCGTATACCCGTATCTCTTCAGCAAGCACCAGGGCGAACTCAGGGTCAGGAATTCGGGAATCGCCCATACGATCCTGCGCCCGTCCGTGATATTCGGTCCTGGGGATGAGTTCGTCACTGCATTGGCTGGTCTGGTGCGTCTGGGCCCCGTTGTACCGGTGATCGGGAACGGCAAAAACCGGATGCAACCCGTTGCCCTCGACGACGTGGCGCACTGTATAGCGGACTCAGTGGGCAACTCGCTGGTCAAGGGGAAAACCCTCAACCTCGCCGGGCCAGACCGCTTGAGCTACAACGACCTGATCGATGAGGTGGCCCTTGCCATGGGCAGGAAAATCAAGCGGGTGCACATTCCGACGGCGGCCGCCTGTCCGGCCATCGCCATCATGCAGGGCCTGTTGCCGAGGGTGCCGATGACAACCGGTCAGCTCCGGATGCTGGGGATCCGCAACGTGGCGGAAGGCCACGACATTGAGGAATCATTCGGGTTTACCCCCAAGCCGTTGCGGGGTAACATTGATTACGTCAAAGCCGTGGGTTTTGGCGACGCCTTGCGTATGACAATGGGGCTGGGGATGCCCCGAAGATGATTGTTCGCAAGGCTTACGCTGAGGGGAGGGCGGGCGCGATGCGAGTGGCGTGTCAGGGTGAGGAGGCCGTCGTGAGCCGGCAACGAGGAGGTGTGCGTTGAACTACCGGGATGCCATAGGCAACGTGCTCTCCCTGTTTGACTCGGAGAGGACCAGGGTCGATGGGCCGAGGCAGAAGGCGATATACAACCTGGGACGGATGGAGCAGTTCCTCGAACGGTCTGGCAACCCCCATCGACGCGTTCCGACCGTCCACATCGCGGGCACCAAGGGTAAGGGCAGCACGGCCGCCCTGTGCGACTCGGCCTTCCATGCTGCCGGCCTTAGTACCGGTTTCTATTCCTCTCCCCACCTGCATACGTTCCGCGAACGCTTGAGACGCAACTGCGAGCCCGTTTCCGAGGAAGAGTTCGCGAGGGTTGTGGACGACCTCTGGCCGCTGCGCAACGTAGATGGGCAGGACACGGTGACGCTGTTTGAATTCCTCACGGGGATGGCCTTTCACTCCTTTGCCGAGGCCGGCGCCGACGTCCAGACCATCGAGGTGGGTCTGGGCGGCAGGCTGGACGCCACCAACGTGGTGGATGCCGAGGTGTGCGCCATCACCTCGGTCAGTATGGACCACGCCAACATCCTGGGTGATACCATCGGCGAAATCGCCTCCGACAAGGCCGGCATCATCAAGCCCGGGTCGACCCCGGTGATAGCTCCGCAGCGGCCCGAGGCTCTGGCTGCCATACTCGAGGCCTGCAATCGCGTCGACGTAAAGCCGGTCCTGGTTGGCCGCGATGTGGCGTGGGAGCCCCGGTCATCCGGATCCCGCAGTCAGCAATTCGTGGTTCACGGGATGCTTGCCTCGTACGACTTGGACATTCCACTCCTTGGCGATTACCAGATGGAGAATGCCACGACCGCCGTGGTTGCCGTGGAGGCCATGTGCCGGGCACAGGGCTTCCGTATGGACCCTGAGACGCTGGCCCGTGGCTTCGCCAAGGTGTCTTGGCCCTGCCGGATGGAAATCGTCGGGCAGGAGCCGTTGGTCATTGCCGATGGCGCGCACAACGATTATTCGGTGGATAAGCTGCTGGAATCACTGCCCCATTACTTTGATTACGACCGGCTGGTTGTGATCGCGGGATTCTCCAGGGATAAGAATGTTGGCGCGATGTCGCGCTCTCTGGCCGCGGCAGCAGACACGGTGGTTGCGACGCAGGCTCGGCATCCCAGAGCGATGGTGGCATTGGAACTCTCCGAGATGGTCGTTGACCACGGCGGCAACGCGGAGACGGCCGCCAACCCGGCTGATGCCCTGGAACTGGCGCGGGACGCCGCAGGGAGTGGGGGGATTGTGCTGGCTACCGGCTCGCTGTTCCTGGCGGCGGAAGTGAGAGAGGCGGCGCTGGGGATCGAACCTGAGGTATATCCCTCACTGGCGAGGAAAGGGGACTAGCGGGGTTGGTGATGTTCAACACTGGCGACGGGCAGCGGGTCAGGGTGGTGGTGACCGGAATCGGGGCAATGACTCCTCTCGGGGAATCGGCTGATGAATTCTGGGCAAATCTGGTGGCTGGGAAGTCCGGCGTCGGCCCCATGACGCTGTGCGACCCGACCGGCTATCCCTGCCGGGTTTCCGGCGAGGTCTCGGGGTTTGACCCGGAACAGTACATACCCAGCCGGGAGGCCAGGAGGATGGCCCGCTTTTCCCAGCTGGCGGTTGCGGCTGGATTGCAGGCCGTGGAATCGTCCGCGATCGACGTTTCGCGTGATGATCCCTACAGGGTCGGCGTAATCCTGGGTAACGGGAACGGCGGATTCCCCACCCTCGAGGAGAACTGCCGCATCCTCGCTGACCGTGGCGGCATGCGAATGTCCCCGTTTTTCTTTCCCATGATCCTGCCAAATATGGCGGCGGCTGCGGTGAGCCGGTACCTGGGAGCCCACGGCTACAATTCAACAGCTACCACCGCTTGCGCCGCTTCGAACCAGGCCATCGGAGAGGCCCTGAGCGTGATTCGGCAGGGAGCGGCCGACGTGGTATTCGGAGGCGGAACCGAGGCGGGTATCAGCCAGCTTGGACTCTCGGGATTTGCGGTGATGCGGGCCCTGACCACACGAAACGACGTGCCAGAGGAGGCCAGCCGTCCCTTCGACTCCGACCGCGATGGGTTCGTACCGTCGGAGGGCGCCGTGGTCCTGGTGATGGAGCGCCTGGAGCACGCCCTTGACCGGGGAGCGACGGTTCTCGCGGAGATTGCAGGTTTCGGGAGCACCAGCGACGCCGGACATCCGGTGCAGCCCGAGGAGTCGGGTGCCAGCGCCGCGCGCGCCATGGAAATTGCAGTTGCCGATGCCGGGCTGTCCCTGGATGACGTGGACTACATCAACGCTCATGGAACATCGACCCCTCTGAACGATACGCTGGAGACTGTGGCCATCAAGCGCTTGTTCGGCGATCGGGCCTACAAAGTGCCGGTGAGTTCCACCAAGTCCATGATTGGGCATTCCCTGGGCGCGGCTGGGGCGCTGGAGGCGGCAGCGTGCATCAAGACCATCACCGACGGGAAAGTCCACCCCACCATCAACTACACTACGCCGGACCCCAGTTGCGACCTGGATTACGTGCCCAACGAGGCGCGGAAACTGGACGCGAAGGTTGTGCTTTCCAACGCCTTCGGGTTTGGCGGGCAGAACGCCTGCGTGGTCTTCCGCAAGTTCGAAGAGTGAGTCGACCGTCGTCGCGGTTCGAAGAGAGCGATACCGGCAGGGCTGAGGGGAGGCCAAATGACCGAACGGTTGGTGACCGGAACGGAACTCCAGGAAGACGCCGATGTGTCGCTCCGTCCGCGACGCATTGATGACTTCGTGGGTCAGTCCCACACCAAGCAGACCCTCCAGATCGCCATCGATGCCGCCAAGATACGCCAGGAACCCCTCGACCACGCCATAATCTACGGCCCCCCGGGGCTCGGGAAGACCACCCTTTCGCACATCATCGCCGCCGAGATGGAGGTGCCCATTCGGGTGACATCCGGGCCCGCCATAGAACGAGCCGGGGATATGGCTGCCATTCTTACCAGCATGCAGCCGGGCGAGGTGCTTTTCATCGACGAGGTGCACCGTCTGAATCGCGTCGTGGAGGAAGTGCTCTACTCGGCCATGGAGGATTTTTTCCTGTCCTGGATGGTTGGGAAGGGACTTGCGGCTCGCAGCGTTAACCTCCGCATCAGCCCGTTCACCCTGGTGGGAGCAACCACCCGGTTTTCCATGGTCAGCGCCCCGCTGAGAGACAGGTTCGGGTCCGTCTGGCGCCTGGAATACTATGACGTGGATGAGATGGAGATTATCGTCGAGCGCTCGGCCCGGATACTGGATGCCGTGCACGACAGCGATGGGGTGGCCGAAATCGCCCGGCGGTCCCGGGGAACACCCCGTGTGGCCAATCGACTGCTGAAGCGCACGCGGGATTACGCCCTGGTAAAGGCCGACAACCAGATCACAGGCCCCGTGGCCCGCGCCGCCCTGGAGCAGCTGAACGTCGACCCCCTCGGCCTGGACCAATCGGACCACCGGCTGCTCAGCACCATAATCGACAAGTTCGACGGAGGTCCGGTGGGGCTGGAGACGCTGTCTGCGGCGCTCAACGAGGACTCGGACACCATCATGGACGTGTGGGAGCCCTACCTGCTGCAGCTGGGATTCCTGGACCGGACGCCCCGCGGCCGGGTCGCCACCCGTCTGGCCCACGAGCACCTGGGCCGTTCGTTCCACTCCCTGCCATTCTCAGACCAGGGAAGACTGAACGGCTTATAAGAGCGGGACGGTGTTGGCGGCAGAAATCGTTGCCGCACTGGCAACACAGGACATACAATGTTTGTATCCCAGCTGACTTGATAGAGATTCCCAATGACCAGTGCCCCATCTGAATTGTCCCAGACCTACTCTGACCGCTATGCGGGCATCAGCAGTGTTCTGCTCAGGCAGGCCCAAGAGGAATTGGACGCCGGCGATGTGCTTCAGGCATCGGAAAAGGCTTGGGGCGCTGCGGCCCACGCCATCAAGGCCGTAGCCTCAAAGTGGAGCTGGTACCACCAGGGGCATTACCGTCTGAACGCTGTTGTGGAATTCATCTCCATAGAGCAGGACCGGAAAGACCTGGCTGACTTGTACTTGCGTTCCAGCCTCATGCATGTGAACTGGTACGAACA
Organism: Dehalococcoidia bacterium; assembly: GCA_965207865.1. Classification (GTDB taxonomy): domain Bacteria; phylum Chloroflexota; class Dehalococcoidia; order Lucifugimonadales; family UBA3495; genus VXOI01. The sequence goes on from CBDBNP010000002.1 coordinate 269,165, forward strand.
TGAACTATATGAGGACACTGTGCAGCTTGCCATAGACGACACGGTAACATTCGTGGCGGAAATGGAGAAAATCAGGGCCGAGCCTGTCCCAGCCTTTCCGCCTTCGCAGAGCCTGACCCGAGCGCAACGTCGGCGGCTGCGGTTGCTGAATACGCCGCCTACCGATAATCCACCCAGGTACGTCGACGTTTCGCATCTGCCGCCCGTGGAACCCGAGCCGCCGGAAACCCAAAGATGACGTCGCACACTGCCATGGAACCACACCTAGCGGCGTCGCTGATGGACGCCGCGGCCGGCCGGCCGCTAACCGATGAGGAGGCTTGGACCCTCGTAGGTGTGGACGAGAACGGACTCTCAGCCCTTTGTGATGCGGCTGCCGCAATGCGCGACGGAGGAAAAGGCAGGACGGTCTCCTTTTCTCCCAAGGTCTTCATCCCGCTGACCCACATGTGCCGCGATTTCTGTGGCTACTGTATCTTTCGAAAAACCCCGGAGCAGGCCGGCGATACTCTGTACATGACGCCGGAACAGGTGCTGGATGTGGCAAGAGCCGGACAGCGTCTCGGATGCACGGAGGCCCTTTTCACTCTGGGCGAGAGGCCCGAGTTGCGGTACCCGGAGGCGAAGGATTGGCTGAATCATCGTGGGTTCAGCACTACCCTTGAGTACTTGGCCCATGTCAGCCGGCTGGTGCTGGAGGAGACGACCCTGCTGCCGCACGCCAACCCGGGAACCATGAGCAGGCGCGAAATGGAGGCTCTCCTGCCGTACAACCCGTCCATGGGTCTGATGCTGGAGAGCACCTCGCCAGCGCTGCATGCTCCGGGAGGCGCCCACGAGTTTGCGCCGAGCAAGCGGCCCCGGGTGCGTTTGCGTACCATAGAGTTGGCTGGCGAGTTGCGACTGCCCTTCACTACTGGTATTCTCATTGGAATTGGCGACACTCGCGAGGATCGGGTCGAGTCGCTCTTGGCCATCAGGGAACTGAACCGGCGTTTCGGCCACGTTCAGGAGGTGATAGTCCAGAATTTCCGGGCCAAGCCGGGGACCGCCATGGCGGGGAAACTGGACGCGGACACCATAGAGTTACTCTGGTCGGTCGCTGCAGCGAGGTTGATCCTCGGGCCGGACGCCAACGTGCAGGTGCCGCCCAATCTCAGTGCGGACATTTACCATATTTACCTTGGCGCCGGCATCAATGATTGGGGTGGCGTCTCGCCGCTGACGATAGACTTTGTGAATCCCGAGGCACCGTGGCCGGCTCTGGCCCAACTCAGGGAACACACCGAGTCGGCAGGCTTCCAGTTGAAGCCCAGGCTGCCGATATATCCCGAATATTTTGTGGACTCTGGCGAATACCTGCCGGATGAATTGCGGGCCAGGGTTTCTGCCCTGGCCGATGATGATGGATACGTAAAAGGGGGAATTCAGCGATATGTCGGGAACAACTGAGCGGCCAAGCGCTTCCACGCTTGGGGAACTGGCCGGAACGCTGAACCCCGAAGTGGTTGCGGCCCTGGACCGGGCCCTCGACGGAGAGGACATCACTGCCGAGGAAGCCACGCTGCTGTTCGGCACCACTGGCCCCGAGTACAACGCAACGGTACTGGTGGCCGACGAGTTGCGGCGTCGCACCGTCGGCGACATCGTGACCTACGTGGTGAATCGCAACATCAACTTCACCAACGTCTGCATCAAGCGTTGCGGTTTCTGCGCATTCAGCCGCGATTTCCGGGAAGAGGAGGGCTATTACCTCCCCATCGAGGAAATCGTACGCCGGGCCCAGGAGGCTTGGGATTACGGCGCCACTGAAGTCTGCATCCAGGCCGGCCTGCCGCCCCAGATGGAGGGAGACCTCTACATCAGGCTGTGCGCCGCCATCAAGGAAGCCCTGCCCGATATGCACATCCACGGCTTTTCGCCCGAGGAGGTGCTCTACGGCTCCGTACGCTCACGGTGCACCATCCGGGAATACCTGGAAGGACTCAGGGACGCCGGTGTGGGCAGCCTGCCGGGGACCTCGGCGGAAGTGCTGGACCAGGAAATGCGCGACCAGATCTCTCCAGGCCGCATTACCGTCGACCAGTGGACCGAGGTAATCACCACCGCTCACGAACTGGGCATACCCACCACATCCACCGTGATGTTCGGACACAAGGAGACCCCGGCCCAGTTGGCCAACCACATGGCGCTGCTGCGTGGCATCCAGCAGAGGACTGGCGGAATCACGGAGTTCGTGCCCTTGAGCTTCGTGCATACCGAGGCGCCCATGTTCCTGAAAAACCTGCTCCCCAACGTGCGCCCCGGGCCCACTGGCATGGACGTGGTAAAGATGCACGCCGTCGCGAGGATCATGCTCAACAACTGGATCCCCAACGTGCAGGCGTCGTGGGTCAAGGAAGGCTCCCGGATGTCGCAGCTTCTGCTCACGGCAGGCGTCAACGACCTGGGCGGCACGCTGATAAACGAGAGCATTTCCACGGCTGCCGGAGCGCAGCACGGGCAGCTGATGCGCCCGTCAGAGTTCCGTGGAATGATCAGGGCAGCCGGGCGGATTCCGGCCGAGCGCGCCACCACCTACGGTCTTAGACGCGTGTTCAGTGAATCCGATGAGGAATTGGACCCGCTGGATCTCGTGGGTGAAAACGTCGAGGAGATCTTCGGCTCCTACAACAAGCTGGTAAAGCTCGAGACCTACCGCTTCGAACACCCTAGATACGCACAGCAGGCCAGTGTCTGAGCATCTGCCGGGTGATGATTAGAGGCGGATGCGCCCATTGAACACCGAGACCTTCCTGCCTGCGCAACCTGCGACACTGAGTCCGACGCTGTGAGTGCCCCGCGTGTTCTGGCTCTGGCCGGTGGAGTCGGTGGCGCCAAGCTGGTTGTGGGCCTGGCGCAATGTCTACAGCCGGGCGAATTGGTTGTCGGCGTCAACACCGGCGATGACGAAGTTTTCCATGGCCTCTACGTGTCGCCGGACCTCGACACCATGATGTACACTCTCGCAGGTCTGTCCAATCCGGAGACCGGTTGGGGTCTGCAGGGTGAAACCTTCGAGGCTCTGTCTATGCTCCGCAGGTACGGGTCGGAGACTTGGTTCAACCTCGGTGACCGGGACCTTGCAACTCACATTCGTAGAACCGAACTTCTTGGGCAAGGCCTGACTCTCTCGGAAACGACCGCACGCCTCTGCGAAGCGCTGGGCATCGAACACAACATCGTCCCCATGAGTGACGAGCCTGTGCGTACCGTTCTTGACACCGCCGAAGGCCAACTTTCCATGCAGGAGTATTTCGTGCGGCGTCGCGCCCAGCCGGATGTTTCGGCGGTCCACTATGAGGGAGCCGAGAGTGCGTGGCCCTCACCGGGATTGGACGAAGCGCTTGGTCTGGCGGAGATGCTGGTGATCTGTCCATCCAATCCGGCACTGAGTGTCAGCCCGATTGTGGCATTGTCCGGGATGAAAAAGCGTCTCGCCGGGTTCAGCGGAACTCGCGTGGCCGTGAGCCCCATAGTGGGCAACGACGCTGTGCGGGGCCCCGCTGGCAGGATCATGGCCGGCCTGGGACACGAGGTCTCAGTGGTGGGCGTGGCCCGCGCATACCGGGAGTTTTGCGACGTGCTGGTGATCGATCGTCAGGACGCCGATCTGGCGCCGGCAGTGGCCGAGGCGGGCCCTCGCCCGGCGATTGCCGATACGATCATGAACTCTCTGGAGGATCGAGTGGAATTGGCGCGGACAGTCCTGTCCCTCGGCCTCCGGACTCACTGAACCAGGTCCGATTATGACTACCGAAACCGACATAGAAAGCGCTGCCAGCCGCTCTCCGGCAATCGTTGGCATCGTGCCCATGAAGCCGTTGGCGGAGGGCAAGAGCCGCCTGGCGCGCGCCTTGTCAGCCGAGGAGCGGGCCAACATCAGCATGGGAATGCTGTTCAGGGTGATTTCGGCCCTCAAGGGCGCCTCCATAGAATCTGTCTGGGTCGTGGGAGGAGACGAACGCGTTGGCGAACTGGCCCTCAGTCTGGGAGGCAAGTGGTTGGAGGAACTGGGCAGCGACCTGAACGACACCCTCGGCAGGGCAATCAGGATGGCTTTCGAGCAGGATGGTTCCGCACTGTATGTGGCGGGCGACCTCCCGTTTGTCAAGGCTTCCGACATCCACTCATTCATCCAGGCATCGCGCGGCGCAGGCAACGTTACCCTTGCACCGGCCCGGCGCGACGGCGGGACCAACGCGATGCTCATCCCTTGTGGCATCAACTTCCAGCCGGAGTTGGGCCGAATGAGTTTCAGCAAGCACCTGGCGCAGGCAGGGCGGCTCGAGACCTCGGTGGCCATCGCATACAGCCCCGGACTGGGCCTGGACCTCGACCTGGTCGACGACCTGGAGTCCTATCAGCACATGGAGCCCGGACTGGTTGATCACCTGAAGATGGGCGCCGACGGACCCTTGGCCGGCGAGGGTATAGACTCGGGGGGAGACGCGCCATCTTTCTAGGCTGCGCGATTTCCCGATTGCACATTGATCATTGGTGAGATGATGAGCGAAAAGAAGCCAAAACTCGGGTTGCTGCTGCCCACTCGGGGCCTCCTGCTGCGCGGTAAGCAACCGGACAATGCGGATCGAATTCTGCGCATCGGGGAGCGGGTCGAAGAGGCAGGACTGGATTCGATCTGGGTCGGAGACAGCCTGGTGGCCAAACCCCGCCTGGAACCCCTGTCCACGCTCGGGGCGCTGGCTGCCAGGACCAGCCGGGTCAGGCTGGGCACGGCCGTGCTCCTCCCCGCCCTGCGTCATCCGGTCCTTATGGCACAGACCATGGCCACCGTCGACCTGATTTCTCGAGGCCGGCTCGTGATCGGCGCGGGTGTGGGCGGTGCCTTCAACGACGAGCAGAAGGGCGAGTGGGCCGCCGCGGGTGTTGACCCCAAGCGCCGGGCTCGCAGGTTCGAGGAGGTGGTCGAGGTGGCCAAGGGCCTCGGCTCCGGCGAACCTCATACCCACGAGGGCCGTCATTTCGAGCTCGAGTCGGTGAGGATGCTACCCGCCGCCACCCAGCCTGAGGGCATTCCCTGGTTGCTGGCCACCCACTACCGCGCAGGTCAGCCCGCCCAGATCGAACGCGCCGCCAGGATCGGCGACGGCATCATTGCCATTTCAGACACGCCCACAGAGTTTGCCGAGGTAATCGCCCAGGTGGATGCCAAGGCGGAAGAATATGGCCGCGACACCTCCAATCGGGAGAACGTCTTCTACATGACGGTCAACCTCAAAGAGGACGAGTCCGAAGCGAAGGCAGAGGCGGAAGACTGGCTGATGCGATACTACGGGGCCAACATCTGGGGCAGCCGCTGGGGGCCTTTCGGTGGAATCCAGAACGTGGCCGACCGGATGGCGGCCTATTCGGAGGCCGGCGCCGACACTGTCGTGGTGAGGTTCGCCTCCTTTGAGCCGGAACGCCAACTCGACACCTTCCTGGAACGGGTGGTTCCGCAATTCCAGTAGAAGCTGCATTAGGGCGCTGAACTGGCCAGTACCATTCGTACCTGGTCCTGCGTTACCTGCGAAATTGTGCCGAGGGAGTAGCAATTGGTTCCCGTAGACCTGTCTGGCAAGAACGGAATCGTGTTCGGTGTGGCCAACGAAAGAAGCATCGCCTGGGGCATCACCCAGGCCCTATCTGACGCTGGCGCACGGCTGGCCCTGACCTACCAGGGAGACAGGCTGAAAGAGCGGGTGGAGCGTCTGTCAGAGTCGCTGGACCAACCCCTGCTGCTCCCATGTGACGCCACCGACGATGATCAGATTGAGCAGGTCTTTGCGGAGGTGGGCCAGCAGTTCGGAGAAATTTCCTTTCTCATCCACAGCATCGCCTTCGCTAACCGGGAGGACCTGAGCGGGAGGTTCGTAGACACGGGGCGGGACGGATTTCGCGTTGCCATGGAAGTGAGCGCCTATTCGCTGCTGCCCCTGGTGCGACACGCCGCTCCGCTGATGTCCGGCGGTGGCAGCGTGGTGGCCATGACCTTCGACGCCTCGCAGCGGGTCTATCCCGGCTACAACGTGATGGGTTCGGCCAAGGCTGCCCTTGAGCATGCGGTGCGGCAGTTGGCGGCCGAGATGGGGCCCGCCAACATCAGGGTCAACGCCATTTCCGCCGGGCCCCTGGAAACGTTGGCTGCCAGAGGCATCACAGGATTCCGCGACATGCGACACACCCATGCGGAGCGGGCGCCGTTGCAGCGGAACATCACCGTGGAAGAGGTGGCGCAGACTGCCCTCTTCCTGTGCAGCGGAATGTCCAGTGGCATTACCGGCACGATTATACCGGTGGACGCGGGATATCACATTATGGCGGTGTGAGCTGCGGAAGATGGCGGAACCGGCACTCTCTCATGAAGCAACGGAGGCGGGGCTCAAGCCCGCCTCTTTTTTTCAGGGGGTGTCAGCCAAGGATACCTGCTCTAAGGTGCCGGTACTGAGCGCCTGCACTTGCCGGTAGTCCTCGTCTGCCCTTTCCGGGCGACCCTGCTGGCTGTAGGCTTCGGCACGATGCTCGAAGGCCTCCCGGTGCCTGGGGTCCAGCGCTATTGCCTTGGTAAACTGGTCTATGGCCTCCTGGAGCTTGCCTTCGCTCAAGAGGAGTGCTCCCCTGGCGGTCATGCCCTCTGCCGTTGGTGCGGGGCCTGGCACAGGAATCCCCCACGGCCGCTGTTCTTCCTCCGGATCGGGCTGGGAGTCGTCTCCCGGCTGGGACTCCTCGTGGGCGTACGCCGGTACTTGCTCCTCGACGTCATCCTCAAACGGAGGCGCTCCCACCTCGGGCGTCCTCTGTTGGTCATCTTCGACCGGGGACAGAGTGTCTTGCTCCGGGGCGTAGGGTGCTGGACTAAAGGAATCGTGGGGGGGCGGTTCCGGTGGGCGTTCGAGGGTGGCCGTGGAGGATGCCTGATGCATTTCCGAGGCCAGCACGGTGTCTGCGGTGTCAGCGGAGTAGTCGCTGGAAAGATCCCATCCACACTTGGTGCAGAAGTTCTGACCGGGAGCGTGTGGGCTGGCGCACTTGGAGCAGGAAGTCCGGTGTTCCTCCCCCCTCGTTACCGCAGGCCGCACAAAGAACATGAGGAACAGGACCGGGACTACACCCAGGATAGGTAGATTTATTCCCGGCCAAGGAATTCCAAGGACGAGCGCGGCAGTCCCCCATAACCAGGGGTTGCGGTTCCGCGCCTGCGCTGTCCGTGCCGTCCATACTGCCACAAACGGCACAAGCAAAACGAGGAGAATATCTGTCGCATCAAGTCCGAAGATAAGCCCTTGCCTCCGCAGTCCCGTACTGAGTCCTTACTGGCATCGGAACTGCCCTGATGGAACGGGGATACCCTGCTCTCTCGACGGTGATCCGTCGGATGAAAACTGTGAAAGCTCTTTTGAATATACTAGAAATCGGACACATAGGCAATGTTGAGGCGAATTCCAGAACGGCCATCCTGGCTTTGTCGTCCCCGACTTGAGCCGACCCAGTATCAAAGCATTGCCCGCCAATTCAAATCCGATATAATGACTGGACACAAAAAGGACTGGGCGCAGCATGCAGTCAAGCCGACGGTGCTGCTTATGAGGAGGACTATGAAAATTACCCTATCGGTACTAAAGGCTGACGTGGGTTCCATCGGTGGCCACACCAAGCCGTCCGACCGGATGATGGATTCGGTCAGATCGGATGTTGCGGGGGCCATTGCAAGGGGACTGCTTATTGACGGTTACGTTGGTCATACCGGAGACGACATCTGCATCATCGCTTCCCACACCCGCGGCGAAAATGATACCGAAGTGCACCAGTTTGCCTGGACTGCCTTCCTGAACGCCACCGCCATCGCCTCCGAGTACGGGCTTTACGGCGCGGGACAGGACCTCCTGGTGGACGCTCCTTCCGGCAACATCAGGGGCGCTGGCCCGGCAGTTGCCGAGATCGAGTTCGACCATGACCCGGTCAAGACCAACCCCGTTCGGCCTGCCGAGTCTTTCATGGTGCTGGCTGCCGACAAGTGCGGACCGGGCGCCTACAACCTGCCAATGTTCCTGGGCTTCGCCGACCCCATGTACTGCGGCGGGTTGATGCTGCCGCGACTGGGCGAGGGATTCACTTTCAACATCATCGACATGGACAACACCGACGGCGACAGCCTGATCTCCCTGAACGCCCCCGAGGACTATTACAAGATCACGGTGCTGCTCCGTGATAACGAGCGTTTCGGTATCGACAGCATCGTCTCCCGGCACACCGGTCAGGTGGCGGCTGCCATTTCCGCGACCCGGATGCACAACATTGCCGGCTCCTACACCGGCAAGGACGACCCGGTGGCCCTCGTACGCAACCAGGGCGTCTTCCCGGCCCCTGAAGAACTCATCTCTCCCTATGCCAAGGCCCACTACATTGGCGGCGACGCGCGCGGCTCTCACGTCATGCCGCTGATGCCGGTGGCCATCAATACTGCGGTTACTGGCATGTACTGCCTGCCGCTGGTCTCATGCGTTGGCTTCTCGCTGAATCGCGACGGCTATTTCTCCGACTCCAGCGCTGACTTCTTTGACAACCCTTCTTGGGACTACGTCCGGCAGGTGGCCCAGGAGAAGGGCATCGCCATGCGGTCGCAGGGCTGGTCCGGCGCCGCGATGCTGCCCTACGGCGAGCTGGAATACTCCGGCTTCCGCACCAGCATCGGCAATCTCGTCGATCGGTTTGCTTTCCGCAACGGCAAGGAATCCAGCGCCATCCCCGAGAAGGCTGGCACCGCCGACGACTAGGTCAGTCTTGTCAACAGGCACGCCTGGGAACGAAAAGAGCCGGGACACTTAAAGTCCCGGCTCTTCTTTTTCTGTCTTACCGCTGAGTGAGTGGCTGGCGCTAGAGGTCGGTCCTTATGGAAAGCTCCTTCAATTGAGACGGGACAACCTCAGCCGGCGAGTTGAATAGCAGGTCCGTGCCGCTCTGGGTTTTGGGAAAGGCTATGACATCGCGTATGGAGCTGGCTCCGGCAAGGATGGCCACCAGCCGGTCGATGCCTGGGGCGATCCCGCCGTGGGGTGGAGCGCCGTATTCGAAGGCCTCCAGGATCTGGCGGAATCTTTCACCCACATCCTCCCGGCTGTAACCGAGGATGGAAAAGATTTTTTCCTGCAGCTCACGGTTGTGAATCCGGATGCTTCCGCTGGCCAGCTCCGACCCGTTGCACACCAAGTCGTATGCCTTGGACCGGATGGCGCCCAGATCGTCGCCGCTCAGCAGTTGCTCCCCCCCATCCGCCGGGGACGTGAACGGATGGTGAGACGAGTCCCACCGGCCTGCATCTTCGTTCCATTCGAACAGCGGGAAGTCCGTTACAAAGGCAAATGCCAGTTCATCGGGATCTCCCAGTTCCAGCAACTCCGCCACGTGGTTCCGCATGGCGTTCAGCCACACATTGATCCGAGAGGGAGGGCCGGCAAACAGCAGAATCATATCTCCAGGGCCAGCGCCCATGGCCTCGGCTAGCCTGCCGTGCCACTCGGGTGGCATACGCAGACCCGATGATTGCAGTATCTCGTCCTCGCTCATCTCCGCAACCGGACCGGTGCCCCGGTAGCGGATGTGGGCCAGCCCGCCGGCGCCGGACTCCCTGGCGAATTCATCCAGCTCCCTAACCTGCGACGTGGTGTAGGAGGCCAACCCGGGAGCCACAAGTCCCTTGATCTGTCCGCCTCCCTCGATGGTCGAGAGGAACACACGGAAACTCGTCTCGGCGGCAAAGGCCGACACGTCGGTTATTTCCAATCCGAACCGCAGGTCAGGCTTGTCCGATGCAAACCGGGACATGGCCTCAGCGTGGGTCAGGCGCGGGAAGGGTGTCCGCAGCTTCTTGTGCGGCGCCACCGTTTGGATCATGCCGGTGTAGAGTTCCTCGGTCAGGGCCAGCACGTCCTCCTGGTCAACAAAGCTCATCTCAAGGTCAAGCTGGGTGAACTCGGGCTGGCGGTCGGCCCGCATATCCTCGTCGCGGAAGCAGCGTGCTATCTGGAAGTAACGCTCCACGCCGGAAACCATCAGCAGCTGCTTGAGCTGCTGGGGAGACTGCGGCAGCGCATAGAAGGTCCCCGGATGCAACCGGCTGGGGACGAGAAAGTCGCGTGCGCCCTCGGGTGTGCTCTTTATCAGGATGGGCGTCTCGATTTCCAGGAATCCCTGCGCATCGAGGAAGTCCCGTATGTACTTGACCACCCGGTGCCGTAGGATAAGGTTCTCCTGCATGGCCGGGCGTCTCAGGTCCAGGTAGCGGTAGCGCAGGCGGAGGCTTTCATCGGCCCCGGCGTCGTCCGAGATGTAGAACGGGGGAGTGAGCGACTGGTTCAGCACGACCACCGAATCGGCCATCACCTCGATGTCGCCGGTAGGCATGGCATCGTTTTCGCTGCCTTCGGGACGCTGGCGGACATGCCCCTTGACCTGGACCACCCACTCCTGCCGCAAGTCCTCGGCGATCCGCGTCGCTTCAGGGGCCAATTCGGGATTGAAGACCACCTGTACCAAGCCTGAGCGGTCCCGCAGGTCCAGGAAAATGATCCCGCCGTGGTCGCGGCGCCGGCCGACCCACCCCGCAAGGGTGACGTCCGAGTCGGCGTCCTTGAGGCGCAGTTCTCCGCAATTGGCGCCCTTCATTTGCACTGAAACGGGCACGCGGGTCCTCCAATTCCCTTGATATGGGTTTGATACGAGCTGAGGCCCTGTGGCGGGCTGATATCCAGGTGGTTAGTCGCCGGGGAAAACGCTGAAAATGTCGCGGAAGGGGCTGGCGGACTGGGAATCAATCCCCGCCGCCGTCTCCACCAGGGCCTCGGGCGTGCTTACGGGCGGCAGGCAAAGAGTGTCGAGGCACACGTGGGCCAGGGCCGGGCCTCCCGCGGCTACGGTCTTGATCTCCAGGTTCGGGCTGTCGAGGCGCGTGGCCGCTTCCAGCAGGAGATAGCAGTCGGATGACTCCGGGTCCCCTTCGACGGTTACCTCCACCATTGGGTTGGTGAACAGGTCCACCGCGAACCCGAAGTCGGCGGCAAATTCACCATACTCCCGGAACACACTGCCGAATGCGCTCAGTGTGGCCTCGCAGAGCTGCCGGTAGTCCTCGTTGCGAGTGGCCTGGTACAGCTTCAGGAACCCCTGCACCGCCACCATGTTCTCGGGCAGTTGTTTCTCCCTGACCTGGAGATGACCCACCGCCTCATCGTCGGCCTCAATGTCGAAGAAACCGCCGTTCTCCTCATCGAAGAATCGGTCTACCATCAGGGCAGCCACTTGGGTTGCACGGTCCAGGTAGCGGGCCTCGGCGGTGGATGCGTGCGCCTGCATCAGTCCCATCAGCAAGCCGGCCCAGTCCACGAGCAGAGCAGGGGCGTCGCCGGGGCCGTCAGCGGTGTACACGTGGCTGAGATTGCCAGTTTCGGCCATGCCGTCGATGCGGTCCAGCACATCCAGCCCCGTTCGCGCCAGATCCGGTCGGCCCAGCTTCCATGAGGCGTCAAGAAATGCCGCGGCGGCCAGTGCCCCGGGGCCGGAATAGCTCGAGGGGTCCGCGGGCGGGGGAACAGACTGCGAGCGGGCGGTGGCATCCAGGGCGAAATAATCGGAATTTGCCCCCTGGCTGCCACGGAAACCGCCGCTTTCGGGGTCATACAGGATTCGCGCCAAGTAATTGAAGGTGCTCTCGGCCACACCGCGATACCGGGGCTGGTCCAGAACTATGGAAGCGTCGAGGTAGGCCCTGGCGATCTGGACGTTGTCTTCCAGCAGCTTTTCCCGTTGGGGCGATGACCAGTCGGGAGTGGAACTGTACCGGAAGAATCCGCCATCGACCGGGTCGAACAGCGGAGAATCGGCCAAACGGTCCAGGCTCTTGATGAGCATTGCCGAGTAAAAGTCCTCACCCGTGGTCCGGTACAGGTGCACCAGGAATCGCAGGATCTGTGGATTCGGGAACTTCGGCTCGCTACCGAACCCGCCATCCCTGGAGTCGTAGGCTCCTGCCGCGATGCGGGAGACCCGGTCCACCAGCGAGCCCTCCACATCCGCGCCTGCCGCGACCCGGCGGGCATGCTCCCGGCGCTGGCGCAACAGGTCCCGCGACTGGTTGTACAGCTGCGGTTTGTCGGCGCTGTAGGCGTTCTGCAGTTCCACCAGCATGGCGACGAACTGGTCAGGAGGGAGGTATGTCGCCCCTCCAATCAGGCCACCATGAGGCGTCAGAAAGGCGGTGGTGGGCCAGCCGCCCACGTTGTAGCGGGCGTTGATGTCTGGCCGGTGGTCGTTGTCCACCCGGACGGCGATGAAGCCGCTTGAGAGGAGGTCCTGAACTTCGGGGTCGGAGTAGGTGGTCTCATCCATAACGTGGCACCAGTGGCACCACGCTGCGGAAATCGAAAGCAGGACGGGTTTGTCCTCGTTCTGTGCCCGTTCAAACGATGCACCTGACCACGGCAGCCACTCGATGCGGTGTGCCTCGTTTGGGTTGGGCGAGAATCGGATACCAGACACTAACGCCGCCTGCTGAAATTTTACTGCTGATTGTTACGGAATTCGATGATTCACGTTAGCACAGGGGACAGTGATTTTCAATTGTGGAGGACTGCCGGGGGAGGGCGATCGCAACGTCCAACGCCAGTTGTTTTGTCTGAATCAGGATTTGCAGGATTAGAGGATAAACAGGATTGGTGAACATCTTGAAAATCCCGGAATCTCGATAATCCTGATTCAGACAATGACTTCGCTATTGTTCTCCTGCCATGCCAGTACAACCGCACTGTAATTCCAGAGCCCCGACAGTTGACCTTGAGTCAGTCGAATGAAGGGGTGGAAAAGGCCGCTGATGGTTCGCCTTGCTCTTAGCGCCGACTGGCAGGTAGGGCACTGAATCTCGAAGCCTATTCCCGCCTCGGAAAGAGAGTGGCCGACAAAACACCGGTGGCCCCGTCAAGCGGTGGCCAGCGACTCTTGCTCCATTCGGAAGTTGGCGTGGGAAACGGGCACGGACAGCAGGAACCTGGCCCGCTCCAGGACGTCAGGGTTAGTCCTGGCAAGCGGGACGAACTCGCCTCCATCCATGGCCGCGATGGGCAGGCCGTTGTGGTAGGCGAGGCGGTTGCCCAGCGTGGCGGAGACGCGAGGTCCTGGGGTGAGGATACCGGCGAGGTTCAGGGGGTCGTTCGCCGATACAACAATCAGCCGGTCGTCCGGTTCGCGGTTCCGCCAGCGACGCAGCGCATCGGCGGCCTCCGGCAGGGCGAACTGCTCGCCCACGAAGCCCGACACGAACCGCCCGCCCTGGATTTCACCCCGGGCTTCCAGGCGACGCAGGACGCGGGCCAGGTAACGCCAGCCGATGAACAATGACTCTCGCTGCAGCAACTCCGGAAACAGGATTCCGTAACGCAAAAGCAGCTGCCTTGCCACCGCCTCGGCCCGGTCCTCCACAGGATCCACAGATTCCAGCAACCACCAGCGGCTGAACCCACGGCGTTGATGTCGTGTGCCGCGTCCGGAATTCTGGGGTCTCCGGGGTCGCTTGGTCCCGCGCAGCCGCTGCCGCATTGCCTCCAGTCCGTCGGCTGTGGCCAGGCCGGCAGCCGCCAGGGTCCAGAGGGCCTCTTCAACGTCCGATGGCAAGCGCTTGGTTCCGCTGACAATGTCCGACAGGAACGACGCACCGCGCCGCTGCAGGTACTCCAGGGCTTCAAGGGGCGCGCCGGTGAGCCCGCTGGTTTCCGGCTCATCCTCGGGGAGCACCCAGTCGAGGGACTCCCGCAGGGCCAGCGAAACAGGGGTGGCCTTCGAAAAGGCAGCGCGTCCCGTGGCTGTCCCGCCCAGCCAGCCCTTGGACGCGGACTGGCGCGAAGAAAACCGGCCCCAGACCACCTCGCCTCCGAGGCACAGCCGGTCGAGCAGCACACCACTGTAGTCGACCACCCTGTTGCCGAGGATCTCCTCCTCCATGGCCCCAGAGGCTGCCTCGAATCCCTGCAACTTCTCAATGACAGACAAAAGGCCGCCCTCATCGCGCAGGCGGGACTCAGGCGAAACGTGCTGCCATTCCAGCAGGAATCGGATGAAGGTGGACGCGGATACCGGCTCCACCTGGCTGCGTAATGAATCGATAGTTGCACGGTGGATACGCGCCAGAATTCGGCGGTCGCAGAACTCCTCTGATTCTACTCCTGTTCGGTAGCTGCCTCGCAGTACAACGCCCTCGTTTTCCAGCTGGGCCAGCGCATATTGAACGTCGTCGTAGGGGAGAGAAAGCGTGGTGGCCAGCTCTTCGACCGAAACGGGGCCGATGCTGTCCACCCAGCCACGCACCAGCGCCAGGATCGCATCTTCTCGCGACCCTCTTGCGGTTCCCTCTCCCTCCGGGGGAGGGTTAGGGTGGGGGCGTCCCCTCCCGGAGGGGAGTTCTCGCGGCGCGGGGCTGACGGAGATCGTTCCGTAAGCCCGACGCACCAGTTCCAGCCTTTCCGCAGCCACCCATGCGGCCAGGCCCGCGCCGTCCGCGACCCGGTGCGCCCGCCCAGCCTCCGCAAGCTGCTCCAACCACAGGGTTACCGGGATGCCCTCCATCACGGGCCGCGAGACCCCAAGGGGGCCCTCCGGCAGGACTCCCAATGTGAGCAGGGCATCGTGCAATTCGTCGGCGTCGCGGATACGAGGCCAGGCGTTCTCCGATTCCATGCGGATGGCCTCGGGATCCAGCCGCGCGAGGTCCCGGTTATCGTCCGGCAGCGAGCGCCTCAGCGACACGGCGCGGGCCCGGCGCTCCTCCAGCGGAGCGTCGTCCAGGAAGGCATAGGGCATTGCGTTCAGAATCTGATGCGAAAAAACCGACGGCTGTACCGTGTCCCGCCCGAGGATTTCGATGGCCCCCGACTCAATGTCGGCAAGGAGAGCCCGGCACCCGTCCAGGTCAGAGGCCTCGGTCAGGCAGTCCCGCATTGTCTCAAACACCAACGGGTGATCGGGGATCTCGATGTCTCCCGGCGGGGCGTTGTCCTGGCAGGCGACCTGGGCCGGGAAAACCGCCGCCAGAAGATCGTCGGAACGCATCCTCTGCAGCGGCGGAGGGACTTTCTTGCCGCCCGTGTGCCGCAGGATGGCCAGCGAGCGGGTTGCGTTCCAGCGCCACCGCGTGCCAAATATCGGTGCCTGCAGCACCGCCTGGGTCAGCACCTCCTCGAAGTTGGAGGACTTCAGGTAGCTGAACACCTCATCGACCGGCATTGACAGGCTGGGGCCCAGGGAGAAATTCAGGCCGTCATCGGTAGCCACTGCCTGTAGCTCAAAGTCGAAAGAGCGGCAGATTTTCTTGCGCAGGGCCATACCCCAGGCTCGGTTGATCCTTGCTCCGAAGGGCGCGTGGATGACCAGTTGCATGCCGCCGCTTTCGTCGAAGAACCGCTCGGCCACCACGCGGTTCCGGCTGGGCGTCACCCCCAGCACCCGCTTGCCCTCCTCGATGTAGGCCACCAGCTGCCGGGCGGGTTCGCTGGCCACTCCCGACTCGCTGACCACCCACTCGCGGGCGGCGCCGGCATCCGGCAACAGATGGTCGATGCCCTCGCGGAGGTCGCTCACCTCCTCAGACAGCTCCATTGTGCGTCCCGGCGCTTCCCCCAGCCAGAATGGTATGGTTGGCGGCTGGCCGTGGGCATCCTCCACCCTGACCCGGCCGCTTTCGACCCGGCGAACCTTCCAGGCCGTGTTACCCAGCAGGAAGACGTCCCCCTTGAGACTCTCGATGGCGAAATCCTCGTTGACTGTTCCCACGAACGTGTCGTCGGGGTCGGCGATGACATCGTAGTCGGCGTTCTCGGGGATGGCTCCCCCGCTGGTCATGGCCGCCAGGGGTGCTCCCCGCCGCCCCTTCACGACGCCGTTGACCCCGTCGCGGTGCAGATAGGCGGCGCTGCGGCCAATGCGGCTGGCGTAGCCATCGGAGAGGGTGTCGATCACCTGGTCAAATTTCTCCCGAGGCAATTCCCGGTATGGGTAGGCGCGCATGGCCAGCGCGTACAGGTCGTCCTCGCCCCAATCCTCCTGCGCGCAGGAGGCCACGACCTGCTGCGCCAGAACGTCAAGCGGCCAGGAGGGAACCGAGAGGGCGTCAAGGTTGCGGCGGCGGACGGCGCGGGCCAGCCCCACGCACTCGGCCAGCTCGTCGCGAGTGAGGGGGAACAGGCGCCCCTTGGGCTTGCCGCCCACCGAGTGGCCCGAGCGCCCCACCCGCTGCAGCAAAACGCCGATGGAGCGTGGCGACCCGATCTGGCAAACGAGGTCAACGTCTCCGATGTCTATGCCCAGTTCCAGGGAAGCGGTGGCCACGCAGACCTTGACCTGACCGGTCTTGAGCTTCTGCTCGACATCCAGGCGAATTTCACGGGACAAGCTGCCGTGGTGGGCGACCACGGCCTCCTCGCCCAGGCGTGCGCTCATCTTGTGTGCCACCCGCTCCACCAGACGGCGGGTGTTGACGAATACCAGCGTCGACTGGTGCTCGTTGACCAGCCCCGCGACGGTGTCCAACGTGTCGTCCCACAGCTCGTGGGATGCGATGGGCCCCAGTTCCTGCTCAGGCAACTGCAGTGCGAGATCGATCTCTCGGGCGTGTCCGGTATCCACGATGGTGCAGTCCGGAGTCCCTTGGGCGTCAATGTTCTCGTTGCCCACCAGCAGCCGCGCAATCTCCTCGATGGGCCGCTGGGTCGCCGACAGTCCGATGCGCACCACCGGTTCCTCCGAGAGGGCGCAGAGCCGCTCGACGGAAAGGGAGAGGTGTGAGCCACGCTTGTCGTCGGCCACTGCGTGAATCTCGTCGAGGATCAGGGTGTGGACGCTCTGAAGACCGCGCCTGCCGCTGGCGGAAGTCAGCAGGATGTACAGCGACTCGGGAGTGGTGATGAGAATGTGGGGCGGCTTTTTCGCCATCTTCTGGCGCTCGGATTGCGGGGTGTCGCCGGTGCGCACCCCCACGCGGATTTCCGGGAACTCACCCGCTTCTTCCGGGAAGAGGTCCAGGCACGGTCGACTCTCCTTGTGCCTCCGGGCGGCCAGGGCAACGATCTCCTCCAGCGGACCGGCCAGGTTCTTCTGGATGTCGTTGGACAGCGCTTTAAGCGGGGAAACGTATACCACCTGGGTGGTGTCGGGGAGATCCCCCTCGATTCCCTGGCGTACTAACCGGTCGATGCAGGTCAGGAACGCGGCCAGCGTCTTGCCGGACCCGGTGGGCGCGGCGATGAGGGTGTGCTTGCCCTCTGCCACGGCCGCCCAACCCTGGGCCTGAGCCTCCGTGGGTTCACGGAACCGGTCCTCGAACCACTCGCGGATGATGGGATGAAAATGAGAAGTCGACACGCTACGCCTGAACACCCTGCTGCACTGAAGGCTTTCGAATGACGGGATGTGGCTATTTTCCTTGTTGGAAGCAACATCCGCAAGGCGAAAGTGTCACAGGAAGGGGAATAAATCCTCGCCATATCCGTCCCGGTGGCTTGAGGCCCGGGCTAAAGGTTGGCGTTTCCCGGGAATGAAAGATGGCCGCGCTTCCCTGCGTGATTCGGCAGCGATGTTCTGGGCAGCGAGGGTAGCGTTCCACAGGCGCGTTATTCGCGGGAGCAGCAGTCGTAGCCGCGGCTACTTCGAAAGGGAGAACGGTCCTCCGGTCCAGACATAGTCGTTGTTCTTCATCTCCGCGTGGCACACCACGCAACCATCGGGCGTGCCCTCCTGGTCCACCGTGCCGTCCGTCAGCA
The DNA here is from genome assembly GCA_965207865.1 of Dehalococcoidia bacterium. Taxonomy (GTDB): domain Bacteria; phylum Chloroflexota; class Dehalococcoidia; order Lucifugimonadales; family UBA3495; genus VXOI01. Next base: position 287,002 of record CBDBNP010000002.1, read on the forward strand.
CCTTGAGCCAGTACCAGTCGTTGTGTTCCGGAGCGTGACCTTCCACCTTGTACATTACGGTGGTGCCTCGGATCTCGCCGCCGACGGTGAAGTTATTTTTGACTACGATGGAGTTGGGCGGCAGGGCGCCCCGTTTCTCAATGACAGCCTCGTAGGCCGTCGGATTCAGGTAGGTGGTGAGGAGCACGCTGTGTCCCCCTCCAGCCATGTATTTCTCGCCCTTACCGGGCCAGAGATTCCACCTGTCCTGGTAGTCCACTTGCCTCAGGTAGGACATCATGGAAGCCGCTGATGTATGCGGCAATTCAGGAACGGGTGTGGCTGTAGGAGGTGGCGAAGTTGGATACGGGGTCGCGGCCTGTGGCGGTGTGCCGGCAGCGCACGCCGCCAGTGCAAGGACCGCAGTCAGCAGGCCAAGCAGAGGGATCCATACTAGGGACTTGGGCATAGAGATGGCGGGCTCCTGCGGAGGCTTGATGATGGACTGTTGCTCAATGCTATCTCTCTCCTTTTGGGTAATGCACATCAAAGAGTGAGAGTCTCGTGGGGCTTTTGTGAACAAATGTGAAGGAATGGCTGATGGCGTCCGATTTCGCCTCTCCGTCGGTAGTGGCGCACACAGAGATTTGACCGGGTTTCGGGACACTGGCCCCTTGCAAAAATGGGCAGGCGATCGAGGTGCCGATTTGAAGGACGAGGGGTCTGTGGAAGGGCAGGACCGACTGTCCGGCGTGACCCTCAATGTTCAAATCACGACGGCCCGGCCACGCGATTTGACGGAGCCGCAATCGCGCCGTAGCATTGGCGACGGCGGGTTGCCACCTCTCCCGATCATCTTCGGCGAAAATGTGAATCAGCCTGCTAGTCCAGTTATTTGCGAGGCGCCAATGACTCAGTTATCCAGTAAACAGTTGTTGGAGGCCAGGGCCAATCCGTTCGGCGGCATGGTTCTTGTGCCCGGCGAACTGCCCACAGACGCGACGGAATTTTCCCAGCGGCTCGAGGTTTCCCTGAAGGAGTGGATTGCCGAGGGCAAGAGAGCAGCGTGGCTCGAGGTGCCAATCGGGAAGTCCCAGCTGATCCCCGAAGCGGTCAATCAGGGCTTTATATTCCACCATTCCAGTGAAGACTACCTGATGCTCACCATCATCCTGGAGGAAGGTGCCTGGCTGCCGCATTTCGCCACTCACTACATCGGCATCGGCGGTGTGGTGCTTACCCCGGAACGGGAGCTGCTGGTGGTGCGGGAGATCTATGGCGTGGCCGGGCGGCCGCCCACGCTGAAGCTGCCAGGCGGCGCCCTGCATCCTGACGAGAACCTGGCCGAGGCGGTGGAGCGCGAAGTGCTGGAGGAGACGGGCGTTCAGGCCGAGTTCGAGGCCATAGCCTGCTTCCGGCACTGGCATGGGTACCGCTACGGTAAGTCGGACATTTACTTCGTCAGCCGCCTACGTCCCCTGAGCCGCGAGATTACCATGCAGGCAGACGAGATACAGGAATGCCTCTGGCTGCCGGTGGACGATTTCCTGTCCCGCGACGACATCAGCAACTTCAACAAGCAGATCGTACGCGCCGCCCTCGAATCGGTGGGAGTGGTGCAGTCGTTCATCCCCGGGTTCGGCGGACCGGACACCCGCGAGTACTTCATGCCCGCCCACCTGGTGGACGGGGAGGGCGTCATCGCCTATCCGGGCCGGGACGCCGTCATCGACGAAAATGCTCGTTAAGACGCAAAACCCCTTCCCCTTGCGGTGAGGGAATGTGTGAACCCCCGAATCAGATACATAACAGCGCAGGAGACAGCATGGCCACCCAGCAGACTGCAGTAAACACCGAGCAGGGTAACACCACCCAGCAGACCACCGGCCGCCCAGTTATCCGATCCACAGAGGGCGTGATTTCCAGCGGCCACTACCTCACTTCCATGGCTGGCGCCAAGATGCTGCTCAGCGGCGGAAACGCCTTCGACGCCATGGTGTCCGCAGGGTTCGCCGCCGCGGTTGTGGAACCTATCGCGTCCTACTCCCTGGCCGCCGAGGGCGTGTTCATGCTCTACGACGCGAATACCGGCGAAGTGCTGTCCCTGAGCGGACAGGGCACTGCGCCCGGCCAGGCTACCGCGTCGTTCTATAAGGAGCTGGGCCTGGACCGCATCCCGACCGGCCCCGGTCACGACCAGTCCCACCTGTCCTTCACCCTGCCCGGCGTTGTGCACGCGTACATCTCGCTGGCGGAACGGTACGGTACCAAGACCATCGACGAGCTGCTGGCCCCGGCAATCAGGTACGCAGAGGAAGGCATCCCCAACTACGAATACATGCTGAACCGGCTGGACTCCGGCTCAACGGCGCAGCAGTTTGACCTTTACAGCCCTGGCGGTTGGGACGTGTTCTATAACAGCCGGCAGGTGCCGGAGCCCGGTTCCCTGCTGGTGCAGCCCGGCCTTGCCAACACCCTGCGCGCCATGCTGCCCGGTTCGGGCAACGGACACTCGCTGTCCCGCGTCGAGGGCCTGCAGAAGGCCCGTGAGGTCTTCTACCAGGGTCCCATCGCCCAGCTCATCGCCGACTCGGTGGCCAGTGTTGGCGGCATCATGAACATGGACGACCTCGCCGCCTATCGCTCCCGGTACGACACTCCCGTTTCGACGACCTTCCATGGCTATGAGATCTACGGCCACGACACGTGGACGCAGGGTCCAATGCTGATGCAGACCCTGAACATGCTGGAAGGGTTCGACCTCAAGGCCATGGGGCACAACACCCCCGAGTACATCCACACCGTAACCGAGGCCATCAAGCTGGCCTTCGGCGACCGCGAGGCTCACTACGGAGACCCGGACTACTCAGTCATCCCCATCGACGGACTGCTGTCCAAGGAATACGCCGCAGAGAGGGCCAGGCTCATCGATCTGGCGAAGGCCTACCCGGCCCAGCCCGACGCTGGCGACCCCTGGAAATACTCGAAGAAGTCCCGGGGCGGCAACGGCGCTCACGGCGGCAACGGCCTCCCTTCGGCGTCTGACCCCAACGCCGTCGACACCTCGGCCCGCGATGGCACGACTCACGTGTCTGCGCTGGACAATCAGGGCAACATGGTCTGCGGGACCATCAGCGGCGGTGCCTTCGCCAAGTCGGTGTTCTTCCCCGACCTGGGCTGCGCACTCAGCACTCGCATCGAGATGTTCAACTGCGAGGAGGACCACCCCAATGTGGTCGAGCCCGGCAAGCGCCCGCGCACGACCCTGATCAATTACATCATCAGCAAGAACGGCCAGCCGGTGATGACCGTTGGCTGCCCCGGCGGCGACAACCAGGCCCAGGCCAACATCCAGCTCATGCTGAACGTGCTCGTGTTTGGAATGGACCCGCAGCAGGCGGTGGAGGCCCCGCGTTTCTCCACCATGAGCAACGTCAATTCCTTCTACCCCCACGTCTACCATCCCGGTCGGCTGGACCTGGAGGAGGCCATCCCCGAGACCACCGCTGAAGACCTTCGCGCCCTCGGGCACAGGATCGCCCGCGCCGTGGACTGCGGTATGGGAGCCACCGTGTCGGTGCGAGACCCGCAGACTGGCCACCTCAGCACCGGCGCCGACCCACGCCGCGCCTGCTACGCCATCGCGCTGTAGGCACTGCCCAAGTCCCGTCCTACCAGACATAGGAAGGCAGATTTCAGTAGAACCGAGGCGGGTGAATCAACCCGCCTCTTATTCTGTCGTCCCAGCGACGGAGGCCGACGATCAAGATAAAACTTCAGAACGGGACTTTCGCACTTGATAGCTATCCCCTCTCCCTCTGGGAGAGGGTTAGGGTGAGGGCGTCCTCTCAAGCTGCGTGACTCCTATCAGAAGTCCCCTCCCCATTGATGGAGGAGGGTCAGGGTGGGGGTGAAAAAGTAATGCACGGGAGCCTGAGTTAAAGCACTCACTGGTTTCGGGATATTTTCTAAACAGTCATACTTTCTTCACTATATTGGATACAATCCGACTATAGGCCGGTCTAAAATTCTCCACGGTCGTTGCACCGGAACCCTACCAGGAGAAGCCAACACATGCTCGCAGGACTTACTGCCGGAGCCATTGCAGCCGTAATCGCCTCGCTGGTCTCACTGCCGCTGCACGCCCCGGTGGACAGCGCCTTCAACAGCGCGACGGTCGCCGTGGCTGCCCTTGTCGTTGGCTTGATCTCCGGCCTTCTGTGGTCGAGGTTTTCCGGTCGGTTGGTGTGGTTCCTGGGCGGCCTGGTGGCGATATTCGTTCTGGCGCTGGTCATAGCATTCGCCGGCAACACCCAGCTGGACCGGATGGTGTCGTACATGGTGCCCCTGGCGGCCATCGTGGTCGTCGTTTGTGCTGTGCTGACACCGCTGCTGGCGTCCTTTTTCCTGAAGACCACCATTGGACTGCTCAAGTGGTCGCCCGCAGTGGCAGTCATAATTGCGCTGGTAGTAGGGTTCGGCCTGGTGACGCAGGGCGATGCGGAAAGCGGCGAGCTGTCCCTCCCGCCGCGTCCGACGGCTGTAGCCGCCCCACCCACAGAGGAACAGGCAGATTCAGCCGCCCAAGGCTCTGAGGATTCAGGCCTGGTTATCGGTTCCGACGCCTACCTCGTCGGGGAGGGGTCGAAGATCACGTTCACCGTGGAGGAGGAACTGGGCCGCGCACCTGTCCGGTTCGATGCTGTGATTACCAGCGCCGGACTGAGCGGAGTTGCCAACCTGGGCGGCGAGCCGTCGGTCGTGACTCTGGACCTGCACTCTCTCGAGAGCGACCAGCAGTTCCGCGATCAGTACATCCGCAACACGCTCTTTGCAGACACCACTGAGGCTGTCGTCACAGTGGATGAATTGCCGGACCTGCCTCAGGGTTTCCTTGACGGCGAAGAGACCACCGGGCAGCTAGACGGCTCCCTGCAGATCGGCGAAACGGTCACGCCGCTGGTTTTTGACGTGACCGCCAGACGGGACGGCAGCACCATCAACGTGTTGGGCAAGACAACCTTTTCCTGGGAACAGCTCGGCCTTGCCAAGCCCACTGCTCGATCCGTGGTGTACCTGGCCGATGAGGTGCGGGTCGAGGTGCTGCTGGTGGCCGGCGAAGCTCCCTAGCCGCCGACCTCGACAGCCCGGCGCTCCTCCGACGATTTGCGGATGCAGTCCACCAACCGGTGCAGCTTGACGGCCGTGTCGAAGTCGGGCATTCGCTCGCCCTGACCCCTGATGGCCTCGCCGAACATGTAGTAGAGCTGGCCGACGTTGTAGGGTGCTCCCTCCGGCATCCCCTCCAGCACGAACCGGTGCTGGTCAAGTATGATCAGGTCCTCGAGCTCGTCGCTGCCCTCGGCTCCTTGCAGCTGTACCGGGCCAAGCTGCGGCGAGTCCTCGGACGTGGCGATTAGCGATCCCTCTCGTCCGTATACCTCCAGCCGGTAGCCGCTGCCTGCCCACGGTATGCTGGCAACGTGGGCTGATACGACTGCCCCGTTCTCCAGCCGGCCGTTGATCAGGATGTTGTCCGGTGAGGTCACATCCAGGTACTGGTCGGTGTCGGTCTCGTACCACTGCTCGCACTGCGTCGAAACCACTGCTGACACCTCGGCGAATTCGCCGGCCACGAACCGCATAGCGTCGATCGAGTGTCCCGTGGCGATGGTCAGGGTGTTGGCGCCGAGCTCCACGTCTCGTTGCCATGTGCGCCCGGAGGGACGGGCCAGCACGCCGCCACGGATCAGGGTCATGGAACACGACATAATCTCGCCCACGTAACCCTGCTCAACCAGCTGCTTCATCTGCAACACCGCAGGAGCGGCGCGAGCCTGCAGGCCCACCACCGCCTTGACGCCCTTGGCGCGGGCCAGGTCAGCCAGCTCCTCCGCCTCGCCGGTGGTCTTGCCCAGCGGCCATTCCGTGAAGACGTGCTTGCCAGCGTTGATGGCGTCCTTGGTGATCTGGTAGTGGGCGGGAACCCGCAGCACCACCGCCACGGCGTCGATGTCCGGGTGGGCCAGCATTTCGTGGTAGTCGTCGAAGGCCATCGTGGCCCCGTACTGACGCTTCGCCTCCTCGGCGGTTTCCATGCGGGTTGTGCAGACTGCTGTCAGCTCGTATTCCGGGCTGGCGGCGATGGCTGGCAGGTGAGAGCGATGGGCCCAGCCGACGGTCGGGCTGGCCCCGATAATACCCAGGCGAATCTTTCCGGCCATCCTGTCACTCCTTCTTTACTTTGAGTCTTGCCGATGCAGGTTTGGGCGATGCCCAATTCTGCGAGGCACGTTTGTGGCGATTATACAGCCTTGGCCGTTCCGGTCCGCTGGCTGCGGCTTGGGCCGAAGGTCCGTTTGAATGTATGGATTGACTTTATGATTGCTTTCTTGGTAGATTTCCCTCAGTATAAATTCTGGCTGGCGGGAGGGATTCATGCGCCGTATCCTGATTCCCCTGGTATTTGCCGCACTCTTGACCATCGCGGCAGTCGTGCCCGCTGCTGCCAGCAGCCCGGCCGAACCCCCGAAGAACTATGGGGACGGTTGCGGGTACTCCTCGGACTTGTAGGCTCAGCTCCGGATACGATGAGAAAAGGCCTCCCGCTAAAGGAGGCCTTTTCATTGCCCAGCTCATGGTCCGACGTGGCGGCCTAGAGTCGCTGCAGATACCTGCTGATCTCGTAGTCTGTCACCTGGGAACAGTACTCCTCCCACTCAAGGCGCTTGTTCTGTATGAAGCTGGGGAAGATATGCTCTCCCAGGGCATCCCGCAGCAGGTCGCTGTCCTCGGCCAGGGAGATCGCGTGCCCCAGGCTGGTCGGCAGGGTCCTGATTCCCAGGGCTTGCCTCTGCCCCTCACTCATGTCTGCCACGCCGCCCGCCACGGGAGGCTGAACGGGGTAGTCCTCCTCGATTCCCTTCATTCCGGCGGCCAGCATGACGCTGAAGGCCAGGTAGGGATTGCAGGCGGGATCCGGGGCGCGGTACTCGATCCGCATGGAGGTCTCGTACCCGGGCTTGTAGGACGGCACCCGGACCAGATCGGCACGGTTTACGTGAGACCAGGACACGTAGGCCGGCGCCTCGTAGCCGGGCACCAGCCGCTTGTATGAGTTCACCCACTGGTTGGTCACCAGGGTTATCTCGGGGGCGTGCCGCAAGAGTCCGGTGATGAACTTGCGGCCTACCTCTGACAGGTAGTGTTCATCGTCCTCATCGAAGAATGCGTTCTCCTCCCCCCGGAACAGCGACTGGTGAATGTGCATGCCGGACCCGTTGACACCCGCGATGGGCTTGGGCATGAAGGTGGCGTATACCCCTTGCAGCTGGGCAAGCTCCTTGACCACCAGCCGTGCTGTCATGACGCTGTCCGCCATCGCCAGGGCATCGCTGTACTGGAGGTCGATCTCGTGCTGGCTGGGTGCCGCCTCGTGGTGGGAATACTTCACCGGCACGTCCATCTCCGCCAGGTTCAGAACCGTCTCGCGCCGCAGGTCGCTGGCCGGCTGACTGGAGAGCTGGTCAAAATACCCGCCGTGGTCCAAGGGCGTCGGTTTCTGCGCCTCTTTCTGGCTTCCGGGTCCTTCAAGTAAAAGTACTCCAGCTCGGTGCCGACGTAGTATGTATAACCCAGGCGGGCAAGGCGCTGCAGGTTGCGCTTGAGGATCGCCCGGGAATCACCCTCGAAGGAATCGCCCCCAGGCCGCTGGATGTCGCAGAACATTCGGGCCACCGCATTCTGCTGGGGACGCCAGGGCAACAACGTGAAAGTGTTGGGATCGGGAAAGGCCCGCATGTCGCTCTCGTCGGAGCGGGCGTAGCTCTCGATGGCAGAACCGTCGAACCCCACACCCTCCTCGATGGCATCCCGCAGGTCGGCGGCGTTGATGGCAAATCCCTTCAGGTTGCCCAGGATGTCAGGAAACCAGAGGCGAACGAATTTGACGTCGGCGTCCTCTGCCGTCTGCAATACATAGTCCCGTGCGGCTTCGTCCACGTTGGTGCGGGTTGTCATTCCTGCCTCCTGTGCCATTCTGCTGCCGGTCCGCTGGTGACGATTATATTGCATTCGCCGAATCGGGTGCCGCGCCAAAAAGCGAAAGGGCCGTTTGGCTTTATTCTACAACAGAGTGCCGATGAGTCAGGGAGGCACGAATCCGGTATGAGGGCACCGGCGTATTGAGGGCAGAAACGAAGTGTTGGTTGGGAGGTATTCTTAGGGTTGCCACCACAGAGTGAGCCTGCGAACGTGCTGCGTGGTGGCCTTGAATCTTGAGGTTGCCACCACAGAGTGAGCCTGCGAATATGCTCCGTGGTGGCCTTGAAAGGCAAGAGGAGAGATGTGGCGCGCCCGGCAGGACTCGAACCCGCAACCCCTGGGTCCGAAGCCCAGTGCTCTATCCATTGAGCTACAGGCGCTGGCAATGAGAGGAACTTTGCCCCATGATCGGTCAGGGGCCTCTCTTGGGGCGAGCGACGGGGTTCGAACCCGTGATCTCCTGTGCCACAGACAGGCGCCTTGACCACTCGGCTACGCTCGCCACGCTCATCAATGCTATCAAATACCATGCTCCGATACAAGCAACACAGAGGCAAGCCAAAATCGGGCTGAATTGAAACTTGGCAGCGGCGACGCATAAAGTGTTGCGATTGTACTGAGGGCCCAAGTGCAGGTATGGCTTAATGTCTCGAATAGAAAGCGAGGGCAACGAAGACACCGGTATGAATGTTATGAAGCTCTGGAAGGGACTGGGAATAATCTCGCTGATCCTCGCGCTGACGCTCCTCCTGGCCTGCGGTGGCGAGGCGGCTCCCGAGGCCAGCACCGAGGAACCGACGGCGGAGCCCACCGAAGTAGCATCGGCGGCTCCATCCGATGAGGAGGAACCGGAGTCGAGCAGTGGTCAGAGTCAGGCGGGCGATACCACGCGCCTGGTGCACCTCTATGTCGATCCTCCGACCCTCGATCCGCACCTGACCACGGATGCCACCTCCGCCCGGATTATCGTGGAGGTATTCGGCGGACTGGTAACCATCGACCCGGACCTCAACATAGTCCCCGATCTTGCGGAGAGCTGGGACATCAGCGACGACGGCCGCGTCTATACCTTCCGCCTGCGCCCAGACGCCAAGTTCCACGACGGCAAGCCGGTTACCGCCCACGACGTAGTCTGGTCGCTGGAGCGGGTCACCAATCCGCTGACCGAATCGCCGGTGGCCGACCAGTACCTCGGCGACATCATAGGGGTAAAGGAGAAACTGGCCGGTGACGCCACCACCATTTCCGGGGTCAAGTTCATCGACGAGCTCACCGTCGAATTCACCATCGATGAGGCCAAGTCGTACTTCCTGGCCAAGCTGACCTACCCCACCGGATTCGTTCTGGACCAGGACAACGTGGAGGACAACCCCCGGTCCTGGTTCCGCGAACCCAACGGTACTGGCCCGTTCCGGCTGGAGGAATACGTTGTCGGCGAGACCCTGGTGCTCGGCCGAAACGAAAATTTCCACCTGGGGCCCCCCAAACTGGAAGAGGTCGAGTTCATACTCAGTGGCGGCACGTCCCTGCTGATGTATGAGAACGATGAGATTCACGTTGCCGGGGTGGGACTAGCTGACCTGGACCGGCTGAACGATCCCAATAACGACCTCTACCTCGAACTCAGGACCGCCCCGGCATCATTCAGCGTCAACTACATCGGCCTGAACGTAAATGAGCCCCCGCTGGATGACGTGAAGGTGCGTCAGGCACTCAACTTTGCAATTGACAAGCAGGAAATTGCCAGCATCGTACTGGGGGACCTGGTGAGGCCTGCCGACGGCATCCTGCCGCCCGACTTTCCTGGGTATGACGAGGCGGTGAGTGGGTACGAATTTGATCCGATGCGGGCCAGACAGCTACTGGAGGAGTCCAAGTACGGGGGCGACCTGGAAAACCTGCCGCCCATCACGATAACGACGCCCGGCAGCTTCGGTGCCAACGTCAGCCTGGATATGGAAGTGATCCTGCAGATGTGGGAAAGGAACCTGGGGATAACCGCAGAGTTCCAGCAGACCGAGTTTGCCACCTTCCTCAAGGACCTGCACAAGGGCCGCTTCCAGATGTTTGACATCGGCTGGATTGCGGACTACCCGGACCCGGAGAACTTCCTGGACATCCTGTTCCACAGCGAGAGCACCAACAACCACACCCACTACAGCAACCCCGATGTCGACGATCTGCTGCAGCAGGCAAGAGTGGAAACCGATACAACCAGGAGGTACTCGCTGTACAACGAGGCAGAGCAGATGATCCTGGACGACGCCCCATGGGTGCCCCTGTGGTTTGACGGTGAAAGCAAGCTGCTGGTCAAACCCAACGTTCATGATTTTCTGTTGCCGCCCCTGATCATTCCGCGCTACCGCTTCATCTACATCACTGAAGAATAGGACGGGAGCTGAAGGCCTGTGTCGTCTTACATTGCTCGCCGGTTGCTGTGGTTCCCCGTCATTCTGTTTACCGTGTTGTTCGTTACTTTCGTCCTGGGAAGGTATGGCCCTGGTGATCCGGTACAGGTGCTGATGGGCCAGCACAACAACCCCGAGGTTGTGGAGCGCATCCGGGAACAACGTGGACTTAACGACAGCATTTTCGTGCAGTACGGGCGGTACGTGAGCAATGTCGCGCGTGGCGACTTCGGTGAGAGCTTCAAGTACCGGGGCCGGACAGTGACCGAACTCCTCAAGCCCAAAATGTGGGTCTCGGCGCAGTTGAACATAGCCGCCATGATCCTGTCCGTGGGGTTGGGGGTACCCATCGGGCTGTTCGCGGCGCTGAGGCAGGGGTCGCTGTGGGACACCGCGGCGGTGATGATGACACTGACGTGGCAGTCGGTTCCGGTGTTCCTGACAGCACCGGGGCTGCTGTGGGTCTTTGCCTGGAAGCTGGACCTGATGCCCACTCACGGCTGGGATGGATTCTTCTCCACCACCATAATCCTGCCTGCCATCGCCATGGGCATACCCGGAGTCGCCATCGTGACCCGCCTGACGAGGGCCAGCACACTGGAGGTCATCAGCCTCGACTACGTGCGCACCGCCCGTGCCAAGGGCTTGTCGGAAATGGTAGTCAGGCGCCGCCACATCCTGCGTAACGCGATGATTCCGGTGGTCACCTCCCTGGGACTGTCCCTCGCGGGAATCGCTACCACTTCGTTCATTGTTGAGCGTTTTTTTGGCATTCCCGGTGTGGGCAATCTCTTGATCGAATCGATTTTCGCCAGGGACTATCCAATCATCGAAGGCATTATCTTGATCGGAACAACAATATTTGTAATGGTCAACCTGTTTGTTGACCTGCTGTACCCCATACTGGATCCCAGGATAAGGCTTGGGCGGGCCGCAGGGTCATAAAATGATAGGGCGTCGCGACACCAGTTCGGTGCTGGCTGAGGGTTCCCCGCGAAGGGGCCGCAACTACCTCACGATATCCCTGCGACGTCTTCTGGCCAACCGGGTGGGAGTGGTCTGCCTCACGATCATTGTGCTGATGTATGGGGCTGGGCTCTTTGCGCCGGTGGTCACACCCTACGGTTACAACGATCAGAACCTGCAGATCGCCAAGCAGGGGCCCAGCATCGCCCACCCCTTTGGCACCGATCGGCTGGGGCGGGACATTTTGACCCGCATCATCTACGGCCTGCGGACCACGGTCATTCTCACCATAGTTACGCTGACCACCGGAACGCTGGCGCTGGGGATTACCCTGGGGTTGCTGGCGGGTTACTTCGGCAGGATGACCGACACGATCATAATGCGGGTGGGAGAGATCACCACCTCCTTCCCCGACATATTCCTCATCCTGATCATCGTGCTGACCGTGCGTCCTCCCATGGTGGACTGGCTGCGTGGCTTGGAGGACACCCTTGGCGTGCAGTTCGTGCACCTGGGTATCGCAGACTATTTTGCCCTGTCCCTGGGGTTGGCCGTTTTTTCGTGGTTCGGCATGGCCCGCGTCGTCCGTGGACAGGTGCTGCAGGCCCGCGAGGAGCAATACATCGATGCGGCGCGATCCATCGGCTGCCGGACGCCGCGCCTGCTGTTTCGCCACTTGCTGCCCAACGTGAGCGGGCCGGTCATCGTGCTGGTGTCGGCGTCGCTGGGCGGCATAGCCGGGGCCGAGGTGTTCCTCAGCTTCCTGGGAATCGGCATTCAGCCCCCGGTTCCCAGCCTTGGGCTGATGATCTACGAGAATGGCAGCCTCTCCGTCCTGCGCACCACGCCGCACCTGCTGATGTACCCGGTGGGCACGCTGGCCATCCTGCTCTTCACATTCAGCCTGCTGGGCGACGCGGTAAACGACGCTTTCAACCCCCGCGCCCGCTGACCGACCCTATCAGTCCCTTCGTCGCCACCGGCGCACAAAGGGGATTCCCGCCAGGGATAGAGGAGTGACCATCAGGGCCAGGGTGCCCAGGCCGAGGGACGCGGCGCCCTCGGGGGGAGCGGAACACGGGGACGATGAACTCTCCGAATCCTCGCTAGAGGAGGTTCCCGCCGGCTCCTCCGTGGGGGCTTCGGTAGAGGCGGGCTGGGCGGCGGTTTGCGATTCGGGGTCCGCCGCATCGGATTCCGCCGGGTCATCGGTTTCAGGCGGCGACGGCTCGGGCTCGGATGCGGCGCTGTCGCTGCCCTCGGTACCCTGCGTGGTATCCTCGGCGCTGGGACGCTCCAACCTGCGCTCCAGTTCCTCGGGCGGTGGCAACGCCTCCAGGCCAAGGGATTGTCGCCAGGCGCTGTCCATGCCGTATTGGTCCAGCCCGTAGACCCGGAGCAGGGCGGCGTCAATGTCGCTTGTTTGCCTCAGGGCTACGAATATTTCGGAGATTTTCTCCTCCCCCCACCTTTCCACCATGAAATTGACCACCGACTTGCCTTGGCCGTAGGCGATGATGATGTCCTCCGGCTCCCCGCTGAAGGTGTGTTGGTACCAGAGGGGTTTGATCCTGCGGGTGTATATCCCGTAGCGGAGTGCGGCGTCATATTCGTCGGTCTGGTCGATGTTGCCATACTCGGCCAGGCCCTCGTTGAGCCATGACGGAACGGCGGAATAGCTGCCTCCGGCTGCCTCAGCAACAAGCAGGTGAGTGAACTCATGCGAGGTGGTGCCGGTAACCGTGGGGTCGAACCCGTGGATCAGCAGCACTCTTTCGTCGGAGAACGCCATGCCCTGGGCCTGGAGGTCCTGGGAGACGGTGGCTGACCGGAACGGAAGCGCCATGACCATGTGCCGGTAGTTGTTGTAGGTAACGATGCGCAGGGGATCAGTTGGTGCAATACCCAGGACGCTCACCATCTCGTCCATGGTCTCCTTGGCTGCCTCCAGTATGATCCGGGCCCGTTCCTCCACATACTCACTGTAGTAGTAGACTGTAATCAGACCGTCATTCAGGGTGAGCCAGTGGAACCTGTTGTCCTCGTAGACAAAGTCACTCTCCTCGGTCCTTACCAGACCGCCAGCCTTGTCGCGCACCTCGAAGTAATAGGAGATCTTGGTTCCGGGAGGATAGAAGTCTCCGCCGGACCCGGACGGCAGCAGGGTCTCGCCGGACACGCTCTCTCCCGGCTCGACGTCGATGCTGCGATAGGAACTTCGCCCGCTCTGGTCAGCCTTCTTGATGAAGACCCTGACCTCATCTATGATGCCCTGGCTTTCCGCATCCACACGAAACACGATGCCCTCGGGGAAATTGCTTTCCGCCGTTGCCACGTTGACCTCGATGTCGCCCTCATTGGCCAGCAGGAGCGATGACCCCGTCATTGCCGCCAGCAGGACCGCCGCCAGGATTACTGGAAAGCGCGCAAACTTCATCGTGAAGACCTCGTGTTTCGAGTTTACTATAATTCTGCGCAGCATTGCCAAGGCGGTCAGCCAACCCTGAACAGGTTCAAGCAATAGGGTCCAGCTTGACTGCCAAAATGCCGTTACCTACAATCATTTTTCGTGACAGTCAATTTGCGCGAGGCGGGTAAGTGTACTGGCGCAATTCATAGATCATCCAGAAATCAGAAGTGGTGCGTGATAAATGGCGATTAGAGTAGGCCGGGTTGTTCAACTGAGCTTCGAGCCCTTCTATATCGATATGGAGCGGCGCGGAGTGCAACTGGTGGATGTCGGCCTGAACCAGGTGGCCGAGGCGATTCGCGAGGGGGAGATTGACGGCGGCCCCCTCCCACTCACTGACAGCTTTGCAATGGAGGATATTGCCACTCCCATTGCCGGGTTCTGTCTTGCGTCCGCTGCCAGGTCCGGCAGCAACCTCGTGTACTCCCGTGTCCCCCTCGAGGAACTCAAGAGCGGCCGCATCGCCCTCTCCGACGTTGACCCGACCACTGTGCAGTTGCTGCAGGTGCTGTTGGACAAGAAATACAAGGTGGGTTCGGCGGAACTGGTGCAGACCGCGGACGAACACGACGCGCTGGTGATATCCGGTGACGCTGCCCTCCGCCGCCGCAGGGGAATACGCGGTTACGGGCATCGCTACGACCTTGGGGACGAGTGGCACGATTTCACGGACCTTCCTTTCGTGTTTTCCCGATGGATGCGAAGAAGCGATATGGAACACAGGGAAGCCATGCTCCTCGAGGATACGCTCTACGTTGGGCTGGAGGAGGGTGTGGACAGCCTCTTCCACCTGTCCGAGCCCCGAGAGAACCTGCTGATGCTGGCCCGCGACGTCATGGAGTACATCATCGGCTACAGGTATTTCGTGGGACTGTCCGAGCAAAAGTCCATGGACCTTTTCCGCAGTTACAGGGACCAGGTGGTAGCGTCCTAGACCAGTCGTTTCATCGATAGCCCGTGCCGGAGGGGCGTCCTGTCGTGAGAGTAATTGACCGCTGTTACGAGTCCACGGGCCGCCCCGGTTTCATTTGCGATTTCTCTCCGCCCCGTTCCGGAAACGCCGCCGAAGCGCGACGCGGAGACATTCCCGCCGACTTCATCTCCGTGGCCTACAATCCAGGCAGGGCCGTTCGAGCAAACTCCGCGATGCTGGCCGCGGCAATACGTCGGGAGACTGGCAAGGAGACCGTCTTTACCATTGCCACCCGCGACATGAACCGCCTGGCCCTGCAGTCCCTGCTGCTGGGAGCCCAGGTGCTGGGACTGGAAAACGTCGTAGTGGTGCAGGGCGACCGGTTCGACAACCGCGACCGCGCCCTGCTGGCAGTGAATGGCTACCGCCCCACCGAGCTCATCGCCGCCATCCGTGCCCTTAACTACGGTACCGACTTTCGGGGCTCCAGCCTCCGGGAACCGACCAAGTTCTGCATTGGCGCGACCTTCGACGTGGGGCGCGGCATCGACGAGGAGGCGGAACTCACCTCGAGAAAAGTGGAGGCAGGGGCGGATTTCCTGATGTCGCAGCCCATCTTCGACCCGGAGGACGCCCACCGCTTCCGGGAGAGCTACGAGCGGCAGAGCGGAGAGGCGCTGTCAGTGCCGGTGTTCTACGGCCTGCAAATCCTGGAGCAGGGCGGAGTGCTGTTCAGCAGCGTGCCGGAGGCGGTGAGAGCCGAACTGGAGGCAGGAAGGCCCGGTGTGGACATCGCAGAGGACCTGCACTGCCGCTTCCGGGAAGCAGGCCTGCGCAACATCTACTTGGTGCCCCCCATCCGCCGTGGCGGCGCCCGCGACTACGCGGCCGCGAGGGAGTTCCTGGGGCGGGCCGGGTAGAAAGAATACGATCAAACAGGCATGTCACCGGGGCGCTTCAGATTTGGAGGCGGAGCGATGATTCAGACCATCGCCGAGCATCCAGAAGCCCGCGACCAGCAAAATGAGTGCAAAGAGAGGGAAAACCAAGATCCACCACCCTGTTGACTGGTATTCCCAACCCGTGCTAACCATTCCCCCCAAAGACGGCAGTGAGGGAAATACGCCAACACCCAAAAAAGTTAGAACAAATTCCACAGCTATCAGGAAACCCATCTGACTTACAAGCAGCCCTGGCAAAATACTGGCCATTTGGCGTATGGATTCGCGGATGCCCGTTGCGTACTCCGAGAGTCCTGACTGGCTGGCCCGGCCAATTGATGCAGCAGTCATCAGGGTTATCGCCCTGTGTCTAATCACCTTGACGTAGCGTGGCCAGGTCGTCAACCCAACTATGACAGTGAGCGTACCCGTTCCCGTCCCGAAGATTGCGATCAGGAGGAGAGCAAAAAAAACGGTAATGAACAGCCAGCCTGCTTGTATTAGCAGCGATACAGGGAAATAAGCATCCGCGTTGAACAGGTCGTCCCAGGGGGCTGGGTAGTGGCCGAGCGCGATGCCGGCGAGAATGCCAATCGCCGCGCCGATTGCCAAGGACCCGAGGGCGATAATGAGGGAGGTCCGCAAGCCGAACAGGATGCGTGTCCACATATCTCGCCCGAGGTGGTCGGTTCCCAGAGGGACCGAAGGGCTACCCCCGGGCATGAATATCGGCGGAGTGAACCTCTTTTCGAAACTTAAACTTTCCGGATCGTGGAGGGACAGGACCGGCGCCAGGATAGCCACTGCTACTGCAAGGAAAACAATCGCCGATCCTGCCGCGATCTGCGTTTTCGGATGCATACGCATTGCTCCTCCCCCTATAGGGCAGGGCAGTTCACCCTCACAAGGGGAATTTAGTTAGCAACCCCGTACAATGGAAACGGCATTCCCTCTACCAAGTGATTAACGATTCTCTCCTGCCAGAGTTTCTTGGCTGGGAACGGTTGCGTATTGGTGTGCTTGTTTGAGGGTTCCCTTACGGGCTCCAGGGCACCGGTGCCAGGCTGTCCAGCGGATCGGTGACTACGTCGACGACGGCGGGACGGCCCGAGGCGAAGGCCTGCTCCAGTGCGCTCTGGATGTCGCCGGGGCGCTCCACCCGGATGCCGAAGCAGCCAATGGACTCGGCCACCGCCGCGAAGTTGGTGTCGGTGAAGCTCCACAGCTCCTCGGGGTTTCCACCTTCCAAACCGGTATAGGCCCGGTGGTCGCCGCGCTGGTCCTGCGACAGTGCGCTGTTGTTGTTGATAACGGTGACAACGTTGATGTTGT
This sequence comes from Dehalococcoidia bacterium, assembly GCA_965207865.1. GTDB lineage: Bacteria > Chloroflexota > Dehalococcoidia > Lucifugimonadales > UBA3495 > VXOI01. The sequence goes on from CBDBNP010000002.1 coordinate 304,054, forward strand.
TGCGAACTGCCGTCTCCAGCTCGGCGATGTGGTACCAGAATCCGCCGTCGCCGCTGAAGCACAGCACGGGCCGGTCGGGCAGTGCGCACTTGGCTCCCATGGCCGCTGACAGCCCCCAGCCCAGCGACCCGGCGCATCGGATGTAGTCCTGGGTGGAGTGATTCAGGTCGATCATGCTGCCAGTCCAGATACCCGCGTGCCCCGTATCAGCGACCAGCATGGCATCGGGGGGCAGGAACTGGGTGATCTCGTTGCACAGCCGCTCGGGGATGATGGGGATGGCGTCCGAGTTGACCCTGGGAGCGACATCCTCTCGCCATTCCTGCACGAGCTGCTGAGCGCGTCCAACCCAGTCGGCGCGGCCCCCGATGGGCTCCAGCGCCTCGATCATCCGTCGCAGCGTTGCCTTGGCATCGCCGTGCATCGCTACCTGGGCGGGGTAGGTACGGCCGAGTTCCGCCGGGTCGATGTCTATCTGGATCACGGGAGTGCCGGGAGAAGGTACGCGCCACTCGTTGGTGACCTGGCTGCCGGTGTGGCTGCCGATGTAGAAGACCAGGTCGGCCTCGCTGACCACCCGGTTGGCGCACCAGCGCGAGTATGAGCCGACCACGCCCACGGCCAGCGGATGGTTGTCAGGAATAGCGCCCTTGGCGTTCAGCGAGGTGGCCACCGGGATGTTCAGCATCTCGGCCAGCTCCACCACCTCCTGCTGTGCGCCCGATGAGGTTACGCCGCCGCCGGCCACGATGACCGGCCGCTGTGCCGAGGTCAGGGCCTGGGCCGCTGCCCGTACGCTCTCCAGGTCGGCCTCGGGACGGAAAGCGGGACGCTGTGCGAAGGTGGACTCGAACAGCACCTCGAGGTCCGCCTCGGCCTCGGTGGCGTAGTCGCCGCTCATACCCTGGACGTCCAGGTGGACCGGCGCGGGGGCCCCGGTGGTCGCTTCCCGGAAGGCCTGGCGCAGCAGGTGGGGGAGCTGCTCGGCATTGTCTACCACCGCGCTGAACTTGGTTACGGAAGCGAACGGCTTGGAGTGCTCAATCTCCTGGTAGGCGTTCTTGTATTGCTCGTCGGTGCGCTTGTGCCCCGTGAGGGCGATGACCGGGGACAGCCCCAGATAGGCGTCCTGCAGTCCGGCGGCCAGGTTGGCTGCGCCCACCGACTGCGCCATGCAGATGCCGGGCTTCCCCGACGCACGGGCGTACCCGTCTGCCATGTAGGCGGCGGCCTTTTCGCCGTGTGTGATCACCCGCTTGATGCCGATCAGGTCCATCTCCGCCAGCGCCCGGCGGAGGATCGCCGGCACCAGGAAAACGTGGGTTACGCCGTAGGCTTTCAGGGTGTCGGCCATGAACTTAGCGCCAGTCATCCGCGCCATAGCATTTCTCCCGATTTTGAATTGTCTTGATTCGACATAACTATCAAGGGCGCAGAGATTATACAGTCTGAGCTGTATTCACTGCGCCCTCAAAAGACCTTTGCTTGTGCCTGGTCTGAGCTAGATGCCCCGTTCCTCGAAAACCTCCTTGGCAACGCGGGCGGCGTTGGCGGAAACCGGCCAGCCGCCGTAGAAGGCCATGTGGCAGATGATCTCCGAAATTTCGTCCTTGGTAACGCCGTTGTCCAAGGCGCGGCCCAGATGGCCTCGTAGTTGGTCGGTGCGATACAGGGCGATCAGGCTCGCCACGGTGATCATGCTGCGGTCGCGCTTCGAGAGGCCGGGGCGCTCCCACACGTCCCCGAACAGGACGTCGGCGCTGAGTTCTGCCAGCTTGGGTGAGACCTCGGCCATGATGCTGCGTGCGGTGGTCATTGGTTTACTCCTAACAGTGAGTCAAAATCCCCCTCCCCCTCGGAGGGTGGGTCAGGGAGGAGGTGAATCGCTGGCTATGATGCCGCGATACCCGGCCCCCACGTCTTGCCAAACTCGGCCCGCTCGATTCTATGCCCAGTGAAGTTGGATGCCTTGATGTCCGCCAGCCACAGCGCGGCGTCGCGGATGGTCTCCGGCTCGTCCATTGGGATGCCCTCGGTTCCCGGCCAGTGGCCGCGACGGTTCATCCAGGTATCCACCTTGCCGGGGCTGAGAACGTTGACCGCGATGTCGTGCTCGCGCACTTCCTCGGCGAGGTTGGTGTAGGCCCGGTCCAGGGCGGCCTTGGTCATCGAGTAACCGATCCGTCCGGGACGGTACCCCTGCGAGGCTCCCGATGTGATGCAGTAGATCGAGCCGCCGCTTTTCTGCTGGATCATGGCGGGCAGTGCGTACTTACAGAGCAGGACCGGCGCGCGCACGTTGGTGGCCAAGGCCCGGTCCAGCAGATCTTCGTCCAACTCGGTAACCGGCGATTCGCAGTCGATGCCAGCGTTGGACACCACCACGTCGATGCGCCCGAAGTGCTTGATCGTCTCCGACACAAGCATCCGCAGGTCGTCGGCGGAGGTGACGTCGCACTGAACCGGCAGGGCCTCCCCGCCGGCGGCTGCGATAGCCCGGGCCGTGTCCCGAATGTCTCCGGCGGCGTGTCTCGGCCACTCGGACTGCTCCGAAACGTCGCTGACGGTGCGGGACGCCACCACCACCTGCGCGCCGGCCTCGCCGTAGGCCAGGCAGATCTGTCTGCCGATGCCGCGACTCCCGCCCGTCACTATGGCCACTTTGCCACTGAGCGACATCAGCTTGCCGGCCGGAAGTAGGGAATCGTTACCTCGTCGCTCAGGGCCTGGAACACCACCTCGACCGCCATGCCGACCTTGATGTTCGCCGGGTCCGGCTCGCACTCGACGAGGTTGGACGGCATGCGCGGCCCCTCCTCCAGCTCGACGATGACCGGGACGTAGGGCGAGCGGTCGCGGAATGGGGGCGTCGGGCCACGGTGCACGATGGCGAAGGTGTGAATCGTCCCCCTGCCGCTGCTCCGGATCCAGTTGGTGTCCCTGGAAAAGCAGTTGGGGCAAATGTCGCGGGGGTAGAAATAGGCGGTGTCACAGGAGTTGCAATGGCGAAGCCACAACTCTCCCTCTTTGCACATCTCGAAATAAAAGTCGGATTCCGGCTGAGGAGTGGGTGCCGGAATCGGGGGCGGCGACTGCTGCTGGGTCATACTGACCTCTCCCTTATTCGATGCAGGTGATCAATTAGGTCGATTCGGCGCTGAAGGCCTCAATTACCGCCCAAAGAATACGCAGGCGCGCCTTACCAGTCAAGAAAACTACCTGTGCCGGCGCGATCACCGGTCACACGCGCACTTGCAAGCAAAGGCTGTGCTTTCAGTCCAGGAGTTAACTTACGGCAACCGATAGCAACCGATGCTTTCACAGTCATCGCAGCGCGTCATTACCTCAGGGAGGAATGCACCCTTCGATAACCAGTAACTCCCGGGTTTCCGGGGTCAAGTCCTCGATCGCTTCGATAAGTGAGTTGCCGTATTCTTCCATCCTCTTGCGCTGTTCAAGCAGACCCTCCGCCCAGGGGGCTGTTCTTGTTGTTAACTCGCTGGAGGCCTCATCCCCCCACTTTCTCTCCGCCTCCGATCTCAAAATGGCAACCATATCCTCGAAGGTTTTGTCTTCCGAGTACACTTCCATTCCGACCGCCTGCTCCATTTCCCTGATAATTTCCCTCAGAAATTCTTCTGGCTGAATTTCAACCGGGACCCATGTGGGGTTAACCAGCAATTGGTGGAAATGGGCCAGTTCATCAGGCGGATTCAGCCGTTTCATACCCAAGGGCCATTCATTATTTCCTCTGACAGCGTTCTCCTCATTGGTAGTATTGGCAAAACTGGCGTACATGTCCCCACAGGCCGCTGCATATTCCTGAACAGTCATCGATCCCCCGCAAGAGACTGCGGCAGCCAATACGGTGAAAGCCAGTAAACTAAGCAGGTTGGTCATAATTCTGTGATGGCCCTCTGTTGTATTTGATGTATAGCAAGGGGCACTGTAGCAGGGAATTATACGGCTTGTAATATGGTTGCCCGCGACCGCCACTTCCGGTATGTTCGCGGGCACAACCGACCGTGCGGAGGGCGGGCTATGCGAATCGCGGTAATGGGCGCGGGCAGCGTCGGCGGATATCTCGGCGGCATGCTGGCGCGAGGTGGGCATGACGTGTCCCTGATCGTGCGGGGCGCGCACCTCGCTGCCATCCGGGAGCAGGGCCTGCGGGTGGTGAGGGACCACGAGGAATTCACCGTACATTGCGTCGCCACCGATGATCCCGCCGAGGTTGGCTCCGTCGATTTGGCCCTGCTCACCACCAAGACCTACCAGAACGCCGTATCGGTGCCTGCCATGGCGCCTATGGTCGGCCCGGACACCACGGTGCTCTGCCTGCAGAACGGTGTCGACAGCTACGTTGGGGTGGCAGAGCGGTTCGGGCCGGGAAGTGTGATGCCCGGATGCGTCTATATCGAGGCCGGGACGGAGGGCCCCGGCGCGGTTCGGCAATCCGGCGACGTGGTCCGCGTGGTTTTCGGCGAGGTCGACGGGTCGCTGTCCTCGCGAGGGAAGGCCATCGAGGAGGCATTGCTTGCCAGCGGTATACCTGCGGAACTGACTGGCGATATACGCACCGGCCTGTGGTCCAAGTTCCTCTTCATAGCGACCATGGCGGGGACGACTGCCATGGCGAGGGAACGGCTGGCGGAGCTGATGCCCCGGCCCGAGTGGCGCGAGGTAGTCGTCGGCTGTCTGCGAGAGATTGAGGCCGCTGGGCGGGCCAACGGCGTGAACTTCCCCGCAGACATCCACGAGACGACCCTGGCCTACATCGAGGCGAATCTCGAAGACCTGCAAGCCTCTCTCCACACCGATGTCATCGCCGGCCGGCCCCTTGAGCTGGAGACCTTCGCCGGAGCCGTGGTCCGGGCCGGGCGTGCGTCCGGAGTGTCAACGCCGATCAACGACGTCATCTACGCCATGCTCAAGCCCCTGGAGAGCGGACGGCCTCGGTAATGTGCCCACGGCGGTAGGTTATACACTGAGGTTGCCATTGACGTGTTCAACGCCAGGTCTCAATTTGCGCCTATCTTTGACACTGCTTACGGCGCCCCTTAGCATAGTCGCACTATCGAATACCCATCACCTTACTAGGAGGCAACCAGCATGGAAGCCAGCATGGTCTCGCACATCGCCATCTGCGTTCGGGACGTCGACCGCTCCCTCGGTTTCTACCGGGACATCCTCGGAATGACCGTTGATTTCGACCAGGTGCAGGACACCACCAGCGGCGGTCTGCCCAGCATCTACAAGCACTCCCGCAATACCCGCCGCACCACCCACGTCCGCTACGGCCCGGGCAAGACCGCCCCGTCCCTGGTGCTCACCTGTCACCCCGGAGAGGAGCCCGACGGCGAGCCCATCAAGCTGGACCAGGTGGGCATCAGCCACATTTCGTTCACCGTGCCTGACGTCAAGGCCCTGGCTGATGAACTGGTCAGCAAGGGCGTGGAACTGGCCGCTCCACTGGAGGGATTCACCGCTCCCGACGGGCGGGTCAGCAGCATATTCGTCTACGACCCCGACGGCATCCTGGTGCAGTTCGACGACCACGGCTAGTAGTCAGCCTGTTCGCGACACGAACCGATAGGAGGGATCGCCGATGTCCCAGGCAGACCAGCAACCTATGAGCCACGCCGACCGCCACGACCTGGACAAGCTGGCCCGCTGGAAGGCTGGGCTGGACGCTGCCGATGAATCTGACGATTCCTCTTTTCCCGCCTGCGCCGTTTTCCTGGTGACCGGAGAGGACCGAGCTTCCCACGACATCTTCAGGCGTTACCGGTCAGCTTTCGAGGAATTGGGGGGCGGGTTCCATCACCTGGTCATTTTCGGTCAGCACGGTGTTTCCACTACCCAGACGGCATTCCTGGGCCAACTGGCCATCGCTGCGCAGAACGTCCCCGTAGTGGCCATCGCTCCCATGGATGGCGAACCGGGCACCGTCTACACCATCGAACTACCCAAGGGCGACCGGGACGGTGATCTTGACGAGTCTCAGGCATGGGCTGCCGCTATAAGGGCAGTGCAGGCAGCTTCGTCGGATCGGGAAGAGCTTTCCCTGGGCGAAATTGACGGACTGGAGGCGCGCAGGCTTCGCAGCGGGTCACTTGCCGCCACGGTGAACGAGGTGCTGTTGGAGCTTGGCGAAGAGAGGTAGGGGCGCACAGCCGTGCGCCCAACGATCATTACTCTTGCACAACGCTGTAGGGTCCTGTCTAACTACCTCAGTGGGTGTTTGAAATGTCCGATAGGTACCCCAAACATGGCAGATTTCCAGCAATTCCATCGTTCCTGCTACAACGGGGCCGCCCTCACCCTAACCCTCTCCCGAGGGGAGAGGGAACTATTCACACATTTCCTACATAGCGGCATTCGCAATCGTCCAGATTCCCCACCCAAGCAGCAACACGCCCGTGATGCGGCTGACCCACTCTGCCTTAGGGGCTACTTTCTCGGCCAGCACGAAGGCCGCCAGCGCCGCTATCCACACCAGGTTCATTATCCCCAGCACGAACAGCAACAGCATCAGCGCCCAGCAGCAACCGAGGCAGTAGACCCCGTGCTCCAGGCCCATTCGCAGGGCCCCGCGAGGCCCCTCGCGCCACGACGTCATCAGGAATCCCATGGGCGTGCGGCACTGCTTGAGGCAGTTGTACTTCAGGGGGCTCCACTGGAACACGCCAGCCAGCACGAGCAACCCGCCGCCCAGGTAACCGCTGGTGGACTCGCCCATCATAGAGGACAGCAGGGATGCCTGGTGCAGTCCCCAGTTGCCGCTGGTCGCCGCCAGTGAGAATGTCGCCCACACGATGACGTATCCGGCCAGGAATATGCCCGTTGGAACATAGGGCGCCTCGCGTTCCTTGCGCCGGCGGTTCACGGTGGCGAACATCAGCAGCATGGGGGTTGCCGACGGGGCCATCATGGCGACCATCATCACCGCCCACATCACGAACATCAGGCCGAAGTCCGCTGCGCTCCACGAGCGCATGTTGGCCATGGCCATCCCCATGCCGGAGGAACCCATGCTACCGTCCGATTCCTCCTGCATTTCGCCCATGGCCATGCCGGTCCCGGAGTCCGACTCAGAGGCCATCTGCATGCTGCCCATACCCATGCCGGTCTCGGACAGGTACACGGTGTAGGCCCAGGCAATCGCAGCGATAATCAGGATGGCCGCGACGATGATCACCCTGTCTTTCCGCAGCACTTGCTCCAGTGCCGAGGGTGCCATTTCAGCGGAGGATTGAGGCTGTCCGGTCGTCATTTCTCCGTTCCTTAATGCACCGTCGGATGCACCGTCGGCCATCGCCTCCGAATGTAACTCACAGCTTGACCCTATGTCGAGGGATGCTATAATTCACGCCGCAGGAGGTGGGCAATTTGGAAGCATTTGATTTTGTATCTGCAAAGAGTATCGATGAAGCTGTTTCGATACTGAACGACAAGGGAGACAGGGCTCGAATCATCGCTGGCGGGACCGATATCCTGGTGATGATGCGGGCCGGACGGCGCTTGGCTGACGTGGTTATCGACGTAAAGGATATCCCGGAACTCAGCCGTATGTCTTACTCGGCGGAAAATGGCCTGAGCCTCGGCGCCGCCGTGCCCTGCTACCAGATTTACCAGGATGCGGCCATATCGGCTGCATACCCGGGTCTGATTGACTCCGCCTCGCTGATCGGCGGCATCCAGATCCAGGGCCGCGCCACCATCGGCGGGAACTTGTGCAACGCTGCTCCCAGCGGAGACTCCATCCCCGCGGTCATCGCTCTCGGAGGGGTCTGTCACATTGCTGGCCCCAACGGATGGCGCACCTTGCCCGCGGAAGAGCTATGCACGGCCCCTGGCCAGAACGCGCTCCAGCAGGGCGAAATGCTGGTATCCGTACAGTTTCCCGCCCCGGCGCCGCATTCCGGCGCCAACTACCAGCGGTTCATCCCTCGCAATGAAATGGACATCGCCGTGGCTGGCGTAGGCAGCTCCGTAGTGCTGGACGGCTCGGGCCAGAACTTCGTCTCAGGCCGCGTGGCACTGGCCTCGGTGGCGCCCACGCCGGTGTTCTCACAGGCCGCGGGCGACAGCCTTGCCGGAAAGCCGGTCAACGACGAGACCATCCGCGCTGCCTCGGAACTGGCCATGGCCGATGCCAAGCCAATCAACGACATGCGCGGTACCATCCGCCAGCGGATTCACCTTATCGGCGTGCTGACGCGCCGCACTCTCAATATCGCCGTCGAGCGGGCCAGGGGAGGCTAGAGGATGCCCGGAGTTGTACACGTTCAAGCAAAGATCAACGGCGAGGACACCAACTTCCTGTGTGAGCCTCGCCAGAGCCTGCTGGAAGTGCTGAGGGACGTCCTCGGCATGACCGGCACCAAGGAAGGATGCAACGACGGCAACTGCGGTGCCTGCACCGTGGTGCTGGATGGCCGCATCGTCGATTCATGCCTGGTCCTAGGCGTTGAGGTTGCGGGCCGCGAGGTTCAGACCATCGAGGGGATGGCATCGCCGGGCGGACTGCACCCCCTGCAGCAGTCGTTCCTGGAAAACGCCGCCCTCCAGTGCGGCATCTGCACCCCCGGCTTCCTGTTGGCCTCCCGCGCCCTGCTGGACGCCGAACCCGATGCCGACGAGGGCCGCATTCGCCACTGGCTGGCAGGCAACCTATGCCGCTGCACGGGCTACGACAAGATCGTCCGCGCCGTGCTGCAGGTGAGCACCACCAGCAATAAGTAGGAGCGCCCCTCGTGGGTGCCCACGTCGAATCAATGGCCAAACAGGGGCGGGTTTTACACCCGCCCCTAACGATATGGCGATTTATCACCAATGTGGAGGTAGATGAGCAGTGACTATTTCGAATCAAGTCCTTTCCGAGGTTGAATACAACATCGTAGGAAAGCGGCCCATACGTCCAGACGGGGTCGACAAAGTGACCGGACGGGCAGAGTACGGCACCGACACGAAGCTGACCGGTCTCCTGTACGGAAAGGTGCTGCGCAGCCCGCATGCTCACGCCCGCATCCGCTCCATCGACACCAGCAAGGCCGAGGCCCTGCCCGGCGTAAAGGCCGTGGTCACCGCCAAGGACCTGCCCTTCGCCTCTCTGTCCAGGGAGGATCTGGGCGGAGACTATGGCAGGCTCAAGTTCGCCTCCGACCACATGATGGCCAGCGACAAGGCGCTGTTCAAAGGCCACCCTGTTGCCGCCGTGGCTGCGGTCAACACCCACGTTGCCGAGTCCGCCCTGGCACTGATAGAGGTTGACTACGAGGTCCTGCCTGCCGTCGTCGATGTCCGCGAGGCAATGAAGGACGGCGCTCCTCTGCTGCACGATGACCTGCGCACGTCTGCCATGGGAGAAATCGGCGACAAGCCCAGCAACGTGGCTGCCCATCTCAGCTACGAGAAGGGCGAAGCTGCCAAGGGCTTTGCCGAGGCCGACGCCATTGTCGAGCGGGAATACACCACCGCCTCCGTTCACCAGGGCTACATCGAGCCCCACAATTCCACTGCTCTCTGGAACGTCGACGGGCAGCTGAGCGTGTGGACCAGCACCCAGGGCGCCTTCGCAGTTCGCGCCGCCGTGGCCGATGTGCTGCGGTTGCCCGTTTCCCGGGTCAAGGTAACGCCTATGGAGATCGGAGGTGGATTCGGCGGCAAGATCGTCGCCTACCTCGACGCCATCACGGCCCTGCTCTCCAGGAAGGCCGGCGCGCCGGTCAAGCAGTATATGACTCGTTCCGAGGTCTTCGAGTCCTCGGGCCCGGCCCCCGGCTCCTGGATGAAGGTGAAGGTCGGCGCCAAGAACGACGGCAAGCTGACCGCCGTTCAGATGGAGATCGCCATGGATGCCGGCGCCTACCCCGGCTCGCCGGTAATGCAGGCCATCACCTGCGCCTTTGCCTGTTACGACGTCGAGAACGGCAAGATCGATGGCTATGACGTGGTAGTCAACAAGCCCAAGACAGCCGCGTACCGCGCTCCCGGCTCTCCGCAGGCCGCCTTTGGCGTCGAGACCGCCATCGACGAGCTGTGCCGCCAACTGGGCATCGACCCCATCGAGTTTCGGCTGCTCAACGCCGCCAAGGAGGGCACCCGCCGAATCGAGGGACCTGTCGCCCGCCGCGTTGGACTGGTGGAGTGCCTGGAAGCCGCTCGCGACCACGATCACTATCGTAGTGCGGTGGAGGGCGAGAACCGCGGTCGTGGCATCGCCGCCGGCTTCTGGATGAACCGCGGCTTCCAGTCCAGCTGCGTCATCACCGTGAACTTCGACGGCACCGTCAGCCTGATCATGGGCTCGGTGGACATCGGAGGCACACGCGCTTCCATCTCCCAGCAGGCCGCCGAGACCCTGGGCATCGCCTACGAGGACGTCAAGCCGACGGTCGTGGACACCGACTCCATTGGCTACACCATGGTAACCGGCGGCAGCCGCACGTCTTTCGCCACTGGCATCGCTGCCATCGAAGCCGCCGAATCCGTCAAGGCCCAGCTGGTGGCCCGCGCCGCCAAGATCTGGGACACCTCCGAGGATGACGTTGAATACGTCGACGGCGAGGTGCGCCACAAGTCCGACCCCGAACTGCGCCTCGGCTTCAAGGACCTGGCCCGCCAGCTGGCCACCACCGGCGGCACCGTCGCCGGGCAGGCCAACGTAGACCCGCCGGGCGAGGGCAACTCCTACGCCGTCCACATCGCTGACGTGGAGGTCGACCCCGACACCGGCAAAACCGGCATCACGCGCTACACCGCCATCCAGGATGTGGGCAAGGCCGTGCATCCCAGCTACGTCGAGGGCCAGATCCAGGGTGGGGTCGTACAAGGCATTGGCTGGGCCCTGAACGAGGAGTACTTCTTCGATGACAGCGGCCGCATGATGAACCCAACCTTCCTGGACTACCGCATGCCCACGTCGCTCGACCTGCCCATGGTCGACACCGTGCTCGTCGAGGTCGCCAACGCCGGCCATCCCTACGGCGTGCGCGGCGTCGGAGAGGTGCCCATCGTGCCGCCCATGGCCGCCATCGCCAACGGCATCCACGGGGCCACGGGACTCCGCCTCGACAGCCTCCCAATGTCCCCGGGTAAAATCCTGGAGGCTGAGTGGGAGAGCAACGGCAGCTAGCCCATCAATGGCTCTTTTTGACAGGGGCAGGCTGAATGCCTGCCCCTGTTGCTTTTCAGCTTCCTCGCGAAGAAAGCAGATGATGCTCCCACCGCCAGATGCAGAGGGTTAGAGTGAGGGCGTTCGTTCGGCTCAGACCTTCCGGCGAGGGTTGAATCGTTCCCACCGGAAAGGTAACCTGAATCTGTTCGCTTGGGGCGCTGCGTGGACTTCTGCAGGAACGGTCCCGCTGAGGAGGGTGTACGTGGCCAAAGTATTCATCCCGACAATGCTGCAACCGCTGACCGGCGGAGTGAAGCAGACGGAATGCCAGGGACGCAACGTGCGGCAAATTATCGACGCCCTGGAGGACCAGTACCCGGGCATCAAGGCGCGGCTGGTGGAGGACGGCGAGATACGCTCCAACCTGGCTGTTGATATCGATGGCGACGTGGCCCGTATGGGCATGCTGGAACGGGTCAGAGAGGACAGCGAAATTCACTTCGTCCCGGCCATCGCCGGCGGATAGCCTCAACTCACATGGAATTCGGTCAATGAGGATGACGAAGATGTTTGGCCGCAACAAGAGAGTTAAGTTGACCAAACAACAGGAAGACGATTTGGTGCAAGGTCAGATAAACGGGTTGGAACAGGTAATAGGGATTCTATTGGCTTACCTGAATGACGCGAAACTGTCAGACCGCATATCGGAGCTGAACAAATCGACTGAAGCTGCTACGGCCAACGCTTCTCTCGAAGTTTCAGATGACGCGAGAGCGAAAGGGCTCATTGCTCATGGGCAAGGAATTATGCTGGTGGTGCGCCACATTTCAGAGTTGATGCAGTGGGAAAGAGAACTGGAGGCAAAGAGGGAAATTCCCGTATCAGTCATGGAATGGATAGAGCGTGTCAAAGGCTCGGGTGCAACGCGGAGAGCTATTATTGATGCGATCGAAGATTCCGAATGGGACGAAAAGACCAAAACGGCAGCTATCAGAATAGTCATCGAGGCGGAATAATTCAGAGGTCTGTATCCTGAATCCTTGGTCAGGAAAGTCGTTTGACTGCCCTGAACGGGGCCGCTTACAATGGCCGTAATATTTCAAGCTGGTAAATTGGCGCGCGTTCACATTTGGGACCGCTTCAATTCCAACTCAACTCGCGGGCGGAGATGGCAGATAAAGAAACTTCCCATCCCTTTTCTGAAAAAAAAGGGCCATTAGGCAGGGTGGAAAGACTCGTATCATCCGGTGGCGTGGTGTTCCGGCACAACGGGGACCGGATCGAAACTGTGCTATGTGGTCGTTCGGAACCCGTAAGGTGGAGTCTGGCCAAGGGAACCCCGGACCCCGGTGAGACTCTGGAGGAGACCGCCCTGAGAGAGGTACGGGAAGAGACGGGTCTGGAAGTAGAGCTGGAAGAACCCCTGGGCAGCATCGAATACTGGTTTGCGGACAGGGATCAGGCCGTCCGGTATCACAAGACCGTCCATTTTTACCTGATGTCACCCATAGGCGGCCATATCGATCAGCACGATCCGGAGTTCGATGTCGTTCAGTGGTTTGACGTCGACGAAGCCCTGTCCTCCATGGCCTACGGAAATGAAGCCGGCGTGTTGCGCCGGGCCGTTGACCTCATAAAGTCAAGACAAGGTCAGGCCTTTGATGGTTGAACTACACGGCGCCAAAATAATCCTTCGTGACAAGCGCATCGAGGACGCCGAATTCGACTATCGCTGGCGCAGCGACCCGGAAATCGCAAAGCTGGATGCGGCCTTTCCCCTGAGCATGACTTACGAGCGCTACCTGCGTCTGTTCGAAGACCAGTTGCGTTACCCCACGCCAGGCTCCCACCACTTTGGCACTGACGCCGCCGATGGCACCTACATCGGCAACTGCATGTACTACGACCTCGACAGCATCAACAAAGAAGCGGAGCTGGGAATCGTCATTGGCGACAGGGACTACTGGAGCAACGCCTACGGTTACGACGCTGTCACAACACTCCTCGACCACATGTTCAGTGATCTCGAGTTGAACCGCGTCTACCTCCACACCCTCGATTGGAACGAGCGGGCCCAGCGCTGCTTCGAAAAGTCCGGCTTCAAGCCCGTGCGTACCGTCCGCCGCATGTCCCAGGACTTTATCCTGATGGAGGTCTTGAGGGACGAGTGGCTTGAGACCGGAGAGGTCCGGCTAGCCGCCAGGTTCAGGGGTATGGAGCCCGGAATTTCCCAGGGTAATGGCCGATCCGCTCAAACAGCGCCGGATAAGACGGAGGATGCTGCACCAGTGGAACCGACGCAACCGCGCCGCCGCTCCGTTTTTCCCCGGTCCTGACCGTTCTGGAGACCACCGCGCAAGCTCCCTCTCCCTCGAAGGAGAAGGTCGGGTGAGGGAGGAAGGGCAGTGTAGTGAGGCCTACCAGGCCGCCGCCGCAGGATTTGAGATCGTCGCCTAGCTCTGTCTGGCCACCACGGCCAGTGCCGCCGACAGGCTGACGGCTCCGGTGTACAGGGCCCGGCCCACGATTACTCCCTCCACGCCCGTTGGCACCAGGTTGCGGATGTCCTCCACCGACGACACGCCCCCCGACGCAAGTATGGCCATCCCTGTCTGCTGCGCCAGGCTCGCATTAGTGTCCAGGTCAGGCCCGGTGAGCATCCCGTCGCGGGCGATGTCGGTGTACAGCAGCCTTTTCACACCCAGTTCCGACATTTGACCGGCCAGTTCCAGCACCGAGACCTCGCTGGCCTCCTTCCACCCCTGCAGCGCCACCATCCCGTCTCGCGCGTCCACGGAGACCACCACGCGGCCAGCGCCGTGGTTTCGGCACACCTCTGCCACCATCGCCGGGTTGCGAACGGCGGCGGTGCCGATTACCACCCGGTCCACGCCGGCGTCCAGCCAGGCTCGGGCCGTGTCCACGCTGCGGATACCTCCACCAACCTGCACGGGGATGTTCAGCGAGTCGACGATGGCCGCGATTATCGCGAGGTGGGCGGGTTCCCCGGTTGCCGCTCCGTCCAGGTCAACCAGGTGCAGTCGCGGCCCGCCCTCCTGCTGCCAGCGCTGGGCCATGGCCAGGGGATCATCGGAGAACACAGTTTCCCGGTCAAAATCACCCTGGTGCAACCGCACGCACCGTCCGCCACGAAGGTCAATGGCTGGGATAACTTCCATTGGCACCTGCTGCTCTTGGAGTTATTTGCATGAAATTCCCTCCCCCTCAGGGAGAGGGTCAGGGTGGGTGTGAAACGACCGCGAGAAATTACTATCGCCTGTCTCTACGAACCCCGTGCCGCCATTTCCACAAAGTTACGGTAGATGCGAAGGCCGACGGGCCCGCTCTTTTCGGGGTGGAACTGGGTGGCGACCACGTTGTCTCTGGCATAGGCGCTGCAGAATGGCAGGCCGTACTCCGTGGTGCCGACTACCCCGGACACCGAGCTTGGACTTGCATAGTAACTGTGTACGAAGTAGAAATAGCTGCCCGAATCAATGCCGCAGAAGGCGGGGTGCTCCTCGCTCAGCTCGACACTGTTCCATCCCATGTGGGGAATCTTCAATGACGCTCCGTTCCCCACGTCTGGCAGGCGTTTAACCTCTCCGCCGACGATACCGAGGCACTCCGCACCGGGGTCCTCGTCCGTCCAGTCCAGCAGCAACTGCAGCCCCAGGCAGATTCCCAGGAACGGCCTGCCGCTGTCGGCGAACTCCCGCAGTGGCTCCACCAGTCCCCGCTGCGTCAGGGCCGACATCGCCGCTGGGCCTGCGCCCACGCCCGGCAGCACGACAGCGTCAGCGTCGGGCAACTCAGCCGGATCTCCAGTCACAATCGGGGTTACGCCCCAAGACTCCAGCGCCCGCGAGACGCTGCGCAGGTTTCCCGATTCGTAATCTACTACGACCAGTTTCATCCCGGCCGCCTAGGCCCTCTGCCCGGTGGCGCGCTCTATGGGCAGCTCCCGGTCCTCGTAGCGTGCCACCACAAACAGGAGGTCGCCCAGCCGGTTGAGGTACGACACCAGCAACTCGTTGGTCAACAGCCCTTCCTCGCCCATGGCCACCACCCGTCGCTCGGCGGTTCGGATGATGCACCGTGCCATGTCAATGGCCGCCGAGGCGGGAGAGCCTCCAGGCAGAATGAACACTGTTGGCATGGTCATGTCCTCTTCCAGCGAGTCGATGGCGTTCTCCAGGCTCTCCACCATTTCGGGAGTTACTGGCGAGAAGTGCTGCTGGAACAGGTCGTACTTGTCGGGGTCGGTGGCCAATTCTGCGGCGACAGTGAACAGCTCACTCTGCAGGTTGCGAAGCAGCTCCTTGACCCGCTCGTCGCTGGACATGGCGCGCGCCAGGCCCATGGCCGAGACTGCCTCATCCGTAATGCCATAGGCCTCGGTGTGGGGGTTGTTCTTGGAGATGCGCCCCCCATATAGCAGGCTGGTCTCCCCCTTGTCCCCGAACTTGGTGTAGACCCGTTTGCGGTATTCTCCGGAACTCCCGGAATCAGACGAAGAGGACACAGGCGTCACCATCCCCAACAGGTTCGAATCTCCCCGGGCGGTGCCGAGGCCACGGATCGATTTTAGCACACGCTGATTCATTGACCTCGGTACGGAAATTGTGAGCGACCTGAGCTCGCGCGTCAGCAACATGACCGTCGTTTGGGGATATAATTGGACCAGGATCTACTGCGAGGAGTGTCGTTATGCCCAACGAAGTGCGCATTATAGGCGTGGAGGGGATGCCGGAGTTTGGCCCCGGAGACGACCTGGCGGGTCTTATGATAGACGCCGCTGCCTCACAGGGAACGCCAATCCAAGAGGGCGATATCCTCGTGGTCACCCAGAAGGTGATCTCCAAGGTGGAAGGCAAGGTGATGAGCTACTTCGACGTGGAGCCGTCGCAGCTGGCAATCACCATAACCGAGGGGCACCGGCGCGACCCCAGGCACACCGAGATGATCCTGCGGGAAGCAGTTCGCATCGTGCGTATGGACCGCGGGGTGATAATCGCCGAGACCAAGCATGGTTTCTACTGCGCCAACGCCGGCATCGACGCGTCCAACATCCCCGGCGACGGCACCATCGCCCTGCTGCCCGACGACTCAGACGTATCAGCGCAGGGCATCCGCGCCGCCGTCAAGCAGAGGCTGGGCATCGAAGTGGCCGTGATCGTTTCCGACACATTTGGACGACCGTGGCGCAATGGCGCTGCCAACGTGGCCATCGGCGTTGCCGGCATGGACCCGCTGCTGGACTACGTGGGCGCGGAGGATGCCCACGGCAACATTCTGCACACCACGCAGATCGCCGTGGCCGATGAGCTGGCAGCAGCCGCCGAGCTGGTGACCGGCAAGGCCCTGGGCATACCGGTAACCATCATCCGCGACTATCCCTTCGAAACCATGGAGGGCGCCTCGATCCAGCGCCTGCTCCGGACCGGAGAGCGGGACCTGTTCAGGTAGGGAGATACAGGTAATTCAGGTAGTGATTCAGTGCGGCTGATAGTAGCAGGGCAACCACACGGGTTGCCCCTACATCGCAGAGCCGTCGTGGTTGTAGGGGTGCCCCTAGTGGGCACCCCTTGGTCAATCTGAGACAGTATTGAAATTCAACTACCGAGGTCGCAGAGAACACAGAGATCTGATGAATTCCATTTAATCCTACGTGGGCTCTGCGTTCTCTGTGGTTATTCCGTTATCCCATAGTGACAGCTGCCGCACCTCATCCGGCTCCGTGAAGTTGCTGACGCCCACACCAAGCAGGCGGAAGGTGCGCCCGGTAGTGAGCTCATTGGACAGCAGTCGCCAAGCCATCTCACGAATGGGGTCAGGCTCGTTGGATGGCGTGGCAAGGGTTGACTGCCTCGTGAAGGTCGTGAAGTCAGCCAGCCGCATTTTGACTGTTACCGTGCGCCCCCGCAGGCCCTTGCGCTCCAGGCTGCCGGCCACGCCTCCTGCCAGCTCCTCTAGGACTCGCCGCAGCTCAGCGGTATCTCCGACGTCGTCGGGGAAAGTGGTCTCCGACGACACGGACTTCGTGACGCGCTCGGTGTGCACCGGATCATCGTCCTGTCCGACGGACCGCAGCCTGACACCCTCTGCCCGTTGGCCGAACGCCCGCGTGAACCACTCGGGCGATTGCGCTGCCAGGGCGCCAATGGTGTCCACGCCCTCGACTCTCAGCCGCTCTGCGGTCTTGGGGCCGATTCCCCATAACTTGCCCACCGGCAGTGGCGCCAGGAACTCGGCCTGATCGCCCGGCGGCACCACCACCAGGCCGTCGGGCTTGTCCAGGTCCGACGCGATCTTCGACACTGCCTTGCTGACGCTGACGCCCACCGAGACGGTTAGCCCCGTCGCCTCCTTGACGCGGCGCTTGAGTTCCAGCGCCACGCCCAGCGGCCAGCGGCCCTCGGATTCGTCCACGGCCTCGCTGATGTCCAGGTACGCCTCGTCCAGCGACAACGGTTCGATGGTCTCCGTGAATTCCCGGAAGACGTCCATCACCTGCCGGGACACCTCGCGGTAGCGCGTGAACCGCGGACGAACGATGATTCCCTGCGGGCACAGCCGGACGGCGGTGCGCATGGGCATGGCCGAGCGCACGCCGAATGGCCGCGCCTCGTAGGACGCTGTCGCCACCACCCCGCGGCTCTCGGGTCGCCCGCCCACCAGCACAGGCTTTCCCCGCAACTCGGGGTTGTCCAGCTGCTCGACCGTCGCGTAGAAGGCGTCAAGGTCGGCGTGGATGATGTGCCGCATAACGCGTCCGCTTTTGTGATTGGGGCATCATCTACCGGGCGGATCTCACTGCTGTTATTTTACACCCGGCGCCGGGATGTTTAGAGGACGTCTAGCGGCTGCCACCGCCGTAGCGCCCGCAGCCCCTCCGCGCTACAATGTCGTCAGTTACGAACATCGCGCCCGACGCAGACGTTATCATTTCAGGAGACAATATGCCGACGATTCTCGAGGAGTATATTGCCAGGCATCCCGGTTCAGCCCAGCGTTACGAAGAGAGCGTTACAGTCTTCCCAGGCGGCGTTACTCACGACTCCCGCTATGCCACGCCATTTCCGCTTTTCATGACCCACGGCGAGGGACCTCGCAAGTGGGACGTCGACGGCAACGAGTACATCGACTACGTGTCGGGCCACGGGGCGCTGCTCCTGGGACACTCGCACCCGGCCATCGCCGGGGCGGTCACGCGCCAGATACTGCGAGGTACGCACCTGGGGGCCTCTACCGATGAGGAGCTGCGGTGGGCCAGGGCCATACAGGCGCTGATGCCCGCCGTCGAGAAGGTGCGCTTCAACAGCTCCGGCACCGAGGCCACCCTGATGGCCATGCGCCTCGCCCGCGCCTACACCGGCAAGACCAAGGTCATCAAGCTGCAGGACCACTTCCACGGCTGGCACGACTACGCCATGGCCGGCTCCGACCGATCCGCGCCTGGCATCCCCGATGCCAGCATGGACACCATGGTCATCGTTCCTCCGGGCGACCTGGGCGCGGTAGAGGACGTTCTGAACCGCGACGACGATATCGCCGCCCTGATTCTGGAGCCGACGGGCGCCCACATGGGCCAGATGATCTTTGATACGCCGGTCTACCTTAAGGGCCTCCGTGAACTCACCGCCCAGCATGAAGTGGTGCTCATTTTCGACGAAGTGGTGACCGGTTTCCGTGCCTCCCCCGGTGGCGTTCAGGTGCGCTACGGCATCTCGCCGGACCTTACGACCATGGCCAAGATCGTCGCAGGCGGTCTCCCAGGTGGTGCCGTGGGCGGCAAGGCCGACATCATCGACATGATCGCTCACCGTGGCGACCCCGATTGGGACAACGTGCGCCGCGTCTACCATCCAGGCACCTTCAACGCCAACCCGCTGTCGGCAGCCGCCGGGGCAACGGCTCTGGAACTACTGGCCAGCGAACCCATTAACGACCGTGCCGACGCCATGGCGGACCGGCTCAAGGCCGGATTCAACGAGGTACTGGGGCGTCTGGAGATTCCGGGCCACGTGCACGGCATCGCATCCATGCTCCATGTAGTGCTGGCCGACTGCGGTAGCGATATATTCACCCTGTCCCACCGTGAAATCGCCGCCGCTGCAGCCTCTCCTGCCACGACGGCAATGAAGCGGGGCCTGCAGAACCGGGGCGTGGACATCATGGGCCGCGAGACCATACTGGTTTCCGGCGTTCACAATGAGGCCGACATAGACCAGACGATCGAGGCTTTCTCTGACACCATGGTCGCCGTTCGAGCCGAGGGACTGATCTAGCCCGAATCCTTAAATTCCCTCCCCCTTGATGTGGCAGGGTTAGGTGGGGGTGAAGAGGCAGGCAGGACAAACCGCCAACAATGCAATCGCTGGTTTTGAGATATCTATGGGAAGGACTCAAACCAGCGAGATAGCTGTAATCAAGGAGTGATTGAAATGCCATCGTTTACTGACAAGCTGACTGTCAACGGCTCTGAGATGGACATGTACGCCGCCGTGCCAAGCGGCGGCGAGGCGCCCTATCCCGCTGTGGTCATCGCGTTCCACGTGGGCGGACTGGACGAGTTCGACAAGGTCATGGCCGACCGTCTGGCCGAGGCGGGATACGTCGCCGTGGTGCCGGACCTGTTCCACCGCTTCACCGACGAGCAGTTCAACGGCCCGAGGCTGGAACGGCTGGGCTACCTGAACGACCAGGACGTCATCGCCGACATGAATGCCGCGGCGGACTTCCTGGTCGCCAACCCGCATGTCGACAGCGACCGCATTGGCGTTACCGGATTCTGCATGGGCGGACGCGTGGCGTGGATGATGGCCGCTTCCAACCAGATATTCAAGGCCACCGTGCCCTTCTACGGCGGCAGCATCATGAACATCTGGGGTAAAGGCACGCAGCCTCCCTTCGATATGACGTCCAACATCAACTGCCCCATGCTGTTCCACTTCGGCTCCATTGACGTGAACCCGTCGCTGGAGGACCGGGACAAGCTGGAGGCGGAACTGACGCGGCTGGGCAAGACCTTCGAGTTCCATACGTACGAGGGCGCCAACCACGCTTTCATGGACTTCAACAACCCCGACCGTCATCACCCGGAAGCGTCCGCCGCTGCGTGGCCCCGCACCATCGAGTTCTTCGACAAACACCTGAAGGGCGCCAAGGTTACGGCCTGAAGCAACTCTGAAGAACCGCCAGAACTGTCCCCTCCCCCATCAAGGGGGAGGGTTAGGATGGGGGTGAAGAGGTGGCGTAGAGAAGCCGCCGGGGAATCAGGTTATTCCCCTTGATTCACTCCAATACAGAGGAGAAGCCCATGCCCCGCGTATCTCTGGACCTTGAAAACGCCGACGACCTGGCGCTGCTGAAGGCCGATGGCTGGCGCGTGGCCATGGGCGTGGTTCCCGGTGAACCCAACCAGGGCCTGGTCGCCGAAATGCGGGAGAGCCCCGCCCGGCTGCCCGAATACGACGATTCCTGGTGGGAGCAGAACGCCGACATCCAGGAACGCCGCTCCGTCGGCTTTACGTTCGCGTGGTACCGGCTGCGGCTGACCATCCCCGCCTCCGTCAAGGGCGAGGATGTGGCTGGACGCCGAGTCTGGTTCGAGACAAACGTGGACAACTACGGCGAGGTCTACGTTGACGGCCACATAGACCGCAACCTGTGGGTCATCACCGGCAACAACACGCCCAAGCGCATCCTCGTCGAGGACAGCGCCGTCCCGGGCACTGAGCACGTAATTGCGGTGCTCGTCGGCAACGCGCCTCTCGCCGAGCCGGTGGGCACCATATTTATTCGCTACGCCGTGCTTGCTGTCGAATAGACCGGGGTGGGCCCGCGGCGCACTGCAAGAGGAAATAATGGAGAGCGACCTGAGAGTGGAGAGGAAGAATTGGTAATCGGAGGGGGTATGCCTGCGTCAGTGCAGAATGTCAGCGTCGGCGGCGCCGAAATGAACGCCTACGTGAGTGTGCCGGAGGGCGATGGCCCTTTCCCGGCGATGGTGGTGATTCACCACGCGCCCGGCGTGGACATGTTCATTCGGGATGTTGTCGACAACCTTGCCAGGGAGGGTTACGTCGCCGCTGCTCCCGACCTGTTCCACCGCATCACCGACGAGATGGTGGAGCAGACCGGCCGCAGCAAGCGCGACCAGCTCAGCGACCCTGACATCACCGCCGACGTCAACGCCACCGTCGACTTCCTGCGTTCCCACGCATCGGTGGACCGGGAACGGCTGGGCATCACCGGATTCTGCATGGGCGGGCGTGTGGTCTGGCTGGCGGCCTGCACCAACCCGCACTTAAAGGCTGCGGTCCCCTTCTACTGCGGCAACATCCTGGTGCCGTGGGGCGCCGGCGAGGTCGCGCCCTTTTCCTTGGCCGATGGTATCAACTGTCCCATGCTGTTCCACTTCGGCGAGGTCGATGCCAATCCGTCGCCGGACGATATGCGAACGCTGGACGACGAGCTGACCCGGCTGGGCAAGGAGCACCGCTTCTACAGCTACCCCGGCGCCGACCACGCATTCATGAACCGCTACATGGCCCAGCGCCACCACCGCACCTCCGCCGAGATGGCGTGGGCGCGTACCCGCGAATTCCTGGCCGAGCAACTGCAGCCCGCCGCCGTCGGCTGATCCCGCATTCGTCGAAAAACCCCTCTCCCGGAGGGAGAGGGTTGGGGTGAGGGCGTACCCCCAGTTTCAATAATCATAGACTGTCAGTAACAATCCGGAGGTCCCGATGACAACCAGTCGATCCTACGCAGGCCAGGTGGCCGCACCCGAATTCCCCGATGGAGTGGAGTGGGTCAACACCGACCGTGCTCTGACCATGGAAGAACTCAAGGGCAAGATCGTCATCCTGGACTTCTGGACCTACTGTTGAGTCAACTGCATGCACATTTTTCCGCAGTTGCGGAAACTGGAGCGCAAGTACGCCAGTGAGCTGGTGGTGGTCGGGGTCCACTCCGCCAAGTTCCCCACCGAAAAGGAGACCGACAGCCTGACCGCCGCCGTCCGGCGGTGCGAGTTGGAGCATCCGGTGATCAACGATGCCGAGTTCCGGGTCTGGCAGCAGTACTCCTGCCGGGCCTGGCCGACGCTCATGTTCATCGACCCCCGGGGCAACGTCATCGGCAAGCACGAAGGCGAAATGACCTTTGATCAGTTCGACACCTTGCTGGGTGGCATGGTGGCCGAGTTCGACGAGCTGGGCATAATGCAGCGCTCGCCTCTGCCGACCACGCCGCCGCGCGGCCCGGAGAGCGCCCTCAGCTTCCCGGGGAAGGTCCTGGCTGACGAGGCAGGCGGCAGGCTCTTCATCGCGGACACCAACCACAACCGCATCGTCGTCTCCTCCTTTGACGGAGAGGTGCGGCAGGTGATTGGCACGGGCGAGGAGGCCTTCATCGACGGCCCTCTGGCCGTGTCCGCGTTCAACCACCCGCAGGGCATGGCCATCGACGGCGACGTTCTCTACGTGGCCGACACCGAGAACCACGCCATCCGTCGCGTCGACCTGCAGGCCGGGCAGGTGGAGACAATCGCCGGCACCGGCGAGCAGGGCTACGAACGCGGCGGAAGTCGCCCTGGTACATCGTATGCCATCAGTTCACCGTGGGATCTTGCATTGCACGATGGCGTCATCTACATCGCCATGGCCGGCATCCACCAGCTATGGTCGCTGGACCTGGGCACCGGCATGGTCGGCCCCTACGCCGGCAGCGGTCGCGAGGCGATCACCGATGGCCCTCTGGCCGCGTCCGCCCTGGCGCAGCCCAGCGGCATCACCGTTGGCAGCGATGGAAGTGGCGGCGAGCGGCTCTTCTTCGCCGACAGCGAGACCAGCTCCATCCGCAACTGCGATCTCACTCCCGGCGGCTCGGTGCGTACGCTTATCGGCCTGGGATTGTTCGAGTTCGGCGACGTGGACGGCGAGGACTTCCGCGTCCGGATGCAGCATCCCATCGGCATCACTCACGACGACGGTGTGCTCTACGTGGCCGATACCTACAACCACAAGATCAAGCGCGTCCTGCCCAAGACCCGTTCGGCCTTCACCGTGGCCGGCACCGGCTCGCCCGGGCACGTGGACGGCCCCTTCGCGCAGGCCCGGTTCTCCGAGCCCTGCGGCCTGAGCATCGCCAACGGCAAAATGTACATCGCCGACACCAACAATCACACCATCCGCGTCGCCGACATGGAGACCAGCGAGGTGGCAACCCTGGAACTCGAAGGCCTGTAGCCCCGCCAAGGAATTATTCCGGAGGTCCTCTCCCTCTCATCAGGACGATTGCAGAGTATTGTCCGAAACGCGATGCGCTTGATTTTGGGATTTCACCGATGGGATCCCGATCCTGCTAATCTTTTAACCTTGGGAATCCTGATTCAGACAAATAGAGGGGAAGGGGCCAGAGCCGGGGCGAATTCCCAGCGTAAGAAACCCTGTGAGCCGACCAAGCAGATCAGTGGAGAAAATGATGGAAGCCCTGCGGTTTATTGATGGCGATTCCCACGTCCTTGAGCCCGAGTCGATCTGGACGGACTACCTGGAAAGCAAGTACCGGAACCTCGTCAGCGGCCACGTTCGCTGGGTGACGGCACCGTCCGGCAACGGCGTCAACGCCGTGGACGATTCATCCACCCGCGATAGCGCGCTTGCCTTCGAGCTGGAACTCGAGGTGATGGGCACCTACCCGCTGGGATTCAGGGATACAGACGCCGCTACCCGCAGCTTCCAGGACCGCGATCTCGACGAGCTGGATGTGGCCTATGGCAAGTGGGCCGATCAGGACTTCCCTGCCATCGCCTACCGGGAGGTCATGGACGTCCATGGCGTCGACCACATGATCCTCTACCCGACCGCCGGGTTCTGGACCACCGGCGTGGCCGAGATGGACGGCGAGACGGCCATGGCCATCCGGAGGGCCTACAACCGCTGGCTGGGCGACTTCTGCGCCGAGATTGGGCAGGGTGCCTGTGGCGCGGCCTCCATCGACCTGCGGGACCCAGTGCTGGCCGCCGAGGAGGTGCGCCGCTGCGTACGGGAGTACGACTTCAAGGCCGTGCACCTCAACCCTGCGCCCGTTCCCAACCTGCGGCTGTTCGACCCCGAGTGCGACGTGCTGTGGGAGACCTGCGCAGAGCTGGGGTTGCCAATTGGTCTGCACCCCAGCGCCAACCATCCCTTCGACCAGGGCCTGCTCGACTATCTGCCGGGCCTGCGCAACTGCCGCACCACCGTGTCCTTCGTGATGGGCAGTATGCTGGCCTGCACCGCCTTCATAATGGGCGGGGTGCTGGAGCGCCACCCCGACCTCAAGCTGGTGTTCCTGGAGTCCGGCTGCGGCTGGGCCTCCTTCTGGCTGGACCGGCTGGAAGCAGGTATCCAGGGCGGCACTCGGCGACTGAGAATCCAGGGCCTGAACCACAACCCCGTTGAATACTTCCAGCGCCAATGCTTCGTCGCTGCCGACCAGGACGATCCCGGCATTGCTCCTCTGATCGATGCCATTGGCGACCACGTCATCGTCGGCGCCACCGACTTCGGCCACCCCGAGGGCAGGAAGTACTTCCGGGCCAAGCAGGACATGCTGGAACTCCCGGACGTCTCCATGGAGAGCAAGCGCAAGATCCTATGGGACAACGCTCTGCGCGCCTACCCCATCAGCCCCAACTGACCGACGTTACAGATCCCCTCTCCCTCTGGGAGAGGGTTAGGGTGAGGGCGTGCCCCGGTTTCGCTGGGATTTGTAGGGATGGCTTGGCCTGCTCCCTCCCGAGCATTGGAATAACATCACGCTCCCTCACTGAAGTCACCTCCCCCTTGATGGGGGAGGGTTAGGGTGGAGGTGAGAAGGTAGGAACAGATGCAAAAGGACGAGCAATCACCCGTTTAGAGATAGTTCCCCCGTCAATTCGGGAGACAGTTTCACCTTGACCATCGCCCACCAAAAGATTGAACAATCGGCAGGGCCTTAAGGCCTGCTGATGACCATTATCCGGTCTCTGTGCGTGAGGTCCTGCTCCGCCATGATTTCCGCATCGGGGAACTGCTCCATCGCCAATGCTTCGACGGACGGAAATTGCTCCGGGTCCAGTTCCAGCAGGATGATGCCCGGGCTGTTCAGCTTGGACGGCGCCTGAACCAGCAAGCGCCGCACCAGGTCCAGCCCATCTGCGCCGCCGTCCAGGGCACCCGCCGGCTCCCGCTGTACCTCCGGCTGAAGGGTGGGAATGCGGTCAGTGGGAATGTATGGCAGGTTGGCCACGATCACGTCCACGGGTTCCGGAATCGGCTCCAGCAAGTCGCCGTGCCCCAGCCGCACCCGGTCTGCCACGGAGTGGGCGCGGATGTTCCATGCCGCCACGTCCAGCGCTGGTTCCGAGACGTCCACGGCATATATTCTGGCTGAGGGAAGGTGGATGGCCAGGTTCACCGCGATGGCCCCGCTGCCCGTTCCCACGTCGGCGATGCTTAATTCCCGCGTTTCCATTCCCATCAGGGCCATGAACAGAGTGTGTTCCACTATGCCCTCGGTCTCGGGGCGCGGGATCAGGACGTCGGGCGTGACCACTACGTTGATGCCGTAGAACTCCCGGTAGCCAAGGATATAGGCCAGCGGCACGCGTTCCAGCCGCTGGGCAACGATGCCTGCCAGGTCCTCGACGGCATTGGGGGGGACCTCCGTCTCCTGCTCGGCGAATATGTTCTGACGGGTCATGCGCATGACCGTCATGACCATGACCTCGGCTTCCAGCCGTGCGTCCGGAATGCCCTCGTCCTCCAGGGTCTGGTGTGTCTGCCTGATTGTCTCTCGGATTACGGCCATAGCGATACAAGACCTGCTTATGTGTTTAGTTGGCCCCGGGACGGCGCGGCGCCATTACCGAGCGAAAATTGCCACGGTGGTGGTGCCCGACGGGTTGGTGAAGGGTAGCAGCCACCCATCAGGATACCGGCGGGCCAGTTCCTGCTGCAAGCGGAGCGCGTCGTCCGCATACGGATTCAGGAACACAAAGCATTCCGGCAGGGGATCAGGCAGCCCTGATCCGATGGCCAGTTCCGAATCACTGATTCTGCCGGGGAGAGCCCCATCGGGATACATCGAGGATAACACCTGTTGCATCAGGCTGCCCTCGCCCACTGCATTACCCACGAATGCTGCCTTCTCAAAATCTCCGCCACATTCCTCAGACCGAAAAGCTCCCAGCGCAACTGCCTCCCTCGAGTGCGGGAACATCGACGGCGTCACGTGCCAGAAGTGCCAGAGGTTCAGCGCCAGTATAACCGGCAGCACAGTGGCAACAACCGCGACTCCTGTGACGAGTCGGTAGCGTTCCGGCAACCGAAGCTGATGAAATGTAATGGCCTCCCACAGCCTTCCTGCGAGAAGACCTGCCAGAAGGGCCAGCGGCGGGACGGCGAACAGGAGCCTCGTGACCGCGACGTGCGGATAGGGGGACAGTATGCCTGACATAAACATGGCCACGCCGAACCAAATAAGGAGCAGGCGCCAACGCGGGTCCTTCAGATGCCCGATGGCGAAGGCCACCCCCAGCACCGCGAGGAGGCCACTCACCGGGTCCATAAGGGCTCCATAGACGTAGGTGTGCACCGTGGAGTTGTAGTTGAAGGCCGGCAGGTTCAGGACTGCGTTGTCCAGAACCCGCTGACCCGTTGATCCCGTAACCACCTCCGAATAGCCGCCGACCACCTGCCCGAACATACGGGTCAGCACTCCCTCCTGTTCGACGACGAAAGTGGGGATGACGGTGATGGCGAAACCCAGGGCCAGCGGCCACAAATGCACGAGGCGCCTGGGACTGTAGATGGTCAGTGAGAACAAGGCGATGATCGGAAGCACGGCTCGGGCTCCGTAATGAGTGTAGAAGCCAAGGCCGGCGATGACTCCCGCCGTGTACATCAGCAGAGGGCTCTGCCTTTTCCAGCCCAGCACGAACACCGCGATGGCCCATGTGGCTACCGGGAGCGGCGACAGGTTGTTGTAGCCCGTGTGGACAAATGCGAACAGATAGTGGCTGAAGGCGAATACTGTTGCCGCCACGATTGCGGAACGCCTTCCTCCCAATAGGTGGGCCAACAGGTATACGGCTGGTATTGTAAGGACAGCGTTCAGGAGCTCGCTGAGTTTCCAGCCCAGATAGTCGGCGCCGAACACCCGCATCACCCCGGCCTGGAACACCGAATTCATCACCGGGTGCTTGTTGTAGACACCCTCCTGGCTGAATGGACGGACTATCCCCTCGTCAACGACGCGCCGGGCGTGCTCGTAGAACAGGTACTCGTCGCCAATGGCTGAGTAGTACCAGTCCTGCAGGTCGTGGAGGTTAATGACGAGAAATGCGGCGATCAGGGTCACGACGATCGCTATGTCCCACGTGTGCTGGCGCAGCCAGGCCACCACCCCGCTCCTGACGTGCCAGGTCGCGGCGTCGGCGACGGGAACCAGTGGCAGCGCAAAGGCGGCCAGTGCGACAACCCAGACGTAGACGGTATACCCCGACTCCGACCCGGAGGCCAGCATGACCGATAGATAGGCTAGCGCCACGACACCCAAGACCCATCCCACTAGGCCCAACGGAGACCGGATAGTTGCCCAGCTCGTCTGAGTGACGCCGGCCAAGGAAAGAGATTCTGAGTCGTCGTTGCTGGCTGTCCGACGCAGCCACAGTCCTGCGGAGCCAAGGGCGAAGGCCACGACTCCGATTGTCAGGAGGAACAGGTAGCCCATGGGCGTCCTAGCGTTCAGATCAACGGAGAAGTACAACCCCAGCTGGGCCAGTGCCGCCAGGATGAAGCCGATCAGCAGTAGAAAAGCCGCTCTTTCGGAGAGGAACGTGCTAGCGGATGCCAGGTTTTCAGCTGCCTGCCGGAATGTGGCTACGGCTGCGCGTTGCGTGGCCTCGGTGTCCTGGCGCGGATTCGCAGGAGATGAAACGTGGATACGCAGAGTGTTCGGGGGGCTGGCCTGGTTCTGGACACCAGCATCTGCAGGCGACGGACCTCCCGGGTCCACCCGGCACTCCGAAAGGCCTGCGTTGTCGTCGAGGCCGCGGGATGGGAGGGATGGAGAGGCACCTTCATTCAGCCTCTGGCCGCATCCGCCACAGAACCTTGCGACAGCCAGGTTTCTGAAACCGCAGGATGGACAGATAGGAACCTCGGGGATGGTGGACAATACAGACTGTTCAACCCTGCGGGCGAGATTCGCCCAAGACTACCGACCGGATCGTCCTCCGGCCGAAGGGGCTAGACCCCGGCCTCGGTCAGCAGAAGCTCCTCCTCCCAGGTGACCATTCGGTCAATGATGTCGTCCCAGTAACCGTCCATCAGTTTGGGGATACCGTGGAACGTCGTACTGCTGCGGTGGTCGGTGACACGATCCTGGGGATAATTGTAGGTACGGATCTTTTCAGCCCTCTCTGCTCCTCCCACCTGGGAGCGCCGGGCCTGGCTGATCTCGGCGTCGTGGCGCTCCTGCTCGGCCTCGAAAAGCCGCGCTCTGAGCATTGCCATCGCCCTCTGCTTGTTCTTGTGCTGTGACCGCTCATCCTGGCAGACAACGGTCAGTCCCGACGGGTTGTGGACGATTCTGACAGCCGTCGCCACCTTGTTCACGTTTTGACCGCCGTGGCCACCGGCGTGGAATATGTCGATGCGCAGGTCTCCCTCGTTGATCTTCACCTCAACCTCATCGGCCTCAGGGAGCACCGCCACCGTGGCTGTTGAGGTATGGATGCGGCCCTGCGCCTCGGTTTCGGGCACGCGCTGCACGCGGTGCACGCCGCTTTCGTACTTGAAGCGGCTGAAGGCGCCGCGCCCCTGCACTTCAAAGACGATCTTGTTGAAACCGCCCACCTCGCTGGGATTGGCGTCCATCAGGTCCACTTCCCAGCCGCGATTCTGGGCGTAGCGGCTGTAAGCGCGATAGAGATCACGGGCGAACAGGCCGGCCTCGTCGCCGCCCGTTCCCGCGCGGATCTCGATGATCACGTCCCGCTGGTCGTTGGGGTTTTTCGGCAGCAGCGCGGTGCGAAGCGAGTTGGTAACCTCTTCCAGCCTGGCTTCGTTGGCGTCCAGCTCCTCCTTCGCCATCTGGGCAAGTTCCGCCTCCGCCCCCTCCTGGATGAGCGCCTCCAAATCAGCGTTCTCTTCCAGCAATTGGCGGTAGTCCCGGGCTATGGCGACCAGGTCGTCCAGAGACGCGCGTTCCTTGGCCAGTTCCTGCACCCGCTCGTAGTTCACGACTACGTCGGGGTCTGCCATCGCCGTCTCGATCTCTTCGTAGCGGCGGATTATGGGTTCAAGTTTGTCGATCATCGTGGTCATCGCCAGCCCGTCCCAGCCAATTGAAAAATTGAGAAAGCGATGGGTACCCTAATGCGTTATTGCGATTATACATAACCCAGCACTGCAATTATCCATGATTTTACCGCAATCCGATACTGATATACAGAGGAGCCCGAGATGATAGCCGGCCGGCTAAGGATCCACAAAGGCGCCTCTCCCTGCTACGTCAGCGGCTTGTCTCCCCAGTGCAGGCAGACGGTGCCGAACCCCAGGCGCCGGTATTGCACTCCGTCCAGTCCGGAATGCCTCAGGATGGCGGCCAGTTCATCGGCGTCGTAGAAGGTGTCGACGGACTCGGGCAGGTAGGTGTAGGCGGTGCGGTCCCTGGCTATGATCCCACCCACCAGCGGCACTAGCCCGTGGAAATACAGGCGGAACACTCGAGCCTTGAGGTCGGAGCTCATGGGCGACAGTTCCAGCAGGGCGACTCGGCCTCCGGGGCGGACCACGCGAGCCATCTCTGCGATGGCCTGTCGGACGTCGGGCATATTGCGCAGGCTGAATCCCGCCGTAGCGCACGCAAAGGTGTCGGAGGGGAAGGGCAGGGACAGGGCATCGCCAACAACAAAAGCCGGGGAATTTGAGGAGCCGTTGGGAGCTTTGAGCTGCGCCATGAGAATCATTTCCGGGAGGAGGTCCAGGGCCACCGTGTGGTCCACTCCTGATATCTTCGCCAGCTGATACGCCAGGTCGCCCGTACCGGTGGATACGTCCAATGCCGAACCGCTTGAGTTCTGGGTCGCCAGGGTTGCCGTCTGTCGCTTCCAACCCCGGTGCATCCCCAGGGTCATGATGTCGTTCATCAGGTCGTAGTGCCTGGTGATACGGGAGAAGAGGCCCGCGACGTATCGCTGCCTCTCGGCGCCGGTCAGTCTCGCCATAGGAGACGCATATGGTGCAGGGTGCGGCTGAAGGGGTTCAGCATTAGGCCCATGTTCTCTAGGGTTACTACTCCGAGAAGGGCCTGATCGTCAGTTTCTTCGCCTAGTATGACGGGCGTATATTCTTCGCCTTGCGGCAAGATTATGTAGCACCTGGAAAGGTTGCGAGCCACAGTAGTCCCGTCGGCCAAGCGGAATGTCTCCTCTCTGGTTGGCTCCAGGCCCAGCGATTGCCAGACAGGGTAAGGCAACAATGTGTAGCCCGCTCCGCTATCTACCAGGAAATTGACCGTCTCTTCCTGACCACGGGATCCCAGAACCCGACCGTCGATGAATGTCAGTCCCATGCTCAGCTCTCTCCGCGATATTGCTGATCCTCGGGCAGCGTTTCGTCTATCCCCAGGGACACCAGCACCTTGCCCACCACGTATTTGACTATATCGTCGACGGTAGCCGGCTGCAAATAGAATGCCGGGTCGGGAGGCAGGATGACCGCACCCATGCGGCTGAGGGTGAGCATGTTCTCGAGGTGGATGCTGTGCAGCGGTGTCTCGCGGGGCACCAGGACCAGGGGCCGCCGCTCCTTGAGGCACACGTCAGCAGCCCGCAGCAGGAGATTGCCGGAAATGCCGTTGGCCAGGGAGGCGATGCTGTTCATGCTGGCAGGCACCAGGGCCATGCCCGCGGCGGGGTAGGAACCGCTGGCGATCGGCGCCCTCAGATCGTTGATGGGGTATTGGACGAAGGCGGGGTGCTCTTGCCATTCCACCAGCGTTTCGTTGTAGGAATGGCCAAGCTCCTCCTGCCATACCAGACGGGCGGCGTTGGAGCACACCACGGCTGTCGGCAAATCCCGCCGCAGCAGTTCGTCGACCATGCTACGGGCCATGACCGCGCCGCTGGCCCCAGTGATGCCAACGATGATGGGGCCAGGCATCAGAGCGTAATGGCCAGGATGGTGAATACCAGCAGCGACACCGAGATTACGCTGTTGTATTGGAACAGCGGTGAGCGCAGTTTGGACAAGTCATCGGCCTTCACCAGGCTGTTCTCCAGGGCAAGCAGCACGATGGCAATGGCCCAGCCGACGAAGAAGTAGAGGCCCAGGTCCATCCAGATGCCCAGCGCCAGCAGTGCTCCCGCGGCCAGCAGGTGCATGATCCTGGTCGTCCGGATAGCCGCCCCGATCCCGAAGCGCTTGGCGAACGATTTGGTGCCGTACTCCCGGTCGAAGTCGTAATCAGCGCAGCCGTAGATCATGTCAAACCCGCCGGCCCACATAGTAATGGCGAAGGTGAGCAGCATTGGCTCCGGGTCGAGGCGGCCAGTGACTGCGATCCAGGCCGCCGACGGTGAGATCGCCAGCGCGAATCCCAGGAAGAAGTGACAGGCCCAGGTGATGTACTTGGTAAACGAGTAGAAGATCACGTACAGGGCGGCCACGGGCGCGAGAATCAGGGTCAGCGTGTTGAGCTGCGACGCCGCGTAGAAGAAGACGCCCGTACCGACGACGGCCAGGCCAATGACGTCCAGGGGCGTTACCAGGCCCTGTGGAAGGTGCCTGCCACGGGTGCGGGGATTGGCGGCGTCCTCCTTCCGGTGAATGAAGCGGTTGGCCGACATCCCCAGGGTTCGCACACCTGTGAGAGCTACGGTAATCCAGATGAACGTGCTCCAACCCGGCCATCCATTGCCGCCCGAATCCACCGACGCCAGCATCATCCCCATGTAGCAAAAGGGCAGCGCGTACAGCGATTCCCAGATGCGCACCACCCACAGATAATGGGGCAGCTTCACGAACGGTGACCGGATTGCGTTGGCTACTTGCATCGGTAGGTGCCTTTCTCCCTGTGGATCAGGAGATGCCGTAGCTGGCCCACTTTCGGTCGACCAGTTCTTTTACTTCCGGGCTCATCACCACGTCGGGCGGCCACCCCCTGGTGCGCCCCTCCTCCGGCAATTTGGCGGTCGCGTCTAGGCCCACCTTGCCTCCGAATCTGGGCATGGCCGACGCATGGTCCAGGTCGTCAATGGGACCCGACGTGAAAACAAAGTCGTTGGCGGGGTCCATGTTGGCCGTAACGCGCCAGGCCACCTCGGATACATTCTGCACATCCACGAAGTGGTCGACGACGACGATGCCCTTGGTCAGGCTCATCAAGCCCATTCCCCACAGGCCGTGCATGACCTTGCGGGCCTGCCCCGGGTACTCCTTCTTCATCGAGACGATTACCAGGTTGTGAAAGGCTCCCTCGGCGGGCATATTCACGTCCACGACCTCGGGCAGGATGGTCTTGATCAGAGGGAGAAACATTCGCTCCGTGACCTTACCCATCCAGTAGTCCTCGGAGGGTGGGCGGCCCACGATGGCCGCCGGGTAAATGGGACGGTTCCGGTGCGTGATGCAGGTGACGTGAAAGACCGGGTATGGTTCCGGCATCGAATAGTAGCCGGTGTGGTCTCCGAAGGGCCCCTCCATTCGCTGCTCGTCCAGCAGCACATAGCCTTCGAGAACGATTTCCGCCTCCGCCGGCACTAGCAGGTCGCTGGTGCGTGCCTTGGCTAGGGCCACTCCCTCCTCACGGAGGAACCCGGCCACCAACATCTCGTCGACATCCGGAGGCAATGGGGCCGAGCCAGTCCAGATGGAGGCGGGGTCGCCGCCTAAAGCCACGGCCACGTCCATGCGGTCCAGCCCTAGCTGCCGCCCCATGCGCTCGTGGTGTGCCGCCACCTTGTGGGTCTGCCAGTGCATGCCAGTGGTGCGCTGGTCATACACCTGCATCCGGTAGGTGCCGTAGTTCTGCACGCCGGTTTCCGGATCGCGGGTTATCACCAGCGGCAGGGTGATGTACGGGCCGCCATCCATGGGCCAGCACTGCAGGTTGGGAAACTTGAAAAGGTCGACCTCGTCGCCCTGAATGACCACATCCTGGCAGGGCGGATTGCTCACCGTTCGGGGCCTGACTGAGGCCAGGTTGACCAGCTGCCCCAGGGTGCGCAGCTTGTTCCCGATTCCTTCCGGAGGTCCCTGCACCAGGTTGAGTATTCCCTGCACCTTGCCGGCCGCTTCGTCCAGGTCCTCAAGCCCAAGGGCCATAGCCATCCGGCGCTTCGACCCGAAGATATTGATCAGGACCGGGATGTCGTAGCCTTCGGGGTTCTCGAACAGCAGAGCGGGACCCCCCGACTTGATCATACGGTCGGCGATCTCCGCGATTTCCAGCCTGGTGTCCACTGGCGTTGAGACACGGCAAAGCTCCCCCTTTTCCTCGAGGAAAGAGGTGAATTCACGGATGTCGCGGAATTTCATATCGCCAAGTGCCCGGACCGAAAGGTGAAGTCGTCAGAGAGGGACTGAAAGGGCTGAATGGAACCCAGCGGCAATTCTATCGGGAAACTACCGGTGCTTCAATCAAGAGGCAGAGGAGTGGATAACACTGAGGCGTGACCGAGGCGCAATGAACCGTATCGTAAAGAGGGCCGGCGTGGCGCACATATCTGTAAGCACCGGGAGCGCAAATTCGAAGAGGCCGCCGGCAGCACATAAAGGCTGGGGCCGCACTAAGCGGCCCCAGGAAGTTTCAGGCAGATTGTCTAGAAGCCCGGCGCTGACTGTTCGCGCATTCGGCTGAAGCAGTCGCTGCAATACACCGGGCGGTCTCCCCGCGGTCGGAAGGGCACCATGGCCTCGTTGCCGCATTCCGCGCAGACGATGGGGTACATTTCGCGGGGACCGTCCTGGTACATCCCGCCCCCTCCTCCGCGCTGCTCCGTCCTGCGGACGGCACGGCAACTGCGGCACCGCTTGGGTTCGTTGCCAAATCCTCGAGCCTGGAAAAATTCCTGTTCCCCGACGGTGAAGATGAACTCGCTGCCACACTCCACGCAGACCAGGGTCTTGTCCGACAATGCCACGGGTGACCTCCTAGGCACTTTTGGAACAGGGCCAGCGAGTTCCGTAACCCCATCTCACCAAAATACGGCTGTCGGGGTAGTTGACCAGGCCGGTGAACGTTAAATTACCTGCCCCAAGTAACCTTGTATGTGCGAATGCCCACATTATAGCTATCGAAGGAGATTATGCAACCAAAACTGGCATACTTTTCAAATTTCGGCGGATTTCGTAGCGTATCGCACGATTCTATACGTTTGTAGGGAAACAGTATGCTGTCCTCGAAGGTAGGCGTAAGCGTCTGGCGGACCTCAGGCAGTCTGGTCTTGCGAAGCTGTTGCCCGATGTGAAGGACACAGGCCCTCAACAGACTGGGGGGTACCTTTCACCTGTAGAATCCACCTTAAACATGAGATGACACCACCCGGCGTCTCAGTCTGGCTGGACTTTTCTACCCTGTGCCAGACCCCTCCGCACCGGACTCCTCCACCAGGAAGCAGGAGGACGCCTTGAACACAGCCCACAGCTGCTGTCCGTTGTTGATACTCATTTCGTCCAGCGATGCTCCCGTCACGTGGCACTGCAGGGGGATCCCGCAGTCCAGCTCCACCGTATAGCCGGGCGGCCTGGCCTCGATCCGGGATACGGTGCCGTACAGGCGGTTGCGGGCTGAGGATCCCGATGGCTCTCCCGACGAGAGAATAATGTCCGATGCGCGGATACCAACCGTGACCCAGTCATGAGCGCGGTCATCCACTGGCCCCTCGTCCAGCGGCGCCTCCAGCACTACCGGTCCTTCCTTGCCTTCGCCGGTCAGCCGCATTGTGCCGTCCCTGGGGTGGCGAGACTCCACCCGCATGCGGAACAGGTTTTCCACGCCGACGAGATTGGCTACGGCAGTCTGTCCCGGTTGTCCCAGCACCTCGACGGGCACCCCGCGGGCAATGGTGCGTCCGTCGTCGATGACCTGCACCTGGTCTCCCATGGCCAGGGCCTCCTCCCGGTCGTGCGTGACCAGCACCACTGGGATGGGCCTGCGTTCCAGTGAGGCCCGCAACTCGCGCCTCAGCGAACGCCGGAGGCCAGCATCCAGCGCGGAAAATGGCTCGTCGAGGAGAAGCAGCTGCGGTTGCGTGGCCATTGCCCTCGCCAGGGCCACGCGCTGTTGCTGGCCTCCCGAGAGCTCCCACGGATACCGGTCCTCGAGGCCGCGCAGCTGGAACGTTTCAAGCTGGTCGTCTATGGGCACCGGGACATTTCGCAGCGATTTCAGTCCCGATCCCAGCCCGTATGAAATATTCTGCGCCAGGGTCAGATGCGGAAACAGGTGGTACTGCTGCGTCAGGTAACCCGCCCTGCGCTTATGGGCCGGCACCCAGATGCCCTCCGAGCTGTCGTACACCGGGTTCCCCGCAATCTCAATGCGTCCGGATATTGGGCGAACAAGGCCTGCCAGTGCCCGCAGTGCGGTGGTCTTTCCGGAGCCGGACGGACCGAACAGCACCAGCGTTTCTCCAGCAGCCAGCTCCCAGTCGAGCTGGAGATCGAACGTGCCCAGTTGGCAATGGAGCCATCCCCGGCATCCCATCTGCCCATTCACAGCCGGCCACTCCATCGGCGTCTCGACGCCACCGTCAGCGCGGTAAGGGCCAGGACCGACACCACCAGCAGCACCGCCGACAGGGCCAGGGCGCTGTCAAGGCCCCCGCTGGACTCCATGGCCGTCATTATTGCGAGGGGCATGGTCTGGGTCTCTCCGGTGAGATTGCCGGCAAACATGATGGTGGCGCCGAATTCCGAGAGCGCCCTGGCCCAGGCCAAACCCAGCCCGGTGATGATGGATGGCGCCGCCAGGGGAAGGGTAATGCGCCAGAAGGTTGAGATCGGGGAGACTCCCAGGGTCTGCGATACGTCCTCGTAGTCCCCGGCCACTGACTGGAAGCCCAACTTGGCCGAGCGAACATAGAAAGGAGCGGCCACGAATATCTGGGCGAACACCACCGCCACTGTCGTGAACGAGATGGTTATCCCGGCCCCGGTGAGCCATCCCCCGATCAACCCGCCCCGGCCAAAGGCCATGAGCATCGCCACGCCGGCCACGACCGGCGGAAGAACGATGGGCAGCTCCACCAGCCCGTCAATCACCCTCGCCAGCCAGCTGTTGCTGCGGGCCAGCAGGTAGGCGAACGGCGTGCCACCGATGACCACCACGGCGATGCTCACAACGCTGGTGAAGATGGAAAGCCGCAGGGCAGTCAGGGCCAGGTCACCGGTTACCGCGCTCCACAGGTCATCCTGCTGGGCGGCGCGGATGAGTAGTGCGAGGATCGGAAGGCCTATGAAAGCGATGTAGAGCGAACCCGCCGCACCTCCCAACGCTCCGCTCCCTCCCCCGACCCATCGAGACCAGCGCCGGATATCCCGACCCGCAGCCGCGGAGGCATCGCCGCCAGGATGGCGCCGCTTACGGAGCATCGAAACCGTAGCCGGCTAGAATCTCCTGGCCCTCCTCAGAGAAAAGGAATCCGATAAACTGGGACGCCATCGCTCGGGAGCCCGAATCGCTCAGAGTCGCGATGGGATAATGAGCACGAACGGCGTTGGCCTCTGGCGGCAAGGGCAGTTCCCTCACCCCTCCGGACGATTGCGCCGACAACAAGCCGGGCCTATAGACGATACCTGCATCCGCCTCCCCCAGCACGACCTTCTGCTCCACGAATTTTACGCTGGGTTCCTCGGAGACCACGTTGGCCATAACTCGTTCCGCATAGTCCTCGCCCAAGCCGGTCTCGCCGTCGGATAGCCGGCCAAGCAACTGCCTGGAGTAGGCCCCGGCGGGGACGCTTTCGTGGGCCAGTACCAACCTTGTCCCGCTGTCCCCCAGTTCGCTGAGGTGGCTGATGCCAGACTGCTCTGAAACGATGACGGACATTGCGGTGCTGGCAAAATACTGAACATCATCCCCGAGCAAGCCCGCATCCTGGGCCAGTTGCATCTGCTGTTCGTCCGCCGATGCGAACAAATCGGCTGTAGCCCCCAGTTCCAACTGCGACCTCAATCGCTGGCTGCCGGCAAAGTTCAACCTCACCTCGACACCGGGATAATTCGATTCAAACTCGTCTGCTATTTCCTGGAATGCATCTGTGAGGGAGGCCGCAGCAAAGACTGTGATGGTGCCATCGACGTTGCTCTTTCCGCTGCATCCGGTGAAAAGGAGTAGTGCCAGGGCAGGGACAAGCAACGACAAGGCGGCTGGACGGAAGGATTTTCGAAACAGGCTTCGCATTCAGATTTCGGCCACTTTCTCCGTGCGTGGATGCACCCACAAGGTGCTGGCTCGAAGAAATCTAACGGGGAAGCACCGGCTTGTAAAGGACGGCCTCAGTTCGTGGACCGAGGCGGCCATCTTGACGCATGTCCGGCGCTGGGTTGTAATTGCCTGTACTTAAAACCTGCGGAGGATCGATATGGCACTGGTTCGTTGCGTAACTGAAATGGGGATGGGCGTCGACGTCCACGGGCGGGACTACACCACTGCGGCCCAGAGGGCTGTGTTTGACGCCATCCATCACAGCAGCCTGGGGTTCCAGAGGATGCTGGGCAAGACCGCCGATGACATGCGCGTGGACGTCACCATTGGCGTTCCCAACCCCGGCGCCGTGGACAAGGCAGCCGTAATCTCGGTCCTGCCCCATGGCACCGGCCACTGCGAGGCCGTCGCGGGAGGCCTGGAGGTCCCCAACGAGAGCGGGGACGACGCCCTCGTTATCGCCAACGCAGTTGTGATCGTGAGCTTCGACGACGGCAAATAGCCCCTCAGACCCATTAAGGTGAGTCATCATGGCCCGTTGCCGAATCCGGCAACGGGCCGTTCTGTTCCCGATATGTACCTCCGACGATGCGGGTGGTCGCGGTCGGGTTAGCGTGGCGCCGGTATGCCAGTAGCCGCAGCCTCAGCCACCCTTCAGCTTGTTGCGGGCGACTTCAGCCAGCTCAGTCAAATGCTGCTGACGCTCCGGGCCAGTTACCGTGAGTCGCACCAGGGCCCGGTCCTCTATGAAGAACAGGCTGGAAGCCTCATCCAGTCCAAGGCTGTGCTCCAGCACACCGCTGGCCTCCATTCCTCCGGGGCCTGTCTCGCCCCTGCTGACCAGGTCTCCCCTCACGCCGTCCAGTGCTGCCAGGGCAGCCTCTCGGTCTGCGAAAAGCACTAC
This sequence comes from Dehalococcoidia bacterium, assembly GCA_965207865.1. Taxonomy (GTDB): domain Bacteria; phylum Chloroflexota; class Dehalococcoidia; order Lucifugimonadales; family UBA3495; genus VXOI01. The sequence goes on from CBDBNP010000002.1 coordinate 342,552, forward strand.
GCTCTGCAGCACGCGGAAGCCCGTCCCTTGCAATTCCACCAGTGCGGACTGGCCCTGCTCTGACTCTTCTTCCGACTCTGATAAAACGGTGAGTTGCATCCCGGAAACGTCAGCAGGGGCGAGGAGGAGTTCCCTGGGGTCCGAGGAGATTTCAGAACCGCATCCGGCCACTAACACGACGACAATGACAATAGACCCAAGGAACGCACACGCCCGGAGGATTAGGTGAGGCGACTGCTTGAGGCTCAATGCTGGTGGCCGTGTCCGTGTTCCGGTGCGCCCCAGCCGCCGGCGCCGGGAGTGCTGACCCTCACCACGTCACCGGCGGATACGTCGATGATCTCCTTGCCGGCCAGCTGCACTTCCTCCACGCCGCCGCGCAGGAGCATGTTTTCGCCCGGTTCGCCGTGATGGCCGCCGTGGTAGCCGGGAGGGGGTCTGCGACGCCGCTCCGACATCAGCGTAACCCTCGCCGGGGCCAGGAATTCCATTTCGCGAATCACGCCGTCGCCGCCGCGGTACTGTCCCTCGCCGCCTGACCCTCGCCTCAGGGCGTAGCGCCGCAAACGCAGTGGGAAGGCAAACTCCATGGCCTCTATGGGCGTGTTCATGGTGTTGGTCATGTGAGTCTGGATACCCGAGATCCCGTCCTTGTCGGGCCGGGCGCCCATCCCGCCGGCGATGGTCTCGTAGTAGACGTAGGGCTTCTCGCGCACCGGGTCGTGACCGCCGATGATCATGTTGTTCATGGTTCCCTGGCTCGCTGCTGGCACAACATGCGGAAGGGCCTGTGCCAGCGCGCCAAACAGCACGTCAGTGATGCGCTGTGAGGTCTCGACGTTTCCGGCAGCCACTCCCCGCTGCGGCCTCGGGTTGACCAGCGAACCCTTCGGCGCGTTGATGTGCAGGGGGCGCAGACAGCCCTGGTTAGCCGGGGCCTGCTCCTGTAGCAGGCAGCGAACCACGTAGAGGCAAGCGGAAACGGTCACCGCCTCGGGGGCGTTGATGCACCCGGGACGCTCCGGCGAGGTGCCGGTGAAGTCGATTTCCATCTCGTCACCCGACACCGTGATGGTCACGGCAATGGGCACCGGTTCCTGGGTGAGGCCGTCATCGTCCATGTAATCGAGGACGCTGTACGTTCCATCCGGTATGTCCCGAATGGTCTGGCGGGTGACCCGTTCGGAGTAGTCCAGCAGGGCCGCCATGTGTTCCGAGGTGTCCCCTGTGCCGTAGCGTTCGAACAGCTCGCGCATTCGCTGCTCGCCGACGCGAATGGACGCCGTCATGGCAGCAAGATCTCCCTTGCGCTCATCGGGCGTTCGCGAGTTGCGGCAGATGAGCTGGATAACGTCGTGATTCAGTCGTCCGCGCCGGGCCAGCTTGATGGGAGGAATGATCGTGCCCTCCTGGTACAGCTCCGTGGACAGGGGCAGCGAGCCCGGAGTCATGCCGCCGACGTCTGCGTGGTGTCCCCGTGCCGAAACGAAGGCGGCCAATGCCTGCTTGCCATCCTCACCGGCGTAGACCGGCGCCACCATGGTGATGTCCGGCAGGTGCGTGCCGCCCAGGTAAGGGTCGTTCAGGATGACGATATCCCCTTGGCGCAGGGCGTTGGGAAAGACCTCAAGGGCCGCCCGGACGGAGGCGGGCATGGCGCCCAGGTGTACCGGCACGTGAGCTGCCTGGGCGATCATGTTGCCCGCGGGATCGAAGACGGCGCAGGAAAAGTCGCGGCGCTCCTTGATGTTGGGCGAGTAGGATGTCCGCTGCAGGGCGACCCCCATCTCCTCGGCCACCGATTCGAACATGTTCTTGAAGACTTCAAGGCTGACCGGGTCAACGGGCATTGATGCACCTCAAACGGCAGATGAGAAAAGTCAGCTCCCCGACAACTCGGCCAGAATATCCTTGTTGTCGGAATCCGGGCCACCAGCGAGCTGGAAGAATTCGGTGGACATGGCCTCGTTCATGAACTCCTCCGGGAGACTCGTGAATGGGCCGTCCCGTTCAATCTGGGTCCGGTGACGTTCCAGCGACTCTTTCTTGATGGCCACAAACCGCGCAACGTTCAGGAAAGTGGTCACCTCGTCGTCGGGAGTTCCCAGCGCATCTGTGTCATCGGCGGAAAACGGGGGGCGCAGCTCCAACTCCACCATCTTGTTCCACATCCGCTGGAAAAAGCTACGAGGGAAGCAGACGTAGTAGAGTAGCGGCGTAACCTCGTCCTTGCATAGCTCGACCGCCGACACCGTCCGCTGGCAGATGGTCACGTGGTCGGGGTGGCCGTACCCTCCCGTGGGGTCGTGGGTGATGACAATGTCCGGGCGAATTTCCCTTATGACGGACGCCACCTCTTCCACCACTTTGGCTTCCGGAGCCTGGAACAGGCTGTTCGGATGGTTGTTGTCTTCCCATCCCGGCATGCCCGAGTCCCTGTAGTTCAGAAAGCGCACGTCATCGATTCCGGTGACATCCATGGCCGCCCGCAGCTCGCCCTGCCTCACCTGCCACAGCGTCTCGGGGGTGGCCAGCGCCGGGTCGCTGATCTCGCCGACGTCGCCGTTGGTGGCGCAGATTAGCGTCACCCGGTGCCCACCGGCGACCAGCGCGGCCAGCGTACCGCCGCAGCCGAACCCTTCGTCATCAGGATGTGCAAAAGCGGCCAGAATGGAAAGTGCCATAGGAGAGCCACCTATATGATAATTTCTGATTGTCTGTGTTTTCCTGCCGCGATTTGGTCGAATGCCAGCTTCACCAGGCGTCTCTCCTCCAGGGTGAGTTCTTCCGGCAGGTTTTGCAAAGCGGTGCGCAACTTTGACGGAGTGGCATTTTCTTCAACACGCAGAATTTCGATGGCTGTCAATGCGCCGTCGTGGTCGAAATCGAGCATGATGTCGCTGGCGACTTCCTCTGTTTCCAAATAGGATCCCTCACACAGGCGAATGGAAAGAGAGTCGGTTTCCATATCGTAGTCGAACTTCATTTCACCCCCTGAAACGACGGTCAAAGAAGGCGGTGTGAACTGTCTCACCGTCTGCTAGCGTAACCACCCGGAGGTATTTGCTGATATCGGACACATATACCCAGTAACGAATTTTACCATCCTCCTGGACTTGCACCCTGATCGGGTTGGTTAGCGCTTGCTCGCACCATGCCCGATCGATCTCGGGTCTTTCCAGCATTCGGCGCTCAAAGTGGTCTGTGGTTTTCAGAGGTAAATCCAAACTGTAGGGACCTACCCCATCGTCAGCAGCAGGTTGCCGTAGGCGTCGACATCGCCCTGCCAGCCGGGAGGCACCACCGTCGTGGTGTCCAGCTGCACCACCAGGGCAGGGCCGACAATCCGGTCGCCAGCGGCGAGCAGGTCCCGGTCGTAGAGGGGCGTGTCCATCTCTCCCTCCCGGAACACCACGGACACCCTCTCGACTTCAGCCAGTGCCATGCCGGACCCCTTCTCAGAATCCAGCTGCAGGTCCGGCTTGTCGACCGCCAGGTCCAGCTTCAGCCGGAGGTTGACGATCTCCACGGGCTCGGCGCGGTCGGCGTAGCCAAAGCGCTGCAGGTGAGCGCGGTAGAAGCTGTCGGAAATCGCGCGCGCCATTCCCTCCGATGTGCGGGAGGCACGCGTCGTCGGGTAGTCGACGTTTAGCTCGAATGACTGACCAACGTATCGCACGTCCAGGAAGCGACGTGCGGTCATGCGGTCGGAGGGCAGTCCCTCCTGCTCCAGTTCCGCTCGGGCAATCCCCTCCATCCCGTGGAACTCCTCCTCCAGCCGCTCGCGGTCCAGATCTGCGCCCCGCAGCATTACGGTGCGCGAGTAGTCTTTCACCACGTCGGCGATGGCCACTCCCAGCGCAGATAGGATTCCCGGACGCGCCGGAATCAGCACGCGCGGTATTCCCAGTTCCTGTGCCAGCTCGCACCCGTGCACCGGCCCGGCGCCGCCGAATGGGACCAGAGTAAAGCTGCGGGGGTCGTAGCCGCGCTCCAGCGAGATGGCCCGTATGGCGCGCTCCATGTTGGCGTTCACCACTCGCAGGATTCCCAGGGCCGCCTGTTGCTCGCCCAACCCCAGCCCCGAGGCCAGCGATCCCATCAGTCCCTGCGCCCTGGGCAGGTCGAGGGTCAGGCGTCCCCCCAGGAACCGGTCGGGCCGCAGACGTCCCAGAAGGAGGTTGGCGTCGGACACTGTTAGCTGGTCACCCCGGCCGTAACAGGCAGGACCCGGGTCCGCCCCCGCGGACTGTGGTCCCACGGTCAGGGCGCCGCCGGTGTCCACGCGGGCGATGGACCCGCCGCCGGCCCCGACAGTGTGAATCTCGATCATTGGCACGCTGATGGGGTGTCCGCCCACGTTGGAGCTGCCGGTCTCCTTGATCCGACCCGGGCACAGAGAAACGTCGGTGGACGTGCCGCCCATATCCAGAGTGATGATGTCGGGGTAGCCTGCCTGGGCAGCGACGTGAAAGGCCCCCACCACACCGCCGGCGGGGCCGCTCAGGATGGTCCGCACCGGCTGCTCCGAAGCAAGCCGGGCCGTGATGCTGCCGCCCGACGATTGCATGATGCGCAGTCCCTCGCCCAGCGACTGCTCCAGTTCGCCCAGGTAGCGGCTCATCACCTGGCCCACGTAGGCATTGACCACCACCGTGCTGGTGCGCTCGAACTCCCGGAATTCCGGCAGTACCTGGGATGACAGGGAGATGAAGGGCCGGGGCTCCAGCTTCTGCAGGGCCGCGTTCACCATGTCCTCGTGGACCGGGTTGAGGAAGGAAAAGAGGAAGGACACGGCCACCGCATCAGCACCCGACTCGCCAATCAGCGTCATCAGTGCGTCAATGGCATCGGACTGCAGGTCATCAAGGATCTGGCCCGAGTAGTCGATGCGCTCTGACAGCCCGAACCGCAGCTCCCACGGCGCCAGGGTTGGCGTGCGGTCCTGCTCCAGGTTGTACAGCTCGGCCCGGCTCTGGCGTCCGATCTCCAGCACGTCCTCGAACCCCATGGTGGTCACCAACGCCGTACGCGCACCCTTGCCCTCCAGCAGGGCGTTGGTCGCTACTGTGGAGCCATGGACGAAATCCGCGTCGGCGCGGTCGACGTCAACTTCCTGGACTCCCTGCACGATGCCGAGGGATGGGTTCTGAGGAGTTGATGGGAGCTTGTGCACGGTCAACTGACCGTCTTTCAGGACTGCAATGTCGGTGAAGGTGCCGCCGACGTCAATTCCAACCACGGTGCGGGGCATAGAAAGCGTGTCCTCTTTTGTGTTTCTGGTCGATGGTCCGCGCTGGTATTACAGCATTTCTGTGTAGATGTCGAGACTTGAGCCCTTTCATGGTGAGCTAGCGGACCACGAAAGGACTGCCCTTCGACGGTTTGAGGGCCAACGGGATTAGTAGCCAGCAATCCCCATTGGTTGAACCACTATTCTTCCAGTGCGATTCGTAGGCGCTTGTTGATGCGGCCCTTGCTTTCGTGGCCCACCACACGGATGTGCCCCACCTCGGTGGTGTTGTTCACGTGGGTGCCACCGTCGGCCTGTACGTCCAACCCCTGGATGTCGATGGTCCGCACCTCGCGGATATTGGTGGGCAGCAGGTTGATCTTGGTGCGGATCAGGTCAGGAATCTGCTCTGCTTCCTCACGTGGCAGGTTTATGGCCAGAACGTTCCGGGCGGCGGTCACTTCTTCATTGACCTTGGCCTCGACTTCTTCCGCGAAGTCGGTGGACATTCGCTCCAGTTCGAAGTCCATCCGGGCCTCGCCGGGCTGCATGTTTCCGCCCGTTACCAGCGCGCCGTAGTCGCGCCAAACCACGCCGCAGAGGATGTGTAGGGCCGTGTGGGTACGCATCAGCCGGTACCGTCGCTCCCAGTCGATGCGGCCGGAGACCCTGCTGCCCTCTCTGGGCCGATCTCCGTCGATGAGGTGAAGGAGTAGGCCGCCATCCCGCTTGACGCCGGTTACGGCGTAGTCCCGTCCGTCAACACTCAGGATGCCGACGTCGCTGGGTTGCCCGCCGCCGCCGATGTAGAACGCAGTTCGGTCCAGCGCAATGCCAGCCTCAGCCACAGCCGTGACGGTGGCATCGAATTCCTTGAGGTAGCTGTGATCGTGAAAAAGAAGTTCAGTCATAACGCACGCTCCGGAGCAGGCGGTATTATAGCAGACGAGGGCCCGACACCCATTGATGGAAGCTTTGGGACCGCCTCGATCGAACGTGCCATTGAGCGGAATTTTGGCCTATAATGTTCTCCCAATTGTCCGGGTGGACGGGTATCGGAAATCAGGGCGGCTTGTGCGGCCAGAAGTCAGGGGCGAAGGATGAAGCTTTCTTGCATGCAGGAGAATCTCTCCAGGGGTTTGTCTGTGGTCTTGCGGGCGGTGGCCAGCCGCGCCACGTTGCCTGTAACCCAGAACGTGCTCATGACCACCGACGGCGGGATGCTGCGTCTCGCGTCCACAAACCTGGAAATGTCCATGACGACCTGGGTTGGAGCCATGGTGGAAGAGGAGGGTTCGATCACCGTCCCAGCCCGGTTGATGTCTGACTTCGTAAACTCGCTGGGCGCCGATCGGGTTGAAATGGAAATCGAATCCGGCTCCCATGTGCTCAAGCTGAGGGCCGGTCGCGCCGAGGCCAGCCTGTACGGGACCCCGGCGTCCGATTTCCCGCCTATCCCCGTGGTCGAGGAAGAACGCGTCTTCCAGGTCGATCCCAGGATGCTGCGCTCCGCCATCGACCAGGTTGACTTCGCTGCGGCCAGGGAGGAATCCCGCCCCGTGCTGACCGGCGTCAACGTTAGATTGAGCGAGGGCAGTTTTACCCTCGCCTCCGCCGACGGTTTTCGCCTCGCGGTGCGCAACGGCGCCCTGGAGCAATCCGCCGATGAGGTGACGGTAATCATCCCCGCCAGCACCATGACCGAGTTGGGCCGCCTGCTGGGTGACAACCAGGAGCCGGTGGAGCTGATGTTGGTCCCCGAGCGAGGGCAGCTGATGTTCCGGGTGCACGGCAGGGACAAGACCGAACTGGTATCGCAGATTCTGCAGGGTACGTTCCCTAACTACGACCAGCTGATTCCGCAGGACTATGACACCCGGGCGGTCCTTGAACTTCCCGGCATGCTTCGGTCCACTCGCACGGCGTCGATTTTCGCGCGCGATGGCTCCAACATCGTTAGGATGCAGTTCAAGCCCAATGGCGACGATGGGGAGGCCGGCGGGAAGCTGGTGATCTCGGCCAGTTCGCAGGAAGTTGGCGAGTTCGAAGAGGAGCTCGATGTCATCGAGCTGGAGATGAAAAAGGAAGAGGAAAGCAAGATAGCATTCAACAGCCGCTACCTGGTGGATGTTCTTTCCGAACTGAGCGGCAGCCGCGTAACGCTGGAAGTGACCTCTCCCTCCAGCCCCGGCGTATTCAAGCCCACCGACAGCGATGACTACGTGCACGTAGTCATGCCAATGTTCGTGCAATGGTAGTTGCATCCGAGCTCTTGGCCTCCGGCGTCGACAATCGTAGCTTTCTCTGGTGACGTAGCTTTCCTATTCGCAATACGGACCCGGGCTCTCCTAATCCGGGCTATCCCTCAAGAGTGTCCGTGTAACCGGCAACCTGCTCGCTTATCGAGAAACAGGCTATCGCGACCATTGCTCGCGCCACGCCACGCCACGAATGTCGGTCGCTTCCCCTGGCAGGACGCGACATTGGTTCCAGCCTTGTTTCCCTTGCTACCGCTCAAATACGGGAACAGAGGCGATGGATTACGCCGTACATTCACTGCGCCCCCGCTCTGTGCGATGTATCAGTCGCTGGACTCAACGGTGGCAGCGTCAATGTTCCGGCGCCGCTGGGATATTTCGGGGACGCCTCCTCTGCACACACCCCCACTCAGTTTGGGCCATTTCCCCTCCTTCAGCCGTTAGTATGAGCCGGGTCGCCCGGAACTACCTTGCTCGAACGAGAGGCGCAAGGCCGGCAGTAGACAGATCCTTCTTCACAACTGGCTCGCATTGCTGTGTTAGGATGGCCGCTACTACCTCCGTCAGCCGCTGTGCCGGTACCACTCCATGATTGTCGGTACGAGGCGAAATGACGGAGACCCTGGAGGCAGGTTTCGCGCGCCGGAACGATTCCACCGAACACGCAGGATCCGGGGCCTCCTTCCGCGGACACGGAGGCGAGGTCTGCGACCAGGGGCGGGCCTTGGCGCGCAATGCGAAGGCGCCCGGCGATTGCCGTGTTGTGCGCGGTGATCCTGCTGGCCTTGCTCGTAGCCTGGCTATTCTTTGGTAGAGATGACCAGCCTGTGCCGCAAGAGGTAAGCGTTGAGGATACCGTTGCGGAAATCCTGGCCTCAGCGACCCAGGGACCGGCCATTTCCGCCTTGGTCTACCAGGCCATCCTGCCTTCGTTGGTTGTCGTGCAGACCGACGAGGCCGGAGAGGAGGACCTGTTCGGACTGGGAACCGGCGTCGTCATCAACAACGAGGGCGCCGTGCTTACTGCTCACCACATCGTCGAGGGGTCCAGCGAAATCCGGGTCGCTTTCGCTGACGGCACCAGGACCTCCGCGTTCGTGGTCAGCGCGGACCCCGAAAGGGATATAGCGGTGCTAGCCCCCGCCTCTCCGCCCGAACTGGCCGTGCCCGCCACCATCGGCAGCGCAGCGTCGCTGCGGGTCGGCGACGAGGTGTTTGCGGTGGGCAATCCGCTGGGACTGGTGGCCTCACTGAGCGCTGGCGTGGTTTCCGGAGTCGACCGGCAGTCCACCCCCCACGGTAGGGAAGGGCCAATCCACGGGCTGATCCAGTTCGACGCGGCGGTGAATCCCGGAAATTCGGGAGGTCCGCTGTTGAACCGTGGCGGCCAGGTGGTCGGTATCGTCATCGGTCTAATGAACCCCACGGAGCAAGACGTTTTCATTGGTATCGGATTTGCGGTTCCCATCGACCAGGCGGCCGAGGCGGCGGGTGGGCCACCCCAGTAGACTATCGAGAGGTGTGCAACAGGCATGACCAGCAGCACAGAAAACCAACCGATGGAACGGTTGCTTTACGAGGTGAAGAAGGTCATTGTCGGCCAGGACCACCTGCTCGAACGCATGGTCGTGGCCCTGCTGTCCGGGGGCCACCTACTTGTGGAAGGGGTGCCCGGGCTGGCAAAGACCATGGCTGTGAAGACGCTGGCCCAGGCCATCGCCGGCCAGTTCCAGCGAATCCAGTTTACCCCCGACCTCATGCCCGCCGACCTCGTGGGCACTCGCGTCTACAACCAGAGGACGGGAGAGTTCAGCACCTCGCTGGGGCCTGTCTTTACCAATCTGCTCCTGGCTGACGAAATCAACCGCGCCCCGGCCAAGGTGCAGAGCGCCCTGCTGGAGGTGATGCAGGAACGCCAGGTAACCATTGGACGCGAGACCCATCCGGTGCCGAGGCCGTTCCTGGTGATGGCCACCCAGAACCCCATCGAGGCCGAGGGCACCTACCCTCTTCCCGATGCCCAGGTCGACCGTTTCATGCTCAAGGTGGTCGTGGGATATCCCAGCGCCACCGAGGAGTTTGTGATCGTGGAGCGTATGACCGGCACCCTGCAGGAGGTGCAGCCCGTCCTGGATACCGGTGAAATGATTGCCATGCAGCAGCAGGCGGGGAACGTTTACGTGGACCCGGCCATCATCGAATATTCGGTCAGGCTGGTGACTGCCACGCGCCAACCGGAGGCGGCCGGCCTCGCCGGGCTGAAGGGGTACATACTTTATGGCGCCAGTCCTCGCGCCTCAATCAACATGGTCATCGCGGGCCGGGCCCTGGCTTTCATGCGCGGCCGCGACTACGTACTGCCCCAGGACGTTCGGGACGTGGCGCTGGACGTGATGCGGCACCGTCTTGTCCTTTCCTACGAGGCCCTCTCCGACAATGTCCAGAGCGACGAGATTCTGCACAGGGTGATGGAGTCCGTTCCCATGCCGGAGGTGCCCCTGCGTGAGCACGCAGTCGCCAGTCGCTCCCTCTGATCGGGAGACGCCCCAGCGCGTGCTGCACCGCCTGGACTGGCAGGTGCTGCGCCGGCTGGACGGTATGCTCCAGGGAGACTATCGCAGCCTGTTCATGGGCGGCGGGCTAGACTTCGCCGAGCTGCGGGAGTACCAGCCGCCGGACGACATCCGGCACATCGACTGGAACGTCACGGCGCGGATGGACACGCCCTACGTACGCCTGTTCCTGGAGGACCGGGAGATTACGGCCTGGTTCCTGGTCGACTTGAGCCCTTCAATGTCTTTCGGTACTCAGGAGCGCCGGAAGGAAGCCGTCATCGTGGACCTCGTCGGGCTGCTGGCGCGCCTCCTGACCCGAAACGGCAACCGGGTGGGTGCCATGCTGTACGACAACAGCGTCCAGCGCACGGTCCCCCCTCGCAGTGGCCGCGACCAGGTGCTCCGCCTCATCAACGACATCCAGCGGCAACAGTCGTCCCCAGGAGGGACGATGACGGACCTGTCGGGGCTGCTGGAGTCGGCCAGCAATTCGGTCAGACGGCGCTCCTTGATCTTCGTGGTGTCAGACTTCATCTGCCTGCCCGGCTGGGACCGGGCAATTGACCGTCTGAACCGCAGGCATGAGGTGATGGCCGTGCGGGTCTGGGACCCGCGTGAGACCGAGCTGCCCGACGTCGGCGTTGTGGTCGTGGAGGACTCGGAAACGGGGGCCCAGATGACCGTCGATACCAGCGACCGGAGATTCCGACAACGCTTCCAGGAGGCCGCCCGCCAGCGAGGGGAGGATCTGGTGCGTACCCTCCGGCGTACCGGCATCGACGAGATGTCCCTGTCCACTGAGGAGGACATTGTTACGGCCGTCCTGCGGTTCGCCTCGCTGCGAAGCAGAGCGCGGCGACGGTAGAGGCTGCGTCGATGCCATTCATCTGGCCGTGGGCGCTGCTTTCCCTGGTGGCGCTTCCTGCGTGCGTTTGGGCCTACCTTCGACTGGAGCGGAGGCGCGGCGCCAGCGCTGCCCGCCTTGGCGCCATCGGCCTGGGGCAGCAGCCGAGTCGCACCACTCCGGGCTGGCAGCGTCACCTCCCGGCCATCATTCTCCTGGTGGGGGTTGGCCTGCTGGCAGTGGCAACTGCCCGGCCCCAGTTGACGTTGCCTCTGCCGCGTCTGGAGGGCAGCGTGGTCTTGGCCATGGATGTGTCGAGCAGCATGGCCGCTGATGACGTGGAACCCACGAGGATGGAGGCTGCCAAGGTGGCCGCTCAGGCCTTGGCGGAACGCCGCCCGGACAGCGCAAGGATCGGGGTCGTAGCCTTCGGAGAGGGCGGGCTGGTGGTGCAGCCGCCCACCGATGACGATGAAGCGGTGCGCGAAACCATCGACCGACTGGTGCCTCAGAGCGGAACATCGCTGGGGCGGGGGATGATGACCGCGCTGAACTTGGTCTCGGCGGAAACCGGTATTGGTTCGGGCCAGCCGTCCGCCGGCGATGAGACTGTGGCGCAGGGAGCCTTCGCGCCGGCAATCATAGTGATGCTGACCGACGGGGAGAACACCGACCTCCCGGACCCCCTGGAGGTGGCACAACTGGCCGCGGAACGAGGAATCCGCGTCCACACAGTCGGCATTGGCACTCAACAGGGGGCCACCATCGAGGTCGAGGGCTTTAACCTGTTTACCCAGGTAAACGAACCCATGCTTCAGGAAATTTCCCTGATGACTGAGGGCGACTATTTCCCGCTGGACGACGCGGACGCCATCGCCTCGGTGTACGACGCCCTCGAGACCGAATTCGTGGTCGAGCCCCGTGAAGTCGAGGTCACATCCGCCGCCGGTGGCATCAGTGCCCTGCTGCTCCTGGCAAGCGGCGCGCTCTCACTATTCTGGTTCGGACGGGTGCCCTGACCGGGGGACTGGATATGGGACTGTTTTGGCCGGCATCCCTGCTGTTGCTGATCGCGCTGCCGCTTATAGTGGTGGCCTATGTCCTGGTCATCCCGAGGCGTCGGCACTACGCCGTAAGCTACTCCAGCCTGTCCCTGATAGCTGCGGCCATGCCCAGGGGCATGAGATGGCGCAGGCACGTGCCCTTTGTCCTGGCGCTGCTGGCAATAGCGCTGCTCATCGTTGCCCTGGCCCGCCCGTACGCCGACGTGAGCGTTGCCTCCAGCCGTAGCACCGTGGTACTGGCCCTGGACGTTTCGCTGAGCATGTGCGCCGACGACATCGACCCCAACAGGCTGGCCGTTGCCCAGGAGGCCGCCGTCAGGTTCATCGACAGCCAGGAGCCGGGGACTCGGGTTGGCATAGTTGCTTTCGCCGGGCTGGCCCAGCTCATCGTTCCTCCCACAAACGACCGTGAAGTGTTGAACGAGGCGGTGGCCAACCTGACGACGGCACGCCGCACGGCCGTGGGTAGCGCCATTGTCCGCTCACTGGACGCGCTGTCCGAAGTGAACCCGGACATCGCTCCCGTCAGTGTCTACATCACGGCACGCGGAGAGCAGCCGGCGCCTGGCTCCGAACCCGCCCTGCAGCCCGACGTGGTGGTGCTGCTTACCGACGGCGCCAGCAACCGGGGCGTGCGTCCCCTGACCGCCGCCGAGGCCGCCCGGGACCGGGGCGTGCGGGTCTACACCATCGGGTTCGGCACCACAGACCCGGCGACTTTCCGCTGCTCCCTGGAGCAGCTGGGCGGTGAACAGTTGCCTTTCTTCAGCGGTGGCGGCGGGATTATAAGCGGACGGATGATGAATTTCCTGAGGCTGGATGAGGAGACCCTCAGCGAGGTCGCCGAAATCACCGGCGCCGAATATTACCTGGCGGGCAGCGCCGACGAGCTATTCGAAGTCTTTGCCGGGATCCCAGTGCAGTTGGAGCAGCAGGAGGTGCGAATGGAAGTCTCCGCCGTCCTGACGGCCATCAGTGGGCTCCTGGCCCTCGCCGCCCTCGCCCTGGGCCTGCGCTGGAGCCCGCTCCCGTGAACGCCCTGTCACCAAACACAACCTGACCAGGCTAATCCGTAAACGTTTCTGACCGGTCCGAGGGCTAGACCCCTGCGGCTGCCTCCTGCTCGGCGGCAACCCTCAGGTAGCTTGCGGGGAACTCCCTGAAGTCAGTCATCAGAGAGCCGAACCCCTCGATTACATCGTCCATACCATTGGCCCGCATGGCGTACCAGTAGGTGGCGGTGTTGATGGCGATGACCGGCTTCTTCAGCCACTTCTCCGCCTCTCCGGCCAGCCTCGCCATCGCCAGGTTGGTGCCGCACTGCACCAGTGCCTCGACGTTGTGCTCGTTCAGTTCAACGAGTGCATCCAGCAACTGCTTTTCCGGTACCTTGGACATTGCAGTGGGGCTGTCGCAGCAAAGCCCCTTAACGACCACGACCTCGAACCCGCAGTCCTCGAGGAAGCGTTTGACGTTCTCGTCGGCCACCGGCCAGTATGGCGTAAGAACCCCGATGCGCTTGATGTCGCCATAGCACCGCAGAGCCGCCTGGCAGGCATCGGACCCCATGGCCACGCTGCGACCGGTCAGCTCCATCATGTGCTTCTTCAGTTCCAGGCTGCGCTGCAACCCTCCCCAGAACGTTTCCGAGGACATCCCCATTACCAGGTAGTCCGGGTTGCAGGTCATGACCCGGAGCAGGGCGTTGTCCCACTCCCGGCGGATGTTTTCCATCAGGCGGTTGAAGTCATCATTGTTGCCCACCGGGTCGTTGGGTATCCAGATGCGCACAATGTGGTTGGTCACGCCTCTGGGTCGCATTTCGTCGAATTCCGGCTGTACCGACGTGTTGGTGGAGGGCACAACCACACCCCAGTTCCCCCTCCAGCCCAAAGAGTCAGGCATTGTTCAAAGCTCCTGGATTGATTGGCGCAGCGGCCGTGAGGTGCTGCAAATTACTGCGGTCCGGTTGCCGTCTTGACCGGAGCTCTTTCGTACAGGACCTCGATGATTTCGGAAGAGGTCATCAGGTCGGCGTACTTCTGCTCCATGTCGAACAGGTTGGCCTCGTGGGGGCCCAGGGCGCGGTCTCCGACGCAATCCGATGCGACCACGGTCCTGAAGTTGTAGCTCATCGAGTCTATAACCGACGCCCTGATGCACCCTGAGGTGGTGCAGCCAGTCACGATCACGGTGTCCACGCCCCTGCTGACGAACCAGGCGGTCAGGTTGGTGCCGAAGAAGGCCGAGGGCTGGGTTTTCCGCACGATGTATTCCCCGTCCCTGGGCTCCAGTTGTTCCACAATTTGGGCCCCGAAGGCGTTTTCCGTCAGAGAAGTCAACGCCGGAGCCTTTAGGGTGAATACGCCGGCGTCCGAGCCGTCATCGGCGTACACCACGCGGGTGTATGCAATGGGCAATTCCAGGGCGCGGGCCTCCGCCAGCAACCCGCGGGTATTCTCTATGGCCTCTCCGATGTTGCCGCCACCGAACTCGTCCGGATTGGCGAAACCATTCACGAAATCGACAATCAGTAGTGCGGGGCGCTGGCCTATCCCGCTGCTGTTTCCAAAGCCCTGCCTCTGGTAGATTTCCAGTTCACTCATATTGGCCGCTCACTGCCTGGACGATTCCCGCAATCCGGCGGCATGCCCCATCCCGGTACGGACGGCGGAAGTATATCACCAGGCGCTGCCGTACTCCCGCAAAACTCGAACGGCCGAACACAGACCATGTTAAATGGTTCAGGGTCGAGCCATGGCGCCGGATGCGATGGTAAAATGGCCCGGCCAGAACCGAGGAGAAGAGGGTCTTTTGGTATTCTCATTGGACCCATCGAGTCCCGTTTACGGTGAGCTTGTTGAATCACCAACGGACGACCCCTCGACAGGCGCAGGACCGAGATTGTCGGCATAACGCCAATGGGACGGACAAGCCAATGTTCGTGCAGTGGCAGTATCCTGGCAACCTACACCAACCCGGCTGTGGAGCATGAAATGGCACAACTGGAACTGTCCTCGGGAAATAGGGTGGAAATCGCTGACCTGCTGTTTGATTTTGTCCGGGACGAAGTGGTACCCGGCACTGCGTGGACTGCTGAGGCAGTGTTCCGCCACCTCGGGGAACTGGTCGAGGAATACGAACCCCGCAACCGCGCCCTGCTGGAGAGGCGCACCGAGGTTCAGCAGCAGATCGACGATTACTATCGGGACAAGAGGGCAGGAGGGTGGCAGCCCAGCCAGGATACCCGAGCTCAGGACGCCGCCGACCTCGAACAGTTCCTCGTCCGCATCGGATACCTGCAGCCTGATGGCCTCGTCGACTTCGAGATGACCACTCCGCAGCTTGACCCGGAGATGGACCAGAACGGACCTGAGCTGGTCACCCCTGTCTCCAACGCCAGCATGGCCGTGGGCGGGGCCAACGCACGCTGGGGCAGCCTGTACGACGCCTATTTCCTCAGCGACGTCCATCCCGAAATCGACCGCCAGGACCAGCGCCCGGCCCGCCTCCGCATGGTTGTGGAGGAGACCAACGCCTTTATCGACCAGCACCTCGCGAAATGGCATGCAGCCAGCAGCATCGGCGACATCCGGTCATTCTCTGTACGGCAGGGAGGCAGCGGCTATGAGCTGGTCGGCCACACTGGCACCGGCGAAGCCGGCCTGGTGGACCCGTCGGGTTTCTTCGGATTCAACCTGAACGATCGGGGCGATCTCGATGAGTTCTACCTCGAACACAATGGGTTGCGCATACTTCTGCAGCTCTACGAGGGAGGGAGGGTCAACGAGGAAAACGGTCAGTTTCGGGACCTGTTCGTAGAGTCCGCAATCACCAACATCGTCGACTTCGAGGACGCCGTCGCCGTGGTGGATGCCGAAGACCTGGTTGAATCGCTGCGGAACTACCTGGGCCTCATCCGTGGCGACTTGGTGGGACACGGCTCCAGGGGCAACCGCAAGGCGCTGAACTCTGATCGCACCTGCACCGGCCCCGATGGCCGGCCCCGAACGTTGAAGGCCACTAGCCTGATGTCGGTGCGCAACGTGTCTCTCCATATGTACACCGATATCGTCAAGGTCGGCGGAGAGCAGGTGCCCGAGCGCATGCTGGGACTGCTGCTGACCACCCTCATCGCCACCAGCCACGACAATGGCTCCGACGGCGGCCCCCACCCCGACGGTTCGGGCGACCTGCCCGTCCGAGGACCTAACAGCAGCCGAGGGCTGGTCTACCAGGTAACGCCCAAGCTGCAGACATCCGATGAGGTGGCCGAGCAGGTACGGCTGTTCGAGGCCATCGAGTCCAGGCTGGGCCTGACGCCGGGCTGCATCCTCATCGGCATAATGAACGAAGAACTGGGGATGACTCTCCAGCTGTCCGATGCCCTCCGCGCCGCTCGCAACAGGGTCTTCTTCACCAACACCGGATTCCTGGACCGCACGGGATCGCAGATTCGCGCCCAGATGCACGCCGGGCCCGTTGACCTGCGCGACGACCTGACCCAGGAGACCTTCAACATCAGCTACGAGCGCCACAATGTGGACGTCAGCCTGCACGCCGGAGTGCATCGACACGGCAAGGTCGGCAAGGGAATGCAGGTGCGCAACCGGGCCATGTCCGAAATGCTGGAGCGCAAGATCGACCATCCGCGCACCGGCGGCAACACGGCGTGGGTGCCCGCTCCGTACCCCAGCGACCTGCACTCCATGCACTACCACATGATCGATGTCGACGAAGTGCAGCGCGTGATGCTGGACTCGCCCGCGTTGAACATCGATCGGGTGTCGCTGCTCACCTTCCCGCTGCTCAAGGAGGAGAAGGTCGCAGATCCCGACGTCAAGGCCGGCCTTGCGTTGCGCTACGCCCACAGCATGGTGGCCTACGTCGAACCCTGGGTGAGGCGCGGCATCGGCTGCAGTGGCGTGCCCAACTTCGACGGCATCGAAGAGATGAAGGACCGGGCAACTGAGCGCATCGACGGTGCCATCCTGGCCAACTGGCGCCTGCACGGCGTTATCAGCCGGGAGGAACTGGAGACTGCCATTGCCGGGGCCGCCGAAGTTGTCGACAGCCAGAGCGCCAACGCCGCCGGATACGAGCCGCTTGCAGATACCGCCGAGAAGCGCGAGTCGCTGCTGCAGAACCCGGCCATCGTCGCGGTGCTGGAGATCATCGACGATGCCCTGTCGTCTCCCAGCGCCTATGTCGAGCCGGCCCTGTTCCGCAACCGGCAGGCGGTCAAACGCACCAGCGCGTGAGTGCCCGCTTTCCTCAATGCGTTCTTGTTGGCGGCGAACTGAATGTTCGCATGGTGTTATAGAGCAGGGAGACTGAGGCGATAGCTTCCTGGGGGTTCGCCCACTAAAGGTCAAGCGACCTGATCTATCGGCTGTCAACCGGATGGGATGCCCGGCCCCCATCCCGCTCCCGTTGAGGGAGCGATGGCCTCACAGTGGTGAGGACAGTTGTTGCGTCGGCCAGGCCGGATAGCCCGAGAGCCACGTTTTGCTGTGGCTCTTCGCCGACTTGGCAGCATCCTGTACTCTGGCCATGCTCCAGGAGTCGCAGACCTTGCGGATTGGTTGCGCACATCTTCCTGACGAGCGCAAATTCCCCCTTTCCCGCCGGTTTGCCTATGTCAAGCAACATTGCCTGCTGTTAAGATTGGTGGCGATCCATGTGACATAATGTTGAGGTCTATTTTCACCCATGGACAATGCGTCAAAAGGCAATATCATCCCGGGCATGCGATACAAAGATGCCCCGGAGGCCATCGACTGGCTGTGCCGGGCGTTTGGCTTTACTCCGCACCTTGTCGTGCCGGACGAAACAGGCGGAATCGCCCACGCGCAGCTGGTGCTCGGCAACGGAATGATCATGCTGGGGTCATACCGCGACGAGGGAGAGTACGATCGTCTGGTCAAGCTACCCAGTGATGCTGGGGGGAGCACCCAGGCAGCTTACATAGTCATTGAAGAAATAGAGGACCATTACCAGAGGGCCGTGGAGGCGGGGGCGAGAATCGTCTACGAACTGGCCGAGCAGGACTACGGCGGGAAGCTGTACAGCGCTCTTGACCAGGAAGGGCACCTCTGGAATTTCGGTTCGTACGACCCTTGGGCGGGGAATTTGGGGAGCGGCGAGGAAGTGTAGATGATTCCTGAGGTTGAACTGCTTGGACAATTGAACCTGAATGAGGCCCTGGAGTTGCTGCGCCCGGCGGCAATATTCGCCGTAGGTGTCGCCATTTACGCCGTCCTGATATTCAACCTTTACCGGTTCATGTCCAGGCGCAACATATTCAATGTCGACTTTTCGAAGTTCGAAGAGTCGAAATACCCTGCTCTAAGGAAGACACTCCACCTGATTTCCTACATTCTCAAGTACCTGCTGATTTTCCCGCTGTTCGCCTTTTTCTGGTTCGGTGTGCTGGTCGTAATGGTGGCGTTCCTGTCCAAAACCAAAGAGGTTGAAGACCTGCTTCTCATAGCGATGGCGGTCCTGACCGCGGTCCGCGTCACCTCCTACTACACCGAGGACTTGTCCCGCGACATCGCCAAGATGCTCCCCTTCGCCCTGCTTGGTATCTTCCTCATCGACCTGCGGTACTTCGATTTCAGCACTTCCACCGAACTGCTCAACCGCGTGGGTGATGAATGGAGGAGCATCTTCTACTACTGGGTGTTCGTGGTCATCCTCGAGCTGGTGCTCAGGGTCACTGAGCCCTACTTCAAGGCCCTGTACAACAGCATCAAGAGCCCCCGCAGACGGGCGGCGGTAGAGGCAGAACCGGAACCGGAACCGGAGCCTGATCCAGAGCCGGAACGCGACCCCGAACCGAAGCGCAGAGACGTGGACGATGACAGGGAGGTCAGGCGCTCCCGGCCCCGTCCGGTGCGTGCGCCGCAGGAGGCCGACTAGCGCCAGCGGTAGGTAGATTCCCCGCCCGAAGCCCGTGCAGGTGAATACCAAAACGCCGAGACCTCCTTTGGGGTCTCGGCGTTTCTACGCTCTCGGCGATTAGATGAAACTCAGATTTCCACCGGGTGACCGCTCATCATCCACTCCGCGTAGGAGCCGTCGTAGAGCCGGACGTCATAGCCAGCGTCCTTCAGCGCCATGTATGGCACCGACGCTCGCAGTCCGCTGCGGCAGTAGGCGATGATGGAATCATCCTTGCTGATCCCCACCGACGACAGCGCGCCCTGCAGCGCATCGGAATCGATTAGCAGGTGGCCGTCCTTGCCGGCCAGCTCACTCCACGCCAGGTGAATCGAGCCGGGTATACGCCCGGGCCGCTGGTCGATTTCCACCTCGCCCCGGTGTTCCTCGATGGAACGGGTATCGAGGAGTTTGGCGTTGCCGGGGTTGGCCGCATCGTCCACGGACGCCCGGATGCCATCCCGCACGCGCGCCGTAAAGGACGAAGGCACCTGCGCCACCGGACGGTAAAGCACCTCACGCCCCTGCTCCTTCCAGTGATCGTAGTGCAGGTCCATCACGTGGATGTCGTCCCGGCCCAGGTACTCCAGGATCCAGGAATGCATGGCCGCATTGCGCCCATCCGAGCCGTCATACAGGATTGGCACCACGTCGTCGCCCAAGCCCGCAGCTTCGAACACCCGAGCCATATCGTCCGGAGGTAGCAGTAGCGCCTGCGGGTCTTGCAGCTTCTTCAGCGGGACGCTCACGGCTCCCCGCAAATGGCCCATCAGGTAGCGCATGGCCGACCGGGGATCGACTACCAGGTACCCCGGCCGGCCAATGTGTTCCTCAACCCACTCGGCTGAAACGAATGTGACCATTACCCGATCGCTTCGAAATCGGTGTTGACTTGCGTCGGGTTGACCACCGACTGCGTGACGGGCGAACCCTCGACGGCCAGCCGCCAAATCTCCCGCAGCGTGGCCTCGTCGGCGTCGGCGCGGACGTAGCACTTGGCGGAGATGTTGCCGTAACCCGGGTTGCCCTCGTCCTCGACGCCGGCCCACTTGCGGATATTGTCGAAGTACCCCTCGACGGCCACCTCGAGATCGTGAACGCGGACGCCCTGCTTGGTGGCGTTGACCACGAAGCCGACTGTCATGCAGCTGCCGATGGCCGACAGCAACTGTTCGTGGGCGCTGGCCGCAACGTCGGTAGCTGTCAGGTCGCCGGGCTCATCCATGTCCACGGTATGGTTCCGCATATAGGCCCGGGCCTTCATGCCGCCCTGCCAGGCCACCCGGGACTTCCAGGGTCCGGTCACGGCGTTGAAGACCTCGGGGTCGCGGAATGAGTCCAGCACCTCGGCCAGCTTTTCACGGGGAAGGCCGTTCAGGTCTCTTTCTGGTTCCGTTGCCATTTGACTACTCCATTCATTGTCGCCTCCCCCTGAGGGGGAGGGTTAGGGTGTGGGTGTTCTCGTTGATTCGCGGAAATTAGGCGTACTCGGCCCGCAGGATCTTGGCCGCTTCGCTGATGGTCCGCATCTTTTTCTGGGCGACTTCGTGCGTGTTCACGTTGCGCTCTGCAAAGGTGCCAAAGCCGCAGTCAGGGTTGAGGAATATCTTGTCCGGGTCGAAGTACTGCAGCAGTTCCTTGACCCTGGCCACGATCTGCTCCGGCGGCTCGATCTCGTCAGTGCGCGGGTTGACCACACCCAGGCCGATCTCTTTCTCGTTGCCGTATTCCTTGAACACGTCCATCTCGCCGGCCCGGGGAGTGGCGCATTCCAGGACCAGCCGGTCAATGTTCATCTGCACCAGGTAGGGAAGCATGGGGCCGTAGTTGCCCTGTAGCAGCACTTCTTCCTTGCGGCTCCAGTTGCCCCGGCAAACGTGCACGCCGGTCTTGATGCCGGTGATGCCGTCCAGGGTCTCGTTCATCAGCCCGACGGCCATTTCCAGCTCATCGGTCGGGTCTCGGCGGTTGGGAAGCGCGGCGCACATGAATGTCTCGGTGGTTTCCTCTCCAAACACCACCTGCGACAGCGTCGGCTCGTCCAGCTGCACGAAATCGCAGCCGGCATCCCGCAGCGCGATGATTTCCTCCCGCAGCAGGGCCACCACGTCCCGGGCGAGGTCGTCGGGCGTGGGATAGGCCTTGTCGGACAGCCCCTCGAACCAGGCCGAGCGAGTGAGCATGTATGGGCCGGGTATGGGAACCATTACGGCCCGGTCAGTGTGTTCCTTGACGAAGGCCAGCTCGTCCAGCGCGAGGCCCTGCCGCTTGCTGACGTGCTCAATGGCGATGGGGCTCTTGATGGCAAACGCCGGAACGTCGAGGGCGCGCAGTACCTCTTCCATGCGGGCGCGGTCGGAGGAATAGTCCAGCAGCTCCGACACCTTCATCAGCTGCAGGCCGTTCAGCTTATCCACGGCGAATGAATAGAAGTTGTCCCGCCGCTGCTCACCGTCGCTGAGAATGTCTACCCCTGCCTCCTCCTGTGCCCGGATGCAGTCCAGCACGTCGGCATCAGCATGCTTGCTGAAGTCCGCGTAGGTTGATTCGCCGGCCTCTTTGCTGCGAAGCGCGCGCACCAACTCGTTGGAGCGGGGCCAGCTGCCAACAACGGTGACCGGAAACAGTGGGATGTCAGCCATTTTTTAACTCCAGGGGCGCTCAACCCCGCCGAATCCGTCACCGGCCTCAAAAGCGACAAGTTAGACCGGCGACTTGTGAAAGTCGTCAGCAAGAAATGTATCTATACGTCATAGATGTGTCAACTGCTGGAGTGGGGGCGCTCGTTTTGCCTCCCTAGAATTTCGGTGTGAGCCTGAGCCTTGGTCCAAGTCGTCCAAAGGATGGCTGTTCGTGGCATGGGCCGTTCGGCAGACTCATTCCGGGGTAACATGAGGGCTGGCAATAGCCTGGGAAGGCTATTGGTTTCAGTTTGACATTCCGTACCTGTTGGCTATAGTTGGGGCAGGCTTTCAGGAGCGAGCCTTTTCTGAAATTCATCCTGACTTCCCCGATTCAAAATCGAGGGACATTCAGGCGGAGGTACGAATGACCACCACCGAGCAGCGGCCCGGCAGCGACTACAAGGTCGTGGGAACCAGGCCCATCCGCCACGACGGCATCGACAAGGTTACCGGCGCCGCTAAGTACGGAGCAGACATCCAACTGGCAGGAATGCTGCACGGCAAGGTGCTGCGTAGCCCGTACGCCCACGCCCGCATCCGCAGCATCGACTCAAGCCGCGCCGAGGCCCTGCCCGGAGTGATGGCCGTAATCACAGCAAAAGACTTTCCCATCATCCAGGACCAGGTCATTGACCTCGCTGAAACGCAGGGCAATATCCGCCTGATGGCCGAGCATGTGATGGCCAACGAGAAGGCCCTATACCAGGGCCACGCCGTCGCTGCCGTCGCCGCCACCAGCCCGCATATTGCCGAGCAGGCACTGGCCCTCATCGACATAGACTACGAAGTGCTGGAGCCCGTGCTGTCTCTCGAGCAGGCCATGCGGCCCGACGCGCCGATCATTCACGAGACCCTTTCCACCCACTTCAAGCAGGAGCGCTTCGCCCGCGGCGAGGACACCGGTACCCGCGGCAACATCGCCAGCCACATCCAGCACAAGCTGGGCGACGTGGAAAAGGGATTCCGCGATGCCGACGTGGTGCTGGAGCGGGAATATCACACCGGCACGGTTCACCAGGGCTACATCGAGCCCCACGCCTCCACCGCCACCTGGTCCGGCGATGGCCGCCTGACCGTCTGGACCTGCACGCAGGGATCCTTTGCCATTCGCAGCTCCACTGCTGCCATCTGCGCCGTGCCGGAAGACATGGTGCGTGTGGTGCCAACCGAGATCGGCGGCGGCTTTGGCGCCAAGATCACCACCTACCTGGAGCCGCTGGCGGCCATAATGTCGAAGAACACGGGCCGTCCGGTCAAGCTGGTGATGAGCCGCAAGGACGTTTTCGAAGGCACCGGGCCCACGTCGGCCACCACCCTGAGGACCAAGATTGGCGCCACCAAGGACGGCAAGATCACAGCGATCCAGACCTGGATGGCCTTCGAGGCCGGCGCCTTCCCCGGCTCCCCCGTGGGCGGAGGCACGCTCTGCGCCACCGGGCCCTACAACATCGAGAACCTGCTCGTCGACGGCTACGACGTGGTGGTCAACAAGCAGAAGGTGCAGGCCTACCGCGCCCCCGGCCAGCCGCAAGGCGCCTTCGCCATTGAGCCGATTATCGATGAGCTGGCTGCCGAGCTGGGCATGGATCCCATGGAGTTGCGGATAAAGAACGTCGCCAAGGAGGGCGACCGTATGCCCAACGGCGTCGCCCACCCGCGCTTCGGCGTCCGGGAAATGGAAGAAGCGATGAGAGACCACCCTCACTACAGCGACCCGCTGGGTGAGCCGGGCAATCCTGCCGCACGGCGGGGGCGCGGTGCCGCAGTGGGGTATCGCTGGCAGGCAGGACAGATGTCGGCCGCGACCATCATCGTGAACAGCAACGGCACCATCAACCTGGTCACGGGCTCCGTCGACATCGGCGGCACCCGCACCGCCGTTGCCATGCAGGCCGCCGAGGTCCTGGGCATCGCCGCCGAGGATGTCGTCCCGACGGTGGTGGACACCGACACCATTGGCTTCACCGCCGTAACCGGAGGCAGCCGAACCGCTTTTGACACCGGTCTCGCCGCCATCCAGGCCGCCGAGGACGTCAAGCGGCAGATGGCCGCCCGCGCCTCGGCCATCTGGGAGGTGCAGGAGGAGGACGTCGCCTTCGAGGACGGCGTGTTCATCTGCAAAGTCAACTCCGATGACCGGTTCACATTCAAGGAGCTTGCCGGACGCATGATGCGAACCGGCGGCGCCATCACCACCTCTGTGTCGGCAGTGTCCACGGGTGTGGGCCCGATCATCGCCGGCAACATCTTCGACGTCGAGGTCGACATGGACACGGGCAAGGTGGACATAGTCCGCTGCACGGCCTTCATGGATGTTGGCACCGCCGTGCATCCCAGCTATGTTGAAGGGCAAATGCAGGGCGGTACGGTGCAGGGCATCGGCTGGGCGCTGAACGAGGAGTACGCCTACAACGACCAGGGCGTGATGCAGAACTCCAGCTTCCTCGACTACCGGATGCCCACCAGCCTCGACGTGCCGATGATAGAGACCGTCATGCTGGAGATTCCCAATCCGCGGCACCCCTTCGGCCTGCGCGGTGTGGGAGAGGCGCCCCTCATTCCCCCGCTGCCTGCCATCGCCAACGCCGTCTCCAATGCCATAGGCGTTCGCGTCAACCAGCTCCCCATCACCCCGTCGGTCGTCCTGGAGGCCCTGGAAGGCAACGGCAACTAACCTTCCTGACATAACCAATGGATTCTGCAGGCCCTGCATTGCGCGGGGCCTGCCGGTGCCTTGCAATATAGTGTTGTAATACAATGAAATTTGTCGTCCCCTCATTATTTGTTGTCGCCTCATTGGCCCTATCGGGATATTTCCTGTACGTTACGACATCCCGAAATTTCACTCAAATGGAGAATGTATTCTTCCAGGTATTCATCCTGTTGCTCGGACTCGGGGGTACTCTTTGGATAGGTCGCTTATTGCCTGTAAACCGGACTCACGCAAGGTCAGCATTCAGGAGGCTAATATCCCTTTACTCTGGGCTCGGAAGGGCTGCCGCAATTATTGATGAAAGCCGGGATTCCGATTCGATTGAGAAATACCGACTGGCTTTTGCTAGACTGGAAGAACTGGTACGCAGTCAGCTGACAACAGCTGATGACGCTCTAAAAGACTGGCGAGACGTAGTTCCGAAAGATGTGGGCGAATTGCACAAGGAGTTACCTTGGCCCAATCCTGAACAGGAGTAATGGGAGATGGAACCGATTCGCGGAAAGGTGGCTCAGATACTTGACTCAAGGCAGGTTGTCTTGAATGTCGGCTCCGCGGATCACGTATCCGAAGGAATGATGTTCAAGATTATTGATCCAAAGGGAGAGCAGATTAGGGATCCTGATTCTAATCAAGTATTGGGTTCCGTAGAGTCGACCAGGGCGTTTGTCCGCGTAATTCAAGTTCAGGACAAGTTGTCAGTGGCTACTACGTCTGCAGCGAATCCGGTGGTCACTCCTGCAAGCCTAGGCCCAATAGCCAGAGTACTTATGCCTCCAAGGTGGGTGGATCAATACGAGTCGTTGGGCGTCAATCTTGGTGCAGTCAGTATCGGAGACCCGGTAGTTCAAGTTGCGCAGGTTTCGGTGGAGTGACAACCAACGGCAACTAACCTTCCTGACATAACCGATGGATTCTGCAGGCCCTGCATTGCGCGGGGCCTGTTTTCGCCTCCAGACGTTCCGCGAAGAGGCAACGGCAACGGAGTCAGGCTACTAAAATGGATAGGTCATTCATCCTGCCCGCGCCAATTGGCGCGTGGGGTTGCGGCTCCGTGAGCTGCGGCCGGGAACGTAGCTCGCCGATATGACCACCCCTGCCCGATCCTTTGGTCGCTCCACCAGCATCCTTGCCGTCCTGGGCAACTCGGACTTCCGCTTGCTCTGGCTGGCCGGCGGGTCCGACAACATCGGGCGCTGGATGGAAGCGACGGTCATGGCCTTACTGATGCTGGACATCGGAGGATCGGCACTCCAGGTGGCCCTTCTCTTTGCCTTCCGCTGGACGCCGATGCTGCTGTTTTCCCTGGTGTCGGGGCGGGTGGCTGATCGGGCCAGCCGGTACCTCGTGATGATCGTGGCCAGAGTGGGCATCATCGCGGTGACCGGGGTGCTGCTGGTGCTGGTATTCAGTGATGAGGCGCGGCCCGAGCACCTGTTCATCGGTTCGATGTTCCTGGGCTGGCTCTACGTTCTTGAGTTTCCCTCTCGCCGTTCATTCATCTATGAACTGGTGGGAAGCCGTGAGCTGGTGGGAGCCATGTCCCTGGAAACCATCACGACCACCATCGGGCGGTTACTGGGCCCGATAATTGGGGGGGTGGTGGTGGGGCAGGTGAATTTCACATACGCCTTCGCGACGCTGCTGGGCTTCTACTGCCTGGCTTTCGTATTCGTTCTACTGGTACGGACTCGGCTCCCGCCCAGGGGCAGCGGGAATTTCGCATTGTTGGGGACGATCAAGACCGGCTTCAGTTATGCCTTTCGGAACTCCGTGGTGCGTGCGGTCCTGATGGGGACCATCATTTTCAACGCACTGGCATTCAGCGTGGAGTCGCTCTTTCCGGTGGTGGCGAAGGACCACCTGATGGTTGGTCCGGAGCTGACTGGAGTGCTGATTTCCGCCCAGTCATTCGGAACCCTCGGGGCTGCGGTGGCGATAGGGCTGGTGCCGAACCTGCGCTATCACGGCAGGGTTTTCTGTTTTGGCATGGCCATTCAACTGGTCAGCCTGATAGGTTTTGCGCTGTCTCCGTGGTACTCGTTATCTTTCGCGCTGTTGCTGGTATCCGGGCTGGGGGCTGCGGGCTTCAGCACCATGCAGAGCACGATCATAATGCTCTCTTCTCCTCCGGAGATCCGGGGAGCGGTCCTCGGCGTTCTGGGGCAGTGCATCGGCGTCGCCGCCGTGGGCGGAGTCATCGTCGGCCTGGTCGCCGAATACCTCAGCGCTCACGTGGCGGTGGGGCTGAGCACCGGGCTGGGCCTGGCCCTGCTGATTCCGGTGATGCTCTTCACGCCGCTAGTAAAGAGGCCCATAAATCCGGCGGAGGAGGAGGAATGTGGAATGCGGAATTAGGAATGTGGAAAAAGGAAGGGGCCAGATCGAGTTGGAGAGTTCACTGCCACTGCGACCCTCCCTCTGAGAGGGTGTGTGAGAAGTGGCCCTAGCCAGCAACCGCGAGCGAATGACAACTTCCATTTACCCTGAGGCAGTGGGAGAACGCCATCACCCCAACCCTCTCCCGAAGGGAGAGGGAAATTGCCACACACTCACTGAGGAGAGGTGATTCAGAGCGCCCCCTCAGCCTCCAGCGACTCCAGTTCCTCCGGCGTCAGGCCGCCGATGCTGCAGAGGATCTCACGGTTGTGCTGGCCCAGGGTGGGGGGTGTCTCGGCAGGGGAATCGACGCAGGCAGTGAGACGCGCCGGAGTGCGGGGCGAGCGGAACGTGCCACCGAGTGTGTCCCCTGTGTCCACGTACATCCTGCGGCCCTCGAGGTGGGGACAGTGGGCCAGGTCCTCCATGGTCTGCGCCATTCCCATGGAGAAGCCCAGAGCCACCAGCTTTTCAGCGATTTCCAGCTTGCCCAGGTTGACCGACCAACCTTCGATGGCAGGCACGAACTCGTTGACGAAGAACTCTCCGCCCTGCTCGCCGCCTAAGTAGCGTGGGTCCTCGGCCAGGTCGTCGCGGCCGATGGTGCGCCACAAGGAGCGCAAGCGATCCTCGGTGCGGGCTCCGGCCAGCACCAGGTAGCCGTCTTTAGCCCGAAACGTGACCCCGGCGGTGGCCATGCGGTCGTGAGAGCGCATCGGGGCCTCGCCGGTGGAGTGGTAGTGGTTCATATTGCTCTCGATGTGAGAGACCATGCACTCGTACATCGCCACATCGATATGCTGCCCGCGCCCGGTCTTACGGCGTGTCTCCAGGGCCAGCACGATGCTGAGGGCGGCCCACAGTCCGGGTACGGAGTCGCCGATGTTGTCGCCGACGGCCTGCGGCGGGCCGTCGGGATCGCCGGTCATCTCCATCCAGCCGGCCATGGCCTGTATGGCCATGTTATTGGCCGGCCAGTTGGAGTACGGCCCGGTCAGCCCCTCGCTGTCGCCGTAGCCGGTGATGCTGGCGTATACCAGTCCCGGATTGATCTCGCTGAGCCGGTCGTAGCCGAGCCCGAGACGCCGAAACGCTCCGGAACCCCAGTTGTCCACCAGCACATCCGACACGGCCACGAGGCTCTCGAAGGCCTGCTTGCAGCGGGGGTTCCGCAGGTCGATGCTGACGCTCTTCTTGTTGCGGTTTATCCCCAGGAATCGCGAGCTCATTCGGTTGCCATCGGCATCGGTGACGAAGGGTGTACGCCCGCGGGCGATATCGCCTGTCCCCGGTCGTTCGATTTTGATGACCTCTGCGCCCATGTCGGCGAGGATCAGCGAGCAGAACGGGCCCGCAACGATGTGGGTGGCGTCGAGTACGCGCAGGCCCTCCAGGGGCAGCGGCAGGCCTGTCGGCATGCTGAGGGGAAACTGGGCGGGGGTCGTCATGGTTCAACTCCGGGGAAATATCGGTTTCGGGATTTCGCGAGAACGCGTGTGGCCCTATCATAATAGCAATCACTTCGGAGGAAATCGTATGAAAGCAAAGGGTGTCTCGCACATCGCGGTGTGCGTGGCCGATCTCGATCGTTCACTTCACTTCTACCGCGATCTCCTGGGTCTGACGGTCAGGATGCACACCACCCAGAACATGGCACGGAGACCTGGCGCAGAATCGGCAGAGATGTACCAGAGGCCGCGTCAGTCGCGGACGGTGGCCAACGTTTACTTCGACGAGCCCGACACCACCGAGCCGTTCCTGGTTCTGACCTCGCATCCCGGAGACCAGGTTGATGGCGAGCCCATCAAGCTGGACCAGATCGGGATCAGCCACATTTCCTTCGGAGTAGAAGACGTGAGAGCCTGTGCAGAGGAACTGGTGGCCAAGGGCGTCGGCCTGGCTGGCACGCTCGACGACTTTACCAATGACCAGGGCGTGATGCGCACTTTCTTCGTCTACGACCCCGACGGCATCCTGGTGCAGTTCGACCAGGGACCGGGCGAGTAGGCGCGGTTACCCCGGAAGGCCGTAGCTGCTCAGCAGGCCGTCGACCATGCCGGTGGCGCGCTCCCAGTCGTAGGTGCGGTAGGAGTTGTTGCGCACCACGTAGCCGGCCCCGGCATAGAACAGCTCGAACTGGATATGGCGCGAGGCAAACTCGGAGCCAATGGCGTCCCAGGCCAGTTTGAACAGCTTGACCCGCTCTTCGGTCTCCGGGCCGATGGCGCTCTGGCTCCGTTGGATGTAGTCGGCGACCTCCGGGTTGCCGAAGTCCCTGGCGGACGAGGGGAGCATGATCGGGCTGCCTCCGGCCAGGTCCCGCAGGGTGTTCATGATCTCCGGGTACAGTTCCTGCGCCATCACCTGGGCGGTGTACAGCGGGTGGCGGTCCGGGACGTAGTACGGGCCCACGTAGCGTCCCTGCACCTCCATGCCGTGGACCATCCCCTCGATCATCCCGGCCTGGGCCGCCAGCCGGCCCAGCGTCTCGACCACCTGCGGGACACGGGTCAGGTCGTTGGCGTCGGCCATCTTGCGGGCCAGCCCGACCAGGAAGCGGAGCTTCACCATCACCCGGACCTGCGACTGGTAGTTCTGGAAAATGTGGGTGGGCGCTTCGTGGAACTGGTCGCGGCACAGCTTGATGTCGCGATTGATGAACACCCGGTCCCACGGCACCTTGACCTCGTCGAAATAGAGGATCGCGTCGTTTTCGTCCAGGCTGAATGACAGGGGGTTGTCAAACTCGCTGGTGGCCCAGGCTTCGTAGGACTTGCGGGAGAGGATCTTGAGGCCCGGCGCGTTCATGGGCACGGCCACCGAGAATGCGTGTTTCTCGGCGCCGGGGGCCAGCGGCTGGATGGTGGTACAGAGAACCTCGTTGGCCAGGATGCTGCTGGTCCCGAGAGTCTTGGCGCCCTTGATGGTAACGCCCGTCGAGTCCTCGTCGCAGATGCCGGCCACCAGGAACTCGTCGTGCTCGCCGGTCCAGCCCTGCGGGTTGGTGATGGTGTAGGTCACAAAGATGTCGTTATCGCGGACGTACCGGTAGTATTCGGCCAGTGCATTGGCTCGCTCCTCGCCATGGGCCCGGAACAGGTCGAGGCGCATCATCATCCCGGCCAGCGATGACGCCACGTGGTCCGGTGAGCGTCCCAGGTAGCCGTAGGTGCACTCGGCCCACCTCTCCATGGCCCTGCGGCGGGATACCAACTCGTCATAGGACTCCGGGAGCTGCCAGCAGCGATTGACCCGGTCACCGCTGGTCGGCGACTCGAAGGTCATCTCCTCGACGTTTTCCGGTGCGGCCTGGAAGTCATAGAGGCCCGCCGTAGTGCGGATGGCGTTGCGGTACGCCGGGTGGTCCACGACGTCGCTGACCAGCTCTCCGTCCAGGAAGACCTGGCGTCCGTCTGTCAGGCTATCGAGATACTGCTGACCTGTCTTGACCACTTTCCCCCCAAACTGCCTCGCCGCCGTCGGCGGGTCGGTAGATGATGCGTCTAGTCGGCGATGTGGATGCGCTGAGCGCACCGAGTATAGGCGGCGGTGCTTGTCGTAACAAGAGCACAGAGGTCCGGCTCTCACGGCCCCGACACCTTTGCTATAATCGCCCTTGAATTCAGCTTTCCGGCGGGTGATGCATGCGCCTGTTTTCATGGAACGTCAACGGCATTCGCGCCGCACACAAGAAGGGATTCCTCGAGTGGTTCGAGTCAGAGCAGCCCGATGTGCTTTGTCTTCAGGAGACCAAGGCCCACGAGTCGCAGTTGCCAACGGCCCTGAAGGACGTTGAGGGCTACCGCGTATGGTTCTCCCAGCCGGAACGCAAAGGCTACAGCGGCGTGGCCCTGTACACCCGGCACGAGCCGCGCAGCGTAAGCTTCGGTCTCGGGGTGGAGCGCTTCGACTCGGAGGGACGCACGGTAGTCGCTGACTACGACGATTTCGTGCTGCTGGGCATCTATTTTCCCAACGGT
Source organism: Dehalococcoidia bacterium (assembly GCA_965207865.1). Lineage (GTDB taxonomy): Bacteria > Chloroflexota > Dehalococcoidia > Lucifugimonadales > UBA3495 > VXOI01. Next base: position 373,207 of record CBDBNP010000002.1, read on the forward strand.
AAGCGCTCCGCCGACCGGCTCCGCTACAAGATGGAGTTCTATGACGCGTTCCTGGACTACGTGGATAACCTGCGGCGGGAAGGCCGAAACGTGGTGGTCTGCGGCGATGTCAACACCGCTCACAAAGAGATCGATCTCGCCCGGCCCAAGGAGAACGAGAAAATCTCGGGCTTCCTGCCGGAGGAGCGAGCCTGGATGGACAAGTTCTTCGACCACGGCTATGTCGACACGTTCCGCCAGTTCAACCAGGAGCCCGGCAACTACAGCTGGTGGGACCAGATGACGCGGGCGCGCGATAGGAACGTCGGCTGGCGCATAGACTACTTCTTCGCTGACAGCGACTTCGCACCGCGGCTTTCGGACGCATTCATACTCCCCGACGTCACGGGGTCAGACCACTGCCCGGTAGGCATTGAGATTTCCTGAGCTTCCCGGACCGCCTGTTTCCGGCGAATCAACCAGAGGAAGGGCCGACATGAAAGATACCGTGGAAGTATTTTTCCACTCCCAGCAGCCATACACCCAACTGAACGAGGAGGACATCTCCCAGTACAAGTCGGGGCGGCTGGACTTCCCCAACACCTACTTTGATCCTGAAAAGGCCCACCACCTCTACAACCAGTACCACGAGCAGTACGCCATGGCCGACGAGGCGGGCCTCGACGGCATCATGACCAACGAGCACCACTCTTCGTACTGGAACATGAAGCCCTCTGCCAACATTGATGCCGCAGTCATCAGTCGCATCACGAACCGGGTGCGCATCGCCATTCTCGGCAACATCATCCCCATCAACGAGCCGGTGCGGATGGCCGAGGAGCTGGCCATGCTTGACTGCTTTTCCAACGGCCGGCTCATATCGGGCTTCGTGCGAGGCGGCGCCGTGGAGACGTTACAGGCGGGCATCGACCCCACCGAGAACCGTGACCGCTTCGAGGAGGCCCACGACCTGATCATCAAGTGCTGGACCGAGCCGGGCCCATTCCGGTTCGAGGGGCGCTACTACCACCACCGGGTGGTCAACCCGTGGGTGCTGCCGGTGCAGAAGCCGCACCCGCCCGTGTGGTTCCCCGGCGGCAGCAGTCCCGAGAGCGTGGTGTGGGCCGCTCAGCACGAATACGCCTACATGAATCTGGGCGCACTGATAGGCCTGACCAAAGAGCTCAAGCAGGTATACATTGATACGGCCAGAGAGGTCGGTTTCACGCCAGGCCCGGAGCATTTCGGCTACCAGGTGCGAGCATTGGTGGCCGACACGGACGAGAAGGCACAGGAGCTGGGACGAGGATTCCTCTGGGCGGGACAGCACAGGATGCGCGGCCCTGCGGAACACATTGACCCGCCCGGTTACCAGTCGCCGACGGCCAGCCGCCTGGCAGCCCGACGCATCGGCGGCGGTGGCGGGCCGCCCATGGGCTACGAGGACCTGCAGGAGGTTGGGGCCATCATTGTCGGCAGTCCCGACACCGTGGCCAGGAGACTGTCGGAGACCATCGAGCAACTCAATCCCGGCTACATGATCCTCATCGGCAGCGACGGCAACATTCCGCACAAAGACGTGATGCGTTCGGTGGAGTTACTGGGCAAGGAAGTGGTGCCCGCTCTCCACGAAATACAGCTGGCGCCGTACGAATAGGCAGGTAAGCGTCCGTGTCTGAATTGGTATAATTGAACCGTAAAGGGATTTTAACGAGGCAGAAATGAGCAGAGTGTCCCAAGCCTCCCAGGCATTGCAGCAGCAGTTCAAGTCCAAGGAAAAATACCTGCTGGAAGGCGACCTCCTGCCGGAAAGCGTGGCTGAGGCCTACAAAGTTCAGGCGGCCTACCAGGGCGCGTTGAGCGCGGAATTTGGGCCGGTGGCGGGATACAAGATCGCCTACACCACCACCGCCTTGCAGCAATCTTCGGGAATCAGCGAGCCGGTGGCCGGGGTGATCCTGGCCAACAATGTCCGCCACTCTCCCGCGGTGCTGGAGTCGGCGGAATTCCTGCAGCCCGGCATCGAGTGCGAGGTCGGCGTGCGGATGGGCCGGGACCTACCGGCGTCGGGCGCTCCCTACGATCGCGACGGTGTGTCTGCAGCGGTCGAGGCGGTGATGACGGCGTTCGAGGTGATCGACAACCGCCGGACCCAGGGCCAGGATACCCAGACCCAGCTGCTGACCACCATATCGTCCAACATCCTGAACGCCGGCGTGGTGCTGGGCGAGCCGATTACCGATTGGCGGGGCATACATCTGGCCGGTTGCCGGGGCTACATGGAGATCAACGGCGAGCTGGTGGGAGAGGGCATGGGCTCCGACGTGATGGGCCATCCGCTGGAGCCGTTGGCATGGTTGGCCAACAACCTGGCCTCACGCGGCCAGGAGCTGAAGGCAGGCATGGTGGTCATCACTGGCAGTATCGTGTCGCCCAAGTTTCTCAAGGCTGGAGACTCCGCTCTGATCGAAATAGAGGGGTTGGGGAAGGCTGAACTCAGCGTCTCGTAGAATCTTTGCAGAAAACCCCGGTTCTAGAGTCCCCGGGCCGTCGCTGGGGAATACGACGGCCCCCGGCAAGCGGTGAGGTAGTACAGAGTGACTATTGCTAGCGGCGCAGGAGCGCTGGCACAAACGCGGATGGACCCTAAGGGTCTGGTGCGTGTCAAGGAGCTTTTCCTCGAGCAGATAGTTTCCGGCCTCCATCCTGGGGCCGCTCTGGCTGTTTACCATAACGGCGAGTTGGTGCTGGATCTCTACGGCGGCTTTGTTGACAAGGTGACAGAGCGGCCCGTGGAGAAAGACACCATGTTCGTCCTCTACTCCTCCACCAAGCCAGTCACCGCTGTGTGCCTTCACATCCTGTGGGAGCGAGGTATGTTCCGGTGGGAGGACCGTGTCGCCGAGCACTGGCCCGAGTTTGCCCAGTACGGAAAGGAGGAGGTCACAATCGGCCAGGTGCTCACCCATCGCGGCGGGTTCCCCGACAGTCCCAGCCACATGACCTGGGACCGCTGGAGCGACTGGGATGCCGCAGTGAAGGCGATGGAAGAGCTTCGCCCTGACTACCCGCCGGGACGCGTCATCGCCTACCATCCCCGCAACTTCGGCTGGGTCATCGGGGAGCTGGTCCGCCGCATAGACGGGCGACCCATCAACCGTTTCGTCCGAGAGGAGATCACCCGTCCTCTGGGTATCAACGATCTGTACATCGGACTTCCCGAGTGGCTGCTGGACCGGGTCTCCAAGCTCCACGCCATGGAGGACTGTGACCGACGCAGCCAGGTGGAGCTCTATAACAATCCAGAGGTGCATCGCACCGTGCAACCCGCTGGCGGGGGCATATCCACGGCCAGGGGTCTGGCACGTTTCTTTGCCATGATGCAGCTGGGAGGCACCCTTGACGGCGTAACAGTGATGCAGTCCGAAACGGTAGACGAGGTCACCTCGGCGCACTCGGAGGGCATCGATCACTCCCTGAACCGCAGGGTCATTCGCGGCATGGGGCTCTCGCTGGCCGACCCGCGCACCGGCGACCCGGACAAGCTGGACCCTCGCACCTTCGGGCACGCTGGCTCCGGAACCTCGGTGGGCTGGGCCAACCCCGACACAGGCCTGGCGGTGGCCTACATCACCAACGGCTTCCGTGCCGAGATCAGCAACACCCCCCGTCTTGCCGCCATATCTCAGGCTGTCACGGACGCCTGCGTCTGACGTTCCGGACTACTCGATTTCGTCAGAGAAAACGATCCGCCACTGACCCCCGGTGCGGCGGAAGATCATTAGCAGCCTCCGTGAATCCACCGGCGTCGTGATCTTCAGGTAGGTCTCGTAGTTTCCCTCCTCGTTCAGGGTCAGGGGTGTTTCCTCCGAGACATCCAGCCTGACCCGGAACAGCTTCATCCGGCCTATGTCCCTGCGGATCAACTCCTCCTCAGCAGCACGATAGCTCGCCTCCAGCATCGAGATGGCTACGTCCGCGTCGTAGGCGTTGAAGGCGGCCCAGTATGCCTCAACCATTTCGCCGATGGTCGCGACATCCTCTGCGGATGATCCGGCAACCATAACGGTAGTCTGCACGCCATAGAGGGCGCGGGCCTGTTCATCAGTTTGAGTCGGCACAGCAAGATCTCCACTGCCGTCAATTGCATCTTTGGCGGAAGCAGCGCCGCTGGAGAATTCCCGTGGCGGCGTTGGCGGAAGGGATGTACCGGACGTCGACGAGAGAGGGTTGCTCCTTGTTACAGGTGAGATGGGCTCCGATACTTCGGCGGCGCCCGCCGGTGGATACGCCGCGTCGCCGCAGGCCGAAAGCAGGGCAGCGACTGCGATTACTCCGGCGACCAGCAGGGCCCGCCTCAACATTGGGAGGCTCCCGGCGCCATCGACGCAATCGGGAGGCAGAAGTCATTGCGTGGGCTGGCGGCGTCCACTATGCTTGGGGCGAGACGACTGGATTGTCGCCCGAAAGGAGCGGCGAAAGGAGAAACAGGTATGGCTGGGCCCAAGGAAGCGTACACGATAGAACTGAATCCCGACCAGATGGCCTTTATACGGCAGGCGAAGGCAAAGTACAACCTGTCCAGCGAGGACAAGGCGATGCGAGTGGTGTTGGACTACCTCATCACCAGCCCCGGCGTCCACGATAGCGTGTTTTCCGAACCGCGCTGCCTCCGCTGCGAGTAATCTCCGGCCTCATTCACCTCGGAGCGCGCAGAGGACTTCCTGTCAGAGATTGCAGTGCATAACCCTCTGCGCGCTCCGTCTCCGCTTTGGTTCACACCCCTCCGCCGGGCCCATTGGCCTCAGAGGAAGTCCTCCTCTCCCTCGGCAGATTCCTCCACCCTCATCAGCAGAGCCGGCAGGATGGCAATGAGGGCCAGGAATCCCGCGATGGTGAACATGTTCTGGAACACGGTCACGCCGGCCGCTATGAGGGGTGCCTCCGTCTCCTCGAAGGTTGCCCCGACAGTCACGTGGGCAGTCAGGCTGTAAAACCGCTCAATGCCCCACGCGGACAGGGCAGCAAGGCCCAGGGCCATCCCCACCATTCGGGACGCGGTGACCAGTGAGGCGGCGGCACCCCAGTAGTGGCTGGGCGCTGCGCTCAGGGCGGTGACGCTTATGGGAGGGATCACCAGCCCGAATCCCAGCCCCGCAACGGCCAGAGGCGCGGATAGCCTGAGTTCCTCCACTACTGTGCCCCAGCTGCTCATGATCAGCAACCCGGCCCCCATGAACGCCAGGCCCGTAATGCACACGGCCCTGACGCCGGTCCACCGCATGATGTATCCGCCAACCACAGCACCCACCGGGATGGCGGCGGTCAGGCGCACCAGGTGCAGGGCGCTCTCCCAAGCTCCCTTTTCCATGACGGTGCTGGCCATGAGGGGCACGCTGACCAGGGAAATGATCAGGGCAACTCCTACGAGGAACTGGGCAATGTTGGAGGCCACGAATGCCTTGGAACGGTAGAGGAAAGATGCAAGGAGGGGTTGGACGGCGTGTCTCTCCACCACGACCAGGGCGAATACAAGGAGCACTCCGAGCCCGACCATCAGGTACGGGACGAAGGACTCCATGGAAAAAATGCTTCTCTGCGACAGTGCCAGCGACAGGACAGTCAGCGCCCCGCCGAGGGTAAGCGCCCCCAGGTAGTCCATCTTGGCCGTGCGGTTGGCCACGTTGGGCAGGATGGCCAGGAGCCCGATGAGGATGAAGCTCTGGGGAATGTCGAGCCAGAATATCCAGCGCCAGCCAATCCATTCGATGATGCCCCCGCCATACAGCGGGCCCAGCACGGAGCCGGCCTCCGCTGAGGCGGCCACCAGGCCCAGCGCGATGCCCCTCCTGTGGGGGGCGACTGCCGCCACCGCCATGGCCAGCCCGATGGGAACTGTGGCTCCTCCCCCTATGGCCTGGAGCACCCTGGCGGATACGATCCAGGGAAAGTCGGGAGCAACCGCCACCAATGCCGAACCGATGGAGAACAGTACCAGCGCCGCCTGGAACATTCGCACACGGCCGTACACATCAGAAAGCCTTCCGGCCAGGGGCATGGCGACGGTGTAGCTGACGAGGTAGGCGGTGACTATCCATGATGCCCTGTCCAGGTCGGTCAGGGGGATTTCCAGGTCCACCATAACGCTGGGGAGCGCCGCGACCACCACCGTCTGGTCGAGGGCGGTCGAAAACACCCCCAAGCAGATGATGGCAAGGACAGCCGACTCGGATGAGGCGAGGGAGCTGAGGCGAGACCGAGCTGCGTTCACTGCCGGGCAGGTGGGTCCGGGAGTTGGATGTCGACGTCAACGTTTACGCCCGTGATGTCCAGCAGGCGAATCGTCTCCGGACCGTCGTCATCGAATAGTCTTCCGGCTATGCGGAGTTGCCGCAGGGAATGGTCGTCCTCGTCCACCCAGAATGTCAGCTTGATGGAGTGGCCCGGGTCTACGCCCGTGATCAGGCCCGCCATGCCCTCGGAGGCAATGTTCCCCTCAAAACTGACAGTTCGGGTATCCCCCACTGGCTCCGGGCCTATGAGCGACACGTCGGTCAGTGCCGGGACCAGGAGGCTCAGCTGGAGGCCGATTTCGCCGAAATTGAATGGCACCTGGTCCAGGGGCAATGGTGTCCAGGGCGCATCCTCGGAGAACTTCATGAACGCCTCCCCTCCCACGGCCGTCATCTCGATTTCCACGAATCCAAAGCCGGGGGCCACCACCTTAACCTGCATCCAGAATCTGTCGGGTGACTTGACCTGACCGGACAGGCTCTTGAAGGTTGTCCCAAAGAACGGCGCTCCCGATTCCGTTTCGTCGACCATGTCAAACGTAGCGGTGGAGATGTCGAACAGCTTGCCCTCCACGCTGGCAAGCAACTGGTCCAGCTGCTCGCTGTCGTCCGGCGTGGGGGTCGGTGCGGGGGTCGAGGTGGCGGTCGGCGCAGGCGTGGCGGTGGGATCCGGCGCGCTGGTCTGCGCGGAAGGAGGAGTCGTGGCGGGCCCGGTATCCGGCGCCTCAGTGGGCGTTGGGTCCGAGCCGCAGGCGGTCAGGAGTAACGGCAGAAGGACCGCCAATAGTGCGATTGAGAGTCTGAGGCCAAGTGTCCGGCACAACGTCATCTATCCACCTCCACTAACACGTGGTCTGAGCAGGGTGGGAATCCGGCAAGGAACGGCTCTCCTGAAGTCACGAGACGACTCAGCCGGTCGTTCCTTGCCTGCGGTTCCCCGCTCCAATTGCTAGCCGGTAATTTGCTGCACCGCTTCCAGCGCCAGCCGGTAGCCGTATACCCCGCATCCGTAGACGGCGCCCTTGCAGACCGGCAGTACCTGCGAGACGGTGCCACGAGCCGTTGGATTGGATACGTGGACCTCGTACACCGGGAACTTAACCTGGGTGATGGCGCTCCGCAGCGGCCCGGCGACCGTGGTATATCCTGCCGGGTTGATCAGGCAGGCATCAAAGTCGCGGTCGTGAGCGTCGTAGAGGGCATTGACGACCTCGCCCTCGATGTTTGAGTGGAACATTTCCACGTCTATTCCCAGACCTTCGGCGTAGCCCATGATCTGCTCGTCGATCTCGTCCAGCGTGGCCGAGCCGAAAACCTCCACCTGGGACTTGCCGCGCATGTTCATTCCAGCGCCCTGTATCACCAGCACCTTGCTCATAAGTCTCAGTCTCCGACAAGAATTTCTCGATTTTTTGGCAGGGGACGCATCATCGGCATTCCCGGCGATTTCCTATTCGGCACCCGGCCCCGTGTACTGGGGCTCTCCCGGGACGGGATCGTTGGGCACCTCGGTAATGTACCCTGCCAGCATGATGTCCAATTGCAGAGTCAGCATCTTGTTCCACGCCGAGGCCGCCCGGATGGCCAGTTCCTGGTCGTCCAGCTCGCGACGCAGCAGGTCCGTTACGGCGGCCTGGATGTAGCCGATGGTGCCTATCATGAAGCGGGCCGGCACCGATCCGAGGTGGGAGCGGTGAAGCGGCGGGTGGCTGTGTACGATTCCCATTGCCAGCACCCGGATGGGGTAGTCCGTATCCATCTGGAAGTCCACCGATCCCCGGAGCCAGCGCATCAGGCTGTGCTTGCGCCGGGTGAGGCGCTCCTCGTTGACCTCTCCGTGCTCGTCGGCGAAGAAGCGTCGAGTCTCCGGGAACTCAAGGAAGTTGTCATAAACGGACGCGGTCAGGTCGTCGCCGTGCTCCAGGATCACATCCCGAGTGGACTGGATCAGCTCCAGGCCTTCCTGGTCCAGACCTACGAACTCGGCCAGTTCCTGCATCCTGCCCGGCCAGTCGATTACCTGCGACATCAACCACTCCGTTTCTGGTCATCCCTCCCGCCTAACGTGTCGGCCAGCAAACCGACCTCGTTCGCGGGTCAGTATGACTATACTGCCTCGGAATTCGAGGGGCAACTTTCTCAGGTGGCTGGGGTGGGTTCAGGCGACGACAGAGGGCGCCTGATGAGGGGTGTGAGGACAATGGCGGGTATGAGCAGGGCCAGAGCTGCCAGGGCGTGCAAAGAGATGGTTTCCTGCAAGGTCAAGATCGAGACTACGAAGTACAGCTCCAACGCTCCGAGCAGGTTGGCGATGCCGATGCAGAGACTGAGCAGACCCATCATCTGGCCACGCATTTGAGGGGGCGAGACCAGCATCATGATGCTGCTCTGCATCGTGGAAAAGCCCGATTGACCCAGTCCGCTGGCGAACAGCAGCACAAATGCCACGGCATACCACGGAGTCCACACGTAGGCGGCGGAGGCCAGCAGCACGATGATTGACCCGAAGGCAAAGTAACGCCCGTGGAACCTGACTGCGCGGGTTGACGCGATCATTGCCGCGCCCACGAGGTGTCCGATCCCGTCGGATGCCACCAGGAAGCCCACCAGCAGGGGGCCGACCTCCAGGAGGCTGGTGCCAACGGCGGGGACGAACTGCTGCAACGGGAATGCCCACGCGTTCATCACGAGTGTGATGGAGAGCATCCCCACCAGTACACCGGTGCGCCAGGCAAACCCGAACGTGTCGCCAATTCCCCTCCACATGGGCGGCAGTGGCGCGCGCTGGATGTCTTCGGGGATTCTCAGCCGGGTCATCAGCAGAAAGTTGTCTGCCATGACGAACAGTAGAAAGGCATAGGCAGCCGGGTACCCAAGGTACTGGATGAAAAGCCCGGCAATCGGCGGGCCAGCCATCTTGCCAACGTTCTGGGCGATGACGTCCAGCGACATCGCGTTGACGATCCGGTCCCGACCTGCGATATCGAAAATTCCGGTCCGTCGAGACGGGTCCTCTATGGCCCTGGACATTCCCTGTATGAATGCCATCGTGTACAGGTGCCAGGGCTGCACCGAGTCCAGACCCTGCAGCATCAGGAGGAACAGGCCGGCAGCGGAAAGCACGTTGACGGTCTGCATCAGCAGAATTACACGCTGACGGGAAAAGCGGTCTGCGATGTATCCGGCAAGAGAGGAAACGAAAGGTCTGGGGAGATTGTTGAATACCCAGAGCAGCATCAACTCGGCCGGGGAGCCGGTGATGTCCAGGATCAGCAGGCTGAGGACCAGGATCTCGTAGCGTCTCCCGAACTCGCCGAGAATGCCGACAGACCAGATGACGCGAAAGTCTCGCTCTCGCATCAGGTCCAGAGCAGTGCTGCGAACTCCGGGCAAGGGTCTCATTGCAAATCCGCTACCAATACAAATGACGGGCCAGGGCCTGCAGAATAGGGAATCCCAGTATTCTAACCGTTGCCGGAATCGGAACAGGTTTGTGCCTGCTGCAATAATCCTGAGAAACAGGGTATACAAAGCCGTAGGAAGTAGGCGTCACGGAATCGCGGTTGACAGAATAGTCGGGGCCATACTGCTTTTGATGTCCTCTGCGCAAGGCAGTACACGGTGGGCTTGCCGAAAGAGGAAAGCAGGACGTTTGCTTGGTCATTGTCTGAATCAGGATTTACAGGATTCTGGGATTTTCAAGATATTCCCCAATCATGCCCATCCTTAAATCCCGAAAATCCTGATTCAGACAATTCTCGTGGCGCCGGACTTTCCAGTGGCCTTGGTCGCCCCGGCACTGGATGTTGACAGCCTTGTGGTTCGGCATTAAGTTAGGCTTTCCATTGCCTGCCGATGTATTGGTGTTGCTTGGCCGTTTCAGTTTCGACATCAAGCGCTGCGACTGTCCCTTCACCGCTCTTGAACACTTGGGATTTTCCGCCCGGCTCCCGCCCTCTACCGCTCATCATCGCCCACCGCGGCGACGTTTCCAACGCGCCCGAAAACACGCTGCCCGCTTTCCGGTCGGCCTACGAGAGTGGTGCCGACGGCGTGGAGTTGGACGTTCGCCTCACCCGGGACGACCAGCTGGTGGTATTCCATGATCGTGGGTTGAAGCGTCTTGGCGGGGCGCGCGGACTCGTAACCAACACCACCCTGGATGAGATGCGATCAATGGACGTGGGCGAATGGTTCGGTTCGGAGTTTCGCGGACTGCAGACGCCCACGCTGGATGAGGTCTTCGACCTGCTTCCGCCCGGGTTCCTGATAAACGTGGAAATGAAGGCGGTCATCGACCGGATGCGGCTGATCGCGCACAAGGTCGCGGAGGTCCTGCGTAGGCATCGGCGGCGAGAAAGCACCCTGGTTTCCAGCTTCAACCCCATTTCCCTGTGGGAGCTGCGCAAGATTGACCCGTCCATTACACGGGGCTACATCTGGTCCAGGCGGCATCCCCCTCCTATCCGGTCGCGGTGCTTCAGTCGCATGGTGCGGGCCCACTGGTACGACCCGGCCCACGGCAGCTACAACCCACGGCTCATGCGCAACATGCGGCGGCGAAATGTCAGGACGCTGGCATGGGACGTCGACTTCGACCGCGATCTGTCCAGAATGGCCATGGCCGGGCTTGACGCCGTCGTTACCGACGACCTTCAATCGCTGTTGAAACAGCGTCAAATGCTTGATACAATAGCGTTGGCGTAGTACGCCCGTGAGCCGATCTTACAGCTGATTTTGAGGCTGGTTGGCGAGCGGGTTCGCGTGTTTGGTTGGTCCACGGAGGGTTCTGCAATCCGGCGGCCGGGCTTTTGGCTTTGGGTTCACCGTCCGGTCTAATTCCGGGTGTAAAGACGTGGGGACAGGATTGAGGAGGGCTGGTTGTGACCGTGGTAGACGACATAAAAGCTCGCCTTGATATCCTGGAGGTCGTGGGGCAGAGAGTCCAACTGCAAAGGTCCGGGCGTAGCTTCAAGGGGAACTGCCCCTTTCACCAGGAACGCACTCCATCCTTTCACGTGTTTCCCGATCGGCAGACATGGCGCTGCTTTGGCGCATGCGCGACTGGCGGCGATGCCGTCGGCTTCGTCATGCGCTCCGAGGGCCTCGAATTCAGGGAGGCCATAAGGCAGCTGGCGCAACAGGTGGGTCTCCCCATGCCGGACCGCCAGGGCAGTCGCGCCGAGGACCCGACGTTCCAGATGAACGAGGCGGCCTGCGCGTTCTTCCAACGCACCCTGGCCTCGACCCAGGGATCGGATGCCCGAGCCTACATGGAACGCCGGGGGCTGGACCGGGCGGCGTCGGATGCCTTCCAGATAGGGTTGGCTCCTTCCGACGGGACGTCCCTGCGGGAACACATGGTGCGCCAGGGGTTCGACCCCGCCAGGATGGTGGCCGCCGGCCTGGTGAGGGAAGGCGACGACGGCGAACAGCGGGATCTGTTTCGCGGTCGGCTGATTATTCCCATCCGGGACGCCGAGGGACGACTGGCAGGTTTCGGCGGCAGGGCGCTGGACGATTCCGAACCCAAGTACCTGAATTCCCCGCAGAGTGAGGTGTTCGACAAGAGCCGGCTGCTGTATGCGATGGACCAGGCCCGGGACAACATCAGGAAGGAAGGGGCGGTGATAGTCGAGGGCTACATGGATGCCATTGCCGCCCACCAGGCCGGCTTCCGGAACGTGGTCGCGTCCATGGGCACCGCGCTGACGGAACCGCAGGTGAACACCATTCGCCGCCTGACCGACCGGGTAACCATGGCGCTGGACCAGGATACAGCCGGGCAGCAGGCCACCCTGCGGAGCCTGGAATCGTCGTGGAGGATTTACCAGAATCAAGTTGCAGGGCGCTCTGGTAATGCCACGTTGCTGCAACAACAGCGGAACCCGGAAATACGCATCGCGGCCATGCCGCCGGGGCAGGACCCCGACGAGGTCATCCGGCGGTCGCCGAACGAGTGGAAAGAACTGGTGTCCAACGCCAGGCCGCTGCTCGAGTTTGTGATCTCGGCAATGTCGGCCGGTGTGGACGCGTCGTCACCCGGAGGAAAGGCCGCCATTGCGGACCAGGTGTCACGGCTGATATTCGCGGTGCATGATGCGCCGCAGCAGGACCTGTACTTCCGGATGCTGGCCGAAAAGCTGGAGGTCCCGCTGGATACGCTGCGTGCCAGCGTCATCAGGCCGGCAGGCCCGCAGCCGCGCCGGAGGCCTGCGCCCAACGGGGCGCCGCCAGCGGCTGGGGAACAGGCAACGGCGTCGCCGTTTTCGAGGTTGGACCACGACCCGGTGGAGGAGTATTGCCTCGCCCTGCTGTTGCGGTACCCGGATCTCGGTGAGTTTGCCGAGACTGTTACGGAGGACATGTTTCAACGACCGGAAAATCGCGAGATCTACAGCAGCTATCTGTCTGCTGCTTCGCAATCCGGGACGGAAGGAATGCTTGAGGAGAGTCTCCTGGAGGCAGCCCCGGAGGGAGTCAGGGAGCGGCTGGAGGCTCTCAGGGAGCGGACGCTTCTTCCCATGGACCTGCTGAAGCGTCGCAAGGCATTCGGCGACGTGGTGGCCCGGCTGGAGGAGCGCAGTATCCGACAGCAGAAGCGGGACGAACAGGACCGCCTATCCGTCTCTACTGATTTGCCGAGCGCAGAGGACCGACGGGCTGCCTCGGCGCTTGACAAACGCCTGAAAGGAAACGAGAGGATGCGGCCCAGCGTGCGGTCGGCGTAGTGCGTAAGCGGCCCATGCCGGGCGCGCCGGTCCGATTTTCACTTATAGATTGAGATTAATCTTTCCATTCTTATTCAAGGAGTTTCCATGGTAAGTCACCGAACATCCAGAGAGCTGAATCCCGAGGATTTTCTCGAAACCCCCGCTGAGGAGGAAACCGAAGAGCGGGACCCCATAATCGACATCTTCCGAAAGGTTGACGCCGTCCAGAATGGCGCTGCCGAAGACGGTGACGAGATCGCCGCGCCGAGAGCTGCCACCATCACAGTTCCGGCCGAAGAGGAACAGTGGGATGGTACGGAGACCGAGGGCAACACCGAAAATAATGAGGGTAACTCCGGGGAATCGGGAACCGAGGACACAGAACGTGGCCCCGAGGCTGCCGAAACGATGGAGGTTCTGGACGACCCGGTCCGCATGTACTTGCGGGAGATCGGTCGAGTCCGGCTGCTGACGTCTGCCGACGAGCGCAAGCTGGCCCGCCAACTGGAGGGCGGCAAGCACCTGCTGGGGGTCAAGGCCGAGCTTCACGAGGAGCTTGCGGATGACCCCAAGGCCTGGCAGATCACCGGGAAATTGCTGGACCGCATTTCCGGGGCGGAACCGCTGATCATGGCCATGGCCCGGGACTTTCAGCTTCGGCACGATGCCGCGATTTCGGAGCTGCTGGAACTGCCGGAATTTCAGGCAGTGCTGGCCCGTCACCGCCCGGAGGCAATGTCCGCGGAAGTTGCTGCGCCCGATGTCGAGATAGGACAAGCAGGGGAGCAGGGTGCGGATGACTCCGGGGCGGAGGATCAGGACGCGCTGCCCAACCCCACGCTGGCGGAAATCCTGGACAACCCACTGCTGGGTGATGATGTGAAAGCGGCACTGAAGCGGGTGCAGGAGAGCGAAGAGGAAGTACTTCCCGCTGGAGCCAGGCTCTCCGATATCTGGCACAACCCGGAAGTCGATGAGGCAATCAAGGCCGGACTTCGGGAGGTCTATGAATATCCGGTCAGTGAAGAGAGCGGCAGTGATGGTCACGCTCCGGAGGACGAGGTAGCAGAGCCCGGACAGGACGAGGGTGCTGAACTCTCCGGTGAGCTGTTCAATCCGACGCTCAGCGAAATCCTCGACATGCCGGAACTCCGCGAGGCGCTGACACCCGAGCTTCGCCAGGCCATCAAGCAGGATGTGCTTCCCTATGACCCGGACCTTTCCCAACTGCTGGAGATGGGTGGGGACTGGTCCACCACGAACCCCAATCTGCTTGCGGTCAATCCAGTGCTCTCTCAGATAATGACCAACGATCGCCTGCGTAGGTCCATCGACGCGGAGGTATCGCAGGAGATGCTGGCGCGGTTGGCCGAGGAGCTGGACGAGGAGTCTGACCACGTGTACCGCAGGGTGCTGGACCTCTCGCTGAGCTCCTGGGTGCTGGCCCAGCCAACAGTGGACGCTCTGAAGGACGCGCCGCTCACCGAGCTGGGGTCTGCCCTGGGCAACCCGGAGCACCTGGCCAGGCTGCAACGGCTGGAACCGCTGCTGAGGCAACACTACGGGCGCGTGGAGGCCGATAGCGACAAGGCGCAATCGCACTTGACCGAAGCCAACCTTCGCCTGGTGGTGAGTGTGGCGAAGAAATACATCGGCAGGGGCATGGCGCTGCTGGACATGATCCAGGAGGGCAATATTGGCCTCATACGGGCAGTGGAAAAGTTTGACTACCGGAAGGGGTACAAGTTCAGCACCTACGCCACTTGGTGGATCCGCCAGGCCATCACACGGTCCATCGCTGATCAAGCCCGGACCATTCGTATTCCCGTGCACATGGTGGAGACGATCAACAAGCTGATGCGCCAGCACCGGCGGCTGCTACAGGAATACGGCCGAGAACCCACGCCCGAGGAGATCGGTCAGGCCATGGAGATCGGCCCTGAAAAGGTCGAGGAGATTCTCAAGATCTCTCAGGAACCGGTTTCCCTGGAAACCCCCATTGGCGAGGAGGAGGATTCTCATCTAGGGGACTTCATCGAGGACCGGAACGCGCCGGCGCCGGCCGATGCCGCCTCGTTCCAGTTGCTGAAGGAGCAGGTTGATGAGGTGCTCCACACGCTGACCGAGCGGGAGGCGCGGGTGCTGGTGTTGCGCTTCGGTCTCGAGGATGGCCGGAGTCGTACCCTGGAGGAGGTGGGGCGCGAGTTTGGTGTAACCCGAGAGCGCATCCGCCAGATCGAGGCCAAGGCCCTGCGAAAACTGCGACATCCGACTCGGTCCCGCAAGCTGCGAGATTTCCTTGAGTAGTGGCGGATGATTCGGGACGGGGCCGAGTACGTAATGAGCCGGTCCAGGCCGGCTCATTTCTGTCATTTGGGGTGGTATTGTTGGGCGAATATCGTCAAGGGTCAGTTCCCGGAGACCAAACGCAAAAGGCAAGAGGGTACGAAATGAGTATTTTACATAATGTATAACGTCGTTATGTAAACCGATTTCGTAAAAAATAACAATATTAATAGCCGAATGTGTTGAACGACTCTTGGCAGAAGCGGTATACTCACCCCAGTCGCCAGTGAGGGAGGTGGTTCCTGTGGGTGAAATAAGCGTACCCAAGTGCCTGAAATGCGACGTTGGCTATTTAGTGCCTTTGTCGGATTATGGCGGTCAAGGGGCAGCCGTGCATTTCAAGGCATGGGTCTGCGTGAATCCACCCTGCGGATTCAACATAAAGATCAGAAACGGCGACATTTACCTGAACGAGCCCATTACACCAGGTTCCATGAATACCCCCAGGGCTCGATGAGGTAACGGGCAGAATCGCGGGTTTATCACCTGTTTTGAGACGCCTCCGCCGCGCTCCCTGAACGCTCCGGGGAATAGCCGGGTGGTGGTGATGTGAGGTTCCCGGTCCCGCAGGCCGTCCCTGAAATGACGGCTTGCGCGGACTCCGGGAGGAGGGATGCTATGATTGCCGGGTACGACTATTTGATCCTGCGCAACGGGGCCAGGCGTTTTTGGACACGCACCAGAATTGCGGGAGCCTCGCTGGTCCTGGTCGGGGGAATTCTGATTGGTGTGGGCGGCGCCTACTACGGCTACGCCAGCAACGCCCGGGCTAACCTGGACAAGTACAACGTGGCATCCGTTGAGCTTGTGCCCATTGTGGCGACAATTCAGACCACGAAACCCCTTACCCTGTCTGATCCGTCGATAATTCCCGAAGTGTCGCTGTACTCGGGAGACGCAGGCTACATTCCCGTTCCGTCCGGGCCGGACCTGCCAGACGGATTTGCATTGATCGACTTCACAGAAGATGCTCTTCTGCCGGCGGCTTCTGCCACCTCCATGAGCATTTCCTCCATTTCAATCGATGCATCGATCGTGGAACTCGGTATAGAGGACCTGGGGGACAGGAGAGCATACGAAACCCCCAACAACGCCATAGGCCACATTCCTGAAACGCATAACGCAGGGGAAAATGGGGATGCCTGGTTCTTCGGCCACATGGAGAGCCCGCTGATCGGCGAGGGTTCGGTTTTCAGCAACCTGGACCAGATCCCCGACAAGTTGGCCAATGGCGAGGAAGTCCAGATCATCACCAGCAATGGTTCCGAGGAATTCCTCTACCGGGTTTCCGGCACCAGGATTGTCCACGAGGATGATTTGACGCTGGAGAGCGACGGGGGCCCCCAGATTCACCTGGTCGCCTGCTTCCCGCGCCTGGTCTACGACCACAGGCTGATAGTGGACGCTGAGCTCATTGCGAAGAAGGACATCGGCTGACAAGCCCGGCGATCCGGCGTTGCCTCACAGGCGGCGGCTCACCCTGAATCGGCAGGTGAGTCGCCGTTATCTTTTTTCAGCTTTAGCGACCTGAGCCTGCGCCCTACCACAGAGACAACTTCCAGGCGAAGTCCATCTTTTTCCACCACGTCCCCCACGTGCGGTACCCGTCCCAGGTGATGGTACACGAACCCGCCCACGGTATCGAAGTCGTCGCTTTCTATGCTCACACCGAACAGGCCCTGCACTTCCTCGGTACCCAACCCCGCGCTGACGTAGGCGGCCCCGTCCTGGTCCCAATCGATGTCCGCCTGCCGGCCCTTGGAGAACTCGTCCTCGATTTCCCCGACGATTTCCTCCAGCACGTCCTCCATGGTCACCAGGCCTTCGGTGCCGCCGTATTCGTCGACTACGATGGCGATCTGGATGTGTCGCTGGCGGAACTCCTCAAGGAGGTCATCCACCCGCTTGGTTTCCGGAACGACAAAGGCAGGTCGTGCCAGGGACCTTACGTCGCTTTCGTCATTGGGCTTGGCCATCGCTGCCAGAAGATCGCGGACGTACAGTATCCCCAACATGTCGTCGATGGTCTCAAAGTAAACCGGCAACCGGCTGTGACCGAATTCCACTATGGCGGCTGCTGCGTCCTGGAGGGACATGCTCGCCTCTATTGCAACCATGTCCAGACGGGGAACCATCACTTCGCGAACCGTGGTGTAGTCCAGCTCGATGATGGACCGGAGCATTTGCCGGTCCCGGTGGTCCAGGCCGCTCAACTCCTCCTCGGTGATAGCGGGTTCCTCGGGAGGAGTGATCAAACCCTGATAGGTATCAGGTGAGGCCAGGCCCTGGCCTCTCCCACCCCCGTTTTCGCCACCGGAAACGGGTCCGTCATGAGGCCGCCGTCTGGGGCCTTCCCCGGATTTCTGTTTGCCCAGAAAGCGTCCCAGCCAGCTAAAGCGAGGCATGGCCACACCTCATCTTCAGGCAAATCGGCCGAGGCAGGGGGATTGCGAATCGCAAGGGAAGGGATGAAACGGCATGCCAGCGATGCCGCATCGGCCCGGCGCTCCGCCGGTGGCACGGTACCCGCGGGTTCTGGAACGATGACCCGAGGCGAGGTAAACCGGGTGGAGGGTTATCTGTATCCAAACCTCTTGATCTCCCGAATCTCTAGCCGTACGGCTCCGTGGCGGGTTGGCCTGTACTCACCGCTGAGGCTGGGACGGGCTACTTCAGAGTGCGTTTAATGGTAGCAGGTACCCCCACAGCCAGTCTAGCGGGTGGTACGTCCCTGGTTACCACAGCCCCGGCGCCGGTGATCGACCCTTCTCCCACGGTGACGGGCGCTACAAGCATGGTGTCGCAGCCGATGAACGCGTCGTCCTCCACCACGGTACGGTGCTTGTCCTTGCCGTCGTAGTTGCAGGTGATCATGCCAGCGCCCACGTTGACCCGCTCGCCGATGGTGGCGTCGCCCGCGTATCCGAAATGCCCCATTACTGCGCCGGCCTTGAGCCTGCTCTCCTTGACCTCCACGTAGTTCCCGATATGCACGCCCGATTCCAGGTACGCCCCAGGACGCAGATGGCTGAATGGCCCGATGTCGGTGGCGTCCTCCATCGTGGCCTCCTCGAGTGCGGATGAGGTTACCCGGCAGCTGTTGCCGATGGCGCTGTCGCGAATCACGGAATTTGGGCCGATTTCGCAGTTCTCGCCGATGGTTGTTCGGCCGGCAATCATTGTGTTGGGCAGGATGATGGTATCAATACCGATGGACACGTCGGCGTCGATATACACCGATCCGGGGTCGGCCATGGTAACGCCAGCCAACATCCAGTGCTCGCGGATGCGATCGCGTATAACCGCCTCGGCCACGGCCAGTTGCGACCGGTTGTTGACTCCCCAGGCCTCTGCCGGGTCGGAGAGCGGGACAGCGTATGCTCCGACTCCCGTCGATGCCGCCATCTCAGCAAGGTCAGTCAGGTAGATCTCACCCGAGTCCCTCGGACACAAATCCCTGATGGCTTCCCGGAGCCAGCGCGCATCGAAGCAGTAGACTCCCGCGTTCACGTCGGCATCCGCCGCGCCCGGGAATCCGTCGGCGTTGGCGCTTTCTACGATGGCTGTCACTCGTCCGTCGGCTTCCACGACTCGCCCAAGGTCAGGCATTCCGGCGTTGGGGGCGGTCAGCAGGGTCATTGAGGCGGCAAGTTTCGTGTGCCGCTCCAGCAAGTCTGAAATTGAGCCCAAGGTGACGAGTGCGGTGTCGGCGCCGATGACCAGCGCATTCTCGGCGTTGTCATTCAGCAGATCGATACAGCTTCTGACCGCTCCTCCGGTACCGTCGGGGCGCTCCTGAATCGCATATTGCACTGTGTCGCCGAGAACAGTCTCGATGTCCTCTGCGTTATCTGGAGAGACGACTACGAGCACTGCATCCGCGCCCGCCTCCTTCAGCAACTCCACGGGGTAGCGGATCATCTCCTTCCCGCAGATGCGGTGTAACGGCTTGGGGATCCGGGAACGCATCCGGCTGCCCTTACCTGCTGCCATCACTATGCCCACCAAGCTCATAGCCATACCCTCCGGCGACGTGCCCAGATGTTGCGGTCACATTCAGATTATAGCGTGGTGCGCGTGGGCCGCCGTTCGCGTTGACATAGCTTTACACCGCCTTCAGAATTGGGCTTCTTTCAGGAAATGAATGACCTCCTAAATCGTATTGCAGGGCCGGAATAATGAACAGCAACGAATTGCCTTTCCTTAGCGCCACGGAACTGGCGGATTTGATCAGGACTGGTCGAGTGTCCCCCGTGGATGCGACGGAGGCCTACCTGTCCCGGATCGAGCAGGTCGACCCGTCCCTTCAGTCATACATCACAGTCACCGCAGAGCAGGCGCGAGCCGATGCCCGGCGGGCCGAGGCCGAAATAGCGGCGGGCAACTACCGCGGCCCGCTGCACGGCGTTCCGGTGGCGGTCAAGGACCAGTTCTGCACGGAGGGAGTGCTGACCATCGGTGGCTCCTCCATCCTCGGCGAATACGTACCGGACTATGACGCCACCGTGATGGCGAGGCTGAAGGAAGCAGGTGCGGTGCGGCTGGGCAAGCTCAACATGAGCGAGTTCGCCATGGGAGACTCCTTCCACCATCCGTATGGCCGTCCGCGTAACCCCTGGGATCTGTCGCGCAACCCTGGCACCTCCAGCAGCGGGTCGGGCGCTGCTACCGCTGCCTTCCTGTGCGCCACGTCGCTTGGTGAGGACACGGCCGGGTCCATTCGCGGGCCGGCCGCGTTCTGCGGCCTGGTCGGCATCCGCCCGACCTGGGGACTGGTGAGCCGCTACGGCATGCTGGCCTCGACGTGGTCCATGGACGCTGCCGGCCCCATCTCCCGAACCGTCAGGGACTGCGCGGTCACGCTGCAGGCCATCGCCGGGCATGACCCGAGAGATGGTCATACCCGCAACGCCCCGGTCCCGGACTACCTGGACGGCATAGAGGCCGGGATACAGGGACTGCGGGTCGGTGTCATCAGCGATCGGGTGAACGCCGACAGCGTGGAGCCTGACGTGCGCGACGCTGTGAATAGTGCGGTTGCCCGGCTGGTGGAACTGGGGGCCGAGGTTGAGGACGTCACCATTCCTATGATGGCCGAGTCCGCAGTGATCTCAACCACGCTAATCTACGTGGACGCCACCGCCGTTCACCGGCAGGGTCTGCGAGACCATCCCGAACGGTATGACTACAACAACCGTGTGCGCCTTCTGACCGGCGCGCTGATACCGGCGCAGGCACATCAGAAGGCCGCGCGCCTGCGGCACATTTTCCGCCAGCACATCCTCGAGGCACTGGACCGGGTGGATGTACTCATCCTGCCCACATCCTCCGTGCAGGCGACACCACTACCCACTGAGGCGGGGATGGCGAGGAATGGCAAAGAGGAGTTCCTCAACATGCTGGCGGGGCGAAGGACTTACACGACGCCCTCCAACCTGGCAGGCGTGCCGGGACTGTCTGTCAACTGCGGTTTCACCTCGGACGGGCTGCCCGTCGGCCTGCAGATGGTGGGACGCCCCTACGATGAGGCAACGCTGTTCCGCGCCGCCTACGCCTACGAGCAGGCGACGGACTGGCACACCCGCCGCCCGCCAGTGTAGGAGATTTGGCTTTGGGAGCGACTGCCTGCGAAGAGCGTGCGCTCTTGTGGCTATAGGAGAATTGGATGGCGACCTCTAAGTACAGTATCGACGAAGTCTGCGACAGGGGAGAGCAGATCTACGAAGAGCAGATTAAGTCCCTGGTTGAGCCGCAGGAGACAGGGAAGTTTATTGTAATTGATATAGAAACTGGTGATTATGAGCTAGATGAAGTAATGCTGGAGGCATCCCTGCGGTTGCGGAGTCGGCGGCCTGACTCGGTACGTTACGGGGCCAAGGTTGGCTCCAAATTTGCGTATCGTATGGGCCGAGGCGCAGATAAGCCCCGATGATCAGGGGCAGAGTAGATTCCCACAGACAGGCTTGGGTACAACTCGACTTGAAGTCGCGGACCGTACGCTTGCAGAGAATTGAAGCTATGGTAGACACGGGGTTTGACGGGAACTTGACCTTGCCCCCCAACATAATTCGGGAACTCGATTTTGAACCTGAGCTAGAAGTTAACATTGTATTGGCTACTGGTGCAGCAGATAGAGTGAAAACGTGGAGCGGTGATGTAATTTGGCACGAGCAGGTTCGTTCGCTGCTGATCCTGGAATCCAGCGGAACTCCTTTGCTTGGTATGGAACTGTTGGAGGATAGCCAGCTGACTATGCAAGCAAGAATCAACGGCGACGTATTGATTGAACGATTGGATGAAATTAATCCTTAGTCTCGCGAATATATCCCCTAACCACTCACCTTAACCTTCTCCATCAAGGGAGAGGGGAATTTCGAGGAATGCTAATGCCTGAACTGCATGAACTAACCGCCGCCGAGATGGCTAGGCAAATACGGGCGCGAGAGATCAGCGCCGTTGACGTGGCCGAGGCGTTGTTGGCCCGCACCGATGCGCTGGAGTCGCTGAAAGCCTGGGTGTACATCGACCGTGAGACTGTGCTGGCTGATGCGGAGCAACGACAGCGCGAGTTGGACTCGCTGCCGAACCCTGGGCCGCTGCACGGCGTGCCGGTGGGGGTCAAGGACATCTTCTACACCGCCGGCATACCCACAACCGCCTGCTCCAGGTTGTACGCCGACTTCGTGCCGGAGCAGGACGCGGCGGTGCTGACTAGTCTCAAGCAAGCCGGGGCGGTCATGATGGGCAAGACGGTGACCACCGAGTTCGCCTGCCTCGACCCCTCGCCGACGCTGAACCCGTGGAACCCGGCCCATACGCCCGGAGGCTCCAGCAGCGGCTCTGCTGTGTCCGTGGCCTCGGGTATGTGCCCCGTGGCCCTCGGTTCGCAGACTGTCGGCTCTGTGCTTCGTCCGGCGTCGTACAACGGCGTGGTCGGCCTGAAGCCCACCTACGGGCGGGTGAGCCGCCACAACGTGGTGCCGGTGAGCTGGTCGCTGGACACCATGGGCTGGATGTCCCGCTCGGTGGAAGACGCGGCGATTATGCTGCAGGTTATGGCTGGCCCCGACGCTGATGACCCGGTGTGCGCCAGGTTCCCCGCTCCCGACTATCTGTCGGGTCTGGAAAACGGAGCGGCGCCCCGTATCAGTTTGGTAACGTCTTTCTTCATGGAAGAATCGGACGAGGAGACGCAGCGCCACACCCGCGACATGCTGCAGAAGCTTGCCGCAGCTGGCGCCACGGTCGATGAGGTCAGGCTGCCGGACAGTTTCAGCACCGCCATAGAGGACCAGCAGATCATCATGCGCTGCGAGGCTGCGGCCTTTCACCGGCCCATGTACGAGACCCGCTCCGAGGAGTATCAACCCCTGCTGCGTCGCCTGCTGCGCCGGGGCCTGGACACCGACGCCATCACGTACTCCGGTGCGCTGGAACGCCGCCTGCGCCTCATAACCGACATGCAGGTGCTGGCCGAGAGCGCAGACATACTGCTGACTCCGACCACGCCCACCCCTGCGCTGGCCGACCTGACCAACACGGGCAACACCTCGTTCCAAGGCCCGTGGACATCCTGCGGCCTGCCCACCATCACCATACCGTCAGGGCTGGCCGAGTCCGGCCTGCCCATGGGGCTGCAAATCATCGCCGCGCCCTTCCGCGAGGAGCGGCTGCTGGCCGCCGCGCGCTGGTGCGAGCGAGTGCTGGACGTGCATCTCGCGCCGCCGGTGTAAACGGGTACGCCCTCACCCTAACCCTCTCCCGGAGGGAGAGGGGATTGACCGTTTAAGGAGTTTATTTATGCCGCAAGCCAACATACCGTCGGAGGATGAAGTCCTCAGCTATTTCGACAAGTTTTCCAACTGGGGCCGCTGGGGTGATGACGACGAGCTGGGCGCGCCCAACCTGATCACGCCGGCCAAGGTCAAGCAGGCCATCGCCACCGTTGAGGAGGGCGTGCGCATATCCATGGCACGTACCATCAGCTTCGAGGCCACCGTCGACGCTCCCGTGCCGCCGGTGCACTTCATGGTGGAGAGCGGCGAGGGTTGGGCCAGCGGACAGAAGGTCAGCAACCGTGCCTTCCCTGCCGCCACCGACTACTTCGGCATGATCTTCCACGGCTATACGGTCACCCACGTAGACAGCCTGGCCCACTTCTTCTGGAACGGCAAGACGTACAACGGGAAGCCCGCCCACCTCGTCTCCACCAGCCTGGGAGCCACTTTCGGATCCGTCGAGGAGGCCAAGGAGGGCATCATCAGCCGCGCCGTGCTGGTAGACGTTCCCATGGTCAAGGGCATCGACTGGATCGACCGGGGCGAGGGAGTGATGATCGACGACATCCTGGCCGCCGAGGAACGCTGCGGCTTCAAGGTCGAGGAGGGCGACGTACTACTGATCCGCACCGGTCAGCTTAACCGCCGCAACATTGAGGGCCCATGGCCGCGGGAGGCCGGCTCCGCAGCCTGCCAGGCGTCGTGCCTGCCCCTGTTCTACGAGCGCGGCATCGCGATGCTTGGCACAGACACTGGCAATGACGTGAATCCGCCGCAATACGAGAAGGTGCCCAGCCCCATTCACCAGGTCGGCATCACGGCCATGGGCATTTGGATCCTGGACAACGCCAACCTTGAGGAGGTGGCTGTGGCCTGCCGGGAGCGCAACCGCTGGGAGTTCATGATCTCCATCGGGCCGCTGCGGCTGCACAACACCACTGGCTCCCCGGTCAACCCCATCGCGATATTCTAGCGACCACTATCTCCCCCTCCCTGGAGGGAGAGGGTTGGGGTGAGGGTGAATTCCAGGAATAGGCAACTTTGCATCAACCGAGGGAACTCCCCACCCCGGCCCTCCCCAGGAGGGAGGGGGAATTAATTGCAGGAGGTCAAACATGGCGCACTACGTATACGTCGCCGCGCAGGATGACAACAAGGTTGGAATCTTTACCATGAACGCCGACACCGGCGCCCTGACTCACCAGCAGGATGTTGTGATGCCCGGAGGCCCCTCGCTGCTGGCCATCAGTCCCGACAAGCGCACCCTCTATGTCAGCCATCGCGAGGCGCTCAGACTTTCTAGCCACCGCATCGACCCAGCCAGCGGGGGGTTGAGCCAGATCGGCTCGGTGGACGTTGAGGACTGGCCCGCCTTCCTGTCGACCGACCGCACCGGTCGACACCTTCTGGTCGCCTTTTACGGCGGTGCTAAAGCTGGTGTCTACCCCATCGGCGCAGACGGCGAGCTGGGCGGCGCGGCCACCGAGTCGCTGACCACGGCCGACGGAGCCCACGCCATCCTGACCGACCGCTCCAACCGCTTCGCCTTCGTCCCGCACATCGCCTACATCCAGGACAATGTGCTGGAGCCGCCCAAGAACATTCCCGGCCCCAACGTGATCCACCAGTTCCGGTTCGACGCCGACAGCGGACGCCTGACGCCCAATGACCCGCAGGTGCTGGAGATGGGAGGGTTCCTGGGCCCGCGGCACTACACCTTCCACCCGTCGCTGGACGTGGTTTACTTCTCCGACGAGCAGGGCAGTAGCGTCACGGCTTACAACATGGACTCCGAGGGCCGCCTCTCCGCGTTCCAGACAATTTCGACACTCCCGGATGGCCACACCGAGCGGAACACCTGCTCCCAGATCCAGATGACATCCGACGGCAGCCTGCTGTTCGTTCCCAACCGGGGCCACAATAGCATCGCCAGCTTCAAGGTCAACCCGCAGACCGGCGCTCTGACCGCGGCCGGCCGCGCCTCCACCGAGTCCGTTCCCAGCGCCTTCAGCCTCGATCCGCAGGGCAAGTTCGTGTTCGGCGCCGGGTCAGCCACTGGACGACTTTCCTCACACAGCATCAACCGCGACACCGGAGAGATGACGCCGCTTGCCACCTACGATGTCGGCGCGCGTCCCATGTGGGTGCTGACGACGACGCTGGGGGAATAGGCCGAACTGATTCTGGAAGTTGAAATCCGGAAGACTGGGGTCGAGCAGTGAAGTCACCGTGAAGTACCTGCTGGTAAATTGGTAAAATCATACGGGAAACGGGGCTGCCTCAAAGGCAGCCCCTCCGTTCGAGTGGCTCTGGATAGGCCAGAGTCTCTTGAACGACCGAAATGATCGCGCTCGTCGTGATGTAGACCACGGAAATGGATACCTGGCCAGGGAGACGAACCGCATAGCGACTCAGGTCGAGCAGGCGGGCACCGGAGACATCAACAAGGCACGGTTCTATTCCGTGCTCACGTTTGCCATTTTCGGCGCACAGAACTCGGTGTTCATGTTGCCGCCGCTGCTGGTGGAAATCGCATCAGACCTCGAGATCTCGGTGGCGGTGGCGGGACAGCTGGCCACTGCCACGTTTGCGGCCTGGGCCGTCTCGGGGATAACGTCGGGGCCGCTTTCCGATTCCTTCGGTCGTCGCCCGGTAATCCTGGGAGGGCTGTCGCTGCTGATCATTTCAGTCATCGCCTCAGCATTCGCTCCCAACATCGAGACCTTCCTGGCGCTGAGGGTGCTGAACGGCCTCGGAGCAGGAGCACTGCCACCCACCTCGGTGGGGGCGATCTCCGACGTAATCTCGCCGGAGAGAAGGGCGCAGGCTGTGGGCGGTTTCCTGGGCATCGGCATACTGACGTCCGCCGTCAGCGTACCTCTGTCCCTGATTCTGGTCGACGTTGGCGGTTGGAGATTCGTTTTCATATTTGCCGGCATTCTGCTGGCGACCGCCTTGCTGGCGAACTGGCTATGGTTCCCCCGGGACAGCAGGGCGCGGGTGCGAAACTGGGCTTTCTTTTCACGGTATGGATCGCTGGTTTCCCTGCCATTCTTCAGGGTTGCCGTGTCGGTGGGGCTGTCGCAACGCATCGCATTCTGGACGATGGTCAGCTATTTCCCGACCTACCTACGGGACACATACGAGCTGAGTGTGGCCTACGCCGCCCTGCCTCTGGGCATAGTCGCACTGGGACAGGCCATCGGAAGCTTCGTCGGAGGGCCCGTGGCGAATCACGGTCAGCGGGCGATGCTAATCGGAGCGACCTCCGCAGGTGGGGGAGTCTGCGCCCTGCTCTGCTTCACATTTGAATTCCAGCTGTGGATTGTTGTGGCGATTGCGACTGTCGCGGGAATACTGCTGGCGGTGACCATCCCCACCCTGGTTGCCGCCAGCACCGAGCACTCGGGGGAATCCAAGTCCACAGGCGCCAGCATCATGGGCATGAGCAATCAGGCCGGGGGAGCCGTTGCGGGCGCAACAGCGGGCGCCCTGTTGGCCACCACCGGGTTCGGAGGAATCGGCTGGTTCTGCCTGGGCGTCACGGCAGCGTGCCTGGTCGTATCCGTCGTCTTTGGCAGACACCTGCATCGCGGCGAGGCCTGAATCGTCCTCGATAAATTCCGTGGGTGCGGCTGGGGTACAGGTCAGGACTCCGACCGTCAATATGGTATCCTTTCCTGCGCTCTATTTACCCACCGAGCGCAAGGACAGGAGGTTCGCATGTCTACTGAGTTCTGGGCCATGGGGCGACCGAACGCGGGTGGCCGCAATTCCCCGGAGTTCAACGCGGTGAAGCAGGCGGTTCGGGCCGAGGAAATCGGGTACGACGGAATCGTGTACGTCGACTCCCAGAACCGTTATGGGGACACGTATGTGGCCATGGCCCTGGCCGCCCATGCCACGTCCACCATCAAGTTGGGCACCGGCGTCACCAACTCTCACACCCGTCATCCCGCTGTCACGGCGTCGGCGATAACGACGGTGCAGGTGGAGAGCGACGGGCGCGCCTACCTTGGCATCGGCAGAGGTGATTCGGCACTGGCCCACCTGGGCCGCGCGCCTGACTCGGTACCCAAGTTCGAGAACTACCTGGAGAGGCTACAGGGCTACCTTCGAGGGGAGGAGGTGTCCTTCGAGTCGGGAGGAGACATCGATTCGGTCGGGCTGGCGGACTACAAGGATTCCAGCCAAATATTCTGGATCGACGAGGTGCAGCCGCCGAAGGTCCCCGTGGACGTGGCGGCCACCGGGCCGAAAGTGATCTCGGCCGCAGCGCGGCACGCCGACCGGGTCACCCTGAACGTCGGCGCGGATCCCGACCGCATCCGCTGGGGAATGGAAGTGGCCCGCGCCGCCCGCACCGAGTCCGGGCTATCGGCGGACATCCCCTTCGGCGCCTACGTGCCGCTGGTGGTGCATGATGATCCGGATGAGGCGGCGCGGATCGGCACCTTCCAGGTCGCGTTGTTCGCCCGGTTCTCCTCCATGTACGGCAGCGTGGTTGGGCCGGTGTCGACGGAGCAACGGCAGGTCATGCGGAACATCCACGACGCCTACGACATGCAGCACCACGGCATGGCGGGTTCGCCCCAGGACGAGGCGGTGACCACCGACTTTGCCCGGAATTTCGGGATCTTTGGCCCTCCCACTCACTGCGCCGACCGGCTTTCGGAACTGATCGAACTTGGCATCGACAAATTCATCATCCGGGGCGTGAACCTAGACCCTGCCGATCCCGAATCCCGGGCCGCCGAGCGGTTTGTCGAAGAGGTGGTGCCCCTGATACGTGGGTAGGGAACCAGCTCATAGGGAGGGCGGGACAATGGGCGTTCCCCCATTAAGCCCGCCCCATAGCCGATCGGGTACGGGAACGGCGCCTGGCCCGCAGGGGTCATTGGTTTGAGAGACAGGTCGAATCGATGGGGGATCATGTAGGGGCAACCCTTGTGGTTGCCCAGGCATGGTGAACGACTGATTTCAATGGAAATGCGGGTTGTTCCGGTCTGTAGGCTGTTTTTACAGCGTCAAATGCGATAGGACCGCAATCTACCCGCCGCGCTTGGCCAGCCAGCGCAGCAACCTGCCAATGCGCCCGCCGAACAGTCGCTCCGAGTAGGCACTAAGAGCCAGCTGCTGCGATGCCATGGAGTACGTGGGGTAGACGTGGATTGATCGGGCCAGGTCTCCCAGATTGATGCCACGGTCGATGGCCAGGGTCCACTCCTGTACCATCTCACCGGCATGGGGCGCCACGATGGTCGCGCCAAGGACCCTGCCGTTTGGCAGGTGCGCCACCTTCACGAACCCGTCGGCCTCGCCGTCGGTTAGGGCGCGGTCCACCTCGCTCATGGGCCAGCGGGACACAATGACCCTGGCGCCGTGCGTTGCGCGTGCCTGTGCCTCGGTCAATCCGGTCTGCGCTGCCTCGGGGTCGGTGAAAACGGCCCTCGGCACATGCTCCCGGACGGCCACGGAGTTGGAGGGCAGGAAGGCGTTGCGAACTGCCATAAACGCTTGCCATCCGGCGTAGTGGGTGAACTGCGGGCCGCCTGTGACGTCTCCGGCGGCGTAGATGCGCTTGTTGGCGGTGCGCAGGTGACGGTCGGTCTGTATGCCACCGGGCTTGGCTATGACGCCCGCCGCCTCCAGCTCCAGGCCCTCGACGTTGGGGTGGCGTCCCACGGCCACCAGCAGTACCTCCGCCTCAACGACCCTGCCGTCAGCCAGTTCGATACAAACGCCATTCTTTTCCCCTGCTCTGGGCGACACGGTCTGAGCTCCGGCGCCGACAATAACAGTAATCCTCTCGCTTTCGAACCGCGACGCAATGACAGCCGAGGCCTCCGGGTCTTCCAGCGGCAGAATGCGACCAGCTGCTTCGACGAGTGTCACCTGCGAACCCAGTCTCGCGAAGGCTTGGGCGAGCTCGCATCCAACGGCGCCGCCGCCGATGACTGCCAACGACGGCGGTAGCTCGTCCATCTGCCAGACCGACTCGTAGGTGAGGTGGTCAACGCTGTCCAGACCAGGTATCGCCGGAACCACTGGGGACGCCCCGGTGCAGACCAGGTAGCGCCGTGCCGTGTAGTCCCTGTCGTCAACCATTACGGAATCCGGACCGGTGAACCGCGCCGCGCCGCGGATGACCTGGATGCCCTCCCGTGCCAGAGCTTCCGGTGATTCCGAGTCGTAGATGTGACTGATCACCGAGCGGATGCGCTCCATCACGGGCCGAAGGTCCACATCGAGGAGTGAGGGATTCAAGCCGTAGTTGTCAGCGGTGCTAATCGCGTGGGAGACAGTCGCGGCCTTCAGCAGCGCTTTGCTGGGAACGCAGCCAGTCCAGGTGCAGTCGCCACCCACCCGGGAGCGTTCCACCATCGCCACCGACAGGCCAAGCTGACGAGCGAATCGCGCTGCAACGAGACCCGCCGAACCGGCGCCGATGACGATCAGGTCGTAGTCAGCGGGCAAGGACAAAGCTTACGAGTAGTTGGGCGGTCCCTGGTGCAGACCGGCCACGCGCTCGCACCACTGGGATGCGCCGAGGACTCTACCTTCCTCGGCCCACGGGCCTCCGAACTGCACGGCCATGGGCATCCCCAACTCCGAGAGGCCCGTTGGCACAACCACCGTCGGCAGTCCTGCAGCCGTCCACGGTACCTGAAAGGCGGCGTCGCCGGTGGTGTTCAGGTCCTTTGGGGCTGGCGCGGGAGTAGCCGGCGTCATCACCACGTCGACCTTCGAGGCCATCTCGTTCATGTCGGCCCGGAACTGCCGTCGCAGTCGTTGGGCCTTGAGGTAGGTGGCCGTGGGAATCAGCATGCCCATCTCCATCCCGGCCCGGATGCGCGGCCCGTAGTCGTCGGCTCGGGTGCGATGGTTGGCCTCGTGGAACGCGGCGCAGTCCACGTTCATCACGATGCGCTGGAAGCTGTGGACCCCGGCGAAGCTGTCGGGCAGGCCGATCTCCTCGACCTCCGCGCCCGCTTCGGCCAACTGGTTGGCCACCGCCTCGGTGTGGGCCCAAATCTCCTCAGTGCAGTAGTCCTGATAGTACTGGCGCACCAACCCGATGCGCGGCGGGCGGTCGTGTTCCGCCATCTGCGCCATGAAGTCGGGCACCGGCTGACGCAGCGAGCCGGGGTCTTTGTCGTCCTCGCCGCTCATCACCTGCAGCATCAGCGCCGCATCTGCCACGGTGCGGGTCAGGATGCCGACGTGGTCCAGAGACCAGCTGACCGGCACCACACCGTAGCGGCTGATGCGGCCGTAAGTGGGCTTGAGGCCGACGATGCCGTTGTAGGCCGCCGGGCGGCAGGTGGACCCTCCGGTCTGCGAGCCCAAGGCGGCTGGCACCATTCGCGAGGCCACCGCCGCCGATGAGCCGCTGCTGGAGCCGCCGGGGGTGTGCTCCAGGTTCCAGGGGTTGTGGGTTGGCGAAGGATCAGAGGTGGCGAATTCTGTCGTCACTGCCTTTCCGAGGATGATGCCGCCCGCGTCCTTGATTTTCGCCACCGATGTTGCGTCGAATTCCGGCACAAAGTCGGCGTAGACTCTTGACCCGCAGGCGGTGAGCATCCCGGCGGTGTAGAAGATGTCCTTCAACCCCACTGGCACCCCGTGGATGGGACCCAGCGGTGTACCTGAACCTACTTCAGCCTCTTTTGCCCGCGCCGCCGATAGCACGGCCTCACGATCGATGGTCACCCACGCCTTGAGGTCGCCGTCCAGCGCGTCGATTCGGGCCAGCAGCGACTCCGCCAGTGCCACCGGCGACAGTGTGCCCTGGCGAATCTGCGATGCAGCTTCCGCCACCGAAAGCTCGTACGGTTCAGGCATAATGCCCCCTCAATATGGCGGCAAATGATCGCCCTGCAACATTCTGCCGCCTCGGTATGACTCTCATTTCCTGAAAATCAGTCCTGGACCGCCGGCTCCAGATCACGATGAACGCTCGAAGCTTCTACGTCGACAACCTGCCTGGCCGTGGTTCGCAAATAGTCTTCCAAGTCGCCGGCCCGTTTCTCCCCGAACATCGCAACCGCCCGCCGTTTCAGCTCCGCGTAGACCCATTCCTCATTTGCCATCTGGCTCATTGTTCCCCCCTTCCACGCCCTGTTGGTTCCGTGCTCTACATAAAAATTGTAATGGCCCTAATTGGGAGGGTCAAACGCAGTAGAGGTCAAGACATTGCGATTCTGCGGTGTGGTACGGGATACACTAATTCATCTCTGTACAGGCAGCCATCTTCTCGGGGTATTCTGCGAGGGATTCGCTCTCGCGGACGTTCCAGCCCTGTCGTTCAATTTCGGACCACAGTTGCTTCACTGTATCCTGGTAGATGGTACGGACGCAGTGCTCCTCAGCTGGGGTCCATTCGATAATCTCTGAAGCCGGAACGTCAAAGATTCTGGCGATCTGGTCCGCATTCAGGCAGAGTGAAAAAGCCACGACGTAGAACAAGGACGGAATGGCATCGTAATCAGGAGGGCTACCGTCGAGCGTGCGGACGTCGGCCTCGATCGCTTTGGCGATGCCGTAGCCATCCGCCGCAATCGCCCCCGCGCAGGAGGCTCTTTCTTCCGGCAGTTCCCCGGTGAATGCTTCCAGCTGGGCCACGGCCAAGGTTTGGTATTCGGCCTCGGTGAGGCACTTGAAGTAGGCGGACTCGAGGCGCCATTCGGGGAGCCGAATAGTTCTCTCGCTAGTAGGAGATTTCTCGAACTCCATTACGATGCATTTCGGGGTGTCGGCCCAGGTTGCGCCTGAATGGCGGGTTATCAGTGCTGCGATGATCTCAAAGGCGCTGGGGCCACTTCCGCAGCCAGACAGTGAGTGGGGAATGTTGATCAAGGTCAACGCCGGCAGAGCCTGGAACTCGTCGTAGCTGATGGAGCGGTAATCTTCGGTGTTGTATACCTCGTGAACGCACTTCAGGGCTAATTCGCTTCGCAAAAACGAGATCAGTTCTCCCACCGTGTCCTGGTTTCGCCCGAGGATCACGGGCCGGGATAGAAGGCCGCGGAATAGACTTTCAAGTTCGGTTGCCTGGACCTCGCTCTTGAGGCATTCAGCGTAGCTGCTTGTCAATAAGACTCCTACCAGCAGAAAGCTGTATGACGAATTGACTCGCAGACAGAGTTCCTCGTCCTCTTGTAGAGGTCCCACGGCGTCGCCTATCACCGCAACGGTGACCTCCGCCAAGCGTCCCACGTCTATGCAAGAAGACAGCAGCAGATGGGGCGATGAGGCGAACGCAAGGGCGGGTAAATCGGCCAGCATATCGAACGCCCGCTCGCCGGCCTCCTCCTGCCAGCAGTTTACCTCCTGGCCGGTGAGCAGCTGGAACACGTCGTTGACCGTTGAGGATTCATCCAGGACGGAAAGCAGTCGTGCGAGTTCTGCGGCATGCAGGTCCTCAATCGTGTATTCCGGGAATGGGGTCGGGGTGGCCACCACGGGCTGTGTTGGAGATGGAGAGGGATTCTGCGGCGCCGTAGGACCGGATGTAGGAGAAGGAGTCGTTGGAGCCGGGGCAGGCACTGCGGACTGCGCGAGGGTTGGAGAGGGATTCAGCTGCACAGCAGGAGGCGAGGAGATGGATGTTGGGAAAGGAGTTGTTGATTCAGTTGTCGCGGCGCCCGAAGTTGGGCCGGTTTCAGGCGGGCTGGACGTTGTCGGAATGGAATCCTGGCAGCTTGCTGTCGCCAGCAATAGCAGAATAAGTAGCACCACCACTGCAGATAGTTTTCGCCCTTGTTCGACATAATCCATCCTCACCTCCCCTACAAGTGCAGGATTCTAGGAGCTAGGCCTGAGCGACGTCAAGCAATTGATTCCCTCCGACGGCTGCTATAATCTCGAAAACTTGCGGGAATTGAGACAAGAGATAAGGAGGCAGCCATGCCCAATGACCTTACCGGCGTCCTGGAATCCCCGGAGCACACCCACCTGGCCGACGTGGGCGGCAACACCGAGGGCCCGCTGTGGCATCCCGATGGGTATTTGACCTTCGTGTCCCTGACCGAGAGCCGCCTGTATCGCTGGGACGAGCAGAACGGCGTCTCTGTCCTGCGGGAGGGCACGGGTGAGGGCAACGGCTGCGCCTTCGACCGCGAAGGGCGCCTGGTCATGTGCGAGGGCGCCGACCACCGCCGCATCACCCGGATGGAACCCGACGGCGCCGTCTCACCCATCGCCGAACGCTGGCAGGGCAAGCGTTTCCACAAACCCAACGACGTGGTGACTCGTTCCGACGGCAGCATCTACTTCACCGATCCTTCGCTGCGTCTCGAGCCGGAACTCCGCGAGTACGACTTCGCCGGAGTGTTCCGACTCGACCCCGACGGCGAGGTGCACCTGGCCACCGACGGCTGCGAGTACCCCAATGGCCTGGCGTTTTCTCCCGATGAATCGGTGCTGTACGTCGCCATCAGTCGCATCAGCCTTGACTGCCTCGGCGAAGAGGAGCGCGGCGAGGTCTGCACGCATCGCAAGATCCGCGCCTTCGACGTGGCAGCCGAAGGCTCGCTGAGCAACAACCGCATCTTTGCCGACATGAGTTCGGCCGAGCCCGGCGTCCCGGACGGCATGAAGGTTGACACCGCTGGCCGGGTGTTCTGCACCGGCTCGGGCGGCATCTGGGTATTCGAGTCTGACGGCACCCACGTCGGCGTCATTCGCGGCCCAGAGGTGCCCCGCAACATTGCCTTCGGCGGCCCGGATTATCGGACCGTCTACACCACACCGGGCACATCCATCTACAGCTTCCGCGTGACAACGCCGGGGATTAGGCCGTAGCGAACCGGATGACGCTAAATTTCCTCCCTCTCAGAGACTGGTGACCAATTCCCTCTCCTACCGGGGGAGGATTAGGGTGGGCGCGAACCCTCCAGTGGAGAAACGTCCCACCAGCCTGTATGATGTTGAAAATCCGAATCAGCCATCAGGAGACATACCGTGACGTCCAGCAACATTGTTGGTTCCGGCGACTTCAGCTACGAAATGAACCCCGACTGGGCCAAACTCCCGGAGGGCTGGGAGATGCCCACCGCGGCAGTCTACGGCGACTCCAAGGACCGGGTATACGCCTTCAATCGCGACCCGGAGCATCCTGTCTGCATCTTCGACAAAGTCGGAAACTTTGTCTCGGCCTGGGGTGCCGGACTCATCACCTTTGCCCATTCCATCTTGCTGGACAACAACGATAACGTCTGGCTGGTGGACCGCAACACCCACGAGGTGCACAAGTATACCGGCGACGGCCAGCACATCATGACCATCGGCCAGAAGGGCGTGCGATCCGATACAGGGGTCGACCCGGAGGACTACAGTTCGCAGGCCTTCGAGTCAGTCACCCACGGCGGCCCTCCCTTCAACATGCCCGCCGGCATCGCCCTGAACGACGCGGGCGAGATATTCATCGCCGACGGTTACGCCAATGCACGGGTGCACAAGTTCACTCCGGAAGGCCAGCTCATCAAGTCGTGGGGGGAACCGGGCGACGGCCCTGGCCAGTTTCGGCTGCCCCACGGGGTCTGGATTGATCGACAAGGCCAGGTGCTGGTGGCCGACCGTGAGAACGACCGGGTCCAGGTGTTCAGCCAGGAGGGTGAGTACATTTCCACCTGGCCCAGCAAGCTGATCGGTCCGGCGCTGCTGTATGTCGACTCCGAGGACATAGCCTACATACCGGAGCACAACGGCGGGCTGTTCAGCGTCCTGTCGCCGGACGGCGAGATCATCACCCAGTGGGGCTCCGAGCTGCACCGCTCGTGCCACGGCGTCTGGGCCGACTCTGACCGCGACCTGTACTTCGTGATGCCTGGTGAGTGGGGCCGCTCGCGCCGCGTCGTCAAGTTCCACCGCCGGTAGCCCAGGAACACACCCAGACAACAAGGGCGCGGGGCTTGCAGGCCAAACGCGCCCTTTGATATATTGGATGTCTGCTGTGGGGCTGTAGCTCACTCGGGAGAGCGCTTCAATGGCATTGAAGAGGTAGAGGGTTCGATCCCCTCCAGCTCCACCAAACTGGATAAAATCAAGAACCTTCTTGATACGGTTCAGATTAGCGGCATAGTCGCAGATTGAGTCTGCACTCTAGGAGGGTAAAGTGCCAAGCCCCTGCCGATAATGCGGGGTTTTCCTTTGGGTGGCTCAGCCTTTTGCAGAGGGGACGGCCGACCAGCGAGGGCCGCTTTGTCCTGGGTCTGGCCAATATGCCGGACCCCTGAAGCACTTGGTCGAACTCCAAGCTCCCGTTGCTCCGGCTGGCCGCGCTCAGGCGGGACGGGCGCTGTCGCCGGGCCTCGACCTCCCGGCAGGGCTGTTCCCCATGCTCCATGCCCCCGGCCGCCAACTCCTCCGGCGGCGTGGGTCTCACAGCCTGATTATACCCAAGGTGCAAGCTAAATGTACTGTTCAGTACCGTTTCCTCTTGGGACCTCATGGGTGGGGCTAATATCATCATGAGGTATCGACGAACGTTCCAGCGGAGGGCGGTGACACATTTCCAATCAAATCGATTCTTATGCGATTCTTTTGATGGTTATTCTTCTTGTGTATTATAACTCAATTTAACCCTCTTAAGACGTCGTATTGAAAGAGAAGACGCCCTAAGCCCGAATCCACCGAAGGGTTGCGGTGGCGTCGGTCAGACGAGGGATGCGGTGTCAGGAAACAGGCTGGCGAGTCCCTGATGCCGCTGAAATTGACGATGCGGAGTACGGCTGCCACGCCAGAGGGATTTTGACGGCCTGTGGTAGCGGCGCTGGGAGCGATTTTCAGTGCCGACCGAAGGCGGAGGGCGTCAAGGGTCCGGCCTGGGGGCTGATCGGCCAGGCGTGGGGCGTCATCGTGGACAGGTCAGACACCGTTGGGCGGTCAAGAGGGTAGCGGCAGGGCCCGCAGCCGTGCCAGAGCAGAGACAATCTGACTTTCCCAGGGCCAGTGCAGGGCAGGTGCAGGGTGAGTTGGCGGGCCTTGCGGGTGATCCTTCCAGCCAGGGAAAGGAAGCGCCGTCTGAGAGTCTTGGTGGTCACGATCTGCTCGCCCAGGCCAAGCCGCGCTGTCCAGCGAGCCAAGTTGTGTGCCATGACCTGCACCGCCAGCCAGGCTCTATTGGCTGCGAAGCGCCCCGAGGGGAGATGGTTGAGGCCCACGCCGTACTTCAGGTCCCGGATGGCGTTCTCGATCTCGGTGTGGCGACGGTGATCTGCCTCAAGATCCAGCGTCTCGCCGTCCCGGTCAGTGATGAAAGCGTGATAGCTGTAGTTGTCGAAAAGGGCCAACTGTGAGCCGGGCGTGGGTTTGACGCGGCGGACGATGAGCCGTTGCGGAACGGCGTCGGGCTCACTCTGGAAGGGGGTATAAGTTGTCTCGGCCACATCGGCTGCGCCCTCCATCCAGTAAGGGATGGGCGTCCAGTCCGACTCGGGTATGGCCGCGATCAGATTGCGCAGGACCTGATGAAGGCGCACGGTGATGGAGAAACGCACCTTCTGCTTGCGGCAGACCTTGGCCACGCCGTGGGTATAGAAACCGCTGTCGGCCCGCACCGTGAGTTGACCGGTGGCCCCGGCGTAGCGCACCCGGCTCACCGTCTCCCGCAGGAAGTGGGCAGCGCCTCTGGCCGTGTTGGCCCGGCCCTCCCGCAGACGGGCCATCAGCACGTCGCCGGTGCCGGCGGCCACGGCCAGCAGCGGGTGATAGCCCCGCTGGCCGGTGTAGCCGTGATGACGGGCACCCTCCTTGCTCAGGCCGTAGGTCTCGCAGATGGTGGAGTCCACGTCAATGGTCAGCGGACCATTGCCTGGTCCGGCCCCGGCGGCCCAGGCCCGGGCCAGCAGCTCCCGGGTTACCCGGTCCAGTTGCCTGACGTGCCCCCAGAGGAAGCTGCGCAGGAAGGTGCCCAAGGTGGACGGGGCCTTGACCACCCAGCCCAGGACTCTGGCGGTACCGCCACTGCGCAACGCGTCGGCATCGTCGATGCAGTCGCCGCCGGCCAGGGCAGAGGCCACCAGTGTCAGCAGCTTGTCGCCGGTGTTGGCCCGGCCGGCGGCGTTACTCAAATCGAGGTACCGCTCAACCACTTCACCCAGACCCAGGCGGAGGGCAAGGATGGCGGGCAGCAGCAGCCCTGCATTGGCTACCAGACGGTGATCATCAAAGGCGACATCGATGCGATCGGGGTGCTCAAGTGATAAAATCCAAAGGGTGCTCCTTCTCTGGGGTCAGTTTTTCGATCAAAAACCATTATCCCAGATACGCAGGAGCACCTCTTCACGCCTTCAGGACACCCTCAATCCCCACTCCTTCGGTGGATTCGGGCTAAGGCAGTAACCCCCAACACAAAGGATGTATTTGAATTACGCTTGAACCTGGACTCTTCACCTGCGGAAGAAGGGTCCGGGCAAATGTACCGCAAAATGGTGTACCGCAAGAAAATATCTTCCCCGCAACCGAAAATTCCCCTCGACAAATCGAAACCCAAAGTTGCTGGAGGAGGTATGGAAGAGCGGATGAATGTCCCTCAGACCACACCTCGGGGCCTTCGGCCTCAGCCCGCTGGTTCGAATCCACGCAGGCATCGGTAATCCGCTCGTCAACCGCAGTTCCACCAGACGGCGGCGGGGGTGTGAGGGCCTCGGAAACGAAAGGCCCAGGCGTTGCCTGGGCCTTTCGTGTATTCACCCTTACGTCAGTTCTTCATCTCTCTCCAGCCTGTAGCCTGTGGGTATAGGCTGCCACCAATACCGCCGCGAAGAGCATCAATACTCCCACGCCGACAGAGGGTAACGACTAAAAGCTTACCCGATCACAATAACTGACAGGGACGCAACCTCCAGAAGAAAGGCAACTATGGTAACCTGCCAAGACAAAGGGGTCAGGTACAGGGTGAGTTTGGCAAGGGGATGATAGCCCAGAGAGCGCTGGATTCAAACGCTAATGTTGCAAAATGCTATCAAAAAAGCGACGCTCCCCTTTGCCTTTTAACCTCCGGCTTCCAGGTCGCGCCGCTACCGAAAGGAGAACGGCTTCCGGCAGATGAACCCGGAAGCCGTTCGAATTATATCATTTGCCCGTTCCGTCTCCTGCGGTGAAGGGCTACACGGCATCTATTTGAACACGCCAGGGAGTCCTCTCTCTCCGTCTCATATAGCCGCTGGCAGATTACGCATTCTTGGTGCCTCGTTCGAACTACTTTGACCGCTTCTCCTGCCGTCGTCATATATCTATACAGGAGTTCGTTTAGCAGTTCGCTGAGCAAATATTCCTCCAGGATGCTTCGTGATCTCAACCACCTCCATAGGTGTGGGTCGATACCTCGGACAGAGTGCTGTCCGGTTCCGAAAATCTCGTGAGGAGAGGTAATCTCGATTCGGGTGTCAGAGAAATCAGCCTCTTGTCGATATCGTTCAATAATCTCATTAAAGATCTCTCCTGTTCCACGGTGTTCCAAGGCTGCACGAGCACGGACCCAGCGCCATAAGGTTGGGTTGAGTCCGTTGATAGTGCGGATGATTCGGTAGTCTTTTCTATGCGGCCTGGGGTCTGCCATGGACACCCTCCACTGACAACAAAAGGGGTGGCCTTCAGAGAGCCACCCCTTTTGCGTGGTTAGGGAACTAAATGGTGAAGTGCATCAGCCCGAGTTTCGTCCGGCGATGAATGCGCCGCCTGCGGCGACGACGCCAACGATGGCGATGATCAGCGCGACGATGGCGAGAGCTCCGCCGCCGCTGGGACCCTGGGCGCCGTCAGCGCCGGCGGGGCCAGCGGGACCGACGGGACCCTGGGCTCCGGGGTCGCCCTTGGAGCCGTCAGAGCCGTCGCGGCCGTCGTTGCCGTCGTTGCCGTCGTTGCCGTCGTTGCCGTCGTTGCCGGCGGGACCGGCGGGACCGGCGGGACCGTCGTTGCCGGCGGGGCCAGAGGGGCCAGCAGCGCCAGAGGGTCCGGCAGGACCCTGCTCGCCCTGGGGACCACGGGCGCCAGTGGCGCCGCGCGGGCCGCGCATGGCTTCCATTTCCTCTGCCGCGGTCTTGGTCGGGGTGGGCCTAGCCTCCTCACTGGTGAAAGCTGCCACCATCAGAAGGTCAGTCCGTTCACCGGGACCACCAATCATGACTTCCATTCCCGGGTGAGCCATGTATTCCATTGCTTCGTCGCCCTCTCCCATCTTGATCGTGAAGGACAGCATGACGTCTTCGTCGCCATCCTCGACAAAGATGCGGAACTTTCCGTCGGCATCCATGACTTCGCCCATCCACATCATGGCGTCCTCGCCCTCGCC
Source organism: Dehalococcoidia bacterium (assembly GCA_965207865.1). Taxonomy (GTDB): domain Bacteria; phylum Chloroflexota; class Dehalococcoidia; order Lucifugimonadales; family UBA3495; genus VXOI01. The sequence continues at coordinate 412,613 of CBDBNP010000002.1, forward strand.
GGACATGGCGACGACAGTGGAGCCCATGGCGGCAGGCTTGCCGTCCACCGATGCTTCGCCGAGGACCAGGAAGGGCGCGCCCTGGGCCAGGGCCACCGACAGCGGCAGCGAGGCCAGCAGCGCCAGCACACTCAGCAGTGCCACTATTCTGGTTATGGTCATTCTTTCCTCCTTGTCTTTCGTTAACACATTTTCGTCAACGTACCTGCGGGCGGGGATAAACCCCGGCCCGCTAGTGGTGGGGAGGGACCCCGGTCAGATCGAAGCTCGGCCTCCCCGTGGCTCGCGGGAATCGTCCCGATTGCTGAGTGTTTGCCCTAGCGCAGAGCGATGTTATTGGTGCCTTCGTACAGGGTCCGACCCTGGAACTCCACTTGTTCGCCCGGGGTGATGATGATTATGTACGCCTCACCGGCGGTCGCCTCGGGCAGGTTATTGAAGGTGGCGACCTCGGGATCTGGGTCGTAGAACAGCCAAGCTTGGTTTTCCGCGTCCAAGAACCAGACCCGGGACAGACGCCCAGCCTCGATCAGCGACGCGAACACCTCCGCGGGGTCGGTGGAGGCGGGTTCGACTGATTCCGCAACCACGGAGAACGACTCGGTGCCCCTGTTGCCGCTGCCATCAGCGACGGTGACCGTGTGACTGCCTATGCCCAAGAGAGGCACGCGGACCGTCGTTTCGAAATTACCATCCCTATCTGTCTCAGGGGCCGGAGACGGCAGTGACTCCTGGCCGCCTACCCTTAGGTCGGACAGAGTCGAGAAACCCTTGAAGTTGCTACCGGTAATGGTGATCTCACCCCCGGCCTGAACCGGTCCACTTGTCGTGATTACCGGGTCGGGAGTGCTGTGTTTAGCATCCGCATCGATGCTGGGAGTGCCAATCACGTAGACCTCAACAGTGGCGCTGTCGCCAATGCCGGCACCGGAAGGCACATCGAATGCCATGCTAATGGAGCCGTCTGCGGCGGCCTGGCCGATCTGCAGGGAGGTGGCCACCGTGCCGTAATCCAGGAGAACCCTGCCGTTGGAGGCAAAGCCAGTGCCGGTGACTTGCACCGTGCTTCCAATCAGGCTCTCCGTGGGATTGAGAGTGATGGAAGGCTTGGGAACGGTTATCGTCCCTTCTCCAGTCCTTTCGCCGACGGTCAGGCTGACAGTCTTGTCACCAGTACCCACTTCGAGGGGCACATTCACGGTGACTGTGGCGCTGCCGCCACTGTTAGTCTCGGCGTCAGCTATTGGCGAATTACTCTGAGAGCTGGTGTAGGTCATAGTTCCGACCGTAACGGAGTCTATGGCCGTGGTGCCCTCGTAGCCGCTCCCGGTGATGGTTATCTGCTGACCCGGTACCGGCGAGCTTGGGCTGATGGTCAGGTCCAAGGGTGTGATTTCTATGGTGCCGCTGGCTGACTGAAGGGCAGAGCCAACGAAGACTTCGACCTTCAACTTGCCTGTGCGCAGACCACTGGGAACGACGGCCTCGACCTCTCCGTCGTCAGGTGTCGTAACCATTACCTTCCCGTCTCTGGTCCCACCAAACCGAACGTCGGTTACATTGCCGGTGGTCCAGTCAGACAAGGTTATGGTTACAGTCTCGCCCCAGGACGCTGTTTCGGGGTCGACCGAGATGGCGGCCTTGAATGAGTACGTCGCGGCCCCGCCATCTTCCACCAGTGCGCTGTTCCCGTCGATGGCGTTGATGTCCACCGAGGGGGGAGCAGGCGTTACATCGGGCTTCGTGATACCGTCGGTTACAAGGGTGAATTTGCCGTCCGTGATATCAACGGTGCCGAGATCGACGTCGTCGTCGGCATCGTACGCGTCGTTGGACTCGTACAACTTGGCCACTGCGTCGGTGTCATCGGTGGCCGCCACCGCTGGCGTGTTGTCGATGAACACGGTGGCCGACTGGCCGCCGAAGCCCGTGCCAGTGACCGTAATGTCCGCACCGCTGGCACCGGACTTGGAGCTGAGCTTGATCTCCCGGATTACTTTGACGACGTTCTGGGAGTCATTGCCTTCTGCATCGTCGAGGTCTTTAACATCGATCCCGATTGGATACAGACCAGCAACAGTCGGATTGGTGATACCAGCATTGTTGGAGATCCTTATGATGGCGGTACCGTCGGGCAGAGGGTCGTCACCGGCAGTGGTGGCATTCATGTCCGGCACCACGATGGTGATGTTGCTACCATCCGCTGATACATCGGAAACTTCCACGCCGTTGATGGTTACTTCCTCTTCATCAATAGTGGTGGGGACACCGAATTTTGGCGCAGAAATCACGATTTCGGTGTCCGTAGCTGTTTCCACCACCGTAGCCTGCAAATTCAGCCTGGCCGCGGCGCCGGCGGATTCAGAGTTGCTGGCGCTATCGTAGACAAAGTTAACGGTGTAAGTGGCGTCAGCGTGCTGGGCGGAACCGTCGTCTTCGTTGCCGACAGTGGTGGTCTCATCGAAGACGTCCGAAAGCGTAAAGCTGACGCTCCCAACTGCTGAGTCCCCTACGAGAGGGACAAGAACAAAGAGCTGGGTGGTTGCCGGTGGGAGTTCATCAAGAGGGTCTGCTGGGTCAGCATCTACATCTCCCAAGGCACTAAAAGCATCATACCCCGAGACGTCACTGATTCTTGTTCCGCTTTCTGGGGTGATCGAGAGAACCACGTGAGTAGCTGTCTTAGGTATCGTACCGGTACTATAGCTGGTAGTACCATCAGTAACGGCTATCGTGATAGGGTCAGCACTGCTTACTTCCGTCAGCGTATCCCCTTCGTAGAAAGCCAATGCGTCAACCTGGGCGGCGTGCGCCTGGGCCGCCGTCGTCCCGATGGTTTCGTCATGCGCCCCCACGCCGGTGGCGCTGAAGACGCCCATGGCGAAGAGGGCAGCGAGGAGCGCTGCGGCCAAGAGTAGGGCAATTCCAGTGGATTTGCCTATTGCTTTGTTCATTCCTGAAATTTCTCCTTATCAGCCTTTCGGCATTCTCGGGTCTCTTCCTCCCGCCCCTGGCAGGATCCCGTCCCTGCATAGGCCAGTCTCTCCGGTCACACAAAACTCCCGGCTTCCGCCGAACCTTTCGGAAGTGTATGGTACAGTCCGTTACCGAACAATTACGACGGGAACGCCAACGGGATTCGGCGGGTTTGCGCGGTAGCTGGCGGAACATAACAGTCCCCCGAATCCACCAGAACAGCCGCCGGAGCCAGCCCTGCGGCCCTTACTTTCCGCCTGCACCGCGTCAGCTTGCCCTCCCAGGGGCTGCGAACGTTAGCCCCGTACTCGCCTAGAATAGCCTTTTCCATATTATTACGACGTCCCTTGTATCTTGGTTGTGTGGGAATGATCATTCCCGCGACGTCGCTCTGGGTGGGGCAGACCGAACTTCCCAAGGTCCCGGAGAGGCCGTCCGATAGCGAAGGTCGCCGTACCCTCCCCTCAATAGAGCCCGAACAGTATCCGTGGTCGGACGTCAAGTTTTTTTGGCGAATTGCCAACGAGATTCGTCTATACAGCTGACGGCACCCATGGCGTTCCCCGGCGAGCCAGAGCGTTCAACTGCAACAGCAGCTTGCGCATCACTGCCACCAAGGCCACATTGCCGGGTTTCCCGCGCTGGCGCAGGTTCTGGTAGAAAAGGCGCAACTCGCCCTCGACTTGGATTACCGAGCAGGCGCAGAGGTACAAGGCCTTGCGGACTACGCCCCTTCCGCCGCGGATCGATCTCTGACCCCGCTTGCGGCCGCTGTCCCGGGACCAGGGCGCCAAGCCCACCAGGGAGGTCAGGGCCTTGCTGTCCCAGCGGCCCAGTTCGGGAAGAAAGGCCACCAATGTGGCCGCAGTCAGCGGTCCCACACCGGGGACGGTCCGGTACAGCGCTGCCCGCTGGGTCAAGCGAGCGCTGCCCTGCAGCACCTCTTGGTATTCCTTCTCCAGCTGAGCAATCTCAGCCTCCAGCCAGGCGATGTGGCGCTTGGTGGATTCGGCTACGCCGGCAGAAGCACCCTTGTCCAGCCGGTTAACTTCCTGTACTCGCTGTTCGACCAGCTGACGGCGCCTCCGCAGCAAATCCTGCAATTCCTCCCGTTCCGGCTCAGTTTCCGGCGTGTCAGATTCAGGAAACACCTGTCCATAGCGGGAGAGCACCTGGGCATCCCGCGGGTCGGTTTTGGCTTCATAGCCGCAGGCCTTGGCGAAAGCTCTCACCCGGCTGGGGTTGGCCACCCGTACGCCTATCTCGGCCTTCCGCAGGCGGCTCACCAGCAGCCGCTCGTACCCGCCGGTGGATTCGCACACGGCCAGGGTTGCTTCCTCCCTCTTGAGATGTTTCAACAGCGTGGTTACGCCTTTCGTGTTGTTGTCGAACCGCAGCACCGGACCCTCAGAGACTGAAACGTCCAGGCTGGCCTTGGCTACGTCAACGCCTGCTACCACTGACATGCTTTACCTACTGGTGTGATAAAGCCGTGTGATAATGCCAGAGTCCTCCGCACTTGCAGATGCGGGCCTTATAGCCCCTGTATCCGTCCGGAGCGACCAGTGCGGCGGGAAGGGTGCCCTACTGTTCGTCGGTGCAACCCGGGCTTTCGCCCGGCTCACCCAGTTGCCTGCGACGCGCCCTCCCCAACTTGCCCCGCCAATAGGCCTGTCGGCGGAGCAGATTCATCATACAAGTTGCTTGGGCCGTGCAGCCCGCCTGTTGCAAGGTCGGGCCAACCTTTAGCGAACCTGGAGCCTGCCCTGGTGTTGTTGGAGGCTACGGGCGGCTTGGAACTGCCCTTGGTGGCCGCCCTGGCCGCTGCGGCGCTGCCGGTGGTGGTGGTCAACCCACGCCAGGTCCGTGACTTCGCCAAGGCCACCGGAACGCTGGCCAAGACGGACACTCTCGACGCGGCGGTCCTGGCCCATTTCGTCGACGCCGTCCGTCCGGAGGTGCGCCCCCTTAGGACGCGGAGACCCAGGTCCTCAACTCGCTGACGGCCCGCAGGCACCAGGTGATGACCATGCTGGTCTCCGAGAAGAACCGGCTGGGCACCGCTATCAGCGCCGTCAGTCCCCGCATTGAAGCCAACATCGCGTGGCTGGAACAGGAGTTGAGCGACGTGGACAAGGGGCTACGCCAGACTCTACGCCAGAGTCCTGTGTGGCGGGAGAAGGACGACCTGCTCCGCACCGTTCCCGGTGTCGGAGAGCAGCTCTCCCTCACTCTGCTGGCAAACCTGCCGGAGCTGGGTACGCTGAATCGCCGGGAGATCGCCGCCCTGGTGGGCGTGGCTCGCTACAACCGCGTCAGCGGCGCCCGGCGGGGCAAACGTTCCGTCTGGGGCGGACGCTCCCGGGTGCGGGCCGTCCTCTACATGGGATCCTTGGTGGCCACCTGCCACAACCCGGCTATACGGGGCTTCTACCAGAGGCTGCTGGCATCCGGCAAGCCAAAGAAGCTGGCGTTGGTCGCGTGCATGTGCAAACTGCTGGTCATGCTCAACTCCATGCTCAAAAACGGCTCCCCTTGGTGCGAAATGACTCAGCTGGAAATCGCTCACTCCTCTTGACAATCAAGACAGTTGATCCTCGATGTGAATCTTGTTGTAGCTGTCGCCGTTGTTGCTGACGTTCTGCCCGCTGCCGACGCGGTTGTCGACGGCGGCCAAGGCGACGGTGATTGGCGAAACAACCTGTGCCTGTAGCTTGACTCCGGTCCCTGCCACCCGCTGAGTCGCATTGCAGGCAACGCCGCTGTCCGCCGAATCCACCTCGCGCCGGAGTCAGCCTGCGACAACCACGCATGGTCATGGCCTCTGGCTGCGCAACCGGCACCGGTTTGCCCGTTTCCGCGCAAGACGCACTCCGCCCAGGGTGGTATTCAGCAGGTCAGACTAGGCCGTGCGGAACGCGCACTCCGCCCAGGGTCGGGCAATGCAACAGGAAATGACGGTGGGGAGTTGTCGAAAGGCGCGGGTCGCCCAGGTTAGGAGTCAAGCGCCAAATCCGACCGCCCGGCGCCGGACACACTGCGCCCATGGGCAGGTTGGCGCAACTCGAAACGACGGATTTGGAGCTGGCGCAGGGCGCAATCAGCCCAGGGTGAAACTTGCCGGGTAACTGGCGTTAGGGGGAAAGGGAGAGGGTCGCAGCGGGACCAGCGGCCACGCCGTCGGCCAGCGCGCCGGTGGAAACTGCGTCGCAATCGTGAGCGTCCGGTCCGCTGTTCTCAAACGACCGGATCGGGTGGAACCTGCGGCCTGGTCAGTGCTGTCCAACAGCTATGCCGCACAGGGAATGGGAGGGTCAGCAGTTGGTGATCAACTCCAACCCGAGCGTGAGGGGGCAGCGAAGCAGGTCAACCGCTACGCAGGTGAATTCAATAGGGAATAGGAGGCAGGGAGTGCCGTGCTGTTTCCGGTTGCCACCTCCTTGATTCAGTCCGTGGGGCAGGGATTCCAACTCGGGTCGGGATACCTGGTGAGACGCTCCGTGCGCTTGGGTTAACGTCCCTCGCGGACACCCGTCGGGAGAGCGCGATGCTCGATCCCTCTGAGACGGTCCGGCATGGGCGGCCGTTCGGAGAGCTGGGCTCGATCCTATGCGGCCATTCCCGGGTCCTGGGACGGGACCCTCCAGTTTTCTCGGCAGGAAGCACTGGCAAAAGCCTGATCACGTATTCCAGTATCCGGCACCACGAGGCCGGATGCAAGGCTCTTGCCGCCATCACCCCCAAACTGTTCGCAAAACCCTAAGCACGGGCCCGCGACGGCGTTGACCACCATCAATGCCACCGGCAAGGCGTCGTCATTATCCTCACCTCAGGCCGCTACCGCCGCCACAGCCCCCGGGATGACCCATCGCCAGCCCGGCGCAGCATTTCCAGACTAACGCGCCTTTGCCGGAGTTTGGCCAGTTCCATCAACCGCAAGTACAACTGCTCGTTGCGGTCCAGGTCCCATGGCGGCGCCGTCTCCGGGGGCAGGAGCATCAGCCGCAGGTCCGGCCGGTCGCCGCCGTCTGCGGTCCAGGCTCCGTAGCTCCGTTGTACGATCCTCAACCCCCTGCAAACTTGTCGTTTTCGGCTGAGGGCCTGCCACCCGGGGCAGTTCCGACGACCGCAAACTTGTCGTTTTCCAATGTGGGCCTTGCTCGCTCGCCGCAACCGGCCCTTGACAGAAAGTCTTCGCTGTTTCGGTCCTGTAGGGGGTGATTTACACGCTATTCAGCCTTGAAACTGCCCGCATCTGCACACTTGCGTCCAAACCACTTTCCTGTACAACCCCCTGACCTCGCAACGTTTTTCTCAGCATTGTCCTGGAGATTGGATCGAGGCATCCGGGGGCCGCCGGGCCCACTACATCAATGAAATCCCTTTCGAGGGATAACGCTGGGTTCTCCCGGCCCGCAGACTGGCCGCTGAACACCATATAGCCATAGGCAACGGCGGGGAATCGGTACGCCATCCCGCCGAGACCGTGCGGGAAGAGCGAAAGGGAGACGGAAAAGACGGGGCGTGTAGGGACCCGCACCCGTGCGGCCCCCTGTGAGAGGTTCTTTCCGGCGTCCCGGTGACGCACACTCAGTAGCAAAGCCGGAGACGATGCCGGTGGCCCAATCCCACCCATACGGAACCGAGGTGAACGACATGTTCCTGAATCCGATTACCCAGCTGGACACCGAGGCCCATTCACACAGCCCCAGCGAGAGGATATGCGAGACAAGACAAGAACTAACGGAAAGCCCGGCACGTCCGGTAGCAATCGGAAAGCCGGGGCCGCCGACGGGAAGGCCCCAAAGCGAACATCCCCGCAGCACACCGACGCGGAGCGGGAGACGACGCAGATGGGGCTGCGCATCCTGGCCCGCATGATCGCCCGCGCCCACCTGAGACGGGAGGCAACGGTGGCCGTGCCGGAACGACCACCGGATAGGAAGGCTGGTGCCTGAGCACCTTTCGGAACCGGCACCGCGCCGATGCCAATCCGAAACCACTGGCCGAAATCTAGGAAGAAACCCAGCGGTTGTTATGTGCCACGCCAGCACTGACACCTGCCTGATGACCGTGGCCTTCCCGGTCTGCTACGCTCGATACATGAGCGTCTCAGACCAGGAACTGCTGCACCACCTGAGCCGGCTGCTCTTCATAGACGAGGGGGAACTGGCGATGATCACCGGGGAGTCCCACGCGACGGTCCACCGGGGGCTGACCGCCCTGCTGGACGACGGCATCGCCAGGCGCGTCAGTCACGGCACCGCCCACCTGCCGCCCAGCAAGCGGTACTACCTGACGAGGAAAGGGATCGCCGAGGCTGCCGATGCCCTGGGCTACGACACGCCCTCGGACTTCGTGCGGGCCTACCCGGCGTCCAGGGAGTGGCTCGCCCTGTTGATTCGCCGGATGGACGCCGTGGCCACGGTGTACCGACTGGCAGCGTCCCTGTCCCCCGGAACCGACGGACTGCGGACACAGGTGGACTTTCACCGCCGGGGCCGTTTCGACGCGGTTATCACTCTCCACAATGGCCGCAGCTTCGGGGTGGTGCGCCAGGGTCCGGCACTCAGGCGGCGCTCCCTCTACGACCGCCTGCGGGCCATCGCCGAATACGACTACCGGCGCCGCCCCGGCACGGTCCTGGTGCTGACGCCCAGCGTCTGGGAGCAGAGGCTGACGACCCGGTTCTGCGAGCGGCTGAACATCGACGACTGCTACGTGGCCGTGGAGTCCCGGGAGGCGCTGGAGGACCGGAACCGCAACGTCTGGCGCTACACATCGTGGCTATTCGGCAGCCTGCCCTACTCCCTGGAGTTCATCAGCACTCGCGGCAGCCCGAACCGGGGACGTTTCACGGAAGCGCCGGACCGCAAGCGGGCCTCGCTGCCCGACGCGGAGCGGATGGTCTCGTCGGCGCCGGCCTTCGGCCTGACCCCGTCGGAAAAGCGGACGCTGGACCTGATCACCGACCACCCGATGATTCCCCGGGCGCACCTGGCCCGCTGGCTGGGCGTGTCCGAGGGGAGGGTCAGCCAGATGCTGCACGACCTGGTGAACGCCTGCGGCCTTGTCGAGCGCCGGGGCAAGCGCGGCGACGTGCGCTACACCCTGTCGGAGGAGGGCATCCGCTACGTCACCCACCGGGACCGGGCGGAGCTGCCCACAACGCGGGGCATCTGGAGCACGGAGGTAACCACGGACAAACACGGACGGCCCCGGCACCTGGGCCACCGAATCGAGACCTGGGCTAGGCAGACCAGGCACGCCGACGGGGTGACCTGGTTCCTGTCGGAGCTGGCTGCCGAAGCGCGGGCGACAACGGACTCCGAGCTTACCTGGTCAGTCCCCACGGCCAAGACCGACCGGGCCTTCGACTGGGGGGAGTCGGCCATAGCCCCCGACGCCGTGGGCCACCTCGTCGCAAACGGCCTGCACGTTCCCTTCTACCTGGAGCACGAGCTGCGCGCCCGCCACCCCAAGGGCGTACTGGCCCGGCTAAGGCCCTACACCCGCTACTACCACTCCAACGCTACCGAGGAGGACATGGCCCCGTTCCCCACCACACTATTCGTGGTGGACAGCGAGGAGGTGGAGGGGACCTACGCGAGGACGGCGGCCGGGATGAACCTGATGACGCTGCCCATCCTGGTGTCATCCACAGACAGCCTGACCCGGCGGGGGCTGCTGGGGCGGTCCTGGCGTCCCCTGTGGGAGTCGCGCTCCCCGAGGCTGGCGCTGTCGGGACTGCGGGCATACCAATGGGACTCGCTGCGGCACCGGATGCGTCCGATAGAGGGGGTTACGTGATGGGGCAACTGACGCGGCCCCATCTGCCCTTTACCCCCGCTGGGTGTCCAAAATTGTCCAGACAGGCCCAAAACCCGTGGTCCGGGGATGCCGGAAAAGGCCCCCAATAGGCTGGTTTCAGCTACGACATGGGGTTGACGCATCGCTTGACTAGTCAGGAGAAAAAATGAAAAGCGGGACTAAAATACCAGTAGTAAAATGTACCGGAATTGGACAACTTGCAACCCCCCGACGTGTCAGCCCATAGCGAGGTGAAAAGCGATGTCAGAGCAAGTCCGCTGGGTGTCCAAGGCGGAGGCAGCGGAGGAGTTGGAGATCTCCATGTCCAGCCTGGACCGGATGATCCGGCGTGGCGACGTCGAGGTTCGCCGGGAGGGGCGACGGGTGTATGTGCGGATGGAGGGGCCGGAGTACCTGAGCGACGAGGAACTGCTTCTCCGGTCCCTCGCCAGGGAGGAGGAGCTTCGGCGGACCGTGCGGGAGTTGGAGCAGAGCGTATCCGAGTGGCAGCTCCGGGCGTCCGAGCTGGAGCGGGAACGGAACGAGGCCAGGGAGTCTGCGGCCACCGCCAACCGGCCACTCCACGAGCTTGAGAGGGAGCACCGGAAGGAGGTCGCCGAGCACAAGGAGACAAAGGGGGATCTCATCGCAGCTCGCATAGGCGCCCTGGTGCTGCTTGTATCGCTGGTCGGCATCGTTCTCCTGTGGTGGTTCGTGCTGAGGTAGGGAACCAGGTGCCGGGTTGCCGCCGGATGGTGAAGGTGAGCAGGCAATTTCGGAAATTGGCCGCCCCGAATGACAGTTAGCCCTTGCGTATACGGTATCCGTAGGGATAACATAATGGGGTACGGGTCAACCTTGCGACGGGGGAGAGCGGCGATGGGCAGTAACGAAACTGTGGCGTCACATCCGGCCACGTCCGACGAGATGACGGCTGCCCTGAACGCCGCCCTGGAAGCGGGCGACCTGGAGCTGGTAATGGGCATAATGGGGCAGATGGCCCGCGTCCACCGGATTCGGCGGGTGGCCCGGGAGACGGGCCTGGGCGAGAAGAGTCTGTACAAGTCCATGCGGGCCGGCGCTAGCCCCGAGTTCAACACCGTGCTCCGGGTGCTGCGCTCCTTGGGGTTCAGGTTGCAGGTCATCCCGTCGGCCAGCGTCGACGGGCAACAGCCAAGGAAAGAAGGAATATAGAGGATATGACGAAAATCACGGCACTCTTGCTGGCATCAATGGCCCTGGTCGGATTGTGGGCCGGCTGTGGGGGCGGAGAGAGCAAGGAGAACATAGCGACCGGAGTGGCAAAGGAATGGGTAAACACGAGCATCGATCTGGTTTCCGACGCCACCGTGGAGGTACTCGTTGGCGAGAGGCCCGCTCTGACTCGATTGGCGGGAGGAGTAATCGCCGACCAGATACGCGAAAACCTATCTTGGACATACTCGGCGCCGAAAGAGGAGGGAGAGGACAGGTACTCGGTTTCTGCAACCGCCGTGGCTGATCTCAAAATCGACCTGCCCCTCTTGGGAGAAAAGGCGTATTTTGTGTCCGCGCCGTTCAATCTCGAAATCGATACCGGTGCCCTCGCTGTTTCAGGACGGTCTCTCGATCTACTTTCCGCACGAGTAGAAGAGCGATGATGACGGGAGCATGCGACATCGGAAGTTGGTTATCTCCGCTCCTTGGGTACTGAGGACCACCGCACAGACAAACAAGGGAGGAATACATATGAAGAAACAGCAGTTCCAACCCCTGACCCAGGCGGCCCTCTACGCCCGGGTGTCCAGCGACCGCCAGGACGTGGACCTGTCCGTGGCCGCCCAATTGCGTGCGCTCCGGGACTACGCCAAGAACAACGGCTACTCCATCGCCAGAGAGTATGTAGACGAGGCCGAGAGCGGCCGCATCGCTGACCGGCCCCAGTTCCGCCAGATGATCGACGAGGGCGGCAAGGCCACGGCACCTTTCCAGGTGATTTTGGTCTGGAAATTCAGTAGATTCACCCGCAAGCGGGAGCACGCCGTGGCCTTCAAGTCCATGCTGCGGCGCAAGGGCATTAGAGTCGTCTCCATCACCGAGCACGCCGACGACTCCCCCACCGGCAAGCTGATGGAGGCCATCATCGAGTCGGTGGACGAGTTCTACTCGGAAAATCTTGCCGAAGAAGTAAAGCGGGGAATGCGGGAGGCGGCATCCCGTGGTTACTTCCTGGCGTCCCGCGCTCCCTTCGGCTACAACCGTATCAAGGTCAGCGACGGGGTGAAGGACCGTCCCACGCTGGAGGTTGACCAGGTGGCCGCGCCCATCGTCAGGGAGATATTCGAGAGTTCCCGTAGGGGCAACGGGCTCGCGGAAATCTGCAAGGAGCTGAACGGCCGGGGCATCACCAACCGGGGACGGCGCTGGCAGAAGAACGTGGTCCACTACCTGCTTACCAACGAGGCATATACCGGCACCGCCGTCTGGGGAGTCAAGAGCAAGGACGAGAAGAACCCGGACCCGGTGCGGGTGGAGAACGCCTGGCCCGCCCTGGTGTCCAGGGAGTTGTTTGACGAGGTGCAGCAGGGGCTCCACCAGCGGGCGCCCACGGTGCAGCGGCCCGGACGGGTGGGAAGCCAGTACCTGCTGAGCGGTCTGCTCCGCTGCGGGGTGTGCGGCAAGCCCTACTCGGCCCAGGGAGCCAAGAGCGGCCAGTTCGCCTACTACGTCTGCGCCAGCCTGTTCCGCGAGGGAGCGGGAGCGTGCAGCAACGGGCGCTACCTGAACGCCAGCAAGGTGGAGGAACTGGTAATCGAGAAGGTCAGGGAGAGGATTCTCACCGAGGAGACCATCACCGAGTTGGTGACGTTGGTGGCCGAGGAGATCGACAACCTGGCCGGCGAGGTCAACGGCAGGCTGACCGCCATCAACAGCGAGCTATCCGACGTGGAGAGCCGGTTGGAGAATCTTTACCAGGCCCTGGAGACCAAGCAGTTGCCCATCGAGGTGATCTCGCCCCGCATCCTGTCCCTGAAGAGCCGCCAGGACCAGCTTGTGGCGGCGCGGGAGGGGGCCGAGAGTCAGTTGGAGCAGCGTCGGGCGGAGTTGCCCACGAGTAAAGAGATCAAGGGGTACGTGGCAGACTTCCGGGAGTTCCTGATGGAAGGGACGTTCCCGGAGCGGAAGGCCCTCATTCGCAACTTCGTGCAGGGCATCGAGATTGTGGAGAACGAGGCGGTTCTGACGTACACCATCCCCATGCCCCAGGACGGGGTGACGTCGGAATCGGCCTCGGTTCTTGATTTTGTCCAGTCCGGCCCACCAGACTTGACGGTAGACAGTACCGGGGCGTCCAGGTATACCTCCTCCGAGTCCTTTCCCCCTATTGGACTATCTTGGGGCATAGGTATTGTGTAACGTACGAGGGCACCTCCGGGCTGCACAACGATCTCCTTGACGAAGGACTCGATGAAAGCTCGCCGCTCGGTGAGCTCGCTTTCATTAAGGAACTGGCTCAGGTCTTGGCAGTAAGCGGTGATGGTTTCAACGTCATCCAGCACAACTCGCCGCTGGGACAGCATCACCCTGGCCTCCGCAGCCGTGGCCTCAAGACGCTCCTGCCGCTCCCGGTGGTCCCTGATGCGAGGCTTGAAGTCCTCAATGTCCAGGTCGGTGGTCTCCGCCAGGTTGTAGAGCCGCTCCAGCCGCCGCTTCACGTCAGCCAGTTCTGCCTCGGCGGTCTCCAGGCGCTGGCGCTGTTCCTTGGCGATGCCGTCCATCTCCTCGTCCACCAGCTTGACCAGCTCCCGGATGTTGCTATCGGTGAGAACGTTCTCCCGAATCTTGCCGACCACCATTTCCTCGAACCTACGGGCGTTCAGCCGGGGGCAGTCGCAGGCCCCGCTGCCTCGCTTCATCAGGGACTGGCAGACGTAGTAGGCGAACTTGCCGCCCTTGGAGTCCTGGCCGGACATGGCCCTACGGCAGGCGCGGCACTTGACCAGGCCGCTGAGCAGGTAGGAACTTCCCACCCGGCGGGGATGGGCCTTCCTGGGGGCGCGGGAACTCATCTGCTTGTTCACCTTGCGGAACTGGTCCTTGGAGACGATGGAAGGGAATGCCTTCTCCACTCTGACCGGGTCTCCCTTGTCCCTGGCGCCACCACCCCAGAGAAGGGTTCCCGTGTAAGCCTCGTTTCTGAGGATGATGTGGACGCCGTTCTTGGACCATGGCCTGCCGGTGGGGTTGGCGATACCCTCTCCGTTCAGGGTGCGGGTGATGTCCAGGATGCCTTTCCCAGACTCGGCCAGGTTGAAGATGCGCTGAACCACCGGGGAGGTGTCCGGGTCCGGTTCCAGGGTGGGACGCTTCTTGGCACCGTCCTGGACCATCAGCTTCCTGTAACCGTAGGGCACCCGGCTGGCGACCCAGAAGCCACGGGAGGCGGCCTCGCGCATTCCCCGCCTGACTTCTTCGGCAAGATTCTCCGAGTAGAACTCGTCCACGGACTCGATGATGGCCTCCATCAGCTTGCCGGTGGGGGAGTCGTCGGCGTGCTCGGTGATGGAGACGACGCGGATGCCCTTGCGCCGGAGCATGGACTTGAAGGCCACGGCATGTTCGCGTTTTCGGGTGAATCTGGAAAATTTCCACACAAGAATTTCCTTGAAAGGGGCCTCGGGCTTGCTGGCCTCGTCCAGCATCCGGCGAAACTGGGGTCTATCGGCAATCCTGCCGCTCTCGGCTTCGTCCACGTATTCGCGGGCGATGGAGTAACCGTTGCGCTCGGCGTAGTCTCTGAGAGCTCTCAGTTGAGCGGCGACGGAGAGGTCCACGTCCTGACGGTCGCTGGACACCCGGGCGTAGAGGGCCGCTGGGGTCGCAGTTACTTGATTATTCATGGTTACTGCCTCCTTCGCTTATGTTTTCATGATCAGAGTCGATATGAGGTCCAGGGACTCTTTCTTCAAAAATAGCAGATACTGTAATGAGCCTCAGGGGAAACACCTGCACCAGCGACGAACCGCAACGCCGCTCGCATTCCCGTGATGGGCGCGGGGTCCCCCGGGGTATTGACCACCTTAACCGTCATTCAACCTGGGCAATCCGCGCCCCAATCCAAAAAAAGCGGCGGCTACAATCAAAGCCAAGGCTGCCGGCGCGTACAATATGCCGAATGAGTAATAGCCCAAACCGGAGAACACCAGCAGGACGGCTGCCAGGGCCCATAATACCGGTGCATTCATTGTTCGCCGTTTCGTCCGGGTCAAAAGGAAGATCAAGGCCAGCCCCGTTGCCAGCACGGGAATGAACAACAGGACCAGGGGCCGATATCCATCGACCTCGATGAAGGAGGCGGAATGCCGGGCTTCCACGACTTCCGTTGCGGGAATCCCGTCGACGCTGACGGGCTTTGCCGAGACTCCTTGATAGGCATGGGGCCAAAGCACAATCCACAGGAAGGCCGCCCAGGCCAGTACATGGGAGACGGTAGCTGACCCAATGACAAGTCGGCCTTTTATTCCCTGACCATAGTTCATGATCAGTTTCTCCTGTTTTCTGCGTTCAACCCCAACTTTCCTTGTTCTCAGAAACGGGGGGCATAAGCGATGGCTCCTCCCGTTCGAAAGCGGCGTCAGGAGTGACCTGCAACCGGTAGCCCAAGGCTCGCAACACGCGGATCACGGTACCGATCTCGGGCCTGGCTCCAGCCTTCATTGACTTGTAGAGGCTCTTCTCGCCGAGGCCTGTCTCCCGGGCCACCCGCCGCATACGGTGGGCGCGGGCCATTCGGCCCAGGGTATCCATCAACTCGTAGGTGTCGCCATTGGCCAAGGCTTGGTTGAGGGCTGCGGCCAATTCATCCTTGTTGCTGTGCTGGGCTTCTGGCATGTTCGGGTCTCCGACAGACTGGCAGGCTGACTTGCCGCTTCGTCAGCCTCTCTCTTCACTATGGTATCGACTCGGATACCCAAAGCGCAACCCCCAACTGTCATCTTCCTCGCCGCATACCCCAAATTGCTCGCCGCTAAATCGGAGAGAACATCATCAGGGAGAATGCCGGCTCTTCCCCCACCGCCACCTCCCTCACACGTGCCAGGTTCAGTGCCTTGTCCGCAATCGGGCCGTAACGTACCATTGAGAGCATGCTGCTCACCATCTCCACCACAAGTCGTCCCGCCACCGACCTGGGATACCTGCTGCACAAGAACCCTGCTCGGTTCCAGTCGTTCAAGCTGCCCTTCGGGAGGGCTGACGTGTTCTATCCCGTGGCGGACGCGGACCGCTGCACTGCCGCCCTCCTGCTGGATATCGATCCGGTGGACTTGGTGCGTCCCAAGGCCGGCGCGTCCAATTCAGCTGGCTGGCTCCAGCAGTACGTAAACGACCGTCCCTACGTCGCTTCCTCGTACCTCAGCGTGGCCATTGCCACGGTGTTCAACAGCGCCCTGGCCGGCAACTCCAGGGACCGGCCTGAGTTGGCGGAGCAGCCCATCCCGTTGGAAGCCCAATTGCCCACACTTCCCTCCCGAGAGGGTCCGGAAGTCATTCGCCGGTTGTTCGAGCCGTTGGGCTACGCCGTTGAAATCCAGGAATACCCTCTGGATGCGGACTTCCCCGATTGGGGAGCCAGTCCCTGCTTTGGCGTGGGCCTCAAAGGAGTGATGAGGCTGCGGGACCTTCTGGCCCATCTCTACGTGCTGCTCCCCGTGCTGGATGACGCCAAGCACTACTGGGTGGGAGACGACGAGGTGGACAAGCTGCTGCGGTTCGGTGTGGGCTGGCTGAGGGATCATCCACATCAGGAGACGATCTCCAGCCGTTTTCTGAAGCGCCAGCGCAGCCTGGTGCGCCAAGCGTTGGACCGGCTGTCGGATGATGGTCAGGCCGACCCAGATGTCACCGCCGAACGTGGCCAACACGACGAGGAGCGTCTGGAAACCCCGCTCCGATTGGGGGAGCAGCGGATCTGGGCAGTGCTCGCCGCCCTGCGGGAGTTGGGCGCGACGCGCGTTCTGGACCTGGGTTGCGGAGAGGGCAACCTTTTGCGAGAGCTGCTCAAGGATTCCGCCTTTCGCGCTATCGCCGGCATGGACGTCTCCCACCGCGCATTGGAAACAGCCCGCTCACGCCTGCGTCTGGACAGCCTGCCCGCCGCCCAGCGGGAGAGAATCACGCTGTTCCAGGGGTCCCTCACCTACCAGGACCAACGGCTGGCCGAATTCGACGCTGCGGTGGCCATGGAGGTCATCGAGCACATTGAACCGGACCGGCTGGAAGCATTCGAAGCTGCCGTGTTCGGAGCGGCGCAACCCGGGGCGGTGATCATCACCACGCCCAACGCCGAGTACAACTCGCTGTTCGAAAACCTGCCGCCCGGCGAGTTCAGGCACCGGGACCACCGCTTCGAGTGGACTCGGGAGCAATTCCAGGACTGGGCGCAAACGGTGGCCGGTCGCCGGGGTTGTGACGTGGGTTTCCGGGACATCGGCGCTGGACATCCCGAATACGGTGCGCCGACCCAGATGGGGGTCTTCACCCGATGAAACTGGAAATCCCCGAGCTGTGCCTGGTGGCGCTGGTTGGACCCTCTGGCTCGGGAAAGTCCACCTTTGCCGCCCGGCACTTCAAGCCCACCGAGGTGGTGTCCTCCGACGCCTGCCGGGCCATGGTGGCCGACGACCCCAACGACCAGGCGGCCACGCCGGAGGCCTTCGCCCTCCTGAACTTCATCGGGTCCACCCGCCTGCGTGCCGGTCGGCTCACCGTGGTTGAC
This sequence comes from Dehalococcoidia bacterium, assembly GCA_965207865.1. GTDB lineage: Bacteria > Chloroflexota > Dehalococcoidia > Lucifugimonadales > UBA3495 > VXOI01. The sequence goes on from CBDBNP010000002.1 coordinate 430,155, forward strand.
GCCACCAGCGTGCAGCCCCAGGCCCGCAAGTCGCTGGTCGGCCTGGCCCGGGAGCATGACTGCCTTCCCGTGGCAATCGTGTTGAACATGCCCGAGTCCGTCTGCCTCGCCCGCAACCGGGAACGGGACGACCGGAACTTTGGCTCCCACGTCGTCCGCCAGCAGGCGCAGCAGTTGCGCCGATCCCTCCGGGGACTGAGACGCGAGGGCTTCCGCTACGTCTACGTGCTCGATACTCCCGAGGACGTGGAGGCGGCCAGCGTTCAGCGTGTGCCGTCGTGGACCAATCGCCAAGATGAGGCGGCGCCCTTCGACATCATCGGGGACGTGCACGGCTGTTTCGACGAACTGGTCTCGCTGCTGGAAACCTTGGGATACCGATTCACGCCACCGCCGGCCGGGGGCGGAGCAAAGGACGGTTTTTCGGTGTTCCATCCCCAGGGACGCAGGGCAGTCTTCGTCGGAGACTTGGTGGACCGCGGCCCCGGCGTGGTCAACGTGCTGACGCTGGTGATGTCCATGGCGTCGGACGGGACGGCGTTGTGCGTAGCCGGCAACCACGAGTCCAAGCTGGTTCGCAAGCTGAAGGGACGGAACGTCCAGGTCTCCCACGGACTGGCGGAGTCGCTCGCGCAACTGGAAATGGAATCGCCGGAATTCCAGCACCAGGCTACCCAGTTCATGGACGGTCTGATCAGTCATTACGTGCTGGACGGCGGCAACTTGGTGGTGGCCCACGCGGGGATGAAGGAGGAGTACCAGGGACGGGCCTCCGCGCGGGTCAGGGACTTCTGCCTGTACGGCGAGACCACCGGGGAGACGGACGAATGGGGCCTGCCCGTGCGCGCCGACTGGGCCGCCGGTTATCGCGGCAAGGCCACGGTGGTCTATGGGCACACGCCGGTTGCCGAACCCGCGTGGTTGAACCGCACAATCAACGTCGATACAGGCTGCGTCTTCGGAGGACGGCTCACCGCTCTCCGCTATCCCGAAAACGAGTTGGTTTCGGTTCCGGCGGCGCGGGTCTACTACGAGCCGGTGCGGCCTCTCGTCGTCGGTCCGCAGGAAGAAATCAAGGGTGGCGGAACCAATGACCGTCCGTCGAATCTGTTACACATCGACGACGTGATGGGAAAACGGGTGGTGTCGACCCGGCTCCGGGGCAACGTCACCGTCAGAGAGGACCAGGCTGCGGCTGCCCTGGAGGTGATGAGCCGGTACGCCCTGGACCCCCGTTGGCTGGTTTACCTGCCGCCGACCATCTCTCCGTGCGAGACCAGCAAGCTACCCGGCCTCCTGGAACACCCCGCCGAAGTCTTCGCTTACTACCGCAACAATGGCGTCTCAGGCGTCGTCTGCGAGGAGAAGCACATGGGGTCGCGGGCCGTGGTGGTGGTGGGCCGCAGCGCCGATGCCATCGAGCGGCGGTTCGGCATCGCCAGCGAGAGCGCGGGAACTTGCTACACCCGGACGGGCCGCAGGTTCTTTGAGGACCTCGATCTCGAGACGCAGTTCCTGGAACGGGTCCGCGCAGCCTGTGGCGAATCCAGTCTCTGGGAGGACCTGGAGACCGACTGGCTGCTGCTGGACTGCGAGCTGCTGCCGTGGTCTATGAAGGCTCAGGAATTGGTGTTGGAGCAGTACGCGCCGGTGGGCGCGTCGGCGAGTGCCGGGCTGTTCGCTGCGCAAACTCTTCTGCGGCAGGCGTCGGAACGTGGAGTGGACACCGGCGATTCCCTGGCGTTGGTCGATGAGCGGCGCCGTCTGGCGGAACTCTATCGCGACTCCTACACCAGGTACTGCTGGCCGGTTACTTCGCTGGATGACGTCAAGCTTGCACCCTTCCATCTGCTGGCCAGCGAAGGAGCCGTTCATTCCGGCAAGGACCACCTCTGGCACCTGGCCATGGCCGAACGCCTGCGACAAGCCGACCCCGGGCTATTCCGCGAAACGGGCCACCGGGTCGTAGACCTCGACTCGTGCGATGAGGATGACGTTGTCCGCTGGTGGGAGGAATTGACCGCCGTGGGAGGAGAGGGGATGGTGGTGAAGCCGACCGACTTCGTAGCCACCGGACGGCGGGGCCTGGTGCAACCGGCAATGAAATGCCGAGGCGCAGAGTACCTGCGCATTATCTACGGCCCCGAGTATACCCTGCCCGACAACCTGGACCGCCTGCGGGGGCGCGGCCTGTCCACCAAGCGGTCGCTGGCGCTGCGTGAATTCGCCTTGGGCCTGGAGGGACTGCAGCGGTTCGTTGACCGTGAGCCCCTGTATCGCGTTCATGAGTGCGCCTTCGCGGTCCTGGCTCTGGAAAGCGAGCCGGTTGACCCACGGCTGTAAATCGCCAGCGAAAGTTCGTGGCGAGACCGGGCTTCGAACTGTCCAGTCCGGGGCAGGTACTCCATTCTCCAATGGCCTCCCAGAGCAGCTGTCACACGGCTCGGTTCTCCCACCTCACCACCTGCAGCAGGCGCTGGGCCATGCCAGGTGCAGGGAGCAAATCCGGTAGTTGATTTCCGGCGCGGTGGCATGGCGTCTCGTATTGTTAGCGGTCCTATTGGTTTGTCCGGGTTGGTTTGGCCTGATGTTGGCCGTGATAGTATAGTCGCACCTTGGCCACCAGCAGCCAGATGGAAAACGTCCGCCAAGCCGTGCGCTGCGAACATTTTTGGCTTAGCCTTGCTCGCCAGGTGGGGCCGGGGACCGGCGGAGGGTGATCGTCGGGTACGTCGGAAGGCACCAGGTGACGGGGACGGGTGGATGAAAATGACGGCATTAGACCGACAAATGACCTGCCCCACCCGTCAATGGAGAAGGACTCTGCGCGCCGCCACTGTTGCGCTGGCACTCCTGGTGGCTTGGCTCTTCGCCGCATGCGCCCAGAGTCCAGCGGCGCCGGCCAATCCCACTGCCACGTATGTCCCCCCGCCTACGGCCACGGCCGCGCCGACGGCAACCCCCGTCTCGGAAAATGATGGGCTCCGATCTTTACCGTCCGCCGAAGTTTCAATCATCGGCTCAACGGTGGTGTTCAACGGTATCATAGACGAGCCATCCTATAACCTTTTCCGGCGAACCGTCGCCGCAAGCGATGCTGCTATCAAGACGGTTCAGATACGCTCCTATGGTGGAGAGGCCAGTATCGGCATTGAGATGGGCGAATGGATCTACTCCAAGGGGCTTGACGTGGTGGTGGAGGATTACTGCTTTTCCGCCTGCGCCAATTACATATTCACCGCAGGGAGGAACAAGGTGATAAAGGATGACTCAATCATCGGCTGGCACGGCTCGAATTTGACCTCGGAATACGTGGCTAATGATCAAGGCATCACGCTGGACGAACGGCTAAAGCTGCAGTTTGACGCATCCATGGAGGATGCGCCTATCAATGTGGAATCCTCTGCTCACTATCAGGCGCTTTTGAACCAACATAAGAGATACTCTCTAAAACAGATTGATGAAGAACGAAAGTTTCTCGAGGAGATTCGCGTCAATCCGGAACTTATGGCATATGGGTTCTTGTCTGAAAATCACGAGGCCATGCACACCGCCGACAACCATCACTATTCGCTGTGGACCTTCTCCATCGAGGATATGGGGAAGTTCGGTGTCGGCAACGTCTGGTACGAGGGCGATGACGAATATCCCAGCGATCTGACGCTCGAAAGATACCCCGACATTGTTGTTCCGTCGGTGCCGGAGTAGCGCCCTTGTAGTGGTTCCGTTTGCTTGTGGCGTATGCAATCAGGAAGTAACCTGCCCCGGGAGCAACATACGCTACAAGCAAAGGGAACCCCTCACTCCCTTTTGTGTCTCCCTGTTCGGACTATGCCGATCCATTCTCGGCCCTGATCGTTGCCCTGATGTCGTACTGCCTCCATTCCTAAGATTTCCGCCTCCCAATCGCTGATGCGGACATCAGGCGGCGGGTGACTGACCCCGCCCGTTGCCAAGTCAACTACTATCCTCGCCTGAACTTTGCCAGCGCCGGCACGGACGGTCATCGTATCACCCACCCTGGTTGACATCAGCAAAAGCCGGTTTTCCCACTGGCCCCGATACACGTACTCCCCGCGCTGGACGGCGGCTACCAATTCGGGAGACCAACTTGCCGGGTCGGGTAGATAGGCATGCCAGTCAACTGCATTCACGTCCGGCACCTCGTCCCTCTGATATCAATTATCATAATATCGCATATTACGCCTTAAGGGTCGGTGCTGCACCGTTCCATTTTGGCCCAAAAGCCAATACGGGACGGTGCAGGAATTGGCGTTAGCGATGGACGATATCAATAGCTGTATTTTCGGTAACTGAGATGGACCCCATCGGTTGGCTCTTCCGCGCATTTGGTGATGATCAAGGGATGAAAACTGGGAATGGTAAAGCCAAGGGGGTCCTGCTGCGCCAGCGGGACTGGCTCATATACCGCGCATGACCATTGGCTTCCCGCCCATTCGATCTTTGCGGTCGCTTTTGATTTGTTTCACCAAATGTGCGGAAGAGCCAAATAACGGGCTCCACCTCAATCAGGCAGTGCCATCGCCGGCAGCCGCAGGTTCAAGCTGCCACTGCACCTGACCGCGCTGCTGGGCATAGCTATTATGACCCTGTGCTGCACTCTCACCCTGGTGCTGTCGCTGGGTCTGATCGTGGCAGTGGCCCTGACTATGCTGACTGCTTTTGGACTGGGCCTTGCGATGGTCGCCACCGACACGCTGATCGTGAACCTGACCAAGGGAGGGCGAGCCACCACCACGTCCCTGAACCGGGCCGCGGCAAATATCGGAACTGCCGTTGGGGGTATTTCGGGAGGACTGGCGTTGTCGCAGGGCGGTTACCGGTTGCTCGGGATTTCTGCTCTCATTTTCGGGTCAGCAGCATTCATAGCAGTAGCCGCCTCTATGGCAAGGAGGCGGACTACAGTTACGGCCTGAAAGTCCAGGCGTCTATCAAGATGATCAGAGAATCCGAAATTGCTGCCACCGATTCGTCCCATAGGGAACACCCCACAATCGGGGCAACGCTCATTGTCGCCCCAAAGTCAAGCAAATTTTGCGTTCAGAGAATAAGGACTGCCAGATAATTCTGACGAAACGGCGCTGGCCAATCCCGTCTCACATCGGCTTTGAGACCACCTCACGAGGCAGGAGTAGCGCTGTTAACAGGACAGCCAAGCCCGGCGCGGAGCGGCGCAAACCAGAAAGCCCGGTAGAAACGAGCCGGAGTAGTCACGCATGGCTCCCACCAATATCGGAGAGAGAAACATCGCAATGCCCGAGAACGTCATGACGGAGCCGTAAATCACCGCCAGGCGCTCCGGCGAGACCCACTGGATCTTCAGCGGCAGGGTCAACAGCGTAGGGATGTAGAACCAGGAGCCTACCCCAGTGCGGCGACCGCAACGTAGATCAACGGCAAGTCCGTTGCCAGGAAAGGCTCAAGCCCGCCGACCCCGGTAAGCAGTCCATCTGGGTTCTTTGTACACAGTGGAGGTTCAAAGCTTCTCTTAATTTGGTGCCATCCCGGATTGCTCAGGTATCCGTGGAGAGTAGGTTTATCCAGCGATCAACACTCCCATTTAACCCACCTACGCATTCCTGGATATCGGCATAATCCAGCAGATGCATCAGCACCGACCGCATTGTGTCAATGGTGGAAGGTTCATCTCCCAGGCCCCGCGTGGCCTCATTTATGAGAGCTATCATTTCGTTCGCCGCCCGTTGGTGCAAGTCATTCCACTCATCAGGCTCTTTAATGAATATGTGCTGGCCCTCCCCGGCCGGCTCTGGAGTGGGGGGCGGTCTGATTGGCCTCCTCACCTGTGTCACCCAGTGGCTGTTTCGGTTGGCCACGATCTGATATTCCGTGTTCAGGGGCCTCATCAGGTCAGCCGGGAGTGGCATTAAAGGAAGCATGGGCAGGAAATCTCTCGCCCAGCGGCGCACGTCGATAGCGAAGACTCCCAATGCTTCAGCCAACGGATAACTCGCATCCCCTAAACGGTAGAGGCACGCTGAGAGCAGATGGACACGACTTGGAAGTTGCCAGAGAATATGGGCTTCGTAGAAAGCGATTAGACGAAGAACCACCCGGTCGTCGAGATTGGCAGTCATATTGGACTCTTGCGAAAGAAATTCCACTCCCCAACCATACCATACGGACATGTTGGCCAAACCGAAAGGAATCGGGTCAAGAACGAATCCTAAGATACAAGAATGACCTGGGAGAGTGCGTTGTTCCTACTGGGTTCTGCCGCTTTTCCGGCGGCATATTGCCAATCAATTGGAATACTTGGGTCGGCTCAAGCATCTCCGGGCTGCGCCAGGCCTTTCCCAGCGGCCCCACTTCTTCCAGCAGTGCCGTGTGGGAAATCCACAGGGGCAGGTCCACCCCGGCGCGTTCCGTCTCCTTGCGGGCGACGCCGAGAAAATTACTTTCGGCGAGGAAGTCGTCGAAGACCACCAGCACCAGGGGCCACACGCCGTGGTCGTCCAGGGGCTGCTTGGATGAATAGTAGCGCAGGTAGGGCGCCAGCCTCGTCGCCATGGTGCTGGGCCGCACCGCCCGCCGTTCCCATTCCAGGAAGAAGGGAAACGTCTCGCCGCCCTGGCGCAGGATGCCGAAGGCGTCTGGGTGAATGGAGCGGAGCCGGCCCCGGTGCCGGAAGCGCCGAAGGGCTCGGTGGGGCGGGTCCATCTGAACGACGCGGCAGCCCAGTTCACGGGCCTGCCGGGACATCTGGCCCAGGAACCGGTGCACCGCGTCGGTGTGCTCGATGGTGCGGGCCAGGGGTCTGCTGCGAGTTCCAGGGACCTCCCGCCAGGTGGCCGGGGGACCCCCGTCCGCCGTCTCCACGCTCCACCGCTGCGCCGCCTCCGCCACTGAGGTCCGGTCCCGGCGGGCGAGATAGGCCAATCCCCTGTAGGTGAGGGCCAGGCGGGAGCGGCCTGCCAGCCGGAATCTACCCGCCAAGCCCAACCTTTCCAGAAACGTGGTGACCTGGGACAAACCGGAAGGCGACAGGGCGGTCAGTGCTCTCAGATCGCTGGCGGTGATCCAGGGCCACTCCGCCAGCCGGTCCAGCACTCCCTTGTGCGAGGCCTTGAGGACAACGGGCAAGAGGTGGTCCGGAACCTTCTCCGGTTTCCCGGTGGCGGAGAGGTCCCTGGGCGGCGATCTCCTGGCAAGCGGCGGCTCCGACGGGAGGCTGCCGCCGGAATGCAGACGCTCCAGGACCTCCTCCAATGAAAGAACGGCGGGGCCGCTGGTGAGATGCCATACCGGGTCGCCGGAAACGGCGCCGGCCACGTCCCGTTCCCGGGCCAGGAACACCGGGCCGGGGTACCGGGACAGGAGTCCCCGGTCCTGTCGCAATCGCGCCTCGTCGGGCATCAGCGCCAGCAGGGCGCGGGGCACTGCCTCCCGTGGGTCCAGCAGCCGGCGGAACCGGTCGGAGAAGGCGGTCCGCTCTGCGGTTGCTCCCTGCCGAATCACTCCCAGGGTCCTGCCGCCGGGCAACGTCAGGGCGGCGTCCAGGGCAGCGCTCCGGTACCAGCGGAACCGGAATCCGCCCTCCGCCGTAGCCACTCCGGAGGCCAGGCGATAGATCACCGCCACCGCGTCCAGCCGTTCCAGCAGCAGGCGCTGCCAGTGGGCCGACACCGGGTGGACGCCCAACAGGCGGTCCGCCGGGGTTTCGTCCAGCCGGGCCAGGAGGTTCACGCCGCAGGCGGTCACATGCCAGCGGCGGGTGCTGGCGGTGAGGAGACCGGCGTGCCGGACGCAGTCCGCCTGTCCCTCCCCGCGCAGGCGTTCCAGGGCGTTATGGGCGGTGCCCTCGGACAGGCCGGAGACGGCGGCCAGCTCCAGCCGGTCCAGGAAGGGCATGGAGGCCAGCGTCCGCAGCGCCGATTCGTCCGTCGGGAGGATGCTCATTCACCCTCGCCCTCGGACGGGTTGGGTTCTGGGTCTGGCTCCTTTCGCCTCCGCCGCCCCTTCTTGCCCTTGCCGCCGCTGCCGCCGGAGCCCTTTCCTTTCCCCTGGTTGGGATCCTGGCCGGTATTTCCGGAGTCCGCCTCCTCATTCTCCTGCTTCACCCGGTCCCGGAACTCCTTCACCAGCCGCTCGGCCTCGGCGTCCAGGGATGCCAGGGTCTCCGCCGAGGTGGTGTAGTCCACCGCCCTGGCTTTCACCCGTTCCGCCACCGCCTCGTCTCCCGGCTCGGGCCGGCGCACCGCCAGTGAGTAGGTGGGCTCACGTTGCCCGTCCACCGTGGCCCGCACGTAGCAGTGGTGCACCGGCAGCGACACCAAGTCCTCCTCGCTTACCCTATCTCGATCCAGCTCCCCGATGAGTTCCTGGGCGTCGGCGGCCGCCACCTGGAACACCGCCAGGTTGCCCACGTTGGCCAGCAGCGTGTCCTGTAGAGTGGGGGACAGCTTTTCCAGCCGGCCCAGGCTCTGGGTGGCCAGCATGAAGCTGGCGCCGAACTTGCCAAGCTCGCTGAGCATGGACTCGTAATCGACGCCGGGGATGGACGTCATCTCGTCCACCACCACCAGGGCGCCCCGGCGCTGGTCCTGGGGCAGCCTCCCCTGTTCCCGGATCACCGAGTCCACCAGGTTGAGCAGCGACGCCCCCACCAATGCCGACACGTCCTTGCCCACGTCTCCTTGGGCGGTGGACACCAGCAGCACGCCTCCCTTGGCGATCACCTCCCGGATGTCCAGGGTGGAGCGGCGCTGGCCCAGGATGGCCCGCGCCTTCTTGGACGAGGAGTAGTAGGCCAGCCGGGTTTGCACCGGGGAGATGGCCTCGGTCTGAATGGTGCGGGTCCATTCCAGGAAGACACCGCCCCACCAGCTGACGATGTAGGGATCGTCCACCCGCAGCAACACCCGGTTGCGGAACTTCCGGTCGGACAGCATCCGGGACCCGTCCAGGATGGTGAGCTGCTCGTCCTCCCCGGTGTCCGGGTGGCAGTTGTATTCGTGGAGGCTCTTTATGGTGTGCTCAAGGATGGACTGCATCCGGGGCCCCCACTGCTCCCACAGGCCGTGGGCGATCTGTACCACCGAGTCGGCGGTGCGGTCCCTTTCGGGGAAGACGCGGGTGTCCAGCAGGTTGATGCCCGGCGCCTGCTCATCGTTAGCCAGGTCGATGAGGTAGACGTTGTCGACGATGGACTCGGGCACCTGCTTCAGGAGGTCCTTGACCAGGTCGGCGTGGGGGTCGACGACGATGATGGCGTCTTCATTCCTACCGGCCGCCTTTTCCCGCATCAGGTGGGTCACCACGTGGTGCATCAGGGTGGACTTGCCCATGCGGGTGCGGGCCACCAGGAACTGGTTGCGCCGGATGGCGTCCTCCGGCAGGTGGACCTTGCGCGGCCTGCTCCCCACCGTGTCTCCCAGGTAGACGCCGGTGGAAGTCGCCTTGGCCGACGGGGACAGTATCCTCGACCCGCTGCGAGTCACTCCCGCCGGCTGGTTGCCGCTGCCCAGGGGATGCCACAGGGAGGCAAGCTCCCGCACTCCGAGGACGTTGCGGGACTGCCACATGCTCCGGGCCGGTGGGAAGGGTTCGGTTTCCGGAATGACGGGGCGGACCTTGCCCGCCTTGAAGCTGGCCCCGGCGGGATTGTCGTAGCCCTGGTAGGCCAGGGCCGCGTTGCGCAGCATCTCCCTGGCCCGCCGCTCGTCGCCGTGTTCCGACAGGACGGCTATGACCTCCACCTGGGCGTCGTAGCCCAGCTGGGTGACCTTCTCCTTGATCAGCAGCGGGTCGTGGGGCCGGTCTCCGTTGAGGAACCTCTTGATGCGCCACCAGGCCCAGCCGGCCAGGGCCAAACCCGCCGCCACGCCCAGGCCCAGCAGCACCGCCTTCCAGGTCTCGCCGTTCTGGACCCAGAAGTAGCCCTGGAGTCCCACCCCGGCCGTCGCCGCCAAGAGGATGAAGGACGCCCCTTGCTTGGTATCAAACTGGTGCTGGCCGTCCGATGGAGAGCTGGCCTGGCTGGACTGTTGCCGCTGCTGGGCCCTCTCCTGGTGATGGCGCGCCCAGTCCGGTCCCAAGGAGAGCAGCCTGATCCGCGCCACCAGCCTTTCACCCTCTCCCAGGTCGGACATGGCGCCAATGAGGGAGACCAGGGGGTCGGACCCCGGCTCCCGTAGGTGGTCGTCCTTGAAGACGCGCAGGGGCAGGTACTCCGGTCCCCGGAGCCGCAGGTTCATGGACCAGGCTTGCTCTCCCTCCGCCAGTCGCAGCGGGTCGCTCTCAGGTGGGACCTCGCTGACCCGGGCCTGGGGATAGAAGGCGCCCACCTGCTGCTTGACGAAGGAACCCTCGCGGCAGCGAGCCAGCAGGGTGACCCCAGTGGAGGCCCCCGCCAGCTCCAGGGAGAAGGGTTCAGGGACGCCGATGGAGTTCAGGAGGCTCTCCACCCCCGACAGGCTGTGATCGCCGGTGCGCTCCGGCGTGACGGCGATCAGCCGCTTTTCCGGACGGGGCTTGTGTCCCAGGATTTTCCCGATGATGCCAGTTTTCATGTATTTTCCTCCCTCGGCCCGGGACCCGTCTCCGGTGCCCGGTCCCGGCCTGTTGATTGTGTTGGGTTTGGGCTTGCAGTGAATGGAACATTTCCTCTCCTAAATAACGCCCCGGCTATGGCAGTGGGGCAAGATGAACGGGAGTTCACAGAGGCTCACGCCTCGCGGTGATTCCCGCTCCGCGGGTTCCAGGGCACCGCCCGAGACCTTGCCGCAGGCGAGTGGGGCCTGTCACCCATTTTCGCTCATTCGGTGCCGAAATGTCAGTGTACAATCGGGGAAAGGCCGTTTTCGCTGGCTTTGGGCTGTACATGAAAATGAAACTCGTTGCACAGTACAATCCGGGGCTGATTCCAAGCTGAATCAGGCAGGAAATGGGCACGGTGAGCGCCATTGGAGTAAACAATTTTCTTTAATCCCCGTGTCAACGGGGTTGTATTGATTGTACTCTGGAGATTGTACTTCTGACGTGATCCGGGAGGGCGTGATGGACGGTAACGGACCAGGCTTTGGGGATGCGGACGGAGCAGGAGACGACGCCGACCAGCCCCTATTGGACCTGCTGGACGCACTGGTGAACGACCGGGGCCCGACGGGCGCTGCCGAGGCGCTGGGGGTGAATTACCGCACGGTGACCCGGTGCCGGCAGTCCCGGCGGGTCTCCCAGCTGATGCGCCAGGTGCTGGCGGAGTTCCGCGACTCTCAGGGTGATGGCGGTGATGGACCGGGGGTTGTCACCGGAGACAGCGCGGAGGAGGATCCGGGGGAATCGCCGGAGTATCGGGCGGCGCAGTTGGAGCGGGAGAACCGGGAGTTGCGGGAAACGGTCGAGGCCCAGGCGGAGGAGCTGGAGGCCCTGAGACGGCAGGTGGCGGAGTTGGGGCAGCAGGAGCAGCAGGCGGGTGAGGACCATGCGGTCCGCGGTGGCCAGAGAATGCCTGAGCAATGGCGCCCTCCACGGCGCGGGCCCGGTATGCCCGACGCCGGCGTGGTTACGCTGGAGGAGCAGCTCGACGAGGCACACGCCTTCGGTCCGGCGGCGGAACTGGTGGCCGAGTGGCGACGGCTGCGGGTGGGCGGCAATCAGCATGCCAGCCGTGTCGAGCGGGCACAGGTCCGGGTGCGCCGGTGGGAGCTGGAGACGGAGATGCTGCGGGACTTCCAATTGACGTTGCCGCCTGAAACAGACCCGCTGGACGAGTCGCGGCGCAAAGACCACGTGCGGTGGCGGCGGGAGGCGCTGGCAGAGGCCCGCCGCGAGTTGGGGCGGGCCAAACGGGCGCGGTTGCTCAGGCGGTTGCTGACGCTGGGCGTGTGGCGAACGTGATTTGGGTGATCATCCTGAGCGCCATTGAGATGCCGGACGGAGCGGAATGGCTGAGGTGTTGAATGCGGCTGGACGACAGCGCTGTCTCCGAACTCCTGGCTGGCTGAGGACAGCGGCGGGCGACCGGCCACCCTGCGGACAATATCGTGATTGTTCGCACTATTTTGACTTTTAACAGCGGAGGCTGGGACACTGGCCGCAACTCCACATTGGAGGTGCGAGATGAACTACTTGGTCTTGGAGGAAAGCCCCCAGGGGAGCGCCGTGGTGCACCGGGTGGGATGCAGCAGTGCGAGGGACCAAGAGCGGCGTGCGCCCAGAGGAGGACTGTGGCACGGCCCCTTCCCCACGGAGGTGGTCGCCCTGGCGGCGGCGAAGAGGACGAGGCCCCGTGTGGTCCGCTCCTGCCATTGCTGCCTGACAAGGTGATCCTGCACCCTGCGGCTAGAGGGCGGTCCTGATTTCATCCAGGAAACGGCGATGGCGTTATTTCTCACAGTGCTCGTCCTGATCATGCTGTTCATAGCGGGATTGACCCTTTGGCGCCGCTTCAAGAAGTGGCGGCCCGTCGGGGCTCTGCTGATGCTGCTGCCAATGGCAATTTGCGGCAATGTGGTATGCAGCGTGGGTACGTCCTATTACATCACCGAGACCGTCGCCTTGGTTAACCCGGACTCTCCCGGCTCCCAGGAATCCCGGGGAGAGTCCGTGGTGGAGACGGAGACCCTCGTGGAGGTGGACGCGCAGGCGGTGGCCTTTGTTGTGGGCATGGGGGTACTGTTCGCGCTGGGGCTGGTGGTCTGGGGCACTATGTTCCTGGCGTGGCTGCGGCGGCGGGGCGGACCGCAGACCCCGCAGGTTCAAGAATAGGCAGGAGCGTTTGATAGCCAGGGCAGCAACGGCGGTCCTGCGGGATCTCGCGGATGGTTCGATACTGGGGGTGTTCCTGTTCCTTATGGCCGTCTGCATCCTGTTGATGAGCACCGCACTCCTGAAGCAGGGAATTTGGAGTTAGGGGCTGGTTACAGTCAGGATGCCGAAATGCCAATTGACAATGGGGTGCGCGACAGGGCCTCAAACTGCCCCGGTGTGGGGAAATGCTCGAAAGCGTCACTGTTGTGCCGGTGAGCTACGTTCGGCGCTGTCGATGCTGGCGGCCCCGCCGTTTTCGCAAGCGGATCATCCACCAGCCCCCTGGTCCGGTGGCGGTTCCGGCGCGGTCCCCGATGCCTCCCGCCCCAAGTGGGCGCAGGCGATCATGCGGGCCAAGATGCGCAGTCCCTCCTGCATCCTCTCCCGCTCAGGGGCGGTGTGCTGCGGGGATGTTCCACTTGGCGTCTTCCTCCCGACGGTCCCTGATTTCCGGTTGCTCCCGGAAGGACGCGGCTTTCCGTTTGTTCTCGTCTTGTCTCGCATAGCCTCTCGTTGGGGTTGTGTGATTGGGCCACCGCGTTGCACTGGGTCATCGGATTCAGGCACATGTCGTTCACCACGGTTCCGTGTGGGTGGAATTGGGCCACCGGCATCGTCTCCAGCTCCGCTATTCAGTGTGCGCCACCTGGACGCCGGAAATAACCTCCCACAGGGGGCCGCACGGGTGAGGGTCCCTACATACCCCGTCTTTTCCGTCTCCCTTTCGTTCCTACAGCAGGGTCTTGGCGGGATGGAATACCGATTCCCCGCCGTTGTCTGCGGCACTGTGGTGTTCAGCGAACAGTCTGCGGGGTGGGAGAACCGGCCGTTATCCCTCGAAAGGGATTTCATTGATGTAATGTGCCCGGCGCCTCCCCTGATGCCTCGGTCCCATCGCCGGGATGATGCCGGGAAAGACCGTTGCGAGGTCAGGGGGTTGTACAGGAAAGCGTTTGGAGCGCAAGTTGCGGATGCGGGCAGTTTCAAAGCTGAATCGCGGGTAAATCACCCTCTAACGGACCGAAACAGCGAACATTTTCTGTCAAGGGCCGGTTGCGGCGAGCGAGCAAGGCCCACATTGGAAAACTACAAGTTTGCGGTCGTCGGAACTGCTCCTGGTGGCAGGGCCCCAGCCGAAAACGACAAGTTTGCAGGGGGTTTAGGATCGTACAACGGAGCTACGGGGCCTGGACCGCAGACGGCGGCGGCCGGCCGGACCTGCGGCTGATGACCCTGCCCCCGGAGACGGCGCCACCGTGGGACCTGGACCGCAACGAGCGGTTGTACTGGCGGTTGATGGAACTGGTCAAACTCTGGCAAAGGCGCGCCAGTCTGGAAATGCTGCGCCGGGCTGGCGGTGGGTCACCCGGGGCTGTGGCGGCGTTAGCGGGCTGAGGTGAGGATAATGACGACGCCTTGCCGGTGGCTTTGATGCAGGTCAACGCCGTCGCGGGCCCGTGCTTAGAGTCTTGCGAACAGTTTGGGGGCGATGGCGGCAATAGCCTTGCATCCGGCCTCGTGGTGCCGGATACTGGAATACGTGATCAGGCTTTTGCCAGTGCTTCTTGCCGAGAAAACTGGAGGGTCCCGTCCCTGGACCCGGGACCGGCCGTATAGGATTGAGCCCAGCTCTCCGAACAGCCGCCCGCGATGGACCTGCCCAAAAGGATCGAGCCTTGCTCTCCCGATGGGCGTCTGCGAGGGAATTTAACCCAAGCGCGCGGTGCGCTTCACCTGGTATCCCTACCCAAGTTGGTATTCCTGCCCCACGGACTGAATCGAGGGGGTGGCAACCGGAAACAGCACGGCACTCCCTGCGTTCTTTTCCCTACCGGTTTACCTGCGTAGCGGTTGACCTGCTTCGCTGTCCCTTCACGCTCGGGTTGGAGTTGATCACCAACTGCTTACCCTTCCATTCCCTGTGCGGCATAGCTGTTGGACAGCATTGACCAGGCCGCAGATTCCACACGCACCGGTCGTTTGAGAACAGCGGATCGGACGCTTACGGTTGCGACGCAGTTTCCACCGGCGCGCTGGCTGACGGCGTGGCCGCTGGTCCCACTGCGATCCTCTCCCTTTCCCTATAACACCAGTTACCCCGCAAGTTTGGCCCTGGGGCAACTGTGCCCTGCGCCAACCCCAAATCCGTCGTTCCGAGTTGCGCCAACCTGCCTCTGGGAGCAGTGTGTCCGGCACCGGGCGGTCGGATTGAGCGGCTGACCTCTAACCTGGGCGGTCCGCGCCCTGCACCAATCCCCCACCGTCATTTCCTGTTGCGCTGCCCGACCCTGGACTCAGTGCGCCTTCCGCATGGCCTGGTTTGACCTGCTGACCACCACCCTGGGCGCAGTGTGTCTTGCGGGGGATGGCTTGAGCCGGGGTTGGATGCGGCGCCAAGGTCCGGACCGTCTCCAAACTGTCGCTCGCCGACACAGAGACGCGCAGGTTCGGACGGGCAACGGCGTCGTCTCCAGGGTGGCGCAGCGGGTGGCAGTAATCGCTGTCAAGCTACAGGCACAGGCTGTGGTGCCAATCGTCGGCGCCGTGGCCGCAGTGGACGAGCGGGGCCAACATCAGGCAGAACGTCGGCTGCAACGGCTATGACCACGACAACAACCACAACCCCATAAAGGAGGTGATCTACAGCAACGACCATCATCGCGGTTTCCCCGCTATCACGGGCCGGTTGGAGCAACCAGTGAACCGGCGATAACTACCAAAAGCCCGCGCCCGTAGCGCGGCGCGGCGGCAACCGGGGCGGCTTGATGGGCCGCCCCTGAAAATCGAATAGGCGCCAACGAGCGGGGTCGTCTCTCTCAACTGAGGGAGGCGGCCCCGCTCTTCGTGTTTCGCCGCCGGCGGACACCCAAGCGGCTGAATGGACCGCACCCAACGACCTGCATCTTTAACCGGAGAGCGGGGTCGGTCCATTCGGAGCCTGTCCCAGAAGTGGGAGGACTGGTGAATGGAAGGCTGGTAGGTGTGTCCTTGAACAGGCGTTGATAGGGGAGAGGCCGAAACGAGACTTGGGCCAGGATTCGTTGAGCGAATCCTGGCCCAAGTTTTAGGGGGTTACTTTAGGAGAGGAAGAGAGATGTTGCCTTGGTGGCGGTTCAGGTCATCGGGCGGGGAGAGATTCCAAGGTGTCAAGTGCATTCAGCGAAAGTGAGAGTTCGAGCTCCCAGTTGCTCCTTGATGATCCCAAAGACGGGCTCGACAAACTGCTTTCTCAAGCGATACAGCTGCTTGGCTTCCTGGGTCTCCATCCAGGCGCGATGACGGCGCAACACTTCGTCGTGGAGTCCTATCTCCAAGCCGCGGCCATAGCTTTTTACCTTGGTGCAGACTCCGAAGGCTGGACACTTGTGGCAAACGGACTTTTTGGCCCGGTACTGCCGTATCGGCGCCCCTCTCCTGAGCTTGTTCCGGACGAAGTGCAAGGGTTGGCCCCTTGGGCAGTAATAAGTGTCGGTCTGCTCATCGTAGCTGAAATGGTCTTTGTGATACGGCTGCTGGATAAATTTCCGCTGTTCATCCGGCATCACTACCCGCTGGCCTCTCAGGGCACATTGTTCCAGATCACGCCCCGTCAGATAGCCGGCATCCGCCAACGTCATCCCAACCCTTATACCCGCTGTCTCCTCGGCCCGCTCCAACATTGGCGCCAGTTGGCCAAAGTCATTTGCTGCGTCTACGACCTCAGCCGCCGTCACGAATATCCCGGTCATTCCACTGTCAAGCTCCACCGGGGAAACCATGGCCTGGGCGTTGTAGCCGGTTATAAATCCTTTACCGTCCTTCAACACCCTGGCGTCGTTATCGGTCAGGTTGATTTTCGTGGAGCGTTCCCTATTGGCAAGCTCCTCCATCGCCTGCCGGACCTGATCCCTCAAGGCCGTTTTGGTGGCTAGTTTCTCGGGCAGATGGACGGCAGCTGATTCCTCTCCACTTTCATTCTGAGCTTCCAGGTCCCTTATCGCCTGCTCCACCCGGTCTAGTACCTGGCGCAGTTGCTCAGCATTGTGGGTCCTGCCGTCCGACGCGTTCGCTGCCACCCTCGTGCCATCCACCGCCTGAATCGCCAGGTCCACCAACTTCATCGCCACGGCGGTACGAACCGTGCGCTTGAACAGGCTCTTCATCGCCTGGCGATGGTCCTTGTAGAACCGCCACAGAGTGTTGTGGTCCGGACGTTGCCAGCCGGTCAGCCACAGGTACGGTATCTGGTCTCGGCAGGCATTCTCCAGCTTGCGGCAAGTGCGCACCCCGGTTATGAAGCCGTACAGCCACACGCACAAGAGCGCCCTGGGATGGTAGGCCGGAGCCCCCATGGGGTCTCCGTCTATCTCCACGCCAAGCTCTGACCAGCCTTGTCTATCCAACGCGTCCACGAACTCAGCCACAAATCGAGCCGGATGATCCAACGGCAGGAGTTCGTCAAGGGAGGGCGGCAACAGCCACATCCTCTCTCGGTCCATGTCTCGAAGCGGCATCTCCATCTCTCCTACAGGGATGTCGGCCTAAAGGTACACCTACCAGCCTTCTATTCACCAGTCCCTCGACTTCTGAGACAGGCTCCATTCGGGCCGGCCTCGCTTTCCGCCTTTCGGAGGAAGCGATATGACCACCACTGCTACCAGCAACAGCTACCAGAAGGAAACCATCCACAACCTAGCGGACGCCCGGAACGGGCAGGGCGGCGCCAAGGCCCCACAGGACATGGAGACACAGGCACAGACGGCGCAGCGAGGCAAGCCCGAGAGCGAACTGCGGGCCGCCGCCAGGCGCAAGGGCCTCACCCTCAAGGAACTGGCCCACCTGATGGGCGTCAGCTACAACTACCTGTCCCAGGTCAGCAGCGGGCGCAGGCCCTGGACCCCAATGCTGCGGGAGAGGGCCATGGCAGTGCTGGGCGAGGTCCCCGGCACTGGAATCGTCTACCGCCAGGGTGGCGTGATCCAGGGCGGTGAAAGCAGCTACATCCGCGAGCGGGCCCGGGAGAAGGGCCTGGGCATGGGGGAACTGGCGGACCTGGTCGGGCTGTCTCGCGGCTACTTGACTCAGGCATCCAGGGGCGAGAGGTGTCTGAGCCCGTCGGCCCAGGCGCGGGTGGAGCAGGTCCTGGAGGCCCCGGTCAGGGTGGAACCGGCCCGGCTTCCCACCGTGGACCCGCAGGCCCTGTGGGAGCGAATGGATGCTCACGGCTGGAGCCAGAATGAGGTGGCCCGTAGGGCGGGCATCAGTGTCTCCTATTTCTCCCAGATCATGAACGGCCAGCGCACCCCGTCGGGACCCGTGCTGCGGCGCCTGCACGCCGTCCTGTTCGCGCCGTCGGCGGCGGAGTTGGTGGCGCCAGTGGAGCTGAAGGTGCTGGCCTGGAGGAAGGGTACACGCAACGGCTTGGTGGTCAAGGGCGCCGGCGGGCCGGGTAGCGGCACGATTCGGACCGGCGGCCGTGTTCCCTGGGGCGCGGAGGTCGAGTTCGCCTACACCACTGGCTATGACAGCCGGGGTCTGGTCTCGGTGAACCACGTGGTCGACGAGCGGAGCTACTCGGTGGTGTTGAAACAGCGGGAGCCGGAAGGCGGCCAGTGCAGTGGACGCCAAACCTACTGACACACCGGCTGGAAACGAACAGCGGCCACCATCGGAGACAAGAGAGCCGGGAGCCATTTCCCTCCCGGCTTTCGACCTCTCCCTGTTGACAGGTCCAGTGCTTTCATCCACTGACGACGCCCAGTACTCTATAATTCTTTGCCAGCACGCGGTGGCGCAGCAACGATGCCCGGACGGACGCTTCCAGTGCAGCCGCCGGATTTTTAATCACATCAGGAAACTGCGATCATGTTCAAGGGCAATAGCAGAGAAGCGATCTACGACGCCGTAGCCCGGATTGAAGCCATCCCCGCGCTGGAGGACCTGGACGTCAGCAGCGTAAAGCTGGGCGTGGTGCTCCGGTTGATGGGCGCCGCCGGCTGGGACGTTTTCGATGTTTCACAGGTCGTACCGGACTACCCGACCGGCAATGGCAGGGTCGATTTTGCCCTGATGGCCCCTCCTTCCCGGGGCGCAAGCAGTCCGGTCACTCCCCAGGTGCTCGTGGAGGTAAAGCCCTTTGGCGAGGATCTCGACGGCAAAAGGCACGAGCGTCGGCTGGTGGCCCAGTGTTCCAGGGTGAATGTACCACTGGGGGTGCTCACCAATGGCCGTCGGTGGCTGCTGCTGTTCCAAGCCCCCGACTTCCAGAGGAGCGGTCATCGCTTTTGCGAGATGGACCTCGACGGAGACCCCGTTGCGGCAGCCGAGGAACTGAACAGGTACCTCTCCCGGGACAGGGTCTCCGGCGGCCAAGCGGCGCGGTCGGCGGAAAGGACGCTCCGGGACCAGAGCAGGGAGACGGTTACCCGCCAAGCCATCCTCGACGGCTGGCGGCAAGTGGTGCTGGGCCTCCAGGATGGGCTGCTGGATCTCGTGGCCACAGCGGCCGAGCAGAGGACCGGCTACAGGCCTGAAATTCGGCAGGTCAGGCGGATGCTGACTGACAGTCGGGCTGAACTGCTGCCCCTGGCTGAGGGCCAAGGGAGTCCGGCAAGCGCCTTTGGCGGGAAACTGCGCCAGAGGCCCGCCTCGTTCACCTTTCTATCGGAGACGCGGCCCGTATCCTCCTGGCCTGACCTGCTGGTCCAGGTCTGTCTGCTGATGAGCCAGCGGCACCCAGAGGACTTCGAGAGAATCCTGGAGATCCGAGGCAGGAGACTCCCCTACTTTTCCAGGTCGCCGGAGGACGTTCACCAGCCCAAGGCGGTTGGAGACACGGGAATCTATGCCTCCTGCCAGGGAACGGGCGCCCTGCTTGAAATGCGGACCAGGCGGGTGGTGGAGCTGTTCGGCTACCCGGCGGACTCCCTGACAATCGAGCTTCGGTAAACAGAAGGCTGCGATAATCCAACGTCAATCGTCGGTTGCGGGAGCCGTGTTTCCCCCCTTTCCGTTGTGATCCTGTCCGACTCATGGGCTCTGCCGCCCTTTTTCGTGAAACGATTCAAAACCGACTGCAAAGAGTGAATGCGTGGGTAGCCGATGGTCATACGCCGTATCTGAGCCGGGCCCTCTGGTGCGGGAGATCCCCTGATTTTGGCCATCCCCGGTCTCCATTCCCTAATTTTCACCAAAAGTGCGGAAGAGTCGACTCATGGGGTTCATCTCACGCCAGTGAATGCCCTCCGTTAGTCTTCATCGGCAGTCGAGATGTAATCCTCCCACTCTTCGATGCGGGCCGGGTCCAGCCTTTGTATGCCATCCAGGCGGTCGAAGTCGGTGTCTGCCGAGATGATGCGGCTAACTCCCACCCGTTGCATCACCCCAGTGTGGACCAGATCCCGGGCGCTTACCCCCGGATGGCGGTCGGCCAACTCCACCGCCAAGATAACGTCTTCCCCGTGGACGGGTTCAATACGCCCACGCATGGCCTCGGCGAAAGCCCGCACCACCTCCCGGCCCAAGGCCCATCGCCCAGATGCCAGATAGCGGTGCAAAATTTCCTGGAGGACCTCCGAGTCGGTTAAGAAAGACTGAGGGTCGTCCGCCAGTACGCGAAGAACCCGGGCGCATGGCTCCTTATAGGGATGGTCCCTGCCGGCGGCGTAGATGGGAACGTTGGCGTCAATGAAGACCGCCGGGTTCATGGGCGGCCTCCAATTCTCGGGAGAGAGTGTCCGGTTCCGGTGGGTCTTCCACGTTCAATCCGATCAGCCGTTCAATCGCCTGTTTCCGGCGCGCTCGCACAATATCCTCATATGCGCCGTCGATGAGACGCCGCACAACTTCGGAGATGGGTACTCCATCCTCTCGGGCTAATTCCTCCAATCGTCTCCGATGTTCTACGTCAAGCCGTACGTCTAGCCGGTTTGTCATGCAACCCTTCCCGTACGGAATTTTTAGTGTGGCGTCAATTATCTCCGCGGGCTTTACTGCCAGTCAAGGGTCTATCCCCGCGTGGGGAGAACCCGGCACATCTTTCGGAGCAGCGCTTCAATGGCGCCACCGCCTTTCGGCGATGGAAACTGCTTTCTTGTCGACGACGATTGAGCCGTCGGCGAGGCTTCAATGGGGCCACCGCCCTTTGGCGATGGAAACCCGGCAGTTCGTGGGTGTACACCCTGGCGTTGGGGTTGCTTCAATGGGGCCACCGCATTTCGACGATGGAAAGCCTCGGTGGTGCGCGCGTACTGGCTCCAGGTGTCAAAGCTGCAATGGGGCCACCGCCTTTCGGCGATGGAAAGTGGAAGGACGGCACAACGTGGCAGGTGGCGCACATAATGCTTCAATGGGGCCACCGCCTTTCGGCGATGGAAAGACGACGAGGGCGCCATCCGAGGCGACTGGCGGGTGAGGCTTCAATGGGGCCACCGCCTTTCGGCGATGGAAAGGGTCACCTGTACCGGCGAGACGGGACTCGCTTTACCACGCTTCAATGGGGCCACCGCCTTTCGGCGATGGAAAGCTCCATGCTCCGGTCGTATATGTCCCTCGTTCGCGAGCTTCAATGGGGCCACCGCCTTTCGGCGATGGAAAGCTGCCCAGGGCCGCGAGCAACAGGGCGATCCCCGCGCTTCAATGGGGCCACCGCCTTTCGGCGATGGAAAGAGTGCAGCGCCGCGTCCAAAGCGCGGTAGTGCTCGGTGCTTCAATGGGGCCACCGCCTTTCGACGATGGAAAGCGTCCGCATGCTGAAATAACGAGCCCGTATCCTTGAGCTTCAATGGGGCCACCGCCTTTCGGCGATGGAAAGCCTCGGTGGTGCGCGCGTACTGGCTCCAGGTGTCAAAGCTGCAATGGGGCCACCGCCTTTCGGCGATGGAAAGTGGAAGGACGGCACAACGTGGCAGGTGGCGCACATAATGCTTCAATGGGGCCACCGCCTTTCGGCGATGGAAAGACGACGAGGGCGCCATCCGAGGCGACTGGCGGGTGAGGCTTCAATGGGGCCACCGCCTTTCGGCGATGGAAAGGACCTGGTTTGTCCCAATCAGGTATCCCGCGTAGTGCTTGCTTCAATGGGGCCACCGCCTTTCGGCGATGGAAAGCTGGCGCGACGCGGTTCGTCCGTGTGCCGTCTCGAGTGAGGCTTCAATGGGGCCACCGCCTTTCGGCGATGGAAAGCTGGTACCGCTCCTACACCCTGCCGAGCTGGAAAAAGCTTCAATGGGGCCACCGCCTTTCGGCGATGGAAAGCTCGGGTAATGTCCGCCTCGTCGCGACGGCGGAACTCGCTTCAATGGGGCCACCGCCTTTCGGCGATGGAAAGGACCACGCCATCGCCTCGACCACCCTCACCCCGATCCCGCTTCAATGGGGCCACCGCCTTTCGGCGATGGAAAGGCCGAGCGCACCCCGCGCAAAAGCCAGTGTCCTTGCTGCTTCAATGGGGCCACCGCCTTTCGGCGATGGAAAGGTCGGCACGCAGCGCGGCCTCCAGCTCACCAGCCCCGCTTCAATGGGGCCACCGCCTTTCGGCGATGGAAAGGAGCGCAAAATTGCAGCCGCCGTCCAGCCAGCGCTGGCTTCAATGGGGCCACCGCCTTTCGGCGATGGAAAGCTTCCTGGATGGGTCACGAGCTGGACGCTCAGCGCCGCGCTTCAATGGGGCCACCGCCTTTCGGCGATGGAAAGCCGTCTCTGTTGTCCTCGTCTCGTCCCCTTGTCAATAGCAAGTTGGAATTGACCCGGTTGTAACAAACTTGAGTTGACCCACCCGTCTGGTTCCTCGGAGTCGCCGGGTCAGGGCTCAGCTACCCCACACTCGTGCCGCTTTTGTAGCAACTTAAGATTGACCCATCTGGTTCTGGTCTGCGGCTTTGTCAGTCCGCGTAGTTGTCGCTGGCCTCCTCCGGTGAAGCGACGAGATGCTGTTGCGACGGGAAGAGCCCTGCTTGGCGTTTCTCCCTGAGCCTGAAGCTCTCCCCCCGGATGTTCAGCACGTGGCTGTGGTGCAGCAGCCGGTCCAGCACCGCCGAGGCGATGACGGTGTCGCCAAGAAGTTCCCCCCACTCACCGAAGCCCTTGTTCGATGTCAGGATGATGCTGCCCCGCTCGTACCGGGCCGACACCAGCGTGAAGAAGGCGGTGGCCGCCTCCCGGTCGTAGGGCCAGATGCCGAACTCGTCCACCACCAGCACCTTGGGTGATAGGTAGACCCGCATCCTCCGGTCCAGGTTGTGCTCAATCCGCGCCTTTCTCAGGTCCTCCATCAGGTCGTAGGCGCGAACGAAGTAGGCTCCCTGGCCGTTCTCGATAGCCCTGAGGGCCAGAGCCACGGCTAGATGGGTCTTGCCCACGCCGGGCGGACCCAGCAGCAGGATGTTGGCGGCCTCGGCGACGAAGGCCAGTCCGGCCAGCTCCCTGACCATCCGCTCGTCTATGGAGGGCTGGAAGCCGAAATCGAACTGCTCCAGAGTGCGCTGGAAGGGCAGGTGGGCCAGCTTGGTCCTAGTGGAGAGGTAGCGCTCCCTCCGGGCGGACACCTCCACACCCAGCAGGTCGGCCAGCATCTCAGGGTAGGTCAGCTCTTTGCTGGCCGCGGCGTCCAGGGAGTTGTCCAGGGCCTCGACGGCCTGTTTCAGGCCCAGGGTCTCCAGGTGCTTTCGCGCCTGTTCCAGCGCGATCACCTCGCACCTCCCAGAGCAGCCAGCTCGTACACGTCCAGAGAGCGGCGCTCCACCTCACCGGCGGGTATCTGCACCGCCACCGCCTCGCGGAGGGGCCGGCCATCTCCCCTGGGCAGTCCCTCCCACTGGCCGGGGAGAATGAAGCGCTGCCCCGCCTGCTGCGCCCGGGGATGCACCGCGATGCGCTCACTGCCGGACCAGATCTCCACCGTACCCAGCCGCTGACCCACCTGCACCGTCCTTCCCACCCATTTCCAGTGGACGCCGTATCGGGAGCCTTCCCAGCTGATGAAGCAGTCCCGGGCCACCTTCCGGTCCTCCCTGAGATATGGAGCCAGGGTGGCGCGGTCCGGCAGTTTCCCCAGATGGGCCCGCTCCTCGTCCAGCATCTCCCCAGGGACCCGGTGGGTCGTCCCGTGGGTCCGGCGGTTGGCCACCACGTCGCACCACTCCAATCCCTGCCGGTTCAGGTCGGCGTCGTCAGTGAAGCGCATGCTGGGCCACATGTTGCGCCGGACATACTTCACCCCGCTCTCCACTTTGCCCTTTGTCTGGGCCCGGTAGGGCTGGCACAGCCTGGCCTCAAAGCCCACCCGCAGGGCGAAGTCCAGCATCCGCCGGTTCCACACCGGCCGTTTCTCCTCGTCCCGTCCCAGAGTGATCACCTTGGCATTGTCGTACAGGCAGCGCCGCGGCACGCCGCCCAAGTACTCGAAAGCGTTGACGTGGCACTGGATGAAGGCAGCGGTGTCCGCTGTGCGGACCAACTCCACGTAGCAGGCCCGGGACCAGCCCAGCGTCATCACGAACACCCAGACGCGGCGGCGCTTCCCGTCCTCGCCAATGTACGGCAAGCTGCCCCAGTCGACCTGGGCCTGCTCACCGGGCGCCGTCTCAAACCGCATCGTCGCCGCGGGTTGTTTGTGCTGCCGCCGGGGGCGGACATACTGCACCACCGTCGAGTAGCTGCCCTGGTAGCCCAGGGCACGGACCTCCCGATCCAGGACCCGGCAATTCTCCAACCCCTCTCCCATCCGCCGGTCGATATGCTCGGCATAGGGGTCCAGCCGCGACCCCCGCGGAGGCCGCGGCCTGGGCCGCATGGCCTCAGGGGACTTCAGGTACCGGCGGACCGTGTTGCGGGACACGTCCAGCTCCTGGGCTATTCCCCGGATCGAACGGCCCGCCCCTTTCATCTCGTAGATCTCTTTCACTTCTTCCACCTTCAGCAATGTGTTTGACGCACCTCCGCAGAGTCCCTGCGGATGATGCCACCATTACCAGGTGGGTCAGTTCCATCTTGCTACTTCCGCCCATTTTTAACTTGCTACTAACACCCTGCCTCACTCGCTTCAATGGGGCCACCGCCTTTCGGCGATGGAAAGCTTACGATCAGGGTGGCACCGCTACCGGCGATGTAAAGCTTCAATGGGGCCACCGCCTTTCGGCGATGGAAAGCGGTTCAGAGTCCCGGTTCTCTTCCGGTTCGGGTGACGCTTCAATGGGGCCACCGCCTTTCGGCGATGGAAAGATTGAGCCGTGGAGAACGCCACCATCGCGATTAGCAGGCTTCAATGGGGCCACCGCCTTTCGGCGATGGAAAGCTAATCTAATCCTGGAGCAATCCCCACGCACGTACAAGCTTCAATGGGGCCACCGCCTTTCGGCGATGGAAAGACGCAGTCTGGGACATCGACCTGGACACCGACACGTTGCTTCAATGGGGCCACCGCCTTTCGGCGATGGAAAGGTTTGATATTGTCCGACAGTGTAATCGTCTTCGTAAGGCTTCAATGGGGCCACCGCCTTTCGGCGATGGAAAGGTGCTCGCCCTCGGCCTCGGTTTTGACGGCGGCGCGGCTTCAATGGGGCCACCGCCTTTCGGCGATGGAAAGCGGGCAGCGGGCAGCGTCGGTACTTCGTCTATCTCCTGCTTCAATGGGGCCACCGCCTTTCGGCGATGGAAAGGAGTTCAACAAGCAGATAAACACCCTAGAGCTCGCCATGCTTCAATGGGGCCACCGCCTTTCGGCGATGGAAAGTTCGCCCTTGTAGACACACGCGGCCTGGGTCTGCTGGCTTCAATGGGGCCACCGCCTTTCGGCGATGGAAAGCGGTTCGACTATGGAAGGCGCCGTAGATACCAGCCGGCTTCAATGGGGCCACCGCCTTTCGGCGATGGAAAGAGGGGTATTCATGCAGCATATAGTGGCTATGGCCCACGCTTCAATGGGGCCACCGCCTTTCGGCGATGGAAAGCGGGGCAACTCCCAGGCCCACCACGCCAAGATGCTGGAGCTTCAATGGGGCCACCGCCTTTCGGCGATGGAAAGCTCTCGACCTGATTCGGCCTGATCCCAACCAGCCCCGGCTTCAATGGGGCCACCGCCTTTCGGCGATGGAAAGTTCGCAGGGACTGAAAAAGCGACCAGAGGATTAGGGAGCTTCAATGGGGCCACCGCCTTTCGGCGATGGAAAGGTGGCGATTGTTGCCGTGGATGCGGTCGGCGACGTGGCTTCAATGGGGCCACCGCCTTTCGGCGATGGAAAGAACGTACCACGCTCCAGAGCGGCCCCGGTACGACACTGGCTTCAATGGGGCCACCGCCTTTCGGCGATGGAAAGCCCGGCTGCTGGAGTATTTCCGCGAGGGCGACATTGCTTCAATGGGGCCACCGCCTTTCGGCGATGGAAAGGGCCACTTGCGATTGTCTTCCGTCGTATCTTAATGTTAAAGTGCGAAATTCCACAAGAAACGATTAGTAATCCATAAGACCGCCCAAGGTGCCTTGACTCCGTTTCCCAGTGTTGTGGCTGGGGGATTGCGAGCGGTCCAGCTTGGCCGTTTCACCCTCCCACATCTCGCAGGGCTTTATGTGTCTGCGCCTATCAGACTATCACCGCCGCCCGGCGGGGCAAATCCCGGGCCTTTCCCAGAGTGGTCAGGCTCTTGGTGCCCCTGCCCTCGGAGGGACCCAGATCGACAATCAAGACCCGGTCCTCCTTCAGGTTGAGCACCTCCACAAGGGTCTCCTCCAGCAGCACCCTTTCCTTAGGAGAGAGGTCGCAGATGAACACGGAGTACTGGGCCGGGTCTCCAAATCCGCTCAGCTTCCTGTAAGTGCGGGCCAGCCGCTTGGAATCCGAGACGTCGTAGCACACGAGAAAGCGGTTGCGCATATCTACCTCGTCCTGAATACCGGATAGGCCGGCAGTTCGCCGAGTAGGTGACGGGACAGCAGACGAGCCTGAATTTCCAGCACGCGACGATAGCTGGCCGGATAGCCGAACAGAGGGTGAGTGACCAGAGTGTCAATCCGGCGTTCGTAAGCCTCAATGACCCTGCGGCGGCCGTTCTGGGTGAGAGCGGTTGCGGCTCCCCGGGTGATGAAATGCTCCGGCCCCAGTTCCCCGTTGTTGATGAGGGTCAGGCAGACCGAGTCGGCAATCAGGGGACGGAACTCTTCCACCAGGTCCAGGGCCGGCCTGCCGTACCTGGGCTGGTGATAGAAGCCCAAATAGGGGTCGAAGCCCACCGTGAGCGCCGTGATGGTCGCCTGTTTGATCAGCATCGCGTAGAGAAAGGAGAGGATGGCGTTCACCTGATCGCGGGGAGGGCGCCGGTTTCTGCCCCTGAAGTCGAACTCCAGAGACTCCGACTTGATCATTCCGCGAAACTCCGAGAAGTAGGTGCGGGCGGCGGCTCCCTCGATGCCCAGCAGAGTCTCCAGGGACGGGGCCGTGAGCGCCCGGTCCGCCAAGCGGTTGAGTTCCGTCAGGACGGACGGTGGCGGCTCCCTGTGATTGCGGCGGAGCATGGTGCGGGAGTTCTTTATCTTGCCGAACACCATCCGGCGGGAGATGGACAGGGCAGTCTCCGGAGTCATCGCTGCCAGGTACTGACGGCAGCGCAGTTCGACGTTCTTGTGGCCCATGCCGCTGGTGATGCCCCTGAACCATCCCCCGTAGCTGAAATGGCAGGTGGGGATGTCCCGGTCGCACAGTTCCTGAACCGCCTGGGCGGTGACCTGAACGTTGCCGAAGAGGGCCAGGTGGGAGATTTCCATCAGGCGGACTTTTTGCAGCACCTGCCCCTTCTCCCTCACCTCCAACTGGCCGCCGGACTTGCCGACGACCGCGCCCTGGGTCTGGACGTAGACGGGCACGGAGTCGTCCCTGGCGGGGGACATCCGGCGAACGTCCTCCGGCTTTATGGAGGGCCCATCCGGTGAGAGGAAGTTCACCTCGTCGGGGAGGCAGATGCCCGCGAGGGAGCACCTGGGGCACTTGGGACTGTCCACCAGGGGTTCGGGGATTCGCCCGGAGGCGGCCATGGCGCGAATGCCGGAAAGCAGGTCCAGTGTGCGCGATACGAGGGCGTCGTCGAAGAGGACGGCCACCCGCTGGCGGGACTCCACGAAGTAGAGCATTCCCTGGGTGCAGGTGTAGCCGTTGGCGCGGAGCAGCAGACCCTGGATGCAGACCTGGACCCTTTCCGGCTCCCAGGCCCCCTCCGGGACCTCGGGAGCCGTGCCGTGTTTGTAGTCTACCGGGGTCACCGCGTCGCCCTGGCCCTCGATGAGGTCGATGCGGGCGATGGCGCCCAGGCCGTCGTCGGAGAGCAGCACGGAGCGTGCGTGTATGGTCTCCGGGTATTCGGCGTCCTCCTCATCAGTCTCCGCGGCGTCACTGATTGATGGCGAGGGCAGCTTGCCCGAAGGACGGTCCACCCTGCGGTGCTGGGATCTGCCCTCGACGGTGTCGGCGCTCTCGGCGAACTCGCCCTGCACCCACTCCAGGTATGCGAGCCGGGGACGGTAGGCATACTCGTTGAGCATCCGCGCGGGGACAAGTTCGGGGGCGATGGTGGTGGGTGTCATGACGTTGCTCGATCTTGCAGCCTACGGTCACAAGGACATATGAATGAGCACCATGTTAGCATAACCTATTAACACCATAACTTATTGACACTCGGATGTTTCGAGTAGATAAAGATGATGATAGGATACATAACCGATGGACTCGCCAGGAATTGCTTTCAACAAGGCGTTTGAGGCCCTGACCGGGCATACCCCTTTGCGCTGGCAGAAGCGACTTTATGAGCGGCTGCTGTGTCACGATTCAGAAATTCCGGCTGTCTGCGACCTTCCAACCGGCTTGGGCAAAACTTCGGCAATCCCCATCTGGCTCATCGCGCTCGCTGCTCAAGCGCTTGAAGACCACATAACGTTGCCCAGAAGATTGGCCTACATCGTCAACCGGAGGACCGTCGTCGATCAGGCCACCAATGTGGTTGAACAGATACGAAAAAGACTGCCGAATTCCATGTATGATGAATCGAACTGGCCGGAGCATCAAGACGCGCTGCAACTTCTCGCTTCGGGCCTTCGATTGTTGTCCGTTGAACCGCCCCTGCTGGCCGTAAGTACTCTCCGCGGCGAGCTCGCCGACAGCGAGGAGTGGAGGATAGACCCTGCCCGCCCTGCGGTCGTTGTTGGGACCATCGACATGATTGGCAGCAAGTTGCTGTTCAGCGGCTATGGAGACGGATCATACAAGCGAACGCACAATGCGGGGATAATTGGTCAGGATACGCTGATCGTACATGATGAAGCGCACTTAACACCTGCGTTCAGTAGCTTGTTGTGCGGTGTCGCGGCGGCCCAGGCCAAGGATGGCGAGCTTCGGCCCATCCGGGTGATGGAATTGTCCGCGACCCAGCGTGGCGACCGCAGTTGCGGCAGCATATTCGGGCTGGAACCTGAAGACGAACAGGATGGCGTCGTTGTGAATCGCATCGGTGCCCGGAAATTCATGCGGCTTCGCCAGGCACCCCAAGGCAAGAACACTCATATTCAACTGATAGCGGATTTGGCGCACATGCATGATTCGGCTCTGTCTAAAGTCCTGATCTACGTCCGTTCGCCAGAGGATGCTGGGAACGTGGCGACTGCGTTGAAGAAGAAGGTGGGGACCGGTTGTGACGACCGTGTGGCGCTCTTGACTGGCACGATTCGAGGCTACGAGCGCGACCGGTTAGTTACCGAGGACCCGGTTTACGGACACATGCTGAATCCCGAATTGCAGCCGTCGGCGACGGTATATCTGGTGAGCACCTCCGCTGGCGAAGTGGGAATAGACATCGACGCTGACCACATGGTGTGCGACCTGACAACGCTTGATTCCATGGTCCAGCGGCTCGGTAGGGTCAACCGGCGCGGAGGAGAGCAACGGGAGGCTCAGATTGATGTAGTGTGGGAGGAGAAAGAAGAAAATTTCAATGGAAGGGACCGAGAGTTTGGCAAGTCAGTAGCTAAGACGCTTGCAATACTCCAGGAATGGGCTAACGATTCCGCAGGTGCAATCGACGCCAGTCCCCGAAACATGCGTCGGCTGATTCAGAAGTTAGACAGTAAAGATAGGTCCAACGCGTTTGCTCCCGAACCCGAAGTGTTACCCGTTACAGACATTCTTCTCGATGCCTGGTCATTGACCAGCGTTGACGATATACCGGCTCGGCCAGAGGTCGCGCCGTATCTTCATGGCCAAACAAGTGACCCTCCCGAGACCTCTATAGCATGGCGGTCGGAAGTTTCACTTTTCAGCAAATATGGACTTGGCAATGACCGGATACGCGACTGGTTCGATGCCTGCCGCATCCATTCAAAAGAGAGGCTACGGGAACCCACAGGTCGCGTGCGACGGCAGCTTGGCGACATGTTGAAAGAGCACGAGAAGGACGGGGAAGGCCAAGACATCCACGTTGTTCTATTGGATAGACGCGGAAGGGCGGAGATGCGCCCGCTATCGGAAGTTGCCAATGACAGGAACATCCTCGATTACAAGACTGTGGTATTGCCTGTAGAAGCGGGCGGTTTGACGCCCGAAGGCACACTCGATGCCAAGACACTACCGCCTTGCCCTAATATAGACGTTGCGGATTCGAATGAGCTAGGGGAAATTCGACGCCAACGGTTGCTATACCGGTCAGGCGAACCGCTGAATCCGCTCTTGTCAGAACAACTCTGCGAACCATCCACGGAGATGAAGACCAAGGGCTGGCAAGAACGGGAAAGGATAGCGTTGAGGGAACCAGACGAAGATGCGGACACTGATAAAGGGACGCTGGACTTGGTCTTGCTGGCGCCGGAGAAAGAGATTGCCGACGACGACCCCGGTATAGCCAAATTCCACCAGAGGCTGGATGAGCATACCAGGGCTATCGCACAGCACATGGATAGCATTGGGAACCGTCTGGGGTTGGAACCTCAGATCAAATCTGCTCTCGTTTCCGCCGCAAAATGGCATGACAAGGGCAAAGACCGGGAAATATGGCAGGATTACGCTTGCAACGGGATTGGACGGGAACCGTTAGCCAAATCGACTCGCTACCGTCGCCCGCGAGTGCTCGCAGGATATCGGCACGAGTTCGGGTCGTTACTGGACGCCATGTGTGATTCCGACTTG
>CBDBNP010000003.1:0-33486 GCA_965207865.1 Dehalococcoidia bacterium
CGTAGAAAACGCCCTCCAACTGGAACTCGGGTACGTTCTCCCCGCCGCGAAAGCCGTTCTGCACGGGCACCGCCAGTGCATCGACCACCACCAGGGTGGGATCGTCCCTGAGGGCATCCCACACCTCGTCGGCGGTCGTTCCGTAACCCTCGGCGATCAGGTGGAATTCGGTCTCGGTCCCCTCCAGGTAACCATTGTCCGCTGCTCTCACCGAATACGATCGCCAGCTCTGATTCTCGGCCCTGGGCTGACGTACCTGCAGAGGAACTTGTGTGTAATTTCCCACGACCTCGAAAACTCCGGGGTCCAGGTCCGGGCTGTCCTCTACGGCCCTCTGAAAGTCCTCGATGGGTGTGCTGGGATTCACCCTGGCTGCAATGTCCCAGCCGCCCACGACGGAGGCGTCGTCCGCGGCCGTGGTGCCGAAGGCCTCGGTGAGGATGGACATCACGATCATGGTGAATATGACCAAGGCAAACATGGCCAGGGTCAACCCCGTGCGGAACCGGGCGCTCATCGGGTAGGCCACGGCCGTGACGAGGACCGGACGCAGGCTGCCAATTCTTGAAGTGGCGGTGGTGAGAATTTTCAGCAGGACATCGGCATTGAACATGACGGTGCATACCGCCGCCGCAACCATGGTGATGCCCGAAATGAAGAACATTTCGATGCCGGCGTTAAGCTCGCCGAAAAACGATTCCAGGACGCTGAATGGGATGAACCAGTACACCAGAGTGACCGCACCGATGAACGTATAGGCGATGCGGTCCGACGTCTCCGGACGCACCCGGTTCACGTTC
The DNA here is from genome assembly GCA_965207865.1 of Dehalococcoidia bacterium. GTDB lineage: Bacteria > Chloroflexota > Dehalococcoidia > Lucifugimonadales > UBA3495 > VXOI01. Next base: position 801 of record CBDBNP010000003.1, read on the forward strand.
AATATGGACCGCAACAGCAGGCCGAGACCGATTATGGTGGATGTCACTCCTATTCGTACCCAGAAAGCATCACTGGTCTGCGCGCCCATCCAGGACAATGAGATGCCGATGGCCACTACTATGATTGACAGCACCATTCTTACCACCACCATCCACCCTTGACGATAGGGGCTGAGCAGCAGCTGGAAGGCCGTATATACGAACACGAACGGCGCCGCGAGCAACGACAATGGCGCAATCAGCAGCAGGACCAGGCCGCGCTTCCACAGCCCTCGCCGCATCGACACTGCGCTCGAATACAGCACTCGGAACGGCAATAGCAGAAGGCCCGACATCAACAGCCTGGCAAGCAGTTGCAAGGCACTGGCGGTGTTGGTCTCCTGCGGAGTGGGCAGGTCCCGGATAGCAGCCACGATGTTCATACGGCTGACGCGGTAGGCGGATATGGCTACGGTTACAAAGGTGATGACCATGCCCAGGCAGTAGGCAACGACCGCGCTCCGCAATTCGAAGTGCCGCGTCAACTGGAAGTCGCCATCACCGGCCCCGGCTCCTCCACCGGCGAATATCTGGTTGATAATGCCAACGATCAGGCCGCTGGCCAGCAGGCCCAGGGCCACGCCGACCACTCCTGATACCAGGGCATAGGCGGTGCCCTCAAAGACAAACATCTGGACCAGGTGCCACCGCTTCGCGCCCACGGCTCGGGCCATACCCAACTCGGAACGACGGGCCGCCGCCAGCATCACGAAGATAAGGAAAATCAGAAGTATCCCCACCATTATGGAAAACAGGCCGAACAGGATGAAAAAGCTGGTAACGACGTTACCAACCAGCTCCGCCGTTTCGAGGAGGCTGCGCTTTATGTCAATGACCAGGAATTCCGCCAGCGTCACTACCAGCGTGTTGACCTCGCGCACCAGCTCATCGTTGCCCGTGGCCGCGACGGCCTCCAGAAATTCGTCCCTGACGTCCTCGTTCGAGAATAGCGCTATAAGCTCCTCGCTGAGGTTGGGCCTCGCAAGTTCTTCGCTGAGGAGAATCAAGTCGGACTGCAGGGACTCAGCGATTAGCGGTCGCTCGGCCCGGAGCCCGAGTTGCTCCATTACCGCGGGGCGCGAGAGCGCGGCCTTCAGATCAGAGGCCGCCTCCCGGTCAGTGAACAGCACCCGGAGAGTCCTGGTGACCTCCTCGCTCAGCTCCGCACCCTCGTATTCATCCCCTCGGTTGGATACGACAATGGAGTTGACGTAGCCCTCCTTGCCGAACAAAAGCTGCGCGTCGGCAAGGTTCAGGAGCAGTGTGGGCTCGGTGCCCACCGGGCCTCCACCGGACACCACCCCTCGGACCGTTAACGAGACTGACTCGCCGTAGACGAATACCGACAGGGCGTCACCGGGGCGGGCCTCCAGGTCCTCGGCGGCGCTGGAGTTGATGAAAACCTCGTTCTGACCCAGGTTTTCGACCCGCACCTCGCCGCCATCGACCAGGGTAAACCCGCCAAATCCGCCCAGGGTGTCAGGGTCAACGCCGGCAATCTGCATCCGCCCCTCGGTGAGCGAGTTGCGTTCGTTCACCGTGGGCGCGGTCTCCGCCAGTCCTGCAGCCAGGCCGTCGATGATATCGACGCCGGCCAGCTCCTGCTGCAGCCTTGTGAACCGCTCGATGGGAACGTAGGCGGCCCCCCCGAATTGATCGTTCTCGCCTACACGGGTCGATATTACGAATTCATCTATGGTGCCCAGGCCGTCGACCACCGATTTCTTGATGGAGAAGGTGAGAGTGTCGCCCGTGCCGAAAGAGGCGGACATGATCAGCGTCGAGATCATGATGCCGACGATGATGAGCGCAGTCTGGGCTTTGCGACGCGGAATGTTCCGCAGCGCCATCTTGAGCATTACGCGACTGCGAAGCGCCAAGACAAAAACTACCGCCAAGGCTGGCAAGAATAGCGCCAGGAGGGCCAGCATGATGTGGTCCATCCTGACCCCGAACAGGTCCTCCATCAGTCGCCCTGCCCGGAGACAGGATTGTCAGGGCATTCTTGCACTGAGGCAGGTCGGCCCATGCCTAGCCGGCTCCCAGGCCATCGTCCACTATCGTGCCGTCGCGCATGCGAACTATGCGGTGGGCCATCAGCCCCACGGCCTCAGAGTGTGTGACGAGGATGAAAGTCTGTTGATTGGCCTGGTTAAGATCAATGATCAAATCCATAATCTCTACTGTGGTTTCGCTGTCCAGGTCTCCCGTGGGCTCGTCAGCCCAGATTATGGAGGGCTGGTTGACCAGGGCTCGGGCAATGGTTACCCGCTGACGCTGACCGCCGGAGAGCTCGCTGGGCAGGTGGCCGGCCCGGTCGGCGAGGCCGACCTGGTCCAGCATCTCGAGAGACCTCTTGCGGGCATTTGTCGCGCTGACACCCGAGAGCAGCAGTGGCATTTCCACGTTTTCTGCGGCAGTGAGCACGGGGAGCAGGTTGTAGAGCTGGAAGACGAACCCCATATTCCTGGCCCGGTAGTCGCTGCGCTCGTCGTCGGGCAGGTCGTGGAGCACCACTCCCTCGATGTTTACCCGGCCCGCGTCGATATCGTCCAGACCGGAAAGGCAGTTCAACATGGTGGTCTTGCCGCAGCCGCTCGGTCCCATGATGGCAACCATCTCGCCCCGCACCACGGACAGGTCCACGCCGCGCAGGGCATTCACCTGTACTTTTCCCGTGTCGTAGGTCTTGTAAATGCCAGTGGCCTGGACGATGGGGTCAACCATGGGTGCTCCGGAACCAGTCGGCTCTCGTGATTGGCTAAGTGGTCCGACCGAGAGGTGTGGTTTTCAACTCAAGAGTATACCGGCAATTGCTCAGGCAGAGAGTTAGGATGCTCCGAGGGGATTTCATTGTGAACAGGATGAATGATCAGTCAGACCTACCACAAGCCGGAAAAGCCGAGTCACTCTGCTGATTCCTGCTCTGGGAGGCGCAGCTTCAGTTGCTCCAGCCACCACCAGAGGCGGCTCCAGACTGTTCTGCGTTCCGAGTCGGTGAGCTGCCTTCCCAGGTATCGCCGGGTGGCTGCCACTCCCTGTCCGGCCAGGAAACCCCAGGCGCCCCTCTCGTTGCGAATCCACGACCAGACCTTGTCACTGTGCTCGCTAAGCACCTGGCGCAGGACTGGGTCAAGGGTCTCAAGGTCCAGTCGGGTGGGTTCCACTGCTCAGTCCACCCACTGCGACAAGAGGCCCAGCGAGCTCCCGCAGAGGTCAATGCCGCATGGGAACACGACGTCAGCCGCCGCCGACAGGACGGACGATTTCCAGGATGTCGCCATCCTGCAGGGTTACCTCCGGGTACTGCTCCGGCTTGAGCACATCTCCGTTGTATCCCACCGCCACGTGCTTCAGGTCGAGGCCAAATGAAATCAGGTAGGACTCGAGGTCCTGGCTATCGTCGATGGGACGCGGCTTGCCATTCACCATCAGGTTGATCATAGAAATCACGGCCTCCGATCAGGTTGAGCGGCCGGCACCGGGTTTGACTCCATTATCCAACAACGCCCGGTGTCTTTGCCACGATTCCTCCAGCGCTGATCGCATTTCCGCCGATGCCGACCGTGGATCATCCGCTGTCAGTATGCTGCGAATCACTGCGACTCCCGATGCGCCGGCGGCGATGACGACGTCGACGTTTGCCGGCGTGATACCGCCGATGCCGATCAGGGGCAGCTTACAGCGGCGGGCAACGCCTCTCATCAGTGTCGGGCCCGCCGGTTCCTCTCCAGGGTGGGAACTCGTGGCGAACATGGTGCCAACAACCAGAAAATCGGCGCCGTCGGCCATTGCCTGCGCGGCCCCATCCTCGGAGTGGACCGAGCGACCGACCAGGGACACCGGCGGCAGCAGTTGCCTCGCTGCCCCAGCGGGCAATGCCTGTTCCCCAAGCTGCACACCAGAGGCGCCTGCAATTGCGGCAACGTCAACTCGTTCGTTGACCAGCAGCACGGCTCTACTGCCAACGGTACGGAGCAGGTCGTTGGTGAGGGAAAGCATGAGGCCGCCGGGCATTTCCTTGGCCCGGAGCTGCACCAGGGAAACCCCGCCGTCAACAGCCGCGGCGACCCGGTCGGTCAACTCATGGGGGCTGACAACGGAGCAGTCGGCCACTAGACAGAGGCACGGCAGCCTGAGTTCGGCCATCAATATACGGCTACCCGAAAAGGCTCAAGTAGGGGACGCCCCTGCTAGGCCGTGGCCCCGGCGGGCTGGGGAACGTCGGTGGTGGGGCTGCTGGCAGCGGCGTACTGCCGGATGCCGATGCGACCGGCGAGGAACGCCTTTCGACCGGCCTCGACACCTGCTTTGAAGGCCTCACCCATCATCGCCGGGTCGGATGCCTGGGCGATGGCGGTGTTGACCAGCACGGCGTCGGCGCCCATCTCCAGGGCCTGAGAGGCGTCTGAGGGGACCGCCAGCCCTGCATCCACGACCACCGGAACGTTGGCCTGTTCGATGATGATGCGCACTTCCTCGCGGGTGTGGATGCCCTGCCCGGAGCCTATGGCAGATCCGAGGGGCATGACGGTGGCGCACCCTGCATCCTCGAGGTTCTTGGCGAGGACGGGATCTGCGTGGATGTAGGGAAGGACGATGAATCCCTCCTCGACCAGACGGCGCGCCGCCTCGAGGGTGGCGGCCCCGTCGGGGAAGAGGTACTTGTGGTCGGGGATTACTTCCAGCTTTACGAAGTCAGTCTGGCCGACCTGGCGTCCCAGCCGGGCCACGAACATTGCCTCCTCGACAGTGGCACATCCTGCGGTGTTGGGCAGCATCTGGTACTTGCCCCAGTCGATGTAGTCCAGCAGCGTCTTGGCGGTGGGGTCATCCAGGTCCAGGCGCCGGATGGCCACGGTGATCATCTCGGTTCCGGAGGCCTCCACGGCCGCGACCATTTCCTCCATGGTGCGGTAGCGTCCGGTGCCCACGATCAGCCGCGAGTTAAATGTCTTGCCGCCAATGACCAGTTCGTCCGACATGTTGACCCTGCTCCTAAAGACCTGCCGGCCCTGAAATAAATGGCCGCCGGGAAGGTTCCGGGCGGCCTCTGAGAATTACAAATTCACGCGTCTTGTCCCTGCGCCGGGCCGCCTCCGATGGGCGTTCCACTGCTGCGGTCGGTCCAGGTACAAACGGTCGGTGGCGCTATCTGCCGCCCTCTCAGCCTGGCTCGCCCAAGCTCCCGCCAAGTCTATATTTTCGTATGGATTCTACGCACAATTTACCATCGCCCAGCATGACGCGTCAACGACAGCATCGGCGTCCGATGGTCACAAACCTTGGGCCTCGGACCGTTCTGGAGTTCGGGAAACCCGACTCCCTGGATCAGTAGATCCCTTGTTCAGAACCGCTCTTTCCCCGCTGCACTGAGCTCCTGCAACATAATTGCGGGCCGCAAACAAGGACGCTTTCCGAACCGGCCTCAATCCGGGACTTGTTCGGAGTGACACCTGTCGATTGCGAGTTCCCAGGTTGTCCACTATCGTATTGATAGAAACAAACCAAGCACAATCCAACCCTGAGGGAATGGCGATGTCATCCCAAGGTCCCGCCAACGGTCAGGACGCTTCGGCGATCCAGCGAACACTGGATCTCCTTCTGGAACAGGTCCGTGCAGCATCAGCTCACCAGATTGGGTATCCGACCAACCAGGAGTTTGACTATTCGGCGCTGGCTCCCTTTCTGCTTTACTCCCTGAACAACGTTGGAGACCCTTACCACGATAGCAATTACCGCGCCAACACTCACGAAATAGAACGCGAAGTAATTGCCCGGTTCGCCGAACTCACTCACATCGATTCCGACGATGCCTGGGGTTATGTAACATCCGGGGGCACCGAAGGGAACATGTACGGGCTTTACCTGGCGCGCGAAATGTTTCCCAACGCAATGTTCTACTTTTCCGAGGATACCCATTACAGTGTTTTGAAGAATGTTCGGGTTTTGAACGCCCGTTACATCATGATCAAGCGGCAGGAAAACGGCGAAGTCGACTACCAGGACCTATATGACATGATACGGGTTCACCGTGACCTGCCCGCCGTGGTTATGGCCAACATCGGTACCACCATGCGCGGAGCGATCGACGACCTCGAAAACATCAAGGGTATCCTGGAGGACCTGAGGGTTACCAACTCCTACATTCATGCCGACGCCGCCCTGAGCGGTATGTTATTGCCCTTCGTTTCCGAGCCTCAGCCGTTTGCCTTCGATGCAGGAATCGACAGCATATCCATCAGCGGTCACAAGGTCATCGGAGCACCGCTCCCCTGCGGCGTGGTGCTGACCCGCAAGGCATACGTGGAAAGGGTCGGGCGCGCAGTCGAGTATGTCGGAGTCCACGATACGACGTTGTCCGGCTCTCGCAGTGCCTTCGCGCCCCTGATGCTCTGGTACGCTCTTTCCACTCTTGGGGACGAAGGTCTCCGCAAACGGGTGCAGGGGATGCTCGAAATGGCTGAGTACGCGATTGGCCGGTTCAACGAACGGGGAATTCCCGCGTGGCGCAACAGGAACTCTGTAACCGTGGTATTCCCCAAGCCCCCACCCGATGTGTTCGCGAAATGGCAGATTGCTCCTGAGGGGCAGGAGGCCCACATCATAACCATGCCCCATGTGACCCGCGAGATGATAGACGAGCTTGTTGAAGACTGCGCCGGGTGACGGCCTGCCGATATGCTGGCGCGGAGAGGTCCTGGAATGAGCGAGACCGAGCGGATTGTAATAATAGTCGATAACCAGGTGGGAGTTCTGGCCGACATCACGGGCGTGCTGGCCGGAGCAGGCATCAACATCGAGTCGATGGACACTGAAGTTGCCGGTCAGCGTGGCGCCATCATAATGACCGTCAACGAAACCGACCACGCCCTGTCCCTGCTCAATCAGGCAGGCTACAAGGCTGTTGGCGAAGACACCGTCGTAATACGACTGAGGGATGAGCCCGGCAGCCTGGCTCGGGTCGCCGACCGGCTCAAGCAGGCCGAGGTGAACATACAAAACCTGCACATCCTCGGCAGGCAGGACGGCTACTCCCTGATCGCGTTGACCACCAGCGACCGCTCCGCCACGGAAACCGCCCTGAAGGAAGAGGAAGTCCTCTAACCGCTGGTCATCGCAAGGCCAGCCTGATCCAAGAAATAGCGCGGGAGAGATTACTCTCCCGCGCTTCGCGTTTCCCCCGTACGAGGCCCCCTAGTCCGCGGGGGCTCCCGCAGTCTGCTCAGCCAGGATTCCAGCGAAGAAGCCGGCCAGGTGGCCGTTGAACTCGTCGGCCTTTTCGTAGTGCGCGGAGTGGGCCGCGCCTACCGCGACCTCCATGCGGGATCCGGGGATGATCTTCTGCGCTTCGGAGATGACACTGGGCGGGAATATGGCGTCTTCATCTCCAACTATGAACAGCGTGGGTATCTGCCAGCCGAAGAAGTCGGCCTCCTGACGTCCGTCCTCGCGCCGGAAGCCCGAGATCACGCCGTCCTCGCCGCGCTCCGGGTTCAGGCCCTGGATTTGCTGGTACAGAAAGGTCAGGGCGGGCTGCTCGGCCATGAACCCGGCGGCCAGGGACCGGGCCACGCCGTCGGGCGGGTTGGTCTTGGCCAGCTCAGCCAGCAGGCCGGAGGATACAACGCCGCCGGTGGTGTCGCCAAGCACCAGGCCCAGAGTCTGATCCGGGCGGGCCAGGGCGAATTCGAGGCAGCTGAAGCCGCCCATGGACTGCGCCACCAGGAATGTCTTGTCCAATTCCAGGTAGTCGGCAAGAGCGACGATGTCCGCAGCGAAGTTTTCCCGCAGCGGCGAGCCGTAGGGCGCGACGGACTGTCCCCATCCGCGGTGGTCGAAGGTGATGCAGCGGAACTCGCCGGAGAACCGGGCGACCTGCTGCCACCAGCTCATGTGGTTGCCGCCGCGACCGTGGGCGAAGATGATGGCCGGGCCGCTGCCGTGGGACTCGTAGTAAAGCTCAATACCGTTGATCGGCGCTTTTGGCATAATGGGGACCTCCTCGGGTCAGTCTTGCTGGGATTTCACCCTCACCCTCTTGGGGGAGAGTAATTGGGGCTGGGGTTTTGCGGCTCATGGTAGATTCGATTGTTGCTGGACTCCACCTCCACCCCAGCCCTCCCCTGAGGGGGCAAACGGCAGGGTTCGGAGAGCCACATTGTTGGAGCTAGACGGGCCAGCCTTCGCGGCGGAATGCAGCGTCCCAGAACATCCACTCGTAGCGGCTGCTGGTCAGGAAGGCCTGTCGCATCGCCTCCAGTTCCTCCGGAGAGGCGTGCTCCGCCTGCCGGTCAACAAAGCTCCGCCAGGCCTCTACGCTGTCCTCCAGCAGGCCGGAGACATAGAAACTGGTCCACTGTCCGTAGAGCGGATGCTCCGACTGGCCCAGTTCCTCGCGGAGCATGTGGTATGTCCACGGGCATGGGAGCATGGCGGCGGCGGTAGGGCCAAGACCCTCGCGGTTGGCGACGGCAAGCATGTGGTTCACATACCCCGCGTTGGTGGGTGATGGGATTGTCTTCGCCACCTCCGGCTCGCTGAGCCCGGCCTCGCCCAGCAGCTTATGGTGCAGGGGACGCTCGATGGGTGTCATCACCCGCTTGGCCATTTCTTCGATGACCCCGATGGTGGGCGCCTTGGCCAGAGCGATGGCAACACAGCGCGCAAAGCCCTCGAGGTACAGGTAGTCCTGGCCGAGGTAGTACTGGAAGGTCTCAAGGGGGAGCGTGCCGTCCTTGATGCCCTTCAGGAACGGGTGCGCAAATATCTCGCGCCAAATGGGTTCCGCCTCGGCGCGGAGCTGGTCGCTGAAACTGTCCATGAGCGTCTCCGAATGTTCTCAGTAATTTGGTTGCGGAGTAGTCCTAGCCTGGGAAGTGCCCGCTTGCCAATTTTTCAAATTCGAGATCATATTGTCCTGCGTCCGGCACCCATCCGAACAGCCAAAATAGGTCGTTGGCTCCTCTCTGTCCCTCTGCAGCGAGATCGGTTCCAGCAGTTATCTCAGATTCAAAGATCCATTCTGAAACTTGACACTGGTATCGACGAAAAGACCCCCATCGATTCTGAGACACTTCCCTTAGAGTCCGACCACCAAGACCTCCCCACACCAATTTAACGCCTATCCTATGGAGGCCAGACACATTTGAAACTAGGTTCTTCGCGAAGAGGAGCGGGCACATTATGTCACTCAAAATCCATGACCTAATCAGCGTCCCAGCTAGGGGATTACCATTGTTGTCATTCCCCATTGAATCCTCACCCACCGGGTTTCGATGAAAGAATCTCAACGCGGCATCGATCTGGCAAGAATGGAACGTCTCTGGGCCGTAAAGCACAAGATTTGAATCAACGAATCGCAGACCCGATTGTAAATGGATTTGCTTGGTGGTCGTCTCCATCGCGAACGGAAAAGGTAAGCCAAACCAGCCAGTTAATCGAACCCTGGAGTTTTCCACTAACGCCTGGAGCTGTGTCCTTTCAACATTTATTGAGCTTCCATCAATAGGGCCTATCAAAACATCCTTGAAAGGTTGGCCTTCTACGAACCCGGACGCGACCATCTCCGGCAACAGCTCTTCGCGCCACTGGTCAAGGTCATTGAAACTTGGAACTGTAATTTCGGAGTCAGTTTTGGGGATGGCTGGGCGACTGGGCTGATTTCCCGAGTGGCCGTCAATAGCACGAGTGATTTCATCAACACCAAAATCCCAGGAGTTGGTGAAATCCGCGTATCGCTTGGCGGAAAGTGCAGTTGGGATTCCGCAATCCTCTAGTCTCGCGGGCAGAATCACAACCTGTTCGTCCTCAATTTCGCGCGTCTTGGCAGCGGTTAATTCCTCGTCGACCCAGCGGGACTTGACCGAAGCTTCGCTCAAGATGACTACCATAAAATGAGATTGCTTTATCGCTCCGAAAACTTCGTCAACGATATTGTGTCCGACGAGAATCTCCCATTCGTCAAACCACACCGAATATCCGCGCCCCTGCAAATCTAACGCCAGCCTTTTCGCTGCATCCTTGTCCTGACTGGAGTGGCTGATGAACGCGTGATATTTCTTGCTCTCGGAACTCACTCGGTAAGTCTCCATAATTTCTCAATCGGGTTAGGACGCCCTGAAACGCTCCAACTCCATTTCGCGTAGCTCAACGCGGCGGATCTTGCCGCTGACGGTCTTGGGCAGCTCGGTTACGAACTCGACGGAGCGCGGGTACTTGTAGGGCGCGGTGGTGCTGCGAACGTGGTCCTGGATGCTCAGTACCAACTCGTCGGACGGCACGTAGTCGGGGGCCAGGATGACGAAGGCCTTGACTATCTCGCCTCGCACCGGGTCGGGGCTAGCCACGACGGCGGACTCGGCCACCGCGGGGTGCTCGATCAGGGCGCTCTCAACCTCGAAGGGGCCGATGCGATACCCGGCGGAGATGATCACGTCATCAGCGCGACCTACGAACCAGTGGTAGCCGTCCTCGTCCTTGTACGCCTTGTCGCCGGTCAGGTACCAGTCGCCGACGTATGAGCCGGCCGTACCCTCCTCGTCGCGCCAGTACTCCTGGAACAGCCCCAGGGGGCGTTCAGGCTTGACCTTGACGCCGATCTGGCCCTCCTCGCCGACGGGGACCTCGTTACCGTCATCGTCGACAATGCCGATGGTAAAGCCTGGCATTGGCTTGCCCATGGAGCCGGGCCGGACGGGCATGCAGCGATAGTTGCCCACAATCAGCACCGTCTCGGTCTGGCCGTAGCCGTCGTAGATGGTGAGGCCGGTACCGTCCTCCCACTGCTTCATAACCTCGGGGTTCAGGGGTTCCCCGGCGCCGGTACAGTGCCGGAGGCCGTTCAGGTCGTACTTCTTGAGGTCCTCCAGCACCATCATCCGGAAGGCCGTCGGCGGGGCGCAGAAAGAGGTAACGCCGTAGCGCTCCAGCATGCGCAGCGTCATCGGCGCATCAAAGCGGCCTCGGGCGTCGTGCTGCATCACCGTGGCGCCCAGGGTCCACTGGCCGAACAGCTTGCCGTAGGCAGCCTTGGCCCATCCGGTATCGGAGAGCGTCCAGTGCAGGTCGGTGGGCTTGAGGTCGTGCCAGTACTTGGCGGTGAGCGTGTGGCCAATGGCGCAGGAGGCCTGGGTGTGAAGCACCATCTTCGGGTAGCCCACAGTCCCCGAGGTGAAATATATGAGGAGCGGGTCGTCGCTGCGCGTCGGCTCAACGTCGCCGAGACTGGCCGAACCATCAGCAACCATGCGCTCGTAGGAGCGCCAGCCGCGGCGTTCCTCGCCGGTGGCCACCAGGTGCTGCAGGGTGGGGCAGGCGCCAGCGGCGTTATCGACCTTGGAGGCGTTCTCGCCGTCGGTGATTGCCATGACCGCCTCGGCGCGATTGATGCGGTACTCGATGTCGCCGGGAGTCAGCAGCGTGGTGGCGGGCATGGGGAGGGCACCCAGTTTGAACAGCCCCAGCATGGCAACGTACCACTCCGGGATGCGGGGCAGCATGATGAACACTCGGTCGCCCTTCTTGATGCCCAGGTCGCGCAGAGAGTTGGCGAAGCGGTTAGAGAGTGTTTTCAGGTCCCAGAATGTGTGATGGGTGGCCTTCTCGCCAGTGGGGTCCACTGAAAGCAGGGCCAGCTTGGTGCGGTCTTCGGCCCACTTGTCGACGACGTCGAAGCCGAAGTTGAAGTACTCCGGGACTTCGATTCGGTCGTTCAGGTAGGCGTGTTCGTAATCGGTCATGTTGGGGGTATCGGACTTGATTGTGCTTGCTCTGGTCGTCATCGTTTCACCTCAAATTGAGGCCTCGCCAGGGGCGGTTATCTGATTTTGGGTTCATTCTACCATCAAGGATTGCTGTAAGAGAGTAGGGCCGTGATAGGCGCCTGAGGGACAGGTATAATCTTGCTCACCATAGTCGATGGAGATGAAAGAATGGCGGGACAGCTTGATGGCAAGACAGCCCTGGTAACCGGGGGAGGTTCGGGAATCGGCAGGTCCGCGTCCCTGGCATACGCGCGGGAGGGAGCGCGGGTCGTGGTCGCGGACATGAACGTGGAGGGCGGCGAGGAGACGGTGCAGATGATCGTAGAGGCCGGCGGACAGGCCATCCTAGTCCACGGCGACGTCTCGGACCCTGCGGGCACGCAGCTGATGGTCGACCGGGCGGTCGAGGCCTTTGGCAGCCTGGACTGCGCCTTCAACAACGCGGGCATCTCCGGAGGACGGGAACGGCGCCGTACCGCCGATTACGAGGAGGAAGACTTCGACCGCGTCATCCGAATCAACCTGAAAGGCGTGTGGCTCTCGATGAAGGCGGAGATTCCACAGATGCTGAAGCAGGGCAGCGGCGCCATCGTAAACACCGCCTCGATCATGGGCTTGATAGCCAACACCGGTTCGGTGGCCTACATGGCGGCCAAGCACGGGGTAAACGGGCTGACCAAGGCCGCGGCCCTGGAATACGCTCGGGACGGCATCCGGGTGAACTCGGTGTGCCCTGGCTACATCAACACACCGCTGGTCCGTCCGCTCTTCGACAACTATCCCGACATGGAGCAGACCATCGTTTCCCGGCATCCCGTGGGCCGACTGGGTGAGCCCGAGGAAATCGCCGAGGCGGTGATTTGGCTGTCGTCGCCCGCAGCCAGCTTCGTAACCGGCCACAACATGGCAGTGGACGGCGGGTACGTGGCGCAGTAGGGCCCTCCTTGGCGGTGGGTTCGCATTTCAGGAGGTTCTCCCCGCGGAATCCATCTGACAATCGAGTTTGCATCCTCTCCTTGACCCTCTCCCTCTAGGGACAGGGAATGTAGGGTACAGGGAGGGAGTTCCGGAAAGGTGATGAAATGACGTCAGTTGACCAGCAGACGCAGCGGCGGGCCGGCCGTGTCGGACTGACTGCCCATGATCCAGCGAAGGCCTGCCCCGGCTACGTTCTGTATACACCAATGGCCAGTCGGGGTGATGTCTACCTGATCGACGTTGACGGGACAGTTGCCCACCAGTGGCGCTTGCCGTATGCGCCGGGCCTGTACGGTTACCTGCTGCCCAACGGGAACATGTTCTACGGCGGCAAGGTTGTCGATGAGACTTGGGACCGGTTTCCCTCGTGGAAGCGGTTCAAGGGCGGCGTGATGATCGAGGCCGACCGGCACGGCAACGTGGTCTGGGAGCACCGCGACCCCGAGCATCACCACGACCACCGGCGCACAGAATCAGGGGGCGCGCTCTACATGACCCTGGAGCTGATGGACCCTGAACTAGCGGCCAAAGTGCAGGGCGGAGCGCCGGATTCGGCGCCCGAGGGGATGTGGGAAGACGTGCTGGTCGAGGTGGACGCCCAGGGCAATCGCATCTGGGAGTGGCACGCCGCGGAGCACCTGGACCTCGAGAGGCACATTGTCACCATGAACGACCGGCGCGACGAGTGGAGCCACGGCAACACGGTCGTGCCGCTGGGAAACGACCGGGTGATGTTCAGCTTCCGGAACATCTCCACCATCGGCATCATCGACAAGGCCAGCGGTGAAATCACCTGGCAGCTTGGCTATGAGACCCTGGCCCAGCAACACGATCCCAACATGCTGTCCAACGGCAACGTGCTGGTGTTCGACAACGGCTCCCACCGCAGAAGCTCCGGCCTGCCCTTCTCAAGGGTCATCGAGGTTAACCCGGCGAATAACGAGATCGTCTGGGAATACACCGACAACCCGGCCTACAACTTCTTCAGCTCCTACATTTCCGGCGCGCGTCGCCTGCCCAACGGCAACACGCTCATCACCGAGGGGCAATCGGGCCGTATGTTCCAGGTAACCCCGGAGTGCGAGGTCGTGTGGGAATACATCAATCCGCATTTCCACGTCGACGCGGAAGATCAGGTAGTGAACCGGGTTTTCCGGGCCACACACTATCTCAAAGAGGACATACCCTGGCTGGCGTAGCGAAGGCTTCAGCAAGGGCGGCAAGGAATTTTTGAGACCCTGGAGAATCCGTTGGTAGGCGGCCTGTCGAACCACCTGCGGATTGCGGCGAACAGCGGGCTGTGCGGCCCTACTTACCCTGGGATGCTCACGAGCGTGAGGGCGGGAGGATCATTCAAGCATGTATCAGGTACTGGTTCTCATACACCTAATCTCCGCCATCACGTGGCTCGGTGGGATGCTGTTCCTGCTGATGGTGATGATACCCCTGGCCCGGCGGAATGCAGACGTGGGGTTTGGAACCCTGCGAGCAGCCGCTGAGAAATTCGTGCCCATTGCATGGGCGGCGAAACTGGTACTGGCAGGATCGGGCGCCTACCTTGCATGGGAGTACTGGAACGTCCGCCCGGATACGTTTTTCACCGGCAGCACAGACTTCCTCGACTATCTGCAGCGAAAGACCGGAGTATTCATAATCGTGATTATCCTCAGCTTCGTCCACGACTTCTGGCTGGGGCCTAGGATGATGGACAGACTGGAACAAGCACGAGCCACGGGCGCCGAACTGCCCAGAGGAGTAGGCCGGCTGTTCGTGCAATGGGCCGCCCGCATCAACCTGGTTCTGGTGATCTGGATCGTTGCCTTCGCGGTGTGGATGACGCGGTCCTAAATCATCGCCAATAGACTTATGGCGCGACTCGGGACTTCATAGACCGGCACCCAAGTCACGCGGTTGGGAACTAATTTGCTAAAATGGATGATGCCAACCACCGTCGATACATTTGTGACAGGGCTGGTGCGGATGACAGGGAAATCCCGCTAAGGAGGAATGGGGACCATGACAGAGCAACCTCTCGAGGGCCAAGTTGCAGAGCAGCAAAATCGGCGTGGTAGGGGTTCCACCAAACCGTTTCCAATAATGAAATTCGAGGATGCCTTAGTGCTTCCCAAGGCTGTTCTGGATCATGGCGTGAGTGGTCGCATACGACGTCTAACTCTTTTCGACCGGCTTGGTAGGTCTCCGGACAGTGGACCTAGTAGACAGTTGATTACCGACTCAGGCAAATATGGCTTGACGTCCGGTGGCCACACCGCAGAGTACATTGATATCACGGAAAATGGTTCGGAATTGTTGAACTCCGACCTATCGGTAAAAACTCTGCTGGCCAAGAAGTTTGAAAGCGGGATATCGAAATTTGAATCCTTTCGCCAGGTTTACGAAAGGCTTATATCCCAGCGTTTGCCCGCCGCTGACGTGTTAGAGGACCAATTTGGCCAATCAGGAATTCAACCTTCTGACCAGAGTGCAGCTGCAAACGTGTTTGTGGATAATTTGAGATACCTAGGACTAGTGCGCGAAATGAGTGGCTCCGAACGTATCATTTCCATCGAACAACGATTAGAGGATTTGCCGGAAGCCGCACAAGACAGATCCGTAGAAATTGAGGATGCTGAGCCTCTGATTGAACCAGTAGTTTCAACTGCCACTAACGGAGGTGAACCTCTCCCTAAAAGTCGCCCTGCCCTGCATATCGACATACAAGTTCACATAGACCCGACATCTAGCGCTGAGCAGATTGACCAAATCTTCGCAAGCATGGCGAAGCATTTGTATGGGTATGATTCATAGTGGACCAGTCTTCCGATGGGCGGGAAATTGCTTCTACAATTGGAAACCTACTTCGCTCCCTCACTGAAGCTGGATACGAAGTTCGGCGCGTCGCGGCCCATGAGGTGGCCCCTCAATCGCAGGACCGATTTGAAGAATTGGTGACTGACGGCCAACTGCAGGGGGTAAGCGGTACTTTATTTCGAGACCGTCATTACGCTAGGGCAGTTGAAGAAGCTTTCAAGTGCCTGAATAATGCCGTAAAAGAGAAATCAAAGATCACGAATCAAGACGGTGCCGGGCTGATGCGAAATGCCTTCAGTCCCAATTCTCCTGCCCTCTACTTGAACGCTTTTCAATCCCAGTCAGAAAAGGACGAGCAGCAAGGATATATGGACATCTTTGCGGGTTCGATGACTGGCATCAGAAATCCTCGAGCCCACGATCATCAATTGACCGACGATCCAGATGTCGCAATGGAGTTGCTTGTCTTGGCGAATCACCTGATGCGCAAACTGGACTCCTCAACCAAAAAGCAGCCTTAAGAGACATAGCTACGACCTCCCCCTCAACGAATATGGCAATATAGAAATTTATGATGCCACTGTCGAACTATACGACCTAGCTGGACTGCGAACACAAGATTGACAGACTACAGGCTTAACGCGCGGAGGGGAAGTCAGGGTCGCGTTTTTCGCGGACGGAGTCGAGGCCCTCTCGGACGTCGGGGCCCATGAAGTTGAGCATCTCGAGGGCCAGGGAGTAGTCGAAGGCAGTGTGCTCGGCCATGCGCAGCCACTGGTTCAGCGAACGCTTGGTGTAGCGGATGGCCGGCTGGGGGCCGTCGGCCAGCTTGCGGGCAACGGTCATGGAATGCTCCATCAGTTCATCGTGGGGAACGCAGAGGCTGACGAGGCCCAGGCGTTCGGCTTCCGTGCCGTCCAGGAACTCGCAGGTCAGCAGGTAGTACTTGGCCTTGGCCATCCCCATCAGCAACGGCCAGATGACGGCGGCGTGATCTCCCGCCGCCACGCCCAGGCGCACGTGACCGTCGGTGAAGCGCGCGCGTTCCGAAGCGATGGAGATGTCGGCCAGCAGCGCCACCGCCAGGCCTGCGCCCACGGCGACCCCGTTGATGGCGGAGATTACCGGCTTGTCCAAGTTGATCATGTTGTGGACGATGTCGCGGGCTTCCTGCATGGTGCCCGCAATCACCTCGTAGTTGCCGATGGACTGCTCGATCATGTCGAAGTCGCCGCCGGCGGAGAAGGCGTTGCCCGCGCCGGTGATGACGGCCACCCGAACTTCCGGATCCTTACCCAGATCGATCCACACGCGCGAGAGCTCGTTGTGCAACGTGAACCCGGTGGCGTTGAACACCTCAGGGCGGTTCATGGTCAGGAGGGCGACGCCGTCCTTCTTTTCGATGAGCAGGTCCTGGTAGCCGCTATAGTCAACCATTTCTCTTCCTTAGTAGTTGCCTGAATGAGGACAGAAATTACGCGGTTGGAGACTTCACCCCCACCCTGACCCTCCCCCGAGAGGGAGGGAATTCATCTCTTTTCAATTCAGTAGAGTGAACCGTCCTCAAGGAGGGCTTCGATGTGCGACTCAGACATTCCCAGAATCTCTCGGAAGACGTAGTCGTTGTCTTCGCCGACATAGCTGTACTCGCCGAATTCCATGGGGGTTTCGGAGAGCCGCGCCGGGGTGGTCCACGCCAGGCTGTCGCGCTTCTCCCATTCCCACGCAGGCGTGCCGCGCTCGGCTACGTAGTAGGGCGTGGGCCGGTAGAAGTCCCGAGCCTTCAGGTGTTCGCTGGAGTACAGGTCGTCGCCCTGGGAAACTATGCTGGCTGGGACACCCTCCGCCTGCATGCCTGCCATCACGTCATCGGCGGTGCGCTGGGCAGTCCACCCGCCGATGAGGGCGTCCAGCCGCTCCTGGTTGGCGATGCGGCTCTCCATCGTGCTGAACACGGGCTCGCCGACCCAGTCCGGGTTGCCGACTGCGCGGCGAAAACCGTCCCACTCCTCGTTGTTCCGGACGGCGATGGCGCACCAGCGGTCCTCGCCCTGGCACTGATACACGCCGTGGGGAGCGCTGTCGGTGCCGCGATTGGCGATGCGCTCCGGCATCCGGCCGTTGACCTGGTAGTCCAGGATCGCAGGACCAGCAGTGAGGGCGCCGGACTTGAAAATCGAGGACTCCATGGTCGTCGGTTCGCCCGTCATTCGGCGTCGCATAAGGGCACCGATGATGGCTGACGGCTGGAACACTCCGGTGTGGTAGTCGGAATAGGACGTGTTGATTGCTGAGGGGGGTTCACCCTCGTTGCCGGACATCAGGGACACACCGCCCATGTGCTGCACCAGAATGCCGTATGACTTGTAGGTGTAGTAGGGGCCAATCCCACCCAGCCCGGTCTGCCACATAAGGATTATGTCGGGTCGAAGCTCCCGAACGGCCGGAAAGTCGATGCCCCATCGGTCGAGTATGTTGCGACGAAAGTTGGTCATGAACACGTCGCTGACCTTGACCAACTCCTGGAAAACCTCCAGCCCGCCAGGGGTGCGGACGTCTATGGAAACCCGCTTCTTGGCGCGCTGGAAATCAGGCTGGCCCGCGCCACGGGACCACGCGGGGATGAAGGACATCTCATCGAGCACCTTGTTGGTCTCGACCTTGATCACCTCGGCGCCCATCGAGGCCAGGATGCGGCCGGTGAGGGGCAACGCCACGTAGGGGCCCAGCTCCAGCACACGGATTCCCTGGAGGGCTTTCTTTCCGTTTTCGACCAACTAGATGACCCCCTCGCTCTTCAATGACTCCAATTCTGTCTCAGAGAGGCCCAGCTCGCCCGCGTAGATGGCCTCGTTGTCCTGCCCCAGGTCGGGCGCCGCCTGCGTGCGCGGCGAGACCTCCTCACTGTCGAAAACGCCCTGCGGGTATTGCACCGTGCCCGTCTCCGCGTGGTCGATGCCGAACCAGAAATTGCTCTGGTCAAGCTGCGGGTCCGCCAGCAGGTCTGAGACGGTGTTTACCGGAAGGACCACCAGGTTGCGGCGCTGGCCCTCGTGGAACAGGAACTCGCTGGTATACCGCGTAGTGAAGTCAATGACCATGGCAGTAATGATGTCGTTATATGGCGCGCGGTCCTGGTTACCGCCCCGATAGGCCTCGTTCAGGACCTCCTCATTGCCGGTCACCTCGTAGATCCACTGGGCAAGGGTGTCCCACTCGCGGGGCGTGATGATCCCGGCGGAGATCCAGCCATCGGCGCTGGGGTAGGCTCCCAGGGGAATAACCAGGGTGGAGGTTGCGCCAACGCGGGTGACGTTGTCGCCCAGCAGCATCCAGGCCAGGGCAGGATGGGCATCGGTGTAGTAGGTGATCAACGCCTCCTGCAGCGAAACGTCGATGTGCTGGCCCTCGCCGCCGTTGAAGTCGCGGTGGTACAGCGCGCCGAGAATGGAGGCGGCGGCGTACTGTGCCCCGGGGAAGTGGGACTGGTCGTTGCCCTGCCGCATAGGTGGCCCGTCCGGCTCCCCGGTGATCTGCATGAATCCGCTGGAAGCCAGGGCGATGAGGTCGTTGGACTTGTAGTCCTTCAACGGTCCGGTCTGTCCGAATGGCGTGACTGAGGCCATCACGATGCCTGGATTGACCTGCCGCAGGCTCTCGAATCCGAGGCCGAGCGAGTCCAGGTAGCCCACCGGGTAACTCTCAACGATCACGTCAGAATCCGTGACTAGCCGCCGGAACAAGTCCCTGCCTCGCTCCGTCTGGATATCCAGCGTAATGGAGCGCTTGTTGGTGTTATAAAAGAGGAAATACAGGCTCCGGTGCGGCCCTTCTTCGTCGCCGGCAAAGGGCCCTCGTGAGCGGGACGGATCACCGCTGGGAGGCTCAACGCGCACCACGTCGGCGCCGTAGTCGGCCAGCAACTTGCCGCAGAAAACGGCCTCCGGACCGCTGAGGTCCAGCACCCGGTACGGTGGGAAGAGCCGACCTTCGTCCGGCATTTGTAGGGGCATAATGCAGCTGCGTTCCTTCTTTCATGTGCCATCTGGCCGCGATACGGAGCCAGAGCGGCCTTGGGATTGTAGGAAGGCGAGGTTATGGCGTCAAGTTGCGCGTCTCTTTCCGAGGGCCGGTAGGGAAGCTGTGCAGTCATCGCATACTGTTATAATGCGGCTTCCGATTTATCGACACTTGACCACTGATCGGGGCTGTACTTGACCACTGATCGGGGCTGCTCTTGACCTCTTACCTGGCCGCAACCAGAGACCGCTTCCTGCTCGGGCTGAAATACGCCGACTACCGCACCATGTGGATAGCCACCACCTGCTCCGGGGCGGCCGCCTGGGCCCTCATTGTTATCCGCGGATACCTGGCCTGGGAGCTCACGGAGGCCTCCCTCTGGGTGGGAATCATCACCTTCGCGGCCATGTTCCCCAGGGTGTTCTCAACGCCCTTCGTCGGGTATCTCGCTGATCGATTTGACCGCCAGATGCTTTTGCGGTGGATATTCGCACTGAACCTGGCGCACAACATCCTGCTGGGCTTCCTGGTGATGGGCGACCTCGCTGGGCCCTGGGCGCTGACCTTCCTGGCCCTGTTCAACGGCACCCTCCGCGCGGGGCAGATGACGGTATCCCAGGCCCTGATTCCCAACCTGGTGCCCCGTGAGCATCTCCTGAACGCGCTGGCGCTGAACCAGGCCACGCAGCAGGGCTCGAGGTTGGTCGGGCCTGCGCTGATACTCCCGCTGCTGGCCTTCGTGAGCCTGGACGCCGCGTTCTGGTTCTGCAGCGTCTTTTACCTGATCGGGTTCATCCAGATGTCCCGGGTGAAGACCCGGTCGACGGGCAAGATCGACGAGTCCCGCACTTTCTGGAGCAACCTGATAGCCGGGTTCGAATACATCTACACCAGACCGCGACTGCTGTTCATGGTGATGCTGGTGGTGGCCCACTGCGCCTTCGTGATGTCCTATGAATCGATACTTCCGGCCATTTCCGAGGTTAAGCTGGGCGCCGGGGCTGTTGGTGTGACTTACCTGATGGGCGGGGTGGGGGCTGGTGCGCTGATTTCGTCGATCTTTCTGGCTGGAATTCGTGGCTCATCGGCGAGGGGCAAGATTTTCCTCCTGTTCGGCGTGCTCAGCGCCGCGGCGCCCATCCTGCTGGCCGTGTCCACCATGAGAGAGGTCTCGATCATCGCCACCGTGCTCATCGGAGCGACTCAGGCCGGCTTCATGACTATCAGCCACACCGTAATCCAGATGCTGACCGACGATTCGGTGCGAGGGCGCGTCGCGGGCGTATACTCGGTGCACGTGGGAGGCAGCATGGCCATCACCAACATGATCGGGGCTGTCCTTTCCGATGTGTTTACCGCTCCGTCAGTGATGCTGGTGGGAGGACTGCTGTTCCTGGGCGCCATGGTCGTGAGCTTCGGCAGTGGCACGCTGCGCCGTGTCTACTTCCCGGCGCCCGCTGTCCCGGCGGCGGCCTCTGCCTGAATCCGGCCAAGAATCTCGAATCCTGAAAGTACATTCCGGAGGGAACTTCCATGGCCAATGAAGTTGACCGCTACATCGAAAGGACTACAAAGTCGAAGGAGGCTTGGGAGGAAGCGAAGCGCTACCTGCCCGGGGGCGACAGCCGGAACTCAATCTTCTGGAACCCGTACCCCATCTTTGTTGACCAGGCCAACGGTGCCCATGTCGTCGACGCCGACGGCACCGACCGACTGGACTTCATCGGCACCATGACGACGCTGATCTTGGGGCACGCGCCAGAGCCGGTGATGGATGCGGTGCATGCGCAGCTGGACCAGGGCGTGGTGTACAACGCGCCCAACCGACACCAGGTGCGGCTGGCAAAGCTGCTGTGCGAGCGCATTCCTAGCTTCGACCTGGTGCGCTTCACCAACTCCGGTACCGAGGCGACCCTGAACACCATACGCGCCGCTCGCGCCTTCACTGGTCGCAGCCTGATCGCCAAGGCCGAGGGGGGCTACCACGGCAGCCACGACGTGGTGAGCGTCAGTGTTCGCGTAGACCCCAGCAAGGCCGGGGAACGTCTGCATCCTGATGCCCTCCCAGCCACCGAGGGCCTGGCGGAGGGTGTGCTGGATTCAGTGGTGGTGATCCCCTTTAACGAGACCGGTCCGGCGCGGGAGATACTGGAGCAGCATAAAGACGAACTGGCAGCGGTTATCGTGGAGCCCATGCTGGGATCGGTAGGCATGTTGCCCGCCACCCACGAGTTCCTGGCCATGCTCCGCGAGTTCGCCACCCAGAACGGCGTGGTGCTGATCTTTGACGAGGTTATCAGCTTCCGGGTTGCGCCCGGCGGGTCCCAGGAATACTACGGCGTCACGCCGGACATGACCTCGCTGGGCAAGATTGTCGGCGGCGGATTCGCCGTGGGCGCCTTCGGCGGCCGCGAGGACATCATGCAGCTGTACGACCCGACAACCGGCCCGCGCGTGGCTCACGCCGGCACCTTCAACGCCAACCCGGCCACCATGCTGGCAGGGGCGGTCACGCTGGAGCAGCTTACGCCCGAGGTCTACCGCCGCCTGGCCGAGGTCACCGAGCACCTGCGCCACGGGCTGAGGGAGGTTGGCCGGGAGCTGGAAGTGCCGGTGCAGGTGACCGGACTGGGGTCACTGTTCGGCATCCACTTCCAGGACGAGGACATCGTGGGCTACCGCGACATCGCCCGTGAGGATTCGGCGTTCCGGCACAACGTGTTCCTCGGCTTGCTGAACGAGGGCATCCTCATAGCCCCAAACCTGGTGGGCGCAATCTCAACGGTTCTCGGAGATGACGAGGTGGACACTTTCGTCGACGCATTCCGGACGGTGCTGCAGCGGCAGGTTTAAGTACGCGAGCGATCCTGAAGACGAGAGACCCCGCCTTTGTCAGGCGGGGTCTCCGTGTTTCCGGGCAGTCGGCTTGCCGCTACGAACTATACGAAGTCTTCGCGGCGGAACAGCGTCGTCGTCTCGATGCGCTGTGGGTCGCCGTCGAACCAGTCGCCAACGGCCTCGCGCCAGGCCGCGTAGTGGGGCATGCCACGGTGGGCCGTCTCCCAGGCGTCGCGGTCCTCGTAGACCTCGTAGAGGTAGACGGTATTGGGGTCGTTGTTGTCGGCGAGGACGTCAAATCGAATGCAGCGGGGCTCCTTGGTGTTCGAGCCCTCGGCGTCGCCCTTGGTGGCGGCGATGAACTCGTCTCGGTGGCCATCTTTGATCTTGACGGTAACGAACAGGGTGAACATTGTTCCTCCATCCCCGGGGCCGGCCTGTCGGGGCGCGGCTATGCCGGGCGGCAGAATTTTGTGGCTCGTCGAACCGCCTCGTTTCCATAGAGGGGCGGGCCTACGGCGGCGTAATTATAGTCCGCCCATTCCGGCGTCGGCAATCGAGGAGCCGGTTGGCGCAACTTAATGGCGCATTGTAGAATTGCCCTGCAGCAATGGCTTGGGAAGTGCCGCATCCTGCAGAGGAGGGCCCGAATGGCCGACATACCAGTTGTTTACACCCTTACCGTTTGACCCGCCAGTGATGCTCTGCGCTTGGCGTGGAAACGGGAAGGCATTGAATACGAGGAAAAGCGTGTGGACCAGAGCCAGGACACGCTGGACGAAGCTTTGGACTACGGGGATGCCGTGCCCATCATCGTCTATCCGGACGGCAAGGTGGAGGTGGGATTCAGAGGCATGACCGGTTGAGAAATTGGCTGACGGGCCGTGTGCCCGGTTAA
Source organism: Dehalococcoidia bacterium (assembly GCA_965207865.1). GTDB lineage: Bacteria > Chloroflexota > Dehalococcoidia > Lucifugimonadales > UBA3495 > VXOI01. Next base: position 24,150 of record CBDBNP010000003.1, read on the forward strand.
GGGAACGCCTCTATCCCAACCCTTTCCCGTAGGGAGAGGGTGCGAATCTATACTGAGAGAGGAGCGTTATGGCGAGAGAAACAAGTGTGGTAACCCCGGAACGGTATTCCCAGGGTTTTGACTACATGGCGTACATGAACGAGATCAAGGTCAACAAGGCACGAATGGAAGGGTTTTACGACGATTCAGTCCTTTCGGAAAGCGACGTTAACGCGTTCCGCGAGCTGACCTCACGGTCCAACGGCCCCAAGAAGATGCTGGTGCTGGGAGAGGACTGGTGCGGCGACGTGGTGCGCGGCCTGCCTGTGCTGGCGCGCATCTCCGAGGCTGCGGGGATGGAGATGCGCATCTTTCCCCGGGACTCGCACCACGACATCATGAATGAGTTCCTCAAGGAAGGGCAGTGGATGTCGATCCCGGTGGCCGTGTTCTACACGGGCGACCACGATTACATCTGCCACTGGATCGAGCGCCCCGCGATTGCCGAGCAGGAAATGCACCAGATTGAGGTTGACATCCGCGCCGAGAACCCCGACATCGACGACCAGGCCTTCGGACGTGAGCGCCGCCAGCGCACCGCCGCCAAGGCCGACGAGTGGATCGCGGCGACGGTCGTCGAGATCAGGGAGCTGCTGGAGAAGAGCATCTCGTAGGTCGCGCTCAATACCCAGCTGTCCCGACTCGCTCCATCAAAACCGCCCGGAAATTCTATCTGCCCGGGCGGTTTGCCTTTGCCCCGTCAGTCCGCCTGGCTGGCTTGCACCGCAGCGGCTGCCCGGCGCCTCCGACTCTCCCTCGCCGCCTCCGGAGACCCCAGGAACAGGAACAGCGAAGATCCCGCCAGGCTGACGATCGCGACTACTGCCATCGGGATAGTGTAGCTCTGGGTGGCGTCGAACATGATGCCGGCGAACAAGGGCGATGCCAGCAGCATTACGTTCATCGGTATCATGGACATACCGGTAATGCTGGCAAAGGCCTTGCGCCCGAAATAAACGCCTCGGATGGCGGTCGTCAATGGGTTGCGTCCACCGAACCCAATGCCCATCAGCACGGCGAACAGATAGGCCATCCACAGGTTATCCGCCAGCATCAACACCACCACCGATCCCGACTGGATAACCGAGAACCCAAACAGCGCCAACCTAATGGGTAGACGGTCCCCCACGTACCCACCGACGAGGGTGAACACTGCGGCCACTCCGGTATACGCTCCCACGACCCAACCAATGGTCTGCAGCGAGAATCCGCGGTCGTCCAGCATCGGCCCGAGGTGCACGGTCAGGGTTACGATCACGATGGACGAGCACGCGTGGCCCATGGTTATGATCCAAAAGGTACTGGTGCGAACCGCCTCCTGCCAGGTGAAGTCGGGCTCATCGCTGTCAGACGCAGAGGAGGCGGAGGACTGCCTGGGACGGGCCGCCGGCTCTCCGTCGGGGAACAGCCCGTAGGGTTCGGGTGCGTTACGAATGAGACGAGATACAGGAAGGGCCACAACCACCAGGAATATGCCAGTGGCCAGGGCGGTCACACGCCATCCGGGGCGCCCCGGAACGTCAGGGTCGATGACGAAGGCGAGGAGCGGCACCAGGACCATCCCGCCCACCAGGAATCCCTCCATGGCCAGCGCCATGGCCGTTGACCTGTTCCGGACGAACCAGTTGTTCAGCACGGTCATCATGGGCATCCAGGTTCCCAGGCCAACGCCCATGCTCATCACCACGAAAGCGATGTAGAAGTGCCAGATGTTCTGCATCTGGCTCATGAGGACAAAGCCACCGCCGGCCACCACCAGCCCGATGAGCACCATACGCCGGGAGCCCAGCCTGTCGATCAGGTAGCCGCTGATGGGGCCCATGATCGAGCCCTCCACCCGGCTGAGGGAAAAGGCAATCGAGAGCTGGGTGCGGGACCAGTTGAAATGGCTCTCGAGTACCACAAACCATGCAGTCATCCCCTGGAACAGCGGGACGGTGCCGATGACCATGACGAAGGCCGCGACGCCCACCAGCGTCCAGCCGTAGAAGAGCCCGCGCGGCGAAAATGAGCGCCCCATGTTCATAAATGGTCCACTGGGATAAACGGCGATTCCGTGAGGCAGGAAACGCAGAATGTCTCAAGGGTGCAAATTGCCATCCTAGGAATCGCCCGCTGCCGAGCTGGCAACCCCGTCTTCATGCACAGGGACAGGAGCGGGCTGGGTTACCGGAAGCCTGGGCCGCCGCGCTATTAGGAACAGCAGGGCGCCGATGCCATTCAGTCCTGCCAGGGAAATGAAGGCCAGGTCATAGTCTCCAAGCTGATCCCGCATGAATCCTGCCATCGGACCCGCTATAAGGAGCATGGCATTCATCGGCAGCGTGGAGATCCCCAGTATTTTCCCGAAAGAAGCCCGACCGAAATAGTCGCCCCTGATGGCAGTGGTCAGCGGAGTCCGCCCTCCAAAACCTATGCCGAACAGGACGGCGAACAGGAAAATCATTGCCAAATTCGGCGCAAGTACCAGTACGACAACAGCCACGGCCTGGAGTGCCGTGAAAGCAAACAGGGCCACGTTTTTCGGAACGCGATCTCCGATGTATCCACCAGCAAACTGGAACACAATGGAAACTGCGGTGTAGACGATCACCAAACTGGCGGTGACCTGAACTCCATAGCCCAGGTCCTTCATCAGAAGACCGAGCTGGGACATTATGGCGAGGATAATCATGGAACCAAGCCCATGGCCAAAGGAGATGCACCAGAAGGCTTGAGTATGCAACGCCTGGCGAACGGTGAGACCTTCCTCAACCTGAACTGGTTCATGGCCCGGGTCATCCCCAGAGACTGCGGAACGGGTTTCCCTCTGGTCTCCGTCCGGGTTCAATCCTCGGTCTTCCGGCCTGCTGAAAATGAACCTCGGCAGTATCAGGGCGCAGACGAATACGATGCAGGCCACGAGCAGCCCAGTGTTGCGCCAACCCAGCCGCCCCTCTGTATCCTCCCCGTCCCACGGGAAGGATGGGAGCCAATCCAGCCGCAAGACCTCCGGGTCTATAGCCCAGGCGATGGCCGGAACGATGGTCATGGCACCGACGCCCATTCCGACCATCACGATTCCCATGGCGGTCCCGCGCTGCCGGACGAACCAATGGTTCATCAGTGTCATAAGGGGAACCCAGCCACCCAACCCCTGGCCCATTGACAGAAGGATAAACGCGACCAGAAACCACCAGAAGTTATGAGTGAAGGCAAAGAATACGAAGGCGGCGGAAAGGGCAAGCAGCCCGATCATCACCATTCGTCGAGCACCGAAGCGGTCAGCCAGGTACCCCTCCAGCACTCCAAACAGCCCGCCTTCGACCCTCGTCATGGTCAGTGCCAGGCTGAGCTGAAACCTGGACCATTCTGGGAACGTGGACTGAATGGCGACGACCCAGACCGCGTTTGCGTGGAACACCGGGACCGAAGTGATAGCCATTACTATGCCGGCGACTACAGTAAGCCACCAGCCGTAGAAAATCTTACGTTCCCTCAATTGTTCTCACTGCGGGGCCGATTTTGCCTTCTTCAACAAACGTGAGTGGGCAAGTCACAACGTTCGGTTGCGAGACGTTTTTCTCACCGGGAACTGGAGAAATCCATACTATTGGAGCGGCGTTATCATAGTGCACAATACAGTCCGCTTCAAGGGTGTCGGTGCGTCTCTCCCTCCATCTCGACGGCGACCAAAGTGGGTGGTTGTGACGGATTTACGCACTCGTTGCCAAGATTCCCAACCGGTGTGCGACGTGGTAAATTAGCGGTCAACATCAACGAGTGGATTTGGCGGCCCCGGCCGTCTGAACCCAGCGTGGGCCGGGATCGCAGAATCGAGCCAGCGCTTACAGGCTGAACGGAGGGCCAATGAAATACGGTATGTTTATGATGCCATCCCATCCGCCGGAGCGGGAGCTATACACCGCTCACCAGTGGGACCTCGACTGCCTGCAGATGGGCGACGAGTTGGGCTTTTCCGAGGCGTGGATCGGAGAGCACTTCACCTCACCCTGGGAACCCATCCCCGCCCCTGACCTGATGATTGCCCAGGCGCTTATGAGGACCAAGAACATCAAGCTCTGCACCGGCGTTCACCTCCTTCCCTACCACCATCCCGCCGAACTGGCCTGCCGGGTGGCATACCTCGACCACATGGCCCAGGGCCGCTTTATGTTCGGCATCGGCTCCAGCGGCCTGCCCACCGACTACCGCCTGTTCGACGTGGACGGGATGAACGGCCAGCACAGGCGCATGACCCGCGAGTCCATAGACATCATCCTCAAACTCTGGGAGAGTGATGAGCCCTTCGAGTACAAGGGTGATTTCTGGGACGTCAATTACCCGGAGCCCATGCTGGACACGTTGCGTTTCTTCATCAAGCCGTACCAGAAGCCGCACCCGCCTGTGGGCGTAGCCTCGGTCAGCATCGGCTCAGAAACCCTCAAGATTGCTGGCGAGCGCGGCTTCATACCCATGAGCCTGGCTTTCAACCAGGACTACGTCATCAGCCACTGGGACGCCATCGCGGAGGGCGCCGCCCGGGGTGGCCGGATCCCGAAGCGTTCGGATTGGCGCATCACCCGCGACGTGTGGGTTGCCGACTCCGACGACGAGGCCATGGACGGCGCGGTCAACGGCATGCTGGGCCGGGTCTGGGGCGACTACCTGCTGCCGCTGTTCAGCGCCTTCGGCCTGACCCACGTCATCAAGCACGACTCCAGCGTGCCCGACGAGGCGGTTACACCGGAATACATGGCGGAGCACGTGTGGCTGGTTGGCTCCCCCGACACCGTCGAAAAGAGGCTGCTCAACCTCTACGAGATGTGCGGCGGGTTCGGGACCCTGCTCACTCTGATATACGACAACATCGAGAACCAGCAGGCCTGGGAAAGGTCCATGAACCTCTTCGCCAACGAGGTAATGCCCCGGCTTGCCGAGCTGAATCCCGACTAAAGCGGCAGGGTCTGATCGAACAAACAACGCGGGCCGTCCGGATTTCGGACGGCCCGTCTGCGTATCCAGGGTCGTAGGGTGCGGATCGGCAGGTGGACCATGAGTCAGCGTGAGTCGGCCAGCCCTTCGATCAGGTCAACATAGTCGGCGACACCCCGGATCAAGTCGGGAATATCATCGTGCCAAACGCCTCCATAGAAGGCTTCAATATGGAGGTGATAGACCACCTCTGTGTAATTCTTTCGCAACTCAATCCATTCTCCGCCCTGCTCCCTTGCCAAAGAGCGGATCCCAGCATCTATATTGGTACTTCGCGGGCTTTCTGTCCCGTAAAGCTCAAGAACCGCCGCCTCGGTCGCGTTGCGGGTGGCGCACCATGCCTTCTCGGCGGCGTCACGCCAGTCGCCCGCCTCCAGCCGCGCCAGTGCCTCACGGTGGATAGCACGGGCGTCGTTAATCAGGTCCCTTGCCGAAGCGTTCTTGAGCATTACGTTTGCGTCTTGACCAGTACTATTGTTGGAGTCCAAGTACAGGATAAAGCGGGCCACGGAAATCGGCAACGGTCCAAGACCGGCGACGCTGAGCCCCGTCGATGTTACCCGTGCGACCCCCGGAGTTAATGCCGCCGTAACAAAACCGTCCCATAATAGAAGAGGCAATCGCTAACGCAACCGGAAAGGATGGACGGAGTGGTTACTGTCCCAGATGCCAGATCTTTGGAATTTTACAACGAGTGGCAGGATGCCAACGGCGGCCTGAGGCCCCACTACCTGGGCCTGTCGGGGGCGATTGAGTCGGCAGGTTTCGAGAACCTGGCCTCCCGTTTTGCCGATGCCGGAAGGCGCGTTGACCTTGACTCGGTCACCTTCTACCTGGATCCGGGCAGCTACCGGAACATGCCCACCGACTTTGTGCCCAGGGTGATTCCACTGGAGCACTGGGAGACCATAGCCGCCGGCGTTGAGCAGCGGCTCAGGTCAATCAACAGGTTCCTGGCGGACCTCTACTCCGGCCAGCAGGACATCGTTCCGGACGACGTCATCTACTCGTCCCAGCACTTCTATCCCGAAGTTCAGGGATTCCGCCCGCCGAAAGACATCTTCGTCCACATTTACGGCATCGATCTGGTGCATCTCGGGGACGGCCACTACGTGGTACTGGAAGACAACCTGCGCATTCCCTCCGGCATCTCCTACCAGTTGAAGGCCAGGGAGATGGCCGAAGAGCTGTTTCCGGAATTCGCCAGCGCATACGACATCGTGCCCTATGACGTCCGGGACGCCTACCTGGGAATGTTCCAGTCGCTAACGGATAACCCGGACCCGGTGGTGGTACTGCTGACCGATGGCAAATACGGATCTGCCTTTTTCGAGCACCGCTACCTGTCGGAATTGCTGGACATCCCGTTGGTGGAGGGTCCGGACCTGTACGTGGCACCCGACGGGTACGTTTACGCTCGCACCCTGGACGCCGACGTGAAGGTGGACATCATCTACCGCAGGGTGGAGGACCTGGACCTCTTTGTGCCTGGGCTGGGCGATGCCTATCTCAACGGCAAGGTGGTCCTGGTCAATGGCATCGGCACGGGGGCCGCAGACGACAAGCTGGTGTTTCTCTGGGTCCCGGACATGATCCGGCGCTACCTGGGCCAGGAGGCAATTCTTACCCAGGCAACCAGCTACAATCCGGCCGATGCCGATAGCCGACGGTTCATGCTGGAAAACCTGGAGAGCCTCGTCATCAAGACCCGCCAGGGTTACGGCGGCCTGGGCGTTTTCGTCATGCCTGACTTGGGCGAGGGGTACAAGGCCAGGGTCGCCAACAACATTCTGCAGAATCCACTATCATTCATTGCCCAGGAGACCTTGGATTTTTCGCAGCACATGGTTTTTAATGAGGAGACTCGCAGTCTGGAGCCCCACCACGTCGACCTCCGCGTGTTCGCGGTGCAGAGTGGCGACGGGACGGTCTCGGTTTTTCCCGGCGGGCTGACGCGAGTTGCCCAGGCAGGCAGCAGAATCACAAATAACTCATCTGGCGGATTATGCAAACCAACGTGGGTAGTCCGATAGAAACTGTCACTGCATCGTTTATGTATGCGGTCAGATACGGCTACTCGGATCCGGTGATCAACAACGACAATCAACTAAGGATTTTTCCACGCGAGGGAGAGGGCCAGACCAGTTCGTCGTCCCAGGTCTGGTCCATTCCAAGCGGCCGGGGTGTGGAGTTCAAGGACAGATTCGGCAACCGGGTCCACCGACTGCGTGTCATGCAACCTCATACCACCTTCATAGTCGCCGCCGCAGGAACTGTGCATCTTTCCCCCGAGCCTCCGGCCCGGACGGATATGCCAATCGCCGACCTGCTGGACCTGCCCGAGAGCTTTGAATATACGGCCATATCACCCCTGGTAAACCCGGAGACCGTGTCAGGCCCCGCGTCCGACGTTGCCGGAGGCATCGAATCGCTGCTCTCAGCCGTCGATGGAGTGGTGCAGTGGGTGCACGAGAACATCGTCTACAGGCGAGGGACCACCACGATTTCCACCACCGCTGACCAGGTGTTGGAATCCGGGGAGGGAGTATGCCAGGACAAGACTCATCTGGCTCTGGGCATGCTGCGGGCCCTGAAAATACCCTGCCGATACGTCAGTGGCCTGATCTGCGGTCAGACCGGTGAAACCCATTCATGGGTTGAGTTCTACCATCCGCAGCAGGGGTGGCTGGGGGCCGACCCGACCAGGGGAGGCACTCTGCCGCCGGCGAGCGATTACGTCAAGCTGGGGGTGGGGCGGGACTACACCGACGTTTCCCCGGTAACCGGTTCGTTTCTCTCCACCGGTGCCGCCGTGGATATCGCCGCCATCGCCGATGTGCGGCTGTCGGACACCATGCCCACCCTGGAGGATACCCTTGAACTGCTGGAACAGGCATACATAGTAAACAACGAAAGCGGGACCGCGGGTCACTCGCTGGAAAGACCGGAGAAGGATCTATGACAAGCACGGCCGATCCCAGGGCAATCTCTCGTGGTGCAGACCGATGGCTGACGGACTCCAGGGTCTACAACCTGGTGTGGCTCGGGCGCTGGATAGAGCGGGCACAGACCATCGCCCGCGTGGTGCGATGGGCCGCCATGCAGGACACGGGAACCACCCGGCACGACATCGAAGGCGTGCTGGAAATGGCAGCCAACATCAGGGGCATCTCAGTGGGACATTCCGACACAGCACTGGACCTGCTGCTTACCCGTGACAGCAGCGCGTCCCTGCGCGGATGCCTGGAGGCTGCCCGGTTCAACGCAACTCACGTGGCTCCTGTCGAGGTACTGCAGATACTCGGCGAAGCGGTAGACGCGGTGCAGAAGAAAGGGCCGGCCATTACCACCGCCGACGAGGTCATCGGCTTTATGGACCGTTTGCTGCCCATCCTCGACAGGCTGCATTCGGCCATAGAGGAGTCGTGGTTTCACTCGGCGCCAATGTCGGAAGAGGAAGTCTATCGCCGCTTCGTGCAGCAACAGCAGTAACCTTCCCGTATCCCGGTCCCACAGGCAGCCCGGTTCCTGACCGGAAGGGTGTTTACTTCTCGCTCCCCTCGGGAGAGAGGGCCGATTTGGAGCGAGATCCTGCGTCAGCCTTTTGGCACCGAGAGAAGGGGGCGCCCTCACCCTCACCCTCTCCCCTTGGGAGAGGGAATTTGTAACGCGCCTCTACGCCTCTTGGGCGCTCGCCGCTCTACGTGTACGTCGCAGTGGGGCGCTTACCTCGTGCATGTAGCCCAGTATCTCCCGGTGGGAGCGCCAGAAACCGGTCTCGTGATACGGAATTCCCCTTTCCACGCAGAAGGCCTTCACCACTTCCCGGGCTTGCTTCAAGCGGTTGCGAGGCATGTTGGGGAAGAGGTGGTGCTCAATCTGGTAGTTGAGTCCACCATAGGCGAAATCGATAACCGGATTGGGGATCACGTCGCGTGACGTCAGCACCTGCTGGCGCATATAGTCCAGTTTCGTGTCCGGTTCCAGGACGGGCATGCCCTTGTGATTAGGGGCAAACACCGACCCCATATACAGGCCTCCCAACCCCCGATGCACCAGTATGAAGACCACGGCCTGCCAAGCTGGCAGAAAGGCAAACAGCAGGCCGGCGTAGAGGCCGACGCCCGCCAGGACCACCGTGATCTCCGCCAGCGGATACCGCACCCGCTCCCGGCGCGCCAGGTAGGCCAGCCCGCCTCCCAGCAGGCTCAGGGAGGTTAGCAACAGGATGGGGTAGAACAGGAAGGCCTGGTACCGGACCAGGGGACGCAGCGGCCACTTGGTATTGAGGGCCTGTTCCTCCGTGAAGGCGAAGACCGACACC
>CBDBNP010000004.1:0-351220 GCA_965207865.1 Dehalococcoidia bacterium
GCAGGAACATGAGCCCGGCGGTGCAGGCCAAGGTCGAGAGGGTGCTGGACGCTCCCGTGGAGATCGCCCCCGCCGTGTGCGCCAACCGCTCCAACGGCCCGGTGCAGGGCCAAAGCACCTACATCCGGGAGCAGGCCAGGGAGCGGGGCCTGACGCTGCGCCAGGTGGCCGACCGGACGGGCCTGAGCTATGGGTACGTGGTCCAGGTGTCGAGGGGCCACCGTAATCTAAGTCCGACCGCCCAGGCCCGGATGGAGTCCGTCCTGGATGCTCCCGTCAAGGTAGAGGCGGCCCAGCCCCGCGACGTTGAGCCGCACACCCTGTGGGACCGGATGGAGGCCCACGGCTACAGCCAGAACCGGACGGCCCGGCTGGCGGGTATCAGCACTGGCCATCTCTCCCAGATCATGAACGGGCAGCGGAACGCTTCGGGGGAGGTGCTGGCCAAGCTGCACGGTGTCCTGTTCGCGCCTACCGCGCAGGAACTGGTGGCGCCGGTGGAACTGAAGGTGATGGCCTGGAAGAAGGGCGGGCGCAACGGCGTGGTGATCCGGGGCGCCGGCGGGCCGGGCGGCGACAGCATCCGCGTCGGCGGGCGGGTGCCCTGGGGGCCGAGGTGGAGTTTGCCTACACCACCGGCTATGATAGCCGGGGCCGGCTCTCGGTGAACCACATCGTGGACGAGCAGGGCTGCTCCTCCCTCCTCAAGCGGCCGGAACGGGACGCCGGTTAGCGACGCAGGTCGCAAGGAGCGGTCGCGCAAAACGCCCGGCCAAAACGCGAGAGGGGGAAGTCATCGCCACAGCGGCGACAACTTCCCTCTTTGTTTCCCTGGCATTAAATCTTCCCGGTTCCAGCTTGCCCCCGGGCCAGCCTTCCTGAGCAGGGACGACCCCGCGCTAACATCCTCCGCTCCCGGTTCACTCCCCGACCGACTCTTCCAGGGCTCGCCGTCGCTCCTCCCTAGCGGACGGGTCGCCGGGTTCCAGGCGGATGATCTCGTCGTAGTCCTCAATTGCTTTGTCCTGCTCGCCCAGTTCCCGGTACAAGCCCGCCCGGTTTTCGCCGGGACTCGACGTCGCCCGGGTCCAGGGCAATGGCCTGCCCAAAGTCTTCCACCGCCCTACGCGAGTCGCCCAACTCGGATCGGGCGCACCCCCGGGCGTGGTAGGCGAACCCGTCTTCGGGGGTCAATACCACTAGGCGGTCGTAGTCCTGCAATGCTCCCGCGTGCTCCCCCAGCGCCGTGCGGGCGAACCCCCTTCCCGTGTACGCCGCCACGTCGTCCGGGTCGATGCCGATGACGGCGCTGAAGTCCTCTATCGCCTCCTGGGGCCGTTCCAGCTCCATCCGGCACATGCCCCGGCTGTAGCGAATCCGGGTGTCGCTGGGGTCAAGTTCCATGCCCCGGGTGTAGTCCTCTATCGCCGCTTCGTACTCCTCCAGGCTGGCATGGGTCAGCCCACGGGCAGCGTAGGTTTCGTTATTCAGGAACATTACGCCAGTGATATTCACGGACATCCGGCCAGCCAGCCGGAACGGCGGAATTTGGCAGGAATTGGCAGGGAAACCAAGAATTTTCCACCCGCCGCCCCGCGAAATCGGGAATGATGGAGGCTCGGGATTCCAAATGCGATAGACCTGGCTAGTCCACTCAATCTATTGTACTCCGGTGTATTTGTTGATAGGATAAACACCATCTCCGCACGCACGGCGGATGGGGAAGTACGCTACTGGGCAGGGAAATTGGTAGGCGTGACGCACCGCCGAAAGTAGCGAATCGTACGCTCTTAGTAACTATCTCAAAACGCACATTTCGGAGGCCGAAAAGCGCGAAAGGGGGGTGACGGGGCTTGGATTCCCGCCCCCGCGAGGGCAGGCTCTGCGCGGGAATGACGGGAGAAGGCGAACAGTTTTGAGATAGTTACTTAGTACGGACAGCCAAATAAGAAGAAGCGTGAAGGCAGATTCTATTTCCTTCCCTTGAAGTGGTACGAAAATTGGTTTGGAGGCTGGACATTGAGGACGAAGACTAGAATGTTTGCAGTGGTGATCATCATAGCAATCTTTGCTACGTTAGTGTTAGTGGCATTGGAGAACGGCCTCATACAGACGGCACGAGCACAACAAGGGGTCGACCCCTCATCAGATCCAACGCCCACCGAGCCGCCCCCACCTTCTTTTGCTACTATCACGATAAGAGACTTCACCGATGAAGAGCGCGCTGCATATCTGGCTTCTTCCACTCCCAAAAGTGCCAGGAGCGAAGAGGAGACGGAGAATTTGCCGTATGGGGATTTCGATGTAACAGTCCCCGAAGGAGTTGCTGTCCTGGCAATTGCTATCAGTGAGCCGGCTGGCGCTGTTAAATACCGTATAGAGCGACGGATTGTTGAACCAGATGACTCTGCTACGTCATGGCAAATACTCGAAGACATCGAACCCCCAGACGGGAACTTACTCGTTTACGAAGATCTCGACGGTATGCCGACGTTTGAGTATAAGTATCGTATAACCAAAATCACTAACACAGGAACAGCTCCGTCGATCGAAAAGGGACCGCACAGCATGTATTCCGTGAGAAAACTGTATGGATTCGGCGATGACAGCGGTGCTCATATTCGTATCAAGAGGCGGACTTGGGACGCCAATATTAGGTACCGAATTTGGCGCTACAGCTCTCGCACGGATACAAGCCCCACCCAAGTTGGTGTTCCTGTCTCAGTGCTAGACGTTATTGACCCGCAGCCTGCCGGTTTTTATCGTTACAAGGTGGAGTACGTCAAGTCAGACGGCAACGGCGGCTGGTCAGTGGAGGAAACCACTAACGAAGTCATCCTTAAAGTTGAGGATACTACATTGGGTCTCCCCAGCTATCCTAGTGCCCACCATCCTCCAGATTTGGGTGTAGCTAATTTGTCTTGGATTGCTCCAAATGGAATCCATCGCGCCAATTTCGGAATCTATGAAGTCCTGCGCCGAAACGCCAAGGATATTCATGACCAGTTTCAAATCATTGGCAGTACCCCATGGACATCCTTCACGGACAAATTTGCGGTCGAGAACTCCCACTTCGATTATGCGGTGCGTGTCGTGAGTTGGGACCACCAACATGGTGGGATTTCAGACATCGTAACAGCCCCTGTCATTCCGCTCCCGCAATGTACCGTATTAGGCGGCGAAACGGTGAATGTCGGTGGGATAGAACTTACACCACTTGCGAATCCTCCCGTGAACAGCCAATTCACATTCAGCGCTTGGATAACCGCAAGCGACGGAGAACGCTTCAACATGCCTTGCGTTGAGATAAACCAGGATGACTGGTATGTGAAGCGTAGCACTATCTACCAACATATCATTTCGGAAGATTGCCCGACTGAACAAAGCTGTGACCGTGTAGGTGGGGATTCAGGCGTGAGTGCAACACCTTACACGGCTACGTCAGGCTATTTCCGAACAGAAACGTCAGCAGGCAGCAACTCGAAGGCATTGGTCTGGTACGATGAACCCGAGTCTCAACCGGGACTTTACAGGCACAATTATCGGTTCTGCAGCTACGCGACGCAGAATCTGTGCCAGGAACATGTAGGAAATTGGGACTTCGAGGGGGTCGAAAGCGTTCCGTTCATGCCCGAAAAAACTGAATAGGGTTATGGCCTTAGTACTACATGCGCAGATGGCTATTGGGAGTGCTAGACGATCCCAAAATCGCAACGTCTAGCTACGGCCAACTTCTTTGATGCCACTGGAACTAAACTGAATTCTAGGCCGAAAGTACCGGGGCTGCATTAGTGCGGCTGTAGTATTAGAGGGTGTCTAAGAATAGGAAGGCGGTCCAATGAGGTAAAAACTGCATTCGGACCGCGGTTGGTTGGCGGCATTTCACTAGTGGAACAACTCGAGGGGCATAGTGTTTCTATTGTTAAGAGTGAAAGACATTCGGCGAAGGACGCACGCCCCACTTTCGCTTGGGTTTAGGCCGCTGCTCCGACTGGCGTTGGCCGTGCTGCTGGGCGTCGCTGCCGTAGCGGCGCTGACCGGCACGCTCGCCCCTGACAACGCCTCGGGGCAAACGCCGCCGATGACCGCCACAATCAACAGCGACGCCGACGCCACCCCCTGCGACGGCAGTGTAGCGCCCGACGCTCAATGTGGCCTCAAGATAATCGTCACCAATTACACGTTGTCGGCAGCGCAGTTCACCATGGACGAAACGGGCATCGACGGCGCCTTCGACGACAGCCCAATCACACCGGGCACCCGGACCATCAGCGACTGTCCTTGCACCTACACCGTTCCCGCCTACACTACCCAGCGCTACAAGCTTCAGATTCGGCCTGGGAAATGGACGGTTGGTTACTACACGAGCCACATCCGCGTCCGCCACGGCAGCGGCACCAGCGGAAAGAAACTAGCGGAATACAAGCTGAAACTCGACATTCCTCCGCAGCCGACTACCGTCACGCTCGGCGAGGTAACCGACACCACGGTGGGGTTGAGCTGGGCCACCGACAGGAAGGCTACGTCGGCGGAGCTGTCCTGGTGGCCAAAAGAGCAGCGCTCGCTTAGTAAATCGGCAAGTGCCGTGGATGCGAGTTACACGGTCAGCGACCTAGAGCCGTCCACCGCCTACGTAATTGAGGTACAACCGATTCGCGTTGGCCTAAAGTACGAAACGGCGCAGGTCGAAACGACTACGAAAGACCCGACGAAACGCTCGGATGAATTGCCAGAAATCAGCTACGTTAAGGCAATCGTGACGGACGATGTCTTGGACAACGGCAACGAGGCATCCCTATTCCAAATATCTTGGTATGATACCGAAACCTGTCCTCAGAGTTACCACGCTTATGCGGGGCACATCTGGGGCAGCCAGCATTTGGGATCGGGTTTGACCGGTATCATCAAAAAGGTGGACAAAAGCGACCTGCCGAACGGAATCGGGTTCTGGGTAACAGTGTCTTGCGGAGAAAATGAATACATAATGCCGGCATGGAAGTATTACCTTCCCGTAGTAGGAATACCTGGCACTGGCGAAATCGGGGGGACTGTGCCCGGTACTTATACATCGGAACCTGCTTTGCAGTCTCTTACGTTCGATGCGGGCAAAACTACCCCAAGCTTCCATGAAAACAGGTTTAGCTATCTGGTCGAGGGGATTCCTCCAGGCACCAATCGGGTGACAGTAAGTGTCGTTACCAGACAAGGAAGCTCTGCTGTGTTCGTGGATGGACACGGGTCAGTCTACATTGACGATTGTTCCGACTGGGGATGCGACTACGATTATCATGTTTCCACGCGTATGGCACACAACACCGAAGAAAATAGGATGTCAGTTTTGCATGATGCTGACCCTATTGCTCCGGGATTCCAGATAGACCTAATTGACAATGAGAAGTCCTTCATGGTCCATGTATTTTCCATGGGATATGGACATCTGTACAAGGTCAAATTAGTCAAAGGCGTGCCCACGACGGAGGTGAGCATCACGGGAGGCGGTGGCATCAATGAAGGCGGAGACGCCAGTTTCATCATTACTGCCAACCCGACCCCGGCCAGTCCGATAGCGGTCAAGGTAAGCGTAAGTGAGGACGGCGACTTCGGGGCCACCGGGGCGGCCACGGTGACGGTGAGCGGGCCCACTGTGACCTACACTGTGACCACCACGGATGACAGCAATGACGAGGCCGACGGGTCGGTAACGGCGACGCTGGATACACCGCCTGCCGATGCTGGCTACACGGTGTCGGCAACCCACGGCGCGGCCACGGTGGCAGTGTCGGACGATGATGATCCTGCGCCGACTCCCGGCTACACAGTGGACCCGGATGTGATCGCGGCGGTGGAGTACCTGGCGTCGCAGACCCATCACGGGACGGCTCACGTCAACCGCTGGCAGCGGGCGCTGGCAGCCCTTGGCGCGCTGGACCCGGCTGGCGTCAGCGGCGGCGCCCTGACCCTCGCCGAGGCGCGGCAGATGGCTAACAACTACAGCAGTCCGGTCTGGGATCAGGTGGTCGCCGAGCTGGAGGCCAAGGAGGCTTTCGAGGCCGCGCAGCAGACCCAGCAGACGCCGCCGCCGACACCGGAGGTGAGCATCACGGGCGCCTCCGGCGGAACCGAGGGCCAGGCGGTGACGTTCACCGTGAGCGCGAGCCCCGCGCCCGAGGCCGATTTGGCCGTCAGCGTGACGGTTGCCACCGTGGGAGACTACGGCGTGACCGCCGGCCTGCGCACGGTGACCATCGCCGGCGGCACGGCCAGCGCGACGCTGACGTTGCCGACGACGGACGACTCCACGGACGAGGCTGAAGGCTCGGTGACGCTGACGCTGAACGACGGCAGCGGGTACACGGTGTCGGCGACTCAGGGCGCGGCCACGGCCAGCGTCGCCGACGACGACCCGGTGGTCTCGATCAGCGGCGGCGGCGGGGTAACCGAGGGGGGGGATGCCAGCTTCACCGTCACCGCCAGCCCGACGCCGGAGGCCAACTTGGACGTGAGCGTTACGGTGTCGCAGAGCGGTGACTACGGAGCCACAACAGGCCAGCAAACGGTGACCATCTTAGCGGCCACGGGCAGCGCCACGCTGACGGTCTCCACCACCAACGACGACGCGGACGAGGCCGACGGGTCGGTAACGGCGACGCTGGATACACCGCCTGCCGATGCCGGCTACACGGTGTCGGCGACCCAGGGCGCGGCCACGGTCAGCGTGTCGGACGATGACGATCCTGCGCCGGCGCCCGGCTACACAGTGGACCCGGATGTGATCGCGGCGGTGGAGTACCTGGCGTCGCAGACCCATCACGGCACGGCCCACGTCAACCGCTGGCAGCGGGCGCTGGTAGCCCTGGGTGCGCTGGATCCGGCCGGAGTCAGCGGCGGCGCCCTGACGCTGGCCGAGGCGCGGCAGAATGCCAACACCTACAGCAGTCCGGTATGGGACCAGGTGGTCGCCGAGCTGGAGGCCAAGGAAGCTTTCGAGGCGGCGCAGCAGACGACGCCGCCGACACCGGAGGTGAGCATCACCAGCGCCTCAGGCGGAACTGAGGGCGTGGCGGTGACCTTTACCTTCAGCGCGAACCCCGCGCCGACGACCGATCTCGCCGTGAGCGCGACAGTTGCGACCTCAGGCGACTACGGCGTGACCGCCGGCTCCCGCACGGTGACCATCGCGGCGGACACGACCAGCAAGACGCTGACGTTGCAGACGACGGACGACTCCACGGACGAGGCCGACGGCTCGGTGACGCTGACGCTGAACGGTGGCAGTGGCTACACGGTCGGATCGGCGTCGTCGGAGACGGCGCAGGTCCAGGACGACGACGATGCGCCGCAGCAGCCGCAGCAACAGCCGGTGGTGAGCATCAGCGGCGGCGGCGGAGTCACCGAGGGCAGAGACGCCAGCTTCACCATCACCGCCAGTCCCGAGCCGGCGAGCCCAATCACGGTGAACGTGACCGTCAGCGCCAGCGGCGACTACGGGGCGACCACCGGCTCTCGGACGGTGACCGTTACGACCACGGGCAGCGCCATCCTGACCGTCGGCACCACCGACGACGGGAACGACGAGGCCGACGGGTCGGTGACGGCCACCCTGGTGGACGGGGCGGACTACGACCTGGGCACGAACCAGGCTGCCACGGTCAGCGTGGCCGACGACGACGTCCCGGTGGTCTCGATCAGCGGCGGCGGTGGCGTGACCGAGGGAGGCGACGCCAGTTTCACCATCACCGCCAGCCCGGTTCCCGCCGCCGACCTGACGGTCAACGTGACGGTCACTGCCAGCGGCGACTACGGAGCGACCACCGGCTCGCGGACGGTGACCGTTACGACCACGGGCAGCGCCGTCCTGACCGTCGGCACCACCGACGACGGGAACGACGAAGCCGACGGGTCGGTGACGGCCACCCTGGTGGACGGCGCTGGCTACGACCTGGGCACGAACCAAGCCGCCACGGTCAGCGTGTCGGACGACGACGATGCGCCGCCACAGCCGCAGCAACAGCCGGTGGTGAGCATCAGCGGCGGCGGCGGAGTCACCGAGGGTGGAGACGCCAGCTTCACCATCACCGCTAGTCCCGAGCCGGCGAGCCCAATCACGGTGAACGTGACCGTCAGCGCCAGCGGCGACTACGGGGCGACCACCGGCTCTCGGACGGTGACCGTTACGACCACGGGCAGCGCCATCCTGACCGTCGGCACCACCGACGACGGGAACGACGAGGCCGACGGGTCGGTGACGGCCACCCTGGTGGACGGGGCGGACTACGACCTGGGCACGAACCAGGCTGCCACGGTCAGCGTGGCCGACGACGACGTCCCGGTGGTCTCGATCAGCGGCGGCGGCGGCGTGACCGAGGGAGGCGACGCCAGTTTCACCATCACCGCCAGCCCGGTTCCCGCCGCCGACCTGACGGTCAACGTGACGGTCACTGCCAGCGGCGACTACGGAGCGACCACCGGCTCGCGGACGGTGACCGTTCCGACCACGGGCAGCGCCGTCCTGACCGTCGGCACCACCGACGACGGGAACGACGAAGCCGACGGGTCAGTGACGGCCACGGTGAACGCCGGTGACGGCTACGCGGTATCCTCGTCGCAGGGGGCGGCCACGGTCATCGTGTCGGACGATGACGATGCGCCGCCGGTGGAGACCGCGGTAACCATTTCCATAGAGGACGCTTCCGCATCGGAAAACGATACGGACCTGGTGTTCCGGGTGACCCTCTCCGAGGCGTCGAATGAGGACGTCACGGTGCAGTGGGCTACCAGTCATTCGCAAAGCCCAGACCGGGCGCGCGGCGGGCAGGGCTACGACTACGACTTCTGGCATGCGGTGGGAGAGATAGTGATCCGCGCCGGCGAGACCAGCGGAAAGGGAGCCGTGTGGCTGAATCAGGACTCCAAGGACGAGCCGGACGAGGTCTTCACGGTGACGCTCTCCTCCCCGAAGGGCGCGACGCTGGAACGCGAGGAAGGAACCATGACCATCATCGACGACGACTAATCCGGCTCAACCAAGACAGGGAACGGGCCGGATGGGACCGTCGGCGGCGATGTTACCGGAGGCTCCTTGGTTTCATTGGGGATCCGGTGCTGGTTGATCTTAATACTCAGCAATGAGCACCAATAATTGAGGGGGCCGACGAAGCATGGGTTCGCATTGACCGACCACGAGTAGTGCAGTTTTCCGTTGCTATGATATCTTTCGTATGGGGAGTTCTTGATTTCGTCCAGTGCGGTGGTCGAGTGTCGGTGGCAGGCCGCTGACGCAGTTCTTGCTCCTCTAACGCCGCTCCGCCATACACGCCCAGATTAAAATCCTGTTCGGAGGATCCCTAGCTACAGGATTTCGTCCTCGGTGTCAATGTAGGGAGTTGAGTCGTCGCGGGTTCCCAAAGACTTTGTGGAAGTTATACCCTGAGCACCTTCATCGCTTCGTCGCCCAGGTGGTTGATTATCTTTACTGCGATGCGGCCGGAGTCTGGCTTGGGGAAGGGACGGGAGGTGTCGCTGCGGAGTGTGGCCCAGGCATCCTCGTCTACTTCCGCTTTCAGCGTGGTTTTCAGTGCTTTGTACGGGTCGCCGCTGGCGCCGAGGAAGTAGGCTTGGCGGACGAAAAAATCTCTCTTCGTTATAGTCGGTGTCCACGAACCAGCAGGCTATCCTGTCGGTGTCATCGCTGCGGACCTGGCCGGTGGACGGGTCGAATATGTCCACGCCGTTGACTTTTATTCTGTCTGTGGGCACGCCGTCTTCGAGCTGCCAGTGGCGGACCGGGTAACCATAGGGCGAGTTCGGTATCGGCTGCTCTGCGAAGGTGGCTGTCATTGTCGGCGTAGATCCGTTGCCGTCTTGTCAGTGTGACTACGTAGAGCAGTCTGGGGTGGTCATACTGAAACTCAGACGGTAATAGGGGAGCATCATTAGCAACAACAACGCCTTTGACTTGCGGGTACGGGGTTGTTGAATTTTAGCGCCGCTGGCCTCCCACTTGTCTGCCCGGGTTCCGGTTCGGTTGCGGGAAGTCCGGCTCACACCCCGTTTCCTCCGGGATGGTCCAGTCGGTGAACAGGTGCCCCAGGCCCAGGCTCTCGGCCAGTTCCAGCAGCGCGATCAAGTGCCGGAAAATGGGGCGCACCCCGGCTTCATGCCAGCGCCAAACAGTGTAAGAAGATGTCCCCAGGCGGCGGGCCAACTCCGCCCACGACAGCCCGGACTCCTTTTGGAAGCGCTTCAGACGCTGAGGGAAGTCGTCTGGCAAGACATATACCATTCCGCCGTGGTCGGTGTGATGTCGCGGCATGGCGTGCACTCCCGCGAACTGCTCTTTACAACTGTCGCTCATCCAACGGCTGCTAGACCGAACCCGTGGCTGGATGTACATTTACGGGGCGATGATAACCAGCCGGGTTGCGCGGGTTAATTCCTTTCATACGTACCAAGAGAATTACCCGTCCTCGTCGCTCATCTCTCGTCGTCCGCGCATTTCACCTTGGCTTCGATTTAGCCATTTCGTTTGAGGATGAAGGATGTGTTCCTGTTATTTTACATGCTGGCATCCAGAATGACCTCCCACGAGTAGTGCAGTTTTCTGCTGCTTTTGTGTCTGCCGTATGAGGATTTCCTGAAAGGGAGCGTCGGGCTTGGATGCCTCGTCCAGCATAGTCCTGAACTGGGGGCGGTCGGCGATCCTGCCGCTCTCGGCCTCATCCACGTACTCGCGGACGGCCAAGTAGCCGTTCTTCTCGGCGTAGTCTCGGAGCGCCCGAAGCTGGGCGGCCACGGACAGGTCCACATCCTGCCGGTCACTGGAGACGCGAGCGTAGAGGGCCGCCGGCATCAGGTCCTTCTTTTTACTCATTGCTGTGTCCTCCATCTTCCTCAGACTGACTGACCTGCCTGGAGCGCAGCCGTTCCAGGCGCTGCTCGCGGCGCAATTCCCGCTCTTCCATGTACAGGCGGAGGGCTTCGCGCACCAGCTCGCTCATATCGCGGCCCTCTTCGTCCTTCACCCTTTGCACCTGGTCGAACATCTCCGGGGGCAGGGAGAAGGTGATGGTCCTGGATTTACGGCGTGGCGGCATGGTCTCTCTTTTTGCCAGCGGTGTTAATGGGTTGTCTTACTAGCATTATCTGACTACCTGCCCCGCCGGTCAAGGCTAGGCGGTTACCGCATTGGGGTGATCCACGGGATAAGGTTCCCAAACCGAACGGCCCAACTGCGGCTCCAGGACGCCGCGATGTTCCAAGGGAACGGCGACGACAATTACCTTGGCCAGCCGACCCTTCCACAGCACGGGGTTGGCCACCACGGCGATGCCGTCGCCCTCGTCATACTCTCGCCTACCGGTGCGAGCGGCCTCCTCCGCCAGGGAACCGACGGAGAGGGTCTTCGCCTTCCGGGGAATTCCGTCCCGCCAGCCGTTGAGCAACCGGGAACGGGGCGCTCCGATGCCCGCCGTGCGCTTCACTACCGTGACTCGAAGGTCCTCCAGCCTGGTTGGCAGCGGCCAGGACACCGGGTCGCCATGCCCCTTGCGTTCGTAGAGCACCGCCAGCAGCGGTTGCCGGCCCACAACCTCGCCCAACCTGATGGCCACCGCCGAATAGGAACAGCGGAACACGTTCTTCAGGGCCACCACGTCCAGCCCGCTGGCCAGGGCGTAGGCGGCGAAGGTATCCGGCCGCATCAGAACCGCCGCCGCAAACCGGTCGGCCTCGGGGCACACCCTTTGGACCGGCGCCTCCCCGTGGCAACGCAGCCACAGGGTCTCGTATACGATCTCGTAACCCTCGTGGAGCACGGTGTACTCGCTGGAAGCCTCCCACTGGCCCTCCTGGTAATGGACGGCGCGGCTTCCGTCCGGTAAGGGGTAGTGGATGCCCCGCAGGTCCTCAGGCAGCTTGGCCGGGGACACCTTTCCGATGTCGGCCTGCTCGAATGTGTCTGCAAGCTCCGCGAGAGTCGGGCGTTCCGACAGGTTGAAGAAGGCGGCGAACTCGGAGGCAAGCCCCTCGGGCTCCAACCGGTCCAGGGGCTCGTCCTCGCCCATCAGCACGTCGCAAAAGTCATCCAGCGTTTTGGTCATCTCTATTCCAACAGCCGCTTGCCTGTGAACTGTTCGTACATCTGGACAATGAACCGCTTGGCCTCCAGGGACAGGGGTCCCGAGGGCCGGGTGCCCACCTGGAACTTGGGGTCGGCCAGCACGTACTGGTAGGCCCGCTCGACCTCTTGGGGCTCGGTGTCCCTGGCTGATATTCCCTCCGGCTCATCCAGGAACCCGGCCCGCCGGAGTAGGTCCTGCACCTCCACGTCGTAGAGCGCGGCCAATCGTCTCAGCACGCTGGGGCCGGGCCTACGGTCTCCCCGCTCTATCTGGGAGAGGTAGGAGTTGGAAATGCCGGTGCGCCGTCCCACCTCCCTGAGGCCGGTTTCTCCTCTTAGTCTCCGCAGCAGTGGGCCGATCTCCTCCTGTTCGTTTTGCCGCTCCATCACGTCACCCTTCGTACCATTACAGCAACCACACGATGCTGCCGCATTCCTGCCCGATTCCTGTCGAATTATTGTTCCAGTTTTGCAAACACTTGTCAATCTGATGGTACAAAATGACCACAGCATCATTGTCTGACTGGGTGCGACGTTGTTACACTTTTTGGAATTAGAACGGCTGTTTCCTTGGGGATTATACCCTCGGAAACAGCGTTGCGCCACCGGCAAACGTCTCCGGATTTCCAAGGAGAGGCAAGGCTTTTGAGCAGGAAAGGGAAACTCACTGAGTCCCAGGAGCAACGCCGCATCGAGGGACTGCGCATCCTGGCCCGCATCATCGCCCGGCACTACCTGGCCCACCCGGAGCTGTATCCCAGCCCCGGGGCTGACGGGGAGGCTCCCTTCATCGCCGGCCAGAGCGCCGTTGACGCTGAGGCCGGCGGCAGGGACGGGAATCATGGCTCGTAAGCGCGACACCGAAAGGGTGATGCTCCGTTCGGAGGAGGCCAGGGGTCTGCTCCGGCAACTCAACATGTCACGGAACGAACTGGCCCAGCGTTGCGGGCTCACATCCGGCTACATGTCCCAGCTGTTCAACTGGGAACGCAGCCCGTCTCCCTCGGCCCGGCGCCGCATTCAGCAGACCCTGGGTGTCGATGATTTCGACGCCCTCTTCATCGTGGTGAAAGTTGATGAGTAGAGAGCGTGATTCACAGAGGTTTTCCTACGTCCCCGGTGTGGCACTGCTGCCCGAGGAGTTCTGGGCGCGCCTGACGCGGCTCAAGGAGGTCTCGGGCCTCACCTGGCAGGGGTTCGCCAGCATGATCGGCGTGGACTACCGGCAGGTGCTGCGCTGGCGAAAAACGGGGGCCGAACCTTCGGGCGGGGCCGTGATGTCCCTTGTGGACTTCGCCTTGCAGGTGCCGGGCGGCCTGGGCATTCTCACGGGCCGGGACGTGGTGGTCACGGTGCGGGGCAGGGAGTAGGGTCGTGGGACGCCAGCGGTGGGTCTACCGCGTGGAGCCGTGCCATTTCCCCGAGGACTTTCCCGAGAGGCTGGTGCAATTCAAGGAGGCCGCCGGGTTATCCTGGCGTGGGCTGGCGAGAGAACTGCGGATTGACGTCCGTCTGATCAAGCGATGGCGCAACGGCGTCAAGCCGGATTCGGCCCACCTGGTCGCGTTGTTAGGCCTGGCAGCTCGCCTGGACCTGCTTCATCTGCTGCTGCCGGAAGTGGGGGGCGCCGGAAAGAGCACACAAACAGAACCTTTGGAGAAAATCTCCAGCTAGGTAGAATTGAGAGAGGCCCGGTGAATGAATACATCCGGCCTCTATGTGATTCCTTTCCACGATCTACGATGTTCCTACGCTGCCAGCCCGCTCCCTCCAGACCTGGAGTGGTCGGGTTAATTGTCGAAGATTCCGGGAACCCGATCTGAAGACACGATATATCCCGGAGCTTCAACTTCTCTGAGAAAGTCGATTATGACACTGGCATGGTGTGCAAGTCCGAGTTCCACAATCCTAGTTACCGTCTCCTTGAACGTGACCTTTTCATCTTCGTATTCCAGAATCTCGCGAGGAGAAATACGCGATTGAACACTTCCGTGGCAGAGGCCCACGACCTTAGGCCCATTGTGGTAAGTAAGTACGGGACTCCCCGAGAGACCCTCAATGACGGGATAAGACAGGGATACTGAGGTCAAACCTTGTCTTCCAACGGATTGCCCCAAGCTAACTATGTTGCCCTTAAAGTAACCTACTTCAGGCCGTTCACCCGACACAAAAAACCCAACGCTATATACATCTGTTCCCAAAATGACAGCCTCTGGGGACAAGACAGGGAAGAACTCCCGTTTCCTACTTTTCAAAGCGTTAGGAATAAAGGCGATGTCAAGGTCGGGTAGGCTCGGATACTTAATGTCTCCTATCGGAACTGCCTGGTTCGACTGGCCATCCACTATGACTAGCAGCTCGTCTTCCTTTTTGTTGACGTCGGTCACATGTCGGCACGTCATAAGGCCTCCGTTCGGCGCAATAGGAAAAGCGGTACCAAGAAACTGACGAACCTCGAGGTTGGGACCGGCCAAGAAGATTTGATAGAAAAAAGTGCTAACTTTCATTTGTTCCCTTTGAGATGCTTTTGCCTTAAACCTGAAAGACTCCTATTCGACTCGAAACTGTAACCAGTCACTCCATTGTATCCCCCGCGTGCAACGCATCTCGACTTATCCCCTCTCGACATGCGAGGGCGCTCTGCCCAGGTTGGTCCGCGGTGATTTTCACACCGCTACCGGTAGCGTACGTGACTATCAGTGCCGGATTGGAAAGGAATTGCTTCTCCTTGTGATGCAATACGGCAAACTGAATGATTGATTCGTTACGGTGGCCCCGCTAATGGCACTACGGTCCGTCTTCCGAAAAGGGCGGGCGGTCAACCTTCTTGTGTCGCTCAAAGGCTTCCAAATTTTGCAGCATGGCGGCGTGTTCGGCTCGGTGTCTCTCAATCAGCCCTTCGATGTCGACTGGCGGATACTTACCCGTAGTGGGGTGGCGATTCAGGTGGTAAACGCCGATTTCTCCATGAAGTTGCCACTCGCCAATCCCGGCGGTAAAGGTCTGTGGGTTGCATTTTAGGGCTTCCATCGCGTCAAGGATTTTCTCTCCCAGTTCTTTGGCCAATTTACCCCGCCGGTCCCGGTAGAGAGTGATGCCCTTCCACAGGTTCTCCCCACTGTCGTACCAGTCGGCATACCGACAGGTCAAGTTGGTTGCGTTGGCGAACAGAATGTTGCCAATATTAACCGACCCGGGGGCCACCTCCGAGTGAAGGATGGTGCCAAACCTGGCAACTCCGTTCTCTACTACACCTTCGACCTCAGCGTGGAAACTGTCGCTGTCGTGTAGCCAATGCTCCTCCGGGTAGGTCCTGGTTGCCAGCACTGCCTGGGTGGCTTCGGGCGGCGGAGCCCAGAATCGGAACCAGGGGATCTCCAACTCGTCGGCTGCCTGGCGGCAGTGGTTGACCCGATTGCGGTCAGTCACCTCGATGATGGCCAGGGGATTATCGTTGGCGTCAAGGATGATGATGTCCGGCCTGTAGGCAAGGCCGGAACCGGTCCTGCGTTGCCGCTCTGATTCAACCCAGGCCGCCCAGGGGGGAATCGCCCAGAGGTGGGTATGGTCATTGCAGGTGAAACCGATATCCCCCATCTTCCGGGCCGATTGTCCTGCTATGTCCTCTCGCAAAAACTGGACCAGTTTGTCCTTGAATTTGCGGTGTGGCTGGTTCTCACTCATGATGTGTTCCTTCCATCCTGCGAAGAGAGTCAACGCGAATAGCATAAACCAGGGGCATCCTGCCGCTCCAGGGGTGACTGTCAGTGAGAAAGACACCGGGGGAAACACCGGTAGACCAGCATTCCAGAATTACTTGTTCAAACGTTGCCGATTGCCCCTGTTTTCCCCGCTTGTCAAGGAATTGTGGCCTGACGGGGAAGTTGCCTACAGGTAGCAATCCCCGACGCCAATTTTTCAACATGAACTAGCCAGGGGCAACGAATGTACAGGGCCGCAGGGAATGTACGCCTGCGGCCCTTTATTCGCTCCCCACCTCTAATCCGTCAACGCCGGACCACTCCCTGCGGGTCGTTCCTGGCTGCCCGGCGGTTCAGGGCGCGGTCGAGGATGCCGAAGGCCCCGATCATGCCGTCGGGGTTCCTTTCACCGTCGGGCGGCTCCTCCTGCCACAGAAGGGCGTGGGCCACGAGGCCGGACATTTGGAGCAGGCAGTCGCTGTCAGGGTCCCGGAATGCGGGGCCGCCGATCACTCGCCCTATGGGCACGTTGCGGGTGTGCCAGCCGTCATCGCAGGCCCCGTGGCGCGTGGGCACCGGGTTGTAGCTCCTGAGCCTGTGATAGAGTCCTGTGACCATCTCCTCGGGTTCCTGACCGAAGATGAGGAAGGCGTGGCCGCCGGCCTGGGCGGCAGTGGCGTTGACCCGGTTAAACAATCGGTCCAGGCTGACTCGCCGGTACGCCGGTATGTCCTCCTTGTCCAGGCAGATGTTGGTCACCCTGACGCCGCCAAACTCGGCGGCGAAGTCCTCTATGAGACGCAACCCTCCAGCAATCACCTCCTCCCCTTGGACGGGCGTGGGGTCTCCGTGGCAGCCGCAGGTGCAGGACTGCGTAAGAGCAGCGAGTTCGGCGGGTCGCAGTTCAAGGTCGGCGGGGATGCCGTAGCGGGATTCCAGGCTCCGGCGCCAATCGAGTATCCGCCGGTTGAGCCGGTTCCAGGCCCCGGTGTCCACGCCGAGGGCGGAACGGACGTGATGCCGAAACCCCTCGGCCTCCATTG
Organism: Dehalococcoidia bacterium; assembly: GCA_965207865.1. Classification (GTDB taxonomy): domain Bacteria; phylum Chloroflexota; class Dehalococcoidia; order Lucifugimonadales; family UBA3495; genus VXOI01. The sequence continues at coordinate 16,863 of CBDBNP010000004.1, forward strand.
CATAGTAGATTCTCATATCGCCTATTTCCTCCTGATGGGTTGATGTCGGGACGATTAAAAGGCGTAATCGGCGTGGAGGTAACCGGGCCTCTGCCAGGCTGCGCCCAGCGGCCCTGACTCCTCCAGGGCGGCCCGGTGAGACACCCACAGGGGCACTCTGACCCCGGCCCGCCGCATCTCGTTGTCCGCCACCCGCAGGAAATGGGTGGCGGCGATGTCGTCTTCGAAGACCACCAGGACTGCGGGAATGGATCCGTGGTCGTCCAGGGGACGGCTGGCGGCGTAGTAGCGCAGGTAGGGAGCGATGCGGGCCGCCATGGTGGTGGGGCGCACCGCCCTGCGCTCCCATTCCAGGAAAAAGGGGCGCTGCATTCCATCCCACTCCACGACGCCGAAAGCGTCTGGGCGCACCGAGTGCAGCCGGTCCTCGTAGCGGAAGAACCGGGCTGCCCTGCGGGCCGGGTCGAACCGGGCCAGCCGGTAGTCCAGGCATCGCGACTGGCTGGCCAACTCAGCCAGGAACCAGTGGACCGCCTGGGTGTGGTCCAGGTTGCGCAGCAACTGGCGGCTGCGGGAACCGCGGACGTTGCGCCAGTCCAGGGCGGCCTCAAGGTCCAGGGGGGCGGCGCTCCACCGCCGATGGGCCACGCCCACGGCGGCGCGGTCCCTGCGGGCCAGGAATGCCAACCCTGAGTCAGAGAGGACCAGGCAGCGTTTCCGTCCGGCCCTCACCGCCAGCGCCAGACCCAGCGATTTCAGGCGTTCCGATACCTGGTAGACCCGGGAGTGATTCACCCCCAGCAGTTGGCCCACGTGGGCGGGAGTGAGCCAGGGCCAGTCGTGGAGCAGGTCCAGCAGTCGCTTCTCGGCGGGCTTAAGCAGCACGGGCAGCAGGTGCCTGGGTACTTCCGCGTCCGGCAGGTCCAGCCGCAGGTCGGCGGGGGCAGATTCCGGCTGGGCCGTACTCACGCTGGGCAGTTCTCCGCCATCGGGCACGCAGGCCAGCACCTCCGCCAGGGACAGAGGTACGGGATAGGCGGGGCCACGCCAGATTTGCGACCAGGTGTCGGCGCGGGCCGCGTCACTTTCCAAGGCGATGAAACCAAGCAGCAGCAGATTGTCCAGCATCCGGCTCACCTGGCGCAGCCGCACCTCATCGGGGGCCAGCAGCAGCACGGCGTCGGGGCGCGCCTCCTGGGACAGTCGCCACAGGCGCTTGGCAAAGGCGGTGCGGTCGGCGGCGTTCCCCATGCGGACCACGGCCAGGGTGCGCCCGCCGGGCAGTGTGATGCCGGCGTCCATGGCGCCCGACCGGTGCCACTGGAGACTCAGGGGACGTTGAGCCGGGGGAAAGGAAGCGGCGGTGCGGTAGATGACGGACAGGGCGTCCAGCCGCTCCAGCAATACCCGCTGCCAGCGACCGGAGACTGGACGGCTGGACAGCAGATCGTCCAGGGAAACTCCCTCCAAATCAGCCAGCCGTACCAATCCGGAGGCGGTGAGGCAGTAGCGGCGGCTGGGGCGGGACAACTCCGAGGCGTGGAGGATGGCTTGGACCATCCCCCGCTCCGCCAACCGGTCCATGCTGCCGTAAACGGCGCTGCGGGACCGGCGGCAGAGGGCCACCAGTTCCAGCCGGTCCAGGAAGGGCATTTCCGCCAAGCGGCGGAGAATGTCCAGCTCGCAACCTGCCGGTATCATTACTCGTCCTCCTGCTGGGCCAAGAGCCGGCGGTACTCCCGGACCTCGTTGGATTCCCCGACGTCGGCGTCGCCGGCGCCCTCCGGCGACGCCCCGTCCTGTCCCGGCGTGCCGGTTCCGGCCTTTTGCTGCCGGTCGGCCAGCAACCGGCGGTATTCGCCCACCTGCCGCCGTCCCTCGGCGTCGCCGGCGTCGTTGGGCCGCAGGTAGGCCGAGGCGTCGGCGCGGATGCGGTCTGCTATGGCCGGATCGCCGGACTCGGGTTTCAGCACGGCCATGGAAAAGGCGGGCATCCGCTCGACGCCCACGGTGGCCCGCACGTAGCAGTGGTGCACGTCCAATGAAACTATGTCCTCCTCCGACACCCGGTCCCGGCCCAGCTCCCAAACCATCTGCCGGGCGTCGTTGCCCGCCACCTGGAAGACGGCCAAGCAGCCCACGTTGGCCAGGATGGTGTCCCGCATGGTGGGGGAGAGGTCGTCCAGCTTGGCCAGGCTCTGGGTAGCGAGGATGAAGCTGGCGCCGTACTTGCCCAGTTCCGACAGCATGGACTCGTAGTCCACGCCGGGCATGGACTGCATCTCGTCGACGACTACCAGCGCTCCCCGCCGCTGCGCCAGTGGGAGGCTCTCCTGTTCCCGGATCACCGAGTCCACCAGGTTGAGCAACGACGCCCCCACCAAGGCGGCCACGTCGCGGCCCACGCTGCCCTGGGCGGTGGAAACGAATAGGATGCCGCCCTCCAGGATGGTCCGGCGGATGTCGATGGTGGAACGGGACTGGCCCAGGATTGCCCGTGCCTTCTTGGAGGAGGCGTAGTAGGCCAGGCGGGTCTGCACCGGGGCGATGGCCTCGCCCCGCCGCTCCCGGCTCCAGCTCAGGAAGTCCCTGGCCCAGAACCGCAGCAGGTAGGGATCGTTGACCTTGGCCAGCACCTCTCGCCGGAACCTGGGGTCGGCCAGCAGGGGCAGCCCGTCCAGGATGGTGTACTGGCGGTCGGCCTCCATCTGCTCGTTGGCCTCGTGGAGGCTCTTCACGGCGTGCTCCAGGATGGACTGCATCCGCGGCCCCCACTGCTCCCAGAGGCCGTGCATCACCCTGACCACCGAGTCGGCGGTGCGGTCCCTGTCGGAGAATATTCGGGTGTCCAGCAGGTTGATGCCGGGGGCGCCCCACGCCTCGGCCAAGTCGATGAGCTTCACCCTGTCCGCCAGGGACTCGGGCACCTGCTCCAGCAGGCCGGCCACCAGGTCGGCGTGGGGGTCAACCACGACTATGGCGTCGGTGTCCCGGCCCTCTGCCTTTTCACGCAGCTTGTGGGCGACGACGTGTTGCATCAGGGTGGACTTGCCCATGCGGGTACGGGCCAAGTAGAGGTGATGGCGGCGCAGCAGGTCCTCGGGGAAACGTATCTCCCTGGGACTGCCCGTGGTGGTCTGCCCAACCGGCGCACCGCCCTTGACTCCCCGGGCCGAGGGCAGCAGGGCCCGGGAGCCGGACCGCTCCAGCAGGGGCGTTTCATCTCTTTCGCCGGGCGGGTGCCACAGGGCCGCCGCTTCCCGGAGTCCCAGGACGCTGCGCCTGCCGAAGAGACCGCTGCTGGAGGGATGGAGGTTGGTGGTTGGGAACAGGGGCTTGATCTTGCTCACCTTGAACCTGGCTCCGGCGGGGTGGTCGTAGTGGCGGTAGGCGGTGGCCACCGCCTCGAGTATCTCCCTGGCCCGCTCCGGCCCGGCGCTGTCGGGCAGGACGGTGATGACCTCCATCTCGGCATCGAAGGCGATACGCCCCACCTTTTCCTTGATCAGCAGGGGGTCGTAGACTCGGCGCCTGCCCTGTTTCCAGCGCCACCAGCCCCATCCCGCCACGGTGAGACCCAGGACTGAACCGGCTGCCAGCAGGGACGCTTTCAGATACTCGCCGTCCTGCACCCACAGGTAGCCCCGCAGCACTGCCAGCGCCCCCGCTCCCAGGACGGCCATGGTCACGCCGTCCAGCTGAAGGGGTTTGGTCTGGTAGGTGTAGGACGGCTCGCGGTTCTCCGGCACGGCCCGCTTGTGGGCGCGGACCTGGTGGGCCTGGGACCAGTCGGGACCCAGGGAGCGCAGGAGCAGTCGCGACAGGACTCGCTCGCCGGGGCGCAGGGCCGACAGGGACCCGATGACGGCCAGCAGGGGATCGGAACCGGCGTCCAGGAGGTCGTCGTCGCGGAAGGTGCGCAGGGGCACGTACTCCGGACCGTCGGCCCGTAGGGTTATGCCCCAGGCCTGCTCGCCGCCGTGGACGACGATGGGGTCCTCGTCCACCGGCACCTGCCGGATGCGGGCCTGGGGGTAGTGAGCGGCGATTTGTTGCCTCACCACCTGGTCGTCGTGACAGCGGGCCAGCAGGTCCACGCCGTCGGCGTCGCCGGCCAGCTCCAGGGAAAAGGGTTCGGGAACGGCGATGGACTGGAGCAGGTTTTCCACGCCCAGCAGGGTGCGCTCGCCGGTCCTTGGCGGCGTCACCGCCAGCAGCACCGGGGGGCGTATGTTCGGCCGGTCGCCGAACAGAGTTTTCTTGACGTTGAAATTCATACGAGTTGCCTCTGTCTGTTGGAATCGGTCTTGTTCAGTGCCTGGGTCCGGGCCGCCACTCGATGACCTCGGTCTCTTCGGGGGTGGCCTCGATGCGCACGGGAAAGCGATTGCCCCTGGCCAACAGCAACCCGTCACCCCTGGGACAGGAAAGCAGCCACCGTTGCAATTCCTCGGGCAGGTCGAAGGCCTCGCCCACGGTGGAGACAGCGGCGGCGTCCTGCTGGAGCAGCAGCTTGAAGGCGGCGTTCTGGAGCAGGGCGCGACCGCTGTGTCCGGTGATTGCTCTTGAGGAATCCTCGGAAAGCAGGTCCTGTACGTCCTGGGTGATGAACTGGAGCCCGAGGCGATGCTTCCGTGCTCGTTTCGCCATGCTCACCATGAATGCCGCGCCCTCGGGGTGCTGCATGATCGACCACACCTCGTCCACCACCAGCAGGCGGGGTCTTGGGTCCTGGGCGGCGGCGGCCCACACCGTCTCGGTGCAGACCATGGCCGCCGCAGGTCTGAGTTCGGGTTCCAGCAGGTGCAGGTCGAATACGGTGACCAGCGCCTCACGGGCCAGGAGGTCGTCGCCCTCGTCGGAAAGCAGGTCCCGCAGGCTGCCGGTGGCGAAGGGCCGCAGCAGGTGGGCGATGTCGGGCGTTTCCTGCTCCAGGTAGGCGTAGAAATCGCGGAACCCGGTGCGCTCACGGCGCTCGGAGTAGTAGCCGGCCAAGGCGTGGTCCAGGGAGGAGCGCCGCTCGGCGCTGAGCCTTTCCCCCACCATCACCTCGATCAGCCGCCGCAGGCTTCCGATGCGCTGGAGCAGTTCCTCAGAATCGCCACGGTCGATGACAAAGGGGTTCATGCCCTGGCCGGGAACGCCCGGCGATAGCACCCTCCCGCCGGCGGCCCTTGCCATATCGGTGTACTCTCCCTCCGGGTCGATGACGTAGGCCCGCACTCCCCGGCACAAACTCCGCAGCACGCCAAGCTTGGTGGCGAACGACTTGCCCGAGCCGGAGCGGGCCAATACCGCGGTGTTCGCGTTCAGGTGGGTGCCGTCGAATGGGTCGTAGACGATGGGGGCGCAGGCCCGCAGGTCGATGCCGAAGAGGGTGCCACTGCGGGTATCCAGGTCCGGCGGCGAGAAGGGGAAAAGCCTTGCCAGTGACGACGTGTCCAGCGTCCGCCACACCGCCACGGCGTTCAGGCCCAGCGGCAGGGTAGACAACAATCCCTCACGCTGCCGGAAGGCCAGGAAGTCCAGCTTGCCCAGCGTAGCGGCGAAGTGGGCCCGGGCCTTCTGGGTCAGGTCCCTGAGCGTATCGGCATTGTCGGCGTGCAGCGTCACCGACAGCGATGCGTGGAAGAGGCGTTCCCGGCCCCGCTGCACCTCGTCGCGCAGGCGAGACACGTCCTCCAGGGCGATCTCTGCCTCGGAGGACATGCTGCGGCCCCGCTTGAAGGACAGGGACTGGGCCGACTCGAAGCGGACCTTCTGCCACTCCAGAGTGCGGGCTGCCTGCTCCGCCGGAATCGCGCCCAGATGCACCGACAGGTCCATGGGCGCCCCGGCTGCCATGAAGCCCTGCAGGAATCCGGCGGCCAGGGAACGCGGCCACTTGCCCAGGTGCAGCGAGCGAACCAGGTGGTTGCCGATGCGGATGTCGCGCCGGTTTACCTCGATATCCAGTTCGGCGTGTTCGTCCCTCTCGTTGGGCGATCCGCCAAGGGCCGAGGCGAGGAGCAGCAGCTTGAGAGCATTGCCCGAGAGAGGAAAGACGCCGAGGCCGGCGCGCAGCAGCAGGCCCCGCAGTTCGTCGGCCCGGGTGTGCTCGCAGACGGCGTAGAACCGCCGGTCCAGGATGCCCTCACGCGTTTCCAGCGTGGTGAGCAGCCGTCCCAGGCTGTCGGCGGCGTCCCTGGTCTCCTGAGGCAGGTCCCCGGGCTGGGCGTTGGCCAGCGTCGTCCGCAAGGTTGCCAGCACCGGCGGGTGCTGCCGTACCAGCAGTTGCACCGGGAAGTCCACGGCATTGAGGGAGCCAGCGAAGGACCCCAGCTTGGGTTCGTCCAGCTCCAGTCCCATCACCTCCAGCACCGCCAGCTTCACCCCGTCCAAGCGCACCGGTCCGTCCTCCTCCAAATGGGACAGCATGAAGAACAGCGGCAGGGGGGCCGGAGGCTTGGGTTCAGGCGTGGGTTGAGTTGGTTCCGCGTCATTTGTCTCTGCGGGCTTGTTGTTTCCGTGCCTGCCCGGCAGTTTTGCCAGGACTGGCAATTTCAGTTTCATAATGCGTGTCTCCTTTACGGTTACAGGCTGGGAATGATCCCGCCCACCAGCAGCAGGGTTATGGTTTTGGCCAACAGCACCACCACGAGGCCAACCACCGCCATCAGCACGGCGTTCCTGGCCCGTCCCCGGCCCTCGCCCTCGGCTCCCTCGGCCATCAGCACGAAACCGGACCAGACGATGGCGAAAAAGCACAGCCCGGCGGCCACGGCGGCCATGGCGGTGAGCACGGCGTCGAAGGACTCCAGCATCGTCGCCGCCGCTGCCGCTTTTTCCTCCGGCGAGGCCGCCGTAAGGGCGGCGGCCAGGCAGGCCAGGAGCAGGAGCTTTAGGGCGCGCCGCATCAGGGAAACTCCCGCCGGTCTGACCGGTTGAACAGTTCTTTTGTCTCGTCATCGCTGAGGGGGCGGTGTATTACCGGCTCGGGAGTCGGAGTGGGGTCCGGCAGCGCCAAGGCCGCGTAAGCGACATCGGCCCCCAGGGTGGTGTTCATCGTCACGGTCTCGCTGGTGGTCCTGGCCAGGGCGTCCCGCTGCAACACCTCGGCCCGGACGTGCTCGGGATGGTCGATGTCCAGGGTCACGTCCTGCTGCACCGTCTCGCTGGGAACGGACAGGGTGGCGCCGATGGTGTAGTTCACCACCTGCCCGTCGGGGGGCAGGGCCACGGACACGGTCTTGCTGACGTAGCGGCTCACGCCGGGGCGCAGCAGGCTGACCGCCTCGGTGCGTTGCTCGACCCGGTGGGGGTGATGGGTGAGCTGCACCAGGGGAGGCAGCGGCACCGACAGGGACGCCGAGAGCTCTGCCTCCATCGCGATCTCGTGGACCGATTCGCCGGCGGAGACCGGCAGACTGAAAGCTGTCTCGCCGTCCTGAACGAAGTTGACGCTCGCGCTGGCGCCGCCCGCACTCACGCTGACGGTACCGGTAACGCCGGTAACCGCAGCGGGCAGCCGTGCGTCTACGGACTGACTGTGATGCCCGGCGGCCATCGCCACCTCGACCTGCTCCTCCGATTCCCCGGCGCACTCCGACACGATGACGCCGGTCAGAGTGCCGGGCGTCCAACCCAGGGTGTCCAGCCGCAGCGAGCAGGCACGGCCGTCAGCCGCCGGCATTGGGTGGGGCAGCTGGTTTCCCTTGAGGGCCAGCGCCCCGGTCTGTCCCAGACCGTCCTGCCAGGCGAGGGTGAAGGACGGGCCGGGGCCGTCCAGGGAGAGGCCGAAACTCTCGGTCTCTCCCTGCTCCAGGATGTCGTGGACGAAGAAGGTGAGCACCCGGCCGCTGTCGCCTCCGTAGGACCGGACGTCCAGCCTGAGCTCCGTGGCCGCCCTGACGGTTACCATGGCCAGGGTGCCGGTCACGGTGATTTCCTCCAGGTAGAGTCTGCGGCCGGTTACCGGCTCGGGAGGCGGATACCCGATCTCGTCCAGCCGCCAGGCGTCGTCGGACCACGGGCCGTCGGCCAGGGCCAACGCCGGTAGGGTGGCCGTTGCCAGCGCCAGCGCGGCCAGGGCCATGGGCAGACGCCGGTGCTTGCGGACCCGGCTCTCCCGGGTCCTGGGAGTCTTGCCCTTATCGCCGTCAGTGGAGCGTTTGCGCTTGCCGAACCAGATGTGGGCGCGGAATGGGGGACGGCCCCTCCGACGCGCCGCCTTGACCGCCCGGCCTGCACCCGACAGCGCTTTCCTAATCAGCAGCCGTAGCGGGTTGGGCTTGGCCTCCACCGGTTCGGAAGTCGGGGTCTCGGAGTGATCCTGTTCCATGGGTTGAGCACTCCGAGTAGGCAACGACGTCCTAACCAGCGCAGAAACAACTTGGCTGACTCTTTTCACCGTCTGCAGAATCGGGTTGGGCCTGGCCTCCACCGGCTCAGAGGCCGAGGGCTCGGAGTGAATCTGCTCCGCTGGAGGCGCAGATCGGATGCGCGATGCTGCCGCCCTTGCCAGTTCGGTGGCTACCCGGCCGACTCCTTTCACCGCTTTCAGAATCGGTTTGGTCTTGGGCTCCGCCGGCTCGGGAGCGGGGACCTCGGATCGCACCAGCTCCGATATAATTCCGGCGTAGCGCCTGGCGCCCAGGTTGAACTTCAGCAGGTCGGCGACCACCAACGGCAGGCCCCGGCCTCCCACCCGACCCACGGTCATGGCGATTCCCAGGACCCCCAGCAGGACGGCCACGCCCAGCCGAAACTCGGCGGGGCCGACGGGAAAGTAGCGGTAGGCTCCGTAGGCCACGGCACACACCGCCACCACCGCCACGATCTGGGGGAAGGTGAGCCACAACAGCACCCGGTCCTCGGCCTGCACGTGGGTAGGTACCTCGTGTTCTCTCATTCCGTACCTCCTTTCCCTCTAGGGTTTCTTGGTGGGCGGCGGTGTGGGATCGGGCACGCTGGGGTCCACGGTGTTCCCCACCACGGCGTTCATCACCAGTTCCACCACGCCGTAGGCCACCATTGCCAGCACGATTCCGGCCAGGGCGGTCATCATTGCCGACTTGCCCCGTTCCATCTGGTTGGGGGCGCCGGAGGCGGTGAGGTAGAGGTAGGCTCCGTAGATGAAGTAGCCGACCCCAACGACACCCACCAAGCCCAGCAGGATGCCCACCAGGTTGGATATGGTCTGTGTCAGGTCTCCCATAAATCGTTCTCCTTAGGCTTCTCTGTTCCGTGTGTCTGTCATTGCCCTTGTAGGTAAGTCCCGGGTCTCTACTGGCACATGGCTTTCACCTCTTTCAGTGATGCAGCAGCGGTCTCGGTCAGGGTCCCTGGCTCCTGGGTGTGGGACCCGCTTGGGCGGCGGTGGTGGCGGTCTGCGCCGCCGAGTTGGCGGTTCCGGCCGCGGCCGTTGCCGCTCCTGTTGCCACCGCTGCGGCAGCCCCGACCGGTCCGGCGCCGCCCATCACCGCCAGGGCTCGTCCCGAGCGCATCAGGGCACCGGGCAGGGACATGCCGAAGTACAGGGTGTGCAGCCAGGCGTCGAAGGTGCCGTGGTTGCCCAACATCGACGGGACCCGGGTGGCCAGGTAGACGAAGGCCAACGACATCAGCAGTTTCCAGATCAGGTCCTGGGCCGGCTCAAAGACCGCTATGGGCGCAAGGTCGCTGAGAAACCCGAACCCCAGTGCCAGGGCGATGATCTGCACCGCCTGCTGGAACACTGTGGTCATGAACAGCCGGAGCCAGTAGCGGCCCCAGCCCGCCGTGTGGGGCAGGATCCACAGACCCAACGCAATGGGCGCCAGGGCGATCAGGATGTCGATCAGCGCCAGGCGCAGGATCATCTGCACCAGCAGGTAGAGGACGAAGAACCCGTAGACCAGGTAGATCAGGGCCAGGAGCAGCACCAGTCCCACGCCGCCCGAAGCAACAGCCCTGAGCATCGTGTCAAGGGACGCCCGGAGCAGGTCCCCGGCGGTTACGCCCAGGGACACGGTGATGAAACCGGAGACGGCGTCGGCCACGTCGATGACCAGGGCGCACCACCACAGGGACGAGGCGGCGGCGGCCAGGCCCAGCACCAGGCGGGGCACCATCTCCCGCCAGCCCGACTGGTGGCGTCCCAGGTGCTCCTGGACGATGAAGCTGAGTCCCATCCAGCCAAGGATCACCACCAGGGCACCGGAGGCCACGGCCCAGACCACGGTCCAGGCCAGCCTGACCGATTCATGGGCATAGGTGAGCTCTGCGGGGGTTCCGGTGAGGATGTCGCCCATTAGCGCTACCCTCCCCGGCAGTTGCTGGAGTCGGAGCCGGTGGCCTGCTCCACCACGCCGCAGAGGGCGCCGTGGACGCCCTCGATGGCCCAGCGGGCCATGGCCCGGCCCCAGCGGTCCGGCTCCAGGGACTGGAGCACCCTGTCCCACAGCTTGCCCGACTGGTGCTCCGGCACCAGGGCGTAGTAGGGCCAGGGGTCGCCGCCGCCCGGGTTCTTGACCAGGAAGGTCAGCAGGTAGGACTGGTCGGGGTCGAGGGCGGGCTGCCCGTCCAGGGCGGGGTACTCGATGGTGTACTCCCAGCCGTCGGATAGCTCTTTGTCTCCGCCCTGAACGCGGTAGGTGGCGGTGAGCCAGTCGCCGCTGTCGGGGTGCCTGACGGCGTAGAACAGCACGTCGACGGGTCGGCTGAAGACGGGACGGGCGATGAAGCGTCCGTCGTCCTTTCGCTCTATGACCTGGAGGTCCTCGTTGACGAAGACCGGGGGCTGGTCGGCAGGAGTCTGGGCCAGGGCGACGCCGCCGGCAGGTAGGGCCGGAATGGCCGCCAGCAGCAGCGCCGCCACGAGCAGCGCCAGCCGCCGGACACGAACCGAGGTTGGAATTAATCGCTGGAACATGATTGCCTCCTTCCGGTGAGTTTTGAGACCTGATGTTCGACAACCAAGTCTGGCCGCCCGTTGGGCCGGAGGTAATGCCTTGAAAGGGGGGGTGCGAACACCCCCCCTTTCAAGGCGTGGGATTTCCGGCACAGGATGTGGTGTTATGGACGTGTACAGGAATCCGGACTTGGGTTTGGCCGGTGTCAGGAGTGAGACTCGTAGCTGAAATGGGGGCAGGACGCCCATTTCAGCGGTCCGTTTGCAAACACCTTGAGTCCAGTGCCGGTTCCGGTCGAGGCGTGCATCGGCCCCTCTGGAGCGGTGCATTTTGCAGGACAGGGAGACCCACGCCGGCGAACACAGCCCCTATCGGAAAAGTGCAATTGGCACGGGAGGTGATGAGCATGAGTCAGGACGAGAGCGGTACGGTGGCCAGCCCCGGCACTGCGCCCGGCAGCGTTGGCGACCGCGACGACGGCGGTGCGGGTCGAGGCACGGCTGATGACCCTGGTGGAGCGGGTGCGGTGTCCGCCGACGCGGCGGATGACGGACTGGCACGCTCTGCCGCCTTTGCCGAGGCGGCTGGTCAGGTGGTGGAGGACGTCTACGAGCTGCGGCTGACGGCCCTGTTCCGGCAGCTGGTGCGGACGCGGGGGTACAAGGGCGCGGCCCGGGTGCTGGGCGTGGACCCCAGGACGGTGACCGCCAGCGTTCGGGAGGGGATGTCGCGGCGGGTGCGGAACGAGGTGGAGAGGATGCTGGTGGAGAAGGACGGCGGCGCCAGGGACGAGCTGGAGGAGGCGGTGGGAGAGATGACGGAGCAGGTCGGCGGGTTGAAAACCCAGGTGGCCGGGCTGGAGTCGGAACTCAGGGAGGGCATGGAGGCCCTGGGGCAGACCCACGCGCAGGGAATGCGGCGGCTGGAGCAGCGGCTGGCCCTGGGGGCAGTCAGGGGCGCAGGCGGCAGCGGGTTACCGCATCCGGCGCCCGTTGCGGTGTCCGAGTCGAGCCGGCGTTTCCCCGATCTGGTGACCGTGGGACCTGCCGATGACGACGAGGAGGTGTTCGGCAAAGCATGGCCGCTGGTCCGTGAGTGGCGGGAGCTGTGGGACGGCCATCCCCCGCGAGGCAGGGGACTGGGCTGGGTGTCCACTCGGGCGCGGATTCTGGAGCTGGAGGTGGCCATGCTGGAGGAGCACGGGCTGACACTGCCGCCGGAGACGGAGCCGCTGCGGGGCCTGGACCGGGGTGCGCAGCTGAACTGGCGGCTGAGGGCGCTCCACGGCTTTCACCGGAGGCGGGCCAGGCTGGAGCTGTTGGCACGCCTGGGGCGGGCGCTGAGTCCGCGGCGGTGGCTGAGGGCGGCTGGGACCAGGCTGGGACCGGTCCTGATGCGGTGGCGGCGGTAGGTCATCGTCGCGGGAAAGGGGTGGTTCAGGCAGGTTGCCGGATTCTCGCCCTGTTGTTGCCAGTTTCCTGCGACCCCTTTGCGAACGATGTCGCCGAAACCGTCCCAAGACCCTTGCCGTGCGCCGGACGGCGCCGGATACTGAATGCGTTGTCTGGCTTTTCCAGCGTTTCCACTGCCTAGAAACCTGGGGGCGTGATCCCTGCTCGCCCGGGCCTGCTCCGTGAGGATCGAGTCTTTTCTCCCCGGAGCGCCCACGAGGGAATTGCTGTAGGCCGGAGTAGTTGACACTCTGCCCGCAGCCGGCGAACCCATATCCAAGGGGACGCGCGGTGCGTCTCATCGGTACATCATCACCAGGTCGCATCCTACTCCACCCCACGGACTGAAACACGGAGGTGGCAACCGGACCAAGAACGGCGCCCCGGGTTTCCTTTCCACGGCAGGTTTCGGATTCACGGAAATCAAACTGACAGGAGGTGCGGCTAGACCCAGGACGGCATTCCGGACTCCCCTAACCCAAGGTCTCACCTGCGGAGCGCCTGAGTCGCCTCGCACTCCTCACGCTGCGGTTGGAGACGGCACACGCTCCGGCCGCATCCGCACGACTGCGGCGCAGCTGCTGAAAACCGGTGGCGGCGCCGTGGGGTTCACATGCTCCGGCCGGCGGCAACGCAGTCGCGGACCGGACGCTTACTGTTGCAACGCGGTTGCCCCTGACGGGACCGCGTTCCTCGTCGTTTTCTCCACTCTTCCCCTTGCAGCAGTTCCCAGGCTCGGCGTTGGCGCCGGGCAAAACCCTGGCGTAGCTGCGTCTCTTTCCAATCCCCAGACCGGCGTTTCCCGTTGCGGCGTCCGACCCGGGGCGGAGTGCGCCCTGCGCCTGGGGTGGTCCTGTTTCCCAACCGGTTTCACAAATTCAAGGAGGTGCGTATGAGAATCGCAGAAAGGTTCACCAAGGTCAGAGATTTCGCGGTCAAGGTCGTGGAGCTCATCAAACGGCATCCGAGGGCGTCGATCGCGGCGGTAGCGGCCTTGGTTATCGCCGGGCCACTGCTCACCGGGATCGGCGGCGAGGCGTTTTTCCTCAACCTCATCGGCCTCGGCATTGTCGCCTTGGTGGTGCAGCGGATCGTGTGGGCCAACGAGAGGCGGCAGGCGCGGCAGGCCAATTGCCGGTGCAGGCGCCATAGACAGCAAACGGCCCAGCAATCGTAAGGAGGTCACCAATGACGACGATTACCCTGGAGTCCCTACCTACACCCGGCCGATTGGAGGAACTGGTGGACCGGCTGCTGGCTACCTTTTTCCTGGACGAACCAGAGCAGGAGACATCGGCTCCCGGCCTGGCCGAGACAGTCCACGGGGCTCGGCGGCTCAGGCAGACCGGGGACCTAGACGGAGCGCTGGCGATGCTGGTGGAAGCGGACGCAACGGGCGTCGCTGAAACCCAACTCCGTTGGCTCTACTCAGAATGGCTGGACATCGCCCGGCGCCGGTTCGCAGATGACAACGCGGCACTCTACAGCCCCGCCACAGGCAGGGCTGCCGTGCTGGTGTCTAGCGATGAGACGGGAACACTGGAAACAGTGGCGGTCCTCGGAATGCGCTGGCCGGTGGGCAAGACGGTCTCCCGGCGCAGCCTGCGGGGGTTGAAACCGCTGGTGAATGGGGGTGCGTGATGGTCGCAGCTCACGCCACCGTGGACATCGCGGAACTCAAGGCTCACCACCCTCTGGGCGACGCGGTGGAGGCCGCAGGCATTGCCCTGCGCGGCAAAGGGCGCGTCCGGCAGGGAGTTTGCCCCTTTCACGAGGAAACGGAGGGCAGTTTCACAGTGTACTCCGACACCGAGAGATTCTACTGTTTCGGCTGCGGCGCCGGTGGAGACGTGCTGGATTTCGTGGGCCGCATGGAGGGTCTGACACTGCCGGCGACTATCCGGCGGCTGGACGGCGATTGTCCAGGGCCGGTTGCCAAGGCACTGTCGATGCCGAGGACTACGGCGCCTGCGCCTACGTTTCCGCCCCGCGATCCTGCCTTGCTGACCACGGCGGTCCGGTTTTACGCCGGTCAACTACGGCGCAGCCCTGTGGCCAAGACATACCTGGCCTCGCGGGGCGTCGGACTTGACGCCGCCATTCGTCTGGGCCTGGGCTACTCCGAGGGCAACGGGCTGCGGCAGTGCCTTGACTCGCTCGGTTTTCATCCGGACCGGCAGCGGGACTCGGGGTTGTTCCTGGAACGGGGCGCGGAGCGGTTCGCCGGAATGATCACTGTTCCCGACATGGTCGCGGGCCGTGTCCGGTGGCTCACTGGGCGGGCGGTTGACCCAGCAGCCAAGCCCCGTTTTCAAGCGATGCCCGGCCCCAAGCCAGTGCTGGGCCTGGCGGCCCTTGAACCCGCGCGTCCTTACGTCATCGTTACGGAAGGGGTCTTTGACTACCTGACTCTGGCGAGTTGGGGCTACTCCGCCTGCGCCGCCCTGGGCACTCAGGGAATGGACAAGGTGGTGGCGGCGCTGCGGGGCTGCCCGCAGGTGTTCCTGGCTTTCGACAACGATGGAGCTGGCTATGAGGCCGCCGGTAGTCTCAAGGAACATCTGGGCCGCCGTGCCGCCGTAGTAAACCTGCCCCGTGGCATTTCCGACGTGAGCGAACTGGCCAACCTGCCCCACGGCCAAATGCTTTTCAACCGCCTGCTGGTTCAAGCAGCCCGAAACGCCCGATAGTCAACTCCCCTCCCAGACCTCTCCGCTACAGGCCCGTCGTCCCCGGCGGGCCTTTCCTTTTCCAACCGCTCCCTAACTCATTCCTCTGGGCTGCCTATGCCCGTTTCCCGACGGGGCCTCGCCCCGTTAACGGCATTGCCTTAAGGCAATCCGTGTCTCCGGCAACTCACAACACAACCGATAAGGAGCAACGTCATGTCCAACGAGAACGGCAACGGCAACCACCACAGGAACGGCCACAGCCCCAACGGCCATGTCGACGCCGACGTGAATGGCAACGGCAACGGCCACCGGCGCAACGGGCACGTCCCCGCCAACGGCGTCGCCAAGAACGGCAACGGGCACCACGGAGCCGAGTCCATCCCCGTGCACGACCTCCTCTGGGACTCCCTGCCGGCCAGCGTCACCGACAAGCTGGCCCAGCCCCTGGACGCCAGCCTGGTCTCCCAGCGCAAGGGCCGGGGCAACCGCTCCGTCTCCTACTTGGAGGGCCGCACCGTCATCGACCAGGCCAACCGGATATTCGGCCACGGCGGCTGGGGGCACGAGGTGGTCGGCGACGTGGTGCTCCGGGACCTGGACCAGGTGAACACGCAGACCGGAGAAATGAAACGCATCCGGGCCTACTCCGCCACGGTGAAGGTCACCGTCCCCGGCGCTCCGGCCCGCACCGACGTGGGCTTCCAGCCGGTGGCCGACGAGACGGTGGAGGGCCATGAGACGGCGTTCAAGGGCGCGGTCACCGACGGGCTCAAGCGGGCGCTCCGGACCTTCGGCGCCCAGTTCGGCAACTCCCTCTACGGCGACGTGGCGGGCCAGCCGGGAGGCGGCGCCGGGGACACCCTGGCACCGGCCCTACGCAAAACCCTGCTGGACCTGGGCGTAAGCCAGGGTTTCGACGAGGAACGGGTGCGGCAGGCAGTGAGGGGCCAGACGGGCAAGGACCTGGACGATCTGCCTGCCTCTGAGCTGACGCCCCTTGTCGAGCGGGCCGCACGCAAGGTGCAGCAGCGGCAGGACGCCGAAGGCCAGGGCGGAACCGCCGAGCAGTAGCAGCAACAGGGCACTACTCAGACCCAGGCAACGGGGCCGTCTCCACAGCGGGGCGGTCCCGATTCTCATTTACCGGATCAGGAGGGAAAGCAATGACCGGTACCAGGATTCACACCCCCTGGGGCTATCCCCAGGACATAACCGAACTGGCCGAGGGAATCTGGCGGGTCTCCACCGCCAGCCATGGCGGCCTCAAGCTGAGCCGGGCGCGGTGGGAGGAACTCCCCGACGTGGTGAGGGACTCCTTCCTCAACGCGACCTTCGCCGAAGAGGACTGCGAGGAGCCCATTGCCAGGACGCTGCTGGGCATCGGCGACGACGGGGATAGGGAGTTCGCCATCAAGGTGGCGGCCTGCTTCGACCGTTACGCCCCGGCGCTGCCCTACCTGCGGAGCAAGGAAGGTGCGTAATGATCGCCACAACGACGCGTCCCAGGCCCCGCAGCCTGCCCAGTGAAACGACCAAGCTGGCGACGGAGCTGGGCGACCTCTACGTCACCGTCTGCCTGGACGATGACGGCAACCCCTTCGAGGTATTTGGCTCCCTGGGCAAGGCTGGCAGCCTCCAGAACGGAGTAACCGAACTGGCCTGCCGTCTGGTGTCCCTGCACCTGCGGCGGGGTACGCCGCTGGACGAAATCGTGGACCAGTGCCAGGGCATTTCGGAGATGCAGCCCTGGCCCAACGTGATGGAGGACGGCAGCACGGTCTACGTGCGCGGCCTCGGCGACGCCATTGCCCTCATATTGCGGGGCCACCTGGATGCACTGGACGAGGTGGAAATGGCGGACCTCAAGCTGGCCGCCGACTGAACGCAATCAATGATCTGGCCGACAGACCCACGGGGCCGTCTCCCGATACAGAGACGGCCCCGCTATTCATTTCAGCTAAAGGAGCAAGTCAATGACCACGATGATTGAGAACAGGACCGACGTCTACTCCCGGCCCAACGCCAGCTTCGGCGAGGGCGGGACCCTGGAGATCCGGGCCTCGGCGGCGGGCAACTGCCGCCGCGCCCTTTGGTACGAGGCCAACGAGTACCCGGTGACCAATCCCCGCACCGAGGAGTCCCTGACCGTACTGGAGGCGGGCAACGCCCTGGAACCCGTGGTGCTGCGGGCCATGCGGCGGGCCGGGTGGGACATCGACGCCACAGACAAGGACAGCCCCCGGATGGTCTCCCTGCGCCTCGGCCCGGCGCTGGTGGTGACCGGCCACGTAGACGCCACGGGCGTCGTCCCCATATTCGGCGAGGAACCCAGCGTCATCGAGATCAAGACACGAGGGCCGGAGGCCTACCGCCGCTGGCGGACGCTGGGCGCGGAGCGCAGCCACCCGGAGTCGGTGGCCCAGGGAGCTTTCTACTCCTACGGGACCTTCGGCGAGGCCAGGGACCTGGTGATCGCAACGATGGATACCGGGTCGCGCCAGTGGGACTTCGAGGTGATACCCGCCGAGCGGGTGGCGGAAGCCTTCCAGCGGGCCTGCGAGCGGCTGGGGACACTGGGTGCTCACCACCTGCTGCACGGGCCGGACTCCTCGGCCCTGCCGGAGCGGGACTTCACCGCCGACGACTGGCAGTGCCAGCGCTGCCCCTTCCTCAACACCTGCCTGCCGGGGTCGGCAGCGGCTGAACCGGAGGACGAACCAGACGAGGAGACCGAGCCGGTCGCTGACGAGGAGGCTCGGGGTGCACTCCACGAGTACGAGAACGCCCAGGAGATGCTGAAGGCCATCGAGGAATACAAGCAGTGGGCATTAGGTCTGCTGCGGACCTGGCTCAGGCAGCAGGGCAAGGAGAAGGCCAAGCTGGAAGGCAGGGAGAAGACCCGGACCGTGGGGATGGTCAAGAGCACCAAGTACAACGTGGACCACAAGCGGCTGAACGCCCTGCTGGACCCGGAGACCAGGGCGGACATCGTCACTGAGAACGTCTCCGAGTACCTGCGGGTCAGCTAGGGCAACCCAGACGCTCCCTGACCGGAGCGCGAAACGGGGCCGCTTCCCTATACCGGAAACGGCCCCGCCTTACCAACACGCAAGCCCGAATACGGACATCAAATCGGAGGAACGATCATGGCGAAGACCATTAACAGGGTGGAACTGCTGGGGCGCGTGGGCGCCGATCCCGAAATGAAGTACACCGCCAACGGCACTGCGGTCACCCAGCTGCGCCTGGCCACCGACAGGGTGCGCAAGGGCGGGGAGTCCGAGACCGACTGGCACACCGTCGTGGTGTGGGACAAGTTGGCCGATGCCGTCGCGCAGTACGTACAGAAGGGGCAGAGGATCTACGTCGCGGGCCGGCTGGCGCAGAACTCCTGGACCGGCGACGACGGGCAGCGGCGCTACCGCACCGAGATTCACGCCCAGGACGTGGTGTTCCTGGACTCGGACCGTAACGGCAACGGCTCCGGCGGTGACAGCAACTCCGGCAACTATGCCAACACCGTTGCCGCCAACGGGGCCAACGCCGGCGCCTATCACCAGCCCGCCGACGAGGACTCTCCCTTCTAACCGGACAATCGGACACTGACGCCATCCAAGGCGCAACACGGGGCCGCCCCTGCTGGCAGGGGCGGCCCCGCTTTCTTTTCCAGACCAATCCAAAGGAGCAAGCCATGCCCCGCAAGAAGCAAGCCATGCAAGAGGAACTGCCCATGTCCATACCCGAACCCGCCGCTGCTGCCACGCCGGAGGGCGAGGCCGTGCTGGAGGCGTTGCGCTCCAACCTGACCCTGCTGGGGGAGCTGGCCGCCCGCTACCAGGTGGCCTTCCAGCCGGAACGCCCCACCGACAGGCCGCAGATCAACTGCCCGGAAGATGTCCACAACCTGGTGGCCCCGGAGATGAGCGGACTGGCCCAGGAGCAGCTGCGGGTGCTGCTGCTCAACACCCGCAACCAGGTGACGGGCCAGCGGGTCATCTACATCGGCAACGTCAACTCGTCGGTGGTCAGGCCCGCCGAGGTGCTGCGACACGCAATCATCGAATGCGCCACCAGCATCATCATCGTCCACAACCATCCGTCGGGAGATCCCACGCCCAGCGGCGCCGACGTGTCCATCACCAAGGACATCTACGAGGGCGCCAAGCTCCTGGGCTTCGATCTGCTGGACCACATCGTCATCGGCGGCGACAAGTGGGTCAGCCTCAAGGAAGGCAAGCTCTTCGGCGACTAACCCTTTTCCACCGAGACCGGCACCCCCAACCGGTCCTCACGGGGGAAGCACTATCCCCCGCCTCCCTTACCAGTCCACATCAACAGGAGGCAACCCATGATTCCCACGCAGCCCGCCGTAAACGGCGAGGACCTGTTCACCATCAATGCTGGCGGCTACTCGGCCACCGCCGACGCCTATGCCCGCGACCCGGACACCGAGGGTCTCTGGTTCCTGTCCATGGTGGGACCCCAGACCGCCCTCAAGGCCATCTGGGCCTCCCTGCTCAAGCAGCCGCCCGACGCCGCCTACATCATCAGGGGCGTGGAGGGCATGGCCCTCTCGGGCGGATACCAGCGGTGCCAGGCGCCCCACCACACCGTCGGTACTTGGACCACCCGCATCGTCCGGCTCCCCGCCAGCCGGGGCTGGCATGCGCTCGTTTACACCCGCCTGGCCGAGTTCAGTTTCGAGCGCGACGACTTTCTGCTGCTGGCCCAGGACCAGGCCGACGCGCCCACGCTGCACCACCGCTTCCTCGACCGTCGCAGTCCCCTGCCCCTGCACCGCTCCTGGCGGGACTGGCTCTGGCGGCGCGGGCTGGACACCGGCGAGATCGTCCCCCTGGAGTCCGCCGGGCTGCTGGCCTACACCTGCAACCCCAAGGGCGAGGAACTCAAGGCCGACCTATCGGCAGCGGTGGCGGCGGGGACGCTCACCCTCAATGAACCGGAACTCGAAACCGATGAAACGGAGGAAGACAACGATGGATAGGACGTTGAACCCAGTGAAGCGGGGCAACAAGCGCCGCCGCGCCCGCAACTGGAAGGCCTGGCAGCTCTTCTCCCCGGACGGCGACACCTGCCGATTCTGCCCCCACGGGGCTGCTGACCACCTGACCTCAAGCGGTCAGCCGCATTTCTATCGGCCCGCGACGGAGGGGGACTGGAGCAACCCCGGCGAGAGGCTCTACCGCCATGAACTGCCCGACGGCTCGGAGGTGCTGGTCAAGCGAATCACGGTGGCCAGTCGCGCCGAACTGCTCACCGTTTTCTGCGTCCAGTGCGCCAGGGGCAAGGACACCGATCAGGTGCTGTGTTTCCAGCGCACCCTGGCCAAGGGCGAGGTGGTGGGTCTGAAACACCACGCCAACGGCAACCACAGCAACGGGAGGTAGCGAAATGGCCGACAACCAGACTTTGTACTTCCCCTGCCCCTCCTGCGGGGCGCGGTTCTGCCGGGTGGAGGAAACCGACGGGGGCCTCCACGCCGGCGAGACCTATCACTGCAACGAATGCGGCGCGGCGGTTGTCCTCGTCGCCCTGAGCATGGACATGCTGGCCGACCCCGCCGCCATTCGGTGGAACTGCCACTTCTGCCAGCCCGGTCCCTGCCGGTTAGCGCCGTCCAGAGAAATTGAAACGACCGAATACAAGCAACAGGGAGGACAGACATGAGACTAGCTGCTCAAGCCAAGGGCGGGTACTATCCCACGCCACCCCGGGTGGTTGACCTGGTGGCCCAATTGCTCTACGGGGCCCGGGGCCGCCCCCGCAGCGCCGACACTCTGCGGGTCCTGGATCCCTGCTGCGGGGCCGGGGACGCGCTGGCCCAGTTCGCGGACCTGCTGCGGGACCGCAGCACAGTCCCCGTGGAGACCTTCGGAGTGGAGCTGCACCGCGACCGGGCGGAGCAGGCTTCGGAGGTCATGGACCGCGCCCTGGCCTGCGATCTATTCGCCACCACCATCGCCAACAACGCCTTCGGAGTGCTGTTTCTCAACCCGCCCTATGATTTCGATTCCGAGGACAAGCGCACCGAACACGCCTTCCTGACATACACCACGCGGTATCTCACCGAAGGCGGACTGCTGCTGTTCATCGTTCCGAAACAGAGGCTCGCAGTCTCCGCCCGATACCTCTCCTCCCACTACCGGGACATCCGCTGCTGGGCGTTCCCGAATCCCGAAAGGGAAGTCTTCGACCAGGTGGTCTTGATCGGACATCGCAAGCCCGAGCCCAGCCCCGACCCCTACGCCGAGGAACAGGTGAGGACCTGGGCCTTCGGCGAGCCGGAGGAGTTCTCCTACCGTCCCTACCCGGTCTACGACCCGCCGGTGGTTCCGTCCGGGGACATACTCTTCGCCACAAGGACGGTTGACCCGCTGGCGGCGGTCGCCGAGGCCCGGAAGGCTGGCCTGTGGGCCAGCCAGGAGGTGCGGGACTCCCTCTGGCCTGCCGACGACCGGCGCACCCGGCCGCTGATGCCCCTGCGCCGTGGCCATCTGGCCATGCTGGTGGCGGCGGGCTTCCTGGACAACCTGGTGCTGGAGGCCGACGGGCAGCGCATCCTGGTCAAGGGCCGCACCACCAAGGAAATGATCCTGGCCGAGGAGACGGAGAACACCGAGGTCTACCGGGAACGGCTCAAGACCACGGTGGTGGCCCTGGACCTGGACGGCGGGGAGATCACCGACATTGCCGCCTGACGCGTCCTCACATCTGACTGCCCGACTTAGGGCCGCATCACGAAGGCCCCGCCGGTGGATGAAACCGGCGGGGCCTCGCTTTTTCCAACGGCAAGCCTCAAGTCAAGGAGAGCACCTATGAACCTGTCAGGTTTCATCGACACCTTCAAGGAGGCCATCGCCAAGCGGGTGGTGGAGTCCTACCCGCCTCTCTACCGGCCCTCGGAAACCCCCGGCACCTTGCCCCGGCTGCTGCGCACCCCCATGGGCGGCCAGGAGGACGCCATCAAGGGGACAGCCCTGTCCTTGCAAGCTCACCGGGGTACCACAGTCGTAGGCGAGATGGGCACCGGCAAGACCTTCATCGGCGCCGCCGCCGCCCACGCCGCCGGTTTCCGTCGGGTCTTGATCCTCTGCCCGCCGCACCTCACCCGCAAGTGGAAGCGGGAGGTGGAGGACACGGTGCCCGGTGCACGCGCCGCCATCGTTGCCTCCATCACCGACCTGGAGCGGCTGCGGCTCTCCGTGGGTCCCGCGCCCCTCTTCGCCATCATGTCCCGGGAACGGGCCAAGCTGTCCTACCGCTGGAAGCCCGCCGTGGTGCAGCGCTGGGCCGCTGCCGGGGGACGGTTGGTGCGGGACGAGCAGACCGGCGAGCCCTTCCGGGTGCCCTGCTGCCCCAACTGCCACGCCCAGGTGGTGGACAAGGACGGCGTGCCCCTGACCGACGCCGAACTCTCCCGAAAGCGGAGGGGCTGCGACCTGTGCGGCTCGGCCCTGTGGCAGGCCGACGGCTCGGGCCCCAAGCGCTATCCCCTCGCCGACTACGTGAAGCACCGGATGAAGGGCTTCTTCGACCTGCTTATAGGTGATGAGGTCCACGAGTACAAAGGAAGAGGCTCCGCCCAGGGCATCGCCGCCGGGGTGCTGGCCGACGCCTGCGGCAAGTCCCTCACCCTAACCGGAACCCTTACGGGAGGATATTCGAGCACCCTCTTCCACATGCTCTATCGCTTCTCACCGGACATCCGAGCCGAGTTCGGACGGTCGGAGGAAAGCCGCTGGATTCAGAGGTACGGCTTCCTGGAGGAGACTGTGCGCCACACCGACGACAGCGACTCCTTTGAGGACGGGCGCAACAGCCGCCGCAAGGGGTACCGCAAGACGGTGCGGGAAAGGCCGGGCCTGGCTCCCTCGGCCTTGTTCCACCTCATCGGCAACTCGGTCTTCCTGCGGCTGTCCGACGTGGCCTCGGGGCTGCCGTCCTACGAAGAGCAGGTTCTGCTGTCGAACATGGACCGGGAGACGGACCACACCGGCTTCTCCCAGCGAAAGGCCTACGACGCCGTGTTCGACACCCTGCGGCAGGCACTGGCGGCGGCCTTGGCCAAGGGTTCCAAACGGCTGCTGGCCACCTACCTGCAAACCCTGCTGGCCTATCCCGACGGCTGCACCCGGGGCGAAACGGTATTCGACCCACAGACCGGCAAAGTCCTTATCCAGATGCCGCCGTTGTCCGAGGACAAGCTCTACCCCAAGGAGCAGGCCCTGGTGGACCTGGTGGCGGCGGAAAGGCTGGCGGGACGCAAGGTGCTGGTCTACGCCACCCACACGGGAACCCGGGACATCACCGAGCGGATGGAGCAGTTCTTGACCACCCACGGGTTCCGGGCGGCGGTGCTGAAGGCGGACTCGGTGGCCCCGGACCGTAGGGAGGCCTGGGTGGAAGAACGGGTCAAGCAGGGCATCGACGTGCTCATCTGCCACCCCCGCCTGGTGCAGACCGGCCTGGACCTCATCGATTTTCCTACTCTCTGTTGGTTTGAAACAGATTACAGCGTGTACACGATGCGCCAGGCGTCGCGGCGCTCCTGGCGCATCGGGCAGAAACGCCCGGTGAAAGTGGTGTTCATGGCCTACCGGAACACCCTCCAGGCCGACGCCCTGAAGCTGGTCGCCAAGAAGCTGCAATCGTCCCTGGCGGTGGAGGGGGAGCTGCCTGAGGACGGCCTGGCCGCCTTCGGCGACGACGGGGACGACCTGATGCTGGCCTTGGCCAGGCAGATCGTTAGCGGGGACGAAACTGACGCCGATACGGAGACGGTGGAGGACGTGTTCGCCCGGGCGCGGGACGCCGAGGCCAGCGCCGAGGAGTTCCTGGTGGACGGCGACTGGAAGGTCGTCGAGCTCGAACCGGAGGCCGCCGCGGTCGACGGGAATGGACATCATTTCAACGGCAACGGACACGGCGACAGCATCGAGGCGACGCCGGAGCTGTTCTTGGGCAACGGCCACTACGCCAACGGTAACGGTAGCAGCCACCGGGACGTTGCACCCGCCGAAGGGCAGCAGTCCCTCTTCTCGTGGGCCGAGTTCCTGTCCGAGGAACCAGTCAAGCCCAGGGGACGGAACGGCAAGGCCAAACCCGCCGCCGCGTCCCTGTTCGATTGGGCCCTGGAAAAGGAACAGGATCGGGAAAAGGAATTGGTGGGAGCAGGCCGCTAGAGCGTAAAGGCACACGGGAGAGGACGCCAACCAAACGGCGGCCTCCCCGTGCAACGCAAACCAACCGAACCAACACCATTCACTAAAGGAGACTAATCATGGCGCGCATCTTTGTCTACGACGACCGCGAGTTCCCCGACCCGGACCCCGAAATGACCGTCGAGCAGGTGAAGGCGACGCTGGCCGACTTCTACGGCGAGATCGCCAACGCTTCGGTCAAGGAGACCCAGCGCGGCGAGGACACCATCTTCGAGTTCCAGCGGCGGGTGGGCACCAAGGGCGCCTGCAACCCCGCCCACAGCTAGGAGGCAGCACAGATGGACAACCTGACCTTTGCGGGTCTGCTGGCAAATGTTCCGCCGGCAGACCTGAAAATCACCGAGCTTGCGGCGGAGCTCACCCTGCCCGGCGGCGGGCTGGACCTGGACGCGGCGGCGGCCCGCCAGCCTGAGGTGGAACTGGCCTGCGCCCAGGCCCAGGACTACGCCGCCGCCACCAACCGGCTGCTGGAGGCGCTGAAATGGCAACTGCGGCCCCGCCGGTACTGAGCAACCTGGCCCAAACGCTCCTGCGGCGTCCGCCGTCGCTGCGGGATCTGATCGTCCGGCTGGGCTACGCCGAGGACTACGCCTGGTTCGCAGGGCTGGCTCGCCGCCTCTTTCCCGACGAAGCGGAAACGATGCTGGGGACGCCCGACGTGGGCGAAAGGCTGGAACGCTTCGCCCGGCTCTTCGAGGAACGCCACTTCCCCCTCTACGCCCCCTACCTGGAGTTCTTCGTGGACGAAGGCGAGGACCCGCCCTTCACCTGGCTGCGCCGGGGCATCCCCTTCCAGCTGATGGGCATCGGCTACGACGGCCTCCACGAGATGTGGGACGGCTTCCGGGAGGGCCTCTCCGCCCTGGCGCTGCTGGCCGAACTCCCCGATTTCTACAGCGACGAACCCGGCGGGCTGCGCACGGCCTGGCTGGAGTCCGCCGCCCGGTGCATACCGCAGGAAACCCTGCTCCGGATGCCTACGGGCGGCATTCCCCTGGATGTCCTCACCGAGGCGGTGCAGGACACGAGGTATGCGGGCGCGGCCCAGGCCGCCGCCTGGGTGCGGGCCGAGAGCGGGAACTTCTTCCTCGACCACAGTTTCGAGGATGGCGACTACGACGGCTTCTCCGACCCCTGGGAGGAGGAAATCATCCAGGAGGGCACCGAGGAGTGGCAGAGGGCCAGCGCGCTGATGGACTCGGTGGTTAAGCTGGCCGATTGGCTGGAAGGGGACCTGCCGGGGCGCTTCGCCCAAATGCTGGACTTCATCCTGCCCCGGCTGCCCAAACCAGACCAACTACAGGAGGAAAACGATGATGACGACCAATGACACTCAGCGGACCGAGTGGTACCTGCCGTGCCAGGACGGTCTGCCCCGGGACACCCTCCAGGCGCAACTGGAGGTCTACCAGGAAACCGTCCTGCTGCGGGGCTTCGAGGCTGAGCGCAACTGGGTCAGGACCGTCTCGGCGGACGAGATCGCCAATGTGTTCATCCGGCACCTGGGCTTCTCGTCCGGGCTCTTGCCCGAAAACGCCCTCTGGTGGAACCAGGGGGAGACCGGCCAGGTAGTGGCCCTGTGGCGGCCGCCTCAGGTCTGGCCGGTGGCATTGCAGCGGGAGGCCTTCCAGCCTCCCGCCCGGCTCCGGCTCCCTATGCCGGGGCTGGTCTTCGTCTGCTCGCCGGGCCGGGCTCCCTGGGTCTACGCCGCCCTGGAACGGCCCAGCGATCCCGAACAGCAGCTTTACCGCGCTCCCGCCTTCAACGTCTTCCGTGACGGTCGGGTCTGCCCCGGCAGCCACCGCTTCCCCGAAGACGTTGGGCTCATACCCGAGTCCTTCTTCCAGTCCTTCTTCTCCCTTACCGGAGATACGAGGGAACGGTCGAAGCGACACCCCGACAACCTGCAAGCGCTATGGGAGGAACTTGATGGACAGGCTGAGTACCCGGTTGAAGACCTGGTTCCCCAATGCACCGTGGGCCACGTCATGGCGGCCTCCGAAGGACAGCGGGGCGGCTACTAGCCCTGCCGCCGTTCCAGCGCCGGTGGGCTACCTGATGAACCACCCCGCCGGTCTCGCCGGTTCTCAAGGGATCGGATTCGACTATGTGCTGGGCGCCGGGGGCCTCTACGTCCAATCGGAGAGCCCCCACCTAACAGCGCGTGTGCTGGTCGCTCCCGCCGAAGTGCGGGGTCTGGCGCCCGTGTCCGAAAAGCTGACACTGGCCCACGGCCCGATACCGGCCCATGTCTTCGAGCTGGGCCTGGACTGGATGCTGGCCGCCTCGGACACCGAGCGGTTCTTCGCCATTGGGTGGGACGGGGACGCCCACCGGCTGGTGGTGCCGCCCCAGGAAGGATCCTCCGCCTCTCTCACCTACCAGCCAACAGCGGGCGTCGTCGCCGAGTTCCACTCCCACGGCAAACACCGGGCTTTCTTCTCGTCCACCGACGACCGGGACGAGCAGGGTTTCCGCGTGTACGGCGTCGTAGGACGCGTTGACACGCCCGAACCGGAGTTGACCCTGCGACTCGGCATCTACGGCCACTTCGCCCCGCTGCATTGGTCCCAGATCTTCGACGGCCCGCTCCCGCTGGGACTGCGGCCGGCGGGCCAGGAACCCGAACCAAACGACCTAAATATAAGGAGGTAATACCACCATGCCCTACTACCTGGACAACCAGTTCCTGCTGGACAACCCCTGGATCACCGTGGTCGGCTGCGGCGGCACCGGCGGCTTCGTCGCCGAGGGCCTCTGCCGCCTCTTCCAGGGCCGCGATGCCACCATCGTCCTTGTGGACCACGACCGGGTGGAACCCCACAACCTGTTCCGGCAAAACTTCTACTCCGAAGACGTGGGCAGGTTTAAGAGCCAGGTCCTGGCCGACCGACTGGCGAAAGCCTACAACCGGCCCATTGGCTACTCGGTCTATCCCTTCCGGGAGGAGGAGTGCCGCTACCCAGGCCTCTCCTCTCACGACGGCCTGATCATCGGCTGCGCCGACAACGCCGCCGCCCGGCGGGCCATGGCCGAGTGCCTGCCCGGAGACCCCTGCCGCTGGCTCATCGACTCCGGCAACGACACCAACTGGGGCCAGGTCCTCGTCGGCAACATTGCCCACCGGGTCAACCTGGAGGAACCGCCCTTCACCGGCGAGACCTGCCACCTGGCCCCGGCGCCCACGCTGCAACGGCGCGACCTGCTGACCGCCGTGTCCACCCGTCCGCCGGACGTGGACTGCGCGGCGGCCCTTGACCTCACCGACCAGGACCCCACCATCAACCAGTTGATGGCCTCGCTGGTTTTGCAGGTGGTCCGCCGCATGGTGGCGGGCACCTGCCCCTTTATGGCCCTCTACCTGGACATGGACCTGGGCACGGTAACGCCGTCCTACGTTACCCCTGAGTCGGTGGCCCGGCTGGTGGAAAGGACCGACGCCGGCTGAACGGCGCGAGCCAACCTCTACTAGCAAAACCGAAAAGGAGAGTAAAACCATGACTGACAAGAAGGAAACCGACGCGACCATGTGGCAGGACGAACACAGCGGGAAGCGGGGACACCAGTTGATGACGCAGAAGCTGGCCGACGCCATCCCTGCCCTGAGCGCCAACGAGAATGCCCGCGACTACGATGAGGTGCTGGCCCCGGCCAAGCTGTTCAGCCCCTATTCAGGCTGGACCTGGTACATCACGGAAATGGACCCCATTACGGGCCAGTGCTTCGGACTGGTGGACGGATTTGAAAAGGAAATCGGCTACTTCGACCTCACCGAGTTGGCCGAGACCACCGTCTTCGGCGGGGTTCCCGCCGTGGAGCGCGACCTCTATTGGGAGCCGAAGACCCTGGGCGAGATCAAGCGCGGGACTGAGGGAGACCCGCCACGCAACCAAGCAACGGATGGAGGCGAAGCCATAAACGACGAAACCGGAACGGAAATCCACTCCCCGGACGCGGTGAGCGCCGAGGAGTTCCTCTTCGGTACTCCGGCGGATGATGCTCCCGCCGATATCGCCGAAGCGCTTTCCGCTAGCGACGCCACTGACGAGGTTGGCGACACGGAAGCCGCCGCAGAACCGGAGGCCGAGCCGGAGATGGCCGATGAGGAACCCGACGTTGCCGACAACGAGGACGAGGCCGTAGAGCAGCCCGCCCCTGCCGAGACGGAAACCACGGATGAGCTGAAGGTGGTCCTGTCCATCCGGGCGGGCCGGGCCACCATCGGGGTGCAGCGGCCCTCGGCGGACCCCCACATCGAGTCCTTCGACGACCCGGGCATGTTCGAGCTGGCCGACCAGTTCCCGGCGGTGGTGGCGAGGGCCCGGGCCGTCTGGGAGGAGGAACCCAGGCATCCGGCCTACGTGAAGCCCGCTCCCCCGACCCGGCAGCGGAACCGCCGCCAGCAGGCTACCGCCCAGCCTGCAACCGCCGACGAGGAAGGGGAGGCGGAGCAGCCGCAGCCCGAGACGCTCCGTCTGTTCTAGGGGACGCCGCTCGCCCTGTACCTGGGAGAACAGGGGAGGGACGCTACATCAGCGTCCCTCCCAGACAGCGCATATGTGGGGCTTTTTTGCGTTTAAGGGACGGCAGCCCCTTCCCCTCCCCCGTCGCCGTCGTCGCCCGCAGGGACGATGATGAACAGCCGGTGGAAGTCATCAACACCCAAGACTTCCTGCATTCGCCGCCGAAGACGCGGCGACGGGCTGCGTTCGCCCCTCATCAACTGGGACATGTAACCACGGGAAATGCCGCAGCGCCGGGCCAACTCGTTCTGGGAAAGGTCCAGCCGGTCCAGTAACTCAAACACAGCGGCAGTCTTGAGCAGTACACGCAATGAGCGCTGGGTGGGTGGCATATCCCGTGTCTCCTTCGGAAATTCACGAGCGGCTCCAACGAGTTCAGCCGCTCGCAGCATCACGGCCATGGCGAATTTGGCGTTGCACTCCGCTGCGACAGTGACCTTGTTGTCCACGGCGATACCCCTCGCTTCTGTTCATCCCAGGGTGTACCTATCCTGCACGTACCCCAACCAGTCGTCCCACCGTCCCGCCGCTTGGTGTTCCCTGACCCACCGGACCCATTCTTGGTGGATGAATGCGGCGAACCGGGCCTTTCCCCGGAAGATGTTTCCCCATCCCTCCAGGCCGTCGATTCCGCTCCTCAGGAGGGATGCCTCCTGGTTTTCGTTTCGTTCATCGAACGCCACTGCGGAGACCACCAGATTGTACTTGCCGGACTGGGCTATCCCCTCTGCCAGAGCCTGCTGCCGGAACAACTGGTATCCGGACCTGGCCGCCGGGCAGGCGGGTAGGTCCGTCAGGGCGTCATGGTCGACGACCGGCTCCAAGTGGTCCCAGTATCTTCTTTCCCAAGACACAAGGTGGCATTGGTTCGAGGGGTCTCTGGCCACTTTCACAGCATCCTTGCAGCGGTCGGGGTTCGGATTGCTGTGGTGTTTCCATCCGGAACACCGTTCGAAGTTCTTCTCCGTGAACTTGTTTTCCACCAACACCAGGCCGTGGCCTCCGTTTACCAGGAAACCCAGGTCCGGAGAGGTCTGGTTTGCGCCTCGCTGGATATCCCTCTCCCCCAGCAACTGCCGCTGACTCCTTTCACCGGTTTCGGCGTACTCCAGTTCGATGCCCTCCAGCGACCTGATCTCTGGATTGACATGCCGGTTGAGGAAGTCCGCAAGGAGGTCTCTGCCGTGTTCGGAGGCTCGAAAAGGATAGTACAGGTTGGCGCAGAACACCCACGAGCTCTTGAGGTTGTGGACTCCGGTGTGCTTCTGAATCTCCTTGTCCTCAAGGTATTTGCTCAATGGGTTGTCCGAACCCGTGCGGATACCGGGCCAGAGTCCTTCTTCCCACAGTTCTCGGGGCAGGACCCATGACCGCCGCTTGCCGTTTTGCTGTCCCCATTCGCAGGAGGCGACGTGGCCTCTTCGCCACTCGGTCTGGTGGCTTTCCATGAAACGGTCGAAGTTCTTCAAGAAATCCCATCCTTTGTGAGGCGTCTTTCCTGCTTTGGAGACTGAGTCCCTCTTGATTCCGGTTTGAGGAAACGAGAATTTTACCCGCCATGCCGGTCTTGAGTTGCGAGTGCCGCGCGCCCGCCAGCGGTTCCGCCCGTTCCTGCGACCGAGGTCGGGGCATTCTCAGTTCGGGCCGGTTTGGCGCTTGCCTTGGGCATCCGGGTCAGGTTTCCCAATTTCGTGCTCATGGAAGAATGGGGGGTGAGCGTGGCGGCCCGGCCAGTTAGTTGGCCAAGACCAACCCCCTAGGGGGCTGAGGCGGCGGAAGTGGCCGGGACTTGGGGCGGCGGTCAGGCTTGGTTCCACAGATCGGTCTCGACTTCGAGGTCGCGGGCGACCCGCCGGAGCATCAGCGCCACCAGCGCCCCCATGACAGCGTCCAGCCCATAGCGGTTGGGGTCGCGCAGTACGCCGGCGGCCAGCTCGATGGCCTCCGCCACTGCGGAGTATGCCCAGCCGATCTGGGTGGCCTTGGTCTGGTCGTCGGTCTCGAGGACCTGCGCAACTGGAGTAAGCACGTTGAGCGCGTCGCAGATGACGTGCAGGTCCCGTACCGCTTCCGCAAGGGGTTCGGGAAGGCTGCTCGTGGTCATGTCGTCGTCTCCTGCCCGCCCACAATCAGGCCGGCGCTGGCAGCGTCCCGCATGGGGCCAGCCGCCCATTCCGGTGTTCGAGCGGCAGGGTCGGCCGATCATTCGGTAGTGGCGGCACCCAGCGGGGCCCGCGCCATGGGTGTTGAGGTTGTGGGACCTGATCTGCATTTGGAACGGCGTTCTGGTCGTCAGGCGTTGAATGGGACCGAGGTTTGCCTGGACCTCATGTGGCCTCCTAACTCAGTTTCATTGTTGTTCAGGGCACAGGTACTACAGTTTGCCTCGCCCGCTGAATATGCTCATGGGGAGCATCCCGAGGTCGTTCAGGTGCAAGTACGGCGATTCCGGCCCGGTCAGGTCGTCGAACAACCCCGCCGGGCCGTCGACGGGGGCCGCCCAGCTTGACGTTGCACTGTCGTGGGATGTTGCAATTGGCGTCACTGGCTCGGTATCTCCCTCGATATCTCCGCTGCTATAATGCGCGTCCGGTCCGGTGCTTCTTGGAGATCCAAGAAATTGCACCCGGTGCCGGCCTCGGCCTCGGGGTCAGACCACGCTACGCTGACGTTCCCTGTGTTGGTTTCGTCGAACACCAAGATGTAGCCCAGCGAGATAGTGTTGGCTCCCTGCGTCATGGAAATAGTGACTACCACATCGTTGTCGCTGTCGCCGTCCTCGTCGCGAACCGTTTTTGTCCAGTCAACTTCACCGTCGGAAGTGCCTTTTCCGCTCCCCTGGCAGATGAAAATCTTGTCTTGCGCTTCGTGATTTTCTATGTTGGATCCATGGCTGGATGTTAGCTCACGCAAATAGAATTCATCGACTCCCGTGCCGCCCTCGCCGACTACGCCTCCTATTCCCATGATCTTGTCGGCGCCGGCCCCGCCGAAAACGAAATCGCCCCGGGATATTATCTTGTCGTTGCCGGCCTCACCGTACAGTTTGTCAAGGTGTTGTATATGTGACAGTGACGGCAATTGATCGGGGTCCGGTCCCCAGAGAGTGTCGTTGCCGGCCCCGCCTCTGATCGTGTCCTTGCCAATAGAGCCGCTCAGTTTGTCGTCGCCAGCGCCGCCCTGCATGATGTCGTCATATAGTGACCCTATGAACCACTCAATGTTGGTGAAGGTGTCGCCTTTGGCGTGGCCGGTGCTGTTGGCTGGTGTATCCAGGTCCAAGGTGATCCCCGATCCGAAAAAGGTCCAGGCGTAAGTTACGGTGTCTATGCCGTCCTTGCCGTCGAATGTGTCCGCCCCCCCACGCCCATCGAAGAAGTTGTCGTTCGCGTCTCCGGTTAGCGTGTCGGCGCTAGCTGAGCCGAATATGGCCTCAATTTCAGTCAAGGTGTCGCCTGCGGCGTAGCCTCCGGTATTGGTGCCAGTGGTGAGGTTTACGGTTACGCCAGAAGTGCTAAACCTGTAGTCGACGAGGTCGCCCATACCCAAGTAGAATTCTTGGCTATCGAAATCGTCGGGGAAATAAATCGTGCTTTTGCCGTCGTCGATGCTGGCGCCGCCGTCAAAGGAGTTGGCGCCAGCTTTGCTGAAGAACCAGTCTGGGTAGTCCGACCCGATGACGTTCTCGAAGTTCCTATAGGTATCGCCCTCGGCGTGGCCTCCTCCTCTCCTGATACCTCCTTCAGACATTCTGACGACCACCGAGTCGTCCGAAGAGGCGTAGGACAGCGTGTCGGTGCCGGCGCGGCCATCGAGTGTGTCGTCGCCGGCGAGGCCCTCGATAACGTTGTCATTGGCGTCGCCGACGAGTTCATCGCCGCCCTCCGATCCGATGATGTTCTCGAAACCCGAAACGGTGTCGCCCTGGGCGTCGGCATCTTCGTATTCATCATCGGCGAAGTTGGCATACACTGGGCGGGCCGAAAAGCGGTAGGACAACGTGTCGGTGCCGTCGCCGCCGCTAAGTGTGTCTGCTCCTGCGCCGCCCTCTATCACGTTATCCTTTGCCTGGCCGGTCAGGGTGTCAGCGTGCGCCGAGCCAATCAGGTTCTCGATGCCACCCCAGCTGTCTCCGGCGGCGTGGCCGCCGCTGGAAGTGCCGGCGAGGAGGTTGACCGTCACCGCGGCGTCCGAAGAGGCGTAGGACAGTGTGTCGTTGCCGGCTTCCCCCCACAACTTGTCGGCACCGGCGAGGCCCTCCAGCATGTCGTCGCCCTTCCCGCCGGTGAGGACGTTGGCCGAGCCGTCGCCGGTGAGGGTGTCATTGGAGGCCGAGCCGGTGACGCTCTCGCTGTTGCTCACCGTGTCGCTACCCGGAAAGGTGCTGGTGGAGAGGTTCACGGTTACTCCGATGGGATAATTCTTGTAGCTAATGGTGTCATGGCCGGCGCCGCCGTCAAGGGTGGCGGCCTCATCCCAGACGGAGAACAGCGTGTCATGGCCGGCGCCGCCGTCGATGTCGTCGCTGCCGCCTCCGCCCTTCAGGGTGTCGTTGCCAGCCAGACCAACGATGCAGTCCGGGTCAGGGCTGCCGGTCAGCGTGTCATTGCCCGACGTGCCGAAGATCGCGGAACAATCGGCGTTGGCGCGATAGCTGTGGGCCCCGCTCTTCTCCGACCGGAGCTGGAAAAAGTAATTATTGCCGCTGTTCACTCCGGTGCTGACGGTGTGTTCCAACGTGGCGCCGTTATCGGTGGGACTGCTGATGTCCGTCCAGCCGATCGATCCAGTGGCGCCTAAAGTCAGGGCGCGGTATTCGTGGCTGATGGTGGTGTCGCCGGGGTCGTCCCAGGTCAGCTTGACCCCGCCGCTGACCGGCTCGACTGTGAAACCGGAGGGTGGGGTTACAACCTGGATTACGCTGGCATTGGCGGGGAGCCCAAGGTTGGTGGGGGTGAAGGGCGCCCCGGGGTTGCCGAACAGCGCCAGGCTTTCCAGGTTACTCAGGGGCTGGAACACGTTGTTGGGCAGGCCGGTGGATGTGATGCCGTTATTCGCCAGGTCCAGCTCTTTCAGGCTGGAGAGGCCGTTGAACACCTCAACATCCAGGCTGGTCAGCGTGGGATTGCCCGTGGGTTCGAAGTTGTTGCTGGCGTCATGGGCTTTCTGGTTGTTGAGCGCCAGCCATTCGAGGCTGGAAAGGTCGTTGAAGACGGCATCTGTCACGACCGACCCGCTCCTGGTTACCCGCAACCCGTTGGAAGTGAGGGCGTTTCGGCCCAAGTCCAGGTACCAGAGATTGCTCAGGTCTTCGAATGTGCCCACGGGGACGACGATGATCTGGTTTTGGCTCAGGTCTAGAAATTCCAGTTTGGTCAACCCGTCAAGCGGATTGCCTTGCACCGAGTTGATCCGGTTGCCGGCCAGGTACAGGGACCTCAGGTCTGGATATTTGGAGCTGGTAAAGCAGCCCGATGGAATTCCTGCGCCGGTTCCCCCGAGGTAGTTGTACGCAAGGTTGATGTTCTGCACGCTATCGCCATATTTGGCGGCGCATGCATCCGTCCACGACGCGAACGTGTTGCTGGACACATCCACGTCCCTCAGGCTGATCATGCCGGAGAAGTCTTCAGTTCTCAGCGAGCGCAGCCCCGTGTTCGACAGGTCCAGTTCGACCACCCGGGCCAGGTCCTCGCCGCCGATTTCGTCGCAGGCCTTGCCGAGGAGCTCCACCAGGACGTTCCTCACTTGGGACGTCCGGTCGCAGACGGCCAGCAGAGCGGGGCCATCCTCCCAGTCGGTGCGGAACTCCGCCGTTACGGAGGCTGACAGACCGTCCGGGTCGGTGGCGGTGAGCGTGACCGTGGTGGCCAGCGGTTTTGGCAGCGCGGGGGTGACGGCACCCCAGTCGTCCTCGGCGTCGAGCCGTATGAACACCTGCTGGGTGGTCTCCTGGACGTAGACGCTGTCTACCAACCCGCTCCGGTCAACGGGGACCGAGACGGTGTAGGTCAGCGTGTCGCCGTCCGGGTCGGAAAAGATGCCGTCGTAGAGCTTGCTGACCAGCGTGCCCCGGGGCGCACTGTCCGCACCGGTGAAACCTGCGTACTGCTCTGCTTGGTCATCGACCGCCGGCGCCCGGTTTGGCGGGACCCAGGTGATGGTGATCGGGTCGGAGGTGGTCGAAGCTCCCGAGCCGTAGGTCACCGTAACCCGGAAAGCGGTGGACCCGGCATTGCTCTGGAGGTACGAGAACGTAGCCCCCGTCCCGGAGGAATACCAACTGCCGCCCCCCAGGTCCAGTTGCCACTGGTACCTGGGGTTCTGGCCCGAAGGCGCGTTGGTGATGACCGCCGTCAGGGTGACTTCTTCCTCTACATCAATTTCGGTGGAGGCGGCCGTGATGGAGACCTGGAACGCGGGCGCCGGTTCAGGCGTCGGGTCCGTGGTAGGTTCGGGTGTCGGTTCCGGTGTGGGCTCGGGAGTAGGCTCCGGCGCAGGCGTGGGGGTTGGTTCGGGGGCCGGTTGCACCCTGAATTGCCTCGCCACGGGTTTTCCGCAGCCGGCGTCGTTGCAGGCCTGGACCCGCACCACCCACTCGCCGTAGTCGTCCACGGTGATGGCGGCGCTGGATGACTGGGTTCTCACTCCTTCATTCAGCTGCCCGTCCTTGGGCCGCCAGCGCACGAGGTAATCGTGGGCTCCCTCGACGTCGTCCCAGTCCGCCGACACGTCCAGCGAGCCCTGCTCGGTTGCAACGCTCAACCCGGTGGGTTTGGCCGGGACTTCGGAACCGTCCTCACTCTGCGCACTGAATGGGCTCCAGTCGGCCGACAGCGCGCCCGTCAGGAACACGGCAGCAAGGACGAGCAGCAACACCGCAAGGGAGAGCAGGATCCAACGGGGCAGGAAGGGGGTGGCAGTTCTGGGAGTCATGCCGTCACCTCCTCAGGGTGACGGGCACCGGGCTCCCGGTTTTGGAGGTTAGATGAGGCGGAAAGTCGGGGGGGGGGGGGGCTGAGAGAAACGGCCACCCGCTACACGCGGACAAGCCAAGATCGTTCCAGCTACGTCAGGCAGCGCCGCGAATGCAGGGAACTGCAGGACAAACGGAAAGCGGGAAGTGGTTGACGAGGGCCGGACCGGCAAATGATCAGCCCGGCACCCGGGATGGGCAAGGGCCATGACAATTCGACCTCTACATCCTTTAGAATTCCGGCATCCTGGTGCGGCTCTTAACGTCGCACTCACAGGCAAGCCGAGAAAGCTTATCACCATTTCAATCACAATGGCGTCTCTTTCTCACCAATATGTATATCGTTTGCGTATCCTATAGGCTTCAAGCAGGGATGACAGGCTAGAGATGGTTTTGAGGCAGGATGGCGTGGCGGCTCTTATAGGAGGAGCCGATGAGCAGCAACAGCCAACCTGAACGGGGGACCCAGCCTTGCAGGAGCGGATCGCCGAGTCCCCTTGAGGTCCATCCATTCCCTCCCGGCCGACCAATTGCCGAGCGTCGAAAAGCCTGCCTTTCACCCCTGGCAGTGGAGCGCCGCCGGCACTCCGTCCCTGCTCCACACCGTCACTGGGCCGGTGAGCGGCCCGGCCAGGGCCTCCTCCTCGGTGGCGGTCAGCATGGGCAGGTCGCCGGCAGCAGCCTCGAAGTTCTGCCGGGCCAGCGCCGTCTCGCACACCATCAGCAGCGGCAGGGGACGCCGGGCCCGGGCCATGCGCCGGTAGGGTCCCAGCTTGCGCTCAACCTCAGAGGGAGATACCGAGTAACGCTCGAACTCGATGCAGTGGGTCCCCGTTCCCAGGGTTCCCTGGCTGACCGGCACCAGCAGGTCGGGCCGCACCTGGGTCAGGCCGGGAACGTTCACCTCGCCCCGCCAGCCGGCGACGACCGCCACGCCCTCACGGGCAAAGCGGACCACCAGGCGGTTCACCCCGTCGTTGTGGTGCTGTTCCTGCTCCCGGTACCAACGGCCTAGGTAGGCCCCGTGGCGTCGGCGGATCACGGCAGGCAGTATCCGGCTCATGTTGGCCGCCCGCCTCATGCCCAGTTCCGACAGGTAGTGCCGTCCGTCGAACACCGCTGCCAAGCCGGTGTCCACGAACCGGCGCAGGTGGCGGGAGACCTCCCCGGGCGAGCCGCCGACAACCACGCTGAGCCAGGATGCCCGCATTGCCGGGAACTGGCAGAGGGCCAGGAACAGCCGGTGGGCCAGCCTGCCGTCGATGGCGGCAACGTCGGGGTTCTGCCGGAGCCACAGTTCTACGCTCTCCGGCCTGCCGACGCTGGGGTGGCCCGAGGGGTCGGACACCAGGTCCCGGGAGGGACGCAGTTCCACCGCCGGTGTGCACTGGCCGTCCGGGGTGCAGAAGATGGTGGGCGTGTTGCCGCTGAGGGTGTTTCGGGCCAGTTCCCTGGCCCAGGCGTCCACGGCCACCACCACCTGTCCCGATGGTTCCACCTCCTGGTCCGGGTCCTCGTAGAAGGTGCGGTTGCCGATTCTCAGGTAGCGGCCCTCCTCGCTGGAGTAGCAGTCCACGCCCCAGAACCGGTGCTGCTCCTTGCGCCTCAGCACCCGCTCGGTGGCGTGCATACCGGCGTAGGTGAACGGGGTCCAGAGGTCCGGGCCGTAGCGGGCCACCGCGTGGTAGAACCCGCCGTGCCGGAGCAGCCGGAAGTCGGTCATCCTGGC
This sequence comes from Dehalococcoidia bacterium, assembly GCA_965207865.1. GTDB lineage: Bacteria > Chloroflexota > Dehalococcoidia > Lucifugimonadales > UBA3495 > VXOI01. Next base: position 54,327 of record CBDBNP010000004.1, read on the forward strand.
CTCCCTGGTACTGGCGATGTCACTCGCGGGCAGGCTGACCCGTCCGCTGCGCAGCAGGTCCGGGGCCAGGCGGTAGAACGGCTCCAGCATGGCCAAGCGGCGCAGGGACATCTCCACGCCTCTCGACGTTGCGGTCCAGGGCGGGTGCTCGTGGCCATGACCATCGCTGGTCTGACCAGCCGGTTCACCGCCGACAAAGGGAGAGCTTTCCTGGCTCTCCTGGTGCACTGGATGATCGTGGTCCAAGGCGAAACGCTCCCGGTATTCTTGGGGCAGTTCACGCTGCGGGCGGAACTGGGCCTGGACCTCAGCCCGGGCCTCCTCCCGTGAACTGGGATGCTGGTGGCCGGTCTCGTAGAGCAGATCCACAGCCTGGCCGGTGAGGAAGAAACGGTGCTGCTTACGTTCGGTCATTCCCCGCATTACAGAGGCTACCCAGCCGCCGGAGCGCAGGCGGGCCAGTATTCCCCGCACCCGGTCCTCGGTGGCGCCAATGACGGAGGCCAAGTTGGTAACGCTGGCAAGGGGCATCGTGGCGGCTATTTTCAGCAGCCGTCTCTGTTCGTCGTTCAATGGTTGCCGGGGCGCCATGGGTGTCCCTCCTTAGTCGACACTCCTCCCATGGCTCCGCTGGTGGGAATTCCGGCGGGTTCAGCCGTTATTGATGGTCGTGTTGGGAGAGAGTTATCCGTATATTTGATATTTAATATACGAACTAAGAGGGATAGCAGATTACTTATATCGTCATGCAATGGTCGGAAATGCTTGCTGGCAACCAGACGGCGCTATTGCGGGCCTTGACGATGGCGTGAGGCCGGTAGGTCTTTCATTTCGGAGACAGCGGCGGGTACGCTGCGGTCTGGCGGGGCATATAGGCATATAATGGATGGGCGGTGGTCATCTGGGTCAGCCTGTCGCATACCCCGCTGTCCGTGGGCTTTCGCCTGGCTAAGCCGGTGGGCCTGCTGCTGCGGGGCGCAGTGCCGACTGCGGCGCGGTTGGCGGCCTAGTGTCCGGACTGCTTACCGCTGGCGCAGCTCTGACGGGCACGACCAGGCTGGGCGGTTGGCTTGCGGACCACAGGGGTGTCCTCGGGCAGAGGTACGTTCCGGAACTGGGACGCCAGCGCCGCCGGTGGAAGAAGCTCAGGGGCGCAACGGCCAGGCCGGTGGCCGCAGGCGGAGATTGTACGAAAATAAGTGAGGCCCGCAAGAGCGGGCGTGTACGGACAAAGGGGAGGCAGGACTATGAACAAAAAGGAAAAGGATGAGGGATGCTTTTCGCCGCCCTTCCCAGAGGACTTCGACGAGCGGCTGAAGCGGCTGATCGAACTTGCCGGCCTGTCGCGGGAGGAGTTCGCCGAGCGCCTTGGCATCGACTATGACCGCGTGGCCGAGTGGTTCGAAGGCGCGGAACTAACCGGAGGTGTGGCACGTCGCGCGGCTGTCGTGGTCGATACCCGGCGGCCTGGAGATCATCGTTCCGGGGGCGGGCAAAGAGGCGGAGTAGCAGTGCGCTCCAACGCCGGTCCCGTGCCCGGTCGTCGATGATGGCCCGTGTAACCAATCGCCGCCGGCGCTGGCGTTAAACGGAGTCGTCGCCCCCGGCCAGTTCGGCGCCGGCCATTCCACCTGGCCAATTCATTCCGTGGCCGTAGGACGCGCTATTTAGATTGATCCGTTAATGACTGGCGCTAGCGCATTAAGTCGTTCTGAGAACTCTTCCACCCCGGAAATATGGGGCCTGCATCATGCTGAGAAAAGAAGAATCCAGGGACAGGCAGTTTGAGCGTTACGTTGAATTAGGGCGAGATAACCAGGCCTGCATATCGGGTATGCGCCGATGGTGCGGGCACGTCGAATTGGAACCTACCGCAAGCGGCCTGTACGCAGAGTTAACAGGGTTGCCCATCGGCGCCCACTCCGTGGCTTGCCCATACGTCAAAGAGAAACCAGAATCGATGAATGTACGGTGGATCGTTTCCGACTTTTTGGCCCAGCATTGCATCGGTTGCCCGCATCACTCCCCTAATGGTGATATTTCGTGGGGGCAGCAGATCATAGATGAGCGTGCGGCCAAAGCAGAGCGTGTCCGAGGTATGTCCGAAGAAAGGGACCGACGCATTCAGCAACTGCGTGCGGAACTACGCGAAAAATCGGCTCTCTTGTCTGAGCACGCTACTGCGGAGGCGCGAAGCGTTTTGCAGCTTTTGGAAGCCGTATTTTCGGACTCCGAATCAGAGTGCTCCCGAGCCGTTGAGCGCATTAGACAGGCTGCTTCGATAGGCTCTGACTTGTTTCCCGATGAAGCAGTACGCCTCATTGCGACGTTGGCAAAAACGCCGGAATACTCTGAGAATATGTTGCCGGTTTGTTCGGTCCTCGCTCCACAATTGCCCGATTTGGCCGGAGATTTCGTTGAGGCCGCTTTGACCAACATAGAGAACGACCTTAACGTTGAATTGTCGGCGGCAGTTCTATCCTCCCTGTGCGATGCTGTTCGGTATCCGCTGGACGACCAATACGTTAGGCATTTGATCTTGTCACAAGATCATCACCCAATCTTCACAGGGACCGGGGGAGAAGAAGCCAATTATCGGCACAGCACCACGGTGTTAATAAGGAGTCTTGACGCGGACCCTGAGAGCGTGGTGCGGGTGGTCTGTACCGAATTGGGAAGTGACCTTGAGCAGCACCGTCATAACACATGCAGTGCTCTCGCGCTCATCCAACAGAGCCGTCCCAATCTCGCTATCAGTCTATTGGATGCCTTGATCGCATCGCTGAAATTGTACGAATCAGACGAAACGGGTTATGAGCCTTCCACGGTAATCAGGCGTGTCCTCCGGGCAGGTCTAATGCACAACCCATCCGTAGTAGACGAAGCTATTGGCGCCGCGTTCACAAGTGCGCGACCCGCCGTGCAGGAGGACTTGGCCAACGTATATCAGCAATGGCAACGATCACGCGACAATGGCAATGAATCCCTCTCCCCCCTGATCGGTGAGATTTCGGCGACACGCCTATTGCAGTGGGTCCGGGACGAGCGGCTCAACATACAGGTAAGGCAGAAAGCGCTCCGGTCGTTAGAATCGACGTACAGACTGTTCCCCGAGAGAGCAATCGACGACTTCGCGACATTGCTAGGTTACTTGGCAATTGTCAGCGCTCAGGAGAAGCCACTAGAGCGCGCGCCATCCCTCGAGATCCCAGGGAGCACGCATAACGAATTGGTCAACCAACTCGAACAGCGATCCGATCTTCTAAGATGGAACGCTTTCAAGAGTGAACTTGCTCAATGCTTGACGATCCTGAGCCGATATGATGCGCCTATGGTCTTACAGGCCGTAACGGAATGCTTGGACCGGCCATTGGACGAGATAAACGGGGAGTTCAAAGTCAGATGCGTTTCGGTACTTGGAGACTTGGCTGCCAATTACGAACTTAGGCCCCGAGCGCTTCCTTACGTATGGCGAGCGTTGATGGACTACGGTTCACCCAGCACGCGGGCTCAGGCCATAGAAGCCGCAATAAAGATGTTCGGCAATGGAGTCTCCCCGCCAGAGAATCTGGTCGATATGGTCCTGATTTCCCTGACGGACAATTATGTAGTGGTCCATCAAGCGGCGTTGCGGGCGGTGATACGGCGTTCGCACTGGTTCGATGTCAATCAGGCACCTGACCTATTCGCCAGCCTGGCAAGTCTCCTTGATGCCTATGGGCCGAAAAAGTACCTAGTTGATGAAATCTGCGACGCTGTAATTCGGACCGCCAAAGGCAACCCACGATACAGGGCTTTTGCACTAAGGCTCATCACCAAGTTCTTTCCAACTGGTGAGGAATACATCGACCGGCACATTGCAGAGGGCATGCTGCGATTCTGTGAGCCCACAGACACCATAGCCATTCACATCGCCAAGTTCCTAGCGGTTTACCTGAGTGAGCATGAACGCGACCGGCTCAATCATTTCGGAGGTTCAGAGCGGGAGAAAATGATCGAGTGGATGCGACGAATGCCTGCATCTGCGTTCTGCCAGATAGCCGGCGACCTCGTGCCATACGCATTGAAGATAGCGGCCAGGGATGTATGGGAAGCCTGTGAATTGGCCGGACTTTGCGCGCATCACAGGCTTTTCCACCTGGAGCACCGGGTACTAAACACCACGGTCGACTCCATACCGGACGAACCGAGACGTGACGAGCAGCAGAGGATGGTGCGCCAATTGTCCTTAGCGGCCGGGGCAAATGCCTCCCTCCAGGACGACAAACCAGAGGACGAGAATGGACCTCCAGCAGGCAAATGAAAGCGCTAACCTAGCCGAAGACGTACGGGCTGTCTTGAGGCAAAGTGATGATGCGCCGAAGATACCTTCAGGAATGATCGAACGCGTCGATGTCATCATCCAAAGTGCTGCCGCCGACACTCCATTGGGCGAGTGGGAATTGGCGGCCGCCGGGCTACGAGTGTTCGCCAACCTGGAGGTATGCCGGGAGATCGCTCTATCTGGTGAGGGAAATCTACTCGAGGAGCGCGCGCGAGGGGAAATTCTGCTAGAGGAGTTTCGTCGGAAGCTGTCCCTAGAAATGCACTCGTTGCCAAATCATCTTGAACCTGCCCGCCAAAAACTGCTTGGCGGGTTCGATGACCCGAAGGACATACGCAGTTTGCTCGCATCGATTCCGCTTCCAACTCTCTACTGGAGCGATGCACAATCAAGACCGTCGGCGCCAGATTTCATCGGCGAACCCAGTTCTGATCAAGCTCCAATGGTTAGGATGATCGCATTTTTGGACCAAGAGCCAGTCGCAAGTCCGCAACTCTTGAACCAGGGGACGTTGTACGGACTTACATTTCGACTACGGGGCTTGGGATGGCCGGATGACGCTGTTCGCCTGCGATTTGACCTGAACACGACATGTCCGCCCGAAGTATACGCATTGTCTGACTTCGTACTGGACAGACCACAGAACATCGTCATTGGCGAGTACGATGACAGACTGATGGGTCATATCGTTTTCAACGCCAAACAGAGTGAAATGCAGGATAGTTTGGTTTTTGCTGTGCATGCAGCCTTCGAAACGAAAGACGGGCGACTCACGGAAGTCCCGGTAATCGGTCACAACGTTTTGCGGATCCGGGTCGTCGAACGCCCAGAATGGCTGCCGACAAAGCAAAACGGCCCGTTGGACCAGCGCATAGCTAGTTTGATTGACGACCTCGTCAAAGGGTGCCCGACTGTCGGGGAGGAATTGGACGAGTTGTACCCGCTGCTTGATGCTCTCGGCCGTGTTTGCGCCACTTACGCACAGGAAGCCGCCTACAAAGGCAGGAACGACGTCTCCGAAGAGGAATTCCAAAAGGCTGTTTTGCACGACCTCAGGATACGGCTTGGCGCCTCGGATGTGCAGGAACATCCAAAACAGGCGGGAGGTATCCCAGATATCAGATACCGCGGCGTAATTGTCGAGCTCAAAGTTGAAGACGAGGATGGCAATCGGGATCAACTAACGAAAAAATACACCGCGCAGGCGACCCAATACGCCGGGGTCGAAGCACGGCAAGTAAGTATTCTGTTGGTACTCGACTTGACTGAAAAAACCAACCCTCCAGGCGACATTCGGAACGATATATTCTTGAGCGATGTGGCCACCCATGGGGCCGGAGATACGCCGCCGTTTCCATCCAAGGCTTTTATCTTCGTTGTCAACGGTAACACCAGAAACCCATCATCGTATTCGAAATAGGCGCTGTCGGTGCGAATTCGCGCTAAGCTCGCCTCTCATATGATCAGCGCCGAAGGCATTCACTAGCGTCAAATTGGCAGTTCCCCGTGTCATGGCCGAACGAGAAATAACACCCGACCTGCCCCAGACCCACAATGAAAAAGATTGGCGATCTACTGCCGCCAAACCCGCGTCTCTAATCCTGATGAACAGCGACAATTAGATCTGCCGCTGGCGCTGACTACTTTTGCCGGTTAATCATCCGGTACTGGAGGTACCGGATTGATTACAGACCAGCAAGTCAGGCTATTGAGGCAGAAGAGGATGGAAGGAAAAAGACAGGAGACGGCTGCGGCCATTGCCGGCATGAGCGAGCGGTCAGCTCGCAAGTGGCAGTGCGGTTCCTTGCCGTCGGAGACCAAACAGGAGCGCTGGTGGCGCACCCGTCCCGATCCCTTTGACGGAGTGTGGGAGGAGGAGATCCTACCCCTGCTCGAGGGTGAGGCCGTCGGCAGGCTCAGGGCAACGACAATTATCGAGTGCCCTTCGGCAAACTCAGGAGGAGGGGAAATTCCCTGGCCGATTCAGCGCATCCCAGCTCCGCACCTTGCAACGACGATTACAGGACTGGCGGGCACTGCACGGTCCAGACCGGGAAGTCTACTTCCCCCAGGAGCATCCACCGGGCCGCGAGGCCCAGATCGACTTCACCCACTGCAACTCCCTGGGAGTCACAATCGGCGGCCGGCCCTACCGCCACCTGCTGTTTCAACTGGTGCTGAGTCATTCGGGCTGGCGCTACGCAGAGGTGGCCACTGGCGAGACCTTCCTGGCTCTGAAGCAGGGACTCCAAAACGCCCTGTGGGCCTTGGGTGGCGCTCCGAAGGTGATCCGATCCGACAACACCTCGGCCCTGACCCACGAGATAAAGCGCAGCCGCGGGCGGGCCCTCAACGACAGTTACACCGAGCTTCTGGAGCACTACGGCCTCGGATCCACGCTGATCAATCCCGGGGAGTCTCACGAAAACGGCGTCGCCGAGCAGGCCCACTACCGGCTCAAGGACGCCATTGATCAGGCCCTGATGCTGCGGGGCAGTCGCGACTTCGACGTGGCCAACGACTACACCGGTTTCGTCGGCAAGGTGGTGGACAGGCGCAACCGCCTGGTTCAGGAAAAGCTGGAGCAGGAACGACCGCACTTGCAACTCCTGCCGCCAGCTCCAGTGCCGGAATACGTCAACTACCAGGCCCGGGTGCGCAAGTGGAGCACCATCCAGGCAGCTGGCCGCACCTACACCGTCCCCTCCCGGCTCATCGGGAAGGAGGTGCAGATCCGGCTGTACGCCGACTGTCTGGAAGTGTACTACAAGGGCACCTTCGTGGAACGGATGGAAAGGGTTCGTGGCGAGCGGGAAGCACGGGTCGACTATCGCCACATCATCGGCTCCCTGGTACGAAAGCCCGGGGCCTTCGCCCGCTACCGCTTCCGGGAGCAGATGTTTCCCAGTATGACCTTCCGGCTGGCCTATGATGCCCTGAGGCGGTGGCGCGGCGAACGCGCCGACGTGGAGTACGTCCGCATCCTGCACTTGGCGGCGACCACCATGGAGTCCACGGTGGACAGCGCCCTGGCGTTGCTGCTGGAAACCGGCGATCCCTTCGACTACGGCACGGTCAAGGAGTTGGCCAGTCCCACGCCGCCGCGGGCGCCAGTGCTGACGCTGAGCGGGATACCGGACCTGAGGGTCTACGACTCCCTGCTGGCGGGGGCGGCCTGATGCCGGACACCACGGTCATACAGGAGAGGATCGGCGAGCTGTGCCACCAATTTCGGTTGCCCACCATGGGAGCCCAGTCGGTCTCTCGCTTCACCGCCGCCGGCCATGGCGACGCCTTGGAGACCCTGCTGGAGGTGCTGGAGCAGGAGGCTGAAGACCGGAGGCAGCGGCGCATCGGAAGGCTGCGCACCGCGTCCAGGCTGCCCGCGGGCAAGACCTGGGAGACCTTCGAGCACGACCGAGTCCCCCTGACGCTGCGGCAGCAACTGGACGAACTGGCCAACGCCGACTTCCTAGACCGCGGCGTCAACGTGTTGGCTTTAGGACTGCCGGGCACCGGCAAGACCCACGCCATGTGCGCCGTCGGCCACCGACTGGTGGAGTCGGGACGGTCGGTGCTGTTTGCCCCGGCCTACCGGCTGGTGCAGGACCTGCTGGCCGCAAAGCGGGACCTGGCGTTGCCACGACAATTACGCCGCCTCGACAACTACGACTTCCTGCTGCTGGACGACCTGGGCTACCTGCCCCAGGGCGCCGAGGAGTCCGAAGTGCTGTTCACCCTCATCGCCGAGCGCTACGAACGCCGGTCCCTAGGCATAACCTCCAACCTGGTCTTCTCCCAGTGGGAACACATCTTCGCCAACCCCATGGCCACCGCCGCGGCAATTGACCGGGTGGTCCACCACTCGGTCATCTTGGAATTCGACGTGCCCAGCTACCGGACAGGTGTCGCTCAGCAGAGGGGCCAGGAGCAGGAGGTGCATCGGCAAGAATAATCGACGGAACCGGCAAAAGTAGTTGACGTCAAACACCTGAATCCACCGAAAAGTTGAGCCTGACGCGAACCTGTTGGACGTGGCCCGCATCGAGACAGGCACTTTGCTGGTGGCTCCGGAGCCCTGGGACTTGCACACGATGGTGGAAGAAGCCGGGAGCAGGTTCCTGGCCGGGGACGACAGGAACTCGCTGGAGGTGGAGCTGGCCGAGGACTATAAATCGCCACGACCAATAGACCAGTGAAGTGAAAATCGCCAGGGGCTTTAGGCCACTCTGGGCACCAAGCAGAGGATCATAGCCGCACTTGAACTTGAGGTAAGGACCTGCCCCTGGTGCTGGCGGACAAGCTGCGTATCGTCCAGGCGCAGGGCAACCTGCTCCCCCACGCGCAGGCTCCTCTCCCGAGGGGTCGCCCATCGTGGTGAGCGCCGTAAGAGACGGGGGCAACGTGGATTGTCCGTTAACGACCGGGGGCGGGGTATACCAGCGGAGTTGCTCCCTAAGATGTTCCGTAAGTTTTCCCGGGGCTACGACGCGGGCGCGTCGTCCAGCTTGGACCGGCCTGGTGTAAATCGCCACGAACTATGTACCAGTAAAGGACGAAATCGCCGAGGACTATAGACCAGATTTTCATGGTCTTTGACCACCCTGGGGCGCCACAAAGGCGACCATTGCCGCACTCCGGTATCGAGGTGCAGCGATGGCGTACAAGGAGGTGCTCCGAGTGGAAATACAAGAGGTGATACGCCGCTGGCAGGCGGGAGGCAGTCAGCGACAGATAGGGGTAGGGACGGGGCTGTCGCGGGTGACGGTGCGCAAGTACCTGGCGGCGGCGATGGCGGCGGGACTGGAGCAGGATGGTCCGGCTCCCGACGAGGTCCAGTTGAGCCGGTTAGCGGGCATCAGCCGGGCTGGACCGAGGAAGGTGGAGACTCCGGTGGAAGATGGCCTGGTCCCCTGGGGGGACTAGATCTACCGGTGGCTCACCGGGGACCGGCTGCAGGTGACCCGCATCCAGGAGTTGCTGGCGGCCCAGGGCTGTGCGGTTTCCTACACGTCGCTGCGACGCTTCATCCAGAAACGCAACTGGAGCAGACGCAGCAGGACCACGGTGCGGATGGAGGACACTCCGCCGGGCGAGGTGGCGGAGGTGGACTTCGGCCGCATGGGGCTGGTCCATGACCCCGAGACCGGCCGCCGCCGCGTGGTGTGGGCGCTGATCGTGGTGCTGGACTACTCCAGGCACTGCTTCGTCTGGCCCACCTTCGGGCAGACGTTGGAGGACGTGATCGCCGGGCTGGAATCAGCCTGGGCCTTCTTCGGCGGCATCCCTAAATACTTGGTCATCGACAATGGCCCTCCCGCAGTGGCGGTGGCCGAGCCCCTGCATCCCACCTTCACCAGGGGTTTCCTGGAATACTCCCAGCACCGGGGCTTCATCGCCGATGCTGCTCGGGCCCGTCATCCCAAGGGTAAGCCCAAGGTGGAGCGGGGCGTGCCCTACGTCAGGGAGCGTTTCTTCAAGGGCGGCGAGTTCCGGGACCTGGCCGACGTCAGGGAGCAGTCCCGGCGCTGGTGCCTTGAGGTGGCCGGGCTGCGCATCCACGGCACCACTCGCCGCAAGCCCTTGGTGGTCTTCCAGGACGAGGAGCGTCAGGCCATGCTTCCCCGGGACGGCGAGGCCTACGAGATCGCCGACTGGCGTCAGGCTAAGGTGCACCAGGACCATCACATCCAGTGCCGCTTGGCCCTGTATTCGGTGCCGTCCAGCCTGTGTCCTCCCGGCCGGAAGGTAGAAGTCAGGGTGGACAGCAAGCTGGTGCGCATCTATTACCAAGGGCAGTTGATCAAGACCCACCTTCGTCAGCCCAGGGGCGGCCGTGCCACTGATCCCAATGATTACCCGGCCGAGCTCTCGACGTACACCACCAGGGCGCCGGACGGCATCAGGAGCAAAGCTGCCGAGTTGGGGCCGGCGGTGGCCGAATTCGCCCACCGGCTCTTCGACGGCCCGTTGCCATGGGCCAAGGTCAGGCAGGGGCACAAGCTGCTGCGCCTCGGCCAGCGCTACACGGCCCAGCGCCTGGACGCCGCCTGCCGCCGGGCCCTGGACGTCGACCTCATCGACGTGCGCCGCGTCGAGCGCATCCTGGTGCAGGCCCTCGAAGAGGAGACCACGCCTGAATTGCCAACTCCGTTGCCCGAGGGCCGCTTCGCCCGTCCCGGCAGCGTCTTCTCTTACAGCAACCAATACCGCCGCACGGCATGAGGAGACTGACATGACCATGACCAACGATCTCACGCCGCTGCTCAAGCGGCTGCAATTGGGACCCATGGCGGCCACCCTGCCAGAGCGCATCGCCCTGGCCCGCAGGGAGCAACTGGACTACGCCTCCTTCCTGGAGATCATCCTGGCAGATGAAGTGAACCGCCGCGCCCACCGGCGCATCGAGATGCGTCTGCAGCAGGCAGGCTTCCAGGAGATCTGCCGTCTGGAGGACTTCGACTGGTCGGCGTCGATTAATCTGAACCGCCGACTGCTGGACGCCGCCTTCTCCCTGGAGTTCCTGTCCAGGCGCGAGCACGTCCTGCTGGTGGGACCCGCCGGCGTCGGCAAGAGCTTCCTGGCCCAAGCCCTGGGCTACTCAGCGGTCCGCGCCGGGCACACCGTCCGCTTCAGCCACGCCGACGACTACTTCAGGGTCATGAACCAGGCCCGGGCGGACAACTCCCTGGAGCGCACCTTCCGCACCTTCCTGTCGCCGGACCTGCTGATCATCGACGATCTGGGCCTGCACCGGTTCACCGCCCAGCAGTCGGCTGATCTCTACGAGCTGATCCTCAACCGGCACCGGGCCTCCAGCTTCGTGATCACCAGCAACCGGGCCGTCGACGAGTGGCTCGGCCTCTTCGAAGACCCCATTCTCGGTAACAGCGCTCTGGACCGCCTGGCCAATGCCAGCTACCAGATCGTCATCGAGGGCAGCAGCTACCGGGAACGACTCTCACCGCACAGGGCGCTGCTGGAAGCCAAAGGAGGTGCTTGACCAGCCAAACAGGACCTGATATTACTCGAAATCGCCATGCGCCCGGGGTGGGTCAATGTCCTTGGCGATCGCTGGTCCAATGATCGCGCCGAATGACAGGCCTGGTCTGGGGGCAAAGTTCACCTGCACGATCCCTGCGAAGGACGAGCCGGCAATGAACGCTACCACACCTTCGACAGTGCGTTCCAGAAGGACGGCTCAGGGTCGGGTGCGGGCGGTGGACGACGACCTCCAGGCCCTGCGCTACCTGCGGGACACCCTGGCGGAGGCGGGCTACCAGCCGGTGATTGTGATCACCGGCGACCCCCAGGAGGCCGTCTGCCTCATGGAGCGGGAACCTCCCGGGCTGGCGCTGCTGGACCTGGTGCTGCCCGACACCGACGGCATCGAGCTGATGGGGCGGGTCCGGGAGATAGCCGACGTGCCGGTGATCCTCCTGTCGGTCTACGGCCAGGACGAGGTGATCGCCCGTTCCTTCGACGAGGGGACGGCCGATTACGTGGTCAAGCCCTTCTCGCCGATGGAACTGGCGGAGCCCGCCCGGCCCTACGTGCGGGGAGAATTGAGCGTGGACTACGCCCTGCGCCGGGTGACGCTGGCCGGGAACCCGGTGGCCCTCACCGCCACCGAGTGCCGGATGCTGGTGGAGATCTCGGCCAAAGCCGGGCTTCTTCTGCCCACTAGCACCTGCTGCAACGGGTCTGGGGGCCGGACTAGGGAGAGGACTCCGGGCTAGTGCGGAACATCGTCAGGAGGCTGCGGCGCAAGCTGGACGACGCCCCCGACGATCCCACCTGCATCTTCGCCTTGCCCACCGTCGGCTACCGCATGGCGGAGACCGAGGGTCCGGGTCGCTGGCGGCTTGTTGGAGTCAGGAATGCCCCTGTTTCCGGGGCAAGGGGCAGGTTGAGGAGATTCTTCAGGATATGGGTGTCCCTTACGCCATCATCAGGCCGACCCTGGTCTTCGGTGAGGGCGACCTGCTGCTGCACAACACGGCATGGGCACTCCGGCGCTTCCCGGTTTTTCCCGTCTTCGGGAACGGCGACTACACGGTACAGCCGGTGTACGCCGGAGATGTGGCGTACCAAGCGGTGGAGGCGGATTCGAGATGCGGTAACCTTGTCGCCGGCGCCGCTGGACCGGAGACGTTTACGTTTGAAAAATTGTTGCGGGTTCCGGCCTCGGCGGTGGGCGCTCGAATTTGGCTGGTGCATACTCCTACGTCGGTGGGGTTCCGCTTGACCCGAATGGTCGGCCTGCTGCTGCGGGACGTGGTGCTCACTCGCGAAGAGGTTGACGGCCTGATAGCGGGGCTGCTAACGTCGGCCACCACACCCACTGGCACTACTATGATCGGGGACTGGCTGAGCAAGGAGGGATCGGGCCTTGGGTGGCGGTACACATCGGAAATTAGGCGCAATTACTGGCGGTATACAAGTACCAATGAAGGCATAGGCTATCGGTGCTCATTGGATTTCGGACACTCCGGCGGAACTCTTGGCTTTCTGGTGAATTTCAAAGAAGGTACGAGGCAATCGATGTAGTGGTTTCCTGTTCCAGAACGCTGACGAGTTAAAGACTTGAGCAAGATTCCCTAAGCTGACCGGAAAGTCTTATATCAGGATGGTACAAGGTCGGATGGCGCGACGAAGAAAAGAAGTCTCGGAGAAATCGCTTGAATTGAACGTGGGGGCGGAGCTAATCCAGTGCATAAGAACATGGCCAAATTGCACGAAGGCTCTATGGTATGGCCTGACCCAGACGCAAGAAAAGGACACTGGGCTAGACGAGTTCGTTTGTAACGTGCCGCACAATCTCCTGTTGATGTTGCAGTTCAAATCACCGCGAGCGGCGTCTTCCGGCAGGTCTCCTTACATATTCGACATAAATTTGGATCAATATCAGACGTTATTAAGTCTTGCTGTCCAATTCCCCCAAAATGTCTACTATGTCTTTCCGCTTTACAGGGAGTGGGGTAAGGCAGGCCGAGATGCTCCTTTCTTAGCCCAAGATACTTGGCTGATGCCGGTGTCGTTCATGCCTCCATCATCGAGGCACTTGCAGCCACCGTCTTCTTATGCCACGCGCGGGGTGGTTGTGGATCGCAAAGGGTCTAATATCTCCGTTCGCTACAACAAGGATGAAGTCACGGGTAAGGCTTTTAGTGTACAGCAGTACTGCGCCAACGCTCCTGCGGCCAGTATTTCTAGACGCCAATTGCAGGCATGGGCTCAAGAAGTGAACCAATCCGACCTTGACCAGAGACCCCAAGACCGTCCCGTAAGGAATCTATGTGCTGTGCTCGTATCCTAAATAGAACGTCGTACTACTCTTTTGGGTGTTCAGCGCGAATCACTACAGCCATTCACCAGAATTCGGCAACGAGAAAAAATTTCTAGCGCACGCTTTCTATGATGGATTGGAGACATCTGCCGGTCAGCATCCAAGATCGGTCGCTATTGGATAGGGTGCCTATAGGTCTCTATTTGGCGCCCAGATTCCAAATCCCCGTAACTGATAGGGCAATCCACCTCGTTTCGTCCGTGCCGCGCCGATTCCTATATCCTATAGCGGTAAGAGGTCACGCAACTGGCTTGCAATCTTGGGTGACCTAAGTTTCATTAGGGCCTTCGCTTCAATTTGACGGATACGTTCCCGGGTAACCCCAAAGTGTTGGCCTACTTGCTCAAGAGTCTGTAGGCTACCACCTCCGATGCCAAATCTAAGCCTGATTACCTGTGATTCCCGGGGCGACAGTAAGGAGAGCACCTTTTCAACAGCATCACTCGTTATCCGGCTTGACAGATTCATTCGTTCCACGTTGTCGGCCGTCTGATGGTGCATTAGCTCTTTCTCTAGCGCACCAACATCATCCTCAATGAGCAAGTCTAGTGATTCCGGGGGATTCGCCAACGAGAGTAGAAACTCCACCCTGTCGAGGGAAAGGCCCAGTTCAAGGGCCAACTCGTCGTTTGTTAGATCTCGGTTCAAATCAGATTCAAGGTCCGCCCGTCGTTGCAAAATAGAGTTCAACTCTTCTATCACGTGAACTGGAAGTCGGATACTTCGGTCCAAATTGGCCTGATCCCTACCTATCACCTGGCGAATCCAGTAGGTCGCATAAGTCGAAAACTGGTATCCCCGAAACGGGTCGAACCTCTCCATTGCCGTCATCAACCCAATAGCCCCGGTCTGGACTAGGTCGGCAAAGGAAAGGAAGCCACCATGAGCCCGTACCCTTGCTTCATGAGCGACCAGCCTTAGATTTCCTTGAAGAAGGACTTCCCGTACTTCATCAGCCCGACTGGAGGCTGCTGTCGGCGACATCCTTGTAAGTAGTTCGCTAGCTGATACCGCGGAAAGCAATTGACTGGTAACTGAAACGTCGTCTTCGGAGAGGACATTACTATTGGGCACAGTTTCCGAACCAACAGCGAACATGTGCAGCGCTCGGATAGACCACCCGCGCTTAGACAACACGGCATCTAGGTAATCGTGCACGGTCTGGTCTAAGGTAGCTCTTGCAGTTTGCACAGTCTCGAACGATGCCAACAGATTGAGGCCACTAAACTCTTTGAACAGGCGAGTTTGCGTGGGTACTCCCAGACTCGGAGAGTTTTCAATTAGAGACTCCAACTGCGTTCCCGAGGATATTGGGAGTGGCCCAAACGATGGTTCGCTACATTCTTCTGGGAGAATATCCTTGAGCTTGAACATCCTGGGAGAAGACTCTACGAATTTGGAAGACCTCCTTAAAATGTTCTCCAGCTCTGTTGCCGTTATGTCACCAAGCGTCTCCCGCGGGATATACCCTAACAACACGCCAACATTGACAGAGACTCCGTGAGAACGAAGCAACTGGGTTATTTTGCCCTCTATTTCGTTATCACGCTCCTCGTTTACGCTGAGGAATCCGCTGTGGCGGCTGTAATGGGCGGCTCTCACATGCCTTAAGCTGTCGTCCAACCTCAGCTTGCAAGGGCTCCATCCGATTTCACAGTCCTGACAGTCAAAGGAAACCGGGTCGGAGCTGCAAGGAGACCAAGCAGGGATACGTCCTGTCTGGTCTACCGTTTCACTCGATGCAAAGGAGGCGAAAACCACTGATAGCCGTTTCCTGATTGAAGTCTTTCACTAGAACTGTTCATTAGCTGGGAATTTTAGCTGCGAGTCGTCGCTGCCCTCTTCCAGTTCGGCAATATCGCCGAGATATTCGTCAAAGAAACTCAATGCCTCGTCCCCTTCAAATTTGATTAACTGGCCATCCGGGTAACGCAGAATCTGCTCCCCTGGCGGGTTAGCAGCCAAACTCTCGCCTTCCAGGTTCAAACCCCTGGCGGCGGCAATTCTTCGTACGTCAGAAACGAAGTCCAGCACCCTAACCTCTGTCTTGCCTGGGCTGAGGCGCAGACCACGGCCAAGCTGCTGGAGGAAGATGCGACGCGAGTGCGTGACCCGCAAAAACGCTATCAAGTTTACGTCGGGGATATCGATACCCTCGTTAAGCATGTCCACGGTGACGATTATGGGTACGTCCCCCGCCCTAAAATCGCGCAGTATTCTGGTGGTCTCGAACCTATCTAACCTGCTATGGATAGCGTGGACCGCGAACCCTTCCGCCTGCAAGCGCCTTGCAATGGATTCAGCGTGGTCTATCGATCTACAGAAAACTACTGCCCTCGGATCCGTCATCTCGTCCAGATGTTGCCTAATCTTGGATACCAAGGCGTCGTCTCTTTCGGGAATGAATAAACGGCGGTTTAACTCCCTGATGGTCAACGAGGAGCTCAATTTTTCCCTTACCCAATCCCAGTCGATTGTGTCCACCATCATTCGATAATCGACTGCCGCTAAGTAGCCCAGTTGCATCCCTTCCACGATGGAGACCGTGTAAGTCTGGTCACCGAATATATCCTCTAGCTTCCGTTCGTCTCCCCTCCAAGGGGTCGCGGTCATTCCAAAGACGAACTTGGGTGCAAGTTCCGACAAGAGCTGGCGGTATCCATCCGCCGGAGCGTGGTGTGCTTCGTCGACGACTACTAGCCCAAATCGCTCCCTGTCTTCGGCACCACGGTTAAGCATGGACTGTACCGTTGCGACTGTGACACCACTCTGGAAACTTGGTTTCTCGGAGCCCACGAGGACGTGGGTAGCCACGCTCTTAGGCAAGTATGGCCA
Organism: Dehalococcoidia bacterium; assembly: GCA_965207865.1. GTDB lineage: Bacteria > Chloroflexota > Dehalococcoidia > Lucifugimonadales > UBA3495 > VXOI01. The sequence continues at coordinate 70,835 of CBDBNP010000004.1, forward strand.
CAACGATGCTTCTAGTTGGGGCACCAGGGCTAGGGAAGGCGCGATGACGAGAATCTCATTCCCTGGCCTGTCGTTAATCCACTGTTCGATGACGCCAGCGGCAACCCTGGTCTTTCCGAGCCCAGTTGCCATCAACAACAACCCCCGGTCTCCACCGTATAGGATCTTAGAATTTATGGCTTCAATTGCCTGTTCCTGGTATGGCCTCGGATCGTTCCGCTTTTTGGCATATTCTTGAAGCTTTCGGAAACGCTCCAAAAGGAACTTGCCATCCCACAGCAAGATTCGCGCGCCGATGTCCATTTCTAATCGCTTCGCACGCTCAATGGCGTCCTTGGAAACCGCAGCATTCGTGGCAACTACCGCGATCTCGGCTCCATATTTGCCTATGGCGGGTGCCACCTCGTCCACTACTTTAGCCCCAACTACTTGGCCGCCAGACCTGTACTTGGATTGGATTACCCAAGTTTGCTGTTTCAAATTTGAAACTACATCGCCTCCACCATCCCCAGTACCTCCAACTAGCCGGACGTCATCGAAACCGGAGTGAATCAGCAGGCGCTGGATGGCCCGCTCCAGTGCCTGCCATGGACCTTGGCTGATACGTTCAATACCAAGAAACCCTGGCATCTCTATATCCTCCAGGATTGGAGGAGACGGCATCCGGCGTCAGCGCGGGCCAACATGGTGCGGTTCTCCTCGCTTGCTCCACCGCCAGCGTCGAAGGAAGCGGCCCAGACAATGTCCCTGAGCGGTACTAACACTTGATCCATTATTTGTTCCCTATTTTGCTTGTCCACATCTTGGTATGAGACTGTAAAGAACTTGTCGTCTAGTGCTAGTTCGGGATTCGAGGACGTCAGCCCTAAGACTCCTTCGTAACCCAGGTACCTAGGATATGAGCCGCTGCGGATAACCTCCAAAACGCGCTCTTCTCCTCCCCGGTCCATTCTCGCGACATTGCGGGAAATTACCAACCGTTCCGCGTCTGAAACCACGTCCTCCGCCAGCGGCGACAATCCCGAGAGTTCTTCCTCGAAATGTTGGATTAGCTCGTCCACAAAAGAGGCACACTGGTCCCGGATGCCGTCGTAGCTCCGGATGGACCAGGGGAAATACTTCTCCTTCAAGAGTTGAGTGATCCGCGAAATCGGCCATTCTCGTTGGTTAGTGTTGCTCCTCTGGAGCAATTGGTAGGCGATTTCCTCGACGAGACAATCTACTGGCTCTATCAGCGTGTTGGTGAACATGGAATGTCGCGGGTCATAAAGCACCGCGACGCGGTTTCCAACAGCGGCGAATTCCATGTGGAGATTAGATTGTAGAGTCCCTGTTACCAACCTGGAGGTAGTTACTTCTAGTGTCGAGGATCCTGGCATTTCAGGAAGGGATACGTCTTTCGAAAGAACGAAATCCTTCTCTTCCTGCAATTTCGGCGGGTCTGGTTGTGTAGTAGTCACCCCGGTATCGTCGCTATCTGGTTCGGGTGAGGAATCGTCCCCGTCGGGGAAGAGGTCTTCTCCCTGTTGCTCAGGCGGAACCGGACCTCCACCTTGGTTCGACCGTCTTGCTTCATCAACTTGCAGCACGGCATTCCACCAAATGTCGTCGGACTGGTAGTCGGGATCTCCTTCCCAGAACTTTACCGCCCATTGTTGCGGGTCAACGTTATTTCCTTCTCCCTTCGCGTTCCCCGGGACTAACCATCGGAGGCCCGGAGGATTGCCCCGTCGGTATGCTGCGTGAATCCGTGCCAATGGAGACTCGTTGGTATCGCTAAAGTTCAGGCGATTCCGAATTTGGGGCAAGATAGGCCCAATGCCGTGTACGGCTTCGAACACCGTTTGCCATTCTTGCGTGTTGCGGTCAAAGGAATCCTTTTGATGACTCGCCAATGGCACGAAATCTATGTTCAACTCCCCGACTATCCGCCCGCCCCAATGCTGTTGTTCAATCGGGTATTCATCCAAGACGAACCCATCATCTGGGTTCGTCCATGAGAAAAACACTTTTGACCTGTCCTCAATAACTCGTCCATTACGGATAAGGTCAATCCCGTAGTCTCTCTGGTCAAAGAATCTCTGGACTCCTATCCAGCCAGAAACCGTCCTTGAGCGCATGCGAAGTTGGTCTTCAGAGCCACAAGATGGGCATTGCAGCTCCTGCGAAAGCAACCACACCCAGCAGTCGTTGCAATACTGTCGCTGCCCCAGGTCAACCTCTATCGGTAGTATCGCGGGGACACGGCCAAATCTACTCCCTGCATCTACCGACCGTTGCTTGTCCCAGGTACAGAACTCGCGGGCTTTTAACTCTTGGCCTGCAACGACCACTTTCAGGCCAATGTCGCGCATTATTTTGTTATAAACTCGGCTTAGCTGGCTACGGGTTACCCTTAAACCACCTGTGGACCGCAGGTATCGGGCACGTTCTGCGTCCAGTTTCGTAATGATGATCTCGGTTCCATGCCTATCTTTTTCACTCGGTGCCTTCTCGCGGGTCAATGCCGGGACATGGAAAGTGTCAGATTGTTCCATGTCGTCGAAGTCTATGCGGACACCCCACCAGTTATCGTCATCTGCTCGCGTAGTCCACACCTCAGTCCGGTTACCTAGCCGTGCGGTCGCCACGTTGAATCCCATCCCAAACAGTCCGAGCTTGTCCACGGAATTGTTCCCGGAATAACCGGCACGAACCGCCCGTTCTAGCAACGAAGGGTCCATACCGGGAGCGTTGTCGGTGACCTTGATAACCCCAGTTCCGGCACGGATGTCAGCGTCACTGGAAACCTCGATGTTGACCTGTGGAAACATGACGCCTGTACCGCCTTGCTCCCTTCCACTTAGGAAGGCATCAACTGCGTTATCAGCCAATTCCGCGAGGCACTGCCAGGGCTTAAAATCCACTTGGCCAAGCATTCGCAAGACCCTGGGAGATGGAGTCAGGTCAAACTGCTTGGCTTGTTCCATGTTTCATCCTCCTGTGATTCCGGGGAGACCTCGGATGGCTTAGCCCTCGACGCCGTGGCAAAACTACACCCTGACGCCAGTGAGCATTGGCAACATTTGGGAATACGGAGCGAACAGGTTCTAGCTGCGAAGTCCAATATGGCCCAGTTTAGCACTACCGCGTCCGGGCAATCGACGACCATTTTTGCCAAGCGTTGAAGATATGGGTCATAGCGGATGTCGCTCAATTTCCTCGGCCCGAAATATCTTTCTAGCACCCTCGCCATATTGGTGTCTAAGAGTGGCTCGGGACTATCGTGGCACAGCAACAGGATTGAATTCGCGATGTACTGCCCTACGCCTGGAAGAGCTTCGATCTGCTGACGGTCCTTCGGGAACCTCCCGTTGCGTTTGGCGATTTCCGTTGCGAGGCTAATCAACGACTTGGATCGCCTCCGCCATAGGCCCACCGGGCGAATGAGGGCGATAAGTTCATCCTCGTCCGCCGTGGCTAGCTGGGACCAGGAAGGGTACCGGGTTAGAAATATCGGGAAGAACTGGGCCACGGTTTCAGCCCGGGTTCTCTGGAGCAGCACCTCCGCAATGATCTTGTTGTAATTGGAGGCGGAACGCTTCCGCCAGGGAAAACTTCTTCCGTGTTGCCTGTACCATGCGAGCATCCTCGCGCGGAAGTGATGTATCACCCGTTCGGAAAATTGCGGGCCACTCATCACTTAGGCCAGTTGCCCATTCGCCGTTGGGTTCGTAAGCAAGGCCCGCGCGATGTACTCTTTAAGCGCCAAGCCAAGAATTTCAGATACTAGGGGCGGCACGGCGTTGCCGGCCTGAGTGTATCGGGGACATTGGTTTTTTCTTTCCTTGCCGCCAGTAGTATATTTTCCCTTAAACTCGAACCAATCGGGGAAAGACTGGAGCCTGCCGTATTCTCTCACCGTCAATATGCGCGGCTCCGAGTAATGTAAGTAATCGTCTGGCAACGTTGTCAACGTATGGCATGGTTGGTCGGGCGCCAATGGAGTGGTGGCGTGCTTGGAAATACCGAGTCGTTCCCGGTCATCCTTTGATAGTTGGACTCCTCGCCGGCATTCCAAGATCTGCCTGAAGCGGTCTACCGTCGTGCTTGCGTGATTAGCGAACCTGTGGCTATCCGGCAAATGGCCTTCCTTGAATTGGTTTCCCTTCCGGTCCGTACGCAGTAATCGCTGGTAGTTACCGGCCAATCGGCCATACACTCCCCTTTGAAATCTCGGTGACTCTTGTGATTTCACCGTGCCCCATTTTGCCTCTAGGTCGGACACAGCCTCGGTGATGGAAATCGTTGAATCCTCCGAAAGGTCCCTTGAACTTAGAAACGACTGGCGGAACTCCGTCATAATGGAGAAAGGGGACAAAGAGCCGAAGCTACCCTTTATCAAACTGTTCTTGACTCCCGCGATGAAGTACCTGGATCTGGTTTGTGGAACTCCAAACTCCTGGCATTTCACCAATTCGCTGAACACCTTGTAACCGGCAGCCTCTAGTGAGGTCTTGATCTCGTCGGCAACGGAGACTCGATTGGCACGGGTTCCTTCGGAACGAGTAAAGGGCATAGTTATGGCATTGACGTTCTCCAGGATGACCAATGCAGGCGAAAGGGTTCCCACGGTGTCGAGAAAGTCCAGGAACAAGGAATTCCGTTCGTCTGAATGTTCCCGTCTGCCCGCAAGTGAAAATCCCTGGCAAGGAGACCCTCCTGCGACAAGGGTGACATTCCTTCGCAACACCTGCACTTGCTGCGCGTACTTGGCATTAAAATCGGAGACGGTATGTGGTTCTCTCGGAAACCAGGAGGGCCAGTCAAACTTGGGAAAAATTTCCGATGCAATCAGGTTGTGTTCAATTGTCTTGAAGGCCAGCGGGTCTTTCTCGACGGCCAGGACACCGGACCATCCCGCTTTCAGCAAGCCTAGCGACAGCCCCCCACATCCCGCAAATAAGTCTACGAAAGTCGGTTTGGACTGTGGGATGATGCGGATGCTCATCGAATATTGGCCCTATGTTGAATGTCGGCGCATCTCTCCACGAGTTCGTCGAAACGCTCCTCGTCGTCAAGAAGCATCCCGTCCGTCAGCATCCTGTCGTAGTCGGTTGCTAGTACCTGGTAGGCCAGACCTTCCGGCACCAATTGCAAACCGCCCGAGACCGCAGTTTCATAATCAACCCAAGCCCCGGCGGCGTCTTTCTCACGGAAGAACATCGACTTATGGCGCGCTACCGAAAGCGCCAAGTCATGGTCTGGCAGCGCCTTATTCACGTATCCGGCGTCGTCCAATCTCACGAGGTCGTACCAATGCCGGGAGAGCCGCTCTCCCCGGCTTCGCTGCTGGCGGCAGAAGACATGCACGGCAGTCGCTTTTTCCCAGAATGTCCGCACGGCCAACATCACGAAGGGGCGCACGGCGGGAAATGCGACACCCGGTACATATCCAGCCGCGTCGCATTCGCATAGGCGCTCTTCACGAGGGTCTCCCATCGAGCGTGCACCAAACTCCACCATTACTTCTGGCTTTACGAAGCCATAACCGGGGAACAGCGGCGGGTAAGCGACGTATATATGCTCTCCCTCGGCTCGGATTTCCGCGGATAGGCCCGCTTGAGTCAAGTTAGTTTCAAGGGACGGCAAAGCTTGATTTGTCACCCAATTAGGCAGCCTCCTCCTGATTTCCCGTGTCCAGCGGCGCTCCTGGCTGCGCGTTGGAGGAATAGCATCAGGGGCACTTTGTTCTAACAGGTCCGGGGCAATGGCGCGGATGTCATAGGTGATGTCGAGGTCCTCGGAAAAACGGCGAATGACATGGTACGCTTTCGCCAGGGATGTTCCCCCTTTGAAGGTCAAGTCTGCTCCGAAGGGTGTTTCAACAAGCGCGTCTAAGGTGTGGACTACCCAGATGTCCTTTTCCAAGAGTTGCGCTCGGCGTCCACTGAGGCTGGAGGCTACCTCTAGGACGTCCCGCTGGTCATCCTGGGAGAGCGACTGAAACGATACGTCAGCCATTTGCCACCATTGCGCTTACCGGCTCGGCGATCCAAGCCGGCATCATGGCGCGCCACGCGGCAAGCTCATCGAGTTCTTCGCTGGAGAGTTTCCCACTAATTGCTTCCAGATTCTCCTCAACTTCTTCCGATCCCAACCATGCCAGGGCGCGAATAGCATCGCCTGCCGCACGCCGCGGAGCAACGAGTTGCCACCGAGGCGCATGACGCAAGGTCACCTCCAGCTCACCGAACTTTAGCGTACGTGACGGCCCAGAAGTTAGGTAAACCGACCGTACCGGGACCTGGGTAGAAAGCCCCAAAGCGTTAGCCGCTGCACCACCGCTAGATACAATGGTCTCACCCCACAAGCTCGACAATGACTCGATGACCTTATCGACGGCAGGGGGGCGTGAGCCGAAACGAGTCTCTATAGGGCGCACGTAAACACCTTGACATACTCGACTAAGTCGCTCATTCCGAGCTAGGCGCGATAACGCTTGGTCAACCGCACTCCTGCTTCCCAGGTGAAGTAGGGCGCTAGGGCACAACAATGAGCCTTCCGGCAACTCGGAAGCGTGCGCCATGATCAAGCTGGGTAGGCTTGGCATAGTGAAAGTCCGATGCTAGAATGTCAGAAATGTTACATTAAACCTTACAGGCACGCAAGTGAAATCCTAGGATAAAGATAGGACCTAGGATAGGCGACGATCTCTCGTCAATAATTGCCTGAAAGCCATGTGCCCGTAATCATTGAAATCGAAATCGGATTAACTGACACCCAATTTCTGGTCCCTTAGGTAAGCAGAATCACGCCTATCCAGTCTGGGGGAGACATTGAAAAGCTTAGAGATCATGTCTTAAAGAAGGAGCGAAATGGGTCTGAGCATATGGGATCTCAAAGTAGGAGAGCAAGTAACCCTTGATTCCGGAGCGGTTGCAGAGGTAGTTGCGCCAACTGAGGACGGTGAATGGTTGCTTGTGAAATACATAGCGGCGCCTGAATCGCCTGAAATTGTCGGGACTGAGGATCTGTGCAGTACCAATGAAATACGATTGGGTGTTACCTAAGAGATTCCTTTATGGAAAAGCGCTCCACGATCTGGACATGGAAATTACCGGGGCCCCTGCTGTTTTAGCGGGGCCCCGGCTAATCGGCTGCTCTTTAGCTGCAACGGCATCGGTTGACGTGGTTCCCCTATAGGTCGGGCAGGAGCAATTGATTACGGCACCAAAGTGAAGGAAATGGAGAAAGTTCTTGATTATATCCAGTTAGGTGGGCTCCCGCTGTCGGGATGAGAGTGAAGGCTAGTTACCCAACTTGCGGGCGTGTGAGCCTTGCTAAAGTCCATGCCGGAGATGATAAGGTATACACCCGACGCCGATGACCATCCCGGTGTCGAAGTTCATCCCTTGAACACCTTCGCAGTTAATTGGCGTTCAAATTTGACAACTTACTCTCGTGCTTACTTTACGCGTCCTAAATCGGCTTCTGAGATTTGACCGGCAAGGAAAAGGTCTGCGGGGAACGGAGCAAAGATATGACCAAAGTCGACGAATTGTCCCTCGTAAGTAAGGAGCCGTTTTCGGTGGCTTTAGAACGTTTCCGTGGCATCGCAAATAGCAGCAGTGCCCTGGCGTTTTTGATCGGGGCCGGTTGTAGTAGGTGTGCCGGACTTCCTCTCACCAATGAGCTAACAGATAGGGTCTTAGGAGACACCGAAATCGACTGCCTAAGTAAGGGAATCCTTGCCGCAGTGAAAGAAAAATTCGCTGGAGGCGTTGAGGCGAATATCGAAGATTACCTGAGCGAGATCGTAGATATGCTCGCTATCACCGAACGTAGGGCGGAGCGGGGAGTCGAGGAAAACACCGTTGCTGTCGGCGACGCCTCATATACCACTGAACAACTCCGGAAGGCGAGCAGCCAAATAAAGCGGGCGATCGCAAGTGCTATCGAAAAGAAAGTAAGCATTACTACACATCAAAGATTTGTTGCATCTATCCATAGACCACTGCGGGTGGGCAGGCAAGGACTGTCGCGGCCAGTGGACTATCTGGTTCTCAACTATGACACCATAATTGAAGATTCTCTGGCTATGGCAAGAATTCCTTATGCGGATGGCCTTAGCGGAGGTGCAACAGCCTGGTGGGATATGAACGCCTTCGATGTTGATGGAATATCAGCCCGTGTTATCAAGCTTCACGGCTCGATAGATTGGTATCAATTTCCTGATGACACGTTGCCCAGGCGGATTGGATCCAGCCTTAAAATTGAAGACATAGAAGACATCCCGTTGCTTATCTGGCCTTCTTCGACCAAATACCAAGAGGCGCAACGTGACCCATTCGCCCAACTCCTAAATCGAGCAAGAACCGCATTGCGGCCACACGCAGGGGCACAGCGCTTACTCGTGATATGTGGATACTCTTTTGGTGACAGGCACATAAACCTGGAAATTGACAGAGCGCTTCAAGAATCCGGTGGCAATCTAACAATAGCCGCCTTCACCGACAAGAACGAACCAACTGGACAGCTAAAAGAGTGGCGCGAAAACGGTTTAGTACGAGATCAAGTTCTGGTCTTCGCCAAACGCGGCTTCTACCATGGAGACGACGAGAATGCATCGACCGAAGACTTACCTTGGTGGAAGTTCGAGAATTTGACACGTATCTTGAACGGAGATTTGTGAACATGGTAGGTATCAGCCTGGGTGAACCAATCGAAAACTTAGCAATCGGCAAAATTATCGAAGTCGACGGCTCCCGCATAATCGCTGAGTTGAATGCCGACCTTACGGAATTGTCCCGAATTTACGGAGGCGAAGTCTATCCCATCGGACAATTTGGTTCGATAGTTCGGGTACATTTTGGCCGGCGCTTAATTTACGCGTTCGTTGGCCGTCTTCGCATGAAGGCAGAGTACGAAGTAGAGCGAGGAATGTTGCCCTCAACGTCAGGCGACGAGAGGATCATTGAGGCGGACCTATTTGGAGAGGGGGAATGGCTACTCTCTAACGATGGGCACGCACCCAAGTTAGAGTTTGAACGTGGCGTGTCAACCTACCCTTTGCCGCAGCAGACACTTTACCTAACTCCAAAATCAGATCTGAGGTTTATCTACGGGTATGCTGAAGGACCATCAATTCAGCTTGGTGAACATGTGGGATCGGGAGGTGCCCCTTGCTACGCACACCTTAACGAACTCTTAGGTAAACACACAGCAATTCTTGGTTCCACAGGGGCAGGGAAGTCTGCCGCAGTGGCTGCAATGCTGCATAGTATCTTGGATAGAGGCCAAAGCCTTGGGCGCGAGGCTTGGCATCCCAGGATCGTCATCCTCGACCCGCACAACGAATACAGTTCAGCGTTTCCCTCCCATACTCACTTGTCAACTGAGGACGGAACGCTCAGGCTGCCGTATTGGCTACTCGACTTTCAAGAGACCGTGGCTCTGTTGATCGGCAAGACCGAGTTCGCTGCCACATCGCAGGCCAATATTGTGAAAGCGGCCCTTACTGACGCGCGTCAAGAGGGCGCCAACGTTTTGGGACTGGATGCAAACGCGATCACAGTAGATTCTCCCGTCCCTTACAGTTTGAAGAGTTTTCGTGCTGCGGTTGAATCAGATAAACCGTCACAAGCCAGTAGACAGGAGTCTCATAACTCCATTCTTCAGAAGCTTGATGTCTTAAGTGCCGATGGTCGATTAAAGTTCTTAATGTCCGATTGGGAAGCAACCGCCGGAGACGAATTCCCGACCATTATTGGTCAAATTCTCGGAGACGTCGCTCCTCCGAGGGTCGTTGACTTATCAGGAGTACCCAATGAAGTGGCTGGGGTTGCCAGCGCAGTCATAGCCAGGACACTGTTTAACTTGAAAGTCTGGCAAACCGAAGATGAGCGGATCGCCGACCCTGTCCTACTTGTTTGTGAAGAGGCGCATAGATATGTTCCGAATAGCGGGGAAGCCCAGTATGAGGCTGCCCAGGAATCAATTAGAAGGATTGCCAAGGAAGGTCGGAAATATGGAGTAGGGTTGTTTCTCGTTTCGCAGCGGCCAGGTGAAGTTGAATCTACGGTACTCTCGCAGTGCAATTCGTGGATTGTTCTTCGTATAACTAACGAGTCCGACAGAAATTATGTTCGCGGGATCCTTCCGGATTCCTTGGAGGGTCTGACCAAGATGCTGTCTGGATTACGGCGCCAAGAGGCAATCTTCGTCGGACAGGCAGCGACGTTGCCCTCACGGATCATGATTAGAAATCTATCGGATGTTGAACTTCCGGCGTCAAGAGATGTCGACTTCGACATTGGATGGCAATTCGATGCCATGACCGATACAAGACTAGCTGACGTTGCCCAACGCTGGCGTTACCAGAGGCGATGAGATAGGCCTTACCACTTTCCTTGCGGCATTTCCGTCCACAAAATCGGACTCCTCATATTTGGACCTCCCACCGAAAAGTTCGCAATTCGGTACGTGCAGGCCCACCAAACTTGACGGTAGACAGTACCGGCCCGTGAAGGGCCACCTCCTCGGCGACCCTTCCAGGTATCCTGCTATCTTCCGGCATGGGTATGGAGTACCGCACCAAGGCGTTGCCGGGTTTCACCACGATCTCCTTGACGAATGACTCGATGAAGGCCCTCCGCTCGGTGAGTTCGCTCTCGTTCAGGAACTCGCTCATGCCCTCGGCGTAAGCGGTGATGGTTTTCACGTCGTCCAAGACCACCCGTCGCTGAGACAGCAGCCCCCTCGCCTCCTCCGCCGTGGCCTCCAACCGCTCCTGACGTTCCCGGTGGTCCCTGATGCGGGGCTTGAAGTCGTCGATGTCCATGTCGGTGGTTTCCACCAGGTTGTAGAGCCGTTCCAGCCGTCGCCGCACGTCGGCCAGTTCCGCCTCCACCGTCTCCAGCTTCACCCGCTGCTCCTTGGCCACGCCGTCCATCTCCTCATCCACCAGCTTGACCAGTTCCCTAATATTGCCCTCGGTCAGGATGTTGGTGCGAATCTTCTCCACCACCATTTCCTCGAAACGCTTTGCGTTAAGCCTGGGGGCGTCGCAGGCCCCGCTGCCCCGCTTTTGCAGCGACTGGCAGACGTAGTAGGCAAACTGGCCGCTCTTGGAGTCCTGGCCGGAGAGGGCGCGGTTGCACTTGTGGCACTTGACCAGCCCGCTGAGGAGATAGGAGCTGCCGACCCGGCGGGGGTGGGCCTTTTTCGGCGCGCGAGAGCGCATCTGCCGGTTCACCTTGCGGAACTGGGTCTTGGTGACGATGGCGGGGAAAGCTTTCTCCACCCGCACCGGCTCCGCCTTGTCCTTGGCGTTGGTCCCCCAGACCAAGGTGCCGGTGTAGCTCTCGTTTCTCAGGATGATGTGAATGCCGTTCTTGGACCATAGCTTGCCGGTGGGATTGGCGATGCCCTCGTCGCTCAGAGTGCGGGAGATGTCCAGCATCCCCTTGCCCGCCTCGGCCAGGTCGAAGATGCGTTTGACCACGGGAGACGTCTCCGGGTCCGGCTCCAGGGTGGGGCGCTTTTTGGCCCCGTCCTGGACCATCACTTTGCGGTAACCGTAGGGCACTCTGCTGGTGACCCAGAATCCCCGCGAGGCCGCCTCCCGCATCCCCCGCGTCACTTCCTGGGCCAAATTCTCCGAGTAAAATTCGTCCACGCTCTCGATGATGGCCTCCATCAGCTTGCCCGTGGGGGTGTCGTCGGCGTGCTCGGTGATGGAGACCACGCGGACTCCCTTGCGCCGCAGCAGGGACTTGAAGGCCACGGCGTGCTCCCGCTTGCGGGTGAAGCGGGAAAACTTCCAGACCAGGATTTCCTTGAAAGGTGATTCGGGCCTGCTGGCGGCGTCGATCATCTTGCGGAACTCGGGCCTGTCGGCGATGCGTCCACTCTCGGCCTCGTCCACATACTCGCGGGCGACGACGTAGCCGTTCCTGTCGGCGTAGTCCCGGAGCGCCCTGAGCTGGGCGGCCACGGAGAGGTCCACGTCCTGGCGGTCGCTGGACACCCGGGCGTAGAGGGCTGCCGGGGTGAGGGTTGCTATCTGGTTCATGATGGTTCCTCCTTGTCTCTGTGCCTCGTTCCAAGAGAAGGCCGCCGCCGGTTGTCTGCAACCGGCGGCGGCCTCTTTTATTGCCTTTCGGCTTCGTCGATGGGCGTTACCTGGAGCCGGAAGCCCAGGGCCCGGGTCACCTTGAGGACGGTGTTGAACTCGGGGTTGGCACCGGCCCGCATGGACTTGTACAGGCTCTTCTCGCCGAGGCCGGTCTCCCGGGCCACCCGCCGCAAGCGGTGGGTGCGGGCCATCCGGGCCAGAATGCCCGTGATGGCTTCCAGGTCTCCCGCCGCCAGGGCGGCGTTCAGGGCAGCCGTAAGGTCTTCCTCAGTGGCAGGGTAGTCGGCCTGGGGTTCCGAACTGCCCATCGCTGCCGCCTCATCGTCGCGAATTTGACCTTGATTCCTCCTCAAATGTTATCCCTTCGGATACCATAGTGCAATAGGCAAACTGTCAGTCGGAGTCGGCCAGTTCAGCCTGCTTGCGCAGGTGGGATCGGACGATGACCTTGGCCAGGATGCGCAATCCATTGCGCATCTGCTCCCGCTGTCTTGCAGTGTACTGGGGGGATTGCTCTCGTTTGCGGCGCGCCTTGGGGGTTTCACTGTCGGTGCGCTCCGGTATGTTCTTTCCTGTGTCTTTCTGCATATCCTCGGCCCAAACACGGACCCGTAACCTGACAACGGCGGTCCAGCGATATTGCTGCCCATCTACGCGATATGAAAGACACCACCGGACAGGACCAACCCAAGAGACGAGGGAGGCAGGCCATTGACGGCCCGGAGTTGAGGGTCGTCGGGATTGACTTCAACCCTGCATCCGACGCCGAGGAGCGGCTGCGCCGTCTGTTTACCATCCTGGCCAGACTGGTGAAGGACGATCTGCCCACGCCCGGAAGGGACCCCTCCCCAGGTAACGAAGGCGATGGGGAAGCCTGACACGTTTTCCCAATTTCACGTCAGCCACGTTGCGGCGGAGGTACTCCTTTTGGTTGATACACCGCTGCCGGGAGAGGACAGTATGATGGAGAAATCGAGGGAGCCAGTAGTGACGGAGATAGCAACAACCGGCCAGTTTGATGCGCCTTACCGTGATGTCTTCGGAGACGTGTCCAAGATCATCGACACGGCCAGGGAATCGGCCGCCCGCTCGGTGAACAGCGCCATGGCCGCCGCCTATTGGCTGATTGGGCGCCGCATCGTCGAGTTCGAACAATCGGGAGCGGAGCGAGCCGTGTACGGCTCCGCGCTGCTGGAAAGGTTGGCGGCGGACCTGACGGGACGGTTTGGGCGCGGCTTCTCCCGTCAGAATGTTCAGAACATGCGTCTGTTCTATCTCTCGTATCCACCCGAGCAGATTCGCCAGACGCTGTCTGGCAAATCGACTTCAGCCCCCGGCCACCAGATTCGCCAGACGCCGTCTGGCGAATCCGAAGCCAACCCTATCGAAGTAGCCTTCGGCGATCTTCTGTCGGCCTTTTCCTTGCCCTGGTCCGCCTACGTGCGGCTGTTGTCGGTCGGAAACCCCCATGCCCGCGAGTTCTACGAGACCGAGGCCTTGCGCGGGGGGTGGTCGGTCCGACAGCTTGATAGGCAGATCAACTCCCAGTTCTACGAGCGCACAGCTCTGTCCCAGAATCGGGCCGCAATGCTGGCCGGCGGACAACAGCAACAACCTGAAGATGTCGTGCTTCCCGGTCAACGGTTCAAGGACCCCTTCGTCCTCGAATTCCTGGACCTGAAGGACGAGTATTCCGAGGGCGACCTGGAGTAAGCCCTAATATAACACCTTGAGTCCTTCCTCTTGGAATTGGGGGACGATTTCTGTTTCCTGGGCCGGCAAAGGCGGCTGCGCGTCGGGGGCCAATGGTACCGGGTGGACCTGCTGTTCTTTCACCGGCGCCTGCGATGCCTGGTGATCATAGACCTCAAGATTGGGGCCTTCACCCACGCCGACGCCGGGCAGATGCACTTCTACCTGAACTACGCGAGGGAGCACTGGGCACGGGAGGGCGAGAACCCGCCCGTTGGCCTGATTCTCTGCTCGGAGAAGGACGAGGCTTTGGCCCACTATGCTCTTGAGGGGCTGTCCAACAACGTGATGGCCGCCGAGTACCGTATCACCCTGCCCGATGAGAAACTCCTGGCGGCAGAGCTTGACCGGACCAGGCAAGAGATAGAGTTACACGCCTCCAGAAAATTGCCGGCTCCGACGGCGAGTACTGCATCGTCAGATGATGACAGGGAGGAATGAGGAAGACGGGGAAGAAGGTCGACCCATATGTAAGGGAACGCCGCCCTCTTCCAAAAGGGAATAGCCAGCGTCCGTGTTGTATGTTATGATAAACATAACAAATAACAAACGGGAGGCTGACATGGACGCACTCAAAAGGCAGGCACTTCTGAACGCCGCTCTGGTAGTCGCAAAACTGGAACCCGACCAGTCCATTACCCGAGAGGACTTGATTGACGAACTACGCAACCCGCTCCCGCCAATTAGCGAGTGTCCGTCTGACGCGGAGATTCTTCATGCCTATCGCCACTACGTAATTAACGCGGGCATCAAAAACGTCCATAGGATCGTAACCTATGAGGAAGCCGCCACCCTCGCCAACAAATCGGTCGAGGCCATCCGGCAGGCTGCGTACCGCGGAACAATTATGAAGTCCACCGAGTACTGGAACGGAAGGGAGCGTACTGGTGTCTTCCTAAAGAGCCTTTCGGACTGGTGCAAATGGACGTCTCAAGAATACCAAGAGGCTGACACCCGACTCGGATCGATGCGGGGTAGCCACAATGAATTATGACACTTTGCAAACGCTGACCCAACTGAAGACCCTCAGCAGATACGGCCCTGCATTTGGCCCCCGTTCGTAGGGAGTAATTTCCTTAACCTCGCAAAGACCTCGTACATTTACGGGAGCAGCTACTACCCAACGCCGCCTAATCGCGCCAGTCCCGTTCGATTATGGGGTAAAGACGAACAGAGTCCAGGCAAGTGAGCAAGCAAGGGCTTGACCCCAGGGAGCACATGGCTTAATGAGTGAACCAACTGACCTCCAGAAAATCATAAGCAAGAATATCGAACACATCAGGAACATAGTGCACGAATGTTCTACCGAGAGTGTGGTCGGATACAGCTTGTTCAAACAGCAGAACGGATTTCCTCTACCTGAACTCTCTTCACCAGCGAAGCAAATACGACTGCTGCTAGGGGTTATGCTTGAGTCAGAGGAGCCACCCCATGCCAAGGAATTCACACGCCGTCAATGGGACGCAATCGTCGAGCCATTGCAGGCCCTTAGTAGTGCTTATATGCAACTGTACTTACCTGTGGACGATGCGACTAATGACAAACCGGGGGATTGGGATAAGACTGAGCAGGTTGCAATGACTGCTTTTCTCGACTACCACCCAAAAGGGCTATTAGCGTCAGCCGAGCAGGTCAGTGATCGCATCCACTCATATCTCACTCCATTTGATAATCAACTAGAGAGTGCTCTGGGACTCTCCGCCTCAGACGCCCTGACGATTGCTCTCTACATTGGTCAGCGGTTACAAAAACAAATGGACCGAGCTAGCCAGCACGCCCCGAGCCATTTCACTTCGACTGAACCCGATATCGAGTTTGTGCGAGCTGTAAATCAACTTGGTAGGACCAAGCTCTCAGACCTCGTTGAACAGTTTGGGCCGACTGCCCATACCTTCTGGGACCTCTTCACAGTACGTCGTGGAGAGGGGCCACGAATCAACTATCCTACTGAACGCAGCATAGTCGAAACAAGGCCTTGGGTTTGCATATCCAGTGATGAGGCGATGTTGTTCAATTTCAATATCCTGCTGAGTGCCATATTACTGAGGGGGGAAGAAGCCTTAACCAATCATCCCATACGAGAACGATTCTTCCGCACACGGGACAAGAACCTAGAGGATCACGTCGACGCCGTACTTCGCAGAGTTCTAGGTGCCGAGTCCAAAGTGTATAGAAACGTATTTGAGACACCTGACAACCATTACGAACACGACCTTATTATCTTCACTAGCGATATCTGCTTATTCGTGGAAGCAAAGGCTACCCCTATGGACGAACCCTTTCGAGACCCGGAGAAGGCATTTACCCGACTTCAACGCAGCTTCCGCTCAGAGGCTGGCATTCAGAAAGCTTATGACCAGTCGCTTCGCTTGTACAAGCTGCTGCGATGCCAAGAATTAAGGCTAATCGACAATTAGTGACTCCAGGTAATGGCGGCAGCCAGATACCAGGCTGACAGGAAGTAGAGACTTTTTCGGTCGTACCTGGTAGCCAATCGTCTCCATTGCTTCAGTTTGTTGAAAGCCCTTTCAATCAGATTCCGGGTCCGGTACAGTTGCCGGTCGTACTCCCAGGGGTCCTTACGGTTGAACTTGGGCGGAATGACCGTTGCTGCTCCCAAGTCTCGAATGAAGGCCAGAATTCCATTGCTCTCATACCCCTTGTCGGCGATGACCCCTTCAGTCTCTATGCCAGTCAGCAGGGGTATGGCCTGAGGTGCATCGGCTTCCTGTCCTCCGGTGAGGGCAAAGCGTATCGGCTGACCCTGGGCATCGGTGACCATGTGTATCTTGGTGCTCAGTCCTCCTCGAGACCGGCCCACAGCCTCACCCTGGCCCCCCCTTACCACACATCGCCTGCTGGTGAGTCCTGACTATGGTGGAATCGATCATCACGTACCGGTTGTCCGGATCATCCAGCAACACCTGAAAGACCTTCTTCCAAATACCAGAGCGGGCCCAGCGGGTGTAGCGCTTATGGCTGGTTTTCCATTTGCCGCACTCTTCTGGCAGGTCTTTCCATTCCGCCCCGCTGCGCAACACCCAGAGTACTCCGTCTACAAACAGCCGGTTGTCCCTGGCGGTTACCCCCACCGAATCAGGCCGGCCCGGCAGGAATCCTTGAATCTATTGCCACTGGTCATCGCTAATCTGCCGTCCCTCCATCCCCTATCCCTCCACTACACTGGCATTGATGACACCATATTTTACCGGCCTTCATCTGATCTCTGCCTATCTAACTATCCCCTAATTGTCGAATAGCCCTAGGTGGAACGGCGGATGTGCTAGATATAGGCCCAAACGCTTTGCACTACAGGTTAGGTCTATGAAGTCTGGTCTCGCTCAGCCTCCAAGGGTTTGAACATGCGGATCATTGGTCTTGCCAAAAACGGCCGTTTATTGAGTGATTGTGTGATTGGCGGGTCATTTCTCGGCTCTGGCGGTGATGGAGCGCCGGTCTCTATTTCGTATGGGTGTCAACCAGCAAGTTAATCTGCGGGATGATCATTTCGGTTTCGACGCTGACGGTGCAGACTCTCTGGAGAAGGTCTATCACCTGTTCTTTGTGGTCGGCGAAACGGTAGGTAATTGAACCTTTCGGACATGGTTGGGTCGCGGGGCTTGCGCTCTTTGTACGGGTCGAGGATCAACTTGAGGGTAGAGCGGCTGCCGAGGCGGTAGCACCAGGCCTCGGCCGGCACACCGGTCAGGGTGGTCCGGCTGTCGAGAACAATGGCGCCCCCTTCTTGTCGGCCCGCAGCATCGCTTTGCCCGGATGGATATCCCTGTCTGCGCGCTCCAGGGGGTACGGGTCGGCGGACTCGAAGCCGATGTGCAGGTTCAGCAACTCTTGTCCCATTCCCTTCCAGCCGTCGAGGTCGTCGTGGGTGTCCGCGGCCTCCCAGTAGCCGCGGGTCATGCGGAGAGAGTCGCGGACGGTGCCGGCGGGCCGGTTGCGCAGAGGGGTGTCCAGCTCGTCGATGAGTGCGAGATTGTCGCGGTGGTCTCGGCAGTGTGCGTCGAGGCAGCTGGCGACGGCGCGGCGGATGTTCTGCTCGTTGTCTGAGCCGCCGTAGTCGATGAAGCGTTGCTTCCCTTCGTAGTAACGATCCATGTGGGGGTAGGTGGGCATAGCTGCTTTATGATACACCGATTTC
This sequence comes from Dehalococcoidia bacterium, assembly GCA_965207865.1. Taxonomy (GTDB): domain Bacteria; phylum Chloroflexota; class Dehalococcoidia; order Lucifugimonadales; family UBA3495; genus VXOI01. Next base: position 88,861 of record CBDBNP010000004.1, read on the forward strand.
ACCGACCCCCAAGTCAATCAATATTCTCGAGGGCCCAAGCCTCCATCTGGCCGAACAACCCGGACGACGTCTTGGCAAGCAGGGTCATGACATTCTGTAGGCAGGGCCGCTTCACCTGACAGGGCTGCCATGCGCAGCGATCGGCATGATGCGGATGTTCGGGCTGGCTAGAACTTCGACATAAGCATTCCAGATCATAGGATTTGCTGGCCCTAGCCGAGGCTAAAGAGTCCACTCCTTGGCGCGAACACTACTGTTTCCCTACAGATTGGCGGGCGGTTCAGCTTCAAGGAGGGTAGCTATGTCTACGGTAATTTCGTGCCGTTGGCCTTCGAGCAGAATATAAACGCGTTGGTGCAGATAGTAGTCGCCGTTTTTAAGCCGCAAGGCCATCAGGGTGGGTGAGAACTCAGTTTCAACGTTGTCTGCTGGGACTACATCGGACCGAGCTTCATAGTATTTAGGTAACAACCCATTCATGCAGTTGGAACAGTCGCCACAAGCTACTTTCCTTTCTTCGCATTGCTCACATTCGCCTTTACAGACGTCAACGAAATGATATTTACATGATCGACAGTCGTACCTGTCCAATACACCAGCCACCGTCGCCCGGAGTACAACACTCTTGCCACAGCGAGGGCAGTTTTTTATATGTGGGAAAGTCTGATTTGCTTGGTTCATGGCACTGTCTCCTATTCACCAAGGGAGATCTTTCGTAATGGCCTATCTAACTCTCAGCTTATGGGGGGGTGTCGCTTCGCTCGTTAGGGTTTTGCTGACCAGGTTTTCTTGCGGGAACGCACCCGTAAGGCAATTGTTTTTGCTGGAGGAGGGGAGTTTCTTGGCCGCCCTCCCGATACTCGGTCCGCCAGTTTTGCAAAGATAGCCAACATATTTCGGTCACAACCGGCCTACCCATTCGTGGTGCGCCCCGGCCAGCTCCACGTAGCGCTGGGTGTCCTTGAGGGACTGATGCCCCAGCCATTTCTGCAGCACGGGGATCGGAACGCCTCGTAGAACACAGTTGCGGCCGTAGGTGTGCCGGAGGGCGTGGGGATGGGCCCTAGCCGGGTCGATCCCTGCCCGGGCGGCCGCCTCCTTCATTACCTGGCCGATCCGCTGTCGCGAAAAGTCCATCATCGGCCGGTAATGGTCCTTGGAATGAAATGACGCCAGATCTCGGAGACTCTCTACTAGGTCCGCGGGCACCGGCACTTCCCAGCCTTTCCTTGCCTTGTTGCCCGGCGAGTCGGCCCGAACCACGATGATCGGCGGATCCTGGTCCAGGCGCAGGTCCACCTGCCGCAACGCCAGGGCCTCGGAGACTCTCGGACCGGTCCTGAGCATGAGCCGGGGGCCATGCGCGTCGGGTGGCTGGGTGCGCCCTCCACCAGGGCTGCCGCCTCTTCCGGCGTGAAGTAGTCGGGGCTCTGCTGGGCCTTTCTTGGCCCCCAATCGCCTCTCGGGGGATTTTCGCAACCTGTGGGGCGAGTGTGCCAGCGTCGGACGCCTTTCCGCAAGGTTGAAGGGGGCCAGTTAAAAGGGGGCCAGTTAAGAGGGGAGGAGTTGCGTTAATCGCGGATAAGCGCAAATCAGGATATGGCACCTACCAACGATTACCCGTTTCCGGCCGGGCCGTTCATTTGTCGCAGTCCAGGTTATATTGGTTATTTTCAACCTGGTCGAGGGAGCGGAATAACACGCAGACTGGGATTCGGGGAGGGACCCGACCGAGAATATCATTCCCGTTGTAGTAGTAGGCGACCCCGTCCGCTTCGACAGACCCGGCACGGTATTTTGCAGGGTTATCGGTCCTGAACTGCTCGGCCTTGAGGCCGATAGACCGGAACGCCCCCGTGATGACGGCGCTGGACGACGGGCTGCCCGCCTCGCCAACATACAGGATCCACCCTAGTTCAGGTGCGTAGGGGGTGGTTGTATATGGTCTGAACAATTTGACTATCTCATCATTGCCTCCGGTGTCGTGAATTAGGTTCTTTCGCATGTAGTCGTAGATCCGCTCGACGGCTTGACGCTCAGAGTCCACGTTTCCCACCATGCTGAACGCCAGGGTAGGGTAGGACTGGAGCGTCCCGTCCGGCAACCTGATCTGGGACATGAACGATATGTTCTCGTAGTTGAACGAGCCTACCGCTATGGGAGAATTCCAACGCCCTCGCTTGTGGAGCAACTCCACGTCGTCGCCACTGTTGTCTATAAAACTCCTGACGAGAATCCCCTCTCCATCGGCCTTGGCGTAGTAGGCAAAGGCCTTCAGCATTTCCCGGTGTCCGTGCCCGACTTCCCAAATGAGCGGACCGTAGTTCTCCCTCACTCCCTCACGGGTGTCGTATCCCGTTTTCCCGTAGCAATGGACGCACAGCCCTGGGTAGACGTTCACCCCGTCCAGGACGCGGTCCAAACTGTCCACCTGCCAACTGATGACGTGGCGCCCGTTGGAACGCTTCTCAATGTCTATCTCCATCATCATCAGGACCAGGGCCTGTGCCGATGCCACCCGGAGTTCATCTCCCGATAGCGGGTCTTCCGGGGTGAACTTACTTTCTGGGGAACCTTGGCCGGAAACTGCTACCGGCCAGTTGTCCGGCCCCCACTTGCTGGCCAGGAACGAGGGGTTGCTGAACAGGCGAGTGTCTGCCCAGTCCAGGATATCCCGCTCGTCTGAACTCAGGCCGTCGCTGACGAAGTCGTACTCGGGCGGAAGGTTCGATGCTGCCTTGACCAGCAGGGGCGAATAGCCGGCGAGTGCCGGATTGACGGTCGGGACCGGTGTCGGGCTGGGCGTGGCTGTTGGCGACGGAGCGGGCGACGGCGTGGCGGTCGGTGCTGGGGTTGCGGTCTGAACAGGAGTGGCCGTGGGCGTCGGCGTCGGTGTCGGAGCGGGTGTAGGGGTAGGAATGTCCGCTGGCCCCGGCGTGGGTGTTGGCGTTGGTGCCGGTGCCGGTGCCGGAGTCGCGGTCGGCGTCGGCGTGGGCGTTGCCGCTGGCTCCGGAGTGCTGGTCTCCTGAGGGGATTGCACCTGCGCCGGTGTCTTTGCCGTCGGTTCCGAAGTTTTCGCTGGCAGCGTTGGTGTTGCGGCAATGCTGGCGGGGGCCGGCAGCTCCGTAGGCTCGGGCGTCTCAGACGGAATGACAGTGGTCATCGCCGTTGCAGGGAAAGCGGTGGCCACTACCGAAGAGGTCCCTTCCCCGCCGCAGGCTGCAAAGGATATCATCGCCGCCAAGCACAGCAGCAGTCCCGCCGCTTCTCTCACCGTTCTGCTCAGTCTGCCCCAGAACGCTTCCATGGCACCATTATCCGCACCCGGATCGGTGGCGTCTATGATCCGGTCCGGCCTGCCAGTCTAGCGTCCGGTTCGTCTCCGACAGCGCCGTCGGCCGGCTGTGCACCGTCGGAGCGCCAATGGCAAAAACAACCGCACGGAGGACATGGCCTGAACCACAATCCAGCGGACGAGGGTAATTGACCTTCAAAGCCAACGTTGTTGCCTTGGCCGTCAACGGCGGACATTCGTGGTTCTTTCTTTCCCCGGATTACGTCCACCCAACGGAACGGGCATTGTGCGAGCCGCAAAGCCGGACTCTAGTGTTACAACGACGATTCCACAGAAAGGGAATTTGAGTACACCTTCAAAGGGCTCACCGACAGATTTAAAAGCTTTGGGCACTTGCTCTCGTCGAGGCAATTTCCGGTCGGCAATAGACAGAATCAGGAATCGTCGTTGTAATACTAGCGAAGCCATCTGATCCGCGCATGGGGAATGATTGCCGCAGCGCCGCTTGTCCTCCCCAATGTGCGCATTTCATCCTGGCTTTAGTTTGGTCCAAATTACTCTCACAGCAGGTCAGATCAGGATTCGTCCTCAGACCCACCCAGTTCTGCTACTGTGACCCTGTAACCGGGATCGCCGACGTGGATTTGGTTCACAACCACATTGGCTTTTTCGAGCATTTCATGGCAGTTCTGGCTCAGGTGCAAGAGATACAGGCGTTTCCCCACACGGTTGTAACGCCTCGAGAGGTCCACGATTGCTTCTATGGCCGAATGGTCCCACACACGTGCGTTTTGAAAGTCGATTGTTGTCTCGAAAGGGTCGATCGCCGGTGTGAACAAATCTCTAAAGGAGTTGACCGAAGCGAAACAAAGTTGCCCATGGAGGGAATAGACTCGCCGGGTGGCGGTGCTCTCATCGCTTACCACAACGGAGAGGTGCAATGCAGTCTTCCAGGCAAATACCAAGGCCGACACGATCACCCCGACAACGACCGCGACCGCCAGATTAGTTACCACTGTAACTGCCGACACGAGGATCATCACCACCACGTCTGTAACAGGCACTTTGCGGATAATTCGCAGGCTGGTCCACGAGAAGGTACCGATCACCACTACGAACATTACGCCAACGAGTGCGGCGATCGGAATCCGTTCAATCAATGATGACGCAAGTACGATGAACAGCAGCAAGAGTAGGGAGGACAGGATGCCCGCCAGCCGCCATCTCGAACCGGCCCTTATATTGATTATGCTCTGGCCGATCATGGCGCAACCCCCCATGCCGCCAAAGAACCCAGTTACCACATTCGCTGCCCCTTGCGACACGCACTCACGATTTTTCTGACCTCTCGTCTCCGTCAATCCGTCAATCAACGTAAGTGTGAGCAGTGATTCGATCAGCCCTATACCGGCCAAGATGAATGCGTACGGCACGATGATCCGTAAAGTTTCAAAGTTGAATGGCACATCCGGCACCCCGAATGTCGGGAACCCTCCCGCGATGCTGGAAACGTCCCCCACTGTCGTAGTGTTGATGCCCGCGAAGATCACCAGCACCGAGACCACAAGTATCCCTGCCAGCGCAGCGGGAATCCGTTTGGTGAATCGCGGCACTATATAAATCACCGCCATCGTCAGGGCCACCAAGCCCAGCATAATCCCCATATCAAACAGAGGCAGCCACGTCTCGGTCCCGTGGGCGCCTCCTGTTTTGAAGCTCTCCAACTGCGACAGGAAAATGACGATGGCCAGCCCATTTACGAAGCCGAGCATCACCGGAAATGGCACCATGCGGATCAAATTCCCAAGTTTCAACACACCCACCGCGATCTGGATCAACCCCATCAGGACCACAGTGATAAACAGGTATTCGACCCCGTGGTTGCTTACCAGCGAGACCATTACCACGGCGAGGGCTCCCGTCGCCCCGGAGATCATCCCGGGCCGTCCGCCGGTCAGGGATGTGATGAGCCCGACGATGAACGCGGCATACAGGCCGACCAGAGGGTCAACCCCGGCTACGAAAGCGAATGCCACCGCCTCCGGGACGAGCGCCAGCGACACGGTGAGCCCTGCTAGGCATTCCGTACGAATCCTGTCCAGATGGGAAGGGAGGTCTCGTATTAACAGACGAGAAGGAAGGTCTCGCATTGACAGTCCTGCTGAAAGTGAAGTTACCGGCAGAAAATTACGGTCGCGCGTTCATGGGGCGTGATAAATCTCAGCAGGCCTGTGTAATCAACCTTGGAGAGTGCGCGTAATCAATTGGTCTGAAGAGATAGCCGAGTTGTTCGTTGCTAAAGCACGAGTGGTTCAGTTCACTGGATCATCTGCACCTTCAGTTACCCGCGATTAGCCAGTTATCCACGCGCAACTGCAAAAACGCTCTGAACTGGAGTCGGTTCCGTGTGTGCCACACACAGTGTATCGCTGTACTCGTCGTAAGATATTTCGGGGCATAGTACCCAAGATTTCCCATATTGGGAGTCTTCGGGTTCAAAAGGCAGCCCAAACGAGATGGTAGCAGTACGGTCAAGCCAGGCAGGACCGCTCAATCGCGAGTTTATCCGATACGGGGTACGATTAATGCCGTGGGCCATGCTTTTCGTCTGCCTTTTTCGTCTTCAGATCCTCTTACTATGAGTAGAAAGCGCAGTGAAGACATGCCGGCTCCCTGCATCGCTCTCCGTCTCGGCAAAATCGGGGTTTACTCTCTCTTAGCTAGAAATCTGGCCGGAGAGTGGCGGTGGTCAGGCTGGCGGGTATAGTGATATCAACAAGCATGGCGAGGGCTGAGAATGCTGGGAGAGCGTTCGGACCAGCGGGGATTGTGGCAAGCAGATAGATTGTATCTGGAGCATGTGGGGCGCGACACTTTCTACGGTCTGCTGGCCTAGCTGCGGGGCCGGCTGTTCAGAGACGCGGATTTCGCCGAGTTCTACTGTGCCGACAACGGCCGGGACAGCGTCCCGCCCAGCCTGCTGGTCGTGATGAGTTGATGTAAGCGGCGGAGATATATTGGGCCGCGTGGACGGAGAGATTGCTGACAAGGGGCGGTTGAAAACTGTACCGCCCGCCGCCATCCATAAGGGTCGTAGCCGACCCTACGGATGGTGCGACGGATGTACAGCGTGGACGTCTATCTGCGGGTTCGCCGGGCAGTGATGGTGGAAGGCATGAGCGTTCGGGAGGCTTCCCGGGTGTTCGGGCTGCACCGGGACACGGTGCGCAAGGTGCTGGACTACCCGACCCCGCCGGGCTATCGGCGAAAGGTCCCACCTCGCCGGCCCAAACTTGAAGCGTTCATGGGTGTCATCGACCGCATCATCGAAGAGGATCACCGGGTTCCCAAGAAGCAGCGCCACACGGCCAAGCGCATCTTCGAGCGGCTCCGGGACGAGTACGGCAAGGGCGGCGGATACACCGTGGTCAAGGACTACGTAAGGGAGCATCGCCGCCGGACAAAAGAGATGTTCGTGCCGCTGTCCCACCCGCCGGGCCAGGCCCAGTGCGACTTCGGAGAGGCCCTGGTGGTAATCGGCGGGGTGCAGCGAAAGGCCCACTGCTTCGTCCTGGACCTGCCCCACAGCGACGGTTGCTATGTGAAGGCCTATCCCGCCGAGATCACCGAGGCCTTCCTGGACGGGCATGTGTCGGCCTTCTCATTTCTGGGCGGTGTGCCCCAGAGCATCCTCTACGACAATACCAGGCTGGCAGTGGCCAGGATACTGGGAGACTGCAAACGCCAGCGCACCCGTGCCTTCACCGAGCTGCAGTCCCACTATCTGTTCGAGGACCGGTTCGGGCGTCCCGGCAAGGGTAATGACAAGGGCAAGGTGGAGGGCCTGGTGGGCTACGCGCGGTGCAACTTCCTAGTGCCGATTCCCTCCTTCGAGAGCTTCGATGCCCTGAATTCCTACCTGGAGCGGCGCTGCCTGGAGCGGATTGACGCCCAGCTCCGGGGACACAATGAGACTATCGGGCAGCGGATGGAGCGGGACCTGGATGCCCTGCTGCCCCTGCCTGCGGCACCCTGCGACGCCTGCGACAAGCAGGCCGGGAGGGTGAGTTCTCTGTCCCTGGTCCGGTACCGGACCAATGACTACTCGGTGCCGGTGGCCTACGGGCACCGCGACGTCCTGGTCAGGGGATATGTGGATCAGGTGGTGATCAGCTGCGGATCAGAGGTCATCGCCAAACACTCGCGTTCCTACGAGAGAGACGACGTCGTCTTCAATCCCATCCATTACCTGCCGCTGTTGGAGCGGAGGACGGGAGCCCTGGACCAGGCCGCGCCGTTGAAGGGGTGGGACCTGCCCGAGGAGTTTGGCACGCTGAGACGTCTCTTGGAGTCCCGCATGGGCCGGAGGGGCAAACGGGAGTACGTCCAGGTGCTCCGGCTCATGGAGGCGTTCTCCCAGCAGGAAGTGGCTGCCGCAGTGAGGGACGCCGTCAGGTTGGGAGCCGTCAGCTTCGACGCGGTGAAGCACCTGCTCTTGTGCCGGCTGGAAGGACGGCCGCCCCGCCTCGACCTGGAGCTGTATCCCTACCTGCCCAGGGTCAGAGTCAGCACCACCTCCGCCAGGGACTACATGAGCCTGCTTTCAAGGAGAGCGGTATGAGCCAAAGGTCCACGCTGCTGCTGGAACACCACCTGAAGGAACTCAGGATGCCCAGCTTCCTTAGAGAGTACGGAAAGATGGCTGCTCGGTGCGCCGCCGAGAATGTGGACCACCCGGAATACTTGCTCCGTCTGGCCGAACTGGAACTTATCGACCGACACAATCGCATGGTGGAGCGCCGCATCCGCGCCGCCCGCTTCCCCGCCGTCAAGAGCCTCGACACCTTCGACTTCCCGGCCATCCCCTCGGTGAACAAGGCCCTGGTGATGGAACTGGCCCGCTGTGAGTACGTTCAGCGCCGCGAGAACGTCATCGCCGTCGGCAACAGCGGCACCGGCAAGACCCATGTGGCCCTGGGCCTGGGCTTGGCCGCCTGTCAGCGGGGCATGTCCGTGGGCTTCACCACCGCTGCGGGCATGGTCCACGAGTTGATGGAAGCCCGGGACGAAAGGCGTCTGCTGAATCTCCAGCGACAGCTTTCCCGCCTCAACCTCCTGATCATCGACGAACTGGGCTTTGTACCCCTCTCTCCCACCGGGGCGGAACTGCTCTTCGAAGTCTTCAGCCAGCGCTACGAGCGGGGATCTATCCTGGTGACCACCAACCTCCCCTTCGACGAATGGACCGAGGTCTTCGGCTCCGAACGCCTCACCGGCGCGCTGCTGGAGCGCCTCACCCACCACGTCCACATCCTGGCGATGAACGGCGAGAGCTACCGGCTAAAGCACAGCCGGGAGAACGTCGCCTCGCAGGCTCCGGACGATTCCTACGACGACCCCAACGAAGAATAAGGCCCACCGTCAACACAGTCTCTTCCTCCTTCTGCAACTTCGCCGCTCTGCCTGATTTACTGACGGCAGTCATCAGGCAGGTGGTACACGATTACTCCGCCACAGTGGTCCATGATGTCGCCGCCATTGACATGCGCCTGATTGGGTGACGCTTCATGGCGATATACGGCTACATCCGCACCAGCAAGGACCAGGAGGCCGACCGGCCCGGCATGAACCCCGATACCCAGCGCCGCGACCTGCTCGAGGCCGGCGTCCCGGAGCGAAACATCCACGCCGACATCGATGTTTCCGGCGTTGCCGGCATTGCGACCCGCAACGCCTGGAGGTCGGTGGACGCCAGGCTGCAGCATGGCGACGTTCTGGTGGTAGCAGCGCTGGACCGGATCGGGCGGCGTTCCCTGGACGTCATGGGCAAGACCTACGACCTGGTGAACCGCGGAGTCCGGCTGCGCAGCTTGGCGGACAACGAGGCCTGGGCCGAGGGCCTGGACGCCGACCCGGAGAGCATTGATTGGATGACGGCCATGCTGATCGCCCTGGTATGCTCCTTCTCCGCGCAGCTGGAGCGTCAGGCAATCGCCCGCCGTACCCGGTCCGGTCTGGCGCGGGCTCGGGCGGAGGGCAAGCGGCTGGGCCGGCCGCTGAGCCTGGACGAGGAGCAGATGACGGCAATCCGCCAGGATCTCGCTGAGAACATGACGGTAGCGGCCATCAGCAAGAAATATGAGATCCCCAGAACCACGCTCCGCGACAATATTGAGAGGGTGGAGAACACAAAAGAGCGACATTTGTACAATACACATAGCCCGACGTTCGCCCGGCAGGGCGCAACCCAGGGACGGAGGCTCTTTCGATCCACTTCCCCGTATACTGCTGATATGTCAACAGCGAGAAATGCCAGCAGTGCGTTCACCCCGGAGCGATGAAATGACGATGTTCAGGAATATCGGCTCAGCACTGACGATGGGAGGGGCGGAGACCGCCAAGGCCGAGGAGGCCAGGGAGAAGTACATCGAAAGGTGCAGCCGCCACGAGGAAATTTACGGAGCATCCGAGGAGTTCGTGGCTAAGCCCCAATCCACCGAAGAGATGAGAGTTGCGGTGTTGTGAAGGGGTAAGAAAGTGCTCCTTTGCATCTGGGATAATGGTTTTCGAGAGAGAAAACCGACCAGAAACAAGGAGCACCTGAGAGATGCTACCACTTGAGCACCCCGACCGCATCCAAATCGCGTTCGACGACACCCGCTTGGTCAACAATGCTGGGCTGCTCTTTCCGGCTACACTGGCCCTGCACATCGGCTTTCCCAACTGGTACAGGAGCACCTGGACCTGGGAGATGCGCCGGGGCGGGCCAACACCGGCGACAAGATGCTGACCCTGGTGGCTTCCGCGCTGGCTGGAGGCGACTGCATTGACGACGCCGAAGCGCTGCGTGCGGGGCGGGCCTCCTCGGTGCTGGTGTGCATGGTCAAAGCACCCTCCACCCTGGGGACGTTCTTACGCAGTTTCCAGTGGGGCCACGTCCGCTAGCTGGACCGGGCCTGGGCCGCCGGGCCGGTCCAGGCGAGGATCCGCTGACCGTCAATCTGGACTCCACCATCTGCGAGGCCTACGGCCTGGGCAAGAAGGGAGCCCGCCAGCACGGCTATAAGGGCCAGCGGGGCTATCACACGCTGCTGGCCGTGGCCGCCGGCACCGGTTGCGGGAGGGCCGGGCTAACACTGCCCGGGGCGCTGCCCACCTCCTGCGGGAGACGGTGATCCGGGTGCGCTACGCCGGGCCACCGGACAGTTCACGGTGCGGGCCGACAGCGGTCTTTATACCCACGCCATGGTCCAGGTCTGCCGCAAGGCGGGTGTCCGATTCTCCATCACCGTGCGCCAGCACCAGAGCCTGCGAAATCTGATTGATGCCATACCCGAGTCGGACTGGCGGCCCATACCGTACTGGATGGAGGGCGCAGCCGATGTGGCCGAGACGGTCTATACCCCATTCAGGAGTGAGCCCGATGCCGCGCCGGTGCGGCTCATCGTTCGCCGGGTGAGGCCCACCCCCGGCTCCCAACTGGCCCTCTTTGCCAACTACAGCTATCACGCCTTCATCACCGACCGGCATGGCGACACCCTGGAACTGTAGGCCGACAACCGCCGCCACGCCGAGATCGAGAATGCCATACGGGACCTGAAGTATGGCGTGGGCCTCAACCATCTCCCCTTGGGGCGCTTCGCCGGCGACACTGCCTGGCTAGCGGTGCAGGTCATAGCAAACAACCTGGCCCGCTGGACCAGGCGCATCGCCTTGGGCGAGGGAGAGCCGGAGGCAACCACCAAGACCCTGCGGCAGCGCTTCATCTCCCTGGCCGGACGCATTACCTGCTCGGCCCGGCGCCTCACCCTGCATCTGCCTCGGGGCTGGTCCTAGGAGAATCAGTTCAGCAGAGCCCTAACCCGGTTGCGCGCACTGCCACTCCCCTCCTGACGGCGGCGTAGCCGTCCGGCTAGTCCCCAAGGCTACTCAACCACCTCGCCAGCCCGCGCCGGTCAGGATCCGTATGTCCCCCGCTGCCAGCCGACCCCCAATCTTGCCCCTACCAGCGCTGCGGGCCCTGGGAAATGCCCTTCCCGCAATTGCCGCACTCGCCAACAGGCCATATCCATCGGTGCCTAGCCCGGTAATCGCGCTCCCTCCCCTCTTACCTCAGCTCTGACCCTCGCGATCGCGTCCCTTCGGTGGATTCGGGCTAAGCACCCTTTGAACCATAGCCTTTTAGGCATAAAGGCACTTTCGGGCACTCATGCTATAGGCAATTACGTTGTCAATGAATGGTGGAATAATCCCAAGCTCTAGAGCATTGCGGCTGATTCACAGATCGGAGCCTCGGTATCGAGTCCCTTCGGCGGATTCGAGGTAGCACCATTTGAACCATAGACTCTTTAGGCACAAAGGCACTTTCAGGCATTTATGCTATAGGCATTTACATTCTCCATGAATAGTGGAATAATCCCAAGCTTTAGGGCATTCCGGGCTGTTTTACAGATCAGAACCTCAATATAGACCTTGTGCTATCGGTGCCAGGGATTCTTTTGGAGGCTTGGCACCTGAAGTCGTAACCTGATTCGGGCATCGCTTTCAGCAAACCGGAGGGAACGACGGAATGCGGCGAACCGGGCACGAGCACCCAGGCCACTGGGCGGCGGGCAGGGAATTGCGGAGAGGAGCCATCGCGCTCCTGGAGGCCTTCCCGGTTCGTGTTCGTGCGCTTGCCATCATCCTGGCGTTGCTGCTCACCGCCGTCGCCCTCCTCGGGCAAAGCATCCTGCCGGTTTCGGCTGCTGATGGCGCCTCTACGGCAGACATTGATTCGCAGGCCACTGATGCCTCGCTGGTAAAGTTGGCTGGCCTTTTGACAGAGCGTCCGATGGCGAGCGCAATCAGCGAGCCACCCCACTCGGACGAAGTCCTGCAGCCTCCTCCCAGCAATCACGTAGGACTGACGTGCAGTCTAAGCACGGGTACCGACAACCAGCGGCATCCTTTTGTTGGTAAAGTTTTTACGATTCAGTTCATCGTCTCAGGATATACCGGTAACAATGCTATTTTTGGTGAATATAAAATTTCAAGGCTCAGAAGTAATGGCACACGAGAATACCTGAGTGACGGTTTTACAACTCCGTCCTCGGGGGAAAGAATAAGTAGCGGTACACTGACCGCGACAGTACAAGGCGGCCTTTCAGATGCAGGCAGTTATTACTTCCAGTGCAGGCTTCGTGGCGAAAGAATAGGACCTGATGAAAATGTCCGCGACTGGGATAGCGTTTACCGTAACTTTCAAGTAAGGGTGCCGGATACATCTCCACCAGACCCACCCGTGTTGACAGCCCCGGCAAGTGGTGAACGCACAACTGACCGAACCCCCAGGCTTGAATGGAGTGTTCCCAACGACCAAGGTGGAAGTGGCGTCGCTGGATATCAGGTTCAGATCAGTCAAAACGCTGCATTTCCAACGCCCTCGTATTTTGGCACCTCAAACGCAAATTACACGCCGGATACGCTGGCCTATGGCACTCACTATTGGCGGGTAAAGGCAATAGACGCCAGCAACAATGAAGGCGACTGGTCATCTGACAGATCCTTTACCGTCATTAATCCACCGACCATCAGCAGCCTGGGCTGCTCTCTCCCAGGAACGGTCTATATAGGGACATCGATAACCTGCACTCCCAGACTCGGTGGCGGCACGCCGTCCAGTTATTCCTGGAGCGCCTCTGGCGGGAACCCCAGCAGCGGGACCGGGTCCAGGTTCACGACCGAGTTCACGGTTTCTGGCGACAGGAGAATCTACTTAACGGTCGAGAACAACGACGGACCCGTTTCTCGCAGCGAACTTATCACCGTTGTCAATCGTGCCCCTCGACTCAGCGATCGCTCCCCATCCGGGAATTTGACCGGCAATTCGAAATTGATACTGGGGTCCAACAATTCTGTCAGCAGGAACTTCAGCGTAGATGCCAGCGACAGTGACGGTAATCTCAGCCGTGTGGAGTGGTATGTAGATGACGAATTGGAAGAAACCGACACCCTCAAATCAGGTACCGCCCGATTCACCGCCCGGTTCACCGCAATAGGTACCTACACGGTCGAAGCCATTGCCTATGACGATGATGAGTCTTCAGACACTGAGAGATGGAGGGTCCGGGTAGAGGAACTCGAGGAAATAACAACTAACACACCGCCAACAATTGACAGTTATTCCCCTAATGAAAGGCAAATCAGTTTGAGTGCCGGTCAGATGAGCCGCAGATTTACGGTAACGGTGCAAGACCGGGACAACGATCTTAAGCAGATAAACTGGGTTCTGGAATTTCCCAACGGATTAGAGGACGTAACCTCCACGCTTCCTAATGGCGGTGGCGCAGTCGCCATTACTGACTCGTATAGCCGAGACTTTTCCTCCCTCAGCGCAGGCACATATACCGTAAGGGCTGAGATCACCGACCAGGAAGGCGCAGAGGCTTCGAGGTCATGGACCGTCACCGTTCCGGGCACTGGTGGCGATGAAACTATATCCGAGTTCGGCAACCCATGGACCGATGGCACGGAGTTGCTCGATTCAAAACGGGCGTCCTCTCTTGGCGTGGATCTCCCAGGAGTGGATCCGTGGCCCTTGGACGATACAAACGTATTTGTTGGAATTAAGCGACCGACGTCAAACCAATCTCCCAGCATTCTCAAGATTCGGCTTGAACGTGCAACTATTGGCTTGGAATTGGCCAATACTCTAGCGGACAAAGTGTGGGAGGTACTGGCAAAACTGCTTGGCATTACCAAGACAGAGCTAACGAACCTGTCACTTGAAGGATTGACAGGCCTAATATACGGAAAAGCAATGGGAAGGTTTGAGGAAGAGGATGTCCCCTTAGTGAATCCAGAGCCCCCTGAATTTACCGAAGAAGAACGATCTGCTGCTTTTGATGACTGGCTTGACGAAGCAGGCCTTCAACCCGAAAAGAGGGAGCAGATAAAGACTTTGTTATTTGAACCCGGAAGTTTCTTTGGGAAATTTGATGAATTGGCGTCCCTCATTAGCGACCATCCTATTCTTGATGATTGGTTTGAGGAAGCAGGCATCCCCCCGGAGTACAGGGAGGATTTGCGAGTCTTCCTAGTAAAGGCTTCCATTGTTGGGCCTGCTGGAGCTTTTATTTGGGAGTCAACTGCTAGTGGGGCTGAAAATCATCTCAAGAAATACGCCAAGGAGGCCCTAACGCAGATATTGATAGGTGTGTTCAAGAAAACGTTATTGAGCAACTTTGCAGCCTCAGATTCAATAGAAGAACTTGCAGAGGTTGTTGCAGGCTGGATAGTCGATAGCCCCAGCGGCCTGACTAGAGAGCGAATGGCGCGAGACCTTGAAGGTATCGAATTAGACAAAGACCTGATTACCGACTTGTCAGACGTCTTGTTTACATCATTGGCAGCGGCTCAAATCTCGTCTGCGATTCCCTTTCTGGGAGCAATTGCAAGCATCGTAATTCTTGACTCCGCGCTCGGGTTCGATGGTACAGGGGAAGTTACTGTCTCGGTACCAAAGACCGCCTGGATAGATTATGAAGACGCGAGAGTGCTGGCAAAGCGCTGGTGGCGCTCTCCAGGAGATGGGGTTCAGATCGGTTACAATCCAATGGATGAAGAAAACCAAGAGGCGTTCCAGATCGCTGGTGCAGCAGCTGCGTACGCAGTTAGTCATGGGAAAGTTCACGTATTGCATTTGGTCGGTCTTGTCCCGATATTGGGAGATGGCGCGTCATGGGCCATTAATTTGGCCATTGAAAGCGCCGAGTTTGCGAGCGATATCTCTTACATTGTTGATGAAGAGATAGAGGGTTCCAAGAACTCTTGGCTTAATCCAAGCTCTCACAATTGCACCAATAAGATAACTATTCCCTGGAATCTAGGGATTGCCAACACCCGTGGAATCGAAGTTCAAGTCCCGATTTACTTGTCTGACAATGATTATGTGTCGATCTATTCGGATTTCACCCGTTCTGCAACACGACACGTTCTGCTGGATGTCAATCTGCCTTTCGTCAGGGAACGGGGCGAATTTGAAATTTATGACGTCCTAGACACGGGACGAGGGGAAAATGCTCCGCGCTGCGACCTCGCCACCTTTGACGCGCCGCCACCACCAGTCCTGACCTCCACCCCCGGCATCACTGCCTCACCGGCAGCCTTGGCCGTCGCCGAGGGAGGTAGCGCCAGCTACTCGGTGGTGCTGGACTCGCGGCCAAGTTCCAGTGTCAGGGTTTCCGTCAATGCCCCAACCCGCACGGACGTCAGGATTTCTCCCAGCAGCCTGAACTTCACCACCTCCAACTGGAACACCCGCCAAACGGTGACAGTAAGGGCACTTCAGGACGAAGACGCAGCTATAGACCCCTTCGTGACCCTGGCACACACCGCCAGCGGCGGCGGCTACACGGGAACTGCGTCGGAAAACGTCGTGGTCGTAATCGAAGAGGACGACGTCGCTGCGCCCAGCCGGGCAGGCCCGGACCTGGTGGTGCAATCGTTCTCGCCCAGCGACGCCACGCCAGAGCCATCGGGCAGATTCACTTTGAGCGCCACTGTTCTCAACCAGGGAGACGAGGGGGCGGGTTCCTCCACCCTGCGCTATTACCTCTCAACTGACACTCACATTTCCACCAGCGACACCGTGGTTGGCACAGACGGCGTAAGTTCCCTTGCCGTCTCCAGGACCGGCAACGAGTCATTGTCCCTGAATGCCTCGGCCACTGTCGGCACCTACTACTACGGGGCCTGTGTCGATGCAGTCGCAGGCGAGGCCAATACGGCCAACAACTGCTCCACGGTCGTCGCGGTAACCGTCGCCGGCCAGGATCCGGAGGAGGTCATAACGGTCTCAAGTGAGGGCGACCGCGGCGTGCTTGAAACCCTCTACAACGCGACGGACGGGCCGAACTGGAGGGCACAGCGGAACTGGATGAGCGCCAGCCCCATCAGCAGTTGGCAGGGCGTAGTCGTCGATGCCAACGGCGATGTTACCCAGCTGATCCTCGCCGGATACGGGTTGAGCGGATCGATACCGCCCGAACTGGGCGACCTGGCCAACCTGACCCAGTTGCACCTGTCCCGCAACCAGTTGACCGGGTGCGTTCCGGCCGCACTGCGAAACGTGCCGAGCAATGACTTCACAGCGCTGGGACTTCCGTTTTGCGGCGCCGCACCGGTCACGACCGGCCCGCAGAACGGCGACAGGATTTTCCTCGACGGCGGCACGCTCAACGGTCAGCCCATCAACGCGGCCAACCCGACCCTGACGGTCGGGGCCGGCCAGGCTATTTCCGGTACGGTCAACCTCACGGTGCACAAGGACCACTCCGCGGCTGCGAGGTTCCCGGTGGTGGCGACTCCGACCTGGGGAGACCATGGACGCAGCTACTGGCGGGTCCCCATTTCCGCACCAGCCTTCGGTAATGCGGACGGCACTGCACGGATCAACCTGACAGCTCCCGGTTCTCCCGGAGAATACGCCATCATATTCGTGGCCCAGGCGCAGACCACCGGCGGTCATGTAGCCTCGGCCACCCACTGGCCCTCGGGTGGTCCGCGATGGAACAACGGCGACGATGTGGCGAGTTGGGGCAGCGCCGCCATTGATTCCGCCATCCGCAACGGATACGTGCTCGCCCCGCAGCAGGGCTGGACCCAGGCCAACGGCCATTTCGGTGCAGCGGCCATCAGGGTGATCGTGACCGCCGCCCCAGTTCGAATGGAAGCACCAGATCTGGTGGTGGAAACGAGTTCGCCGGACGACCCCGACGCTGGTCCCCGTGAACCATTCAGGTTCGATGCCACCGTTCGCAACCAGGGAGACGGCGAGGCGGCATCGACCACCTTGCGCTACTACCGCTCCACAGATTCCACCATAGACACTTCGGACACTCCGATTGGCACCGATCCCATCAGCCGCCTCCCTGCCTCCGGAAGGAGCAACGAGTCCTCGACGATGTACGCTCAGCCCGGCGGCACATTCTATTACGGGGCATGCGTGGACGCGGTGCTAAACGAGTCCGATACCACCAACAACTGCACCTCCAGCGTTGCGGTGACCGTCCCCTCCGGGCCGCAGAATGACAACGAGGCCCCGGTGGCCTCCGGAAAGACACCCTCCTCGCCGGTGTCGCTGACCACCGGGGACATGCAGAGCTTCTCGGCTACAGCAACAGACGCGGACAATAACATCAACAGCTGGGAGTGGTTCCTGGACGGGGTGTCCCAGGGCGGGCAATCACTGGCTCTTACGGGGTCGACTACCCGGAGATTCAGCCACACCTTCTCCAGTGACGGCACCTACACGGTGAAGGTGGAGTTCACTGATGCTGATGGAGAGTCGACCTCGGACACGTGGACGGTGCGAGTGACCGACGATACTCCAGTCAACCGGGCCCCGGTGGTCTCCGGAAAGACGCCTTCATCGCCGGTATCTTTGACCGTAGGGCAACTCCAGGCCCTCTCGGTGGGCGTATCTGACCCGGACAACAACGTCGACGAGTGGGAGTGGTTCCTGAACGGCGAATCCCGGTACACAGAGTCGATGGCACCCACCGGGTCGTTCATCTGGAGTTCCGATTATTCCTTTGCCAGCCCGGGCACCTACACCGTGACGGTGACTTTCACGGACTCTGAGGGAGCATCGGCCTCGGAGTCGTGGACGGTTCGGGTGACCGACGATGAACCGGACAACGAGGCCCCGGTGTTCTCAACTGGAACGCCCTCCTCGCCGGTTTCGCTGACAACTGGTGACAGTCAGAGCTTTTCGGTCACGGCCACGGACGCTGACAACAACATCAACGCCTGGGAGTGGTTCCTGGACGGTGTGTCGCAAGGAGGGCAGTCGCTGGCCCTAACGGGATCGATTACCCGGACCTTCAGCCACACCTTCTCTAGTGCAGGCACCTACGCGGTTAAGGTGACGTTCACGGATGCTGACGGAGAGTCGGTTTCGTTTACCTGGTCTGTACGAGTGACAAGCGGTTCCTCCGGGACCCCCGACCTGATTGTGTATCTGCCCAGCGCTCCTTTCGACAGGACACGTGACCCCGGTGAATCCTTTGATATGACCTTCTATGTCAAGAATCAAGGAGATGGTTCATCCTCCGGCACCGCTTCAATCACCTACTACCGGTCGTCCGACTCCACCATATCCAGTTCCGACACCAGAGTCACCCTTAGGAGCGGTACCACGGGGATAGGGTCAATGGGCGCCGGCAGGCAAAACTTGGAGACTGTTAGCCTGACTGCCCATAACAGCGGCGTTTACTACTATGGGGCCTGTGTTGGTACCGTGGCCAACGAGTCCGACACCACGAATAATTGCGGCGCCATCCTAAAGGTCGCCATTTCGGCCCCTGACTTGGTAATCATCAGGGATTCGGTCAACGACGATTACGTGGAGGCAGGCGAAGACTTCACATTCAGGGCCACCGTCCACAACGATGGGACCGGGGATTCCCCATCCACCACGCTTCGTTACTATCGTTCCGCCGACGCCACCATTACAACCTCTGACACCCAGGTCGACACCGACAGTGTCGGCAGCCTTGATCCGGACGATACTGATGCCGAGTCAGAAACAATCACCGCGCCAACCACCCCGGGCACCTCTTACTACGGAGTCTGCGTAGACACAGTTACCCGCGAATCTGACACCACCAACAACTGCTCCACAGGAATCCTGGTAACGGTCACCGAAGCAGGCCTGGATGCCCCCGACCTGACGGCGGATACCCCCGTAATGACCGGCTTCAATGGGCAGCGGGGAGACCCCGTCCGTCTCGACTATGTCGTGCGCAACCGGGGTGATGAATCGGCAGGGGCAACCACCCTGCGGTTTTACCGTTCTTCAGACTCCACTATCACCTCCTCAGATAGGGAGCTCTGGACTCAGGACGTGGCAGCCCTCAATTCGAATACCTCGCGCTCTTACGCTTTCCTGAACTGGAACGTTCACAACTGGGTAGGCACCAGCTATTACGGGATTTGCGTGGACGCGGTGACAGATGAGTCGTCTACTACCAACAACTGTTCCTCCGCCCTCGTCATTACCACGGAGTAACACGGTATGAAAATTCGGGACGGAGCATTCGCGGACCCAGGGCCGAAGGGTCGCTAGTTCCCACACCCGACCGGCGGAAACGGGCGCTCGGCGCCTACCTGGCAAGCCCGCCTGGGCTCTTTGTATCTCAAACAGAATCGGAGAATGGCACGGCCATATTCATTTGAACCTTCATACTCGGAGCGCTTCAAGTAAACGGTGGCCGATTTCGCAACTCGAATCACTCACATTTTGTGGCAATAATGTGCATCTGAACGTGGTATTTCATCTTGGTGACTCACACTTCAAGGTTGAAATCTGCGAATTCAATAGGTCATATATACCTGGCTTCCCGTTTGTGTTGAGTGGTGAGAGAATGGGCAATCGGATAAAAGGGTTTGGCATTTGAACCGGATATGTGATTTAAATGAAATTCCCAACTATAGGCAATTGGACCATCCTGGCCTGTTCCAACGTCCCATTCCTTTTGTTCGCGGGGGTCTTCGCTGTCTTCGTCACCCTCATGCTGCTCCACGCAGGAGACGTGGAGGGGCAGAACGGTGCCTGCTATTCGCAAGCGGCAGATGCTGAAGCAACCCTTGAGGTTTGCCTTGAAAGCGTCAAACCCGAGAGGAGTCCAGGTGGTGGTTGGCAGTTGCGGTCTAGGGTGGTGGTCAATCGCGAAATTAATGGAGGAGATAGACCGGCAGAATCCGATGACGCAGACCTATACGAAAGAATGTCCTGTACTGATCCAAGCACTCCCGGTGGCAGCGGTGACGCGTTGGCCTGTATTCGAGGTGGAATCAGGGTATTTGACTCACACTTCGGACCGCTCCCTGACCCTAACGACCCTAACGACCCTAGACTTACCGACAGATTGATTGCCTTTGCAATCAGGGAGGGAGAGGACTTCGCGCCCGAGGAAAGACTAATCTACACCCTGTGCGACGACGGAGATGCCAACCTTAAACGGGAAATCAAAATAGACATAAACACGGTTTTCGTGCCAGAGTACGGCTATACAATCCATGATAATCGACACACTGAAACCATCAAATTAAGGGTCGGGAACGAGGACGCGGGCGGCGAACCTTGTCCCGGTGTCACCATCAGCCAAAACCTCTCCACCCAGATAACCCTCACTGTGAGTCCCACATCGGCCCGGGAAGAAGCGGGCCAGACCAACCTGCAAGTAACCGGCACCCTCAACGGCGATTCGCTTAGCACGGACACTGTGGTCAGCCTGTCGATAATCGACGGATCGGCGGTGTCACCTGATGATTACAGTTCCGGCACTGCCACGCTGACCATTTCGCAAGGACAGACCAGCGGGGCTGCTACCCTGAGCTTCACCCCGGTCGATGACTCGGTGCCTGAGGGCAATGAGAACGTGGCCGTCACGGGAGACACGTCGGCTGACCTGACCGTGAACGGGACCACAGTTGACATAATTGACAACGACATCCCCTCCACGCAGATAGACCTAACGGTTTCCCCCATATCGGTCCGCGAAGAAGCGGGCCAGACCAACCTCCAAGTAACCGGCACACTGAATGGGTCCCCACGGACCTCTGATACTACTGTCAATTTGTCGATCAGCCCGGGCACGGCCTCGGCCTCGGATTACAGTTCGGGCACAGCTCCGCTGACCATTACGCAAGGACAGACTACCGGGACTGCTACCCTGAGCTTCACCCCGGTGGATGATTCGGACGCTGAGGACAACGAGACCGTGACCGTCACGGGAACCACAACAGCGTCCGGACTGGCCGTAACCGCGGCCATGGTGACTATCATCGACAACGATACCCCAGGCGTTACTGTCTCGCCGACCTCCCTGCGGATCAACACAGGCGCGTCGCGCAACTACACGGTAAAGCTGAACACTCTTCCCACAGTCGATGTTACGATCAATATCAACCCGGAAAACCCTCCAACCGGCACGACGCTGGACAAAAACAGCTTGTTATTCACCCCAAGTAACGGCACTACAGCGCAAACAGTGAGGGTCACAGCAGGATCAAGCACGGGCTCCTTTACCATCGACCAATCGGCAACAAGCACCGATGCCGACTACAACAACATCAACGTCGCCAACGTTGCTGTCACGGTCTTCCAGACCCCGCCCGAAACACCTAGCATCGTTCTATCACCGACAACGCTTACCGTGCCCGAGGGCGGCTCGCGAAATTATATGGTGAGGTTGAGAACCCAGCCCACCGGTAACGTAACCGTGAGAATCAGCGGCCATTCGGGAACCGACCTTAGAGTGACCGACACTACCTTGTCCTTCAACCCTGTCAACTACGGCACTGCCCAGTCCGTGAACGTCAGGGCGGTCCATGATAGCGACTGTTCCAATGACAGCATCACCCTAGGCCACTCGGCCTCTGGCGGCGGCTACGACAATGTGAGAGGGAATTTGGGTGTGACAATCGTTGACGATGAGATCTGTCCTCCTCCCTGCGTTAACTGTGATCCCCCCGATCCCTCCACCAGGGTGAACCTGTCGGTGGCCCCCACATCGGTCAGGGAGGATGCTGGCGAGACCAGCCTAACGGTCACCGGGGCTCTGAACGCAGACCCTCGGCTATCGGTTACTGAGGTCAAGCTGTCGATAAGCGTGGGTTCCGGTACAGGTGCCGCGTCCGCCTCGGATTACAGTTCCGGCACGGCGGATCTGAGCATACCCGCTGGGCGCACAAGTGCAATCGCGACCCTGAGCTTCACCCCGGTATACGACTCGGTGGATGAGGGCAACGAAACGGTTGTGGTGGGAGGTACGACGACGTCGGGCCTGACGGTGGTCACGACAACAGTTACAATCGAAAACGTGGCTCCCGAGGATCCAAAGGGTGTAACCGTGTCCAAATCGTCGATCGAAATTGAGGAGGAAGGCGAGCCGGACACCTACACGGTGAAACTGGACACGCAGCCTGCGAGCGACGTCACTATCTCCATCGGTGTTGTGGATGAGGGTGGAAACGAGGTTGAGGACGTGACTGCCAGTCCTGCCACCTTGACCTTCAAACCCGACACCTATCGCGAGGAGCAGACGGTGACGGTTAGCGCTGGACACGACGACGCTGCCAGGGACGACAAGGTGAACATCACCCACACCTCGACCAGCGATGACGACGATTATGCCGGAATCGACATCGACGGAGTCGAGGTGACGGTCAACGACAATGACGAGCCGGGCGTGATTGTTTCGGATACCGTGCTCTGGATCGAGGAGGAGCTGTCAGTCGACGCTGACAGGTACTTGGTGAGGCTGGCCACCGAGCCGTCGGACGTTGTGACCATTGCCATCAGCGTAGACGAGGATGACGGAGATTCGGTCGAGGAAGTGACCACCAGTCCCGTCAGTTTGACCTTCGACTCCGGCAACTGGGACGAACTGCAGGAGGTGCTGCTCAGCGCGGGCCATGACGACGACGATCTGGATGATACCGCCACCATCACCCACGCGTCCACCAGCCCCGATGATGATTATGACGGGCGGAGTATCGGCAGCGTGAAGGTGCGGGTGTTCGACAACGACCGCGACGCCGGTGTGTCCGTCGAGCCGACCGAGCTCGCGATTGAGGAGGAGCGGACGGGCGACTCTGACGTGTATTCGGTTGTACTGGACAAGAGGCCCGCAGCCGATGTCACCATAACGATCAGTGTGGTGGAGCATGACGGAGATGATGTTGATGAGGTGACTACCAGCGCCACCAGCCTGACTTTCAGGCCCGACAACTGGGGTTTCCCGCAGGAAGTGATGGTGGCCGCGGGACCTGACGACAACGCTGTGGACGACTTTGCAACAATCTCCCACTCGGCGACCAGCGAAGACCCCATTTACAACACGGCTACCGATAGCAGCAATGCCACTGAAGCGCTACTGAAAATAGACGATGTGGAAGTCCTGGTCTTCGACAACGAAGCTGGGGCGGGTGTTGCGGCCTCGCCCACCGCGCTCTGGATAGAGGAGGAGCGGTCGGGATTCGAGGACGATTACAGGGTGAGGCTGAGGACCCAGCCGACGGCTGATGTGACCGTTGTCATCTCTGCAGTGGAGCTGGATGGAGATGATGTCGTGGAGGTGACTACGAATCCCGCCCGTCTGGCCTTTACCCCCGACAACTACGACAAGGGGCAAACTGTGACGGTAAGTGCAGGCCACGACGCGGACACCCTTGACGACGTCGCAACCATCACCCACACGCCGTCCAGCACCGACGCTGTCTACAACACCACTAACGAAATGCTGCTAATCGACACCGTGGCGGTCCTGGTCTACGACAATGACGACGGGGCCGGTGTGACCGTCTCTCCAACCGCGCTCTGGATCGATGAGGAACGGTCTGGGTTCGCGGACGAATACGTGGTGAGGCTGAGAACCGAGCCGACGGCCAACGTGACCATTTCCATCAGCGCCGGAGAGGAGGTGACCACCAGCCCCACCAGCCTGACCTTCACCCCCGACAACTACTACGAGTTGCGGACAGTGGCGGTGAGCGCGGGGCACGACTCGGACGCCGATGACGATCATGTTGATATAACCCACACCGCGACCAGCTCGGATGGCGCCTACAGCGGCCTGGACATCGACAGTGTGGCGGTGACGGTCTACGACAACGACGCAGAGGCGAACGTGGCCATCTCGCCCACAGCGCTCTGGATCGAGGAGGAGCGAACGGGGTTCGCGGACGAGTACGCGGTGAGGTTGAGGACCGAGCCCACTGCCAACGTGACTATCGCCATCAGCGCCGGAGAGGAGGTGACAACCAATCCCGCCAGCCTGATTTTCACCCCCGGCAACTGGGGGACGGAACGGACGGTGTCGGTGAGCGCCGGGCATGACGCTGACACCGAGGACGATCATGTGGACATCACCCACACCGCGACCAGCGCCGACAGCAGCTACAACGGGCTGGACATCGACAGCGTCGCAGTCACGGTGTACGACAATGACGCCCCCGCCAGCGTGGCCGTCTCGCCCACCACGCTCTGGATCGAGGAGGAGCGGTCGGGACTCCTGGACAATTACACGGTGCGGCTGAGGACCGAGCCTTCGGCCGATGTTGCCATCGACATGATCGCCGGAGAGGAGGTTGCGGTCAGCCCTACTCGCCTGACATTCACCCCGGACAACTGGAGTACCGAGCAGACGGTGGAGGTCAGCGCGGGACATGACGCTGACACCGAGGACGACCAAGTGAACGTCACCCACACGGCAACCAGCATCGACGGCGACTATCACAGGCTGGGCATCGACAGCGTGGCGGTTACGGTATTCGACAACGACATGGCCGTGCCATCGACCGCCCGGCAGGAAACTGTCGCACCAACCAGCGTACCCGTCGCCGTGCCCACGGCCACCCCCACGCCGACGGTGGCGCCAACCCCCACGGCCACGGTCGCTCCTACGCCGACAGCCCTTCCAATACGATTTCAGGAACCGGGGGCGCCCGAGCTGGACGAGGCGGAACAGAGGGGCCGCAATCTGCTGGAGCGTGCAGCGGCAGCCGGCCGTGACCGCCTTACCCTGGTCATTCTGATTGCGATTGTCCTGATCCTGGCTGGCCTGACCTTCGTTTACCTGATTCTGAGGAGGCGCTGACCGGGGAAGAGGACCAGTTTGATGGGGGGTGCTGGCAACCATGGGGCTAGAGGTTCAAAGTGAGGGAGGCTGTTCCCAAAATCTACTCTCCCCACAGACTGAGCCGATCTGATTGCCGGGTTTGTGGGACGATCCAGGCCCAACAACTATAGGGATCGTCTCACGTAAGTAGAGCGCGACCGGGAACCCATGGCGCTCCTGCCGGTGGCATTCTACGACGCCTGGGACTAGCGGACCAACTGCTTTGAGATGATGGCTGATGAGCTAGCGGTTAGGCGCGGTGGCTGGCCAGTGGAAGGATGTGATGGCGAAGAAGTACGGAGTGAGTGTGACGAGGGGGGAGCAGGAGGAGCTGAAGGAACTGGTGTCCATGTGGCGAGCGACAGCCTACAGGCAGACTCACGCTCGAATTCTGCTGCTCAGCGACGAGAACCAGAGCGAGAGTGCGATGATGGATCAGGAGATAGCCCGGGCGCTAAAAGCGGGCACCGCCACGGTGGAGCAGGTGCGCCGCCGTGGCGTGGAGCAGGGAGTGGAGGCGGCTATCGGGCGCAAGAGGCAACTGAACCACCGCCCCAGGAAGCTTGATGGCGAGGGAGAGGCCCACCTGATAGCGATGGCTGTCTCCAAGCCGCCGGAGGGACGGGTCAGTTGGACCCTCAAGATGCTGGCCGGCGGATCGGTGGAAAGGGAGATAGCTGACAGCAGAGTTACGCCCGTGTCCGGGCCGGGCAGAGGCGACTAACTGGGGAGTCCACCCAAGAATGTATACTCCGTGGCAAGGCGTGTCGCCTGGACAGAGACCGGGGATGCACTGGTGGATATTACCCGATGGACAGCATGGTCCGGGAGCCTTACGACGGCATCATTGGTGACGCCCCAGTCGGGGCGGTCCCGGTCCATAGATTGTTCGACGTTGTTGGCTCCTTCCGTCGACACGCCTTACAAGGCAATCCTGGAGGCGGTGATGAGCAGAAGCAAGAGCGGCGCAGAACCGGCGGGACTGTCCCAGCTGAGCCTCAACGCGGCAGGCATTGACGTGGGTGCCAGCAGCCATTTCGTGGCGGTTCCTGCCGACCGGACAGAACAGCCGGTGCAGGAGTTTGAGGCCTTCAACGCCGACCTGTACCGCTTGGCCGACTGGCTGGCCGAGTGCGGGGTGGAGACCGTGGCCATGGAGTCCACGGGGGTGTACTGAATTCCTTTGTTCGGGGTGCTGGAGGAACGGGGGTTTGAGGTGATGCTGGTGGATCCCAGGCGCATCAAGAACGTGCCCGGCCGGAAGACCGACGTGCTGGACTGCCAGTGGCTACAGCAATTGCACACCTACGGGTTGCTGTCGGGAGCCTTCCGTCCGGAGGATGAGATCCGGCGGTTGCGCAGCGACCTGAGGCAGCGGGCCATGCTGGTGGAGCATGCCTCCCAGCACATGCAGAGGGCGCTGACGCAGACGAACGTGAAGCTGTAGCACGTGATCAGGGACATCACGGGCAAGACCGGCATGGACATCATCGAGGCCATAGTGCAGGGCGAGAGAAGTCCCCGCAGACTTGCCCGGCTGCAAGATCCCAGGACCAAGTCCGACGAGAGGACCATCGCCAAGTCGCTGCAGGGGCACTGGCGGAAAGAGCACCTCTTCGAGCTGACCCAGGCACTGGAGCTGTATCGGACCTATCAGGCCAAGATCTCCGAGTGCGACCGGGAGATTGAAGCCCAACTGGAGCAGTTTGAGGACCGCAGCGACGGTGAACCCCCGGCTCCCAACGGCAAGAAGCGCAATCAGAAGAATGCTCCGCGCTTCGATGTCCAGGGCCACCTGTACCGGATGACGGGAGTGGACCTGACCCGGATTAACGGCGTGGACGGTTTCACCGCGCTGAAAGCAGTCAGCGAGGTGGGGACGGACATGACCAAATGGCCCAGCGCCAAGCATTTTGCCTCCATTTTGCCTCATGGCTGGGGCTGAGCCCCCACAACCGCATCACCGGTGGCCGGGTGATCAGCTCGAAGACCAAGGTCAGCGCCAACCGGGCCGCTGCGGCGCTGCGGCTGGCAGCCAACGCGCTGCACCGCTCCGACAGCGCCCTGGGCGCCTTCCTGCGCCGGAAGAAGGCCCACTTGGGAGCGCCCAAGGCCATCACGGCCACGGCGCACAAGCTGGCCCGGATCATTTACTCCATGCTCCGCTACGGCCAAGTGTATGTGGACGCCGGCGCGGAATACTATGAGCAACAGTATCAGCAGCGGGCCTTGCACACCGCCCGGCGTCGGGCAGCACAACTGGGCTACCAGTTGGTGCCGATATCCTATGTCCAGACTTCAGACGTGCCTCATCGATCAGAGCTGATGGCGGCGTGACCGTTTCAGTTAGTCCATAGCATCAGCCCGGAGACGGTGAGGCGGACACTGCACCAAACGATCTCAAGCCGTGGCTGAAGGAATGCTGGTGCCTGCCACCGCAAGGCAGCGCCGAGTTTGTCTGCGCCATGGCGGATGTGCTGGAGGTGTATCACCGGAGCTTTGATGACAACGAGGTGCTGGTGTAAGCGGCGGAGATATATTGGGCCGCGTGGGCGGAGAGATTGCTGACATTTGGCGGTTGAAAACTGTACCGCCCGCCGTCATCCATAGGGGTTGTAGCCGACCCTCTGGATGGTGCCAGGGATGTACACAGTGGACGTATATCTGCGGGTTCGCCGGGCGGTGATGGTGGAGGGCATGAGCGTTCGGGAGGCTTCCCGGGTGTTCGGACTGCACCGGGACACGGTGCGCAAGATGCTGGCCTACTCCGCGCCGCGGGGCTACCGGCGACAGACTCCGCCACGACGGCCCAAGCTCGATCCCTTCACCGGCGTCATCGACCGCATACTGGACGATGATCACCGGGTCTCGAAGAAACAGCGGCACACGGCCAAGCGCATCTACGAGCGGCTCCGGGACGAATACGGGTTCGACGGTGGATACACCATCGTCAAGGACTACGTCCGGGAGCACCGCCGCCGGACCAGTGAGATGTTCGTGCCGCTGTCCCACCCGCCGGGCCAGGAAGTTCGCCTCGGTCGGCGCTGGAGGGGGCCACACATGCGGGGCGAAACGGGACGGCTCCGTCCAATGCTGGGGCAGGGATCATTATGACCAGGCCACGCCACCCGATGGAGAATTCACCTCGGTAAGCGCCGGCTCCACGCATACCTGCGGGGTGAGGATCGACGGCGCCGTCGCCTGCTGGGGGAAAAAGATGCCACTGATCACCCGGCCACAGGTGTACCGGGTGGTCCGTGAGCTCTTGCCCAAGGCGCAGTTCGGACCGAGTGAACTGCTGGAGTGGCTGCAGGAAGTTCAGCGGCGCAACGAACGGGCCCGACGCTCCCACCAGAAACGCCGCGCCTCCCTCGGTCGCGTCGCCTCCGGCGTTCCGCCCTAACCCGTCGTTGTAATACTAGGAATTCTCTGAACAAGTCGGGTGGGATGTGGCATAGTTTGGATGAATTGGGAGAATGAGACATACCTCCAATCTAACGACTCAGAATCGACCAGCGATAAGGGCGAGATATCACCGGGAAATATCGCCCCCCTAAATGTCGGTTTCTACTGAATCCTTCTTCATCAAGGTAGTCTGACTTCATCAAGGTAGTCTGACGCGCCTTGCAGCCTGCTTTTATGGGTCGAATTCTCACGATATAGGAACGAAAAACTCACTACTTTTCCACGTCTTTTTCATACACGGGCATTATCCTTTTGATGATTCGTCCCCTTCAGTTGTCTCTCAGGAGCGCTATGTCTTTTCTGTTTCGAGTTGCCGCAATCTTCATCATGGTGGTCGGTGCGCTGTCGGCGTACTCCTTTTCTTTGCCATTTTTACTATTCAGGCGGTGGGCGGTGCAGGGCATGGCATGTGATGAATTGCTACATCACTCCTGCATTGTTGACCACTGTGGCAGGTAGTTATTTTCTAAAGACTTCTGAAGACACGGATGGAATGCAACCTGCTCGTTGACGTCAGGCGCTACGTTGAGGCCAACTCGGTTTTCCAAGGCTCGGTTGGCACTGCAATTATCTACTTCTGGAACCGGTTCAATTTGCTTACAACGGGCAACGCAGTTGATGGCCGGTTCCGGCTGATGCCAGGAGCTTTTCATCTCATCTCGAGGGCGGTCGCTGGCTCTCACTTGGGGCGAAGCCTGTAATCTCCTTTGCCCCAGCTAGGCAACTAATGGCCCCATCCCCGTGTGGCTGCGGCTTAGATTCGGCAGATCTGAATCTGATCTGGAGAGGGACTGGAACAGATCTCGCCCGATGAATGTGCGGCCGCAATGCTGATCCGGAAAATACCTTGTTCAGTTGGTTTCGACGGAGCGACATGCACCACCAACATGCCCATGGAGGTTCCCATTCGCACGAACACGACGGTCATACCCACGCCGCTCCGGAAGGTTCTGGTGATGAGCAGTCAAACTGGCTCGAGCGGTTCAAGTCCCTGTTCGGGCATCATCACCACGACCATGGCCACACGCATGACTCTTTGGGCTTGTACAACATTACGGAACGGGGAATCTGGGCGGTAGAGTGGTCATTTGTCGCCATTGATGCTATCCGCTTTGATTCAGGCTGGCATAGTGGTATTCACCGGAAGCGTGGCAATTTTTGGTGATACCATCCACAACTTTACCGACGCCGCCGTCACAATTCCGCTCTGGCTGGCCTTCCTGATCTCTAGGTGTAAACGCAGCGATCGGTTCACTTATGGTTTCGGCCGTTTTGAGGATTTGGCCGGAGTTGCCATTGTCCTGGCGATATTTTTCAGTGCCATCTTAGATCCCTTGCGAAGGGACTTAGTCCGATAGAAGAGACCTGGGGGAGGAATGTCAGTAACAAGTCGGAATTATTCGGAGCAACGGGCGACTGCCGCACCAGATACACTGACTGGAAGGGAAGGCCCCGCCGCCGGGACCGAGCCCATCGCCGTAGTCGGAATGGCCTGCAAGTTTCCTGGGGCATCCGACATTGGGTCCCTGTGGCAACTGCTGGAACGCGGCGGAAATGCCGTTGTCGAGGGAGTTCCAGGTTCCGGGATCGGGCGTATCGGCCAGTTCTATCCGGCGTCGGCCAATCGGGTGGAGGCATGCAGGTACGCCGCCCTGGTAGACGATATAGACCTCTTCGACGCTGAGTTCTTTCGCATATCCCCCGTCGAGGCCCAGCTACTTGACCCCCAGCAGCGTATGGTGCTGGAGACCTGCTGGCAGGCTGTTGAGGACGCCGGGATAGATGCCGACCGGTTGTCTGGGAGTCGAACCGGGGTCTTTATCGGCGCCAGCAACAACGACTACAGAGGAGTAATTCTCTCATCTTCCGGTCCCAACCTAGAGCCAGCGGACAGCCTCTACACCGTCAGCGGGACTTCTTTCAATACCATCGCTGGACGTGTCTCCTTTGCATTGGGGCTGGAGGGACCCTCCCTGATAGTCGATACGGCCTGTTCGTCATCGCTGGTGGCGGTCCACATGGCCATGTCGGTGCTCCGGCAGGGCGAGGCGGACCTGGCCTTGGTCGGCGGGGTACAGGCTATTTTCTCCGGGCGGCTCACCGAACTGAGGGCAGTCGCCGGCATGCTCTCCCCTGACGGGCAATGCAAGGCCTTCGATGCCTCCGCCAACGGATTCGTCCGGGGAGAGGGATGCGGAATCGCGGTCCTGAAGCGGCTCAGGGATGCGGAGGCCGATGGAGACCCCATCTGGGGTGTGATACGCGGTTCCGCCATCAACCAGGACGGCGCCAGCGCGGGCCTGACCGTACCCAGCACCGGGGCCCAGGTGCGGGTGATCCAGGAGGCCCTTCTGCAGGCAGACGTCGCGCCGTCGGGTGTGGACTACCTGGAGGCCCACGGTACCGGTACCCTGGTCGGCGACCCCATTGAGTTGAGCGCGGCCGCCGAGGCCTACGGCGAAGGCAGGGAGGCGGACTGTCCCCTGCTGGTTGGGTCCATCAAGACCAACGTGGGCCACTTGGAGCCAACGGCGGGAATCGCCGGCCTGATGAAAGTATTGCTGTCCATGAAGCACGGCATTATTCCCAAGCATCTGCATTTCAGGGACCCCAATCCCAGGGTGGACTGGACGAATCTTCCCGTGCAGATTGCCTCGGAGCAGATGAAGTGGCCAGCGCAGGCCGGTCGTCCCATGAGGGCAGGCGTGAGCTCCTATGGATGGTCGGGGACCAACGCCCATGTGATAGTGGAGTCGTACGGCATCTCTGAGGAAGACCGGGTTGCCGTCCGAGGGATGATTCGTCCCACGGGGGCTGCCGTCCGCCCTTCGGCTCCTCTCGTGGAGCGGGGTGACACGGACCCAGCATCCACGCCGGAGCTTGCGGAACGTCCGCCGCGCCTGCTGCCTTTGTCGGGGAAGACGGAGGCAGCCCTTCGGGATTTGGCCAAGTCGTATCTGGCCACACTCGGCGAACTGCGGGACAACGCGGGTAACGCACCTGTGGCGAACTCCCTTCTTGCGGACATGGCTTGGAGCGCAGGCATGGGCCGCAGCCACTTCGACTCCCGGGCCGGAGTCGTGTTTCGGGACATGGAATCCCTGGGGGAGAGTCTGTCCCACGTTGCCGAATCCGAGGAGCTATATCCCGTCCCCTCAGCATCCAAGGTGGCCTTCGCCTACACCGGACAGGCCAGCCAGTGGGTCGGCATGGGCGAGGACCTCTATCGCAGCGAGCCGGCGGCCCGGGAGGTCATGGACCGTTGCGACCTCCTCATACGGGAGGAAAGGGGGGCATCGCTCCTTGACGTAATGTTTGGGCGCCCGGGAGCAGCAGGCGATCTCGACGACCCGGAGTGGACCCAACCCGCCATTTACACCCTCGAGTGCGCCCTGACCGCCCTGTGGGCCAGCATCGGCATTCGCCCCAGCGCGGTGGTGGGACACAGCCTGGGAGAAATCGCCGCCGCCCAGGCCGCCGGTGTGTTTTCCCTAGAGACCGGACTCAGGTTCGCCTCCGCCAGGGGGCGGCTTATGGGAGCCCTTCCCAGGGCGGGAGCGATGGCGGCCGTGTTTGCCCCCGCATCCCGTTTGGCGCCGAAAGTTACCCAGTGGCATGAGTCCCAGGATTCCTCGGACCTCTGCATTGGCGTGGACAACGGCACCCAGCAGGTAATCAGCGGCCCCGCCGAGGAGGTGGACGAGTTCTGTCGCCTGCTGGAGTCGGAGGAATTCAACGTGCTGCGGCTGAGGCCCAGCCCCGCCTACCACAGCCCCCTCGTTGAGCCTGGCCTAGACGATCTGGAGGCGGTGTTCGACGGGATGGACGTCGCTGCCCCATCTGTTCCGTTGATCAGCAACATCACGGGAAAGCCCGTGGGGCGGGAAACGGTGATGGACGGTTCCTATTGGCGGAGACAGGCCCGGCAGCCCGTTGCCTTTCTTGGTTGCGTGGAGAGCCTAGCCGACCTGGGAGTGGACGCGGTCATAGAACTGGGACCGCACTCCATCCTGGGGCCCCTGGTCTCTTTCAACTGGCCGGAGAGTGCGGGCAACCCCGAAGCGCCGTTGGTCCTGCCGAGCCTGCTCCGGCCTGCATCCGACGGGTCTGAGCCGGAACGGGCCGAGGCCTTTGTTCGGGCCGTTGCGCGGGCCTATGAGGCCGGTCTGCCCTTGGATTTCTCCGGCTTGTTCGCGGGCGAAACGACGCGGCGCGTCCCGCTGCCCACCTACCCCTTCCAGCGCCGCCGCCACTGGGTGCCTTCCTCGAGGAGGGCGCGGTCCGCCGATGCCCACCCCCTGCTGGGAGCCAGGCATGAGTCGCCCCGAGGCGAGGTCATGTTCGAGACGGAGATGCTCCCTACCGATCCCGCGTGGCTGGATGACCACCGAGTGTACGGTCGCGTGGTCATGCCGGGTGCAGTATACGGGGCCATGGCCGCCTCCGTTTCACTCGCCGGAGGCGCATCGTCAACCGCTATCGGAGACTTGCGGCTGCACAGCGCGCTGGTATTCCCCGAGGACAGTGAGGACGAGCCGACGGGCAAGCGTCTGCAGATCGTAGTCGACGGCGGAAGGGGTGCACAGTCCCGCCACTTCGAGGTCTACAGCCGGGACTCCACACCCGACTCCACGGACGAAACATGGACGCTGCACGCCGAGGGAGAAATTGAGCCGGAGCCCGGGCGTCCGGCCCGCGGGGAACGAGTCGACCTAGCCCAGCTCAAAGCCAGCCTCCAAGAGCAGGACGTGGCTGCCTACTACCGCGACAAGGCCGGTTCGGGCGTTGCTTTTGGCCCCAGTCTCCGCACCGTCACTGGTCTGTGGTGCCAAGGGGCCGAGGCCGTCGGCGAAATAGCCCTTCAGGAAACGGGCGACAGTGGCATGGAGGTCCACCCCCTCCTGCTCGACGGCTGCTTCCAGGTGCTTTCGGCCACCCGCATGCTGTCCGGTGCCGGCGGCGACGAGACATATCTGCCCTTCGGCTGGGAACGTCTCTGGTTGCATGGTCCACTGCAGGACAGGGTGGTATGCCGCGCTCAACTGAGACCCTCAGGCGAGGGGGTGTCAGCGGAGGACGGCCTGGCTGCGGTGGCGGAGACACTGACCGGGGACCTGTGGCTCTACACCACGGAGGGGGACCCCCTTGGAGGGTTGTCCGGATTCACGCTGAAGCGGGCCACAAGGGCCACCCTTCTGTCCGCCTCGGAGGGATTGCAGGACCTGCTCTACGAGACCGTGTGGCGCGATGCCCCGTTATCCACCGCCCTGCGCTCGGCGGAGAAACTGGTCGCCCCCACCAGGACTGCCGCAGAGGTCGGCACATTCGCCGAGTTTTTGGCCGTGGAGGGTGTGGACGTCGACGCCCGCGCCTCTTTGCTGGAGGACCTGGAGCGGCTGTCTCGCTCTCTTGCCCTGCGGGGACTGGAACGGCTGGGGTGGGAGCGTACAGCGGGGGATTCCGTAGACGCTGAGAGCCTGATGGACCGATTCGGCGTGCTACCGGCCCACTCCCGGCTGGTGGCTCGCATGCTGGGGCTGCTTTGCGATGCGGGGGTGCTGGAACGTTCCGGGGAGGGGTATCGTGTCGCGATCGGCGCGGGCGAACCGCTGCCGGACGAAGCCCTGGAGGATACGGAGGCCTACGCCGACCAGATCACCGGGCGCCACCCTCACGGCGAGAGCGAGATCGGCCTGGTGAGCAGGAGTGGCGCGGCCGTGGCAGACGTTCTGGCAGGCCACATAGACCCGCTGTCGATCTTGTTCAGGACCGACGGGCCCAATCTGGCAGACTTCTACTTCTCCGCTCCCGCATCAAGAGCCTCCAACCGGCTGCTGGCCGAGGCGGTGGCGTCCATGGTGGCCGAGTGGCCGGAGGACCGGCGCCTGCGGGTTATCGAAGTGGGAGCGGGTACCGGCTCCGGGACCTCCGTCGTTCTTCCCGAGCTTCCCGAAGGCAACTTCGATTACGTCTACACCGACATTTCGGCCGGGTTCTTCGCCACTGCAGAGGACCGTTTCCGAGAGTCGGGCGCGTCGATGGTCTACCGTCCGCTGGATATCGAACGGGACCCGGCTTCCCAGGGCTATGACCTCCATTCATACGACCTCCTTATCGCGGTGAACGTGCTCCACGCCACCCGGGACCTGGGCGAGACCCTGTCCCACTGCCGTGACCTGCTGGCTCCCTCCGGCCAGCTCATTGCCCTAGAGAGCCTCAGGGGCCGGGGCTGGCAGGACATGACCTTCGGGCAGCTTGACGGATGGTGGCGCTTCTCCGATTACTACAGGACGGACCACGCCACTGCCTCACCGCAGGTGTGGGTGCAGGCCCTTACCGACGTCGGAATGGAGGATGCCACGGTGCTCGGCGGGGACCGAGGGAGTATGGAGCCTCCACTCGGATCCGGCGTCATCATGGCCCGGGGACCGAGGAATATTGTCCAGCCGCAAGGGGTCTGGGTTTTGGCAACGGGCGAGGGCGCAGTTGCCGAGGAAATCGCGGCGGCACTGGTGGCACAAAACCAGGTGGCGGTGCTGGCCGGGGCGAATATCAGCGGCGACGACCCATTCTCGCAGGAAGGCCTCCTTCGGGTCTCGCTGAACCCGGAGAGCAGGGAAGACTGGCTTTCACTCATCGAAGAACTGCCCAAGGACATCCCCCTGACCGGCGTCGTTCACTTGGTCTCGCTGGACGGGCATGGAACGGAGGCCACGACCGGCGAGCTGGCGCGGGATACGAGGAAAGCCGGAGCCACTGCCTTGGCCATGGTGCAGGGCCTACTGGACTCTGGAATCTCTCCCGACTTGGGTACCTGGTTCATCACCAGGGGAGCCCAGGCGTTGGAGCGCGAATACATGCGCCCGAGCGCCGGGGAACTGGCGGGCGCCTCGCTATGGGGCTTCGGCAAGGCGGTGGCGCGGGAGGCCGGATACCTGCAACCCAGGATGATCGACTTGGACCCCGGCGTCGGCGTCCCCGTGGCGGAGCTGACCGGCGAGCTGATGCGCCCGGACCAAGAATCCCATGTCGCCCATCGTGACGGTACCAGAAGGGCGGCCCGGCTCGTACGAATTGGCGCAGGCCGGGTCAGGCAGTCCCTGCCCGACGATACCAACTGGAGAATGATGCCTGACCCCAGCGGAGACCTGTCGGGAATCTGCGCGGAGGCGGTGCAGTCCAGGCCGCTGGAGGAAGGAGAGGTGCGAGTGGCCGTGGAGGCCGTGGGGCTTAACTTTTCCGATGTGCTTACTGGCATGGGGGCGGTCCGCCTGGCTTCCTCTGAGCTGCCGGTCCTCGGGGACGAGTTCTGCGGGCGCATCTTGGAGGCCGGGCCGGACGTGGACGACTTTTCCCCAGGGGACTTGGTGCTGGGGTTGGCCACAGGATCGTTCCAAAAGGAGATGGTCACTCCTGCCGAAATGGTGGCCCATGCCCCCGAGGGACTGACGGTGCCGGAACTGGCAACCATCCCCACCTCCTATGTGAGTGCCGAGCTGTCCTTCGACTTAACGGGACTGAATCCCAAT
The DNA here is from genome assembly GCA_965207865.1 of Dehalococcoidia bacterium. Classification (GTDB taxonomy): domain Bacteria; phylum Chloroflexota; class Dehalococcoidia; order Lucifugimonadales; family UBA3495; genus VXOI01. The sequence continues at coordinate 124,818 of CBDBNP010000004.1, forward strand.
GATCGGGTGCTGATTCACACCGCGTCGGGAGGCGTCGGACTGGCCGCGGTCCAGCTGGTGCAGGCGGCGGGTGCAGAGGTTTTCGCCACCGCCAGCGCTCCCAAGCAGGACTACCTGCGGTCGCTGGGCATACGCCACGTTTTCGACAGCCGCTCCACCGACTTCGGAACGGCCATCATGGAGGCGACCGGCGGTCAGGGAGTCACTGTCGTCCTGAACAGCCTGACGGGGCCCAGATTCATCGAGGCCAGCCTGTCGTGCTTGGCCCCCAACGGCAGGTTCTTGGAAATGAGCAGGCGCGATATCTGGACCGTGGAGGAGATGGCCGCTTACCGCCCGGACGTCGCCTACGGGATCCTGGAGGTCGACGGCCTGAAGGTCCATGATCCCGCGACCTTGGGGGCATCCCTGAAGAGGGTGATTTCCAGGGTTTCGTCGGGAGAGCTGCAGCCGCTGGTCCACACCCGGTGGCCGATGACGGAAATCGGGGCCGCGATGGAGTTCATGCGCTCCGCCCGGCACGTTGGCAAGAACGTGATCGCCATGCCTCCCATGTCCTCGGGACGCCTGCGCACCGATGGGACGTACCTGGTCACCGGAGGTCTCGGCGGAATCGGCTGCGCCGTCGCCGACTGGCTGGTCGAGCGCGGCGCAGGAACCATAGTGCTCAATGGACGCCGTCCCCCGGACCCCGAGGCGGAACAAGCCATCGAGACGTTGCGGCAGCAGGGCGCCAACATCGTCGTAGAGCTAGCCGATGTTACCAGCCAAGAGGCCCTGGACGGCATGCTGGAACGCATGGATAAGGATCTTCCACCCCTTGCCGGCATTATCCACAGCGTTGGCGTACTGTCCGACGGAGCCTTGGGGAACCAGAACTGGGACCGGTTCGAGCAGGTCCTATGGCCCAAGATCCTCGGCGCTTGGCACCTGCACCGGGCCACGCTGCATCGCGACTTGGACCTGTTCGTCCTGTTCTCCAGCGTGACCGGGGTACTGGGCAATTCCGGACAGGGCAACCACGCGGCCGCAAACGCCTTTCTCGACCAGCTGGCCGCATACCGGCGCTCCTTGGGCCTGCCGGGACAGTCCATCGCCTGGGGCGCTTGGTCCGGCCTGGGCGAGGCAGAGGAACAGCGGGAGCGCATCGAGCGTCAGCTGGCCGCATCGGGCACCGGCTGGATCTCGCCCCAGCTCGGAATCAGGGCCCTCGATCAGCTGGTCGCCCAAGATGTGAACGCCTCCATGGTGGCTGCGGTAGACTGGCCGGTTTTTGCCGAAAATCTGTACGATCGCCCACCGTTTCTCGAGGAGTTGCTGGGGGAGAACGCCGATTCGCAAAGGGACGATGCGGGGCAGTCGGCAGCCGTTGACCTGATCTCCCAGATTCACGAATCCCCGGCGATGGAGCGGCCGGGCGTCGCCGCTGCCTTCCTGCAGCGGGAATTGCAAGCGGTGCTGCGCCTTCCCTCGGCCCCGGCGCTGCAGGTGGGCTTCTTCGACCTAGGCATGGACTCGCTTATGTCCGTCGAGCTGCGGAACCGGCTCAATCGCGCCTTGGCCGGGGAATTCGTGCTGTCCAATTCGGCAATTTTCGACTACCCCAATGTCTCCAGCTTGGCGGAACACATCGTGGATGGCTTGGCCCGTTCCAATGGCGCCTCGATTGCCGAACCCCGGGAGCTCCCGGAGCCGACAGTCCAGCGAAAAGCCACGAGCCTCGACGACAGCATCGCCATCGTCGGCATGGCCTGCAAGTTCCCTGGCGCGCCGGACCTGTCCGCCTATTGGGAAATCTTGGAATCGGGCCGGGAGACGATTACCGATGGCCGCCAGAGTCCCGGCTCTTGGGCGGGCCTCACGGGCGACCCCGCTGCGAAGGACCCTGCATTGCGGAGGGGTGGGTTCATAGAAAACATCGACCAGTTCGACGCCCGTTTCTTCGGGATCCAGCCGATGTCGGCCCGTTCCATGGATCCGCAGCAGAGGATGTTGCTTGAGACCGCGTGGCAGGCCTTGGAGGACGCCGACATCGACCCAGCTAGCCTCCGGGGCAGCCGAACCGGGGTCTATCTGGGCATAGGCGGCAGCGAATACAGGGAGGTGATCATCTCCAGCGGAAACGAGGACAGTTTCTTCGGCACCACAAGCAGTGTGGCCGCTGGACGGGTGGCCTTCGCCCTCGGGCTGGAGGGACCAGCTATGCCCATCGACATGGCCTGCGCCTCCTCCTTGGCGGCCGTGCACCAAGCCGTTGCGGCATTGGAGCGGGGCGAGGTGGACCTGGCCGTCGCGGCGGGGGTCAACGCCCAGTTCTCCCTGCCCATCGTCAGGTTCCACCGGGAGGTGGGAATGCTCTCCGAATCGGGGCGTTGCAGCGCCTTCGACGCATCGGCCGACGGCTTCGTCCGCGGTGAGGGATGCGGTGTGCTGGTGCTCAAACGGGCCGGGGAGGCCGAGGGCGACGGTGACCGGATCTGGGGCTTGGTCCGGGGAACGGCGCTCAACCAGAATGGTGTTAGCGCCGCCATCCAGACCCCCAACGGCCCGGCTCAAGAACGTGTCCTCCAGGATGCCTTGGACCGAGCCGGGGTCGCTCCCTCCGAGGTTGACTACCTGGAAGCCCATGGCACCGGCACTCTCTTGGGCGACTCCATCGAGCTCCGCGCCATCGCCTCCGTTTATGGCAGAGGACGTGCTACCGACCAGCCGTTGCTGGTGGGCTCGGTGAAGGCCAACATAGGCCATTTGGAATGGGCCTCCGGCATGGCCAGCATCATCAAGGCCGTTCTCGCCATGAACCACCAGATGATCCCGGCCCATCTGAATTTCAGCAACCCCAACCCGGACTTCGAATGGGAGCGGATGCCCCTCCGCATCCCTTCGGAATCGACGGACTGGCCGGTGCACCGGGACCGTCCACCTCTGGCCGCGATCAACTCCTTCGGCCTGTCTGGTACGAACGCACACATGATTGTCGGGGGGTACGGAACGCCAGTCGGAGACACGAACGGGAGGGTCTCCCCGGCGGTCCTGTCCGGTGCCCCGCAGCTTGTGGCCGTCGAGGGCGGAGCGCCCGGAGCCGCCTCGGCGTCGGCGGTGGTTGGCTCTGCGGAACGGCGCGTTCGTATGCTTCCCCTGTCGGGAAAGACACCAGGTGCCCTGCGCGATTTGGCGCTGGGCTACTTGTCTTGGCTAGATGAGCGGTCGGAACTGCTCAATACGAATGATGACGATGCTTGGACCACTCTGTCGGACATGGCGTGGTCAGCCGGCGCTGGCCGGAGCCACTTTGATCACCGCAGTGGCCTGTTGTTTCATGACGCGGCCGAGCTGAGGGGGAAGCTGACCTCCTTGGCGTCGGCGGAGATGGCGGAGGAACGTACCCCGCTGCCCGCCTCCATACGGACCGCCTTTCTCTACACCGCTCGGGAGGCGCAATGGATTGGCTTGGGTCGGGAGCTCTACGATGCGGAACCGCTGTTCCGCGTTGTGCTGGACCGTTGCGATGAGGTCGTGAGGCAAGAGCGCGGCGTTTCCCCTCTCGATGGTATGTTCGGTGATGAGGGATCCAACGGAGACGTGCTCTCGGGTGCGTCAACCTACGCCATCCAGGCTGGCCTCACAGCCCTGTGGAACAACGCCGGGGTGAATCCCTCCGTGGTTTACGGACGGGGCGTTGGTGAGGTGGCTGCGGCATTCGCGGCCGGTGTGGTCTCCCTCGAGGACGGCCTGCGACTCCTGTTGTCTCTGAGCTCAGGCACGCCCTCGGTACGGGACATCCAGACCGGCGCTCCTTCGGTTACCTGGTACAGCTACGGCGCAGGCCGGGTGGTGCAGGATTCCGACGATCTCGACGAGGCCTTCTGGCTACGGGCCACCGGCGATCCGGGGAGGAACCGGGACCAAGAATCGACGCTCCGGGAGTTGGCCGTCGACTTCGTCGTCGAACTCGGCCCGTTCCCCTCCGCCGATTCTTCAGGGAACGGGACCAGCCCTTCACGACCATCCATACTGACCAAGGCAGGCTCCGTGGAAAGCAGGCCTTGGCACCGGGAGGACGCAGGAGCAGCGGGGGAGCAGGTCCAATTCATGCGGAGCATTGCCGAGGCCTACTCGGCCGGCTTGCGCCTGTCGTTCCAAGGGCTGTTCTCCGGGGAACGCCGAAGTCGTATCTCCATTCCCGGCTATCCCTTCCAGCGCCGCAGCTTCTGGGTGCGGGAACAGAGGGAGGGCTGAAGCGGGGCCACTGGTGGGTATTCATCGCGGGCTGCGAGCAAGCATCGAGGCAATACTGGATACTTTGCGAAGGGTACATCTGAGGACTGCTAACGTCGTATCTTTAAGAACATACCAAGCGTTGTAACCAGCGTCGTTTGACATCTCTAGGTCTTTTTTTAGCACATTTCATACAGTAGCTTTGGGGATTCGGTACGGCTACTTCGCCGGGCAGCCGATCACCTCGGCAATGAATCAATAGGAGAATAATTAATGCCCTCTACAGAAGAACGGGTCCGGAAACTGGTGGATGACAATCTGGAAATCGAAGGGCGCTCTACGGGAAGCCCCTTGGCCCTCGACTCAAGTCTGAGGGATTCCGGGCTCTCCTCGGTGGAGTTCGTGGAGTTTGCCAAGTTGGTGGCTCAGGAATTCAGCTTGACGATGTCCACCGAGGACTGCGCCAGCATCAACACCATGGGCGAGTTTGTCTCCTTCATCGAAGCCAAGTCCTCCTGAGGCGGCTTGACCATCGGCGGGGAGACTGAACACCCTTCCCGCTACCCGGCTTCGGAAGCGGACGTGTCCGGTGCTCCACGCATCGCGGACGGGCCGTGGTGGAAGGGCTGCTGCACAATCGGCGGCGTGGCGGTGGTACATGTGGACCTGCAGCCACACGCTGTCCGCCAAAGAGAAGCAACACGATGGCTCGACCGGGAGGAACTGTTTCGTCTCGAAAAGTTCCGATTCGCCGGTGCCGACCGCAGATTCATCTTCTGCAGGTCTGCTTTAAGGGCAATCCTCTCGTCCCTCTTGGATTGCCCAAATAACTGCATCTCCTTCGATGCCGCCTCTTTCGGAAAGCCTGTTGTGACGGTGAGCGGGGTTCCGGCGCCTTTGCGCTTCAACGTCGCCCACAGCGGTGGTCATGGGCTGATCGCTTTCTCTTGGGACCGCGAGGTCGGCGTCGACGTCGAGGAGCGCCACCCGAGGCGTCACCTCCAAGGGTTGATCGATACCGTGATGGCCCCGGGCGAGCGGGGGAAACTGCTATCCTTGGCCGAAGACAGACGGTTGCGTCTCTTCTATCGCGTTTGGACAATGAAAGAGGCGCTGGCAAAGGCGTACGGAACCGGACTCCATACCGACTTCGCGAAATTCCAGGTCCCGGAACAAATGCTACTCGGAGGCGTATCGGACGAATTCAGATTCGCCGAGGCGCCATGGGTCCCTTGGACGCTTGTTGACCTTGGCAACGAAGACTTTGCCGCCGCCTTGGCATATGAGACACACCCGTCATCCTTGGAAGCTGACCACACCATAATTTATCCTCGGGGTGGTTAGGAATTGTCGAACGACACGGATACCATCTGGATTCTCCCGGAGCCACTGTCAGTCGACGAGGTACCCGTGGACGACGAGACCCGCATTGTTCTCCGTCGCCACGGAAACCCTGCCGGCCCGCGCTTGGTTCTGTCCCATGGCAACGGACTGGCCATCGACTTGTATCTGCCCTTCTGGTCTCAACTGGCTGATGAATTCGACATCGTCGTGTATGACCTGAGGAACCACGGCTGGAATCAAGTAACCTCTCTCGACCAGCACAACATTCCCACCTTGGTCCGAGATCACGATATATTGATCGACGCCGTCTACAGCCTCTACGGAGACAAACCCACGTACGGTGTGTTCCATTCCATATCCGGCCTTGTGTCGCTGCTGTCCGCCGCTAAGGGCGCTAGGTATTCGGGCTTGGTGCTGTACGATCCGCCCCTGTGCAAGCCTGGGCGCAGCTACGCGGAGTTTGAGGCTGCGACCATGAGGGCAGCGGCCGGGACCAGGAGGAGGACCACCACCTTCAAATCGCCGAAACAGTTCTCCGATGTCTTGGAGTTCCTGCCCATGTTCCGGAAAACAGTGCCGGGGGTCATGGACTTGATGGCTCGCACCACTCTGCGAGTCAATCCACAGGAGCTGGACTTCAGCTTGCGTTGTCCCCGCGAATACGAGGCCCAGATGATCGACTTTGCAGGGCCCTTTGCCGTTCTGGTTGACTTCGCCTACCTTGAATGTCCGGTAAAAGTGATTGGGGCCGACCCGACCCTCCCGTATTCGTACCTCCCCACCCTCGAGCTCAGCGACATCATGCAAGTCGACTATGACTTTCTTCCGGACACCACCCACTTTCTCCCCTTGGAAATGCCGGGTAAATGCGGGGACGGGCTGAAAGAGTTTATCCGCTCAATTTCCCCTGAATAAGGTGGTGCGTCTAAAACCCTCTCCCTTGGGAGAGCGCTGTTATGAGGACGCGACCTAGCCTCCGGCCGAAGCGTACGATTAGGGCACTCCCTGACCTACCTCCGCTCGCGCAGCAAAGGCCGGACGATCTCCTTGGCCTCCTCCACGTCGGCCGCAATATTCGCCTCCGCGACTCGGGCCAGCGACCCCATGGCACGGAGGGTGCTGGACACGTCCGGCGTCATGCTGGCAATGATGATTGTTCTGTCGCTCCGCGCTATGGCGAGGCTGATCAATTCACCTATGATCATCGCAGCCGAGTCATCCACGTATTCTGTCTTGGACAAGTCGAAAATGACGAACTGATGCCCCCTGATGTCCGGGCGGAGGATTCGGCTGAGTTCCCGTGCCGATGCCACTGTTGTTCGGTCCGGAAACACCACCAGCCCGGTACGGGCCGAAAAGGGGTCATCCTCATCCATCCATTCCTCCGATGGGATGATTGCCCGGTCCAGCAGTGGCACTGAGACGAGGGAGGAGGTCTCCAAGCCCTCCGTACGCCGCGCCGCCAGGAGGGCGGCAATAACCAGCCCTATGACGATAGCGGTGGTCAGGTCGACGAACAGGACCAGCAGGGCCGTCAGTATCATCACTGCTGCATAGCCCCTGGGTATCCGATGCAGGTTGGTGATGAATCTGCGATCGACGATGTTCCAGCCGTTCATTACTAGGATTGCGGCAAGCACGGCGGAGGGGATGCGTTCGGCCACTGGCCCCAGCAGGAAGATGACCGCCGCCATCAGCCCGGCCACGGTCAAACCGGCGATCGGGGTCCGACCACCGCTCAAGGCGTTCAGGAATGTGCCCTGCCCCACTGATCCGGCAAGTCCGCCGGTGAAGCCGGCCAGGATATTGCCCAGCCCCTGACCTACCATCTCCCGGTTCGGTTTGTGCTGGGAGCCAGTGATGGCGTCCACCCTGATCGCCACCATAAAAGTAGCGATGGAGCCCAGCAGCGCCATGACGAAGGCGGGTTTCAGGACATGCACGAAGAAATCCAGTGATATGGCAGACAGGTTTATTTCGGGCAGCCCCGTTGGAATTTCTCCTATCCTGGGCGCGGAATTGAACCACAATATTCCCGCTACGATTCCAGCGGAGAGCACCACAAATGGGGCGGGAGATATGCGGAGCAGTCGTCCCCGCCATGCTAGGTGCAACGCCAAGCATTTGGCAGCAAGAATTAGGGCGCTGTAATTAACGTTGGAAATCCCTTCGGGCAGGGCGCGAAAAGTCTCGATTACACCGCCCGGGGCCGGGGAGCCGCCCAAAACGGGGAGCGCCTGCTTGATGATTATCAGCAGGCCGAAGGCGGTGAAAAACCCGGAAGTGAGAGAAAACGGGATATAGGAGGCGTACCGTCCGAAGCCCAGTATTCCGAACAGTATCTGTATCAGCCCCGCCAGTATTGCCGTGGTTGCCGCCTCCGCGATACTGTTGGCGTACTCCGCGACCACCAGCGCCATGGTGATGGTGATCAGAATGTTCGGGCCGTAGACCATTCCCCTGGTGCCGCCGAACAGCGACGCCAAGATGCCAACGGCAACGGCGCCGTACAGCCCCGCTGCAGCCCCCAAACCCGACATCACGCCGTAGCCCATGGCCACGGGAAGGGTCACAGCCGCCGCAGAGGCGCCGCCCAGCACATCGCCTCTGAGTTGGGACAGCCCGTAATTGATCGCCCCCGGATTGAAGGCGGACAGGCTCCGGCTAACGTTCATCGGGGACTGGAATCACTAAGCAAGGCTCCTTTATCGCTGGCTGGCACTTTCATATCTCTCGACCTAGTAGTCCAACAGCTTTGAATTGATAGATAATGGGCTGTATTGTTGGCGGTATAGGTCAACAAGCAAGGTGATGTTGGGAGGATGGGTATGCCAGCCAAGAGGTACCGGGTCAGGCTGAGTGCGGAGGAGCAAGAGGAACTGAAGGGGCTGGTGTCCCGGGGACGGGTGGCGGCATACAAACAGACCCACGCCCGCATTCTGTTGCTTGTCGATGAGGCCCAAGAGGACGGGGCTATGAGGGATGCTGATATAGCCCGGGCCCTGAAGGTGGGCAGCGCCACTGTGGAACGGGTGCGCCGCCGCTGTGTTGAGGAGGGAGTAGAGGCCGCTCTGGGCCGCAGGCAGCAGGTCAACCGCCGTCCGAGAAAGCTGGACGGTGAGGGTGAGGCCCACCTGGTGGCCATGGCCTGTTCCCGGCCGCCGGAGGGCCGGGTTGGCTGGACGCTGCAACTGCTGGCGGACCGGCTGGTGGAGTGGGAGATAGTGGACAGCATCAGCGCCGAAACGGTGCGCCAGACACTTAAAAAACGAAGTCAAGCCTTGGCTGAAGGAGTGCTGGTGCATCCCGCCCAAGGCTAATGCCGAGTTCGTCTGCGCCATGGAGGATGTGCTGGAGGTCTACCATCGCCAGTATGCCGACAACGAGGTTCTGGTGTGCTTGGACGAGACCAGCAAACAGCAGGTGAAGGAGACCCGCACACCCCTGCCGCCGCGTCCCGGAGTTGCCATGGCCTACGACTACGAATACGAGCGCAACGGGGTGAGCAACCTGTTCATGCTGTTCGCGCCCCTGGAGGGGTGGCGCCGGGTGGAGGTGACGGACCAGCGCACTAAAGCAGATTGGGCCCGGGTGGTGCAGCAACTGGTGGACGTGGACTACCCAGACAAGGACCGGATAGTCTTGGTGATGGACAATCTGAACACCCACCATCCGTCATCGCTGTACGAGGCCTTTGAGCCTGGGGAGGCGCGGCGCATTGCGGAAAGGCTGGAAATCCACTACACGCCCAAGCACGGCAGTTGGCTGAATATGGCCGAGATAGAGCTTGGAGTGCTGGCGAGGCAGTGCTTGAACCGCCGGATTCCTGATCAAGAGACGCTGCGGAAAGAGACTTGGGCCTGGGAGGGCCAGCGCAACTGCGACGGAGTCCGTGCCGACTGGCGCTTCACCACCGAGGATGCCCGAATCAAGCTCAAGTCCCTGTATCCCTCAATCCAATGCTGTTGAACTACTAGAGAGCGGCGGCAATTCCCGAAAAAGCCGGAGAGGGGCCCGGTGGGAGCAGGGTCCTTCACCACAGGACGAGTGCCTGAGGAAACTCGGGCAACCTGTCTGCCCATGCCGAACTTGTAGCAGTTGACGGTCAAGTCGTCAACTGGACACCGCAGGGCAATCGGGTAGCGGGGCACGACATTGATCTGCACTCACGGAACTCTGATGACTTCAACTTTTGGGGAAATAACGACACCATCTGGGTAGCCAACAATGTCAATGATGTCAGCTCGCCGTTCAACAGGATATTCACCTACAACAACGTACCGGTGACCGAGACCTTCGGGAGCGCAACATATTCGGTGGAGGAGTCCGACGACACCTCAACCACGGACATGGAAGAGAACGAGGTTGAGATCACGGTGACCCTGAACGCTGAACCGCAGCGCCAGGTGGTCCTGCCCATTACCTGTAAGCGGCGGAGGTAAAGTGTCCCGTACGGGCGGGTAAGTGCTGACAAGGGGCGGTTGAAAACTGTACCGCCCGCCGCCATCCATAAGGGTCGTAGCCGACCCTACGGATGGTGCGACGGATGTACAGCGTGGACGTCTATCTGCGGGTTCGCCGGGCAGTGATGGTGGAAGGCATGAGCGTTCGGGAGGCTTCCCGGGTGTTCGGGCTGCACCGGGACACGGTGCGCAAGGTGCTGGACTACCCGACCCCGCCGGGCTATCGGCGAAAGGTCCCACCTCGCCGGCCCAAACTTGAAGCGTTCATGGGTGTCATCGACCGCATCATCGAAGAGGATCACCGGGTTCCCAAGAAGCAGCGCCACACGGCCAAGCGCATCTTCGAGCGGCTCCGGGACGAGTACGGCAAGGGCGGCGGATACACCGTGGTCAAGGACTACGTAAGGGAGCATCGCCGCCGGACAAAAGAGATGTTCGTGCCGCTGTCCCACCCGCCGGGCCAGGCCCAGTGCGACTTCGGAGAGGCCCTGGTGGTAATCGGCGGGGTGCAGCAGAAGGCTCACTGTTTCGTCATCGACCCGGCCCACAGCGACGGGTGCTTCATCAAGGCCTATCCCGCGGAGACCACCGGGGCCTTCCTGGACGGGCACGTCTCGGCCTTCGACTTCCTGGGCGGAGTATCACAAAGCATCCTCTACGACAATACCAAGCTGGCAGTGGCCAGGATCCTGGGCGACGGCCGACGCCAGCGCACCCGTGCCTTCACCGAACTCCAGTCCCACTATCTGTTCGAGGACCGGTTCGGGCGTCCCGGCAAGGGCAACGACAAAGGCAAGGTGGAGGGACTGGTGGGCTACGCGCGGCGCAATTTCCTGGTGCCCATCCCTTCCTTCGAGAGCTTTGACGCGCTTAATGCCTACTTGGAGCGGCGCTGCCTGAAGCGGATGGGCGCCAGGCTCCGCGGCCATACCGAGACCATCGGGCAACGGATGGAGCGGGACCAGGGCGCCCTGCTGCCGCTGCCCGACGCCCCCTACGACGCTTGCGACAAGCAGGCGGGCCGGGTGAGTTCCCTCTCCCTGGTCCGGTACCGGACCAACGACTACTCGGCGCCGGTGGCCTATGGACACCGCGACGTGCTGGTGAAGGGCTACGTGGATCAGGTGGTTATCAGTTGCGGGTCGGAGGTCATCGCCAAGCATCCCCGCTCCTACGAGAGAGACGACTTCGTCTTCGACCCCATCCACTACCTGCCTCTGCTGGAGCGGAAGACTGGCGCCCTGGACCAAGCCGCTCCACTACAGGGCTGGGAGTTGCCGGAAGATTTCGCCACCCTGCGCCGTCTCTTTGAGTCCAGGATGGGCCGGGGGGCAAGCGGGAGTACGTGCAAGTGTTGAGGCTGCTGGAGACCTTCTCCCAGCGAGAGGTGGTTGCCGCAGTGAAGGACGCCATCCGGCTGGGGGCTCTCAGCTTCGATGCGGTGAGGCACCTGGTCTTGTGCCAGATGGAGGGACGGCCCCCCAGGCTGGACCTGGAGTTGTATCCCTACCTGCCCCGGGTCAGGGTCGGCACCACGTCCGCCAGGGACTACATGAGTCTGCTGTCAGGGAGGGAAGCATGAGCCAGAGGTCCACACTGCTCTTGGAACACCACCTGAAGGAGCTCAGGCTGCCCAGCTTCCTCAGGGAGTACGGAAAGCTGGCCGTCCAGTGCGCCGCCGAGAATGTGGACCACCCGGAATACCTGCTGCGCCTCGCCGAACTGGAACTCATCGACCGCCATCAGCGCATGGTGGAGCGGCGGGTCCGCGCCGCCCGATTCCCGGCAGTCAAGAGCTTGGACAGCTTTGACTTCCCGGCCATCCCCTCGGTGAACAAGGCCCTGGTCATGGAACTGGCCCGCTGCGAATACGTCCAGCGCCGCGAGAACGTCACCGCCGTCGGCAACGGCGGCACCGGCAAGACCCATGTGGCCCTGGGCCCTTCGGCAAGCTCAGGAGGGACTGGCCGCCTGTCAGCGGGGCATGTCCGTGGGCTTCACCACAGCCGCGGGCCTGGTCCACGAGTTGATGGAAGCCCGGGACGAAAGGCGTCTGCTGAATCTCCAGCGACAGCTTTCCCGCATCAACCTCCTGATCATCGACGAACTGGGCTTTGTACCCCTCTCTCCCACCGGGGCGGAACTGCTCTTCGAAGTCTTCAGCCAGCGCTACGAGCGGGGATCTATCCTGGCGACCACCAACCTCCCCTTCGACGAATGGACCGAGGTCTTCGGCTCCGAACGCCTCACCGGCGCGCTGCTGGACCGCCTCACCCACCACGTCCACATCCTGGAGATGAACAGCGAGAGCTACCGGCTGAAGCACAGCCGGGGTAACTTCCCGGGTCAAGCTCTGGATGACTTGGACAACCCGTAAGTCGCGCCAAAAGCCATCCTCACTCACCCGTCCAGCCTGCCGCCAGCCAATCTCTGGGACACTTCTCTCGAACAATTGGTGTGGACATTTATGCTGACCAATAACGCCCAGGTGGTACAGTTTTAGTCCGCCCCACTGGCATGTTTTGCCGACGCCCTTGACATCCGAATTGGTTCCGTTTGCTTGTAGCGTATGCAATCAGGAAGTAACCTGACAACGGGTGCGACATACGCTGCAAGCAAACGGAACCGCCGGCGGTAAGACCTCTGAGGAAAAGTCAATCGGACAACGGGCGTCAACTTGGTCCGGAACCGTCTGGCTCCAAGGAGATCCCGGCACCGCTACCTTCTAGCGGGTGTCGACGACTGAACTGACCTCCCGTTTCCTTCGGTCAGACATGAAGATCGTCCCGTCCTTTTCAAATCGCCCTTCAAATCGAAGAGCACCTTCGTTTGGGGTCCCCTTAAGGTCGTCGAATCTCTGATCGGACGTCTCACCGGTGGAAAGGAGTTCCGGGTCGAATACTCTGACCATCTTTACACTTCGATTGGAAAATTTCCCGTTCTTCTCCAGCATCGAATATTTGGCCAGTAGTTCAGGTCCGAGACCATACTCGGAGATCAAATACCTGTTGACCGCCTGCGTCACTCTCTTGGGTTTTGAAGCTTTCCAGAACATTAAATTCACGGACTACCATCCTTTGTTAACTTCCCATGTTGTAACTTGGGTCGTGAAATCAGCCATCAGTTCCAGTCTCGGCAGTATCGCCCTTGAGGATACTAAGCAAGTCCCCTACGGCTATGTCCTTCAAGACCGGTCCATGTAAGGGTCGGTCTTCGTTCACCTTATAGGTATTCATTCGCCCCTCTCGGGACCTGGTTATGTACCCCGCTTTGTCCAGATCAGAGACGATCTTGAGCACGGCTCTTTCGGTAATCCCCAGTTGCTGAGAAATCTGTCTGGCGGTGATCCTCGGTTGCCGGAACACGGTCACCAGCACGCCGCCGTGATTGGTAATGAAGTCCCACTCTGGCATTTCAGCAGGTCCAATCGACCAATTCTTATAGCCTAATATATGCAAACTGTTTCAGGCTTTTATAATCGTGTAATAGATTTCATACTATAGCACACTTTGCGGAGACACGAACGAGACGGGACCAATTGCTATCCTGACTTGGCTATCCCTATCGGCTGGCTCTTACCCAAGACAAGCGCCTTACCCATTACGCTGGCTTGGCGGTCTTGAAGATGGTGTAAGAGCAATTTGCCTGAGTACATAGGGTATCCTTCGCCACGCATTCCATTTGGATTGACATCTTCTATTCTTGCCGGTTCGCCTCCAGTTCCTTGCCGCGCTGCTGAGCTGCGCCTACGGGCGGAACTACCTACCAGCACGGATATCAAGGGATACGTGCCCGCCTTCTTGAAGGAACTACCGGTAGAGGGCAGAATCGTACGTTAAGGTCGCTATCGGCGCCTTGGCCACCGGTATTCGCCGGTGAGCAGAATGTGAGCCCACCCAAGGGGCAAAAATGTGGGTCAGGAGCTCGGGCCCGACTGTCAGGCTGGTGTGTTTCCGCTGCCTGAACACTTCGCCGAGATGGGCGGTATTCCAGTAAATTGCAAAGGCGGCGAGCAGGTTGAGCCCGGTCATGAGGTAGTTTCTTGCCCTTGCCGTCATGCTCGGAGGCGACACTCTGGCCGTGCCGAAACTCGACCGGCTGGCCAGATCATTCCCAGATGCCCGCGCCAGGGAGAAATTGCAGGACAAGCAGCCCGCTGCTGTCTGTCGGACAGCAGCGGGAACTCTGCCGCATGCAGGCCACGGGCGAGGTATACCATCAGCGATTTAGCCGAACTGTTCTCCGTCTCAAGACCAACCATCAACCGCACACTCAACCGACGCCATTCCCCTTAGCGTACGATTCTTCCCCCTACCGTAATCGACCCCAGAATCCTCAATCGGTCGCGTAGAGCATTGAGCCGCTTTCGACCCAGACATGGGCCCGGAAGAGCAGGAGGCGCTGAAGGGCCGGGCCTGGAGTATAGAGCAGCGCCACCAGGGGCCGATGCAGTGCTGCGGGGCAGGCAAGTGCCAGGTACGGAAGGCGGAACCCCAGCGGAGCCATATCGGAATGGCGGTCCAGGCCGTTCTGCACTTGGCGCCCCATTGCCCAAGGTACGGGGTTAGTTGGTACGAAGCAGGGGCTGGCAATCGATAGTATCTCGCTCAGCCCCTGTACTCCCTCAACTCAACTGCGTAACTCCTACCTGGAAAGAGCCACATCGGCCTGCCGTGTGTAGACTGGGGCACCAGCCTTGAAGGTGGCGGCAATCTGCGGGATACCACCCTCCTCCGTGAACAGGCACAGGTCTGCCAGCAGTCCCCGCTCTATTCGGCCTCGGTCGTGGAGCGAGAAGGCGCGTGCCGGGTTCGAGGTAATCATCGCCACCGCGGCGGGAAGCTCGCAATAACCTTGGCGATACAGCATCAGCGCGGCATAGAGCAGGCAGGGCGCATGGTAGTCGCCGCAGAGGATGTCCAACAGGCCATTGCCCGCCAGTTCCGCGGCGTTGAGGTTGCCGCTGGTAGAGCCGCCGCGCACGATGTTGGGTGCGCCCATGGTGATCCACTGGCCGATGTCCCTGGCACGGCGGGCCGCAGGATAGGCCACCGGAAACTCTGCGATGCTGACCCCCAACTCCGCCAGTTCGTCTACCTTCTCCGCCGAGTCCGGATCGTGTCCCAGCAGCACGAAGGGCCGCTCGGCCATCTCTGCGGCGGTGCGCTCGAGGACCGCAGTCGGGGGGGCTTCTGTTTGCCTGATATCCAGCTGTGCTTCGATGACCTTTTCAGGGGAGTACCGTATGGCTGCCTTGGCCAGGTAGGCCTCGATGGTTTTCTTGAATTCGTCCAGGTCGTGGTACTGCCCCTGTCCGGGCGTGTGGTCGTTCAGGGACATAGCCTGCACCCTGGCCTTGCGCATGGAGGCGAACATGGGGTCCAGGCCATCGGGCGTCCACACGTCCAGTCGGTATAGCACTTCGTGGCTTATGAGAGGATCGGGGAGGCCATGGACGGCATCCGCTACGGCAGTGGCGCCACGGATGCTGCGCTCCTTGTCGAGCAGGTCGGCGAACATGACGGCGTGGAAGGCGGTAGTGACGCCGGAGGCGGCGGCGCGCAGTTCGTAGTTTGCGATGGCGAAGTCCAAGGGGAAGGCAGCCCTCGGGCGGGGGTTGATCTCCTCCTCGATACCATCGTTGTGGCTGTCCACGAGGCCGGGGATGAGCCAGGCGCCCCTGGCGTCGAAGACCCGCTCTCCTCGGGCTGGCAAGTACTCCGAGGGGCCAAAATCGGCAATCAGACCACCGGAAACCACGACCGTGCCGTTGTCAATGAAACTGTCGGGAAGCACCACTCGGGCGTTGGTGATTGCTATGTCCACGGGGTTCTCCTTTGCTGAATAATCGGGTTATTCCCTGCCGCCGACGTACTCGGCGACGTCTATTTCGGCGGGTGCGCCCATCGCCAGAACCTCACCGTCGCGAAGCACGAGGACCCGGTCGGCCAGGCGTTCCAGGGTGGGAAGGTCATGCATGATGGCAATGATGGACGAGCCGCCGGCGCGGGCTTGGGTCAGAAGATCGAGCACCTTAGCGCGGTTTTCGGCATCCAGGGCAGAGGTGGGTTCGTCCAGAAGGATAAGTCGCCGGGCGCGGAGCAGGGCACGGGCGACGTTGACCCGCTGCTGCTCACCGCCGCTGAACACTGCGGGGTAGGATGTCTGGAGCTCCGGGCGTATGCCCAGAGAGGTCAGCATGGCACTGGCATCCTGCCTTACGCTGTCGAGATTGCCATTGACGACGTGAGGCATGGCCACCACGTCAACTGCGGGAACACGGGGCGCAGCCCGCAGGAACTGGGGAACGTAGCGGATTTCTTCGCGCCGCAGTTCCAGAACTTTACGATCATCGGCTGTGGCGAGGTCCACGAGGCTGCCAGATCCAGTTTTGAACTCCATGGAACCGCTGGTGGGCAGGCAGGTTCGGTGTATGCACTTGAGCAGGGTGGACTTGCCCGCGCCGCTTCCTCCGATGACTGCGAGGCACTGGCCAGGCTCCAGGTCGAAGGATACGTCCTGCAGCGCCGCCGCACGTTTGCCGCCAAGGATGTGCTGGATGAAGGTCTTGTACAGGTGGCGAACCGACAGTATGGGTTTCTGCATTGTCCTCTCTTCCCCCGGATGCGGGTTTTCTAGAGCGCGGAACTGGCCAGCAACTGGGTGTACGGGTGCTGCGGGTCTTCCAGGATCTGGTCGGTCAGGCCTGCTTCGATGACCCGGCCGTGGCGCATTACTATGGTACGGTCGGCCAGCATCCCGATGACCGGCAGGTCGTGGGATACCACCAGGAAGGTGATGCCGTACTCACGCTTGATGTCCCGTATGAGGTCCAGCACACCGGCCTGCACCGACACGTCGAGGCCGGTGGTGGGCTCGTCCAGCAGCACCAAATCCGGGCTGTTGGACAGGGCCTTGGCAATCTGGACCCGCTGTTGCATCCCACTGCTGAAATACACTGGGAAGTCGTCCATGCGGTCGAGGGGTACTTCAGTACGAGAGAGGTAGTCGGACGCCTTGCCGCGTATGTCGGAAACGCTGCGCCACTCGGCAGCCAGCAGGCGCTCGGCCACGTTCCCGCCAGCGGTGACCAGCAGGTTCAGGCCGCGGCGGGCTTCCTGGTACACGATTCCCATGAGGGAGCTTCGGATGTGGCGGCGCACGGCGCGGTCAACGCTGAAGAGGTTCCGGCATTCGCAAACGGTAGTGAAGTTTGCGTACCCGGAAGTCGGCGTTTCGTCGAGGTATAAGCAGCGCAAGAGGGTGGACTTGCCCGAGCCGCTTTCTCCCAAGATGCCCACGGTCTCTCCGGGGTAGATGTCCAAGCTGACGTCGCGGCAGGCGACAATGGAACCGCAGGCGGCGCAGGAGTTCGTGCCGGGGTCGCTGTCGCAGGCCAACAGGCAGCCAGCGGTGTCGCGGCCGGGGCAGCCAGGGCCGTAGGTTTTGGTGACTTCCTTAACGGAAAGGAGGGGAAATTCCGTTTCTCTGTTTTCCAGCATAAAAGCCAGGAATGCCTCCTTATTTGATTAGTACCATGTTTCAGGTTTCCCGCCCGTCAGTGCCAAGTCGCAGTAGGCTGTGTCGGAGCAGGTGAAGGTGCGGGAGCCATCGGCGTTGAGGCGCTCGGTGAGGAAGGCCACAGTGGAGCCGCAGCGGGCGCAGGACTGGCCGCCGAATTCTTCGATCTCGAACTTGATGTCGTCAAACTCCATGGGGCAGACATCGGTGTAGGGCGGGATGGCGTATATGCGCTTCTCCCGGCCTGCTCCGAAAATATGCAGGGTCCTGGAGCGGTGGAGCTTGGGCAGGTCCCAGCGGGGCACCGGCGTTGGCGCCATGATATAGCGGTGGTTGACGACCACCGGATAACCTGCGCCGACGGTGACCTCCCCCTTCCGGACAACATCCTCGTACAGGGCCAGCCACATCTGGGCGTAGTCCTTCCCTCCGTGCATGGTGCGGGCGACCGTCTGGCTGCGCTCCACCAGCCGCAAAGGCTCGGGGTACGGGACCTGGAGCACCAGTATCTGGTCTTCGCGCATGACCTCTTCCGGGATACGGTGGCGGGTCTGTACGACGGTGGCCTCGGCAGTCTCCAATGTGGTTGGCAGCCCGGTGGTCCGCTCGATGAGGCGCCGGATGTTGTTGGCGTTGACACCGGCGTCGTCGCCCTGGTCTATGACCTTCACTATGTCGCCCGGGCCGATTATGGACAGGGTGATCTGTAGTCCGCCGGTGCCGAATCCCCGGGCCACCGGGACCTCCCGGGAGCCGAAGGGCACCTGGTAGCCTGGAATGGCCACCGCCTTCAACATGGCCCGCCGGAGCTCCCGCTTGGCCGCGCTGTCGAGAAAGGCGTAGCTGTATCCGTTGAATTGGGAGCCGGTTTCCTGGACCAGTTCAGCTATGGTTGGCATGGCTGTTCACCGTCTCCATCAGCTCGGCAATACGGTTGGTGCGCTGTATGTCAGCCTGGAAACTGACGTAGTGGGGCATCTTCAGGTGCTCGACGAAGCCTGACGCCTCCACGCTATCTATGTTGTTCAGGACAAACTCGTCGTCCTGGGTCAGCGTTCCCGCGTCCTGCCGCTCCGACAGGTTCTCGTCCACGATGGCCATGGCGATGGCCTTGCGCTCGTCTCCGCCCAGAGCGAGGCCGTAGCCAAAGGTCAGGTCGGGTCGCTGCTCATTCAGGGATGCCTTGCCGGGAAACACCACGTGGGCCTCCGTTACAGGGATATGCCCGATGGTCGCCGGGCGTCCGGTGATGGGGTGCAGTATCCGCAGGGGCGCCTCCCCGCCGCGCAGCTCGGCGACGTAGGCATGGGACTCGCCATAACCCCGCATGGCCGCGTAGCCCAGCGACAGTAGCGCACCCGCTTCGCCGCGGGCCATCACCTGAAGCCGGGCGGAGCGGCTGGCCGGGAAACGGAGTGGTTCGCGAGTAACGTCGCAGGGCTCTTCCTCGGTGGGACTGTCCGGTGCCGGAGCCACGTACCCGTCCAAACGCAGGTAGTCAATGATGACGGGGAATTCCGGGCGATCCGGAGCCACGCCCATCTCAACGCTATGGCCGTTCAGGGTTATTGGCGGCACAGGAGTCTTGGCGCCGTTGCGTGACCACCCTGCTTCACTGAGCGAGAAATCGAGCAGGCGAAGGGTGTAGTCGCGGGTCTTGCCCAGCACCTGCCCACCCGGCACGTCCTGGAAGGCTGGAGACACCCGGCGGAGAACGGCCATTTCCTTGCTCCGCATCGGGAGCGAGTAGCCCACCCGCGGCAGGGTGGAACGGTAGGCTCGCAGCAGAAACGATGCCTCGATGGGATCACCCTGGGCCTGCAAGATGGCTATCGCAGCCAGTTCGGAATCGTAAACCGATCCTTCGGCCATCACCTTGTCGACCAAGGAGGAGAGGCTCTCGGTAATCCTGATAGCATCCAGCGGGCGATGGGATGAGATGATCTCATCCGATATGAGAATTTCGGCGGCCAGGATGGCGTCCATTGCGGCCTTGACAGATGTATACACGGCTACCTCCTCCTGACCGAAACACAGATCCGGGCAGATCGAGGCAGGCACGCAACCGTCCCGTCCCAGGAAACCAGGATCAGATCCAGTCCCAGCGGGAAGTCGGCATTGCGCTCCACCAGCGCCTCAAAGTCGTGGGCAGAGATGCCCGCCACCCTCAGCCTGGCAGTATCGGCCACACCGGGCCCCGAGATAGTCAGAACCACCGGGCCTTCCGCCAGCGAAATGCAGGTTGCGATCACTGTCGCGCCTTCGTCCGGATACTCGATGGTGCCGATATTGGCCCCGGCAATTGCGGAGGACAGTCCGGCACGGTCTGCGATCACGAATTCGGCCTTAGGGAGGCTTGCCCTACGCGCTCTCGTCCGGTGGGCCAACGTCGGTTCTATGCGTTCTGCCAGCCCCGGACATACCCAGTAGCTGGTCTCGTGGTCTACCAGGCTTTCCAGCACGGCGAGCAGATAATCATCGTCGCTGCCATCCGACAGCACCGAGGGCAGACGGCTCCCTCTGCCGGGCCGCGCCGGTAGTCCAGCAGCACACGGAAGACGGCCTGGGCCTGGTGTTCGGTTGTGCTGAGTACGGGTATCTCAAGGGTCATGTCGCATCCTCGAACTTAACTTGAGTTGGCGCCACCCTGGCCCATTGGGCCTCCTGCTCCAGTCGCAGCACGGCATAGGCCCGTTCCAGCAGGGCGTTCACCTCTCCTGAGAGAGCGTGTCCCGATTCCAGCGCGGCGTCGAGAACGGCAGCCGCCAGGGCCTTCTCGGGGTTGCGGCCCATGACCATGGCGTAGCCTCGTGCGTTTTTGGACAGCACTTCGGCTTCCGTTACAGTCACTTCGACGAAGTTGAAGACGAGCCTTTCGCCGGGATCCTCAGCCCGGGCCATCAGCAGGCCCACAGTGGGGCCGTAGACGACCTCCACATCCATGGTCTGCATCACCCGGTCTGCGAGCCCTACCAGGGATGCCTCAGATGCGCCAGCCACAGCTTCCAGCCGTTGCTCTCGTTGCATCATTACACCAGCCATTCGCGCAGCTTGGCGGAAATCTTGTCGATGACCACCACTGAGCCGAGGACAATCAGCACCACCACGCAGGCCTCCTGGAAGCTGAAGGCGCGCATGGTCTGCTGGAGGTAGAAGCCGATTCCGCCCGCACCGACCAGACCCAGCACGGTGGCCGACCGGACGTTGACCTCGAAGTGGTAGAGGGTGAAGGAAGTGAACATGGGCGAAATCTGTGGCCAGTAGCCGTGGGTAAGCACCTGCAACCGGCTGGCTCCGGTCGCTTCCACCGCTTCGATCTGCCCGTGGTCGACGGCCTCGATGGACTCGGACAGGAGCTTGCCCACCACGCCGGCGGTGTGCAACGTCAGCGCAAGCACACCAGGGAAGGGGCCGAGACCGATGGCGGCTACGAATATGAGGCCCAGCACGAACTCGTTGAGGCCGCGCAGCACATCCATCACCCCTCTGCCGAAGTAGTACAGTGCGGGGTTCTTCGTTACATTGCGGGAACCCCAGAAGGCCAGGGGAACAGCAAGGAAAGTAGCTAGAAAGCTGCCCCAGATGGCCATTTGAATGGTCTCCACCATCGCTGCCCAGTAGACCCCGGTATTGCTCCAGTCCGGCGGCACGAAATCGCTGAGCAGGTCCGCGGCGTCGGCGATTCCCTCAATGAACCGCACGGGGCTCATGTCGGTCCCCTGGTAGCTCCATCCCAACGCCACGAGGATGGCAGCCCATATCACCCAGTTGACGAAGGTGCGCCGCTTGATGTCCGGGGGCGGTGGCGGCACAGACTTTCTATCGGCCACTTGCGACATAAGTCGCCTCCAGGTACTAGGCTAGTGAGATATGCCCGGCCCCGTTCCCTTTCCTCCCCGCATCCACGTTGGCGGGGGCCGGGCGCTGAAGGGGGTTAGTTGGCGCTGGCCAGTTGCGCCTTGGTGGCCTCGAGAGTACGGATGACCTCGTAGTCTCCGTCCTCGGCAGGAATCCAGCCCTGAATCTGAAGCGCGTCGAGTGCCGCAGGGTCGTCAAACTTCAGGAAAGCTTGTGTGACTGCCGTGTGGAAACTCTCCGGAAGGCTGTTCTGCACCGAAATCGGGTCGGTGGGAATCAGTGGTGACTCCCAGATGATCCGTATGTCGTCCTCGCTTACCTTGCCGGTCTCAAAGAGTCGCGGCAGGGTCTCGTTGTTGTTGGAGGCGAGGTCCACGTTATTGTTGGCTACGGCCAGGGCCGTTGCCTCGTGGGAACCCGCAAAAAACACGTCGCTGAAATACGACTCCGGCACAATGCCTCGCTCAAGGAAGTACACGGTGGGCACCAGGAATCCGGAAGTGGACTCGGGGTCATTGAAGGCAAAACTGCGTCCCTGGGCGTCGGCGATGGTGTTGATGCCGGTGTCCTTGTGGGTGATGAGCATACTGTTGTACCCGGCGATTCCGGTATCGTCGTTGATCCACTTGACCACCGGTTCCATGTCGGCGCCCTGTTCGCGGGCCGTAACGTAAGACTTGGGTCCCAGCCAGACGATGTCCAGGTCGCCGTTCCTGGCGGCGATGATTGTGGCGGTGTAGTCGGTGCCCACGAAGGGTTCGACTTCCATACCCAGTTCGCTCTCCAGGTGGCTGACAACTGGCTCCCAATTGGTGATGACGTTAGCCTCGGTGGGGATCAGCCCGAGCCGCACCTTGGCGGGCCAGCCCGTCTTGTCCACATCCTCAGTGGACGCGAGAGCAGCCTTGGTTGCTTCGAGGGTCCGGATGACCTCGTAGTCTGCGTCGGACGCGGGAATCCAGCCCTGGATCTGCAGTGCGTCCAGGCCGGCCGGGTCATCGTACTGGAGGAATGATTCACGAACGGCGTCGTGGAAGCTCTGGGGCAGGCTGTTCTGCACCGAGATCGGATCAGTGGGAATCAACGGAGACTCCCAGACTATGGTGATGTCCTCCTCTGCAATACGTCCCGTCTCGATCAACCTGGGCAGGGTCTCGTTGTTGTTGGAGGCCAGGTCCACGTTGCCGTTGGCCACTGCCAGTGCAGTTGCCTCGTGGGAGCCAGCGAAGAACACGTCGCTGAAGTAGCTTTCGGGGTCGATGTCCCGTTCCAGGAAGAACACGCTGGGGACAAGGAACCCGGACGTGGACTCGGGGTCGTTGAAGGCGAAGGTACGGCCCTGTGCGTCCTCGATATTCTTGATGCCGGTGTCCCTGTGGGAAATCAGCAGGCTGTTGTAGCCGGCGATTCCGGTATCATCGTTGATCCACTTGACCACCGGTTCCATGTCGGCGCCCTGTTCGCGGGCCGTAACGTAAGACTTGGGTCCCAGCCAGACGATGTCCAGGTCGCCGTTCCTGGCGGCTATGATGGTGGCGGTGTAGTCGGTGCCCACGAAGGGCTCGACTTCCAAGCCAAGGCGGGCCTCCAGGTGTTCCACGATGGGGGCCCAGTTGGTGATGACGTTGGCCTCGGTGGGTATCAGGCCCAGCCTAACCTTTGCAGGCCAGCCGGTGCGGTCAACCTCGCTTTCGGGCGCGGGGTTGGCAGCCACCGTGGTTGCCGCGGGTTGGGGAGCGGTGGTGGGCGCTGCCGTCGGCGCCGCCTCTGAGCCGCAGGCGACTGCGGCTATGGCCAACAGCAGCGCCGAGGCAATCCAGACCAGGGGCTTCCGTATGAGCTCGGGCATTCCTGTCATCAGTTTCTGTCTCCTCGTCATTCAACTCGGATGAATTACCCAGTCAGGTCAGCGTGCAACCAGGAGTTGAGGGTCCTCTGCATTGTGCTCGTTTTCCGATAGTGCAGACTGAATCGATTCTCCTTCCTGATCCTCCTCGTAGTAGAGTTCTTTCACCACCGTATCGTTCAGCGATTGGGGCGAGCCGTCGAAGACAATCTCGCCTCGACGTACGCCGATGACGCGGTCCGCATAGTCGCGCACCGTACCCAGGTTGTGCAGATTGACCAGGACCGCGATTCCTTCGCTCTGGTGGATATGGCGTATGTGATCCATCACAAGGGCTGCGCTCTTCAGGTCAAGGGATGCGATAGGCTCGTCGGCCAGCAGCAGGCGCGGCTGCTGGGCCAGGGCCCGGGCGATGCCCACCCGCTGTTGCTCCCCGCCCGAGAGGGTATCGGCCCGCTGGTAAGCGTGGCTGGCCATGCCCACGCGACCAAGGAGGGAGTAGGCCAGGTCGAGGTCGGAGCGCGGATAGCGGCGAAGACTGGTGCGCCACGCGGGCAGGTATCCCATGCGCCCAAGCAGCACGTTCTCCAGGGCGCTCAGACGGTGCACCAGGTTGGCGTGCTGGAACACCATGGCGATGCTGCGCCGCACATTTCGTATCTCGGTCCTTCGCGCTCTCCCCAGTTCGAACCCGTCCACCCATGCCCGGCCCTCGGTGGGTCGCACCAGTCCGTTGAGGACTCGGATGAGGGTCGATTTGCCCGCGCCGGAGGGGCCGATAATGGCGGTGAACTGGTCAGCGGACAGCTCCAGGTTTACGCCCCGCAGGGCGCGCGTTCCGTTGGGAAAGGAAACGCCGACGTTTTCCAACTGAATCATCAGTTGCCTCCTTTCTGGCGTGAAATATGGGCAGTAAGCAACTCGCGGTAGGTCTCAAGGCCGGGAACTTCGGTCCCCGGAGTCTTTGCCCGGTCGTCCCACGTGCGGACCCGCACCTTCGACCGCCAGTTGGGCGACTGGGCGAAGCCACACACCTCCTCTTCGGACATCGGGCCGCCTTGAAGGCGCAGGGACTCGACGCTGGCATCGGAAAGCAGTGCCGCGTAGCCGGTGTCGGTGGCGACGAGGTAACGCTTGGCGGCAACGTGGCCGCTGACGATGTCGGCCACGGCATAAGAAAAGCCCAGGTCCCTCAAGACCTGGGCTCCGATGGCATCGTGAGCGACGACACCGACACTCGTGGCCTGCCGTCCTTCGACAGGCCAGATGTGGCCTATATCATGCAGGAGGGCTGCGGTCACCTCCTCCTCGCTGCCGCCGTCTTTGCGAGCGAGATGAGCCGCCTGTAGCGCGTGTTCAAGCTGCGATACCTGCTCTCCGTGGTATTCCACCTCGCCGGCCGTGCTCAGTAAATCGAGAACCTGGGCAGCTGTAGCCCGTGGGTCGGCACTCATGGCAGCCTCCTTGGTTGTTTATCGCGGGGCAAAAAAATACCCCCGAAACTCAATTGTTTCGGGGGTTCAGGGAAAAGACGGCGATTTGGGAAAGATCAGTGGCTTAAAAAAGAAGCCCCTCGGAACGGAACCGTTCCGGGAGCCCACTTGAGGCCACTTGAAAACTCTCATCGCAAAAAAGTGTATGCCAGCAATTTGTCGAGCGCAATAGGTAATTCAGGGAAATTCGGGGGCAATTTGGTGGATTCCTGAATCAGACAACGGCAAGTCTGCCGAGGCCATTCCAGGCTCCCCTTTTCGCGCGTCACCAGCCGGCCAGCAGGTGGCCGGACGACGAGGGGTGATGTACTGCCTATCGTAAAGCGTGGCCGAAAATACTGGGCTAGGGCGTGTTTGCAAACTCCCCAAGCGCCTTAAATCGACTATATCAATCAAGGCAGAGGCGTCTCTGACAATCACATGGCGAGGGCTAATGTCCTGCCGAACGTGGTGAGACCGGATTGCTTTTGCTCCGGAACATAGTTTGCAAACACGCCCTAGTACTACAGTCGCACTAAAAGTGACTCAGTAATTGCGACCTTTGATCTGTCCCAATTTTCGTTTTGAAAAATCGTTGCTCGTAGCTGGACGCTGCGGTAATCAAGGTTGCTCCATGCCTCAGGAGACCAACAGAGGCTGTGTACTAAACCAAAGCCAAGATGAAATGCGCAGGCACATCGGGTAAATTGGGCGGCAGTCGTTACGGGTGATTTCGGCAGTTGGGAGGGGTTGGTGATGGGCGTGAGACAGATAGACCGGTCTCCGGAACCATGGCAGATGGGTGTCAACGATCTGCGGCGGAGGATGTTCCTGGCACCTACGCCCTGGGAGAGGGAGAGGTGGTATGCCATCTGGCTGCTGGCTCAAGGCTGGACGGCAGCGGCCACAGCGGAAGCACTGGAGCGGGATCCACATACCATAGGAAGGTGGGCCTGGGCCTTCGGCGAAGGTGGTCCGTCAGCCCTGATATTCGAGCCGACCGGCGGTTCCCCCCGCCCTTGACCAGTCGCAGCAGGCGGACTTGAAGGGAGCAGTGCAGCAACCACCGTCATCATCGAGCATCGCAATGGCCAATTGGTATTGGAGGGTAGTGCGACGGTTCGTCTGGGAACGGTTTGGAGTCAGTTTGAGCCGGAGCAGTTTCCTGAACTACCTGCACCGGTTGGGTTTCGCCTTCAAGCGCCCTAAGAAACGCCTGCTTAAGGCGGACGAGTCGAAGCGAGAGGCCTTAGTCGCGGAGTACGCTGCTCTGAGGGGAAGGCCCAACGGACGGGAGCCAAGGTATTCTTTGCCGACGAGGCCCATTTCCGTGCCGACGCGGAGTTGCGGGGCAAGTGGGTGCTGAAAGGGAGTCCTGCACTGGTGGACTCGACCAGCCCCAGCTACGGGGAGAAGGCCAGCTACTATTCGGCGGTGTGTTTGGAGACTGGCGAGGTGGAGTGGATGGAGTTGGAAGGGAACAGCAACAGCCAAACGTCGGCGGCCTTCCTGGAAAAATTACGGGATAGGCACGGTGGGCAGCTGAAGGTGATCCGGGACAACACGCCAGCCCTCTGGGGCGAGGCGGTGAGAGAACTGCAGGGAAAGCCGGGGCTGAACCTGCCGGGATACAGCCCGGACTTCAACGCTGACGAGGCCGTCTGGGGGTGGGCGAGGGAGGAGGCCACCGGCAATCTGTGCTTGGTGACCAAGGCGGCAATGCAGGAAAGGGTCGGCAGCTTTCTGGCAAAGCTGGCCATCCGGCCAGATGAGGTGACACGACGCTGCCGGACGGTGCTGCAATCAAGGGCTGATTCACTCCAGCGAGACCCTCGCCATCCCGCAATTGCACATCCCACTTTAGCTATAGTTTAGATAACCCTGTCTCCCTGCTCTAGCGTGGATTGGCTGTCCGGCTCACCCGCTGCCCTGGGCAGCGGGGTCAAGATCTCACGCCAACGGGAATTTTCTTTCGTCGCCTCGACAAGGAGTTCCTCCAGGGGAACATCGATGTCGATATCATCGAATTCGAAGTTGAAGGCAGCCTTCACATGGGCCGGGCAGACGAGGCTTGCCGTGGCGTTGTTCTCCCGTCCCACCCGCCTCAGTTCCTCGCGTTTGGCGAGGGTCATCTTCCGCTGGTAGTGGCACCCAGTGATAGCGCATTTGACCGACACCTTTCCAGTCATTTCCCCAATCTTACAATGAACGGGCAAGGAGACAGTTCGGACTTGCCTGCATGATGTTCAGCCTCATCCACTTTTGCCAGCGACGTCATACCGTCCTGCTGAATGATTGCTGAGTCCGGAGTGTCGGTCCGGGCCAGATCTACGCGGTCTAGGTGGCTGGAAATAGCCCTGTTTACAGCCATGGCTGTAAATTACCAACTCCCGTAGCTGAATGGGTGGCTGGAAACTCCGGTTGCAGAACCCTTGGCAGAATCCGATACATCAGCTATTCCAGCCAGGGGTGCAGATCGATGACGCTGTACGGCTACGCCAAAGTCTCTGTCAGGGAGCCGGAGGAGAAGAATCTGGACCTGCAGATGGCGCGCCTGGTGCGCGCCGGCTGTGCCATGGGCAACATCCGGCCCGAGGAGGTCATCGGGACCAAGGACGACCGGGGCGGCCTCCTGGAGCTGCTGGACCTGGTGGTCGCCGGCGACACCCTGGTGGTCACCCGCATCGACCGGCTCTCCAGAGGGCTGACCTACGGGCTGCAGGCGATCGAGGGCCTGCATTACGCTGGGGTGGAATCCGGTCCCTGACGGAGGATTTCGACACGGCCACGGCCAACGGGAAGCTCCAGCTCCAGATGGTGCTCGCCTTCAGCGAGTGGTGGCGGAACTCCATCAGGGAGCGCTCGGTCGCGGGCCACGCCAAGGCGAGGACCGAGGGCCGTTTCCCCGGCCGGCGGCCCAGCCTGACCGAGCAGCAACGGGATTACGTCCGGCAGGAGCGGTCACGGGGAGTGAGCCAGAGGGAGTTGGCCAAGCGCCTGGAGGTCAGCCGCTGGACCGTCCAGCAGGTGGACGGGTAGAGGGTTGAGTGTGGAATGCGATCTCCATTGGAATCCCGTGAGTTGCAGAGGTGGGCCACCATACTCCGTCCGATCTCGGTGCCTTGGACAGATGCAGGCCACACATACTGACCGGTCGACCAGTGGCCGCGTCCCTCCGGAAATTTTCCATTTAATTGGAGATTGTGATAAATTCAGCTACCCTCACTGGTTCGCAGGAGTGCAAGTGATGAATGTCATCTGGATTGTTGCGGACACATTTCGTCGTGACCACCTGGGCGCTTACGGCAACGGCACCATCCGGACACCATCCCTGGACGCCTTGGCCGCCAGCGCCGTGAGGTTCGACAACCACTACTCCGCCGGATTCCCGACCATGCCCACCCGCGCCGACCACCAGACCGGGCGCTGGACAATGTCGTTCATGGGGTGGGAGCCACTGCCTGCAGGCGTCACCACCCTCGCCGAGATGCTGGCCGGACACGGCATGCACACGGCCGCCTCCGTGGACACGCCCTACTACCTGCGGGGCGGCATGAACTACGACCGCGGCTTCCAGTCCTTCTTCATGAACATGGGACAGGACACCCTCTTGTCGCTGATC
This sequence comes from Dehalococcoidia bacterium, assembly GCA_965207865.1. Taxonomy (GTDB): domain Bacteria; phylum Chloroflexota; class Dehalococcoidia; order Lucifugimonadales; family UBA3495; genus VXOI01. The sequence goes on from CBDBNP010000004.1 coordinate 153,162, forward strand.
CCAGAACTCGGCTACCACAACGAGGCCCTGGACGTCCGGGCCGCCTGGCGCAGCGAGGCCGACAGGAACGCCCCCAAGACCTTCATGTCGGCGATGCGGTGGCTCGAGCAACACTATAAGGAGGATATCTTCCTATACGTGGACACCTGGGACCCCCACGAACCCTGGGACGCGCCGGCCTACTACACCGAGCTATACTGGCCTGGTTACGACGGCGAACTGGTGCTGCCGGTCTACGGCAACTGGCACGACGTGCCCGGCTACAGTGAGGAGCAACTCAAAAAGGGGCATGCCACCTACTGCGGCGAGATCACCATGGTCGACACCTGGGCCGGGTTCCTGCTGCGAATGGTGGAGAATATGGGCCTGGCCGAAAAGACGGTCGTCATATTCACTACCGACCACGGGTTCTACTTCGGGGAACACGGCGGGCTGTTCGGCAAGATGAGTTCCGACAAGTACCCCGACGGCTCGCTCAGGCCCTACGACGAGCCCGGCTCGCAGTGGAGCTACTCCCCGCTCTACGAGGAAATAGTCCACCTGCCCCTGATTATACGTGCGCCCGGCGTCCCACCAGGCAACTACACCGGCATGAGCTCCGCCGTGGACGTGATGCCCACGGTGCTGGACCTGCTGGGACTGGAGATACCCGACTTTGTCCAAGGGCGCTCCCTGGCCCCGGCGCTGCGAGAGTCCGTGGCCCTAGGCCGGGATTTTGTCGTGAGCAGCCTACCCTTCGCCAACGTCGGAGACCCGGTGCACTCCGTCGACAACCTGCTGCGGGTCCTGACGGAGCCGCCCGTCACCACCGTGACGTCGGGAGGCTGGAGCCTGCTGTACAGCCCGCTGCCAGGGGTGTCCAGGCTATATAACCTCGCTGCCGACCCAAAGCAGTCGGACGACGTCATAGAGCTACACATGGACGTGGCCTCCGAGCTGCACCAGAAGCTGGTCCGGTTCATGCGCGAGACCGACGTGCCGGAACGCCTGCTGAACCCGCGGCTGGAGCTGCGGATGTAATTCCTTTCACGTATGGCTCTCCGTGGGAACCCTGGGGCAGTTCACGATTCAAAATTACATTGACTGGCTACGGATTAGGCGATAATGGCCAGCAACAGGGGAACAGCCAGCTAATGTTGTTCAATCGCGACGTAGCGCTCATCACCGGCGCAGGCCGCGGCATTGGCCGGGCCATTGCCCTGTGCATCGCCCGTGAAGGCGCCAGGACCGTCCTGACCGGACGGGACACGGGCCGCCTGGAGCGGGTGGCGCAGGAGGTGCGCTCCGCCGGCGGAGATGCGGCGACCTTCTCCCTGGACGTTACCCGTGATGATGACGCCATCCGTGTAGTCGATGAGGTCGTCGCGACTTGGGGCCGGATAGATGTGCTGGTCAACAACGCCGGTGTGATCACCTACGACACACCGCTGTGGGCGACGACGATGGACCAATGGGACGAGGTGATGAACACCAATCTGCGGGGAATGCACCTGGTCAGCCGGGCGGTGATTCCCCACATGATGCAGAGAGAGCGCGGCGTTATAATCAACGTGGGGTCGTCCTCCGGCCGTCGGCCCGACAGCGAATACGGGGCGTACGCCACGTCGAAATGGGGCGTCGTGGGGTATACGGTTTCCTTGGCCCATTCCCTCCACCCCTACGGAATCAGGGTCAACGGCATCAATCCCGACTGGGTGGATACCGATATGGCACGGGCTTACAATCCCTCCGGAGATCCGGACTGGATTGCTCCGGAGGATGTGGCCCAAGCCGCCCTGTACCTGGCGGCACAGGCGCCCGGCGCGATGACCGGGCAGTTCATCGACCTTTTCGGCAACTGATTCTTTATCCTTCTCTGTGGTGGTCCAGCGATGAGCACAGCCCGTGATTATTCCGAGTCCTTCTACAGGCAACACGCCCAGCGCTACGCCGAGGTGAGCCACAATTTCATCCAGTCGGTCTATACGGAAGCATCCCATCCCATGCTCGGTGGAGACCGGGACCTCATGGAGCGTATCCTCGAGCTTGTCCCACCGGGATCCCGAGGTCTGGACGCAGGCTGTGGCGCGGGAGCGCGGGATGTGTACTTCTACTGGCAGAACGGTTACGACATATACGGTGTGGACGCGGTGGAGGAGAACATCCTGGAGGCGCGCAGGCTTCACCCTGAAATTGCCGGCCGAGTGGAGGTGGCCGACTTGCGCAAAGCGCTCGGCCACCCCGACGGCTCTTTCGACTTCGTCCTGTGCAACGCGGTCATCCAGCATATCGATCCGGACGTCGCGCTGGGAACGACGGTGCCGGAGCTGGTCAGGGTGTTGAAGGCCGGCGGCATTCTGCAGCTCATGTTCAAGTATGGGGATGGAGTCGCAACCGTGTACGACAGGGACTATGGCGTCGACCGGACCTTCCAGCTATACGGTGTTGATGAGATGCTGACCGTGCTGGCGGAGCAGCGACTGAGGGTCATCCCCGAGGAAAGCGGAAAACTAGGCGGGGTCATGTACTTCAAGGACCCAAAGCCAATGGACCACTGCGTTTTTTTCGCCCGAAAGGACTCATAACTGCCCAGTTCCCTTCTCGGGACCGATCAAGCGGGTTCTGGAATTGACATGAGCGGGCTGACAGTTCCTACAAGCCTTCCAGACATCACACCCTGCTGGTTGACCGAAGCCCTCAACGCCGGTCGTAGTTCCGGGGGCCCGTCCGTAACCGGATACACGGCCGAGCCCCTCGCCGAGGGCAAGGGTTTCATGAATCAGCTGTTCCGTCTGAGGCTGCATTTCGACTCCGGTTCCGCAGACCAACCTGACACGGTCATAGCCAAGCTTCCCTCAGCAGATCCGTTGCTGAGGACGGTCTTCGACAGCTTGGGCCAGAGCCAGCGCGAGGTCGGATTCTACCGGAATCTGGCAAACAGCCCCCACATGCCAACCCCTAGTCTCTATCACAGCGGTATGGAGCCAGCCACTGGCAACACCGTTCTGCTGCTGGAAGACCTGAGATCCTTGAGGCAAGGCGACAGCGTCGCCGGCTGTACCCTGGCCGAGGCCCGCCTCTGCATCGGGCAGCTGGCCAGGTTCCACGCATCCTGGTGGGACAGCCCGCTCCTGGACGGTCTGGAGTGGATGCCGCTCAGGGAGGCAGATACAGACGCCTATGAGCGGATATACCCCGGCTCCTGGGCGGCCCTTGTCGAAAAGGCCGGAGAGGGAATGCCTCCCGACCTGCGCGTTCTGGGCGATCATCTGATCTCCGACATGCGCAGGGTCAAGACCCGTCTGTCTCGGCCTCCCCTGACGGTCGTTCATGGAGACTACCGGCTGGACAATTGTTTCCTTTCCGAGGGTGCTTCCTCCCAGCAGGCGGTTGTAATTGACTGGGAATTCTGCACGAAGGGCCGCGGCACCTACGATGTGGCGACCTTCGTCAACGAAGCGTTCTCCCCGGAACGCCGGAGAGAGGTCGAGTTAGGCTTGCTGAGAGAGTACCACTCCATCCTGCAGGAACATGGTGTCCGCGGCTACACATTCGAAGAGTGCATGTATGACTACCGGCTGTCCATGCTGGAATTGTTCGTGTTCTGGATAATCACGGGAGGCCACTGCGATTACGAAGGTGAGCGGGCCGCCATTTACCTGCGCAACACCCTGGAAAGACTCAACGCCGCGATAGTCGACCTCGCTTCTATCGAACTGATAAGTGACAACTCAAACCCACGATAATATAGTGGTGTCACGAATTTAAAGAGGTCTCAATGATCGCCGAGCTGGCTACCGTTTCGCAATTCTGTAAACGGCAGCTCGAACTCGATATTACGGGACGTCGGCCATGGAGTGAGTGTTGCCCACGACGGGAAGGTAGGTGCGAAGCGTCACCTCCGGGGTCGCATGCCCCAGCCAGTGGCTGACGACATTCAGCGGGACCCCTGCGGTGGTCAGTCAGTGACGGGCCGTACTGTGCCGAAGACTACGCGCTCCAGCCTTCTGGCGCCCGGTCCCGGTCGACACCTGATCAAGGCCGGCATGCTCAATACCAACGCGCAGGTGTCGCAGCACCGTCTTCCTGGTCAGCCCGACAACGAGGTCCCGTGGACTGTAGGATGTGGGCCAGTTGGCGAACAGGCTGGACAGGTCCGGATTAACCAGAATGGTCCGGCCTCGGCCGCCCTGCCTCTGCGGACCAGCAGGGTGCCGGCCGTGAGGTCGATGTCCCTCCACTCCAGGGCCACGGTCTCGCCGACCCGGATGCCGGCCCGCCACATGATGAGCGCCGCCACCCGGGCGCGGCGAGCCCCCAGAGCCGCCAGGGAGTCCAGGAGCCGCTCGACCTGCTGATGGTTCCAGTCGTGCGGAATGTTCAGTGAGAAGTTTTACCTCAAAAGTTCGCATCCGGGCAATCTCGCCGGACCTCCCCTGCTACGGTGCGAACCTGCAACCGGCACCCCAGGGCTGTTCGACACGTCCGAAATGTGAACTTTCAGACTCAAAGTTCCCTCAATCCATCGTCCCGCGCCTTAAGCGAGATTCAGCCGACAGGGCTGAACACTTTCTCATCTAGGGCTCGGCCTAACCAGCGAGGTCCTGGCTAACCTGGTGAGGTTCGCAGCCAAGGGCGCGAGCCTCGCCGATAGTTTCACCAGACACAGCGGCCGTATCCGCACGGTTCCGCGCGTGGTCGCCACATTGGCACCCAGTGCGGCGGTGCATCCCTAGGGGCAGGTGGAAGCATGGATCTATCGTGGCCCACCACACCCGTGGCGAGGCACTGAGGTGGCTGAGACGACCTACGCCACACCTGCCTCAGCTCCCCTGGCAAACACCCAGTACGCCATTAACCGGAGGCCTGCGGGAAGTCTTTGTAAATTCATCTCCCGCCTTTTCAGGTGGCCAGGCTCCCGGGCCGGGTGTTGGCTGGGCGAGAATGCCTGCAGTATGCTCTTGGCAACCGGCCCGTATTCCATCTCAATCCCCAAGACCACTCTCCAGAGGATATCTGAGTTCCCACGAGCCTTGGCCGCGGTGTCGCTGACCTTGTCTTGGTACTAGAGCAGCAGGGCAGTGGCCAGCAGGCTGGGCGGGACGCTGCCCCGGCCATTGTCGGCGCAGTAGAACTCGGCGAAATCGGCGTCCCGGAACAGATGGATCCGCAGCGAGGCCAGCAAACCGCAGGGGTTGACCGCCCCACAGGGTCAAGATGCAGCCGATTCCGAACGCTATTCCAGGATTCTCAGCCCTCGCTACGCTGGTCGCGTTTGTTGACCCCGAGTTCGGGCAGCGACGGAGCGACCCCACTGTCCGGCTAGATTTTTAGGCGCCCTGTTACACTGGACTATGGCCGGTTGATGACGTGGTCATGACAAGGAGCGGAATAGCAGTGTGGCTTCGTACAAGTTGTGATATTACCTTTGATGTGAGCGTCCCCACGCCTTTTATCCTGATGCTCCGTCCACGTAGTGGAGCAAATCAGTGGGTGGCTCATGAAGACTGCACGTTGACGCCAAACGTACCAATCACGGACTTTGTTGACGGTTACGGTAACTTGTGCGAGAGATTGGTTGCACCCCCAGGTGAGTTCACTTTCAGTAGATCTGCGGACGTTTCAACCGCAGGCGGTATTGACGTATCGCCCGGCGCTCCATTTCACCAGGTGGAAAACCTACCGGACGAGGTTCTAACCTATCTTCTTCCCAGCCGCTATTGCGAATCAGACCAGTTTACGGACCTCGGCTGGGACCTGGTGGACGGTGTCGAGCCCGGCTACGATCAAGTGGCTAGAATTGTAGAGTGGATCCGCAGCTCCGTGCGCTTTAATCCAGATTCCAGCAATTTTCAGATGTCGGCAGTCGAGGTTAACCGGCAACAAGAGGGCGTATGCCGCGAGCTCGCTCATTTGGGCATCGCGTTGTGCCGCAGTCTCTGCATCCCGGCGCGTATCGTTGTGGGCTATCTGCACGACCTCATGCCGATGGATTTCCACGCTTGGTTCGAGGCGTATGTTGGTGGCCGTTGGTACACATTCGACGCAACGCAGGCCGCTCCACGAGGAGGGAGAGTTGCCGTCGCTTATGGGCGCGATGCGGCTGACGTGGCAATATTCAACCAGTTTGGCCCGGCCCTTTATCCCAAAGCGATGAAGGTACGGGTCGAGATGTTCGATGCCCGCCCAAAGGGCAATTGAGAATACACTGCGGACCGTCAGCGAATTGGGCCACATTAGTGGTATCAATGGCTCCGATTGGAATGGATTCCAGGTGTTAAAGTTTCGGTAACATTTCTCAACGAGGCAACGAAAATCGCCAGAAATGCTTCACGCGGAACATTCGCCCCATAATTGATGCGGATAGCACCATGCCTTTGTGGCCCACACCCGAACAAGCTGAAGGGAGAGACTTGTGACCCAGTGTCACAAACGCGCGTTTGTGAACCATACAGACAGGGCGAGCCACTCATAGACTCATCCGCATAGATATTGGATCAGTGGGGTGTCGTGATACTGCCCACCTGTCATATTCACGGGACTCGAGTGTCGAGTACAATTTTCACCCTACCCAATTCATCCACCTGTTGGATGGTTCAAAGGATGACCTCCAGGCGCTTGGTCAGCTCTAACACGCTCAATTGCTGCAGCCGACCGACTAAGATGTACTCCTACTGGTCTTGCCCAAGGCCAAGCCCTCTGCCAGACCGGCTTCAAAGCAGTCGCTGACGAAGCTGTACTGGTCCAACTGGCAGACTAGACAGCATGATGGAGAAGTGCGACTTAATGATTCTCGAACTGGGGCACGCCCTGTCCAGGCGGTCCGATGTAGCATACGGCGAAGTGCGGAAGGAAGCGCTCGTGTAAGGCAAGCGCGAGTATCGCGGCAAAAACGTATGCTAATGCCCACGCTGGAATTCCCTATAAATGCAAATTACGGATGCCGGAGGTTAGGAGAGAGCTATGGCGGAGTTAAGGGCCGCTCAAACAGCTAGGGAATGGATAATGGCAGCTAAGAGCGTGGCCCAGTTTCCACGCGGCCAGAACCATGCGCTACGATGCCTGTCACGCGCAGGGATTGCGGCCGAAAGCGCCAGCGATTGGGTCGCCATAGCGGAATCGTGGAAAGAAGACTTCAAAGACCCGGCCACTGCTTTGGAGTCCCTGGAGAGGGCAGAATCCATTGCCGACGAAACGGACGAAGGCTGGAACGAACTCGCAGAGGCATGGGCAGCAATGGGGGAATTCTCTAAAGTCATCGAGATCTGCGAGGAGCGCCTCGCAGAGACAACTTGGAGCAGAATCAAAGAGATAGAGGCGCAGGGCCCGCTGCCCGCAGGCACGACCGTCTTGGACTGGATAGAACCGGGGGAGACAGCCAAAGCGTCCGATGGATCTGTAGATGAGGCCGACGACGCCATGGAGAATGGTTATGTCGTAGACGCCATCAAAAATCTGGTGGACGCAGAACGCTTCGCTGAAAATACCAGAGCATACATCCGAATTGCGGAAAGATGGCGGAAGTGGTTCCCGACCCTTAAAAGGGCGGACGAGTGCATGGAAAGGGCCGAGGAGGCAGTGGATATCCCAATTGACAGAGTCCTACTCGCAATATGCTGGAAAGAACACTTCCTAGACAAAAGTAGGGCCATCGCCACATTAGAAGAAGCCGAAGACCATGCAGCCATGGGATCAAATAACGACGACTGGGAACTTATCCTGCAAATTTGGGAAACAAAATTCCAGGACCCAGACAACTACATCCGTTGCGCCGCAAAGTGGGCGCATTTTTTTGACACGGACAATTGGTACGAGATCGAAAATATCGTCCGAAGCAGCTTTGCTTATTGCAGGATAATCCAGATTCAGACGACACACGATGATCTGGGTTCTGTGTCGGCGCGCCAAGGGAAACACACCATCGGGATCTGGAACGCTGAATGTCTGTCAGAGCGAGACCCCGGTAACTACGCGAGGTATTACAAGTTCACTTTGGAAGAAAGCAAAAAAACGCGGATAGAAGTTACGTCCGAAGACGACTACAGCGGTGGAGAAGACGACCCGGAACCGGATAGACACTTCTATCTACTCCGAGGCGCAGAAGATGCCGACGAAGTGTTGGAAGAATACCACAGACTTACATGGACGACCAATCCGGTTTTGCCTGCCGGCAACTACACTCTGGAAATCAACACATCAAAAGAGGATAGAGACCGACTCTTTGCGATCAGCATATCCATCTACGACTAAGCTAAAGCCAAGCAAGATGGGATGTATATCAGGGTGGCGAAAGGATTAGCTGGGTCCTGCCGGTGAAACCATCTGTCGACATCACCTGTCATTGATGTCCAGCTGAAAGGCCATGGTACCCACACCCCGAAGGCTTGACTTGAAGGGTAACTCGTCGAGACGCCGGCAGAAGTATATTCTTTGGGTATGAGGATCGCTCAAATGCGTCGAGATTTTCTCCGAGAGGAGATTGCACAAGACACCTTGCGGGCAATAGGTATTTTCTGAGGAGACACCATGCCGCTGACCAGCCAGGAACTGCAGAGCAAACTGTGGCAGGCCGCTGACATTCTGCGAGGGCAGATCGACTCGGCGGACTACAAGAACTACATCTTTTCCATTCTCTTTCTCAAGCGACTGTCCGACCGCTTCGACGAGGAGGTGGAGAGCGCGATCAACGACCGGGGCGTGCCTCGGGAGACGGCCCTCGCCGATCGCGACGAGCACGAGTTCTTCGTGCCTGAGGATGCCCGCTGGTCCGTGATCACCGGCAAGGCCATGGGCCTGGGCGAGGCGCTGAACGTCGCCAGCTTCGCCGTGGAGGACGCCAACACCGGGCGGCTGGACGGCGTGCTCACCGGCGTCAACTGGAACGACGAGCAGAAGCTGGGCAGCCCGGCCAACCGCGAGGGCCTCATCCGCCAGCTCCTCAACCACTTCGCCGGGCTGGACCTCAGCGACGCCAACCTCCGCGACGGGCAGGTGGACGCCGGCAATGTGCTGGGCGACGCCTACGAGTACCTCATCTACCAGTTCGCCGACGACGCCGGCAAGAAAGGCGGCGAGTTCTACACGCCCCGCGAGGTGGTGCGCCTCATCGTCGAGCTGCTGGAGCCCCAGGAGCGGATGCGAATCTGCGATCCCACCGCCGGATCCTGCGGGATGCTGATCTACGCGGCCCAGTACGTGCAGGAGCAGGGCGGCGACATCCGCAACCTGGTGCTGCACGGGCAGGAGCGCAACCTGGGCACCCTGGCCATCGGCAAGCTCAACCTGCTTCTGCACGGCCTGCGGTCGGCACGGCTGGAGGCGGGCGACGTCATTGCGGAGCCGGGGCTGGTCGATTCGCAGGGACGGCTGCTGTCCTACGACCGGGTCATCGCCAATCCGCCCTTCAGCCTGAAGAACTGGGGCCACGAGTTCGCCCCCGGCGACCCAAACCACCGCTTCGACCGCTACGGGGCCATCCCTCCCAAGACCCGGGGCGACCTGGCCTTCCTGCTGCACATGCTGGCGGTGACCAACGCCCAGGGCCGGGTGGGCGTGGTGATGCCCCACGGCGTCCTGTTCCGGGGCGGCGCCGAGGGCAAGATCCGGCGGGGCATCGTCGAGGCCGACCTGTTCGAGGCGGTCATCGGCTTGGCCCCCAACCTGTTCTTCGGGGCCAGCATCCCCGTCGCCATCTGCGTGCTGAACCGCGACAAGCCCGCCGCACGGCGGGGCAGGGTGCTGTTCGTGGACGCGGCCCAGCCGGGGTACTTCCGCGCCGAGCGGGCCCACAACTTCCTCGACCGGGAGCACATCGCCGGCATTGTCGCGGCCTACCGCGCCTTCGAGGACGTGGAGCGCTTCGCCCACGTGGCCGACCTGGCCGAGATCGAGGGCAACGATTTCAACCTGAACATCAGCCGCTACGTGGACACCACCGAGCCGGTGGAGACACTGTCGGTGGCCGAGGCACTGGCCCAGTTGCGGGAGGCGGAGCGCCGCCGCGACGAGGCCACGGCCCGCATGGACGCGCTGCTGGCGGAGCTGGGGTATGGGCGGTAGGATAGAAGTACCATGCCCGTATTGTTAAGGGAGGGCCCTTACCGATTTTTCTTCTATTCGGCTGATGGGGTAGAGCCTCCTCATGTGCACGTGAGGCGGGACAGGCTTACCGCCAAGTTCTGGCTGGACCCATTGGCATTGGCAAACAGTGGAGGGATGAGGAGTTCCGAAATTCGCCGGATCGAGCGTGTGGTTGAAGCGAACAGGGATTCATTCCTGAGGGAGTGGAATGCATATTTCAACAACTGAAATAAGCGTGCCGGATGCAATGACAATCGAGGTAACGGACGACACCCTTACCGCCGAGCTTTCCGATGGGCGCACCATATCGGTCCCCATATCATGGTATCCCCGGCTGGTCCACGCTTCGCCGGAAGAACGCAACAACTGGGAATTCATCGGGACCGGACAGGGCATCCACTGGCCCGACCTGGACGAGGACTTGAGCGTTGAGGGTTTTCTGGCTGGAAGGAAGTCAGGTGAAAGCCCACGCTCCTTCAAACGCTGGCTGGAGGTCAAAGAAGCCGGCCTCCCGGTGAACATTCACGAGATAGATTCAGCCGTCTCTGAAGAAATCTGATGCAACGCTCCTCAGACCACGGATCAATCCCCGACGGCTGGCAGCGCGTGCGGCTGGGAGATGTGGCGGACTTCCAGCAAGGCGGAACTCCAGCGAAAGCCAATCAGGCGTACTGGGATGGCGATATTCCGTTTGTCACTGGTGCGGACTTAGGGCACCGGCGCATAGGAAGAGATAGCGCCCGTTCATTTCTAACTGAATGGGGCATGAACTCCGGCAGTACCGTTTTCTGCAACGCTGGAGATCTGCTTCTTGCTACCAGAACGCGGGTTGGGTTGGTCGGAATTGCCAGCGAAATGCTGGGGGCCAGTCAAGACATTACTCTCGTTGAACCCACGGACGCTGCGAACTGTAGTTTTCTATATCGGGTCCTTGATAGCCGCGCTGACGAACTTCTGAGGAAATCAAGAGGGACAACAATCCAGGGAATAACGAGGGAAGATGTGCAGGGTCTTCCCATCCTCCTCCCGCCCCTGCCGGAGCAGCGGGCCATCGCCGCCGTGCTCGACAGCATCGACGACGCCATCGAGGGCGCCGAGGCGGTCATCGCCGCCACCGAGGGCCTGCGCGACGCCCTGCTCCACGACCTTCTCACCCGCGGCCTACCCGGCCAGCACACCGAGTTCCGCGACGTCTCCGGCCTCGGCACCATCCCGGCGGACTGGGAGGTGGTGCGGCTAGGGGATGTGGCGGAGGTGACTTCCGGTCTTGCCGTGGGGCCTCATCGGATTCCTCAAAACAATCCCAGACCCTACCTCACTGTTGCCAACGTCCAGGCAGGCCAAGTCAACATCGATGAAAATCGCCTAATGGAAGTGGCTGAATCCGAGTATAAAAGCCGAACCCTTCGGGCTGGTGATGTGGTCTTGGTAGAAGGACACGCACAAATTTCTCAACTGGGGCGGGCTGCGATCATCCCTCCTGAAGCAGAAGGGTTTACCTTCCAAAACCATCTGTTCCGAGTACGTAAGGGAGAACTGAGCGATGCGAGATTTATCGCCGCCTACGTTAACAGTCAAGGAGGGCGCCGGTATTTCGGGTCATTCGGTGGAACCACCAGCGGACTCAACACGGTTAGCGCTGCAAGTGTTAAGGCACTACCCCTCCCCCTACCGTCCCTCGCCGAACAGCAGGCCATAGCCGCCGCACTAGACGGAGTGGATGGGGCGGCCAAGCTTGCGCGGGAAGAACTGGCAGGGCTACGATTGCTGAAGGAATCAACCGCCGACGCGCTGCTGACGGGGCGGGTGCGGGCCATGAAACCCACTGCTTTGGAGGGGTCAGGATGAGCGATAGCGATTCGGTGCGCTGGATGGTTACCTTTTTTCACTCGGGAGGCAGGTGGCAGGAGGAGTCTGACTTTCCAATAGTAGACTTCTGGTATCCCACGAAAAGGGCCTCCATGGAAGCAGGTGCGCGAGTCCTCCAGGAATTGAAGGATCGTGGTGATACACGGGACTGGATTGCTGCGGGCCACCCCGACCCCCGCGAAGTCGGGACCGGTCGACACCCAGGGGGACAGTGGATACTTCCTCCCCCCGCTCCAAGGATTTTCGATCCCGACAACGTGCCTGAGATGGACCTGTCCGAGGAAGAATGGGAAGCTTTCGACCGTGCCCTCCGGGATAGCCGTGAGAGCAGCTAGCCGTGAACTCCCACGATGCGGATATAGTAATAGACAAGAACATCATCTCCTATATCGCCCGGAAGTCCGACATTGCAGACTACTATTTGCCGCACCTGGAAGGCCGAGAGGTCGTCATATCCTTTCAAACACGGGAGGAGGCACTATATGGCGCTTACCTGGCCGGGTGGGGTGAGCGCCGGGTGAATGACCTCAAGCAGCAGATGGACCTCTACCATATACACTGGCCAGACGGAGAGTTGGTGGATCTGTGCGCGCAGTTGCGGGCAAGCCGCCGCACCGTTGGTCGTGTGCTCCAAGTCGCCGACGCCTGGGTCGCGGCGACGGCGCTGTATCTGGGCTGCCCCCTGGCGTCCCACGACGGCGACTTTGACGGCATTCCCGGACTGCAACTGATAAGAAAGCCATCGCCATGACCACTCCCTCCTCCCTCAACGAGTTTGGCCAGGCCGAGGAGCCGGCCCGTTTCCTGCTGGAGCGGCTGGGGTGGACCTACGCGCCTCGGGAGGCGCTGGCGGCGGAGCGCGGCGGGGAGCGCGAGGTACTGCTGAAGGGACGGCTGCGGGCCGCCCTGCTCCGTCTCAACGACTGGCTGACCAGGGAGCAGGCGGAGCGGGCCATCTTCGAACTGCAGACCGTTAACGCCGTCGGCATGGCCCGCAACCAGATCGTCCACGAGTACCTGACCTTCGGCCTGCCCCTCACCGTCAACACCCGGCGCGGGCAGGACACCCGCAACGTCCGCTTCTTCGACTTCGACCACCCCGAGGGCGGGCTCAACGAGTTCGTGGTCACCACCCAGTTCCGGGTGCGGCGCGGCAGTGAGAAGAGCGACACCGAGGACGACCAGCGGGTGATCAAGCCCGACCTGGTGCTGTTCGTCAACGGCGTCCCGCTGGTGGTGATGGAGGCCAAGTCGCCGTCGCTCATGGACGTGTGGAAGTCCCAGGCGGTGCGCCAGCTGCGCCGCTACCAGGAGGCGGGGCCAGAGTGGCACGGAACAGGCGCCCCCGAGCTGTTCCACTACAACCTGCTCTGCGTCGCCCACTGCGGGGCCGCCGCGTCCTACGCCGCCATGGGCGCGCCGGAGAACGCCTACTTTGAATGGAAGTCGGTCGCCCCCTACTCCGATGACGAGGTCCGGGAGCGGTTCGGCGTGGAGCCGCAGGGCCAAGCGCAGCTCATCGTGGGTATGCTGGCCCCGGCGACGCTGCTGGACATACTGCGCGACTTCGTGGTCTACGAGCCGGAGCAGGGCCGGGTGGTCAAGAAGCTGCCCCGCTACCAGCAGTACCGGGCGGTCAAGTCGGCCATGCGCCGCATCCTGTCGGAGACCAAAGCCGAGGAGCGGGGTGGCGTGGTCTGGCACACCCAGGGGTCGGGCAAGTCGCTTACCATGCTGTGGCTGGCCACCAGAATCCGCCGCCAGCCGCGCCTGGCCAACGCCGACATTGTGGTGGTCACAGACCGCACCCAGCTGGACAAGCAGATCTCCGAGACCTTCCGGCGGTGCGGCTTCCCGGCGCCGGAGCGCATGGACCGCTCCCGCCCCGAGCCGGAGGAACGCCGCGCCCGCCGTCGCCGGGAGACGCCCAACCGCGCCCAGCCCCTCGACCTGCAGACCGTCCTCAGTCAGGGCGGCGGACGCACGGTGATGACCACCATCCAGAAGTTCGAGGAGGCGCTGACCTCCCCCGACGGCAAACTGGACGTGCTCAACGACTCTGACAACGTGTTCATCATGGTAGACGAGGCCCACCGCACCCAGTACGGCACGCTGGGCGCGCAGATGTCGCGGGCGCTGCCCAACGCGGTGATGATCGGCTTCACCGGCACGCCCATCGACAAGGGCTTCGGCCGCAGCACCATGAAGCGTTTCGGTCCGCTCATCGACTCCTACACCATCCCGCAGTCGGTGGCCGACGGCGCCACCGTGCCCATCTGGTACGAGGCCCGCCTGCCCGAGCTGCACATCGAGGGGCCCAACACTCTGGACAAACTCTTCGACGCCATGTTCGGCGAGGAAACGGACAGTGTGCGCGAGGAGATACGCCGCCGGTACGCCAACCGGGAAACGGTAGCCGGGGCAGAAAAGCGCATCCAGATGATCGCCCTGGACATCGCCCAGCACTTCAGGGGCAAGGTGCGCCCCAACGGGTTCAAGGCCCAGGTGGTCGCCCCCAGCCGCGCCGCCGCGCTGCGCTACACCGAGCAGCTGAGGGGCTTCGGCCTCAGCGCCTACCCCATCATCACCACCGGCCACAACGACGGCCCCGAGTTCCAGGTCGCCAAGGAACTGGACCAAGAGCAGATCACCAATGCCTTCTTAGACCCAGAGGGCGAACCGGAGGTGCTGGTTGTGGTCGACATGCTGCTAACCGGATTCGACGCCCCCGTGGAGCAGGTGCTCTACCTGGACCGCCCCCTGCGCGAGCACGGCCTGCTCCAGGCCATCGCCCGCGTCAACCGCCGTTTCTCCCACGAGAAGGATGGGACGCCCACCGAAAAAGGGCATGGCCTCGTAGTGGACTACTGCGGCATCTCCCACGACCTGGAGCAGGCGCTGGCCAGCTTCGAGTGGGATGACGTGCAGGACACCATGCAGGCCCTGGAGGAGGACCCGGCCACGGTCATCGAGGCTGCGGCCGTTCGGGCCGAGTCCCACTTCAGGGGGCTGGACCTGAGCGACACATGGGCATGTGTCTTCATGTTCGCGCCCGACGCCAGCACCGAGGGCAATTACAAGGCCGACCTGTTCGAGCGGTTCAACGCCGACTACCGCCAGTTTTCCCGCCTGATGGACCGCCTGCTGCCCGATCCGCGCGGGCTGCCCTACGTCGACCGGCTGGCCCAACTCACCTTGATCCGTTCCTACGTCCGCGCCCACTTCCTTCGCGAGAACGCCGATGTCAACTGGACCGACATCGGCGCCAAGGTCAAGCAGCTCATCGACCAGCGCATCAGTGCCGAGGTCCGCCAGATGATGCAGCCGATCTCCATCCTCGACCAGGACTTCGACGAGAAGATAGCCCACCTGCCCCACGCCGAAGCCCGCGCCTCGGTCATGGAGCATGCTATCCGCGCCCAGATTCACGAGCGTCTGGAACAGAACCCGGCCTTCTACGAGCGCCTCTCCCAGCGCCTCGCCCGCATCATCGAGCAGATGCGGAGCCAGCTAATCGACGCGGCCGAGGCTTACCGCCAGATGGCAGTGTTACAGGGTGAGGTCCACGGCGAGGCCAGCGTCGCCGCTCGGCACGGCCTGTCGCCGATTTCCCTGGCCATCTACGAAATCCTTCAAGGGCCGACTGTCGAGGAGACAGAGGAAGAGAGACAGTTCCGGCAGGATGCAGGCTCATACGTCATAGACGTGGACTCCGATATGCGGGACGTCGCGCTGAGGGTCGAGGAAGTGCTGACCGGGCATGCCGTGATCGAGTGGCAGACCAACGAGGACGTACAGCGGCAGATGCGGAGGGACGTAAAGGGCAGCCTCCGAGCCACGGGTTTGTACGACGAAGCCCAGATGGACGAACTCGCCAAGCTGATCGTGCAGGTCGCCAAGAGCAGGGTGTAACGTGACTGAGCTTGGCCGGGTCAAGTTCGGCGACGCCACCATCGAGTACGAGGTCCTGCGCAGTCAGCGCCGCCGCAAGACCGTACAGATCACCATGGACGGTGGCCGCCTCCTCGTCGCCGCGCCCACGGA
Organism: Dehalococcoidia bacterium; assembly: GCA_965207865.1. Classification (GTDB taxonomy): domain Bacteria; phylum Chloroflexota; class Dehalococcoidia; order Lucifugimonadales; family UBA3495; genus VXOI01. The sequence goes on from CBDBNP010000004.1 coordinate 169,134, forward strand.
CACACCATGCTCAAAGCTGGAAACCATCGTCCACAAGAGAGCGCCATGGATCCTGCGGCAGGCGCCAGACGCGCTTCTCGCCCCGAAAAAGAAACGCTTTGTCAGCGGTGAAACGCTCCCCTACCTGGGTCGCAACGTGCGTCTGATCGTCCAGCCTGCTGACGTGCTCTCACCTCGAGTCCGGTTCGATCACTGGAGTTTTCGCATCTATGTTCCTGCCCGGCTTGACGATGCCGATCGTTACGACGGGATCAGAAAGGTCGTTACTTACTGGTATCGACGCCGTGCTGAGCTACGATTGCCGGAGGCAGTGGAGATATGGCGGAAACGGATTGGGCTGCCTGAAACACCGGAAGTCCTGATTCGCGACCAGCGGCAGCGCTGGGGCAGTTGCGCCCCCGGCGGCACTCTCCGCTTCAACTGGCGCGTCGTCATGCTGCCGCCTGCCCTGAGCGAGTACGTGATCGTCCATGAACTGGCTCACCTGAGAGTAAGCAGCCATTCGACCCAATACTGGGATCTAGTTTCCAGTCTGCTTCCGGACGCTCGACAGCGACGCCAGCGGCTCAGGGAGGCAGGGAAGGTACTACCATTGTAGAAATTCCCAGAAGTGTCAGTGGTGACACATCCCATACGCCAATAACTCAGTTATCCCTCTCCGAAGGCGGAAGGCGCTATCCCTGCGAGATTCCAGGTGCAGATCCGGCGGACGCTGCTGGAGGGCAACTCGGTTATCGTGGCGATGCGTCCCCATGAAAGACCGTAGCGCTGGCGCATATTTTGAATCTCCTCGGCCCGCTTCCGGCTGACGCCCTTGCGCCGACCGATGTGCTTGCCGGTAGCTCTTACGCGCTCCAGCCCTGCCAGCGTACGCTCCCGGGCCAGGTCGCGCTCCATTTCCGCGAAGACGATTGCTAGATGCAGCATCGCCCGGCCCATGGCGCTGTCCTGGTCGACGGACTCCCGGAGGCTGACGATTTAGACACCGTTCTCCCTCAGCCAGCCCAGCAGCTCCAGCACCTCGGTTAGCGACTGGTCCAGCCTGTCAAGCCCGCAACCTTCACACGGTCCCTTGGCTGGAAGCGGCCTTCAGGCGGTTCGGCCCAGGCCGGTTCCAAGAGGCTCCGCTGCCCACGTCCTCAAACACCTGCTCGCAGTCATCCAAGAGCCGACGCTGGTTCTCCAAGTTGTTGGCGTCCACATCGCTGGCCACCTGCACGTGCGCGTATCCGAACAGCCTTCGATTCATCTTTTGCTGGCCCCCGGTTTTGGCATGGAGCCCTGATATTAGGACGGGCAGTCTTATGGCTATGTTCAGATTCGTCCCTATTCAGCATTGTCGGCCAGACGGAAGACCCAAGGTACTGACTGTGTGCCCCACCGTGCGTAGTCGGCGTACGATTCCGTCCGTGCCTTCTCAACTGCGGAGACGCAAGCTCAAATACTAAACCTAATATACTCTCCAGGCGGATATTCGGGCCCTATACGTCATCGTCCCATATCCCTGGTCGCTTCAGGAGCCCGACACCATCTATATCCCTCGCGCACCTCCTTGTACTTGGTGACAAGTCAAATTGCTGAGGCCGTCTCTTTCTGTAAACCCTAGTAGTTCCTCAGTGTTGGATAGATGGGTATAGGGACTTGAGTTTGATACGGGCATCTGAGATGGTGAAGTGCCAGTCTGCTCGTATGCAATCCCGGTTGCGGGGAGCCTGCCACGCTGCTGCTTCCCTACGCAGGGTGCATTGGTCTGGAATCCGGCGGTCCAGGCATTGCCTGGCCAATACCCCCAGTTAGATCTCCTCCATATTCAGCCAACTCCCATGCTTCGGCGTGTAGTGAATCTCCAGCCTCTCAGCGATGCGCCGGGCCTCTGTGGGTTCAAACGTCTCGTACAATGAGGCTTCAAATTGTCCATCACCAAGACGATCCGGTCCTTGTCCGGGTAGTCCTCGTCCAACAGTTTCCTGACCACCCCCGCCCAATCGGCTTTCTTGCGCCGGTCCGTCACCTCCACTCGCCGCCTCCTGAGCTTGTCGAAGGGCCTCCAGCGGCGCAAAGAGCATGAACAGGTTGCTCACCCCGTTGCGTTCGTAGTCGTAGTCGTAAGCCAAGGGCGCTCCGGGGCGGGGTGGACGCGGCAACCGGGTTTCTTTTACCTGCTGCTTGCTGGTCTCGTCCAAGCAGACCAAAACCTCGTTGTCCTCGTAATGGCGATGATAGACTGCCAGCACGTCCTCCATGGCGCAGACAAACTCCGAACTGCCCTCCGGCGAGATGCACCAGCACTCTTTCAGCCAAGCTTTGAGTTCGTTTTTTTCAGCGTCTGGCGCACCGTTTCAGTGCTGATGCTGTCCACTATCTCGCACTCAACCAGTCGCTCCGCCAGCAGTCTCAGGGTCCAATCGGCCCGGCCCTCCGGCGGTTCTCCGCAGGCCAAGGCCATCAGGCGAGCCTCCCCAGCGCCATCCAGCTTCCTCTGCCGCCGGTTGAGTTGTTGCCGCCGGCCCTGGGCCGCCTCCAGACCATCCTACACGCAGCGCCGACGCACCCGCTCCACCGTGCCGGTCCCCACCTTCAGGGCCCGGGCAATATCCTCGTCTATCATGGGGCCATCGGCTTGATTCTCGTCGCAAAGCAGCAGGATCCGGGCGCGAGTCTGTCTGTAGGCTGCCGCCCCTCGCCCCTTGGACACCAGCGACATCAGTTCCTGCTGCTCATCATCCGCCAGCGGTACCCTGTATCTCTTCACCATCATCCACACCCCACGCTCCAAACCTCAACTTGGCCACCAACTCTATACTAAACCCTAACCCTTCAGTTCAATGATGCTCGACTACTAGCCGTTGTTGGTGAGGTCTGAGAACGCCATGGAGGCAGGTTATGGCGCTCCCAGCCCACCATTAGTTCCACCCGGGAAGTCAGACGCATAGCGTGTCACTGGCGCCCGCACTGGCTGTGCCTGATGGGTCCCCCTTTCCGGAAAAGCCCTGACCTTGAATGCCGGGTGCGTCTGCCCTACGATTGATAATGTGCTGCTCACCATCTCCACGACGTATCAGCCGGCCACCGACCTTGGGTTCCTGCTACACAAGAACCCGGGCCGGCTGCAGTCGTTCACGCTGCCATTCGGGCGGGCTGATGTCTTCTACCCAGAAGCGGAGCGCGACCGATGCACCGTGGCGCTGCTTCTGGACATCGATCCGGTGGGCTTGGTACGCCCGAAGTCCGGCGCGTCCAATTCCGGAGGATGGCTGGAACAATACGTGAATGACCGCCCGTACGTGGCATCATCCCACTTGAGCGTGGCGATTGCCTCCGTATTCGGCAGCGCCCTGGCCGGCACAAGCAAGGAGCGCCCGGACCTAGCGGAGTCGGCCATTCCGCTGGAGGCCCGGATCGCAGCGGTACCGTCCAGAGAGGGAGCGGACCTCATCCGGAACCTGTTTGAGCCGCTGGGCTACTGCGTCGAGATTCAGGGACACCCGCTGGATGAGCGCTTCCCCGAGTGGGGGGCCAGCCCGTACTTCAGTGTGGTCCTGACGTCGGAATCCCTGCTCCGGGACCTGCTGGCGCACCTGTACGTGCTGCTGCCGGTGCTGGACGACGACAAGCATTACTGGGTCGGCGACGCTGAGGTGGAGAAGCTGCTGCGCTTTGGCAAGGGGTGGTTGGACAGCCATCCGCAGCGCGACCTCATCTCGCGCCGCTACCTGAAGCACCAGCGCGGGCTGGTACGCCAGGCTCTGGTCCAACTGCTTGACGCCGGCCATGGAGACCCGGATATCACTACAGCGCGGCAGGAACAGGAAGAGGATCTGCTTGAAACCCCGCTGCGACTGGGAGAGCAGCGCATACAGGCAGTGCTGGCCACGCTCCGCACGCTTGGCGCAACCAATGTGCTGGACCTTGGTTGTGGCGAAGGAAGACTGATTGGCGAGCTGCTCGGGGAGCCTGCGATTCGTTCGGTAACCGGCCTGGACGTCTCCCACCGGGCGTTGGAAGCGGCGCGACTGCGCCTGCGCCTCGATTCCCTGCCCACGCGGCAGCGGGAGCGCATAACCCTGCTGCATGGCTCCCTCATCTACCGGGACAAACGACTGAGCGGCTATGACGCCGCCGTGGCCATGGAGGTGATTGAGCATATAGACGCCCCGCGTCTTGACGCCTTTGAGGAGGTCGTATTCGGGTCCGCGAAGCCCGGCGCGGTGCTGATCACGACGCCCAATGCAGAATACAACACCCTCTTCGGGGGGCTGCCCGCCGGATCGTTCCGACACCGGGACCACCGCTTCGAGTGGACACGGAGGCAGTTCCAGACCTGGGCGAGGCAGGCAGCGGACCGCCGCAGGTACGATGTGCGTTTTCAGGACATCGGCCCCGAGCACCCCGTTCACGGCGCGCCGACTCAGATGGGGGTCTTTACCCAATGAAGATTGCCATTCCCGAACTGTGCCTGGTGGCGCTCATTGGCCCAACGGGATCGGGGAAGTCTTCTTTTGCAGCCAGCCACTTCATGCCCACGGAAGTGGTGTCTTCGGACATGTGCCGGGCGATGGTGGCGGATGACGCCACCGACCAGGCCGCAACACCCGACGCCTTTGCCCTGCTCAACTTCATCGCGGCGACGCGCCTGCGGGCGGGACGCCTCACTGTGATTGACGCCACCAGCGTACAGCCGCAGGCCCGCAAGTCCCTGGTGGCGCTCGCCAGGGAACATGACTGCCTGCCGGTGGCCGTCGTGCTGAATATGCCGGAGTCCCTGTGCCTGGCCCGTAACAGAGAACGTCCCGACCGGCAGTTTGGCCCGGAAGTGGTGCGCCGGCAGGCGGACCAACTCCGGCGATCGCTGCGCGGGCTGAAACGCGAGGGCTTCCGGCACGTGTTCGTGCTCAACTCCCCCGAGGAAGTGGAGGCGGCCACCATCGAGCGCGTACCCCTGTGGGTCAACTTACAGCATGAACACGGACCATTCGACATCATCGGTGACGTGCATGGGTGCTACGACGAACTGGTCATCCTCCTCGAACGCCTCGGCTACAGACTGGAGACCAGCGCCGACGGGGAAACCGGATTTTCGGCATCCCATCCGGAGGGTCGGAAGGCCGTATTCGTAGGCGACCTGGTGGATCGCGGCCCGGGCGTCGCCACAGTGCTGAAGCTGGTGATGGGCATGGTGTCCGAGGGCGCGGCGCTGTGCGTAGCGGGCAACCACGAGTCCAAGCTGCTCCGCAAGCTCCGTGGCCGGAATGTGCAGGTGTCGCACGGACTGGCGGAATCGTTGGCGCAACTGGAACTGGAGTCCCCGGCGTTCCGGCAGCGGGTTGCCGAGTTCCTCGATGGGCTGATCAGCCACTACGTGCTCGATGATGGCGGGCTGGTTGTGGCCCACGCGGGAATGAAGCCGGAATATCAGGGCCGGGCGTCCGCGCGGGTCCGGGATTTCTGCCTCTATGGCGAGACCACCGGAGAGACCGACGAGTTCGGGCTCCCGGTGCGCGCCGACTGGGCCGCCGGCTACCGTGGCCGGGCGACGGTGGTTTACGGTCATACCCCGGTGACGGAACCCGCCTGGCTCAACAACACCATCAACATAGACACGGGCTGTGTCTTTGGGGGCAGGCTGACGGCGCTCCTATACCCGGAAAAGGAGCTGGTATCGGTTCCGGCGGCGAGGGTCCACTATGAGCCGGTGAGACCTCTGGCCGATCCCGCCCGTGCGGAAGAACCCTCCGCACCGGCCGAGACTCGCGCGGCGAACCTCCTTGATATTGACGACGTGCTGGGAAAACGCATCGTGGAGACAAGGCTGCGGGGCAATATCACGGTCCGGGAGGAGAACGCGGCGGCGGCGCTTGAGGTGATGAGCCGTTTTGCCCTGGATCCCCGCTGGCTGGTTTACCTTCCGCCAACCATTTCCCCCTGCGACAGCTCCAAGCTGCCCGGCATGCTGGAACACCCAGAGGAGGTGTTCACCTACTTCCGCAACAACGGCGTGTCCAGGGTGATCTGCGAAGAAAAACACATGGGTTCGAGGGCTATCGTCGTGGTGGGCAGGGACGCCGCAGCGATCGAGCGCCGGTTCGGTATCACCGGCGAGGGTATCGGCGCCTGCTATACGCGCACAGGAAGAAGGTTCTTTGAAGACCGGGCCCTTGAGGCGCAGTTCCTGGAACGTGTCGGATCGGCGATAACCGCCGCGGGTCTCTGGTCGGAACTGGGGACCGACTGGGTGGTCCTGGACAGTGAACTCATGCCGTGGTCCGTAAAGGCGCAGGAGCTGCTCCGTGAACAGTATGCGGCGGTGGGCGCAGCAGCCCGGATCAGCCTCACGGCCGCGGCGGCGCTTCTCCGGCAGACGGGGGCACGTGGTATCGACGCCAGCGAGAGTCTGACCGGAGTAGAAGAGCGGCTGCGCCTGGCCGAGCTCTACAGCGACGCCTACGCCCGGTACTGCTGGCCGGTGACGTCGCTGGCCGACATCCGGCTGGCACCGTTCCACCTGCTGGCCAGCGAGGGCCAAGTGCATACGGACAAGACCCATCTGTGGCATATGGACGTGGCCGAACGGTTGTCTCGGGCCGATCCCGGGCTGTTCCAAGCCACCAGGCATCGGATGGTGGAAATGAACTCTCCGGACGAGCTTGAGGCCATACGCTGGTGGGAGGAGCTGACCGTCGAGGGCGGGGAGGGCATGGTGGTGAAGCCCACGGACTTCATAGCCAGCGGAAAGCGGGGCCTGGTGCAGCCTGCCATGAAATGTCGGGGCGCAGAATATCTGCGCATCATCTACGGGCCCGAGTACACCCTGCATGAGAACATGGAACGCCTGCGGAATCGTGGCCTCTCCGCCAAGCGGTCGCTGGCGCTTCGGGAGTTTGCATTGGGCGTGGAAGGTATCAGACGTTTTGTCGCCGGAGAGCCTCTCTACCGGGTGCATGAGTGTGCCTTCGCCGTGCTTGCCCTGGAAAGCGAGCCGGTTGACCCGCGCCTGTAAATCGCCAGCGGACGTTCGTGGTGAGACCGGGTTTCGAATTGTCCAGCAGAGGCAGGGGCTCTATTCTCCAGCGGCCTCCGAGAGCCGTCTCCTAACGGCCCAGTTCCCCTCCCAAACCGCCTGACGCAGAGGTTGGGCCATCCCAATGGCAGGGAGCAAATCCGGTAGTTGATTTCCGGCGTAGTGGCGAGGCGTTTCGTCTTGTTAGCGATCTTAATCCAAAGCCTGATGTTGCCCGTGATTGTATAGTCGCACCTTGACCACCAGCAGCTATATGGAAAACGCCCGCCAAGCCGTGCGGCGCCCAAATTTCGGCTTAGCCAAGCTCGTCAAGTGGGGCCTAGGACCGGCGGCAGGAGACAGTCGGGTAAATCGGAAGACATCAGGTGACGGAGACGAGGTGATGGAAATGTCGGCATTAGACCGCCAGATGACCTGCCCCACCTGTCAATGGAGAACGCCTCCGCGTGCCGCCGCTGTTGCGCTTACACTCCTGGTGGCTTGGCTGTCAGCCGCATGCGCCCGGAATCCAGTAGCGGGGACCGACCCGACTGCCACGTATGTCCCCCCGCCTACGGCCACGGCCGCGCCGACAGCAACCCCCGTCCCGGAAAATGATGGGCTCCAATCTTTACCGTCCGCCGAAGTTTTAGTCATCGGCTCAACGGTGGTGTTCAACGGTATCATAGACGAGCCATCCTATGATCTTTTCCGGCGAACCGTCGCCGCAAGCGATGCGGTTATCAAGACCATTCAGATACCTTCATATGGTGGAGAAGCCAGTCTCAGCATTGAGATGGCCGAATGAATCTATTCCAAGGGGCTTGACGTGGTGGTGGAGAATTACTGCTTTTCCGCCTGCGCCAACTACATATTTACCGCAGGAAGAAACAAGGCGATAAAGGATGGCTCAATCATCGGCTGGCACGGCTCGAATTTGACCTCGGAGTACATCGCAAATGATCAGGGCATCACACTGGATGAGCAGCTGAAGCAGGAATTTGACACGTCCATGGAGGGTGCGCCTATCAATGTGGAATCCCCTGCTCACTATCAGGCCCTATTGAACCAACATAAGAGATACTTTCTAAAGCAGATCGATGAAGAACGAGAGTTCCTCGAGGAGACTGGCGTCAGGCCGGAAATCTTGACGTACGGGTTCTTGTCTGAAAATCACGAGGCCATGCACACCGCCGACAACCATCACTATTCGGTGTGGACCTTCTCTGTCGAAGATATGGGGAAGTTAGGCGTCAGCAACGTCTCGTACGAGGGCGATGACGAATATCCCAGAGATTTGACGCTCGAAAGTTACCCCGACATCGTTGTCCTATCGGTGCCGGAGTAGCGTCATTGTAGTAATCCAACAGGTTGCCTGTCCCACTCCTTCACCGAAGGCGAAACGAGTCCTGGGCTTGTGCGATTGCTCGGAGATCGGCCTCGGCGTTGATGGTGGAGGCGACGGAGCTGTGGACGTAGGCGGCGAGATCGCAGTCGACATTCCGTTTATCTTACTGTCCCTCATCACACGACTGGGGTGCCCGGTCAAGGCCCCGCTTTCTCCCCTCCATCGCCAGAAACGCCATCCAGAATAGCGCCGGGCTTGTGCCGCCTGTCATTAACTGGCTAGAAATCTGGCCGGAAAGCCTTGTTAGGAGAGATGAATTTCGGCAGTGAGCCCAACGCAAGCAAGGCCAGGGACATGACTTTACCGAGCCGCGCAGAGACGAAGTCAAGGGCCGAACGGATGGCCTTTGTGCGCAGTGAGCTGCCGAAACTGCAACCGCCACCAGGGTCAGTTTGGCCACGGTGGCCGCCAGGTACAGCTGGATTTCGTCTTGACTCTACCGAGACACCGGGACTGGAGTATGACCAGATGGACCAGCCGGGCCAATCTGTGTTCCACCACCACCCGCCGCGCTCGATATTCGTCATACCCGGCGCTCTGTTGCAGGGCTCGTGCCTCCTGCAGCAGGGCCTCCTGGGGATGGATCAGCACCCAGCGTCCCTTCCTGCCCTTGGCCGAGATGCACTGGGACCGCAGTGGACAGGTCATACATTCGGACCCGTCGAACGGGAAGGCCCGCAGGTGGTGGACCCTTCCCGTGCTGTCAGTCCGCCTTCCCGCCGGACAGGTGCAGCTGCCCGCTACCAGGTCGATGGCAAAGTCATCCTTGGGAAAGCGCTGCCGGTCGGGGCGGCCCGGCACCCGGGCCACCAGCTTGCGGCCCGCATCGGCGAAGACCTGGCGGGTTACGCCGTCTCCATAGGCGGCATCACCCAAGGCCTCCTGCACCGGCACACCGGTATTGGCCTCACTCTGTTCCACCAGTTCCAGCGCACCCAGGTTGTCCGGAGCGTTGCCCGGCAACACCGCCACGGCGGTGATCAGCTGGCTGTCGGTGTCCACCGCGATGGCCGCCTTGTGTCCGTCGAAGCGTCTCCTGGTGCTCTTGTGACCGTGGCGCATCTCTGGGTCATGCACCGACACCATCCGGTCCTTGCTCACCCCACCCCTGAGGCTCACGCCATCTCCGTCGCCACCCTTGCGCTCAATGTCCTGCAGCAGTAACTGCCCCAGCAACTCCGACGCATCCACTATCCGTTGGCACTCCTCACTGTCCTCCGCCAATTCCCTCTGCACGTGCCCTCGCCAACTCCAGGAGCCGGTCCGCGTCGGCCACAATCCCGGCCAGCAAGGCTTGCCGCGCCCGCTTGTCCGACCAGTCGATGGCGGCTTCCCCCTTGGCCAGGTACCGCCCGTATCCCCGGGCCTTGGCCCATTTGCCGACGCTGATTAACTCAACCTGCGACAGCGACTGCAGGAGTTTGACCATCCGGTAGGCCAGCAGATTGTAGGTGTCTTTCACCGCGCCACGGCCCAGGATGTTGGTCGTGTCCAGCGCCACCTTCATTCTCCGCCTCTTCAAATAGCCCTACTCCCGGGCCAGGCGCAGGCTGGACTCGAATTCCTCCCGCACCTTGTCGTGCAGGATCAGCTGGGCGCGGAACATCTGCAGTGTGCTCTTGGCGGAGGACCTGTCCTCCACCTCAATCCGCAGGGCCACCCTCCAGCGGATGTCGAAGTCGGCCCGGGCCCGGGCCTTGGCCTCGGCGTCGCTGACCTTGTCATGGGTCTGCAACAGCAGGGCAGTGGCCAGCAGGCTGGGCGGGACGCTGTCCCGGCCATTGTCGGCACAACAGAACACGGCGAAATCCGCGTCGCGGAACAGTCGGCCCCGCGGCGAGGCCAGCAGACCGTAGAAAGTGTCGCGCAACACACGGTCCAGTTACAACCGGTCCGCCTCCCAAAGACCCCTCTGCTCCGAACGCTCTCCCAGCATTCTCAACCCTGGCCATGCTAGTTGACCCCACTATACCCGCCAACCCGGCCACCGCCTCTCTCCGGCCAGATTTCTAGTACTTATCAAATATTGGTCGCAACTGGGAAAATGCATAGTGAGGCGAAAGGAGGGTTGGGGGATGGACTGAAAACCGGGCGCCGAGGTGCACATGAAGGGGATGAGTGATGACTTACGAGTAGAGCGCTTCTCAGTGGGACCGGGCCTAGGGACTGGACGCAGCCGTGGGTGTTAAGGAACTTTTCTGACACCGTCTCCCCAGACCCAACGGATAGATGAGCTGTTCTTTCGGAACATAGGAACTTGCCTACCCGCTGCAGCAGCGTGCGAATTGAGCAGTCTCCCGAGTTCGCCGAAACTTTGAACAGCATCGGGGACTACGCATTTGCCTCGGTAAACAGTCGTCGGAACCGCCAGCACACCGGGATAGACCAAGCCTCAGACTAGGGGCCAAAATTTCAGGTCATGACCAATATTTCTCAAGAGCACCCAGAATATCGGTACAAGTAAACTATTGCGCGAACCTTTAACTTATACTAATATCCTTGCTCCACGCAATGAGTACATAATGATATAGATGCTTGATGCAATGAGTGCCCAACTACAAAAATGATTGGACTGGAGAAAGAAGATGGCCGCATACGTAATTGCGCATTTGGAAGTGACGGACAGTAGCGCCTATAGCGAATACCGTCAGCGCGTACAGGGAATGATAGAGGAATTTGGCGGCAGAATGCTGGGCCGCGGCGACATCATCGAGGTGATAGGCGGGGAGACCCCCTCCGGGCACCACCGGATAATCGTTATGGAATTCCCGACTCTTGAACAGGCTCGTGGATGGCACACCTTGCCGGAGAGTTCCCCGCAGCACGCCGAGCTGCGGGAACTGCGCAACAAGTCCGCCAATGCCGTTCTTACCATCGTTAACGGAGACGCATAATCAAATCCGCTACCAGGCCCGGCCATGCGGTTTCGTAGAGGACTGAGTTTCACCGTTCCGCGCAGGATCAACTACGGGCGGAGCGACCCGCGAGCTGTCAAGGGCATCGGCAAAACATGCCAGTGGGGTGTCGAAGGCCAGCATAAATGTCCGTCTAAGCGTTCAGCATAAGTGTCATTCTCTCATAGCTGCACTTTATCAAATGTTGACCCGGTGAGGGCAGGACGGGACCTCCGCCCGGGCCCCGGCACTGTGGGGATGGGCCTTGATGTAACTGGCATCAATCATCAGCCATTCGAAATCAGGGTCATCCATCACCGCCTCCAACAGTCCGGCCCACACCCCACGGTCCCGCCAGCGGCAAAAGCGCCGGTGAGTGTTCTTGCAGTCCCCGTAGTCCGGCGGCAAGTCCCGCCAAGGGGAACCGGTTCGCAGAATCCAGCACACGGCGTCTATGAGCCGGCGATTGTCATGGGCTGGTCTTCCCTGCTGGCCCTCTCCTCCGGGCAGATGCGGCCCCAACCGCTCCCAATCGGCATCACTCATATCGTGGCGCCGATGCGCTGCTGTCATACACCCACCTTCCATACTCTCCCAACTCACTCCAATCTATCACCCTCTCATTGTTTTGACGACGCCACCTAATACTACAGGCGCAGAATCGGGACGAGTAGGATTGCGCTAATCAACAGGCGACGAGTTGAGCCGACGACGGGAGCAGATGATGGGATCGGGGGACTGTCGCAGTTCCCCGGTGCCGTATGGAGGTTGCGTGGGTGTATTACCACAGGCTTCAGAAGTTGAAAGCCGCCCTGGCGATTATTCGACTATCTGCAAGGATCTCTCCGTCCCTTGGCTGGCAAGAAGGGCCAACGAGCCAAGAGTGGCCGTGAAATCGGCCGGTAAGCTGAGGAGGACTGCTTACAACGAGCCTGCCAGGAATTTCAGGATTCCTGTCTTGATGTTGCTATGCATCGCAATCCTCTTGCTTTTGGCCTCCTGTGGGGGTGATCAGCCCGCGCCGCCGGCGGGTACGCCGATTCTTCCGGAGGTACCCACGGAAACCCCGCCCCCAACGCCAACGGACCCCTCACCTACCCTCGCGTCAACGCCGACCACTGGACTTCCACCTGGAGCCATTGAGCCTGCCACCCATGCTGCTGCCAGGGCGTCCGATGCCGAGAGGAACAGCGATGACGGAACCAAGATGGCGGTCCAGCAACTTTTCGATACTTGGAACCAAGCGCTGAGGGAGGATGACGCCGCGCTTTTCCGTTCGTTGTTGACGGAGGAACTGGCCGGAAGCTGCGGGTTGGACCAGTTGCAGTCGTGGCTAGAACAGGACGAGGAGTTCCTCGCAGAGGTCGTGGTGGCCGCAGTGTTTCTGGACGTTACCGACCCCACCCGGGCCTTTGCTGAAATCGCCGCCAGGCAAAATCCCGGGCGGCCACTGGAGTCCATATCCCTTCCGTGGCCTGTGTCGTTGGAAGACGGGGAATGGAAGGCAGGATTTCCCGTGGGATTCACCGCGAATAGATGCCCGTACGTCGCATCGAGTCCACCGTCGGGGCCGGAGGGCAGGGAGCGGGAATACCCCCAGATTCCCGGCATGGACCTGGAACGGCACGAGAGCGTTCTTGACGCGGTTCCGGGAGCCAGGGTGATACGCGGTAATATCAGAACCGGCAATTCCGACTCCGGGTTCAGTTCCGGCGGCTCCATGTCGCCCTACGACAGTCAGGTCAACATTTACGGCGAAGTGGAGACGGAGGTGGCGGCAGCCGAACTGGTGCGCCTCTACCGCGACGGCCTGAGTCATCCAAGCTGGGAAACTATCGACGAAGGTTCCTCGGGCGAGTTTGGCTGGTTCTCGTGGACCGTCCCTGACGGCGAGGAACGGCTGTGGCACGGAAGCCTGGTAGTAGCGCCGTTGCACGAGGGTTGGAAGCAGGTGTGGTTATCCCTATATTCCAATGATGCAGACGACAGCCAGTGAAGGGTGTTACCGTCTCTCTTGGAAACAGGGTCAAGCCGGTCATGCTGAACAGCGTGGCTTGGCCCGAGGAGAATTTAGTTCTGGTCCGGGCGCAGAGGTCGCGGGGTTGATCACCGCCTTTCCTAGCGTCGTCCAAACCGCCTTCTGTATTCCTCACTGAGTTCCTCTTGTTCCTCCTGCAGAACTTCGGCCAGATAAGCCAAGGCACCACCAATAGAAACGGTCAAGGGAGCGGCGCTCGTTAGTTCGACGGTCACTCCTTCGAACACTCTCTCCTGGTACGCCAACCATGCCAGGCGGGGTACATCTGCATAGGGACCGTCAGGACCGTCGGCGCTGGCCTCCAGTATCGCCTCCTTCAGGTTGAGTATGGCCATTTCGCGGCGCAGCTTCGCTGGGAGTATTTCCTGCCAGTAGCGTTGGAGCCCAAGGGATTCGAGGTGAGCCTCTCCTTCTATCAGTGCCTGCTCCAGTTGGCGCCAGTCGTTGCCTTTCATGGCCTCCATGAGTTCGGACGGAGTCAGGTCCTCGAGGGACCTAACGATGTCGGGGTTCCTGGTCTCTTCGGCCAGTTTTCTGAACCCGGCAAGGTCTTGATTCTGCACCAATTTCGCCAGCTGAACGACGTCGGAGAAACTCTCCCACCGGAGCCGGTCCAGGTCAACGCGGGCTGAGACCTCCTCTTGCGAAGGGACTTCCCCGTCGGCAACGGCACCCTGATACAGGGCGGAGTCCCTGATGGCACCTGCAAGCGCGACGGTTTCGGGATCGTAGAAGTTCACGCGGTCGTTCCACCGCCGCTGGAAATCATTGGAAGCGAGCTCGTCAATGAGCAACCCGATTTCCGCGTTTTCGATGTTTGTTTCTATGATGTGGAGCGAGTCAGCATAATGGGACAAGAGAATGCACTGGCTGTCGACTCGAGCTATGGCCGGGTCGTCACCCCACACCAGGGAGTCGCAGTCGGGACGGTGGGGCAGCGCCCAAACGGTAGCAATCAAGGCTATTAGGCAGATGTGCGGAAGCCAGCGGCGGATAACAGAGGGAATCATGAGCGCTCCGGTCCAGCCATGGTGCAGCAGAATTGGACGCTGTCGAAGTATCAGTCCCAGAGATCTGGATTGATAAACAATATCCGCTCACTGCGCTGGGAGTTCTACGCCAAGTACTCGGGCAGATGCTTCTTTGAAGTCATGCCCAATCCACGCATCACGGAACGATTCCAACGCAAATGGCGTATACCCTAATGAAGGGTGAGCTTCGCACGGAATCGGGATTTACGGATGACTTCTCTTTTTCTTTACTAAGCATGCCTGATGCGGCATCCCCGCAAGAGCAGGTCCATGGCCCCTCAATGTCCAGTTCAACAACAAGGTTCGACGCCGAACCAGATAAAGTAGTCTGCCACAGACTCGCCGAAGCCGACAGAATCGCTGGCAAGGCTGGCCGCTGAATCCCAGTCTGACCCGCCCACCGGAGAAAGCATGGCACAGAGACTTGTTGACTCAGCCCGGTCCAGATACCTACGCTGGACCTGGCCCTTGGCCATCGCTCTCCTCCTGCTGGCGGGTTCTTCCGGTTGCGCAGGAGAATCCCAACAGGCTCTCCCGCCAGCGACGCAGACACCGTCCCCGGCATCCTCGCCGGTCCCGACCCTCCCGGTACAGACCGCAGGAAGGGAGGTTCGTTCGGACAGACAACGAAACGCGTCGCCCCGGGCTTCCGCCCGCGACCTGAAGGCACTGGTGCAGGGAAACAACACCTTCGCCCTCAACCTGTACGGCGCTCTGAGCGACGGTGAGGGCAACCTCTTCTTTTCCCCATTCAGCATTTCCCAGGCTCTTGCTATGACGCTCGCCGGAGCCAGGGGCGAGACGGAACGCCAGATGACCAACACCCTTCACTACGAGCTCCCACAAAGTGCGCTACATTCCTCGTTCAACGCCCTGGACCGGGATCTCGCGTCCAGAGGACAGGGCCTTCAAGTCGAAGAGAACCAGTTCTTCGAACTGAACATCGCAAACGCGATATGGGGTCAGCAGGGTTATGAATTCCTGCCGGATTTCCTGGATGTGCTGGCCGAAAACTACGGGGCGGGTCTCCGACCTTTGGACTTCTCGGGTGCCCCGGAGGAATCCAGGGCGAGGATCAACGACTGGGTCTCTGAGGAAACCCAGGACAAGATAAGAGACCCTTTGCCGTTCGGGGCGGTCGACAGCAACACTCGCCTGGTCCTCACCAACGCCATATACTTCAATGCCTCATGGCAATGGCCCTTCGACAAGCAGCTCACACGGGAACTGCTTTCCATCTGGCAGGCGGCAGTGTGGTGGAGGTGCCGATGATGACCGAGACTTCCGGGGACTTTTACGGATACGTCAAGGGCGACGGATATCAGGCGATCGATGTTCCCTATTCCTCGGGCGAGATGTCCATGACGATCCTTCTGCCCGATGAGGGCACGTTCGGAGAATTCGAAGACTCGCTGAGCGCAGAGGTCCTGGACCGAATTTTCGACGACATAGAAATTGGTCACATCGCTCTCACTATGCCGCTGTTCGAGTTGGAGTCGGAATTCAGTCTGGACAAAACCCTGGCTGAAATGGGAATGCCGGACGCATTCGGTGCCGGAGCCGATTTCTCCGGCATGACCGGGACCAGGGAACTCTGGGTCTCCGAAGTCGTCCACAAGGCATTCGTATCTGTGGACGAAGAGGGCACGGCGGCGGCGGCCACGGCGGTGGTGGTCCAGGAATCAGGGCCAACCCGGGTTACGGTCGACCGGCCCTTCATATTCCTCATCCGGGACAGGGCCACGGGCTCGGTCCTGTTCTTGGGCCGGGTGATGAATCAGAAACCGTGAGCAGCAGCGAAGAACCGTGCGCCACGAAGAGCGCAGCATGGGGAGGTATTTGAACACCCGACAAGGGCGGATTCTCGTTGCCGTGATCACCCTGGCAGGCCTCCTGTTACTGACGGCCTGCTCCACGCCGGCCAGAATGGAGACTGAGACAAGACCGCCGCAGGTTGCGGTCCCTGACGGAATCACGGTTACCCCATTGCCCATGCAAACGGAATCGTCCGCCGAAGGCGCCACCGCGCGCCCAAGCACCCGCCGGAGAATCCAAACGACGCCGGTGTCATCCATGGCAGGAATACCGGCGACAGTGGTGGACCTGGGAACCGAAGATTCCGGTCCGTCTTCCAGCCAGGCATCCGAGCTCCTCAACGGCGCCACGTGGGTGCTTGCGTCTCTGGACGGCCGTTCCGTCATCGACGGCACATACTTGTTTCTCAGAGTGGACGGGAATGTTATTGAGGGTTTCAACGGCTGCAACTCCCTCTGGGGCAGACACGAGGACGGAACACCGATTGCCAAAGCGGACGGGACCTTCTCAGGCCGACAGTTCGGAGGGACGGACATGGGATGTCTGGACCCCATCCTATTTCAGGCCGAGAGATTTCAGAACGCCCTGGTGAATGGTGTGAGATTTCGCGCCGCCCGAGACCGGCTGGAAATCCTCGACCGGGCCGGCGACGTCCGCCTGGTGTTCACCAGGCAGGAAGACCTCCCCGGCCATGCCGCGGACCTTCCGGGCACCCAGTGGCGGCTCCTCCACGACGGCAATGAGACGTTCGTCGGCAGCGAGTTCATCCTTGCCTTCCTTGAGGACGGCTTGGCCGCGGGAACTACACCCTGCCGGGATTTCTTCACCGCGTACAGGACCGAGAAGGAGAAAATCAATTTCCACACGTTCGGAATGATCGGATCCACAGACGGGTGCCCCACAGGTTCCGGCAATCCCGAGGTCCGGTTGACCACCGACCTGTCGCACGCCGATGAATACTCCGTGGAGGAAGGACACGGTCAGGGTTTGCTGCATTTGCGTACCAGCCGGGGCAGAGCCCTGACCCTTGAGCAGTTGCCCCAGCCCATTGACGGTATTCAGGGCGTGGAATGGTGGCTCACTGCATTTGTGGAGTCTCCCGGAGAGGGACCGGAGTTGCTACCTGCGAGAAAGCGGGATGCCATACCAGGGGTGGATGTGACGCTACAGTACGACGAGACCGGACTCTTTGGGTCCACCGGATGCAATTCCTACGTGTCCAATACCCGAAAGGGAACTGACGGAAAGCGTGAGCCCGCCGTCCGCGAGGACGGCTCCGTGACCCATGACCGGGAGACGACGGTGACGGAGAAGGGCTGTCCGGAGACGCCGCAGGCCATGGAGCAGGAAATGCGCTTCGTGGAGCTTCTACCCCTCATCCGGAGGGTTCAGGTATTCGGCGACCGCCTGGCCATCCACACCGAACCCGGCGTGTTCCTCCTGTTCCGGGCCAGATACCAACACGGCTCGGAAAACCCGGACTGAGGTGCGTAGGAGTCACAATGCCCATCACCCCAATCACTCTCGTCGACCGGGGTCCGGCACGGCTTTCGTGAAGACAGGTCCGAGATCATGTCACCTGGAAGCCGGGAATTGAGTAGTGGAATTTTCCCGCAGCCAACATTTTGGCGGTCGAGGTCGCGGCGTTATACGTGGCGAATGATACACTCTCCCTGAACCCTACACGTACTCAGGCAACAGGAAAATCCATGGCTGCCAGATGGCCTTGGAGAGCCGCCAAAAACCAACTGGACGACGGACAATCATCCATCATGTTGTTCTACCCAGCCGCCCTCCGCGGTCTCTCCGGGTAGCCGCGCCAGGTGCTGCGGAAAGGCTTGTCCCTGTTTCTGGTCGCGTCCGCCCACCTGTTCGTGGCGCTCTCTGTATTGGTGCCAGTGGCCCTCATCGCTCTAACAATATACCTGGTGCTCAAAATTTTCGTCATAGGCACGGGCTGAGGGGACATGAGGAAGACCCGCGAGACCCAGCAGGAAATACGGGAAATCCCGCCGCCGCCTCGACCCGGGGCTGACAGGTTCCGCTCCGACTTGGATGGACACGCTCACGGCCCCGCCACAGGGCCGGTTGGGTTTCGGGGGCACGGCCACGCGACTTGGCAGGCGCTCAGTTGAGGAAGCGGGTGCTGTTGGCGCTTACCGCGGCGGCGGCGCTCGCAGCCCTGGTGGTCGCAGTCGGTGTCTTCTGGTTCGGCTGGTACGAGACCCGGCAGAACCGGGATCTGTTGGACTCCCTGCCCGTCTTCCCCGGAGCGGAGGCGGTTCAAGACTTTCCCCACGCCAGCGAGAGCGACGAGAACCCCGTCTCGCCCCCGGACAAGTGGGTCATCCTGCGCACCTATCGAGTCCCGGATGGCACCACCAAGAAAGATGTGGCCGCGTTTTACATGGAGCGGATGCCGCCGGAATGGGAGCGGTGTCTCCGCCACGTCTCGACCTATGAGCCGGCGACCGGCAGGAAGGGCGTGCTGTTCACGGGTGCGACTTTCTACTTGGAGCGGGCCTATGTCAGCGTTGCTGTTCTGAATCACGGCGGATTGCAGAGCTACGACGTGTTCCTCGACCGGCACCGGAACATGGGCCGCGATCCCTGCAAACCCCAGCCGTTCACCACTGACCCGGCCTGCTACGACCTGGAGCCCCCGGCTGCCACCAGCAGGCTCATCAGCAGGGACGAGGCGGAGGAGAACAAGGGATGGCTCATGGGCGGACCACCCCCGGGAAGAGCCTCGGGGGTAGAGATCGAGGGTGTAACCGCCAGCTGCCTGACGACCTACGGGGCGTATACGGAGCGGTTCTACCAGCCAGGCCAGTATATCGACACCCCACCGGACACCCCGGTCTGGGTCGTGGAGATCAAGGCGGTCTCGCGGAGTCTGCAAGGCGGCCAGTCGTGGCGGTACGTGATGAACGTCCTGAACGCGGAGTCGGGCTCCTCCATGGAGGGAGCACTCTATCACGAGCCGCGCTTGGCCGCCGCCGTGAAGGACGGGTACTGAGACCCGGCTCGGGATAGGACTCTACCCCTTCACCGTGCTGGCCCCGCTGGGGCTCTGGGTAGTTGGCGTCATTCTGATGATGAAGCTCGGCGGAGATGAGCCGGGCCCCGTAGCGGCCAAGGTCGTCTATGCTTGGAGCATGCTCTGCCTGCTAGCCGCCGCGACCTTCGCCGACATCTGGTGCCCGTATGCCGCTGGGACTTGCGCTCCGGATGGAGGGTGATGAGACCCAGGGGATTGACGGCGACGGAGCGCTGGTGGCGCGGGCCGGAGACATAATGGGACTCGGTGGACGAGGCTACTGGTCCGACGGGACCGGACAGGTGGAAAGGAATCTCCGAAAGCTGGTTGGCATCGCTTCCAGGTGCGCAGATGCTGCTACTTCCGAGGGGCCTGCGCGTACGGCTCGGCAAACAAACTCGCCACCGTTGCGACCAACATCGCCAGAGTTGCCGGCAGAAAGAAGATTCCCACTGAAAGGATGGCCAAGGCGCTGAACCCCAACAGCAGAGCCATCGTAATCCACAGCAACAGAGACCGGCCACCCCGACCGGCGACCAGCGTCAGGACTACCGGGTAGAAGCCGACAATCAGTCCGATGGTCAGTTTGACCGACACCGGCAGATGAATCAGGATGATGGAGAGAATTGCCAGACCACAAAACAGGGTGAGCAAGACCGCATATATGATCCTCACCGGCTTGCTGTCGGCCAGTCGGCCCTGGTCCAGTACAGTCAACAAACCCAAGCCAGTGAGAGCCACCGGCGCGAATACCGTTGCCAGCACTCTCAAGTCCTCGCCATCACCGTCCCGCCAAGCGGGCCAGAGCACCAGTCCAAAGGTCACGACAAGATACACTATCCATGCCAGAGCATGAGAGACGGCGCCTGATATGAGCATAACTTGATTGGCCATCCCAACGTTACTCATCATTCTGGCCGATTTGCCGTGCCTGTCTCCTTCGGTATGCCATTCCAAGTGTTGCCGGGGAATCCAGGGTTTTCAGCAGTAGCCCTCTCCATCCCTGGGCATTTCTCTACTGCAAGAGCTTAGACCCTTCGACCCATACCGAACCACCCTGCCGGACGTCTCCGGACGAAGAACCGGGAAACCGGCACAGGGCGAATCAACATTGGTTCGCCTGTCCGTAACCTCGGTAGGACGGCAGAGTGGAAGGTGCCAAACTCATACCAATGTCAGCGCCGACGAAGCTCTGATCTGGAGTCGCCGGTGTTGACAACGAACCATGGAACGAATCGGTCGAAAGGCACATATGTATCTACGCGGTACTCTCCTGGATGACCAAGGTAAGTATGACGGACCATTGCGCGGCCCCAACGAACTCTGTTCTCGACATGTAGAGGCCCAAGCGGATGAAAGATATTGCCCTGCTGAAAGTAGCTGCGATTCTGTTGTTCCTGATGGGGATTTCGGCAGCGGGATGCAGCCAGGCCGAGCTCACTGAACCGGGTGATTCCCCGGTGCCCACGATGACACCCTCGGCAACCGCCCAGCCCAGTGTGGCTATTGCTATGTCGGAACCGACCCCCACGCCGGCAGGCGGCCACCCCGCCGGAACGGAGCAGACAGGCGACGACCGGGCCGTTCCAGTGGTCTTCCCCCGGCACAACGCGCCCTTGGGAACTGACAGAGGTGAGCAGTACACCGCAGGGGAACTGGTACTGGAAGAGGGGTGTCTGCGCGTTGAAGTCCCGGCCAGGGGCGCCAGCCCCCGGATGTCTTGGCTGGTCATATGGCCCAGTTCCTTCACCTACGAAGAGGAATCAGGAAGTATCCGGATTATTGATGGGCTGGGCCGGACCACCGCACGGGTGGGAGACCACATCCGGCTCAGCCGTGCAGCGGTCACATATCAGCAGGCCAGGGACCAGGAATTTTCGGCGGAGGGAGCCGGGCACTGTGCACAGCCGTCTACCTGGGTGGGGGACGAGGTCACCGCGTTCGACCCAGAGAACGAGGCTACGGAACTGCGGCTGTCGGACCCCGATATCCTGTTTCTCAGGCAAAAGACCGTAATGGTGGCTGAACGGTCGTTTATGACTGCGGCAGGCGTTGGAGAGCTGGTGCTGGACGGCCAATGCCTGCGGCTGAAAGGTGAATACAACATTAGCACCATTATCTGGCCTGCCGGGTTCACGCCCCATGTCCAGGACGGGGTTGTGCAGGTCCGCAACGGATCCGGTCGGGTCATTGCTCGGGTCGGAAACGAAATAGCAGGCGGAGGCGGGTACTACGCGGGGGGGCACGGGGAGTGTTCGGGCGAAGTGTTCAGGGTCCACGGGATCAAGGTGCTGCCGGATGTTGAAGTCCACTTCCCCAAGCAGGACGGGTTCTTGGACGCTCGCCCGAAGCATATGCGCTTCACCGGAGAGCTGGTCCTGAACGGAAAATGTCTCGAGGTCGAAAACGCCATTCGCGTTGGAAGCGGCTCCCATATCCTGGGGTCTATGCTGCTCATCTGGCCAAGCGCTTTCGAGTTGAATATAGAGGACGGGGCCGCCAGGGTAGTCGATTCCACCGGACGGGTCATCGCACAAGTGGGCGACAATGTTCGGTTCAGCGCCTTTGGCGTCCCCTATGATTGGGGCCTTAAGCATGGAGGGCTGGAAGAAATAGCGCCTTTCTGTGAGGGGTCCTACTGGGCGGTGGGCGAGGATCTCACGCTTGCCGCCTCTCCCTGAAGGGGTTCAACGCCGGCTGAACTCAATTGGCAAATCTCCCACGCTGCATTCTTCTGAAAGAAATGCCGGGAACACTGGTGAACCAGGACTGGCGCCCTGTTACCGGGTAATATCCGTGGGACCCGCCGTGACCGCCAGGGTGGCCTTGTCACTGACGGATCAGGATACGATAACCCAGCTCAGCTCCGGCCGTGGATTAGATCACTCGGCCATGCCTGACAGTCCGAAGACCCGGCCCACGGGATGAAGACGAGACCGGAGGAGATGCGCCTTCACGTCAGTGGTACTGGCCGCCACGTTATTCCTGCTGACCGCCTGTAGCGGGACGCAATCGACGGTCGCCGAAGCGTACAGACTGGACCTGGGCCCTGGCCTGGTGGCCGCCTTCGTGGAGGGATTGACGCCTGAGGTGCCGGAAAAGGTGGCCTACGTCACTCATGTCGCATCCGGCACCCAGGCCATCCTGAACCGGGAGGGGCAGGTCATACACCGGCATGACGGGGGAGCAGACGGCCCTGGTCGCATGGAGCACTCCTCAATGACAAGACCGCGATGACCCGCGTCATGGAGGGCCTCACAAATGGCCAAGATGTTCGGCCCTAGAAGCATACGATCTCCTGGATACCCATGATGCAGTTCACCGGGACCCACTTCGTAAGGCTGGGATGGCCGGTGGCCGGACAGGGAACCGGCAAGGGCGAACGCGGCATCGGATTGGAAGACCTGGGTCCGGAGCTCTACCGGGTTGCCTTCAGGGGCGACGGATATGCGGGCGCCTTCCACCGCTACCAGGACGGCGACGCCACCTACCTCAATCCAGGCACGCCCGTCTATGCAGTCAGTGGCTACTCGTCGAAGTTCCGTTTGGGGACCATGGAGCAGGGCAGGGTAGTCCTGTATGAAGCTGACACGAATCCATCCGCCACAACCGGCGAGGACTTGCTCGACATCCGAGGCAAGGTCAGGGCCATCGACATACTTAGGGACGATGATGCACTGACGACCCTCGCCACGATAGACGAGAAAAGGACAATTGATCAGTTGGTCGAAATGCTGCTTGCGGCACTTGTGGACCAGGGAAACCAAGACCACGACGGGCAACGTTACTTTCTGGGCATCCGGCTCGCCGACGGCACCTCGGTTGTACGAGCTTACTGGATGGAGTCGGGAGAACTCTCCCAGGGATTCATGACGGACCCGGTCGCAACGCAGCTCGTCTGGGGGGCGCTGCCGGACGAGCACCGGCCGGAGGCGACGGACGGAGGGCCGAGAATTTCCGAAGAATTGGCCGCCCGGCTGGGCCTGGCGTACCTGAGTCTCAGCGCTCCCGAACTGAACGTAACCGGCAAGCCACACTCACCGGCTGTCCGACTGATGCGCAGGCACGAGTTTATAGCGATGCAGGGAGGTTCGCCGGGGGAGATAATCACCGACACAGTGGTCTGGGTGGTCCAGGCGCAGGGTTCGTGGCGCTCCGGCGGCATCGTACCGGAGGAAGCCCGGCAGGACTTCCCCGTGGGTCTGATAGCGTTTGACGCTGATACGGGGGCGACGTATGGCAGGAGCCACCGGAACGTGCCCCTGCTGGGAGGCAGCGACACCCCCTGACCAAGTTTGCACTGGAAATCACTGTCCGTACACCGGAGAGACGCGAATCACATCAAGGCTCCTTGACACTTGGCAGGGATACACCAGGCGTCACCCGTTCGTGGTCATGCTCACTCTCCGCCTGCTGTTCACCTTGGCTGTACTGGTGATGCAAGCTGTTAATGACATCGTCTATTACAACAACAACGAGACTATGCCGGGTACCGTGGGCGGGGCGATTATCGCCCTGTACCAGTGAGGCACCTTAGCCATAGGGCTGGTCACTCCCATGAGGGTGGGAGCGATAGGCCCGGTATTGGCCTATCCATCCGCGACATTTCTATGGCCCCTCACGCTGGGAAGCAGCTACGACCGCCTCACCTACGATTCCTGGTGGGCGGGGCAGTGCTGTATACGCTGGTGCCGATCACCTTCATCTGGATGGCCGCCTATATCAGCCGGTTACTGGGCGGGCCACTGGAAGAGAGATGACAGGGCAATGAATAATCCAACGGAGTTAATATGGCTGGTATGCGAGCGACAGGGCTTGCCGTGACACTGGGGATTATCGTCCTCCAAGCAGCGGGCATTGCCTGCGGCGGGGACTCTTTCCGGACAGTTTCCGAGAATGCGAGTCCCGAAGGCGTTACCTGGGTGCTTCAGACGCTGGACGGGGAGCCGGTCCTTGACGGGACGTTCGTGTGGTTGCGGATGGACGGGGACGAATACGAAGGCCTGGACGGGTGCAACAGATACGGCGGGTGGCACGAGGACGGGAAGCCGGTCGCCAGCGCCGACGGCGAGTTCGATGCTCCCCCGGACATCCGCACGCTTATCGAGTGCGAAATTCCCGAAGGCATCCTTGAACAGGCTGACAGGTATCTTCAGTTCCTGAAGCGTGGAGAGAGTTTCCGGGTCGTGGCTGACCGGCTGGAGATTCTCGACGGCGAGGGCCAAACCCGGCTGGTATTTGTCCGGCAGGTGCCCCTTGCCGGCCAGGCGGTGGAACTGGCGGGCACCGAATGGAAGCTGCTGGTAGAGGACGGCGCTGGCGAAGGCGTGAGGGATGCGACGTTGGTGTTCCTGGACGACCGCCTGGCCGTGGGCATGACCGCCTGCCGGGGTTACGCCGCGTTTTACCGGGTTTCGGATGGACGATTGGGATTTCCGGCAAGGTCGATGACGGAGTACGGAACATCGTCGAAGTGCGCGGAGGAGGCGCGAAGGCAAGAGGCGCTATTTGGCACCGATCTGTCGCGGGCAATCGAGTATTCCGTCAGCGAAGAGGACGGGGCCAAACGGCTGAGGATACGGACAACCCGGGGCAGGACGGTTACTTTCGAGCCGCTGGCCAGAGGGGTCGAGAGCGTATTCCACGTGGGCTGGCCCCTGGCAGCCTTTGTCACGGTGGGTAATCGGGGAGATCCCGACGCCCCGTTGCTGCGAGTCGACAGGCTGATCCCGGGAACGAAGGTAACGGCCAAGTTCCATATTGGGGGGAGGCGTGTCTGGATTTGACGGGTGCAACCCCTACGGTGCAAAGCCGGAGCCGGAAGGGCCTTTCGCCAGGGGAGACGGGACCTTAGTGGAAGGCACCATGGTCATTGAGGCGACAACCAAGGGCTGCTCGAACCCGCCAGGGGTGATGGAGCAGGGCAAGCGCATCACGGAGCTTATCCCGCAATTCGAGCGCTACCGGATATACGGGGAACTGCTTGTCATCCATACCAATGATGATGTTGTGCTGCTGTTCCACGCGGGTTAGAGGTTGGGAACAGAGTGGCGCCCTTTAATCAGTCAGCGAGGTTACGTTGTGAAGCGTTGGATTGTCATGAGCGGGTTTGGCGCCCTCCTTGCCGCCGCCCTGCTGACCACGTTCGCGTTCACCGGCTCGGAGCCGGTCAGCACCGAGGACTTCGACGCCATCTACGACCACTACAACCATAGGTTGGACCCGGCCTCCTTCGTCCCCGGCGTCTCAAGGGAGGCGGTCGTCCAAATGGCGCTCGATGACGCGGGAGCATTGCTTAGGGCCACGGACACATCGGGTTTGGAAACCGGGGCCACGGTGGGCCTGTACACAGGAACGGATAATGCGGGGAACCCAGTGGAGCAGCGGAATGTGCGGCTGGTTGTCGTGGACAACCTGCCGGTGAAGTTCCCCTCCGGACCGGCCAGGGGCGCTGTTGACCGCGGTGGTCAGAGGAAGCAGAACCAACTGGTCGTGTTCTACGACGCGGAAACCGGCGAGGAAGTCGAGGGCTCCATTTCGGGACGCTGGGTTGATAAAAAGAACCCGTAGTCCCGCCATTGGCAATCCCGTTACGTCCAAGTCACGGGAGGGCCTAGAATGAGGCAGACACTGCTTCTTTTCCTGATCGTGGCGGCCTTCGCAGGATGCACCGCCGGAACTGCTCAGTCCACCGCCGAATTGGACAGCTCGAAATCTATCCTTCCATTGATGGCATCTTCACCAACAGGTCGGTCGAGTTCGAGCTTATGGACGCTACATCGGGCGACTCGGTCGAAGGTGCTTGGCGGGGCATCGCCAGCCCCTACAGCGTGCCCAGCGACGGGGCTGTGATTCGTTCCGACGGCCGTTACACCGTTCCGCGCCTCGCTCCAGACCTGCCAATCGTCCGGATAGAGGCCAGAACACGGGTCGCCGGGCCCAAGTGGAGTTCATGGTGGTGAACCCTGACTGGCCGCCGGAGGGGGCGCCAAGGCCTGAAGACAGCCCCATGCATCCAGTATATGGCCCGCCCCCGGACATCAGGCGGCCCAAGACCATTGACGCGGGTCTGCGTATGGGAGATGCGGTCCGTATCACGGCGTTCGACATGACTGGCCCCCCTTCTTGTAAGCCACTACGAAATTAGGCAGAAAACCGGGTCGTCGACTACGCCGTCACCATCACTGTCGAAAATCAGGATCACTAGGTCAGGGGAATTCACGAACCTTAGGACGCTCTGAACCCCGGCTATTTAGACTTGTATCAGGTCGCAGTGAAGCGGTCTATCATCTCCTGGGACGGACATCAAGGCGCGTTGAGGAGACTGGCGTTCCCGCTAGCTTGAGCCCTCGATGGCGATCTGATAGCTGGCTTTGGCCAGCTGGTCGAGGGCGCTGTTGCCCAGTGGTACGCCGCGCACCACGACGTCAAGTTGCCGGATGCGAACATGCGACTGCCGGAGCAGGATTCAGCCGGGAATCTGGACGCAGACCTCCTGTCCAACGAGTCCGGCACCTTCGGAATACTCTGAATTAAGAATGATCCGGAATACTGGGTCGTGGTTACTTTTAACAAGGACGGGAAAAACAATCGTCCAGTAATTCAAAGACGAGTCGTTTGCGGATCTCATCGAGGTCAGAACCATAGAGGCGACCAACCGGGCGTTGATGCAGTCTCAACGGAAAGGCGGCTGGATCGTGGCGGAACTGGTATTTCGGTCGGTGTCCGACATCAACCTGTTCGAAAACCGGGCTGAGGTCTAAACCCCGGATCGCGCACGGTTGGAAGAGGCGTTGCGGATGAATAGCAGACGCTGTCAGCCCACGTCTACATTGTATAACGGAAACTTCCGGTACGTCCCGAAGGCGGTTCGACCCCGAGCAGAAAGGACAGGGGTCAGGGGTATAATGGAAGCGTCCCGGTACCCTGAACCGCGGGTCCAAATTGCCGAAACCACTCGCGGCCTTGTTCCTGGTCATCCTGGCAACCCTGTTGGGCTGTTCAGGAGTGGCGCCTGTCCCCGGAGCAACGCACCCGGCACCTGCGGAGACCCCGACAGTGAAACCCGCCGCCACAAGGATGGTTGCGCCGGGTACCCCGCAGCAATTGACGACAATTTCCCCCACACACGCCTCCAGACGGACGCCGGCGACCCCCACACCCAACCAGAAACCGTCGCCCGCCAAGGCAGGAGCCCCCTCGTCCACTCCCTCCCCGACGGGATCACCAAGCGCCGCCCACAAGGGTATCGGTTCCGCTACGGGGGCTCCGTCGCTGCAGGGCCTGAGCGAGTTGCTGAGCATGGTGCCGCCGGAGTTTGCCGACGAAACCTTGGTGTTCTCATTCAGCGACCCGGAATTCCAGGATGGCCATGGGCAGCTTCCCGAGGGAAGAGCCATGCACCCGGAAATCGCCGCCAACATCGTCAAGCTGAAAGAGCTGTTGGGCCTGGACTTCTTGAACTACGAGCGGGGTATCTGGTCGTGGAAACCGGGTAACCGGTCAAGCACGTTCATGGTGTTCCAAGGCCCCATAGAGGGACAGCAAACCACGGACAAACTTGAAGACCTGGGCTTCAAGGAGACAAGCCACATGGATACGGCGTACTTCGACCTGGACGAGGACTTCAGTTTCGACGTCAAACATCAACTGCGCAGAACCGGGCTGTTCTTCAACCGGTTGGCCCTTACGGGAGATTCGGTACTGGCAGCGCCCGCCACGGAAATCATCGGAAGCCTGATTGCGGCCCGGCGAAAGGGTTCCCAAGCGTTGTCAACCTCGTCTCCTCACTCGGCCCTGGCGGACGCCGCTGGCGACGGGCTGGTGAGCGGCGCCTTCTTCACCGCGGGCTGGATAGCGGAAACCTGGAACACGGTCAATCCCGGACCGGCAGACCGGCTGGAGCGCTACCGGGCAGGACCGGAGGCCTGGGGGACCATGTCCGAGTACAGCCTGGCCTTGCTGGGCTACCGTGCTGGAGAAAACGCGGATGAAATGATCATCGCCCTGTACTACTCTCAGGCCACTGATGGCGAAGACGACTCGAGAGAACTGGCGGCCCGCTGGGATAGCTATCTCTACAACCCGTCCGGGCCGCTGGGAGAGGATGATGAGATTCCTCTGAACCAAGCCTGCTCCCCCCTCTCGGTGAATATAACCTGGGAGACAGAGCATTCGATAGTTGTCGGCAGCTGTCCGATCAACAATAATGCGGGGGCGGACTCAGGAATCGGCGGCATCTCTCTATGGCTCTGGTTATTCGATACCGGGCAACTGGAATTCTTGGCCCAGGACATAGAAGACCTCAAGTAAAAGGGCAAGACAGGTTGACAGTCTATGAGCCTGAAAAAGTCGCAGTTCTTCGAAGGCAAATAGAGGAACAGGCGCGGGGCTACTCCGGTAGCAACTGTCTTTAATGTCAATAGGAATGAGCGACTTCTGGCTGTGTCGTATCGCACCACGGGGAGCCGTGTTTGAGCATGGAGTTGAGTATGACCAGCAGTTTGCGCATGCACGCGACGAGCGCCACCTTCTTCGGCTTACCGGCTGCCAGCAGCTTCTGGTAGAAGTTGCGGATGACCGGGTTGTGGCGGCTGGCTACCATCGCTCCCATATACAAAATGGCTCGTACTCGGGCGCGCCCGCCCCAGACGGCCCGCTTGCCCCGCAGGGTGCCGCTGTCCCGGTTGAAAGGGGCCACTCCCACCAGGGCAGCAATCTGCCGGCGATCCAGCGTTCCCAACTCCGGCAGGTAGGCCAGCAGAGTGAGGGAAACCTGTTCCCCCACGCCGGGAACGGTGCGCAGCAGGTCATCCTTCTCTCGCCACACGGGGCTCCGGCGGAGAGTCTGCCTCAGCCCCTCGTCCAAGTCGTTCAGCTCCTGTTCCAACCAAGCGATGTGGGCCTCTATGCGGGGGTAAACGGCGCTGCTAGCGGTCCCCAGCCGGTTCTTCTCCGAGACCAGCATGGTCAGCACCTGATGCCTGCGTGCCGTCAGCGAGTTGAGTACCTGCGTCTCGGCGTCTCTGAGAGGACGCACGGAGGGACGAACAGCGTCGGCGAAGTGGGCCAGCACTGCCGCATCGAGAGAGTCGGTCTTGGCCAGCGTACCGGTGGCCCTGGCGAAGTCGCGAACCTGGCGCGGGTTGACCGCCACCACCGGCAGCGCCGCAGCAGCGAGAGCCGCCACCGAGGGCACTTCCAGACCGCCCGTTGCCTCCAGCAACACCATGGCGGGACCTATATCCACGATCTGGGAAACCAGTTCCTCGACGCCGGTCTCGTTGTAAGACGCAGCCCATCTCTGTCCCGTAGGCCAGACGGCAACATCCACCTGCGCCTTCGAGACATCAATGCCTATGTATCTCGGGTTTTCTGCCATCTTTACCTCCTGCGTCAGCGCTGGCCCGTCCTTGCACGATACGGGCTCGATTGGCCCAGGCAACTTGTATGATGAATCTGCTCCGCCGACATGCCTATTGGCGGGGCAAGTTGGGGAGGGCGCGTCGCAGGCAACTGGGTGAGCGGGGCGAAAGCCCGGGTTGCACCGGCGAACAGCAGGACACCCTTCCCGCCGCACTGGTCGCTCCGGACGGATACAGGGGCTATGAGGCCCGCATCTGCAAGTGCGGAGGACTCAGGCATTATCACACGGCTTTATCACACCAGGAGGTAAAGCATGGCAGTGGTAGCAGGCGTTGACGTAGCCAAGGCCAGCCTGGACGTTTCAGTCTCTGAGGGTCCGGTGCTGCGGTTCGACAACAACACGAAAGGCGTAACCAAGCTGTTGATACATCTTAAGAAGGAGGAAGCAACCCTGGCCGTGTGCGAATCCACCGGCGGGTACGAGCGGCTGCTGGTGAGCCGCCTGCGGAAGGCCGAGATAGGCGTACGGGTGGCCAACCCCAGCCGGGTGAGAGCTTTCGCCAAGGCCTGCGGCTATGAAGCCAAAACCGACCCGCGGGATGCCCAGGTGCTCTCCCGCTATGGACAGGTGTTTCCTGAATCTGACACGCCGGAAACTGAGCCGGAACGGGAGGAATTGCAGGATTTGCTGCGGAGGCGCCGTCAGCTGGTCGAACAACGAGTACAGGAAGTTAACCGGCTGGCCAAAGGTGCTTCTGCCGGCGTAGCCGAATCCACCAAGCGCCGCATCGCCTGGCTGGAGGCTGAGATTGCTCAGCTGGAGAAGGAATACCAAGAAGTGCTGCAGGGCAGCGCTCGCTTGGTCCAGCGGGCAGCGCTGTACCGGACCGTCCCCGGTGTGGGACCGCTGACTGCGGCCACATTGGTGGCCTTTCTTCCCGAACTGGGCCGCTGGGACAGCAAGGCCCTGACCTCCCTGGTGGGCTTGGCGCCCTGGTCCCGGGACAGCGGCCGCAAGCGGGGTCAGAGATCGGTCCGCAGCGGAAGGGGCGTAGTCCGCAAGGCCTTGTACCTCTGCGCCTGCTCGGTAATCCAAGTCGAGGGCGAGTTGCGCCTTTTCTACCAGAACCTGCGCCAGAGCGGGAAACCCGGCAATGTGGCCTTGGTGGCAGTGATGCGCAAGCTGCTGTTGCAGTTGAACGCTCTGGCTCGCCGGGGAACGCCATAGGTGCCGTCAGCTCTATAGAGGATCTCGTTGGCAACTCACCAAAAAAACTTGACGCCCGACCACGGATACCGTTCGGGCTCTGCTTGTAGGGAGCGCGGCGACCCTCGCTACCGGACGGTCTGTCGTGACCCAGAGGGGTACCGGTCTGCCGCGCTCGACTCCATCGCCAAAGTCAAGATACAAGGGGGCAAAATCGTACGCTAAGGGGAATGACGCCGATTGAGTGTGCTACGGACAGTTGGTCTTGAGACTGAAAAGAGCTTGGTGAGATCGCTGATGGAAGACGTGCCCGTTGAATTCATGCGGGAGAGTGGCCGTTCCTGTCCGACGGACAATTTGGACAGCTGCTTGCCGTGCAATCTCTCCTGGCGCAGGCATCTGGGACGAACCTTGCCAGCCGGTCGAGTTTTGGCACAACCAGCGTGTCCCCCTCGCGCACGGTGGCGAGGGCCAGCACCACCCCTTGGCCAGACCAACCTGCTCGCGCCATCGTCATACACTGAAATCCGTCCATCTCGGCGAAGCGGTCGAGCAGCGGAAGGTCGCCGACTTGACCGTTGAGCCCGAGCTCCTCGCCCAGAACTCACCCCTTGAGTGGGCCCACACACCGCTCACCAGCGAACACCGGTGGTCAAAGCGCCGATAGCGTCCTTAACGTACGATTACGCCCCCTAAAGGAGTCGACCCGTCTAGGTGCGGAACACGGTCCGTTCCGAGGTGTCCAGGGCTGCGGTTACCTGAGCGGCTCCTGAGCCTGTCGAAGGGCCCGACCCATCAGTTTTCAGCAGGGTGCGCGCCCGGGTGATTGCCTGAGCCGAACTTCTGCCACCACGGATCATCCTACGCAGCGGCCCCTTCTCCTGCGGGCTCAACGGGACACCATACTTCTCCTGAACCATGGACGCCACACCTCGCACAACCCGACTCCCCTCACATTGCCATCCCGGCTTACCCTGAGTAATTTCTGACTACCCCGGTTTGACCCAGTACAAGCGGCCAACGCCGTGCGGGTGCTGACCTACGAGGGCCTGCTCCAGCGGTCTGGGTCGCCGGGGACGACGCCGACGTCCAGTCCATAGGCACCGGCCTGAGCAAGATGCGGCGACGGCTGGGCGGTGGCCCCGACAGCCGCACAACATCTTCACCGACTGGTCGCTGCCGGTCTGCTTTCCCTGCTGCTGTCTGCTCCGCCTTGTGACCGACGAGGTCCTGCCGGTGTCCCCGTACGTCAGTTTTCTCAGCGGCCTGGCGTCTGAGACCGGCTCCGTTACATCCGCGCCAGGTTAACGGCCATGTTGTAGGCGAACCAGCCGTCTCCGATACGGAAGGTCCGCGGTTTCGACTTGCCGGAGCGTTGGACCAGCGGGACAGAGTGTCGGGGTACAGAAAACAAAAGACCCGGCCGTCGCTGGCTGGGTCCTGTCGTCGTTGTGTTCGGTCGCTCGCTGTTTCAACGCGCGCTGGTTGAATTCCCTGCCGCCTTTTCCGGCTTCCGCCCCATGGCCTCGCCGTAGGCCTGGACCATCTAGGCTCCCGGGTGCTCCATCCACCGGTCGTAGGCCCGGGCTATATTGCGGCACATCCGCTGGCTTGCGGCTCCGTAGGTGATGGCGGCCTGCGTTATCTCCTCGGAGAGGAGCCATGACTGTGGATTTCCAAGGTCGGGAGTGTTGAAAAAGTCGGCAAATCAGGATGTCCTATCGACTCCTGAGCTAAAATTGACCTGCAGTCAGGCATTGGTAAGGGGTAGCGATGCTCGAGCCATTGGACCGTTGCCGCAGGGACTCAACGCTGTTCCAGTTCACCACTAGGCAACTGCGGGATTTCATTGACCCCAATCATCTTTTGATCCAGATTGACGAGCAACTGGACTTCGCGAAGCTGGTGCCGCCCTTGGAAGAGCGCTACTGTCCCGACTTCGGCAGACCGGCGATTCACCCGGAAGTAATGGTGCGGGCGCTTCTCGTATGCTCTCTGTACAACATCGCCTCTTTCCGCAGACTGTGCTCGGCCATCTCGGAGAATCTCGCTTATCGCTGGTTTTGTTTCCTTACCATCGATGATCCGGTATTCGACCATTCCAGCATCACTCACTTCATCGACCGTATCGGGCGGGAAGGCTTCGCTGCCATCTTTGACGGTCTTAACCAGGAATTGTTGCGCTTGGGCTTGCTGTCGCGAGAGATGTATGTGGATTCCACATTGGTCAAGGCCAACGTAAGCGGCTACGGGCTGGCATCCAGCGGGATGACCGTGGGGGAGTTCAAGGAACAGGCTATCGAGGAGAACGGCCTTTTCAAGATCACGGAGGCCGCCGTTGATGAAGACGGCGTCGAGCATGAGACTGTGCGCTATTTCCAGAGTCCAGAGGGCAGGCTGCCGCTGAGCCCGGTGGATACCGACGCCCGGTGGCGCACCACCAGAGCCGGCAGGGCCTCGGGGCTGTAGTACCATGAGAACGCCATCGTCGACCGGGGCGGTTTCATCCTGTCCCGAGGCGTAACCCACGCCTCGGAACGGGAATCCAAGGCGGTTGCCGCTCTGCTTGACCGGCTCCCCCTCAACCCAGTTTCGCTGGCCGGAGACAGCGGTTACAGCGACGGGAGATTGCGGCAACTCCTGGAGGAACAGAACATCACGGCCTACATCCCCATCCACACGAGGCACGAGACCAGCGTGGTCTCCACCGGGGAATTCGTCTACCACGGGGATCACCTGGTTTGTCCTCAGGGCAAAATCCTGCACAGGGGTAGTTTCCACAAACGAAGCCGTACCTACCAGTATGTGGCGCGCCAGAAGGACTGTCAGGCCTGTCCTGTCAAAGACACCTGCCTGCAGGCAAAGCAGAAACGGCGGTACTTCGCACTGACAATGTATTATCCCGAGTACCTGAGGGCCAAGGAGCGGAACCAAACTGAGGAGTACCGTCAGGAACTGCGCCGGCGGCAGACCATCGCCGAAGGAACCTTCGCTTCCCTGGACCGCCTTAGCTGGGCCCGTACCCGGCTGCGCAGCTTCTGGAAGGTGGACTGCGAGGGCTACATGGCTGCCCTGGCCCACAACGTGAAGAAGTTCGTGCGCCAGCTGAGCCGCGGTGTCGGCCCTCCGGAGCCAGCGTTGCCCACTGCCGCCAAGACTGCCGGGACTACAGAGACACAGGGGAATCGAGGCGATGCTGTGCCGAACTCCCCAATACCACCACAATATCGTCTCAGACAGCGTCGGCTAACCAGAGGTCCCAGTCTTCAAATCCGTCGGTCCCATTGCCGCCGGAGATGACTTTCTCAACACTCCCGGTCTTTGACCCAGTGATCTACACGGACATTGACCCACCCTGGGAGCCGGTGATTTTCAGTAATATCAGGTCGCGAGTTGCCGGTCAATCACCTCCTTCCGGACTCGTGCCCAGCAACGCCAGGTGCGGTGAGAGTCGTTCCCGGTAGCTCTGGCCCTCGATGACGATCTGATAGCTGGCATTGGCCAGGCGGTCGAGAGCGCTGTTGCCCAGGACTGGGTCCTCGAACAGGCTGAGCCATTCGTCCACGGCCCGGTTGCTGGTGATGACGAAGCTGGAGGCCCGGTGCCGGTTGAGGATCAGGTCGTAGAGATCGGCCGACTGCTGGGCGGTGAACCGGTGCAGCCCCAGGTCGTCCAGGATTAGCAGGTCCGGAGTCAGAAAGGACCTGAAAGTGCGCTCCAACGAGTTGTCCACTCTGGCCTGGGCCATGGATTTGAAATAGTCGTCGGAGTTTACGAAACGCACGGTGTGTCCGGCCCTGACGGTGGCGTAGCCCAGGGCCTGGGCCAGGAAGCTCTTGCCGACGCCGGCGGGTCCCACCAGCAGGACGTGCTTGCGCCTGGACAGAAACTCCAGGGAGAATGCGGCGTCCAGCAGCCTGCGGTCCAGAGTGATGGACGCCGACCAGTCGAAGTCCTCCAGGCGGCAGATCTCCTGGAAGCCGGCCTGTTGCAGGCGCACCTCGATGCGGCGGTGAGCGCGGCGGTTCACCTCGTCCGAGAGGATGATCTCCAGGAAGGAGGCGTAGTCCAGTTGCTCCCTGCGGGCCAAGGCGATGCGCTCGGGCAGGGTGGCCGCTATGGGTCCCAGCTGCAGCCGCTTGAGCAGCGGCGTGAGGTCGGTGGTCTTGGCCATGGCTGTCCTCCTCAGGCGGAACGGCGGTAGTTATCGGTCTGGGCAAAGACGCTGCCGGAACGGGCGAAGCGCCCAGTGGGCAGCGGCGTTGGCAATTCTGGCGTGGTCTCCTCCTCCAGGGCCTGCACCAGGATGCGCTCGACTCGGCGCACGTCGATGAGGTCGACGTCCAGTGCCCTGCGGCAGGCGGCGTCGAGGCGCTGGGCCGTGTAGCGTTCGCCGATACGAATGAGCTTGTGTCCCTGCCTGACCTTGGCCCACGGCATCGGGCCGTCAAAGAGCCGCCGGGCCAATTCAGCTACCGCCGGTCCCAGCTCGGCCGCCTTGCTGATGATGCGGTCGGGTGCCCTGGTGGTGTAAGCGGAAAGCTCCGCAGGGTAGTCTCCAGGGTCGGTGGCCCGGCCGCCCTTGGGCTGGCGGAGGTGGGTTTTAATCAGTTGGCCCCGGTAATGGATGCGCACCAGCTTGCTGTCCATCCTCACCTCCACTTTCTGACCTGGCGGGCAAAGAGATGACGGCACCGAATACAGGGCTGACCGGCACTGGATGTGATGGTCC
The DNA here is from genome assembly GCA_965207865.1 of Dehalococcoidia bacterium. Taxonomy (GTDB): domain Bacteria; phylum Chloroflexota; class Dehalococcoidia; order Lucifugimonadales; family UBA3495; genus VXOI01. The sequence continues at coordinate 204,661 of CBDBNP010000004.1, forward strand.
TGGTGCACCTTGGCATTGCGCCAGTCGGCCATCTCGTAAGGCTGGCCGTCCCAAGGGAGCAGCGCCTGGCGCTCCTCGTCCTGGAAGACCAGCAAGGGCTTCCTCCGTGTGGTGCCGTGGATCCGCAGGCCGGCCACGTCGCGGCACCAGCGCCGGGCTTGATCCCTGACGTCGGTCAGGCCACTGAACTCGCCGCCCTTGAAAAAGCGCTCCCTGGCGTAAGGGACGCCCCGCTCCACCTTGGGCTTATCCTTGGGATGACGGGCCCGGGCCGCGTCGGCTATGAAGCCCCGGTGCTGGGAATATTCCAGGAAGCCCCGGGTAAAGGCGGGATGCAGCGGATCGGCCACCGCCACTGCCGGAGGGCAATTATCAATAACCACATAGCGGGGGATGCCCCCGAAAAAGGCCCAAGCCGACTCCAAGCCGGCGATCACGTCCTCCAGCGTCTGTCCAAAGCCAGGCCACACGAAGCAGTGCCTGGAGTAGGACAGCACCACAATCAGTGCCCACACCGCGCGGCGGCGTCCCGTCTCGGGGTCGTAGATCAACCCCAACCGGCCGAAGTCCACCTCCGCCACTTGGCCCGGCGGAGTGTCCTCCATGCGCACCGTGGCCCCGCTGCGCCTGCTCCAGTTGCGTTTCTGCACGAAGCGCCGCAGCGACTGGTAGGACACCGGGCACCCTCGGCCCAGCAGCAACTCGTGGATGCGCGTCATAAGCAGCCGGTCGCCGGTGAGCCATCGGTAGATCTGGTCGGCCCACGGGGTCAGCAGCTCCTCGCTGGGCGTATCTGCCTGACGCGGGCCGGACTGTCCGATGATCGCCAGACGGCTGAGCTGCGCGTCGGTGGGCGCTGCCCCGTCCTTGGCGATGCCCTCCACCGCCGCCGCCGTCAGGTACTTGCGAACTGTGTTCCGAGACACGCCGGTGCCCGATGCAATTCGACGGTATCCCTCACCCGTCTGCCAACGCCTGATGATTTCCTGTATGTCCACTCTGGTAACCTCCCGGTACGCCATCGCCCCACCTCATCTCTGAAGTGAAACAATGGTCGCCCCTCCGGCTCCCAGGGTGGGTCATAGACCCTGTCATTCAGGGGGTCAATGACCTTGTCAATTTTCCGATTTTATCGGGTCAAAAATCCTGGTCATCTACACATGACTTCACCATCCGGTGAATCGTCCGGATCTCCTCCGGGGTCTGGTGGGTCCGGAAGGTCGCCCTAGTGTTCACCTCCCGGAATCCTGCCATCTGTAATATCTCTTTCAGTTGTCGTCTGATATTGGGGTGTCCGTCGTTCCATTGGACGAGGCTCTCGTACATGCGCCAGGCCTCGGGGAGGACTCCCGGGTCGGGTTCCGTGAAGCACGTCTCCGTGATCACGTCCCGGCAGAATATTATCCCGCCGGGTTTGAGGGTGCGTTTTGGCCTAGGCCAGGACCGCCTCGGTGTCGGGGACGTGGGTCAGGACCCGGTGTAAGTGCACGGCGTCGAATTCGTTCTCCGCCAGGTCCATGGCGGTCACGTCGCCGGTGATGAAGGCGGCGTTGACGACGCCCAGCCGGTCTGCCAGCTCCCTGGCGGCACTAACCTGGGATTCCTCCATGTCCATTCCGAGGACCCTGCCCTCGGGTCCCACGGCCCGGGCCAGTCCCAGGGTGATGCTTCCGGGGCCGCAGCCCATGTCCAGGACTCTGTGTCCCGGGCGTAGCTCTTCTAGCAGCCATGCCGAGGTGTCGGCTGCCCGGAATCTCGACTGGAAGGCAGTGTATTCCTGTCCGAAGCCAGCGGTGTAGTCGGGGGTGCCGCCCTCGGGGCCCGGTGGTGTGTCTTCGGTCGTGCTCGTGCTTGGTCTTGCAGAACTCATTCCTCTCGAATCCGGTCAGTTGTGCCGAGTTGGTTTTATTGGGGGCACAAGAATTCTACACTCGGTTTCATCCGGTTTCCCGGCGGCCTTGCCGTCGCCTTGGGGCGGTGGTCAGGCTTGGTTCCACAGGTCGGTCTCCACTTCGAGCTCGCGCGCGACACGCCGGAGCATCAGCGCCACCAGCGCCCCCACGACAGCGTCCAGTCGGTAGCGGCTGGGGTCACGTTGCACCCTGGCGGCCAGTCCCATGGCCTCCGCGACTGCGGAGTAGGCCGAGGCGATCTGGGTGGCCTTGGTCTGTTCGTCGGTATCGAGGACCTGGGCCGCTGGGGTAGGCTCATTGAGCGCGCCGCAGATCAGGAGCAGGTCCCGCGCCGCTTCCGCAAGGGGCTCGGGAAGGCTGCTCTGGGTCATTTCGCCGCCTCCTGCCCGCGGGCCGTTCGTCCGGCACTGGCGGCACCCGGCATGGGAGAGGACCGTTGCCTCGTCTCCTGCTGCCGGTGGCGGGGGCGGGCTGTGTCTGCACAGGCGGGAATGCTGGGTTTCGTACAGTCGCCGGTTAGTCCGGACTCAGTCCAAGAGTGCCGCTCCGAGCCGGCTGCCGGTCCCGGACCGTACGCACTGGACCTCCGTGAACTCCATCCACGTCTCGACAAGGCACCGTACCGGGCCGCCAGCCTTTGCGGTAATGGGGTGGCAGGACCGGCACGGTTACTGTGGGGGTTCTTTTTGCCTCGTTCCACGGGCCAGCCCCGTTGGCGTTGTTCACTTGGACCTGTCCCGTGTGTTGGATTGTCTGGTTTCGCGGCAATGGTTCCATTACTCATCGACCCCGCCAACTTCACTGGCCGGGTCTGGCATTGCAGGCAGCAGACCGACCGGGGCGAAAAAGTTTCGCCCCGGCGTTGCCCTCATCCTTGGACAATGGAAATTTCACCCGTTGCCATCCGTAGCGGTCGGAGCAGACCACGCATAGTCGCTGGCTGGCGACGTGCTCACCCCAGACAAAGCGATGGGGACCTGAAAGTGGCGAATCTGGCCGGACTTGTCATTGAGGGCAGCGATGATTCTCCAGTCGCCGCCGTTGGCCGAGCCAATCAGGTTCTCGGTGCCGCCAAGGCGGTCACTCTGGACCCGCACGCCGTTGGCGGCCCTGTTGGCGAGGTTGATCGTCCCCGATTATCCCGGAGAGGGGCAGGACAGTGTGTCGTTGCCGGCTTCGTTCCACAACGTGTCGCCACCCTCTCCCCCTCCAGGATGTCGGCGCACCTGGCCGGCCGTATCACCCCTGCGCCATTGCCGGACTGTTGGGCTTGAGGCGCAGTCTCCTTGCCGGCGTCACCTTCCGACTCCGGCGTAATTGAAGCCCCCGACCCGCATGCCGGTGCTGCCCTGCAGCGGACCCCTCGTGTAGTCCACATCCAGCTTGTCGCCGTCGGCTACCGGGTGCCCGATGTTCAGGTGGATATCGCGCCCACTGACGCTCGCCCCTGTCGGCGTGTATGCAGTGCCGTTGACCCGGACGGTGAACGCCCACGCCAGTTGGGATGCCGAGTAGTTGGAGTCCAGTTGCACGGGCCTGTCCATGCTGACGACCACACCCGTCGCCGTGGCGTCCACCCGGTTCGGCCTGGGCGAGGTCCATGGCCCCGGGCTCAGGCTGAAGCCCCCGACCCGGTTCTCGGGTACGGCGGCGTCGAGAAGCGGCCCCGGCGCGTAGTTCACTGCCACCCTGGCGCCGGCGGGCGCGCTGAACGATGAGCCCAGGTCCAGCCGCACCTGATAGCCGCTGACGCTCGCCCCCACGGCATCCACGCGGTCACCGTTGACCCAGATCGTGAACTTGGCCGCGAGCTGGGCCGTCGTGTAGTTGGTGTCGTCCAGCACCACGGCCTTGTCCATGCTGACGACCACATTCGTCCCGCTGAGATCCACCCGGTTCGGCCTGGGCGAGATCCATGGCCCCGGCGCCACCCTGCGGCCGTCGTCCTCTGACGACGGCGGCGTGAACACTGGCGGCAGGTTCGTGGACGGCAGGTTCGTCGTGGTCTGCTCTGGGAAGGTGAAGCTGTCAACCTCGGCGCCGTCTGTGCCCTTGAGTTTGTTGCCGCTGGTCTGCTTGTCGTATCGGATCCGCTCAAGGGTGGGGTTGAGGGGGCTTATACCCATGTTCAGGCTTACCGTGTTGCCCGAAATGGTGACGGAGCTCGGGCCGAAGAGACTCGACCAGCTGAACTTGACCTGGAACCGGCTATTAGCCGGTACCGAGGTTGTGTCCAGGTTCTTGTCAATGGTGATCTGCACGGTATCGGGCGTACCTTGCACAATCTGGGCGCTCTGCGGCTTAGGCGCGGTCGTCTGGGTGATGCTCGCGCCGTTTCCCTGCACCTGTCGTTGCACGCGTACGTTGGGCGGGTTGATGACATCCGGAGGTGTGCGGTACTCTTCGAGGACAAGGGGAACCAGAAAGTCGTATGGTCCGTCTGCCGCAACGGGTCTCGCGGCAAATAGAAGGGTCAGGGCTATGCCGAAGGCCAGCGCGACCAGCACACCGGTCCTGAGCAGCCCCCTCCTGGAATGAGTACCCATACCGCCTGATGTGACTTTCATCGATACACCTCCTCGCGCTATTTCCGGAAGGGCGACCCCTTGGTTCAAGGCCTCCCTGGTTCATGCCTGATTACTGATGGGCGTTACGCACTTGGGGAGTTCACCCCCACCCTGTCCCCTCCCCCTGAGGGAGAGGGGACAGGTAGTTCTTACATGCCTTCTCTAGCCTCCCTGTGAACACAGGGAGGGGGCAACATAGGGATCGAACATTTCCCCCGTTGACGGCTGGCTTTCGTGGAGACCGTGGTAGTAAGCCTCGTCGTAACTGCATACGGCGTTCACGTACTCGTCCCAGGCCCCGGAGAAGCCGACGTAGGCCGTCCTGATCTCTGCCAGGCCTTCCTGGGAGAAGGAGCAGGAGGATACGGCCTCCACGCTCCCGCAGTGCCTCACCGCCGTGTCGTCGTAAATGTCCCTGGTCGCGAGCATCTTGTCCCTGGCGGATACGTACAGTTCCCTGGCCCCATTCACCCGCTCTCGCAGGGCCGAGTTCTCCGGCCGTGTCCCCTGCCGGATTTCGATCAGATACCCCAAGACATTGCCCTCAGGAATCCAGACCCCGTCCGGCTCGTCCAGGGCGTCTCCCTTGGGCCAGAAGTAAGAGACCTCGTCCTCGATCTTGATATCCGTGACCCTGTGGAACACCGGGGAGCCATCGCCGGCCTCCTCCTGACCGGGAGGGTAGTAGGCAATGACGGTGTCCAGCGCAATGTCCTCCGGGCGGAAGTTCTGGAGCACCGCGGCGGTATCCAGGCAGGTGATCTTGGGTTCCATGCTTCCGGTGCAGGTGGGAAACATATCGCTTGAGGTCACCTGCAGGGCCGTGCGTTCCTCCTCTAGGCCAGCGATGACAGCGCGCAGGCCCTCCGCCCTCTCCTCCAGCTTGGCCACGGATTCATACGCGAGCTTGAATTCCTCCACCTGCGTTTCGAGCCTGAGCTTGTCCGCTTCCAGGTCCCGCAATGCCGCCTTTACGCCACTGTTCTCGTCGCTGAGGGCAGAGTGGGAGGCTTGAAGCTCGTCCCTTTCGCTTTGCAGGGATTCGACCGTCGCCTCCAGCCCGTCCCGCTCGCCTCCCAGGGATTCGACCGTCGCCTCCAGCCCGTCTCGATCGCCCTCCAGGGACTCGACCGTCGCCTGCAGCCCATCCCGCTCGCTTTCCAGGGATTCGACGGTCGCCTCGAGCCCGTCCCGCTCGCCCTCCAGGGCGTCGACCGTCGCCTCTAGTCCGTTGCGCTCGGCTGCCAGGGTGTTGGCGGTCGCAGCGAGTCCGTCTCGCTCGCCCACGACCCGTTGGAGATTGGAATGCACCTCGCTGATTTCTTTGTTCTTCGCGCCGATCTCTTCCGTTGCCCCGGCGAGATCCGCTCTTGCCTTGGCCAGATCCGCACTTGCGTCGACAAACAGATAGGCCAGCACCGCCACGGCAGCCAATAGGAGGAGAACGAGAAAGGCCGCAATACGGCCAATCCGTCGCCCGAACAGGGCCCCGGCAGGAGTGATGTGGCGGGGGTCGCTCATGACATCGCCTGCCCAGAGAACTGGGAGTTACGCGGGCCGGACAATCCGCAGGGGAGGAGCATGTTTCCGGCGCCATGGCACACATCAAGCGCGCATGGCTCCGCTCCGTCGTTCATCGCGCCGCCGCCGGATCTAACCAGTTTGGCCATCGCGTCGGACCCTCCCAACGGCCATACCTAAGCGTTCGGCGAGACGATCCGTATCCAGTTCACGTACAGCAAGGCGGTGGGTGTCACAGGATCGCCTCGGCTGAAGAACAATATGGACCCGGCGCACTGGGGCCAGAAGTGGGCGGTGTACAAGAGTGAGAGCGGCACGGCGGATATGCTCTTCCCCTACGAGGTGGTGCAGCTGAACATATCCACGCAGGGCATCGCTGTTCTGACCAACACACTGGCGCTTAACAGCGGCGCGATCCGGTCGGCAGCCACGGAGGGGGACGCGGACCTTGCGCAGGACGGGCTGGCCCACGACCCGAACCACAAGGGCGACTGGCAGTTGGCAGAGGACACCAAGCCGCCCAAAGTCATTTGAGCCAAAGTGGAGCACTACACGGTGAAGGTGACCTTCGACGAAGATCTCGCTCTCGCGAGTTCGGTGGATACGCTGCATTTCTATTGGTCGATATCGGGGTCCGCAGTGGACCAGCATCCTAAACGGGCCCCGGTCGGCGGCTGGACCGGGACGTTGGAGATCGGTACCCCGGCGGTCGCCGGGCAGACGATCACGTTGAGCTACAGGTCGTCAGGTAACCTGAAGGACTCCGCCGGCCACGCGGTGGGGCTTTCAGCGTGACGGCGACGAACCTGACCCTGTAGCGGTCACGCGGGTCGTCGAGCGGTCTTGATGTCCCGCTCGACGAGGGTCCGACCGGACCGCTTCCGTGCGCAGTGAAATTTGCACCTCCCGTTCTTGTGCCGTCGAAATGTCAGGTAGAGGAGAGCATTGCAACGTAGCCTGACAAGCTAGGGAATAGTTAGGCATGTGGGCAGCTTCGCCGGAGTGAACTCGTCCTCCCTATTGTAGGGCGACCTCCCACCGAAAAGTTAGCAATACGGTACACTTGGGCCCACTTTCGGGCCTTTGAGGCTTTCATTTCCTGTTTCGCCGGTACCCGGGCCATCCATCCAGTCAGGATGCTCTGCAACCTCGCATTGGGAACTCCGGTCTGTGCCCTGCTCTGACACCAGCGACAACGCCAACTCAAGCTTTGGGATGGTTTCTCGGCGACCGGAATACCGGAAACCATCCCCGGATCGATTTCCGGGAGCAGGTGAGTGACCTCATTACACGCCGCGATAAACTGCAAACCCAGACTTCACAGGATTCCCACCCTGGATGTCACATGACAGACGGTAAAAGAAACGGGCCATCCGGATTTCGGACGGCCCGCACTGTTTGTTCGATCAGACCCTTCGGGTCTAGTCGGGGTTCAGTTCGGCAAGCCGGGGCATCACCTCGTTGGCGAAGAGGTTCATGGACCTTTCCCAGGCCTGCTGGTTTTCGATATTGTCGTATATCAGGGTGAGCAGAGTCCCGAATCCGCCGCACATCTCGTAGAGGTTGAGCAGCCTCTTTTCGACGGTGTCGGGAGAACCAACCAGCCACACGTGCTCGGCCATGTATTCCGGCGTAACCGCCTCATCGGGCACGCTGGAGTCGTGCTTGATGACGTGGGTCAGGCCGAAGGCGCTGAATAGCGGCAGCAGGTAGTCGCCCCAGACCCGGCCAAGCATCCCGTTGACCGCGCCGTCCATGGCCTCGTCGTCGGAGTCGGCAACCCACACGTCGCGGGTGATGCGCCAGTCCGAACGCTTCGGGATCCGGCCACCCCGGGCGGCGCCCTCCGCGATGGCGTCCCAGTGGCTGATGACGTAGTCCTGGTTGAAAGCCAGGCTCATTGGGATGAATCCGCGCTCGCCGGCGATCTTGAGGGTTTCCGAACCGATACTGACGGAGGCTACTCCCACGGGCGGGTGCGGCTTCTGGTAGGGCTTGATGAAGAATCGCAGGGTATCAAGCATCGGTTCCGGGTAATTCACGTCCCAGAAATCGCCCTTGTACTCGAAAGGCTCATCGCTCTCCCAGAGTTTGAGGATGATGTCGATGGACTCGCGGGTCATGCGCCGGTGCTGGCCGTTCATCCCGTCGACGTCGAACAGGCGGTAGTCGGTGGGCAGGCCGCTGGAGCCGATACCGAACATGAACCGGCCCTGGGCCATGTGGTCTAGGTAGGCCACCCGGCAGGCCAATTCGGCGGGATGGTGGTAGGGCAGGAGGTGAACGCCGGTGCACAGCTTGATGTTCTTGGTCCTCATAAGCGCCTGTGCAATCATCAGGTCTGGCGCGGGGATGGGTTCCCACGGCGAGGTGAAGTGCTCTCCGATCCACGCCTCCGAGAAGCCCAACTCGTCGCCCATCTGCAGGCAGTCCAGGTCCCACTGATGAGCTTCGTAAAGCTGCCGTTCCGGCGGATGCGAAGGCATCATAAACATTCCGTATTTCATTGGCCCTCCGTTCAGACAGTAATTCCAACCTATACATTGCAGATTCTCGCAGCTATTCGCCCTCCGGAGGAATCCGCTCCGTGCTACCAAGTTCCAACAATTTAACACGTTCTCTTCAACACTGGGAAATGCGGAGGCGAGAAATGGCTGACGCCTTAGGCGTAGGTCCCTTGGGTCAGCGTGTCGGAAACCATTCCAGACCGCAATTCCAAAGGTGGTCGAAGTGGTCTAATTCGCTGGAATGACGATCTGCGAGAGCGCCAATATGCCTGGACGGACTGCCCTCATTTGCAGCCGTCCGCGAGAATTCCCAGACGATTCCTTGACAACGTCATCCGTGATGCCTAGACTCTGCGGGAATCGGCTAAGATGGGCCGAATTATTTGTTTCATGAAGGTGGTGGTTAATGCAGGCATACCGAAATGTTAAGCGTTTGATTTTCAACCCGCTCTGGTTACTGGTAGTTTCGGCGGCGATAATCATCGCTTGTGGCGGGGAAGACCCGACGGCCACGACAGCACCGGCTCCCGCGGGGGCTGCCACCACCGCAGCTGCGGCTCCTGTGGCGACCGAGGCTCCGGCAGCGCAGGCCGCCCCAACAACCAGCGCACCGGGCGCCAGGCCGCAGGTGCAGGCGACGCCAACGGCGATTCCTACCGCTGCGCCAACCGTCGTGCAGGCCCCGTCCCCAGGTGTAGAGGCCAAGATCCAGCGTGTGCGGATGGCCAATCCTCTTCCATTGACTGAGAGCAACCGAATCTGGTCTGCTGCCTGGTCAATCCTGATACAGCACGACCCCTACGGCGAAACATTAATTGAGAACGACCCATTGACTGCAGAGCCAATTCCCGCTCTGGCAGAGTCCTGGACAGTGTCTCCCGATTTCAAAACCTGGACGTTCAACCTGCGCGAGGGAATCCCGTGGCACTTTGGATTCGGGGAGTTTACTGCAGCCGACGTCGAACACACTTATGACCTGATCACACGTGAGGACGGCGGAAGCAATTTCAAGGCGATCTGGAATCAGTTCGACACAAATATCGTTGACGACTACACCATCGAGTTCACCCACGAGAAGTTCTTTGTTGACGGCGGGCGCCTCTTCTCGCGGCTCCAGGGAGACTTGGTGATCCAGAGCAAGGCGCAATGGGACGCTGCCGGCGGCTCGGTTGATGCCTACGACGAAAAACCGGCAGGCACAGGGTCCTACCAGTACGGAGGCCGGGTGTCCGGTCAGTCCCAGTGGTTCGAGAAAATAGACGGCGAACACTGGGGAGGTGAGGATCCGGACTTCCAGGAGTTGGAGTGGGTATGGTCCTCTGAGCAGGTCACAAGGCTCTCCCAACTGCTGGCAGGCGAAGTACAGGGGGCAGACCTCTCCCGGGACGTTCAGATTACCGCCATTGATGACGGGATGAAGGTAGTTTCCTCCAATAACGAGAACAACCAGTCGTATGGGTTCTTCGGTGGAACTTACCTGAGTACGGTGGACAGCAACCTGGAGCCGTGGCCCGACGGAGTGCATCCCCACTACACGGGGCCTGAGCCTTGGCACAACCCTCTCGTTCGGGAGGCCTTCAACCGCGCAGTGGACCGCGAGGCCATCGTTGACGCCGTTTACTTTGGGAACGCCAGCCCGGTCTACGTGCCGGTCTACGCCCCGTTCACTGAAGGCTGGAGCGACCGATGGGTTGAGGAGTTCGACGAAAAGTATGGCTATGATCCTGAGCGTGCCATAGAACTCCTGGCAGAGGCTGGGTATGGCCCTGGTGACATTTCCATCGACATGATGTCAACGGTGATTCCTGGTAACCCGGAGATTCCGCAGTTGATCGAAGCCCTCTCCTTAATGTGGGAGGACATAGGCGTCAATACTTCAATTCAGGACTATGAGGCAGGAGCGTGGTTGAACACGATCCAGGAACACGACATTCACGAGACATTCACCATCTTGAGGAACACTCCCATCAGGACGACCCAAGAGGGCCTGCGGGTCTTCTGGGTCTCGGCACCGGATGGTTTCCTGTTTGGCTGGGAAAACGACCTGGTCAACGAAAAATATAACTGCCTGGAAAGTTCGCTGGACTCCGAGGAACGAGAACAATGCGCAAGGGATGCGGGCGATTTCATGTTTGACGATTACGCAACCCTGCCGTTGTTCCAGACCACTTTCGACATGACTATCGACCCGGAGTTTATCGCAGGGTGGGTGTACCCCGGAGTGGGCTCCGCTCATCCGACCCACGTTCATCTCATCGAGGCTTGCCCCGTGGGCACCGACCGCTGTGACTAGACTGATCGTCAGCTAGCGCCGGATAGTGTCTGCAATCGTCGGCAGGAGGCGGGGCTTCTCGCAACCTGCCGACGTGTTATGACAGGGCCCGGCTCCTGGCTGGCTGGTTTCCCGGCCTGGTCTCCCCCGACCTGATCTCCCCGACCACCGGCGCACTCTTTGAAGGTGTCTTTATTTCCTAAACATGCAGCGCTTCATCCTGATCAGATTCCTGCAGGGCGTTTTCGCGCTGTGGGTGATAACAATCATCGTTTTTGGGATCAGCCGCTCAACCGGAGATCCGGCGGCTATTTTCCTGGGTATCGATGCGTCGGCAGAAACCGTAGCCGAGTTTCGACAACGATGGGGCTTGGACGAACCCTTACTGGTCCAGTACGGGCTGTACATGGGCCGAATGTTGCAAGGGGACCTCGGTGAGTCCCTCAGGTACCCTGAGCTTGGAGCGGGTGGGGCTGTATTCGACCGGTTGCCCGCCACGATCTATCTGGCTGGTGCCTCACTGCTCCTCGCACTGGCTGTGGGCGTTCCGCTGGGAGTGCTGGGGGCAGTCAAGAGAGACAGTAACTACGATCATTTTGGGAAGATGATTGCGCTTCTGGGCCAGTCCATGCCCAATTTCTGGTTGGGGTTGATGATGATGTGGCTCTTCGCGGTCAATTTGGGGTGGCTTCCGACCAGTGGTACAGGCGGGTTCAAACACTTCATCATGCCGACCATTACTCTGGGCTCGTTCCAGGTGGCGGCGATCGCCAGGCTAGTGCGGTCGTCAATGCTGGAAACCCTTGACAGTGAGTACGTCAAGCTGGCCCGCATCAAGGGCGTCTCGGAATGGAAGGTGGTCTGGAAGCATTGTTTCCGAAATGCAGCCCTGACCCCTCTTACCTATTTCGGTGTTATTGCCGCGGTAGTTATGACTGGCTCCGTCACCACTGAGACGGTATTCAACTGGCCTGGGACCGGCCTGCTGGCATTCCAGTCGGTGTTGTCCCGGGACTTTGGGCTGATCCAGGCACTGGTCATGGTATTTTCCGGGATGTTCATCGCATCGAGCTTCCTGGTAGACGTTTTGTACGCTTACCTCGACCCGCGCATTCGCTACAACTAACCCGGGAAGCATAGGAGGAACCGCCTCGAATATGGCTGACCAAGCAGTTTCCGGAACTCAGCCCGGCGAAATATTGGTCTATCAGCCCAGCAGGATGCGCAGGGCTCGGCGCCTGGCCGCGCAGGCTTGGCTGCTGCCCAAATTTGCTGTTGTGCTACTGCTGATCGTATTGGTGGTTCCGGCTCTCTTCGCCGACATCATCGCGCCTTACGGACCGCTGGAGGCTCCGGGAGGCATACGCGAAAGGCTGCAGCCGCCGGTATTTGCCGGCGGTACATCGGACCACATACTGGGGACAGACAAGACCGGGCGGGATATGCTGAGCCGCATCCTTCACGGTTCCCGGATCTCCATCTTGATCTCGGTCATTGGTATCGCCATTGCGGGATCTGTCGGTGTTACCCTCGGCGTGATTGCCGGTTACTACGGCGGCAAGATAGACGCCCTAATCATGCGCCTGGTGGATGTGTCCCTATCAATTCCACCCGTGCTGCTGGCACTGGCGCTCGCCACCGCCCTGTCTCCGAGCTTCCGCACGGTAATCATCGTTGTGGCGGCCTTGCTCTGGTCCATCTATTGCCGCCAGGTGAGAGGAGATACGCTGCTGGTGATGCAGCAGGACTACATCGACCGGGCAAGGGTGGCAGGCGCTTCCGGAATTCGCATCATGTTCCGGCACATCCTGCCCAACATTACCAACACTCTCATAGTTCTGGCCACATTGCAGGTGGGTTTCGTCATACTCCTGGAAGCGGGCTTGTCGTTCCTGGGCGTTGGGCTCTCACGCCCCACGCCAGCCTGGGGACTGATGGTGGCGGATGGGCGTGATGTCATTATTACCGCCTGGTGGGTTGCCTTGTGGCCTGGCCTGGCCATTATGCTGACAGTGTTCGGGTTCAACCTGTTGGGCGACTGGCTGCGTGACCGCCTGGATCCCAAGTTGCGGCAGTTGTGAAGTTTCTTGGGCTTTCAGGCACTGGCCGGCCCTGCTCACTTCGGGGCGGGTGTAAGGGCGCCTAAGACATTTCACGCAAGGTCCATCTGGTACCGGACAAGACTGAAAGGAAACAAAAAGAGCCTCCATTTCCAAGCCGGAAATGGAGGCTTTAACCATGCTGGTTTTTGCAATTCCCCTCTGTGGGCTAGTAAAGGTGACAGCTGACCAAGTGCCCACCGCCAACATCTTGCTGGACCGGTTCTTCCTCCGAGCAGCGATCCATGGCGAAGGGGCACCTAGGATGGAACCGGCAACCTGACGGCGGGTTGATGGGCGAGGGCACCTCTCCCTGGAGCACTATCTCCTCCCGCTCCTCGTCCGGGTGAGAGGGCAGAGCGGCAGAGAAGAGCGCCTTGGTGTAGGGATGGAGCGGATTTTCGTACAGCTCCTCTGTGGGGCTATATTCCACCAACTGCCCCAAGTACATTACTGCAGTCTGATGCGCCATATACCGCACAGTCGCCAGGTTGTGGGCTACCAGCAAAAAGGCCACACCCGTCTGCCGTTGCAGGTCCACCAGCAGATTCATCACCTGGGCGCGAATGGACACGTCGAGAGCGGACACCGGCTCGTCCAGGATTATGAGCTTAGGGTATGATGCAAGGGCGCTGGCCACGGCAACCCGCTGGCGCTGGCCGCCGCTGAACTCGTGGGGGTAGAGGTCGGCCTGGGCCTTGCGGAGGCCCACCTGGTTCATCACCTCTTCAACCCGGTCGTCCCGTTCCTTGTTGGTGACGTTCCTGTTAACCACCAAGGCCTCGGAGACGATGTCCCGCACTCGCATGCGGGGGCTGAGGGAGGACCAGGGGTCCTGGAAGACTGCCTGCACCTGGGTGCGGTAGTCCTTGAGTTCAGGCCCGCGAAATTCCTTGATGTCCCTGCCATCGAGGAAAATTGCCCCGTCAGTGGGTTCCTCGAGTCGCAGGACGAGCTTGGACGTAGTGGTCTTGCCGCATCCGGACTCGCCCACCAGCCCCAGGGTTTCCCCCTCGTTGATGGAGAAATTGATTCCGTCCACTGCCTGCACATGTCCAATGGTCTTCATCACCAGCAAGCCCTTGGTGACGGGGAAGTACTTGGTGAGATTTTCAGCCCTCAGCAATTCCTTCGGCATGGAACTACTCCCCTGAACCGACAAGGGCGGGTTCCGTCCACGTCGGGTCCAGCCTCCAGCAACTGGCGGCATGTCTCTCTTGAACCTGGATGGTCGGGGGGTATTCACCCCTGCAGACGTCCTGTACATGCTGACAACGGTCGGCGAACCGGCAGCCATCCGGCAGGTCGTACAGCGCGGGAGGTTGGCCATCAATGGCGAATAGCCGGTCAGTCCTTTCCATCTGCGGCACTGATGCCATAAGCGCCTGGGTGTAGGGGTGCTGCGGCCGGTTGAACAGATCCCTCACGCTGGCATCCTCCACCACGCGGCCGGCGTACATCACCGCGACCCGGTCGCACATCCTGGCCACTATGCCAAAATCGTGGGTGATGAATATGATGGCCAGTCCGGTCTCGGCCTGTATTTCTTTCAACAGCTGCAGATACTGGAGCTGAATGGTGACGTCCAGCGCAGTGGTCGGTTCGTCGGCGATGATGACCTTGGGGGTGCAGGAAATTGCCACCGCGCCGATGACACGCTGCTTCATCCCGCCGCTCATCTGGTGAGGGAAGTCGTCCATCCGGCGCTCCGGAGCTGCCACCCGGACGCTGCGAAGCGCGTCAACAGCTCGGCGCAGCATCTCCTTGTGGTCTCCTCTCTGGTGTATTCGCAACGCCTCAACCAGTTGATTGCCGATGGTGAATACGGGGTTCAGGGAAGTCTGCGGGTCCTGCAGGATCATAGAGATCTTGCGGCCCCGTATCTGTCTCATTTCCTTGTCGGTCTTATCGACGATATTTTCGCCGTCCAGGATAATCTCACCGGACACGATCCTTGCTGCGGGCTTGGGAATGAGGCGCAACAACGAAAGGGCGGTCATGGTCTTGCCGCAACCAGACTCGCCCACTATGCCCAGGGTTTCGCCTTCCCTAAGCGAGAAGCTGACCCCGTCAACGGCCTTGGTAGTGCCCCAGCGATTGAAGAAGTACGTGTGGAGATCCCGGACTTCAAGAACCGTGTCGCCAAAATTGGAAGCTATGGCTCACTCCTTGGCCTTATGGGCGCCCGACAAGCGGTCATGCGCCATTCAAAAAGAGGCCTTTTGCGAAGGTAAAGGCATAGTAAACACGGGCCATCCCCCGGTGTCAAGCAAGCGGAGCGCGGCCGGTAACGTTGGGCCCACTGTGACCGGTGTGTATTCCCAGCCTGTAAAGCCAGAATGATGGATTCCCGCCCGCCCAGGCGTGGGACAACCAAATCGCTGAAAGGACGATCGAGCGCTGCGACGACAGGTAAGCGGATCGATTAAATACGCCACCTAACCTGTCGCGGCGAGCCCTGAATTATCCTCCGCTGCGAACGTACTCAGCTATCTTCTCCCCGATCATCATTGTGGTCACGTTGGTGTTGGCGCGTATGCAGTCCGGCATCACCGATGCGTCCACGATCCGCAGGCCCTCCAATCCGTGGACCCGCCCGTGCTGGTCCACCACGGCCATGGAATCCGAGGCGGGCCCCATCTTGCAGGTGCCGGAAATATGGTGGCCCGTGGTGCCATTTCGCCGAATGAAAGCGTCAAGAGCTTCGTCTGAGGCCAATTCGTTGTCACTGGGGCTCATGCGCTCCTGGATATATTCGGCCAGTGCCGGTTCCTCCGATAGCCTCACAATCAGGCGAACCCCCTCGCGCATTCGACGAATGTCAAATTCCTCCGCGAAATAGTTGTAGTCCAGAATGGGCTGCTCGTCCGGGTCCGCAGATTGCAGCCGTATTTCCCCGGAGCCGACCGCCAGATACAGCCCCGAGGCGATGCGGAAACCGACGGGCTCCACGTTCTCGGCGGCCGTGTCGCGAACCCAGTCCTCGGTGGCGTAGGAAAGGACGACGAAGATCATGTCGTTGCGCAGGTGTGAGCCTTCCGCCGTCCAGCTCATCATCATCTGCAAGCGCGGGTCGTGTTCGTTAAACACGTGGCCCGGTTTCGTCCTGAATGTGACGGGCACGAAGGGATGATCGCGCAAATTCTGACCGACGCCGGGTAGTTCGTGCACCACGGGGATTCCCTGGGCCTGAATCTGGTCCGCCGGCCCCACTCCTGACAGCATCAGGATGTGAGGAGAGCAGACCGGGCCGGCGCTGAGGACTACCTCATTGCCTTCCACCACAAATCGCTCTCCGCCGCTTTCTACCTCAACTCCGGTGGCCCGCTTGCCGTCAAACAGGATGCGCCGCACCAGCGCGTTGGGCCGGATGGTCAGGTTGAGCCGGTGCCTTGCCGGGTCCAGATAGCCTAGCGCGGTGCTCCAGCGAATGCCGTTGGGGTTGTTCAGGGGCGATGGACCAACGCCGGACGCCTCGGGGTGGTTCTGGTCGGGACTGTCGGGAAAGCCGGCAGCCAGTGCTGCGTCGTAAAAACCGCGCTGCTCCGGCATCAGTCCTTCCCTGGAGAACCTGCGGGCTATGATCGGCCCATCGGAATTATGGAAGTCGTCTCCCCCGAACTCAGTGTCGGTCTCGATCATTCTCAGGAAGGGGAGTACGTTCTGGAAGTTCCACTCATCGTTGCCCATTTCGGCCCACGCGTCGTAGTCCTCGGGAACGCCCCGCAGGAACATCTGGCCGTTTATGGCACTGGAACCTCCGGTCACCTTGCCACGCGGAACTCGCATGGGCGGCGCGGTGTCGGTTGACCTGCCGATGAACTCCCAGTTGTGGTCCTTGGTGATGACGTCGGTGGCCGTGGCGAACCCGAATTTGACCTCATCCGGTAGTTGTTCAAAATCAGGGTAATCGGGACCCGCTTCAATGAGCAATACGGAAACACTCGGGTCCTCTGAAAGCCGGGACGCCATGATGGAGCCAGCGGAACCGGCTCCCAGAACAATGTAGTCGTATTTCATGCTTACTCCGCAATTGCAGTCGTCGATGATAGCCGATGCAGGATACTAACCACAGGCCAGCATACTGTCAAACCACCGCAATATGTTCTCATTTCTACGGTCGCAGATTGTTCATCTTTACTAATTTACCAAGCGCATCCCACTTGCTTGCCGTAAAGTAAGGCGCCGGAGAACACTCCGGCGACCATACGCAGATTCACACAAATAACAGACTGATTCATATACTGGTCATATAGCGCGGTTGGTATATTCCGACTACTAGCGCAGCTATCGTCGGTAACCCGGTCCCTGACCGCGTCCGGTGATTCGCGACGCACCCTGCCAATCTGTCGAAATCGGGCCTTCCTCGACGCGGCGTGAATTTTCAAACTCAACTCCTCAGATATATCAAAAG
Organism: Dehalococcoidia bacterium; assembly: GCA_965207865.1. Taxonomy (GTDB): domain Bacteria; phylum Chloroflexota; class Dehalococcoidia; order Lucifugimonadales; family UBA3495; genus VXOI01. The sequence continues at coordinate 221,954 of CBDBNP010000004.1, forward strand.
ACGAGCGATAATGAGACTATGTATCGTATCTGGGTAAATTAATGAGACTAACTCTCGGAAAAGATCAAGTGGGATGGCGGCGGCATAACCGCCAGCTACACCATCAACTGGGCTTCCCCCTAGAAGCGAAGGCTGACACAGAACGTCTCCAGGTTGGGGAGCCGCAGCCGCCAGTGAGTCCGGCCGCGGTTCCCCATAGGGAGAGGGTGAGGGTGAGGGCGTTCCCCCTTTTCATTCCCATCCGTGGCCCCTATGCCAACGCTACATCCCGCACAGGCAGGAATCCGACTATGAACACTACCAATGTTTCGCAAATATCGATTAGGAAATCTGCCAGGAAAGCCTTCGTCCTATGCCTGCTCGCCGCCATTGCGGCGGCGTTTTTGCTTATTGAGACCGCACAGGCCCAGGAGGGGGCGGGGTACGACTACGTCGACTTAGTAATGACTCATGAATATGACGGGAATAAGGTTGCATACAGCGTTCGGAATGCTGGTACCGAGACAGCCACCGGAGTGACCGTTTCATTTCTGCTTGAGGGCTTGGAATCGGATTTTCTCGGTAATTCTCCTCCCTCCGTTATAGACAAGAGGACTGTGAACGGCACCAACGAAAGGTTTACATGGGAGGTTGAGACTATTCTACCGGGCAAGACCACGGGTAATTTGGCATTCGGCACAGCAAATCACTCCGGCCAAAACACCCCGGGCTATATCGGGGTAATAACTGCCAGGGCCTCAGCCAATCAGCTTGAACCGGGGGTTTTGTCGGCCAATAACGTCACAAGAGTATACTCATTTGTTGAAACAGCCACGGGCCTAAGTAGGCACATGCGTGGCAACAGACTGGGGCTCCTGCTGTCCGTAGACAACCTGCGGCCGGACCCTGGAGACGCTGTGGAATTCGACTTGACTGCCAATAACCCACAGGGTGCGGTTGGGAACGACGTCAATCTCATCGCAGATGCAACGGTGAAAGTGGAATTGTCCAAGGGACTGGAATTCAAGAGCGGCTGGATTCCGCCCGATAGATTTGTGAAATCAGGCAGCCAATTGGCGATCTGGTCCCCGCAGGACACGGACACTAAATATATTCCCAATAATGATCCAACCCCTAGATTTCGGGAGACTAAAATACAGACTCAACTGACCTCGGACACCTTGGACAACATTCCGCTGGAGGAGCGCTGCATCACCGCCCGGGTGACCGACAGCATTCCGCCGCCCAGCCCGGATTACGCCCTAGGCAGCCTCAAGCAGTGCCTGGGGGATGACCCGCCGGTGCTGCTTGAGGAAGGCTCGGTAGCCTTTATGACGTCGTTCCCTTGCATTGTTGACAGCCATACTGATGCCCATCAATGCGAGAGCGTCCCCGGTGTTGCAGTGGCTGCGCGCCTGCCTTCTCGTCACACAGGTTACGTAGAATCCGATGACTTTTATGCTAACCTGCGTTCCCATGACGTGGGGCGCACTGACGAAACGGGAGGTTCAAGTAATCGTCATCTTACAGTGTTCCTGGACCCTGAGTCCGTCTTCATTCAGGTCAAAGACCCCGAGGGGCGCGTCAACGATACTTATTCACACAGTCTCAGCTCATCAGGCCCAACCTGGCAGACGGGGAGAGAAACTACTGGGCGCACGGACGAATCTGGAGCAGCAAACCTCAGTGTAAGCGGTGTAGCGATAAACTACACACGGAAGGACATCAAAGACAAAGATGCGTGGGATTCCCTGGGTCCCAGAACCCTGACCGTCAGCAGGGCGGATGGAACAACACCAGGAAAAGTCAAAATCCGTATCAATACCACCGGCAAAACATTTTTTGACCTCAGCACAGGGACGGCGACAAAGAATGCTTTTAATATAACCTCGGTGACTACGTCGGTAGCTCGGTATTTTGCCGAATTCGAGACGCTGGGCACCTATTTAATCCAGTATGACTTAACGCTTACCGACTCCAGCAGCAACCCATACACCGACTCGGGCACCTACACCTTCCACGTAGGCCCCGTAGCGGAGTTGGAGGTGCGGGACGGGGGGTCCGGGTCGCTGCCGCCGGGCCAGCGGGCCTTCAGCATCATGGCCGTGAACCACGGCCCAGACACCGCCCCCGCTGTCAGGGTGACGGTGGCCGGCCTGCCGGAGAACGCGGCCGTCAATTACACCGCCAGCCGGGGCAGCTTCGAATTCGACTCCGAGGCCGCCGATGGCGCCGGGGTCTGGGTCTGGGACATCGGCGAGCTGCTGTCCAAGGATACCAATCAGGCCAGGAACGGCCGGGACGGGGAGACCCTGACCATCGCCACCGGCGCCGCCAGCCAGGTCACCGCCGCCATCGAGAACACGCAGGACTACTCGGTGTGCATCGACAGCAGCGCCGAAGACGTGGACGCCGCCAATGAAACGGCCTGCACCGCCACGACCGGCAACTCCTGGCACAGCACGGTCTACTACGACTACGACGACGGCAATGACGAGGCAGTCATAAGGAAGGTGACCGGCTCCGGCGAGGCGCGGCTGTCGGCCACGCAGGTCCGCAGGGACCAACGGGTCGTCAAAGTCTCCTGGCCCGAAATCAGCACCCTGAACCGACGCTCGGTGACCCACTACGAGGTGGCGAGATCCATCCACGGGGGCTTGAACTGGAAGCTGCTCTCGGACCGCTGGCCCATCAGCACATACTTCGACGAGGAGGCGAGCGCCGGCCCGAGCGTGCGCTACCGCGTGCGGACGGTGAACGACCGGGGCCATAAGGGGACGTGGTCGGCCGCCGTCGGCTCCGGGCAGTCGGCCAAGACGCCTGCCCAGCCGCAGAACGTGACGGCAGCCACATCCGGCGCCGGCGCAATCAAGCTGTCCTGGGAGTCGCCGGCGAGCGACGGGGGCTCGCCCATTACCGGATACCGGGCGCAGGTGTCGGCCACCGGCACGGGGGGCTGGAGCAACGCCTGCACCTCCGATGCCGCGAAGCTAACCTGCGATCACTCCGGCCTGAGCGTTGGGACTACCCGCCACTACCGGGTGGCGGCCCGCAACGCCAACGGCCTGGGGCCGTGGTCAGACCCGCCCGCGGTGGCTTCCACCGCGTCGGGCGTGCCGGACGCCCCGCGCAGCCTGAGAGCCCAGGCGATCCAGGCCGCATCCGAAAACGCTGTCCGGCTGACCTGGACCGCGCCGGCCAAGGACAACGGCAGCCAGGTCCAGGGCTACGAGGTCGAAGGGTCCCTTGACGGCTCCGACTGGACCTCGCTGGGCGGCACGGAGGGTAAATCGGCAACGGAACTGATGGACAACGGGTCAGACCTGTGGTTTGAACCCGGGCAAACGCGCCACTACCGCGTCAGGGCGTCCAACGCAGTCGGCGATGGCCAGTGGTCCAGCACCGCCCGCGCCGCCATGGCAGCGGAGCCGCCCGAGGGGATGTCGGCGTGGGCCCAGCCCAACGGCCAGAACGCCATAGACATCCTCTGGGGAGAGCCGCACGTGAAGGGCGCAGCTACAATCACCGGCTACGAGTTGCAGGTGTGCGCCCCGCCGAAGGAGTGCGCCGCCAGCAACGACAGCGACTACTCCCGGGTGACCAGCCCCTCGGGCACGACGCTGACCTACACGCACACCGGGCTGCAGCCTGGCGATGAGCGGTACTACCGGGTGCGGGCGCGCAACAGCGCCGGATGGAGCGAGTGGTCCTGGCCAGCCTCGGCAACCACGCTGGACCTCCGCCACCTCGGCCTCGACTCTGACGCCGGATTGCCCGGTGCTCCGAGGCTGACGGCCCGGGCCAACGGCTCGTCGGAGATCAAGCTGTCCTGGACCGAGGCCGACGCCCGGGGATCGGAGATAGACACTTATGAGCTCGAATTTTCCGGCGACGGCCTGTACTGGGACAGGCTTGCCTATAACTGGCCCGACCGGACGGAATTCCTTCACGATGGCCTGGACGGCGGGACCAAGAATTACTACCGGATACGGGCGCTGATCCTGCACGAGGGTCGCCACATAGGCGGTCAATGGTCCACCGTGGTGAACGCCACCTCTGTCGCCGGTGCGCCAGCGGAGCCATTGTCGCTGGAGGGCGAGGGTGTGGCTCAGGCGTCCGACGACAGCAAGCACGACCATGTTGAACTGACCCTGAAGATACGAGCGGATTCGACGATCACCCGCTACCAGGTGGAGCGCAGTATCGACGGTGGCAACTCGGTCTGGAAACAGGTGAGTGCCAGCAAACCGGCCGCCACCGAGGAAGATTGCACCATCGACCGCACGCAGACCAAGTGCGAAACGGTCACTCTAGAGGACAACACCAGGGACCTCTTCCCGGGCACCTACTACTACTACCGGGTGGCGGCCGTAAACTCGAAGGGCATGGGCCCATACGCCTATGCGTATGCCCTGACCGCCGGCGATTGGGTTCGCGCGCCGTCCAGGCCCCGGCTGCTGACCCTGAGCAACGTGGGCCGGACCGCTGCAACGGTCACCTGGATTGAGCCGGAGGACGGCGGCGGCGTGGCCTTGACGGGCTACGAGTACCAGGTGTTGCGCATCTGCGGGGCCGGCGAGACGGAAAACTGCGGCGACTGGCCGCAGGCCGCTGACGGATTCGACGAATTCAGGACGACCACGGGCAAGTCGGTGCGGCTCAGTGGCCTCGACGCCGGGGGAGGGTACCACTTCCGGGTGCGGGCAGTGAATTTAGCGGAGGAGATTACCGGCAAGGGTGATTGGTCGCACGACGTCTACATTGAAGTGCCGGGCAGCTAGGGGCAGCCGACCGCCGGGAGGAGCGGTGGCAGGGGAGCCGGTGGTGATCATTGGGCGTGCCGGCCTGACCGGCACCAGGACTGGCCGCCCACTCCCTCTGCTGTCATTGGCGGGCCTGCGGATTTCTACAATCTCTTCCCTGATCATCGTGACTTCTTGCGTGAGAGGCGACATCTTTCCGTATTGTCGGCGCATCCGGGCAGCGACCGTTGGCAACTGTCACGATTGGGTGCCTGGAGTTGCAATGGAGATGGGACGCTGATTCTGTTCTCCGGTAATCGCCCGGCAAGCGAGTGGAGCAAGCAGCCGAGAACCACGCCTCCGAATTCGCGGCTGTGACGCGAATTGCCCCGGATTATCCGGGGCAATTGAAGGGATAGAGGTCAGGGTTGTGTGGGACCGTCTTGTCGGCCCCACACAACTTTTGGTATCCGGGCAGACGGCTGGACCCTACTCCGTCAGGCCGAGGTTGGCCAGGACAAAGGCAAACTCCTCGGCGATTTCGTACCAGCGGGCGGTCCGTCCCGAACGACCGCCGTGCCCCGAACCCATGTCGGTCTTGAGCAGCAGCAGGTTGTCGTCGGTCTTGAGCGCCCTCAGCTTGGCAACGTACTTGGCCGGTTCCCAGTACGTTACTCGAGGATCGTTCAGTCCTGCCGTTACGAAGATGGGCGGGTACTCGCCCGACTTGAGCTGGTCATACGGCGAGTACGAGCGGATGTACTCGAAGGCATCCTTGTCCTCGATGGGGTTGCCCCACTCGTTCCACTCCGGCGGCGTCAGGGGCAGATCGGCGTTGAGCATGGTGTTCAGCACGTCCACGAAGGGGACCTGGGTTGTCATCACGCCCCACAGCTCGGGAGCCTGGTTCACAACCGCGCCCATGAGGGTGCCGCCCGCGCTGCCGCCGGAGATGGCGATTCGCCCCTCCGAGCCGTAACCCTCGGCTACCAGGTGCCGGGCCACGTCTTCGAAATCGTTGAATGTATTGGTGCGCTGGAACAGTTTGCCAGCCTCGTACCAGTGGTATCCCAGCTCGTCACCGCCCCTGATGTGAGGTATGGCGAAAATGAACCCACGGTCGAGGAGGGATAACCTGGCTGAGGAAAAGTATGGTGTGATGCCGCTGCCATAGGCGCCGTAGGCAAACATGAACAAAGGCGCCGAACCGTCCACCGGGGTGTCCTTGTGGCGCACGATGGACACCGGCACCTGAACGCCATCCCTAGCTGTGGCCAGCTCGCGGTTGGTCACGAACTCGGACGCGTCGTAGCCGCTGGGAATCTCCTGAACCTTCCGCTCCTCCAGTCCCCCGGTGTCGATGTGGTAGTCGTAGTCCGTCCAGGGCGTGGTCATGGATGTATATTTGAGGCGCAGCGTGTTGACGTCATATTCGGGGTCGCCATCGATATAGGCAGTGTATGCGTCCTCGGGGAATTCCACGTGGGTTGAGTTGCCCTCACGATCGATGATGCGGACCTGGTCCAGCCCATCAATCCGCTCGTCAATGGCGATGTAGTCCTCCGTCACGTGGAACCATTGGATGTACAGGGAGTCCGAGCCCTCCAGCAGAGTTTCCCACGCCTCCTGGGTGGGATTGTCCTCGGGCGCAATTGCAATCCTGAAATTCTTGTGCAGATCGTTGGACCTGATGACAAACCGGTCTCCCTGGTGGTCGATCGAATATTCGTGGCCTGCCATGCGCGGGGCCACCAGCACCGGCTCTGCTGCCGGGTCGCCTGCATCGATCAGCCGGTACTCTCGGGTGATATGGTCGCCGGCGCCGATTACGACGTATTCATCGGAGTTGGTGTCCGTGACCCAGAGGAAGAATCCCGGATCGGTCTCCTCGTAAACCACGGCGTCGTCTTCGGTCGGAGTGCCCAGGACATGGCGTCGTATCTGGAACGGGTGCCCGGTCTCGTCCAGCTGGGTGTAGTAGAAGAACAAGTTGTCGATAGACCAGACCGCCCCTCCTCGCGTTTCCTCGACAAGATCGGGCAATACCTCTCCTGTCTCCAGGTCCTTGACGACCATGGCGTAGCGTTCCGACCCGTTGGTGTCGGTGCTGTAGGCAATCTTGGTCCAGTCCTTGGTGACGGACAGTGAACCCAGGCGGAAATACTCATGTCCCTCGGCCAGTTCCGGCTCGTCCAGGAACACCTCCGCGTTGGCAGTGGGACCCTCCCGGGCCTCGGGGTCGGACGCGGGCCAGCGCAGCCATTCCCGGTATTCGCTCCCCTCCCCGTATCTCCACTGGTAGTACCAGTCTCCGCTCTTGCTGGGCAGGCTGGTGAGCTCCGCGGGCTGACGCCCCTCGATTTCAGCGTAGATGGTGTCTATCAGGCCCTGGTGGGGTGCCATTTGGACGTCGAAGTACTCATTTTCCGCCTCGAGGTAGGCGATGACGTCCTCATCGTCCACCGTCGGGTAGTCCTGGTCCTCCAGCCAGTTCCAGGGATCCTCCAGGGTAATCCCGTGATGGGTGTAGCTGTGAGGTCGCTTCCCGGCGATGGGCGGGATAACCTCGGCCTCTGGAGTCTGCTCTGGAGTCGGCTCGGGTGTAGGTTCGGCAGTCGGTTCCGGAGTCGGGTCAGGCGTTGGAGCCGGAGTGGCAGTGGGTTCGGGAGCCGGCTCGGGTGTCGCAGTCGGCCTCGGAGTTGGAGCTTCTGTAGCGGTGGGAACAGCGGTAGGTGACTGCGTTGCTTCCGTGGCTGGCTCAACGGTTGCCGTGGGTGGTGGTGCGATTACGGTTGCCTGTGAAGGTTCCTGGGCTCCATCGCCGCATGCAGCCAATGCAACTACCAGGAGGATAAGACCGAACAAGACGATTAGTGCGCGCTTAATGACGGACAAGAGATCTATCTCCAGAGAAATCAGGTGAGAAGCGACCGGCGCTAGATTCTATATTAACTTATGGTAATTGGTCTATTATTTGTAGTTGTTGGTCTGAAATTAGGTTATCCATTTAATAGGCAGTGAGACTTTCAAACTCTTTTCACTCCGAAATAGGGCCCATAAGGCGCCGGAATGTTAAAGTAATCAGCGGACAAAGGGGCCAGAAACCCCAAGCCTTGCCTTATTGCGGGTATCGAATGGGAGGTGCCGCCATGACGGCGACCACGAGCAGCATCGTTCAGGAAGCCATCGACGTCGCCATCGGAGAGCGCGGCGAAATCGGCGTACAGGTCGCCGCCTACCTCGACAGCGAGCTGGTCATCGACCAGTGGGGTGGTCTGGCCGACGAGACCACTGTTCGCGAGGTCGATGGCGACACCCTGTTCCAGGTCTTCTCCAACGTCAAGGCGATGACGGCGACGGCACTGCACATCCAGGCGGAGCGAGGTCTGGTTGATTACTACCAGCCGGTCGCCAAGTACTGGCCCGAGTTTGGGAAATATGGCAAGGACAAGGGCACGGTGTTCGACGCGCTGACCCATCGCATCGGCGTCCCCCTGATGCCGGTGGGCGTCACTCCGGAGCTGATGTGCGACTGGGACTGGATGGTGGGACAGCTCGCCGAAATGCACCCGCTGTTCGAGCCGGGGACCCGCAGCGGCTACATGGCCTACACCTTTGGCTGGGTAGTGGGCGAGGTGGTGCGCCGCACCGATCCCCAGCACCGGGGCGTGGGCCAGTTCATCCAGGAGGAGATCTGCCAGCCCCTGGGAATTGACTCGCTGTGGGCCGGAATTCCGGCGGAGGTAGAGGGCCGCGTGGCCAAGCTCACGAACATCCCGCCGCTCCCTCCCGGCGCTCCGGGGATGCCCCCGGACTCCCTGCGGCCCCGCGCCACGCCGCCGGAGGTCGCCACCACGCAGGAGGTGTTCGGCCGTTCCGATGTCCGCCAGGCCTGCATACCCGGCGCGCAGGGAATCATGAACGCCCGCAGCCAGGCGCGGTTCTACGCCATGCTGGCCAACGGCGGGGAGCTCGACGGCGTGCGCCTGCTATCGGAGCATCGCGTTCGCACCTTCCACGTTCCGCGCCCGCCCAGCGACTATGACATGGTGAGCGGCACGCCGCACAATGGCACCATCGGAGGCCTTCACTTCGCTGGCAGTCCCGGCATGGGCGCGATGGGCAGCAATCCGCTGGCCTTCGGACACAACGGCGCCGGCGGCTCGCTGGGCTGGGCCGACCCGACGCACCGGCTGGCGGTGGCCATCCAGCACAACCGCATGGTGGCCCACGGCCCACCCGAGGAGAGCCCGCTGACGCCCATCGGCACGGCAATTCGAAAAGCCCTGGGCATACCGGAGTAGATTCCCCTGATTCTCCCTCCCCCTCAGGGGGAGGGCTGGGGTGGGGGTGTCACCCTTTCAGTCAGTGGACCGATTCCAATTGAGGAATGCCCTGACCTCTACCACCTTCTGAGGGTGCCTGGCCATCCATGGTCTCTCAGTAAGACCGGTCAGGAGAGATCGTAGTTGAGCGCGTAAGTGTGCTTTCCGTCCTCGTTGTCGATGTCCAGGGTCCCGGAGATACGGGCCAACTCACCACTGCCCGAGTCGGGGACAATGGTGACCGTCAGATGGGCTTCGCCCCGATTCATTATCCCGCTGTGCTGCAGCACAAAAGATCCCGACCTGCCCTCCACGGAACCCGTAAAGTGCTCAATGGCGACGTAGCCCGCCGAACCGGGAGTTGCCGTAAAGGCCGCCACCATCTGGGCCTCTGAGGTGCCGGCCATATCGCCGTGGAACGTCTTGGACACGACGTTACGGCTCAGCGTCACCCCGTTTTCCTCCAGGAACGGTGGCTCGGGCTGCATGTTTACGCCCATGGGTCCGCGGGCTATGGGCATCTCGTTCTCCTGGTCGGTGAGTCGGAACACTCAGACTGATGCGTGGTGCGAAGTAGGTTTGTGTTCGTCGCATGGTCTCACGGGGGGTTCGCGAGGCGTCCCCTCCTGGTCGTCCGCTACCGCCAGTCGTGAAGGGGTCTCCAGCCCAGCATGCGTTGCACCTTTGCCGTGCTGATCACGCTGGCGGTGCCCTCCAGGCCCTCACGGATCTCCACGCGGTCGCCGAAGTTGTTCCTGACGATGTCGACAGTCGGCTCGGCGAAACGGCTGGAGGGCTGGGCGAGCATGAACGCCTCGTACTCCTCGATCTCCGCGTCCAGCGACAGCACCTGCGCCGTTGCCACGTCCCGCGCGTCGGCATAGGCCCACATCACGAGCGTCAGCGGATTCTCCGGCGTGGGCGCCGGCCACGGGAACTCGGCCACCACCTCAGGCGGCGGAACGTTGGTGAAGCGCAGGCTGACCACCGTGGTGTTCGAGTTGCGGGCGATCATCCTTCCGATGTCCTCGCCGACCTGCTTGGTCAGGCCGTATGGTTCGAAGGGCATCATGGGATGCTCCTCGTCCAGCGGCAGGTAACGGGGGACGAATGCGTTTCCGTCGTGGGCCCAGCCCATGCCGAAGGCGCTGGAGCAGTAGACCACGCGCCGCAATCCCAGCTCCGCCGCCGACATCATCACGTTGAAGTCGGCAGGCACATTGTTCTCGAATATGACCCTCGGCTCCGCCCGCGACGGCCCGGGAATGGCCCCCATGTGGACCACGGCCTCCGCTCCCCTAAGCACCTCATGCACCGCCTCGGCGTTTCCGAGATCACAGCGGACGAACTCTGCCGGCAGGTCAGTGGCCTCCACCTGGTCCGTGGCCCGGACTTCCCTGCCCTGGTCCACCAGGAGCTGGACCACCCTGCGGCCCAGCCTGCCCGCCGCTCCGGTTACAACTATCATCTCGTCCTCCGGTGATTGCCTTGGTTAATGATCGGAACTCCGTGCGGGAGACCCTACCCCGCCATCGGTCGAGCGGGAACGCCCTCACCCTCACCCTCTCCCAGAGGGAGAGGGAACATCTCGCACTCCCTCTCGCTGGCGGTCGAGGCCGTGGATGCCTCGGTCGTCGACCGTCGGTGGCGACTGCCAGCCGTCCAGCAGCTCCGGCGCGGGCTGGTAGATCTCAACGCCCAGCGGATGGCAGGTGTCGATGGGGTCGACGGCGTCCTCTCCCCACATCTGCACCGACAGGTCGCCGCCAGGACAGGTGGAGATGGCGCAGAGCAGGTCGATCTCCGCGAGAAATTCGAAGTAGTCGCCACGCTTGGCCGGTGAGGGTTTGACGAAATACTGGTCGCCCTTGGTCAGGCCGGTCACCTGGAATATGTTGAGAACGTCATGAACGTCGCTCTCATCCAGATGGTACGGGGTGACCGCCCGGACCAGGTTCGAGTGGCAGCAGTAGTCGAAGTCGTCTCCGTTCAGCAGCTTGTTGACGTAAGGATCGCAGCGAGTGCCAAGCAGGTCGTGGCAGCCAGCCCCGTCCTCGTCCAGCGGATAGTCGACGCTGTCGCCGGTGATGGTGAGCATGGGCCGCAGGTACGGCAGACAGGACCACAGCCGGTCGAAGGTGGAGACGTGGGCCCGGTGCAACTGCTTGGAGCGCGCCGCCCAGAACCGTTCGCGGGGGTTGTTCAGGTTCCAGGCGTTGAAGTCGGCAACCTGCGCCCCCTCCACCACGACGATGCGGCAAATCTGCCCCGCCAGCACCGGCCACGCTCGGCCGGAGCGGATGGGCACCACGAACTCGTCGACCAGCGAACGGGACTCTGTGTCCCGGCCCAACCGGCCGTAGAACTCTCGGTCCACGTCGATTGGACTGCCGGGCTTGGGCTGGTAGATCACCCTTGGTTCTGGCATGGTACCTCATCGGAGGCTGATTTCGGCAATCCGTGCTTTGCTGCCGTCCACGACGATGGTGTTAGAAGGAGCTTGCAATGTGGGCAACCAGGGAATCGGATGGAGCTCGCACTCGACCAGTTTACGCGAGACGAGACACGGCGGCCAGATTACCCCGACCGCATGGTCGCCAGGCCCTCGGCCAAGCTCGGTTGACGCAGGTGCAGTCGGCTTATGGTCGCGGCGCAGTCCAGCCCCAGGAGGTCGGCGCCGCCGATTTCGCGAGGGATTGCCGATGACCGGCTATTCTCCGGAACTACGAGACCCCGGTCCAGCCCGAACTCCGCCGCCACGGCCACTGCGAAGTCGTACATGCTCACCCAGTCCCGCCCCGCGACGTGGTGGATGCCGGGGTGATTCTCCACCGCCAGCCTCGCGATGCCCTCCGCTAGGTGCTCCACGTAGACCGGCGATCGCATCACCGACGTCGGAGCGTGGTAGGACTCTCCTCTCCGTAGCCTCTCGATGAGCACCGGGACGAAATTCCTGTGTACTTGCAGCGGCCAGCCATAGACGATGCTGGTTCGAACTACACTGCCGCCATCACCCATCCTTGCCACTTCGATCTCCGCATCGCGCTTGGTGCGCCCGTACTGCGTGGTGGGACTCGGAATATCGTCCTCACGATATGGTCCACCACTGCCGTCGAACACGTACTCAGTGGATACGAACACGAGCCGCGCTCCGTGATTCAGGCAGAGCCGCACTATCTCCGCAGTCCCGTCGACGTTCACGGCCCGAGCTCGCTCCGGGTCGCGCTCTGCCGCGCCGACATCCGCCATGGCCGCCAGATGCACCACCACGTCGGGACGGCAGGCAAGCAACACTCCATCCAGCGACTTCGCATCCGGGAGGTCGAGGCGGTGCCACGAGTTGCCGTCGCTCGCCGGAGGCCGGGAGAGGTAGGTGGCGGAAACCTCGCAATCCGGAGTCCCGCTGAGGCGCCGCACGAGGTAACGCCCGATGAACCCGCTCCCGCCTATGACCAGAACACGCAACAGTTACCCCTGTGTGGACCTGAAAGATAGCAAGAATTCTTGATGCTCGATTCGGTCTGAATCAGGATAGGAGTCACGTACCTGGAGACCCTACCCTCAATTCGACAAGTCGATGGCCTGCGTGCTCGCACGGACTTACTGGAACAGCTCCTCGCCCCGCTGCAGGCGTAGCGCGATCTGGTAGGTCTGGCCCTCCGCCCTCGGCGTGGGGGAGTGCGCCGCCAGGAACCGGGAAAGTCCTATGAGCACGTGCCGCCCCGACTCCGTCCCCCGGCGTGACTCGAACTGCCTGAACGCGGCGTCGACGATCTGGAACGAATGAAAGTCGGCATCCTCCCGCAGCATCATCCGGCCCAGCGTGGCCAACAGGGCGTCGGGTTCGTCCCCGCCTGACAGGTAGCCGGACACGGCCTGTGCCGACTCCTCCACCTGCTGGCGAACGTCGACAAGGTCCAGCAGCCGTTCCATCTGCTCAGTCGCGGGCAAGCGGCTCGGCGAAGCGTCGGGAATGCGTTGGGGCGGCATGTTGAGGAATCGGTCGAGGTAGATGCTTATGGCAACGTCGAACGTTCCTCGCAGCAGTTCCGTCGTTGGGGAGCGGCGCAGGGCCTGATGCAGCGCGTTGGCGGCGGTCAGGGTGTTGTGCACCGTGTCCCAGTCGCGGAATTCGTTGGACATGTGAAAGCGGGCCATCCGCAGGAACGCAGCGTGTGCCACCGCTCCGCCGACCTGTTTGGGTGTCGCGCCGCCGGCAATGGCCTCCCTCAGGGCAGCCACGACCTGTCGCGGGTCATCGCTCAGCAGCCCTTCGGCCAGAGAGTCGCCATCGTCCCACGTTCCCGCGCGTGCCTGTCCTTGCTTCAGAAGGTCTGGCAGTTCCGCCCTCGCCTCCCACACAATCGAGGCCAGGTCGATGGGTTGCCGCCACTGGCTGAGTTCCTGGCTGCGGCGCGCGCTGGCCATCCCGTGCACCAGGCTGGGCAGCACCTGCCCGGCCATCTCCCAGCCCAAGTGGTCCAGCAGCTCGAAGGCCTTGTTGGCGAAATCCACCACGTGGCCTGCATCCAGGTAAATGTGGTCTGTGGCGGCGGCGAAAATCATGTCCGCGATGTCGTCCCTTGAGATGCCGAGCTCTATGGCCGTCACCAGGCAGCGTTCCGCTCCCTCGTCGTCTCGAACGTCGATGAAGTTGCGGAACCAGCGCGTGAAGACCTCCGGGCGGGTCTCGCCAGTGGGTAGTGGCTCCACCGGGAACCTCGGGGCCTTTCCTGCGCACTCCCTCGCCACGTGCCGCAGCCCCTGGTACAGGGCCCGCGGACGGTCATCCTCGTGCAGTTGCGGCAGGATGTTGGCCGTGCAGGTCAGGATGCTCATGGCAGCGCCCCAGCCGTTGGCCGAGTAGGTGGTGCCGAACTGCGTGCCGATATTGAGAGCGTCCCGGTAGTCTGCCCCGGAGGCCTGCAGGCCCAACACGGACTTGGCGATGACCAGCCGTATGTTGTGCTCCAGGCCTTCCTCCAGCCTGCGTTGCCAGTGCTGCCCCTCGTCGCGCGTCGGCGGCTCAGGGTCGATCCAGACCTCGCCGTCCACCACGCTGACCGGGAAGCTGCGGACATCGTCGGCGAAGGGGTTGAACGTCCCGCCGCTGGAGAGGTCGAAACGGGCGTGGTGCCAGTGGCAGGTGAGAATCCCGTCGCTGACGCTGCCCCGGTCCAGCGGGAAACCCATATGCGGGCAGCGGTTGTCCACCGCGTAGACCTGTCCGTCGTGGTGAAACACGGCGATGGCGTGCCCTCCGCCGGTCACCACCATGCATCCCCGCTGCTTGAGCTGTTCCAGGGTTCCGGCCTTGATCTGTCCACTCACTGAGGTTGCCATGGTTGCGCCTCCTCACGTGGGTGATTTCCAGGTATTTTCGCTCCGAGAGAGGTCTGGGGTACGTCGGTCGCCCTCACCCTGACCCTCTCCCGGGGGAGAGGGAGTGGTTAAGGGTGCTTTACCGTTTACATACCACCCGCAGATCTGCCGCCATCGACCATGTAGACCCCGCCGGTGGAGAAGCTGCTGTCGTCGCTGGCGAGGAACAGCATCATCTTCGCCACCTCGGTGGGTTCGCCGTAGCGCTGCAGCGGTATCCGGCCGGAAAACGCCTGCTTGGCCACCTCGATGGTCACAGAGGAGTCGTCCATGGCCGCCACGCGCTGCTCCTCGATGGAGCGCATCATGCGGGTCTCGATGGGAGATGGGTTGACGGTGTTCACCCTTATACCGTGGGGCGCCCCCTCCAGCGAGGCCACCCGCATCAGCCCGATCACCGCGTGCTTGCTCGTGTTGTAGGCCGACATCTCAGATGCGCCACTGATGCCTGCCGTGGAGGAGGTGATCACGACACTGCCGCCTCCGCGTTCCTGCATCGCCGGCATCGCGTATTTCAGCCCCAGCCAGACCCCCCGCACGTTCACGGCCATCACCCGGTCGAACATCTCGATGGGGTAGTCCGTGATGGGCGACAGGGTGCCCTCGATGCCCGCGTTGGCCAGCAGGATGTCGACACCGCCCCAGCGGTTGACTGCCTGGTTGATGTAGGCCTGCGACTGTTCGGGATCCGTCACATCAGCCACCGTGTAGCTGGCCTTGTCCTCGCCGATTGAGCCCGCGACCTCCCTGAGCGCCGACTCGTCCAGGTCCACCAGCGCCACCCGCGCGCCCTCTTCGGCAAACAGCCGGGACGCGGCCCGGCCAATACCGCCGGTTGCTCCCGTGATAACGGCCACCTTTCCTTCAAGACGTGGCATGTTCTTTCTCCTTCAGTTCAGGCGTTCGCGATTCATTGATGTGGTTGTACCACCGGCGCGCGGTCCCGGCAAGCGGCGGGCTCAGCCGGTCAGGCCCATGGCCCCCAGCATGAAGGCGTATTCCTCAGCCACTTCGTACAGCCGGTCGAAGCGACCCGACCTGCCGCCATGTCCCGCTCCCATGTTGGTCTTCAGCAGCAGCGTGTTGCCGTCGGTCTTCAGCGTCCGCATCTTGGCCACGTACTTGGCTGGTTCCCAGTATGTGACCCTGGGATCGTTCAGCCCTGCGGTCACCAGCATCGGCGGATAGTCGCGTCGTTCAAGTTGGTCGTAGGGCGAGTACGACCGTATGCACTCGAAGGCGGCTCGGTCCTCGATGGGATTGCCCCACTCCGGCCACTCGATGGGCGTTAGCGGAAGGGTGTCGTCCAGCATGGTGTTCAGCGCGTCCACGAAGGGCACGTGCGCCGCCACGGCGCCCCAGAGTTCGGGGGCCTGGTTCACCACGGCGCCCATCAGCTGCCCGCCAGCGCTGCCGCCGGCGATGGCAATGCGGCCTGCCGAGCCGTAGCCCTGCTCCACCAGCCCTCTTGCCACGTCCACGAAATCGTTGAAAGTGTTGGTGCGCAGGTCCAGTTTGCCTGCCTCGTACCAGTGGTAGCCCAGGTCGTCGCCGCCCCGGATGTGCCCGATGGCGAATATGAACCCCCGGTCCAGCAGCGACAGCCGGGTCGTGGAGAAAGAGGGCGGCATGGCAAGACCGTATGCCCCATATCCGTACAGGTACAGGGGCGCCGATCCATCCACCGTCGTATCCCGGCGGTGGACGATGGATGCGGGGACCTGCGCGCCGTCTCTCGCAGTTACCGTCACTCGCTCTGTCACGTACTCCGAGGCATCGTAGCCGCTGGGCACCTGCTGCACCTTCCGGACTTCCAGTTCCTCGGCGTCGACGTGGTAGTCGAGAACCGTGGACGGCGTGACCATCGACGAGTATTCAAGTCGCAGCGTGTCCGTATCGAATTCGGGGTTGTTGTCGATGCCAGCGGTGTACGCCGATTCGGGAAATTGCACGTACCGCGACTCGTCTGACCGGTCGATCAGCCGCACGTGGTCCAGCCCGTCGATGCGTTCCTCCACAGCGATGAAGTCCCGGAACGCCTTGACGTTGCGGATGTAATGGCTGTCGGACGGATCCACCAGTGGTGCCCAGGCCGCCTCTGAGGGATCGTCGTTGGGAGCCACGACCACGCGCGTGTTCTTGTGCGTGTCGTTGGTGCGGATGACGAAACGGTCGCCCTGGTGGTCAACCGAGTACTCATGGCTCTCGCGCCGGGGCGAGACCACGATGGGCGACGCTCCGGGGTCCGAGGCCGGCACCAGCCGCACTTCCGAAGTCACGTGATCGCCGGTGCCGATGATGACGTACTCCCTGGAAGTGCTGGAGATCACACCGGTGAAGAATCCCGAGTCCTGTTCCTCGTAAACCACGGCGTCCTGGTCGACGGACTCTCCCAGGACGTGGCGGCGCACCTGCCAGGGCCGCCAGTTCTCGTCGACCACGGCGTAGAAGAACGACGAATCGTCGGCGGACCACACTGCGTTGCCGGTGGTGTTGTCGATGGTGTCTTCCAAAAGTTCATCGGTCTCCAGGTTCTTGATTACCATCCGGAACCGTTCCGAACCGCTGGTGTCGGCGCTATACGCCAGCAGGCGCCCGCTGTTGCTGACCGAAATCGACCCGAGGCGGAAGTACTCCAGTTCTCGTGCCAGTTCCGGCTCGTCGAGGATCGTCTGGGCGTCCGACGTGGGAGCGTTTCGAGCCTCGGGAGTATCTGCGGGCCAGCGCTGCCACACGCGGTACTGGCTGCCCTCGCCGTCTTCGGAAAGCGGAAAGCTCCACTGGTAGTACCACTCGCCGCGCCGCCACGGCACGCTGGACAGGTCCAGCTGCTGGCGGCCCTTGATCTCCTCGAAAATCGCTTCCGCCAGAGGACGGTGGGGCGCCATCGACGCCTCGAAATACTCGTTTTCCGCGTTCAGATAAGCGAGAACGTCCGGATCCTCCACCGTCGGATAACCGGGGTCGCGCAGCCAGTGCCACGGGTCCTCCAGCGTGACGCCGTGATGCGTGGCGCTGTGCGGCCGCTGTTCCGCCACCGGTGGGGTGAGGGCGGGTTTGGTGTCGGCGGGCAGGTCCGGGTCAGCTGGACTGGTCATCTAAAGCTCCTCGGAGGCTGGAAGGAATATTGAGGCATTGGCGCGTCTGGCACCACCTGCCATGCTAACTCACTTGCCAACCCGTGTCGCACTCGACACCCGGTCTCCCGAAGGGGAGGGAGCTCCTGAACGCCCGGAGCATCCTGATCCCCTCTCCTTGACGAGGAAGCGCGTTCTGCATACAGTTCATTACAGGTATCATAAATACGTGAGCGCGAATTTCCGATATGAGAAACCGGTCTGTCTGTGAAAACGCATTGGTTTACGTGGAGGCCCAGCCATGATGATGGAACACCTGGGCATCCGCTGGGGCTACGTGTTTCTGCGCGCCTCCAACTACCTCAGTCCCGAGGAGTTCAACGAGCTGATGGTGCAGGCCGTGGAGATGTATCTCGCCGGAGAGTCCGAGCGCAGTGTGAAGCACGATAGCTACGAAGGTCGGCTGTACACAGAGGGCCGCTACGAGGTGATGGGCGGTCTGGGCGGACAGCGATTCGACGCCGATCTGGAGACCATCTATGGCCGGGACCAGGCTACCTTCCTGGTCAACGAACAGACCGGCGGCACCGGCGCTCCCATCTCGGTCAACTGACAAACCTCTTCTGACCTCAAAATCCCTATCCCTCAGAGTGAGGGTTAGAGCGGGGATGAGGCCTTTCCCGGATGCACTAATTCAACCCTTTGGAGCTTGACATGGCTGCAGAAATTCCCTTGGCCCGGCAGGTGGGTCGAGTTCCCTCATCCGTCGTTCCCCTGGACGCCGGCGAGGAGGTTCGCTACCAGGCCATCGCCGAGGAGGCCATCTCCATCGATGTCCACCAGCACCCCTTCGTCCTCCCCGAAGTGATGGAGCAGCTCGTAGACCTGGTCCGCATAGGCCGCTACGAGTGGGGCTACGATGCGGCCCGGGCCGGCGGGTGGACGGCCATCACCACTGCCAATGTCTTCGGCGGCCTGAAGAGCACCGCTGACATGTCCTTCGTGGAGTATGACGACGTTGCGGCCGAGGTGGGCAACATGGTGGCCGACGTGTCCCAGCAGGACGGCATCGTCCGAGTGGGCAACGCCGCCGAGATTGAGGCCGCCAAGCAGCAGGGCAACATCGGGTTCCTGCCCACGCTGGAGCACCTGCCCATCGGCAACCGTATTGAGCGACTGGACCAGCTGTATAGCATGGGGATACGGCTGGCCGGCATCACCTACAACCGCCGCAACTACATCGGCGACGGCATGAACGAGCGCAACCCCGGCGGCCTCAGCGACTTCGGCATTGCTGTCGTCCGGCGGATGAACGACCTGGGCATGGCCATCGACCTGTCCCACGTCTCCACGCCCAGCGCTCTCGACGCCATCGAGTTCTCCCGGGTGCCGTGCGTCTTCAGCCACAATGCCGCCTACGCCCTGCGGCCCAACCGCCGCACCCGTCGCGACGAGGAACTGACCGCCTGCGCCGAGAACGGCGGCCTGATTTGCATCACCGCCGTGCCCAACTCCCTGAGCGACGATCCCGAACAGGACATCGAATGCGTCCTGGACCACTACGACTACATGGCCAACCTGGTGGGCGTGGACCACGTCGGCATCGGCACAGACACCACGGTCGGCGACCACGTTGCCTTCCACCGCGTCGTCATGGGACGTGACGGACCCGACCAGCTACCCGCCCCTTACCTGAACGGCCTCGAGTCGCCAGCAGACGGCGGCAACATCACTCGAGGCCTGATCCGCCGCGGCTACTCCGACGAGGACATTGGCAAGATCATCGGCGGCAACGCCATGGAGTTCTTCCGTCGCGTGATGGGGTAGTTATACAAAGTGAAAGTCAGGGATGCTATTCGCATAGTGGAACAGGACGGATGGCGGCATGTGCGCACACGGGGAAGCCACCGGATCTTTGTGCACTCGGAAAAACCCGGCTCGGTCGCTATAGCTGGCCACCCCGGCGAAGACTTGAAAAAGGGCACTTGGGGAAACATTAAGAGACAGGCGGGACTGCAAGGGAGAGGCCGATGAAATTGAGGTACGCCGTGGTCTATGAACAGACGCCCAACAACTATTGCGCCTACGCGCCGGATGTGCCCGGCTGCGTAAGCACGGGCAAGACATGGAAAAAGATGCAAGAAATGATTCGGGAAGCTCTGATTTTTCACATAGAATTTATGGTGGAAAGTGGCGAATCAGTTCCCGAGCCGCGTATGTCACTGGAAGAAGCCATGGTCTTTCATAGCCAGCTCTCCGCAGAACCTGACCCGGAATTTGACGCGTTCGACGATGCTCCATCATTGTCAACCACCTTTGCAATGGTCGAAATTGAGATTGCAGTTCCAATTCTTCCTCGGTGATTACCGGTTAATTCCTCAATGCAAGGCGACGCAATGCCTCAACCATTCACCACCACCGTAGTCGGCAGCCTGCCAAAGCCATCATGGCTGTACCAGCAGCGACCCCTTGCAGGCCCGGGTACCGACCACCACGGCAGCGGCGCCGACTGGAACTTCGAGGGCGACCTGTTGGCACAGGCCCAGGACGATGCCACGCGTCTCGCGATTTACGTCCAGGAATCGGCGGGAATTGACATAATCTCCGATGGCGAGCAGCGCCGCAAGTCCTACCTAACCTACATCGCCAACCGGCTCACCGGCTTCGATTACGAGACCCTGGCGGAGAAGTGGATCCGCGACGGTCGGCGTCTCGCCCAGGTCGGGCGCTGCGTCGGACCGGTGGGCTGGCCCGGCCCCCTGGCCGTGGACGACCTTCGTTTCCTCAAGTCCGAGACCAACCGTCCGGTCAAGACGACCCTGCCCGGCCCAATGACCGTCGTCGACTCTACCTTCGATGCCTACTACGCCAACGAGCGTGACTTCGCCCTGGCGGTTGCTGCGGCCATCAACCGCGAGGCCTTGGAGCTGGACAAGCTGGGGCCGACGGTGATCCAGTTCGACGAGCCGGTGTTCAGCCGCTATCCGGAAAAGGTGGCTGAATGGGGCATCGAGGCCCTGGACCGGTGCGCCGACGGTTTGAAGGCAACGACTGTGGTGCACGTCTGCTATAGCTACACCATGCCCGGCGTGCCCCGACCCATCAAGCCCAGCTATCCCGTGATCCTGGCAGAGCTGGAACGGTCGGCCATCGACCAACTGGCCCTGGAGTTCGAGGCTCCCGGTCTGGACCCGGCCCTGTTGGAGCTCTGCCCGTCCAAAACCGTGCTGTTTGGCTGCGTGGATAACGCCAACGACACCGCGGAGTCGCCCGAACAAATTGCCGAGCGGCTGCTGCTGGCGGCCCGCCACCACGACCCGGAGAAGCTTCAGGCTGCCCCCGACTGCGGTCTCGTGCCTCTCAGTCCGATGCTGGCTCGGGCCAAGCTGAACGCCCTGGCAGCCGGGGCCAGCCTCGCTCGTGAGCGGCTCTGACCTCAGCACCTCTGGCTTATTGATTTCCCAAATGGGTGTATTACATATCGGCCTAAGCTACCGTGATCTACCTTGGGGGTGTCGGTCATTCTCCAATGAATTGGGGACGCCCTCACCCTAACCCTCTCCCTCCTGGGGAGGGGACTCGTGACACTCCTCCCAAAGATCCAATTGACGGCCAGGCGACAGGATGAGACTTTGGTATTGATGTTAGGGCGTCCGCCTGACCGCCTTAGTTCAATCGCGTGATACGGTCCTGCGGTCCGGGAGCAACCACGGCGTTCCCGGCGAAGTAGGCGACCAAGGCATCGACGTCAACATCGCCGCCGACCCTCTCCGTCCCCTCCAACAGAACGCTGAACCCGCTGCCGCCGCCCGCCAGGTAGCTGTTGACTGTGACCCGGTAGCTGCCGTCAGGCGTAATGGGAACTCCCTGAATGGCAATGCTGGACAGATCCACCTTGGACCCCAACGGAGCGGCTGGGTCCCAGGCGTAGCGGAACCCGGCGGACGGCTGGAGCATATTGCCGTAGCCGGTGCCCTCGTCACGGAACTGCTGCTCCAGCAGGGTGTCGATCTGGGAGCCGATCAGGGTCATGGTCACCATGCTGTTGCCGAAGGGATGGACGGAGAATGCCTCGCCGTAGGTCAGTTCCCCGTCGGCCTCCGGTCCCGATGAGGCGAACGTTATTTCGTCTCGTATGCCTCCCGGGTTCATGAAGGCCACCACGGCGTTGCCTGTGTCGGGACTGCTTGTCGCCGCCAGGTGGGCGTCGGCGAGGACATCCCCCAGCGCCGATTCGCCTGCGTCGTTCTGCTCCCGGCTGATGTCGGCGGTGACGGTTCCCACCACGGCGTTGGCCCTGGGCGCCACCAGTCTCTCGTATTTGTCGATCAGGGCGGTAAGGGCAGGAACCGGAGTGACACCGTCCTGGGAATTAGGAACATTCACGGCGCTTTGTACGGTGAGATCTCGGGTTTGCAGGTCCAGCGTGGCGTCGATGACAGTAAAGAGGCGGCCCGCGGTGTCTGCCATGGTGACCCACTTGCCGTCTATTTCGCAGACAAACTCGTCGTTGGTGTGTCCGGCGATCACCAGGTCGACAGCCGGGTCCAGCGCGGAGACGACTTCGGCCACTGGGCCGTCAAGGCCAGTTCCGCAGTCGTCCTTGCCGCCATCGGAGAAGCCGCCGTGGTGCAGTAGGACGACAATTGCCTCGATTCCCTGCTCCCGGAGGCCCGGAACGAGGGAGTTGACCGTTTCGGCTTCGTCAAGAAACGACAGCCCGGCGACCCTGCCCCGCGCGACGATGCCGGGAGTTCCTTCCAGGGTCATCCCGATGAAAGCGACCTTGATGCCCTGGAAATCGCGCACTTCGTAGGCGGGGAAAATGGTGTTCCCGGTCTCGTCGAAGACGTTGGCGGCGAGGAATTGGAAGTCGGCGCCTTGGAAGGGTTCGCCGTCCCCATCCTCAGACTCCGGGTGGGACCCGCCCTGCTGCATCCGGGCCAGTTCCGCCCGGCCATCGTCGAACTCGTGGTTCCCCACGCCATTGATGTCCAGGCCCATCAGGTTCATTGCCTCAATGGTTGGTTCGTCGTGAAACAGCGCCGAAATCAGAGGTGACGCGCCGATGAGGTCTCCTGCCGAAACGAAAATCGAGTTTTCGACCTCGGCTCGCACCGCCGCAACGTTCGCCGCCAGGTAATCGGCCCGCCCCACTCCGCCGAAGGAGTCCGACGACGAGGCGATGTGCCCATGGAAGTCGTTGATGGCCAGCATGCGGAGCTGGACCTCGTCGGGCAGCGTCTCCGCCATAGGGGTGGGCATTGGCGAGATGGCCGTCGGAAGCGCTGTTGGGCGCTCTGTGGTCGGCTCACCAATGGCAGGCGTGGGCGTGGGCATCGTGGTCGGCTCCCCAGCCAGGGGCGTCGACGCCTCCGGAGTAGATACTGCCGTCGGGCCACTGACTGCAGGAACTGGTGTGGAATTCTCGGCCGAGCATCCGACAAGCAGCACCGCCGCTGTCAGCAGCAAGAACACGTGTAGCAATTTGTTCATACCTATTACGGGACTCTCCATTTGCGTTTCTCTTGGTGGCGTTTGCGAAGTAACGTCTTGAATATTTTACTGATTCCCTGTATCTATGTTTTGGGGTCGGGCGGAGACCTGTGCTCGCAGCCGCTGGCTCCTCGCAGGGGTTGGGTATGGTATCCTGCCAGAAAGGGAAACCATTGGCATAGAACCAAGGGAGCGCGAACAATGAACTGTCCCGACTGCAACGTAGCGTTGGACGAGCGAAAGCACAGAGGCATCGAAATAGACCACTGCCCAGAGTGCCGGGGACTGTGGCTCGATTTCGATGAGATGGACCTGCTGGAGGACACCGCCAACCGCGACGAAATCCTCAAGGGGACGCGCGAATACGCCCGCCGCGCCGGGGAACGCCCTTGCCCTCACTGCGGGACAGGTATGGATGTATTCAACTACCGGGCTCACAATCTCCCCATCGACCACTGCCCCAACGACCACGGCTACTGGCTGGACAAGGGCGAAGAGGACCGCATTCTCGACCTGATGAAGCAGCGCGCCCGCGATCTGCGCCGTTCCGAGTCCGCTGAGCAACAATGGGCCCGCTTCATGGAGCGGGGCGCCAGCCGAGGCGGCTTCCTCGACCGCATCAAGGACCTGTTCAACTAGGGTATTGGCGTGGCCGCCGATTTCAGCGGCCTCATATCATAATCCAGAGTCCATTCCCCTTCGTCCTTATCAATTACAAAGTACCAGATTTCGTACTTTCCACCTGATGTCTCAGCAATTCCGGGACAGACCTGTTTGTCCCAGTCGACGCGGTCCTTCTTGAGATTTGCCCGGATCGAGAAGACCTCCACCTCGTCATCACCCCACAGGAGGTCTGCGCTCTCACTCACGTCAGCGTCGAGATATTCCTGGCAATTGACTTCCTGAGTTTCGGGATCGTAGCCGTAGTCGCCTACGCTCCCGCCACAGAAAACGGCGATAACCGCTGCGACGACGGCGATGCCCCCAACGGCAAGCAAACTGCCGCAGCCAACGGCACAGTTGCAGCCGACATCCTTGAGAGTGCCCTTGAATAATCCCTCCCGGGCATTCTCTGTCCCCGGCTGTTCTGGTTCTGCGGAGGCTCCCGGCGTCTCCGCCGAAAAAGGCTCGAAAGCACCGCAGAATGGACAGACCGTGGAGTCTTCAGCGATCTGTTCGCCGCAGTAGGAACATGGCAGCATAGTTGATCCTCTTGTCCGGCGAATCCATCATTCCGACAGTATGTGGCCCAAGTTGGTCAATCCTGTTCCCTGTAAACCCCCTCCATGAACCGCCGCACTGACTCCTCCGCTCGCGTGTAGTCGTATTGCGCGTAGCGGCGCATCCGTAGCTGCACCACGTCGCCATTGAAGAAGCGCTCGTATAGTGTCTGCCTTGATCCGAACTGGGTCCCGATGAGGTCCCAGGCCAGTCGGAACAGTCGTACCCGCTCGGGCGCCGCCATGTTCGCTCCCTGGTAATACCTGCCGATCTCATCTGCAAGCGGGCTGCCCAGGTCGGCCTCGTTGGGAGTCAGCATCAGCCCGCTGGCGGCCAACTGCTGCACGATGGCCACCACGCGGGCGTAGGCGTCCGGATACCAGTGCCGCATGGCGATCCACGGCTCGGGAGCAGGCCAGAAACCTTCAGCGTTCTCCTGCGGCGCAGCATCGGCCTCCGCTGCCCGCATATAGGCGCGGCAGGTCTCGATGGTGTCAATGACCTCCGCCGTCTTTTCCTGAACGTGCCCGTAGACGCCGATGCCAATGCCCTCGGTGATCCCGTGCACGGTACCCAGGATAAACTCCAGTTTCGCGATGTTCTTGACCGCCACCTGCTGCATGTACTGGCGGAAGATTGCCGTGTGTGCCAGGGCGCGATTGCCCAGCTCCACGTCGTCGTACTGGAACACCCGCTCCCACGGGACTATGACATCGTCAAACACGGCCAGCGAGTCCATCTCGTCATACTGCCCCGAAAGCGGGTAGTCGCCCAGCGGCTCCCCGTAGTCGTGGGAGGGCCGGGAGATGAACTTCAGCCCCTTGATGTTCGAGGGCACGGTGAACCCGATGCAGAATTTGCGGTCCTCCTCCACATCGGGACGCAGCGGACGGTACATGGGAGCGAATATTTCGTCGGAGAACGGGGCCAGCGTCGCCAGGTTCTTTGCGCCCCGGACCACCAGGCCTTCGGCGCAGGTATCCACCACCCCAACCGCGATGAACGGGTCCGGCAGGTCCGAGAGTCCCACCGAGCGGTTGACCTGCGGGTGCCCGAAGGCGTGGGTCAGGCAGAGGTCCCGCTCTCGCACGTACTCGTGATAATCCCGCAGGCGACTGGCGAATACAGGGTCCTTCTCCCCGTAAAAGTCAGCCATCTGTCGTGTGGCGGTCAGCTGGATATTGACATAATCGGGTGTTCGTCCCAGCATTCCGTGGCACGATTCCGCCACGATTTCCAGAGCCTTGCGTCGCCGCAGCAGGTCATCTTGCGTTTCCGGCACCAGGTACGACAGCGCCACCGGCTCGCCGCTGGACGGCGAGATGAACGTCATCATCTCCTGCAGCTCGGGCCTGTGCTGCAGGTCGTAGATTCCCGCCAGCGTCTGCGCCATCCTGGCCAGTTTGGGGTGGGTCGTCACATCCTCCACCCTCTCGCCCTCCAGCCAGACCTCTCGGTCGTCCCGAAGCCCTCCCAGGAACTGCTCACCCGTGCGTACCGCCATTGTTGCCCCCAGTTGTGCAGAGGTTTTTGCGCACTGAAATCAGGGCGCACGTCTGTGCGCCCCTACTCTATGCCCGGATATTACTTGTGGAGTGCAGCCGTGCGCCCCTGTCTCCGCGGTTGCTCTACCCCGGGTAGCTGTTGCTCCAGCTGTCCACGCCGCACACGTCGGTCAGCGGATTTCGCTGCACCGACCCGAAGGCTCCCCTCGGGTAGCCCAGTGGCATGCAGTACACCACCTGTGCCTCGTCGGGGATGCCGAAAAGCTCGTGGACCCGCTCCTCCACTTTCGGGTGCAGCGTGGTGATGGTGCCGCCGATGCCGAAGGCACGCGCCGCCAGCAGCATGTTCTGAGCCGACGGGATCACCGACCCCGCCGCCTGAGGTCCCTTGGCCGTAGCGCAGATCAGCACCATCACTGGCGTGTCGCCGATCTCATCGGCCAGCCGCCTTGCCGACTGCATCGAGTTCCGTCCCGGCGGCAGGTCCTCGGGGCCCATGATGCCGGCGTCGGCCCGCTTGGCCCACCAGGCCTCGTGGTACAGCTCTCCCAGCTTGCGGCGCTTTTCCTCGTCCTTGACAACGATGAACCGCCACTGCTGCGTGTTGCCGCCGTTGGGAGCGCGAATGGTGGCATTCATGATGTCCTCGAGGACATCATCGGGGATCGGGTCCTTCTTGAACCGCCGGATGGCCCGCTGGGTGAACATCGCTTCCCCAAGGGGCATGGCGTTCAGGCGTTCCGCTGTGGTCATCGTAAATCACTCCTTAAGTAGAGTCTCTATCCCCAAGGTCATTAAGTTCCTGCTATTTGTATGCGTGCGGTGAGTTCACTCTCTCTGTGTGAGATGGCCGGGATGAGGATGTCTGCACCTGTCGCCAACGCCCGTGAATCGCGCCAACGCGCTCAGGCGGTGACCGGCTTCCTGCTCTCCCGTCGCTCCGCCAGCAGCCGCCCGTATCCCGGCACCGGCTCCTCGACCCCCGCCAGGGCCAACGCCCGCCATAGCGTCGCCGAATGCGACGTCACCACCGGCTTGCCAATGGCGTCTTCCAGGGCCTGCGCCGCGGCGAGGGCGTCAAAATTCATGCAGCTTACGAACAGACCATCTGCATCCCCGCCACTCTGTTCCCAGGCATCGAGGGCGAACCGGTAAATCTCGTCCGGCGACACTGCGGCAAATTCGTCGGCCCTCTCGAAGCCCATTCCTGATTCCGCGACGGTTTCAATACCGGCCTCGGCCAGGTACCTGCTCTCGGCCACGTGGTAGCTGTGCGGATAAGGGCTGGTCAGAACCACCCGGCGCATTCCCAGGTGCACCAGCGCCTCGGCTGCCGCCAGCATGGTGGATGCGATGGGGGTCCCGAACTCCCGCTCCATGTCGGCGCAGAATTCACGGTCCTTCTCGATCCCGCGCTGCGCCCCGCTGACGGTGCAACAGTAGGCGATGGAGTCCACGCCCGCTGATGCCAGTTCCTCCACGGCTCGGGATGAGTTCTTTTCCATCTCCAGCAGCGCCTCGAGGCCGTGGTCTCCGCCCAGCATCATCCGGCTGGTGAGGAATCCCACCTCGGGAACAACCCGGGGGTAGCGAAGCTCCGAGACCCTCGACGCGCTGACCACCACCAGCCCGATGGTGGCCTTGGTGCCCAGGTCGTCGAGAACTGCAGCGGCATTTGTCATGCGGGGTTCCTCCCGTGCTTTGGCTTGCACTCACCCAATTTCCGGCCCGGTATCGGCCCGGAAAATGTTACCACATCGCCACTGCCTCAATTGCTATAATGGCCTGACCACCCAGTCAAAGGGAACATCCGGGCTCGGGGATTTCCGTCAGTCCGATCCGGACGAAAACAGGAGGAAGACGTGGCCGACATCACCGGCGCCCTGGACCCTGGAATTGAGGCCCTCTACCAGCGGCTGGAGGTCGCGCCCATCATCAACGCCGCAGGCTCCATCACCCGCCTCGGCGGCAGCCGCACGCGGCCCGAGACTCTTGAGATCATGGAAAAAGCCGCCCGAGTGATGGTAAACATCGACGACCTCAACCGCGCCGCCGGGCGCGAGGTGGCCCGCCTGGTGGGAGCCGAAGCCGGTTTCGTTTGCAGCGGCGCCGCCGGTGGCCTGCTCCTGCAGGCGGCGGCCTGCATCGCCGGCAACGACCCTGTGAAAATGAGGCAACTGCCCAACACCGATGGTCTCAGGAACGAAATCGTTATCCACACCATGCACCGGTTCCCCTACGACCAGGCCTACCGGGCCGCCGGCGCAAAGATGGTGGAGTTCGGCGATTACCTTTACGCCCACCCGTGGCAGCTTGAGGGAGCCATCAACGAGCGCACTGCCGCCGTCGCATATCTGTGCGCGCCCCATTCCAGCAACAAGGTCATGCCCCTCGATATGGTGTGCGACATTGCCCACGCCCACGACCTGCCCGTCATCGTCGACGCCGCCTCCATGCTGCCGCCGCGCGAGAACCTTTACCGCTACCTCCGCGCCGGTGCCGACATGGTGGTCTACAGCGGCGGCAAGGGCATCCGCGGGCCCCAGGGCAGCGGCATTCTCGTCGGCCGCGCCGACCTCATCGAGGCTGCGGCCCTTCAGGCAAGCCCTGCCCAGTTCCTCGGCAGGGGAATGAAGGTCGCCAAGGAAGAAGTCATCGGCCTGGTCGCGTCCCTCGCCGCCTTCGTGGAGGAGGATGAGGAAGCGGAGATGGATGCCTATCACGGTATGGTGCAGCAGGTGGTCGACGCCCTGGTCGAGATCCCCGGTCTGCGCGTCACGCTGGAACACGACAAGGAAAGCTACCTGATTCCCCACGCCGTGATCCGCTTTACCGAAGAATGGCGCGGCCCCTCCAGGGATGAGGTTGCCCACGCTATGGAGCACGGCAATCCACAGGTGTATCTGAACCAGTTGGGAGGGCCCCAGATTCTCGCAGTTGACCCGCTAAACCTGACCGAGGCCGAAACCGAAGTGGTAATCCGCCGCCTCCGCGAGGAACTAACAAGGTAACAAACAATAGAACCTGTCTCCCTCCGGGAGAGGGTTAACTAGGCTGTCCCCTCTCCCTCAAGGGAGAGGGTCAGGGTGGGGATGGATAGAGACCCCATCAATCGAATGAAATCAAAGGAGCAAACCATGTCCATCAAGATTGATCTGCGAGTACCGCCCTGCAAACCCCTTCCCCAGGTCGCCGATTTTGTGAAACAGTGCGAGGACGCCGGATTCAGCGGCGTGGGAATCCTCGATTCCCAGCTCCTCGAGCGCGACTGCTTCGTCGCCATGGCGGCTGCGGTGCAGGCTACAGACCACATCAACGTCGCATCGGCCGTCACCAACCCCGCCACCCGCCACCCGTCGGTGGTGGCATCGGCGGCCCAGACCGTTGGGGAACTTGCCCCGGGCCGGGTGCAGATCTGGATTGGACGCGGCTACAGCTCCACGGCCACTATCGGCATCCCTCCCGCCACCGTGCGCCAGATGCGGCACTCCGTGGTGCAGATGAAGGAACTGATGTCCGGCGACATGGTCAATTTCGGCAAGGCCAACAGCCGCATGCGCCACGGCGGCGAGGCCACTCCGCCACCCGTCTACATCGCCGCCACCGGGCCTCGCGTCATGAAGGTGACAGGAGAGGTGGCCGATGGCGCGCTGCTGATGACCGGCATCCATCCCGGAGCCGTGGCCGAAGCCCGCGAGATTGTGGCCGACGGCGCCCGCGCCGCAGGACGCAATCCCGATGATATAGAGACCATATTCACAGCCACCACCATCATCAAGGACGACCTCAAGGAGGCCCGAGAAATCGCCCGCCCCCTGGCCGTCGCCCGCCTGATGGAGGAGACCTATCATCGCTGGCTCAAGGCTGCCGGCATCGACGTCGGCGATCTCGAGCTGCCCGCCGGCCTGTGGGATCTCTACCCTGACGTCCCCCACGCTGAGGACTGGGAGAAGGCCCAGGAGCTGTGCCAGTTCCTGCCCGATGATGCCCTGGCAGCCATCTGCGACTACATGGGGCTTATCGGCACGCCCGAATACTGCGCCGAGCGCGTCAAGAAGGCGGAGGCCGCCGGACTGGACCACCTGTACCTGATGACCGGCGCTACCTATGAGTTCGCCACTGAAGAAATGGAGGCCTTCCGCGACCATATCTTCCCTGCAATAAACGGCAATGGGAGCTAGGCCTCCGGAACCGCTCTCGGTACTTCCGGGATGGGGAATGCTCCCACCACGCCATGGTAATGCAGAAAGTCGAACAAATTAAGGGGCGGGTTGGCCCGGTCGCCCAAGCGATCGGGCCATTGGCCCATTCCGGGAGATTCTTATACTGTTTTGCCCTTTTCCTTGCCCTCGCCGTGCTGGCTGCCGTTGCCTGCGGCGATGACTCCGGGACTGCCGGAGCGGGACAGGGCGACGGCTCCGATAACGGCCTGGCCACGGTTGACATTGTGGGTCAACTTACTCCATCCGTCGTACAGATACTGACGGCATCCGATCCTGCCGTCCTCATCTCCAACCAGCTCAGTCCGGCAACCGGAGTGGGCACCGGCATCATTGTACGGGATGACGGCTACATCCTCACCAGCAATCACGTGGTTTCCGAGGCGGAAACCATTACGGTAACCCTGAACAACGGGCAGGGCTATGTGGGACGTTTCGTCGGCGGTGATTTCAACCCGGACGTGGCAATACTGAAGATCGACGCCACTGACCTGCAACCCGCGCTGACCGGAAGCGCATCGAGCCTTCGCGTCGGCGAGGATGTGATAGCCATCGGCCACGCCCTCGCCCTTTCCGGCGGACCCACCGTCAGCAGGGGAGTGATCAGCGCCCTGGGCCGCTCCATTGACGCTGGTCTGCAGGACACCTACGTCGACTTGATACAGACCGACGCTTCCATCAATCCCGGCAACAGCGGCGGTCCCCTGGTGAATCGTTTCGGCGAGGTTATCGGTGTGAACACTGCCGCCATCCAGGGTGGCCAAGGGATCGGGTTCGCCGTCAATATCGACGATGCCCTTGCCGTATCCGAGCAGCTCATTGAGAAGGGCTATGTGGAGCGAGGATTCCTCGGAATCTCGCCGGTAAACCTCACCCCGGCCATTGCCGCCCAGATTGGCGTGCCTGTGAACGAGGGTGTACTGGTGGCGCGCGTGGTTGCAGACTCCGGCGCCGACGCTGCCGGGCTGCAGGGAGAGGACGTCATCGTCTCCCTCGGCGGACGCGCCATTCGCAATACGGGTGAGTTGTCCAAGTTTCTCCTCGAGAATCTCCCGGGGGAGCAGGTTTCCGTGCGCATTTACCGCGGCGGGTCGGAGGTGCAGACCGAGGCCGTTCTCGGGCAGAGACCCACGCCGTAGACCGGACCGGAAGGCCGTCATTCCCCCTGTTCTCACGTCATTCCCCCTCGTTTAAGGCAAGGAGCATGAATGCAGGGGATGAGCGGATGGTCTAACCACAGAGGGCACAGAGTACACGGAGATTTCGAGGGAGAGGCCAAAATAGAGACCCCGTGCTCTCTGTGTCCTCTGTGGTGAAATCCCGGAGCACTGGATTTCCGTTCTCCCGGTGGATGACAGATTCGCCGCTATTGGATACCATACCCACTGCCGGAATACCGTTCCGGCCGGCCATACAAGCATGGCCGGCAAGACATTTCTAAGCGGAACCGGGGAGTCCACCCTGGCCGCCTGTTCAGGGGAAGACGTTGACCGATTCGGCTCTCGACCAACTGTGCATCAACACCCTTCGTTTCCTGGCCATCGACTCTGTCCAGAAGGCGCGCTCTGGGCACCCTGGCGCACCCATGGGCGCCGCACCGGTTGCCTACGCCCTATGGGACCGGTTCCTCAAGCACAATCCTGCTGACCCCAACTGGCCCAACCGTGACCGGTTCGTCCTGTCGGCCGGTCACGCCTCCGCCATGCTGTATTCCCTGCTCCACCTGACCGGGTACGATCTGCCCATCGAGGAGCTCCAGCAGTTCCGGCAGTGGGGCAGTCGGACGCCGGGCCACCCTGAGTATGGACTCACCCCCGGCGTGGAGGTCACCACCGGCCCCCTGGGCCAGGGACTGGCCAACGCCGTCGGCATGGCCATCGCCGAGCGCTGGCTGGCCACGAGGTTCAACCGCCCCGGCCATGACATCGTCGACCACTACACCTACGCCATGGTGTCCGACGGCGACCTGCAGGAGGGAGTGGCAGCCGAGGCCGCTTCCCTGGCGGGAACACTGAAGCTCGGCAAGCTGGTCCTCCTGTATGACGACAATCAGATATCCATCGAGGGTGATACCGACATCGCATTCCTGGAGGATGTGCCCCGCCGGTTTGAAGCCTACGGATGGCACGTGATCGACGGGCTGGACGGCAACGATCTGGACGCAGTGACT
Source organism: Dehalococcoidia bacterium (assembly GCA_965207865.1). Classification (GTDB taxonomy): domain Bacteria; phylum Chloroflexota; class Dehalococcoidia; order Lucifugimonadales; family UBA3495; genus VXOI01. Next base: position 254,071 of record CBDBNP010000004.1, read on the forward strand.
GGCGCTATCAATGATGCCCGGGCCGAGGAGGGCCGCCCATCGATCATCGTCTGCCGCACGGTGATCGGATACGGAAGCCCCAACAAGGCAGGCACCGCCGGCGTTCACGGCGCGCCCCTGGGAGACGACGAGGTTGGCCTCACCCGTGAGCAACTTCACTGGCCCTACCCGGAGAGCTTCACCGTGCCCGGAGAGGTGAGAGAGCACCTGACCAAGGCGGTGGAACGTGGCAGGAAACTGCACGAGGAATGGGACAACACCCTCGCCAGCTACCGCGAGAATTTCCCCTCCGAGGCCCTGCGATTGCAGGACTCCCTCAACGGCGTTCTCGCTCCCGGCTGGGGTAGCGGCCTATCAGGGCTGTTCGACGACGTGACGTCAATTTCAACGAGGGAGGCGTCGGGCAAGGTGATGAACGCCATCGCCGACTCCGTACCCAATCTCATCGGCGGGTCCGCTGACCTGGCGCCGTCTACCCTCACCATACTGAACAATGAGGGCCACATCGGTCCGGACAATTTCGACGGGCGCAACATGCACTTCGGCGTTCGTGAGCACGCCATGGGCGCCGTCGCCAACGGCATCGCGGTACACGGGGGAGCAATTCCCTATGCGTCGACGTTCCTGATTTTCTCCGATTACCTCCGCCCGGCACTGCGACTCAGCGCCCTGATGCAACAGCAGGTGATCTACGTTTTCACCCACGACTCCATCGCCCTGGGAGAGGACGGGCCCACGCACCAGCCGGTGGAGCACCTGATGTCCCTGCGAGCTATGCCGGGCCTGAATGTGATCCGCCCCGCCGACGCCGCCGAGACGGCCATCGCCTGGCAGGCCGCCCTGGAGCGAAGCGATGGCCCCACAGCTCTCGCTCTCAGCCGCCAGAACCTGCCGGTCCTTGACCGGGAGACCCTTGCCCCGGCCCAGGACGCAACCAGGGGTGGCTATATACTCTGGGAATCCGCCGATACCGACCCGCAGGTGATAATCATTGCCACCGGCGCAGAGGTGCACATATCCCTGGAGGCGGCCAGGGCGCTGGATTCGGAAGGCATCAGGGTCCGCTTGGTGTCCATGCCGTCGTGGGAGCTGTTCGAGGCCCAACCCGAGGAATACCGCAATGCGGTGCTTCCCCCTGACCGTAGGGCGAGGCTCTCTGTGGAGGCTGGCGTTTCCAATGGATGGGCACGTTACGTGGGACTCGATGGCGCCTCCATCGGAATGTCCACCTTCGGCGCATCGGCACCCGGTGGCGTGCTGCTGGAGCAGTTCGGATTCACCGCCGCCCACGTGGCGGACGAAGCCAGAAAGCTGGTCCAACCGGCGTAGCGCCCGTTAAACCTGGAAAGCAGCGTAGCGTATACAAGACCAGTCAGACGCGGAAGGTGGTTGAATTTGCCCAGTTTCGAACCCGGGCGGATGCTCAGTGATCTGGTCTCCGGTGACGCCGTGACCACCGAGGCGGCGCACCGGGTCCTGCAGGGGCTTGTGGATCGAAATGTGCCGCAGCGCATCCACGACAGGGACTACACCGTCTGGCGCCAGGACCCCAGGGAAATCTCCGACCGCCTCGCCTGGCTGGACGCGGGTGATTTTCTGCGGAGCCATCTGGACGATCTGGCCGAATTCGTTGGACAGGTCTGCTCCGAAGGATACCGGGACGTCGTCCTGCTGGGCATGGGCGGCAGCTGCCTCGGACCTGAGGTGCTGCGCCAGGCCTACGGCCACGTCGATGGCTTCCCGCGCCTCACCATGCTCGACTCCACGGTACCAGCCCAGATCGGCTCCGTCGCTGCGGCAATCGATCCCTCCTTGACCCTGTTCATAGTTTCCTCCAAGTCTGGAGGAACCATCGAGACCCTGTCCTTCTATCGCTACTTCCGGGGACTGGTGGAGCAGTGCCGAGGCCAGGAAGGCTCGGGTAGGAACTTCGTGGCCATCACCGACCAGGGCTCTTCCCTCGAAAGCCTGGCCCAAGAGACCGGCTTTCGGCAAGTGTTTCTGAACCCTCCCGACATCGGGGGCCGATACTCCGTCCTGTCGTGGTTTGGAGTGCTCCCAGCGGCCCTGTCCGGGATCGATGCCAGGAGCCTGCTCGATACTGCCTCTCCCATGAGGGACCGCTGCCTGGGCGACGAGCCGACTGACAATCCCGGGCTGCAGCTCGGGGCGCTTCTGGGTTCTGCGGCTCTGTCCGGACGCGACAAAGTGACCCTGATTGCCCCGCCACCCATCGAGGGATTCGGCCTCTGGGTGGAGCAGATGATTGCTGAAAGCCTGGGCAAGGAAGGACGCGGTATTGTGCCCGTGGCCGGAGAGCCCCTGCTCGACCCCGGCTGCTATGGAAATGACCGGCTCTTCATCTTGATCGAGACCCCCTCGTGCGGAGACTTGCTGCCCGCAGTCAGTCGCCTGGAGCAGTACGGCCACCCTGTGGCGCGCCTACAGCTCAGCGACTGCAGCGACCTGGGTGCCGAATTCTACCGCTGGGAGTACGCCACGGCCGTAGCGGGATCCATTCTGGACGTACATCCCTTCGATCAGCCCGATGTTCAGGGCGCGAAGGACAACACCGATGGCCTGCTGGACATATTCCTTCGCGAGGGCAGGCTACCGGAACTTGCTCCCTCCGGGTCCATTGGCGATCTGCTGGCACAGGCTCGGCCCGGGGATTACCTGGCCATCACCCCCTACACCAGGATGGACCCCGAAATTGACCGGCTGATTGGAGAATTGCGGACGAGGGTCATGCGGCGCTGCAACATCGCCACCACCATGGGCTATGGTCCGCGCTACCTGCATTCAACGGGTCAGTTGCACAAGGGAGGACCCGGCTCCGGGCTGTATCTGCAGTTGACCGCTGGTCCCCTGGAGCACCTGCCCATCCCGGGACAGCAGTACGGGTTCGACACGCTGGCAGCTGCCCAGGCCATCGGAGACTTTCGGGCGCTTTCCAATTTGGGCCGCCGAGTGATCACCGCGGATCTCGGCAGCGACATTGTTCCAGGGCTGCAGCGGCTTCTGGACGAAGTCTGACGCTCTCTGCATTTCCCGATAATTTCGACTCAATATCGGAGGACTTCCTTGGAACTGGGACTTGTTGGCCTTGGGCGCATGGGCGCTAACATGGCGCGCCGACTCACCTCCGGGGGTCATCGCGTGGTGACCTACGACGTGAACGCCGATGCAGTGGCCACATCAACCCAGAATGGTGCCGAGGGTGCCACTTCCCTCGAAGACCTGGTCGGCCAGCTATCCACACCCCGCGCCGTCTGGCTAATGCTCCCCATCGGCACTCCCACCGAGGACACCATCGCTGCCGTCGCGCCCCTCCTCTCGCCCGACGATATCCTGATTGACGGAGGCAACGCCAACTACAAGGACAGCATGCGCCGAGCCTCTGAGATGTCCGAACGTGGCATCGAGTTCATCGACATCGGCATCAGCGGGGGCATCTGGGGACTGGCCCACGGGTTCTGCCTCATGGTGGGTGGCCCGGATGCTGCGGTGAAACGGATGGAGCCCGCATTTCGTACACTGACGCCCTCCGAGGACGTCGGCTACTGCCACTTCGGGCCCAGCGGTGCCGGTCACTACGTCAAGATGGTGCACAACGGCGTGGAATATGCCCTGATGCAGTCCTACGCCGAGGGCTTCGAGATGCTGGCCGCCAAGGACGAATTCGGCCTTGACCTGGCAGCCGTGGCCGAGACTTGGCTGCACGGCAGTGTGGTGCGCTCCTGGCTGCTGGAGCTGACCGCCGCGGCGCTTAAAGACGACCCGGGACTGGAAGGCCTGCAGGCTTTCGTCGAGGACTCCGGCGAGGGACGCTGGACGGTCCAGGAGTCCGTTGATCTGGCGGTCCCCATCCCTGCGATTTCAGCAGCCCTGCAACAGCGTTTCCGATCCCGCCAGGATGGCCCCTTGGGCGCCAAACTGCTGGCTGCCCTCCGGCAGCAGTTCGGCGGGCATTCAGTACGTCGGAGCGACGAATAGGCCAACAACCAAGAGTTTCCTCCCCCAATAGGAGCGAGGCAGGGTAGGGAATGCCGGAGCAGACGACGACCATCGTTATCTTCGGGGCGTCGGGCGACCTGACCACCAAGAAGCTCGCCCCTGCCCTTGCCGACCTCTACGCCAAGGGGCGTCTGGGGCCGGAGGTGCAAATCGTCGGCGTTTCCCGCAGCGATATGACGGCCGACGAGTTCCGTGCCTTTTTCTACGAGGGATTCGGACAGGAAGCAGATTTTCCACCCGCCCCCGAGGTTTGGCAGGGCTTTGCCGACCGAGTACACTCCTGCTACGGCGACGTATCCGCACCTGATGGCCTGCGCGACCTGGAGCGGGTGCTCAACGAGATAGAGTCCCCTGACCGCCCTGCCAATCGGCTCTACTACCTGGCCTTGGCCCCGTTCCTGTTTGCGCCGGCCGTCAACACCCTGGGCCGCGCGGGGTATCAGCGGGAGAACGGCTGCTGGCGCCGCATCGTCGTGGAAAAACCCTTCGGCGTAGACCTGCAGACCGCGAGGGAGCTCAACGAGGCCGTACACTCGGTCTTTGCCGAGCATCAGGTCTATCGGATCGATCACTACCTGGGGAAAGAGACCGTGCAGAACCTGTTGGTGTTCCGGTTCGCCAACGCCATCTTCGAGCCGCTCTGGTCCCGCAACTACATCGACAACATACAGATCACCGTATCCGAGTCCGTGTCCATCGCCGAACGGGCGCCCTACTACGACCGCGCCGGTGTCCTGCGCGACATGTTCCAGAGCCACCTGCTGCAGCTCCTGGCCGTGGTGGCCATGGAGCCGCCCGCTACATTCGAGGCGGACGCCCTGCGCAACGAGAAGGTCAAGGTACTGGACTCCGTTCGCCACATCCCGCCGCTGGATGCCCCGCACTTCGTGGTGCAGGGCCAGTACGACGGCTACCTCGACGAACCGGGCGTGCCGCCGGACTCCCGCACGGCCACCTACGCCGCCATGCGTCTCGACATCGACAACTGGCGCTGGCAGGGAGTCCCCTTCTACCTGCGGTCCGGGAAGGCTCTCAGGGACAAGCGCACCGAGGTCCTGATCCAGTTCCGCCGCCCGCCGCACCTGATCTTCCCCCAGGGACGCAGCGGCGACATAACATCCAACACCCTGTCCATCTGCCTGCAGCCCAATGAGGGAGTGCATCTCGAGTTCCAGGCCAAGACGCCCGACTCCCTGCTCGATCTGCGCCCCGTGAACCTCGAGTTCCACTACGAGGACTCCTTCGGCGGGCAGGAGATCCCCGACGCCTACGAGCGCCTGCTGCTGGATGCCCTGAGCGGCGACGCCTCACTGTTCATCCGCAGCGACGAGATCGAGGAGTCGTGGAGCATAATGGACCCGCTTATCGAGGGCCTGTCCGACCCGTCGGTGCGCCCCCCGGAGATCTACGACACCGGCACCGAGGGCCCCTTCGGCGCCGACGACTTCATCGCCCGCGATGGCCGCGCCTGGCTTGGCAAGTGCCTTGGTGGGTGACATTTCTGTTATCCTCCCTGCAACTCCAAATGAGAGCTTAGTAATGCCAGAATTCCGTATTGGCGTAGACATCGGTGGCACTTTCACCGACATCGTATTCCTCGGCGACGACGGACGCGTGCTCACCCGCAAGGTGGCCAGCACACCCGACGACTACAGCCGCGCGGTGCTGAACGGCATTCGAGCGGGCATCGAGGAGCTGGCCATTGACCCCGCCGATGTCACCGAGGTCGGCCACGGCTTCACCGTCGCCACCAATGCGATCATTGAAGAGAAGGGCGCCCACATGGCCCTGATCACCACCGAGGGCTTCCGCGATATCCTCGAATTCCGGCGCAACCGCACGCCGCGCCTCTACGACCTGTACTACGAGAAGTCGCCCACGCTGGTGAAGCGACAGTACCGGCTCGAAGTCGGCGAGCGCCTCAACTTCCGCGGCGAGGTGCTGCGCCCCCTCGATACCGCCTCCGTCGAACGCGCTGCCCAGGCAGTCGTCGACAGTGGCGCTGAGTCGGTCGCCGTATGCCTGTTGCACTCCTACGCCAACCCCGATCATGAGCAGTTCGTGGCCCAGGCCGTGCGTGAGCGGGCGCCGGACGTCATCCTGACGCTGTCGTCGGACCTGCTGCCCGAGATGAAGGAATACGAGCGCACCAGCACCACCGTCATCAACAGCTATGTCCGTCCTGTGGTCGAGACCTATCTGGGCCTGCTGATCCAGGGTCTCTCAGACATGGGCATCACCGTTCCCCTGGCCGTCATGCAGTCCAACGGCGGCCTCGCCACGTCCGGCATCGCCATGGAGCGCCCGGTCTACTGCATCGAGTCGGGCCCCGCGGCCGGCGTCGTCGGTGCCTTCCACCTGGGACGGCGCCTCGACATGCCAAACCTGATGACCCTCGACATGGGCGGGACCACCGCCAAAGCATCCATCATCGAGAACGGCGAGATGCTGCAGGCCCCCGAGTACGAGGTCGGCGGCGGCATCAGTGTCGGCCACCGCCTGCTGCGCGGTAGCGGACACATCCTGCGCGTCCCGGCCATCGACCTGGCAGAAGTCGGCGCTGGTGGAGGCAGCATCGCCACCGTGGACCGCAGCGGCTCCCTGCGCGTTGGGCCGCAGAGCGCCGGGGCCTATCCCGGCCCGGCCTGCTACCGGCTGGGTGGGCAGGACGCTACCGTAACCGATGCCGACGTGCTGCTGGGCTACCTGAACCCGCAGCACCTGCTGGCCGGCGATTTCCCCATCGACGCCGAGTTGGCGAGGCGGGCCATCACCGACAATGTGGCACGCCCTCTGAACATGTCGGATGTCGAGGCGGCCCACGGCATCCACCTGCTGGTCAACTCCAACATGGGCCGCGCACTCCGTGCCGTCTCCAGCGAGCGGGGTCGCGACCCGCGCCGCTTCGACCTGATCTGCTTCGGAGGCGGCGGGCCTGTCCATGCCGCTGGCCTGGCGGAAATGCTCGACATAACCCGCGTGGTCGTCCCACCGTTCCCCGGTGTCTTCAGTAGCTTCGGCTTGCTGGTCGCCGACGTTGAGCACCACTTTGTCCGGACTCACTTCAAGACTTTCGAGGAAATCGACATGCCCACGCTGGCCGGTTTGGTCGAGGGAATGTGGGAGGAGGGCCGGCGACAGCTACGCCTCGAGGGGTTCGAGGACGCCCGCCATGAGTTCGTGACCCAGGCCGACATGAAGTACGAGGGCCAGGTCTCGGACCTGACTGTCCCCGTCCCGGCTGGCCCCATTACACGGGCGACCCTGGATGCGGTTGCCGAGAGTTTCGACACTGAGCACGAACAGTCCTTTGGCTACCGCCAGGGTCCCATGGAAGGCGGAGCCAGCTATCAGCTGGTAAATATCCGGGTGATTGCGCGCGGGCTGCCAGACAAACCACGAATGCCCGAGCGATTCGAACTCGCTGCCGCCGCCAATGGTAGTGCAGCCACGCGTCCTGTGTACTTCGGTCCCAACCGAGGCTGGTCTGACACACCGGTGCTATCGCGCCCGGGCCTGTCCGGACGCTCCGAGTCCGGGCCGCTGGTCATCGAGGAATACGACTCCACCACCGTCGTGCCTCCCGGCTGGACAGCCACCGTCGACGATGCCAGCAACATCATTCTGCAGCGAATTTGATGCCTGTATACGTCCGCGCTTGGCTTCCGCCACTTTGCCTGGTTGTGGCAATTGCGGCGCTGTGGGTGTTTTCGGGGGAATCCGAATGCCCCAACGATCCCTGGGATGGCAGCCCGGCCATCGGGCTCGTAGAGGGCGACTGCCTTTACCCGCTCCAGCTCAACACCTATCTCCGAGACATTTTCCTGGGCTTGGGCTTTGCCGAAGATGGCGCCGATCAGGATGAGTCTGCTTTGGGGGAATACATCAGGGGCAAGCAAGAACTGATTTCCAGATTCGGACTGGAAAATGCCGCATTCGCCACCCTGGCGCAGGATGCGGCCCTCTACCAGGTTGCGGTGGCCGAGGGACATGTCGCTCGTGACGCGGAGGCCATGGCCGTGATGGGCGCCAATCGCAAGCGTGTCCAGGGCCTTCGCACGCTGCTGGCCCTGCACGAGCTGGCCCGAGAGTCAGACCTGGATGGTTTCCGGGAACTGTTGGACAGTCCCAGCGGGGTTCAACTGATGCGGGTGCAGGGGGAGGGACACCTCCTGAAATTGTTCGAGGAGGCGGGGAATCTGGACATGTCCGATGCGGCCAGCGGAATGGAAATCCACGCAGCCCTGGTTGAGTCAGCCGGGGAGGACCAATACTGGACTGAGGGGTTCCTTGAACTGGCCAACTGGCTGGTGGCCATTGAGTCGTTCCGGCAAGCCGTTGATGCAACGGAGTCCCCAGAGGCCCTCGGCGTTGCCTGGCTGGAAATAACGGAAAAAACCTGGGGCAGCACCGTCATCGAGCTGACAGATGCTGCCCCAGAGGGAGTAACACTGACGGGCTCCCGCCTGTACATGGACGGGCTGCACGCCCTGGAACGTGACCTGCTGACCAGGTAACGGTTCGCAACTCCTGTCGTACTGAGCGATAGTGAAGAACCTCCATCCCTGCGGTGAGACCCTTCGCTGCGCACAGTGCCAGGATTCAGTCCTGATTGGGTGCTACGCCCCGGCCCACTCTACGCCGTTCAGGACGATCTGCTGGAACTCCGGGGTCTCGAAGCTGCGCCCGTCGTGGCCGAGGAGCAGCACGAACACCTTGCCGTCGCCGTAAGTTCGCGTCCAGCCCAGCGGGTAGGTGCCGCCCGGCATGAACGTCGGCGCTCGGTCCGGGCCCCACGGCCAGGTGCCGTCCTCCGAGTCTCCGGTCAGGAACACATCGTTGCCCTCCGGACTGAAAGTGGTGTTCATGTACAGCTCGTCACTGGTGGTGAAGGCAGACACGTCCTTTGCGCCAGCGTGGCTGGTGTTGCTGATGTTCACCTTCATCTCTCCGTAGGGAGGGTGATAGCTGGTGCCAGTGACCCAGCCGCCGCCGGTGATCTCGTCGAACTCCGACCATCCACTGGGCACGCAGCAGGCTATGTGGATGCACACGAAGCCCTTGCCAGACTTGATGTAAGTCTTCAGCCCATCCTTCTCGGGGGCGGCCAGTTCCCAGTCGCCGAAGTCCGGCAGGTTCTCGCGACGGGTGTTGAACACCAGCGCATCGTAAGCGCTCATTTTGGACGCATCAGCCAGGACCGATGCATCCTCCAGTATCGTGATGTCGTGCCCTGCGCCCTTGAGGAAACTTTCCAGCACCGGCGTTGATTCTTCGTAGGGATGCCTGCCCCCGGACAATACCAGCAGTTTCATTGGTCCTCCTCCTGAATGGGACTTAGAATCAAGTCTAGCCTGTAGCAAATGAACAGCCACCGAAATGGTTACCGATACCTATAACAAGAGTATCAGTATCCACGCTTCAATAGCGGATCCAGTCTAGAACTGCGCGGCCAGCACCCGGTCTCCCTCGACCGTAATGTCGCCCGCGGCCACTGCCTCGTCCAGCTGGATGCGCCCGTAGGTCAGCAGCGCGAAGGTAGATGAGCTGCACCTGAAGGTCACATCCGCCGCGTCACCGGTGCTGTCTCCCATCTGCAGCTCGCCGCCCCCCGCTACGATGTCGTAGCTCCCGCCGTCCGACAGGCTGAACCGGAACCGTGATGGGGTGGCGATGTCAGACCCCGGAAGGAAAAACCTCCCCACCACAAAACCGGGCATCAGTTCCATCAGGGTCGGCGCCACTGCGTCCGGCAGCTTGGCCGATCCCTCCAGACGCGACCGTATGTCCCATTCGTGGATCGACATTTCGGCCAGACGCAGGACCAGGTAACGCCTGACGCTGAGGTAGGACACTACGTGATAACACTGTTTTTCCCAGTCGTCAGAGCCCATCCCGGCCATCAGCGCATCGAGGCGCTCGCAGTTCTGGGCGAAGGCGTCAATCAGGGTATCGCCCAGGCTCTCCCGCGCTGCCACGGTCCTCGCGGCGTTGGCCGTCATTCGGGCCGCCAGGTCGGTCTCCTGCGGCGGTCCCATGCCCTCGGGGGGTGTCGAGTCGCCGTTGGCGCCACGCTCGATGTTGGCCGAGAACATGTCCACCGCCACGGTCATGTGCGCCACCACGTCGGCGTTATTCCACGCCTCGCATGCGCTCTGGGTCTCCCAGTCCGACGGCGACAGGCCCCTGAAATACTCCAGCAGCCGCGCCGACTCCGAACTGACCAGCGTTGCCAGTTCCTCGGATGTAGCCATACAGTTCCCTCCGCTTGAACGATTTCTCTCCCGGATTCCCGAGTCCCCTCCCCCTCAGGGGAGAGGCAGGGCGGGAGTGAGAACCTCGCATCAGTATTCGACCCATTCTCCCACGGGGGGGGTAGAGTGAGCGTTTTCCTTTCACCTAGCCCGCCAGGAAGGTCGCCAGCTCCCTGTTCACGTCCTCTGGGCACTCCCACTGCAGGAAGTGGCCGTAGTTCCCCAGGTGCTTGGACTGCACGTTCGGGATCACGCCGCGCCACGAGTCTTCCAGCGGCCCGGCACCCATGGCCTCGGCTGTATGCTCCCGCCGCGTACCGTACAGGAATAGCGCCGGCACCGAGAGCTTGCGACCCTCGTCGACGCGCCAGTCCGCCGGGTCCAGGTGGGCGGCGGCACGGTAGTAGTTGAAACCGCCGCGCAGCCCGCCGGGCGCAGAGTACACCTTGACGTATTCGTCGATGATCTCCTGGGTCAGCGGGTACTTGTTGATGCACCAGTCGCGCAGTATGTGTCGTAGGTAGATCTCCTCGCGGCCCTCCAGCAGCTTCTCTGGAATGTCGAACTGCTGGTGGAAGTAGGAGTGCCACCGTTCCCGGATCACCGACGGCGCCTGCGGGCCCAGCTGCTCGTACGGCGGCGTGGCGTCCAGGAAGGCGATCCTTCGCACTGCCTCCTCGTGGTCCAGCGCGAACCGGAATCCGACGCGCGCCCCGATGTCGTGAGACACGATGTTCACGCTCTCGTGTCCCAGCGAGCGCACCAGTTCGTACATGTCCGAAGCCGCCGTCTTTGTGTCGTACCCGCTAAGCGGCTTGTCCGAATGGCCGAACCCGCGCATGTCGGGCACGATCACCTGGTACTGGCCCGAGAAGACGTTGATCTGGTTCCGCCATCCGTACCAGAACTCAGGCCACCCGTGCAGAAAGAGGACCGGGTCGCCCTCGCCCTCCAGCACGTAGTGAATGTTGATCCCGTTGATCCGGGTCGTGTAATGGCTCCACTGCTCAGGGTTAAGGTCCGCCATGCCAGCCTCCGCCGATTCCTCCTCATCCTCAAGGGAGAGGGTCAGGGTGAGATATTCGCTTCAGCCATCCATTCCCTCCCCTCAGGAGGAGGGCTGGGGTGGGGTGAAAACTATGCAGTCGTCAGGTTGTGCCTTAGTGCGCGATCGGGCCCGGCACCCAACCGCCGTAGACCGGCCACTGGCTGCAGATGAACTCGATGTACGCCGGCTGCCCCGCGTCGTTGGCCTCCTTGGCGCGCTGCAGAGCGGCGACGTTGTCGGCCGGGTCCGTAATCCGCTGGGCGTACAGGCCGAGGTCGGCGGCCACCTTCGACATATCCACGTCCTCGGGCCCCATCACCTGGTGCGTGAACGGGTCGTGACCCTCGCCCCAGAAGCCTGGGCCGTACCCGGCGAACCCTCCGTTGCTGATGTGGACGACGGTGATGCCGACTTTCTGGCGCACCGGTACCTCCAGGTTGCCCAGCATGTAGCCGACGCCCGCGTCCCCGGTCACTGCCACGCAGTGGCGGTCGGGGAAGGCCAGCCGCGCCGCCATGGCACCGGCCAGACCGAAGCCCAGTGTCGAAATGTTGCCCCAGCCCAGGAAACCCCGAGGGATAAGGGTGTCGTAAACCGTGCTCAGCTGGTCGCGGGTGTTCCCCGAGTCGTGCGTCACGAAAGAGTTCATTGGGTCCAGAGCCTTCATCATGTCCCCGAACACGCGGTAGGGGTTGATCGGCTGGTCGTCCGACGCCATGAACTCGCGGTACTTGGCCATTCCCGCGTCTCGCGATGCCTTGACCGCCGCGGCCACGTCGTTGCCGTTGCGTACCCCGCCTCCCGTGCGCTCGGCCACCCCGTCGGCCAGCGCCCGCAGCGTGAACCTGGCATCGCCCATCACTGCGTGGTGAGTGGGGAAGATTCGGTTGAAGTGAAGTTCGTCCAGGTTGCACTGGATGATCGTCTTGTTGGCGGCGTTGGGGATGCCGTGGGTGAAGCGGCCCGGCGAAAGGCTGGACCCGACGGACAGGATAACGTCGCTCTTTTCCAGGAACTCGGCCGGAGATTCGCCCCGTACGCCGACGAACAGCGGGTGGTTCTCCGGGAACGCGCCCTTGGCCTTCAGCGTGGTGATCACCGGCGCGTTCAGTGCCTCGGCGAACTCCTTGAGCTCAGCGGAGGCCCCGGCGTAAATCACGCCTTCACCCGCGTAGACCAGAGGGCTCTTGGCGTTCAGCAGCAGGTCCACAGCCGTATTCACGTCATCCGGGTTCGGCCCGGCCTTGTAGGCCTTGGGGGGGAAGTACGGGTCGGCCGTCTCGTCGTAGGTGGCAGTCGCGTTGGGCACCGCCAGCACCACCGGCCCCGGACGTCCGCTGCGCAGCATGGAGAAGGCCCGCCGCATGAACTCGGGTACCCGCTCCGGACGGTCGATGTAGCCGAACCACTTGGATACTGTCTTCAGGCTCGTGGTGACGTCGAACAGCGTGTTCTCGGAGCTGCCCGCCGGTATGCCGTCGGTGATGCACAGCATGGGCGAGTTGTCCTCGAAAGCCTGTGCCAGCCCCGGGTATGAGTACTGCAGGCCCGCGCCGTTCACGCCCCCCTGCACCGTGCAGACGCCGATGCGATCCCCGGCGGTCACTCGGGAGTACGCGTCGGCCAGCGCCACAGCGTAACGGTCGTCGCGCATCATGATCATCGGCACACCCTCACATCCAAGCGCGTTGTTCACCCGGCAGACCGGGAAAGTTGATACCCACTCAATGCCCTCCTGTTTCAGGATGCGGGCAATAGCGGTTGCGACATCAATGCTCATCTGTAACCCTCGTTTCGGGATGGAATAATCGCGCTGATTGTATCACTGCCAACAGGCCGCCGGGATGTCCCGACCTGCCATCCGGGAGCCCCCAGTTAAGTAGAGGACGAGCCAGCAATTGCTCTGCCCGAGGGATGCTGTTCAGCGGGATTGCCAGAAATAGTGGCGCATTCCGGTAGGGACGCGACGGCTTCCGGATGTTATGGTGTTCTGGTTTTGTATTGCCGCCAACTTGCTGCGGGAGTTCGTTCAACATCCAGTGAATATTTCATCCAGTCGTCGAACATGCTGAAATCCCCAATCGACACCTCCGGACAACCCGGGAACCGCCTCTTTTACGGCTGGTTCATCGTCGCCTCGGCGGGTGTGGTTGTGTTCTGCACCGGACCGGGCCAGTCCTACGTATTCTCTGTATTCATCGATTCGATAATCGAGGACACGGGCCTGTCCCGTACCGGCGTTTCGGTACTCTACCTAGCCAGCACCGCCCTCAGCGCCCTGCTGGTCACCTTCGTCAGTCGTCTCGCCGATCGATACGGCGCCCGGATCATGCTGGTGGCGGCCGGAATCGGACTCGGCGCAGCCTGTTTCGGCATGGCGACGGCAACCCACATTCTCCTCTTTTTTGTGGCCTTCGCAGCCCTGCGCGCGTTGGGGCAAGGCTCACTCAGCATCAGCTGCGTCCTGCTGGTGAACCAGTGGTTCGTCTCAAGGAGAGGACGGGCAGTGGCGATAATGACCATGGGAGCAGTGGTATCCACCGCCCTGTTCCCGCCCTTCGCCAGGTTTCTGATAGACAGCATCGACTGGCGCGGCGCTTACGCAATCCTCGGCGTGCTGGTTATCGCCCTCATCGTCCCGGTGGCTATCCTGGTGGTCAGGAACCGGCCCGAGGACATGGGGCTGTTCCCCGACGGGTCAGACCGTCCTCCCGTTTCCGAGACCAGGCCGGCGCCATCTACAGCCCGCAGGCGCGCCAACGTATACCTGTCGCCCAGCTTCTGGCTGCTGGCCATTGCCCTCAGCACGCCCAGCCTGGTGAGCACCGCCCTGATTTTCCACCAGGCGTCGATATTTGAGGAAAACGGACTCAGCGCGACCGTGGCGGCCAGTTCCTTCGCCCTGTACTCCGCTGCGTCAGCCGTGTGTTCGCTGGCCGCAGGATTCGCGGTGGACAGGATCGGCCCTAACCTGCTGGTCGTCTTTTCCATGGCCACCCTGCTGGCCACTCTCGTCCTCGCCGTGGTCTCGGACTCGCTTGTCGTGGCGATGATTTACGTGTTGATGATGGGGATTTCTGCCGGGTCTTACATAATCGTGCAGAGCACGATCTGGGCGTACCATTACGGTCGCCACGGACTGGGCCGGATCCAGGGACCGGCCATGACGCTCTCCGTCTGCGCCTCCGCGGTGGGACCCTTGCCCCTGGCAATCTTCCACGAGCTCACAGGCACCTACACCCTCGGCATGCTCCTGATGATGTCCCTGCCGGTAGTCTCAGTCGTCGCGCTCTTCCTGGTCCGCCCCGGCGGCGCCAATCTGCCTGAATAGGCGAAAGTTCCAGGCCTCCATGACGACAAAATGGACGAGGACATCCGTTTCGCGGAGTCTGGAAGAGCACAGAAATCACGGCCTCAGAGCGAGACGCTGTAGCCGTACCGTCCCGCCGACAATGCAGGGGCCCGACCTGTCCCTGTGCTAGAATTGCCGTGTAGTAGGAGGCGCCTATGGCCACCCGAATTACGGGCCAGAAAATTGTTGTATATCCCGAAACGGATGGTAAGCCCTTGCCCGATGGAGAATACCAGGCCCCGCTCTATATTGAGGTTGTGGGCACCCTGCGGACCCACTTCAGCAACCGCCCGGATGTACACGTCAACGGAAACACCATGTTCTACTACGAGGAGGGCAATCCCCGGCGAGTGATATCGCCCGACTGCTACGTGGCCATCGGCGTGGACGTGGAGAGGATTCTCCGCAACAACACCTATCTCCTCTGGGAAATGGGAAAGCCTCCGGACTTTGTACTTGAAATCGGCTCCCCCAGCACTGCCAGGAATGACCTCGGCAGCAAGCGCGACCTCTACGCCCGTCTGGGCATCGGTGAGTACTGGCGCTTCGACGGTACCGGACAGGACTTCTACCGCGAGCCTCTTGCAGGCGACTTTCTGCAGGACGGCGAATACCGCCGCTACGACCTAAACCGCGAGGATGACGGCATGGTCTGGGGCCACAGCCCGACCCTGAATCTCGACCTCTGCTGGGACAACGGCCGCCTGCGCTACTACGACCCCGTGGCCGAAATCTGGCTGCTCAACCAGCAAGAGGAGCACGACGCTGCGGTAGCTGCGCAAGCCGCTGTTTCAACCGAGCGGGCCGCCCGCCAATCCGCTGAGGCACGCGTAACCGAACTGGAGGAGGAGCTGCGCCGTCTGCGCGGCGACTCCGTGTAATTCCAGCCTCAGAGAATACTTTTCTTTCAGTTGTGCCCTCACGCCCAGTGTGAGAGTTTTTCCTTGCACCACCTCCGACCCCTGTGGCACTATGCCCCTAAACACGCACTCCAGTCACCCGGCCCGATGAGGAGAGTCCCATGCTGCAGACCACCGATCCCGTAACTCGCGAGATCATCAAGAACGCCCTGATGAGCGCCGCCGACACCATGGCCCTCACCGTGGTGCGCACCGCCCGCTCCGCCGTCATCAAGCACGGCATGGACTTCTCCACCTCCCTGTTCAACGCAGAAGGCCAGCAGGTAGCGCAGGGCCTGACCCTGCCGCCGCACCTTGGCAGCATGGCCCCGGCCCTCGAGGGCGTGATGAACGCGTTCGGTGATGACGTGAAGCCCGGAGACATCTTCGCCAACAACGACCCCTACGAGGGCGCCAGCCACCTCCCTGACATCTTCCTGTTCAAGCCCATATTCGTGAACGACGTCCTCATGGGCTGGAGTTGCTGCATCGGCCACCAGACCGACATCGGCGGCCGGGTTGCCGGCGGCAACGCCTGCGACAACACCGAGATTTTCCAGGAGGGCCTCATCCTGCCGCCCCTCAAGCTCTACGAGGAGGGCCGGCTGAACCAGGCCGTGTGGCGCATTCTCGAAAAGAACGTACGCGTCCCCGACAAGGTCCTCGGCGACGTTCAGGCACTCCTTGCCGCCGTCCGCTTCGGCGAGCGCGATCTGCTCCGCCTCGTCGAAGAGTACGGCCTCGAGGAAATGAAGAGCTACATGGCGGACATCCTCGACACCACCGAGGCCCTGACCCGCGCCGAGATTTCCTCCCTGCCTCAGGGCGAGTGGGACTTTGTCGACCACATCGACAACGACGGCATCGACCCCCAGTCCATCGACATTCACGTCAACGTGCGCATCGACGGCGATGAGGTATTCGTCGATTTCGACGGCACCTCGCCCCAGGCCAAGGGCAGCATCAACCCCAACTTCGCCTACACCAAGTCCAACGTCTACGCCGTGATGAAGTGCCTCATTGACCCCGCCATCCAATCCAACAGTGGCTTCTTCCGGCCCTTCAACATCACCGCCCCCGAGGGCTGCTTCGTCAACCCGCAGCACCCGGCGCCGGTGGCGGCGCGCGGCCTGGCCGGATTCCGCATTTGCCAGGCCATGTTCGGGGCCATGGCGCAGGCGCTGCCCGGACGCGTTCCGGCGGCCTGGGGAGGCGGCGAGATCGGCCTGTCCTTCGGCGGCTACCATCCCAACCGCAAGGCCTGGGTCTACCTCGAGTTCAACAACGACGGCCCTCGCGGTGGCGGCCCCAGCATCGACGGAGCTGACGGTCTGGCCTCGCCGGTGCTGAACATGGCCAACACCCCCATCGAGAGCATCGAGTCCGATCAGCCCCTGCTGGTTGAGCGCTTCGGCCTCGTCCCCGACACGGGTGGCGCCGGACAGTATCGCGGCGGCCTCGGCATCGTCCGCGAGTTCCGTCTGCTGGCGGAGGAGGCCACCTTCCAGCTGCGCTCCGACCGCACCAACTTCCGGCCCTGGGGCGTTGAAGGCGGCAAGGACGGCACCCCCACGCAGAATACCCTCAACCCCGGCACCGCCGAGGAGCAAGAGCTACCCGGCAAGCACCTGATGACCCTCAAAAAGGGCGACCTCTACCGCGTAGTCCAGGCCGGTGCCGGCGGCTACGGCAACCCGCTGACCCGCGACCCCCACGCCGTCTACGAGGACGTGCAGCAGGAAAAGCTCACCCCCGCCTACGCCCGCGCCGAGTACGGCGTCGTCATCGCCCCCGACGGCCGCCTGGACCTAGCGGCGACGGAGGCGCTGCGGGCGGGTATGTCAGCCCAGTAAGCTATACTCGAAGTAACATCAATGAGGAGGCATTGAGATGCGAGCCAAGCTAAAAGATGGCAACCAGCTGATCCTCCCGGACGAGGTAGCTCTCGCCCTGCACGGCGTCGAATACGTTGAAATTGAGGTTAAGGAGGATCGCCTGGTATTGGCACCCACGCCTCGAACAGCGGCCGATGAGGTTCGAGAGAAGCTCTCTAAGTTGGGAATTACCGAGCAAGACGTAGCCGACGCAGTAGCATGGGCAAGAAAGGGCGGCGACCCGAATGCGCCTAGTCCTTGATACTAATGTCTTGGTTTCCGTGCTTGTATTCGGTGGCTCCCTTTATTGGATACAGCAGTCCTGGCAAGGGGGTCTCATCGTACCTATCGAGAGCCAGCAGACCACCGGCGAATTAATCGGTGTCCTGTCGTATTCCAAGTTTGGGCTCAATTCCTTTGAGATAGCATCGCTTTTGGAGGACTATATACCTTGGGTAGAAGTGGTCGATGTCCCCGGTGGATCGGATGTGCCGACACCTCGCGATCCCAACGACCAGCCCTTTCTCGAACTCGCAATGGCCGGCAACGCCGACGCACTGGTAACCGGCGACAACGATCTGCTCGTACTAGCGCCTGAGTTTTCTATACCGATCATCACTCCAGCACAGCTACGGCAACGACTGGTTTCTACGATCTGAACCAGTAATGCGGTCTGGCCGTCTAAACCGGCCCCTAAACAGAAAACGCCCCCCGCACTAGCGAGGGGCGTTTCTGCGTTAACGGTCAGTGCCGTGTGTGGCCGGCGGGAACCCTACGACTCCATCACCTTGACGGTGCCCTCGTCGGGGTTGTACTGGTAGCGCACCACGCGGTCCAGCTTCTGCGACTCCAGACGCACCACCAGCGCCCGGTCGCCCGTGACGTTCAGCGTGTCGTGGATCTCGCCGGGCAGGAAGAACGCCACCTTGCCGTCGCCCTGAATGAAGTCGCCGGTCTGCTTAATCTGCACCGAATCGACGCCCTCGCCCGGGTAGAACCAGCGCCACTTGGTCTGCTTGATTTCGCCCTGGTACACGCCGTACACCACCCACGCTGCGCCGTGATCGTGGGGCAGGTTGTCCTGCTCGGGCTTCTGCACCGACGCCATCAGCCAGAAACCGCCGCCCGGATGCCCGTAGTCCTCGTCCAGGTGCAGGTCGTAGCGCCCGTAGCCGCCCTCGTCGGGCAGCTCGAGCCGCTCTTCCAGCCAGCCCGGGGTGGTCAGCAGCACTTCCATCTTCTCAGCCACGCGGCTGGCCTGCGCCAGGGGGTCCTGGGTGTCGTCAAATATCTCGCGAACATCGCCGATGAATTCGTCGACCGAGTAAGCAGTTGTGGTCATCCTAAACCTCCCTGAATTCCTTGGTGCCTGTCCCGTTAATTTTGAAGGGGCCGCCACAGAGTGTCAACTTGACCGACCAGCACAACTTCTCACCACCCGGTCCGAATTGGGATTTTCAGGATTTTGAGATTTTCAGGATATCCCCTGATCTTTTTCATCCTTTAATCCGAAGAATCCTGATTCAGAGGGCGACCCAATCAGCGAAATCCCAGAATCAAACAAATCACAGTTCAGACAAAGACCCCGTCGCGAAATTTCCCAATCCCGGTTCTGACAGCTCTCGCTGGAATTTTCCCCCACGCGCCGCTATCATTACGGCAGACCCGACTCGACTCCGAAACGTGCTAATGGAGGGCATGAAAATGGGTAACTATTCCATCTTCGTGGGCACCGTCGGCCAGGGGCTGAACATCAGCTCCGACTCCGGCGACACCTGGACCAAGATCCGCAACCCCATGCCAAGCGAGTGCAACATCCGCGCACTGCGCACCTACCCCGACAACCCGCACCGCGTCCTGGCCGGCTCCGATGGTCTAGGCCTGTTCCGCAGCGACGACAACGGACTGACCTGGGACTCTGTCGACAGCCCCTTCTCCGACCTGCAGGTCTGGTCCGTGGCCGTTGATCCCGGCAACCCCGACACCATCTTCGCAGGCACCCGCCCCGAGGGCTTCCGCTCCCGCGACGGCGGCAAGTCCTGGGACAAGCTCGATATGGGCGTCAATATGGACTGCCCCATCGGCACGCCGCGCACCACCAACATCATCGTCGACCCCCGCGACAGCCGCACCGTCTGGGCTGGCATCGAGGTCGACGGCATGTACAAGAGCCTCGACGGCGGCGACTCCTGGCTGCACCTGCCGGACCTGGGCCCCGACCCCTTCCACGGCGACATTCACGGCATGGCCCTGCGCACCGGCGACAACCCGGCCTTCTACTGCACGAGCCCCTTCGGCATCGCCACCAGCAACGACGAGGGCGAGAGCTGGGACTACCATTACTTCCCCAAGTTCAGTGAAGCCGACGCCCGCTCCTACTGCCGCGGCATGGTCATCAAGGCCGACGACCCCAGCACCATGTTCGTCGGCAACGGCGACTTCATCCCCGGCGTCACCGGCGCCGTGCAGGTCACCCGCGACGGCGGCGCGAGCTGGGAGAAGGCCGACCTCCCCGTCGAACCCAACTCCGTCGTCTACTGGTTGGCCAACAACCCCGAGATGCCCAACGTCATTGCTGCCGCCAGCCTCTTCGGCTACGTCTACGTCAGCGAGGACGGCGGCAACTCCTGGAGCAAGCTCCAGAAGGAGTTTGGCGAAATCCGCGCCCTGGCGGTGACGCCCAACTAGCCCTCAGCTTTCCATTCTTGACAGCCAACGGGGAGTTGACGGATTGTTAACTCCCCTGATAAATTGAATGTAATGTTCCCCGTCATCCGTCGGATGCAAAGGCCGACTGATTGGCGGGGCTTATTTTTGGTGATCATTTGTCTTACCCTTTTCCTCACTTGAGTACATGCGGAGAATCTCTTGGCATATAACTATCGTAACATCCCAATACACAAGGTCTTTATCAGTTATTACGAGCGTGACGACCAAGACTACAAGAACCGATTGGTCCAAGCGCTGACCTCTAAGGCCGTGGACAGATCCGTGGGGTTGGGAGACATCTCGACCACTGACATCAATGTGGATGAAATCAGGAGAAGTATTCGGGACGAACACATTGCCGACTCAACTGTAACCATCGTCCTGATTGGTAGATGCACTTGGCAGCGAAAGCACGTCGATTGGGAAATACAGGCGAGCCTTACCCAAAGGAGGCGAAATCCGAGGAACGGATTGGTGGGTATACTTCTCCCCACGCACCCCGACTATGATAAGGATCCTAAAGATTGGAACAACAGATTGATTCCACCACGCTTGGCAGACAACAGCGTAGGAGATAAACCCTTCGCAGTTATCTACAAGTGGCCCAAGCGTCGGGTGTCGAAAAAATTGCTACCTAAGATTCACAACGCTTTCCAAAGGAGGAGTGATGAACCGTCACCAAGCAACTCCCTCCAATTATATGCCGACAATCGAAGTGGTGATTGCCTAAAGGGATGGGAGAGCTCAAATCGAACAGCATAGTGTCATATACGCAGCCTCCGGGAATATGAAGAGTGAGTGTGTCCGATCCACCCTAAGTTGGTGAGACCAAGGCTAACCAGATCCATCTGCCGAGAAATATAAGGCAATAAAGACAACTATTGTTATTGAGACTGCGATTGGATAGTACAGGTACACGGAAGGAGACCCCAAGCATTTCGCAAGAATGCCAATTGACGAACTCACTGGGGTGATTTGGTAAGCATCCTTTGGCCCGTAGGTGTCGGATTGCAGTTTCTTCAAAGTGTCTGAATAGGAGTCGCGAAATCGGCGCTCCAGGGACAAATAGTAGACGTCTAGCAGAAAAAACAGGAAGAGCGGCACAAGGGCGATCAGTGAGTGCCACGAAACTCCGGTTCTTGTTGCAAGAAACAACACGGCGGACAAAGCTGTTATGCTCCACAGTTTGCAGGAGCGACTGTTCTCTGCCATTCGCTGGATGACACCCTGCAACATTTCCAGATGGGTCTGGACTGCAGGCGATTGAAAGTGAAAGGGTTCCATTATTGCCGCCGGTTCTTCAGAGCGTGCTCCACCCATTTCTCAAGATTGTTAGCTATGCAGGCATAGACATCTTTGCTGTCGCTGTATTGCGGGTCATAGGTCAAGGCGTTCTGAGAATAGTTGGCTATGGTAAGACCGTTGTTGAGCTTTACGTATCTGAATGGGTTATTTCCCTTTATCGCCTTCTTGCCCTCTCGGTTCAATAGCCCATGGATATAGATACCCAAGAGTCCCTTTTTGTCGTTCCAAGCCTTTGAGATTTCATAGTTGACCCACTTCCTATTCGCCGTCTGGGAGCCGATCAGGACGATCAAGCAAGAGCGGGTGCTCATCTGGTCGTTAATCCATTTCTGGATGGCGGCACCTCCTCCTCGTTTCACTTCTTCCCACGCATTGCCTGAAACAGGCTCGCTGTGCTCGGTGACACCGATGTTGCGCACTTGGCCCGCTCTCCATGCGTCGTTTTCGAAGTGAAAGCTATAAAATGTACGTCTCTTTGGGTGACTGTTCGTCAATTTTCTCTCCTTGTTTGCCGTTTGGGGCCCGGAGCTGGGAAGGCCATATTTCCTCCGCCTGCCCCGACTCGCCTCTTTGCAGGCATGCCTGATTGTCAGAAACCTGTGTACAAGATTTAGTATATGCGTACCCTGTTACCACAAGTCAATGGGTAAATGTCACCAAAATTGTCCAAAGCCCACATAGGAAAACGCCCCGCCGGTCCATCCCAGCGGGGCGCTCTCGTTTCTGCAACGTTCGCGTCAGCAAGGCTCCGGGGCCGGCAACCCCCTACAGCGCCTCCAGGCCTTTGCGGACGCAGTCCTCGTCCTCCTGCGCTGTGCCGCCGATGGCTCCCACCAACTCGCCGCCCTGGTGGACCGGGATCGCACCCTGTGCCGGGATGATGCGCCCGCCCTGGCTGTTGATGATCGCCCGCATCACCAGCGACTGCGCACTACGCAGGCATTTTCGCCGTGCCCACTTCCCCATCTGCCACGTAACGCTCGAACATCCCTTCGGCTTTCCCATTTCCCGCCGTAGGCGGAGGCAGTGACCTGCCGTCCTCGCGATACAGCTCAACTATCTCTTCAACAATATCGCAGAGCTCGGCATAAACTGCTCTCTCGTCGTCACCGTGGCATCCGCCGTGCACCAGGCCGGGAGATGTGCCGATGTAGCATTGGTCTTCATCAGACCATTCTACGATCTTGACGTACCGGGCGCTGTCTTTCATTCCGTTATCTCCTCTATCGCCCTTCTCACGTCCCTGATTTGTTTCAGTTTGGCGTCACTTCCAAGATTTCCGGAAACGGTGATTGGCCTAACCGACCTTGGATGAACGTAGTTGCGGTGGCTTCCCTTGCCTCCCCGATTGCGGAACCCTGCCCGTTCCAACTCGGCGATCAATTCCCGTATTTTCGGTGGCATGGGCTTTCCAGCAAGTCCGGTGGAGTCTCCAATTGTATCTTAGGGCCGATCATACTGACCGGCCCTTGCATACTCATTGTAACTTCAAAAGCCTACAGCGCCTCCAGGCCTTTGCGGACGCAGTCCTCGTCCTCCTGGGCTGTGCCGCCACTGCCGCCGATGGCTCCCACCAGCTCGCCGCCCTGGTAGATCGGGATCGCACCCTGCGCCGGAATGATCCGCCCACCCTGGCTGTTGATGATCGCCTGCATCACCGGCGACTCCGGGTTGATCGCCGAGCTGTCCCGTCCGAAAAAGACCGAACCCACCGCCTTGCCGGGCGCCGCCGTCGCGCTCACCGCAATGGCTCCCGCCATCCGCTTGAACGCCACCAGCTGCCCGCCTCCGTCCACCACCGCCACGCTCAGCTTCACCCCAATCCTGTCTGCCTCTGCTATGGAAGCATCGATAATCCTGTCTGCGTCCGCCAATGATAGAGCCATTTTCGCACTCCTTTTGACCTGACGATTCCTGTTTCCCTTTCCGGTGGCCCCGCCGTACTGGCCGGGCCGTGCCCCAATGTTAACCCCTGGCTATCGCAGCCACAACAGCGCGACAGTGTTCGGTTGCCTAACATATTGGCGGTGACTATAATTGCGGCAACCTCGGGAGGGAAAACTCCGGCGCTGCGAAAGGGATATCGTAACGTGCGGCCGGAACTGTGGCCGAATTGCCGACAGTATCCCTCCCATTCCCGATCGCAACAGGCGCCACCCACACTATTCAAGGAGTGGAAAATGGTTGACCAGCTAGCACGACCCAAAGATAAGGCGGAAATCTACTGGTTCTCCGAGCAGCCCTACGGCCACGTCGGCGACGAGGACCTGGAGAAGTACGACTCCGGCCGACTGGGTTTCCCCAACACCTATTTCGACCCCCATAAGGCCAGTATCCTGTACAACCAGTACCACGAGCAGTACGCCCTCGCCGACGAGGTCGGCTTCGACGGCATCATGTCCAATGAGCATCACGCCTCCTACTGGTGCATGAAGCCCGCCGTCAACCTCGACGCCGCCGTAATCTCCAAGCTGACCAAGAACGTCAAGATTGCCATCCTCGGCAACGTAATTGCCATCAACGACCCCATCCGCATGGCCGAGGAAATCGCCATGCTGGACTGCTACTCCGGTGGACGCATTATCTCCGGCTTCGTCCGCGGCACCGCCGTGGAGACGCTGCAGGGTGGCGTCAATCCCACCGAGAACCGGGCCCGCTTCGAGGAAGCCCACGACCTGATCATCAAGTGCTGGACCGAGCCCGGCCCGTTCCGCTACGAGGGCCAGTACTACCACTACCGCGCTGTGAACCCCTGGGTGGTGCCCATGCAGAAGCCTCGTCCCGACATCTGGTTCCCCGGCACCGGCTCCCCAGAGAGCGTGGTCTGGGCCGCCAAGCACAAGCACCCGTACATGAACCTCGGGGCCCTCGTTGACACCACCGAGTGGCTCAAGCAGGTCTACATCGACACCGCCGAGGAGGAAGGTTGGAAGGCTGGCCCGGAGCACTTCGGTTACCTGCTCCGCTGCTTCGTCGCCGATACCGACGAGAAGGCCATCGAGCTCGGCCGTGAGTTCATGTGGACCATCGAGCACCGCCAGCGCGGGCCGATGGAGCACAACGACCCGCCCGGATACCAGTCCAGGGCATCGGTCCAGATCAAGGCCCAGCGCCCCACCGGTAATGTTGCCGGAGCAGGCGGGCTTGGCGTTGGCCTGTCTTACGACCAGCTTCGCGGCGTGAACAACATCATCGTCGGCAACCCCGACACTGTTACCCAGAAGTTGACCGAGGTCATTGAGCGCCTCAGCCCCGGCTACATCCACATCTACGGCAACGAGGGTGCGATGGGCCACAAGGAGACCATGCGGTCTATCGAGCTGCTGGGCAAGGAAGTCATCCCGGCTCTGCACGAAGTCCAGCTGCAGCCCTACGACAATCGCCCCCGCATGGACACCATCAGCTCCGGCACCGCCGGCCTCGCGCCGTAACGATGACCGTCATTCCACCGGCTCCTTTCCCATACAAGGCAGGAGCAAGGTGGGTGTGAAAGCGCGTTGGCGCGCAATTCGGGATTCACAGACAGCCCCGCTATACGGCGGGGCTGTTAATTGTGAGATGAGAGGGAGGGTATTCTGATGGGGGATCCTGGTCTTTCCGTGGTCACTGGCGCCTTCGGGTATACCGGAAAATACATCGCACAGCGTCTGCTGGACCGTGGGGAGACTGTCCGGTGCCTCACCCGGAATCCGACGTCGTTCAGCCCATTCGGGGACCGCGTGGAACGCCACCCCCTGGACTTCGACGATACCATGCAGTTGGTCAGTAGCTTGAAGGGGGCGGACACGCTCTACAACACCTTCTGGATACGCTTCTCTCGGGGCTCGGTCGACCACGACCTAGCGGTGCGCAATACAAAGACCTTGGTCGACGCGGCCAGGAACGCAGGGGTGCGCAGGATTGTGCATATCAGCATCACAGGGGCCTCTTCTGCTTCCTCGCTGACTTATTTCCGGGGTAAGGGTCTTGTCGAGGACTACATTCGCAACTCGGGCCTTGCCTATTCCGTCATTCGGCCGACCCTTATATTCGGCATGGAAGACATACTAATCAACAATATCGCGTGGTTTCTGAGACGGTTCCCGGTGTTCCCCGTCGCCGGAGGTGGCGACTACCCGGTGCAGCCGGTCTACGTTGACGACGTGGCCCAACTCGCGGTGGAATCGTCATCGGCGGAAGGCCACGTAGCTATCGACGCTGTGGGTCCCGAGACCTACACCTTCAAGGAGCTGGTGCAACAGATTCGCAGTACCACAGGCGGACGGGCTATCGTGGTATCACTGCCGCCTCCACTGGTGCTCGCATCGGCTCAGATGATGGGAATGGCGGTCCGAGATGTGGTCCTCACTCGCGAGGAAATCGACGGCCTTATGTCGGGCCATCTGGTGTCTCAAGATCTGCCTACCGCCCAGACTCGCCTCACCGACTGGATGCGCGACCACCGCGACACCCTGGGCCGCCACTATGCCTCCGAACTCGCCCGCCATTACCGGTAAGGATTGTGGGATATAATGTGAACAAATACACAGATTGGATCGTTCGGTGCCTCCCAAAATAAGGGAATTGATTACTGTCTTGCACAGGGCGGGATTTGAAAATGTCGGCGGTAGAGGTAGCCACAGAAAATTCGTTCATCCGGATTCTGGAACACAGGTGGTAGTCTCTGGCAACTTGGGAAGGGACGCCAAATCGTATCAGGTCAGAGATGTCCGGAACGCAGTAGAGGAGTCGCAAAGATGAAGGACAGCGCTCGTTACGCCAAGGTTGTAGCATGGTCTGAGGAAGACCAGTGTTATATTGGATACCTGCCAGGCTTGGTGTTCGGTGGATGCTGTCACGGCGACGACGAACAAGCGGTATTCAGTGAGCTTTGCGAAATAGCTGACGAATGTATAGAGATTCACCGTGAAGACCATTCTCCGCTGCCTGATTCTACCGCAGGTTACCATTTTCAGGGACACACTTTGAAAAATGCCTTAATGGCGATTGAACCCGAAACTGCTCCAGTTTAGCATTAGTCTCGGTGAGATAAACAAAGGCCGCAGGATCCAATTTGGACCCTGCGGCCTTTGCCATGGTTTCTGTGCGATTCGGGGCTACTCGGGCAGCCACATCACGCTGGAGATTTCGCTGAACTCGCGGCGCAGCTTGCTCCAGGAATCGCCGCCGTCGTCGCTGCGGTACAGGTATCCGTAGCGGCTGCCCGCCAGCACCACTGACGGATCGGAGTTCTGGATGTTGACCGTCCACATCGCAGTGTTGGGCTCCACAGGCAGGGGCAGGTCCTCCCACGTCTTGCCGGTGTCCTTCGATCGCATTATGGTGCCGGTCTGCCCTGGCGTGGTGTCGCCGATGGTCACGAATATCACGTTGGGGTCGTCGGGCTTGACCATGATGCCCCGCGGGTATGTGAGCGGGAACACCTCACGGATTCCCAGCCGTTCCCAGTTTCCGCCGTTGTCGCTGCTGGTGTAAACGTCGTTGTTCACCACGCAGACCACGGTGTGCGGCGGCCCTGCCGCTACTGCGACGTTGTGCACGTCGAGGTTGGGGATCCTAGTCCCGTTGATGGACTCCCAGGTGTCTCCGCCGTCGGCGCTGTGTCGCAGGCCGTCCACCTCTAGGCCAACCCACACGTCACGGTGGTTCTGCGGGTCGATGGCGATGCCGGTGACACGGGGCACACCCACGTTGGGGCACTCGGCGGCGATCTCCACCGGGCGCTGCTCCCATGTCTTGCCGCCGTCGGTGGAGCGGAATATCCCTGCCGGGTCAGGCGTGCCGGTTCCGGCGAACATCAGGTTGGGGTCCGCCGAATCCATGGCCAGCGCCCAGACGCAGGTGCCGCTCATGGCCGTGTCCAGCAGGTCCCATTTCTGGCCGCCGTCCTCGCTGCGATACAGGCCCTTGTCCGTGCCAGCGAACACCACTCCAGGCCGGTCGGGATGGTTCCCAAGGACTCGCACCAGGGCGTCGGAGTGCATCCCGGCGTCGATGCCCACACGGCGCCAAGACTCGCCGCCGTCGGCGCTCCTCATGATCCCTTGTCCGATGGTTCCTACCAGAATCGTTTTCACGTTGGACATGGCTCGACCTCCTGACATTTGGTTGCCTTGGAGAGGGGCATGCCATTGATTCCGTGAAACTGGGCCAGCGCCGGCATCCCGGCGTTCAGGAGAGCGCCGCAATCACCTCGTCGGTGTTGCGCACTCGCACCAGCAGCGGAAGGACGTGGTCGATGGTCATTTGATGCACGTCTTCCTCGCCAGCGGTGCAGCAGTCGCTGACAACCACGCACTGGGTATCACGGTTCTTGGCGTCGCGCGCGGTTCCCTCCACGCTGCGCTGAGTGGAGATCCCGCCGACCAGGATGGTCTCGGTCCCGAGGGAGCTGAGGATGCCCTCCATGTTGGTCCCGTAGTAGGCGCTGAACCGGGGCTTAACCACGATGTAGTCGCCCTCCTGCGGTGCCAGTTCATCGATCACTTCCACGGCCTTGGTGCCCTCAAGCATGGGCACACCGCCACCACCGCCCACGTCGGCGGCGGTCTTAGGGGCGTCCGAGTTGTCTGGGCGCCGGTAGGTGGTGATGTAGATGATGGGAGTGCCAACCTGGCGGCAGTGGGCAACCAGGCGAACGAAATTGTCGATGACAGACTGACGGTTCGGCGGCACGTTGTACGGGGGTTCGTTGCCACCCTTGGCAACCGCGTTGATCATGTCAATCAGAATCAGGGCGGTACTCTTGGGGTCCAGCTTGAGCGCCTCTGGCATTTCCAATTCTCCAAATGGTGAGTAGGCCGACCCTCCCGCGTTTCGGGAGGGCCATCGGTTCGGTAGTCGCTAGCTGCCGGTGTAGGTGGCGGGACTGGCGAGGAACTTGGTGCGGCATTCCAGGCCGCAGAAGTAAATCCAGCTGCCTTCTTGGAAAATCCGGGTGCCCTGGTTAGGGTCGACTTCCGAGGCGCCGTAGCGCGTTTGCGAAGTCTGTGCCCTCGCCTGCTCTTCGTCGATTACCTTGCCGCAAACGGGGTCCATGGCCATATCGTTCTCTCCGGTTGTGCCGGTTTTCTAGCTGGGATGGATCAGACGGGCAGAGGCTGGCCCAGCCGTACCTTGCCCGGGGCGTCCAGCAGTGCGCTGGCGATCTTCGCGCGATGGTCGAAGGTTGTGCCGAGCCGCATTGTCCAGGCCGAAACGCGGCGCAGCCAGAGGTGCAGGTCGAACTCCATCATGAACCCGATGCCGCCGTGTATGACCTGTGACTGCCTCACCACCGCTTCGCACTTCTCGTTGGCGAAGGCCTTCGCCTGCGATACCTCGACGCCTGCGGGCAAGCCCTGGTCCATCTTCCATAGCGCCTCGTAGGTCAGCAGCTGCGCCCCATCGGTATAAAGCAGCATGTCGGCGCACATGTGCTGGATGGACTGGAAGGATGCTATGGGCCGTCCAAAGGCCACGCGATTCTTGGAGTAGTCGATGGCCAACTCAGCGTCCTTCCGGGTCGCGCCAATCATTTGGCAACAGAGCAGGGCTGTGGCCCGCTCCAGCATCTGCTGTATGATCGGCCAGCCGTTGTGCAACTCGCCGACAAGGTCGGAGCCGGAAACCCGGACACCGTCAAGGTTGACCCTGCTCTGCTTGTCCTTGGCGATGGTGACCAGCGGGACGTGGGAGACACCGGCCGCGTTAGGGTCGATGAGGAACAGGGAAATGCCCTCGTTCTCATCCGATGCGGGAGCGGTCCGAACGGCGACGAGGCAACGGCGCGACACGTTGAAGTTGTCCACAAACATCTTGTCGCCGCTGAGGATCCAGCCGTCTCCGTCCTGCTGTGCCTGGTTGGCAACCGCCGACGGAATCAGTCGAGGGTCCCGCTCGGTAACCGCCCAGGTCATCACCATATCGCCCGAGCAGACAGCAGGCAACAATTCGCGCCTTTGAGCTTCCGTGCCGGCCTCCGCAATGGTCAACGCGGCGGTCATCGTGCTGTGAAAAGGCACCGGCGCGAGAACCCGGCCCAGTTCCTCGGAAACCATGCCCAAGTAGGACAGGGGCAGCCCCTGTCCTCCGAATTCCTCCGGAATGGCAATGCCCAGCCATCCCAGGTCGGCCATCTGCCGCCACAAGGCGGGCGGATAGCCGTTTTCGTCCAGTTCCATTTCGCGGACCAGGCTTGTGGGCACCTCGGCCTCGAGGAATTCTCTGGCCGCGTTCTTTAGTAGTTGTTCTTCTTCTGTGGGCAGTACGTCCATTTCTGATCCTGAGCCAGTTTGGTAACGGATGAGGAGGGGCTAGCCCCGAGGCATTCCCAGCCCGCGGCGGGCCATCTGGTCTCGCATCACCTGCACGCTGCCGTGATTGATGCCGGACTGGAAGGCACCCATGACGTTGTGGGCAAACACTCCGTCCTCAATGGCACCATCGGAAGTGCTCAGCAACTGTGCGTAGGGGCCTAGTATCTGGGTGATGGATTCGGTGGTGTGCACGCCGTGTTCGGGAGCGAACACCTTCTCCGCCGAGCCTTCGTAGGTGAAATTGCCGCCGCGCTCCACAAGGGACATGCTCCGCATGGTCATCAGGCGGCAGACCTGGGCCTCAGTCCACAGTTCGGCCAGCTTGTCGCGTACTGCGGGGTCGTCGGCAGGGGAGTGGCCGCCGAAGTCGTTTTCCTTGACCCAGTTCACGATGTCCTCGTCGCGCCTTACCGAGATGAGGTAGCGGCTGGCGCCGACGCGGTCAAGGTTCAGACCCATGGCGCCCACGTACCAGCCCATGTTCTCCTCACCCAGCAGGGCGGATGCAGGCACGCGAACGTCCTCGAAGAACGTCTCGTTGGTTCGGGCCATGCCGTAGGTAGTGCCCAACGGTGCTGGCGGGTCGTTCTGGATGGTCCACAGGGGCCGCACGGTAATGCCGGGAGTATCCATCGGAACCAGGAAGATAGAGATTCCGCGATGGCGCGGGGCGTCTGGGTCAGTGCGGGCCATCAAGTAGATGTGGGTCGCATAGTGCGCCGCCGAAGTGTACATCTTCTGGCCGTTGATGACGTACTCGTCGCCGTCGCGCACGGCCCGACACTGCAGGCCTGCCAGGTCGGCTCCGGCCTGGGGTTCCGTGAATCCCAGGGCGAAAATGACCTCACCATTGATCAGCCCGGGAATGAACTCCTGCTTCTGTTCCTCCGTCCCGGCGGCCAGAATGGCCGGCGCGCCGCTGCCAGCACCGCCAACTGCAACGCCAGCGCGCGCGAACTCTTCCTCGACGATGTACTGCTCGATGCGGCTACCGCCCTGGCCGCCGTATTCCTTGGGCCAGCTGATCCCGATCCACTTGCGTTCAGCGACTTTTCTGACCAGCTCGCGATAGTGTTCGCCACGGCCGCCCTCCTCCGCGGTTTCCAGTTCTCCCAGCACATCATCGGTAACGTGTTCCGCGATGAATGCCTGAATTTCCTGGCGAAGGGCTTCCTGTTCCGGGGTGTATGCAAAGTCCATCAGGGCCTCTTTCCGAAAGGGTTGGATGGCTGCCGGGGTGCGTGCAACAGGACGAACGGGTCTGCTTAACGTGCCTGATGAATCGCACTAGCCATTTTCTTGTGCGAGTCAGTGGGTGTCAAGTAAAGGATCGTCACCTGCATGTCACGGCCGCATTAGAATCCAGCAGACAAGTAAGGGCACTCGAATCGTTTTCCCGAGAATTATGCGTGGATAGCGCTCATATAGCGGGGGTGGCCGGGCAAATCAGCTGGCGGGCGAGGAGCTGCCCAGGATGCCCACCAGTTCCTGAACAGTGTTAGCGCTGGCGTTCTCCAGGTCCTCGACGATCTCGATCAGGTGCTCCGTGGCCGCGTCGGGCAGCACGCGTCCGGCGCAGGAACGCACCTTGGTCAGGCGTTCTTCGCGGCTGAGAGGGTTGCCCCAGATGCCACGAGGCCGGTTGCAGCGGCTCACGTACGTCTGGCCGTCGGTGGTCTCCACCCGGACGGCCACCCACATATCCTCGAAGTTGGCGGGAATGTCGGGCCTCATGTCCACCGTGGTCTTGCTCAGCAGTTCCTGCACCTCGGGGCGGTGAACCGCCTCGTCTGTGAACGTCTCGATTCCGATTTGGCGGTCCAGCAACGAGGCTGCCACGGTGTACTGGAAGCTGAACTTGCCGTCCAGGCCCGTTTCAGGGTATGGGCGTCCCACGTATCGCATCACCGGGGTTTCAATCCTCACCGCTGCTATGCGCCCGGGTTCAAGGCTGTAGCGGTGCTGGAGGTCCAGGGCGGCGTCGATGCCCCGGTGGGTGCCGTACTGGCTGGGATGCTTCTTGATGGCGACACCCGGGTCAACCAGCCGGTACGGGTTGCCGAAGTCCCGCGTGACAGCGTCGAGCTCGAACTCGTCGCCGAAGAGCACCGCAGCGTAGCCGTTCTCATGCTCAAAGATGTTGGCGTTGGCAGTGAAGCCACGGGCCGCGAGGAGTGCGGCCTCCAGCCCCATGCGGCCCGCATTTCCGCAGTGAGTGGACTTGGTCATCGTGCCGGTGTTGGCCGAGACCGTCCCGGCCCGGGACGCCGCGATGCCCAGTGCCATGCGAGTTTGCTGGGTGTCCAGGCCGAGCATCACTGATCCGGCGGCGGCGCTGCCCATCACGCCCACGAGGCCGGGCGGGTGGAAGCCGCTGAGACCCTGATGGGCCGAGGCGACACGGATCCTGCCCTGCACCTCGAACCCTGTGATCAGCGCCGTGACGATGTCCGCGCCGGTGTCTTGGCGGCTCTCGGCCAGAGCGAGGATTCCGGGAAGGGTCGGCGATGTTGCGTGGGTGGCCGGGTGCCACATCACCTCGTAGTCCAGTACATGGCCTGCCACCCCGTTGACGAAGGCAGCCATGGGTGGCGAGGTCTTGAAGCCTTGTCCGAATACCGCGCACTGAGGATTTCCGCCCATTTCTCGAGCGTAATCCGCCACAATCTGCGCAGCCTCCTCCCCGGAGCCGGCCAGGGTTACGGCGAGACCGTCGAGGATGACGACCTTTGCCGCCTCGATAGCCTCGGGTGGCATCGCGTCGAAAGTGGCGGCGGAGATATGCCCCGCCAGTTCCTCGGTTACCGGCATAATGATTGAACTCCGAGTCTACGTGAGGTCTGCCAGAACGGGCCTGAGTTCCTCGACCAGCGGATGCAGGAACTCTTGCCAGGTCCCTACCACACCGAAGTCGGACGACCGGAATATGGTGGCTCGGCGGTTCTGGTTGATGGCCACGATTATCCCTGCCCGCTGCAGGCCGACGGTGTGATTGAAGGCGCCGCGAATGCCCACTGCGATGTACACCGTCGGAGCGATGGTGCGTCCGCTGATACCCACCTGGAGTTGTTGCGGCAGCCACCCCTCGTGTACCACGTCTCGCGTGGTGGCAACGGAGGCACCGAGGGAGCGGGCCGATTCCAGGACCCCGGAGACGTTTTCCTCGCCGACACCCATGCCCACCCCAACCACAACGCGAGCCCGAGCCAGGTCCAGACCCTCCGTGTCCTCCTGGAACTCCTCGCGAACCAGGCGTACGTCCGCGCCGTCGAAGGAGTCCGCGGTCAAGTGCTCCACGGTGGCTGAGGCACCCGGCTCCGGAACTGCGGGAGTGAGCAACCCGGGCCGCAGGGTCACAAGATTGGGCAGAGTCTTGGAGAGGATCGGGGCGACCACGTTGCCACCAAGAGCCGGTTTCAGCTGCACCAGCTGGCCCTCGTCGTCCATCTCCAGGTCTATGGCGTCGCCGGTCAGGCCGAGGCTGAGTCGCGCCGCCAGCCGGGCGGCCAGGTCCCGGCCGTCGGCGGTGGAGGCGAACAGTATCGCGTAGGGAGGCTCCGTTCGCACCGCCTCGGCCAGCACATTTCCGACGGCGCGGCTGCAGACTGGGCCCAGGGATGAATTATCGATGACCAGAACCCGGTCGGCGCCCGCAGCGGCGAGTTCGGATGCGTGACGCTCCCCGCCGGGGGAGATGACGACCGCAACGACCTCGCTCGCGGTTATGGTCGTAAGGTCGCGAGCCTTGCCCAGCATCTCGAACGTTACGTGAGCCAGTCCATCGCGGCTGTTCTCGGCCACAACCCAGATGCTCCGGTCGGTCGAACCGGGATAGCGCGGCAGGGGTTCTCCCGACGATTCGGGTTCTGCCGACTCCAGCTCGGCGAGACGCTCCTTGACGGACAGGGCGATCTGCTTGGCGGCGTCCTCGGGAGTGACTTCCTGCAGAGTCACTCCGAGGCGGTTTGGTTCCACCAGCCGGATCTCATTGACCCATGTGGGCGATCCCTGCGCTCCGAACTGGGACACGTCATCGGACAGCATGGAGCAGTTGATTTCATCGACCGGTTTCGACTCGGCTTCCTCCATCTGCTGGCGATTGGGGAACAGCTCTGGGGCCACACCCTCGGTTACGCAGATAACGGCGGGGAGGTCGCATTCCAGCGTCTGGAAGCCCTCGTCGGTGATTCTCTCAACCACGGCAGTGCGGCGGTCCTCGCTGAGGTCCAGCCTGCGCACGTGGCTGACGTGGGGCAGTCCCATGAGTTCGGCCACCTCCGGCCCGACCTGTCCGGTCTCCCCGTCCGTGCTGTTGCGGCCGCAGATGATCAGGTCGGGGGCCTCCTGCTGCAATGCGAGTGCCAGCGCCCGCGACGTGGCCAAAGTGTCGCTGCCCGCGAGGGCACGGTCGGTAATGAGCACTCCCCTGTCTGCGCCCATGGCCAGGCAGCTGGTCAGCCCTTCCTGCGCGGTCGGCGGCCCCATGGTCAGCACCACCACCTCGTCGTCCGGCTCGGCCTTCAATTCAACGGCCCTGACCAGTCCTAGGACGTCGAATGGATTGACCTCCGAGGGCACGCCCTCCCTGACGATGGTCCTTGCCTCGTAGTCGAACTGCATCCGGGCGATCATGGGCACGTATTTCATGCATACGGCGGTTTTCATGTGAAACTGCTACATCCAATGCTGAATGGGGAGATGATTGGCTTGCTGTTGGTACCGCAGCGGACCCGGATAGCCGAAACCCCGTCGCGGGGAGGAGCGGATTAAGAGCCCTCGCCCGAAACGTTGGTCAACACCGCTTCCTCACGGACCTCGGCGGTCATCCTCTGCAGGCTGGGGCTGACGGAGACCGGGAAGTGTGGCGGCTGGCGCAGGTCCTTGTAGCGGGAGTCGAGGAGTGCGAATTCTGAACGGAAGGTCTCACGGAGATCGGCAAGGTCAGGAGAGCCCACTGCTCGTGTCCCTCCGGTCATCACTTCCGTCAGCAGTGGACGCGAGTCCACTGGCCCTGTGTCGCCCTGGAGCCCGATAATGTCTCCTGTTAGAACGCCGTTGGCGTCGTGGCGGCGGAAAATCTGCTTCGTGCCCGGGAGAGACATCTTGCCCTCGCTGAGCTTCATCACAGGGCGATTGTCGAAACACACGAGCTTGTAGACCATATCCGACCAGGGCGCGTCCGCTGAGACGCCCGCCTTGGTTCCCACGCCGAACAAGTCGACAGGGGCACCTGATGCCACCAGGGACTCCAGTTCGTATTCGTCCAGGCCGCCGCTGACGAGGATCCTGACGTAGTCAAG
Source organism: Dehalococcoidia bacterium (assembly GCA_965207865.1). Classification (GTDB taxonomy): domain Bacteria; phylum Chloroflexota; class Dehalococcoidia; order Lucifugimonadales; family UBA3495; genus VXOI01. The sequence goes on from CBDBNP010000004.1 coordinate 289,126, forward strand.
CCCGTGGTCGTTCAGCACGTGGCGCACCTGCAGGCTGAGCTTCGCGTAGTCTCCGGAATCGAGCCTGACACCGGCCAGACGGCGCCCGTCGGCCTCCAGTTCCTTGGCGATGGCTACCGCGTTCCAGGCCCCCGCGACGGTGTCGTAGGTATCCAGCAGCAGGATGGTGCGATCAGGGAAGCAGTCGGCGTAGGCGCGGAAAGCGTCGAGCTCAGAGGGAAAGCTGGATATGAAGGAGTGGGCCATCGTGCCGGCAGGAGGGATGTTGTAGCGGCTGGCAGCCAGGACGTTGCTCGTGGTTCCAAAACCCGCTATGTAACTTGCCCTGGCCATCTTCATCGCTGCATCAGACCCTTGAGTGCGGCGGGATGCGAAATCAGCAATCCCACGACCCTGCGCCGCCCAGACGCATCGGGCCGCCTTTGTGGCCAGAGAAGTCTGCAGGTTCATCTGGTTGATGATATAGGTCTCGACTATTTGAGCCTCAATTATGGGCGCGGTGATCTCCAGAAGCGGTTCATCCGCGAAGAACAGGCGACCCTCAGGGATGGCTCTCACACTGCCGGTAAAGCGCAGGCCGTGAAGGAATTCGAGGAAATCCTCACGGAACAAACCTGTGGACCTCAGGAAGGCAACCGCCTCATCATCAAATTGCAGACGTTCCAGGTAATCCAGAACGTCGTCGAGGCCGGCGGAAACGAGGAACCCCCGGTTGGGTGGATAAGTCCGGACGTTCAGGCTGAAGGTGGCTTCCTGGTGCATTCCCCGAGAGAAATACGCCTGGCCCATGGTCAATTCGTAGAGGTCGGTAAATAACCCCAGCTGACCATCCCCGTATGCCAAATTTGGCCGGCTCACGGTGTCCAACCAGATGCAGTATCAAATTCGGTCAGCATTTGCCTTTCGCTTCATCCCGACGATTTCCGTACTATTATTGTTGTTGAGACATTCCAGTGTCAACCGAGCAGCTGCAGATAAAGGGGACAATCAAGCACTCTGGTTAGCCGATGGTGATTAAGTCCCTGAAACGTATACGGAATCCGCTGGAAATGTATCGAAAATGGTCAAAGTTGACTTTGTCTTAGCTCAATTTCGCCGAAATTCTTAGTGATTCGCGAGCCTTGATCAGCTTGTGCAGGACGCCTTTTCTTGACACATAACTGCGGCGTTAGTACTATGGACGTGCCCCAAGAGCCGGATATATAGCCGGGAACGGGAGGACATAGGGGGACGGCATGGGCTTCTCACGGGAGAAGCTTTTTTGTTGCCCAACGAAAACGGCTACCGCCAACCCACCGCAAGATTTCTGGCGATTTTGCCTCACTTTTTCCGAAATTCGTTGCAGGTATTCTCCGTTTGAGTGAAATACGTCCCATACGCTGGGAAGATGGCAGGCTGCTGCTGCTGGACCAGACCCGTCTTCCGGCTGAGGAGACCACCCTGGTGGTGGACCGCTACGAGGAGGCGGTGTCCAGTATCAGGGAAATGAGAGTGCGGGGCGCGCCTGCGATCGGAGTCACTGCAGCCTACGCCGTGGCTATGGCGGCCCGTGACATTCCGCCAGGGAGCCGGGACGAATTCCTCGAAAACCTCGAAGTCGCGGCCACGCAAATCCGCGCGGCACGTCCCACCGCCGTCAACCTGGCATGGGCCGTTGACCGGATGATGAACGTGGTCGCAGCGACCAACGATGTAGCGGACGTAGCATCGCGGCTCCTTGCCGAGGCACAGGAAATACACCGCGAAGACGAGGAGATCAACCGGCGGATGGGCCAGTTCGGCAAGGAACTGATGCCCGACGGCGGGTCCGTTCTCACCCACTGCAATACTGGCGCGCTGGCCACATCCGCTTTCGGCACAGCCCTCGGCGTGATTCGCGCCGGCTGGGAGGACGGCAAGCGGTTCGAGGTGTTCAATACCGAGACGAGGCCCTGGCTGCAGGGCGCGCGTTTGACCTCGTGGGAGTTTCAGCAGTTGGGCATACCGGCAACGCTGCTGGCCGACTCGGCGGCGGGTATTCTGATGCGCCAGGGCAGGATTGGCTGCGTGATTACGGGGGCGGACCGCATCGCCGCCAACGGAGACACCGCCAACAAGGTTGGAACCTACATGCTTGCGGTGTTGGCTCACGAAAACGGCATCCCGTTCTACGTGGCGGCGCCCACCAGCACAATTGACCCCGCCCTGCCGGACGGCGACGGCATTGAAATCGAACAGCGCCCTGAAGCTGAGGTGACCCGCTTCGGCGGGGTAATGACGGCCCCCGAGGGCGTGAAGGCGGTCAATCCCGCCTTCGACATAACGCCCCATCGCTACATAGACGCCATCGTCACCGAAATGGGCGTGGCTTCACCTCCCTTCACCGAGAGCCTGATGCTGGCAATCAAGGGAAACGGCTAAAGGGATCAAGGGACCGGAGTTTTGAGCACAGCCCAGGCTGAAATAGCGGTTATTGGTGGCAGCGGCCTCTACGACATTGACGGACTGGAGAACGTCCAGCGAGTTGACATTGACACCCCCTTCGGTGACCCCAGTGATACCATCGTACTGGGGGAACTGTCTGGTGTTCGCGTTGCGTTCCTGCCTCGGCATGGCCGAGGCCACCGATTCAATCCGACTCATATTCCGGTACGCGCCAACATATATGCACTGAAGACCCTGGGAGTGGAAAAGGTGATCTCGGTCAGTGCGGTGGGGAGCCTCAAGGAGGAATTTGCCCCGCTGGACCTGGTAATCCCCAGCCAGCTCATAGATCGCACCCGTCTCCGCGACAATACTTTCTTTGACGAACACATCGTCGTCCACGTCGGAATCGCCGATCCGTTCTGCGCGCCCACCAGCCAGGCAGTCCACCGGGTGGCCCAGGCCATGGACGTGAACGTTCACTTGGGCGGCACGTTCGTCGTCATGGAGGGGCCGGCGTTCTCAACGCGGGCTGAATCGTTCATGTACCGGTCCTGGGGGGCCGACATAATCGGCATGACAGCTTTGCCGGAGGCCAAGCTGGCCCGGGAGGCGGAGATGTGCTACGCCACCCTTGCCTGGATCACGGACTACGATGTGTGGCGCGACAATACCGAGGAGGTGAGCGTTGAGGCAGTGGTGCAGAATCTGCTGAAGAACGTCGCCACGTCCAAGGAAATGCTGACGCGGCTGATGCCCGCCATCTCCGGTGGACGAAGCTGCGGCTGCGGTTCCTCGCTGAAGGACGCGATAATCACTGCTCCGGAGAGAATTCCTGACGACCTGAAGCAGAGGCTTTCGCCAATTATCGGCAAATACGTCAGTTGAATACTCTACAACAACACCCGGCTGCAAAAATCAGGACCCACCAATCAGGAGGTTGAACCATGCCAAGGCAAGACCCCGGCGAGCCCTATTTCCGCGTTGATTCCGTGGAGGCCAAACAGATACTTGATGGGGACCCCGAAAACACTATCGTGGTAGACGTCCGCCGGGATGACGAGTGGGTGACGGGCCACGCCACCGGGGCCATCCACATCCCCATCGACGACTTTGCGGACCGCATTGCCGAAGTGCCCCAGGACAAGAGGCTGCTCTTCATCTGCGCGGCCGGCGTCCGGAGCGGCTTGGCCTGCGAGCTAGCGTCATCGTTTGGATATGACACGGAGATCCTGTACAACGTGGAGGATGGCACTCCGTCCTGGATCGCCGCTGGCAATCCCACCTCCTACGGCAACGATCCCTAGCAGAGAGTCAGGCACGAACAGAGGGGAGACGGCCGGTGAGGCCGTCATACAACCTCAGATTACAGATCAAGGAGTATCTTTTGGCTACACAGCAAGCAAATGGAGACGTCAAAGACCTTTCACTGGCCCGCGAGGGCATAAACCGGATCGAGTGGGCCGGGCGGGAGATGCCCGTGGTAGACATGATCCGCGAACGATTTGCCCGCGAGAAGCCCCTGGCCGGAATGAGGCTGGCGGCATGCCTGCACGTGACCACCGAGACGGCCAACCTGGCCATCGCGCTGCGCGACGGCGGCGCTGAGGTACACCTCTGCGCCAGCAACCCGCTGAGCACTCAGGATGACGTGGCGGCCGCCCTGGTCAGCGAATATGGCATACCCACCTACGCCATCAAGGGCGAAGACGACCAGACCTACTACAGTCACCTGACTGCTGTCCTGGACTCCAAGCCGAACATGACCATGGACGACGGCGCGGATCTGGTGACAATCCTGCACACGCAGCGCTCTGAGCTGGTCGCCGGCGTGGTCGGCGGAACCGAGGAGACCACCACCGGTGTCATCCGCCTCACCGCCATGGCCAATGACGACAAGCTGCTTTACCCGATCATCGCCGTAAACGATGCCGAGACCAAGCACTTCTTCGACAACCGCTACGGCACCGGTCAGAGCACTCTGGACGGCATCACCCGTGCCACCAACATCCTTTGGGCCGGGCGTCGCGTGGTCGTTGCCGGGTACGGCTGGTGCGGACGTGGCGTCGCCTCCCGTGCCCGTGGCATGGGAGCCCACGTGATCGTGACCGAGACCAACCCCATTCGCGCCCTCGAGGCCGTTATGGACGGTTTCACGGTAATGAAGGGCATCGAGGCCGCCAAAGTCGGCGAGGTGTTCATCACCGTTACCGGCGGGTTCCACGCCATAGGCCGCGAGCACATCGAGGTGATGCCCAGCGGAGCGATCCTGTCCAACAGCGGACACTTCAACGTGGAAATCGACATTCCCGCTCTCGAGGAAATGGCAGTCTCTCACCGCGAGGTTCGTTCCTTCGTCGAGGAATACGTGATGAAAGACGGACGTAAGCTGTACCTGCTCGGCGAGGGCCGCCTGATCAACCTGGCCGCCGCCGAGGGACACCCGTCCGCCGTTATGGACATGAGCTTTGCCAACCAGGCCCTGTCTGCCGAATACATTGTCAAGAACCAGGGCAATCTGGCCCCCGGCGTTCACACCGTACCCAGCGAAACCGACCGCGAAGTCGGGCGCCTGAAGCTGGAGTCGCTGGGTGTCGGCATAGACAGCCTGAGCGCCGAGCAGCAGAAGTACCAGGACAGCTGGGAAGAGGGCACGTAGCCCCCGGCTCTCCCGGCCTCATCCCCTCTCCCTCAGGGGGAGGGACAGGGTGGGGGTGAAATTGCCACATCTCCATAGCCTGCACCAAACAACCGGAGGACAATCCCAATGCCCATTCAATTCATGACTTCCCCCAAGTACCTGCTCACATCGGAGTCGGTCACGGAGGGTCATCCCGACAAACTCTGCGACCAGATTTCGGACGCGGTGCTTGACGCAGCCCTGCGCGGGGACCCCATGAGCCGGGTTGCCTGTGAGACCGTGGCCACCAAGAACCTGGTGATGGTCACCGGGGAAATCACCACAAAGTCAGACCTCAATTTCGACTCAATCGCCCGTGGCGTGATGCAGCAGATCGGATACACCGACGTCAGCTACGGCATTGACGGCAACTCCTGTGGCGTCATCGCCCACGTGAGCCAGCAGTCCCCAGACATCAGCAGCGGCGTCTCAACCGCGCTGGAGGAACGGGGCAGCGGCGCTGCCGACGCACGCCGCGCCACCGGCGCCGGCGACCAGGGCATGATGGTCGGGTTTGCCTGCGACGAGACCGACGGCCTGATGCCCATCACCGTTGACCTGTCGCATCGGCTGGTAGAACAGCTGGCCGCTGTCCGCAAGGACGGGCTGCTTGACTACCTGGGCCCCGATGGAAAGTCCCAGGTAACCGTCGAGTACAGCAACGGCAAGCCCAAGCGCGTCGACGCCGTGGTGATCAGCTCCCAGCACCAGGACAGCGACGACCGCGAGTCCTTCACCAGGAAGATTCGCAGCGACATCCTGGAGCACGTCATCCGTCCCATCGTCCCGGCCGAGTTGCTGGACGACAACACGCGCTACTTCGTCAACCCCAGCGGCTGGTTCGCCGTTGGCGGCCCCCAGGGCGACACGGGCCTCACGGGCCGCAAGATCCTGGTCGACACCTACGGCGGAATTGCCCGCCACGGTGGTGGGGCCTTCTCCGGCAAGGACCCGACGAAGGTCGACCGCTCCGGCGCCTACGCCGCCCGCTATGTGGCCAAGAACCTCGTGGCCGCCGGTCTGGCACAGCGCGTCGAGGTCATCGTCTCCTACGCCATCGGCGTTGCGGAGCCGATCTCCGTTTCGGTGGAGACCTTTGACACCGGCCACATCGCCAACGACCGCATCGAGGCGCTGGTAGGCGAGCAATTCGACCTGCGCCCCGGCGCGATCATCGAGGATCTCAACCTGCGCCGGCCCATCTACCAGCCCACCGCAGCCTATGGCCACTTCGGCAGGCCGACGGCAGACAAGCTGGGACTGAGCTGGGAGACTACCGACAAGGCCGACGACCTGCGCGCCGCCGCCTCGCGGTAGCATGAGAGGTTGATTCCACGTCAACCGGCAGAGAGTGGCCACACGTAAAATCCGGACCGTTCTGGAGAGCGGCGGACGCAAAGTCCGTCGCTCTCTGTCATAATGGCGCTTCACATTTCCGTTTCAGAGTTTAATGGGGGAGCATGGCTCAACTGGCAGAAATCCGGTTCGGCACCGACGGCTGGCGCGCCATCATCGGAGAGGACTATACCTTCGCCAACGTGGCACGGTGCGCCCGCGGGCTGTGCGACTACATGAAGCGCCGCGGCACCGCCGACAGAGGTCTCATTGTTGGGTACGACACGCGCTTCCTCTCGCAGGAGTTTGCTGCCACCGTCGCCTCGGTCTGCGCCAGCCAGGGCGTCAGAACCCTTCTGGCCGATGTTCCGGCGCCCACGCCGGTGCTCAGCTACAACGTGATGCACCACGGGGCCGGTGGCGCGGCGATCATCACGGCGAGCCACAACCCAGCCATCTGGAACGGCTTCAAGTTCAAGCCGGAGTACGCCGGCAGCGCCACCCAGGAGATCACTGACGACCTGGAGGAGGCGATAAGCCTGGTGGGCCCTGTAGGGCAGCCGGAAGTCAATGTCGGAAGGGACTCGGGCCTGATCGAGGACCTGTCGCCCGCTAAGCCGTACTTTGAGCATGTCGCCAAGCTGGTCGACCTCGACGCCATACGCTCTGCAGGGTTCCGGGTCATCGTGGACGCCATGTACGGTGCGGGAGCGAGTTACCTGCCCACCCTCCTGTCGGGAGGAGCCACCGCCGTGGAGGAGCTACACGGACACCGCAACCCCGCGTTCCCGGGGATGGCCCAGCCGGAACCCATTGCGCCGAACCTTGCCGAGCTGATGGCTCGCGTTCCGGAGGCGAAGGCCTCTGTGGGAATCGCACTGGACGGGGACGCCGATCGCGTCGGCATCATCGATGAGACGGGCCGATTTGTCACCACTTTAGACACTTTTTCCCTGCTGGCCCTGTACTTGCTGGAGACCAAGGGCTGGCGGGGATCGCTGATCAAGGGAGTCACTGCTTCCCAGGCACTGAACAAGATGGGAAGCATATATGGCGTTGACGTTCACGAAGTGAGGGTCGGCTTCAAGCATATGGGCCCCAGGATGGATGAGCTGAACGCCCTGATGGCCGGCGAGGAAAGCGGAGGCTTTGCCTTCCGGGGCCACGTACCGGAGCGGGACGGTGTTCTCAGCGGCCTGCTGGTGCTGGAAAACATGGCGAAGACCGGCAAGACCGTCTCACAGCTCATTGAGAACCTGTTCGAGAAGGTCGGCCCGCACTTCTATCACCGGCGTGACATTGAGTTTGCGGCAACCGAACGAGACCGGATCAACCAGCGAGTCAATGACCCCGGGTTAGAGAGTCTGGGCGCTTTCCCCGTAACCGCTTCTGACAGCATCGACGGGCGTCGCCTGCACTTCGAGGACGGCTGGCTGGGCATACGGTTCTCCGGCACGGAGCCCCTGCTCCGCATTTACGCCGAGGCCAATTCTCCTGATCGCGTGAACGGGCTGCTGGATGCCGCTGTCGAATACCTGGGGGTCTGAATAACGCCCGGTGTGCATTAGGGGCATTTGATTAGGCACCCCGAGGGCTCATACTTTCGTCGTCAGGGAGGGAAAATGGCAGAAAAACGCATTCTCTGCGCCTTTGGCGTGGATCTGGACGCGGTGGGCGGCTGGCTGGGTTCATACGGTGGCGAGGACTCTCCCGACGACATTTCTCGGGGAATTTTCGCGGGAGAAGTGGGCACACCCAGGCTTGTGAGAATGTTCGATCGCCTGGGGATAAAGACGTCGTGGTTCATCCCCGGCCATTCGGCCGAAACTTTCCCGGACGAATGCCGGATGGTGGTTGAGGCGGGCCACGAGATCGGGATTCACGGGTACTCTCACGAGAATCCCATTTCCATGTCGCCTGACCAGGAAGAGGCTGTGCTGGTGCGCTGCCTGGACGTGCTGACCGACTTGGCCGGCAGGCCACCTACGGGCTATGTGGCGCCGTGGTGGGAGTTCAGCCACGTTACCAACGAGCTGCTGCTCAAGCACGGGATCAAGTATGACCACAGCCTCATGCACCGGGACTTTGAGTGTTACTACGTCCGGGTGGGTGACCGATGGACCAAGATCGACTACTCCCAGCCCGCCGATGTGTGGATGCACGCGTTGCAGAGGGGTGAGGAGACTGACCTGGTAGAAATACCTGCCAACTGGTACCTAGACGACCTTCCGCCAATGATGTTCATCAAGAAGTCACCCAACAGCCACGGATTCGTCAATCCCAGGGACATCGAGCAGATGTGGAAGGACCAGTTCGACTTTGTGTACCGGGAGTATGACGAGGCCATATTCCCCATTACGATTCACCCGGACGTGAGCGGGCGGCCGCAGGTTATCCTCATGCTGGAACGCCTGACGGAGTACATCACCTCCCACGACGGAGTGCAGTTCCTTACGTTCAACGAGATTGCCGACGATTTTCTGGCTCGGCATCCACGCGTAAAGCCCTAGCCAACGGGCAATGGGGGAAGGCAATGAGAAACGCCCCGGAGTGAACCGGGGCGTTTCTCATTAAGGGCCGTTTGGCTTTGCAATAAGCGTGCCGCCCAACAGAGCTCTACCGCTTGGTGTATTGTGGGGCTCGTCGGGCGCGCTTGAGGCCGTACTTTTTGCTTTCCTTGATGCGGGCATCCCGGGTAACGTACCCTGCCCGGCGCAGCGCGGGTTTGAGGGACGCGTCGAATGCGATCAGCGCACGGGTGATGCCGTGCCGCACTGCTTCGGCCTGGGCGTTCACGCCACCCCCGGTGACCTTGGCCACGACACGGAAACGGTTCAGTGTGTTGGTTACCTGGAAGGCGTCATTGGCGATTCGCTGCCATGTCGACCAACCGAAGTACTCGTCCATAGGCTTGCTGTTGACTATGAATGGTCCACCATTGTCGACATAAAGCCGGACCCGGGCGATGGCCGTCTTTCTTTTTCCCGTACCGTAATAATACTGCTGGGCCGCGTCCAATTGCACCAAGGGGATCTGCCTCCGTACTTCACAGGCCGATGGTTATGGCCGGTGGAATTAGCTGGCCTGGGCTGCCTGAGCTTCGTGTGGGTGTTGCGCACCCGCGTATACCTTGAGCCGCCGTAGCATCTGGCGTCCCATGTGGTTGCGGGGCAGCATTCCCTTTACCGCCAGCTCGATCACTCGCTCTGGTCGATTCTCCAGCATCTCACGCAACCGCGTGGTCTTGAGATTGCCGACGTAGCCGGAATGCCGATAGTAGAACTTCTGCGTGGTCTTTTTGCCGGTGGTCCGGACCTTGGATGCATTGACCACCACCACGAAATCGCCGGTCATTGTGTGCGGGGTGTAGGACGGCTTGTCCTTGCCCTGCAGCGAAACGGCAATGTCGCGGGCCAACCGGCCCAGGGTCTTGCCGGTTGCGTCAACCACCTTCCAGTTGGCTTCGACCTCACCTGGCTTGGGGAAATATGTGCTGATTCTCTTCATAAGCGCTGCCGGTCTCCGTCGGAGGGGGATCAAGAGCTCCCTCCGGGTATTTCACTTCTATCAGTGTCAATCCGCGAGCTGGTAACAGCGGAATTTCCGGTATGCCGGGCGCTCCGCGAATTGCCTGCTCCATCAGTTCCGTTGGTTGCCTGCCTTTTCCTATCTCCACCAGGATGGCGTTGGCCTTCCTGATCTGCTGCCTGAGAAATCCGTTGGCCTCGCACTCCAGGACCAGCTGGTTGCCGTCCTGGAATATCTCCCAGCGTTTGACCGTTCGAACCGCACTGCGGTCCTTGGGATGTCCTGCCGCGATAGCCCTGAAGTCGTGGGTTCCCACCAGTGCCCTGGCAGCCTCGGCCATCCGCTGCAGGTTCAGGGGGTCCCTGATCCAAAGGTGAGTGTGCCTCAGGAGAGCGGTGGGTTCGGTCTGAACCAGCAACCGGTACCTGTACACCCTGCTGGTGGCCCAGCGTCTCGAGTGAAACTCCGGCGCGACCTCTCTTGCCCTCAGCACCCTGATATCCTCCTCCAGGAAGAAATTCAGAGCCGGAGGAAAGCGGTCGATGGCCCGGTCCGAAGCGGTCAGGAAGTCCACCACCTGGCCCCTGGCGTGGGCACCGGCGTCGGTGCGGCTGGCCCCTCGAATGCGTATAGCCTCGCCGGTGAACCGGGTCAAGGCTGCTTCCAGGGCACCCTGGATAGTAGGTTGGTTAAGCTGCAGTTGAAAGCCGTTGTACTTGGTTCCCTGGTACTCCACCCACATGGCAACGCGCCGAACCCGTTGCTCCGGCGGGTGGTTCACTTCGTCGCATTGCGATATTGGGTCTGACCCTTTCGCTATCTGGTCCGCTCCTTTATACGAGCTCGATTACTGCCATGGGGGCAGCGTCGCCCGAGCGGGGCCCGAGCTTGACGATGCGGGTGTACCCACCGGGCCTGTCGGCGTACCGGGAGGCGATATCGTCAAACACCTTCTCCACGACCTTTTTGTTGGGAACCTGCGCCAATGCCAAGCGGCGGTGGTGCAGGTTACCCTTCTTGCCGTGGGTAATCAGCTTTTCCGCCACGATGCGTGTTTCTTTTGCCTTTGCCAGGGTGGTGGTGATGCGCTCGTGGGTGATCAACTCGCTTACCAGCCCGCGCATAAGCGCTTTGCGCTGGTCCTTGTAGCGACTGAGCCTGCGCCCTGAGACACGATGGGAAGCCATGGTTATTCGTACTCCTCGTTGTCAGCTTCCCCGTCATCCGCGTCATCGCCGGAGGAAAGGAGGCTGTCGTCCTCGAATGTCATGCCAACGGGGAGGGCTCCGCTGTCCTCGTCCTCTCCGCTGCCCATAAGGTCAGACAGATCGTCGGAGGTGAGAGCGCCCACGGCGGCCGGCTCACTCCCCTCGGAATAATTCTGGTCGGGGCTGGTGATGCCGTGTTCTTCCAGCTTCTCCTGCAGTTCGACCAACGACTTTTCTCCGAAGTTTCTGATCTTCAAGAGGTCGTCGTTCGACATTTCAAGCACTTCGCCGACACGGTTGATCTGTGCCCGTTTCAGGCAGTTCAGGGTTCTCGGAGAGAGTTCCAGCTTTTCTATTGGAGTCTGGTAGACCTCGGGGGAGACCACCAGCGGAGCCCGGTCAATACCGTGTTCGGTGGCACGGCTGAGCTTGCTGAACAGGAAAAAGTTCTTGACCAGTTTCTCGGCCGCCTGCTGCACAGCTTCGATGGGTTTGATGGCCCCGTCGGTCCAGACTTCCAGGAGAAGGCGCTCGTAGTCGGTTATCTGCCCGACCCTTGTTCGCTCTACCCTGAAATTCACCTTTCGCACCGGACTGAAAATCGCGTCAACCGGCAAGGCTCCGGCGGGGAGATTGAACCCGTCCTCGCCGGGCTGGGCTGTCTGGTAGCCCGTGCCCTGTCTCACGTTGAACTCTATGGAGAGATCGATTTCCTCGTCATCCAGCGTTGCGATGTGCTGTTCGGGATTAACGATCTCGAAATCGGAAGACGTCATGATATCCCCGGCGCACACCGGACCGCCTCCCTTGACTTCGAGGCGCATCTTGCCGTCACGTCCAGTTACCGATCGGATCCTGATGCCCTTGATGTTGAGGAGGATTTCCATGACCTCCTCTTTCACACCAGGGATAGCCATGTACTCGTGAACCACATCGCCGATCTTGACCCAAGTAACCGCGGTGCCGGGCGTGGAACTGAGCAGGATGCGCCGGAGCGGGTTGCCGATGGTCTGGGCAAAACCACGCTCCAGAGGACCCACGGTAACTCTGCCGTAGGTATCCTCGGATATTTGAACGGATATTTCAGGTGTGGGAACCGCCGGTCCTTCCAGTTGGGCGCCGGCGGGCACAACGAAGGTGTCCAACATAGACACAGAACTACCTCGAGTAAAACTCTACTATTAGCCTGGAATCCAGGGTGGTCTGCAGGTCCTCGTCAGAAGGCAAGGCCGCGACTCTGGCCGTCATTTCACCGATGTCCAAAGCGAGCCAAGCGGGAACGGGCCGTTTCGGCAATCCCACGGTACGCTCGGCATAAAACTCCGTAGTCTTGTCGTTTTCCCTCCAGGTGATATTGTCTCCTGCCTTGACGGAGTAAGACGGAACGTCGGTCTTCCGCCCGTTAACCTGGAAATGGCCATGCAAAACGAACTGCCTGGCCTGCTTGCGGGAGTCGGCAAATCCCAGCAGATAAATTACGTTGTCCAAGCGCCGTTCGAGACTGCGAAGCAGGTTCGTGCCGGTTACCCCGGGAGTGTTGAAAGCCTCGTCCATATATTTGCGGAACTGGCTTTCCATAACGCCGTAGATGTACTTCGCTTTCTGCTTTTCCAGCAGGTGCACACCGTAATCCGACGGCCGTCGCCGCCTGCGGGACACGTTTCCGGGTGGGTTCCGGCGCTTCTCGAAAGAGCAGCGCGGGGTGAAGCAGCGGTCACCTTTGAGGAACAGTTTTTCGCCGGAGCGTCTGCACAGCCTGCAGGCCGGCCCTGTGTATCTTCCCATAATGTTTGGCCTGAAGTCTGGCCTATACTCTCCTTCGCTTGGGCGGACGGCACCCATTGTGTGGGATGGGTGTAACGTCCCGGATGCTGGTCACCACGAGACCGGCTCCCTGCAGGGAGCGGATGGCGGCTTCCCGTCCGGCGCCCGGCCCCTTGATAAACACGTCGATCAGTCGCATACCGGCTTCACCGGCCCTGCGGCCTGCCTGCTCCGCGGCGCGTTGGGCAGCAAAGGCGGTACCCTTGCGGGACCCTTTGAAACCCACCACTCCGGAACTGGCCGATGCGATCACGTTGCCCTGCGGGTCCGTGATGCTGACGAGGGTGTTGTTGAATGTCGAGTAAATGTATGCGCGGCCCTGCGGCACGGAGCGCCGCTCCCGGCGTCTAGTCCTGGGTCTGGGCATTGTTTACACCGCCTACTTCTTTCCGCCAGTGCGTCGGCCGCGGCCGGCAACGGTGCGGCGGGGGCCTTTGCGCGTTCGGGCATTGGTTCGGGTTCGCTGCCCGCCCACGGGCAGGTTGCGGCGATGCCGCAGGCCCCGGTAAGAGCCTATGTCCATCAGCCGCCGGATATTCTGGTTGACCTCCCTGCGAAGGTCTCCCTCCGAGATGTACTCCCTGTCCACCAGCTCGCGAATGCGGTTGACCTGCGCCTCGCTGAGCTCGTTCATGCGGGGCGGCATCGTCGGGTCCAGATCGGCCTTGATGATGATTTCCTCCGCTAGCTTGGGACCGATCCCATAGATGCTCCTGAGGGCCACGTGAGCTCTCTTGCGGTCAGGGACGTCTACTCCGGCTATGCGTACCACGATGCCTCCTGGGTGTCTTGCGTTACGGGATGCTCACTGGCTCCCGTCGTGTACCTAGCCCTGCCTCTGGGCGTGGCGGGCGTTTACGCAGATGATGCGAATCACGCCCTTTCGCTTTATGACGCGGCACTTGTCGCACCGCGGCTTAACGGATGCCGTTACTTTCATAAGATCCTCTGTGGTGTGAACTGCCGACTGCCATTCGGCCGGATTCTCCACTGAGCCGGCCAGGTGCCGAGCCTGGTTTCACCAGCGACGAGCAGCTGCGCTGTCGGTCTGCTACTTGAATCTGTAGGTGATTCTCCCTCGGGTGAGGTCGTATGGCGACAATTCTACGAGGACCCTGTCCCCGGGCAGCACGCGAATGAAGTTCATGCGGATCTTCCCAGAAACATGGGCAAGGACCTCATGATCGTTGGGCAATTCCACACGGAACATACCGTTTGGCAGTGCTTCCTTGACACTGGCTTCTACTTCAATCGCCTGCTTCTTCGCCATAAAACCCCTTTATACCAGAATTGCTGGACTCGCCATTGGCGAATCCTCATGGAATTGAGACAAGTCAGACCTAACTGTGAATCGTCAGGATCTCCGGACCCTGATTCGTTATCGCAATTGAATGCTCAAAGTGCGAGGACAACTCACCGTCTGCGGTTACAACCGTCCACTGATCGTCCAAAATTCTTGTCTTCCAGTCGCCGATGTTAAACATCGGCTCAATGGCAATGCACATACCCGGCTTGAGCAAGGCGCCCCTGCCGGCGATGCCATAGTTCGGGACTTGTGGGTCCTCGTGCAGAAAACGTCCCACACCGTGGCCGACAAATTCGCGTACCACGCCGTATCCCCGGGACTCGCCGTAGGCCTGGACCGCCGCGCCGATGTCGCCGACACGCCCTCCGGGCACCGCTGCCTTGATCCCTGCCTCCAAGCCCAAGCGGGTGTCCTCCATCAGCGCCAGCAGCGCCTCCGGCACCTCGCCCACCGCAATGGTCACTGCAGCATCTCCGATGAACCCCTCTATGGTTGCCCCCACATCCACCTTGACGATGTCGCCTTCCTGCAGTTTCCGCTTGCCCGGAATACCGTGGACAATTTCCTCGTTAACAGAAGAGCATATGGTTGCCGGGAAGCCACGATAGCCTTTGAACGTGGGCGTAGCGCCGTTGCGGGTAATTTCCTTGAACGCAATCTTGTCGAGATCGCGGGTCGTCATACCCGACTCGACAGATGCCTTGAGCAGGTCCAGAGTCTTGCCAACAATCTCCCCCGCCTTCCGCATTGAGTCCAATTCGCGGGGCGACTTTACTGTGATACCACCCGAATAAGTAGAAGGGGAGGTGGAGGCAGTTTCTTTTTTACGGTTCCGATTCACTTTGCTATTGTACTCTCAAGAGCGACCGTTGGAAAGTCGCCGATTTTTACATAATCTTAAAGGGCATCAACGATGCGTTTGAAAACACCATCTACCGAGTCTTTACCAGGAATGTCCACCAGTAGATCCCGTTCCCGGTAGAAGGCAAGGACCGGCATTGTTTCCTCGCGGTATACGTCGATCCTGCGTTGCACCGCCTCGGGGCGATCATCGTCCCGCTGGTACAACTCTCCGTTGCAGCGCTCACAAGTCGGAGCCGGAGCGTCGCTCTGGTGCGTAAAGGGTGCCTGGCAGTCCCGGCAGACGAACCGGCCTCCGAGTCTCTTTGTTAATTCGTTCTCGGCAACTTCGATGTGCAACACCTTGTCGATGTTTCTGGCCCTTGCGGTAAGGGCCTGTTCCAGTTCTCCTGCCTGGCGCGTATTGCGAGGAAAGCCGTCCAGGATGAACCCGTCATCGGAATGAATGGACATGATCTTGTCCAGCATGATGTCAATGACCACTTCGTCCGGCACCAGCTCTCCACGGTCCATAAATTCCTTTGCCCGCAGTCCCAGTGGTGTTCCCTGACGCAGATTGTGTCTGAAGATATCGCCTGAACTGATGTGGGCCAGGTCAAAGCGGTCTACCAGTAGTTGTGCCTGTGTGCCTTTCCCCGCGCCGGGGGGCCCGAACAGGACCAGTCTCAATCCTGCTGCCACTCTATCTCAGGAATCCTTCGTAGTTTCTCATTGTGAGCTGCGCCTCCAGTTGGCGCATGGTATCCAGGCCAACGCCTACCATGATCAGAAGGCTGGTACTGCTCAGCGAAATAGCCTGCACTCCTGTGACCAGCGACGCCAGATAGGGCACGATCGCCACGAATCCGAGGAACAGTGCGCCCCCCATGGTTATGCGCACAATCACCCGGTTCAAATAGTCCTGTGTCGGCTTCCCCGGTCTGATGCCGAGCACGAAACCGCCGTTTCTCTGCAAGTTTTCGGCCAGATTTTGCTGATTGAATATCACCAGTGTGTAGAAAAAGGTGAACATTACCACCAGCACGAACACCATTGCCCAATAGAGCGGGGAGGTCGGTACCAGGAGGACCGCAAAGAAATTGGCCACGTCGCCAACCCAGGTGGTGTTGGTGGACAGGTAAGTCGCGATGGTCCCTGGCAGAATCACGATGGAGAAGGCGAATATGAGCGGGATCATACCGGCCGAGTTGATACGCAGGGGCAGATATGTAGCCCCGCTTTGCCGGTACATCCGCCCGCCCCGGAAAATGCTCCGCCCGTATTGTACGGGGATCCTGCGGTGGGCTTCATTGAACATCACGATGAGGGCAATGATCAGCACGCCAATTATGGCGAAGAATCCCACGCCCAGCACGTTGTCGCGGTCGAGAAATCCCTGCGTCAACAGGCTTGGGAATCCGGCCACGATACCGGCAAAGATAATGAGGGAAATTCCGTTTCCGATACCCCGTTCGGTTATCAGCTCCCCCAGCCACACCAGGAACATGGTGCCTGCCGTGATCGATAGCAGTGCGGCCATGGTGGGCAGAAGGGCGCTCCCGGTGAATCCCACGCTCTCGATCACGTTGCTCTGCTGCAGCAGCACCAGTTGCCCGTAACCCTGGGCCAGCGCGATGGGCACCGTCAACCAGTGGATGATTCGGTTCATCTTGGCCCGACCGGCCTCTCCCTCACGGGAGATCTCCTGCAGCTGCGGGAAAACGGGCGTCAGCAACTGGATGACGATAGATGCCGTTATATATGGAAACACGCCCAGCGCCACGATGCTCATTCTGCTTAGGGCGCCCCCGCTGAAGAGGTCCAGGAATCCCAGCAGCTCGTTGTTACGGAACAGGTTGTCGAGCTGGACCTGGTCGATTCCCGGCAGGGGGATGTGAGCGATGAACCGATACAGCGCCAGGATGGCGAGGGTGAAGAGTATCTTGGCTCTTAGGTCCGGCAGACTGAACGCGTCTATGGCCGCCTGCAGCAGCCTGGGGAAACGCCCTCCCTGCGACTCGGCGGCCATCATCGGGCAGTAATTTCCTCCGCGGTGCCATTGGCGGCCTCGATGGCTGCCTTTGCCGAACGGGTGAACTTGTTGGCCGACACCCGCAGCGATTTTGTCAGCTCACCGCCCCCGACGACCTTGATCGGACGATTGAGGTTCCGGATGTATCCACGCTCGGCCAGGATGGCAGGCGTGACTTCGTCTCCCGCTTCGAACCGTTCCAGGGTGTCGAGATTCACCAGTGTGTAATAGGTCTTGAAAATGTTGGTAAAGCCACGCCTCATGGGCAGGCCTTTGATGATCGGCAACTGGCCGCCCTCGAAGCCCACACGCGGACCCCGTCCTGACCGTGACTTCTGGCCCTTCATGCCGCGCCCGGCGGTGCTGCCCTGGCCGGCGGCATCGCCCCGGCCGACGCGTTTTCGATTACGGCGCGCTCCCTTGGGCGGCGCCACTTCATGCTGCATCATGCCGCGTCCTCCACTTTTTCGACTCGCAACAGATGCTCCACTTTCTTGACCATTCCCAAAATGGTCGGGGAGTCGTGATGGACCACGCTATCCTGCAGATGATGGAGGCCCAGGGAACGGATAATCTCCCGCTGGTTCCTGGGCCGCCCTATGCAGCTTCGAGTCCACGTAATTTTCAATTCCGCCATAGATCGTTCCCGCAAGACGGCCGGAGTTCGCAAACAGCGGCCATCGACTAGCTTACTTCCGGTGCTTCCGTTGGTTGTTGCTGGACTTCCGGCTCTGCTGGCGCCGGAGTGGGACGTATCCCACGCTTTGCCAGTTCCGTTGCCGGGTCTTTCAGTTGCTTGAGGGCCTCGATGGTGGCGTAGACGATGTTGATGGGGTTTCGCGACCCCAGCGACTTCCCGACCACGTCCTTCACGCCGCCCAACTCCAGTATCGCCCGCATGGCTCCTGCAGCGATAACGCCGGTTCCCTCACGGGCTGGCTTTATCAGCACGATCGTTGCCCCTTTCTTGACAGTGATCTGCTGCGGTATGGTCCCGCCCCGCAGGGGTATAGTTACCATGTCTCGGCGAGCCACGGCATTACCCTTGCGCACTGCATCCGGGATTACCAGCGCCTTGCCAAGCCCGGCGCCCACGTTTCCCTGGCCGTCGCCGACCACCACAAGGGCATTGAAACGAAGCCGACGTCCGCCCTTGACCACCTTGGCGATGCGCCGTGTATAGACGACCCGTTCCTGGAACCCGCCGGTGTCATCTTCCCGTGGGGCCCTCTCACGGGGAGGGCGACCGTCCCGTGGACCCCGTGCGCCGCCACCGTCGCGGGACTGCCTGTTCTGTCCTGGTGGGCCGCCACGACCTGGGCCACCGGCCCGGCCCTGTCCGCCGCGTCTTCCTGGAGGAGCTTGTACCATTTGAGGTTGGGACCTCCCTGAATCTTCCCTGGGTGAATTTCCCGGACTCGAAATGAGAGGACTAGAACCGCAGCCCGCCCTCTCGGGAACCATCGGCCAGGGCCTTGACCCGGCCGTGATATTTGCATCCACCCCGGTCAAACACCACCGAGGTCACTCCGGCTGCCAGCGCACGCTCTGCCAGTACCTTCCCTACGACCGACGACACCTCGGTCTTGACACCGGTGGCGCCGTCCAGGGACTCCTGGCTGGATGCGGACACAATAGTGCGTCCAGTGGAATCGTCAATGACCTGGGCATAGATGTGCTTCAGGCTGCGAAAGACCGACAGCCTGGGTCTTTCCGGGGTACCTGAGATCTTTTTTCTGACTCTCGCCTGCCGCACCTTCCGCAGGTGGCGGGCGTTCCTGTCTTTCGGCATACTGGCCTCGATTCCCACTGCAGCCGTGGCTTTCCGGCTGCCTGATTCCGATCTTGAGCTATTTGAAAGGTCAGGCCTTGCGAGCTGCCGACTTACCCGGCTTGAACCGCAGGACCTCGCCCTGGTACCGGATTCCCTTTTCCTTGTAGGCATTGGGGGGGCGCACCTTGCGCACTTGGGCGGCCAATTGTCCCACCTTCTGCTTGTCGATGCCCCGGACGTGGACGCGGTTGTTGCCTTCCACCTCCATTGTTACGCCGTCGGGAGGATGAATCTCCACCGGGTGGCTGTACCCGACATTCAGCACGATACCGTCCCCGGCTGCCTGAACGCGGTATCCCACACCCATGAGCTCCAGGGTGCGGGTGTAGCCATCGGTCACTCCCGTAACCGCGTTTGCGATGAGGCTGCGCGTGAGGCCGTGAAGGGAGCGGTGGAACTTGCGCTCAGTGAGGCGCTCCACCAAGACCTCGCCATCTTCGACCTTTACCACAACATCCGGATGATACGCCTGCGTCAAAGTGCCCCTGGGCCCCGAGACGGTCACCTCACCGTATCCGACTTCTATCGAGACTCCGCTGGGGAGAGGGATGGACTTGCGGCCTATACGGGAGAGCGTACGGGCTTCGGTCTTTACCGTGCCGTTACTTTCACCAGACATAAGCAAGTAACTCCCCTCCGATTCCGTCGCGCCAGGCCCTGCGCCCCGATATGACGCCCTGCGACGTTGAAACGATTGCAAGTCCCAATCCGCCGTACACCCTCGGAATCTCGCCCTTTCCGACATACACTCGGAGGCCCGGTTTGCTCACCCGCTTCAGTCCGGCGATGGCCGACTGGCGACCCTCCCGATAGGAGAGATGAATGCGAAGGGTGGGACGTGCCTGCCCTCTGGGAGTGTCGAAGTCGCGAATGAACCCCTCCTCCTTGAGGACCCGGGCTATGGACAGCTTCATTTTGGAGTGAGGCATCATCACCGAATCGTGCCGCGCCTGGATGGCGTTGCGGATTCGTGTCAGCATATCTGCTATTGGGTCGGTAACCGGCATCTTTATCCCGTCTCTAGTTAACGTATTTGCCTGTATTGAAGGTGGGCTAGAGGCTCGCCTTGCGTACGCCCGGCAGTTCCCCGGTGAGCGCCAACTCCCGGAAGCAAATGCGGCAAAGGCCGGCATGGCGGATGTAAGCGCGGGGACGTCCACAACGTCCGCAGCGATTGTAGGCCCGCACGGGGTACTTGGGCTTCTTCAGCCATTTCTGTATCTGGGACGACTTCGCCACGCCGTTCCTCCGTTAAGCTTCGCGAATGAATGGAAATCCGTAGAGCTCCAGCAACCGCATGGCCTCGGCATCATTGCGCGCCGAAGTCGTTATGGTCACCTGCAGCCCACGGATCCGGTCGATGGAGTTGTAGTCAATCTCCGGGAAGATGATCTGCTCCCGGATGCCAAGGGAGAAGTTGCCCCGTCCGTCCATTCCGCGCCGTGCCATGCCGCGGAAGTCGCGAATACGAGGCAGGGCCGTGTTCACCAGCCGATCTAGAAAGTGGTACATCCGGTCCCCGCGCAGAGTCACTGCGGCTCCGATGGAGTTGCCCTGGCGGATCTTGAACCCGGCAATGGACTTGCGGGCGCGGGTGATTATCGGCTTTTGTCCGCTGATGGTGGTAAGGTCGGCCGTCGCCGCTTCCAGCGCTCGGCCATTGGTTAGTGCCTCTCCCAGCCCGATGTTCAGCACGATCTTCTGGAGGCGTGGCACCTCCATCGGGTTGGAATAGCTGAATTCCCGCACCATCTGCGGAACAATCTCCTCGCGGAACTTCTGCTTCAGACGAGGTGCGGGAGGCGCGGAATCGTCCGCTTCGGCCAAAGCCACATCACCACCGCGCTGGCGCCTGCCGGAGCGGCCACCGCTCCTTTCGGACGCGGGTTCTTCCTGGACTTCTTGCTGTTGAGTTTCGTCATCGAGCATCGTCGATCACTTCCTGACACCTGGTACAGGAGCGCACTCGCGCCCCGGTTTCCAGGAATGTGGTCCGGGACCTGGTCGGCTGATTGCACTTGTTGCAGATTAGTACGACATTTGATACGTGAATAGGAGCCTCGAACTGTATGCGTCCGGCCTGCCGCACTCCCGGTTGTCCCCGCATGTGCTTGGTAACTACGTTGACACCTTCGACTACCACGCGGCCATCGCGCGGCAGATTGCGCTCGACGCGGCCGGTCTTGCCCTTGTCGCGTCCCGCAATGACCAGAACGTTGTCGCCGGTGCGGACTCGCATCACACCACCTCTGGGGCCAGGGACACAATGCGCATGAACCCACGATCGCGCAGTTCACGGGCCACCGGACCGAAAATCCGTGTGCCCCTGGGGTTGAGGTTGTCGGCAATCAGCACGGCAGCGTTGTCATCGAACTTGATGTACGTCCCATCCGGGCGACGATGGGCCTGGGCCTGGCGGATTACTACCGCCCTCACGACGTCACCCTTGCGCACCGGCGAGTTGGGAGCTGCCTCCCGCACATTGCAGACCACCACATCGCCCACACTCGCGAACTTGCGACGGCTGCTGCCCGGTATGTTTATCAGGCGGATAACCCTTGCGCCGCTGTTATCTGCCACTGTCAGCCTGGTGTAGGTCTGAATCATCCCTCATTCCTCGGGTCGCCTTCGGGCGCGCCTTGGCCCGAAACCGGGTTATTTAGCCTTCTTCTTCCTCATCATCCTCAATGTCCTCGTCAGTCGAGACGAGAAGATCCAGGATATCGGGGTCAATGTCTTCGTCGAATACTGACGCTCCATCGACATCCACGGGCACGGCAGCTTGCGTTTCTGCGTCCCCTTCCAGTTCGATGGGGCGAACCTCGGCGACCTGGCGCCGTTCCAGTATATCGAGCAAGCGCCAGTGCTTGGTCTTGGAGATAGGGCGCGTCTCTTCAATGCGCACCAGATCGCCCAACTGGCACTGGTTTTCCGGGTCGTGAACGTGAAACCTGGCCACGCGCCGGACCTGCTTGCGATACAGGCGATGGCGCTGCTTCCAGACCATTTCCACCACGGCTGTTTTGTCCTGCTTGACCCGCACCACCGAACCGGTGCGGACCTTCCGCCTTCCGCTGGTAACCACTAGCGGTCCTCCGTCAATTGCCGCTCGCGGATTACCGTTCGCAGGCGAGCGATGGTTTTCCTGACCGACTTCGGCTCGTTGGAGTTGGGCAGCTGGTTTGTTGCGGACCGAAACCTGAGGTTCATAAGCTCGCGTCCAGCTTTGTCCAACTCCTCCTGGAGCTGTTCGTCGCTGAGTTCTCTTACTTCATGAATACGCATAATTCAACTACGCCGCAGCGTTACTGACTGCTGTTCCCAAACGGTCCCGGAAGACTGTCTTGGTCGCGATGGGCAATTTTTGCGATGCCAGTTTGAGGGCCTCGACTGCCTCGCTCTGTGGTACGCCGGCCACCTCGAACATGACCCGGCCCGGCTTCACAACGGCGACCCAGTAGTCGACTCCTGCCTTCCCGCCACCCATTCGCGTCTCTGCCGGTTTTTTGCTCACCGACTTGTCCGGAAACACCCGCACCCAGACCTGACCACCGCGCTTGAGATGTCGGGTGATGGCGACGCGCGCGGACTCGATCTGCCTCGCCGTAATCCAAGCGGGCTCCATGGCCTTCAGGCCGACTTCACCGGCATTCACGCTGCTCCCGGCCACCGAGGCGCCGCGCATTCGCCCGCGAAATTGTTTCCTGTACTTTGTCCGCTTTGGCTGAAGCATGGATCTCTCCTGTTACAGTCCCGTCAACCTTGTCTGTGTAAGTCCCAGAGCCGCTTATTATCCAGTCGTACCCGAACTATTCCTGGTTCGCATCCATCAGGGCTTCGATGTCAATATCCGGATCGTCGGCCTGAACCGTAACCTCGATGTTATCCAATTCCGCCGCCTCCTCGGTCCTGGCGGGAAGCACCTCTCCGGTGTATACCCAGACCTTGACGCCGACCCGTCCCATGATGGTGTGCGCCTCGCCGAGAGCGTAGTCAATATTGGCACGTAGCGTATGCAGGGGCACCTGGCCCAGCATCAACTTCTCGGTGCGGGCAATTTCCGATCCCGAGATGCGGCCCTTGACGATAATCTTGATTCCCTCGGCGCCGGCCTGCATGGCCCGCTGCGCCGCCTGACGCATGGCCCTGCGGTAGGCAACGCGACGCTCCAACTGGTCAGCCACGTTTCGTGCGACCAAGTAAGCGTTGATCTCGGGCTGCTCGATTTCCCTGATGTTGAGCTGCACCCGGCTCTTGGTTATCGCTTCGAGTTTAGATCGCAGATTCTTGACTCGCTCGCCGTCCCTACCTATAAGGATACCGGGACGGGCGGAATGAATGTCGATTACGCTGTCCTGGGCACCCCGGTCGATCACCACGTTGGCGATACCAGCGTCCGAGAAGGTCCGGTACTCTGCCCGGATGCACTCCCGCAGGTCAAGGTCTTCTTTGACCAGGCTGCGATATGAGGCCCCGTTGGAGGCGTACCAGTGCGCCTTCCAGTCCTTAATTATTCCCAGTCGAAACCCGTAAGGATGGGTCTTATGGCCCATTCCGCCGTCTCCTGCTATTCGTCTTCGTCCACCACCACGGTTACGTGGCTGGACCTTTTGGTTATTCGTCCGATGCGTCCGCGGGCCCTGGGGCGGAACCGCTTCAGCGATGTCGCGTTGTCCGCGGTAATCTGGATAATTCGCAGATTGTCGCGATCCATCAGCATATTGTTTTCCGCATTTGCGGCGGCTGACTGCACCACCTTGAACACGGGTTTCGCCCACGGCGATTGAAGCAATCGGAGGGTGTTCAGTGCGTCATCGACCTTCTGGCCTCTCACCAGGTCCAAGATCGGCTTGAGCCTCTTCTGTGACGCTCCCAGTTGCTTTGCTACTGCTCTGACTGGTGGCACGGTGTTACTTTCACTCCACTCGTTCTAAGGGGCTACCGCGTGCGACTAGTGCGTTCTGACCGGGCAATGTGCCCCCGGTAGGTACGGGTGGGCGAGAACTCGCCCAAACGGTGGCCGACCATGTTTTCGGTAATGAAAACCGGAACGTGGCGTCTTCCGTCGTGTACTCCAATGGTGAGCCCCACCATTTCGGGCATGATCATGGAGGCACGGGACCAAGTCCGGATTACGGTGTTGGCCCCGGAGCGCTGAATCTGCTCAACCTTCTTAATCAATTTGGGGTGAACGTATGGCCCCTTTTTGATGGAACGGGACATACTAGCGTCTCCTGCCCCGGCGCACGATAAACTTGCTCGACGCCTTCTTAGGGTTCCTTGTCTTGTAACCGAGTGTTGGCTTGCCCCACGGCGTCTTGGGTCCGGGCATTCCGATGGGAGAACGTCCTTCTCCACCGCCGTGAGGGTGGTCAACCGGGTTCTTGGCCACTCCCCGCACCTTGGGCCGGCGACCCATGTGCCGGGATGCTCCAGCCTTGCCCAAGCTTTCGTTCTTGTGGTCCGGGTTTGAGAGTTGCCCTACGCTGGCCCGGCAGCGCAGCAGCACCCGCCGCATCTGCCCGGACGGTAACCGAATCAGTACATACTCGCCCTCGCGCGAAAGCACCTGTGCTCCCGTGCCGGCGCCACGCACCAGCTGCCCGCCTCGTCCTGGAGTCAGTTCCAGGTTGTGTACCACCGTACCGGTGGGAATGTTTGTGAGAGGGAGCGTATTCCCCAGGCTGATTTCGGCGTCGGGACCCGACTGTACAGTATCTCCGACCGCGAGCCCGTGGGGAGCCAGGATATAGCTCTTCTCCCCATCGGCGTAGAAAATAAGCGCGATGCGCGTCGTGCGATTGGGATCGTACTCGATGGACTTGACCTTCCCGGGGACGCCATCCTTCTTGCGCTTGAAGTCGACAGCGCGATACATACGCCGTGAGCCGCCGCCACGGGCGCGGGTCGTTATCCTGCCCCGGTTGTTGCGTCCGGCGTGGTTCTGCTTTCTTGATACGAGGGACTTCTCCGGCTTCTTGGTGGTGATCTCCTCAAAGGAGGCCCGCACTGCGTTCCGGGTTCCCGGTGTTATTGGCCTGAAATTCTTTAGTGGCATGCGTCTGTCCCTAGAGTCCCTCGATCAGGTTGATGCGGTCTCCGGGCCTAAGGGTGACGACCGCCTTTTTGACGTCGGGTTTTTTTGCCATGCGCGGTCCGTACCGCTTGCGCTTACCCCGCAGCTTGGAAACATTCACGCCCAATACGGTTACGTTGAAATTCTTTTCGACCGCTTCCTTTACTTCAACCTTGTTAGCCTTGGGAGCAATCTCGAAGGTATACTTTCCAGTTTCCTGAAGGATGGTACTTTTTTCCGTAATCGTCGGTTTGATCAGTACGCGGTGAATATCCATTTACTCACCGTCCTCGTTGCCTTCGTCATGGGTATCTTCCTGATCAGTAGCCGTGCCGGAAGTCATCGTTTCCTCGGACACCGATTCCTCTTCAATCACTTCCTCTTCCAGCGCTCCAGTCGCCTCGCTGGCCTGACCGTCGGTGGCAAACTTCCGTCCCCGGCGGCCATGCGGCTCCACGGAAAGGCTCTCCTCGGCCCAACGGGCAGCTTCTTCGGTCAGGATCAGAACATCCTTCGACAGTATTACCTCTGCGTTGAGCTGGTTTACAGGAAGCGTATAGATCTTATTGAGATTACCGGCCGCCTGCACCACATTCTGGTCCGTCCCCAGGGTAACCACCAATGCGGAACTGGACACGTTCAGGCGTTCCAGCAGTCCGGCCATGGATTTGGTCTTGCCGTCGACACCATTCATTGAATCCAGGCATATTACCCGGTCGCTTCGAACCTTGTCTGAGAGCACGCACCGAAGGGCGGCACGTTTCATACGCTTGGGAAGAGCCTTGCGGTAACTCCGCGGATGCGGACCGAAAGTCACACCACCGTGACGCCACTGGGGAGACCTTGTGCTGCCCTGCCTCGCCCGGCCGGTGTGCTTCTGGATCCATGGCTTGCGCCCGCCGCCGGACACTTCAGCGCGGGTCTTGGTGTCGTGCGTTCCCTGGCGCCGGTTCCCCTGGTAGATCACCATCGCCTGGTGCACCAGGGTCTTGTTCATTGGCACGTTGAAAACAGCATCATTGAGGTCAATGCTGTGGACGGTTTCACCCGATTGATTTCTAACTGCTACTTCCATTTCACTCCGCTCACTGCGCTGCTCAATGGCCGTTGCCAGCGAACTCGCGCCCAAGCGTTGTCGTGTGGCCGGTCAGGCCACCTTCCTGATTTGTATGAGGCTGTTGGGAGCTCCCGGTATGCCGCCCTTGACCATCAGAATGTTGCGGTCAGTGTCGACACCGATGACCTCAAGTCCTTTGACGGTGATGCGCCGGTCGCCCATGTGCCCGGCCATTTTCAGTCCCTTGAAGACCTTGCCGGGTGTGGTGCCGCCGCCGATGGATCCTGGCGCACGGGCACGGTCGGACTGACCGTGGGTCCGGGGGCCGCCACCAAAGCCGTGGCGCTTCATAGTGCCGGCAAATCCCCGGCCCTTGGAGCGTCCTATGACGTCAATCTTCTCGCCCTCCGCGAAAATGTCCACTCCGATTGTCTGACCGACCGAGAAATCCGAGGGGTTGTCGGCCTTGACCTCGCGAACATACCGGCTGGCGCGGCTGGTCCTGAAGTGTCCCTGCATGGGCTTGTTGTGCCGCTTCCGGGTGTCAAACCCGAGCTGCACAGCCTCGTAGCCGTCGCTTTCGACGGTCTTGATCTGGGTAACGACGCATGGCCCCGCCTCGATCAGCGTTACCGGGACAACCATTCCGTTGTCTCGGAAAACCTGCGTCATTCCTATTTTCTTGCCAAGAAATCCCCGAATCATATCGAGCGTATCCAGTTTCTACCCGGCACGGCTGGAACTGCCCAGCGTCCCAAGTCTAGAGTTTGATGGAAATATCGACTCCGGCCGGCAGGTTGAGCCTAGTCAGCGAGTCGATGGTCTTGGATGTGGGTTCCAAAATGTCTATCAGACGTTTGTGCGTCCTGATTTCGAAGTGTTCTCTGGAGTCCTTGTCCACGTGCGGCCCCCGGATAACACAGAAGCGGCGAATATGGGTGGGCAAAGGCACAGGGCCGGCTACCCTGGCGCCGGTACGCTCGGCGGTCTCCACAATCTGGCCCGTGGACAAGTCCAGCATCTTGTGATCGAACGCCTTCAGGATGATCCTGACTTTTTGCCTTGCCTGCATACGCCTTCTTCAGCCTGCCTAAATTGGGTACCCAATTCGGATTAGAACTTCCGGATTAAAACAATAAGCCCGAAAAGCTACCCCGAAGCTTTCGCATTGCCTTAGCCGTAACCGGCTAAAGCAGGGTTCGGAGTAACCCTTCGGGAACCGGTTCGTAATAGCGGAACTCCATTGTGAAGGAGGCCCGCCCCTGTGTAATCGACCGCAGTGCCGTCGTGTAGGCGAAAGTTTCGCCCAGTGGCACAAGCGCTCGCACCGTTTGTGCGCCGTCGAGTCCTTCGATTGTTCGAATCTGGGCCCGCCGGGTTCCCAAGTCGCCTATGACGTCGCTCAGGAAATCGCTCGGCGTACTAACTTCCAAGTCCGCGATCGGCTCAAGGAGAACCGGTGCAGCCTTAGGCACCCCTTCCCTGATTGCCATGATCCCGGCACTCCGGAAGGCCATTTCCGAAGAATCTACCGTGTGGTAGCTGCCGTCGATCAGCGTTACTTTTAAGTCCACAAGAGGATAACCGCCAAGTGGCCCGTTGTCCAGTGCCTCCTTGACTCCCCTTTCCACAGCCGAAATGTATTCTCGCGGTATCACGCCTCCGGAGGTATTGTCAACGAACTGGATGCCCTCGCCCCTGTCCAGGGGCTCGAGATCCACGACAACATGCCCGTACTGGCCGTGACCGCCGGTCTGGCGTACGAAACGAGCCTCCGAGCGGTAGGGGCGTGACACAGTCTCCCGGTAGGAGACCCGTGGTCGCCCCACCTGGGCTTCCACGTTGAACTCTCGGCGCATCCGGTCGACCAGAACCTCCAGGTGCAGCTCGCCCATCCCGGACATCACTGTCTGGCCTGTCTCCTCGTTGAAGCGCACGACGAAAGTGGGGTCCTCATCGGACAGCTTCCTGAGGGCGTCGCTGAGGCGGTCCTGGTCGGCACGAGTCATGGGCTCGATGGCAACCGAGACCACTGGGCTGGGGAACTTGGGAGGTTCCAGAATAACCTGGTCAACGTCGACGCAGATGGTGTCGCCGGTGAAGGTGTTCTTGAGGCCAACGGCGGCACAGATGTTCCCTGCCGCCACGTCCTCCAGCTCCTCGCGGTGGTTGGCGTGCATCAGCAGGATGCGCCCTAGCCTCTCCCGGCCCTTGCGGGACACGTTCTGTACCGAGGCTCCGGACTTGACCTTGCCGGAATAAATCCTTAGAAACACCAGCCGTCCCACGTAGGGATCGGTCGCCACCTTGAAGGCCAGCGCCGCCAGGGGGCCGTCCTCCTCGGGGTAGCGCAGCTCGGTTTCCTCGGTCTGGGGACTGACTCCCTCAACAGGGGGCACATCTGACGGAGAGGGCAGGTAAAGGAGAACGGCGTCGAGGAGTGGATGGACTCCCTTGCCGGAAATCGCGCTGCCGCACAGCACGGGGACCACCTCTTGGGCGATGGTGGCGCGTCTGAGGGCATCGCGCAGATCCTCGGGGGACAGGTCCTCTCCCTCAAGGTAACGGATGAGCAACTGCTCATCCGTCTCAACGATTTTCTCGATCATCTCCTGCCGGTAACGCTGATAATCGTCCTCAAACTCGGCAGGGACGGGCACGTTCTCATAATCCTCGGCGCTGGTACGGGTGCCTCGGCCCACCGGGTATACCGTGGCTCGGCCTCCGATCAGGTCGATGGTGCCGCAGAACTGGTCCTCCTCTCCCATGGGAAGCTGGACGGGCACAGGGTTGCCGTTGAGCCGTCGCCTCACGGAATCGAGAGTGCGCTCGTAGCTGGCGCCGACCCGGTCCATCTTGTTCACGAAGCAGATGCGTGGGACGGAGTAGGTGTCGGCCTGCCGCCACACGGTTTCCGACTGGGACTGAACACCGGCCACCGCGTCGAGCACCACGACTCCGCCGTCCAGAACCCGGAGGGAACGTTCGACCTCGGCGGTGAAATCCACGTGGCCCGGGGTGTCGATGATGTTTATGCGGCAGTCCTGCCACTGTGCGGTGGTGGCGGCTGCGGTGATGGTGATACCCCTTTCGCGTTCCTGGGGCATCCAGTCCATGGCCGTCGTGCCATCGTCGACGCCACCGGCCCGGTGTATGCGGCCTGTCGCGTAGAGGACCTGCTCGGTTACCGTGGTCTTGCCGGCGTCGATGTGGGCTATGAAGCCAATGTTTCTGATCTTGTCGATGGGGAATGCGTTCTGCATGACTTAGGGCACTGGTTAGGGAAGCGGGAACCTGTCTCTGCGCTACTCCGTCTTTACTGAGACGGAACCGGGATTACCGGCGGTAGTGAACAAAGGCACGATTGGCCTCCGCCATTCGGTGCAACTCCTCCCTTCGGCGTACCGCCGACCCCTCACCGCGTGAGGCGTCCATCAGCTCCATGGCAAGCCCCCGGCGCATGGGCATTCCCTTGCGCGAACGGGCTCCACGGATCAGCCAGCGCATGGCCAGGGCTTCGCTGCGTTCGGTGCGGAGCTCGGTGGGCACCTGGATGGTGGCCCCGCCCACGCGTTTGGGGCGTACCTCCACCGCAGGTGTGGCATTGCGCAGGGCCTGCTGAAAAACCTCCAGCGGCTCGCGGCTCGATTCGCTCTGAATTATCGTAAATGCGTTGTAGGCCAGCCTCTGGGCAATGGACTTCTTTCCCTTCAGCATCAGCCTGTTGATGAACCGGGCCAACTCCACGTCGTTGAAACGCGGGTCCGGTGTGGTTGGCCGACGCTCGGCGCGTCTTCTTCTGGACATAAGCCACTACACCCTTGGTGATTGATTGCCCTGAACGGGACTGCTGGCGAAAATTCACCAGTAGAAAACCCCCGCTTTTAGCGGCGGGGGCGGCTGGCTCCGTACTTGCTGCGTCCCTGCCTGCGATCGTTCACTCCCTCACAGTCCAGGGCGCTTCGGACGATATGGTAACGGACACCCGGCAGGTCTTTCACCCTGCCTCCGCGGACAAGCACAACGGAGTGCTCCTGCAGGTTGTGTCCCTCTCCACCGATGTAGGCTGTGACCTCGACACCGTTGGTGAGTCGCACCCTCGCTATCTTGCGAAGGGCTGAGTTGGGCTTCTTGGGGGTCATGGTGCGTACCTGGATACATACGCCCCGTCGCTGCGGACAACCAGGGCCCCATTTGACCCGGTTCCGGAGCGAGTTCTGTACCCAATGCATGGCCGGAGCCTTGGTCCGCTTGCGGACCGGTTTGCGGCCTTTTCTTACCAACTGATTCACTGTGGGCATAGGTAAATCTCCGCACGCCTTTTGGTGGGAGTTAAAATCTAACAAGCTCGAACGCGAATGTCAAGAACCGCCGAGAGTAATCTGGCCGCTTTCGATACCCAAGTTTAGACCAGCGGAGGGATATGTATGGAATGCCAAAGTCGGTGAGATTCGGCTGGGAAAGCCTCGCCATAAGTGCCGCAGCATAAATTACAATTCTTGATGATCCGCAGAATGGTAGGTCAGTACCAACACCGAGGGGAAGGAGAAAAGTGAGTCAGCAATCAACTACCGATTCGAACTACACCATGGGTTACACCGATGAGTTCCGGCAGCTGCTGGACCGGCGCAGCGCTGCCAGCCACGCGTTCTATCTGCTGCCGCACCTGCGCACGGGGATGAAACTGCTGGATTTCGGCTGCGGTCCGGGCAATATTTCGGTCGGTCTGGCCGACCGTATCGCGCCGGGAGAATTCCACGGCATAGACATGGAGGAATCCCAGGTCGAACTGGCCCGGGCCGCTGCCAAGGACGGTAGCCACGACAACATGACCTTTTACGTTGGCAACGTCTATGAACTGCCCTTCGATGACAACACGTTCGACGTGGCCCACTGCCACGCAGTGCTGATGCACGTGCCCGACACGCAGGCCGCCCTGTCCGAGGTTAAGCGGGTGCTGAAGCCCGGCGGCATCCTCGCCAGCCGCGAAGCCACCGTGGCCTCTTCATACCTGGCGCCTCAGCCTCCGGAAATCACCAATGCCTGGGGAGTGTTTTCCCGCCTGATACAGGGCAACGGTGGGCACCCGGACTTCGGGAAGGAGATGAAGGTCGCGCTGCTGGAGGCCGGGTTCACTTATGTCAGAGCGTCGGCATCCTTTGATTCGTTCAGCTCAGCAGACGATATCGCATTCCTCCACGGGTTCATCTCGGACTGGTTCTTCTCGCCAATGGTTGTCGCCGCACTCACCAACTACGGGCTGGCCACCGCCGACGAGATTGAACTGTGGAAAAGTCTCCTGGACGAGTGGCGTGAGAACCCCGGAGCCTCGGGCGCCGTCGCCTTCGGAGAGGCCATAGCCACGAAGGCATAGTGTCGCATCCCCCCGCGATTTCCCTATATACTTTGTATGTGTTGAACGGGCCGGATTCCGCCAATGCGGCCCGGATTTGCTGCCAGCCGTATTTGCTGCCAGGAGGATAACCCTTTGGCCCGATCATTGCCCCATGCCGACATGGACAAGATGCTGTCCCTTTCCAAGCGCCGCGGCTTCGTATTCCAGAGCAGTGAGATCTATGGTGGACTCGGGTCGACGTGGGACTACGGGCCGCTGGGTGTGGAACTGAAGCGCAACGTCAAAGAGGCCTGGTGGAGGTCGGTCATATCCGGGCGCGACGACATGGTGGGGCTGGACGCGGCAATACTGATGCACCCCCGAACGTGGGAAGCCAGCGGCCACGTGGAGAATTTCAGCGACCCGCTTGTGGAGTGCCGTGAGTGCAACCAGCGCTTTCGCCAGGACCACCTGCTGGAGGACAAAGGCGTCGACCCGTCGTCGCCCGATGCCGCTCAGGCTGCGCGGGAGTTGCGCTGTCCCGACTGCGGCGGGGAGTTCACAGAGCCGCGCCGGTTCAACCTGATGTTCCGCACCTTTATGGGACCCGTGGAAGACACTGCCAACGAGGTGTGGCTGAGGCCGGAGACGGCCCAGGGCATATTCGTCAATTTCAAGAACGTGCTTGATTCTTCGCGCCGGAAGCTGCCCTTCGGCATCGGGCAGATCGGCAAGTCCTTCCGCAATGAAATCACCCCCGGGAATTTCACCTTCCGAACCCGAGAGTTCGAGCAGATGGAGGTGGAATTCTTCGTCCACCCAGATTCCGACCTGGAGTGGCTCGACCGCTGGGTTAAGGACCGCTTCCAGTGGTACGTGGAACACGGCGTCCGCCCGGAGAACTTGCGGTTGCGTCGTCACGGACCGGACGAGCTGGCGCACTACGCCAAGGACTGCTACGACATCGAGTACCGCTTCCCCTGGGGGTGGGCGGAACTGGAAGGCATCGCCGACAGGACCGACTTTGATCTCAAGCAGCACTCTGAGTTCAGCGGCGAGGACCTCTCTTTCTTTGACGATGACTCGAAGACGCGATATTTCCCCTACGTGATCGAACCCTCGGGCGGCGTCGACCGGGCAACGCTGGCCTTCTGGCTGGATGCCTACGACGAGGAGCCGGATGGCAACACGGTGAGGGTCGTGTCCCGCCTGCACCGGCGACTGGCCCCGATCACCGTTGCGGTCCTGCCGCTGAGTCGCAATGAGCGCCTCACACCCACTGCGCGACGCATTCACGGTCTGCTCCGGCCGCATTTCAACGCCCAGTACGACGATGCCCAGAGCATCGGCCGTCGCTACCGGAGGCAGGACGAGATCGGCACCCCGTACTGTGTGACCGTGGATTTCGATACCCTGGATGATCACCAGGTGACCATTCGGGACCGGGATACCATGTACCAGGCCCGCGTCCCCGTGTCGGAGCTGGTGAGCGTCCTGGGAGACAAGCTGGAGCACGGCTGGTAGAGCCTCACCATGCCTGACCTTGTTTCCAGAGCCGTCCGCGAAGGCCTCTACACCCACATCGTAGGCCGCCGCATCCTCTACTATCCCGAGCTGGGTTCTACCATGGACGAGGCTGCCCGACTGGCCGCGGAGGACGCCGACGAGGGTACCGTGGTCATTGCCGAGGTGCAGTCGGCCGGGCGGGGTCGTCAGGGCCGCAGCTGGGTTTCCCGGACGGGAAACCTGTTGCTTTCCGTGCTGTTTCGGCCAGACGTTTCACAGCTTCCATACATCAGCATCATAGGAGGACTGGCCGCTGCCCGGGCGGTGCGCAAGATTGCCGGGCTGGACCCTCGGATCAAGTGGCCAAACGACCTGATGCTGAACGGAAACAAGGTCGCCGGCATCCTTGCCGAGAGCGCCATTGAGGGCGAATCTGTGTGTTATGCTGTCCTCGGAATTGGCATCAACGTCGCCCACTATCCCGACGATGATGCGGAGATTGCCGGCATCGCCACCAGTGTCGACCGGGTGGCTGGCAAAGAGGTGCCAAGGGAGTCCCTGCTGCGACAGTTGTTGATGGACCTGGATGACCTCTACCGGCGTTTGCCCGCACCCGGCCAGGATCGGGATAACGGCCCGGTGGATGAATGGACGCAGTTGCTGGACACCATCGGTCAACGGGTTACCGCCACCTTCCGCGATGAAAAGTTCGATGGCGAGGCGGTGGGCGTGGACAGCACCGGCAACCTGCTGCTCCGACTGGACTCGGGCGAAGTCAAGACCCTCACTGCGGGAGACGTAACTCTCAGGGGATCGAACGCCTGAGGTTGGTCGCTCTCCCGGCTGAATTTCTACTCTTGTAACCGGGGAAATAATGCTGGAGTCACTGAATCTCGACGGCAAGAATGTGGTGATCACCGGGGGCGGCACCGGCCTCGGACTGGCAATGGTGCGCGCCCTCGCCCGGGCGGGAGCCACGCTGGCCATCGCGGGTAGGCGGTCAGGTCCCATCGACGAGGCCGCGGGAGAGGTCGAGTCCCTGGGCAGCGAAGCGATCTCCGTGCCGACGGACGTCACAGACGCTGGGCAAGTCGAGAGCTTGATGCAGGCCGCGACGGAGCGCTTCGGCAAGATAGACGTGCTGATCAACAACGCCGGTGCCGTTCAGGACAACGTCCGCAAGCCGATCTGGGAGATCACCGACGAAGACTGGCACAGGGTAATGGATGTCAACCTCACCGGAGCTTTTTACTGCTCCAGGGCCGTTTCCAAGCCCATGGTCGATCAGGGGCACGGAAAGATCATCAATGTGGCCTCGGGTTTCGGCATGCGCGGCGGGCGCGAAATCTACGTCTACTGCACCAGCAAGGGGGGCATGATCCAGCTCACCCGCGTGCTCTCGTTTAACCTGGCACGCTATGGAGTGACAGCCAACAGCATCGTGCCGGGGTTCGTGCCCACCGGCGACATGGGGAATACGCAATCCAGCCTCCCCCGGTCGGGAGACTTCCTGCCCATCGGCAAACTGGGCAAACCGGAGGACTTCGGCCCACTGGCGGTTTACCTTTCCTCCAGCGCCTCGGACTATATGACCGGGGAAATGATCATCGCCGATGGCGGCGGCCTTGCCGGCGGGATCACGCCGACCGGCCACGCCCCGGTGATTCCCCTGGAGCCGTAGGGACGACAGGGACGACGCTTCCTTACCAGAGAACAGCCGGAGACAACCGAGGCCCCCAACATTGTTGCGATATTGCCCGAGCCAGGGCGACCACCACTAATTCAGGCTACATTTTCAGGAGATTTCTATGCCGGTGCTGCCGGAATATGGACTGTCGGGCCAGGTGGCCATTTTCGCGACATCGGGCGGCGACGAAGGGCCGTTCCTGGCGGGGGCCCTCGCTGAGTCAGGTGCGACGGTGTTCGCGGTCGCACGCACCCAGCGCCTGCTGGATGCCGTGATGACATCCCTCCCCGATGGATGCCACGGTGCGGTCATGAACCCCGGCTCCGACGTCAGTGCCTCACGCGTGATGGCGGAGTTCGACCGTCAACACGACCGCGTCGACATCCTGGTCAACGATACACGCAGCATGTTTGCCGCACCCCTGGGCGACATAACCACTCTCACGTGGGAAGAGGTCCAGACTCGCAACGTGAAGATGGCCTTCCTGCTCGCGCAGCAGGCACTCCCACGAATGGCCGAGCGGGAATACGGTCGTGTGGTCAACGTGATTTCGGAGCTGGCAGAACGGGGAATGATCAACGGATCGGCCTTTGCCGCCAGCCAGGCCGCTCTCCTCTCCCTCACGCGCTCCCTGGCCGTGGAGTGGGGCCGGCACAACATCCGCATCAACGCCCTGGGCACAGGCTGGATCGACAGCACTGGACAACCCATCGAGCAGCAGCTGGAAGAGTTGCTGGTGCGCTACACTCCCCTGCGAAGAAAGGGGAACCCCGGAGACCTGGGGCCCTTGCTGGTGTACCTGTGTTCCGAGTCGTGCGACTACTCCACCGGACAGCCGGTCTACGTCGACGGTGGCCTGAACGCCCATCCCTAGCGGGAATTCGTGTGGGCGAGGAATGGCTGGTTGGGGCGAAATTCGGTGGCAAGAGGGGCGACTCTCAATGACTATCTCCCGCGTCTTGGTGTAAAATAATCTCTGCGTCAGGCTATGTACCGACAAGCCGAAAAATCAGCTAGGCCCGTTGCGCGATTGCGTGGTATGGCTGATTTATCTGGCGAGTCGTATTGGAACCTCGACTCTCTCCAGCGCCGGCTTTCGGCTCTCCTCAACAGCCACGGATACCAGCCACTGGACACCCCGTTGCTGGAGCCCACCGAACTCTTCCTGAGAAAGTCCGGCGGGGAGCTGGCATCCCAGCTTTTCAGTTTCAACGACCCTGTCGGCAGGACCGTCAGCCTGCGCCCCGAGTTCACAGCTCCGGCTATTCGGCATTACCTGGAGCTCGCGCAGGACATCGAACTTCCGGTCCGGTGGTGCTACTGCGGGCCCGTGTTCCGTTTCGATGGATCCTCGCTCCAGGACGACTCCCCCGCCGGAAGCCAGTTCACACAACTGGGCGCCGAACTGCTGGGCAGTTCCAGCATTCTCGCTGACGTGGAGTTGATGACCCTGGCGACCTCGGCCCTCACCGAGGCGGGGATCTCGGGCTGGACCCTGCGACTGGCGGACCTTGATGTCCTCAATAGCCTGCTTGTCCCGGCTGGTCTCTCCGAACGTGCGCGGGCCTTCGTGGTCCAGAACGTCCCCCGGTTGGCCGAGGGGGAGTCCGCTATCGCGCAGCTGATGGAGGAAAGCCGCCGGCTGCACGTCGTGGGACGGCACTCCGATGATGACTACCTGAGCCAGGCGGTGCAGGGACTGGACGATGACGAGGCGCGGAGCGTGCTGCTGGGTGTGCTGCGTTCCAACCCCCTGGACCAGCTGGGGCAGCGCAAGCCCGAGGAAGTGGTGGAGCGTCTGCTCCGCAAGATCCGATTCCCAGACGCTGAGGACGGCCTGCGCCTGGCGTTGCAGATGGCCAGCGAATTGGCCCAGGTGCAGGGCGACGCCCGGTCCGCCCTGGCTGCGGCCACTGAAATCCTGGGTCGGGCCGGGGCTGATACGTCTACCCTGGGTCGGCTGGAGCAGGTTATTGGCTTGCTTCCGGAAGAACTGCTCGATCCGGGAACCATGTTGCTGGACTTCGGCCTGGTTCGTGGGCTGGCATACTACAACGGCATCGTCTTCGAGGTGTCGCACGATGGATGGCGATCTCCGCTGGGCGGCGGAGGCAGATACGACGGATTGGCCCGGGACCTGGGCGGAGACACGACACTGCCGGCCCTCGGTTTTGCTTACAACCTCGACGCGCTGGCCGAACTTGCTCCCTCCCGGCTGCTACGTAACGGCGGCCAGGCAGAGGGCATCCTTGTGGTGCCTGCCGGAGAGGACGCACAATCATCCGTCCTCAAGGTGGCGCGAGAATATCGCGAACGCGGCGCCAGGGCGGAGATAGACGTCAGCGGCAGAACGGTTCCGGAGGCTCTGGAATACGCTGGCAGACGAGGTCTGAAAATGGTGGTGCTTGTGGACAGTGAAGGTGCGGTGAGGACCCAGGAGATATGAGCGCTGTGCTCTACGGGTTCCTGGATGTGGAAATTGGGAGACTCGGGCACTGGGCAGACCGGGAGCGTAGCAAGGCGCAAGAGCAGTCTTTCAGTAAGATGAAATGCCGGTCAGTTGACGGTCAGGACCGATGATGAGCGACTCACGGACAACCAATGGAAAACCCGCGCTGCGTCTCCTGTTGCCCAGCGACGGCGACCTTTACCAGCCGACACTGGACTTTCTGAAGGGTTGCGGCCTGCCGGTGCGCCGACCCAACGCCAGGCGCTACACCGCCACGGTCCCGGCAATTCCGGGGGTGGAGGTCCTGTTCCAGAGGACCGCCGACATCACCGCCAAAGTTGAGGAAGGTAGCGCCGAGCTCGGAATAACAGGTCTTGACCGGCTGATGGAATACCGGGAGGACGAGCGCCGAGCTGCCATACTGGTAGAGAACCTCGGTTTCGGCAGGTGCGACCTCGTGCTGGCAGTTCCGGATTCGTGGCTCGACGTAACTTCCCTCGCCGACCTGGCCGACCTCGCCCTTGAGTTCCGGCAGCAGGGCAAACAGCTTCGTATAGCCACCAAGTACCCCCGGTTGTTGAGCGAGTTCCTCTACGATCGCGGCATCAACTACTTTACTCTCGCCCCGGCGTCAGGGACCCTGGAGGCGGCTCCGCTGGCCGGGTACGCCGACCTGATCTCCGACCTGACGGCCACCGGCACCACTCTCAAGGAAAATCGCCTCAAGACGCTGGAGGACGGGACCGTTCTCAGTTCCCAGGCCTGCCTGCTGGCAAACACGGAACGGCTGGCCGAGTCCGCGCCAACCCGCGAGATGGCGCGGGGCCTCACCGAAATGTTGGAGGCCCACATGCGGGCCGAGCCATACTACCGCCTTACGGCAAACGTGCAGGGGGACTCGGCCGAGGCCGTGAGTGGCATGGTGCTGGCGCGGCCCGACCTGGCCGGCCTCCGGGGCCCCACGGTGGCGCGCGTCTACAACGTTCAGGAACAGGACTGGTTCTCGGTCAGCCTGCTGGTCAAGAAAGACAATCTGCTATCTGCGGTGGACCACCTCAGGGACTGCGGCGCCGTAGACGTTGCAGCGTCTCAGCTGTCGTACCTCTTCGACAGCCACTCCCACGCTTACGAAGAACTGTTTGGATGACCAAGGGGTACGGTTCGACAAGCACCATTGCACGGGATAAAATACGCAGACCCCGCCTGACCCCGGCAAGCCTGCTTTGCTGTCGAGGATGCGGATAACGAAGCGGGCCTTCCCTGGCGGAGATAAGGCTCCGAGGACGGGCCAAGGACGTTACGAATGCCCAACCTGCCGATGCACATTTATCTCGCCAACGTGGTCGCAGAGCAGCTCGACTGGGGTTCCGTCTACGACCACATCGGCAGCTTTTACCTGGGGTCAACCTCTCCGGACATAAGGGCGATGACCAAGTGGCCCAGGGAACAGACGCATTTCGCGCCCCTTTCGGTGAGTGAAGTGGGTACCGGGGCCCGCACCATGTTTCAGAATTATCCCGAGTTGTTGGATGAGGGCGCCCAGTCTCCGGCCACCCGTTCATTTTTGCTGGGCTACATCTGCCATCTCGCCTCGGATGAGGTCTGGATTACCACTGTATATCGCCCCAACTTCGACACCCAGGAAGAAACGCGGCTGACCGCCGACCAGGTGCAGGCTGACATCTGGGACCGTGCCGTGCAGCTGGATATGGACCGGTTGTCGTTGCCGGACGTGAGTGGACCTTTGAATGCCGGTCACGAGGTTGCCTGCGGAGACCAGGGTGTTTCGGTGACTTTCTTTGAGGATGGATTGCTCACCCAATGGAAGGAGCGGGTCTCCGGATTCGTCGGTCGGGAATTCGAGTGGTCCCGCCTGAAATTCGCCCTCAACCGGATGTACCGCGACAACGACGAAGTGCAGCAATCGGTGGACCAATTCCTGGAACGCATGCCGCACAGTCTGGAAGAAGTCTACGAAAGAATACCTGAGGCCAAAGTCGAGAATTACCGCCGGGAAGCTGTGGCAGCGACCATCGCCCATGTACGAAAGTACCTGCCCGACTGACCTGAACACCAGCACCCCAAGACGTTCCCCGAGGACCGGCATGGACACTGGCGCAGAAGCATTCAAATCCTGGGAGTAGCCAAGTGGCAACCAACACCAGCCTGAACATCATCCGCGGCGCGAAGAATGCCGAGAACGTTCTCGCCCGCATTGACCCTCTGGACCTCTCGTCTCTGCCGGAGTCCGTATTGGAGCGCACTCGTCAGGCATTCGGCGATGGCGTTACCCCGGCGGAGTCGGTCGTCCGTATGCTGGCCGACGTCAAGCGGGACGGCGACGCCGCCGTCCGGCATTACGCCCGTCTGCTGGACGGATCGGACCTGGAGGATTTCCGGATTCCCGATGCAGAGCTTGACGCTGCCAGTGAACAGGTCAGCAAGGAATTGTGGCAGTCGCTGGAGCTGGCGGCCGACCGAGTTCGCTCCTTCCACCAATCAACCCTGCCCGGCGAATGGATGGACCCGGCGCAGGGCCTCGGTGAGCTGGTGCGACCCCTCGCCCGGGTTGGGGTCTATGCCCCCGGTGGCAGCGCCGCCTATCCCTCCACGGTGCTGATGACGGTCATCCCCGCCCGCGTTGCTGGTGTGCGGGAAATCATACTCACCACGCCTCGGACCGGCTCGCAGCCGCTCAATCCCGCCGTGGTCGCCGCCGCCAAGATCGCTGGCGTTGATGCCATGTACCAAGTCGGAGGAGTTCCGGCCATCGGCGCACTGGCATACGGTACCGAGTCCATCCCCAAGGTTGACAAGATTTGCGGCCCCGGCAACATTTTTGTGGCCTACGCGAAAAAGCTGGTGCAGGGCTCCGTGGACATCGACGGTGTCTTCGGACCCACAGAAACCATCATTCTGGCCGACGACGGCGCCAACGCTGATTTCTGCGCCGCCGACCTCATCGCCCAGGCCGAGCATGACCCGCTGGCGACGGCGATCCTGGTGACCGACAGCGAGGACCTGGTGGCTCGTGTGGAAGCGCAGTTGGAAGTCCGGTTGGCAGCGGCACCCCGAGGCGAAGTGGCCCGGCAGGCGCTGGAGCGCCAGGGCCGGGTGGTCATAGTGGACTCGCTGGACGAGGGCGTAAACCTGGTGAACAGCATTGCCCCCGAGCACCTCTGCCTGCTGTTGCAGGAGCCGTGGAGCTGGGTTGACCGCATCCATCACGCCGGGGGCCTCTTCCTGGGCGAATATTCTCCCGAGGTAATGGGCGACTACATTGCCGGCCCAAGCCACGTAATGCCTACTGGTGGAACGGCGCGATTCGGCTCGGCCCTGAGCGTCCACCACTTCCTCCGCACCATGCCAGTGGTGGGCCTGAGTCCCGCCGATTTCCAGCACCTTGGTCCCGCTGCAGTGCAGATCGCCAACGCCGAAGGCCTGGCAGGCCACGCCGGAGCGGTACAGGTGCGGCTGGACGCACTCAAGTCAGCGGTCTGACGTCCCTCTCAACCAAAGGGGTCCCGAAGATTTAGGCAGGTCAGAGGACATGGCCGAATTTACTGAAAAGCTGCAACAGTCGATGCTGCCCCACATCCGCGACCTAGGTATCTACCAGGGCGTTGAACCCGTGGAGGTCATGGCCGAGCGGGCCGGCATCTCACAGGACAAGATCATCAGGCTCAACGGCAACGAGAATCCATACGGCGCCTCTCCCGCGGTGGCCGAGGCCCTTGCGAACTTCCCAAATTTCAACCACTACCCCGATCCCGAACAGCGGCAGCTGCGGGCAGAGCTCTCAAGGTATGTGGGTGTCGAGTCGGACCGCATTATCGCCGGCAATGGCAGCGACGAACTGATCGACTTGCTGTTCCGGATGTTCATCGGCCCCGGGGACAACATCATCAACCTGACTCCCACCTTCGGGATGTATTCGATCGGAGCGGAGATCTGCGGAGGGCAGGCCATTTCGGTGCCGCGCGACGACAACTTCGAAATCGACCTCGAGGGAATCAAGCTCGCCATT
The DNA here is from genome assembly GCA_965207865.1 of Dehalococcoidia bacterium. Taxonomy (GTDB): domain Bacteria; phylum Chloroflexota; class Dehalococcoidia; order Lucifugimonadales; family UBA3495; genus VXOI01. The sequence goes on from CBDBNP010000004.1 coordinate 330,253, forward strand.
ACCCCGCGCACCAAGGCCATAGTGGTCTGCTCGCCCAACAATCCCACCGGAAACATGCCCAGCGAGGCCGAAGTCAGAGCGCTGCTTGACACCGGCATTCTGGTCCTTGTCGACGAGGCCTACTACGAGTTCAATGGCAACACGCTCCTTCCGTTGCTGGACGAGTATCCCAACCTCGTCGTGCTGCGAACGTTCAGCAAATGGGCCGGCCTGGCCGGGTTGCGCATCGGGCTGGGGGCCATGCATCCCGAACTAGCCGGCATGATGATGTCGGTCAAGCCCCCGTACAACGTCAACCTGGCCGCCGAAGTGGCCCTAATCGCGTCGCTGAAAGACATGTCGGCGCTGCTGGAGCGGGTGGACGCCATAGTACAAGAACGCGAGCGCATGCTCGGCTTGCTGGAGGCGATCCCCACCGTCAGGCCCTACCCGTCGAAGTCGAACTTCATCCTCTGCCAATTGCCTGAGGGTACGGGTCCGCAGGTGTTTGAGGGGCTGTGCAACCGGGGAATCTTCCTCCGCCACTGGAGCAATCCCCGCCTCATCGACTGCGTGCGCACCTCCGTCGGATTTCCCGAGGAAAACGATGCGGTGGCCGAAGCGCTGGCCGAACTGACGGGAGCATAGGAATGGCAGACGTCCACAACCCGCCCGCCGTCCCCGAGGGTCGCACGGCCACTCTGCATCGCACCACCGGTGAGACGGACATCCGTCTTTCCATCAATCTGGACGGGACGGGCTCCTACGACGTCGACACCGGCAACGGGTTCCTGGACCACATGGTGAGCCAAATCTCCCGCCACGGCCTGATCGACATATCCTTGCATGCCAAGGGCGACCTGCACACCGGTTGGCACCACCTGGTGGAGGACGTCGGCATCACGCTGGGTAGGGCTCTGAACGAGGCCATCGGCGACGCGCGGGGAATCCGGCGCATGGGCCACGCCATTGTTCCACTGGACGAGACCCTGGCGATGGTGGCGCTGGACTGCTCGGGGCGCGGCTACGCGGTAATAGAGACGACCATCGACGACTCAATGGTGGAAACGCTGCCCGGGTCGCTGGTGAGGCACTTTTTCGAGTCCATCGCCCTGGAAGGGAAGATCAACCTGCACGCGCGGATCATCACGGGCATAGACCCGCACCACAAGGCAGAGGCGCTGTGCAAGGCCACCGCCCGTGCCCTGCGGGACGCGCTGGAGCCAGACCCGCGCTCACCGCACGCCGTACCCAGCACCAAGGGCACGCTCAGCGGCTAGGCGGCCTCCACAAAGAACCGCTCCACCTCTATGTTCTCGGCACGGTCCCGTGCCTGCCAGAGATCGTAGTCCGTTTGTATTCCCAGCCAGGTCTCGGGAGTTGAGCCGAACGCTTTCGACAGCCGAATGGCCATATCCACGGATACCCCAGACTTCTCATTAACTAAGTCAGACAGGGCTTGACGGGTTACTCCCAACCCCTTGGCCGCCCTAGTTACAGACAGCCCAAGGGGCTCTAGGCATTCGTACTTGACTATTTCCCCGGGGTGAGGCGGATTGTGCATCGGCATTCTCGCGCTCCTGTATTAGTGGTAGTCCAAGTAGTCAACGTCATGGGCGTGGCTGTCTTGGAACCGGAAACGCGACATCACCTCATTTCGACATAGCGAATCTGGTTCTCCCATTCGTCTTCCAGGCTGGCCCCAATCATTTTCAGCAGTGCTTCGACGGCCCGACCGGTCGGCGTGGTCCAATGCACAACTACAACACCCGGCATTCGCAACTCCGATATGAGTCGCGCGTTTGCGTCTCTCGTCATAGTGCGCTTGTCGTGGGTGAACACGATACGGCCTTCTCTCGCTGCCCACTCTAGAATAGCCGGGTCGGTAGCTCCGCTTAAACCAACATCCTGGACGCGGACAATGTCGACATCGGGATTGCGTAGGAGGATCCCGCGGACAATATCCCTCTTGAACCCTTCGTCGGCAATGAAGAGTCGCACAAGCTATGCCGAATCCGTTCCCGATTGCTGTGCCAACTCCTTTTCCAGTCGGTACGTCCTCACGCGGTCATAGAATTCCCGGGCACCCGGCTGCGACTTGAGCTCCTCCACGAACCTGTCCCAGGCTTCATCGCTTTCCCGCATATACTCGTCAACCTCTTCCTTCCGGTGCAGGTAGTAGCCGATGACGGAATAGACGTCCCCCAGGCTGACCACGTCGTAGCACCACTGGATTTCCTCGGGAGTGTAACCTTGCAAATGGGCGGAGATGATTCCCTCCAGGGCAACCTTGGTGTTCCCCACGCGGACATCGCCCTCTTCAACTTCCCTCAGAGGCACCCGCTCTTCGTCGAACGTCAGCTTTACCATTTACTCTCCCTCAGGCTCTGTTTGCCGCGACGTTAGGTATTTCGCGTCTTTCCCTACAGCTCCCGGCCGCGGCGGGCGATGAACTCGGGGAAGGCCTGCTCCACTCCGTAGCCCTTGACCTGGTTGGTCGTGTATTCCACCTCGTTCTCCCACATACCGCGCAGGTCGGCCGCCTTGTCCTGCAGCAGGATCTCCTTGATGCCCATCACCGACTCCGGGCGATGCCCTGCGATGGTCGACGCGATCTCCATGGTCTTGTCCCGAAGTTCAGACGACGGCACCAGGTGATTTAGCAGGCCCACCCTGTACGCCTCTTCCGCCTCCACCACTCGCCCGGTGAACAGGAACTCCTTTGCGGTGGGCCAGCCCACCTGGTTGGTCAGGGTCCAGGTGCTGTTTATGCGACCGTAAGCGACGGCCAGAAAGCGGAACCTGGTGTTCTCGCAACCGATGCGCATGTCCAGGCAAGAGGCGAGCACCGCCCCGCCGCCGTAGGCCAGGCCGTTCATCATGCCAATGACCGGCTTGGGAGATGCCGAGATGTCGTACATCCAGTTCTGGTACTGCAGGGAATTGGCCTCTCGCTGGTCTTCGGTCAACTCCTGGGCGTGCACTCGCTGCTCGTGGATGTCGCCTCCCGCCGAGAAGGCCCGCTCTCCCGAGCCGGTGATGACGATGCAACCAACGCCCTCATCCTCGTTGCCCGACATTACGGCGTGGTGCAGTTCGCCGTCGAGCTTGTGGTTCATTGCGTTGAGGACTTCGGGGCGGTTCATCGTGATGAGTTTCACGCGGTCTTCGATTTCCACCAGCAGGTGCTCGTATTCCATCAGTGATTCCTCCGGTCTGAAAGCCGTAGTGTCATTTGACTCCAGATTGTATGGATTAAGTGCAGTAAGTGCAAAGTTGCGCAGGGCCGTCAACCCGGTGTGTTAAACTGCCCAACGATTATTATCAGGCGGAGGCAGCAGCGTTGACCCAGCGACTGAAGGCAGGCGAGGCAGTGATCGAACTGCTGAAGCAGGAAGGTGTATCCCACATTTTCGGCATAGTGGGATCGTCATTCCTGGACATTCTCGATCCTTTGTATGACCGGGAGGACATGCGGTTCGTCGGGGTTCGACACGAACAGGGCGCCGCGCTCATGGCTGACGGGTTCAGCCGCATCGCGGGTACTCCCAGCGTGTGTCTGGCCACCAACGGTCCGGGCGTGCTCAACCTGACCTACGGCATCGGATCGGCGTACGTGGCCCACTCCCCGGTCGTGGTCATTGCTCCCTCTGCTTCGCGCCGTGACCAGTACCGCAACTCGACGCAGGAATTCGACCAGGTCGCGCTGTTCAAACCCATCACGAAAGCAGCCTTCCCGATCAATCGCATCGACCGCCTGCCAGATGCCCTCCGGCACGCATTCCGCGTGGCCACATCGGGCAAGATGGGGCCGGTGCTGCTGGACATTCCCCGGGATCTGCTGCCCGGAGCCGAGATCGACCTGGACTTGCTGCCCCCTGACTCGTACCGTGCTGGCCAGACCCGTGCCAGGGGTGACCTGGGCCTGATTCAGCGGGCCGCCGATGTTCTCGCCTCTGCCCAGCGCCCGGTCATCCTGGCCGGTGGTGGTGTGCAGTGGAGCAACGCCGGCGAGGACGTATGCCGCCTGGCCGAACTGACCGGCGCCGCCATCGTTACCTCCTACGGGCGGGCCGATGCTGTGCCCTCCGACCACCCCAACTTCCTTGGCCACTTGGGGCGCCTGGGCTCGGCTGAAGGCATTGAGGCCATCCGTGAAGCCGACGTTATCCTTGCCGTGGGGACCCGCTTGAGCCAGTCCACCACCTTCTACGACCACAGGTTCATCCCCGAGGACGCCCGGATCATACAGATCGAAATCGATCCGGAAGAAATTGGCCGCAACTACCCGGTGACCGTGGGCATCGAAGGAGACGCCGGAGCGGTTTCTCGTGAACTACTGGAGGAACTGGGACGCAGGGTGCCTCGCGTCAACCCGCAGTGGGCCGAAGAGGTCAGCAGCTGGAAGGCGAGGCGGGCCGACCGCCTGCGCGGCGAGGAACGACTGGACAGCCTGCCCATGAAGCCGCAGCGGGTCTACGCCGAGCTGCGCAAGGTGATGCCCCGGGACGCCATCGTGGCCCTGGACGCCGGGCTGGCGCCCAACTTCGGGCAGGACCGCCTCGACTACCACCTGGCCCGCAGCCTTATGACCTCGCTGGACTTGGGCGGCCTGGGGTTCAGCTTTCCCGCCGCTCTCGGCGCCCAGTTCGCTGCTCCCGATCGTCCTGTCGTCAACTTCAATGGCGACGGCGGGTTCCTGTTCAACGCCCAGGAGTTTGCCACCGCCGTGGAGTACAACCTGCCGGTGGTCACAGTGATCATGAATAACGGCAGCTGGGGCTCGGAGAAGGCTTACCAGCGCTACGCCTTCAACGAGCGCTACGTGGGGGCCGATACCCTGAACCCCCGGTACGACAAGTACGCCGAACTTTTTGGCGGGGCCGGGTTCTACGTGGAGCGGCCGGAGGACGTTGGCAATGCTATGCTGGAAGCCCTGAGCGCGGGCAAGCCTAGCATCATCGAGATTCCCATAGATCCCGATGAACTACCCCGTCCGGCGCGCCTGGCCGACGTGCAGGCGCCGCCTCAATCCTGACCTGCCAGCGGGGGCGCACGAGTCGATCGAGACCACGACGCCAGGACGACTCAAGCTCACTTTTTGCCTTGGTGATAAATTGACGCAAGAGCGAATATCCCCAATAGAAATCAGCCTGGAAGACAACGCAATCGTAATCATCTGGGATGACGGACATCGCAGTCCGTACTCCCATCGTTACCTGCGCCTGCGCTGTCCCTGCGCCAGCTGCGTGGAGGAGATGACGGGCCGTCCCATTCTGGATCCGGGTTCGGTGCCGGCGGATGTGAAGGCCATCGACCACATGCCCGTCGGCAACTACGGGATGCAGTTCCTCTGGGACGACACCCACTACACCGGCATCTACACCTACCGGGCGCTCCGGGCCGCATGCTCCTGCATCATCTGCAACGAGGCTCGCGCCGAGGCCGCCGCAGAGGGGGGCTAGGACGCGTCGGAGGGAGTGTCGGGCCGGGACCGCATGGGCTGCTCCAGTGAGGCCCGGAACTTGGGTGCCGTGAACGTGTTGGATTTGAAGGCGAAATTGGAAAGTTGCCTTTGTGCCGGCTCCTCGCATTGGCTGCAGGGCGCAGTGTCGGTTGACCTGGCTACGGGGCGTATCAGTTCGAATTCGTGGTCGCACTTCGAGCAATAGTATTCGTATATCGGCATAGGTATACTCCCAGCAGGTAGTTAGCATCCCATTCTATCCTGCCCCGTCGGGCCGCGCTATGCTGTGCCACGGGCCATGCCATCTAAAACCAATCTGAAACAAACCGATCTGAAACGGACGAATCGAAATGCCTGAATCAACGGATGTTGCCATCATCGGAGGAGGAGCGGCCGGTTGCGCCGTGGCCTTCTACCTGGCTGAGGCCGGTCTCAGTAGCACCATCATAGAGCGCGAGGGCGTGGGATCGCAGGCGTCGGGATATGCCGCCGGGGGGCTCAACCCTCTCACCGGCACAGGCATACCTGGTCCGCTGGCCGACTTCGCGTGGGAGTCGTTCCAGCTCCATTTGGGCCTTTACCCGAAACTGAAGACCCTCACCGAAATCGATTACCAGATGCGCGAAGTGTCGGAGGTGATGCTGACCTTTGATGAGTCCGCAGTGCATGAATTGGAGGACGTCGCGGCTCGCTTCACGGCAACCGATGGTTTCAGCGCATCCATGGCCGACCAGCCACGAGTACGCCAGCTGGACCCGAGGATTACCGGCAAGTTCGCCGGAGCGGTGTTCAAGAGGGGAAACTACGCCCTGGACAGCCAGTCGTTCACTCTCGCCCTCTCGGCAGCCGCGCAGACCTCGGGGGCCAGCCTGCGCCCCGGCACAGTGCGCGGCCTTGAGAAACGCGGCGACCACGTTACCCGTGTCCTGCTGGACGACGGCGAAATCGACTGCGGCCAGGTCGTGTTGGCCATGGGCCCCTGGTCCCGCCGGGCAGAGGACTGGCTGGACACCTATATCCCCGTGGACCCGCTGAAGGGCGAGATTCTTCGCGTGCGGCTGCCGGGCGATCCCCTCCCGCACGACGTGTCCGGTGGGGGGGCCAGCATCTACTCCAAGCCCGACGGCCTTGCCTGGAGCGGCACAACCGAGGACTGGCGTGGCTTCGATCGGCAGCCCATGCCCGAGACCCGAGAACGCATACTGGATGGGGTAAAGCGCATAGTGCCTGCGGTGTCCGATGCCACCGTCGAGATGCACACCGCCTGCCTGCGACCGGTTACCCCCGACTGGCTGCCCATCATCGGGCGTGTCCAGGGGTACGATAACGCATGGCTGGCCACCGGCGCCGGCAAGAAGGGAATCCTGCTTGCCCCGGGGTTCGGCAAGTCGGTCGCAGACATGATCACCACGTCGGGAACGGACCTCTCCGTCGGGGGCTACGCACCCGATCGGTTCGCCAGCTGGCGCGCCGCCTAGCTCTTTGCAATGCTGCCCTCAAATTCCCCAAAGGAGGCCCGATGATGACTACGAAACGGAAGATCACCAACGCGTGGGTCAACCGGACGCTTCCCGATATCTTCTACGAGGAGCCGGGGCCGATTGAGGAGGGCATGCGACAGGAATTCACTATAGATCGGATCAAGTGGTCCTTGCGGGAGCGCTATCTGGACCATGAGGATGTGTTCGTCTCCAATGCAGTTTTTCTGTCATACGACATGACCAACGGAAACGCCCGCGTTCGCCCCGACCTTTTCATTGCCTTCAACGTTGACGCGGCAACAATCCGGGAAAACCTGCCCAACTTCTGGGTCTGGGAAACAGGGAAAGTCCCCGATTTCGTCATGGAAGTGGCGTCCCCCAGCACTGCAGCCAATGACCTCGGGTCCAAGCGGGAGCTCTACGCGCGGCTGGGCGTAGCCGAATACTGGCGCTTCGACCCTTCTGGAGGCAATCTGTACGGCCAGCCGCTGGTCGGAGAGCGTCTGATCGAAGGGAGTTACGTCGCCTTCGACATTAGTGTGCGACCGGACGGTTCACAATTGTCCCACAGCCAGTTGCTGAACCTGGACTTCTACTGGAACGACGCGGGGTTCGACGTACTGGATCCGGGGACAGGAAAAACGATTCACCCTCTGGAAGTGGCCGAGGAGGCCCTCCTGTCGGCGCAAGGAGCCCTTTCGTCGATGGAAGCAGAACGCAACGAAGCCCGGTCTCGTGCCGAACAGGCCGAGGCAGAAGTCGCTCGCTTGCGGGAGCAACTGCGTCGCGCAGGTCAGGAATGATGCACCATGTGCGCACCGCTGGAATGGTGTCTCGCCACTTGAGGGACGCAAACACCGGGGCCAAGGAGTGAACTCGTGTCGTTGGGATGGGCGATAGCAGGCATCGGCTCGCACGCCGATCTGAAGCTGGCGCCGGCCATGAAACTGGCCGATGACGCCCGAATGGTGGCGGTGTACGGCCGTGACCAGGGCCGGGCCGATGCCTTTGCCGAAAAGCACGGGGCAGACGCCGCCTACAGCGACCTGGACGCGCTGCTGGCCGACTCGCGGGTCGATGCGGTCTTTGTCGCCTCTCCCAACCACCTGCACGCGCCCCAGACGATCAACGCCGCCGCCGCTGGCAAGCACGTCCTGTCCGAAAAACCCATGGCCAACTCGGTAACCGACGCGGCCGCCATGGTGTCTGCCTGCAGAGACCACGGGGTCAAACTCGGGTTGGGATTCGAGCTCCGATTTCATCCGGCCCACCTCTGGGCCCGGAAGATCATAGATTGCGGCACCATCGGGCGCATCCGCCTGGCCCACGGTCAATGGGGCCGTGGCAATCGGGGTGAACCGGAGCACCTGCCACGCACCGGCCTGCGCGAGTGGTGGGAGACGCCGCAGCTTATCGGCGACGCCTCGGTGCTGGTCGGGCTTGGCGTCCACGTGTTCGACCTGTTCCGCTTCCTGCTGCGGGAGGAGGTCGTCGAGGTAGTGTCGTTGACCGACGGCCAGACCGTCCGTCAGCCGCTGGAGCACATCGCCACCATCGCCCTTCGCATGAGTGGCGGCGCCATCGCCCAGGTGATGTGTGGCAGAATGCTCCCCGACACCCAGAACGACTTGGCACTGTATGGTTCCGATGGCCGCTTTGCCACCATGGAGACCGTATGGGAGGCCCGCCTGGGACGAGCCGAGGTGGTTAGCGCCACTGTCAACGACAACGAGGCCTACGAGTATGACTACCTGGCCAACTTTGTGGCTGAACTGAACGACTTTCGCGATGCCCTGGAGTCCGATCGGGACCCGTCGGCGACGGGCGAGGACGGTCTCAAGGCCACGCAGATCACTGCCGCTGCCATAGAGTCCGCCAAAACCGGCAAGGTCGTTAAGGTCCAGGATAGAGTGCACGCCCACTAGCCGCATATGGCCACCAGTCCCGCCAGATTAGCCCAAGAAACAAGCACCAACAAGCAAGCGAGGAATGACGCCCCATGAGTACAGCAGAACAGTCCATCGATACCCAGGGAGCATTGCGCGGCATCCGGGTCGTTGAATTCGGACAATACATCCCCGGCCCGTTGCTGGGAATGTTGCTCGCCGAGCAGGGCGCCGATGTCATCAAGGTCGAGCGGCCCGGGGGCGACCCCGCCCGCAGCGAGCCGGCCTTCGCCACCTGGAACCGCAGCAAGCGCTCCGTTGAGCTGGACCTGAAGTCCGCCGATGGCAGAGAAAGAGCGTCGGAGCTCATCAGCTGGGCCGATGTCCTGATCGAGAACTTTCGGCCCGGTGTCGCGGACCGGTTGGGCATCGGCTACGAGGCGACCCGTACCAATTCCGGGCTGGTCTACTGTTCCCTACCCGGGTTCGGAGAGGACAGCCCGTATCGCGACCAGCGAGGTTGGGAGCACATCGTCGGCGCGGCCACCGGCGCGCACCAGGGGGCGCCGGGGATGGACGAGCCGCTGTTCCTGCCCCTACCCAGCGCCAGCAGCTTTGCGGCCATCATCGGCTCCGTGTCGGTTACCATGGCCCTGATAGCTCGTCAGCGCACCGGACAAGGACAGCGCATCGAGGTGCCGCTGCACAGCGCAATGTTCGCTGCCATGGGCCGGCACCTGTCGAAGTTCCACGACATCGATCCTCCTGACCTGTTCACCCTCCCTCGCAATGTGATGTCCCACCAGTACCAGTGTTCCGATGGACGGTACGTCCAGAATCACGGGATGTACCAGCGCTTTGCCAGCCAGTTCCTGCAGGCCGCCGGTCGCCCGGAGTGGATCGAGGACCTGGAGGATCTCTACGGAGCGGATGTGAGCCCTGACACTATCGAGATGTGGCGGGAACGCGTCGAGAACCTGTTCAAGGAAAGGACCGCCAAGGAATGGGAGGACGCCATCGCCGAGACCGGCGGCGCCTGCACCATCTGCAAGACAGTGGACGAGTGGATGGTGCACGAGCACGCCATCGGCGCCGGAATGGTGGTGGAGGTGGACGACGCCGAACACGGCAGGATGAAGCAGCCCGGCCCGCCGAACCGAATGCGCGGAACCCCCGGACCTGCACCGCGCCGCGCGCCGACGCTGGGGGAGCACACTGTTTCGGCGCTGGCGGAGATCAGGGCCGCGCCTCCCGGACAGCGCTTCGAAAGCCACGAGGACATCCTGTCCGCCCTGCAGGGTGTGCGGGTCCTCGATCTGTGCATCGTGCTGGCCGGCCCCACCTGCGGGCGCACGCTGGGAGAATTCGGCGCCGATGTTATCAAGATCGACGACCCCAACCGTCCCTACGACTACGGCGGCAACCTGGACGTGAACCGTGGCAAGCGCAGCATCCAGATCGACCTCAAAAAGGAGGAGGGGCGCGAGGTCTTCTGGAAGTTGCTGGAGACCGCCGACGTGGTGGTGGAAAACAATCGCAAGGGTGCCATGGACCGCATGGGCCTCGGGTACGAGGAAATCCGCAAGCGCAAGCCGGACATCGTGTACGCCTCCACCAACGCCTTCGGCTACGACGGCCCCTGGGCCGAGCGCCCCGGCTGGGAGCAGCTGGCGCAGGCCACCACCGGCATTCAGGTCCGCCGTGGCGGTCGCGATGATGCTCCGCAGCTCCTGCCCTACCCCATGAACGATTACGGTACCGGCCTGCTTGGGGCCTTCTCCATTGCCCTGGCACTCCACGAGCGCAATCGCACCGGGCGCGGGCAGTCTGTCGACGGAGGTCTGTCACTGACGGCCTGCCTGCTACAGTCACCCTATTTCCTGGACTACGAGGGCTACGAGCGCAAGGACCCCGAGGGGCTGAATGTACGCGGCCTCTCGGCCCTTTCGAGGCTGTACCAGGCCGACAACGGCTGGTTCTACCTTCAGTGCGACGACGAGGCCTCGTGGTCTGCGCTTACGGGACTGCCGGAGCTTTCCCACCTGGCCTCCGACAGTCGATTCAGCGACACCCAGGCTCGGCAGCAGAATGATGCAGCGCTGGCCAACGAGCTTTCACGGGTGTTCGCGCAGGGCACTCGCGATGGATGGGTCAGGAGCCTGACCGCCGCTGGCGTCAGTGCCATTGAGAACCTGTCAATCCCTGACTACCACGACGACCCTCACGTCAGGGAGGCCGGTCTGGTCGTTGGCCGCGAACACCCCGGCATGGGAAGGGCCGATCATCTCGGAGTGGTGGCGCGGCTGTCCGGCACACCGGCGAGGCTGGGACGTCCGACACCGGTGCTCGGCGCGGAAACGAACGAGATCTTGGCCGAGGCCGGATACAGTGCCGGCGAAATCGCCGCTCTCAAAGCCTCGGGGGCCGTGGTTCAGCAGGGCGAGTGAAGGGCAGCCGAGCAGGCTGCAACCCTCGCCGGAATGGGGGAGGGGAACGCTCTCTCAGTAGCGTGAACCGGGGCGCCCCTTGTGGGCGCCCCTACACCATGAAGCTGCCTCGATGTAGGAGCAACCCTTGTTGGTGCCCGTCTTTCCTTAACGAAGTCTAGACATAACTCATCAAGCCCAAAGTGGCAGTGGATTTGGCACCGTGGTAAACTACCGATATTCGTCGGTGAGGTGTATTTGCGTTGCTGCGTATCTACAACACCCTGGCTAAGAGGGTAGAAGAGATCGAGCCCGCAGAGCCGGGCAAAGTGAGCATGTACACCTGCGGGCCGACCGTTTATCGCGACGCCCACATTGGTAACCTGCGCACTTACATGATGGCCGACTGGATTCGCCGGGCCCTCATGCACCACGGCCTGCAGGTACACCACATCAAGAACATTACCGACGTCGGCCACATGCGCCAGGAACTGGTGGAGACCGGCGGCGACAAGATGATCCTGGCCGCGCTGGCCGAGGGCAAGACCGTCCAGGAGATCGCCGAGCTGTACGCTGGCCGTTTCCATCGCGACGAGGCCCGGCTGAACATAATGGACGCCCATGTGTTCCCGTGGGCCAGCCAGCACATCCCAGAAATGCTGTCCATCGTTGGCGCGCTCGTGGAGAAAGGCCACGCCTACGAACGGGGCGGAAACGTCTACTTCGACGTCCCCAGCTTCTCCGACTACGGCAAGCTTTCCCGCAACACCGGTGTAGACCTGCTGGAGGGTGTTCGCGCCGAGGCCGACCCGATGAAGCGCGACCCCCGCGACTTTACCCTGTGGAAGGCAGCCGAGCCCGGCCGGGACGTCAAGTGGGACAGCCAGTGGGGCGAGGGCTTCCCAGGCTGGCACATCGAGTGCTCCGCCATGGCCTCCAAGTACCTGGGCGAGTTCTTCGACATCCACACCGGTGGCGTGGACAACATATTCCCCCACCACGAGGACGAGATCGCCCAGAGCGAGGCTGCCTTCGGGGAGCAGCACGTCCGGTACTGGGTGCACGCCCAGCACCTTCTTGCCGACGGCGCCAAGATGGCCAAGTCCTCGGGCAACGTGTTCCTGGTCGAGGAGTTGATCGAACGCGGATTCGATCCCCTGGCTTTCCGTTACCTTTGCATGACAGTGCTCTACCGGCACCGCATGAACTTCACGTTCACGTCGTTGAAGGCTGCGGAAAAGGCACTGACAAACCTGCGCACCCGGCTCTGGCAGTGGAGCATGGAGCCGGACGGAAACGGCCATCCCGCGGAGGCCGACGAATTCCGCCGACGGTTCTGGGAGGCCGTGGACTCCGATCTAAACCTGCCTGGTGCCCTCGCAATAACCTGGGAAATGGTGCGCTCCTCCTTGCCGGGAAGGGCCAAGATGGGCCTGCTGCTGGAATTCGACGAGATGTTTGGCCTCGATCTGCACCAGGCACCCGATGCCAACAGCGTCGGCGAGGAAATCGTCGCCTCCCTGCGCGAGCGAGAGGCCCTGAGAGAGCGGCAGACGTGGGAATCCGCCGACTCGCTGCGCGCCCGGCTGTCAGCCAACGGGTATGTCGTCGAGGACGCGCCCGATGGGTCGCGCGCTCGCCCCAAGACCCTCATGGAGCAGCGCCTGGAGAAGTGGGATGCCGTTTCGTCGTCCCGTGAGGTTGCCTCGCTGCTGGAGGAGGAGCCCACGTACGATTTCACCTTCATCCTCAACGCATACGGCTACCCCGAGGACGTGCGTCGCTGCGTGGACGGGATGCTACGGCACTCGCAGGGCTACTCAGCGGAAGTGATTGTAATCGACAGCGGCTCCACCGACGGCACCGGCGAGATGCTGGAGGAAATGAAGCAGGAGCACGAAAACCTTCGCGTGTTCCACTGCGACCACGTCATTGGCGACGCCGCCAGCAAGAACATCGGCGTCAAGCAGAGCCTCGGACGGCACATCATCATCGTGGACGGCTCGGCAGAAATCGTCGGTGATATCCTAGGCACCGTCAGGGACAAGCTCAGCGACCCGTCCGTGGGCATCTTCGGCCCCTACGGGTTGACCACCGACGACATGCAGCACTTCCACGAGGAAGTGGATGAGGGCGATGCCGACGCCATGCAGGCCTATTGCATGTCTTTCCGACGCGAGGCAGTAAACACGGTCGGCCTGATGCGAGAGGTGTTCCGCTTCTATCGCAACCTGGACATCGACTACTGCTTCCAGTTCAAGGACAAGGGGTACAGGGTGCTGGCCGACTCGTCCCTGCCCATCGTGCGGCACGAGCATCGACAATGGACCGAGTTGGACGACAACCAGCGGGACGAGCTCTCACGCAAGAACTTCGGCCGCTTCCTGAAGCGCTGGGGCAACCGGCCCGACCTGCTGATTACGGCGGGAGCCAGGGGTTTCGCCGGCGGATTCAATCACTGAACCAGGCCCCATTGCTTTGCCTCCCTTGCATATCCGCTTTATTCCCTCTCCCTTCCGGGCAGGGCTAGGGTGGAGGCGTCTCCCTTGAATGAACTGGCAGACAGATTGCTGGCCGGTGAGCAGCGCGCCCTCTCCCGCGTAATTTCCATGCTGGAACGCGGAGATTCGGCTGCCGTCGACGTGATGCGCGACGTTGACTCCCGGACGGGCCACGCATACACGCTGGGCATCACCGGGCCACCCGGCGCCGGGAAGAGTACCATCGTCGACCAGCTGACGCGCCACCTCCGCGAACAAGGCAAGCGGGTCGGCATCGTGGCCGTGGACCCCACCAGTCCCTTCAGCGGCGGTGCCCTGCTCGGGGACCGCATCAGGATGCAGCGCCACTACCTCGACACCGGCGTTTTCATCCGCAGCATCGCCACACGCGGACAGGCCGGGGGACTGCCCCGAATCGTCAAAGGCGTGGCCAGGGCCCTGGATGCGGCGGGATACGACGTGGTCATCGTTGAAACCGTGGGGGTCGGGCAGACCGAGCTGGGAATCATGGGCGTTGCCGATACTGTCGCCGTGGCCCTGATACCCGAGGCCGGCGACTCGATACAGGCCCTGAAGGCGGGCATAATGGAGATCGCCGACATCTACGTGGTGAACAAGGCAGACCGGGACGGAGCCGACCAGATGGCCGCCTCCGTGACAGCAATGCTCCACATGGCGCTGACCACGCCCGAATGGGCCCCGCCGGTGATGTTGACGTCCGCGCACACCGGAGGGGGAATCGTCGAAATGTGGGAGAAGCTGGAAGAGCACCGCGTTTTCCTGGAGTCCAGCGGCACCTTGGCGAAACGGCGTGGAGAGCACAGGACGCAGGAATTCCTGGAGGTGGTGGAGGAGGAACTGGTACGCCGCCTTCGTCGCCTTGTGCAGACCGATCCCAGCCTCTTGTCCGTGATGGACCAGGTTGCCTCAAGGGAGGCCGAACCCTACTCGGCCGCCATCGAATTCCTTGGCTCGTCGGACCTGGCTCCCAAGTCCCTTTCTGCCGGGGCGCGATAGACGTCCGTTCCTCGGAAACCGAGGTCAGACATTTCGTTGCTTCTTTCCGTCATGCTGTGGACGCATATTTGTGTTATTATCGCGGCCCCTTCCGGGAAGCGAATCTCAGGCCCTCTTCATTAGCGGGAGAGGGATAAGGGAGGTGCAAAATGGACCTGCGTATTCAGGGGAGGAATATCGAGATCACCCGCTCGGTAAGGGAGCACGTGACCGCCAAGCTTGCCTCATTGGACCGCCACCTGCCTGCCAGCGCCAGGGCCGACGTGGAGATGGCCACGGAGTCCACCCGCTCTCAGCAGGACAGGGTTGTGGTGCAGGTGTCGCTGAACGTCGGCGGGGACCTGCTGCGGGCCCAGCGCAGGGCGGGCAATGCCAGGGCGGCAGTGAACGCCACGGTGGACGCGTTGGACCGCCAGCTAAACCGCTGGAAGGCCCAGACCTACCGCAGCGAGCGACAGTCCAGGAATGCACCCGACGCCGACGCGGTGGTTGCGGAACTTTCCGCCGTGGAACCCGAGTCAGCCGAAGAGGGCGAGGAGGTGCTGGCCCCTACAGGGGACCTGGTTCGCATCAAGCGGTTCAGCATGGAGCCGATGTCAGTGGAAGAGGCTGCCCTGCAGATGCAGTACCTTGACCACGACTTCTACATGTTTCTCGACGCCGACACCGATCGGTACAGCGTTCTCTACAGGCGCGGCGACGATAACTTCGGAATGATCCAGCCCGCCGAGGGATAGGCCCGGAAAACTGATCGCCTCAGCAACCGGAGGCGGCTATCCGCAGACAGGATAAAGAAAGGCCGGTCGATTCGACCGGCCTTTCCCTTTTCTGGTGCGAAATGCGATTACCCAGATCCGTTACTCTGGCGGTCGTTGCCGCCCATGGACATGAAGTTTCCAAGCATGGAGGTGAATTCCATCGGGAAGATCCACTTAGTCGACGGTGAGTCGCCCAGAGACTTCAGAGTGTCGAAGTACTGGAGGCTCATGGTGCGGCCGTCGGCTTCCCCGGCAACGGCGTTGATCCGCTCCAGAGCCTCGCTGAAACCCATCGCACGGAGCACCGCGGCTTGCTGCTCGCCCTCCGCCTGCAGGATCTCAGACTGCCGCTCGCCCTCCGCTTTCAGGATAGCCGACTGCTTCTCGCCCTCGGCCCGGTTGATGGCCGCCTGCCTGGCGCCCTCGGACTCGGTGATATCGGCGGTCTTGATCGCCTCTGCGGACTTCTCCCTTTCCATTGCCTGCTTGACGCCAGGGGGAGGGTCGATCTCGTTGATCTCTACCTGCGATACCTTGACGCCCCAACGTTCCGTGACCTCATCCATCCGGACCTGCATGGAATCCCGGATCCTTTCACGCTCGGCGAGAGCATCTGTTAGTGTCGTGGAGCCGATGACCGCACGCAACGTGGCGAAAGCCAGGTTGACAACTGCCAGCTCGAAGTTTTGCACTTCCAGCACGGCGCGGTCCGCCAAGTCTTCCATCACGCGGTAATAGATCACGAAGTCCATGTCCACCACCACGTTGTCCGCAGTGATGTACTTCTGGGTAGGAACGCGCGCCACGCGCTCCCTGAGATCTACTTTTGTACCGTGGTACACGAAAGGAATCAGAAAATGCAACCCGGATCCCTTGGAACCAGTAAAGGTCCCGAAACGCTGGATAACCATTCTTTGATACTGTTGTACCATTATCAGGCCTGCAGACATATTGGCCTCCTTGGACCTCTCAAGAATCCCGATACCTGAAGTACGTACCGGTCAGCTTTATGGATTGTGCCTGGCTACCTTCAGCACCAGGCCTTCGATCGATACAACTCTGATCTGTTCACCCGCGTCTATATAGCTGCCATCTGCGCTTTCCGCACTCCACGTATCGTTGGCTACGCGGACCGCCCCCCTGGGCTGCATGGCGATGGTGACGGAGCCCGTTTGGCCCACGATCGCCGAAGATGCTTCCTCGGGGCGGTCCCGGCGAGACTTCATGGCCTGCCGCGCCAAGTATATCACGGTGGTTCCGGATACTACGGAGACGCCTACCAGTAGCCAACGGTTCACCCCGATGTAGGGCAGCGTCGGGGACGACTCTCCGAACTGGGCGAACAGCAGGAGGCCGCCTATTATCAGGCTCACCGCCGAGGCGACTCCGAGAACACCAAATCCGGCGACCACAACCTCACCGGCGCCGAGAGCGATGGCCAGCAGGATCAGGGCGACCCCGGCCCAATTGACCGGCAGATTCCCCACGCCGACGAAGGCCAGTATCAGGCAAATCACGCCAACTATCACCGGGACCAGCAGGCCCGGGTTGAACAGCTCGATAATTATTCCGAGGCCTCCAAGCGTGAACAGCAGGAATGACACATTGGGGTCAGACAAGAACTCCAGCAGATTTTCCAGGAAACTCTTTTCGAACTCCGAATAGGAAATCCCCAGAGTTTCCATTACAACCTGGCCCTCGCTGGTGTCGGCCGTCATGCCGTCGATTTGCGCCAGGATGTCATCGATGTCTTTGGCGATGAAGTCGACCACATTGCCTTCTACGGCCTCCTGGGAGCTGTAGGAGGCGGCCTCGCGGACTGTGTCCTCCAGCAGTTCGGCGTTGCGCCCGCGTTCCTGCGCGATACTGCGTATGAGGGCCGCTGCATCATTCTCCACCTTGCTGGCGAGGGTCTCGTCGAGGTCCTGTCCAGAACTGGAGACTGGAGTGGCGGCGCCGATGTTTGAGCCCGGCGCCATTACGGCGAAATTCGCTGCCGCCGTCAGGAAAGTGCCAGCCGAACCGGCTCGGGCACCGCTTGGGGAGACGTAGACTGCCGTGGGCACAGGAGAGCCCAGCAACAGCTCAACGATCTCCCTGGTGGAGGTCAGCAGCCCTCCCGGAGTGTCGAGGCGGATTATGAGCAAGACTGCCCCTGTCTCCTGCGCTTCATCCAGTGCCCTCTGGATAAACCGCTCCTTGACCGGGTTGATAACGCCATCAATGTTGATCACCAGGGCGTGCGGGCCAGACGGAGACTGGGCGAGGGCGGTGCCGGCCAGCGGCCCCGCCATGCCGAGAAGCAAGGCCAGGACAGAGCACAGCAGAAAGAGACGTTTCACCCCATTCAACAACTTTTCTCGCGGTATCGACATTGCTCTGATCGCTCTGGCTCGGGAATGACAATCGGAATTTATAATATCAATTATAGAATATTTTCAGGCAAAGGGAACCAGTTCATTCCAAACCAGTAGGCATGTGCAGTGTGCCCCCGAGCGGGCTCGTGAAGACGAGGACGGGTAACAAATGAGCCAAACCGAGAACCGCCCGGGACATTTGGCGTTGAAGGATGCATTCCGTGGGAGGGCGACTCGCGGAAGTCTTCCAAATTCATTCAAAATTCAGGGTTAGAATCCGGACATTCGCAACCGTCGTATTGTTATTCGGGGGTAATCCTCTGTCCTTCAGGAGAAGTTTGTGATGCGGAAATCGGCGCGCCTTTTTTCGCGGTGGGTCGTTGGTGTTCTGATCCTCGCCGTCGTGATTGGTGTTCTGGCAGCTTGCAGCGGCTCTTCCGGTCAAGAGGCTGACAGGGAGTCAATCACCATCGCCCCTGAGCCCACCAGCACGTCCTCACCGCCTGTGGAACCGCCAACGCAGGAGGCTGTGGCGGTACCGGTCGCTGCCGGACAGGTTCCCGCCTCCGCCGAAAGCGGCAGTAAAGCCAACGGATCAGCTGAGCAGTCGCTGGTCCAGCAAGACAGCAGCGATCCGCCGGCAGTGGCAGAATCCGATGCCCAGCTAGTGCTGGCAGCGTTCGAAAAGGTACTGAACGACATTTACGAAGGCGTTCTGCCGTCCGTGGTATACATCAGGGTTCCCAACCCGGCCACCTCAGCGCTGCAAGGTCTGCAGGGTGTACCGGACGAGCTGCTGTGGGGCGCGGGCTCGGGGTTCGTCTGGGACGAGGAGGGTCATATAGTGACCAATCACCACGTCGTCGAGGAACTGGTGGGTGGTTCGGACGAGGTCACAGTGATCTTTGCCGACTCCACCCGGGCGACCGGTCGGGTGGTCGGCAGCGACCCGCATTCCGACCTCGCGGTAATCAAGCTGCAGGGAGATGATTGGGATTTGCAGCCGGTGACCCTGGGCGACAGCAGCGCCGTCGAGGCCGGCCAGCTCACCGTGGCTATCGGCGCCCCGTTCGGGCAGGAATTCACCATGACCTCTGGCATCGTCAGCGCAGTGGGACGCAACATCAGTGGCCAGAGCCAGTTCACAATTCCCGAAGTGATCCAGACGGATGCCGCCATCAACCCGGGAAACTCGGGCGGCCCGTTGCTCGACCGCCTTGGGCAGGTTATCGGCATCAACACGCAGATCATCAGCCGTTCCGGCAGCTTCTCGGGCGTGGGAATGGCGGTGCCCGTCAACATTGCCAAGCGAGTGGTGGCGCCCCTGATTGAGGATGGAGAGTTCAATTATCCCTGGCTGGGAGTGAGCATAGCCACTGCGACATCCAACTACGCAATGGAACTCGACCTTCCGGAAGGTACGACAGGAGCAATAGTTGTGTCCGTAGTCGACGGTAGCCCGGCGGACAGGGCCGGGTTGCGCGGCTCTGATTCCACTCTGGAGTTGAATGGAGTGCCATACCCGGTCGGAGGAGACATAATCACGGCTGTCAATACTCACCAGATTAGCGGTTCCAGCGAGTTGATCGCGCACCTGCTGTACCACAACAGCCCGCGTGACGACGTCACCCTGACCGTGCTGAGGGATGGACAGCAAGAGGAGATAGAGGTTACTCTGGGCCAGCGTCCCACCAGCCCGTGATGCCCCAAAGCTGTTGCAGGAAAGTCGTTTGCCCACTGTCGCTGCAATATTTACTGCTCCCGTCAAATCTCTTGCCCTGCAGGCTCGAGAATCGGTACCGGTAGGACCCTCCGGAATCGCCGAAGACCGCCGATTTCACATGATCGACGGCGGCGGTCGCCTGTTGACGCAGCGGCAGCGTCCGCAGCTCTCCCAGGTAAAGGCCAGCTTCGATCCGGAGTCCGAGCAACTTGCACTGACCTTTCCGGATGGCAAGGTGGTTTCTGGCTCGGTGGAGGAAGGACAGGCCGTCAGCACCCCGATTTTCGGGCGCACGGTTCCGGGACGTGAGGTGCCCGGGGAGTGGAACGAGGCCCTGTCCGCCCTGTGCGGCGGGCCCGTCCGGCTGGTCAAGACCGACCAGGTTGGGCTGTCCTACGACGAGTACCCGATGTCACTTCTGTCGCAGGCCTCCGTCGACCTCCTCAGCCAGCTCGCTGAGAACGCCCGGCCCTTCGATGGACGGCGCTTCCGGCCAAATTTCCTGCTTGACGGCTGCTCGCCACACGAGGAGGACTCCTGGCTGGGCGGCGTGGTGGCCATCGGTCCGGAGGTGAGGCTGAGGGTTGTGGCCCCCGACCCGAGGTGTGCCATCACCACCATCGACCCCGACACGGGCCAGAGAGACTTCGACACGCCAAGGTTTCTGCTGGCATATCGTCCCGCATCCAGGGCGCCGTATTTCGGTGTATACGCCGCCGTGGAGAACCCTGGTACCGTCAATGTAGGCGACGGCATCGAAGTTATCGCTCTTCCGACATCTCGATAGCGAGTCCTCTGGCAACGGATCAGCGGCGATTCCACCCCGCTGGCACAATCTGCCAATACCCCTTGGACGTATTCCGCCGTTTGACAGGTTCACTCGCCTCTATCTACACTCTATCGCAACCTGCAGCGGTACCTTGAATCAGAGGGCATTGATATGAAAGAAAACCGGGTGAAACGGGTCATGCGAGAGGGCGGTCTGGCCATCGTCAGCCACGTCGGGTTCGCCGACACGGCGGTCGTGGAGATCATTGCGGCTGCGGGATTCGACGGTGCCTTCATCGACATGGAACACTCGGCTTTCGACATCGGGACAGTTGGGGAGATGATCCGGGTCGCCGACCTGTGCGGCATCACTCCCATCGTTCGGGTTCCCGAAAATAACCCCAAGACCATCCTCCGCATCCTCGACGCCGGGGCCCAGGGCATCCAGGTGCCCCACATCGAAGGAGTTGAGGGAGCAAGAAGGGCCGTCGCCGCCGTGCGGTATCCGCCCGAGGGCGAACGTGGCGGGGCCGGCAGCACCCGGGCCGCGGGCTATGGCGCAGTGCCGTGGCAGGAACACATGCGTACCTCCAACGAGGAGATCC
>CBDBNP010000005.1:0-317652 GCA_965207865.1 Dehalococcoidia bacterium
GATTTTTGCCGCGCTGGCGGTGGTGGCAGCAGCCATGTTCGCCGTGGTACCGGAGCAATCCAGAGCTCAGAACGAACCATACGATGTCGTAGTCCTTGCCAATGGCAGCGTGGTTGAAGGGGAAGTGGTGGGTTTCTACGTGATCGCGTCCCCGAGACCGCCCGAAGGCTTGAAAGTGCAGCTGGATCTGACGCAGAGCGGCAACTTCGCGGCCAGAGGCCAGTTGGGGAAGCGAACGGTCACCGTGTCACCCGCGGGCTATGTCAATTTATGGGTCAGTACCATCGATGATTCGGTTAATGAAGCCGATGGTACGATTACGGCTACCGTGATTCCGGGCGAGAACTATCGAGCGGGGCACGGTTCCGATGGAAATCTCAAGAGCGCCGTCAACTTGGTGCGAGACAACGACGTTCCTGTCGTGCAAATCTCAGGCGGTTCTAAGATCAGTGAAGGCGGCACTGCCAACTTCACGCTCAAAGCCAGGCCCCGGCCGGCGTCTCCGATACAGGTAACAGTTGCCGTATCCCAGAGCGGAAACTTTGCGGCCAGTGGCGCGATTGGCCAGCAGACGGTGAGCATTGACACCAACGGAAACGGCGTATTGAAAGTCGGAACGGTAAGCGACGGGGTTGACGAAGACGACGGCGTGATTACCGCCACGCTGAATGCCGGAACCGGCTACCGGGTAGGCGCCCCGGCTACAGCGACAATTGCGGTGAGCGATGGCGGCGACCCGACGCCAAGGATAAGCGTGTCCGCGCCGGCGTCAATCCAGGAGGGGCGAGACCGCTATCTTTACCGTTACGGGCGAGCCGGCTCCGGTAACGCCGATAGCGGTCAGTGTGCAGCTCTCCGAGCAGGGCAGTTTCGCCACCGACGGTGAGATTAGCGACCGTACAGTCACCGTGGGAACCGACGGCAGCAGCACGTTCACCGTTGCCACCACCAATGACCGCACCGCAGAGCCCGACGGAACGATCACGGCCACCGTGGTCGGCGCTGACGGCTACCTGGTGGGGACACCCTCCCGGGCGGCGGTGACGGTCCAAGACACCACGCCGGCCGTAACCATTGCGGCGGGGCCGGCCATTGACGAAGGCGGGACCGCCACTTTCACGTTGACCTCGACGCCGGCACTGTCACCGGGTTTCGACGCCAACGTCGTGGTCAGTCAGAGTGGAGATTTCGTCAACTACCAATCTGACCTCGGTTCGAGGACCGTCAGCATTGGCGCCGACGGCTCCGGCACGTTCACCATCGAGACCTATGACGACAACACGCTAGAAGCCAACGGTCAGATCATTGCCCGCGTCACCAGCGGTAGCGGCTATGGAGTTGGAACTCCATCCACGGCGTCGGTGAGCGTTGCCGACACCACGCCGCGCATCAGCGTCTCTGCCGGACCGACGATAATCGAGGGATCGGCCGCCACCTTCACTCTGACCGCCGACTCGACGCCGGCATCCACGTTGTACGTGGACGTTAATGTCAGCGAGTCTGGCAGCTTTGCCGCCAGCGGCGAGACCGGCATCCGTTCGGTAACCATTGATCCAACGACTGGCCAAGGCTCCTTCACGGTCGCAACGGTTGACGACCAGCAGGATGAGAGGAAGGGTTCGGTCACGGCGCGCGTCGAAGCATCCGGCCAGCCTCCCGCTTACTACGCTGTGGGATCGCCCTCTTCCGCCAGTGTAACCGTCAACGACAATGACCCCGGCCAAACGTCCCGCAAGGTATCCATAGGCGACGCCACCGTTGTGGAGAGTAGCGCGCCTCGCGGTCAACGGACGTTCCTGGAATTCCCGGTTACGGTCGACAAGAGCGGATGGGTAAACGTAACGTTGCAGGTCAAAGCGACGGCAGAGACAAGCTCGACCGCGCCAGCAACCGCTGGTGTGGATTTCAAAAACGCACTAAACCCTCTGACTGTGCCATTAATTAGGACTACAAAGCAGACACTGCGCATTGAAGTGATCGACGATGACGTGTACGAGCCAAAACCGGAGACCTTCTATGTGGAAATCACCAAGGTCGAGGGAGGTGAGATTCTCCGCGGACGGGCGACCGGCACAATCGTTGATGACCCACTGGACGCGCCTCGCGGCACGCCGGTGGTCACCATCAGTCCGGTGACAAAATCGGTAATCGAAGGCGATGATATCGAGTTTGTTCTGAGCGCCAACCCAATGCCGAAACACGATTTGCTGGTAACTGTGAACGTGTCTAACGACACCGGCGATGCCTTCCTCGCCCCGGGCCAGGAAGGCACCCGGGAGGTAAGGTTGAGCGGCCTCAACGACGGAGAATTCAAGCACTACAAAGGAATCCAGATCCAAGACTTCACCGTTAAGACGGCTGATGACGCGGTTTGGGAAGAGGACGGTTCGATTATCGCGACTGTCGAATCAGATCCCGACCGCGACGCCGACGGCGAGTACGACGTGAGCGCGGATGAGTATGAAGCCACCTCGGATGTCAAAGACAACGAGCGCGGCATCCCTGTGGTCACGATCACGGGCGGCTCTGCGGTCGTGGAGGGCCAGCGCGCCGGCTTCACGTTGCGGGCTGAACCTGCGCCTGAGCAGGACCTGAAGGTTGCGGTGACGGTGCAGGACCAGTCGGGCGACTTCGTTGATGACGCAATGGAAGGCTCTCGCGAGGTCATCATTCCCGGGGTTGACGACAAGACGTTTGCCCAGCAGCGACACACTACCCACAAGTTGTACGTCGGCACGGTTGACGACAATGCTATCGAGTCCAGCGGAGAGGTACAGGTAACGCTTGAACTGGATCCGGACAACAATTACGATGCCAACACGCAGCCCTATAGCGCGACTGTCGAGGTGCGGGACAACGACACGCCCACAGTC
This sequence comes from Dehalococcoidia bacterium, assembly GCA_965207865.1. GTDB lineage: Bacteria > Chloroflexota > Dehalococcoidia > Lucifugimonadales > UBA3495 > VXOI01. Next base: position 2,874 of record CBDBNP010000005.1, read on the forward strand.
AGTGTCTCGGGGCCTGGCAGCAGAACGTTGGAAGGCGGCAACGTCACCTTCACGCTTATGGCGAAGCCTACGCCCTCAACAGACGTGCTAGTCGACGTGACAGTCTCGACGCCGAATAACGACTACGTTGACTCTAGCGACACCGGTTCCTATACGGTGACGATCCCGGCGGGCTCGGCCAAGGCGACGTTCGACGTGGCGACAAACGATGACAGTGTGGAGGAAACTGGGGATGGAACCGTCACGCTGACCATTGATGATGGCGGAGCCGCCTACGCGGTAGCCCTGGCGCCGGATAACGCCGCCACCGCTGCCATCGCGGATAACGACGGCCTTTTGACGGTATCTATTGATGACGCCGAAGTCAACGAAGGCAATTCTGCGAAAATCCGTGTGTGGTTGTCCAAGCCGGCTGCCGAGGATGTGCAGATACTTTGGGGCACCGCAACTCAGCCAAGCGGACTCCCCAGATCGACTGCTAGCGGCAGAGACGACTACGGATACCGTTCCGGTCAACTCCGTTTCCGTGAGGGAGAGGTAGAGAAGTTTCTCTACATAAGAACAATCAGAGACCAGATTGATGACCCTGACGAGTTCTTTTACGTTGAGCTCTGGAGTCCACGACCTGCGGACGTGTTAACCGTTTTGGACAGCATAGCGAAGATTACCATCCGATAGGGTACACCGCCCGACAGGCCCTCCGACGCGCTGTTCTGAGGCGGCGCCGCCAAAGTAGCGGCGCCGCCTTTGTCCGTGGGGAAGCGGCGGCGCTGGGGACGAGACCCCCAGGGTGCCCAGACGATGTCCGCCAGGCCGTGCTTGACCAGCTTATCCAGCCGCTCGCGCAGCGTGGACGCGGGAACGCGCCTGAAGCCAGGCTGTTCGTCCACGGTGGCCGGCGGCGTGGCGCACACCAGCAGTAGCGCATCCTCCAGTTTACGGCGCCGGGGGCGGGAGGGACGGACGCGACCACTCACGCTACACGCCACGTCCAAGAGTCGGGCGGTGACCCGAGGTCTCCGGTGTCCTCCCCAGTCTTGGGGGACTTGAATGCGCAGAGCGCGCTGGACAACATGCCGCCTCGGTCCAGTTGAGCCTGCAAAAAAGGTGGCTTCGGCGGGGAACACAGCTCTGTCCGTCAGTTCTCCCGCAACCGGCGCAGTTCCTCTTCCAACTCCCGGTTGCGCGCCTCGGCAGTGTCAGCGCGGGAACGCTCATCTTCCAGGGTTGCGATGGGCCGCCCAGTCGACGGGTCGTGCCACACCAGCCGGCCCTCCTCCCATCGCAGGTTCAGGTTCAGCGCCCGGCTGTACCCCTGCAACACCCCACCGGGTAGTTCCGCTATATCCACCGGCTCGTACCGCCCCTCCACCAGAATGTCCCCGGCCAGCTTGGCCCCGTGGTGCTCACCCGTCTCGTCAAAGCGCCAGTATTCCCGGATGCCCAGGGACGCGTAGTAGTCCCTTTTGGGACCCACGTCTATCTCTCCCGTGCTCTCTGAGGCCACCTCCAACACGAAGTCCGGCGGCTTCCCCTGCTCTGAAACGATGTACCCGTTGCTGGCTTTGTACGCCGCCGGGTCCACGCCAAAGGCCACCATAAGGTCGGGATACCGGGCGCGGCGCTTGTCGAAATCAGCGTCCGGGACAATCCAGTGGTCGGCGCCCACCAGGGTGCTTCCGTGATTCCCCAGGTGCACGCGCAAGTCGTTGGACAGGCCCCGGTGGAAGAGTTGGTCGTATTGCGTCACTTCATCTGGCTCGCGGTCTGGTATGTCCGGCAGCCGGAATCGCTTCTGGGCTTTCGGATTCTGGCCGGTGGTGTTGGCGGTGGTCATGCCGAACCTCGGTAGGTCTATCGTGGGAGTAACGTTGGCGATGATATTGCTTGTTGAGGGCATTATACCCGCGCCGGCTCCGGCCTGGGTAGGGTCCGAGATTCCTCTACCGGACGCGCCATTTATGCCGCGAGGCGCCACCCCGTTCACCGGCTCCGTTCCCTGCGTCAGACCGGGCACGCGCCAAGCCATTCGCCGATGCGGCCCAGCGGACAATGCCCGGCAGTGGCGTGGACCAGACGAGGCCGCGCTTTGCTTTCCCTTTCTGTTCGCCGGCTGCGCCGGGTCGCTGGGCAAGGCAGGGGGCCGCCGGCGACAATGCTGGCGGCCCCATCAGGCTTTGTTTCCTCCGGCTGCGCCGGATCAGTCGTCGGTTAGTCGTCGTCGATGATGGTCATGGTCCCTTCCTCGCGTTCCAGCGTCGCGCCTTTCGGCGAGGAGAGCGTCACCGTGAAGACTTCGTCCGGCTCGTCCTTGGAGTCCTGATTCAGCCACACGGCTCCCGTGCCGCTGGTCTCGCCGGCGCGGATCACTATCTCTCCTCTCGCATGCCAGAAGTCGTAGTCGTAGCCCTGCCCGCCGCGCGCCCGGTCGGGGCTTTGCGAATGACTGGTAGCCCACTGCACCGTTACGTCCTCATTCGACGCCTCGGATAGGGTCACCCGGAACACCAGGTCCGTATCGTTTTCCGATGCGGAAGCGTCCTCTATGGAAATGGTTACCGCGGTCTCCGACGTCGGCGCATCGTCGTCGGCCACGCTGACCGTGGCGGCCTGGTTCGTGCCCAGGTCGTAATCGGCGCCGTCCACCAGGGTGGCCGTGACCGAACCGTCGGCTTCGTCCGCTGAGTCGTCGGTGGTGCCGACGGTCAGGACGGCGCTGCCCGTGGTCGGAACGGTCACCGTCCGGGAGCCGGTGGTTGCGCCGTAGTCGCCGCTGGCGCTGACCGTCACGCTGACCGACAGGTCGGCGGCGGGAACCGGGCTGGCGGTGATGGTGAAGCTGGCGTCTCCGCCTTCGGTGACGCCGCTGCCTCCGCTGATCGAGACCACCGGAACGTCGTCGTCGGCCACGCTGACCGTGGCGGCCTGGTTCGTGCCCAGGTCGTAGTCCGCGCCGTCCACCAGGGTGGCCGTGACCGACCCGTCGGCCTCGTCCGCTGAGTCATCGGTGGTGCCGACGGTCAGGACGGCGCTGCCCGTGGTCGGAACGGTCACCGTCCGCTGGCCCGTGGTCGCTCCGTAGTCGCCGCTGGCGGTGACGGTCACGTTGACCGTCAGGTCGGCGGCGGGAACCGGGCTGGCGGTGATGGTGAAGCTGGCGTTTCCGCCCTCGGTGACGCCGCTGCCTCCGCTGATGCTCACCACCGGGGTGACCACCGGCGGCGCATCGTCGTCGTCGGACACGCTGACCGTAGCTACGCCCTGAGACGAGGACACCGCGTAGCCGTCACCGGCGTTCACCGTGGCCGTCACCGAGCCGTCGGACTCGTCGTTCCCGTCGTCGGTGGTGCCGACGGTCAGGACGGCGCTGCCCGTGGTCGGAACGGTCACCGTCCGCTGGCCGGTGGTTGCGCCGTAGTCGCCGCTGGCAGTGACCGTCACGCTGACCGTCAGGTCGGCGGCGGGAACCGGGCTGGCGGTGATGGTGAAGCTGGCGTCTCCGCCCTCGGTGACGCCATTGCCCCCGCTGATCGAGACCACCGGAACGTCGTCGTCCGCCACGCCAACCGTGGCAGCCCCCTGCGATGAGGACACCGTGTAGCCGTTGCCGGCGTTCACGGTTGCGGTTACGGAGCCGTCGGCCTCGTCGTTCCCGTCGTTAGTCGTGGCGACGGTGAACGTCGCACTGCCGCCCGTCGGGATGGACACCGTCCGCGAGCCGGTGGTTGCGCCGTAGTCGCCGCTGGCGGTGACGGTCACGCTGACCGGCAGCGCGCTCGCCGGCGTCGGGTTCGCCGTGACCGTGAAGCTGGCGTCGCCGCCCTCGGTCACGCCGCTGCCGCCGGTGACGCTCACCACCGGGATGACCACCGGCTGCTGTTGCTGCTGCGGTGGCGGGTCGTCGTCGTCCTGGACTTGCGCCGTCTCCGACGACAACTGCCCCACCGTGTAGCCGCTGCCGCCGTTCAGCGTCAGCGTCACCGAGCCTTCGGCCTCGTCCGTGGAGTCGTCCGTCGTCGGCAGCGTCAGCGTCTTGCTGGTCGCGCCGCCGGCGATGGTCACCGTGCGGGGGCCGGCGGTCACGCCGTAGTCGCCCACGGTCGCCACCGTCGCGCTCACCGCCAGGTCCGCCGTGGGCGCGGGGTTCGCGCTCACGGTGAACGTCACGTTGGAGCCTTCCGTTCCGCCGGCGGCGCTGGTGATGTTCACCTCCGGCGTGGGCGGCGGCGTCTGCTGGGTCTGCTGCGCCGCCATTGCCGCCAATGCCGCCTGCACCTTGGGCAGCGTGACGATGCCGTCCTGCCAGCCATGGCGTTTCGAGTCCGCGAGCCAGGCGGCGATTTTCGCATCGCTCATGCCGGTCCGTCCTTCCAGACGGTCGAGGATCAGGTTCCAGTCGCGGACGCCGGCCGCGTGGTTCCGAGCGGTGAAGGCGTCGATGTGCGCCTGGACCTCCGCGATCAGCGCCGGGTCCACCGTGTAGGTCGCCGGCTGCTGTTGCTGCGCGTCGTCGTCGTCCTGCACCTGCACGGTCTCCGACGAAAACTGTCCCACCGTGTACCCGCTGCCGCCGTTCAGCGTCAGCGTCACCGAGCCGTCGGCCTCGTCCGTGGAGTCGTCCGTCGTCGGCAACGTCAGCGTCGCGCTGGCCGTGCCGCCGGCGATGGTCACCGTGCGGGAGCCGGCGGTCACGCCGTAGTCGCCCACGGTCGCCACCGTCGCGCTCACCGCCAGGTCCGCCGTGGGCGCGGGGTTCGCGCTGACGGTGAACGTCACGTTGGAGCCTTCGGTTCCGCCGGCGGCGCTGGTGACGTTCACCTCCGGCGTGGGCGGCGGCTGCGGTGGCGACTGCTGCTCCGGCGCGCCGTCGTCGTTGTCCCGGACCAGCGCGATCCCCGCCGACAGCGGTCCCACCGTGTAGTCGCTGCCGGAGTTCACCGTCAGCATGACAAAGCCGTCGTCCTCGTCCGAAGAGTCATCCGTGGTCGGCCACGTCAGCGTCTTGGTGGTGGAGCCGCCGGAGATGGTCACCGTGCGCGGGCCGGCGGTCACGCCGTAGTCGCCCGAGGTGACCACCGTCACGCTGACGGCGAGGTCCGCCGCCGGCGCCGGGTTCGCGCTCAGGGTGAAGGTCACGTTGGAGCCTTCGGTTCCGCCGGTGGCGGCCGTGAGGTTAACTGCCGGCGTGGTCTGCTGCGCCGCCTCGAAAGCCGCCTTGGCCTCCAGCTCGGCGACCACCTGGTTCCACACCGGGGTGTTATAGGTGTCGGCCATCCCCCGCGCCTCGGCGAGGGTCAGGGCGCCGCCGGTGACGCCGTCCGGGTGGATCCCGCCCAGGGCGGCCAGCGCCCGCAGCCAGCGGTTGACGTGGGCCTCGCCGTGCTGGGTCTGCGACGCCAATGCCTGCACCGCCGCGATCACCTGCGGGTCCGCCGTGTAGGTCGGCGGCGGCGGATCTCCCGGCGCGCCGCCGACGATGTTGTCGGCGACGAGCGGATCGTCGTCAACCAGCGTCAGGGTGACGCTGGACGGCGCGCCTACCGTGTACCCTTCGCCGGGCATGATCCGCCCGACCACCGTGCCGTCGGCCCGGTTCACCTCGTCGGAGTAGGTTGTGATCGTCCAGCTGGCCGTGGATTGGTGGGCCGGGATGATGATCGTGGTCAGCTGGGAACTGGCGACCAGGTCAATGCCCGATCCCATCTCCTCATCCGCGGCCAGGTTGACCGTGACGTCGAACTGCGGCGCCGGGTCGGCGGTGATGGTGAAGGTCACGTCGTCGCCCTCGGTCACCGACGTCGCCGCGCTGGCGATGGTCAGCGTCGGCGGCAGCGCCACGACCTGTTTCGCAGTGGCGGGTACGACCTCGACCACGCGGGTCTCCTCGTAGAGCATGCCGCTGATATAGCGACTGGCCGTGTTCCGGTTGGGGCCGGGTTGACGCACGCTGGGGTCGGGCAGGTCGGTGTCGGTCCGCCGCAACCAGTCGTAGTTCCAGAAGGTGAGCGCCTTCCGGGTTCCCGGCGCCGCATCCTCCCTGACGTGCAGTCTCAGCCTGACCGGGGCGTTGGCCGCCGCGTTGACATCAAGGCCCGTGCCCCAGTCGAAATCCGTACTGGAGGATGGCCTGTCAGTGCCGTAACTGTTCGGCGACACCCCGATATCGCAAGGCGGGTCAATAAACCGGTCGCCGCAGCCGCCGACCTTGACGTAGATGTAATCCCGGCCCCGATGCTCAGCCAGCGACGGGTTCAACAGCTTGATGTGCACGTCGTGGGTAGCGCCCGCCTCCAGTTCGTCCGGGATGGCTTCCCGCAGGCCGCCGTCGCTCGCCTTGGTCCAGGTGACCCCGCCGTCGCCGGAGTACAGGAACTCCTGATCCCAATCGTCGTCGTCAACGATGCGGAGTTCCACGTATCCCGATCCGAAAGTCCGCGGCGTAATTTTTCTTTGCTGGGTCGGACCAATCCCCTCCTGGCCGGGCGGGCCGTCGTACACGTAGCCGCTGCCGGGCGCGGTCGTGCGCACCTTGTGCTCCAGCACGATGGCTTCATCGTAGGCGTCGGCGTCGTGACCGGCGGAATAGGTGACCGTCTGCCAGTCGTTGCGTTCCGGCCAACTGATCCCGTTCGCGTGGTAAGGGCAGCCGCCAAACAGGTCATGCCACTGCGTGGTGGAAACGTAATTGGTCGAAGTTACTACGTAACTGCTGCTCCCGCCAAGCGGAGTCATTGTCCCATGATCCTCGGTCCTGTGGCACTGGATCCGGTCCCAATCCGCCAGACCGGCGCCGACGTTGTGCGGGCCCTTCTTTCGCGTGTCCTCGATGCGGACGGAGGCTTCTCCAAACGCCTCGTCCTGGTCCATGTGTCCGATCAGCTTGTACTGGTACGTGACCGTGCCTCCGCCCTCCACCAACTGGACCAGCGGGCGGTCCGACTCCACCCAGCCCAAGTCAGTCTCGGGCAGGCAGCCGCCGTTGGGGCAGGTGCGGAAGAGGATCGAGCCCCCGCGGCTGCCGTCGCGAATCTGTATCACCGCTTTCCCGACCCGTTCCCCCGACTGGGTGAATTCGAGCTCCAATTCCATCTCATCCTCTACGGTGTCCGTGATGGCTTGGATATCGAACCGCGCGATGCGGTTGGTGACCGCGGCGTCAAAGGAGCCGCTGCTGACGGCGGCGCTGCCGCCGGCCGGGTAGTAGATCTTGTACTCGCTGTCGGAGGGGGCCGGGTCGACGCTCACCGATACCATGCCCTCGGTCAGTCCCAGTCCGCTGACGACGATGGTCTTGCGCTCGCCTTCGTACAACCGCTTGTAGTTGACGTCGAACGGCGCATCGACGGCCACCTGGAACACCGGGGAGATGCCGTACAGGGAGTGCGACTGGCTGACGGGGGCGTTGTTGTCGCTGATCGGCCCGGTGGTACTCGGGCCCACGGAGAATCGTCCCCGCCGGGCATGGGTGGCGTGGCCCAGATGGTTGGCGTGACTGGAGCCGTCGGTGGCGGTGCCGGTCCAGGGCCAGTCGGAGTGACTATCCGGGTTGCCCCACTGGGTTCTGCGGTCCGGCTGGAGCCAGTTCTGCCACCGGTCGCTCCAGAAGCCGGCGTAGTTCGGCGCCACCTGCGGGCCGTTCAGCCAGTAGATGGGCACGCCGCCGCCGGTCAACCCGGCGTGGTTGCGGGCGCTCACGGACGCGGTCGAGCCGACCACCCGGAACTGCTGGGCGTAGGGCCGGGTCGCGGTGTGCCCGGCGGCGGCCCGCGCTCGGACGTGGGCGTCGTAGGTGGCGATGTCGCCGGAGGTCGCGGGGATCCGGCTGGTGGTGATGAACAGCAGCCGGAACTTGCCGCCGGGCTGGACCCCGCTGGGGATCAGAGCCCAGTCGTCAGGGACGACGACCACGTTCTCGACGTTGCGGATCGTCAAACTGAAACGGGCAGTCTGTGGGGGTGAGCCGGCCGTATGCGGGTCGGCGCCGCCGCCCACGTTGGTGGCGGACCCGAGCGTCGGCCCATCGAACTCGGCGTTTGACGCCAGACTAATGGTGATCGCCTCGTTTAATTCCTGATTGAGGTCATCGAGTTCGGCGGCGACCTCCAGGACGGCAGTCTGCGCGCCCGCGCCGCTGAAGGTGACGACCTGGTGCGCGAACGCCTCCCCGCTACCGACCACGGGCAAACCCAGGGATACCCCGGTATTGGGCGAGTCTGCGTCCAGCGTGATGGACCAATCCGACGTGGTGACGGCGGCAGCGGTTTGGTCGATGCGCAGCGGCACGGCGATGACCTCGGCCGGCCCGTGGTCCCCGGCGCCCACCAGCGGGCGGCTCAGGACTACCTGAAACCGCACCTTTTGTCCCTCGTCCAGCTGGGACGGCTCATCTGGGAGTTTGTCCAGGGTGACCACCGTAGGGTCGTTATCGACCACGGTCAGCAGGGCAAAGCGGTCTGCGGGGACGACGGTAAACGTGACGCCCGGGGTATTGGGGGTGTTGGGATACCTCTGCACGTAGGCGTAGTTGGCGCTGTCCACGTTGTTGTCGTTCGGGAATACGCTAAACGCGATACTGGTTTGACCCTCGGCTATAAGCGTGCTTTCAACCTGCGAGTTCCCGTTCGGGGCAGTTCCCGGGGTCCCGACGTCGATGCCGCCGGCCGGCGCCGCGCTGTCCAGGGTGAGACGAAACATCCGTGCGCCGGACACGCCTGCGCCTTCGTCAATGGTGGGGTAGGTGTAGCCGGCCGGGGCGGCGGCGCCGTCGTAGGACAGCGTGACCGTGCGCGTGGTCTGCGCCGCGGCGTCAGGCGCGCTGCCGACGAACAGCGTCAGCAGCAGCAGCGCCGGGAGCAGGCCGAACAGCAGCGCCGCCCGGCGCCAGGCCCCGGCATTTGCCCCGGCATTTGCCCCGGTGACGGTCGAACCGGTCAAGAAAGACTCGGTCAAAAAAGATAACGATTGCATCAGGAACCTCCGAAACGCTTGGAGTTGCTAAGATTTGCGGGTTCTACCTTCTACCCGCTTCTACACCGAGAGAAGCGCGGCCGTTTCAGTCCGGCCGGGGAACGGGTGAAAAGGAACACGCGAAAAGGCTCGGCCAACTCACGTTGGCCGAGCCCGCTGGATACCTAAAAGATGACGTCTCGGCCGCTATCCGCTGCTGAAGCCGGAAAGCGCCGACGTCCCTGGAATTTACACGCCTCAGGTCGGGGGGGGGCTGACAGGGGTAGGTAACGGCTGAAGAGCCACCTAAGCACTATCATTTTTATGGCCCTCACTCCCCGGCAACATCGGCCGGAACGCAACACAGGATGATTGCCGGTTTTCAATCAACTGACGCTCAAGCAACAGAAGCCAGCGCCGCTGGACGGCGATCATTGTGCGCAGATTATACAAGGATTCCCGCGACCCCGTCTTGCAACATTCGCGCCGGTTTCTGCATGTTCTGAATTGCGCGTGGGAAAGCCGTGTCTTGAGAATGGGCGGGAGTCGGCGGAAACGCCCCCGTAATCTGAGTGCGGGACGGCACATCCCCGTCCGGGCCTGTGTTGATGGTAACCACTGGTGTTAGCCGCACTCGCAGATCGCAACCCCGGAGGCATAATAACCACCAAACTACACCATCAACTTAAACCTGATGAGAAAGGTTCTTGATTTTATCCAGTTTGGTGGGCCTGGATGGACTCGAACCATCGACCTCGGTCTTATCAGGACCGCGTTCATCTCGTGGTGATGTAGAGAGTCCGTATTCGCAACACCGTGCGTATCTGTTCTATTTTCCAAATGGCTTGAATTCCCTGAACGCCTCTATAGCCTCCTCTTCGGCCTCCATGGCCTCCACATAAAGATCCAACATCTGCATGGTTGACCATCCAGCAACAGCTTTGACGAAGGGCCTTGGAATCTTTTGACGAACAGCATTGGCCGCGAAGGTTCTGCGGAAAATATGGCAGGTGTCCTGTAAAGTCACCCCCGCTCGGTCCGCTGTTCTCTTCAGGTCCTTCCAGATACCATCGTAGCCCAGCCTGTTACCTTCCTCCGTTACCCATAACCATTCCAATGAGTCCGACCGCTGCTGGATGTAACGTAACATCGCCCGTTGGCACCGCCGGTCAAACGGAATCTGTCGCTCCTTCTGCCCTTTACCGTGGATAACGCGGATTGTCGATGCATCCCAGTCGAGATCTTTCTTCTTCAACATCCACATCTCGTTTCTTCTGATGCCGGTGGTAGTCATCATCCATAACATGGCCTGCCTGCGGGCACCAGCGAATGTCTTCAGCGGGCAAAGTTCCAGTAGGGCGGAAAACTGCTGTTCGGAAATGAAGGGCTTGCGGGTCTTAGGGACTTTCGGGGCCTTGATCTTCGCGGCGGGCGAGGAGTCGATGAGGTCCCAATCAACACACCAGTTCAGCCAGGTGGTGATTGCTTGTCGCCGGGTTCGGATCGTCCGTGGCTTCAGCCCACGATCTCTCATTAACCCGAGGTGTTTAAGGATGTGCTGGGCCGTAAGATCAGCCAACGACTGACAGGCGGGGTCGAGGTCATTGAGGAACAACCGAATCTCTTTTGAGTAGAACTTGACCGTGGCTTCGGTGCTTCCTTCGATGCGGTGGTACCGGAGATAGTTTTCGAGGATTTCAGGTAACCGCTGGGACATCTCCAAAGCTGGGTCAGCTTTGAGCCACGAGTTAACCGCTGGGTCATCCATCCATAGTTTGCCGACTCTGGACGCCCATTTTGTAGCTGTGGCTCCCCGAGTAGGATTCGAACCTACGACCTAGCGGTTAACAGCCGCCCGCTCTACCGCTGAGCTATCGGGGATCGTTCGCGGCCGCATCGCACGGCCGACTTCGTAGGAATTCATTGTATCACCTGCAGTAGAGTTGCTCAACCGCGACTTTTTCCTCCTCCGAAAGGATATTGACATGGCCCATTTTAGTGCCACCACTAGGCCACAACCCTCCAGAGTTATGCGCCTCGACACAAAGTGGGCGAGTCCGAATATCCACGACGCCGCAGGGGATGTCATCGCCCAATGGCACGAGGGGGTACTCCTGTAGTCAGTCGTTACGGGAAACGCGCACCTGCCTCGAATCCTGAGATGATACAACTCGCATTTGTAAAGTTGACAGTGAATCTATCAAGTTATATTATGGATTCACGTTTAGATCACTGAATAATCAGGGCAGCAATCCCTGCCCTCTCGCCTCGTATCATACCTCTTTGGCACCCTGAATCTGTGTGCTTGGTGGTGCTGCCATGAGTAACTACTATGACGTGCTCGGCGTCGGCAAGGACGCCTCCGAAAAAGACATCAAGCAGGCGTATCGGCGCCTGGCGCGGCAGTATCACCCCGACGTCAACAAGAACGACTCTGCCGCCGAAGAAAAATTCAAGGAGATCAACGAAGCCTACAGCGTCCTTTCCGACGAAGAGGATAGAAAGAAGTACGACCGCTACGGGGACAATTGGAAGCACGCCGACCAGTACGACCAGGCCAGAACGTCGCCGGGGGGTGGTGTGCGCTGGACATACTCCGACGGTGATGGCCCGTTCTCGGATTTTGGGGGCCCAGGAATGCAGGACATATTCGGAAATCTCTTTGGCGCCCGCGCGGCAGGTGCCCGGTCCCGGCGGCCTCCGCCTGCCGAGTACCACGCCGATATTTCGCTGGAGGAAGCCTTTCGCGGGACGACACGCACTCTCCGAGCTCATGACGGCCGCAGCCTCGAGGTGAAAATCCCCGCCGGAGTGGATAACGGCTCACGGGTGCATATAGCCCCCGATGGCCCCCAGGGCACGGACTACTATCTGGTGGTCTCGGTGGCCGAACACGCGATATTCAGGCGGGAGGGACGGGACCTGTTCGTGGACGTTGACCTGCCGGTGGACGACGCAGTATTGGGCGCCGAGATCCGCGCACCGACCCTGACCGGCCAGGTGGCGTTGACTGTGCCGCCGCTCACGCCCAACGAACGCCGCTTCCGGTTGTCCGGGCTGGGCATGCCGTCTCTGTCGGGCGGTGGTGGCCGAGGCGACCTCTTCGTTACGGCGAAGCTGCGACTACCCACGAACCCATCGGATGAAGAGGTGGAGCTGTTCCGGAAGATACGGGAACTACGGAATGACCGCCCAGTGGCCAGCGAGACGCATCAGTCATAACCCATAGCTCGACTGGAGAGCGGTCCAATGGCGGACGTAAAGGAGCGAAGAGATGACTGGCGACGGACAGTTACGCGAGGAACCCTGCTTCGTCATCAGCGTGGCAGCCCGCATCGTGGGTGTACACGCCCAGACGCTGAGACACTACGAACGGCAGGGGCTGATCTGGCCCTCCCGCACCTCGGGACGACAGCGCATGTACTCCATAGCGGACATCGAGCGCATCAGGCGGGTAAGGACTTTGACCGAGGACATGGGCGTCAACCTGGCGGGCGCGGAGATCGCCCTCAAGCTGATGGAAAGGGTCGAGGATCTGGAGCGAGAGGTGGCGGATCTTCAGGAGAGCATTGCGGTTCTCAGGCAGAACGGTAGGCGGCAGGGAGTTCGAGGCTCCTGACGCCGCATCTGCATTCCCAATCCCTTGTGAGGAGGGACGATTATGACTTCGCAGAATAAGGATTTCACAAACCAGGCACGGCAGGTGCTGCAGAATTCACAGGAGTTGGTGCGCCGCCACCGCCATAACCAGTGGGACGTGGAGCACATTCTCCTGGCACTCCTGGAACTGGAGGACGGAGTCCCGTCTCGCATCCTGGAGGAGTTGAACGCGCCATCGGACAGCATCCGCGCGGAACTGTACCGGGCACTGGAATCGGCTCCCAGGCTTGTACAAGAGGCAAACCAGATTTACCCCACGCCTCGAGCGCAGCGGCTGATGGACACCGCCCGTGAGGAAGCGGCCCGCCTGAATGACGAGTTCATCGGGGCAGAGCACCTGTTCGTCGCCGCTGTATCGGAACCCCAGGGCGTGTCCGCGACGATCCTTCGGGCCCATGGTATCGACCGCGAGCGGGTGTACCGGGCCCTCACCCAGGTGCGAGGCAGCCACCGGGTCGACGACCCCGATGCGGAGAGCCGATACGGTTCGCTGGAGAAGTTCAGCATCGATCTGACCGCCATGGCGAGGCAAGGCAAGCTGGACCCCGTCGTGGGGCGTGATCTGGAAATCAGACAGGTGATGCAGACGCTGACCCGTCGCCGCAAGAACAACCCCGTCATCATCGGCGAGGCCGGCGTGGGCAAGACCGCCATCGCGGAGGGCCTGGCCCAGCGCATCGCGGCTGGCGATGTCCCTGATTCGCTGCAGAACCGCCGCGTGATGGCCCTGGACCTGCCGGCCATGGTGGCTGGCTCCAAGTTCCGCGGTGAATTCGAGGAAAGGCTCAAGTCGGTCATCGACGAGGTAAAGGAGGCCGGCGGCGAGGTCATCCTGTTTCTGGATGAGCTTCACACCATGGTCGGCGCCGGCGGCAGCGAGGGCGGGGTGGACGCCAGCAACATGCTCAAGCCCGCCCTGTCCAGAGGGGAAATGCAATGTATCGGGGCAACCACCCTCGACGAGTACCGGAAGTACATCGAGAAGGACTCAGCGCTGGAACGCCGATTCCAACCCATATTCCTTGATGAGCCGTCGGTCGAAGAAACGGTTGAAATCCTGAAGGTGTTGCGCCCGAGGTACGAGGCCCATCACAAGGTGGACATCAACGACGCCGCCCTGGTGGCCGCCGCAAAGCTCAGCGATCGCTACATCACCGGCAGGCAGCTGCCCGACAAGGCGGTCGACTTCATCGACGAAGCGGCCAGCAAACTACGCATCGACGAACAGATCCTGCCCCCCGACCTCAAGGCCAGGGAGGAGCGTATCCGCCACCTCACAGACGAGGAGGTTGCGGCGGCTGAGCGCTCCGAATATGAGCGTGCCGCGGAGTTCCGTTCGGAGCGGCTGCGCTTGCAGCAGGAGTACGACGCCGAACGCCAGAATCAGGCCAATGGGCTGGAAACCGAACGCGAGGTGAATGAAATGCACATCGCGCAGCTTGTTTCCGAGTGGACCGGCATACCCGTCGGCCGCCTTTTGGAGGGCGAAGCGGAGCGGATGGTCCACATGGAGGCAGACCTTCACCAGAGAATTGTCGGGCAGAACGAGGCGGTGGTTGCCGTTTCCGAGGCCATCAGGCGCTCCCGCTCCGGTCTGAGTGATCCCCGCCGTCCCATCGGTAGCTTCATTTTCCTCGGGCCAACGGGCGTGGGAAAGACGGAGTTGGCCAAGGCTCTGGCGCAGTTTCTCTTCGACGACGAATCGAACATGGTCCGCATCGATATGTCCGAATACATGGAACGCCACACGGTTTCAAGGTTGGTCGGCGCCCCCCCGGGATACATCGGCTACGACGAGGGAGGCCAGCTGACCGAGGCGGTGAGGCGCCGGCCTTACCGGGTGCTGCTGTTCGACGAAATCGAAAAGGCCCACCCGGACGTGTTCAACATCCTGCTGCAAATACTGGAGGACGGACGTCTCACGGATGGGCAGGGCCGCACCGTTGATTTCCGGAACACCGTCATTATAATGACCAGCAATCTGGGGACGGAGGGACTGCGGCGCCAGCCCTTCGGATTCCGTGCCGACGGCAAGGACGAGCAGGACGAAATGCGCGAACTCAGGAGTTCGGTCGATACCGCTCTGAAGCGGGCGTTCCGCCCGGAGTTTCTGAACCGCATCGACGACACCATCATTTTCCACCCGTTGAACCAGGACCAGATTATCCAGATAGTGGGGCTGATGGTCCGGGATGTGCAAGACCGTATCGCCGAGCGGGAGATCACGTTTGAGCTCACCGAGGCGGCGGAGGTGTGGCTGGCGCGAGAAGGGTTCGACCCGGTGTACGGCGCCCGCCCTCTTCGGAGGGCAATACAGCGACAACTGGAGAACCCACTGGCCAGGATGGTGCTATCTGGAGAAGTCGAGCCGGGATCCCACGTTCTCGTGGACGCGGGATCTGAAGGCTTGTCACTGACCCGGCAGGAAACACCTGTGTCGAGGGAGGACAAACCTCTCGAAGCGGCACTGGCCTGACCCGGTAAAATCATAGCTGGTGTAAACTGTCGTGGCCCGGAGGGAGAAACTCAGTCCGGGCCACTTGAGGATCACAGGCATCGACGAATGACAGCAACGGCGTTGATGAAGCAGGCACGAATCGAGGATATTAGCGTGGACGGTATCCGAGTCCGCTACGCGACTGCCGGGGAGGGGCCGCCCGTGCTCATGGTGCACGGACTTGCCACCTCAATGATCACCTGGTGCCGGAACATTGACGCGCTGGCGGGTGCCGGATTTCAGGCCATTGCAATCGATCTTCCCGGTTATGGTGGGTCGGAGGTGGCGGGGGATCGCGGTTACTCGCCGGAGAGCGCCGCGGATTTTCTGGTTGAATTTGCCGACGAAATGGGGTTCGACCGGTTTTCCGTGGTCGGCAACTCGGCGGGAGGGCTGGTAGCCGGAGTCACGGCCCTGGAATATTCCGACCGGGTAGAGAATGTAGCCCTGGTTGGATCAGCCGGATTGGGCAAGAGAGTGTCATGGCCCCTCCGGCTGATCTCCATTCCGGTGGTTGGAGAACTGGTCTACAAGCCCCAGATGATTGGCAAGGATGCCCTGATAAAGCGGATCTTCCACCGCCCACCGGAGTTCCTCGAAGAAATTATTCCGGAAATGGTACGAGTGCGTTGCCTCCCTCATGGACCGCACGTCATGCTCCAATCGGTACGGTCCGGCATTAATCTGCTGGGATTGAGACCGGAGCACCAGATCCTGAGCAGGCTGGGACAACTGAATGACCGGCTTCTGGCTGTCTGGGGAGAAGAGGACCTTGTCATCCCGCCGATCAGTGTGGAGGACGTCCACAGGGTGGCTCCTGAAAGTACGGTGCATGTAATGCCGGAGTGCGGGCACTGGCCACACATGGAGAAACCGGAGGAATTCAACGAAATCCTCACCAGTTTCCTGTCGGGGCGGTCATCGCCCGATTCCGCACCGGCTGGTCCCGTTTCCTGCCGGGACGCCCAGGGCTCCTGAATATCGTACAGCCGATTGATGTCCCGCCGGACGGTGGACCTGGCGCCGAAGGTGCCGCAGTGCCCGACGCCCTTGAATCCGTCGAGCACTTGGCCTCCGTCACTCCCAGCCCTCACTCCTGGGCTGTCGGGGTTTCCACGTTCCTCGAAAACCTCGCTTCCACGTGGCGGGGGCGCCTCGCCATCCTGGGCGTCGTCATCGTCATTTCGGCGACGGCCTACCTGCTGAACGACTACATCAGTTGGACCACATTCAGTTACCCAGCGGTGGCCGGATCGGTGCTGCTGGCCAGCGGAGGGCTGGTTATACCGGTTCCGGCCCTGGCCATCACCTGCACCACTTCCACGTTCCTGAATCCCGCCGCCGTTGCGATCATCGCCGGTCTGGCGGGAACACTGGGAGAGCTCACCGGATATTTCCTGGGCTACAGCGGCAGCGGCGTTCTCGAACGCCGCCGTTTTTATCACCGGATCGAGGGCTGGATGCGCAAGCGCGGCTGGCTCATTCTGTTCCTGATCTCAGCTGTCCCGAATCCGCTGTTCGATATTGCGGGCATCGCCGCCGGCGCGCTGCGATATCCTCTCTGGCGTTACCTGGTTTTCGTTGGGTTGGGAAAGCTGGTCAAGTTCTTCATCATCGCCTATGCCTGTCACTACAGCCTGCAGGGACTCAAGGGCGTTTTCGGGGTCTGACCGTAGGCTTGTTCACGGCGCAGCCACCCGGATTCCGTACTGCGGGAAACCCGCTGCAATGGTGGCACCGAGGCCTCTTGCCCTGTATCCTTTAACCCGTTCCAGATAAAGGATACCCGGTGCAACCGGGCCATGGAGGTCCCATTGATTCGCGGACTGGACGGGAAATTCCCGAGCATTCATCCTTCGGTATTCGTCAGTGAGGCCGCCTACATAGTGGGCGACGTCACCATAGGAGAGGGCTCCAGCGTGTGGCCCAACGCAACCATCCGGGCCGACTACGGCGACATCATCGTGGGGAAAAACTGCTCTCTGCAGGACAACTGCGTCCTGCATACCGACGACCACCTTGAGTTGGGTGACAACGTGCTGTTGACACACGGCGCCGTGATCCACGGCGGTAAGGTGGGCAGCAACGTCCTGATCGGCGTCAATGCCGTTCTGCTGGAGAATGCCGACGTCGGCGATTACGTATTCATCGGAGCTGGCGCCATCGTCCGGGGCCACGTGCCGTCACACTCGCTGGTCATCGGGGTCCCGGGGCAGATACGCCCCCTGAGCCCGGCGCAGGAAGCGCGACTGCAGGACCCCACGGCCAATTACGTCCGTAACGCCAAGCGCTTCATCGACAATGGCCTTGGCCTCCAGATACCGGCCACTCCCGACAGCGCAGAGGGATAGCCATGACCAACGAGCCTGAAATCGTTCCGCTGCCTCTCGACGGCCTCCGTGTGCTGGATGTGACCCACATAGTTGCCGGGCCATTCTGCTCCATGATCCTCGCAGACATGGGAGCCGAGGTGATCAAGATCGAGCGACCAGGCGTCGGGGAGCGGGGCCGCAGCAACGGTCCGTTCATCGACGGCCCCGACGGACAGCGCGTCAGTTCCCGTTACCTGGGTCTCAACCGCAACAAGAAGAGCGTGTCCATTGACCTGCGCGACCAGCGCTGCAAGCAGGCCTTCGAGCGGATGGTGGTCGAGTCGGACATCCTGCTGGACAATTGGGGGCCCGGCGCTCTCCGGCGGCTGGGGCTGGGTTATGATCGCCTCTCGGAGCTGAATCCGCGCCTGATATACGCCAGCCTCACTGGATACGGCGACCCCGAGGGCCCGGCGCCGGGGCCGTATTCTCACTGGCCCGCCAACAACCCTTGCGTCCAGGGCATGGGCGGCTGGATGGCGGTTACCGGCAGCCCCGAAGGCGGTCCCCAAATGGTGGGCGACAACATTGGCGACTCCGTCCCGGGCGTGTGGACCGCACTGGCCATCATGTTTGCGCTGGAGAGCCGCCACCGCACCGGGCGCGGGCAGTACATCGACATGGCCATGTATGACTGCATGGTGGCCCACATGACCAGCACCATGCCCTTCTACCAGGCCACAGGACAGGTGGCCGGCAGGGAGCGGGGCAATATGCTCAGCGCTCAACTCGCCCTCCGGGCCAGTGATGGATATGTCGTCCTGGCCGGCGCCGGCGGGCCAGAGAAGTGGAAGGACCTCTGGAGACTGATCGACCGAGAGGACTTGATTGAGGACCCGCGCTACCTCGGAGAAGGAATAAGCGGCGAGTTCTACATGAGCAATTTTGTTCCCGCCATCGAGGAATGGACAGCAGTCCGCCCCAAGGCCGAGGTCACTCAGCGCCTGATAGAAATTGGCTACTCAATGGGCATGGTGCAGGACCAGTCTGATCTCGACTCTTGCCCCCACCTGGATGTTCGGGGCATGTTCATCGACGGCGGCAACGACATGGGCGGCATATTCCGCACCGTCAACACGCCCATACGTCTGGCGGGCACACCGGGCACCCCCAATCGCCAGCCACCGCTGCTGGGAGAGCATAACGGCGAGATCCTAAGCACCATTGGCGGTCTTTCCGAGGGAGAACTGGCGGATCTGGCCGCCGAGGGCAAGGTCTAGGCCTGATTTTGGAAATTCAGTGACCGCGACAAGTTGACTTGCCTCCCTACAGAATGCTTTGATTAACTTGTACGGCTGTATAGCTTTAGGAGTCCAAGACACTTTGAAAATGGCTGATGTAAATGCCCTTCGAGACAAGGCTGCCTACACGATAAAGGGGTTAAATTCCGACCATCCAGTTCGTCCGGTTTTTGTCGAATTCTCAGGAACCCCAAAAAGCGGCAAGAGTACCTGCATCGATATCGTATCTCACTTTTTCCGCAGAGTCGGTTTCAATGTGCTTGCTCCAACCGAAGGGGCATCAAAGCGGACGCCATATTATCTCCGGCGCGATCTGGTGGCCTTCAATACTTGGTCTGCTTCCTACGCGCTCACCCACATAATCGAAGGACTGCATCATTCCGACAGGTATCATCTGGCCATACTTGATCGCGGTCTATTTGACGCACTAGCTTGGTTTCAACTTCTTGAAACAAACGGTGGAGATTTCAAGGGAAGTGCGGGATACCATCCACAACTTCATGCTGGTCGAGAGATGGAAGTCGGTGATCGATGAAGTATTTCTCTTCACGGCAGACTCAGCAACATCCTTGGAAAGGGAAAATGCAGACAAGCTCATAGACGAACCAGGCCGCGCAATGAATCCCGATTTCTTGGATAAGCTCAATAGCGCTTATGGTGAAGTTCGCGAACGGTACGGAGATGAGTTCAAAATTACTGACATTAGCACCAGCAAGAAAGAAAATACATCCCCAAAGTCAACGGCAGCGCAGGTAGCCAACAGCATACTCGATTTGCTCCCAATTCAATCTTAATCTGGCGGACTCAATGCAGGAAATCTTGGTATTACCTAGGGATGGTTTCAACGGGCTTGACGGCTTCATAGAGTGGTCTCGTGCCTGCAGATTGGTCGACTCAGTTGCGGAATGCGCCAAGTGGATTCCCAGAACCGAGGCCGAGATCTCCGATCAATGGGTGCAGCCTATTCCTTGCGCGGTCTTCCGGGATTCCCGGAGGCGATACTGTTTGTTCCGACAAGCCAGGCAGCAGCGCCCTGACCTAAGCCACCGCCTCAGTCTAGTCATCGGCGGTCACATAGACAGCGAGTGCGAGTTCGAATCTATCCACCAGATCTTTGAAAATACCGTATATAGGGAAGTATCCGAAGAGGTCGGGATTCACCTAAGCTGTCCTCTGAAACCGATTGGCATGGTGATTGACGCTACCTCGCTAAGAGCGTCTAGGCACATAGGATTCATCTATGAAGTCGTCATAGATGAAGAGGTAAAATCTCTAAGTTCTGCTGAATTTTCTGTCAGGTCAAAATATAACGGACAGTTTTTTAGTCGCGAATCCCTTTCCGAAAAAAGCTCACACCTCGACCCTTGGTCTTACGTCCTATTCCATCAGTTTCTAAATGATGGATTCCCCATGGACATTGGGCGTCAATCCAAATTTCTCGTGCCATTGGAGTGACATCTTGGTCTTTCGAGCGCCCCGCGGAACCGCTGACCACCTGCCCGAAGAGCAGAAATACTGGCGTTACATCGAGTCCAAAGCAGTGGAGATCGCCAACCGGTTCGGCTATGGGCGCATCGACACTCCAGCCTTCGAAGACTCCAACCTGTTCATCCGGTCGGTGGGGGAAGGCACGGACATCGTCGAAAAGGAAATGTACACCTTTGAAGACCGGGGCGGCGACAGCGTCACCCTGCGTCCCGAGGGTACCGCGCCGGTCTGTCGCGCCTACCTGGAGCACGGTATGCACAACCTGCCTCAGCCAGTGCGCATGTACTACTTCTGCCCTGTCTTTCGGTACGAGAGGCCCCAGGCCGGCCGGTTCCGGCAGCACCACCAGTTCGGTGTAGAGGCGCTGGGCGATGCCGACCCATCGGTGGACGCCGAGGTCATCGAGGTTGCTTGGGAACTTATGGGCACTCTGGGCCTCCGCGACGTTCAGCTGCTGGTCAACAGCATCGGAGACAGCAATTGCCGCCCGGTGTACATTGAACGGCTGCGCGACTACTACGCAGGACACCACGACCGCCTCTGCAACGACTGCAAGGAGCGACTGGAGCGCAACCCGCTGCGGCTGCTGGATTGCAAGGTTGAGACCTGCCACGCTCTGGGAGACGAGGCGCCTCAGTCGACCGACTACCTGTGCGACGAATGCCGGGATCACTGGGAAAAGCTGTCAACTTACCTCAACGCCATGGCACTACCGCATATCGTCGATCACCGTCTGGTTCGCGGGCTGGACTACTACACCCGGACGGTCTTCGAGATTCAGCCGCTGGACGTGGGGGGGCAATCCACCATCGTCGGCGGAGGGCGCTACGACGGCCTGATAACCGAGCTGGGCGGGCGGCCAACCCCCGGCATCGGCTTCGCCACCGGCATTGAGCGCCTGACCCTGAACCTCAAGCGAGGGGATGTCCCGGTCCCCGATGAGCCATCGCCCTCGTACCTGGTGGCCAACGTTGGAGAGAACGCTCGCACCGCTGCCCTGGAGCTGGCCGTGCGGCTGCGGCGCGCCGGGGTGGGGGCCATCCTCAGCAGTGGATCGAGGGGCCTGCGCGGCCAGATGCGTCAGGCCAATGCGCTTGACATTCCTTACGTCCTCGTTCTGGGAGACGATGAGATCTCCCGAGGTGAGGTGGTGATAAGGGACATGGCCGCCTCAACCCAGGATTCGCGCCCGCTCGACGACTTCCTTGAGAGCGTGGCAAGGGCATAAGCAAGAGCCTGTCGGTCCGCGGAAGCCGTTCCTTGCCCCAACGTTTAATGCGGCGGCGGACGCGCAAAATCGAGGACTCCAGCCCGCGCTGAGGCCTTCCGCAACCACGGACTTTGGCATTCAAGAACAGCTGGTTTCCCGGCTGTTATTTGGGCCGGAAATTTGATGACAGAAGGCAGTTGACCGGGGCAGCCAATTGATTAGAACATATATGCGTCATTCACGCGACGGTGTTACCGTCGTCCGGGACGGTCCCGGGGCCGCAATATTTCTAATTTTCGAGGCTCGCCATGAAGATTTTTTACCGGGGTTACGTCATCAGCAGGGTGGAATCTCCCAATGCCGGCTGTACCGTGGAGGGGAGGCTGCCGGGGCGCACGGCGGTGGCCTTTGAGAGCAATCCTCGCTCCGCGATGCGCTGGGTCGATCACGACGTCGTGAGGCAGAGGGTGTCGGAGGCCGGATGGCTGTCGGCAGGGCTCAGGTCCGCGTAGCCACATTGAGCAGCCTGCAAGACTCTCAATTCATCATACGGTCGTCCCGAACGGAGGGGAGGAGATGGGAGTGAAGCCAGGGGCATCTGAAAGTAAGGGCCTCGATTCTCTCGGGGCCCTTTCTCAGTGCAGGGTGATCAGCCTCAGCCACCCCTTGTCCCCGGAAATGCCCCACTGGCCCGGTGACCCTCCGACGCAATTCGAGACGTGGTCCGATTTAGGCAGGGCAGGCTACTTTCTACGACGGTTCACTTTGGGCGAACACTCGGGCACCCATCTGACCGCTCCCGCCAGCTATTTCAGCGGCGGCAAAACCGTGGACCAGTACAGCGCAGACGAACTTGTGTATCCCGTCGTGGTTATCGACGTCGTTGAACATTGTGGCGGCGACCCGGACTACGCCCTGACCGTCGATGCCCTGTTGGCCTGGGAGGAACGACGCGCAAGGGTACCGCCCGGGACGTTGGTCTTCCTGCGCACGGGCTGGTCGGAACGATGGCCGGACCCAGGAGAATACCTGGGCGCGGACCGCAACGGCGGCCTGCACTTTCCAGGATTCGGCTACGCAGCGGCTGCACTGCTGGTCAATGAACGAGGCGTTGCCGGCCTCGGAACGGATACCGCGGGAATCGAACCGGGAGCCGACACCGAGTTGTCTGTCAGCAGGCTCGTCCTGACTCAGCCAAGGATAGTGCTGGAGAACCTCACCAACCTGGACCAGTTGCCTGCCACTGGGGCTGTAGTGGTAATCGGGTTGCTGCGACTGGTGGGCGGCAGTGGCAGTCCAGCCGCAGTAACCGCCTTTGCTTCCCTGGCAAACAGTTAGGGCGCACGGTCGTGCGCCCCTGGAACAAGCCTGGACTGGTATTCCCTGCGCCTTACAGCTTGGCGATACCGGCCGCTGAGCAATCCTCGTCTTGCTGGCTGGTGCCACCGCCAACGCCGACGGCTCCATCTACTGCGCCGTTGCGGATAATGGGCAAGCCACCCTGGCTGGGAATGCCGTGCCCACCCTCCGCGGCAAGGATGCCTGAAATTATCGGAGTGCTTGCCCGCTCCTGCAGCTCGCCGCTGGAGCGACCGAATGCCGCGCTGGCCACTGCCTTGCCCTGGGAGCCATAAGCCCCTCCCCAGATCGCGCCGTCCATGCGGTTAAAGGCCAACAGGCGGCCCCCGGCATCAACCACCGCAACGTTGATCTTGATCCCCATTTCCGTGGCAGCCGCTACCGCGCCTTCCACCACTCTGTTAGCCTCGGCCAATGTCAGTGCCATAACAAATCTCCTATCTCGTCGCCTTTCTATTTCTGTGTGACCAAGGCCATTTTAGCCCAAGCAACATGACTAGCCAACCGCCGCCATCGACGCGGCCGGCAGTGATATACTTTCACCGGATTTCGTAGCAGGCTCCCAGCATTCCTTGAAGGAGTTGTGGCTCGGCTGTGCTGACCAAACGCATCATACCGTGCCTTGACGTTGACGGCGGACGGGTCGTAAAAGGCATCAGTTTCGTTGAGTTGCGCGACGCGGGCGATCCGGCGGAATTGGCTGCCGTTTATGACCGCGAGGGCGGCGACGAGTTGGTATTCCTGGACATCACCGCCAGTTCCGACTCTCGCGATACCATGGTGGACGTGGTGCACAGAGTCTCGGAGGAAGTGTTCATCCCCCTCACGGTCGGGGGCGGAATCCGTACCGTGGAGGACATCCGGCGAATGCTGAAGGCGGGCGCGGACAAGGTGTCGTTGAACACCGCCGCGGTCACCGACCCGAAACTGATCGGCCGGGGCGCGGCCCAGTTCGGCAACCAGTGCATCGTCGTCGCCATCGATGCCAAGCGAGTGAACGCGACAACGTCCGAACCCGGCCGCCCGGAGGCAGCGGATGCCAGCCTTGCCCTGGATGAGAATTCCGGGTGGGAGGTGTATACCCGCGGCGGCAGGACCCCGACGGGAATTGACGCCGTCAAGTGGGCGGCGCGAGCCGTGGCGCTCGGATCCGGCGAGATCCTGCTGACCAGCATGGACGAAGACGGGCAAAAGCGCGGATATGACCTGGAACTGACCCGAGCCGTTTCCCGGGCCACCTCGGTGCCGGTTATAGCCAGCGGCGGAGCGGGCACCCTCGACCATCTCCATGACGCCTTGGAACAGGGCGAGGCAGACGCAGTGCTGGCCGCCAGCATCTTTCACTTCGGCGAGTACTCCATCGGAGAGGCCAAGGACTATCTGAACAGCAGGGGCGTTCCGGTCAGGCCCAGGGCTTCCTGATTCGCAGGCAAGGCGCCCCAGCCCGGTTGAGGTGGACAAATACAGCCAAGTCGCATAGAGGGTGTTGAGTGTCAGAAATCAAGGCAGTCATTTTCGACATGTACCAGACCCTGGTCCAGGACCCCAGGGGACAATGGCACCGGAGCTTCGGCAGCATCATCCAGGAACAGCAGTTGCCCATCACCGCTGAGCAGCTCTGGGAGGGCTGGCACGAGTCTGAGGAGCGTTTCCGCAACCGCCGCACCGATCCATCCCTGCCGTTCCAGACCTATTTCGACGCATGGGCCGGCGGTTTCGAGTTAGCCTTCCAGGCATTGGGAGTCCCGGGCGATGCAGAAGCCGCCACCAGGCGATTTTTCAGCGACCTGTCCCGGCGCGAGCCGTTTCCGGAGACCGAGTCTGTGGTGAGAGAAATCCAGGAGAACTACCTCACCGCCGTTCTCTCCAACGCGGACGATGGCTTTCTCTTGCCCAATCTCGAACTGCTGGACCTGGAATTCGACGTCGTTTTGTCATCGGAAATGGCGCGCAGCTACAAGCCGCAACCGGAATTGTTTCGCGAAATGCTGGCCCGGCTGAAGTTGCAGCCCGTGGAAGCGGTCTATGTGGGCGACCGCCACTACGAGGATGTCCACGGCGCCCGTGGGGTCGGTATGCACGCCGTGTGGATGGACCGTGGAGACCGGGGTTTGCGCGACGACCTGCCCGCGCCGAGCCACGCGGTGACCAGCCTGGCGGAGCTACCGCCAATCCTCGATGGAATTCGTTCCGGTGCCATTTCTTCGCGCTGAATCCCCGGCAAATTACTACCGGAGACTCCAGATTTCAAGAACGGATAAGTGTTGGTATGAAGGTAAAACTAAATGAACAGGGCCTGGTTCCGGCCATTGCGCAGGATGTCAACACCGGCAACGTGCTGATGCTGGGCTACATGAATCCGGGTTCCATCAAGCGCACAGTCGAGGGCATCCAGGTCTGGTTCTACAGCCGCAGCCAGGAGGACCTCTGGCACAAGGGCGAGGTGTCGGGCAACTATCTCAACCTGCGGGAGGCCTGGCTGGATTGCGACGGCGACACCATACTCCTCAAGGTAGACCCGGATGGGCCCACCTGTCACACCGGCAACACATCGTGTTTTTTCACGCCGATGGAGGGCCTCCCGGAGGAGTACGAGGACACTGACAGGGGCCCGGGAGTTCTGGGCGAGTTGTACGCGCTGGTACAGGACCGCCAGCGGGAGATGCCCGAGGGCAGCTACACGGTGCAGCTGCTGCAGGAAGGTGTTGGCCGGATAGCCCAGAAGGTGATCGAAGAAGCTGGTGAAACGGCCCTGGCCGCCGCCCAGGGCGACACCGAGCACCTGCCATCGGAAATCGCCGACCTAATGTACCACACCCTGGTGCTGATGGCAGCATCAGGGGTCAAGCCGGAGCAGGTATGGGAGGAGCTACGCGAAAGGCGACGCTAGCACCTCTCGCCGAAGTATTACAACGCCCTCACCCTCCGGGAGAAGGGTCGAGGGCGTTTCTAATGAATTGAGCGTCATCTCGAAAGTCCGAGCTTGTAGTTAAATCTCAAGCTCGCTCCGGGACAGTGAGACCGGTCTTGCAAACACGCGTTCAGAACCCAGATGGGAGCCGGTCACCCGTAGTAAAGACCTCGTAGTCGCTGCCCCGGTAAACCACGACGTTCCCGAATCCGCTCACCTGCCAGTTGCCCGGATGGCCCACCACGCCGGTCCTCGCATCAATGCCCAGGTAGACGATTCCCTCCGGGGCCGACCAGCGCAATTCCGAGTACACCTCGGCGGGATTGCGCCGTTCGTGGTGGGGCAGCACGCAGACATTACCCGCAATGCCGAGGCCCTCCACCCATCGGTCCCTTCCGTCGCCGCCGCCGGGGTTCGAGTCCAGCGGGGGGCGCCGCATAACCGATCCCATCACCATTGCCCCTGCCGACGAGCCTCCCAATACCAACCCTCGTTCCATCTCCTCCTTCAGCAGCCAGAGAAGCGCCGAGTTGCGCAGAGTGGCAAGCAGGTGCTCGGGATTCCCGCCAGTGAAATACACAACGTCGGCATCGCGCGCCGCCGCAATCATCTTCAGATTGTTGGCGTCTTTTTTCTCCAGCACCATCAACTGGCTGGCGTTGCCTCCCAGGGATGAGAAGTGTGTGACGCCGTCGTTGGCGGCCTTGGCGGGGCCGGTCACTGCCGCGGTAGGAATGATAACCACGCTGACAGGATCCTTGCCGGAAGCGCGCATCACTTCCCGGTCCATTCCTTCGCACCCTATTCGGAATTCGTCCCCCCCAACCAGTGCAATCGTACCTGGCATCGGTCCCCTCGCTCCAGATTGTTATTTTGCAGAGGTCTATCCTACACCAGGAATTCGATGAAAACGGCCGCAAGGCCGAGGAAAAGTGCAAATCCAATTACGTCGGTAAACGTGGTGACGAACACCGCTGCCGATACCGCGGGATCCATCCGCAGGCGTCGCAGCAGCAGCGGGACCCCGGCGCCTGCCACCGAGGCAACCACCATGTTGCCCGTCATGGCCAGGGCAAGTACCAGCCCCAGCACGGGATTGCCCTTCCAGAGCCAGCCGATACCCCCGACGATGACTCCCAGCACAACCCCGTGGATCAGTCCCAGGACAATTTCCCGCCGCAGCAGCCGCAGTCCCATCTGCCGGGGGAGTTCGCCGGTAGCCAGGCTGCGCACCACCAGCGTAACGGTCTGGGTGCCACCGATACCTCCCTGGCCAGCCACTATGGGGAGGAATGCTGCCAGTGCCACCACCCTGGCGATGGTGGATTCGAACACTCCGATGACTATCGCTGCACAGAACACGGTAACCAGGTTCACTGCAAGCCAGGGAAATCGGCTGCGTACCGAGTCCGTCAGCGGGCCCGTGATCCGTTCCTCGCCGATGCTGGCCATTCGGAACATGTCCTCGGTTGCGTTCTCCTGCACCACCTCCACGGCGTCTTCGGCGTGGATCAGGCCGGCCAGCCGGCCATCATCCTCCACCACCGGCAGATCGCTCACCTTGAAACGCCCGATCAGTTGTATCGCCAGTTCCTCGTCCGCGGAGGCCGAAACCGCCGTCAGGTCCTGGTCCATTATGTCGGCCACCGTTGAGTTAGGCCGGGCAAGAGCCAACCTAACCGGCTTGACGGTCCCGATCAGGACTCCCTCCCCGTTAATCACTGGCAGTGAGTGGACCTCCTCGGCGGCATCTCCCATCAGTCGCAGGCGGTCCAGGGCGATGGGAACGGTCGTGTTTTCGCGGAATGCGGGTATAGCGGGGTCTATCAGCCTTCCGGCCGTACCGTCCTCGTAGCGCAGCAGGGTCTCCACGGGAACCGAGGCAGACATGGCTTCGATAGTTTCGAGCCGTCTCTCGCCCTGAAGGAGTTCCAGCACCTCCGCGGCGGAGGCCGGGTCCGCGAGGTCCAGCACCGCTGCCAAATCCCGGGGGCTGTGATTGCGGAGCATCCGCGCGGTCAGGCGTGGCTCCATATATTCGAGCAGGCCGGCGACGGTTTCAGTTGCCATCTCCCGCGCCAGGTAGCGCCGCAGACCTCCCCGCAGCTCGGTCACCACCTCGGCGCGATCGAAGGGATGCAGCTGGAGGAAGAAATCTGACACGGCCTCGGGCTGGTCGTCCTCCATCATTTGTTCGAGCAGCCGAGCCCGCTCAAATGCTGTCTGTCCCGGTTGGGTATCTCCCTGTTCGACCTGAAGGGTCTCGGGAGGAGCCTGTCCTTCCGTTTCGACAAACTGTTCCGACACGTTCCCCCTGTGTCAGGTCGATTTCGGCAACTTGTCCGGAAGCCGGGTGGGGCCGGCAATTCCCGATGTCGAGGATTTATACATGAAACTTTATACTCTCAGCCGCGCAGATTGAACTGCCGCAGGACGCTATATCAAGCAGTTGGCCAGCCGTGACCGGCGTCAGGATCCGTAGTTTGTTGCATCGAGAAGTGCATCTGATGCTTTTCCCGCACAAACCCGGCATTCGCGGGTTCTCCAAGAGCCCTTTTGAATGAGACCAATGTGATAGAATTACCCTTTCCTTGCGGAATGAGCATGACATGGCAGTATTTCCGCCTTCTGCAAACACTTACGCCAACGCCGACGCGCACGAGGATTCCTAGGTTATGTCGACAACCCCGGTGATTGAGAGCGTACGACACCTGGTTGCCCAAGCCGTTGAAACCGCTCGAAATGACGGAGTCGTCCGTCTGGAGACCATGCCGGACATCCAGGTGGAACACCCCGGAAATCCCGAGCATGGAGACTTCGCCACCAACCTTCCCCTACGGCTGGCCCGTGCCACCCGAATAAATCCCCTGGAGCTGGCCCAGGCGCTGGTAGCGCGTACCCCGGAGAGCGCGTCCATCGGCCATGTGGAAGCGGCGGCTCCCGGGTTCATCAACTTTCGCCTGAAAGACGCCTGGCTGCAGCAGCAGGTGGACGAAGTGCGCAGCGCCGGCGCAACCTTCGGCAACGTGGCCAGCGGCCAGGGCCGCAAGGTGATGGTGGAATTCGTCAGCGTCAATCCCACCGGCCCGGTCCATGTCGGCCACACCAGGGGTGCGGTGCTGGGCAGCGCGCTGGCAAACGTGCTCGAGGCCGCAGGCTACCAGGTCACCCGGGAATACTACGTCAACGATGCCGGCAGCCAGATGGAGGCTTTCTACCGGTCGGTGCTGGCCCGTTACAGGCAGCACTACGGACAGGAAGCTGAGATGCCTTCCAACGGCTACGTGGGCGATTACGTCCTCGAACTTGCCGCGGAGATAGCTGCTTCCGAGGGCGACAGGTTCCTGGAACAGCCGGAGGAACAGGCCATTCGAGAAATCGGCGATCTGGCCCGGGAAAAAATGGTCGGCCTCATTCGAGACGACCTGAGCAAAATTGGTGTGGAGTTCAACAACTGGTTCAGCGAGCGGACCCTTTTCGACAGCGGGGAGTACGACGAAGCTCTGGGACAGCTGCGTGAACAGGGCTACCTGTCGAAGCGAGAGGACGCCCTGTGGTTCAACTCGACCATGCTGGGCGACGAGAAAGACAACGTGGTAGTCCGTACAACCGGTGAGCCCACCTACTTCGCGTCAGATATCGCCTATCACCACAACAAGTTCGTGGGACGCGGATACGACTCAGTGGTGAACATCTGGGGAGCTGACCACCAGGGGCACGTGCCCCGCGTCAAAGCTGCCGTCGAGGGCCTCGGCATCAATCCCGACCGCCTCACCATTCTGATCGCCCAGATGGTCACGCTGAAGAGGGGCGACGAGGTTGTTCGGGCCTCGAAGCGGACCGGGGAGTTCATTACGCTGCGGGAACTGGCTGATGAGGTTGGCGGCGACGCCTGCAGGTTTTTCTTCCTGTCGCGCACGCCCTCTACCCAGATGGAATTCGACCTGGAATTGGCGAAGAGGGAATCGTCGGAAAACCCGGTCTATTACGTCCAGTATGCCCACGCCAGGAATGCCGGCATTCTTAGTCTGGCCCGGGAACGCAACATGGACTGGAGCAGGGGTGACGTTTCTCTCCTGACGCATCCCAGCGAGTTGGCCCTGATTCGCCATATGCTGCGGCTGCCGGAACTGGTGCAGCAGATGGCACAGAGCCTGGAGCCCCACCACTTGCCCCATTTCACCATGGAGCTGGCGACGGCGTTCCACGGCTTCTATGAAAACTGCAGGGTGATTTCTGCCAATTCAGAGGACGCGGACATAACCCTCGCCCGCCTGAAACTGGTGGAATCAGCCCAGATCGTCTTTCGTCGTTCACTGGAACTCATGGGCATGAACGCGCCCGAGCGGATGTGACGTCATTTCAAGTCCATCACAACATAACCGTATGGTCCGGAAAGGGCGGTGCGAAACAGCGGGCTAGATGGATATCCTTTTACGCATAAATCAGATCACATGGCAGTTCCGTACTCGCCTCATCCTGGCGTACGTGACCGTCGCCGCTTCAGTGGGATTCTCGCTGCTCATACCGACGCTGTTCGGCAGCGCCATCGACAGCATGGTCGGACGCGATGGCGAGGAGGGGCCATTTATCTGGCTGAATCCCTCCACCGAGACCCTGGTGTGGTTCGCCGTGGGTCTGTTGGCAGCCAGCCTGTGCCGGGGAGCATTCGATTTCGCCCGGACCTACACTACTGACTCTCTTTCGCAAAAAGTTTCGTATGTGCTGCGCAATCGCTTCTACAACAAGCTGCAGCACATGAGCTTCGCCTATCACGACCGTGAGCATACCGGGGACCTGATGTCCAAGGCCACGGCGGACGTGGAGGCCATTCGCCGTTACGTCAACATGGGCCTGATCCGCTCCATTGAAGCCGGGCTGCGGGCTACGGTGCTTCCCATAATTCTGATATTCATCAACTGGGAATTGGCGCTGATCAGCCTCGCTTTCATCCCGTTCATCCTGGTGCGTTCCGTGCGGGTGATGAGCCGCCTCCGCACTATGTGGACCCAGGTCCAGATCACCATGGGCGAAACGGTGACCGTCCTGCAGGAAAACCTTGTGGGCATGAACGTGGTCAAGGCCTTCGCCTCCGAGGAGTTCGAGAAGCGAAAGTACGACCGCAAGGCAAGGCAGCTGCGCGGAGAGTATTTCCTGTCCGAGAGGACGCAGGGCACCAACAGCGCCTGGATGTCGTTCTATTTCACCCTTGCCCTGGGGTTGATCCTCTGGTACGGCGGTTGGGAAGTGCTGCGCCACGACCTTACATTCGGCGAACTGGCCATGTTCATGCTGTTCCTGAACCAGTTGACTTTCCCCGTGCGGATGGCCGGATTCATTATCAACAGCTTCTCCCGGGCCATTTCCTCCGGCAGGCGGCTGTTCGATGTGCTCGACGCACCTTCGCCCGTGGTGGAAAGGGAGGACGCGGTTGAACTGGGACGCGCCGAAGGCACTGTTCGCTTTGACAACGTTTCTTTCAGCTACGACCAACAGGCGCCAACGCTGCGCAACGTCGACATCACTGCCCACAAGAACCAGGTAATTGCAATCCTCGGCGCGCCGGGAAGCGGCAAGAGCACCATCGTCAACCTGTTGCCCCGGTTCTACGAGGTGAACGACGGCAGGATCACAATCGACGGCAGAGACATCCGCGACTTTACGCTGGAGTCCCTGCGCCGCAACGTGGGCATCGTTCAGCAGGACGTGTTTCTCTTCAGCGCCACAATTCGCGACAACATCGCCTACGGCGCCCAGGGCGCAACGGAGGAGGACGTCATCAGGGCGGCCAAGGTGGCGCAACTCCACGACCACATCACCAGCCTGCCCAACGGGTATGACACCTGGGTTGGGGAGCGTGGCACCACACTCTCGGGCGGACAGAGGCAGCGGCTGTCCATCGCTCGCAGCGTCCTGATCGACCCGCCAATTCTAATCCTCGACGATTCCACTTCCAGCGTCGACGTGGAAACGGAAAGGCTGATACACGCCGCCATGGTGGCCGTTATGCAAGGGCGCACCACCTTCGTCATCGCCCATCGGCTGAGCACGGTACAGAACGCCGACCACATCATCGTGCTGGACCGCGGAAGTATTGTGGAGCAGGGCTCCCACGAGCAACTGGATGCCATCGGCGGCATCTACCACGAGATTCTGGAACTCCAACTGCGCCCCCAGGAGGAGATGATGCTGGACGTCGCACTGACTCCTGAGGCCGCGGCGGGACGGGCCTAGTATGCGAATGGCCGGCCCGGGAGGCGGCTTCGGCGGGATGATGGGCGGCATGCGCGGCTTGAACGCCGCTGGCGACCGCGCCGCAACTGCCGACAATCTCAGCGACGAAGCAATAGTCGGCGCAGCCTACGATCACAGGGTCGTGATGCGCCTTATGACTTACATCGCGCCCTACAAGCGCTACGCGATTCTGGCCATCCTGGCTGTCATCATGTACACGGCGGCCAACGTCTGTATCCCCTTCCTCGTCAAGGTGGGTATGGACGACGCAGTCAAGGGCAACAACCTAGTCCTGCTCCACTGGGTTGGTGGCGCCTTCCTGCTGGTGGCGGTGGTCCATTTCATTTCGAACTATTTCCAGTTCGTCTTCATGCCCAGAGTGGGACAGGGCATCCTGTATTCGTTGCGCACCAAGATGTTCAACCACCTGCAGGAGATGTCGCCCTCTTTTTACCACCGCACACCGGTGGGTCGCATTATGTCGCGAAGCCAGAGCGATGTCCTCCAACTGCAGGAGGCATTTGAGCTTATCGTTCAGAGCTTCTCCGACATTCTGACCCTGTTCGGCATCATCACGATGATGCTCATCATCGACTGGCAACTGGCCCTGATCTGCCTGGCCATCGTCCCCCCGCTCTTCTTCGTTCTGGCCTACTGGCAGAAGTTCGCGCGCCATTCCTTCATGCGCATCCGCCGTGCCATCGCCATGGTCAACGGTGAGTACAATCAGAACATTACCGGCGTCCGGGTGGTACAGAGCCTCAATCGTCAAGACGCCAATATGGCCCACTTCGACGATCTGAACAGCGAGCACCTCAACGCCAACCTGGAGGCCAGCAAGTTTTCCGGCGGACTGCAGCCGCTGGTTGAGCTGCTAATCGGCGTGGCCATGGGATTCGGCGTAGTCCTGGCCGGAGGGCTGATGGCCGGTCGTGGCGAGCTGGAGCCCGGCGTGCTGGTTGCCTTCGCGCTGTACATCCAGCGGTTCTTCGAGCCGATACGGCACCTGACCATGCAATACAGCATGCTCCAGCGGGCCATGGCCGCCGGTGTCCGAATATTCGAGGTGCTGGACCTGAAGCCCGAGGTGCAGGACGACCCGGACGCTCCCGACCTGCCAGAAGTCCGAGGCGAGATAGAGTTCCAGGACGTTCGCTTCCACTACACTCCCGGAGTCGATGTGCTGGAGGAAATCAATCTTCACATCCGCCCGGGCGAAAACGTTGCCATCGTCGGCTCCACAGGGGCCGGGAAGAGCACACTGGTGACTCTGATCGCAAGGTTCGCCGACGTCACCCAGGGGCGAATCCTGGTGGACGGCCATGACATACGGCATGTGACCCGGGGTTCGCTGGCTGGGCAGATGAGCATGGTGCTTCAGGAACCCTACCTGTTCTCCGGCACCGTGGCCGACAATATACGCTACAATCAGGAGGAGGCCACGATACAGGAAGTGATGGACGCAGCCAGAACGGTTGGCGCCCACGACTTCATCATCGGGCTGGAAAACGGTTACGACACCGTCCTCGCCGAACGGGGTGTCAACCTGAGCGTGGGGCAGCGCCAGTTGCTCAGCTTTGCCCGGGCCATCATCGGCAATCCGAGGATCATCATCCTGGACGAGGCGACGGCCAATATTGACACGCAGACGGAATTGCTGATCCAGCGAGCCCTGTTGCGAGTCCTTGAGGGCCGCACGTCCATCGTGATCGCTCACCGGCTGTCGACGGTGCGAAACGCCGACAAGATCATCGTCCTGAACCGTGGCCGCCTGGTAGAGATGGGAACTCACGAGGAACTACTGGCCCAGGGCGGGGTTTACGAGCGGCTGTACGCCGTGAATTACGGATTGATCTCCGAACCCATCGGCACCAACGGAGACAGCGACGAGGGCAGCGAAGTACTGCCTGGAAGGGGATTCGCCCCGGTGCCGGCCGACGACTGATCGCCCCTCAGACATGGCAGGGGCGCAAGCTTCTGAGAGGTGAGACATCCAGCAATGTACACAAGAATACTGACGCCTCTTGACGGTTCGGACATTTCCGAACAGGTCCTTCCTTATTCCCGGGCGATTGCTTCCCGGCTTTCCCTACCCATGACCCTGCTGATGGCCATTGAGCCGGACCATCCCACCATCGGACAGGCGCTCAACCCGGAGTTGCACTCCCACGAGTTGGAATCCCACCGCGCGGGACACGCGGAGAATTACCTTTCGTCGGTCGCGGCGCGGATGCGTGACGCCGGGGTCGCTGCAACAACCATGGTGCCTCGCGGGGAGCCGGCGCGTTCCATAGTTGATGAGGCAGCGACGGATCCCGATACGCTGATCGCCATGTCCAGCCATGGCCGTTCCGGGTTCGCCCGTTGGTGGATGGGCAGTGTGGCCGACAAGGTGCTGCACACCGCTGAAAATCCGCTCCTGCTGGTACGTTCGCAGAATCGGCAGGGAGTGCAGGGTGAAAGGACCCCGGAACGCCTTATCGTACCTGTTGACGGCTCCGCCGAGGCCGAGGATGTACTCCCTCACGTGGCCAACCTAGCTTCCCGGATGGACATTCCCGTGGAGTTGGTGCAGGTCACCATTTCGGAGGCAGAGTATTACCAGGCCATGTCCATGGGCCTGAGGGTCCTGCCGCCGTCTCTGCCGTCCTTCAAGTCCTTCGCCGACAGGGTGGAAGGAGAGGCCAGCGACTACATTTCGGACGTCAGGAGGCGATTGCAGCAGCAGGGTGTCGCCAGCGTCGAGGCACGCCTGCTCCAGGGCGCACCGGCGGATTGCATCGTCGACCTTGCCACCTCGTACCCCAACAGCCTGGTGGCAATGACGACACATGGCCGCTCGGGAGTGGGGCGAATGATCCTGGGCAGCGTCGCGGAACGGGTCGTGCGCCAGTCCGGAGGGCCGGTACTGCTGGTGCGCGCCACCCATCGAGAAGAGGTGCCCCTCACCGGAGTACCCGCGACCGCCTGATCCGCACCAGTGGTCCCGATCTTCGTCATTGAATCACGAAAGCGCCCGGTGAATTACGCCGGGCGCTATTGTTAAGCCGGGTCGGGGTGCAATCGACAGCGGCCTGTCTCGATCGACTCCAATTGTCAACGAACGGCTATTGCTGGCTTTGCAGGTAGCGTTCCATGGCCTGTTTGAAGATGGGATAGGGATGCGCCCCGGTGAACAGCAGGTTGCCCACCAGGAACGTGGGAATCCCGTTGATCCCATACTGCAGGGCCTCCCGGTACTGGGCGATAACCGTCTGCGAATGTTCGCCCTGCTCCAGGCTGCGGGCCATATCGTCGCCGTCCAGACCAACCTCTTTCCCGACTTCGACCAGTGTCTCAATCTGGCCGATGTCCCTCCGGTCTTCCCAGAAGGCCTTGTATGCGGAGTGGTGAAACTCCATGAACTTGCCCTGCTGCTGGGCATATTCCGTCGCTTCCAGCGAGTAGAGCGTATTGGGTGTATAGGGCGGCGGCTTCATGATGAGGCCGGACTCCCTAGCCTGCCCGCGCAGCGGCTCCGAGAGTTCGTCATCGGACTCGCCCGCCCGCTGCGGCCGTTCAGAGCCCTCCCTGGGCGTGTCAGGACGCAGGAGATAGGCGCGGCCCTCCACCTCGAAGTCGAACTCCTTGGCCAGCTTGTCGACCCGCTCCAGGCCGATATAGCACCAGGGTCAAATGTAGTCGTACCAGACGGCCACCCGCACTCCCGAGTGATCGTGATCCCCATTGTGAGACTCTTGTGCCATTGTGGCCCTCCTGTAGGTAGTTTGAGTCTTCCTGTCCTGCCGTCAGATCAGGCGAAGTAGCGGTCTTCCGATTCCAGGAGACCGGCTATTTCATCGAGGGTCGATATTTTTGGACACCCGTCCACCGGCTCGTGCCAGCCTCCGCGGTCCAGCAGGGCGGCGTGCATCCCCATGGCGCGGGCTCCGCCCACGTCGGACCGCACCTGGTCACCGATATGGAGCACTTCGCCCGGGTCAACTCCTGCCCGCCGAAGGGCCTCCTCAAATATGGGTGGGTGCGGCTTTTCCGAACCGGCCAGCGTGGAATTCACGCAAAAGTCCATGCACTGTTCGAGACCGGCCTGCTTGACCAGCGGGGCCAGGTCGGCGCGCAGGTTGGTGATGATTCCCAGCCGGTAGGATCGTTCCTGAAGGGAGGTCAACGCGGGGAGCGTGTCTTCAAATGGAGTGAACTGCTTGGGCACGGCGATGGCCAATTCCCATATCTCCCGTGCCAGGGGCCTCGTTACCGGAATTCCGGCAGTTTCCAGGATGAGCTGCTCGTACTCCGAGAAGAATTCGAGGCGCCGCTCCGGCGATCTGAGGGAGAGCGGCTCATCTTCGTTGGCACGATTGAAGAGGATGTCTGCCTTGGCGTAACCGCGCCTGATGTCCTCCCGTGACACGTTCAGCCCCTTGGCGAAACAGG
The DNA here is from genome assembly GCA_965207865.1 of Dehalococcoidia bacterium. Taxonomy (GTDB): domain Bacteria; phylum Chloroflexota; class Dehalococcoidia; order Lucifugimonadales; family UBA3495; genus VXOI01. The sequence goes on from CBDBNP010000005.1 coordinate 39,226, forward strand.
CGGCCGTTTGGATTTCCTCCAATGGCGGCCAGAATTTGACGAGGGTATTGTAAAAGTCGAACGTGATTACCTTGATCATTCAATAGACCAGATATGAAAATTACCGGCCAGGGAAAACGCAAGTCTAACACGCGTATACACTTGGTGCGACTGCGTTGAACACATCCGCTGAACGACTGCAGAGTCAGGCCTCGCCAATTCTGTCTGTATCACGGTCTGCAGGATTCAAGGATCAACAGGATTGGGGAGAATCCTGAAAATCCCGGAATCTTGATAATCCTGATTCCGACAATGCCCTTACAATTGTCCTGACTAATTCATAGCGGGAGTGGCCAGATATGAAGGTGAAATGACTTCCGGGAATACGTTTTGAGACAAGCGAATTCCCATCCGTATGCGACCGCAATTGGAGTGCATCGGAAGGCTAGGCATTGGCAGCAAAGTACCGGATAATTATTCTTGACTGGGGCTGGTTGCCTCATCACCTGAACAATAAGGGACACGAAGCACATGAAGCTCGCCATTGGCGCCGACCACGCGGGACTGGACCTGAAATCCCAGATCATCCCCTGGCTGCAGCAAGCGGGGCACGATGTTGTGGACGTGGGAGCTCACTCCTTCGATCCATCCGACGATTTCCCTGACTTCGCAGCGGCGGTGGGCCATAGGGTAAACGGCGGTGCGGCAGAGCGTGGAGTGATGATCTGTGGCAGCGGCGTGGGTGCCACCATCGCATCCAACAAGGTCAGCGGAATACGTGCGGCCCTCTGCCACGACACCTACACCGCCAGGCAGGGCGTGGAGCACAACGACATGAACGTCCTTTGCATCGGCGGTCGAGTGATCGGAATTGAAACCGCGAAAGAGGTAATCTCCGCGTTCGTGGGCGCCAGTTTCAGTCCCGAGGACCGCTTCCTCCGGCGCGTCGACAAGGTAGGGGAAATAGAGCGCGGCGGTTAACCCAAGCGCTCGACCACAAGCCGCCCGAGAGCGGCGGGAACACTTAGGCCTCGTCCTCCAACAGCAGCCGAAGTGTCTCCTCGACCTCCCTCGGTGATTCCAGTTGGTGCAGGGCAACGGTGCCCTCGCGGGGTTCCCCTACGAACACGGCAATGCCGTCCAGGGCCTGCACTACCCGAAAGCCGTCCTCATCCGTCCTGTCGTCGCCGAAGTAGACCGGAACGGGCTCGTCTCGGCATTCCCGCCAGATCTGGTCGATGGCCCTGCCCTTGTCCCACGAGATGGCCGGGCGAACCTCCACCACCATCTTTCCCTGGGTCAGGCGAATGTCCCCGCTCTGCACGTGGGGGGTGGCAACGGCAGCAACGCCCGACTCGATAGCTGAGGCGTTTTCCTCGGCGGCGGCCCGGTAGTGAACCGTGAGGGTCAGTCCCTTGTGTTCCACGATAGCGCCCGGAATGTCTCCTACCGAACTCACCAGGTCTCTCGCGACTTCGTCCAGGATGCCCCGAGCAGCAACCGCTTCCGGGTGAACAAAGTCCATCCCCTGCCCGCGAATCTCCATCCCGTGATTGCCGGCGTGGATGAGACCGGGGACGTCAGCGAGGATGGACAGGTCGTCCAGGCTGCGTCCGCTCACTATGCCGGCGACATACCGGGGATGAGCTGCCAGCGAATGCAGCAGCCTGCGTACCTCGCCGGAAAGGACCGCGTCCTCAGGCCTCCTGACAATGGGCGTCAGGGTGCCGTCGTAATCGAACAACAACAGTGCCCTGTCAGCTCGATGAAGGCGCGCACTGACCGAGGGCCAGATATTGAGGAGATGCGCCATTGGGAATTACCGCTCCCATCCGGGCCGAAGCCCTGAGAAAGTTGCAGCAGGACCGGCTCAGGCGCTGCGAATGGGACGGCGCGTGCGTCGGCCCACCTGCATCATATCCACCAGCGAACGAGCGGCCCACTTGTAGATATTGTTTTCCTGTACCACGGCCCTCATGTTGGCCATCCTCATCTGGCGATCAAGACGCGGCATCTCCACGGCCTGGCGAATGGAGTCCCCGAATTTCTCCACATCGTACGGGTTCACGATGAGGGCATCGGTCAATTCCATCGCGGCGCCGGTGAAGGGGCTGAGGATCAGCACCCCGTCATGATCGAAGCGGCTGGCGACGTATTCCTTGGCCACCAGGTTCATTCCGTCGTGCAGGGAACTGACCACACAGAACCGGGCCAGTCGACGCAGGGCCATCAACGTCAGGTTTGGCAGGTCGGTGGGCATGTACATAATCGGCTGCCAGTCGTCCGTGCCGAACCGGCCGTTAACATCGTCCAGCAGCCGTTCGATCTGGTCTGCCAGTTCCTGGTAGGCGATGATGTTGGTCCGGCTCATCACCCCCGCCTGGATGAACACCACCTTTCCGATGTACTTCGGGTTTTGCTCCAGGAAGCGCCCGATGGCCCGGATCCGGTGCGGGATGCCCTTGGTGTAATCAATGCGGTCTATTCCCAGGCCAACGATCTGGTCCTCGAGATCCCACTCGGAGACCAGGCGCTCCATCTCCGCTGCGACCTCGGGGCTCTGGGCGTCCGCCTCGATCTGGTGGAAGTCCACGCTGATGGGAACGGGCCGCACCAGGGTCGAGTCGTCCCGGTGGTAGACCAGGCTGTACTCCTCGTGAACTCGGGCCCCGAGGATTCTCCGTGCTGCCTCCATGAAATTGTCGCAGTGATCACCGATGTGGAAGCCGAGCATGTCATTGCCCAGCAATCCGTCCATCAGCTCTTCCTGCCAGGGGCAGATGCGGAACACCTCGTAGTTGGGCCAGGGTATGTGCCAGAACTGAGCGGTGACGACGTCCGGGTCCGCGTCGCGCAGGAACCGGGGCAGCAGGGCCAAGTGGTAGTCCTGGATGAAGACGGCCGCGGGCCCCCCGTCAATCTCCTCCAGCACCTGGCTGGCAAAGGTTCGGTTGACAGCGGTGTATGTCTCCCAATCGGCCTGGTTGAATGTGGGCTCAATGAACGCATTGTGGCAAAGAGGCCAGAGGCCGTCGTTGGAAACCCCGTAGTAGTAGCCTCTCTGCTCCTCGTCGTTCAGCCACACCAATCGAAGGGTGTAGGACGGGTCTTCAGGCGGCACCATGACGCTGTTTCGCTCGTCGACAGCCAGGTAATCGCCGGCGCCACCCCCGTGAGCAATCCATGTACCGGCGCACTCCTGCATCAGGGGATCTATGGCGGTGGTGACACCCCCGGCGGGTGTGGTTACCCGCAGTTCTCCCTCGACCAACTCGTGGACATACGGCTGGCGGTTGGAAACCACCACAATCCGGTAGTCTCCCACCTCCCTGTTCACCAACCGGCGCAAACGGTCTCTAGTCCAAACAGGTTCTCGCACCTCAGTCCTCAGTCGCCCCGCGCCCAACTTTGGTTCCTTTACACTTAGTGGAATTCTGGCATACCAAGGGTAACGAGGTCAAACGGTGGATTTGGCAACGAATTCCATCGTATCGTGATACCTCGTCAAACGGGAAGATTCCGGAGGGCCAGCATTGCCGACGCTGCCAGTGCAATCAAGAATGCAACGAGCGGTCGTCCAGAACAAGCGACCGATCTTGTGCGGTGTCGCTGCGGGCATGATACCATTTGCCATCATGACGGCGGCGCCGCCGAGCCGCCATAAACGAGAAATCGCAGGCTGAGAGAGGAGGCCCCATGGCACTGTTTGTTCGCCGCGACCTCACCGACAGCGTCCCCACCACCGAGGGCAATATGCACTTCGTGAAAAAGGGCGCTGGGTATCCCGTAGTATTGCTTCATCCTCTGGGCACATCGGTGTGGACCTGGGAATACGTGATGGACGCCATCAGCCAGGACTACACGGTCTACGCTTTCGACATGCTGGGGCACGGCGATTCGGACAAGCCAAAACGCCATTTCAATTTGCCGGACTACGCGCACGCCCTGGATGAGGCTTGCCAGGTGCTGAACATCCACCGCGCCCATATCGTGGGCAACTCGGTGGGCGCTGTTCTTGCCACGGAGACCGCCGCCAGCTTCCCGGAACGGGTGGACAAGCTCACGCTGGTGGGCGCGCCGGTCTGGAACGCCTTCACCGCGAAGGAGCGCCTGGCCGACACCATGGCCCAGTACGACGCTGATGGCCTGCCCAAACCTCGCTCCCTGCAGGATCTCAAGGACGCCACAACCTTCGCCGAGCCCAGGGAGGAGTGGCTGGACACGAACAACGACAGCCGCGCCAAGGCCGGTCCGTGGGTAAGGAACCTAATGGAGTCCCTGGCTCACTACGACATCATGTCTCGCTTGCCGCTGATCAAGGCGTCCTCGACCATGGTGCTCTACGGCGAGATTGACCGGCTGCGCGACGGCGAGGAACTGCTGCACAACAACATCGTCAACGCCCGAAAGGTCGTCCTGCCCGGCATCGGCCATATACCGCAGGTGGAGGGCCCCGAGGCCTTCCTTGGTGCCCTGATGCCCTTCCTGGCCGAGTAGAGAGGGTGGTGTGAACTGAATTCCAGCACCGGCAGTCAATGACGGAACCACCCTTTTGACATCCCTGATGTTGGTGCTGCTTCTATTTCTGGGAATCTCGTGCGGCGTGGGCGCAGGCACTGCCACTACCTCCAACGAGGCCGGAGACGAATCCCGCTCGACGGCAGTCCTCGAAGTCTCAGTGGGACCGGCGCTGGTGGAGTGCGTGGGGGTTGGCCCGAGGAAGTGCCTGCTCGTTGATGGGAAGTTCTTCTACGACTCCATTGAGGGATTCCATTACGAGCCTGGCTACCGGTACATGATCAGAATGGAACGATTCGACGCCTGGCCGGACAGCGAGGAACCACCCCAGGATGCCTCGAAGTACAGCTACCGGCTGATTGAAATTCTCGAAAAGGTTCAGGAGCCCTGACGCGATGACTACTGGCGGACGACAACCCCTGCGGCTGATGGAGACATGGCGCTCCATCTTTTACACTCCCATCTATGTATCGGTGGCGGGCGGGTTCCTGGACAGGGAGGGGCTGGACGTGGAGTTCAGCACCTGCCCTCCCCGATTTCCGCATCCGTTGAGCGCACTAAACCACGACGCCGCTGACATCGTGCAGAGCGGGATCATGCGCTCCATCATTGCCTCCGACTGGGGTGCGGAAACCGTGCCGCTGCACTTTGCCAAGATCAACGCCAGGGACGGATTCTTCATACTCGGCAGGGAGCCGCAGGAGAGTTTCGACTGGGAGACACTGCGCGGCGCCAGGGTGATCCCCGTCGGGTTCTCGCCCATGCCCTGGGCATCATTCCAGTACGCGTTGCGCAGGCACGGTCTCGAGCCCTCCGACCTGGATCTCCGAACGGGACTTTCACTGCCCGACGCTGAGGCTGCCTTCCGGCGCGGAGAGGCGGAGTACGTACACGTAGCAGAACCCGTGGTGCAGCAACTGGTCGCCGACGGTGCCGGCCACCTGCTGACGGCGTTGGGGCCGGAAAACGGCCACCTGGCCTACAGTTCGTTCGCCGCGACCCATCGGTTCATGGAGCAGCGTCAGGATGCCGCCGAACGGTTCACGCTGGGATTCACGCGGGCTCTAAGGTGGCTGAACGAGACCGCCCCTTCCGAAGTCGCCCAGGCCGTGTCTGAGTTCTTCCCCGACGCCTCCGCGGAAGTATTGTCGGCTTCGATAGCCCGGTACAAGGAGCAGGAGCAGTGGCCGGAGAGTCCCGTCCTGGCACAGCCGGAGTTCGAAAGCCTCCACGACATACTGCTGGCCGCCGGGATGTGCCGGGAACGCCAGCCATACAAGAAGATCGTGACCACTGCCATAGCCGAAGGGGCAGCCTCGTCGGCATAGGCGTCAAGCTCGAATCTTTGGCAGAAACATGGCCCGGACATGGCTCGCCTGGTGTCATCCCGCTCCTGCCCAAAATGGCGTGGCAGCCCCTTTTCCGCAGAGCGTGATTATTGTTCTTCGGCCATTACGGGATGTTGGGCCCAGCGGTATGTTGTAGAATATCCCTTTAACGCCACTCCGCCTGGGCCACAGATACACGGGACAGGCCCTGCGACAAGCTGAGTAGGAGGCCGCCTTGGCCAAGATAACGATTGTCGGCACTGGCTTGATTGGCACTTCGCTGGCACTTGCCCTGCGAGAGTCAGACCTGCGCAACCTGGAGCTGGTGGGAACGGATTACGACAACACCGCCCGGAACGGGGCAAAGAAGCGTGAAGCCTTCCACAAGGTCGAGGGCCGCCTGCAGCCTGCGATTGAAGATGCCGACGTCGTGGTATTGGCCACCCCCGTGATGGCCATGAAAGACCTCATGGAGAACATCGGCCCATACCTCCCCGAGGGCGCGATCCTGACCGACGTTGGCAGTTCGAAAAGGGCCGTGATCCAATGGGCGTCAGAGACCCTGCCGGACCACACACAGTTCGTTGGCGGACATCCAATGGCGGGGCGGGAAACCCCTGGACCGGGGCACGCCACGGCCGATCTTTTCACCGGCAAACCCTACTGCATCATCCCCGATGCCCGCGCTCGTGAGCAGGCTGTATCCACCGTTACCACTTTGGCCGAAGCCGTCGGCGCAAAGCCATTCTTCCTCAGCGCAGATGAACACGACAGTTTCGTCGCTGCAGCAAGTCATCTCCCGTTCATGATGTCCGTCGCCCTGATGCAGACCGTCTCCAAGAGCGCCAACTGGGACGACATCGCGCAGCTGGCCTCGTCCGGGTTCCGGGACCTGTCCCGCCTGGCCTCGGGAGACACGGTAATGCACCGGGACATTTCGATCACCAACAACGAGCCGATCGTGAACTGGATTGACTCGTTCATACGGGAGCTGTACGAGATCCGAAACGTCCTCAAAGACGAGTCGGGCCCCGATCCCCAAGCAGTCGAGGAAATTTTCTCCAGTGCCCACGAGGAACGCGCGCGTTGGATGGCTGGCGCAATCACACCTGGAAGCCGGGCCCAGCGCCAGGCCCCCGAGATTCCCTCGTTTACTGATTCAATGGGCCAGATGTTCATGGGCAACAAACTGATGGAGGCCCAACGCCGGATGTTCCGCGGAGAAAAGGACGGAGATCGGGAGAAGCGCCGCCGCTAGGAACACAGACAGAATCATCCCTCGCCTGGCTAATGCCGTTCCAAAGTCGGAGGGACCGGACAGAGGGCAGGGCACAGGCCATAGGCCGCGAAAGACTTGATCCCAGGGTAAGAAATGCAGCCATCATCCCAGGAGCGAAAAGTAAGACGTCCTTCAAGACTCGGCGGTGAGTTGACCGTCCCGGGGGACAAGTCGATCTCCCACCGCTCGCTTATCCTGAACGCCATGGCCCACGGCACGGCCAGAGTCACCGGGCTGTCGGACGGCGAGGACGTGATGTCCACCATGGCGTGCCTGCGCAGGATGGGTGTGGCAATCTCACCAGGGGACACTCCCGGCGAGTACACAGTTGAAAGCAGAGGACCTGTTCTCGAGGAACCCACGGACATTCTGGACGCCGGGAACAGCGGCACCTCCATGCGCCTGCTGTCGGGTTTGCTGGCCGCCCAGCCGTTTCTATCCGTGATCACCGGTGATGGTTCCCTGCGGTCGCGCCCCATGCGCCGTATCGTCGAGCCGCTGCAGATGATGGGAGCCCAGGTTATGGGCCGGCAGAACGGCTCACTGGCACCGCTGGCAATCCAGGGCGGCTCCCTCAAGGGAGTGGAGTACGAGCTCCCCGTGGCCAGCGCCCAGGTGAAGTCCTGCGTCATGCTGGCCAGCCTGTCAGCCGACGGGCCGACGGTGATCCACCAGCCCGCACTGTCCCGCGACCACACCGAGCGTATGATCACCGCCATGGGCGCCACGGTCGAGGAGGACGGACTGGCCCTTCATCTGAATCCCGGCCCCCTTAACGCTGTGGACATCGCCGTCCCCGGCGACATCAGCTCGGCGGCATTCTGGATCGTAGCCGGATTATGTCATCCCGATTCGCGCGTGCTGGTCAGAGGAGTTGGCCTCAACCCCAGCCGGACCGGCATCGTCGACGCCCTGCAGGCCATGGGGGCCGGAGACAGCCTGCAGCTGCTGAACGAGCGCACCGAGGGTGGCGAGCCCGTCGCCGACGTACTGGCAACCACGGCCCAGCTGCACGGCACAGAGATCGCCGGCGACATGATCCCCCGCATCCTGGACGAGGTCCCGATCCTGGCGGTTGCGGCCTGCTTTGCCAGCGGGGAAACAGTCATCAGGGACGCGGCGGAACTCCGAGTCAAGGAGTCCGACCGCATCGCGACCACCGTCGAGGAACTGTCCCGCCTGGGAGCGGACATCGAGGCACGCGACGACGGGATGGTAATCCGGGGCGTCGGACGGCTGACGGGGGCGCCGTGCCAGTCGCATGGCGACCACCGTTTGGCGATGTCTCTGGCCGTTTGCGGCCTCCTGGCTGACGGGGACGTCGACGTACACGGTGCCAGCGACGCCGCCGTGTCGTATCCCGGGTTCTGGGATGACCTGGCGGCCTTGGCTCCCGGACTCGCAGCCGGATAGCCGCCAGCGATGCCGGAACTTCCTGAGGCCAGTCCCGCGCCGCCCCTGCTGGTGGTATTGTCCGGTCCGTCCGGAGTGGGCAAGGACGCAGTTCTCTCCGAGCTCCGCAACTACGACCGCCCGTGGCATTTCGCCGTGACCGCGACCACGCGGCCCATGAGGCCCGGCGAGCAGGACGGCGTTGACTACATCTTCCTGGAACCGGATACGTTCGCCCGAATGCAGGAACGCGACGAGTTTCTCGAGAGCGCCGAGGTGTATGGCCGCTGGTACGGTGTGCCAAGAAGCCAGGCGAGGGACGCCTTCCGGTCGGGAAAGGATGTCTTCCTGAAGATCGACGTCCAGGGAGCGGCAACCATCCGACGCATGGCGCCCGAGGCGCTGCTGATTTTCCTGATGCCGCCGTCTCTGGAGGAACTCCGGCAGCGGCTTTCGGGGAGGATGACCGAGACCTCCTCCGACCTGGAAAGGCGATTGCAGACGGCACAGCAGGAACTGGCGGAAGTCCGTAACTTCGACTACCGCGTAATCAACCCCCACGGCCAACTGGAGCAGGCCGCTGCTGACATAGACGCCATAGTGGCCGCCGAGAAGTGCCGCGTAACTCCACGTATGGTGCAACTGCTCTGACACCCACCAACGACGCAGTTGCTATAATGGTTCAGGATACCCATCCGACCGGCGCCCGAGGTTCCTCATGACCCAACCGAAGAACACCCTTGAGTTGCGTCCCCGCCTGCCCGAGTGGCTGAAGGTGCAGATGCCGGGGAGCCCGCGCTACATGCAGCTCAAGCAACTGATGCGCAGCCAGGAACTGCACACCGTGTGCGAGGAGGCCCATTGCCCCAACATCGGGGAGTGCTGGACCCGGGGAACAGCCACATTCATGATCCTGGGCGATATCTGCACCCGCCGCTGCCACTACTGCGCTGTCACCACTGGCCGGCCCCTGGGCGTCGACCTTATGGAGCCGAAGCGCCTGGCCGAGACAGTTAAGGACATGAACCTCCGCTACTGCGTAATCACCTCGGTGAATCGCGACGACCTGCCCGATGGCGGGGCATACATCTTCGCTGCCTGCATCAATCGAATTCGCGATGTCCTACCGGAGTGTCGGGTCGAGGTCCTGATTCCCGACTTCGCCGGCAATTGGGACGCCCTGACGCGGGTGATCGAGTCAGGACCTGCTGTCCTGAATCACAACATCGAGTCAACTGTCAGGGTCTTCCCCAGGGTACGGCCCAAGGGGAATTACAACCTGTCCCTAGAGCTGCTGGCCAAAGCCAAGGAGATCGACCCGGCAACGGTCACCAAGTCCGGCATCATCGTGGGAATGGGCGAGACCACCGACGAAATTATCGAGACCATGCGGGACCTCAGAAGCGTGGACTGCGACCTTCTGACCATCGGCCAGTACCTGCGCCCCTCTGCAAAGCACATCGCGATAGACCGTTTCTACCACCCCGACGAGTTCGAGGAGCTGCGGGTTGCTGGCCTGGAAATGGGCTTCAAGCACGTTGCGTCCGGTCCCCTGGTACGCAGCTCCTACCACGCTGACGAGCAGCACGACGCGGCCTTCGTACCCTAGCCCGCCTGTCTGGGTCACCAGCTTCCAACCGGCCTCCAGCAGACCTGCTTAAGCCGCCAGCATGTCAAAAGCAGCCATCGGTCTGGTCCTCTTCAATGCCAACGTATTAACCATGGACCCGGCTTCATCTCGGGCTGAGGTCGTCGCGATTTCCGGCGATCGCATAGTTGCAGTTGGCAGCAACGCCGACATCCGCCGCCTAGCATCGCGAGATGCGAAAATCATTGACTGCCAGGGATGTTCACTGCTTCCCGGGTTCAACGACGCTCACATTCACCTTCCTGGCCTGGCCCGACGACTTAAGGACCTCGACTGCGGCCCACAGGCCGCTCTCTCCATTGCAGCACTGCAAACCCTGATAAGGGATCGGGCCGAGGGCATTCCGCCAGGAAGCTGGGTGCGCGGCTTCGGATACGACGACCTGCAACTCTCGGACCGTCTACACCCCGACCGACACGACCTGGACGCTGCGTCTCCCGATCATCCCGTCTGGCTGCAGCACCGCAACGGCCACGCGTCCGTGCTGAACAGCCGTGCGCTCGAGTTGGCAACTGTCCATCGCGAGACACCTGATCCTCCCGGTGGTGTGATCGAACGGGACGAATTGACAGGAGAACCGACGGGGGTTCTGCTTGAGTGCGAGTCGTTTCTGCGCCTCCGACTGGGACGGATCAGAAGCACCGAGGAGTTTGACGAGGGGGTGCGAGCCGCCGGGCGATTGCTCACTGGGTACGGCATCACGTCAGTGCAGGACGCGGGGGCGGAAAACGGCATCGAGCGTTGGCGGTCTTTCCAGCGGCTGCAGGGGAACGGGGCGTTGCCAGTCCGGATCACCATGTTCGCTGGCATCGGTCGGCTGGATGAGTTTGCAGACGCCGGACTTTACTATGGTTCAGGCGACCATAAGCTGCGACTGGGCCACGCCAAGATCATGTTGACCCTGACATCTGGCAGACTGCATCCTGCGTTCGCTGACCTGGAGGCGATGGTCACCGGCGCCCACCGGCGCGGATTTCCGGTAGCCCTGCATTGCGTGGAGGAGGAGGCCATCGCCGCAGCGACAGCGGTTCTGGAGGCAAACAGGCAGCCAGGGTTGAGGGACCGAATTGAGCATTGCTCGGAGGGTACCCCTGAACTCCTTGAGGCGGTAAGCCGGTCTGGCGCGTTGGTAGTTACGCAGCCGGGTTTCCTGTATCACAATGGCGCGTCATACCGCCAGAATGTGGAGGGCCGCCTGCTGCCACACCTCTACCCCACCGGCGGATTGATGCGTGCAGGCGTTGGGACCGCTTTCGGTTCCGATGCGCCGGTCATCGATCCCAACCCTTGGCCGGCGATTTACAGCGCTGTCACCCGACACACATCCGACGGGAAACTCCTGGCCGGCGATGACTCGCAAGCCGTGACCCTGGAACAGGCGCTGAGAGCGTTCACGCTGGGACCGGCAGAGGTGGAGGAAACTTCCGGGCATAAGGGCTCAATCGCGCCCGGCAAGCTGGCCGACCTGGTGCTGGTGGACTGCGACCCCTCGACCATGGACCCCGAAGACATTCCCGGCCTCAAGACGGTCCTGACCATCGTCGACGGTCGGGTTGTCTGGGGAAATGGTTAGGGGCAGGTCCTGAGACCCGCCCCTGCCGGTACCAAGTGGAAATTCGCCGAAACTAGTCAGCGGCCAGCGCCGTCAGGCGAGCGTATTCGGGGGTGTTGGTGTCGGCCTCGGCCCAGTGGTCCTTGACGCTGGACAAGTTGCCCTGCGCCTCCTCGGTCTTACCCTGGGCCGCCTGGGCGCGCGCCATCCAGTACAGCTCGCGCGGCGATTCCCGCCGGGACAGCCGTTCGCGGAGCATGTCGGTGGCCTTGTCAAACTCCTCGGCCCGCAGGTAAGCCTCCAGCAGGGTGTCCTCAAATACCAGCCGCTGTGCGTGGCTGCCGCCCACGCGGGTGAGCTGTGGGTAGACCGGCTCCATCAGCCGCACGGCCTCGGCGTAATCGCCCTGCCCAAAGGCGCCAATGCCCTTGATCAAAGGCAACGTGGCCTCGCGGGCCGTGGCGTCGCCGTTATCAGCCATAGCCTGCAGACCGTCCACCAGCCTGCCAAGGGACTCCTCGTCGCCGGCAGCGGCAAAGGCCAACGCGGCGTGAGCATCGCGGAACGACGGCCCTGGGCGGTCGGCGGCTGGAGCCGCCAACGCTATGAGTTCGCTCCACGGAGCCTGCGGGGAAACATCGCCGTAGACCTTCATCCGCCAGACCAGCGATGCGCTGTCGGCCAGTGCGGCGTACTTGAGTCCTTGCACCGAGGGGCGGATGTCCCGTTCGTACCAGCTCAGCGCCTGGTTGTAGCGGCCCATGGCCAACTCGAACAGCGCCTGGTGCCAGGACAGGTGCACCCGGTAGGTGGAGCGGCGGTCGTAGTCCTCCAGCCAGCCGCTCAGGAAGGCGGCTCCCTCATCATCCTGGCTCATTTCGTAGAACACGTGAGCCACGGAGTGAGCGGCCACGCCGTTTTCGGGATTCAGGTCCAGCGAACGCTGGGCCAGGTCCATCCCTTCCTCCATCTTGCCAACCTCGTGGTTGGCCCAAGAGTACTGGCCCATGAAAGCCCAGTCCTCTCCATAGTGCGGCGCGGCTTCGCTCATCAGCTTGTAGAACCGGGGAGGATAGTCCGGCGCGCCGATTCCCACGCAGCCCTGGGTGTAGAGGCGCTGGGTCAAGCGCAGCATCATGGCGTCCCGGGGGAATGCCTTGACGTGCTCGTGCACGGCGGCGGTGGCGGCGTGGTTCTGCCCATTGACGAATTTGGACACCACGTCGACAAACCCGCGTTCCCGGCCGCTCAACCCGGAGGAGAGCTTGACTGCCTTCTCGGCATTGGCCCGCGCCTCGGGCACGTTTATGCGGAGAAAGTCGAGGAAGGCACGGGCAGCATAGGCAAGGGCGAATCCCTCGTCTTCCTCTATGGCCAGGCCAAAGGCCTCCTCTGCTCCGAAGTTCTGGGACAGGGCAAGTTCCAGACCCTCGGCATAATGGCCTAGGGCGGTCTGGGAGTTGGTGGTGAGGGGAAGTCCGTAACGATCAGTAAAGTTGGCTTCAGTAGTCATACCATCCTCCTGTTACCAGTCCGAACATTCTGCCACGGGACGCGCCCTGAATCAATCGCCGCGATTATGTCAAAGAACCAATCGACGGGCCGCGAGTGTGATGCTGTCTGCTATACTGGGCAAAATTCAGCTACGAGGACATCGCGGAATGGCTACTGAGAGGCAGGTCAACAGGATTACCATGCGGCAGATCAGCGGTTCGGCCCGCTCCAAGAAGGTGCGGGTGGACCTGGGGGACGAGTCCGAATTCACGGACCTTCCCAAGCTGGTCAAGGTTGGCTCAGCCAACTATTTCCTGGTCAAGGGCAGCGAGGGCTACCGCATGCTCTCCACCCTCTGCCCGCACCAGGGCGGCGAGGTTGAGGACGTGGGCGAGGACGTATTCGTCTGCGACACCCACGGCTACGAGTACCAGAAGGGCGACGGCCGTTGTCTCAACAACCCGGAACTGCGGATGAAAGTCTTCCTCGTAACCCAGCAGGAGGGCCGTCTGGTGGCGCTGGTCCCCGACGAGTAGGAACTGCAAAGACCATGCAGAAATCCACAATAAAATCACTGCAACTCAAGGTTATCTACGACTCCGAAACAGATACCCTGTCTTTGTGGAACGGGCGTCCTGCCTGCGATGGCAGCGAGGTTGGAGAGGGACTGACGGCGGACCTCGATGGTGACGGCGAAGTTGTGGGAATCACCCTGGACGGAGCCTCAAAGCTACTCTCGCCTTACATCTGGGAAAGAACGGCCCGGTAAGGGCCACTGGGCCATGAGAAAAAGGGGCGGCCAAGTGGCCGCCCCTTTTGCATTTCCGAATACCTTGAGAGTCGCTAAGCGACCTGATCGTAGCTGCGCAGGAGCTTGCCGGGCAGCGCGCCCGTGCACTCGTTGTCCTGGAAGGTCACGGCGCCGTTGACCAGGATGTAGCGCATGCCTGTTGGCTTCTGGATCAGCCTCCGCTCGCCGCCGGGGAAGTCGGTGGCAAACTGGGGCTTGTCGTACAGCAGGCCCAGTTCGTCGTAGTCGTAGATCATGATATCGGCGAAGTCACCCACGCGCAGAGTACCGCGGTTCTTCATATCGGAGAACCAGGCGGGCAGGGCGCTCATCTTGTAGTGCGCCTGCTCCAGTGACATCAGGCCCCGGTCCCGGACCCAGGAACCCAGGAAGTAGACCGGCCACACGCTGTTGACCAGGAAGCGCGTGTGCGCGCCGCCGTCGGACACGGAGATGTGTACGTATGGGTTCTTCAGCCGCTCCGCCGTGACGTCGTCGCCTCGGTTGTTGGACGGATGGGCGAATTCAGTCTCCAGTTCCTCGTCGAGGGCGATGTCCAGGAACGCGTCCAGAGGGTGCTTACCCTCTGCCTCGGCGATGTCAGCAATGCTCAGGCCCTCGTACTGCAGGTTGCGCTCGTGGGCGACCTCGACCACCTGCAGCCTGCTCCAGTCGGTGCGCGGGTGCGGACGGTCGAGGACATCCTGCTTCATGCCCTCGCGCACGCCGTCCTCCGACAGCTTGGCGATACGTTCTTCCTTGGAGCCAACCAGCGGCTGCACCCAGTGGGGCATGTAGTCGAACAGGTTGTACTCCGAGAGCTTGAACTCGGAAATCGTCGGAACCGGGCCCAGCTGAGCGAGCACGGGCAGACCCTCGGCCTGGACCTGGTTCAGCCAGTCGTAGCCCTCGTCGTCGCCCAGCACCACGTGGAGCGGCCGCCCGCTCATCCGCACCATCTCGGCCAGCATGTCCCGCTGTCCGGCCCGGTCGTCGGAGATGCCGATGGTCCAGCCCAGATGCCCGACGCCGAACTGGGACAGCACCTGCGACAGCGCCAGGAACTCCTCTTTGGATGCTACGTGGCTGGGCAGCCAGCTGCCATCCTCGGGACGATCTTCCAGATTCTTGTCGGCAGAGACGCCGAAGGCGCCGGCCTTCATGGCATCGTGGAGGATCTGCTTCATCTGGTTCAGCTCGGCATCAGTGACCGAGGTGCGCTCGCGGGCCGGGATCATTCCCAGCACATAACCGCGCAGGGGCGAGAACGGGACGAGGCAGCCCACGTTAACGCCCAGGCCCTGGCGGTCGAGGCTATCCATGTATTCCGGGAAGGTCTCCCAGTCCCAGCGCATACCCTGCCGCATGGACTCCAGCGGAATGGCCTCAATACGGTTCATCATCCGCATGTTCAGGTCGCGGTCGTCGGGCTTGGTGGGGGCGAATCCGAAGCCGCACTGTCCCACGGTAAGGGATGTAACGCCGAACCACCCGGACAGCGAGGCGTACGGGTCCCAGTTGAGCTGGGCATCGTAGTGAGTGTGCAGGTCGATGGCGCCGGGGGCCACAATGCAACCGCTGGCGTCAATTTCCTTGGCGCCTCCACTATTGATGCGCCCGCTGATCATCGCCACCCGGCCGTCCTTGATGGCAAGGTCGGCGCGCAGTCGAGGCATTCCGGTACCATCGATTACAGTGCCGCCTCGAATCACAAGATCGAATTCAGGCATGCCAATCTCCTTCAGAATGAATAAGAGTAAGTTGAGCAAAACTGTGGGGTTCAAGGCAGTTTAGGCTGGCCGCATGCCGGTGTCAAACTCCGGCGTCGAACAGGGTGAGTGATTACGAAATGCGAAGGGGCGCACCGTGGTGCGCCCCTGGAATCGCAATTGTCTACCGGTCTCCTAACCGACCTGATCGTAGCTGCGCAGCAGCTTGCCGGGCAGGGCGTTGGTGCATTCGTTCTCCTGGAACGTCACGGTGCCGTTGACCAGGATGTAGCGGATGCCGGTGGGCATCTGGACAAGACGCTTTTCACCGCCGGGGAAATCGGTGGCGAACTGGGGCTTGTCATAGAGCAGGCCGAGCTCATCCATGTTGTAGACCATGACGTCAGCGAAGTCGCCCACTCGAAGGGTGCCGCGATTCTTCATGTCAGAGAACCAGGCGGGGAGCGCGCTCATCTTCTGATGGGCCCGCTCCAGACTCATCAGGTTCTCCTCCCTGATCCAGTGTGCCAGGAAGAAGACCGGCCAGATGCTGTTGACCAGGAACCGGGTGTGGGCACCGCCGTCAGACACGGAGATGTGGGCGTATTCGTTGGAGATGGCCTGCCCCATCTGGTCCATGGGCGTGGCACCGGCGGGATGGGCGAATTCGGTCTCCAGGTCTTCGTCCAGCGCCAGGTCGAGGAACACATCCAGACCGTCCTTGCCCTCTGCCTGGGCAATGTCAGCGATACTCAGCCCCTCGTACTTGAGGTTGCGTTCGTGAGCGACCTCAACAACCTGCACCTGATTCCAGTCGGTACGCGGGTGAGGGCGCTCGATCACGTCGCGCTTCATGCCAACTCGTACACCATCTTCGGACAGCTTGGCGACCCGTTCTTCCTTGGTGCCAACCAGCGGCTGCACCCAGCTGGGCATATAGTCGAACAGGTTGTACTCAGACAGTTTGAACTCCGAGACCAGCGGCACCGCCAGTTCCTGGGAGACTACCGGCAACCCCTCGTTGCGCATCGCATTCAGCCAATTGTAGCTGTCTGGGTCGCTCCCCAAGGCCACATGCAGCGGGCGGCCGCTCATCCGGACCATCTCGGCCAGCATGTCCCGCTGTCCGGCCTGGTCGTCGGAAATCCCGATGGTCCAACCCAAGTGGCCAACGCCGAACTGCCCCAGAACCTGCGAGAGGGCCAAGAATTCCTCCTTGGACGCCACATGGCTGGGAAGCCAGCTGCCGTCCTCGGGCCTGTCCTCGAGATTCTTGTCGGCTGACAGGCCGAACGCACCAGCCTCCATGGCTTCGTGGAGAATCTGCTTCATCTGGTTCAGCTCGGACTCAGTGACCGAGGTGCGCTCGCGGGCTGGGATCATCCCCAGCACGTAGCCACGCAGCGGCGAGAACGGCACCACGCAGCCCACGTTGACGCCGAGGCCCTGCCGGTCGAGGCTATCCATGTACTGAGGGAAGGTCTCCCAGTCCCAGCGCATCCCCTGCCGCATTGATTCCAGCGGAATGGCCTCGATGCGATTCATCATCCGCATGTTAAGGTCGCGGTCTTCGGGCCTCGTGGGAGCGAAGCCGAAGCCGCACTGGCCTACGGTCAGCGAAGTCACGCCGAACTGGCCGGACAGCGACGCATACGGGTCCCAGTTGAGCTGGGCGTCGTAGTGGGTGTGCAGGTCGATGGCGCCCGGGGCGACGATGCAGCCGCTGGCATCCAGCTCCTTTGCTCCGCCGCCGTGGATGCGTCCGCTGATCATGGCCACGCGGCCATCCTTGATGGCAAGATCGGCGCGAACGCGGGGGATACCGGTGCCGTCAATTACGGTGCCGCCACGGATTACGAGGTCGTATTCAGGCATTCCCTTTCCTCCACATATTTCGTAACTTGACTCATTTGATGCGCCGAAGTTTACCACAGCCCAGCAGTGGATACTTCGCAAAACCCCGTGTTACAGCGGCGGACGGCCCCGGCGGGGACGGTGCAACTCCTCCAGCGCGGCTCCGGCGCGCAGGACCGTGGCCTCCTCGTAATGGCGTCCCACGATCTGCACGCCGATGGGCAGGCCCTCGCTGCTGGATCCGAAGGGCACCGAAAGCGCAGGGGATCCGGTCAGGTCGAACGGCACGGTGCAGGTCAGCGCGTGGCGGGCCGGAGCGGTGTCGCCGCCGACCTCGTGGCGCCGCGTGTCGTGGGGATGGGCAATCACGGGGCCGGAAGGCAGGAGCAGGACATCGTAGTCCTGGAACAACTTGATGCAGGCTGCCCGCAACTGCTCCACTTGCTCCATGGCCTCAAGGTACTCCTCGTAACCGGGACCGGGAATGTTCAGGCGGCGCTGCATCGACAGGGCCAGCAAATCCTTGCGCCCCTCGATGATCGGGTCGAGGTAAACGTTGCCTTCAGCAGCGAATATGCGGGCGGAGATCTGCTGGCCGGGCCAACTCTCCCAGCCCTCCAGGCCAACCTCCTCGACCGAGCTGCCAAGCTCACCCAGGGCGGTGGCTGCCGCGGCCACCGTGTCCTGCACTTGACGATCTACGGGGGCGAATGGTCCCTCGGGACACCACGCCACCCGCAGTCCGGCGGGCGAAGCAAATTGGGATACGTCTGGTATGGGAACGGGCAATGCGTAGTGGTCCACGCCATCGGGCCCGGCCATGAGGCTCAGCGCCAACGCCGCGTCTCCCACGCTGCGCACGATGGGGCCGACGTGCATGAACCGGAGCAACGTCTCGGGCCAGTGGCCGGTGAGGGGGATGCGCCCGTGGGTGGCCTTGAGGCCGACGATGCCGCAATAGTTGGACGGCTCGCGGATTGATCCGCCCACGTCGCTGCCGATGCCCAGCGGAGACATTCCAGACGCGACCGCAGCCGCCTCTCCGCCGCTGGAGCCGCCGGGAGTGCGCCCGATCATCCACGGGTTCTCGGTGCGTCCGTAGACGAGGTTGTCGGTCTCCCACCAAAGGGCGAACTCCGGCATGTTGGACTTGGCGATGAAAATGCCGCCGGCATCCTTCAGTCGCTTGACCACGGTGGCATCGGCGTCGGGCACGTGGTCCTCGAACAGCTTCGACCCCCGCGTCGTTACCACGCCCTTGGTGTCCACGCAGTCCTTGACGGTGAATGGGACTCCATGCAGCGGCCCCCAGAACTCGCTGCGCGCTGCTGCTGATTCCGCTTCGCGGGCCCGCTCCATAACCCCGTCCGGGAAAGCGATGAGCGCGTTCAGTTGCGGGTTGACTGCCTCGATTCGGTCGAGATGCGCCTGCACCACCTCCACTGGCGAGAGTTCCCGGTCACGGATGCGCCGGGCCAGTGTGCCGGCATCGGCGTAGATGATTTCTTCGGTCATGGTCGGCCTCCGGTTTGGGGTTTGGGAACGGTTAGTTCGCCCTATAATTCCACCCTCACCCTCTCCCCCAAAGGAGAGGTGATTCGGTGAAGCAGCTCAACCGGACACTGATCTCTGAAGGCAACGCTTCAGTGGATGGCGGCGGCGGGGGCGGCAGCGCGTTCGTTGACCAGCTTTCCCTCACGGAACCGCGACAGCCTGAAGGGTTTGATCAGGTCGGGCGTCTCTCCCGTCGCGATCAGCTGGGCGATGTTTTTGCCGGCTGCGGGCGCTGCTTTGAATCCCCAACTGCCCCAGCCGCAGGAAACGATGAATCCGTCCAGCCCGTCCACCGGGCCCATTATCGGCGCGTAGTCAGGGGTCATATCGCAGAGCCCGGCCCACTGCCGCAACACCTTCACCTGGGACAGGCAGGGGAACATCTCCAGAGCGTGCCCGGCCAGCTGCTCCATGGGCAACAGCGCCGAGCGCATGCTGTAAGACGGGTATGGGTCAACCCCACCGCCGATCACGACCTCGCCGCGGTCGGTCTGGTAGACATAGGCGTGCAGGTTCGCCGATGAGATCGTCTTGTCCAGGAATGGTTTCAGCGGCTCGGTAACCATGGCCTGCAGCGGGTGCGTGGTCAAGGGCAACTCGATGCCGGCCAGCCTCGCCACCTCGCTGCTCCAGCCGGCGGTGGCGCTCAGCACCACCTCGGCACCCACGAATCCCCGGGAGGTCTCTACGCCGGTGACCCGTCCGTTAACCCTGTCGATGGCGGTGACCTCGGTGAACGGATGCAACTCAGCGCCACCGCGGTCTGCGGCCCGTCCAAACCCCCAGACCACAGCGTCGTGCCGTATCACGCCGCAGGGCGGATGGTACAGGGCGCCCAGGATGGGAAATGGCAGTCCCTCCCGCAGGCTCATGGACGGGACAAGCTGCTTGATTTCCGGCGGCCCAACCATCCGGCTGTCCACACCCAGTATGCGGTTGAACTCGGTACGCATGCGCAGGGCGTACAGGGCGGCATCGGTGTGGCCGAGGTCCAGCCGCCCCATCTGGTTGAAAAGCATATTGAAGTTCAACTCTTTCGCCAGGCCTTCGTAGAGCTTCACGCTTTCGTCAAAGAAGGGAATGCCCTCGAGGGTCAGGTAGTTGGAGCGAATGATGGCCGTGGTGCGTGCGCTGGCCCCGCCGCCAAGGTAGCCCCTGTCGAGGACGGCGATGTCCTTGACGCCCAACTTGGTCAGGTAGTAGGCCGTTGACAGCCCGTGCACCCCCCCGCCGATGATGACCACGCGGTAGTGGTCCCTGAGGGGACGGGACTGCCACATGCGGTTCTTGCGAAAAAGCTGAAACACTACAATCTCCCGAAGGATAAAACACAGAGCACACAGAGAGCACAGAGCGTTTATTTTGGGTTATAGACCACTCGGCTTATGCCATCCTTGAGCATCTTTACATTGAAATTAATAAGCAAGCCCAATTCGAGCCCCGAGAGCTTCAAATAGGTCAACAATTGCGTCTTGTGGACCGGAGAAACCTTTTCCACAGCTTTCAGTTCCACTATGACTTTGTTCTCTACCAAGAGGTCCAAGCGAAAAGCGGCGTCCAACTGAACATCCTTGTAGGGAACAGGAAGATGCTTTTGCCTTTCGATGCCCAAGCCTACTTGAGAGATTTCATAAGCGAGACAAACTTCATAAGCGGACTCAAGCAGCCCCGGACCCAATGTCCGGTGAACCTCGATGGCCGCTCCGATAATCTGCCTAGAAATTTCGTTCAATTCCGACCGATCTCTCAACGAAACCCCTTGAATAACTCTGTGATCTTTGTGTGCTCTGTGTTTAATCCGTTTCCCGAAGGCCCAGGAGGGCTTGGGTGCCTGCAGGGCCCCCGCCGAGTTCCCTGGCAATTTCAACCAGTGTCTCCCAGAGGTATTCGCCGAATTCCCGTCCGGCGTAGAGCTGGTACATGGTAATGCCGTCGACGTCGCGGCGCAGCAGCAGGCCCTGCACGTCTGCGAAGCGTGATTGGACGCAGTGCAGGTCCTGGAGGGCAACAGGCGACGTGTTCACATCGGTGATCCGGCCCATCAGCTCCTGCCTGCGCGGCCCCACGATGGCCACACCGCATAGCCCGGAGGTTATGTCGATGGCGTAAGCGCAGGCAGCGTCCACGGACCCCAGGGCGCCAGCGGCCGCCGCGCCCACTCCGGCAGGAGTCAGGACCAGGAACTCATCGCCAGCCAGGCGGACCGAAAGCAATTTGCCGCCCCGTTCCAGAGTCGAATCACCCTCAACGACTGTACCAATTTCCTGCTCCGTAGCAGCAGCAACCAACATCGCGACAGCCGAGGAGGCGTCTTCCCCTACAACCCTGATCTTTCCTATGGGACTCACGTCCGAGATCCCCACGGTCTCTCGAAGCCAGACCGATTCCCGATCGGCGTCCCCGTAATGCAGGGGCAGCTGCCAGCCATCGGCGTCGGCCATTACTGCCCCCATTTCCAGCTGGGAGTGGTACATGGCAGTTCGACGCTCAGGGCTCGTGTTCATCAGGGCAATCAGCTCCGCAATCTCAGACCCTCAGGGTCGTAGACGGGCTCAAGAGTTACCCGGGCGGACACGGGATGGTCGGCCACCAGCACCTGGATGGTCTCACCCTCCACCGCCAGGTAAGGCGGCACAAAGGCCAGGCCAAAGCCGAGTCCCAGGGTCGGGCTGAGACGCGCGCTAGTCACTCGACCCACTGGCCTCGCGCCGGACAGTACAGGCGTTCCGTCCTCCGGAAAGGATGTTCCGGGCATGACGAATCCCACCAGGCGCTGCTGCAACCCGCGTTCGGCGGCGACAGCGAGGCCACCCCGGCCGATGAAGTCGGGCTTGTCGAAGCGGACGGCCCAGTCTGACCCCACGTCCATCGGCGTGGAGATGGCGTCGGTATCCTGGCCGACAATGACGTGTCCCTTCTCAAGGCGAAGGATGCGCTGAGCTTCCAGGCCGAAGGGTGAAATGCCGAACTCCCTGCCCGCATCCATTATTGCGTGCCACATGTGCTCGCCATACTCGGCGGGAAAGTGGACCTCCCATCCGGCCTCGCCCACGAATCCGATGCGGAGCAACAGGCAGGGCACACCGGCCACTTCGCCTTGAGCCGAGCGCATGTAGCGGAACGCTCTAGGCGCGAGGTGGATGTCAGTGAGCTTGGCCAGCGTCTCCCGTGCTCGTGGACCAGCCACGTTTACCGCACCGTATGCCGCCGTTACATTGACGACGTGGGCGTTGTTCCCGGCGCCGGCGTTCCACCAGTTGAACCATTCCTCGATCACGTCGGCGTTACCGGAGGTGGTGGTAACGAAATAACGCTCCTCGCCAAGCCTTGCGACAGTGCCGTCATCCATGATGACGCCGTTGTCGGAGGTCATCAGGCCGTAGCGTATCAGGCCAACGGGCAGATCCGAGAACCTGTGCGTGTACAGGCGGTCCAGCAGTTGACCCGCATCGCTGCCCAAGACCTCCAGCTTCCCCAGCGTACCGACGTCGATGATGCCGACCCTCTCGCGCACCGCAACACACTCGTCGGCAGGCGAGCCATAGCTGTGGGGCCGAAGCCATGGCCCCGATTCGACCATCCTGGCGCCAAGCTCGCGGTGGACCCTATCGAGGGGCGTGCGCTTGAAGGGCATCAACTCCCGTCCCGCCAGGGCGGCCAGGGTTACAGGCTGGTAAGGCGGGCGGAACGTGGTATAGCTGTCGCCAGTGCCAGCTGACGACCCATTCCGAGATGCGCACATGCTTGCCAGCGCCCTGCCGCACATCTTTCCCTGGCAGGGGCCCATGGTAACCGTGGTGTACCGCTTGAGAGTCTGGACGTCGGCGAAGCCCTCGTCTATGGCCTGCTCCACGTCGTGCGCCGACACGTCCTCGCAGTAGCAGACGTAGGTCCGCTCCCCTCCCCCGGCAGGCAACCGGATTGCCGTTGCCAGGTCATCCTCTCCACGGGCGAAGCTGTCAGATGCAGCCGTCGAGGTGGATACGGCCCGACGCCCTGCCCCGCTGCCCTGGTCGATAATCTGCGAGAGAGCGTTGGCGCCGTTCACCTGTCCTGCCAAGGACACTCCGCTCTGGGAGGCGCCCATCTGGTGCAGGAGGGCATCCACGGGTTGGGCACTGCCCGACATGCAAAGCAGGTCGCAGCGAATCTTCTGTGCGGGTCCCGACCCCGCTCCATCGACCGGAGCGACCACGGCCGCCTTGACTCGCCCTCGACCGATGGCCTTGACGACCTGGTGTCCGTACAGGATCGTGATTCCTCTCTCGCGCAGTGCCGCCGCAACCTCTCCCGGAGCGTTGTCAGAGGCATCGACAACCGCTGCGACCTGCACTCCGGCGTCGTGTAGCTCCAGGGCTGCCTGATAGCCGTCCGGGGTCTCGGTGGCGATCACCGTTCGGCGCCCCGGACGCGTCCCGTAGAGCGCAACCAGTCTGCGAGCGGCGGAGCTGAGCATGACACCTGGAAGGTCATTGTTCTCGAACAGAAGCGGAGTTTCCTGCACCCCGGTGGCCAGCACGACCTGCCCGCCTCGTATTCGAACCACACCGTCTTTGGTCAGAACGGCCACCAGCCGGTCCTGGTAGAGGCCAAATGCGGTCGCGTCATTCAGGACTTCGACGTTCGGAGCCTGTGAAATCGCTTCGGCCACGGAATGGGCCACCTCCGCGGCTGGCCTGGGTTCAGCGTCAATCGTGTCATGCACCAACTGACCGCTGTACCGCAGATGCCCCCCCAGGGTCGGCTGATCGTCGATCAGCACCACGCTTGCACCCTCGTTCGCGGCTGACAGGGCGGCCGCCATGCCAGCGGGCCCGCCCCCGACCACGACCACGTCGGCGTGTTTGTTCACGCTGCTGTAGTGGTGGTCATGGGTGGCATTGATGTCGATGCTGCCGAGTCCACCGACGCGTCTGATTAGCTGCCTGGCCAGCAGCCAAAGGGCCTTGGGCCGGTGCATGGCCTTGTAGTAGAACCCAACGGGCATCAACCAGTGCATCCGGTCCAGGATGGAGAGGAGGTCGAAGCGCAGGGAGGGCCAGGCGTTCTGGCTCTCCACCTTCAGCCCTGGCTCCAACTGTCGCGTGCAGGAGCGAACGTTGGGTTCGTCGCCAACGGTCACCAGGCAGTTGGGGCAGTTGCCGGAACAGCAGAGAAGTCCCCGTGGCCGGTGGTATTTGAAACTGCGACTGAACACCCTCTGGCCGCTGGCAAACAGGGCCGATGCTATGGTGTCGCCCTTGAACCCACTGACGACGCGCCCGTCGAACTCGAACTCCACTGTCGTTGAGCGGTCAATCTGCTCCCCGGGTTGGGCTTCGAGTCGAGAGTTGCTGCGGTTTTCCATAGGGTGTGTATCCCAACCTCGGGTCTGGTTCCGGTGTGGGTGTGTCAGTTAGCTATCTCGGGCGGCTGCTCGCCGGGCCAGAAGGTCGTCTGCACCGCGTTGCTCGTGGTGTCCCTGAGGGCGTGGAACCAGCGACGACACCCGAACCTGTGGTTCCACCATTCCCGTTGGATGCCGGCCACATTGGGACGCATAAAGAAGTAACTGCTCCACTCGTCCGATGACGCACCCGGGGAGGGACGGGAAACGATCTCCCCGCCGAAGCGGAACTCGTTGACGCTGCGTTCCCCGCAGTTGGGGCAGTTCAGGAGAAATGACATTCCGGCGTCGGCTCAACCTAGAACAGGGTCAGGTAGCGCTCGATTTCCCAAGGTGTCACCTGCCTATGGTATTCGCGCCATTCCGCCTCTTTCTGCTCCACAAACTCGTCGTAAATCACGCCCAGGGAGTCCCGGACCACCGAGTCCGCCTTGAGTTCTGCCAGCGATTCCGCCAGCGACTGGGGGAGCATACGAACACCGCGGCGGCGTATCTCTTCCAGGCCCAGGTCGTAGAGGTTTCCGAGGTGCGGCTCGCCCGGGTCCAGTTGGCGCCGTATGCCGTCCAGCCCGGCGGCAAGGTAGGCCCCAAAGGCCAGGTACGGGTTGCAGGCGGCCGACATCGTCCTGTCTTCCAGGTGGCCGGGGCCGGCGGTGCGGATCATTTGCGTACGGTTGTTGTCTCCGTAGGATATGAAGGCCGGCGTCCAGAGGAAGCCGGAGTTGGAGCCCATCAGCGCTGGGCCGACCTGGAGTCGCTTGTAGCAGTTGACCGTCGGCGACATCACTGAACACAGGGCCGGAGCGTGATCGAATACGCCTCCGATGAAATGGTAGGCCATCCGGGACAACCCCAGCCCGCGCCGGTCGTCGTTATCCAGGAACAGGTTCTCCCCGGTCTCCGAATCTGCCAGGTGATAGTGGATGTGGCCGCCGCTGCCGGTGCGGTCGGTGAACGGCTTGGCCATATGCGTGGCAATGGCCCCGTGCCGCTGGGCGTATTGGCTGGCCATCATCTTGAAGAAAGTGTACCTGTCTGCGGTAATCAGAGCGTCGTCATAGTGGAAATTGATCTCGTACTGTCCATTGGCATCCTCGTGGTCCGACTGGTAAGCATCCCAACCCAGTCCGTTCATTGCGACCATCATGTCGCGCAAATAACCCATTACATTGGCAATGCCCTTGAAGTCGTAACAGGGCTTGCGAAGACTGTCGATGTTGTTGGGGTCCCAAACCTGTATCGAGCCGTCATCGTTCCGAGTGACCAGGAAGTGTTCCGGCTCTATTCCGACATTGAAGACATAGCCCTCAGCTCTGGCGCTGGCCAGCAGGGACTTGAAATGCTGGCGGGGGCAGTAGGGGTGTGGTTCGCCGTCGACAAATAAATCGCTGGCGAAGCGAGCAAGCTCACCGTCCCATGGCACCGGGGTGTAAGTGTCGAGGTCGATACGCGCCAGCATATCGTGGGAGTGCGGACCCTGGCCCATCCCGATAACAGCAGCGCCGCCGAATCCAGCTCCCTCGTCCAGAACGTCATCAAAGTGCTCCACCGGCACCATTTTGACCTTGGGAGAGCCGTTCAGGTCCACGAACTGGGTCAGCAGAAAACGGATGCCGTCATCCCGCATCCTCTGCTCTATTGTCTCTCTGGTGCTCATATTGGGATACTCCCTGGCTTCGAGAGATGGCAGAAGCCGGACGAATTCCGGCGCCAACTGCCGGATGGGGATTACCTAATTCGGTTCAAGAGGCACGGGGCGCAGATGATAGAGCTGGTCAGCGAAATCCATGATGAGGTCCCTTCGCACCACAGCGTTGGCCCACCGTGTTGGAATCTGACTGGCGCCGTAAAAGGCCCCCGCGATTTGGCCGTACACGGCAGCCGTGGTGTCGGAGTCCTCACCCAGGTTAACGGCCATGCTGGCGCCATCAGCAAAGTTGTCGGTGTGATGGAACGCCCAGAGGGCCGCCTCCAGGGACTCCACCACGTAGCCGCTCCCACGAATCTGCGGAGGATTGAATATCCTGAAGGTTCCAAAGGCCACCCTCTTCACCCCGTCCGCCAGTTCGGCGGAACGAGGAGGAGCAAGGACTTCCTCCTTATCGCTGCCTCGGAGCGCCCGCGCAATAACTGCCGCCAGGTACCGGCATGCGCTCACGGCCTCCTCGGATGCGTGGGTGGTCATCGAACTCCGCGCCGCAAAATTAATGGCGTCGTCTATATACATTGCATAGTACATGGGCACTGGGGCGAGACGCATGATCGAACCGTTGCCGGCGGCGTCCGACGACGCCAGTCCGGAGGGTTCACCCGAGGACTCGAAAGCCTCCAGGGCGGCCCGGGTCGTGAGGCCTATGTCAAAACAGGCTCCGGTGCTGCTCAGGTGCCCATAGCGCCACCAGCGGACGTACCGCTGCAGCTGGTCCACCGCGTCGAAACCGCGACACTCAATCAGGCTCTCCGCCAGGCAGAGGGCCATGGATGTATCGTCGGTCCATTCGCCCGGCATCAGGCCATGGGGTCCACCGCCCAGCATCTCGGTCACCGGGTCGAACGTGCCCGGGCGCATGAATTCGACCGGGGCGCCCAGGGCATCCCCAACGGCCAACCCCAGGAGCGCTCCCCGGTAGCGGTCCAACTCTTCATTTCGATTGAAGAACTGCATCCCTTACAGCGCAACCAGCAGACTATTCGCCGAATACCTTGTTGGTTCCGACCAGTGGCACTCGCGCCATGGCCGATGCCTCCAGTGTCAGGGCGGCCAGGTCCTCGGGCTCCAGGCTGTGCACGTCCCCTTTCCCGAGAGACCGGGTGAGAAGGGTCATTTCCATGGTCATGGAATTTATGAAGTTGGCCACTCGCTCGGCACCCTCGTCGGGGTCGAGACGGGACATCAACACCGGGTCCTGCGTTGCAATACCGACCGGGCACTTGCCCGTCTGACAGAACCGGCAGTACCCAGCGGGAACGCCAACTTCCTCTTCGAAATTGCTTTCCGGAATTTCCTTGTTGCAGTTCAAGGCGACGAGCGCGCCAATACCGATGGCGACGGCGTCGGCTCCCAGAGCCAGCGCCTTTGCGGCGTCGGCGCCGCTGCGGATGCCGCCCGAAGCGATCAGGCTGACCTTGCCGTAGAGCCCCAGTTCGCGCAGGGCCTCACGCGCCATCACGATGGCAGGAACGGTTGGAATGCCGCTGTGCTCCAGCAGCACCTCTGCCGATGCCCCGGTACCGGCCATCATGCTGTCTATGACAATGGCGTCGGCCCCGGCCTTGGCCGCCAGTTTCACGTCGTCGTCGACACGACAGGCGCCCAGCTTGACGTGAACGGGAACTCTCCAGTCGGTGGCCTCGCGCAGCTGCTCGATCTTGATGGCCAGGTCGTCGGGGCCCAGCCAGTCGGGATGTCGCGCCGGGCTGCGCTGGTCGATGCCCAGGGGCAGGTCGCGCATCTCGGCCACGTCGTCCTGCACCTTTACGCCCATCAGCATGCCGCCGGTGCCGGGCTTGGCTCCCTGTCCCACCACAATCTCGATGGCCTGTGCGTCGACGAGGTGGTGTGGGTTGAAACCGTAACGGCTGGGGAGCACCTGGTAGATCAGCTTATCCGATGCCGCTCGCTCTCCCGGGAGCATGCCGCCGTCGCCCGTGCAGCTTGCGGAGCCCACCATCGCAGCGGCCTTGCCCAGCGCGACTTTGGCGTTGGCGGATAGTGCGCCATAGCTCATTCCGCTGATGTACACCGGCGTTTCCAGAACCAGGGGGTTTTCGGAGTGGAGGCCACCGATCACAGTTCGGGTATTGCACCGCTCCTTGTATCCCTCCAGGGGAAAGCGCGTCAGCCCCGTGGAGAGAAACGTCAGGTCGTCGAAGTGCGTTACCTTCTGGAAAGAGGAAAAACCGCGAATGCGGTACCGGCCCAACTCGGCCTTGGCGTGGATGTCGTCAATGATCCAGGGAGACCATATCTGGCTGCTGCCCATTACCATAGATAAGTTACGTCCCCCTCACGAATGCCCGTTTTCCGGGCGCTTTCTCCACCCTGGCTCGCATCAGGACCCTACAACGCCGATTTCTCCAGTCGTTCCAGGGAATCGTAATTGTAGAATCGCTTGGCCGATACCACCTTGGTAAAACTGCGCTTGTCGGTGATGCCCCGTGCCTCCAGCGCCGACAGCACATCGATCAACTCGTCCTCGGTCATTTCCTCCACTTTGGCGTCAGCACCGAGGGAGGCAATGTTGCCTGCTACGTAGATGGTCCCTTCGTACATTGAGTCGCCGAGGGCCTCGCCGACATCGCCACAGATGATGATCCGGCCTTTCTGCATCATAAAACCGGTGAGAAAGCCGGCATTCCCCCGGATCACCAACGAGCCACCCTTCATCGATATGCCCGCCCTGGCGCCGGCATCACCGCCGATGAACAGCTCGCCTCCCCGCATAGTGGAGCCGGCCGAAGCGCCGGCATCGCGGGTCACCGTGATCTTGCCGCTCATCATGTTGTCGCCAACCGCCCAGCCGGCATTGCCTTCGATCAGGACCTCGGGACCATCCAGAAGGCTGGCCGCGTAGTAGCCGACGCTGCCCGCAAATCTGATGGAGCAGTCCTCAAAGATTCCCACGCCCAGATTGTGACGGGCATCGGGATTCTCAATCGTGATTTCGCCTCCGGGCGTGGCCAGCTCTTTCAGCTTGACATTGATTGCCCGAGTATCCAGTTTGGCGGCGTCTAAAGTAACCAGGTCATTACCTCGCTTTTCTGAGGCTCAACCCGGTCAATTCCCTCACTGGCCATTTCGGGAGAGAGGATGCCGCGCAGGGCGATCTCCTCGGATGCAATCGCGATGACGTCGTCAGTTTCCATGGTCACCAGCGGTTTGGCCGACCATTCGTCCTTGGCATAACCCAGCCCATCCCTGGTGGCAACCAGGTAGGTGAATGTGCCGTCCAGGTCGTCCAGCGAGGCTCGGAGCGCCTCCTCCAACTGGTCGCCCTGGGCCAGCTTGTCAGCCAAGTAGACGGCGATCAATTCGGAGTCATTGCCGGTCTGAAAGTGGTGCCCCTGGTCCTCGTACATCCGGCGCAGCTTGTGGTAGTTGGTCAGCTGCCCATTGTGCACCACCGAGACGTCGGGGAACGGGTAGGCCCAGAAAGGATGAGCGTGATTCACGTCGACGCGGCTTTCGGTGGCCATCCGAACGTGCCCGATTCCGTGGGTGCCGCGGATTCCGCCGATCTGGTGGCGCTGGTCCATGGCAACGGGCGTTCCAACGTCCTTTATCACCTCGGAGGTGTATCCGATGCTGTGGAGGGCCACCCCGGGGGTTTCCAGCAGCGCAGCGGCCAATTCCGCCGTTTCGCCCTCGTAGTTTATGACCAGCCTCAGGAATTGTCCGTTCACCGTACTGGAACAGACGACTCCCCCAGCCTGGCGCACCGTTTCCTCGGCACGGCCCAAGACGTCTGCGGCCTCCCGTGCGCTGCTGGTCCAGACGCGCACCACGAGGTCTCCTTCCAGGTCCTCGCCAACAATCGTCACTCCACTGGAATCCCGGCCCCGGTGAGTCATGGGCTCCAGCATTCTTATGAGTTGATCTCCCACCGGAGACAACCCGTGTGCCGATGCGCCAGACTTGTGAAGGATGCCGCTAACACCGCACATAAATCGATCCGTGGTTGAATTTAAGGGCGAAGGACGCCAAAAGACTACTCATTTGACGTTGGCGAAAGTGTAGCCAAGGGCTTGGGATAACGTCAAGCCAAGAATAGAGATAAACAGTGCGGAAATTGCGGATTGTTCAAAGACAAACAATCATTAAACGCAGCTGAGACGCTTTCCGGGCATGGTGCAGGACTCTCCCGGCCGTAGTCGTTCAGAAAAATCGAAGAGGACAAAAGTACCAAGAAAGCCGCCTACTCCCCAGCGTACGGGTGCCCGGCGGGACGATTACAGAGCAGTGATCTTGCCGGTGCCTACCGCCTGCGGTTGAAAACGTACTCGGCCAGATCCTGGAGGGAACGTCGGGCCTCGCCTTGCGGCATATCATTCAGCTCATCGCGGGCTTTGTTGCAGTAGTCCCGCACCACCTGCTCACAATCCCCGATGATGCTGGAATTGTGAATCATGTCCACGACACGCTGCAGCTTTGCCGGGTTGCCCCTGTCCTTGAACAGTTCCGACACCGGGCTTTCACGGGGGTAACGCTCCTCGAGCATGATGGTCGGCAGGGTCAGCACGCCGTGGAGCAGGTCCGAGCCCACTGGCTTGCCCAGATCGCTCTCGTCCCCCTCGAAATCCAGCAGGTCGTCCCCGACCTGGTAGGCCATACCAATGTTGTAGCCGTACCTCCGCATGGCCTGGACTTCGTTCTCGGGGCCACCCCCTAGCAGGGCCCCCGACTCGCCGGCGGTGCAGAAGAGCGAGGCCGTCTTACGGTAGATGCGGTCGTTGTAATGCTCCCTGGCCTGGGTGGCGTCAAAGGAACCGAAGTACTCGATCAGCTCACCGCTGGCCAGGTCCATTATCGTTTCGGAAAAGCGGCGCATGATCCTGATGTTGTCGGTGTCGCAAACGAAGGTTGCCGACGTGGCAAAGACGTAGTCGCCGAACAGGACCGCCACCTGATTCCCCCAGACGCTGCCCACGGTGGCCCGGCCCCTGCGAGTGGATGAGTCGTCGACGGTGTCGTCGTGGATCAACGTGGCCAGGTGCAACAATTCAACGGCGCCGGCCATCAGCACCAGCTTTTCCGGATCGTGGGGGTAGAAGTGCCCAGCCAGCAAGGTAATAGCCGGCCTAACCCGTTTGCCTCCCGTTTCGGCGACATAGTCCAGGAGTGGACGCAGGTGGCCGACTTCGGCGGGCGCCAGGCTGTGCAGCTTCTCGTCCACCAAGGCCAATTCAGCCTGAATCGGGGCATAGATGGACGCTGTGCGTTCGTCGAGTCCGTAAGGCATGTGCCCGCGGGGTTCCCTAGCTGGCTGCCGAGCCCAGACGGGCTACTTCCTGGTCCACCACCTCGGGCTCCAGCTTGGTGTAGAGAGGACCGGGACGTTGCAGCTCCCGTCCGCCCGGAACTGCGGCGACCGTCGCGTCGTAGTCCCAACCGCAGTCCTCCACCCGACCGTCCTGCCCCAGGAACTCGTGGAGGCGCTGGGAACTGAATGGCATGAACGGGTGCAGCATAGTCTTCAGGCAGTTGATCACGGCGACGCACACCCACAGGCTGGTGGCCGCGGCCTCACGGTCCTCCCGGATGGCGCGCCAGGGGGCCTTGGCGTCCAGGTACCGGTTCGTCTCCTGGGCCAGCGCGAAAATGCGCGAGATGGCCGCTTTGAACCGACAAGCGTCCAGGCTGGCATCGACCTCCGCCATCGCCGACCGCGCCGACTCCAGCAACGTCCTGTCGGCATCATCCAGCTCTCCCGGCGTCGGTACACAGCCATCGAAGTTGCGGTAGGCGAAGGTCAGAACCCGGTTTACGAGGTTGCCATAGGTCGCCACCAGTTCCTCGTTGTTCCGGCGCACGAATTCGCCCCACGAGAAGTCGGAGTCCGCCGACTCGGGCATGTTGACCGAGAGCAGGTACCGCAGCGGATCGGGATCGTAGCGTTCCAGATAGTCGGGGACCCAGACCGCCCAGTTCTGGCTGGTGGAGAACTTCTGGTTCTCCAGGCTCAGAAACTCGTTGGCCGGGACGTCGTAGGGCAAATTCAGACCATTCCCATAGCCCATCAGCATGGCGGGCCAGATGATGCTGTGGAACGGAATGTTGTCCTTGCCAATAAAGTAGTAGGAGCGGCTGCTTGGCTCCTTCCAGAAATCCTCCCAACACTCCGGGTCTCCGTGAGTCTTGGCCCACTCAACGGCAGCCGACAGGTAGCCGATGACCGCCTCAAACCAGACGTAGATCTTCTTGGCCTCGTATCCTTCAACGGGGATGGACACGCCCCAGTCCAGATCTCGGGAAATGGCCCGATCGTGCAGGCCATCCTCCAGGAAACGGCGGGTGAAGTTGAGCACGTTGGGTCGCCAGTGCGACTGCTTGTTGACCCATTCCAGCAGCGGTTCCTGGAAGGCCGACAGCCGAAGGAAGAAGTGCTCGGACTCGCGGAACTCCGGTGTGTCGCCGCTCAGGGCGCAACGGGGCTGCAGCAAGTCCTTGGGATCCAGGGTGCGGCCACAGGCATCGCACTGGTCGCCGCGGGCACGGGTGTTGGCGCAGTGTGGGCAGGTACCCTCGACGTAACGGTCGGGAAGAAACCGGGCGCAAACGCCACAGTAGGCGAGCAGGGTGGTGTCGGTGTAAATGTATCCCTTGTCCAGCAGCGTCCTGAAAATATCGTGGGTTACTGCCTCGTGATTCTCCGTGTTTGTGTGGGTGAAGAGGTCAAAGGAAATGCCCAGCTTTTCCCACGATTCCAGAAACATCGCGTGATACCGGTCCACGACCTCCGCCGGGGTGATGCCCTCCTGATCGGCCCTGATGGTTATCGGGGTGCCGTGAGTGTCGCTTCCCGACACCATGAGCACGCGGTTGCCCTTGAGCCGGTGATAGCGGGCGAAAATGTCGGCGGAGAGGTAGCACCCGGCTACGTGGCCCAAGTGCAGGGGACCGTTGGCATAGGGCCAGGCGACGGCGACGAGAATGCTCTCAGACACTGGGCTAATCCATAACGCACGGTGGAATGAGGTCCGGGAATCCAGGAGAATCCGGGTTTCTGTGGAGAATCATTTTAGCATACGGAAGTGGCAGAATATATGCGCGGTATCTCGGTTTACGCACATCCCGGACGGAGCTGCGAGTAGCCCGCGACACCGAAAGGGTGGCCAATACCACAACTGAAGAGGTGACAATATGGAGGCGATAAAGAAGCTGCTCGGCATGTACCTGATTCTGGTAGCCACCGTGGTGGCAGTGTGGTTCATTATCAATTCATTCTTTGTTGATTCTTTCAGTGTTACCGATGTCTGGTATGTCCTCGACATCCTGATGGTCATCGGGCTGGCCATTGGATTGGCTTACAATTTCGACCGAAAGCGAAGAATGGACTCGCAGGCCGGGGACAGTGGAATCAGCCGCAGGTACCTCGAAGTAAACATCGCCTTCTATCTGACTGCGGCTGTCACCGTCCTGTTCCTCCATAACTGGATTGCCTTCCTGAAACTGGGACTGGAATTGGACAACCATCAGGCGTGGGTAATATGGGCGGTTGTCGATACCATGTTGCCGCTTGTGTTGGGCACCACAGGTTGCACGATGATAAAGGGCTCGTCAGAGGCATGACGCGGCGCCCTCTGTTCACCTTCTTTTCTAATGTCCCATCAGCCTACGAAAGGCTGCCGAATTAACGTTGACACTGGATTGGGGTACTGATAAGATTCCCCTACGAATTCCGCGAAGAGCGGGAGTAGTAATGATGGCCTGTGAAAGAGAACCGGCGGTTGGTGTGAGCCGGTGGCAGTAGCGTCATGAACTCGCCCGGGAGCGGCCCGCCTGATGGCCCCGAATACAAAGGGGCAGCAGGGCGCGGCGGGTGACACCGTTAAAGAGTCCTAAAGTAGCCTCGACCCCGGCGCAAGTTGGCTTGGAATCGAGGAAGAAGGGTGGTACCGCGGGCCACACCCGTCCCTTCATGTTGGGATGGGTGTTTTTTTGTGCCTATATCCAGGCCTATTCAGTGAAACTGCCCCCACGGAGTGGAACGTGCCGCGTGGGGCCTGAACGCAAGCAGGACGTAATGAAATTAAGCGGCGCTGAGATTGTCTGCGAGAGCCTCCTCAAGGAGGGGGTCGACATAGTGTTCGGGCTGCCGGGGGGAGCGGTACTGCCGTTGTACGGCGCCATGGCCAAGTATCCCGCCTTGCGCCATGTACTGGTCCGGCACGAGCAGGCCGCAGCGATGGCCGCTGACGGCTACGCCCGCGCCACGGGGCGCGTTGGCGTCTGCTCGGCGACCAGCGGGCCTGGCGCAACGAACCTCGTAACCGGGATCGCAACCGCCCAGATGGACTCGGTGCCCCTGGTAGCTATAACCGGACAGGTGCCCCGCGCTGCCATTGGCAGAGACGCCTTTCAGGAAACCGATGTCACTGGCATCACTCTCCCCATAACCAAGCACAACTTCCTGGTGATGGAGGTTGAGGACGTGGCGCCGGCCATCAAGGAGGCGTTCCACATCGCACGCACCGGACGGCCCGGGCCGGTCTTGGTGGACATACCCAAGGACGTGCTGCAGGACCTCCGCACCGAGTTTGTCTGGCCGGACAAGCCCAATCTCCCCGGCTACCATCCACCCGGTGAGGCCCCTCCGGCGCAGGTGGCCCATGCCGCCAAACTCATCAACGAAGCGAAGCGGCCAGTGATCATGGCCGGGCACGGCGTGCTCATTTCCCAGGCTTACAACGAACTGATTGAACTGGCGGAGAAAGCCCAGATTCCCGTGATCACCACCCTGCTGGGCATCAGTTCCCTGCCCTCGGACCATGTGCTGAATATGGGCATGCCAGGAATGCACGGCATGGCCTACAACAATCTCGCCATTGACCAGGCCGATCTCCTGATCGCGCTGGGAATGCGCTTCGACGACCGCGTCACCGGGCGACTCCGGGACTTCGCTCCCAACGCCAAGGTCGTGCACATCGATGTGGACGCCTCGGAGCTGGACAAGAATGTCAAGGCCACGGTGCCGGTGGTGGGCGACCTCAAAATGGTGCTGAACCAGTTGATTCCCATGGTCCGGCCCGATGTACACCTCGACTGGCACCGTAAGTTGGAGGAACTCAAGGCAGAGCATCCATCTCTGCATATCCGCGAGTCTGAAGAACTGCTACCCCAGTATGTGCTTGATCGGCTGTCAAAGGTTTCCGAGGGCGATTGCATCGTGGTGACCGGCGTGGGCCAGCACCAGATGTGGGCAGCCCAGCACTGCAAGTTCCGGGAGCCCAACACGCTCATAACATCCGGCGGCCTGGGGTCCATGGGCTACGAGGTGCCCGCCGCGCTGGGAGCCCGCATGGGGCGGCCCGACAAGACCGTCTGGTCCGTCGCCGGAGACGGTGGGTTCCAGATGACCATGTGCGACCTGGCAACTGCAGTCGAAAACAACGTCGACATCAAGTTCGCCATCCTGAACAACGGCAGCCTGGGCATGGTCAAGCAGATGCAGGATGTGTTCTACGACCGCGAATACTACGCCGTCGAGTATTCCGGCAACCCCGACTTCGTCAAGCTGGCCGCAGCGTACGGCATCGACGCGATGCGCGTAACCCGCAAGGACGAGGTGGACGACGCCGTGCGCCACGCCATGGAGGTCTCGGGCCCGGTGATCATCGACTTTGTCATCAAGCCCGACGAGCAAGTCTACCCGTGGATACCAGCAGGCGAATCAGTGCACGAAATGATCGAGGTCCAGCCGGCCCAGGGAGGCCCCTACTAGGATGGTACAGTCCTCTCAGCCGGAACAGCACACGATCATTGCCCTCGTGGAGGACAAGCCGGGCGTGCTGACACGCATCTCCAGCATGTTTCGGCGCCGTGGTTTCAACATCGAGAGCCTGGCGGTCGGACGCAGCGAGAAGAAGGGCCTGTCCCGGATGACCTTCGTCGTAAGCGGCGACCTCACGACGGTGCAGCAGGTGACCCGGCAGCTGGACAAGCTGGTCGACGTCATACAGGTCTCGTACATCTCCACGCACCAGGTGGTCGCAAGAGAACTGGCGCTGATGAAGGTGACCACCTCTCCCTCCACCCGCGGCGAGATAATGCAGTTCGCCGAGCTTTTCAGCGCCAATATCGTTGACGTCGGCTCGACCTACGTGGTTATCGAAATCACCGGCGGCGAACAGAAAGTGAATGCCCTGGAAGACCTGCTCCATCCCTTCGGCATCACAGAAATGGTCCGCACCGGGCTGGTCGCCATGGTCCGGGGACAGGAAAGCGGAATGGATGCAGAAAACCTGGGTGTGCCGGTGCCGGCGCTACGCATGGACAGCGGCATCTAGGGGGCCATTCCACAGTCCCACTCCCTCGTGAGGATGGTACTTGGTGAGGACACTCCCGGAAAGAAAATCGAAGCCGAAATTGTTGCAACTACGGGACAAACACAAACTAAATTAAGGACGGAACAGTCGACTATGGTAAACGTCTACTACGACCAGGACGCAGACCTGGGGGTTCTCGAAGGAAAGACTATCGGTATCATCGGCTACGGCAGCCAGGGACATGCCCATGCGCTCAACCTGAAGGATAACGGCCAGAACGTGGTCGTCGGCCTGTACCCCGGCAGCAGGTCCATCGCCACCGCCGAGGGAGCCGGGCTCCGCGTGGCCGACGTGCCCGAGGTGGCGAAAGAGGCCGACGTGATCATGATGGTCATCCCCGACCACGTCCAGGGCCGTATCTACCGGGAGCAGATTGAACCCAACCTCAAGCCGGGAAGCGCCTTCATGGTGGCCCACGGTTTCAGCATCCACTACCGGGAGATCGTCCTGCCCGACAACATGGACGTAATGATGGTGGCGCCCAAGGCTCCCGGCCACCGCATGCGCGAACTGTTCGTGGAGGGCGTGGGAGTGCCCAGCCTGCTGGCAGTGCACCAGGACGCTTCGGGCAACGCCAAGCAGATCGGCCTGGCCTACGCCAAGGGAGTCGGCTGCACCGGCGCCGGTGTGCTGGAAACCACCATCAAGGACGAGACTGAGAGCGACCTGTTCGGCGAGCAGAGCATCCTCTGCGGCGGCGTAACAGCGCTGGTCAACGCCGCCTTCGAGACGCTGGTCGAAGCCGGCTACCCGCAAGAGATCGCCTACTTCGAGTGCCTGCACGAGCTCAAGATGATCGTCGACCTGATGTACCAGGGCGGCCACAACTACATGCACTTCTCGGTCAGCGATACCGCCGAATACGGCTCGCTCAGCCGCCGCAACCGCATCATCGACGAGCATGTCCGCGAGAACATGCGTGAGGTGCTGAGGGAAATCCAGGACGGCACCTTCGCCCGCGAGTGGATCGCCGAAAACGACGAGGGTCGCCCCCGGTTCGTTCCCATGCGCGAGGCAGCGCAGAATGCTCCCATCGAGGGTATCGGCAAGCAGTTGCGGGCCATGATGCCCTGGATGGACCCGAAGTAAGTCGAGAATTCCCAGTCCTGAAGGGTGAGGGCGCATCCCAATCGCCCTCGCTACCCCCCCGATTTAAGGAGACGAAATTTTATGCAGCAGGAGACGTTGAGTGTAGTTCACCGTCGCACGCTGGTCCTGGCCGGGCTGGGTGTGGTGGACTACGTGGCCCTGACAAGCCTTTCTGAGGGCCGCAGTTAGCGGTTTACGTTTACCCGAACCAGAATTCAGAAAGGATACTTGAGGTAAAGAAAGAGATGGCAAACGAGAAAGTACTTCTCCTGGATACCACACTCCGGGACGGCGAACAGTCGGCAGGCATCGGCATGACCGGGGCCGAAAAGATGGAAATCGCCCGGCAACTCCAGCGGATGAATGTCGACATCATCGAGGCGGGATTCGCCGCCAGTTCCCCCGGCGACTTCGAGGCCGTTTCCGCCATCGCCCGGGAGGTCAAGGGGCCCATCATCGCCTCGCTGGCCCGCGCCCATCCCAACGACGTGGACCAGGCCTGGCGCGCCGTGGAGCACTCCGAGCGTCCGCGCATCCACGTGTTCCTCTCCTCCTCGGAGATTCACCAGATGCACCAACTCCGGAAGAACAGGGAAGAGGTCATGGAGATGGCCGTGACCATGGTGGAACGCGCCAAGGGCTACTGCCCCGACGTTGAGTTCTCCCCCATGGACGCCACCCGGACCAATCCGGAGTACCTGTACCAGATGCTGGCCGAGGTGATCCGGGCTGGGGCCACCACCATCAACATCGCCGACACCGTCGGATACGCCATCCCGTCGGCAACCGGCTTCGCCCAGCTGCTCCAGGAGATCAAGGCCAACGTTCCGGGTATCGACGGAGTGACGCTGAGCGTCCACTGCCACAATGACCTGGGACTGGCCGTGGCCAACAGCCTGACCGCCATCGAGACCGGCGCACGGCAGGTCGAGGGCTGCATCAACGGCATCGGCGAGCGCGCCGGCAACGCATCGCTGGAAGAGATCATCATGGCCCTTGACACCCGCAAGGACCACTTTGGCGTGGATATCGGCATCGACACCACGCAGATCTACCCGTCGAGCCGGATGGTCAGCCGCATCTCCGGAATGGCGGTGCAGGCGAACAAGGCGGTGGTGGGCGAGAACGCCTTCCGCCACGCCTCCGGCATCCACCAGGACGGCGTGCTGAAGGACCGCTCCACCTACGAAGTGATGCAGCCAGAGCGCGTCGGCGTGCCGGGCAACAGCCTGGTGCTGGGCAAGCTCAGCGGCCGCGCCGGACTGCAGGCCCGGCTGGAAGCGCTCGGTTACAGCCTCACGCGCGAGGAAGTCTCCCGGGTGTTCGAGTCCTTCAAGGTCCTGGCCGACCGCAAGCGCGAGGTAACCGACCGTGACCTGGAAATCCTGATGGACGAGGAATCCCGCGAATCCAGCGAGCCCATCAGCTACACCTTGGATCAGGTGCAGTTCAGCGGCGGCGACCACGGCATTGCCACGGCCACCGTCCGGCTGATCGACCCCGAGGGCATCCCGACCACCGACGCCGCGACGGGCAACGGGCCGGTCAATGCCATCTGCAACGCAATCGACCGGGCCATCGGCGTGGTCAACAAGGTGGTGGATTTCAACGTCCAGGCCGCCACCGAGGGCCGCGACTCCCTGGGCACAGTAACCATTCGCATCGAGAAAGACGGCAAGACCTACACCGGCCGCGGCGCCGACACCGACATCGTGGTAGCCAGCGCCAAGGCATACCTGAGCGCCGTCAACCGTCAGCTGGCCTCCGATGAGTCAGCCAACGTCCCTGCCCTGGGCTCCACCCCGGACTAGCCCCAGATTCAAACAGCTCCGGATGAAAAGTATGGGGCGCACGTCTGTGCGCCCCTGCTTTTTCAGGGTTACCTGACAAGCTATCATGACGAAAAGCATTTACCCACACCGGCGCAGCAATGCAGTTCAGGATTGAGTGAGAGGGGAGCGTCATGCAAGCCAATAGGGAAGCAATGAAGGCAGTCGCGGATAAAGGCGAAAGAATTTATGCTGAGACTATCGAGCCACTGATCGACTTCGAGCGAGAAAGAGGCAATTTCATCGTCATCGACGTGGATTCCGGGGATTACGAAATTGACAAACGGGACGCTGAAGCCAGTCGGAGGCTTCGCGAGCGGCGCCCACACGGTAATCTTTATGGTCTGAGAGTGGGATTCGCAGCTGCTTATCGAATGGGAGGGCGGCTTCGGATGAGGGACGATGATCACAGGCAGGGTTAACTGGCTACTCGAGGCAACTGCCTCCCTAGACGTTCGAGACGCTTTTGGCAATCTCCATCGTTTTCAATGCATTGTAGATACTGCGTCCGACGGGGACATCTCGTTACCGCCTGGAGCCATTCGCCGATTGGGGCTGATTTCATCCGGGCCTCGCTATATCATCCTTGGCAATGACGACCGAGTTGAAATGGAGACCTTTTATGCACCACTGATTTGGCATGGGGAGGAAAAGACTGTGTCCGTCCTACAAGCTGACGGTGAGCCAGCACTTGGCATGGCTCTCCTCGAAAACAGCACCCTCACCGTCGAGGTATGGGACGGCGGCGATGTCTTGATCGAGCCAAGGCAGTAGCGCCAGTCGTCGTAGGCTTTCTACACCATCCGCATTTGAAATCCGGCGTTGGACGGGGTCCCTTTACCGTCCAAGTGCACCGCGGGGTAGCCCATGGAGCGCAACTTGGCGGCGAACTCGGGAAACCCGTAGACCGTATACACCCGGCTTGGGTTGACCGCCTCCACGTAAGCCAGCAGGTCGTTGTAGTCGGCATGGTCGCTGAAAGGCAGGCTGGCGTCAGCGGGCCTGCGCCAGTGATGCGGGGACTTGGAAACCGCCCAGCCAGTCAGCTCCATCGTTCGCTGGTTGCGGAATCCCCTCAAGGCCTGCGAACTCTTCCCTGGAGGAAACAGTGCCACGGTCCCTTCGGGCCAGTGGCCGTCAAAGGCGCTCACGTTTCCGGGAAACCGGATCCCAGCTTCCTGGTAGGCCAAAACCGCTTCGTAAATGCCCGCCTCCGCCACTACATCGAATCCATCGGCCAACAGGTGGTGCAGCATCTCCTGCGCCTTGCCCAGCCGCCAGCCCAGAGCCACAGGCCTCTCGCCCCTGGACAACCATGTCTGCAGTGTGCGCGAAGCCGTAGCCATCGTCTGTTCCTGGTCAGGGAACACATACTCCGGCCGGCCGTAGGTGCACTCTATGACCAACGTGTCTGCCTGGACCACCTCCGCCGGTTCGTTGGTGGGGCTGGACCGAGTCTTGATATCGCCGGTATAGAGCAAACGATGGCCCGTGGCCCTGTATTCCACCAGCGTCTGTGCTGAACCAAGGCAGTGACCGGCAGGATGCAGGGTGATAGTGTGGGTCGGGGTTTCCAAGGGTACTCCGTAGGGGAGTACAACCGGGTCGGCCTTCTTGAGGTAGTCCCGGAGAAGCAGAAGGGTATTTGGCGTTACGACGGGCCGGTTGTGACGTGCGGTGTGGTCCGAGTGAGCGTGAGAGATGACGCTGCTCTCGCGCTTGCGGGTGGAATCCAGCCACAGGTCCAGTTCGGGGAGATATATTCCCCGGTCGAAGACTACCTCCACTCGACGCCTCTACCGCATGACTCTTTCCTCATAGTGCGAGCAGTATAGCACCGCATCCTGCCCAGCCATCCCTCATGCGCCACTTGGGCATGACCATCCGCAAATACCGGGGTTAGACGGCAATGCTGTACCAAATATGCACTGCCAAAGTCAGGAATATGAGCAACCGCATGGTATCGTGCAGAAAACGTTC
This sequence comes from Dehalococcoidia bacterium, assembly GCA_965207865.1. Classification (GTDB taxonomy): domain Bacteria; phylum Chloroflexota; class Dehalococcoidia; order Lucifugimonadales; family UBA3495; genus VXOI01. The sequence continues at coordinate 80,652 of CBDBNP010000005.1, forward strand.
CGGCAGGGTTGGCCGATATGGTACAGTTGCACCGGAAATCCAACAGGCGACAATTGGTTTCATTTCGGCTTCGAAATGAAAGTACACTCGCGAAAAAGGGGATGACAACCAATGGCAAAATATCTCTTCCAGGCCAATTACACGGCCCAGGGCCTACAGGGACTGCTCAAGGAAGGAGGCACCTCCCGTCGTCGGGTCTTTGAGGAACTGGCGCGCGAGCAGGGTGGAAGCCTTGAGTCATTCTATTACGCATTTGGCGGGGCCGATCTGTATTTGACCTTCGACCTCCCTGACACAGCAACCGCCGCTGCGGTCTCCATAGCCATAGGCGCCGGTGGGGCATTGAACATCTCCACCGTTCAGCTGATCACACCTGAGGAAATTGACGAGGCGTGCGGCAAGAACGTTTCGTACCGCCTTCCGGGAGCGTAGTACCCTTACTCTATTGTCCCGTGCGCTGCATCATTCGCTCGGCGACAGGTACGCGGCAACGGGCCATTCGGTTGTCGGTCCTGTGGGTGGAGAACGGTAGCGTCCGGAGATAACACAGCGTCGGATTCTGCGTTATAATCCACCCGGCACGCACGGGACATCCCGGCTTGCCGTAATCCAAAGGAGTGTAAATATGCCTGCAGAAGTTGGCGATGTAGCCCCGGATTTCAAACTGCCATCTCCTGAACACGGGGAGATCACTCTCAGCCAGTATCGTGGGGAAAAGGCGGTGGTGCTTTCCTTCCACGTCTTTGACTTTACATCTGGTTGAACCAGCCAGGCCACCCTCTTCCGGCAGGCTCACAGCCGGTTCGAGGAGAATAATGCCCAGGTCCTGGGCATCAGCTGCGATACGGTACACTCTCACAAAGCCTGGAGTACCGCAATGGGTGGGCTGCCCTACCCGGAGCTTTCCGACTTCCACCCAAAGGGCGAGACCACCATGGCCTACGACCTTTGGAACGCGGAGCGGGGAGCGGGAAACCGGGCCATCATCATCGTGGACAAGAACGGCGTAATTCGGTTCAGGGAGACCTACGTTCCAGGACAGCTTCCCGACCCGAACGACATCGTTGCAGAGGTCTCCAAACTCAATTCCTAGCCGCAATTGCTGTTGCGGGTCGTGGGACACAAAGAGGGGGCGCACAAAAGTGCGCCCCCTGATCGTTTCTTTAGTACCAGCCCTGTCCAGGTCAGTCTGCGGTTAGATTCTCAACCACATAGGTCAGAGTACCCTTGGGGGTGGGAACCGCCACCTCGTCTCCGGGAGCAAGATCCAAAAGGGCCTGACCCACGGGAGACTGGATTGAAATTCGCCTCTGGCCCGCATCCGCTTCCCGGGCGTCGACCAAGGTGTAATCCAAAACATCCCCGGAGTCCTTGTCCTTTACGGTGATTCGAGTGCCCACGGCAGAACGGGTGATTTCGACCCCGTTAGCGGTGCTGGCCAGTATCTGGGCGTTGGCTATGGTCGATTCCAATTGCCGAATCTGCGTTTCGATTCGTCCCTGGCGTTCCTTTGCCGCATCCAGGGGCGCGTTTTCCCGGAAATCCTTGTCTGCCATGGCCCTTCTGATTTCCTGGGTTACGGTCACCCGGTCGGCTTTTAGCTCTTCCAGCTGCTGCACGATCCGATCGTACCCATCCTGGGACAGGTATGTGGGCTCGTCATCAGCGGGGCGGGGAGCTGTCGGGCGCGCGGACCCCCTGGAGGCCCCCCTGGCCTTGCTGCGGGGCGGGCGCAGATGAGTAGCCAGTTTCTTGTCGGTCCAGCCCTGCGTCTTCCAGTATTCCACAAAGGCCTTGACCGGCTGGAGCCGCTGCTGTGCCGTGTCGGCGCCGCTCTGACCAACCTCCTTGGCGTATTGCTCCATATCGTGCGGGGTGAACCTCCCCACCTCGCGATCTCCACTCCATCTCAGGAATTTCCTCAACTCCTGGCTGCCTTCCCGGGCGTCCTTCTTGGTCTTCTTGTTGGGATCGGTCTCGAACTGGCTGAGCGCCTGGGAAACTTTTGGAGTGGACTGACTTGGCACGGGGCTACCTCCGCCGGTAAGGATTGTTGTCTGGCCTGCTAGCTGATGGCTTCCGATATCCTGGGATTCAGGCCAGGAAAACGAGCCAAGTGCGCCCTGCGCTCTTCCTTGAGCCGGACTGCGAATTCCTGGATTTGCTCGTCGGTGTAGAAGTTGGAAAGGGCGTATTTGTTCATGTCAACGCCCTCGATCGAAACTGGGACCTCGGTACCGAACAGGGGATCTTCTCCCCATTCCATGCTATTGCGCAGGATGCCGCGGATCATCGCCGACATTTCGGGAATGGGAACGCGCGTCACTGGCTGTTTTACACTGGCTCGTCCCTGTTCATCGCGCTCGAGTAGCTCGCCCACGCCGCCGGTGTTCAGCAGGTAGCACTGCACCTTGCCTTCATTCTTCTTTACGAAGTCATAGAACCAGTTGCCTTCCTCCGCCTCTGACCCGATGAGGAACGGATTGGTCCCGACCACGCGAACCGACTCGCCGGCCCGCCGGGGATCGCCTGCGGAGGTCTCGACGCTTTCGCCCAGCATGTAGGCCGCAGCCGCTTGCTCCGGGTTGAGCCGGGACACAAAGGGCAGGACGGTCATCCTGCGAGTAATGAATGCTATGACCATCCCGTCGAGTTGGTCCAGGGAAGGCATGTTGATATCGTTGCCCACGTATTCACCGAAGCTGGTCCGGGGAATAACCGCGCGGCCATTGCCGCCAAGCGCGAGGTCTGCGTAGTCGATCTCGCCGTCGTGGGTCATCATCACGTTTTCGAAAAGGGCTTCCGGCGACCGCAGGGCGTTGTAGATCAGGGCCTGAGTGTCGGCCCTCATTCCCTCGGTTTTCAGGTAAAAGCCACGCTCTGTTCCGAGGGCGCCACCATCCGCGCGAAGAGAAACAATGTCGTCCTGCAGAATGTCCATTACCTCGCCCGGCGCATCCATGCCGTGGCCGTGGCAGGCGTGGGTCGTCTTACCGGTGCCGGACAGCCCAAAGAAGAGCATCCCGTAGCGCTTCGAATCGCCGTCGGGCTGCTGGGCCGTCACTACCTTCGAACCGGCGTGAAGGCTGAGCATGCCCTCCTCCTTGGCGTCCCACATGGCCATGCGGAGGAAGCCCATCTTCACTTCGCCTACATAGTCGATGCCAAGGATAACGGTGAGGTTCTCTTCCGGGAAAACCAGCACCTGGCTGTCGTTTTCGGGCCACTCGGGAATGCACACCTCATAGAGGTCAGGCCCGGGAGAGGATGGATCATAGTCGCGAAGGGTGTGGCTCCAGAGACACGCCTGGCGGGCATTGTCGGGACGTTGTAGAGACAGGAATAGATTGCACTTGGGGTTGAACTCGGAGTTATCTCCTATGGTCCGCTGCACCCGGATCATTGGGGCCCGTAGGAGATACTGGCGGACCTCCTCCAGCGTCTTGTCCCTGTTATCCCTGATGCGCTCCTGCGCGGGGTTGAAGTTTTTCGTGGCAACGCGGTCGCTTCCGAATACCACTGCGATTCCGGCGCTGCGATTGCGTACATTGGAATAAAAGCTGCGTCCGCCTGTGCTGGTGACGCGGCCATGCTTGAATGCCTCGTCGTCCAGCTCCTCGATAGTCACGGTTCGGACATTTCCCTGCTCCGGCAGGCTCTTTACGAAATCCAGGAAACTCTCAGCCATACGTTTAGGTTCCTCGCTACTTTTCAGAAACAGATCAGCCCTGACAAGGGCGCCTCTTTCGGCGGTATTGCAAAGCTGTATGACCAGCCTGCAAAGAAAGCATTTGTGGCCGGAAATTAGGCTTCGTCATAGTATCAGTTCCTTTGATACATGGCAATTTGTGAAGGCCCATGTCAACCCCCGGCCGCTGGGCCCGTTGAAGGGGCGGGCGGCCCCGCCGACAGGTCTGAATCGGGGTGTATACTTTGCTCGCCGGGCCTCTAAGCCCGATATTAATCAGGAACAGACAGGAGTGCGCCAGATGAAAGCGGTCCAGATCAATGATTTCGGCGGACCAGAAGCGATGAAATACCAGGACATCTCCGACCCGGTGCCCGGTGAAGGAGAAGCCGTGGTCAGAATCCAGGCGGCAGGGGTCAACTATACCGACGTATACAGCCGCGCCGGCATCAATCCCGGCCCTCCCCTCCCTCGCACCATTGGAGTCGAAGGCGCCGGCGTGGTGGCGGCCGTGGGCAGCGGGGTATCGGAGGTCGCGGTGGGAGACGAGGTGGTGTATTGCAGCGTCAACGGCTCCTATGCCGAACAGGCGCTGGTCCCGGCGTGGCGGCTGGTCAAGCGGCCATCGGGACTGGACGCCAAGGCTGGCGCCGCAGCAATGTTGCAGGGAATGACCGCTCACTACCTCTGCCACGCCACCTACCCGGTGCAGTCCGGCGACAGGGTGATTGTCCACGCCGGCGCCGGAGGGATGGGCCTGATCCTGACCCAGATGATTAAAATGCTGGGCGGATACGTATTCACAACCGTCTCCACGGAAGAGAAGGCAGAGATGTCCCGGCAGGCCGGCGCTGACCACGTGATCAACTACACCAAGGATGATTTCGCAGAGGTGGTAAAGGAAGCCACCAATGGCGAGGGCGTCAGGGTCGTATATGACGGCGTGGGGAAGACCACCTTCGATCAGAGCGTCAGCAGCCTCGGACGCCGTGGAGTGATGGCGCTTTACGGAGCTGCCAGCGGCAATCCCGACCCCGTGGACCCGCGAATATTCTCGGCAGGTTCCAAGTTCCTGACGCGGCCCGGTCTGGGCGATTACACGGTCGACCGCACAGAACTGGAAAAGCGCGCTGGCGATGTGCTGGGCTGGGTGGCTTCGGGCCAGATCAAGTTGCACATCGGACACGAACTGCCGCTTTCCGATGCCCCTGAGGCCCATCGACTGCTGGAGAGCCGGGCCACCACCGGCAAGCTGCTGCTGATCCCGTAGCAGAGTCCCGGTCAACCTTCCAGCGGTCCAGTATATTGAGGGATTAATTGGAGCGCCGTTTGCTCGCAGGGCACGTCAAGCTCGCGACCGGACGGCGCTCATTCCTTGATCAGCGCCTCTCCACCGGAGAGCGCGGCAGCCCACTCGGTCGTGTGTGCCACAGCCTCCAGGGGCTTCGGGTCTTCAGGCAGCGATGGCCTCGGCTGGATTTCCATTTGCCAGATGCCAACGTCGTGCCATTCACCATTCTTGTAGCCTATGCCGCGATTCACACCCACTGTCTGAAATCCCATGGACTCGTGGAGCGCTACGCTTGCGGGGTTGGGCAGCGTAATGCGGGCGACGGCGGTGCAATAGCCCTGCAGGACAAGGCAGCGAAACAACGACGTATACAACCCCCGGCCAATGCCACGGCGATGATGTGCCGGATGCACGTACACGCTGACTTCCACCGACCAGATGTAGGACTCCCTCACGTTGAACTGCGTGGCGTAGGCATAGCCTGCAATGACCCCGTTGCTCTCACAGACCAGCCACAGCCTTCGCTCCATGTTGGCCCGGATGCGATCGCAAAACTCAGCGATGCCTGGAGGCTTCCTCTCGAATGAGGTGGCCGTTTCGCGCACAATGGGAGCGTAGATGTCCAGCATTCCAGCCGCATCCCGTTCTGTCACTGGCCGTATCCGGGTACTCACCGCTGTCAGTTTCCCTATTTCTGAAAGTCAAGCGGAAGTTACCATACGAGACAGGGTGGCCGCCAATTTCAGCCGATCCGCAATGAATGGAATCAACCGCAGAACCCCGCCCCCCTTTTCTTGATATAATCACAGGTAGCTCAAAGCCGGTCAGGAGGCTGAAATGGCAGAGGCAGTTATATCGAGGGATGAGGTATACAACGCACTACGCACCGTATACGACCCTGAGATCCCGGTTAACGTTGTCGATCTGGGGCTCATCTACGACGTGCAGGTGAATGAGTCCGACGTCTACGTGCAGATGACATTGACCTTCCCGGGCTGCGGAATGGGCCCCTACATCGGGCAGCAGGCCGAATGGGCAATCCAGGAGCTGGATGGCGTGGACGAGGTCCAGATCGAGCTGGTGTTCGATCCCCCCTGGTCTCCCGACCTGATCAGCGAAGAGGCCCGCAACCAACTGGGCATCTAGAGTCCAGAAGAGGCACACCCGGCTTGGAAAGTCCGCGGCATGGATTTTCCCGGATTTCTGGGGCCTAATTTCATTGGGAGGACGGGCCAGACCGGCTCTCCTCCCCGATTTTGACTGAGCGTCCCGGCGCCGGGGCCCTCTATCGTCGAGGGATGCGATGACAACTCCGCAGCAGAATGCTCAGAACGCCCGACTGGAACAGATCAAGCGCAGTTGGCAGCAAAAGCGCCAGATCAGCGAACGGCTGGACAAGATCAAGACCAAGATCGGTGTCTACAGCGGAAAGGGAGGCGTCGGCAAGACCACCGTCGCCGTCAACCTGGCGGTGACGCTGGCCCAGGAGGGCGCGCGGGTCGGCATACTCGACGTTGACATCGACTGCCCCAACGTTACGAAGGTTCTGGCCACCTCCGCCACCCCGGACTATGTGGACGGCCAGATTGTTCCTGCGGAGGAATGGGGGGTCAAGGTAGTCTCCATGGCCTTTTTCCAGGAGAACCAGGAAGAGGCCATCATCTGGCGCGGCCCAATGATCCACAACGCCATCAACCAGTTTCTCCAGAACACCGAATGGGGCGAGCTCGACTACCTCGTAGTGGACCTGCCCCCGGGCACGTCGGACTCCCCTCTCACCGTGATGCAGAGCCTGCCCATGGACGGGTTCGTTGTGGTCTCGACGCCACAGGACCTCGCCGTTCTGGACGCCAAGCGTTGCATCAACATGATCCGCAAGTTGAACCTTGATGTGGTGGGTGTCGTTGAGAATTACACCGGCGCCATCTTCGGGCAGGGTGGTGGGCAAGCCCTGGCTGAGGAGGTCGAAGCGCCCTACCTCGGCAGCATGGAACTACGCTCAACGTACCGGAACAACGCCATGCCGACCGTAGTCGCGGATGAAGAGGTGAGGGAGGAATACTCCCAGATAGCCTCCGAGTTGCGCCGGAGCCTTAAGGAATTCGGCAGGGAAGCCGCCTGAGATAGGTCTGTAGGCCTGTCCGTTGGCGCTCGTTCTCAGTCTTCCGACAGAACGTAGGCGTCGTGCGGCTCGGTGGTCGGCGGTCTGCGCCTGGGAATGCGTTCCCCGGCGGTTATGCTCATCAGCAATTCCACCTCCCGGGTCATCGCCTCCTGCGAATACTCGTTGGCCTCACCCATCCTGCGGAACTTGGCGTACCGGCGCTTGAGCAATTTGCCCTGCGACATTTTGCTGAGCCGATTCAATTCCTTCAGGATCCCGCCCTGTAGCACGGCACCTGCAGCCCGGGGGTCCAGGTGAGAGCCTCCTTCCGGCTCCGGAATCACCCTGTCTGCGATTCCCAGCTCCACGCAGTCGTGGGCGGTAAGCATCAGTGCATCGGCCGCCTCGCGGTCCAACAACGGCTCATGAAACGCTCCGGCAAGATTGTGATTCATGGAAATTGGCGAGTAAACGGCGTATTGCTGCATAAGTATGCAGTCCGCCATCCCCAGGGCCAATGCCCCTTCGCTGCCGCCCTCACCGATTATCACTGAAACTATAGGAGTCGGCACATCCAGCATGGCGGACAGGGTGCGGGCTATGGCATTTCCAATGCCCTGCTCCTCTGCCTCCAGACCAGGATCCGCCCCCTGCGTGTCCACCAGGGTGATCAATGGCAATTCAAACCTGGATGCCAGGCCAATCACGCGCTGCGCCTTCCGGAGCCCGTCGGGATAGACGTGATACCGCTCCCCCTCCAGCAGGGCCCTGCGCTGGTGTCCGATGACCGCCACCGGCTGACCTGCCAGGTAACCCACCCCGGCAACGATGGAACGATCGTCGCTGTTCAGCCGGTCACCCCGCAGTTCGATAAAGGGATCCAGCATCTGCCTGAAGTAGTTGGAGGCAGGGGGGCGCTCTGCGTGGCGCACCGCAGACAGGGCGTCCCAGGGATGCACCTGGATGCAGGAACCTTCGGCCGCCTGCAGCAGGTCGGACGTTAAGGCCTTCTCCTGCTTGCCCTTCTCGAGTTTTTGCCCCGTCAGAATGCGGAGCAGTGCGGAGACCCGCGTTTGGAGTGCCTCCCGGTCAACCACGTTGTCCAGCAAACCGTGTCCCACATGGGCCTCGGCGGTATGCGCGTCCAGCGGCAGCGGGATGCTCGACGCCTCTCGCAGCGTCCGCAGCGGCGAGAGCCCGATCAGGGACTTGGGTTCGGCGAGAATCACGTCGGCCAGGTTGGCAAAGCTGGCGTAGGCCTGCCCGGTGGACGGATTGGCGAGCACCACGATGAACGGTGCCCCGTCAGAGCGCAGGCGATTTGCCGCTGTGACCGTCTTGGCCATCTGCATCAGGGACAGGACGCCCTCCTGGACCCGGACGCCGCCACCGGACACGACCGCTACCGCAGGAATCCCACCTTTGGCGGCCGCCTCAAGCGCCGAGGCGACCTTCTCTCCCACAACGCTGCCCATCGTTCCGCCCATAAATGTGAAGTCCAGAACGATGAGCATGACATCTTCGCCGTCGATCTTGCATCGTCCGGTCACCGCTGCCTCTGTCAGGCCAGTGCGGTTCTGGTCCTGAGCGATAAGCTCGCCGAATCGTCCACGGCGAGTGAATGAAATCGGTGCAACGGAGCTCAGGTACTTGTGCGTTTCCTTGAAGGTGCCGCGATCACTGAGGAGGTCAATACGGTCCCGGGCCGTTATGGTGTAATGGAAGCGGCAGAATGGGCAGACACGAAACGTATGGTATGACTGGGAGTCACTTATCGGTTCCTCGCAATACAGGCATCGGTCATGGACCACGGATATTCTGGGCGTGTCCGTGTCCTCGGTGCGACCAAAAAAGTGGACCAGAAAGTTTGCCAGGTTCCGCAAATTCTCCTCCCCAATCTGGTGAGCCGGTAAAGTCAATTCCGCCGCAGTCGTTTGGCTTTCGAAGCTATCTGCCTGTTTCCATAATACAGCCTGAAATCATAGTTACAATACAGTGTTTATGTACTATTTGGCCATTGAATAACTGCCCTAAAATAACCGCTTTGGCCAGTTATCCCATCGGTCAGGACATTTTCAATTGCGTTTGACAATACTATCCCATACACTCACGGTGGCAATGGATCTTCGTATGTACCGCAACTGGTCCGTTGTATTTCCATGGCGCCCCAAGCCTGATTGGCGGGAGTCATTTAATGAGTGTATCCAACGAAACCTTGCAGGCAATCATTCGGGAATATAACGGCTTCGAGCTGTCGGCCAGCGAACTTGAGCTGGTACGGCCCGAAGTCGACTACTACCTAGAACAGCTGGCAATCCTCGACGACCTGGACCTCTCGGAGGTTCTGTCGGGAAGGCTGTTGCGGATGCCGTCCGCCGACGAGTCGGCTGCACGGAACGAAGGAGGCAAATGACATGCCCGGTAACGACTTGCTGTCATCCACCATTTCCGAACTGGCGCCACGAATTCGTTCCGGCGAGGTATCCCCGGTTGAGTTGACCGAGGCTGCCCTGGCCCGCGCCGAATCAATGCAGCAGACGCTTAACACCTTCATCACACTGCTGCCCGAGCAGGCGATGAACCAGGCCAGGGAAGAAGAGGCCGCCATCGCTCGCGGCGAATACAAAGGGCCCCTGCAGGGCATACCCATCGGGCTGAAAGACAACTTGGCCACCGCCGGAATAAGCACGACGCTGGGCACCAAAGTATTGGCCGACTACGTGCCCGATCAGGATGCGGAGGTGGCGGTGCGCTGCCGTGCCGCCGGCGCAGTCGTCCTCGGAAAGGAAAACATGGAGGAGTTCGCCGCCGGCGCAACCTCCAACAATCCCCACTTCGGCGCGGTGCGCAACCCGTGGGGGTTGGACAACGTCCCCGGCGGCTCCAGCGGAGGTGGCGGCGCCAACGTGGCCGCGGAAGTAACCTTCGCCTCGCTGGGCACCGATCTTGGCGGCTCCGTCCGCCTGCCCGGCGCGTTCTGCGGCGTTGTAGGCCTGAAGCAGACCTTCGGCCGCGTCAGCCAGCGCGGCTTGCTGGTTACCAGCTACAACGGCGACCACATCGGCCCCATGACCCGGTCGGTGGCCGACAGCGCGATCCTGTTGCAGGTCTTGGCCGGACACGACCCGCTGGACCCGAGTTCCGTCCCCGTTCCAGTCCCCGACTACTCTGCGGGACTCGGCAGGGGCGTTCGCGGGCTGCGTATGGGAGTGCCGACCAATCACTATTTTGAGGAACTGGACCCCGAAGTGGAAGAGGCCACAAGGCGGGCCGTGCAAGCCCTGGAGGAGTTGGGCGCCATCTCCGTGCCCATCGACCTGCCGATGATGAAATACATCGGCGCGGTGCGCATGGCCGCGATGTCTGACGCCATCGTGACCCACGAGCAATTCCTGCGCGCCAACCGCGAGGACTACGGGCCCGAGGTGCTGTACCGCACCCTCGGTGGCCAGTTCGTCCTCGGCCATCACTACTCCAAGGCCATGAAAGCGCAGCGGCTGATCCAGGAGGACTACGCCCGGGTGCTGCAGGACGTGGACTTCATCGTCACTCCCACCACTCCTCTCTGCGCCCCCCGCATCGAAGACCCGTACGTGGAGCACTTGGGCGAGTCCCATCGGGTACGGGGGCCGGGCTCAGGCCTGGTTTCCCGCAACACCAGCCCTCTGAACTCCACCGGCCATCCGGCGATTTCCGTGCCCTGCGGACTCAACAGCTCCGGCCTTCCCATCGGCCTGCAGTTCATAGCCGCCGGATTCAGGGAAGACCTGCTATTCCAGGTCGCCGAGGCTTATGAGGGCGTGTCGCCATCGCGGGGCCGCCGTCCCCCAGTACTGGAAGCATAGTTCCAAATTCGGATCCCCGACAGGCACGCCCGTTAGGGTCCCTGCCAAGGTGCTAAAATTCAGACGGCCCACCCTAAAACAGAAACAGGAGTGCAGCAATGCCGGCAAGCTGGGTTGACATCAACGTTGGTGACGGCACCACCATGGAAGGATATCTGACCCAACCCGAGGGCGATGGCAGCCACCCCGCCGTCGTCGTTATCCAGGAAATCTGGGGCGTTAACTCTCACATCCAGTCGGTGGCGGACCGCCTGCCGCAGCTGGGATACGTGGGACTGGCTCCGGCCATGTTCCATCGCCAGGGACGCATGATTACAGGTTTGCACGAGGAGTTTCCGAGCGCGGTAGCCTGGATGCAGCAGTGCAACGACGCCGGAATCGTAGCCGACGCCACAGCCGCTGTGAACTACCTCAAGAGCCTGTCGTCCGTCAACGGCAAGGTTGGCATCGTCGGATTCTGTTTCGGCGGCCGGGTGGCCTACCTGGCGGCCTGCAGCATATCCGACCTCTCCGCGTCGGTGGTGTTCTACGGCGGCAACATCGGAGCGGCCCTGGGCGACGGCGCCACCCCGCTGGAGCAGACCGGCAACATCAGCTGCCCGGTGCTGGGATTGTTCGGCGAAGAGGACGCCAATCCGACCCCGGAGTTCGTGAACGAGATCGATGCAGAGATGACCCGTCTTGGCAAGGCCCACGAGTTTCACCAGTACTCGGACGCGGGCCATGGATTCCACTGCGACGGTCGAGGCAGCTACAGGGCAGAGGCGGCCCAGGACGCTTGGGGCAAGGCAATGGCCTGGTTCGATCAACACCTGAAAGGCTAGAATTCTATCCGGTCAAGCTGAATGGGGCAGGAATTGCATCCTGCCCCATTCCGTTTCTGCCCAATCACTGTGCGAAAGACCCGTGGGGCTACATCACGGAGCGTACCACTCCCCCGTCGACCAGGATGGTGGTCCCGGTGACGTAGGTGTTATTGTCAGAACACAGGTATGCAACGAAGTCTCCCAGTTCCTCGGGTCGGCCGAACCGTCCGACCGGAATGCGCGAGGCTCCGGCGTCCAGCACTGTCTCCAGATCCTGCCCCGTGTCCTCCGCGCGGGTCTCGAAAACGTGGCTCATCCTCTCGGTCATCAGGAACCCTGGCGCCACATTGTTCACCAGGACGTTGTCGCGCCCCACCTCGTCGGCGAGGCTCTTCGCGTACGCCACGGCGCCCATGCGGGTCACGCCGGATGTGACCAGATTGTCGATGGGCTGGTAGACGGTGGATGCCAGGATGTTGCAGACGCGTCCCCATTTCTGCTGGCGCATGTGGGGGGTGGCCTCTCGCCCCATTCGAATGAAGAACGAAAGCGCCATGTCTATTGACTGGGCCCACGTCTCCTCGCTGGTGTCGGTGGCCCGCCCGGACGGCGGCCCGCCGGAGTTGCCGACGACAATGTCCAGCCGCCCGAAATGGTCTACAGTGGACTGGACCAGACGCTGAATGTCCTCCAGCCGGGACAGGTCTCCCGGAACAGCAAGCACCTCGACACCGGTGGCCGCGTGGATCTCAGCGGCAGCCGCCTCCAGTTCCTGCGCGTTGCGGCTGCAGATGACGAGGTTCGCTCCCTCCTGGGCCAGCGAATCGGCGCAAGCACGCCCGAGTCCCTTGCTACCGCCCCCGATGACGGCAACCCTTCCGCTAATTCCAAGGTCCATAGCCCAACCTCCAACCGCAAGCTGGGGCTATGCTATCAACGCCCGGTAGGCGTGGCAACCTGGGATTTCCTCGTTTCTATCGTCAGCATCAAGTCGCTTGCAGTTCACGGTTGCAGGATATGGAACTGACAGGTCACCCTTTGGCGATGAATTCGACTCGTACCGATGCTTCATCGCCATCAGCCAGCGCCCAGTCGGCCACCCTGTGGCCAGCTACCCACGCGATTCCTCGCTGGCAGACCAGCAGGGGTATGCTGTCGCGCTGGTTTCTCGGGACCTTTGCGTCGGTGAAGAAATCCTGGAGCTTCTTTGTGCCGCTCATCCCCGACGGCTGAAATCGGTCGCCCGGCTGGCGTGCCCTGATGATTATCGAGTCCCCAAGAACATCGCGTCGCAACGTCGCCGTGAATGGTTGACTCGGGTGAGCATCGTTGTCCTGTAGGCCGCGGGGACCTGCCACCTGCATCGAAAGTCGCCAGCCGTTTACCTCCGTCTCCACGGTCTCACCGTGTTCTCGGGGCACACGAAACGAGAATTCTCCCGTCAGGGGGGGCAGCCCGTCGTTCCCTTCGTGAGCGGTATGCACCGCAATCCGGAGCACGTCCGCCTCAATCCTGGCGAAAACCCCGCGGGGTAGACTGATGCTGCGGCCACCCCGCCGGCTCCGGACCAGACCAAGCAGGGCATCGAGGTGACTCTCGCTCAGAGCACGGGAGTCGCCGACTGACCACGCGTAAGCGCGGCGCAGTGCCCGCCGTTGCAAAGCGGGATGGAGGGCAGCCAGCGCCCTCGCGTCCAGCGACACAGGCCCATCCCCAAACGTGGCCATGCTATCCCAGGCCCGATCCAGCTCAGCGTCCAGGTAATCGGTCTCGTCAGCAGCGGCACGGGACAGGCGCAGCAGGGCGTCCCGCACGCGAGGATTGTAGTCCCGAGCCAGACGGGGCATCAGGTCCAGCCGCACCCTGTTGCGAGTGAATCGCCACAGGTAATTTCCGGAGTCCTCGCGGTATGTTCGCCCCTGTTCGCGGCAGTAGGCCGCCGTGTCGGCCTTGCTGGCGGCCAACAGCGGACGGAACAGTATGGGACCGGCTACGTCCGAAAGCCAGGGCCAGTCGGAGATCTCGGCCATTCCTCGCAGGCCCTGCAGTCCCGACCCCCGCAGGATGTGCAGCAACACCGTCTCGGCCTGATCGTCGGAGGTATGTCCCAGTGCCACCGCCGAGGCTCCCACCGTGGTGGCAACCGAGTGGAGGAACGAGTAACGCATCTCCCGGGCCGCCTGTTCAAAGGACGACACCCCTGTGGAGCGCTGGTAGGCGATGGGGTCTCGCTTGTCGATGCTGCAAGGGAGGCCGAGCCCGTCAGCCAGTAGCTGCACGAAAGCCGCGTCGTGATCGGCCTCAGCGCCGCGAAAGTCGTGGTTCAGGTGAGCGACGTGTAGGGACAGACCGTGGTGGGACCGCAAGCGATGCAGTGCTACAAGAAGGGCCGTCGAATCGGGACCTCCCGAGCAGGCAACCACGATGGTCGCTCCGTTCCCGGAAAGCCCGGCACGTTGCAGGCCGGCGGCCACCTGCCGTTCGAGGCTGGGAGCGTAGGTCATGCCGTCCGGCTATCGGTTATCGAGGGACAGGTGGCTGTTGCAGTTGTAGGTGACGAGCCTGCGCCCGTTATCATCGCTATCAAAGGTGGTGAGGGAACCCAGTGCCATAGACATGCGATGGAAGTTGGAGAGCGGGATGTCGAGTATGGCGCACACTATGGTGCGGATCGCGAAATTGTGGGAAACGACCACGACCCCGGGAGTTCCGGCGTGGGCCTTTTCGATTTCCTGAATTACTCCCCAGGCCCGCTCCTGCAGCTGCCTCACGGACTCACCGTTCGGCATCTGCACGTCGGCAGGATCGGCCCTCCATGCCCGGTAGACATCGGGCCAATCCGCACGCATCTCGGCGCCGGATACGCCCTCAAGGTCACCGAGGGCAAGTTCCCTGAGCCCCGGATCCGTAACCACCGGAGCGCCGGAGATCTTTCGTATCTCTTCGGCAACCTGCACGGTTCGGGTCAGCGAGCTGGAATAGATGACGGAGTGATCCCATTGCAGGGAGGCACGCGCAGAGTCACGGGCTTGGGAAAAGCCGCGCTCATTAAGCGAAATGTCCGTGAATCCCTGGAACTTTCCCAGCTTGTTCCAATCCGTTTCGCCGTGCCTGAGCAGATAAAACCTCACCCTTCTTCCCCATCGTCTTCAATAGAAGACCGCACCAACTTCAGTTCATCAACGCGAACCCCGTCCATTCCCTTGACCGTGATCACCAGGTCGCCGAACTCAAAGCTGTCGTCCACCTCCGGGATCCTGCCCAGCTGGTCCAGAACGAACCCGGCCATGGTGTGGTAGTCTCCTACCGGGATGTCCAGCTCGAGTTCCTCATTGATTTCGGAAATGCTTGCCGCTGCGTCAACGCGGTAGCTGTCGGCTCCCAGCGGGGTTACCATTTCCTCCGGAGCGGGCCCCTCGTCTCCCACCTCTCCCACTATAACGCCAAGCAGCTGCTTGGTGGTGGCCAGTCCCGCTATTCCGCCGAATTCGTCGAAGGTGAGGACCACGGTGCTGCGACTGCGCCGCATTTCAGAGAAAGTGTCACTTATGCTCTTGGTTTCGGGGACCATGTAGGCTTCCCGCAGCAGCGACGTTACGTCGTCATCGGGACCCATCCGCCCGGAACTCATCTCCGTCAAAACGTCCTTTACCGACAGGATTCCCACAGCGTTTTCCTTGGATCCTTCGTAAACTGGAAACCTAGTATGACTGTACTGCCGGTAAATCTCCATGAATTCCGATAGCGTGGCCCCTTTTTCCAGCCAAACGATCTCCGGGCGGGGCGTCGTCACCTCCTGCATCTGCCGGTCGCCGAACCTGAAGACCTTCTCCAACAGGTCGGCCTCCTCGGCCTCGACCGCCCCGGTCTGGGCGCCTGCAGCGATGAGGGTGCGGATCTCCTCGTCACTCACTATGTACGTGGAATCGCTGGATATCCCCAGGGCGCGACTACAGGTGGTGGTAATTCCCTGGACCACGACCACCACAGGTGCCAGCATGAATCCGACGAGTACCAAAGGACGGGAGGCAAGAAAGGAAACGCGCTCCGAGCGGTGCCACGCTATGGTCTTCGGCAGGGACTCGCAGAACAGGAGAAGGATGAGTGTGATGCCGATGGTCGACACCAGAGCTGACACCAGGGGGTTTCCGATCAACTCGACAACCAGCAGGGTGGCAAGGGCGGCAGCGGCAGTGTTTACGAGGTTGTTGCTGAGGAGCACCGTGGCGAGGAAGCGTTCCGGTTTCTGGATCAGTCGTGACACCCGGGCCGCTCCCGTGCGCCGCGTCTGAACCAAGTGCATCAGGCGCGCTTTCGGCAGGGCAATGAACGCCGTTTCAGAGGCTGAAAAGAAGGCTGAAAGAATCAGGAATATGGCAAGTAAGCCCCATCTCCATGAGTCTCCGGCGTCCATATTTTTGCGCTACCTCCCCGATTTCGATGCTATATGTCAACTGCGCGACAGATACTGTACGCGACAGGTGGCGTATTCGGATGATAGCATTGGCCCGCAGGGGTGTAAAGTTGAGACGATTGTCGCCGGCACTGCACGGTTACCCAAACGGGCGGTAACTTCCGGAACGTGTGTCGATGCAACGGAACCTGATCTCCTGCACCCGGCCAATCAAATGTACAGGTGCTTGCAGTAGTAGCAATGAACATTTTAGGAATTGAAACGTCTTGCGACGAAACGGCAGCCGGGGTGGTCCAGGACGGACGGCTCCTTCGCTCCAACATCATCTCGTCGCAGGCAAACCTGCACTCACGGTACGGAGGCGTGGTCCCCGAGCTCGCGTCCAGGCAGCACGTGCGGGACCTGACTCCGGTACTGGAACAGTCGGTGTCCAGCTGCGGTCTTGACCTTGACGACATCGACGTCGTGGCGGTCACCTACGGTCCCGGGCTCGCCGGTTCACTGATCAGCGGACTGAACGCCGCCAAGGCCATCGCTTTTGCTCTGGACAAGCCGCTCATTGGCGTCAATCACCTGGAGGGACACATCTACGCGGCGTGGCTGACCCCCCACGACCCGGCGGAGGACCCGGGGTTCCCACTGGCGTGCCTGGTGGCCTCCGGAGGCCACACGGACCTCCTACTGATGGAGGGACACGGACAATACCGCCTGGTGGGCCGCACCCGGGACGACGCCGCCGGGGAGGCCTTCGACAAGGCAGCCCGCATCCTCGGCCTGGGATTCCCCGGGGGTCCTGAGATCCAGCGTGTCGCCACCGGAGCGACGGGCGGTGTCAACCTGCCTCGCGCCTGGATGCGGGACACCCACGACTTCAGCTTCAGTGGCCTGAAGACGGCACTGCTGCACATGGCGCAGGACCGGGGCGTCTACCTCGCCGAAT
Organism: Dehalococcoidia bacterium; assembly: GCA_965207865.1. Classification (GTDB taxonomy): domain Bacteria; phylum Chloroflexota; class Dehalococcoidia; order Lucifugimonadales; family UBA3495; genus VXOI01. The sequence continues at coordinate 97,740 of CBDBNP010000005.1, forward strand.
CCGAATCCACCCCCGACGACGCTGCGACCGCCGAGCTAATCCGTGAGTTGGCCGCGGCGTTCCAGGAGTCAGTGGTGGACGTCATCTCCGCCAAGCTGGTCGACATGGCCAGGAAGTACCGGGTCAAGGGCCTGGTGCTGGGCGGAGGAGTGACCGCCAACGCCCGGCTGCGTGAGGAGATAGTGAAGCGGTCTCCGATGCCCGTGATCATCCCACCGCCGGTGCTGTGCACGGACAACGGCGCCATGGTCGGCGCGTGCGCCTACTATCAGTACCAACGCGGAGAGCAGTGGCCCATGGACCTGGACGTTGAACCGGGGCTGCCTCTCGGGTGAGTCCAGCCACGAACGAACGGTCGCGAGTGGCGGACCAAACTTGCCCCGGTGCTACGGAATGCGCAGTGGCCCGTCTTCACCGGACGTGGCCGCGTTCCCGCGCCTGCGTATCGAATGGGCCCTGTCTACAAAGTCGTACACCTGCGCCAGACCGAGGGAACTGCGGAACGGAAAGGCGATCTCGACTCCCTGGCCGTGAAAAATGAGGGCGCCAGCTGGTCTCATGAAATAGTTGGACGCCAGGACAAACAACCCGGCCAGGATGATCAGCAGTGCTATCAGGGGAGCGACATCGATGTTGAGGACCGGCACGTTGGGTCCGCTGACCTGCCCCGCCAGCCAGTAACCGACGATCAGGTAGAGAAAGGCACCGCCCACCATGATCATCAGCCCCTGCAGGATGGCGCCCCAGTTGCGCTGCCCAGTGCGCACCGAACACTGGGAAATCTCCGAGGCCATCGCCATGTGGGTGTCCCTGAAGCCTTCCAACCCCCGGAAGGCGATGAGCCGGTGGCTGGTCAGGATGAGAGCCTGCCCGGACCTGGGCACGTTGTCCACAACACCCTCATCCGGCAGAAAGACCATTGATATTTCTTCGCCAGGCGCGAGTGCCACCTCCCTGACGCGGGTGGGCGCAGCCTCCAGCTCAAGCTCAGCGAGACTTCCGTCGGCTGGTGCGGTAGATTCATCAGGAGGCCCTGAATCATCAGGGAATCCTTTTTCAACGGCAAGGGCTTGAAGCTGACCGAAACTTTCAATGGTTTCGGGAACGGCCTCCTCAAAGATCGCCCCGTCAGCCTCGCTTGGGCCGAACTCGGGCACGACGCCGCCCATCCATTGCGCAGAAAGAAACTCTCCTGGGGCGGAAGGAGGGGGAGGTGCCAGCGGCTCGCCGGTGGTCCTAAGAGCCTTCCGAGAGGGCAGCGAATCAACCCATTGGGAGGTCAGAAACTCAGTCGGCGCGGACGGAGGCGGCGGCACCGGTTCAGCGGGCAACGGTGGGGTTGCTACCGATAAACTGACAGTGCCAGCATCCTCATGGGTCTGCTGTTCGTGATCTGACTGCGGTTCGCCGGCCAGGTCCGGTGTTTCTCTGTCTTCGTTCATTTCCGCCGTGTGCCGATGCTGTGACTAAAATACTAGCACACGCGATGGAATCGCTGCCCTGCATTACGAGGCCGTCAATCGCGGGGTCAGTCGAGCTGTCCAAGCTGGGCCCTTGACCATCACCCAAGTCGACTGCAGAAGTGATGTCTGAATCAGGATTTGCAGGATTCAAGGATTAACGGGATTGAAGAACATCCTGAAAATCCCGGAATCTTGAAAATCCTGATTCAGACAAGACTTTGCAGTTGACCTAATGTCCATAGCAATCGAGTTGTTGACAGTGGATGGCCGCTGTGCTAATTTCTTTGAAAGGCTGTGATGGAGACGAGTAAGTCAGGACTTCGTGCATAGCGAGCCTGGTACGGTGGAAGCAGGCGCATCGGACCTGATCGAAAATCCCTCCGGAGTCGCCCACCGAAAGCTTCTGAGTAGAAGCCAGTAAGCGTGGCCGGGTTCGTCGCCCGTTAGAAGCGACGGGGCATGGTGGTGCCTGCAAGAGAGGTCCCGATTTAAGCGGGACAAATAGGGTGGTACCGCGGGAATGTTGAAGTCCCGTCCCTATATTGGGGCGGGCCTTTTTTATTGCCGTCGGGCTAACCGTAGCAGCAAAGCGCCAGACAGACCCGAAAGCACCCTTCTCCGGGGGGAAGGTCCTAATTTTTGGAGGCGCTGCTTTGGTGAATAAGGAAAAAATCAAGGGCGCGGAAATCGTCTGCCAGAGCCTCATCCGGGAGGGGGTCGAGGTCCTCTTCGGCCACCCCGGCGGGGCCATTCTACCGTTCTACGATGCCCTGTGGGCCTACCCGCAACTCCGGCACATCCTGGTGCGGCACGAGCAGGCGGCGGCCCACGCGGCCGACGGCTACTCGCGGGTAAGCGGCAAGGTCGGCGTCTGTGTGGCAACATCGGGGCCCGGCGCCACCAATCTGGTGACAGGAATCATGGGCGCCAAGGCCGATTCCGTACCCTTGATCGCCATCACCGGACAGGTGGCCCGCACTGCCCTCGGCTCCGAGGCATTCCAGGAGTGCGACATCTGCTCCATCACGGCCACCTGCACCAAGAAGAGCTTCATGGTAATGTCGGGCGACGATCTCGCTCCCACCATCCGGGAGGCTTTCGCCATCGCTCAGGAGGGCCGACCGGGGCCGGTGCTCATCGACATCCCCCGGGACGTACAGCTGGAGTTGGTGGATCCGGTGTTTCCCGAGATCAGTCCGCTCCGGATGCCGGAATTGAGCGAGGAGACCCAGGCCAACCTGCAGGCCGCGGCCAGGTTGATCAACGAGGCCGAAAGGCCACTGATCATCGCCGGGCACGGCGTGCTGGCCTCCGGCGGGTCGGCGGAACTCCAGGCGCTGGCCGAGACGACGGGCATCCCCGTGATCACCACGCTGCTGGGGCTTAGCAGCTTCCCCAGCGGCCACCCCCTGAGCCTAGGTATGCTGGGAATGCACGGGATGTACTGGGCCAACATCGCCGTCGATGAGGCAGACCTCATCGTTGGCGTTGGTATGCGATTCGACGATCGCGTCACGGGACGCGTTGCCTCGTTCGCGCCCCACGCCCGCATCATCCATGTCGACATCGAGCCCACCCAGATCGGGCGCAACGTGCCGGTGGAAGTGGCCCTGGCCGGTGATGCCAAGGCTGTGCTGCACGGGCTGAATCCCCTGCTTTCCAGCACTCCCCGGCCGGATTGGATGGAACATATCAGGCAGCTGCGGCAGGAGCATCCTTCGCTGGCCATCCCGCCTTCCGACACTTTGCAAACGCAGCAAGTGATGGCGACGCTGAACGATGTGCTGCAGGACGACCCTGGCGCCACGGTTGTCACTGGCGTGGGTCAGCACCAGATGTGGGCTGCACAGTTCCTGGCCTTCAACCGGGTAAACACCTTCGTATCATCGGGCGGACAGGGAGCAATGGGGTTCGAGGTGCCGGCCGCTCTCGGGATCCAGGCGGGCCGCCCGGGAAAGACTGTCTGGAGCATCGCCGGCGACGGCGGATTCCAGATGACGCTGCAGGAATTGGTCACCGCCGTCGAGGAGAAACTGCCGGTCAAGTTCGCCCTGATTAACAACGGACACCTTGGCATGGTCCGCCAGTGGCAGGAGATGTACTTCGACAACCACCTCAAGGCTGTGCCCGTGCCGGGGCCCGACTACGTGAAACTGGCCGAGGCCTACGGCGTCGGCGCTGTCAGGGTATCGGAGCAGGAGGAAGTGCTGGCCGCACTGCAGCAGGCAAAGGCCCACGACGGCCCGTTCCTCATTGAGTTCGTAGTGGATGAGGCGACCAACGTATACCCCATGGTGCCGCCGGGCGGCTCACTGGCCGACACCCTGGAGGACCCGGCCATCATCGCTTAACCGAGTTGAGAGTTTCCTGCATTTTCCTTTGCTTTGGAGACCGGTATGGAAAAGGTATCAATCCAGGAAGCATCCCGCCGCCTGAACGTGTCACAGCGGGATATACGTGAATACATCCGTAAGGGCAACCTCAAGGCTGAGAGGGACACCGAGTCCTCCTCAGGCAGGTGGCTGGTGGAACTGCCCGGCGACGGGTGGGAGGACGACTTCAAGGCGTCCCTCAACCAGATGGCTGCCAGCCAGACGCCCTGGTGGTGGGCCTTCGAGCATAAGGCGGGGAAAGTACACTATCTGCTGCAGGTGGGCATCGAGGAGATCATGCCCGACTTCCTCTGTGGCCTGAGGGGCGAAAACTTGTACTCCGCAGTTGGCCACACCGCCGATCAGCGTTGCCCCAACTGCCTCAACTCTGCTGTCGCCCAGAACCTCCCCCTCTGGGACGACGACTAGCCGACCTACGCGACGAACAGCCCGCTGGCGCGATTGCAGATTTCGCGGCGCACTCGCTGAAATAAAACGGGAGCTACCAATAAGGTAGCCCCCTCTTTGCGTAATTCTCAGAGATCGGCGGTGATTCGTATCATCCGCCGCCACCGGCCATCGTCACTCCCGGTTCGGTCATGCCCTCCGGCTTCAGCAGCGAGTCGAGTTCAGCATCGGAAAGTTCGGTCTTCTCCTTGGCTATCTCCCGGATGGTGGATCCCCGGGCGGCAGCCTCCTTGGCGATGGCAGCGGCAGCGTCGTAGCCAATGGCAGGAGCTAGTGCCGTTCCCAGCATCAGGCCCCTTTCCACCATTTCCGGCCCGACGGTGGTCGCCTCGATGCCCTCCACGCACTGGTCGGCGAAGTTGTTGGCCGACGCCGCCAGCAGCGATATGGACTCCAGTATGTTGTGGGCGGCGACGGGCATCATGGTGTTGAGCTCGAAGTAGCCGCCCTGTCCGGCCAGGGTAACTGCGGCGTCGTTTCCGACCACCTGCGCCACGACCTGGACCACGGACTCCGCGATAACCGGGTTCACCTTGCCGGGCATGATCGAGCTTCCTGGCTGCACCTCCGGCAAGTTTATCTCCCCTAGGCCTGCGCGTGGTCCGGATGCGATGAATCGTATGTCGTTGGCAATCTTGTGCAGGCTGATGGCCACGGTCTTCAGTTCGCCGCTGGCCTCCACCAGCGCGTCCAGCGACGACTGAGCCTGGAAGTGGTTGCCGGTTTCGCGTATCTCCACCCCGGCCGCCTCTGAGACGAAGGCACATGTGCGGGACGAGAACTCTGGATGGGTGTTGACTCCGGTGCCCACCGCCGTGCCACCCAGGGCCACCTCGGCCAGGGCCTCCTGTGCCCTCTGCATCCGCTGAACGCTGTATCGCGCCTGGCCGGCGTAGCCGAGGAATTCCTGCCCCAGGCGCACGGGCGTGGCATCCTGCAGGTGCGTGCGGCCCGTCTTGACGATGGGCCAGAACTCCTCGGATTTCTTTTCGAGTTCCGAGGCCAGGTTCTCCAGCCCCGGGATCAAGTCCTCCTTGATCGCCAGCAGGGCGGCCAGGTGGATGGAGGTGGGGATGACATCGTTGGACGACTGGCCCATGTTCACGTGGTCGTTGGGATGCACCAGCCGCGACCCGAGGTCGCCTCCCAGCAACTGGCTGGCCCGGTTGGCGATGACCTCGTTGGCGTTGGTGTTGGTGGATGTACCGGAGCCGGTCTGGAAGATGTCCAGAACGAAGTGCCGGTCCAGTTGCCCGTCGATGACCTCCTGGGCAGCCGCGACGATGGCGTTGCCGATGCGTTCGTCCAGCTGGCCCAGCGACATGTTGGTGCGGGCGGCCGATTGCTTTATCAGTCCCAGGGCACGGATGAAGGTGCGCGGGAAGCGCAGTCCGCTGATGGGAAAGTTCAGCACGGCGCGCATTGTGGATGCGCCGTACAGAGCGTCCGCAGGCACCTCCATTTGGCCCATGGAATCGCGTTCGATCCTTACGTTGGGGCTCGCGGTCATGGTGGAGAATCCTCCAAGCAAATTTTGGCATAGGATACCACGAAGGCAGCACCAGCGAAGTCCATCTGACATCGGGGAGCGCCCGCCACACGGCCACATACACCTGCTCATTGGACTGGTTTTACGTTCAGGAAATATCAGGTGTCGTGATACAATGTCTGCAATTGCATCAGCGAGGAGTTGCTGACTTGGCCGCTGAGGTCCGCGTTCGATACGCCCCTAGCCCGACAGGGCAACCCCACATCGGGAACATCCGAACTGCACTGTTCAACTGGCTCTTTGCCCGTCATCACGGCGGAAAGTTCATCGTTCGCATTGAGGACACCGATCAGACCCGCCTGGTGGAGGGGGCCGTGGAGGCCATTCTGGACGGCCTCCGGTGGCTCGACATCGACTGGGACGAGGGACCCGAGGTCAACGGACCCCACGCTCCCTACGAGCAGTCAAACCGTCTGGAAATCTACCAGCGGCTTTCGGAGCAGCTACTGGACCAGGGCAACGCCTACTACTGCCACTGCAGCCGGGAGGCCCTGGAGCAATTGAGGAAGAGCAATCGCGAGTCCGGCTCGTACTCCGCCGAGGGCTGCCGGTGCCGCGACCTGGGCCGGGCCGGCGCAGTCGGTGAGCCAGTCAGCGACGACGACCGGGTCATACGCTTCGCCATGCCAAAAAGCGGCGTTACGCAGGTCCACGACCTGATACGCGGCGATGTTGAGTGGAAGAACGAGCTCCAGGAAGATTTCGTCATCCTGAAGTCCGACGGATTCCCCACCTATCACCTGGCAGTGGTGGCCGACGACCACTTGATGGAAATCAGCCACGTGATGCGCGCCGAGGAATGGCTGCCCAGCACGCCGCGCCATCTGCAGCTATACAAGGCCTTCGGATTCCAGCCGCCGGAGTTCGCCCATCTACCCATGATCACCGGCCCTGACCGCGCCAAGCTCTCCAAGCGGCACGGCGCCACGGCCATTGGGGAGTACCGCGAGCAGGGTTACCTGCCCGAGGCGCTGCTGAACTTCATGGTGCTGCTCGGCTGGTCGCTGGACGGGAGCACCGAGGTGGTCTCCCTGCAGGATATCATCGACAATTTCACCCTGGACCACATCACCAAGTCGGCCGCCATTTTCGACCAGGACAAGCTGGTCTGGATGAACGGAGTCTACATCCGTGATCTTCCCGCGGATGACCTGGCCCACAGGATGACCGCCTACATTCCTAGGGACATGAGCTCCGACCAGCATGAATTCCTCTGCAACATAGCGCCGCTGGTCCAGGAACGCCTGAAGCGCCTCGACGAGTCCGACGACATGACCTCCTACCTCTTCGGCGACCTGGCGCCGGACTACGACGGAGCCATCCTGGTGCAGAAGGGCATGGATACGGAAGGCACCTCCACTGCCCTCCGCGCGGCCATCAACGCACTTGAGGCCGAGACCGCTGAGAACGACTTTGGCCACGATAAGCTGGAGTCGCTATTCGGGGATATGACGGTGTCTCTGTCTCTGTCCCGCCGGCAGTTTTTCGGACTGCTCCGCACGGCCTCCACGGGACGCACCGTCTCACCTCCGCTGTTCGAGACCATGGAGGTGATGGGGCGCGGTAGAGTCCTCAGCCGTTTCCACCAGGCAGCGCAGAAACTGGATGGAACGGGATAACAGGCGCGCCAACCATACTATTCCAACCTCAACCCTTCCCTGAGGGGGAGGGCACTTTTCATTCGGAAGACCAACAATGACGCAAACGGCTGAAACCGAGACCACCACCGGGCACGACTTCATCCGCACCATCGTTGCCGAAGACAACCAGACCGGCAAGTTCGGCGGCCATGTGATCACCCGATTCCCACCCGAACCCAACGGCTACCTCCACATTGGCCACGCCAAGTCCGCGTGCCTCAACTTCGGCCTCGCCGCCGAAAACGGCGGACACTGCAACATGCGGTTTGACGACACCAACCCCACCCGCGAGGAGATCGAGTACGTCAACTCCATCCTCGAAGATGTGCGCTGGCTGGGGTGGGACTGGGGCGACAACCTGTACTACGCCTCGGACTATTTTGGGCCGCTTTACGAAATGGCCGTTGACCTCATCAAGAAGGGCAAGGCCTACGTGGACGACCTCACGTTCGACGAAATCCGGGAATATCGCGGCACGCTGACGGAGCCTGGGCGGGAAAGTCCTTACCGCAACCGCTCCGTGGAGGAAAACCTGGACCTGTTCCAGAGGATGCGCGCCGGCGAGTTCGACGAGGGGAGTCGGGTGCTGCGCGCCAGGATAGACATGTCCTCCCCCAACCTCAACCTGCGCGACCCGGTGCTCTATCGCATTCTGAAGGCCTCACATCACCGCACCGGCGACGACTGGGTCATCTACCCGATGTACGACTTTGCCCACGGGCAGTCCGACTCCATAGAGGGCGTCACCCACTCCATCTGTACACTGGAGTTCGAAGGACACCGGGCCCTCTACGACTGGTGCCTGGACGAGCTGGACATCTACCACCCACAGCAGATCGAGTTCGCCCGGCTGAACCTGACCTATACGGTACTCAGCAAGCGACGGCTGATCCAGCTGGTGGAGGGCGGCTACGTCAATGGCTGGGACGACCCGAGGATGCCCACGCTGTCGGGTCTCCGGCGTCGGGGCTACACCCCCGAGGCAATCCGCGACTTCTGTGAACGTATCGGCGTCGCCAAGCGCGACACCTGGACCGACATCGCACTGCTGGAGAACTGCGTCCGGGAGGACCTGAACCGCATGGCCCCTCGCGTCATGGCGGTGCTTAACCCTGTGAAGCTGGTTATAGAGAACTTCCCAGAGGGACAGGTCGAATACGTCGAATCGGAGAACAACCCTGAGGACCCCAGAGCCGGACGCCGCCTGCTGCCGTTTACGCGCACTCTGTACATCGAGCGGGACGACTTCTCGGAAGACCCGCCCCGGGGCTTCTACCGCCTGTCGCCGGGCCGCGAGGTGCGGCTGAAGGACGCCTTCTACGTTACCTGCACTGGCGTGGTCAAGGACGAATCCACTGGCGAGATCGTTGAGATCCGCTGCACCTACGACCCGGAGACCCGAGGGGGAACGTCATCGGACGGGCGCCGGGTGCGTGGAACGTCGCACTGGGTGTCGACAGAGCACTGCCTGGACGCCGAGGTGCGGGTCTACGATCACCTGTTCCTGAAAGAGGACCCCAGCGATCTGCCGGAGGGCGGCGAGTTCACCGACAATCTGAATCCCGACTCACTGCGGAAAGTCACCGCCAAAGTGGAGCCGTCGCTCGCCGACTCTGAACCGGGCAGCCGGTTCCAGTTTCTTCGGCAAGGCTACTACTGCGTTGACCCCGACTCAGAGCCGGGAGCGCCGGTCTTCAACCGCACCGTGGCACTACGCGACTCCTGGGCACGACGGCGCCAGTGGTAAACGAGACGACCTCAGACAATATGGCTTGAGGGGAGGGCTTAGCACCTCCCCTTTTTCTTACTTGGGCTACTTCTGCCTACAGGGGGTTTGATCAGTTCCCCGTAGCGGCGCCAGCAACCTCTACTGCACGGTACCGCACCGAGTATTTCTTCTCGTCAATCACAAAGGCCGCCAGGGTTGCCGGAAACAACAACGACCCCGCCAGTACGAAGGGCAGGAAGTACGAGCCAGTCGCGTCGTAGAGTATTCCGGCCAGCAAGATGCTTACGAATGATCCAACCTGATGGCACATTAGTGAAACGCCGGAAATCGTTGCCAGCGCCCGAAGGCCGTAAACGTCGGCTGTCAGCGAGGTGGTAATTGGCACGCTGGCGATCCAGGATAGCCCCGCCAGCGTGGCAAACAGCCACAGGCTCGCCAGACCCGGAGAACCGATCAGGGGCATGGTGATGCCGCGCTCCACCGCAAACAGCCCTGCCAGTAGCGCCACGTAGGCAATGCCGCGCATGAGATAAACGCAGGCCAGCACGTTCTTGCGTCCGTAGCGATCGGCCAGCCAGCTCCCGCCGATACCGCCCACCACGCTCAATCCCATCAGATAGCCAAAAATCACCCCTGCCAAGGTGGGCGATACCCCAATCTGTTCCTCGGCAAAGGAGGGAAAGTGTATGGCGATGACGCCCACGGAAATGCCGCAAATGGTGAAAGAGGCCGACAGGTTCCAGATGGGCGGAGAGCGAAACGACTGCCACCACTGCTCAACCTCGAACAGCCCTCGTCTCTGGGGCGGCAAAGCATCATCCGTCGGCGGTTGCGGGTCTCCGTCGGGCTGCAGCCCCACCTGAGCCGGGCTGTTCCTCAAGAAAATGAAGCCCAGGGGCAGCGCCAGTACGGTAATGATCACGCCCAGGGCAATCCAGGCCACCCTCCAGTTGGACGCCTCCACCAGGTAGGCGCTGAAGGGAATCAGCGTGAGCCCGCCCAGAGCCCCTCCGGCCACCATCAGTCCCATGACGGTGGTGCGCCGACGCAGAAACCAGCGGGCCAGCAGCGGCCCCAGGGTGCCCTCGGACGCACCGCTAATGGCCGTGGACAGCAGGAAGCTGAAGAGGAATACCAGGAACAGATAATGGAATGTCAGGCTCAATCCCGCCGTCCCCAGCCCCACCACCAATAGGCTGACTAGGATTACCTTGCGGGAGTCGAACCTGTCGAAGAGGTGCCCCAGAACCGGTTGGGTCAACCCGTTGACCAGCACGCCGATGGCCGCCGCCACCGATATGGTGGTGCGGCTCCAATCGAAGGTCTCGCTCATGGGAATCACGAAGACCCCGAAGGCGCCGCGAGAGCCGAGTGTCACCGCCGCGACGAACATGGCGGTGCCGGTCACGTACCAGCCGTAGTAGATGCCGCCCGGGGTCTCTCGCACTTCACTCATGGCGAATTGCCTGCGTCTGATCCCGTCAGAACGACTCGAACTGTCCCCGAAGGAATCGAGGCCTGCGCTCGCCCTGATTTCTTACGATTCGACTACTCTGGCATGAACGGCCGACGACTCGCAGACGTGCCGCGGGTCCGCGCCATAGCGACGCCCTCGTCCGGCATATCGGGACCGGGGGCGAGACTGCTAGTCTCCCGCGGCCGCACCTGCCACCTGTGCCCCCTGGTAACGCACAGAGTACTTCTTTTCGTTGATGGTGTAGGACGCAATGGACGCAGGAATAAGCATGCCCGCGGCAAGGGCGAAGGGCAACAGGTAGGAGCCGGTCAGGTCATAGAGTACTCCGCCCAGAATTATACTGACGAAAGCGCCGATCTGGTGGCAGAAGAACGAAATACCAGAAATGGTCGCCAAGGCTCTCAACCCGTACACGTCGGCGGTTAGCGAGGCGGTGACCGGTACGCTGGCAATCCAGGAGAAGCCGGCCAGGATGGCGAAGAACCACAGGCTGGGCAGTCCCGGCGACCCCAGGACGGGCAGCGTGATGCCCCGATCCACAGCCACCAGGCCGCCGATCAGCACCAGGTACGCTACGCACCTGACGGCGTAGACCGTTCCAAGCACGTTCTTTCGGCTGAAGCGGTCGGCCAGCCAGCCGCCGCCGATGGCGCCAATCACGTTCAGGCCGGTAAGCACGCCGAAAATCGTTGCTGCCAAGGTGGCTGAGATTCCCACATGTTCCTGGGCATAGGGCACGAAGTGAACGGATATCAGGCCGACTGTAATTCCGCATACCGTATAAGCGATGGACAGGTTCCAAATGGGGGGAGTGCGAAAAGACTTATACCATTGGTCAACTTCAAACAGGCCCCGCCGCCGCTCCTGAGCAGCGGCTGCCGTGGAGCTGGACGGCTCCGCGTCTCCGTCGGGGAGCAAGCCCATCTGCGCCGGGCTGTTCCGCAGGAAAACAAATCCCAGGGGCACGGCCAGGCCTGTCACGATAACGCCCAGGGCAATCCAGGAAACTCTCCAGTTGAACAGATCGACCAGGTACCCGCTGAACGGAATGAGGATCAAGCCGCCAATGGACGTGCCTGCGGCCACCAGGCCCAACACCGTCGTCCGTCGCTTCCGGAACCAGCGGGCCAGCAGCGGCATCAGGGTGCCGATGGACGCGCCGCTCATCGCGGTGGAGAGTACAAAACCGAATAGGAAGATCAGGAACAGGTAGTGGAAAGTCAGGCTCAGCGCTGCGGTTGACAGGCCCACCACCACCAGGCTTATGAGAATGACCTTGCGTGAGTCGAACCTGTCGAACAGGTGGCCGAGAAATGGCTGCGTCGCTCCGTTTACCAGCCAGCCAAGGCCCGCAGCGACTGAGATTTCCGTCCGGCTCCACTCGAAGGCCTCGCTCATGGGGAGCACGAAAACGCCGAATCCGTTGCGCGCTCCGGTGGTTACGGCAGCGATGAACATGGCCGTGGCCACCACGTACCAGCCGTAATAGATGCCCTTTCTCTGGGGAGGTGCGGCGTTGGTGTGGGCTACCGCCTGACCGTCTTGAGCCATTCCAATCCCTAGTGGCCTTGCCACCGGTAAACTTGGATCCTATGGCGGCAGCTGTCCACCACCATTATGTTGCCTTGGCCGTCCAGCTTTACCGCGGTCGGCCCCCAGAACAGTTTCTCAACGTTGGCCGATTCCTCGCGGTCCTTGCGCTCCGGCGGGTCGACCACTGGCGAAAGGTCCGCCTCAAGCCTGAGGGACCCCTCTTCCGGATTGGCCAGGAAATACTCGTTGGCCCACGTCGGTGTCTCTGATTCACCTCGCAGGGTGGCCAGGACCTCACCGTCCGCAGCCAGTACGCGAACCCGCTCGTTACCCCAGTCGGCGACGTAGATGTTGCCGTGCCCGCCGACGCACAGGCCTGCCGGGTGCTTGATCCGGTCGGAGTCCGGCACCGTGCGTCCGGGGGCGGGAATAACGGCCAGGAATTCTCCGTCTGCGGTGAATTTCTGGATGCGGTCATTGCCCCAGTCGGAAACGTAAACGTTGCCGTCGCGGTCGAGGGCGACACCCCAAGGGGTGTTGAACTGCCCCTCCGAGTCGCCGAATTCACCCCACGTCGATATGAACTGCCCATCGACGGTGAATTTCTGGATGCGGTGATTGCCGCTGTCGGCGATCAGCAGGTGATCGTCGGCATCCCGTGCCATGTAGGACGGGTGGTCCATCAGGCCCGGCGCCGAGCCCGACTCGCCCCACATCCCCAGCATCTCACCCTCAGTGGAGAATACGGTGACGCGGTTCAGGGCCTCATCGGATACATAGATCCTGTCCCGGCTGTCCAGAACCACGGAGCTGGGCCACCAGAACTCACCGGGGCCAGTGCCGCCCGTGCCGAACTCCCCCAGGAACTCCTCATCGACGGTGCACATGGACACGCGCTTGTACGGCAGCCGGATGGGAAGTTCGGGTCCAGCCCGGTTAAGGACATACATGATGCCCTGCGAATCCAACGCGACGTCCACAGGGTTCTGGAACCCGCGACCCTGGTTGGAGAGCGAGCCCACCGTGTGGCTGTATCGAACGGCAGCAGTTGTCGTCATTTCAGGGAATCATCCTTTCGTATTCGTCGTGGGGGCCAACCCAGCGCCAAATGATGGTATCTCCAATCAACTCTCCCAGAACTCGGAAATTGTCGTCCACTCTAGCTGAGTAACGGTTTCTTGTGCCTTTCACCCTCTTGAATTGCAGTGCACCGTGGCGTGGGTTGTCTTTGAACAGTTCGTATGCCCGCTGGACTTTACGTTGTACCTCAGGGTCAAGTTTCCTGAACGCATCCAGATATTCGCGGCTTAGGCGTGATATCACCGATTTTCGTCCACCACTTGATAGTTGTCTTCGGGAGTTAACGCGAGAAAGTCATCTTGGGAAATCGTCTCTTCCTCCTCGATAGACTTCCCGCTTTTATCAAATATCCGGTCTAGAACTTCTGGATGCTCCTCAAATAACTTGTCCCAGCGCAAGGAGTCCTTGATGGATTCCAACATATCCCAGACGGCGCCATTCTGGTCGGCTTCGTCCAGGCCGATTAGCTTGCTGAAGGCCTCGGCCCACATCTCGTCGGCATCTATCTTAGTTTCAATGAACTTCAGTATTTCCTTTTTGACGTCTTGAGCGAGAAGCATCGGCAACCTCTCCGGGAATGGGGTCAGGACATCTGGAATTCACGGGTGGATACGATCAGCTGGAGCAGGTCTGCGACGCGCTGCTCCGCACATCCGCTGGAGATCTGCGAATCGAATTGCAGGTCTCCTTGTTCCGAAACGAAGGCTACCAGCTCGCTGCGGGTGGGTCCGGCCACCTCGGTGCCACCGCAGAGGCCGAGGCAGGCGTCCACCAGTTCCTCGGGGGAATAGTCGCTGCTCTCATCGCGAAGGCGGCGGATGATGCTCCGCACTCCCGGCTGCGAGGGGTCTCCCATCAGCTGAGCGGCAGAGTTAACTCGCTCCATCAGAGTCCCGGTGTCAACCCACTCGGTGCCAGTGTGCCAACCCTCCACGGTGGGCGGGTTGAGAATTTCCTGGCCCATAAAACTGGCGTCCAGGGCCAGGTTGACGATATTCCATTGCGGCGTCCGGTAGGCGCCAGCCAGCCGGGCCACGCCCGCTACAACTTCGGACGGGCTCTTGACCTTGGCGTGCCGGGCTTCTTCGGAACGGAAAAACTCGGAGGTGAAGATGGTCCGCATTGCCGAGCGCACATCTCCCCTGGTGCGTCGCAGGTCCTCGGCAATAATCTGCGTGGCCGCCTCGTTGGGCTGGTCGGAAACGAAGAAGCTGTACAGCTTGCCGGCCAGGAACCAGCTGCTGGCGGGATGGCCGCAGATGATGTCCAGAACATCCTCGCCGTTGAAGCGCCCGGTCTGGCCCAGGAAAGTCTTGGGGCTGTCGTCGTGGTCCTCCGGGCGATACTCGAACTGCCAGTCGAGACGCCCGTGCGGCCAGATGGAGTCGCGGGATGCCCTGACGCTCATGTAGTCCTGGTTGGCGATGGTCCAGCCAGTGAAGGCGCGGGCCGCGGCCTTGACGTCGTCCTCGCTGTAAGTGCCGATGCCCATGGAGAATAGTTCAAGCAATTCGCGCCCATAGTTCTCGTTGGGAGCATCCTTGTGGTTGTCCTTGTTGTCCAGCCAGAAAATCATCGCAGGATCTCGGGACAACTCTGAAAGCAGGTTCCGGAACGTGCCGAGACCGTGGCGCCGGAAGGTGTTGGTCTGGTTGACCACCGCCTTGGCGTGATTGAGCTTACCGTAAGCAGTTGCGAAGAGCCCGTGCCAGAACAGGGCGATCTTTTCCTCGAAGGGCCGCTTGGAATTGATCATCCGATACAGCCAGTATGACTGGGAACTCTCAATGAGCATCAGGCTGTTCTGGTCGACGTGATAGCGGCGAGTCAGGGAGTCATCCCACGCCGGAGCCTCCTCGGGGTGCAGCAGCCTCTCCACCGTCTGTTCGTAGCCGTCCTCAACGCATGCTTCCAGTTCCTCGAAGGTGGCGCCAAATCCGGCCCTGCGCATCAGGTGGGCCATCAGGGAGAGTTCCTCGCTGGCCCGATCTTGCGAAACTGCACCAATAAGCGTCATCGGATGCTCCTCCCAATTGCCTCGATGGGTCCATTTCGGCAGGCCGCAACAGGGTATTCCCCGGCACACCACAGAGCCATCGACTTAAATTCGTTCCGATTGACGGTAGTATATCACTGAAGAAACCGGCGAGGGCTCGAATTTCAGACGCCTTGCAATTGCAGAGAACCGCACCATAACATGTTGCGGATCGTCCCGAGATTCAACTGCGGGGGTGGCCACTTTGCGTCAGAGCGCCGTATCCTTCCAGACCGCCGGGCTAACCTTTGAGGGTGTGGTCGCCCAGCCTGATGCAGAGGGTGGACCGTGGCCGGGCGTGGTCATCTGCCATCCCCATCCTCTGCATGGGGGATCCATGCACAACAACGTCGTGATGGCGCTGGCTCTCGGGCTTGCCGAGGAAGGTTTCGTGACGCTCCGCTTCAACTTCCGGGGAGTCGGCGAGAGCGAGGGAAAGCACGGTCAGGGTGAGAACGAATATGAGGAAGTGCTGGGCGCACTGGACCTGATCAAGGCTTGGCCTGATACGGAGGGGAAAACTGGGCTGGTGGGTTACTCTTTCGGATCCGGCGTGATCTTGCGCCACGAGACGCTGTATCAGGAAGCCGACGCCGTGGCCCTCGTTTCGCCGGGGCTGCGATACATTACCGACAGCCCGCTCAAGTCCCAGGATCTGCCCGCTATGATTGTCGCAGGGGACCGGGACAGGCTTGTGGACCAGGAACTGCTGACCGCCGAGCTGAAGACTTTCCAGCAGGAACCGGAATGCCAGGTCTTCGAAGGAGTCGACCATTTCTGGTATGGCCAGGAAGGTCGGTTGGTGCCGGAGGTAGTCCGGTTCTTCCAAGATCGGCTGAAATAGATCTCTGATGCCGCTTTCAACAGTTAACGTTTCCCATTCATTCTGCAACGGGTTCAGCGCAGATTCCTCTCTGAACAGTTCCCGCCATAGATGAGCACCCGCATTTTCAAGGGGTGGTTCGCTGGTGCGGAGCCGGTTCAGGCTACAGGTGACCGCAAACGAGCGCCGATATATCGAGACCTGCTCCTGATCCAACTCGCGGTGTTTGTCTTTCTGGCGGACCAGTTCTCCAAGTACCTGGTCACGGAATCACTGCTCCGGTATGAGTCCTTCCCCAGAGAGGGCTTTCTCCGCATCACGCATACCTTCAACACCGGCAGCATTTTCGGGCTGTTCCAGGGACAGAACACTCCGCTGATACTTGTCTCGTTCATCGGCGTGGCGGTCCTGATCCTCCTCTACAGAACACAGAGGTACCCCACGGGCCTGCTGCGGCTCAGCCTCGGACTGCAGCTGGGGGGCGCTTTCGGCAACCTGGTCGACCGCGTCCGACTGGGGCACGTGATTGACTGGGTGGACGTTGGTCCCTGGCCGATATTCAACGTGGCGGATGCGTCCATCGTCACTGGTCTGGTCCTCCTGGCGTGGCTGTTCATAGTCGCCGAGCGCTCATCCAGGGAAACAGCTGCGCAGGATTTCCGGGCCGAAGACTGCCCGGTGTGCGCGGGATCTATGCGAACCCTGCCGCAGGGCGGTTGGCGTTGCTCCACCTGTGGCGTTCGCGAGCGGATTCTGCCATCCGCATCCATCAAGCCAGGCGAACGACCGCGATGATCTCCGCCGATTCGCTTTCCGGTGAGGTCAGGGTGCTGGAGGTCGAATCCGGAGACACCGGTTGCCGGGTCGACCAGTTCCTGGCACAAACGAACCTGGGTCTCACCCGCAGTAGGCTCCGGCAGCTGATCGCCGACGGAAACGTCCTGGTCAATGGGACAGTGGCCAAACCCGCCCACCGCCTGCGGACCGGCGACATAGTCTCCGTTTCCATACCGGCGCCCCGACCATCCGGCGTGGTAGCTCAGGACATTCCGCTTGCCGTGGTCTACCAGGACGAGGAATTGGTTGTAATAGACAAGCCTGCCGGTCTCTCCGTACACCCCGGACCGGGCCATCCGGACCGGACGCTGGTCAATGGGCTGCTGGCGCTGTGCCCTGACATCCAGGGAATCGGCGGCGAAATCCGCCCCGGAATAGTGCATCGCCTGGACAAGAACACCTCGGGGCTGATGATTGCCGCCAAGACCCAGAACGCGCACGTCCGGTTGTCGCAACAGATAAAGGATCGCGAAGTATCCAAGGGTTATCTGGCGTTGGTGGAGGGCACTCCATCACCCGAATCGGGGCTGATAGACGTGCCCATCGGGCGGGACCCGCGCCGCCGCACCAGGATGGCCGTCGTTCCCGAGGGACGCGAAAGCCGTACCGGTTACCAGGTGATCGAGCACGCCGGCGCCCACAGCCTGCTGGAACTGCAATTGCACACCGGACGGACCCACCAGGCCCGGGTGCACCTGGCCTGGCTGGGACACCCACTGCTGGGAGACGCCGTCTATGGCCGTCGCAGTCCACTGCTGTCCAGGCACTTTCTCCATGCCCACAGCCTGGCGTTTGCGCACCCATCCTCGGGTGAGCCGATGCAGTTTCGGTCTGAACTTCCAGACGACCTGGAGGCCACGCTGGAGTCAGTCCGGGCCGCTGGAAACCAGACTAGCGCCTGAGAATATAAACGACGGTACAGATGACACCCGCCCCGCCGCTTTACGTCCTGACAAAGCCGAACAGTGTCCTGCAGCGGGCTACTTGCCTTCCTTGATCCAGTCAGACACCTTCTCGGCAATCATGATGGTCGTGCCGTTGGTGTTGGCACGAATGACGTCGGGCATCACCGAGGCGTCGATCACTCGAAGGCCTTCCAGACCATGCACTCTGCAGTACTGGTCGACCACGGCCATGGGGTCCGAGACGGGGCCCATCTTGCAGGTGCCAGCGATGTGATGCTGGGTGTAGGTATTTCGGAGTATCCAGCTGTCCAGGGTTTCATCCGACTCAAAGTCCGCTCGCGTCGGATTCAGCATCTCCGCTATGTGCGAGGCCATGGTCGGGTGCTCTGCAATACGGACCGCCGTCCTCATGGCCTCCCGCATTCGTTCCCGGTCATATTCCGCCGAGAACAGCTGGTAGTCCAGGCGTGGCTGCACGTGGGGGTCGGCGCTGGCGAGAGTGATCTCACCGGCCGATGTCGCGTTCTGCAAACCGACGCTGAGGCCCCAGTGAAACTCGTCCCCATCGTACGAGACACTGGCCGGACGGTGCTCGCTGGTCATCAGTGTCGGCGTGATCTGGAAATCGGCCCTGGTGGGAGACCCCGGGGTGCTGAACCGCAGACCAACCTGGATCGTGGGCGTTTCCACGTCGGCGGGGTCTCCGTACCCGCGAAAGACCATGTATGCCGCCGGGTGGTCGCAGAAATTCTTCCCCACGCCGGGCAGGTCGTGGACGGAGGCAATGCCGTGCTGGGCCAGTTCATCCTTGGGACCGACGCCGGAAAGCAACAGCGCCTGGCATGACCCGATGGTGCCGCCGCTGAGAATGACCTGGTCCCCCTCGACGCTGAACACTTCTCCGCCGCTCTCTGCCTGCACGCCAACGGCCTTGTTGCCTTCAAACAGGACGCGATGCACGGTGACGTCGCCACGGACGGTGAGGTTCAGCCGGTGTCGCCCCTGCGACAGGTAGGTGAGCGCGGTGCTCATTCGCACCCCGTCAATATTGTTCAGCGGACGAACACCAATGCCGTTGGAGTCCGGCGAATTCTGGTCCGGGTCCTCAGGGAATCCAACACCGACACAGGCATCATAGAAAGCAGTGGATACCGGGATCCATTCCTCCTTCTTGAACCGCCTGATGGGGAGCGGCCCCTCGTTGCCGTGGAAGTCGTCGCCCGGGTGGTCCCAGTCGTTTTCCATCTTGCGGAAATAGGGCAGGCAACTGGTGAAGGCCCATTCGTCGTTGCCCAGGGAGGCCCAGTTGTCGTAGTCCTCCGGCACGCCGCGGAAAATCACCTGGCCGTTGATGGCGCTGGAGCCGCCAGTGGCCTTGCCTCTCGGAATGATCATTGGCTCGGACTGGGTGGAGTTGGCGATGCCCCGAAAGTCCCAGCTATGGGGACCATAGGCCGAGCGCCAGACGTTGTACCCGCGTTTCAGGTCATCCGGCAAGTGCTCGAACTCGGGATAATCGGGGCCTGCCTCCAGGAGTAGCACCGACTTGTCCGGATCCTCGGAAAGGCGCGTTGCAACCACGCAGCCTGCCGACCCGCCACCCACAACGATGTAGTCATATTTCATTTCTCTGCCTCCAGATCAATCAACCTGTGAATATGAATATTGTTCGCCGTACCTCCGGCGGAAATCGCCGCTATTATAAATGCCCGGGCAATCTATGATGCGGAACACGGTTCTTCAGCGCCATACATATTCCTGAAAGCACAGGCGAACTGCCCAACCGGGCGCTGCCGGCAACATTTGGCCCTGGTTAATTCAGCTCTCTGGATCGCGCTCAGAATAACCTTGGCGCATTATGTAAAGGCCTTTTTCTACCAGGCTGTAGCGATGCTGCATTTGTTGACAAACCTGATTCAGTTCCCTAACGTTAGGCATCTTGCATAGCGGTCTAGGATCAGCCGAGGTCAGGCGCGCCAAATACGCGTCAGCCGCGAGGGGCACCGTCATGGCTACTACACACGAAGACGTCAGCACCGAAGTCCAAGCGCTGCAATTGAACGAACCCGGCATGGATGGGCCCATCATCAAGGTGGATTCCGTCTGGAAGGTATTCGGAAGGAATCCGGACAGGGCCCTTAGCCCGGAGCACTCGGGCAAGAGCAAGGGTGAACTGCAGGCGGAACTGGGTGTCGTCATCGGCCTCAGCGGCGTGTCCTTTGAAGTCCAGAAAGGCGAGACTTTCGTGATCATGGGGCTGTCTGGAAGCGGTAAATCAACCATGGTCCGGTGCCTCGTGCGGCTGATTGAACCTACCGGCGGAAGCATTGTCATTGACGGAAACGACATCACTGCCATGGATGACAGAGAGTTGATGGAGTTCCGGCGCGACAAGCTTGCCATGGTGTTCCAGCACTACGGGCTCATGCCGCATCGCAACGTACTGGACAACGCCGCGTGGGGGCTTGAGGTTCAGGGAGTACCGGAGGCCGCACGTCGGGAACGCACCCGCGAAGTCCTCGATATGGTGGGCCTGGGGGGCTGGGAAAACGCCTATCCCAGGCAACTGTCCGGCGGTATGCAGCAAAGGGTGGGCTTGGCCAGGGCCCTCGTAGTTGGCACCGACATCTTGCTTATGGACGAACCATTCAGCGGGTTGGACCCCCTGATTCGCCGCCAGATGCAGGACGAGTTGCTGCGTCTCCAGGACGAGCTTCAGAAAACCATAGTTTTCATCACTCACGACCTCAACGAGGCGCTGAAGCTGGGAAGCCGCATTGCCATCATGCAGGATGGTCTCGTAGTGCAAATCGGCTCTCCCGAGGATATTGTGCTCCGGCCTGAAGACCAGTACGTCGGTGATTTCACCCAGGACGTGAGACTGGAGGGCGTGCTTACCGCGGCCAAAGTCATGGTCCCGCCCAAGGCTGTGGTGCTGGGCCACCAGGGACCACGCGCGGCGCTGCACACCATCGGCGAAAGCGATGGAGACGCGGCTTGGATCGTTGATCGCACACAGCGCTACATCGGAATTCTGACCATCTCCAAGGCCAATGAGGCGCTCAGGGCCGGAATCAACCGGCTGGATCTTGGCTTGGGATACGTCGACCAGGAGTACGCTCCGGTCAGCGCCATCACGACCTTCAATGAGCTGATCCCCCGTGCCATGGTCAGCGACCATCCGCTCCCCGTTACCGACGGCAACAACCGACTCATCGGCGAGATTCACCGAGGCGCCCTGGCTGAGGCCCTGGCCGAAACGTCCACCGCAGACCCCGACTACGAAGCCAACGCCGCAGCCAATGCAGCGCTGGCGGCCGAGGTGCATCCAGAGCAGACGCCATAGTCGTACAACAAGCGAGTTTATCAGACGTATAACAAGCGAGTTTATTTATGGCAGTCGATTTGAAAAAAATGGCGGGCTGGGTTACCCGAAACGGTGACCAGACCAAAAGCGAAGATCCCAAGAGAGGACGCGGCAAAGTTTCCGCGATTTTTGGAATTATTGCGGCGGGGATTTTGGCGTCGCTCCTGATCCACGGTTCCGACATGGAATCGATGATGAAATATCCTGTCAACGTTGGTCCGAACATCACCGGTGGGATAGATTCCTTCATTACCTGGGTGATAGTAAATCTGGGATGGTTCTTCGATGCGGTAAGCGACTATTTGAAGATCGCCCTCGGCAAGCTGCGGGACTTCCTTGTATGGATTCCGTGGCCAGTGATGGTTGCTCTCATATTTGTAACTGGATGGCGGGTAGCCTCATTCGCAGTAGGAGTCGCCTCCGGTATCGGGATGATTACCATAGGCATAGTGGGCCTGTGGGAACCCGCGATGATCACTGTCGCGATCATGATTGTCTCAGTGAGCATCGCCGTGGGCGTTGGTGTGCCCCTCGGTGTAGTTGGTGCCAGGAGTAATACCGCCGACACTCTCATGCGCCCTGTGTTGGATGCCATGCAGACTATGCCCAGCTTCGTTTACCTAGTGCCGGGCATCATGCTATTCGGGCTTGGCAATGTTGCCGCAATAATGGCCACCGTCCTGTACGCCATTCCTCCATGTATCCGCTTGACCAACCTGGGGATCAGGCAGGTCGACCCGGCGGTGGTGGAAGCAAGCCGCTCATTCGGACCTACTCCGCTCCAGTTGCTTCTGAAAGTGCAGGTCCCTATGGCAGTACCCACCATAATGGCAGGAATCAACCAGACAGTGATGATGGCTCTGGCGATGGCTACCATCGCAGCAATGGTGGGAGCGGGAGGCTTGGGTATCGAGGTCCTGCGGTCGATGGGCCAACTGCAGGAGGGCAAGGCTTTCGTTGCCGGTGCCGCAATTGTGGTGATGGCAATCATCATAGACAGAATCACCCAAGGCTACATTACCTCAAGGGAAAACTAACGTACTCAGCTGGAATATCTAATTTCACAGACAGAAGGGGTCCGGCATGGCTGGGCCCCTTCTTCATTCCGCGTTTCTTTGAGAGACCATCAACCCTACCCCGACCCCTGTGTTGTAGCGACTGGGAGACGGGTTTAGGTGGCCTTTCCTCTGGGTAAGTGAGGGGGCCGCCAGACCAACTCTATCTGGATGGCCAGGGCCGAAGAGAAAAAGCTCCTCACTGCGCTGCCCTCTTTTACAAACTTCATTCGCCTGCCACTGGGTATCTCAATCTGAGCTGGCAGGTGGAGAGACTGAGAGACCGGTAGTTGAAGGCCCGTCTCCCATTTAATAAAAGTGTACCCGGCCTCCTGAATCTAAACTGAAGCCAAGGTGCAATGCGCATAGCTCCCTCTCCCTCCGGGGGGTTAGTGTGGAGGCGTCCCTACCGTGGCTGGAGAAAAGCCACCCGCGTCGAGCCAACCTGGCTGTAGCACGAAAATATGTACATCCTACTTTGGCCTTGGTTTGGACGGTCAAGACCATAGAGAAGGGGCCCCGCAATGCGGGGCCCCTTGTTGGATAGACGACTTGTATTTCGAGTTGGGCCTATTCTGCCGCGAGGGCAGCCTCGACATTGGCCACCACGTCTTCCGGCACCCAGTCCTTCCAGATATCGTTGTTTTTCAGGAACCAGGCTGCCGTAGCTTCCCGGGCCTCCTCGTCCGATGTGTAACTGTCTTTGTTATCGGTGTACCAAGTTTCGGCGGCCCCCTGCTGGGCCAAGGCCCATTCCCAGTTCCTGAAGAAGGGGATCAGGTCAGAGGCAACCGCCGCAGTTTCCGTATTCATCGCCACGAGGATCTCGGCGGTAGGGAACTCACAACCAAACTTGGGGTCGTTGTCTGGGCACTCTGACGGATCAGGCTGATCCAGAACCCGCATATCCAGCGAGTCTGCCAACTGGGTCGGACCCCAATAGTAGAACAGGACAGGTTCTTCCTTAAGATAGGCGCCCTCGATCGCTGCGTTCAGGGCACCTGTCGTGCCGGGATCCCTGAGTTCGACTATATCGCTGAGACCATAGGCCTCGATCTGACCTTCATTCACAGCACGGCATGCCCATCCTGCTAGACAACCAATGAGGACCGCCTTTCCTCCGCTATCAGCTTGAGCAAACAAAGCTTGGACATCAGGGTTTTTGAGGTCTTCCACAGAATCTAGTTCGGGGTTGGCGTCCTGTAGATAACCTGGAACTATGAAGGTGCTTTGCCAGTTATCTGGCAAACTCTTGCCTACCGAAATCACTTCACCTAGCTTGATCGCTTCGTTCCAGGCATCGATTTGATTGGGCAGCCAGATCTCCATGGTGATATCAATGTCGCCCCTCCTCAAACCCTGGAAAAGCGGCACCGTGTCGCCTTCGATCTCGCTAGTCGGATAGCCGTAGCCATTCTCTACGATGTAGCGAGCCACGCCGTTTTGCACTAGAGCGCTCTGCCAACTAAGACCGGCGAAAACCAACTCTGGCCTATCACGTTCCGCCTCTACCTCGACGATCTTGGTAACCTCAACCTCTTCGGTTACCACGACTTCCTCGGTGACGATCTTAGTCACCTCAACTGTCTCGGTAATTGTCTCAGTAACAGTTACCTCTTCAGAAACGACCCTGGTAACCTCAACGGGAACCTCTACCTCCTCGGTGATGATCTTGGTAACTTCGACTACCTGTGGTTCGGCCGGTTCCGTCGTGGTATCGCCGCCGCAGGCGATGGCAGCAAAAACGACCGCCATTGACATGAGAACTATCCACGGGATCTTCCCGTATTTAACCAACAAATCGATTACCTCCATGACGTGCAAAATGGCCCGGCCCCTGCCTGATTGGGTCCGGGCGAGTGAAGCTTAGTTTATAGCAGCGATTTGCTGAATCTGTCAAACTTGAGACACCAGCTCTCTGGTGTGTGCAGGTTGAACCGCTATCGCACCCCGTCTATCATAGATTAGAGATGACCAAACTAAATGGAGACCAACAATCCCGCCTTGCGCGATACAACGGGCAGAGCGTCCGCCTGCTCCGCGACGCCATGAACGAGGCTCGCCAGGCCCGCTGGCTCCGGACGGAGGAGCTCCTCTGGGGCAGCGTGACCCTGGCCGTAAGGAGCGTGGCCCTCACCCGGGGCGACGAAGTCGATGACCGCAAGTCCGTTGAGGAATACGCCCAGACCCTGGGCCGCGAGCACAACGACCGCCGGATCAGAGACGCCTTCAATCGCCTCGGCACCTTCGCCGATGTCGCCGACAGGATGCGCGACTCTCGGGGCGGTGCTCAGCAACTCATCTCGATACTCGAGGACGTGACGGCGGCTGTGGAAAAGCTCTGGGACATGGTTCCCACAACCGATGACCTCAGTTGGGAGGACGAGTAGGGCCATGGCCAGTGAGACCACACAACCGGCCCCATCGACGAGCGTTGAGAACGTAATGGTCTCCCAGCCGGCCGTCGCCATCCACACCCACGGCTGCAAGCTCAACCAAGCCGACAGCCAGTCGCTGGCCCGGCAGTTTCGCGATGCCGGCTACAGACTGGTGGAGCCATCTTCCTACGCCGACGTCATAGTGCTGAATTCCTGCACCGTCACTGCAACAGCCGATGCCAAGGCACGACAGTTCCTGCGGGCAGCGAAACGCCGGAACCCGGACGCGGTCGTCGTCGCCACCGGCTGCTATGCGCAGCGGGCCCCGGGCGACCTGGAGAGGCTGGAAGCAGTCTCGCTGGTGCTGGGAAACACGTCCAAGCCTGAGTTGGTGGAGGCGTCCCATCGCGCTCTTCGTGGGGTGCTTCCTGCCGCTGACACTCAGGCGCCTGTTCCGGGGGACCGAGGCACAGGGCTTCGGACCCGGGCCATGGTGAAGATTCAGGAGGGATGCGACCAGGTCTGCGCCTATTGCATCGTACCGAAGGTGCGAGGCCGGGAGAGGAGCATCCCAGCCGAGGCGATTATCGCCCAGATCAATCGCCACGCGGCCGAGGGCTGCCGTGAGGTGGCGCTTACCGGCACGCAGCTGGGTAGCTACGGCTTTGACCTGCCCAATGTAGACCTGACGCAGCTGCTGGAACGCATCCTAGCGGAGACCGGCGTGCCGCGGCTGCGGGTGTCGTCCCTGCAGGCCCATGAGATCACGGAGCGGCTTCTGGCCCTGTGGAGCGATTCCAGGCTGATGCGCCATTTCCACATTCCCTTGCAGAGCGGCAGCGACCAAATCCTGCGTACCATGCGCAGGAGGTACAACACCGCGCAGTTCAGATCTGCAATTGAACGCGTTCGCGATCGCTACCCGGACGCGGGCATCACGACCGACCTGATAGTCGGCTTCCCGGGAGAGAGCGAGGAGGATTTCAGGGACAGCCGGGATTTTGCGGCGGCGATGCGTTTCTCCGACATTCACGTTTTCCCTTACTCTCCACGCCCGGGAACGTCAGCCTTCCACTTCGGAAACGCGGTCGCTGAGGTAAGCAAGCGAGAACGAATGGGGGAGATGCTGGCCCTTTCGGCGGAAAGCCGCCGGCAGTTCAGGGAGTCGCAGCTTGGAGCCGTCAGGCCGGTCCTGTGGGAGCAGTCCTCCCGGTCGGGCAGCTCGACGGGACTGACCGACAACTACCTCAGGGTACGGACCTCCAGCGAAGAGGACCTGGCAAATCGCATTGTCGAGGCCAGGCTGATGGTGATCGATGGGGACTGGGTACTCGCCAATATTGTGTAGCCGGGACCTGCTGATCGGCCCCTGCATCCAACTACCTTCCCGAATCAAAAGCGCCCCGTCCTTGTCAGGACGGGGCGCTCCCTTTCAGCCCAGCAAACGAGTGTAGGTGAATATTGCTAGAGGCCGCCATCTCTCAGGAAGCCCATCCCACCACGACGCTCCAGGTACCCTGAGCGGATTTCGTTGCCGTGGGAGAACACCAGGAGCCAGCCTTCCCGTTCGGCACGGAAGAGCAACTCTTTTTTCTGCTCCAGGGTCACCTCCGGAGAGTTATCGAAGGCGGAGATCGCCACGAGGTTCAGGTGATGCGGCGTCGGGACGATGTCTCCGAGAAAGACCACCCTTTCCCCGCCGTGATTGAACATGACCATCTGGTGTCCCCTGGCATGGCCGTCGGTAACAACCACATTCAAGCCCGGCAGGATTTCCCTGTCCCCATCAAGCAGTTCCAACTGACCACGGTCGTCAATGGGGAGGAAGTTGTCCTCCCTGTGGGAATTGTTGGCTCGCTCATTTGGATGGCAGGCCTCGTTCCAGCATTGCTCCTGCACGTAGTACTTTGCCTTGGAAAAGGTCGGGACCACGTTTCCGGCGCGGTCCAGCCTGGTGCAGCCACCAGAATGGTCAAAATGAAGATGAGTGAGAATGACAGCGTCGATGTCCTTGGGCGCCAGCCCCACCGACTTGAGGCCCCGGAGCAACCTGCTGGGCACCAGCCCCATGCTTTCCTTATCGGCGTGCAGGTCCTTGGAACCAATCCCTGTATCCACCAGAACATTGTAGCCGCCGGTGTGTAGCAGAAGGCAGTTCAGGCCCAGGGTCATGCGATTTTTCCGATCGGTTACCACGCTGTTTTCCCAGGCGACCTTGGGCACAGGGCCGAACATGGACCCGCCGTCTACTTTCATTACTCCGTCACTGATTATTTTTACGTCCGTTGACATTTCAAAACCACCCCAAAACCCTCATTTACCTTGGTTTTTCAAGGTTGTCGTTGCTAACCCGCCAAGGCCGTAGGTGCAGGGTCGTGGGAATGTCAACGCTGGCTCAATCCGCCCAATAGCGATCTCAAGCCGGGAATCTAAAGAATATTGCTTGACCTGGAATTTTGCCTGCACTCCCTCGAACTGCTAAGCCTTGCGGTATTGTCAATACACCATGGGTAAACCAGTTGTTTATTGGATCATTGGCTACCCCCTTTTTCAGATCCGGGCTCGATGTATACCGTGCATCGATGATGGATTCTGCCGGGAAGAATGGAGAATCGTTCCGAAAATCCACTCCATCCCGGGATTGTCAAGGAAATTCACTGCCCCATAGGGGCAAAATTCTGTGAAAGAATCTCACGTAATAACATAAATGATTTCTTAAATTAAATCAAAATAATGCAACTGTCAACAGGCAGATACCCAAACGGTCAACCGAGGCCATTTTCCGAACGCGCCACAAGATGGTTCCTCGTGCTTGCGCTCGAGTCGCGGGCATCTTCCGTGCCAAAACGGGCATGCGAGACAGCTCCATCCCGCCGAGAGAGATGCCACTGTGTCCATGGGCAGCCGCCGCCGTGCTAGAATGAACGTGACCCAGCTACACCACATCCACTACAGCAAGTGTGTTCCCAGAGGGGCTATGCCGAGCAACTTCTGGATGATTGCCAACAACGAGCGAAATTTTCGCATTACCCAGGACAGGGGTTTTAGCGTGCTGGGCCTGAAATCCCAGCACCGCCGAAAGGTCCAACGGATCTCGGATGGCGACCGGATCCTGGTGTATGTCACTCACCTGCGCCGGTTTGTAGCCACTGCGACGGCCATCTCCGACTACTACGAGGCGGAGGACAACATCTGGGAAAAAGAGGGCAAGGCCGGGTTTCCCTTCAGGGTCAATGTTAGACCCGACATGGTTCTGCGGGATGAGCTGTTCATGAACGCCAACCTGATAGCACCAAGGTTGGAGTATGTCAAGCGGTGGGCTCCCGAGGACTGGTACATGGCCTTTCAGGGTAACCTGCACCTGCTCCCCAAGAGCGATTTCCTTCTCATTGAGGAGGAGATGAAAAAGCTGCACCTCGGAAAGGACTATCAGCCCACGCCGGTAGTCCCCTCGCGCATACAACAGCGTCGTCGCAGATCGGGGCCTCGGCCTGCGCAACCTCAGCGAGGAGTCGCTCCCCAGGCTCCGGGGCGGAGTTCACCGGCCCGCTGATTCCGCGAGGGCCAGTTCGATCTCCTCCAGAACGCCAGCATTCGCCTCGGAGAATGCAGCCTTGGTCAGAGCCGCCGTCGCCTGATCGCCGCCGATCCGTCCCAGCGCCCAAGCGGCATGCTCACGCACCAGCGGCTCGGAGGTCTCCAGCGCCACTGAAAGGGCAGGAACAGCGCTATCGTCGGCGGTGTTTCCCAGCACCACGCAGGCGTTTCGCTGCATTCCCACCCACTTGGCCCGCATGATGGATGTGCCGGCAAATCGCTGTCGAAACTCGTCCTCTGACATTCGCAACAGTTCCACGAGGTCCATTTGACCCACCAGACCGTGAGAGCCCACCGCGCCTGCGAATGGGACCGGTTGGCCTGGCTGCCGCGCCTTCCGGTTGACGGGACAGACGTCCTGACAGATGTCGCAGCCAAAGACCCAGTCCTGGATCAATGGGCGCAATTCTCTCGGAATCGCGCCCCGATTCTCGATAATCAGGTAAGAGATGCAGCGCGAGTTGTCCACAACGTAGGGAGCGACGATGGCGCCAGTCGGGCAGTCGTCGATGCAGCGAGTGCAGCCACCGCAAGTCTTCTTTAACGGTGCGTCGGGTTCAAGTTCCAAGTCGGTGATGATTTGCCCCAGGAATACCCAGGACCCGAATTGGGGATTCAATATGTTGGAGTTTTTGCCGAACCAGCCGATGCCGGCACGGTTTGCGGCGGCGCGGTCCAGCATCGGACCATCGTCCACATACCACTTGGCCGCAACCTCGGACGACAACTCCCGTTCCAGTGCCCTTACCAGTTCACGCATGCGACGCTTCATCACCCGGTGATAGTCGCGGACCCACGCGTACCGGGCAACGCGGCCAGTTCCGACAGATCGCTTTAAGAGTCCCTCGGCCTCCGTGTCGCGCTGTTCCCGGTCTTCATCCAACCAGTAGCTGAGGCCCAGGCAAATAATCGACCTCGCTCCGGGAAGCAGTTCCGCGGGGCTGGTGCCTCGCATCACTCTAGACTCGGTGTACCAGGGCAGACCGTCCATTTGGCCCTGGCGAATGCGTTCCATCGCTGCTTCCCGGTCAGCAGGGAAATCATCCGCGCTGGTTACCCCGACAAGGTCAAAGCCGCAAGCGAGGGCATGAGCTTTGACTACAGATTTCAGATCCAACATGGCGTCTCGATGATAGCGCGAAACACACCCGCTGGGCCAATCCCGGTTTGCGGGAGTGACCATGTCCGCCGGGCTTCGTACTGAATTGAACGAATGGGCGCTGCCCTAAACTGCTGAGCCTGGACCGACCAGAATGCAAGGATCCTGGATAGCCTCGTTGGGGGCCGCCGCGGTTCACCTTGGGGACAACACTCTGCTCACAGCCCCTCTCCTTGATATCGCCCCTGGTACCCCGCCGACGGAGGAGCACTAAGCCGAAAGAATACCAACTGCGCCAACCGCGCGTTATGCTGAAGGCGGAATCCACCGGTGTAGTGCACGGTGAGTAGCGACTGGGAGCGACCCCGGTATCCGGCGTCCCAGACTGCGGTGTGGAGGGAGACCCCGGACCGCAGGAGGCTGGAGCGCGGCCGCCCCAGGGCCATGACATCCAGAGGCAGGTTTACCACCTCGTTGAAAGTAACCAGGTAAGAACCGGGGGCGAGTGCGAGCCAGCCGTCGGTGCCATAGGCCAGCGGGGTGGTTTCGGCAAGCACCCTGTCGGCATCGCTCGAACCGATTGAGCCAGCGGCCCCGAACGAAGAGATTTCCCGCATAGACAGGTCAAACCCGTTGGGCTGCAGTTGCGATTCCAGCGAAACGTAGCCCTCGACCAAGGAAACTTCTCCAGCAATCAGGCTGGCAATCTCATCCCGGTTGAGTGGGTTACCATTCATTGGGCAAATGTAATGGGGCGCACTGCGGCGCGCCCCATTTTTCCTTTGAAATTTCCGGGGAACTCGCCCGCTCCACTGGGTTCTCTAGTCGTACATGAAGTCCTGCATGTCGGCGGGCAGGGGCTTCTCCTCAGGAATCTCGGTGATGATGGTCTCGGTGGTCAGCATCATGCCTGCGATGCTTCCCGCGTTTTCGAGGGCCGATCGGGTCACCTTTACCGGATCAATGATGCCAGCCTGGATCAGGTGGGTGTATTCCCCGATCTCCGCGTTGAATCCCCAGTCGCCCTCACCTAACCGAACGTCATTAACCACCACCGGAGCGTCGTAGCCGGCGTTTTCGGCTATAAGGGTCAGCGGCGCGCGCAGGGATTCACGTACCAGGCGCGCACCCAGAGCTTCGTCGCCCTCCAGGGACTGTATCACGCCTTCGACTACGTGCCCGGCGCGGATCAGGGCCACTCCGCCCCCGGGAACGATTCCTTCCTCAATGGCCGCTCGGGTGGCGGAAAGAGCGTCCTCGGTGCGGGATTTGCGTTCGCTGACTTCCGGCTCCGTGGCGCCGCCCACCTTTACCACGGCCACGCCGCCGACCAGGGCAGCCATGCGCTCCTGCAGCTTTTCGCGGTCGTAATCTGAGGTGGTCTCCTCAATCTGCACCCGAAGCTGTTCCAGACGTTCTTTAACGTCCTGCTCGGACCCATGTCCCTCGATGATGGTAGCGTCGTCCTTGTTGGCCACCACGCGGCGAGCGGTACCCAGGTGCTCGATCTCGGCGGCATCCATTCTCAGCCCGCGATCTGCGCTGATGACGGTTCCGCCCGTGACGATGGCCATGTCCTCAAGAAGGGCCTTGCGGCGCTCCCCGAAGCCCGGCGCCTTGATGGCCACGCAGTCCAGGATGCCCCGGGCCTTGTTCACCACCAGCGTCGACAGAGCCTCGCCCTCCACATCCTCTGCGATCAGCACCAGGGTGCGCCGGCCAGAGCCGACCATTTTCTCCAGGATACCGATCAGGTCGTTGGGAGAACTCACCTTCTGGTCCGTCAGCAGGAAGTGCGGCTGATCGATCGCCACTTCCATGCGCTGGGTATCAGTTACAAAGTGAGGGGAAAGGTAGCCGCGGTCCACGCGCACACCCTCTACGAAATCCAGTTCGTCGGTGAGCGACTTAGATTCCTCGATGGTCACCACTCCGTCGCGCCCGACCTTCTCCAGCGCATTGGCAAGCTGCTCGGCGATGGCCTCTTCGTGGGCCGACAGGGCCGCAACGCGGGCGATCTGCTCACGGTTCTCCACCGGGATGGACATGGTACGAAGTTCTGCGACAACCGCATCCACAGCGGCTTCGATGCCGGTACGCAGTTGCATTCCGTTGGCACCTGCGGCCACGTTCTTGAACCCCTCGCGTACCATGGCTTCCGCCAGGACCACCGAGGTGGTGGTGCCGTCGCCGACGGCATCGTTGGTCTTCGAGGCCGCCTCTTTGACCAGTTGAGCGCCCAGGTTCTCGTAGGGGTCTGCCAGTTCAACTTCCTTGGCGATGGTCACGCCGTCGCTACAGACGACCGGATTTCCGAACATGCGGCTCAGCATCACGTTGCGGCCACTGGGTCCCAGGGTTAGGCCGACCACACGGCGTAGCTGTTGCACGCCGCTGAGCAGGCTTACCCTTGCTTCTTCCTCAAAAGACAACTGCTTGTCTGCCATCGTTGGCTCCTTGATTAGCTATGAATTCCCTTGGGGAAAGTGCCCGGGCCGGCTACTACATGGAAATTTTCAGCCAGCCGCCAGGCAGGGAGTACAACCTTTAAAAATATGCGCCAACACGGTGCGATTGTCAACAGGAAATTAGCAGTCACAACTGCCGACTGCTAACCTTCTACACAATCGGCTTCACTCCATCGCGTCCTTCCACGGCGGCCGCGAGTTCACCAATTGTCTTTCCCAGTCCAGGGTGAACTGTATGGGGCGCCAGTTCCGCCAAGGGAATGAGCGCAAATGCCCTGATATGCAGCCTCGGGTGGGGAATCTCTAGGTGAGGCAGTTGGACGACGTAATTGCCGAAAAGGAGAATGTCAACGTCGATCAGGCGGGGGCCCCACCTCGTCCCCGGCTGCCTACCCATTCCTTGCTCCACTTCCTTGCAGACGGCGAGCAGTTCCTCGGGGTCCAACGTCGTCGCCGCCTCGGCGACCGCGTTCAGGAACGCCGGCTGGTCCGTCACGCCCCACGGCTCCGTCTCGTACACCTCGGATCGGCGCAGCAGCCGAAGTCCCGAGTTGGCTGACAAAAGTTCGAGGGCCCTGCACAGGTTGACCTCTCGATCGCCCAGGTTGGTGCCAAGACCCAGGTAGGCAATGGTCTCCGTCATCCAGCTACCTCCCAACCGTCGGGGCGCCAGCCGCGAACAACGGCGTCAGTCATTCGGCAGACGCGGACCATTTCCTGCACATCGTGGACACGGACGATGTCAGCTCCCGCAGCGATGGCCAAGGCCACAGTCGCTGCCGTTCCCTCCACACGCTGCTCCGTCGGCAGGCCAAGGATCCTGCCGATTGTGGACTTGCGGGAGGTCCCAACCAGTATCGGCAAGTCCATTGTCCTGAGTTGGTGCAAATTCCTGAGCAAGTCCAGATTGTGGTCCGCCGTTTTCCCAAATCCGAATCCTGGGTCAATCACCAGATTCTCTCGCGGAACACCGGCAGACAGGGCCATGTCCACGCTCCGGGACAATCCGGCGACGATGTCACCCAGCAGGTCGTTGTACTGAAGGCCGTGCTGGTTGTGCATGACGATTAGACCAGCTCCATATTCTGCGGCCACCTCGGCCATCAAAGGGTCGGCCTTCAGCCCCCATACGTCGTTGATGATGCGGGCGCCTCTTTCCAGCGCCGTCCGGGCCACCGTAGACTTCCATGTGTCCACACTGATTGGAATGGAAACACGGGCCGAAATCGCCTCCAGGGCTGGCAGCAACCTTGCCAGTTCTTCCTCCTCAGTGATCGGGTGATGGCCCGGGCGGGTTGACTCCGCTCCTATGTCGATGAAATCGGCTCCCTCATCCTGATACCTGAGCGCCTGCTCCACGGCAGCAACAACACTGCCCTCAAGACCATCGCCCGAGAACGAATCTGGTGTGACGTTGATGATGCCCATCACGTACGTCCGACTGCCCCAAGCCAGGCGCTCGCCATTGGAGACAGTCAGGTCTGTCATTGAGGAAAGCCCAATATTCATATCCCTATCGCTGAGGTCCCTGAGAACCAGGAAGTCTCTCCAGGTTAAATTCTAGCACCGCGCATGGCACGCAAAGATGATGCGCGATAAAATGCTGCAATATAATTTGTATTGTGCAAGTACGGGGCTGGGCACTGCCTGCCGCCATCCCCGTCGATCTCGGGAGGAAATGTGACAGCTGAGCAGAGGCAGATCGACCGTCAGTTGGATACCCTTGAGGATATGCGCAAGTCGTCGAGACTGGGCGGTGGCCAGAATCGTATTGACCAGCAGCACAGCCGGGGCAAATTCACGGCACGTGAACGGCTGGAACGCCTGATGGATGAGGGAACGTTCCATGAGCTGGACCCGTTCGTCACCCACCGTACAACCGACTTTGGCCTGGGAGACCGCAGGCCATTGGGCGACGCGGTGGTCACCGGCTACGGCAAAGTGGAGGGCCGCCAGATTTTTGCCTTCGCGCAGGATTTTACAGTGATGGGCGGATCGCTGTCCGAGGTGGTCAGCCAGAAGATCTGCAAGGTGATGGACCTGGCCGCAAAGGCCGGCTGCCCCGTAATAGGCCTGAACGACTCAGGCGGCGCACGAATCCAGGAAGGCGCGCTGAGCCTCGCTGCCTACGGCGACATATTCCTTCGCAACACGCTCTACTCCGGCGTCGTGCCCCAGATTACGGTCATCGTAGGGCCCGCCGCCGGCGGTGCGGTCTACTCGCCGGCCATCACCGACTTCATATTCATGGTCAAGGAAATCGGCCAGATGTACATCACCGGCCCCGATGTCATCAAGGCTGTTACCGGTGAAGAGGTGGGGCACGAGGAACTGGGAGGCGCGGCCACCCACGCCACCCGGAGCGGGGTGGCCCACTTCGTCTGCGAGACCGAGGAGGAATGCATCAACGAGGTGCGCCACCTGCTCAGTTACCTGCCCGGGAACAACATGGACGACCCTCCGTTAGACCCCGCTGACGACCCCGCCGACCGCCGCGAGCCGGACCTGCGCTACATGGTCCCGGAGGACCCCTCGCGGCCGTACGACATGCGCGACGTGATCTACAAGGTCGTGGACCACGAGGGGTTCATGGAGGTACACCAGAACTATGCCCCCAATATCGTGGTGGGGTTCGCCCGGATGAACGGCAAACCAGTGGGCATCGTGGGCAATCAGCCGGCCTACCTGGCCGGAGTGCTGGACATCGACGCCTCGGTCAAAGCAGCGCGTTTCGTGCGGTTCTGTGACTGCTTCAACATTCCCCTGGTGACGTTCGTGGATGTACCGGGATTCCTGCCAGGTGTAACACAGGAATATGGCGGCATCATCCGGCATGGGGCCAAGCTGATCTTCGCCTATGCCGAGGCCACCGTGCCCAAGGTATCGGTGATCACCCGCAAGGCCTACGGAGGCGCCTACATCGTAATGAGCAGCAAGCACCTGCGGTCCGACGTCAATCTGGCCTGGCCGGGTGCGGAAATCGCCGTCATGGGTGCCGACGGCGCCGTCAACATTATCTACCGGGACGAAATATCCAAGTCTGACAACCCGGACCAGACCCGGCAGGATTTGATCGACGACTACAAGGACCGCTTCACCACCCCGTACATAGCTGCCGGCCGCGGGTTCCTTGACGATGTTATCGACCCTGCGGAAACGCGCCCGCAGATCATTCGCGCTCTCGAGATGCTGCACTCCAAGACGGACAACCTCCCTCCCAAGAAGCACGGCAACATACCGCTGTAATTGCCCTGCCCGTTCAAAGAACCGGGGCGGGAATCATCTCCCGCCCCTGCTGCTCTCATCAATCCTGCTGTCCCGTTTCCGGCTCAATAGGCAGCAATTCTCCCGTGAGCCTTCGCCAACGGTTTCGTTGCTCTCTGGTCTCGATAATTGCAGCACGCGGAGGCAAAACGCGCAACGTTTCCAGTTCTCTCATCAGGCGTTTTGCGTTCTCGACACTATCTGTAATGTCATCGAGTCCCATTGAGTCTTCATAGAAGTTGATGTGCAATTTCTCAGTGGCATCAAAAAGTATTTTCAAATCAGGACGGTTCCATTCCTGAGATAATTGAAACGCGACATCATTCAGGAGCCGGTGTCCATGGTGATGCCAACCGCGTTCTTCAGCGATAGACTTGAAAGCCTCAGCGACCGCACCCCATCCCTTCTCCGAAGCCTGTACGGCATCTCCAGCTTGCAAATATTCGTCCGCCTTTTCGATGAAATGACGGCTCAGTTCTGAATATCGCTCGGATTCAGGGATTTCCGACACCATGGGAATTTTCCTTAAATTGTCAGATGGCGCGACAGAAAATATCTTACCACCTGCGGCCATGCCCCGACGCCAACTGGTGTAGAATCGGAGCACACACCGCATTGAGGGACCAGCAATGAAATTCGGCCTCTTCTTCCAGTTGCCCTGCGCCCCGGAACAGACCCCAGCACAGCGCTACCAGGACACCATAGCGCAGGTACAGCTGGCCGACGAGCTGGGCTTCGACGCCGCTTGGCTCGCCGAGCTGCACTTCAACCAGCGTTTTTCGGTAATGCCCGCTCCCACCGTAATTGGAGCGGCAATGGCGCAGACCACTAAACGAATCCGGATCGGCACAGCCGTTCACCTGGTGCCCCTGCACCAGCCCATACGCCTCGCTGAGGAGGCAGCCGCCCTCGACGTGCTGTCGGGTGGGCGGTCTATCTTCGGTATCGGCCGCGGCGCCATTCCCTCCCATTTCCAGGGCTACGGCGTGGACCACGAGGAGGCCCGCGAGAGATTCACGGAAGGTCTGGAAATGGTGCTGGGTATGTGGGCCAGCGACGATTACAACTTCGAAGGCAAGTATCACCGGGTAGAGGGAATCAACCTCTCGCCAAAGCCTGTGCAAAAGCCCCACCCCCCGGTGTTCGTTGCCTGCAACAGCCCGGACACCTTCAACCTTGTCGGCCAACTGGGTCACAACGTTCTCGTGGCGCCCACCATCGTCACCTCGCAGGGCGCGCTCACAGGCCTGGAGACCTACCGGGCCGAGATGGAAAGCAACGGCCACGACACCGCAGGCCGCGACGTTAATGTCACTGTTCACGTCAATGTGTCGGAGGATGAATCGAAGGCCCGAAGCGGCTTCGAGAAGACCATCAACAACTACCTGGGTACCCTTCGCAGCGGTTCCGGGCGAGGCTCGGCTCGCGCTCAAACGTTGGACTACGAGACTGTTCTGGACGAGTACGCCGCCGTAGGCACGCCGGAACAGGTTGCCGAAAAGCTGGACAAGTTCAAGGGCATGTACGGCCCCGACGGTTTCATCTGCTGGTTCAACACAGGCGGCATGATCCCCCACGAGGACGTGACATCTTCCATGAATCTCTTCGCCACCGAAGTGATGCCCAATTTCAACTGATCCATGCTCCTGTTATGTAGAGTGGCCTCCGTCCGCGGTACTCGCCTAGGGAGGGGCGTTTGCAACGCCGGTGTCTATGACCAACCTACACGCGGGTAGCAGCGAGTCGATGTTCGAGCGTCAGCAGAGGATTGACGCGGAGCGCAATGCGCCACTGGCAGACAGGATGCGCCCGAGGACCTTCGAGGAGTACGTCGGCCAGGAGCAGGTAGTTGGCCGCGACAGGGTGTTGTTCCGCGCCATTGCCGCCGGGCGGCTGCCGTCGTTCATACTATGGGGCCCGCCCGGCACCGGCAAAACCACCCTCGCCCGCCTGGTGGCCAATGCCACGCAGGCAGCCTTCGAGCCCGTCAGTGCCGTCACCTCTGGCGTCGCCGACCTGCGCAAGATCGTCGCCGGGGCCCGTGAGCGTCGCGGGATGCACGGCCAGCCAACCATACTGTTCGTCGACGAAATACACCGTTTCAACAAAGCTCAACAGGACGTGATCTTGCCTCACGTCGAGGACGGAACGGTCACTCTCATCGGCGCCACCACTGAGAATCCGTCGTTCGAAGTGATCGCGCCACTCCTCTCCCGCAGCCGCGTGTTCGCGCTGCAGAGTCTTGCTCCCGAGGAAGTTCAGGCCATCGTCGAACGGGCTGCCGGAGACTGCGATCTCGGCCTGGGCGAGATGAAGCTGACCATCGCCGACGACGCGATAGCCCACCTCGTCAACATCGCCAACGGAGACGCCCGCATAGCGCTCAATGCCATGGAGACGGCTGCTTACGCCACTGAGCCCGGCCCGGACGGCACTCGCATCATCGACCTGGACACCATTGCCGACGCACTGCAGCAGCGATCGCCGGTGTATGACAAAGCTGGGGACAACCACTACGACACGATATCGGCATTCATCAAGTCGGTACGCGGATCGTCCCCGGACGGCGCACTGTACTGGCTGGCCCGGATGATCGAATCGGGAGAGGATCCGATGTTCATAGCGCGGCGGCTGGTCATCCTGGCAGCAGAGGACATCGGGCTGGCCGACCCGCAGGCCCTCCCCGTTGCCATGGCGGCCCAGCAGGCAGTGCATTTCATCGGCATGCCAGAGGGCAGAATTCCGCTGGCCGAGGCCACGGTTTATTTGGCCACCGCACCCAAGAGCAACACAGCATACGCCGCCCTGAATGAGGCAATGGCCGATGTTCGACAACTCCCCAACGGGCCGGTGCCGCTACACCTCCGCAACGCCGTTACAGGCCTGATGCGCGGGATGGGCTACGGTCGCGACTACAAGTACTCCCACGACTACGACGGCCACTTCGAGCGGCAGGAGTACCTGCCACCGGAATTGCAGGGACGTCGCTACTACCAACCGGGCACCGAGGGAGCCGAGAGGCAGATCGCCGACCGCCTGCGTAGCTGGTGGGGGAAGGAAAACGAGGATGGCAAAGCCGAAGAGTGAAAGCCCCTGATCACTAATCGGCAGGGCCACTACCACTGAGGTCGAATACCTCTCCGTTGCAGGCAGCAACCAGGTCGGCGGGGGCGATCATGATTTCCTGTCCCCAAACTCCGGCGCCCACGCCTAGCTCTTCCTCTTCCATCAGGCAGGCGTCGATGATTGACCGGAATCCCGGTGGCTGCCAGTGAAAGGGCGGGATGGAGCCGATTTCGTAGCCAGTGACTTCGATCACTGTCGCCGGGTCCGCCAGCCTGATGTTGCGAGATCCCAACGCTCGTTTGAGTCGGCCGGATATGGCGTTCTTGTCTCCTCCCAGCATCACCAGGGCGCGCTCACCCGCAGCGGTCTCAAAGATGAGCGTCTTCACCGCCTGAGCCTCGCAGAATCCCAGGGCATGGGCCACGTTGGCCGCTCCCTTTTCAGTTTCCGGCGGGAACTCCAGCCGACGGTACGGGATATTTCGCTCTTCAAGGAATGTATGAGGAGGCAATTCCATCTGTCTCTCAGGGGTTTCGGAAGAGTCTCAGCCAAGGATGGGTGAAGCGTGAAATACGTGGTCTCTCAGGATGGCGTAGATCACGTGGCCGATCGCTATGGCCAAGGCCAGTAACGCCACGTACCGCGTGCGAATCCGCCATCGGCCCCTGCTCTCGCCGTCGCCACCCTCCATCAAGCGGCCAGAGCCGCGATTATGTCCGCCGACTGCACCACCTCGGCTTGACGCGGGAAAATCCTGCCCGTCAGAAAGTCGTGGACCTCGCGGTCGGAGTCGGAACAGCAGTCCTCCACGACGTACAGGTTGTAGTCGAGGTCCGAGGCGTACCTTACCGTGGAGAGCACGACCCCGCTGGTGGCATACCCGAGGATGATCAGGGTGTTGATGTCGTTGGCCCTCAACGCCACGTCCAGCCCCGTGCCGTACAGGGCGTTGACCCTGTGCTTACCCACGACCACCTCGCCCTCCTCCGGCGCCACCGCCGGGTGGATTACGGACTGCGGATCGAAAATGGCTGGCTGTCCTGACGCCTTCCGCAGTCCGAAGGTCTTGTTTCTACTCCCGATTTCCGGGTAACCGGGCCTGAATACGGTGGCGCAATAACAGACCATCAGGCCGGCGTCTCTCGCCGCCTGCTGCAGCGTCACGGTCCTGTCCACTACGTCCCGGTCTACGGCGTGGGGGATGGAAGTCATCATCGCCTCGTAGAAGTCCGCGATGAGCAGGGCCGTGCGCTCTTTGTCCAGATTGATGTCCGCCATTTTCGCGCCTTTGCCCTACGCCGCCGTTTGCAGTTCCCGAACAGCCGCCGAGGTGCGCGACAGGGCCTCCTCGATATCCTCGGGGCTGATGTGCCGATGGGTCACCATGCGGATGGACTGCCTGCCGGGGTAGGACACCAGCACGCCATTGCGTTTCAGAGCGGCGATGAGGTCCGCTGCGGTACCCAATGACTCGTCCACCTCGAAGAAGACGATATTGGTCTGTATGCTATCGGGGTCTACACTCAGCCCGTCGATGTTGGCCAGCCCCTGGGCCAGGCGGCGCGCGTGCTGGTGGTCCTCAGCCAGCCGGTCGATCATGGTGTCGAGGGCCACCAGGCCGGCAGAGGCGAGGACTCCGGCTTGCCGCATTCCGCCGCCCAGCATCTTGCGCCATCGCTTGGCATTGTCGATGAAGTCCTGCGAGCCCACCAGCACGGAGCCCACGGGGCAGCTCAGCGACTTGGACAGGCAGAAGCTGAGATCATCCACGTCTCGCGTCAGTTCTACGGGCGGTACTTCCAGCGCCACCGACGCATTGAAGATGCGCGCGCCGTCCAGATGCACTGGCACACCTGCCGCGTGGGCCACATCGCAGACGGCCTTGGTGTCTTCCGGGGTCAGCACCCCGCCGCTGCAGCGGTTGTGGGTGTTCTCCAGGCAGACCATGCTGGTGCGGGGAAAGTGCAGGTTTCCGGGCGGGCGTATGGCGTCGGCGATGTCGGCAGGGTCAATTCGCCCCTGGGCATCGTTGGGCACCAGCCGGGTCTGCACGCCCGCCAGAGCGGCTTGCCCGGCGCCCTCGTTCCAGAACATGTGG
Organism: Dehalococcoidia bacterium; assembly: GCA_965207865.1. Lineage (GTDB taxonomy): Bacteria > Chloroflexota > Dehalococcoidia > Lucifugimonadales > UBA3495 > VXOI01. Next base: position 138,043 of record CBDBNP010000005.1, read on the forward strand.
GCCTGGTCGCCCATGACCAGCTCGTCGCCCTTGCTGCTCCAGGCCAGGGTGGCGATTAGATTGCTCATGGTGCCGCTCGATGTGAGCAGGCCAGCCTCTTTGCCCAGCAGTGCGGCCGCTCGTTCCTGGAGTTCGTTGATCGACGGGTCTTCCCCGAAAACGTCATCGCCAACCTCCGCTGCTGCCATGGCGCGACGCATCTCGTCAGTCGGCTTTGTTACGGTATCGCTACGCAGGTCAATTGCTGTCATCAGGCCCTCTGCTCGTCCCCTCTGTTGATTCCTCTTTATGGTGCCGCTGTTCTTTCCTGGCGGCAGGCCCATTTTAGCAGGTACCTTGGGGCAGGACTATTTGCGAATAGCGAGGGCAGGAGAATCAAATCTCCTATTTTAAAGGACGAGGGGACTTGAGCTCAGTCGCGACTGTACTGAGACCGCGCCTGCGTTCACTTTCTTGTAATAGTAGACTGGGCTATGCTAACCTGAGGAACCTGCTAATGATCATACCGTGGGCCGGATAGACTTGCCGGTCTCCGAAAAGAGAGAGTCCCGACAATGCGCTGCCAGATATGTTTGAAGTCCGGGATGAGCGGCAATAACGTCAGCCACTCCAACCGGCACACCAAGACCCGCTTCAAGGCCAACGTCCACAAGCAGACCATCGACCGCGACGGCACCCCGGTCACGGTCAAGATATGCAGTCGTTGTCTGCGCTCCCTCCACAAGTCCCCCAAGGTCCGCAAAGCCTTCGCCGCGATCAAATAGCGGCTGTCCTTGCCTGACGTTCCCAAGGATTGTCAGACCTTCGCTACGGCACTTGGACACGGGAAGTCCGAATATGTCGAAAGAACCCAGAAAGTTCGGCGTGATCTTGGAGTTGGAGGAGGATGGGGGTTACTCTATTCACTGTCCTTCATTACCGGGATGCAGTAGCCAAGGAGATGATCGAGAGCACGCTCTCGAGATGATAAAGGAAGCCATCGAACTTGTGCTCGAGGTGATCGAGGACAGGAAACGGGAAGGAAATTTAGAGTTGGAAGTCCTTCCGTTGGCCGATACACCGGAACTGCTGGCACAAGAGGCCAAAGAAATCCTGGAAGATCGGATAGAATACGGATTGCCCTTGGCCATCGAATTCTCCGAGGTAACTGTCTCCACTCGCATTCCGGCATAACCAAATGCCTCCCCTGCCGGTAGCATCAGGACGACAAGCCGTTCGCGCTTTGGAGAGGGACGGCTGACAGTTCACCAGGCGGAGAGGGAGCCACATGGTTCTGGAAAAGCTAGGAGTGCTTGAGCACCTGTCAATTCCCGATCACCGAGAAGTCAGGGTTGGCAGTCTTCTGCGCGAAATAAAGAAAGCGGGCTTGACCGTGGCCGAATTCATTGAACTGCTAAACAGCTAGACAATTCCCGCCAGGCAGCCCCTCATCCCCAGCATCGCCTCCGGAACCGATTCTCTGCGGTTGAAGATCGCGCTTCCCGCCACCAGTATCGTGGCACCCGCCTTCACTGACTCCTCGGCTGTCCAGTCAGCCTTGATTCCTCCGTCGACCTCGACCTGTGCTGCCAGGCCGCCGTCGTCGATGACCTTTCGCAGCCTCCGGATCTTACCCACGCTCTCCGGGATGAAGGACTGACCCGCGAAGCCGGGGTTGACCGACATCACCATCACGATGTCGAGAACGGAAAGCACTTCCTCCACCGCGGCAATGGGCGTGCCGGGATTTATCGCCACTCCCACCTGATTGCCCTGTTCCTTGACGCTGGACACCGTCCGGTGCAGATGCTGGCAGGCCTCGGCATGGACCAGGATCTGGTCGGTCTCGGACTTGAGGAAGGTGGGCATCAGGGCGTCGGGCTCCCTGACCATCAAGTGTATATTCAGGGGCAGGTGCGTGGCCGCTCGAATGGCATCCACCACCACCTCACCGAAGGAAATGTTCGGCACGAAAACGCCGTCCATGACGTCGACGTGGATCAGGTCGGCGCCCGCCTCGGTGACGGCCTGCACCTGTTCGGCCAGCCTGCCGAAGTCAGCTGACAACACGGAGGGGGCGATGAGCGCCTTGGACTCATTAGTCACTTGAATCAACGGCCGATTCCTCCAGGATTCTCTCCGCCTGCGCCAGTGCCGCAGCCACTCTGCCCGGAGCGGTGCCGCCTGGGACGTCTCGAGCCGCCGCCGAAGCCGCCGCAGTGATCTGGTACACATCGCTTTCGAATAGGGGTGAATACTCAAGGTACTGGGCAATCGGCAATTCCTGCAGTCCAATGCCCTTTTCATCGCAGTGGCGGCAGAGCTCCCGCATGATCCCGTGTGCCTCCCGGAATGGGACACCTTTGCCCACCAGGTAGTCGGCCAGGTCGGTGGCGAGCATTCCGCTTTCAGCGGCCAGCGAGGACACCCTCTCCGCGTTGAGGCTCAAGCCTGGAAGCATGGCGGCAAAGACCTCCAGGGTGGTCCCGAGGGTGTCGACAGTGTCGAAGAAGCCCTCTTTGTCCTCCTGAAGGTCGCGGTTGTAGGTCAAGGGCAGGCCCTTCAGCGTTGTCAGCAGGCCCACAAGGTTGCCGTAGACCCGCCCGGTCTTGCCCCGAGCCAGCTCGGCGAAGTCCGGGTTGCGCTTCTGCGGCATTATGCTGCTGCCGGTGGTGAACTCTTCGGCCAGCCGGACGAAACCGAACTCACCGCTAGACCAGATTATCAACTCCTCAGACATCCGCGAGAAGTGCATCATGCAGAGCGCCGCTGCTGACATGAACTCCACCACGAAGTCGCGGTCGGACACGGCATCCATGCTGTTGGCGCTGATGGCGGGAAAGCCCAGCTGCTGGGCCAAGAATTCCCGGTCGGTGGGGTAGGGAACACCGGCGAGGGCGCCGCTGCCCAGGGGCAGCACGTCCACACGTTTCAAACAGTCCTCCATTCGCCCGATGTCACGCTGAAACATCTCAAAGTAGGCCAGCATATGGTGGGCGAAAAGGACCGGCTGCGCCCTCTGGAGGTGGGTGTAGCCGGGCATCACCACGTTCTGGTAGCGCCGCGCCAATACGAGGAGCGCCCGTTGCACATTCTTGAGACCCAGGACGCAATCCCCAATGACCTCGCGGGTGTACAGGCGCATGTCCAGCGCGATCTGGTCGTTGCGAGAGCGTCCGGTGTGCAGCCGACCTGCTGCGGGCCCGATGAGGTGGTGCAGGCGCCGCTCAATGTTCATGTGCAGGTCTTCAAGAGCGGCATCCCACGGGAAATCGCCGTCCTCGATTTCCTGCCTGACAACGTCCAGGCCTTGCACTATGGCCGTGGCGTCCTGCTCGCTGATGATGCCCTGCCGGGCCAACATGAGGGCGTGGGCCACCGACCCGGCAATGTCCTGCCGATACAGGCGCCGATCATAGTGGATAGAAACAGTGTAGGCTGAGAAATCCGTCATACGACTGTCCACTATAGCGCGGGCCGATTCAGCCCTCAAGGGCCGCTGTGGTATGCTTCCATCGTGATTCGGCGTTCTTTGAGACAGGACGCAAGGCGCTGTACCTTTGCGAAACAGGACCCCGATTCCGCTCGCAACGGGTGAACTTTACCGATTACAACCCGCTTCCGCTGTCGCCACGGGGCACTCGCCGATGAGGCTCTCCGGCAGCATCGCAGCGAAAGGCGGAAATGCCAAACTGTCGGGAGATGCCCAGGTAATGACTTTGCTCGTGAACGAAAGATGCACCGCCTGCCGCCGGGACTCGCCCAGCGTATCTGCGGAGGAAATCGCGGAGCTACACCCGCACGCCCCTGAATGGGAGCTGATTGACGTCGAGAGCGTCCCAAAGCTGGGCCGGGCGTTCCGGTTCCACGACTTCGCGCAAGCTCTTGCCTTCACGAACCGGGTGGGCGAATTGGCCGAGGAGGAGGGGCATCACCCGCGACTGACCACCGAGTGGGGGCGGGTGCGGGTCACCTGGTGGACGCATAAGATTCGGAACTTGCATCGGAACGACTTCGTGATGGCGGCAAAGACCGACGCAATTTACGCAGGGCTATCCTCTCTGTAGCAACACCCAAATCCCTGTTAACCGAAACCCGAAATAGCGCAGAACTTACCAGGATAATACTATGAGAGTTACGCATCGCCTGGCGTCCCAGTCCCTGGCCTCCATACCGTCCGAAGCTGCTTGGGCCGAATCCATCGGCTATGATGCGCTGTCGAAAAACGAGACGGCCCACGACTCATTCATTCCGCTGACGCTGGCCGCAACTTCCACCACCAAGGCCGTGCTGCAGACCAGCGTGGCCATCGCCTTTCCCCGGTCGCCAATGATAGCCGCCTACACTGCCCGCGACCTGCAGGACCTCTCGCGGGGCCGGTTCCGGCTGGGCCTGGGGACGCAGGTTAAAGGTCACATCGAACGACGGTTTTCCACCTCGTGGGAATCGCCGGGGCCACGCCTGAGGGAATACGTGCAGGCACTGAAAGCCATCTGGTCAGCCTGGGAGACCGGGGAGCGGCTGAACTACCAGGGAAAGCACTACCAGTTCACGCTGATGACGCCTTTCTTCAGCCCCGGCCCCGGAGAGTTTTCGCCACCGCCGGTCTTTGCGGCTGCGGTCAATGCCTACAACTGCCAGGTGGCCGGTGAGGTGGCCGACGGACTGATGCTGCACAGCCTCGTCTCCCCGGAATACGTTCGCGACGTTGTCCGCCCTGCCCTGGCCCGCGGCGCCGAGCGAGCCGGCCGCGAGGCTGGCGGGATCACAGTCAGCGGCGGAGGATTCCTCATCACCGGACCCGACAGGTCGTCCCTACGGGCCGCGCAGGTGGAGGTCCGTCGCAGAATCGCGTTCTATGCCTCCACCCGCACCTACCATTCCGTTCTCGCGGCGCACGGTTTCGAGGAAATTGGGCAGCGGCTCCACGAAATGTCATTGCGCGGCGAGTGGGCAGAGATGGGCGAACTGGTAAGTGACGAGATGCTGGACGCCTTCGCCGTCTCCGGGGAGTACGACGAGATCGCCGGCGAGTTCGCGAGGCGCTACGGCGGACTGGTCGACGAGGCCAGCTATACTCTCTACTCCGAGCAACCCGTTGCCGAATCAGACCTGCGTCGAATTGTCCGAGACTTCAGGGAGCTGTGATTGTTATGCCTGCAAATTCCAGCTTTGCCCACCTGGTGGGTTCCGTTCCCCTGGCAGACTCTGAAACCGTTTTCCGTACGGTCACCGGCGCCCTGGGTTCAAGCTTGCGACGCATCCCTGACGGAGAGACCGGGGAGCGGATCCGATGGATCTGGTTCCAGAGGGAGATGCTGCTCAGTCATCCCGACCTGGAAATCGACGAGGACGCCGGCCTCTTCGCTGTCTACCAGTGGGACGGCGTCCTGCTGCGCGAATCCCCTTACGTGCGATTCAAGCCTTCAGTTGACCCCGAACAGGTGCATTTTCCGACCGGTTATGCCGAGGCGGCAACGGCCTCCTACGCTACTTTTTCCCGGCTGCGAGAGGAGGGGGTCATCGGGCCGGAAGTGCTATTCCAGGTGTCTCTGCCCACTCCCATGGCGACGGGATTCATGTACGTCAGCGACGCCGCCCGCGACGCCTACCTTCCGGCCTACGAGCGAGCGCTGGCCCAGGCGCTGAATGGCATCCTGGGAGCCATACATCACGAGCAGCTCTCCATCCAGTGGGACGTGTGCCAGGAGGTGCTGCTATTCGAGGACTACTTTTCCTACAGGCCCCAGGACTACAAGGACCAGGTTTATGATGAGCTGGCCAGGCTTGGCGGCATGGTGCCGGAGTCGGTGGATCTCGGGTATCATCTCTGCTACGGCTCACCCGCAGACGAGCATCTAGTGATGCCTCGGGACATGGAAATCCTGGTCGAGATGAGCAACGGCTTGGTGTCCCGTTTGCAGCGGCGGCTGGACTTCCTGCACCTGCCGGTACCCAAGGATCGCATCGACCTGGACTACTTCCGTCCTCTGGAGGGTCTGAAGCTTTCCGACGGCGCCAGCCTGATCATGGGGCTGATACATCACGATGACGCGGAAGGCGATGTTGCCAGGATAACGGCCGCGCGTGAGTTCCTGTCCGGTTTCGGCGTCGCCAGCGAATGCGGCTGGGGTCGGACTGACCCGGCCCGCGTTCCGGGCCTGCTGGAAAGCCACCGTCGTGCAGTGGAGCACCTGAACCAGGCGAACTAGTAGACCAACTTCTTTGAAATGATGGGCAAAGGGGGCACCCACAAAGGGTTGCCCCTACCAGCCAGAGGCAGTCCCGTAGGGGCGCTCCTTGTGGGCGCCCTGATCGCTGTAGCCAAGGCTACTCATCACTAAAAAGATTTCGCACCAGTAGCTCAGGAATACAGGAAACGCCAATCGGTGCTGCCGAGCCCCAATCGGATGCGGCGGAAGGCCTCGGTGTATTCAACGCCAGTCTTCTCGCTGAACCGGGTGGCGTTGTTACTGATGCGCGACAGCCTTTCCTCCGTCGTCGCCGGCGACATCTGGCTGGCGTGGGCCTCGAGGGAAAGGGTCTTGGCTTCAAGATAGTTGCCAATCTCGACGAAGACGTCCGGTGATTCGCTGCCCCACATGTAAACCTGCTCCACCATGTGGGGTTCGAGACCCTCTTCTGTGATCTGCTCCGGAAAATGCAGGTAGCTCCAGGCGTAGGTGAATGCCGCGTCCAGGGCCACCTGCCCGCTCTTGCGATGGTCCCGGTGGGTGTGGCTGGTGCTGCGGTACGGATCGATGCACAGGATAGTGTCAGGCTTGTGGCGCCGGATCTCTCGAACAACCTGACTACGAAAGAGCTCGGTGTCTTCAAGCCCGCCATCGGGATAACGAAGGAAAACAACGTCCTTGGCTCCGGTGATCTCGGCGGCGGCCCACTGCTCCTCCTCTCGAATCGCAGCCAGCCTCTCGGGGGTAAGATCCCGTTCCTGGGTGCCCTTGTTGCCGTTGGTGCACATCACCACGACAGCCTCGGTACCGAATTCCCTGACCCACTTGGACAGCGCGCCACCGCAACCGCCTTCGCAATCATCGGGATGCGGAGTTACCGCCAGGGCCACACGGGGAGCAGTGGTCAGGATTTCAAACCCCTCGTCAACTTCCGGGGCAGGTGGTACGGGACCGGACATGCCGAATTGCGTGTTCTGGAGCATTGACTACATCCTGGTTAGCTTTTCGTTCAGCCTGAGAGCGTGGTGGACCGGCCCACGTCGGTGGCGGCGTATCGCCCGGCGCGGCCGGGGATTCGTTCCAGCCAACCAAACTTTGACCTGGCGGCGTTGCGGATCGTTTGTGTAAAATTATTGGCCCGGCGCCATCCTATGAGATCGAAGAGTTCACCTACTTCGTCAGCGGTCACCCCTTCCAGCCCAAAGAACCGGCCGGCGGCCTCGATCGCCACGACAACCCTGCGCATGTCCCCCGTCGGATTTACCGCCTCGCAAAACGCCACGTAATCCTGCCTGGCCTCCGGTGAGTAGCGGTTCAAGTCCAGCGTGCGATCTCCAATCTCGCCGGAAGGGTGTCCGTTCCAGCCGTTGCCCGCAGCGCCGTGGACAGGCGCGGGAATCATGCCAGACATCCGGTCACTATGAAAGCCATTGGAGTATTCCGGGGGAACCACCCTCGGCATCCTCACGTCGGGGTCCGGTACACCGTTACCTTTTTCCGGAATTTCCTCATTATGCAAGACAGGGCCGGGTTGGGGGGCATTAAGGAATTGGCCGTCCAATTGCATGGTCTTCAGTATCAGCGCAAGCGCCTCGTGTACTGGCTCGGCTCCATCGGACTCCAACGTAATCAAAGCACTATTAGGCAGCGTTATGGACAATTTAAGCATGTCTTCCCCATCACCCCGAACGTCTCACACCTGGTTACACTAGGTATATGATACCTGTGGGGTAATAGTCAAGACATAATGCATTTTGTTACCCTTTTCCGCCAATTTCAAAAAGGGTAATTACCCGAGCAATCAGGTCGCAGTGGACAAATCGGGCGATGTTTGCCCAAAGTGGACGCAACCGGAGCGATACCGGCTATATGGTCTGCTTGATGCGAATGGCCAGAGAGCGTGTCATTCCAGGTACGGCGGCTATCTCATCCACCGCCGCCTCCTTGATGCCCTTCAGAGAACCGAACCGGCGCATGAGCATGCGCTTTCGCTTCGGGCCGATTCCGCTGACCAGGTCAATGGGAGACCCCAGGCTTCCCTTGCTGCGCAGATTGCGGTGGTAGGTAATGGCGAAGCGGTGGGCCTCATCGCGAATGCGCTGGACCAGGTAAAGTGCCTGGGAATCTCGCGGGAGTATGATGGGCTCGGGCGTGTGGGGCACAAACAGCCACTCGTTCTCCTTGGCCAGAGAAGCCAATGGAATGTCCTCGAGGCCCAACTCGAGCATTACCTCAAGCGCGGCGGAGAGCTGTCCCTTTCCTCCATCGATCAACACTAGGTCGGGGACTGCGGCCCAGCCGGTATCGGGAGCCGCCTCGGTCTCTCCGCTGTCAGAGGTATTCCTCGCCGCCGCCAGGCGTTTGAAGCGCCGGCGCAGCACCTCGCGCATGCTCTCGAAATCGTCCACCCCGTCGACAGTCTTCACTTTGAACCGGCGGTATTGTGAACGCTTGGGCTGGCCGTCTTCGAACACCACCATGCTACCCACGGAGTTGCTGCCCTGGATGTGCGAGATGTCGTAGCACTCCATCCGGCGCAGCGGCAGCGGCAGGGACAATTCCTCCTCCAGTTCCGTCATCGCCTGCTGGATCACATCCAGGTTGTCCAGCCACTTGATGCGATGCTGGGCCAGCCCCTGCCGGGCGTTGTCTGCCACCGTATCCACCAGCTGCTTGTGGACTCCCTTCTGGGGCCACACCAGCCGCACCGCTCCACCCCGGAGCCCCCGCAGCCATTCGGTAACAACCTCCTCGTCCTCAACCGGATGCTGGGTGACGATGCGGGGTGGGATGGTCTGCGCCGAACCATAGAACTGCTTTATAAACTGCCCTATGACAATGGCGGCTGAGTCGTCCTGGGCTCCCTCCATGAAGAAGTGGTCGCGGCCGATGAGCTTGCCCTTTCGGATAAAGAACACCTCTACCCAGGCCTCCGCCGATCCCTGGGCCACTGCGATCACATCCATGCCGGCCTGCCACGTGGGATTGCCCCCGGCGGCTGGATTGGAATCGACCTTGATGCGCCGTTCCTCGGCCACTCTCTCCACGGCCTTGATACGGTCCCGCAAGACGGCCGCTCGCTCGAACTCCAGCCGCTCCGCCGCCAGGGCCATGTTCTCATCGAGGTCCTTGGTCACGGAGTCCGTGTCGCCCTCCATGAACATTATGACCTGGTCAATGACTTTGGCGTATTCCTCTTCGGTGGCATACCCGGTGCAGGGCGCCACGCAGCGGTTGATGTAGTACTCCAGGCAGGGACGGGCATCGGTACCGGTGATGTTCTTGGTGCAGGAACGGTAGGGAAAGAGCCGTTTCACCAGGTCCATGGACTTCCGCACCGTGTTGGCGGTGGCGAATGGCCCGAAATATCTGGCGCCGTCCTTGGCGACCCGCCTCGTTATGTAGACCCTGGGGAATTTCTCGTTGAGGTCAATCTTCAGATAGGGGTAGGTCTTGTCATCCTTGAGGCGAGCGTTATAGCGAGGCTTGTAGCGCTTGATGAGGGTGTTCTCAAGGATGAGAGCCTCCGCCTCCGAGTCCGTGACGATGTACTCGAAGTCGTGGACGTGCCCCATCATGCGCCGCGTCTTGTTCGGCTGATTGGAGGGCGAACCAAAGTAGGTGCGGAGACGGTTGCGGAGTACGCTGGCCTTGCCGACGTACAGCACCGTACCACGGGCGTCCTTCATCAGGTAGACGCCCGGACGCTCAGGAGTGGCCTGCAGCCGTTGTACAACCAATGGTAGAGGCATTGTCAGCGCACACTGGCCTCCAGTTTCAGAGAACGAACGAGAGAGCGACCAGGGCCGCGACGGCCACGGTAGCCAAAACCCCGATGCGTCGCAACTCGGAGCCAACGTAGCTGTACGCTGCCGGCCGTTCACCCCTCAAGCGGGCTTGAGGGCGCGGCTGCTCAGCGGGCCGGGGCGCCGGGTCAGCAACGGGAGTGATCTGTTCCGGTTCAGCCGCTGTGGCCGTGGAGACAGCCCCTGCTGCCTCCATCGCAAGCGTACCACCGCCGTTGGAAGGCAGCGGGGATGCATTGGGCGCAGTGGAGGGGGCTCCGCTTGGTCCTCGCTGTCCCTTCTTTCTGCGTCGGCTTAGTTCACCTTGACGGGATGCTGCCCGTCTCGACTTTCCTGCCATGGGTGTGCACCTCCCAGGAGGTTGCGGGCGCGGGACCCCCCACGTCTATCCGCGAGAGGTCCAACATTTTTTGCTTTATATCAACAATAACTATATCAGCAATTACCGGAAAAAGGCAGTGCGGCACGAACGGCGAACGGCGCCTTTTCGTTCCCAGGCGGGGACTCGGCTGATGACCGAGAACCGTCGAAAAGAAAGAGACCCGCCGTTTGGCGGGTCTCCGATTCTTCGGACAGAGAGTCGTCTCCAGGAGGTCATGCCCTTGGATGGCTTTTCTCGTATTCCTCCCGCATGTACGGGTCGGTGAGGTGGGTATAGACCTGGGTGGTTGAGATGCTGGAGTGCCCCAGGAGTTCCTGCACATGGCGCAGGGATGCGCCGTTCTGCAGCAGATGGGTGGCAAAGCTGTGGCGCAGCGTGTGGGGAGTGATGCTTGACTTGATTCCGGCGGCTTGGGCGTAGTTCTTCAGTACGGACCAGACCCACTGCCGGGTCAAGCGCTCGCCGCGGTGATTCACGAACAGGGCCTGCTCATCCTTCCGCTTGCCCAGGAGTATTGGACGCGAGTTCCTCATGTAATTCCTGAGTTCCTGCAGCGCCTTGGGATACAGGTGCACGATGCGTTCCTTTGAGCCTTTTCCGAGGCATCGCACGTAGGACTCCTCGGTGTTGACGTCGCCCGTATTCAGAGATACGAGCTCGCCGACCCGTAGCCCGGTGGCGTAGAGGAGCTCCATCATCACCGCATCACGCTGCCCCTCGTTCGTGCCTGGCTTGTACCCCTCGTCCAGCAGCCTGCCAACCTCCTCCTCGGTGAGGTATTTGGGCAGAGACCTGCCGACCTTGGGTGTGCCCAGGGATTCCGTCGGGTCCTCGGTTATGATGCCGTTCTCGGACATGAACCCAAAGAACGACTTTACCGAGGCGACTTTGCGGGCGGTGGTGGCGTTCCGATATCCCTTTCGTTCCCTCAGGTCCGTGATGTAGAGGTTCATGGTATCGATATTGATGGAGGCCCAGTTGAAGGTGCTCGAGCCGTTCTCTCCAACTTTTCCGACGCCGTTCAGCTGGAGAAATTCCATGAACTGGGAGAGATCGTTGCGGTAGGCGGAACAGGTGTTTTGGGAGAATCCCTTTTCAACGAGGAGATGCTGAAGGAAAGACGACACAGTACGATCCATAGTGCGTATCCTTTCGCCGTAGCGTAAAACAGATGAACAAGTCATCAATGGGACGATGCCTGTTCAGTACTTGAGGTGATACTAGCATACCTATCGCTTGTCCCTGCTATTGGATGAGAACCGGAATTTGACCAAATTTGAGTTCTGTCAACCACTTCGAGGCGCAACACAAACGCCCCGGCCTGTAACCGGGGCGTTAGATTCTCTGTGAGAGCAGCGCGGCGGATCAGGTGGCGAGTAGAACGGTGCCAGTGGAAGACAGCGATCCTCCCGTGCCGTTGACAATGGAGGTCTTCGCCACCTCGCCAGGAGAGCGCTTGCTCATCACCTGCCGGTCGCCGCACTCACCTCGTAGCTGTCTGACGGCCTCCACCAACAGGAAAATACCGTACATACCGGGGTGAGTGTATGACAGTCCGCCTCCGCTGGTGTTCAGCGGGAAGTCCCCGCCGGGTGCGGTGCGTTGGTTCGCCACGAAGTCGGCAGCCTCGCCACGACCACAGAACCCCAGAGATTCCAGCGTTACCATCACCGTGTAGGTGAAGGAGTCATAGATCATTGCCAAGTCGAGGTCGTCGTGGGTCAGTCCGGCCCGGGCCATGGCGCGCGGACCCGACTCCCGGGCGGGGGTGATGGTATAGGAGGGCATCTGGCTGATGATGTTGTGGTCGTGAGACTCACCTCCTCCCAGGACCCAGACCGGTTGCTTGCGGCAACTGGCGGCGCGTTCGGCGGTGGTCACGATCACTGCGGCGCCGCTGTCCGTGACCAGGCAGCAGTCTAGCAGGTGGAAAGGCCACGAGACCCACCGGGAATTGTGATAGTCGTCAAAGCTCATCGGGGTATCGTGCATCTGGGCTACGGGATTCAGATTCGCCCACTTGCGAGTCGAAACGGCGATCTCGGCCATGCCCTGGCGTGTCTTGTCCTCGCCGTACTCGTGCATGTAGCGGGTGCAGGCCATGGAGTAGTTGATGGGCGCGCCAATGATGCCGTAGGGGGCCTCGTACATCGCCGCCGGCAGATTACCGTCGGCGGGCACCCGCAGGCGGGCGGAGCGCCCGGCCTGGCCGTGGGTAATCAGCGCAGTCTCGCAGTACCCGGCGCGGATGGCGGCGATGGCATGTGCCACGTGGATAATGAAAGACGAGCCGCCGACGGAGGTGCTGTCGGTGAACAGCGGCTCTATGCCGAAATACTCCGCAGTGGCAAGGGTGGAGAAACCGGCTGTCAGCACGCCATCAATGTCGCTCATCTTGAAGCCAGCGTCATCCAGCGCGTTGTAAGCTGACTCGGCATGGTGCTGGAGTGATGACTTGCCGGGCACATTGCCCATGACGTCCGATTCGGCAACCCCCACGATCGCAATATCCCTAGCTGCAGATCCGTTCGTAGCCACGGTAAACCCCCAAAAGCTCGTACCAAGAATGCTGCCGGAATCCGACGGGCCAGATACTACAACACTACGGCCTCTCTCACAAGGCTAGCAGTGCAAAATCTTTGCATTGATGGGTAGCCTTGGCCGAAGCGGTCAGGGCACCCACAAGGGGAGCCCCTACGGAACTGCCTCTGACTGGTAGGGGCAACCCTTGTGGTTGCCCTGGTGGCCCATCATTTCAAAGCAGTTGGTCTACTAGCGTCAGTACGGAAATCCCTGGCAAGGCACGGTAAACCACTCTGTTTATCCCATCTCGGCCGTTGACCGGAAACACCCCCACGCTGCTGAGGCGCACAGCCTCCTGGTAGGAGATTGCTGATCCCGGTAAGGCCGGACGGACTATGGGCCGGTGATTGGGAGGTCAGGGTAGGCCTGAGACGTGGGAAAGGGATTATCGGGGTCAACCCTCCGTAGCAGGTAGGCCTCGGATGCCATGATCTCGTCCACTTGGTCCGGGAAGTCCTCGAACTTGTCTGCGAAGGCGCGAATCAGACGGCCCGACATCCCGCCACAGTCGTCGCTCCCAAGGAACACAGCCAGCTCGGCAGCACGCTCGATAGATGCTCCCTCCCCGGAGGTCACCTGCACCCCACGCTCATAAGTGGCCATGTCGCCGATGGCCAAGGAGAGGTCGCGTGTCTCCTCCCACATCCGTGTGTTTATGGAGCCGGGACTGATGGCGTTTACCGTAATCGGGGTGTCGGCCAGTTCCAGGGCGAGGTTCTCGGTGAAATTTACGATGGCAATCTTGGCCGCGTCGTAGGCTGTGGTGTTGGGACCGCCTACGCCCGACATGTTGACGATGCGTCCACTGCCTCGCTCGAGCATCGACGGGATGGCCGCGTGGCAGCCGTAGAACACGCCCATCAGGTGGACTGCGATGGTGCGTGCCCAATCGGCCGGATCGTTGTCCCACACCCGGCCCACCGGTCCGATGTTGCCGGCGTTGTTGACCAGAACGTCAATTGCGCCAAAATGTTCCAGGGTGCTTCTGATGGCGTTGTCCACTTGGGAGAACGCGGAAACGTCGGCGATCATCGTGATGACCTCGGCACCGAATTGCTCGGAAACAAGCTCGGCTGTCTCCTCCAACTCAGTGGCCGTGCGCGCCGACAGCGCCAGTCGCGCTCCCTCAGCGGCGTAGGCCAGGGCGATGGCGCGTCCGATGCCCCTCCCGCCACCGGTTATGTGAGCCACCCGCCCATCGAGGCGCTTCCCATCAGCCATCCTGCCAACTCCCCTCCGAACCCGTATTGGTCTGCGAGTGATAAAATCAAGGCAAATACTACACGAAAATTTCAGTCTATTGACTGAAGGACGGAGCGTCAGCATGTCGGACGGACATCAGACGGTGGCCTTCACCAGCATGGCCGAAGGGACCCGCGAAGACTACGAGCTGCTGGAGGGCCTGGAGGCCGAGTTCGCCAAGGGAACGGCGGACCGGGTGCTGGACCAGCTCCGCTCCTTGTCGGGTTCACTCTCAGGGTACAAGGTAGACCGGCTGGAACACTCGCTGCAAAGCGCCACTCGGGCCCACCGCGACGGTGCCGACGAGGAGATGGTGGTGGCCGCCTTGCTCCACGACATCGGCGACCTGCTATCGCCCTACAACCACAGCGAGATGGCGGCGGCAGTGCTCCGGCCATACGTGTCGGAAAAGACCTACTGGGTCGTACGCCACCACGGGCTGTTCCAGAGCTACTACTACGCCCACCACACGGGCGGCGACCGCAACGCCCGCGATGCTTTCCGCGACCATCCCTGGTACCAGGATACGGTGGATTTCTGCCATCGCTGGGACCAGTCATCCTTTGACCCGGACTACGAATCGCTGCCCCTGGAGTTTTTCGAGCCCATGGTGCAACGCATCTTCGCCCGCGAGCCGTTCAGCGTGGCGGAACGCGACTGATTGACGGATCAGCTTCGGCGGGGCAAGGCGTCTTTCAGTTCCTCGCTGGTCTTCCAAGCTGGTTGCGGCGTTTCCCGGCCCTCGTGGGGAACGTACTCCGATGGTTCCACGAACTGGTATTTGTGGACATAGCGGGGGCAGTTCCGGTAGACCTCGGTGACCTCAACGCGCACAATGAACTGGGCCTCAGCGTACTCAGCCAGAAGGGCATCGTGTTCGTCGATGCTGGCGATGCCCTGGATGCGCAGTCGCTGGCTCCCCTCGAAGTCCACGAAAAGCAAGCCCACGTTCGGGTTGCGCAGCAGGTTGCCCATGGACTGGTACTTGCCATTGCCGTCGTAGTTGGGGAAAGCGATGGTCCTTTCGTCCACGATGCGGACGAACCCGGGATCGCCGCCCTTGTATGAGCAGGTGGGAAGGCCGCGATCATCGCAGGTGGCGAGGAAGAACATTCGCGCTTGCTCGATGATGGGCCGGAATTCGTCGCCAATTGTCTCGGTCACCCGTTCCTTGAGACGGTCGGCCAGCCTGCGCGTGTCGAAGCGTTCCTGCAATTGCAGATTGCCATCGTGGTAATCGTGAACCTTCATGAGCAACCTTCCTGTCGGCACACAGCCGTGCGCCTCTACATTGTTTCACCAAGCAACGGAGCGGAGTTGGTCCCCCGCCACTCTCAGGACTTGTGGGTACGGGTGCGGCGGATTTGGACTGCGGCGAAATCGATGGCTGAGCCACGAATTGGGGGATTGGGTTTTTTCACCGTTACCGAAACGGCTTCGACCGGGAATTCAGACAATACACGGTCGGCTATGGCCTCAGCGGCGGATTCCAGGAGATTGCGAGGCTCACCCTCGATAACGGCACGTACCGATCGATATATGTGGGCGTAGCTGACCGTATCCTCCAACTTGTCCGAGCCACCCGCACGGCCCAGGTCCAGGTTCACGGTCAGATCAACCACGTACCGCTGCCCCAGCACCCTCTCTTCCGGGTTTACGCCGTGATAGCCATAGAATTGCATGCCTTGCAGGATGATCTGATCAGACATGTCCGGAACCAATTATGCGCCAGTCTTGGCGATTGAGTCGGCAAGCGCCAGCAGGTTCTGGGCGCGCTTGACCACGGGCACGTCGACCATCCGGCCATCGAGCGCCAGCGAGCCCCGCCCGGCTGCCTCGGCGGCGTCCCACGCCTCCATCACGCGACGGGCGTATTCGATCTCCTCGGCGGAGGGGCTGAAGGTCTCGTTGATTATCTCAAGCTGGGCCGGATGAATGGCAAACTTGCCGGTGTAACCCATCCTCCGCGCCGTCTGGGCGTCATTTCGGAGGGCGTCCGGGTCCCGGAAACGAACAAAGGGCGAGTCCAGGCCGCCTACGTCGGCAGCACGAGCGGCAACGGGGACCCACGATCTGGGAACGGCGACCTCCTCGCCGGTGTCAGTGCGCTCGATGCCCATGTCGTTGGTGAAGTCCTCTGCCCCGAAGGCAATGGCGACAACGCGGGCTGACGACTCGGCGATGGCGCGGGCGTCCCACATGGCCTTGGCTGTTTCGATCCAGGGAATGATGCGCAGGGTGCCCACCTCGATGCCGGCGGCGGCCTCCAGCGGGGAGAGCAGGGAGTCGACGGTGCGGATGTCGCGCACCGACCCAACCTTGCCCAGGCTGATGCCGTGCAGGGCAGGGGAGACCACCGCCTCCAGTTCCGCGCGGGTCAAGCCGGTGTCCAGGGAGTTCACGCGCACCATGATGCGCTTGCCCTCGGCGCGCAGGGCGGGGACCCATTGCCGCGCCATTTCGCGGGCAGCGGCCTTCTCGCCCGGAGGCACGGAATCCTCGAGATCGACCATGATGATGTCGGCGCCGAAGGAGCGTGCCCGCTCCAGCATGTTTTTCCGGTTACCGGGAACGAATATCAGGCTGCGAATCAATTCCATTGGGATAGCTCACTTACAGGATGTAGGGCGGATAAATTTCGTCGTCCGGCACTTTCTCAATTTTATGGTTCACCGGATCGACCCTGAATCTTAGATTTTGGAGCAATTCGTAACCCAACAAAGGAGTGGCTGCCGGTACCAGAATCGCTGTGAAATCCTGCCCCATAAGTTCACCGTCAGCTACGTAGGTTTCAGCATCAACGAGTCCGGTTGCACTGACCAATTTGACTGTCATGCGTCGTCGACGGAGACCCAGCGCGTAGATTTCTTCGTGTGGCAAAGCTAGAAATGTCGATCCCGTATCGACCATAAACTCGTACTCGCGAGTCTCCACCTCTCCGAAGACCTTGGCATGTACTTTCGTTACTCCCATTTGATCAATCCTCGCACCTCGCAGCTTTTAGCGTACTACCAGCCTACTCCATGTCGCCCCAGTTGTCGGCCCACTTGGCATCCACCTTCAGGGTGACGTCCATGTCCATGGCGGCGGGCATCTCGTCGAACACCAGGGCTTTCAGCGCGTCCATCTCATCCACCGGTGTTTCGAACACCAGCTCGTCGTGGACCTGCAGGAGCATTTTTGTCTGCATCTCCTCGGCGTCGAGGCGCCGCTGCACCCGGACCATGGCCAGCTTCATAATGTCAGCCGCTGTGCCCTGAATGGGCATATTGATGGCCATACGCTCGGCGCCGCCCCGGGTGTTGAAATTGGAGCTGTTGATCTCGGGCAGGTAGCGTCGACGGCCCATAAGTGTCTCCACGTACTGGTCGACACGGGCCTGCGCCTTGACGCGCTCCAGGTACTCGCTTATGCCGGGGTACTTCGCGAAGTATGTGTCAATGAACTCCTTGCCCTGATCCCGGTTGAAGCCCGTCTGCTGGGAGATGCCGTGTGCTGAGAGGCCGTAGATCACGCCAAAATTCAGCACCTTCGCGATGCGGCGCATGTCGGAATCCACGTCGTTCAGCGGCACCTCGAACATCAGCGACGCGGTCGACGAGTGAATGTCCTCGCCGCGCCGGAAGGCGTCCAGCAGCCCAGGGTCCTGCGACATGTGGGCCAGCACCCGCAGCTCGATCTGCGAGTAGTCAGCGGAGAAGAGCTGCCAGTCCGGGGCGCCATCGGCCACGAAGGCCCGCCGGACCTGCCTCCCTGCCTCGGTGCGTATGGGAATGTTCTGCAGGTTTGGATCGCTGCTGGAGATACGGCCGGTGGCCGACCCAGTTTGGTTGTAGCTGGTATGCACCCGTCCAGTGCGAGGATTAACCATGTCCGGCAGCGCGTCGACGTAGGTCGACTTGAGCTTGGATACCTGCCGGTATTCGAGGATCTGGTCAACCACGGGGTGGATGCCCTTCAATCCCTCCAGGGTGTTGGCGTCGGTGGAGTAGTGGCCAGTCTTGGTGCGCCTAGTGTGAGGCAGCCCCAGCTCCTTGAACAGCAGATCGCTGAGTTGTGCCGGCGAGTTCAGGTTCACTTGGTGACCAACGGAAGCATAGATCCCCGACTCGATCTCGCCCATCTGCCGGAACATATCGGCGGACATTTCGTGCAACACGCCTGCGTCCAGCCTGATGCCATGCCGCTGCATCCTCACCAGCACTGGCAACAGGGCTATTTCCGTGTCGTCCATCAGGCCGCGAAGTTCCTGCCGTTCCACCTGTGGCTCGAATATCTCGCGAAGTCGGTAGGTTATGTCGGCGTCGGCCGCAGCGTATTCGGAGGCCACAGCGATGTCCACCTGGTCGAAGGTGATCTGCTTTCGTCCCCGGCCAATGAGTTCAGTGATTGGCGTCATTTCGTGGCCCAGCTCATTGAGGGACAAGTCCTTGAGGCCCAGCTGGTTGTAGCTCTTGCCCAGCAGATGGGCCGCGATCATGCTGTCAAAGTCGACGTTCTCGAAGCGGACACCGTGGTTGGCCAGCACTGTCATATCGTAGTTGGCGTTGTGGGCGCACTTGGCGATGTCAGGCGATTCGAACAGTGGGCGCACGGCGGCCAGCACAGACTCGATGGGCAGTTGCGTCCCCTCACGATGGCCCACCGGCACGTACCAGGACCGCCCGGGCGCGGTGGCGAAGCTGAGTCCCACCAGGTCCGCACGCATAGCGTCCAGGTTGGTGGTCTCCGTATCGAAGGTAAAGGCGCCGGTCTCCTCAATGGCAGCGATCATCGATTCCAGCTGGTCGGCGCTTTGCACCACCGTGTAGTCGGTGGCCACTTCCTCTCTTCCGGAATCAGCCTCGGCCACATCGGAGCCATCGGGGCTGGGCACCCGGGACACCACGCTGTAGAACTCTAGCTCACTGAGCAGGGCGACCACATCGCGGCGATCGTAATTCCAGAAGCGGCACTGCTCCAGGTCCAGCGAGACCGGGGCCTCCCGATCGATCGTCATGAGGCGGCGATTCTCGAAGGCTCGCTCCCGGTTTTCTCCCAGCGCCGCTTTTACGCTGGGGGGTTTTACTACCTCAAGGTTCTCGTAGATCCCTTCAAGGCTGCCGTAGTCATTGAGCAGTTTCGCGGCCGTCTTTTCACCGACACGGGGGACGCCCGGTATGTTGTCCGATGTATCGCCCACCATCGCCTTGAAGTCCGGCTGCTGCGCCGCAGTGAGGCCGGAGTAACGCTCGGCCAGCTCACCCTCGTCATAGACCTTGCGGTCCTGGATGCTGGAGGCGAGGTCAACGCGTACCTTTGGCGAGATGAGCTGGAAAGTGTCGCGGTCTCCCGTCAGTATCACCGAGTCGACGCCCTCCTCCTCGGCCTGACGTGTCAGGGTGCCTATTACGTCGTCGGCCTCCCAGCCCTCAAGCTCGAAGACCGGCACGCCGAATGCGGCCATGAGTTGTTTAACCCGGTCGAACTGTGGACGCAGCTCCGGCGGCGTCGGCTGCCGCTGCGCCTTGTATTCCTCGAACTCCAGGTGCCGGAATGTTGGCGCCGAGGTGTCGAAGGCGATGGCGCAGTAGGCCGGGTTCCACTCCTGCAGCGCCCGCAGGAACACGTTGGTGAACCCATATACGCCGGTGGTGTCCTCGCCCGTGGCGCTGCTGGTCAGGTTGCGCT
This sequence comes from Dehalococcoidia bacterium, assembly GCA_965207865.1. Classification (GTDB taxonomy): domain Bacteria; phylum Chloroflexota; class Dehalococcoidia; order Lucifugimonadales; family UBA3495; genus VXOI01. The sequence continues at coordinate 157,899 of CBDBNP010000005.1, forward strand.
GGGTGGAGATGGCCCGGAACGACCGATGCACCATGGCGTGGCCGTCCATGATCATCAGGAGCGGCTGTCGTTCGGGGGCAAAGAGGGGCATGGTCATGGTCATGGCGGCACCTCGGAGCAGCTGGTCTACGGTGGCCGCATTATACATTAGAGGAGGGGAGTGGCCGGTTCACTCCACTTCGAGCTCGGCGAGGATTTTCTCCAGGCGGGGGTTGAAGACATCCCTGAACTTGGGCAGTGTTTCCAGCATCCAAGCGCGGATTTCGTCGAGTTTTTGTGGTGGTTCATCGATAGACCCACAGGTTATCAGAGAAACGCTTGACCCGTTGTCGGAATCTCCATCAAACCAATAGAGTTGTGAACCGATTAGTTCCGCAATTTCCTCGTGCTGTTCTTTCAGTGACTGATACAAGAGCTGCACAGAGTCTAAGTTTCCCCATAACCACAAGCAGACCCATGCGCCTTCATCATCCAATCCTGCTACAAACCACACATCTTGATGGCCGTGAGCAAACCAATATTGCGTATACTGCATTTCCGCCTCTGCCGACCCAAAGCCTGCTTTCTCAAGTTCGTCCACCAGCGGGTTGAAGAATTCTCGGCATTTGAGTGCGGTTGGCGACGGAGCTTCGACCGGGGTTGTCCTCACACTACCGTTCCACTTCTTGGGTACAGCCACTGGCCTAAAATCTGGTGCGGGAAGAGAATCGCCAATCTTTATCGCGTGAATCTCGACTGCAAAAAACCAGACCTTCTCAGGCGCCAATTCGTTCAGCCAGTCAATTGCATGTCTATGCTCCGACCCGAAATTAGAAGCGATCCACACAACATAGCCTGCTTCGTATTCCGCCCCATAGGTGATGGATTGCCCCAGATGACCATGGTCCGTCTGTCCAAGCTGATTCTCGATTGCCACTAGGTTCTCGTCATCAACTTCCCTCGCGAGAATGTCAAGAGAAAAATTGCCAACAGCCGCCTCTTGCTCCTCTAAAATGAGATTCAGCCCCAACGCACGACCCAGAAAGCCCAAGTTCTCGGGTTGCGCCAGCCAAGTAGTGAAGTTGTACGCTTCGTGAGGCCAAATGTCTCGCAAATTCAATTCTTGGATTTCGCCTAATTCTCGCATTGCCATTGCGTTTCCCTCCCCTCGTTGTGCGGTATCGCCGGGACGGATGGCGAAGTCGCGGCGGTCCCGGTACAACCGCGCGCGATTCAGGACGCTGTCGTAAGTTTCCGGGTCAATGTCCTCCACGTCGTCCATAACCCAGTACTTGTATTCTCCAAGGAACAGGTACGGACGTGTCTGGTGGAAGAACTGGCCCTCGATGCCCTCTCCCCGAAGGACGCGGCGGCAGAATTCTGCCAGCAGTTCCTGCTGACCATCCTTCTGAATCACCACGTACTCGTGTGGCCATGTTTCACGATAAGTCACCGCTTCCCGCCAAGGTGCGCGGGCAATGAGCTCAATAATGTTCGTCTCCGAACTCTCCATACTTCGGTTCCTCTCTGACAGACCCAGATCGATTTATGACCCAACTTAGCAGATAGAATTAGCCCAATGTATTACGACACTCCGTCTGCGAAACGTCGGGCCTCCGTGCTAAAATGCCGGTGATATGCCCATTTATGAGTATCGTTGCGGCGGCTGCAGCGCGGTGAGTTCCAGGCTGGTGTACAGCTGGTCGGGGGACCGTGCCATCGAGTGCCCCCAGTGCGGCGGCACGGACATGGAGCGGCTGATGTCGGCCTTTTCGTTCCGGGCCTCCTGGGGCGACAGCCTGAACTGGGTGCCCAGCGGCGAGACCACGCGTGATGTGGACGAGAGCAGCGCCGCCAGCATCGACCAGCACATGGGGCGCATCAAGAAAGAAATGGGCGGCCAGACCACCCCGGACTTCAACCGGGAGCGTCGGGAAATCAGGGATAGCTGATATCACGCCCTCACCCCGACCTCTCCCAGAGGGAGAGCGAGTTTAGTGACCGGAGCAGAGGCTGGAGACATCATGCCAACTTACGAATACAGGTGCCAGGAGTGTGGAAGGGTGTCGTCCTTCTTCGTTCGCTCCATTGGCAGCGAGGTCACGGCGGTCTGCACGCACTGTGGAAGTGGCGAGATGTCGCGCCGGATGTCGTCCTTTGCGGTGGGGAAGACTGTGGGCTCCGTTCACGAACAGTTCGGGCCCGGCACTGAGTACCGCACGCCGGAGTATTACAGCGATCCGCGCAACATCGGGCGCAACGTCGAGTCGGCCTTCGAAAAACACGGCGTGGAGATGCCCCAGTCGGTACGCGATAACATAGACGCCGCCCGCTCGGGCGAGACTCCCAAGGGGCTTGACCTGTGAGCACGTCAGGGCACACTAACTACTCCATGGTCCACCATTGCCTGAGCGCAGTGGCAGCGTCTGCGCCATCTGCCTCCGCTGCGGCCCGCCAGGGGCTGATGGAACTGATGCCGTCCCTTCCATCTCCGCTGGCCCTCGCTGGCGGGGACGGTGCACCGCCGCAGAGCAGCGAAGAAACACTGAACCTGCTGGCCACCGCCGATCTGTTGCTTTCGCAGCTTGAGGCGAACGAGGCTTCCAGCCCCATCCCGTGGGAGATCGCCGGTCGCATACGCCACACCCTCAGAGAGTTGTCGGCGGCAGTCGGTGCGAGCTTGCGCCGCGAGAAGGCCGACCAGGTGCGGGGCCTCTACGTCATCATCGATCCCCAGGTCACGGGAGGGCGAGACCCCTACGACATCGCCGTCGCCGCGGTCAACGGCGGAGCGCGGATGCTGCAGTTGCGGGACAAGCTGCGAGACAAGGGAGAGTCCCTGCCGCTGGCCACGGCCCTGCAGGACCTGTGCCAGCGCAACGGAGCCCTGTTGATCATCAACGACCACGCCGACGTGGCCGCTGGTGTGGGGTCCGGTGGCCTGCACGTGGGCCAGACCGACCTGCCCGTGGCCCAGGCCAGGCAGGTCCTGTCGCCCCATCAAGTGCTGGGACGCTCCAACCGGGAGTACGCGCAGCTTGAGGAATCCAAGGCTTTGGGCGCAGACCACGTCGCCTTCGGAGCCATCTACGCCACCACCAGCAAGGGTGTCGCCCGCAACCCGCAGGGACCGGAGCGGGTGCGTGAGGCCAAGGCCATCGCCGGGGACACGCCGTTGGTGGCCATCGGCGGGATCAACCTGGACAACGTCACCCCTGTGGTGGAGGCAGGAGCCGACGCCATCTGCGTCACTGCCGCGGTGGCCTCTGCCGCAGAACCGGAGGCGGCGGCAGCGGCGATGACCGCAGCCATCGAAGCGGCCGGGGGGCGAGTCTGATGCCCTCTCGCTACAACGAAGACCTCACCAGCATCGGCAACCGCGCCATTGAGCAGCTCACCGGCCGAAACAAGGACCGCGAGGAGGGCCTCTCCGTATCCCGGGAAGTAATCCGTTCTTCGGCCAATGCCATCCGCGCAGTCCACCGCGACGATTTCGACGAGGCAAAAAGGCTGGTTGACTCGGGCCGAAAGCGCCTGCAGGATGCCGAGCACATTCGTGACGACAATCCGCTGATCTACAACGCCGGCTTTCTCAACGACGCCCGCAAGGAATTTGTCGAGGCGAATGTCACCCTGGCCGTAATCTCAGGCAACGACATCCCAACCGCTGACGAACTGGGCATCGATTCCCCTGCCTATCTAAACGGAATGGCCGAGGTCATCGGGGAGTTGCGACGCTACATCCTCGACTCCCTGCGCCGTGACAGCGTGGAGCGTTGCGAAGAACTGATGGAAGTCATGGACGAGATTTACGGCGTCCTCGTCACCGTGGACTTCCCAGAGGCCGTGACTGGCGGCCTGCGCCACACCACCGACGCCATGCGCGCCGTGCTGGAACGCACCCGCGGGGACCTGACGATAGCTCTACGCCAGCGCGCCCTGGAGGCCAGGCTGGCCGCGTGGCAGGAGCATCGGGACGGCGCATAATTCCCCCTCACTGGCGTAGAGGGAAAGCGTAATCTGCAATCGCCAAGTCCCATATCGACAGGAGGCAGCCATGCTATCGAGTTCGGCAGCTACGGCGGAGACCCTGGAGCGCTTCTACGACGAGCTGAAGGACATCGGTACGTCGCCACTCTGGCTGGTCCAGGAGGAGGCGCTGGTGGCCGAACCCAAGAGCAAGGCCCTGCCCTTCCTGTGGCGCTGGCAGGACCTGAAGCCCCAGGCCCTGCGTGCCGGCGACCTGATCGGCACCGCTGACGCAGAGCGCCGGGTGCTGATGCTGCTCAACCCGGGCCACAACCGGATCGCCACCACCAACTCCCTGTTCTCGGGCCTGCAGATCGTGATGCCCGGCGAGGCGGCGCGCGCCCACCGGCACACGCCGGCAGCCCTGCGGTTCATCATCGACAGCCAGGGCGGATCAACCACGGTCAACGGCGACCGTATCCCCATGTACCCCGGCGATCTCGTGCTTACGCCTAACTGGATATGGCACGACCACGCCAACGATACCCCTGACCCGATCATCTGGCTGGACGGGCTGGACATTCCCCTGGTGCACATGCTGGAGGCTGTGTACTACGAGCCTTACCCGGAGGACGTGCAGCCGGTCACCGAACCCACCGACTCCTCGCTGACTCGTTACGGCGCGGGCACACTGCGCCCCACTTGGGAGCACAGCAACGCAGCCCATTCGCCGCTCATGCACTACCCGTGGCAGCAGACATGGGAGACGCTGCAACGCTTGGCCCCAGAGGTGGACGGCAGCCCCTACGACGGCGTGATGTTGGAGTACACCAACCCCAACACCGGCGGGCCCGTGATGCCCACCATTGCCTGCCACATCCAGATGCTGCGTCCGGGAGAATCAACAAAGGCACATCGCCATACTGCCAGCGCCATCTACCATGTGGTGCAAGGCAGTGGAAGCTCCGTGGTCAACGGCCAGGCCATCGAATGGGAGGACAAAGACGTATTCTGCGTTCCCGGCTGGAACTACCACGAGCACGCCAACGCCTCCGATACCGAACCGGCCGTGCTGTTCAGCTTTACGGAGGCGCCGGTGCTGCAGGCGCTGAGCCTCCTGCGCGAGCAGGCCCACCCTGACGGGCACCAGTAGGCCGATATGAAGATCACCTTCCTAGGTACAGGTGCGGGCAGTTCCACGCTGCGGGCGCACACGGCAATGGCACTGGAGTGCCCTGACGGCACCAGACTCTTGCTTGACGCCAGCTCCGGAAATTCGGCCCTCCGCCAGGCCAATGCAGCGGGTATCAACCTGCGGGAATTCGACGACATCCTGCTTTCCCACGATCATCCCGACCACATGGCGGGGATAGAATTTGTTCAGTTCGACCGCGCCCTGGCCAGCGAGGATTGGCCCGCACTTCGCGTCCACGCCAGCTACGAGGCCCTCGAAGGTCTCAAACGCCACTCCATCATATCCCGGCTGAACATCAGGGACATATCCGGCGACTTTGGCCGCAACTACGAAGGACGAAGGTTGCTGCATTGGAAGCCCACTGACCACGGCCGCGTGATCGAACTGGGACCGAGGACCACGGCCTGGCACTTCGAGGCCGACCACATAACCGGAGCATCCGGCTGGCGGGTGGAATGCGAGGGAAAGGCCGTGGTGTTCTCAGGAGACACCCGGTACAGCCCAGCAGTAGCCAAGGCCGCCGAGGGTGCAGATCTACTGATCCACGAGGCCTTCTGCGTGTCGGACTCCGTACTGGCGAGTGCCTCTGGCCACTGCACCGGGGGGGAGGCAGGACAGGTAGCTGCAGAGGCGCGTGTCGGGAGCCTGGTCCTGACTCACCTCACAGACGCATACCACGGGGATCCGGAACCCCTCGGCGTCGAGGCCGCGCAACATTACACTGGCCCCATTTCCATAGCCCATGACCTGATGCAGGTAACTCTGGGATGAGTAGCTTGGACATTATTTTCCTCGGCACCGGCGCGGGATTGTCCACCACCCGCGCGCATACCGCCATTGCCCTCCGCTGCCCCGACGGAACGTTGCTGCTGCTGGACGGCAGCTCCGGCAATTCTGCCCTGCGCAACGGGGAGATTTCTGGGCTCAAATCCTACGACTACGATCACGTGCTGCTGTCCCACGACCACCAGGACCACCTGTCGGGCCTGATGTTCGTTCAGGGCAATCGGTCGCGAGAGACACCCGACGAGAATCCCCTTTCCATCTCTGGTAGCAACCTGGCCCTCGAGGGACTGCGCAAAGCGACGGTGGCTGCCAAGGTTCCCGACATCCGGGACGAGTCCGCCTACAACCACTCAGGCAAGCAGGTTATGCGCTGGCGGGAGGTCCGTCCCGGGCAGAAGCTGGAGCTTGGTCCCGAAACCGAGGCATGGTCATTCGACGTAGATCACATCCCCGGTTCCGTCGGCTGGCGTGTCGAGTCGGGCGGGATATCGGTCGTCTTTTCAGGCGACACCACGTACAGCAGAGGGCTGGTGGACGCCGCCCAGGGAGCCGATGTGCTGATCCATGAGGCGCTCACCACCGACGATGCCCACGCCTACGCATCCGGTCGCCTGCACTCGACCTCGGGAGATGCCGCCCGCGTCGCGGTTCAGGCATCTGTAAAGCAGCTGATCATCACTCACATCGACAACGCCTTCCACGAAAATCAGGACCCCCTCCTGCAGGACGCGGCCTTTATCTACACCGGCCCCATCAGCGCCGCCCACGACCTGAGGCAGGTCAGCATTTCTGCCTCCTGACGACCCTCCACTCGCCGATCTCCAGAGACACTTTCTCCCACAGAGACGTACGTCTCTCTACTGAGAGGGCAATAGACTCTGTCAATTCGAGATTTGATGACATTTGCCACTGGCATAACACAACAATTAGAACTAAAGTTTCAGCAAGCCGAGTATCGGACAAACCTGCAACTCGACTGACCGGCAAACAAAGCGGGGCAGCGAGAACTAGGAGGACGACAGTGCTTGCAAGCACCAATTCCTGCGCAATGGTCGGACTGGAAGGTTACATCATAAAGGTAGAGGTCGACCTGTCCCCGGGCGTTCCGCGATTCAACATGGTGGGCCTACCCGACACGGCTGTTCAGGAGGCCAAGGAACGAGTCCGGGCTGCCCTGCGAAACAGTGGCTGCGAATTCCCCATGCGCCGAATAACCGTCAACCTCGCACCCGCCGACCTGAAGAAAGAGGGGCCGGCGTACGACCTGCCCATCGCCATTGGAATCCTGCTCAGCTCGGGTCAACTGGAAGCGGTGCCACCCGACGCGGTGTTCCTGGGAGAGCTGTCATTGGATGGCAGCCTGCGGCACACCAACGGCATCCTGACAATGGTGTCGGTAGCCAGAAACCAGGGCTACCAGTCGGTCATCGTACCGGCGGTTGACGCCGAAGAGGCATCCCTGGTGGAGGACATCACTGTCTACCCGGTGTCCACCCTGGACGCCGCATTGCAGCACCTTCGAGGTGAGACCCCGCTCGAGCCGATGAAGGGCGATGGATGGGCGAACTGCAGCACATCATCCTGCAGCACGGACTATATGGACCTGGCTCATATCAAGGGACAGGATCACGCGAAACGAGCACTGGAAGTGGCGGCGGCCGGATTCCACAACCTCTTGTTCAGCGGCCCGCCGGGCAGCGGCAAGACCCTGCTGGCCCGCTGCCTGCCATCCATCCTGCCGCGAATGGCGCCGCAGGAGGCGCTGGAGGTCACCAAGATCTACAGCTGTTTGACGTCAACTACCTTTGCCGGTTCCGTCGATTATTCTTGCCGGTCCACCTCCTGCTTCTGACCCCTTTGCTGAGCCACTCCGGTTCGGTAGCTGGGCACGTCGAATTCCAGGATGACCGAGTGATGCACGATGCGGTCGATGGCCGCCGCGGTGGCCATGGGATTGGCGAAGATGTGCTCCCACTGGGAGAAGACCAAGTTGGAGGTGATGCCCAGGGACCGGCGTTCGTAGCGCTCGGCGATGAGAGTGAAGAGCACCTCCGACTCTTCGGCTCCCTGGGGCAGGTATCCCAGGTCGTCCAGCAGCAGGAAGTCGTAGCTGTCGAGGCGGCGTAATTGTCGTGGCAATGCCAAGTCCCGCCTTGCGGCCAGCAGGTCCTGCACCAGCCGGTAGGCCGGGGCAAACAGCACCGAGCGTCCCGACTCCACCAGCCGGTGGCCCACGGCGCATAGTGCGTGGGTCTTCCCGGTGCCCGGCAGCCCGAAAGCCAGGACGTTGACGCCCCGCTCGACGAAGTTGCCGTCGGCCAGTTCTCCCAGCTGCTGCCTGAGAGCCAAGGGCACCCGGTCGTGCTCGAAAGTCTCCCAGGTCTTCCCCGCAGGCAGTCTGGACGAGGTGCGCAGCCTGCTGATTCGCCGCTGACGTCGATCCTCTGCCTCCTGCTCCAGCACCTCCAGGAAAGTGGAGAGAGCATCGCCGTGTCCTGCGGCGGTGAAGCGGGAGACCGACTGCGTTCCCATGGTGGGCAGCCGAAATTGACGGCAAAGTTCCCCGATCCGGTCGTTTAGCGCCACCGTGTCCGTCATCAGGCCACCCCCACCAGCAGGGAGTCGTAGACCCTCAGGTCCGGCATCCCGTTCAGCGTCAGCACCGGCGCCCGCGGCGGAGCTGGGTTGGCCAGTTCCTTGACCGTGCCGTAGTCGAAGGGATCGCCAGCCTCCAGCAGCAGCGCCAGGGCGCTGTCCACCGTGGACTCCATGGTGGTCGCCGCCAAGTGCAAGATGCGGACATACTCCACGTCGGCGCGTTCGCCGCGCCACCGCCTCAGGGCATCGTAGGCCAGCTGGAAGGTCATGGTGGGAAACATCTGCTCCCGGAACCGGTAGCGGGCGAAGGCCCCGGGCTTACGCACCAGGGAGCCGATGATGTGGCGATAGTCGACCCGTGCTTCCCGCTCGCCACGGACCCTTTCCATCCGTTCCACGAAGGTGCCCTTGTAGTACACTTCCAGACAGTCGGCGTACAGCCGGATCTGCACCTCCTTCCCGATGAGCCGGGAGGGGACGGTGTAGGTGCGGCCAGCTGCCTGGATGGTGCTCCACTTGCGCACCCGGGCACGGTAGTTGACGTATTCCGGCACTGGAGCTGGCGGCAGGCACTGCAGATGAGGGAGTTCCTGCTCCAGCTTTTCCTCTATCAGCCGGTTGCGGCGGGCCACGACCTTGCCGACGAAGCCGGTGTAATCATCAACCGCATTGAAATCACGGCTGCCCCGCAGCATCAGAGCCTGGTCGATGGCGTCCTTGAGCCGAAAGTGGGCCTGCTCGGCGACGCCGTTTTCGTGGGACTCCCCGGAATTGATCAGCGTAGATTCAAGCCCATAATGGTCCAGAAGCTCGGTGTAGCTGTCGTTGAGGGCCCGGCCGCGGCTGCGCCTTATCTCGTGGGTCAGGGCCGAGGTGTTGTCGGAACGGATCACCTGCGGTGCTCCACCCAAGGCCCACAGGGCGTTCTGTAGTCCCTGCTTCAGGGCCAGGAAGGTCTCGCCAGTGGCCGCCTCTGCGTAGCGCCAGCCTGAATGACTCAGCACCAGTTGGAACAGAAGGTGGCGGTAGGGCCGGCCGCCGATGGTGACTCCCAGGGAGTTGCAGTGGGTGAAGTCGATCTGGGCCTCCCGGCCCGGTGGATGCTCCTGGGGGAAGTAGACCTCCTGATCCGGGCCGTTGAGCGCACGCCAGTCCTGTAATCGTCGTTGCAGTGTGCGGAGCTGGGATGCGCTGAAGCGGCCGGGGAATTTCTCCTCCAACCACTCGATAATTGTCGTTGCCTTGAGATTGCCAGCGGCCTCGCCTTGGAGCAGGGGCAGGATTTCCCCCTCCCACACTCCGTCAAAGGGGTCGGGACGAGTGCGCCACCAGCGCTCCTGCTTGGTCTCCGACGGCAAGGAACCGCACTGCCATTTGCGAGCCGACCGCTCGCTCATCCCAGCCATGGCCGCCGCCGTTTCCTGTGTCTTTCCTTCCATCCTCTTCTGCCTCAATAGCCTGACTTGCCTGTCTGTAATCAATCCGGTACCTCCGTACCGGATGATTAACCGGCAAATCTAGTTGACGCCAGCGGCAGATCTAATTGTCGTTGATCAACAGCGTGAACGGATCGCTGCAGACCGAGAATCCGCTGATGTTGCAGCGGCCCTTCCGGTCGCCGCATTACACCATCTCCAACGCCGGCCTCGTGGGCGGCGGCCGCACCCTGCGTCCCGGTGAGATCACGCTGAGCCACCGGGGCGTACTCTTCCTCGACGAGTTGCCGGAGTTCAACCACGCGGCCCTCGAGTCACTGCGACAGCCCCTGGAGGACAAGGTGGTCACCATCAGCCGTGTTTCCGGCTCGGTCACCTACCCGGCAAGTTTGTTGTCTGTTGCTCAGCTACAACCAAATCGGCGGGAATGGCCAACGTGATGGTAACTTTATTGTCGCCATCTATGGTTGCGCCTTCCACTAGCTGTTCCAGAATTTCCTTCCTCTGTCCGAAGGACAATTTTTCCAGACCTTGAGACACTTTCTTTGCCCACAGGCCAATGTCCTCCGATTGACACACCCTGTTTTGGGCCGTTGCCTCCCTGCCCTGGAGGTCCTCAAGCCTTTTTGTGCGGTGCTGCAATTTTGCAGCGATTACGCCGCGTTGACGGTCGAGTTGATCTTGATCAATCCTCCCAGTTACGAAAAGCGACACGGCGCGTTCATCCTCTTTTCGCGACTCCTTGACCTTCAATTGGGCGGCCGTGATTTCTTTGTCCAAATCCCCGCCATTTGCTTCGATTACGTTTCCCAGACTGTTCGTAATCCGCTCAGGTTGCCGTAGCACCTCTGCGACTTCCTCCCATATGAGGTCTTCGAGCAACTCGGCGCGGATGAATTTTGGCTCTCGACAATTTGTGCGGCGCTGTTGCATTCCGTAGCATCGGTAATACCTACGGGGAGGATCAAGCTCGTAACTGTAGGTTCTTCCGCCACGCTTGACTGAATTTTGTTTCGTGGCTCGCCCTCCCATCAGCATCTCACACACCTCGCAACGTACGAGGTGTTGCACCATGTATTCAACTGTGGTGTTTCGTTTCGAGCGACTCTTTCGAACTTCCTTCAGTTTTTGAGCTTCATTCCAAGTGTCCTCGTCAACGATTGCTGGTACCGGAACCGGAATCCACGTCTCCTCAGGCTGGTCATACTGCCTCCTGCCCAGTTCCGTGGAGATGTGCCGCTTCCTGCCGTACCACCAAACCCCTTTGTAGGCTTCGTTACCCAACATTCGGCTTAGGTGGGAATCGTGCCAACGGTGTCCAATTCCAGTCGCTGTGGGAACTCCCTCCCCTGTGAACAAAGCTCCGATGGGTTTGATTCCGAGTCCTTCGTGAACATATAGGTCGAAAGCCCTGGCCACCACCTCCGCCTCGCTCTCCTCGATTTCAGGTTTCCCGTCTTCTCCTATTCGATACCCGTATGGCAGGCCGTTGCAGGGAATTTGTCCGTTTCTGGCCGCACCTCTTCTCCCCATGGACATACGCTGTTTCATGTTATCCAGTTCGATCTTGCCCACAACGGCGTAAATGCCAAAGGTATTCATGTCAATGGTGTCGGTAACAGACACGACCTCAATGTTGTTTGCTTCCACAACTTCCATCAGTGCTGCGGCAGGATACATGCCTCTGCTGAGGCGGTCCGACTTCCAGCACACAATGACATCGCAAGCTCCTTCCTCACAGTATTTCAACATGCGCTGAAAACCTGCCCGATGCTTGGACCAGCCGGGGCCTATGTCTTGTTCACGTCCGACAACGTCCCAGCCTTCGAGAGCACAGAGGGCTTCCATTTCAGTAAACTGCTCTGGAAATGACACCTTGTCATCTTCAGCCTGCGTCCTGTCGGAGACTCTCGCATAGAGAAAAGCTCTCTTTCTTCTTGGTGTAGGCTGAATTCGAACTGTTTTGGCCATCACTTTCACCTCAAAGCCATAACGTGAATTGATACTCTGGAACCTGGAGCCAAGGTGGCCTTAGGATTTGGCCCAGGGGATTCTGGCGCCTGGTGTCTATGTCTCCTCGACACAGTATGTCGCTCCAAGCAAAACTTCATCTCTGTCGCGTCGCTTAGCGGCACACTGCCTTGAGCCCGTGAGACTATCCGGTCCAAGTTGTCTCGTCAACGAAGGGTGGCGCTTTCCTCTTAGATTCAGCTCTATAAGTGGCCATCGTCCGTTCCATCTAAGCCATCAGCATCTCCTTCTGGCTTTCCATCCAGAGTGTCAAGGCCCGCCGCTTCCAAAATGAGGTGGTAGGCTTTTCGAAGACGCGAAGGAGCATCAGGAGCCGGATAGAATCTGACTTCCACAACCTTCATGCCCGGGCCACCGCTGGCCGGGCTCTTCTTTGCTGCCGCATTCTTCTTTGCAGCCACTTTCGCCTTCCCGGACCTCCTCCGCTCCGCTGAGACGGGATTACCCGACATGAACGCCGGAATCATCCAACAGCCCCGCCTGCCAAGCCGGATGATCGGAAACTGGTGTGTATTACCTGTCCGGAAACCATAGATGGAGTGTATTGACATAGGCTTTGTTGTTAGCGGACTTGGTGGAAATCTGGGTCACTCTGAACATTGGCAATTGGTCTTGTCCGTCCTGGTGCTTCGCTGTGGATGAATACTGTTCGAGTCCTTCATCCACAGCCGGGTGGCGATCGAGAAATGCATTGGATGCACCGAGGCCGTCCACCTGCTGACCATGAACCAGTCCCTAGTACTACAGTTGCAGATAAGGAGGGGGGTAGAATCTCAGGCAACCAAGGAGTGTTGAGGTGGTGCGGTGGTTGTTGGGAAAGAGGAGGTAGCGGAGGTTGCCCGGAGGGGCGAGGGTAGCGAGCGGGTGCACCAGTGTATCGCAGGCAGGTTCCGGCGGCCGGAGCCGCGCCGGCGGGCCCTGGAGTATCTGAAAGGCTTGCTCAGCCCGGTAGAACGCAAGAACGGCTGGCAACTGGCGGAGCAGGCGGGCGACGCTACTCCCTACGGTGTGCAGCGCCTGCTGTCGGGTTACGTCTGGAACGCGGACCTGGTCCGGGATGATCTGAGGCAGTACGTGATCGAGCACCTGGGGGACGGCGATGCGGTTCTGGTGGTGGACGAACCGGATTCATCAAAAAAGGGGAGATATCGGTCGGGGTGCAGCGCCAGTACAGCGGCACGGCGGGACGGATCGAAAACTCTCAGGTGGGTGTGTTTCTGGCCTATGCCTCGGCCAAGGGCAGGACCCTGCTGGACCGGGAGTTGTACCTGCCCCAGGTGTGGGCGGATGACCGGGAACGCCGGCGTGAGGCCGGGGTGCCTGAGAGTGTCGGCTTTCGGACCAAGGGGCAACTGGCCCGGCATATGTTGCCGCGAGCGGTTGAGTCAGAACTGCCTTTCGCCTGGTTTACTGGGGACGAGGTCTACGGCAGCGACCGGAGGTTGCGGTTCTGACTGGAGAGGAGGGAGATTCGCCACGTGATGGCCGTAAAGAGGAACGAGAGGCTGTGGGCTTTGACGGCAAGGGGACCGTTACAGGTGAGGGCGGACCGGCTGGCGGCGCAGGTTGACGAGGCCGACTGGGTCAGGTGCAGTGCCGGTGATGGAGCCAAGGGCCCCGGGTCTACGACTGGGCCGCCGTGGAAATACGGCCCCTAAGGGAGCCCGGCAAGGGACACTGGCTGTTGGTTCGCCGTAGCGTGGCCAACCCGGAGGAACTGGCCTATTACGTCTGTTATGGTCCGTCGGGAACTGCCGTGGAGGAACTGGTTAAAGTCGCTGGGAGGAGCTGGACCATAGAGGAATGCTTTGAGGAGGCCAAGGGGCAGGTGGGCTTGGATCAATACGAGGTGCGGCGGTGGGATGGCTGGTACCGGCACATCACCCTGGCGATTCTGGCCCACGCCTATCTGACTGTAATCAAAAATCAGGTGGCGGAACAAGGAGAAAGGGGCCACTACGGCCCCGATGAGGAGTTGATTCCCATGACTGTGCCGGGGGTGCGACGGCTGCTGACACGTTTGGTCTGGACAAACAGCCAACCGCCCGAATTCATCCTTATTGGTCGTGGTGGAGACGCCGCAACCAAGCTATAGCCCGCCAAAGTCACTGCAAGGCGCGCCTATCACATCTGCAACTGTAGTACTAGAGACTATCAGTAACGGACTCAGCAAACTATTCTGCCTCCAATCGTAGTCGGCCCGACCTGCCTCAGAATTAACAGAGATGGCGGGTGGCGGCTTCATCAACTATGCCCTCCAATTCTTGGCACGTCTGGGCGCTAGTTTACTCGGCCGACACGATCGAAAGGAGCCTGGGAAATCGACCGATACACTTCGCACACCTCGTCTCCGAATTCAAACCGCCCTGCGAGTGCATCAACCACCACTTGCACCGTCAGAGCAGAGCACCCCAGCACCGACGCCGGTGGAGCGTTGTTGACCGGAGCCGAGCAACCCAATGACGGCGCCACAAAATCGCCACCCGCATCCCCACTGGGGATAGCCGGATATTGAGGTCCCTCTTTTCTCAGGTGGATCGGAGTGTCCCCTGGCAACACCTGTCGTTGCACCCTTGCCACGCTGCCGCCACGGTAGAGAGCGCCCGACACCAGCGGCTTGCTTACTTCCGAGGCTACCATAGCCAGCGCAGGAACAAAGGCATCATTGCCTGTGGCGTCGACGACTATATCAGCGTTCAAAATGAGCTCTTGAATTCTGCCTGGAGTCATCGGGGCCTCAGGATGCTCCTTCACTTCAGTCCAGGGTGCGTGCCTGCTGATCATGCGATGAACCGCTTGAACTTTGAGCGCCCCCACCTGGTCATGGCCTGCGACGTGTCTGACCACGTTTTCGGGCAGGAGCACATCACCGTCCACTATGTCCAGATAACCGAGCCCACTTTCTGCAAGCGTGTTCCCCACGTGCCCTCCAAGAGCGCCAGCACCGAACAGCGTAGCCCTGAGGGTCCGCAACAGTGGCGCATCCGGACCTGCGCGCAAAATCAGGCTGTTTTCATCGTTGGGCCCTGGCTGCAACGCGATCGCCTCCATCTCGTGATTCATTCCCGCACACGCCATCACCAACAGGTCGGGCCTACCGTGGCGTTCCCAGCAAAACAGCACGAGGTCGACTCCACCGCTCGGCACGAAAGGAACCGGCCCCTTGCGATCGGACAGCGCTTTATTGAGTCCCTTTCTCTGGCTCCTGGAGAGGTAACGGTACACTTCCGCAAAACTGCGGGGCGGCGGGCCATCCAATGCGCCTGCATGAAACCATAGGCCTTGCAAATGGTGCCCGCCGTTTTGGCGGCCTTGCCGTATATCAAGCCGGGGCGGATTGAGACTCACGGCGCCATGAATTTCTCCCCAGCTGCCGCTGCGAACTTTGAGCTCACGCAGATCGACTGTCGCTACATAGGGGAATGGAAAAAGCGACTTCCCGGGAAAATTCAGGAAGGCATCCCCCTGGAGATCGTCCGCCTCCCAACCGCGTTTTGCGTTCTCGCACCATTCGCCAATCCGCGAGAAGAAACCTCCTACAGTGACCCAATCGCAGCTGGGATCCCCATCCTGCCAGAGGCAAACGAACCCACCCGGCGTTGCGTGGTTGGAGTCGAGGCCATCGACAATGAGAGCGGGCGATTGGAACGGCCATCCAGGCCGCACCACGACGTCCATTGTGATCGCGCCGGTCAATTCAGAAAAGGATTGATGGATCGGTCCTCTCCAGACCGAAAGTCCGTCGACGGTTATGGGTTCAAAGCCGGATACCGCCAACTCACGCTCGAAGACCTCCAGGGATTCCATATGGAAATGGTCGCCGTTCATCCTTGCTATCCGAAGCGGCTGGACTCGTTCGGTCGACGGACCAAAGGTGGACTCGCCGCAGCCGCTGCACCGCCCGATGCGCCACCGATGGAGCCCTGACCAGAGGAACCACTGCCTCCGGACGTCGAAGACTTCCTGAATTTGTCCCCGAAGAGTTCCTGCCAGAGTTTGATAGCCTTGTCAGCATCCGGCTCGGCTTTCGCCTGCTTTGCTGTCCGAGCATACGACTGAACCCGGTCTCTGAAATTTGAATACCTTCGCTGGTCCCAGTGCCGGTTGAAATCCTCAGTGGACAGCACAGGATTCCTTATCAGTGGCATATTGGGATGCTGATGCAGGTATTCGTTAATCCGTGATAGCACGGTCTCCAACGTGTCGGCCACAGTGCTCACCGCCACAGTTCCTCGGTCCGACGCCCTGATGGTGTTGCCCGCCAGGGTGGTCAGCAGAATCGACTTGGCGCTGAAGCTGTTCTTGTGGTCCCGCAGGTGCTTGAGCAACCTCACGACCCGCTTCAGGTTCCCGCCCGTGATCCTGTTCTTATCATTGAACCAGTTTCGGTATCCGTCGCCGTCCGTCTCATCGAACTTGTTTTTGTTCCGGTCACATACGTAATGCTTGCCGTCTATGGTCACCCGGGGAACGACGTCGAGGTGAAAGTCGCCGGCATAATCGACGGTCACGCACCGAGTCTTCAGCTTGAGCTTTTCGGCATAGACCTTGTTGCTTCTAAGGGCTCTGTCAATTTCGTGGACATAGTCCTTGGGTTCCCACTTGGGGTTCGGGTTCATCACTATCTGGATGTCGGCATCGTATTCGTCGTTGTCATCCACCGGCTTGATGAGCGTCCCAAGTGCGTATGAACCCTGCCTCTCCATCGTCTGGTAGCCGTGCAAATTGTCCTTAAGGCAGCCGTTCACCCCTCCCACGGCAGTCTCCAATCGCTCCATTCGGCGTGGATTTAGGTTCACCTCATCCCTGAGGAAATCATCGAATTCCTGGTTGTTCTTGGCCAAATCAATCCCTCCTTGCAGCTATGCCAGCGCCTCGAACGGCGTGGCCGTGGCAGCGAAAAACACCTCCTTTAACCCCTCGGAGTGCTGCTCAGCGACCGCAAGCGCCTCCTGAGGCAACAACCGCGTGGCCTTAGCCCAATCGTCCAGGTCGATAGGCTCCGTGCCCTGCGGACGGTCCAATCTCGTTACCTTGTCGCGACCGATCAGAAGCCCGGCCTGGTTCACTGCGGTGAGGGACTGGTAGTGCATGGCAACGTAGATGATCTCCCGCCACTGGAACTGACCGGCCCCGGACGTCTGCTTGCTGTTGATGCGGAACCCGTCCTGTCCGCACCCGATACTCAGGATCGCGATTTTCTCCCGCCGCACTGTGAAGCAGTTCAGAGCTTCCACCAAGGCCATCATGGTGGGATTGTTGGCCCATATCCCGCCGTCCAGCAGGATGTAACCATCCTGGACCACCGGTTTAAGGTAGGTCGGTGCCGCCGATGTCGCTGCGGCCACCTCGGACATGGGCTTATCGCCGTCCAGGAAATACCCCGGGTGGTGGGGAGTTTTGTAGACCGCGGGGTCCCCGTGCTTGGCTTCGGTCGACGGAATGAGCAACCGGTACTTGGACTCCCGTAGCGTTCTTGCACCCAGGGTCTGCAAGAGCAACTCATCAAGGGCGGCCCGATCATATCGATTCTTGGACAACCTCCGAAACAGCCGGTTGCTCTTCTGACGTTGCTTCGGCGGGAAAACCTTGTGCCCTTCGTTCACGTACAGATCCAGCAACGACCGAGCAGTTAGTCCGGCACCCAGACCCAGGGCGATGATCCCTCCGGTCGAGGTGCCGGCTACCAAGTCGAAGTAATCCCCGATGGGCTGACCGCTGAGGCAATTCTCTTCCAGATAGACAAGAATGGCCGCCGGAAAAATACCCTTTATGCCGCCACCATCCAGCGACAAAATCCTGAACGTCCTGTCGTCAGGCCACGGCAGTGGTTCCCTGCGGGTCTGCAGGATCGTGTCTGACCTGCGCGTTTGTATGCTATGACCAGAATTCATCAATTCGCCTGATTTTCTTCGACCTACTCTCCAACGTATCAGACTGATTCAACGAAGGTCAATCGAATGGTGTCAGTAAAATACAATTTGTAGTATCTAACTGACGGCCTACCTCAACTAGTTGGGGTATCTAGAGTGTCAGGGGCGATTGGGTTGTAAATGACGGACAAAATTCCCTAATCTTGGCCAAGTGCCACAATGCGTGCTCAGTGGAGCGCTGCACAAGCGATGAGCCTCTCAAGATTCAAGATTATCGACACTCGGACCCAGTGCCCCCGTCAAACCTCTTCTTCCCTTCGCTGACCTTGTCTACGGTTTGGCAACTCTACCCTGCAAATCACAGATTATTTGTCGTCATATACATCTGACCACAACACCAACAGGCCACATGTACAAACGTACACAGCGCCTGGAACACCATATCGCAGAGACCTGGTTGGATAGTCAAATCCTCGTCAATGGCAGCGTCACGACGGCGGTGTCCCATACTGGGGCTCCCAAAGATGGGCTCCTACTAGGGCGTGTTTGCAAACTACGATCCGTAGCAAATGGAACCCGGTCTCACCACGTTTGGCAGGACATTGGCCCTCGCCATGTGCTTGTCAGAGACGCGTCTGCCTTGATTGACATAGGCGATTTAAGGCGCTTGGGGAGTTTGCAAACACGCCCTAGCACTCATCCCTTGTCCTCACCTCTGCCGCCTGCCGCTCATGACTATCTCCGGAATCACCACCTCCCAGCGCTCGCTCTTAAGCCGGTCCCGGTATCCTCCCTCCGACTTTGACCGATCCCAGCCTGCGATTGCCAGAGTTGTCGCCGAGACCTCTCCGGTCTCCGCAGGCACCTCGAACCCCTGCGACAGCCTTCCCACCTCGATGCCGTCCTCGGTAGCCAATCGCCACGGCCTGCGGTCGGTCATGACCCTTAGAGGATCCCCCGGGGACAACTCGGCAATGGCCCGGTGGACCGGGTGCCCCGGCGGCCGGTAGCCCGCAAAGCTGAGCTGCACATCCCGCAGGCTGAGGCGGTGGTAGACCTGCGCCATCTCCGGCGGTGCAGCCGGAACTCGCTCCGGTTCCTGCCGGACCAGGACCGAGGGATGTTCCCGCAGTGTCCTGAGGAACGGGTTGGAGTCGCCGGTCTTTGCCAGCGTCAGAGTACGTTTGGCCCGAGTCATGGCCACGTAGTAGAGCCGCCGGGGAGCGTCCTCGTCCTCGCCCCTCCCGGGGGAATGCCAGCTGCCATCCAAGACCACCACGTGGTCGAACTCCAGGCCCTTGGCCCGGTGGGCGCTGGTCAGCAACAGCCCCTGCTGCCGCCGCCGGTTGTCCCGGGCCCACTCGGCAAGCCATTCACGGAAGACGGCCGGCGGCAGCTCTGCGTTGCCAGTCTCTTGCCGGTAGTTCTCCACCTCCTCCCACAGCAGGTCGTTCCATGGACTCTGCGGCTGCTCCCCGAGCCACCGGAGCATCTCCTCAGCCCGCAACGCCCTTTCCCGCCCCTGCACCCAGTCCAGCAGCGCCTGGGTCTCCCGAAGCTGCCACGTGGCGGTGAAGTCCTCCCGGGACAGTTGCACCGGTATGTCCTCCAGATGGCACAGCGCCCTCACCGGGTCCAGCTGACCCCAGTTCCTGGCGATCACGGCGCAGTTGCTCCAGGCCCATTCGGGATCCAAAGAAGCCAGACGCCGGAGTTCCTGCACCACCAGCTGTGCCTGGGTAATCGGATCATCACCCGCAGGCAGTATCTGGACCCTGCCCTGGGCCACAGGGTCCAGCCGGGCCCAATCTCCGCCCATCGGTTCCCTAGCCCTGGCCCGGTTCACCGTTATTGGCCGGTCCGCCTTCATCCTGTCTCCGGCAGGCCCAATCACGGCGTTGGCAGCTTCGATGATGTGCCGTGTCGACCGGTAATTCTCCGTCAGGTAGGCAGGACTGGCCCGGTAGTCCTCCCGGAAACGACGGATGTACTCAGCGGACGATCCGCTGAATGCGTAGATGTTCTGGTCATCATCGCCGACGGCGAACAGGTTGAGCCTCTGGTCCTGGTCCGATTTCGTCCGGCCTGCCATGGCCGAGATGAGACTGTATTCCAGTTCCTTGATGTCCTGGTACTCGTCCACCAGGATCCAGCGGAATCCTGCCAGAAGCCGCTCGCGTTGCTCGTCCGCCTCCTCGGGGGCCACACCGCGGCCCTCCAGCAGTTCGATGGCCTCCTTGAGTATGTTGTCGAACACCACCTGGGCTTGGCCCTCGGTCTGTTCGATGGAGCGGGCGAAGGTGGTGCCCGCCAGCCGCATGGCCAGGGCGTGGCAGGTGAGCACGGTCACGCCGGCAGCGTCATCCCCGATGAGTTCGTGCAGCCGTTGCCTTATCTGAACGGCGGCGTGCCGGTTGTAGGCCAGGGCAAGAATGGAACGGGGGTCCTCCCTTCTGGCCCGCACCAGGTAGGCGATGCGGTGCACCAGCACCCGGGTCTTGCCCGACCCCGGACCCGCCAGCACCAGGACATTGGCGTTCTCACGGTCATCGGCCACAATGGCCCTCTGGTCCCGGTTGTTCAGGCTCTCCACGATCCTGCGCCACGACTCCGGAGAGGTCTGCCGCCCCAGGTCCTGCCCCCGGTCCGGAAGCCAACGGTCGATGAAATCCTCTCTGGACAGGCTGAAATAATCCAGCGTGAGGCGCACCGCCTCGGCGATGGAGTCCATCGCCCTCTCCGCATATTCGGCCATGATGTGGATCTGCAGCGTCTGCTCGTCGTAGTAGATGCGCAGGGGCTCGAAATCGGACTGCAGGAAGCGGCTCCGGCCCTCCCCCAGGTGGATGGTCATGGCCTGCCGGAACACCGCCAGACCCTTGTTGAGGCGGATCACCTCCTGGTCGTGCAGCCAGAGCAGGGCCTGCTGTAGCAGCCGGTCCACGTTGACCGACCTGTCAAGGAACTAGCTGAAGTTCAGGGCATCGGTGAGCTGTCCCACCGTGGTCTCGACCAAAAGGTCAGCGCCGCGTGCGCCGGGGGGCAGCTTGGACAGCAGGTGCCGGAGCACGGCCTCGGCGGCCTGACGCCGGGCCAGGGCGCTGCTCTGCACCACGTTCCATTCCCGGAGCAAAGTCACCTGCATGACCTCGTTCCGGCCGGTGCGCACTCTCAGGTTGGCCGCGCCCTGGGCATCCTCCGACCCGCCGGCCGCTACGCTCCTCAGGCTCCGTTGTACCAGCAGAGGCAGCGCGTACCGGTGTCCCTGGTCCTTCAGGTGCTGGCTGGCCTGCCGCAGGTGCAGGGGCTGGGTCTCCCCCACCGCCTGGTCCGGGGCCTGTTCCTGCATCAGCCTGATCAGGTCTTCCTCCATGGCTGCGGCCTGCGTCTGACGCTCCCGTGAGGGGCGCTGCACCCCCTGGTGGACGTAGGCCGTCAGGGCCGCGTCGTTGGACACCAGCCCCAGGCGCGCCAGCTGTGTCAGGGCGTTCCTGACCCCCTCGCTGCTCAGCCCGGTGATGGCGCTCAGCTCGTCGGTGGTGATGCCCTCGGTGCTTTCCGCGTTGATCAGCCGGCGCACGATCTGAACCAGTTGCTGCCGGTAGCCGAGATCAGCGTTTTCCAGCCTGGATAGCCGCTGCCAGGCCTGCTCCATGCTCTGGACCTGCAGCGAAGCCGGAAACACGTTAACCTCGTTCTCGTGTCTCGCCAGGATGGCCGCCTCCTCCAGCCAGGAGACGGCGGTCCTCACCCGTGTGTCGTCCGTGGCGGTGTCCCTGAGAAACTCGTGCTCCTCGTCCTCGACCAGGATTTCGCCGGTGGTGGCGATGACCTCCCCATTCATCCTCTTCCGCCGGTCCAGGCCCCTCAGCGACCTCAGGACGGCGTTTATCTCCCGGTGCGTCAGGCGGGAACGGGCGGTCATGCCGTACTGCCGCTCGATGTCGTCGTTGGTGTAGAGCAGCACGCAGTGGGCGGCGTCGTTGTCCCGCCCCGCCCTGCCGGCCTCCTGAAGGTAGTTCTCTAGTATTACAACGACGCTTCTCAAATTTAGTGCCCTTTTCGCAGGAAATCGCTTCGTGGCAGGCAAGGGCGCAAAGCTGTCAGCGCGTCTGTAATTCACCATGAAGATGTACTCAAAGGTGATTTCTTGCGAACCGTCGTTGTAATACTAGGGATCCCGGTATATCGGCGTGCACCACCAGCCGCACGTCGGGCTTGTCTATGCCCATGCCAAAAGCGTTGGTGGCGGCGATGGCTCTAAGCCTTCCCTCGATGAAATCGTCCTGGACCTGTTTCTTCCTCTCCGGTGTCAATCCGGCGTGGAAATGGTCAGCCATGACCCCCACGCCGTTCAGGAACTCGGACACATTCTCGGCGTTCCTCCTGGTGGCGCAGTAGATGATGGCCCCGCCCTCCAGATCGTCCGGCAGGTATTGCTCAAGTGTCTGGTGGAGGTGCGGCAGCTTCAGTGCCTCCGTGGTCTGAAAGACCGCGAACTGCAGGTTGGTCCGCTCCGCGCCCCCGTCTATCACCCTCAGCTCAACACCCAGAGTCTCCCGGAAGTAGTCGACGATCTCCTGCCTGACGTCGGGTTTGGCCGTGGCCGTCAGGCACAGGATGGGCGCCCGGTCCTCCCCGTCCTGCCGGCGCTGGATGTAGCGGCCGATGTAACGGTAGTCCGGGCGGAAGTCGTGCCCCCATTTGGACAGGCAGTGGGCCTCGTCCAGCACCCAGGACCCGATCTGCCTCTGCTCCAGGGCACCCCTGAGGGACCGGCTCCTCAGCTGCTCCGGTGAGATGAGCAGGATGGACGCCTCTCCCAGACGCACCCGGTCCAGAGCGTTGCGCCTCTCCGGCATGGACAGCAGCCCGTTCACGGTGACGCAGGAACCGATGCCCCGTCTCTCCAGACTGGCCACCTGGTCGGCCATCAGGGCCACCAGGGGAGAGATGACCACGGTCAGGCTTCCCGTCCGGTCATACCTTGAGAGGGCCGGGACCTGGTAGCAGATGGACTTGCCCGCCCCGGTGGGTAGGATGGCCAGCAGGTCCTCCCCCAGCATGGCCTTCTGAACGATCTTTCGCTGCAGGGGGGTCCCGCTGAAAGGGGTATGTAAAGGGTTTTCAGGGGGGCGCGTGGCAGGTAATTTCCAGGTTGGGCTTGGGTGTGGGCCAGGGTTCGGGCAGCAGCCAGACCTGGGTCCAGAGCCTTCCCTTGAGCATCAGCCGTCTCAGCCAGTTGACGCCGTGGCGGAATACGCTGACGATGCGGGGCGGACGGCTCCGAGGGTCCCGGTGATTGGGAGCCAGAGCCATGGGCGGCTTTCTCAGGTTGCCCGGGGCGATTTTGCGGTCATGGGCGTCCTCCACTCTGGTGCCATAGGCCAGGGCCAGCAGGGTGGCCACCGAGAGCACCAGCCAGTGGCGGGAGACGCGAGCGGGGTCGGTGCGCTGGGTCTTGTCCCACTTCCAGCCCAGGCTCTTGAGGGCCTTGAAGCCCAGCTCGATCCAGAAGCGCAGGGCGTACCAGCTGGGTCCCACCTTGTCGGGCGCCAGGTCGGTGAGGATGATCCAGGGTTCCTCCTGCTCGGAGTACCAGACCACCAGCAGGGTGCACCGGCGTTTGGCCTTGGTGGTGCTGAAGGCGGTGCCACGGCCGATCCACGCCGTATCGGGACGGGAGACGAAACGATGGGCGGGCAAACGTTTGCCACCGTCGGCGCAGAAAGTGATGTTCTTCCGGTAGCGCATACCGGGATGCCAGCCCTGGGCGCGTATCTGTTTCCACAGCTTGGGACTGGCGATGCCCCGGTCGCAGAGCACGATTACGGTCTTGTTCCTGGGGACCGCTGGGGCCAGTTCCTGGAGCAGCTTCACGGTGGGGTCGGCCCAGGAGCCTTTCTGGGTGGCGTGATGGATGCGCCAGGCCACGGGGATGGCGCAACTGCGGTAGAGGACGCTGATGACGATGGCGGTGGTCCGGTCGCCCTTGAGGGTGGGGTCGATGGCCAGGGCGAGATGTTCCGAATGCCACCAGGCCAGGACCCAGCGGAGCAGGGGCGCAAAGCAGAGGGTTACATCCAGTTGGGTTTTGCAGGGGCGGGCCCGGTCGCTGCCGTCGTAGAGCCACTCCCGGAGATACTGTCGAAATTTGTTCCATCCGCCCCAGGGAGAGAGGGCCGAGGCGACGGCGTTCTGGCAGGCGCTGCCGGCGAGGATGGCCCCGCAGACCCACAGCGCCAAGCCGGCCAATTGTGGCTGAGAGAGGTGAGGTAAATGCGTTTCAATAGTTTGCTGAATCTGATAGGTTTCTCTGGGAAGGCGCATGGGGGACCTCCGGTGTCTGGGTGTGTGACTAACACCAGAATGCCGGATTCTCCGGCGCGTTCCCAAGGTTCATTTGGAGCCAATTTCAGCCGTTACATACCCCTTTCAGGGGGGGTCCCGTCCCTGTCAGCGGGCTGGGCCCGGAATTCATCGAACCCGAACCAGCGGTTCAGCTCACGGACGGGGTCATGGCGCTCCCTGCACCACTGGCATGCGGCAAGGCCGCAGGGCTTGTCCCGCAGCTGTTTGAGCAACCTGCCCGCCTCGGGGAACTGGAACAGTACCCAAGGTGGCATCACCGAGTTTGTGCCGGCCACCGACAGCCACGCCAGCACATAGGCCAGGGGCCATCCCTGTTCCTGCAGTGAGCCATGGAGCGAGCCGGCCGCGGTCTGGCAGCATTCACCCTCCAGCATCTGCTGCACTGCCGACCTGGCTTCCACCAGGGTGGGCCTGTCCGCTCCCCTGACAGCGGAAAAGACCAGGTCGAAACCATCCCCGTACTCGCCGGCCGTCAGCCAATGCCAGGCGGTCAATAGTTCCGGCGGAGCCGCGGCCAATCTCTCCAGCTGGTTGGCGAAGGCCTCCAACGCCAGCTTGCTGTCCAGCAACGGGTCGTTGCGCTGTCTGCGGACCAGGCCGCCGTCCTTGTAGTGTTTCACCAGGTGGTGGTACGGGTGGCGGGGAAAGGCCAGGGGATTCAGGCGCAGGGTATCCACCACGGGCAGATCCAAGAGACTCAGATCAGGAGCGAAGGCCTGCAGGTGGGGAATGTCGAAGGCAATGGCGTTATGGCCCAAGAGGAACCGGGCTCCGCCGGCGATGCGTTCCAGGCGCTGCAGACCACCACGGTTGACCGGCCCGGACATTGACAGGGATTCTCCTGTGTCGGGCCGGTACGCGGCCGCGGCCAATAGGCTGCCGTCCTCGACGGAGACCTCCAGGTCCACCGAGACGCACCCACTCAACCCCGTGAAAGGGGCTGCGGGGACTGCGGCGGGGTTAGTTTCTCGCGCCAACTCGCTCAGGACCGCCACCAGCCCTTGCTCAGGTGGGTGTCAAACGGCGGCTGCAGTTCCCTTCCGACGGACTCGGCATAGTTGGAAGCGCCTCTTAATCGACGGCTTGCACCTTGGTAATGGTCAGGCTTTACACCGGTGCAACACGACATGTGTACTGATGTACAACAATACATATGGCCAATCTATTACTGCTCCTCGAAGTACGCCTCCAGGGCTTGCACCACCAGGGAGGTGATCGTACTCCTCTGCTCCGCGGCCCTCACCCTGAGCCGCAGGTGCAGCTCCGCCGGGATCTGGCAGTGCAGTTGCTCCACCTCCGGTGCGGCGGCCTGTTCCACGAAAGCGGGGTTCCTTTCCTCTCGCTGCCGCCTGGGCCTACTGTGAAGAGTCATCGATCAACCTCTCGATCTCATCTCTCAGAGCCGTAATTTCCTCCCGAGCCACCCTGTCCCGGCCCTCAAGGACCGAGCCGCCCTCTATGGCCATCTGCGGATAGACAACCCTCTCAGTGGTCCGGGCCGCGAGAGCCGGAAACCCGTACTCCTCCAGAGCGGTCTCAATCTGGTCCCCCAGCCGAGTCCTGGGCCTCCACATGGTGATAACAAAGGCAGCCTTCGGCGCACCGCCCGATGTGGCCCGACGGGCCTTCACCGCCTCCACGATGTCCGATGCCGCCCAAACGTCATAGGGCGACGGCTTGGCCGGTATCAACACCAGATCCGCCGCCCGGACCGCCTCGGCGCTGACCCGGCTGGTGCCAGCAGGACCGTCAATGATCACCCAATCGTACTCGGCCGACAGCCGCCTGACCTCCTGGAGCAATCTTCCGGCGTCTCCTGCGGGCTGCACCTCCAGGTTGGCCGTCCGCAGCCTCTGGCAATCGGCCCAGTCCTGGGAGCTGCCCTGGGCGTCCGCATCGAGAAGAAGCACCCGCCCGGCTTCCGCAAAGGCCGCCGCCAGATTCGTCGACAGCGTGGTCTTTCCCGTACCACCCTTCTGGTTCACTATGGCAATGACAGGCATTATCTCTTTTGTACAACAGGACAGATCCTCATCAGTTCAACATCACAACAGTACCACACACCAACGGGATCCTCCATACCGCAAGCGCACTGTCTCTCAGAAAATCACCATCATCGCCGGCGAACCGCTTAAGCCTCCTTGAAGTGCGCACTACCTTCCATCGCCTTCGGCAAAATATTGAACGCTGGAACAGATAACTCTTTGCCGGCGGGAAGGTCTTTGCGACGCACATCCTCAACCCAGGTGCGCGCAACCCGATTTCTGATGCCCGAGGAAAGATACTTGGATGCTTAGTCTTGGCCGAGTTGGTTCATTAACGGAAATGTCCTGCACGCGCCGATCTCATGGCGAGCTAAATGCTTGCAGGGGGCGGGCGGGCAGGAAAGGCGTAACAGTGGTCTCAGTCATTCCTTGGCGGCCGTTACGAGCATGTTAGGACAAGTCAGGCCGGGAGGTGGAAGAGCCGTTGGCCAGCAGGCTACCGCTGATCACTTCGAGGACCGTTCTGCAGGGATCGCAGCCGCAGCTGGCGAGGTGGTTGGCGTCCAGGATGCCTCGGATCTCGAAGGGTGCTTTCTCCTTGCCCCCAACATAGCCTTCTGCGTAGCAGGATCAGGGCTGTGGGCAGTCACATACTGGCCGGGTACCGTCTGTCATTGAAGCCACCTCAAGGTCGTCTGCAGTCTGGCTAGGTCAAATCAGCGACTTGAGGGCTTCTCCGGTTACCTCACTCCAGGCGTAACGGGCCACAATTCGTCTCCGACGTATTAGTCGATGAGATACCTCCCCTCCTCTGTCGTCAGGCCTCGAGTGTGTAGCCCCGCCGGGATAAGGTAGCGGTAAGAGACAGGGCACCGATTGCTAGAAATCGCCGGTCGTTCCCTCGGGGACGTACTCGACGTCGATTCTGACCGGGCAGTCCTCCCTGCCTATGTCGCAGAACCGGCATTCGGTGGCGCTGGGTACCCGGCGGGCCGGCTCATCGGCCGCAAGTCTCCTGATCAGCGCGCCCATGTTGGCGATGAACTCAGGGTTGACCGCGGAAGCCGGGCTGCCGACGTAGGAGTCGGGGTACCTGACCTGGCCGCGGGCGTCTTTGCCCTCGAACTGCGGGAGGGCCCTGGGCACCGCGTACTGGTAGATCCGGACCTGGGCCTGGTGAGACGGGCTGGGACGGCCGGTCTTGGCGTCGGAGATGAGCAGCTCGTGGTGCTTCTCACCGATGAGGTCCGGTTTGCCGGCGATGGTGGCCGTCGCGCCGCGGAGGCGGAAGAGGTTCTGGTTCTCGGTATGGACCTCGTAGCCGATGCGTTCCAGGCTCTCCCTTTCCCGGTTGACCAGGGCGGTGTGCTCCAGCATCCAGGTGGCGCTGTCGAAATCGGAGGGAGGCTTGGTCCAGCCCTGGTGATGTGCCTAGAACCAACCGGCCCACTCGCAGGAGTTCTCGCCGGTGAGTAGCTTGGACAGGGCGGTGGCCCAGATGTAGGGGCCTCCGGTGCGTTTCTGGGTCATCGGGCAGGCTCCGTGAACGTCTGGCGTCTTTTGTGTGTTGAGGCCTGTTCTACGGGTTATCGCCGCCAGTGCGGGGTGAGCGGTCTGCCTGCGGCGGACGCTTCAAATGGGAACGGGACATCACCGCTGTTGCGGGGCCAGCCTGGAAAGGGTCGGGTTGCGACGTCGCGGAATGAGCCGCCAGCGCCGGTGTCGTCGCCGTCTACTGTCTGTCAGTCGCTGGTCGGCTCACTTCTATGATCTCCTGTCCATGGACTCCGGCGCAACAGGCTGCTGTCATCAAAATTGGGAGTGAACCAGAAAGTCGGTGGGGTGGCTGACTGTGAGCCGTGCCAGCCATTGGGGCTTGACCTGGAGGTGGGGGCTTGTTGTATAACCGAATGACATAGACCCGCGTGGTGCCTTCCCGGGAGACGGGAGCAGAAGGGCCGCGGT
This sequence comes from Dehalococcoidia bacterium, assembly GCA_965207865.1. Taxonomy (GTDB): domain Bacteria; phylum Chloroflexota; class Dehalococcoidia; order Lucifugimonadales; family UBA3495; genus VXOI01. The sequence continues at coordinate 186,088 of CBDBNP010000005.1, forward strand.
TACAGAAACCCCAGGGGCGCCGCAGCGCCCCTGTTTGCTTTTAAGAGGGGATCCCAGGGATCTCGCCGTCTGACCGGGGCCCGCCTTATCCCGGATGGTCAGAGTCGGTCCGCATCCACGGGAATGAGGCACTGGGCCACCGGGTCGACGGCTAGCAGGGCCTCGCCCAGTGTAACCATGCCCAGCAGGCTGGATTCTCCGTCTTCGGCGAATATTACCTGTGTGGGGAAGGTCTGGCCCTGTAGGCGCACCATGGTCCAGCCCAAGTCGATTGGGACGGTGCGGCCGTCGGCCAGGCGAGCGTTGGCTTGGCGGTCTACAGGTACCGCGAGTTCCTCCAGGAGGGCCCGGGGGAGGGCGGTGAAGGTGGACCCGGGGTCCACGGTGATCTGGATGCTCCGGAAGCGGTTGCCCCGTTGGTCGCCGACTTCCAGATTTACTGTGAGCTTGGTCATTGTCTTGGTGTTCCTGCATCTTCTCGGGTCTTGGGGTATGTTACATGCCCTGGGACAGGGCTCGGATCTTGTTTTTGTTCCTTATGCTACTTCCTTGGGAAGGCGTCCGGGTGAAACTGCAGGAACTGACCGATTCTCCGCTCTGACCCATTTCTCGAACGTGGGCGAGTTTCTGTGTTGATCCTGGTTGGTTGCCCCTCCTCCCGAGATCGCCACCTGACCCGGCTCTGTCTGTCTGCGTTCCGTGAAAACTCCGACTTGGTCCTCAGCCCGGGCCGCCACCTTGGAGTGTCTGAGTTCTCCGTCGGCCATGACTCCGATCAACAGCCCCGGCTGGAATAACTAATGGACAGGATTCTGCCAAGAATTCTGTAATCGGGTTTCCCAGACATGGCGGCCAAGTAGGTATGACCCGGGCGTCGTTCCTGGAACGGTGATCCCTCGCCTGGGCTGTATGACCTCACCGGCCGAGGTGGATGAGGCTGACAGGCATGCGCGCAAGTCCGCCTCCCTTTAAGACGTCGTTGTAATATTGGGTCAATGGCCAGAAAAGTGTCGGTCAAATGCGCCATCGCCGGCTGCTACTACCAGCGGAAGATGACCCTCGCCGAACGCGAGGAACTGAGGCGGGTGGGATGGGAGAACAACGCAACGGCGGGCCTCGTCTGCCCGGCCCACGTTAAGGCTGCCTTCAACTTCGAGTTCGACGATATTGACATCGATGTTCCTCTGGAGGAACTCCTTGTCGAGGCGGCCAGGGATACTCCCCGTTGGCGCGTGATGCTGACCCCGCTGCCGGGCGCGGCGGGTGTGCTGGACAGCCAGTCCATGGCAGGGCCGGGAGACAGGGTTATCTAGGCCAGCCACGTCGGCCCGTGGCTCCCGGGTGAGGTCAGGCGATCTCAGACTGTAATGACCGGACGGTCTGGCCATATCCGGCGCGAGGGATTCATGTGGCTATAATGCTGGCATTCTCAGGAACAGGAGCCTTCGATTATGGCCACTCCCTCCGAATCCGTTGAAATATACTGCCTGAAGTGCCGGGCCAAGACCGGCTCACGGGATGTTGAACAGGTGACCATGAAGAACGGACGTCCCGCCCTTCGCGCAGTCTGCACCGTGTGCGGCACAGGCAAATACCGCATTGGCTCCACCGGATGAACCTAGGTTGTCTGGCGGGCCTCCGTCTGCACCCGTTTCGTGGGGCGCGCCAGGGAGTGCAATTCCTGCTCCGGGAAATGAACCGGATGGCATCACCGGCCCGGGGCTTTCAGTGGTCTACAGGAGACCGAGTCTCTCGGAGCCACCTTCAGGAAATGCCGTCACGCTCTCTGCCACCGTCCCCGAAAGCCTTTTCCCCAGCATAGTGTTGCGCTCCCCGGGGCGGCCGTTGCGCACCGCCATGGCCAACGCCCGTCGGCTTCCGACAACCACGACCAGCCTCCTCCCCCTGGTGATGGCGGTGTACAGCAGGTTGCGCTGCAGCATCGGATAGTGTTGCGTCAGAAGCGGAACCACCACCGCGGGAAACTCGCTCCCCTGGGCCCGGTGCACGGTCATTGCGAAGGAGGGCTGCAGCTCGTCCAGTTCCGAGAAATCGTAATCCACGCCGGTTTCCTCGAAGCTCACCGCGATCCGGCCGGCGGTGTGGTCCACCCCGGTCACCCAGCCCAGGTCGCCGTTGAACACATCCTTGTCGTAGTTGTTGACCGTCTGGAGCACACGGTCGCCCACCCGGAAGGTCCGCCCGAAGCGTGTGATCTCGGGCCCCGCCGGGTTGAGGGCCTCCCGGAGCCTGTCGTTGAGCTGATGGACGCCGACGGCCCTACGGTTCATGGGGCACAGCACCTGAACGTCCCTCAAGGGATTCAATCCGAACCGCGCCGGGATCCGCTCCGCGCAGACGCGGACGATGGCATTGGCTGCGACCTCTGGGTCATCGGCTTCCACGAAGTAGAAGTCCTCCTGGGAGCCGCTGGAGTCGAGAAAAGGCAGGCGGCCCCGGTTGACCCGGTGGGCCGCCTCGACGATGCCGCTCCGGTCCCCTTGACGGAAAATCTGCTCCAGACGGAGGGAAGGCACAACTCCGGACTCAAGGACGTCCCCAAGGAACTTGCCGGGTCCGACGGAGGGTAGCTGGTCCGCATCCCCGACGAACAGCACCGAGGCATGGCGGGGCACGGCCTGCAGCAGGTGGTGGCACAGCACGATGTCCAGCATTGAGGTCTCGTCGACCACCACGGCATCGACGTCCAAGGGCCGCTCGGAGTCCCGGCCGTACCGGCCCTCCCCGGGCTTGAACTCCAGCAGGCGGTGCAGCGTCTGGGCCTCCCGGCCAGCGGCCTCGCCGAGACGCTTGGCCGCCCTCCCGGTGGGAGCCGCCAATGCCACCCGCTGGCCGAGGGCCTCGAGGACCGATATCACGGCATGCAGTATGGTCGTCTTGCCGGTCCCAGGCCCGCCCGTCAGGACGAAGACCTTCTGCGAGACAGCCTCGTGGACCGCCTGCCTCTGTTCCCTGGTTAGCTCGATTCCCATGCGGCTGCTGGCCCAGTCCACAGCGGATGGAGCGTCGAACTCCCGCCGCTGCCTAGGGCTGGCCACCAGGGCCCTGATGGAATCGGCCACGGCCCGCTCGGCAAGGTAGAGGCCCCGGAGGAAGACGGCCTCTCCATCCAGCACGATCCGTCCCGCCTTACGCAGGCTTCCCACCGCCTCCGTCAGTAGCTTCTCGGGAATGTCGAAACGGGTTTGACACAGTTCGACCAGCTCGGCGTTGGGAACGAAGACGTGGCCCTCGCCGGCTCGCTCCAGCAGCAGGTGCTCCAGGGCGGCCTGGGCCCGGTGGGGCGAATGCTCGTCTATCCCCATCTGCCGGGCGATCTTGTCGGCCGTTATGAACCCGATCCCCCGCACGTCCTGGGCCAGCCGGTAGGGGTTCTCCTGGACGACCTTTACGGCGTCCTGGCCGTAGGTCCTGTAGATGCGGGTGGAGTAGGCGGCGCTGACCCCGTGGCCCTGCAGGAACAGCATCACGCCCCGTATCTCCTGCTGCTCCTCCCATGCCCGCTTGATGCTCTCCACCCGGCGGGGCCCGACCCCCGGAGCCTCGGCCAGGCGCTCCGGCTGCTCATCAATCACCTGCAGGGTCTCGTCGCCGAAGCAGTCTACCAGCCTTCCGGCAAGCACCGGACCGATGCCCTTGACCAGGCTTGAGGCCAAGTAGCGGCGCACGGCATTGGCGCTGGCGGGCAACTGGGAAGTGTAGCTGTCGGCCCGGAACTGGTAGCCGTGGACGGGATGGTTTATCCACCTGCCTCGCAGGTGCAGCCGTTCTCCCGGCTGAATTCCCGGCATGGTCCCGGCGACGGTCACCAGGTCTCGCCTGCCCGGAACCACCAGGCGGCAGATGGTGAACCCGGACTCCTCGGAGCTGTAGACCAGCCTTTCGACCTCGCCGCGCAGCTGCTCCAAGTCATCCGTCATGGGGTTCATGATACACGCGTGCCAGCCTCCGCTCGACGACGCTCCCGACAGCACCGGTTCCGGCACAGCCGCTCGCGCCAAAAGGGGATGCTGGTGTAGACCGCGGGCAGCCGGCACCCCTGGCTTGAGGACCGAGGGTCGTAGCTGAGGCCGCTCTCGTCGGGGACTGGGCCATTCTACGCGCCGGCGAGGAAATTTGGGGCTACTTGGTGCTCCGGGGTGTAGTCCAGCAGTGGGGCATCATTCTGGCTGTCTGCAGCGAAGGTCAGAAGCCGGTAACGGACGACTCCATTCGCCTCACTTGGGTGATGCGAAAGCTGGCCATCCAGCAAGACATACGCTCTATCTCCACAAGCCAAAGGAAGAGTGGAGAAGATGCTGGAGACCTTCCAGGGCCGGCTGGTAACCGAGTTGAATCTGGCCGCCGCCAGCACCATTGACGAGGCCGGTCTGGTCCTAAAAGAATCTCTGTTGGAAGCGCCAGGGGGAGTGCCGGGGTTTCCCGGGGGACGTTCTAGACCCGGGCTGTTCAGTTCCGGTGGCCATGGTCTAGAAATCTGGCCGGAAAGTGGCGGTGGCCGGGCTGGCGGGTATAGTGGTGTCAACAAGAATGGCGAGGGCTGAGAATGCTGGGAGAGCGGTCAGAGCAGCGGGGATTGTGGGAAGCAGACAGATTGTATCTGGACCATGTGGGACGGGATACCTTCTACGGTCTGCTGGCCTCGCTGCGGGGCCGGCTGTTCCGGGACGCGGATTTCGCCGAGTTCTACTGCGCCGACAACGGCAGGGACAGCGTCCCGCCCAGCCTGCTGGCAACGGCGCTGCTGTTGCAGGCCCACGACAAGGTGAGCGACGTCGAAGCCAAGGCCCGGGCCGACTTCGACTTGCGGTGGAAGGTGGCCTTGGGGATTGAGGTAGAGGACAGGCCCTTCGCCAAGAGCACACTACAGGTGTTTCGCGCCCAGCTGATCCTGCACGACAAGGTGCGGGAGGTATTCGAGGGGAGCCTGCGGCTGGCCCGTGAGGCTGGGTACTTGAAGCGGGGTCGTGGTATGAGGGTGGCGCTGGACACCACATACATCCTGGGCCGGGGCGCGGTCAAGGACACCTACAATCTATTGCGCGACGGCATCGTGAAGCTGATGCGGGCACTGGCATCGGTGGAAGAAGTTCCCCTGCGGCAATGGGCTGAGGCCCACGGCTACGACCGTTACGTGGGCAGCAGCGTGAAGGGTGCAGCGGCCATTGACTGGTCGGATCGACGGGCGCGGCGGGAGCTGCTCGGAGAGATCGTGGCCGATGCCGACCAGCTTTTGGAACTGGCCCGGCTGGACCAGGCTGGGCTGCCTGCGGACAGCGTCGAGCGGCAAGCGATAGTTGAGGCGGCGGAGTTGCTGGGCCGGTTGTTGCTCCAGGACGTGAAGCGCGGGGTGGACGGCGCTGACGATGCTGACGCTGACGGCGAGGTGAGCCTCAGTGGGGTGAGCAAGGACCGGATGGTGTCGGTGCATGATCCGGATATGCGCCACGGCCACAAGAGCAAGCGGCGTCGCTTTGACGGGCACAAGGCCGCCGTGGTGGTGGACACCGACACCCAGTTGATCACCGCGGTGGACGTGCTGGCGGGCAACGCTTGGGACAGCGTGGGCGCCCTTGAGCTGGTGGAGCAGAGCGAGGCCAGCGCGGGTGTGCCAGTGGTGGAAGCCATGGGTGACACGGCTTACGGCGATGGAGGCACCCGTCAGGAGTTCGCCGATGCGGGCCGCAAGCTCGTAGCCCGGGTGCCGGGCCGCCCCGACCGGCAGCGCTTTCCCAAGGATGACTTTGTCATTGACCTGGAGGCGGGCAGTTGCACCTGTCCGGCGGGGCAGGTCACCCACAAAATCGTGCCGGCGGGAAGGCGGACTGACGGCATGGGACGGGTCCACCGCTTGCGGGCCTTCCAGTTCGACGGGTCCGAATGTATGACCTGTCCACTGCGGTCCCAGTGCATCTCGGCCAAAGGCAGAAAGGGACGATGGGTCCTGATCCATCCCCAGGAGGCCCTGCTGCAGCAGGCCCGGGCATTGCAACAGAGCGCTGCCTACGACGAATATCGAGGGCGGAGAGTGGTGGTGGAGCACAGGTTGGCCCGGCTGGTCCATCTGGGCATCCGCCAGTCCCGCTATTTCGGTAGAGTCAAGACCAAGTTCCAGCTGTACCTGGCGGCCACGGTGGCCAACCTAACCCTGGTGGCGGCCAAGGCCAGCCTGACAGGCGGCACAGGCGGCACAGGCGGCACAGGCGGCAGCCGCAGTGTCGGCAGCTCACTGCGCACAAAGGCCATCCGTTCCGCCCTTGAATTTGTCCCTGTGCGGCTCGGTCAAGCCATGTCCCTGGTCTTGCTTGCGTCGGCCGCACTGCCGAAATTCATCCCATTCATCTCCCCGCACAAGGCTTTCCGGCCAGATTTCTAGGGCCTGTGGACATTCACATTCTCCGAGGGTGACTTCCCCCTGTACCCGGGACCATTCCTTCCGGGTCTCCGCACCCGTCGCAAGACTGCAACGAGCTCTCCCTCAAATTCGCTTTGCTCTGTGCTACGGTTATCGTCATTAGCAGCAAGCGCTCCCAGCGGTTAGAATCGGGTCCGCCAAGGCATAAATCGTGTGGGGTGGGGTTGTTTGGAGGCGCGAACAACGCTCGCTGACAAACAGTGGGCACTCATTGAGCCGGTCCTGCCGGGCCGAACGGGTGATCCAGGGAGAAGCGGAAACAACAACCGAATGTCATTGGAGGGGATGATCTGGATAACACGCACCGGAGCACCCTGGAGAGATCTGCCAAGGGAGTTCGGAAACTGGAACACCGTGCACCGGCGCTGGGTGCAATCGGGCGTGTTCGAGCGGATTTTCGAGGTTGTCGAGGGAGACCTGGACTTGAAGACCGTGATGGTCGACGGAACCTTTGCCAAGGTCCACCAACACGGCGCTGGCGCAAAAAAAGCGGTTGCCCGCCTGACGAATCGGCTGCGCGGCAGGCTATCGGCCGTAGTCGAGGCGGGCTTACCACCAAGCTCATGGCGGTGGTTGACAAGGCCGGACGGCTTGTCCGGTTCACCATAAGACCGGGGAACGCCGCCGAGGCACCAGAGCTGACCACTCTCCTGGACGGCGTCCTGACGGGCGAACTGATCGCCGACAAGGCCTACGATTCCAACCCTATCAGGCTCGCGCTCGCCTCGCAGGGCATTGTGGCAACCATTCCCCCACGGGTCAACCGCCGTGTCCAGACCTGGTACGATCCGCTGCAATACCGGACCCGCCATCTGGTCGAGAATTACTTCTGCGACCTAAAGCAGTTCAGGGCCGTGGCCACCCGCTACAACAAGCTGGCCGAGAGCTACTGCGCGATGGTGAACCTGGCCTCCTGGATCATCGAGACCCGGTCCACACGAAGGACCTCGAAAGCTCCGGTCTACAAGCCAAGCGACAAATTCCCGGCGTACAACACGCAGTTGGTCTTGCCACTGGCCCCAGCGGCATGACTCATGTTCCTTTCGCAGACTACAGAACGATATTTTCAGTCTGAATGTCCACAGGTCCAAGGAACCCGACTGTTCCCCTCACCCGTTCGACGTGATGGCCATCTATGCGCTCTATCAAAGTCCATAGCCTTGTACCAGTCTCCCTTGCAACGCTTGTGATGATTGCGGTTGCTGTGTTCGCGTGCAATACCTACGACGAATGCAACCCCTTCTACGGGGGGCAAGACCGCCTGGAATGGGAAGGAGTCTTAACAACCGTAGGTCCCGCAGGGCCGAGGTTTACACCCAGGTGGACAGCCAGCAGTGACATCATCGTCTTCTCGTCCCCATCAATCTATGGTGGAAACATTTATGGAGTCGCCGCCGATGGATCCGACCTGTGGCGCATCTCCAAGAGCAGTGGGAGGTACGACGAGGTCGACTACTCTCCCGAAATCTCTCCCTCCGGCGACCGCATCGTGTACACGACATCGCGACACATCGGCACCGGGGTCCCGGGAACGCCGGTTGGTGACAGGAAACTCCCTTTCGAAATTGAGACCTCCGACCTCAGGGGGAAGGACCGGCGCCGTCTCACTGATAACTGGCATACAGACGTTTCCCCCGTTTGGACATCGGATGGCGGGAGTGTTTACTTTGTCTCCGGTCCCGCATCAGGCTATTACAATAGGCCTCGCACAGGTGAGCCGGATGGAATATACGCAATCGAGGACAGAGACGACGACGCATTGACGGAGCGGCTGGTGGTCCAGTTCCCGTCCGATGACCTGCCATACTACGGCTTAGGCCGTCCCGGCGTATCGATCACTATGTCGCCGGATGGAAGCAATATGCTCCTGGAAATTTCCGATCTGGCCATTGTCTCGACGGACGGTTCCGATTCCAGGATAGTTTTCGAATCTCCGTTTTGGACCTCTGGTTGGCAGAGAGTGGGATCACCCGCCTGGTCTTCGGACCGCCGAAGGCTGGCGGTTCTGCTTTGGAAAAACCCGGAGAGGGCTGACCGTTCCCGGGGAACCCAGGGTTCCCAGTTCTGCCGGGATGATTCCACCTCTGGCTTTTACCTGTGCATCTTCGACCTGGACGGCCAGGATACGCAGCTGATCGGACTCGACGCGGGTCGCCTCTGGCATAGCCCGTATTTGTCATGGTCTCCGGACGGGAAGCAAATTCTGATGACTGCGTTTACCAAGCGGGTAGTGTCTAGCAACGATTGGGTGTGGCGGCCGAACAGGTATTTCGCCAAAGAGGCAGACGACCAACGTCATATAGCGTCTGTGGACCTAGCCAGCGGTGAAACAAGCATTATCGCTCCGGGGGCTTATGCATCTTGGTCCCCGGACGGCAGCAGAATCGCGGTCATCGGAAGACTCGATGAGGATGGCTCATTCATGGCCACCATGGCGCCTGACGGCACGGACTTCCGCGTGCTGGTGAAGGCGGACGATGACGGCGACCTGGAATTGGCGGACGACTGATGTCAAGCAAGATTGGGGTGATATGGTCAAGTCGGTCCTGCTGGGGTGCATGTTCGCCTCCGCGGCGGCAGCTGTCGCAGGCTGCGCAGAGGACGCTTAACCTCCCTTGGCCCGGAACTCGTGTCTTGATTTACGATCCTTCTGTGGGGGCTGGAAATCTGAATGTCCACAGGCCCTAGTCCGGGCTACATAAGGGACGTTTGGCGAACCGGCGTAGTGCGTGGAATTACTGACGGCCGGATACGCTCCGGCCTGACGCCGAACCCATTCGCCGCCGCCGGATCGTCTCGTCCCGCTGCTCCCGGTGGCAGGTGCGGAAGTGCCGGCAGGTCCGGTCCGCCGCCCGTGCGGTCTCCGCTCGCTGGTCCAGGTCAACTACGACTATATCCCTGATTCCACGCACTTCCTGCCCTTGGAATACCCGGACGAATGCATCGGGATTATGCTTCCCTCCCTGGAGAGTAACGGCCTCCTGGAAAGCTCTTGAGGCTTTTAGCCGTACCGCCTGGGGGCCATCTGACGCCTGTCCGGCGGTGAGAGAGAAGCGTACCGCGCGTCCCTGCGCATCGGCTGCGAGATGAACCCTGGTGGTCAGTTCACTCAACTGGTCAAAATCAAGAACCTTCTCCATCTCATTCACCTTGGAGGTATAATCAGCCTCTCGCCTCGCCTGTCGGGAGGCGAACCCACCGTAACAACAAGGAGCGACTATCCGATAAGGGATGGAATCGGTAAGCCCCTGCCGTATAAGCAGGGGCATTACATTTGCGGAGGTCCGCTACTCACCTGGACTGAGTAGCGGCAAGTCGTCGCAACGACAATGCGACGGACGCCCGCCGGCATCTTGGACTTCACGGTTTCGCCCGGTACCGGATTCATCCTGAGGGAGAAGACTATTCCGAACCGCCGTTCACCAGGCCGGCGCGCACGGCCCAGATCACCATCTGCTGCCGGGTCTTGAACCCCAGCTTCCTCTGCACGCCGGACACGGCGTTGCGCACCGTCAGGGCGCTGTTGGTCCGTATCTCGCCGATCTCCTGGTAGGTCAACCCGCCAGCGAACAGCTTCAGTATCTCCCTCTCCCGCTCCGTCAGAGTTGCCAGCAGCTCGGCCCCGTCGCCGTCCGACGGGCTGCGCACCGCCCGGGCCAGCCGCCGGGCCGCGTCCCCAGGTATGCGGAACTCTCCTCGGGCCACCTCCCGCAGCGTGGTGAGCAACTGCTCCTTGCCGGAGTATTTCTGAAGATAGCCGGTGGCCCCGGCGGCGATGGACCTGACGATGGCGTCCTGCTCATTGGATGCCGTCAGCATCAGCACCCTGGTGCCGGGCAGCAGTTCCGTGATCTCCCGGCAGGCCTTGATGCCGTCCATCACCGGCATGATCACGTCCATGACGATCACGTCGGGAGCGGCTTCCGCCACCAGCCTTAGCGCCTCCTGCCCGTCCGCCGCCTGGGCCACCACCTGGAACTCTCCGGTGTTCTCGAGGGCGTCCCGCAGCAGGTCCCGCATGACTTGGTGGTCGTCCACCAGCATCACGCTGGTCTTGGTCTCAGTGGTCATCTATTCTCCTCCTCTGAAATTCCGGCAGGGAACAACGCAGGTCACGGTGGTCCCGCCGCCGTCCCCGTCCGACTGCACCTCCAGAACTCCGCCCATCCGCCCGGCGTCGGCCCGCATGTTCCTGAACCCGTGGCCCCTGGCCTCGTAGTCCTCCGGCAGTCCGCTGCCATTGTCGGACACCGACAGCAGCAGCTCCTCGCCGTCGCAATCGAGACCGATGACGACCTCGCTGGCCCCGGCGTGGCGAATCACGTTGGTCAGGGCGTTGTGGGCGATGGAAAAGAGCAGACTCCGGTCAATGATGGACAGCGGGGGTTCCCGGCCCCGCTGCACCAGTTCCGCCGGCACCGAGGTGATGACGGTGAAGGTGGCGGCATGGGCCTCCAGGACCTCGCCCAGCTCCTCCCCCCGGAATATCTGCCCCCCGTCGATGGGGTGCCTCAGTTCCCACATAGCCGACCGGGAAAGCTCCGCCACCAACATCAGCTTGGCCAGCAGTTCCTCCTGCGTCTCGTCCGCCAGCTCCATGGCCCCCTCGACCCTGAAAGGGGTATGTAACGGCTGAAATTGGCTCCAAATGAACCTTGGGAACGCGCCGGAGAATCCGGCATTCTGGTGTTAGTCACACACCCAGACACCGGAGGTCCCCCATGCGCCTTCCCAGAGAAACCTATCAGATTCAGCAAACTATTGAAACGCATTTACCTCACCTCTCTCAGCCACAATTGGCCGGCTTGGCGCTGTGGGTCTGCGGGGCCATCCTCGCCGGCAGCGCCTGCCAGAACGCCGTCGCCTCGGCCCTCTCTCCCTGGGGCGGATGGAACAAATTTCGACAGTATCTCCGGGAGTGGCTCTACGACGGCAGCGACCGGGCCCGCCCCTGCAAAACCCAACTGGATGTAACCCTCTGCTTTGCGCCCCTGCTCCGCTGGGTCCTGGCCTGGTGGCATTCGGAACATCTCGCCCTGGCCATCGACCCCACCCTCAAGGGCGACCGGACCACCGCCATCGTCATCAGCGTCCTCTACCGCAGTTGCGCCATCCCCGTGGCCTGGCGCATCCATCACGCCACCCAGAAAGGCTCCTGGGCCGACCCCACCGTGAAGCTGCTCCAGGAACTGGCCCCAGCGGTCCCCAGGAACAAGACCGTAATCGTGCTCTGCGACCGGGGCATCGCCAGTCCCAAGCTGTGGAAACAGATACGCGCCCAGGGCTGGCATCCCGGTATGCGCTACCGGAAGAACATCACTTTCTGCGCCGACGGTGGCAAACGTTTGCCCGCCCATCGTTTCGTCTCCCGTCCCGATACGGCGTGGATCGGCCGTGGCACCGCCTTCAGCACCACCAAGGCCAAACGCCGGTGCACCCTGCTGGTGGTCTGGTACTCCGAGCAGGAGGAACCCTGGATCATCCTCACCGACCTGGCGCCCGACAAGGTGGGACCCAGCTGGTACGCCCTGCGCTTCTGGATCGAGCTGGGCTTCAAGGCCCTCAAGAGCCTGGGCTGGAAGTGGGACAAGACCCAGCGCACCGACCCCGCTCGCGTCTCCCGCCACTGGCTGGTGCTCTCGGTGGCCACCCTGCTGGCCCTGGCCTATGGCACCAGAGTGGAGGACGCCCATGACCGCAAAATCGCCCCGGGCAACCTGAGAAAGCCGCCCATGGCTCTGGCTCCCAATCACCGGGACCCTCGGAGCCGTCCGCCCCGCATCGTCAGCGTATTCCGCCACGGCGTCAACTGGCTGAGACGGCTGATGCTCAAGGGAAGGCTCTGGACCCAGGTCTGGCTGCTGCCCGAACCCTGGCCCACACCCAAGCCCAACCTGGAAATTACCTGCCACGCGCCCCCCTGAAAACCCTTTACATACCCCTTTCAGCCCCCTCGACCCCCAGGCCGATCATGTAGGCCCACTGGGCGGTGGTGTCGTGGATGGTCTGGGAGAGCTCGATGCGCTGGCGCTGCAACTCCCGCTCCCGCTCCAGCCCCTTCCTCCGGCTCTCCCGCTCCAGCCCGGAGATGATGCTGACCACCGCCGCCACGGCATACAGGATCAACACCCGGTAGAAGAGGTGCTGCTCCTCCTTGGCGGCCAGGTCCAGCGTCGGCTCCACCGTGAAGCTCAGCACCGAGTAGATGACCGCCACCAGGGTCGTCCAGGGCAGGACCAGCCGGGGAGCGGTGAACACGTAGGCGAACACCGCCACCGCGAAGTAGTACACCACAAAGTAGGGACTGTTGAAACCGCCGGAAATGGAGGTGCTGAAGGAAATCACCACCAGATCCAGGGCGCTCAGTCCCAGCAGCCAGGCCGGCTTGACCGTCCCCCTGCGGTGTATGAGCCACTGAACATACCCGTTGATCGCCAGGAACCCCAGGCAGTAAAACGTGTTGAGTATGTGGCTCAGGGAACCATGGTCGACGCGATAGTGAATTTCCATAAGAGCAGCGGTAAGCCCCAGCCACCGGACCCACAGCAGCACCCTGGCGGCGTGCAGAAGCTCCTCCGGGCTGGTGCCCTCAGCCCCTGGAAAGAACCGCGATAACCTGCCGCCTGTAATGCGTTTCACACCTGACACGGAACTCTCCAGGTACCCTCCGCGACCGGGTTGCGGTTGTTGTCCATCCTGATACTGCACGCTTTGACACGAGACATAGCCCGTTTGCAACTGGCGTGCCGCAAGTTTCTCCGAAGCGCCCAGAACGGAGCACGACCCGTGATCATCAATATACTGCCAGTAGGCGGCAATAATAAGATGACATTAGAACCTACTAATATATTAGTAACACACATGCAGCACCGGTCCAGGTGCCGGCGTAAATCCAGCCGGGTTGTCCGGGTCGGGGGTACACGTAGGTCCGGATAAGGGATGACTCGAAGGAACGAAGGCCCCGCCTCAGCTCGGCTTTGCGGACAAACGAGAAACGGTTCGTGCGACACCGCACCCGACGTACCTGGGCGAGCTTTGTGCTGACTCCAAAGGAGGAAGGCGCCGGGGTGAAGGCCCAGGTGATCAACTATCGCGGGTGGTGCGCATAATGTACATAACACACACCTACTATGTTGTATAGCGAATCAGAATATGTGGTAAAATGTCATAGCTAATTGAGCGTTTCGTAGCCAAGCGCGAGGCCATTACTGGCCTTCCATTCCAAAGTTTTTTCGATGATGGCCTTGGACGGCAAGGGACATCTGTGACAACTACCAGAGACCATCGCTGGTATGCAGCTGTAGCTGCCTTTACCCTGGCCGTCATTTCGATCTGGCAGCTTGCGGGAGGGCCAGGAGCACTACGGGCCGATGAAATTGCGAGTAGCCATGCAGGCCCTTATTTCAATCCTCAAACCGAGATTTACGATGCGGACGTGAGCGACCTTCGCGTGTCCCCTTCCACGATCTACCCAGGCGACAGCGCGACCATCAGCGCCACCTTCACCAACGAGGTGAGGACCAGCAGCGGGGAGGGCACCTTCGACATCGTTTTCGTCATCGTGAAACCCGACGGCAGAACCGAGGACATAGTCCTTGCTCATGCAATGATTCTCAGGGCGCCCTCCGGGCGGCCGGAGATGCCGTAATGTCCAGATGGCGTGAACATTGGCTGCGGCTCGGTCTTGCGGCAATGTTGGCAGCGATTCTGGCTGCGCTCTCCTTTGCCGCGATTAAGCCACTACAGGCGGACGAGGCTTCCCCTGTTGATGCCATAGGCGGCGCAACCCCTCAGTCGAACCCCTATGGCGCGGAGGTCACCGACATCTATTTCTCCTCGGACCCGGTGTATGCGGGGGACGCCACCATCCATGTGGAGGTGAGGAACCTCTCATCCACCAGCGGGCCTTTTGGAGGAGAGGCCACCTTCGCGTTGCTCCTGGAGGTAGACCCGCCCGGTCTCGGAAACACTAAAACTTACAGAATAGACAGCATATCGTTCTCGGCGCCGGGCGAGACGGGCGCGGTCCAGACCTTCAGCATGAGCTACTCCTTCAAACAGACCTTGCCGGGGACCAGGTATAGGTTCAAAGCTACGGTCTACAACCCAGACTTTACTGTCAAGTATGCAGAAGATACCAAAGATATAAGCGTCAACGCCGTATCTTATGATGCCGCTGTCTCGGATATTCGAATTTCCCCCTCCAGCGTCTACCAGGGAGAAAGTGCCAGCATCAGCGCCGAGTTCACTAACCAGGTCGGGTCGAACAGCGGCGAAGGCACCTTCGACATCGTGTTTGTCGTCGATCCTCCGGGGGATGACGCTCCGGTTGAACTGGAGGTAACCGGCTCCGAGCGCAACTTCTCCAAGAACGAGCCCAAACGACTGGGGGAGAGCTACGAGTTCGAGCATGTGGGAAGGCACACCATCAAGGCGCAGATCTGGAACCCCGATCGTAGCAGGAAGTTTGGCGAAGTCGAAACAACACTGGATGTCAAAGACCCCTATGGCGCCCAGGTCACACGCATCTATTTCTCCTCGGATCCGGTTTACGCAGGGGACGCCACCATCAATGTGGAAGTGAGGAACCTCTCATCCACCAGCGGGCCTTTTGGAGGAGAGGCCACCTTTGCGTTACTCCTGGAGGTCGACCCGCCCGGTTTCAACAACACTGTAACTTACGAATTGGACAGCAAATCGTTCTCGAGGCCGGGGAGGACAAGCGCGGTCCAGACCTTCAGCATGAGCTACTCCTTCAAACAGACCTTTTTGAGGACCATGTATAGGTTCAAGGCGAAGGTCTACAACCCGGACATTTCTGTCCAGTATGCAGAAGATACCAAAGATATAAGCGTCAACGCCGTCTCTTATGATGCCGACGTCTCGGCTATTCGAATTTCCCCCGCCAGCGTCTACCAGGGAGAAAGTGCCAGCATCAGCGCCATGTTCACCAACCAGGTCAGGTCGAACAGCGGCGATGGCACCTTCGACATCGTTTTCGTCATCGTGAAACCCGACGGCGGAACCGAGGACATAATTCTTGATGACCAGAGGTTCACACGTAACCAGTCCCGAGTGCGCAGAGCGACGCACCCCTTCTCCCAGTCGGGCGAGCACACCATCCGGGCCGAGATCTGGAACCAGGGTCGCAGCGAAAGGTTCGCCTGGACTTCCACCAAATTCACCGTGGAGCCGCTGCCACTGCCCGACCTCGCCGTCGAAATCGCGGAGCAGGTTACCCCGGTTGTTGGCAATCCGCTCTCGGTGCCGCTCGTCCTGCGTAATAAGGGAACATCTCCTTCCCCCGAATACGAGATAAGAGTGGTTCTCGGTAAGCCAGCTTCGGGTGGGCTTTGGGGGACAGCATCTTCGCTGGATCCTACCGGGGATGAAGCCGTGGCGGGGCCAGCCATGAGACCGGGGCTGATGGCGGATTACGGCCTTACTTTTCCCAGCATCACAATGGAACTGGAGCCGGGGCCGCACCTACTTTGTGTACTCATAGAGTATGCCGGGGAACATGTCGACGGGGATGATTCTGACAACGCCGACTGTATGGCCGTCTATGTGTTGCCTGATATGGGAAACGATTTCCCCGGAGAAATACAGGCCTTCTTGCATCTGGACGATTACATCCAACACAGAATAGGCGTAGATATCGACCTGTCAAGACACCCGGGAATAAACATCGCCGGAAAACTCTTGTCCGGCGAAGCAATCGAAGAAACTGATTTGGCCGTGAGCCCGAGCACGGCTGCCGCCCTGGGGTTTGGTGTCTTGGCAACCGCGCGTCTGGAAGGGGAAATCGGAACCGGCAGTGAGCCGTTCTGGGTCTTTGTGCCCACCAAGTACTCCACACGCTACGAAGACGCAGAAATCAAGGAGGAAACGGAGAAACTGGCCGAAGAGATTGTTGAACGGACATGGAAGGGGCTTGAGAGCCGTGATGACAGAGAAGACGCCTACGAAAAATTGGCGCTTGAAATAGCCCGACGAGGGCAGACCTACGGCAACAAATTTATTTCAGTAGGCGTCACAGAGGAAGACAAGAAAAGGTTTGTCATGGCCGTAGAAACGCTGACGAACGCGGGAGTAAATGAGCTGCCCGAAAGTGCTGAAACTCTTATCGAACACGGAGACCAGGTCGTCGAAGCCGCAAAAGTGGTGGAGGCAGTCCTGAGCAACTTAAACGTCAATTTCGAGCATGTAAATCTCAATGTCGTGCACGGACACCTCGAAAGCCTGCCTCTTGAGAAGGTCAGCAATGGTCTCCTGGCAGCCAAAATCGTGGTGGCGACCGTTGGGCTCGCCGATGATATCCGGATTACGGAATCACTTAACCGCAGCATCTTCGTGGGTCAGGCCACCAAGACTCTGGAAATACTGGCGGACCTGAAGGTGCATGACGCTGCCTGGTCAGCAGCGATAGACGAGGCGCAGAAGAAGCTGGCGAAAATGACAAGCAAGGAAGGCCTGCAAAACTGGTCTGCGGCCATAGAGGAGAATCTGCCCAACATAGCAGCAACATATTCGCAGATGGCACTGCAGGTTGTGGCGGCAAAACTGGTAACAGCGGCGGTAACAGCGGCCTTGACAGCCGCAGGAATCGCTTCCCTTCCTGTGGCGGTAATCGCAGTCCCTGTCACCGTTGCGGTAGCCCTCGCAATCGACGAGATATACGAGATCGTGGGAGAGACCCACAAATACTGGGACGGCATAACATTGGCGTCCATGTCGACCCAGGTATATTCAAACATTAGTTCGACGTTGATTGAAGGCGGCCAGGATGACGCTGATCGGTTGGCCACAGAGGAAGTCGCCGACTACCTGGAGTTCGCCTTCTACAAGCATTTGGCCAGGGCCTCGGAAGCTAATCCAGACTTCGCTGGCGTCGACATCGGCGTTCTGGGAGACGGGAGGCTGACTCACAACAAGCTCAAAGACGAGCGGGAAGCCATATTTCACGAGAGAGATCAGATTCTGAGCGAGGTTCTCGGTGGCGATTGGGACCATACCCATGACTTCAAATTCCTGGAGGACGCCAAGAGGCCGCTGGATATCTGGTCCGACGGGACGACCATGTGGGCCATGGATGGACAATCTCTTAACGACTACCTGATCTATGCATTCGACATGTCTGACGGGAATGAAAGGGCCGATAAAAAAATCCAAGTACGTACTGAAGCCGCTCCTTTTAGTTTTGTAGATACGGTAGACCTGTTCAAGGATGCTGAACCGAGGGGCATATGGTCTTCAGATGACATCATGTGGGTCGCAGACCACGACTTTGAGGGCGCGACCAAGATATTCGGATACAGAATAAGTGACGAGAGCAAGGTCTTCGAAATTCCTGGAGAGGAAGGATTCAGTTTACCTGATGCGGGCATTTGGTCAGACGGAACCACAATGTGGTTTGCCTCGTGGACGATCGACTGCGGCATCGTGGCCTATGACGTCGAAAAGCAGATGCGCAACTCCCGGAAAGATATTTGCGACTTGGCAGAAAGCAATAAGCGTCCCTACGGCCTGTGGTCCGACGGGGAAACAATGTGGGTGTCGGACATTGACGAGGGCCGCATCTTCGCCTACAGCGTCAGGTCCGGTGAACAAGAGCCCGGTGTTCCGGCCTGGGGAGAACGGGAAATCCTAAAGGAAATTGTAACCGTCAAGGTGATAGACGTCACCGAGGATAGCTACCCTCACATCGCCAACAACTCCTCCCCCACCGGCATCTGGTCCGACGGCGAGACCATGTGGGTTGCCGACCGCGAGAGCGACCGCATCTTCGCCTATTCTCTCCCCGACTCCCTGTCGCCGCCGCTTAGCCTGACGGCGACCGTAGGTGAGACCGATGGAGACTCGCAGGTTGACCTGACGTGGCAAGCGCCGTCGGATACGGGCAGGACGGCCATCACGGGCTATGTCGTGGAGGAGTCGGAGGACGGGCTGGCATGGCAACAGCTGGTTGGCAATACCGCCTCCACCTCCACCAGCTACTCAGACCAGCGCTTGATGGAATGGAGCGTCAGGCACTACCGGGTTGCAGCGATCAACTCCAGCGGAGCCGGTCCCTTCTCGGCCACCGTGACTGCCTTCCGCACGTTCGGGATTGCTTCCATTGGTTGCCTTCCTTCCTTTTTCTACGCAGGAGACCCAGTTGAGTGCTCGCCAACAATCGTAGGCGATTCCCCTGGGGAGTTCACCTACGCCTGGCAGGCGCACGACGGAGCTGTCTCCTGGGACGCAGCCGAAGGTAGCACGGCCTCGGTCACTTGGGACTCGCCGGGGGCAAAGCAGCTTCGTGTGGTGGCTTGCAGAATCGGAAACCCAACCGAATACATCAGCACCACGCTGATCGATGCAGGGCCAGCTAGTATAGATGTTGGCCAAGCCAGCGGCGGCGCCTGCGCCGAGGCAACCAAGACTGTGTATCCGGCGGACCCGACGCCAACGCTCGCCCCCGACTGGAAACTCCCGGACAACACTATCGCTCTGGGCGAGTCAATCGACCTGGAGTTCGCCATATTCAAGTCCGGCTGGGTTGGTGGACCAGGAGGTATCTCCGTTTCCTTCCCCGACCTGACCCTCGACAACACGGTCGACAGCGCCACCTCCTACAACTCTGACCAGGGCCGCGTGTTGACCGTCCGGTCCGCCACCACCTTCGCCGAAGTCGCGTATCTCGACAGCGGCGCTTCCACCACGCCGGAAGACGCCAGCGGCAGCCGAAGCACTCCGCAGCACCTGTCGGTCGCGGCGGAAACCGACGACTGGCCAAATCCGCCATCCATCCCACAGCGCACGCTTCGGCTCCGTATCTTCCCCAAGGAAGCAGGCGAGTTCCGAGTCCGCTATCGGTACTGGCTCTGCAACGAGGACCGCACCGACGACGCCGGCAACTCCTACTGCGCCCGCTATCCGAAGCAGGACGACACCGACAACCGCGGGCGCGACCAGCAGGACTGGGCGGTATACGAGTTCACCGTAACCGTTGTCCCCAAGCCCGAGATCACCAGCATGGGCTGCGCCCCTGACACCGTTGACATAGGTGTCACCGTGACCTGTAGCCCCACCTACGGCGGCGGCGATATTGATTCCCGCTCCTGGCAAGCCGGATACGGCCTCGTCGGCGGCAACCCCTCGTCGGGATCCGAATCCACCTTCTCGACCAACTGGGACTTCAGCGGGAAGCAGAAGGTGGAACTCAGGGTGTGCAACGACATCTCCGGCTGCGTCTCGGGGGAGGCCGCCATCACGGTGAACCCCGACCCCACGGAGCCCGGTGAAGAGGAAATGATGGTAGACCCCGACCCGGAGGAAGAAGCGCCCGACGACGGCGGTCGCGTCCTCATCTCCGGGCTGGCGTCGCAGTGGGCGCACTCCGGCTACTCGCCGACCGACACGATGGTCCAAGTGCGGGCGCTCCCCACGCCGGACATGCCCACCCTGGAGTTCACCCTCTACGACCAAGACGGCTTCGCCGGCGGCGCCAGTGACGACGTCAGTCCCGGCGTACTGGTGCTGGCCCTCCCCGATCACGTCTGGGTAGACTACGGCGGAATCACCGCCGAAATGCGCATCGCCGGCTCGTGGGTGGACTACACCGCAGCGTTTGAGCGCACCCTGCTGGCCTTGGAAACCGCCTCCGCTGGCCGTCAACGCACCGCGGCGGCCTTGGGCCTCATCCCCGCCGTAGGCCAAGGCGCCCTCACCGCGGCGGCCCGCCTTGCCTGGGGCGTGGGAGAGAAGGGCGAGGCTCCGGTCGACCCCATCTTCGGCGCCAGTTACGCCAACTGCGTGTCCCAAGTGACCGTCCCCTGGCTGGCGCTGGCCCCCCATACCACCGCGGTCCGCATATCCGTGCCCGCGGACCTCTCCACTGACGACTACGTATCCCTCGCCGGGGCCTCCATTGCCGCCGAGGGCGAGGACAGCGAGGAGCCGGTCCTGATCCAGGTACATGATCTGCTGGATACCGGCGACGCCCCGCCGCCGTGCCAGTCACCCTGACCGGCGCCGTACTACCAACGTGAGATAGCGGTATGACAAAGCTGATCAAGCTGATGCCACTCCTCTTCGGCCTGGCCCTCATGGCCGGCCTGCCTGTAACCGTGTCCGGTCAGCAGTCCGCCACTGTGCAGTTTGCCCAGGCTCAATACCAAGTGTCAGAGTCCGTGGGGAGAGCGGCTTTGGTTATAGACGTCATAGGCACTCCCCAGAGTTGCCCTGTCGCATCTCCTTTCTCAGTGCAGGTGGATACGCGCCAAGGCTCGGCGACTCCCTCAGGGGATTACGTTGCTTTTTCCGGTCTTGTGTCCTTCGCCGCCTGCCAAGCGCAAAGGTCGGTCCAGATAGCCTTGCGCGACAACTCCACGGTCGAACGCGATGAGAGCTTCACGGTGCAGTTGAGCCGCCCAGCCGCGTTGGACCCGGCCATCACCCTCGGCACTGACGAAGCAACTGTAACAATAGTAGACGATGATCTGTCGTTTATCCGTTTGAACTCATTCGACTACAGCGTCGGCGAGAATGGCGGAACGGTTGAAGTCACTGCGGAGGCCAGCCATCCCATAGCCTTCCCGGTGGATGTGCAGTTGTCCACGTTCGACGCCACCGCGTTAGCGGGTGAGGACTACCAGGCTACAAGCACAACACTGAATTTCGCTCCCGGCGACACCTCTCAATCAACCGAAATTACAATAATCAACGATGATTTGGTTGAAACCGATGTGGAGTCCTTCCAGGTGGCGCTCAGTACCCAAGAGACTAACCCAGATATAAGCGTTCGCACCCTTCGCAGTAATGTATCCATAACCGACGACGACTCCGCGACGGTATCGCTCAGCAGCGCGGAGTACACGGTGAGCGAGACTTCCGGCACCGTCCGGATCACCGTGCAGGTTGATGGTGGACCCGCTGGTTGCCCGGTGGACTTCCGGTTTTCGGTGCGCCTGTCTACGTTGGATGGCACAGCCGTTAGCGGCGACACCACCTTTGACTTCACCCAACTGCAAAGCGCAACTTTAGTATTTGACGCCTGCGACCGGCAATCGGATATTGAGATCACCATATTCAATGACTTGATAGTCGAACGCACCGAGACCTTCAGGCTGAAATTGGAGCGCACCCCCGCCCTTGACGAAGACATCCGCCTCGGTCGCACCGATGCAACGGTGGACATAGAGGACAACGACACCGCGACCCTGTCGTTGTCGGTTCCAGACTCCGCTGTCGCCGAGGGGAATGGTCCGATCACCATTGCCGCGACAGTAGTTACTCCAGATATATCCTGCCCGGTGGAATTCCCCTTCTCGGTGCGCCTGTCCACCATCGAAGACACCGCAGAAAACTCCGACTTCTCGCGCCTGCGCGACCATACCCTGAGGTTCGCCGCGTGCGACAAGATAAAAGATGCCCGGATTAACATATCCGACGACCGCTTCGTAGAGCACACGGAGTCCTTCATGGTCCGCATGGAACCCACCCCGGACCTTGACGACACTATCACCTTCGGCACGTCAGAAGGAACCGTGGAAATAACCGACGACGATGAGGCCTCCGTTTCCTTCCGAAAAACTTACAACTCGGTAGTGGAAGACGAGGAATCCGTTGAGTTATGTGTCGAAGTTACCCAGCCCGGCGTAGCCTTTCCGTTTTTTGTAAACTTCCAGTTGGATCGCCCGGACGATAGAGCGACGTTCAATAGCGATTACCGGCCCTCTGCGACCTTCTTGGAAATCAGGTCACGCGCGCTGAGTCAGTGCGTTGACGTTATCATCGTGGATGACGCGATTACCGAGGCTCCTGAGTCCTTTGAAGTGCAAATGCAGAAGTCCAGCGGGCTCATCGCCAGCGTCAGCCTCGACCCCGTCAAGGAAGTAACGGAGGTCGAGATACTCGACGACGATTCCGCCACCGTCGGCTTTATGGACCGCAGTCCCCAGACGGAAAGCATCTGGGCTGTAACGGAAGGCGAATCGTACCGGGTGGACATCCATCCCTACCCGGATCTGATTTGCCCTGCCCAGTTTTATTTCGAAGTCGGGCTGTCCTACACCGACCCCGACAATGCCCTCGTTACCGGAACCACAATCCCTTCCGATGTCCCCTTCGACCCTTGCCAGAACATCCATGCCTTCGACGTGAACACCACAAGTGTCGAGGAGGGCGAGATTGCCGAGGTGGTTTTCACCCTTGGAGCAATATCCGCGGAAAACCCAACGAGGCCGGACGGCCAGTTCGTGGGGTATCAGCCAATACAGCTTGAGAGCGACCCCACGTTCACGCTGAAAGTCTTCGACACCGCTTCGTCCTTCCTTCAGTTCGACAGCCCTGAGTATGGAGTTGACGAAGGAGACGGGACAGTCACAGTTGAGGTGTCCTTCAGCGATCCGCTCACCGAGGACCTCACCCTGGAATTTCAGGTGACCAACTCCACCGCCCGGTCCGGGTCGGACTACACCCAGGATACCTCGGAAGTCACCGTAGCCACAGGCGCAAGCTCGGCCACCCATACCATAACCATAGTTGATGACTCGACGCTGGAGCCGACTGAACAGTTCATCGTCCGCGTCGTCCCAGGCGACGGGTCCGACCAGTTCGACGGTTACGGCCTGCTGGAAACGTCCGTAGTTATCGAAGACGACGATACTGCATCGGTGTCCTTCGCCAACTCCGAGGTCGTGGTCAACGAGGGAGACTGGTTCCAGGTGGAACTGCTCGTAACCTCGCCGGAAGACGACTGCGGAATAAACTTCCCCTTCGCCGTCAGTGTCCCCTACACGGGCCCTGCCGGGTCGGTCACCGGCGGTCCCGGCAGTTCCCCCCTCTTCTCCTTCCGCGCCTGTGAGAGCGCCAGGGCCATGAACTTCCGCGCCGGAGAGGACGCGGGCGACTCGGAGGTCGAGTTCAGTCTCGCGGCTAACCGCTTCTCCGACTCCCGCATAGCACCCGGGCCAACGCCCGCTCTGACCGTGCGCATCCTCGACACCGACCCCTTCGCCCACAACCCCTCGGAGGATTTCGACACCTTGTCCGCCGCGGGAAACACTAACCCTGAGGGCATCTGGTCCGATGGGACGACCATGTGGGTGGCGGACACGGCAGACGACAAGATTTACGCCTACAATTTGGCAACCAAAGCAAGGGAGGAAGGTAAGGAATTCAACACCCTCGCTGCTGCGGGAAACAACAACCCTGAGGGCATCTGGTCCAATGGGACGACCATGTGGGTTGTGGACGAAGGGGACGACACGATTTACGCATACAACATGAGCACCAAGGCCAGGGACTCAGACAAGGACATAAACATTCTTTCCGGGGAGGGTGACGGTTTCCCCGACCACATCTGGTCCAACGGGAGGACAATCTGGCTGGCGGACCCGGTTCCGGACAAAATATTCGCCTATGACCTGACGACCAAGGAGAGGGACGCAGAGAAGGACTTCGACACCCTGGACGCGGGCAACACTGTCGCTGAAGGCCTGTGGTCCGACGGGACAACCATGTGGGTTGCTGACCAGAATCCAGACAAAATATTCGCCTACGACCTAGCGAGCAAGGAGAGGGACGCCGATAAAGAATTCAACACTTTGGACGATGCGGCAAACAACATCCCTTCTGGCCTCTGGTCTGACGGGAAAACCATGTGGGTTGCTGACTATGAAGACGGCAAAATCTACGCCTACTACATGCCCCCCAACGCCATGACCAGGCCCGCGATCAGGCCCAGAACCACTCGATCTTCCGTGGATGATGTACCCGAACCCCAGCCGGCCAAGGTAGACGCCATCAAGGTGGACGAGTGCGTCACCGAGGTTGACGGCTCCGAAGACGACGGCAGCGGCGAGGAGGGTTCCTCCGACCAGGTCGAATCCCCGGAGGTCGGCAGCATCCAGGTGGGCGGCGCCGTCTCCGGCCAGTGGGAGTCCGACTGCGCCTCCATCTCCCGGGGCGGAAGTTTGGCCCAATACTACTCCTTCTCCCTGCCCATCACCACCGCCGTCGAGATTGACCTGTCCTCCAGCCTGGACACCTACCTGGTCTTGCGCCGCGATGGCCTCTCCGGCGAGGTGGTCGCCCAGGACGACAACAGCGGCGACGGTCTCGGCTCCCGGATTTCCCAGACTCTGCCCGCCGGCGATTACATGATCGAGGCCACCACCGCCAACACCGCGTCGGTCGAGGCGGAGTTCTCCCTGTTCATTACCATTGTTCCCCGCGTCCTGTACAGCGGCTCGGTTTCCTCGGTGGCCCACCGCGGGTATGCCCCGGTCGGCCCCACCATGACCGTCAAGCTGCTGCCCACCCTTCCCACCGGCACGCTGGAAATCACCATCGAGGACACCGACGGCTTCGCCTCCGGCGCCGGGCCGCTGGGCGGACCCCAGACCGAGAGCGGCAGCGCCGGCACCGTGCTCATCGCGCTGCCCCAATCGGCATGGCTGGCCTACAGCGATCTCACCGTGGAGGCCAAGCAGTCCGGTAGCTGGGCGACGCATACCATTTCCGACGAGGAGGATCTGCTGGCGGAAGAGGACATGGACAGCGACTTCAGTTCCATTCTCGATCAGGTGTCCGGGCTGGTCCAGGAGGGCGCCGACGCAACAGGGATCGTCGACTCGTTGAACACCCTGTTGTCGGGGGCCTCCGTCCCTGCAGCGGTACCCGATTCCAGCGCCTTGGACGACATCTTCACCGAGGACTACTCCAACTGCGTTTCCCAGGTCGTCGTGCCGTGGCTGGTCAAGGCGTCTGAGACGATGGGCGTGCGGGTGTCGGTCCCTGTGGAAATATCGGTGGGCGACTACCTCTCGGTGGCGGCCAGTTTCGTTGCCGACGGCGACGAAAAAGCCCTAGCCCAACTCCACGACCTCATGGACACCAAGGAAGAACCCCCGGGCTGCCAGCGCCCCACCGAGCCGGAAAACTGAACCCACCGGCAAGCCTGGTAGCGTTCCTATCTGAACCCACCGGCAAGTATCTATAGATCCAGCCGGAAAGTGAGGTGGACCCGGAATGGTCCTGCTGTTTGACGTCAACTACCTTTGCCGACCTGCACCACCCGGTCGATGGCCGCGGCGGTGGCCATGGGGTTGGCGAAGATGCGCTCCCACTCGGAGAAGACCAGGTTTGACGTTATGCCCAAGGACCTCCGTTCGTAGCGTTCGGCGATGAGGGTGAAGAGCACCTCGGACTCCTTGGCCCCCTGGGGCAGATATCCCAGGTCGTCCAGAAGCAGGAAGTCGAAGTTGTCCAGCTTGCGGAGCCGGCGGGGCAGGTCCAGGTCGCGCCTGATGCGCTCCCTTGCCTCTCCGTCACGCAGCCGCTGCAGCATGGGCTCCACTCCTCCCCCCTGCACCCAGACGGGCAGCAGGTTGCGCAGAGGGTTGGTGCCCGCTGTGTAGGGATATTGATCGCAGAACACGTCGATGCGCCGTTCCCTAGTATTACAACGACAGTTGGCTTGATAAGATCAGTGGGAGGTTGGGGAAGGCTTGATCGAGTGAGGCAGGGAAGTGGATGCGGCGGCTTTCGAGCAGGTATATCAGGACTTTCAGGAGTTTCACGCTTACTTCGCTGGGCTGTTTGGCCGCCGGGAGACCCGGGAGCGCAGCGGTCATTATCTACAGGCTCTGCTGGTGCAATCCGAGGAGCGGCGGAACGCAGAGAATCTGTCGGAGACGGTTCCCGAGTCGGCTCGGGGGATGCAGCGGTTTCTCACCGACTCTCCCTGGGACGATGACGCTGTCATAGGGCGGCTGCAGGAATATCTGGCTCCTCTGCTGGGGCACCCCGATGCTGTGTGGGTGCTGGACGGCAGCGACTTTCCCAAGCAGGGTAGGAGGTCGGCGGGAGTGGCCCGGCAGTACTGCGGGAGACTGGGCAAGGTGGCCAACTGCCAGGCTGGAATGTTCCTGGCCTACGTGAGCCCGTTGGGCCGGGCGCTGGTGGACAAGCGCCTGTATCTGCCGGAGAGTTGGACCTCGGACGAGGACCGTTGTGCGGCGGCTGGGGTTCCAGAGGAGCGGCGGAGCTACCGGTCGAAGACGGAACTGGCTCTGGAGATGCTGGAGCGGGCATTGGAGTCGGGCCACCTGAGGGGCGGGTGGGTCGCCGCAGACGACGCCTTCGGCATGTCGCCCTCCCTCCGCGACGGGTTGGCAACGCTGGGAATGCACTACGTCCTGGACGTTCCGGCTGGCTTTATGGTGTGGCCGGTGGAGCCCGAGTGGACCACTCCGGTCTACCAGGGACGGGGTGGCCCTGCCAAGCCCAGGCTGGTGGCCGGACAGCGGCGCACCATGGAGCAGCGGGCTGCCGCCATCCCCGAGGATGCCTGGCGGGAGATAACGGTGGCCCAGGGGAGTCAGGGGCCCAGGATTTACCGGTTCAACGCACAGCGAGTGCGGGCCACCAAGAGGCGCAAGCCCGGCGAGGAGGTCTGGGCCGTCTGCCGCCGGAACCTGGACGGCAGCGAACCCCGCTTCTACCTGTCCAATGCTACGGAGGATACGTCGTTGGAGACCTTGGCATACGTGGGCGGTTCCAGGTGGCGCATCGAAACGGAGTTTGAGACGGACAAGGGCGACGTGGGGATGGACGAATATGAGACCCGCACCTGGGCAGGCTGGCATCATCATGTGGCCCTGTGCCTGGTGGCGGGAGCCTTCCTGCTGAGCCTGCAGCAGGCTTGAGGGGAAAAAGATGCCCCGGATCACCCGCCCCCAAGTCTACAGGGTAGTGCGGGAGATGCTGCCCCGGGGCCGGTTCGGGCCGGATGAACTGCAGAGATGGCTGGAGCAGACACAGTGTAGCAACGAGCGAGCCAGCCGCTCCCACGCCAAGTGCCGGTCCGCTTTGTACGCATCTCGGACTGTCCCACCTTGAACTGTCGTTGTAATACTAGGCCGTCGTCCGGGGAAACGGCCCTCAGTCCGCGCCTTGGCCTGGCCCACGACCGAACGCTCCCTGATGGAGTTCCGCCACCACTCACTGAAGGCGAGCACCATCTGGATCTGGAGCTTCCCGTTGGCCGTGGCCGTGTCGAAGTCTTCCGCCATGGACCGGAACTCCGCACCTGCATGGTGCAGGCCCTCGATCACCTGCAGCCCGAAGGTCAGGCCCCGGGAGAGACGGTCGATGTGGGTGACCACCAGGGTGTCGCCCGCGACCACCAGGTCCAGCAGCTCCAGCAGGCCGCCGCGGTCGTCCTTGGCCCCGCTGGCCTCCTCGGCCCGGATATTGCCCATGGCGCAGCCGGCGCGGACCAGCCTCTCCACCTGCAGGTCCAGATTCTCGTCCTCGGGCTCTCTCACCGGGACCCTGGCGTAACCGTACAGCGTCATCGATCTGCACTCCCTGGCTGGAATCGCTGATGTATACGATTCTGCCGGGGGTTCTGCAAGTGGGTTTTCCACCCACCCCTTCAGCTACGGAGTGGGGCTATTTACAGCCATGGCTGTAAACAGGGCTGTTTCCAGCCACCTTGACCGCTTGGGTCTGGCCCGGGTCTGCGTGCCGGACTCGGCGATCAAGTGACGCGGCCGATGATACAGCAGCACCATGGTGGCGTTGTACACCCGGTGGCTGGAATGAGGACCACAAGCCAGCTCCGTACTTGATACAGGGACTGCAACGCCATGCGCCATTGCCAACTCGCGCTGGGAGCGCCTCCGGAAAGATATGCCGTTCCTCCTAGGCTGAGGGTCGTGGCTTAGCAGAAGGGGAGGCCGCCAAGGTTGTCCACCAACTTGTCGTCCAGGCCGCTCGGCACGCACCCGCTCAAGTCGTTGCTGCCGAGCTTCGGCTCTACTAGGTTGGCGAGGCTGCCCAACTCCGGCGGTATCTCCCCGCTCAAGTCGTTGTCGCCGAGGTCCAGCACCTCCAGGTTGGAGAGGCTGTCCAGGGCCGCTGGCATCTCCCCACTCAACTGATTGCCATAGATGACCAGCTCTTTCAGGTTGGAGAGGCTGCGCAACTCAGCCGGCATCTCCCCGCTCAACTGGTTCCAGTTGAGGTATAGCCGTGCCAGGTTGGAGAGGTTGCCCAACTCCAGTGGTATCTCCCCGCTCAACTGGTTCCCACCAAGGCCCAGACCTGTCAGGTTGTTGAGGTTACCCAGTTCTGGCGGTATCTCCCCGCTCAATTCGTTGTGTTCGAGGTTCAGATATGTCAGGTTGGAGAGGTTGCCCAACTCCAGCGGTATCTCCCCGCTCAACTGGTTGCTAGAAAGGTTCAATTCGGTTACGCGCGCCTCGTCGTCAGTGGTGACGCCGGACCACTCACCAATCGGCACGTCGGTCAGCCAGTTATTATTTCTGTTCCAATTGGGGCCGGTGGCGGCGTTATATAGGGCGACCAGCGCTTCCCGGTCCTTTTCGGCCGAGGTCTGAGCCATCGTGAGTTTGGCGCCAGCTGGGGGTGTGGGCGCGGGAGTCGAGGTCTTCGTCGCAGTGGGTGGCGGCGCTACAGCGGGAGTTGCCATCGCTTCTAATATCTGCGTGGAAGTGGGAGCAGGTACCGGAACAGGCGTGTCCACTGGATCTGAGGCTACTGTGGGCTGCGGCTCAGCAGCGGTACCTAGCAAACCGTCCGACAAATAGCAGCGGGAACTCTGCCGGATGTAGGCCACGGGCGAGTTTTCCATCAGCGATCTCGCCGAACTCTTCTCCGTATCCAGACCAACCGTGTATCGCACACTCAACGGGCGCATTCCCCTTAGCGTACGATCCTGCCCTCTACCGGAATCGACCCGCTCCTGGGGAAGTGCATGCCCCGGCCGCTGAGGATGGCCTCCCGATGTGGGCGGTTACCTCTCCTTGTCAGTGACGTCTACGGTAAAAATCGTGGTGTGGAAGGTATCATTCAAGCCGCCGTATTCACCCGACCGTCCCACATCGCCGATTCGTATGGTGAATTTGCGGTTGGTTGTGCTTACGTTGTCGTCTGGTGGGGTGTATGTGGTCGTGGTGAGTGTCTCACCCGGCCCGAAAATTGCCACTATATGTATTACCCCCTGTCGGCCCGTGTCCTGTATCTCAAGGATGACCTCGGTGTTCCCCTCTGTGCCAACGGTCCGTTCCGCCGTGATGGTGACCGGCTGGCCCTCCATCGCGGTGTCGCCCACGGACATGGTCACATCCGGCCCGGTGTAAGGCGTTGTCATCAACTGGAAAGTTGCGGACGGGGCGCTGGCACCGGCCGAGGTTACCGTGGCCACCTCAAATGTATAGAGGGTGCCGGGATCAAGTGCATGCACCGTCCCCATCAGTTCGTTGACCGGCGATTCATCAACTTCGTGCACGAAGCCGGACCACGGCGTGGAGTCTGACACGCTGCCACCTCGAGCGTACCGATACAAGTAATCGGTAATGGCCCGATTGCCCTCGTCCTCCGGCGCTCTCCATTTGAGCGTAACATCCACGAAGGGGCGCCGCGTGGGATAGCCATTGATCGTCACGTATTCCCGATACGTTCCTCCGGCCATTCCATCCAGCGATTCCGGTGGGTCCGCCAAGGTGAATTGGGGCGGGTACTCCGGCGTTGCCTGCAGCTGCGCCACCGGGCCTGCCTTGTTCGAGACATTCACCGCCCGCACCTCAAAGGTGTACAGGACACCCGTGTCGGTGGGCACGTCCCCGATGGTATCAGGATGCTCCGCCAGCAACTGCCAGGGGTCGTCGGCGGGCACGGCGTTCCCCAGGGCGTAGCGGACTTCATAGTGGGAGATTGCCGAATCACCCGACTGTTCCGGCCAGCGCCATTGCAGAATCACGCCGTTTTCAACATCAATGGCTCTCAGGTCCCGTACAGCGCGAGGGCGCGTGAGGTCCGCCATGGGGATGCCCTCCACGCTGGCTTCGAGTCCCGGCGCCCCGTCCCGGAGCGCGCGCACCTCCACTGTGTAGGGCACATCTCCGCTCAACCCGGACAACCTGTGTGAGGTGGTCGTCGCTCCGCTCCCCTCAATGCCCGTCCAGTCCGGGTTCCACCGGGTCTCCGTGCTGGGCCGGTAGCGGTACTGGTATGCCGTGATGGTGCTGTCGTTGGGGTCGTCCCAGGTCAGGGTGAGCTCTCCGGCACCCGCTTGGGCAGCCGACAGGCTGCCGGGCCGCGCCAGAGCGCCCCTGGGCGTTGATTTAACCGTACCCTCCCTGCCATTCTTCTCCTGGCCGTCCTGGAGGTACACCGCCCGCACCTCGAAGGTGTACTCGATGCCGTTGGTCAGACCTGTCAACGTAAGGGTCGTGGTGTTCGCGTCGCTGCCGGGGATGTTGGTCCAGTCCGGGTTCCAGGCAGTGTCTGATGCGTTCCGGTAGCGGTACTGGTACCTGGCTATGGAGTCGTCGTCGGTGTCGTCCCACTCCAGCATCACCTGCCGGTCTCCGGGCGTGGCGCGGAATCCGTAGAGGCCGGATGCCGGCTCTGCAACCTGCCCCATGAAAGCCTCGGCCTCCCTTCCACTCAGGTCCCTGATCGGGTCGGAGTTGGGAATGGCGTAGCTCACCGTTACCGCCTGATCGCGGAGGACCGGAGTCGCCAGCGTCAGCATCACCACGCTGCCCTCGATGGACACGGCGACGGGGTTGGCGCCAGTGCCTCCGTCCACCTGCACCGTGAAGACTGTGCCGGCCGGGGCGGTGGAGTTGAGCTCCTCACTGTAGAACAGCGACAGCGTGGATTCGTAAACCTCGGCCAGCCTCAGGCTCGGAGTGATCGTGTCCACCCGGTGGTCAGGAAGCGCATCCTGGGATGGGTGTTCCAGTCCGGCGTTGACTCGCTGGTTCTCGTTGGTGGTGGAATATTTTATCGTCCCCTGGTTCAGGTTCAGCGCATCTGCGCCCCACGATATCCCGTCGCGGTCCTCGCCATCTCCGGACGTCACCGCGTAGGAGAAGAGCAGTTTGTCGGAGCCCGAGCCGCTGGCGTAGTCCGCCTGGCGGGGCTGCCCGGCGAGATCGAAGGTGAACTGCGGAGCCCCGGTCACCGCCACCTCGCCGTTGAAACCCACGGCGAAAGTGATCGTGTCATTCGGGCCGTAATATCCGCCGCTGGCCGTTGAGTTCACTGACACGCTGGACACTTCCAGCGTGTCGTCGTCCTCAATGGTGACCGTAGCCCGGCATGTCAGGCCGTCATCAGCGGGCTGCGGGCACACCGGGTTGAAGAATTCCGGGAGCGCCTCGTCCCGCTTCAGCAACACGTAGAACTGCTCGCTGCCCTCGTATTCATTATCGTCGTTGATCACGAAAGTGGCCGTCTTGTTTGCAATAAACGTCGTGCCGCTGGCTGTCCAGTCCTGTGGCAAGACCTGCAGGACACGGCGGTCAACAGTCTCAAAGTCGCCTCCCGGGGGACCGCCAGTGGCGGTGATATCTGAAGTATTCAACACCGCCTCGAGAGTTTCTCTGGGTCGCGCCACGTCAGCACCGGTGGTGAAGGTCACCGCCAGGGTCAGATCACTGTCCTCGGTGACCGTGTATGTGCCCCTCTCAATCGAAATTGCGAGAGTCCTGCCGGAGGCCGGCACCTTCATGTCCACATCGGCCGAGTTCCGTCCACCGACCGCGGGAACAAGGCCGTCTTGTCCCAGGACCGTAGCAGTGAGAGTGCCGCTGGTATTGCCCGTGTAGTAGCTGGGCAGCCTTCTGTAAGAAAGCGTATTATTGGCCGGAATCGTGTACGTCGCGGTGTCATATCCAAGGTACGTGTCCGTCTGAGAGAAGTTCACGATCACTTCCAGGTCGGAGTCCGATGTGTTGGAGCGCTCCACG
Source organism: Dehalococcoidia bacterium (assembly GCA_965207865.1). GTDB lineage: Bacteria > Chloroflexota > Dehalococcoidia > Lucifugimonadales > UBA3495 > VXOI01. The sequence goes on from CBDBNP010000005.1 coordinate 218,299, forward strand.
CGGAATGTGGCATCGGCGATGCCCGGCGTCGCGTCAACGTGTTGCGTGTAGATGCCGACCCTGGGCACCAGGCTGTTGTTTACGACCTCCTTGTCCAGGATGGAATCCAACTCGTTGCCGGCCCTGTCCTTGATGACTGCCCCCGAAACCGGCTTCCGGTAGCTGACCTTCAGGCCCGTGTCGTTGTTGGCAATGGGACTGGCCAGTTCCAGCACGACGGTTTCGCCGGACACCCTCACCGCATCCGAGCCCACGATGGACGCTGTATACTCGCTCCCACCGTCGGCCGTCGCCTGCACCGTGAACGCCGATGCGGCGGGGATTGACCACGCCCGCAGGGTGTCGTTGAAGGTCAGCGTGAGTTCCCTTCCGTTCCCGGCTAGAACCGGCGGATTCATCATCGCCAACTCGGGTTTGTCGGTGTCCCCGGCAAGGTAGTCAACTCTCTGTCCGGAGAAGTTCTCCGCCTCGTTGCCTGATGTGTCAACCAGCCGGTTGCCGCTTCCGGTTATTGGCTTGGCATAGGAGACCTTCACGTTGGTGTCGGTCTCAGTGACAGCCGTGCCGACCGTCAGTTTCACCGTGTTCCCGCTGATCGTCGGGGTGCCGGTCAGGGACTGTTCATCGTCGTTGCTGCCCTTGGTAACAGTGAAGGCGTCGTTCGCCAACGAATTCGCTGGGCCGAGATCCTCGCTGAAGGCGATTTCCAGGGAGGTCCCAATGACCCACGCATCCCTCACTGCAGGCGGAGACGAGTCCACCTTGTGCTCCGCCAGGGGTCCCTGGGCCGCGTGGGCCAGAGCGGCGGGAACCTGCTCGACAGGATCGGAGTGCTTGAAGTCTATCGTCCCGCCGTTCAGCGTCAGGGCGTCGGCTGACCAGGAGATGCCGTCGGCGTCCTCGTCCCCTGCTACCACCGTGTAGGCGAACACCAGCTCCGTGGAGTCCTCCGCGTTCACGGAAGCCGAGCCGCTCCGGTAGATCGCCTGCCGGGTCTCACCACCCACGTCGAGGGCCAACTGCGGGGAGCCGGTAACTTCCACCAGCCCCGAGATGGTCACGGTGAACTCGATGACGTCCCCCGCGACGTAGTATCCGCCGTTGGCCGTCGACGTAACCCCGATCTTCAGCACACCCAAGGTGTCACCATCGTCCGTGATGGTCACCGTCGCATTGCGGGCTTGGCCCTCAGGGAATTTGATTCCCGAACTCACCCCCTCGGGACTCTGGATGTATGCCGTGAAGGTCTCGGCCAGCTCATAGTTTAAGTCATCCCGAGTCTGTATCTCGCTGTTGAGGGTCTGCGTGTAGCTGCCGTCTCCCTGTTGGGTCCACCCTCCTGCTGCCACTGGCACACTCAGCAGGACGTGCTCGTAGTCGAGGTTGATCCTGGCCGTGCCGTCATCTTCGGTCAGCACCGAAAAGGTGAAGTCCTCCCTGGGCTGTGCCGCCCCGGGATAGACGGTGGCCACCACTCCCAATTCTACCTTCTGGCCCTCAACCACCGACAGGGAGGAATCCCTGAGCTCCAGTTTTGCCACCGGGTCGGTACTGCTGGTTGGCATCTTCACCTGCACGATTGCGGAGGCCTGCTGCGGCGCCAGTAGATAGCCATCTCCCCCAGCCAGGTCAAACGTGAGGTTGCCTGCGCTCACGACCATACCGTCGTTGCTGTAGTCGACGAGAAACTCCCTGGTGGCCTCGGTCTGGCCGGCCGGGATGTTGAACGTCAGTACGGTCGAATCCAAGTCCAGGTACGAGTCGTCCTGGGTGATCGTGAAGTCAACGGTCAGGTCCTCGGTGCCGGTGTTGGACCGCGTCACTTCGAACTCGGCGTGGGCTATTCCCGGGGTGGCGTCGTCGTGTATCGCCCTGATGCTGACCCTGGGCACGGAGCTGTTGTTCAGGACAGCCAGGTCCGTGAAGGAGGCCGCGTCATTGCCGTTGGCATCCTCGATCACCCCTCCGGTCCCTGGCTTGTCGTAGCTCACCTTCAGGTCCGTGTCGTTATGGGCAACGGGCGCCGACAGCGTCAGTACGACGGTCCTGCCCGATACGGTCACGGGATCAGTTTCCGCCAGGGCGACCGCGGCCTCGACGCCCCCGACAGGGGTGGCTTCCACGGTGAAGGCCGATTTGCCAGGAACTGCCACCTCCCGCAGTGATTCACCGAACGTCAGCGTCAGTGTCAACCCATCCTCACTCACCGCCGACGGAACGTTGGTGTCCAACTCCAACGGCCCGAACTTGCCCAGCCTGTTGAACACGTCCTCGTCAGCGAACGACAGCGCCTCGTTGCCGAACTTGTCGGTCACCCTGTTGTTTGTTCCACTCTCTGGCCTAACATAGGCGACCTTCAAGTCCGTGGCCGTGGCCGCGATGGCCGTGGTTAAGGTGAACGTGATGGCATTGCCGTTTATGGACGGCGAACCGCTTTGCATCAGTGTTTCCGCCGGGCTGCCCTTCGTAACCGTGAAGGCGGAATTTGCCATAGACTCAGCACTGCCCAACTCTTCGTTGAAAACGAGCGCCAGTGATGAGCCGCTGACCCAGGCCTCCACCAAGGTGGGCCCAACCAGGTCCTGGCTGAGGTGAATGGTGCGCTCCGCGTGCTCGGCCCAGTCCATTCCTGCGATCGAGAATGCATAAGCACTCCCAATAGGGGTCACAGGGCCTATGGGGAAGGCCTGGTCGCAGACGTGCAGCACCAGCCCGCTCTTGTCCGCGGCAGCCAACTCTTTGTCCAGGGACAGGGACAATACAGGATTTGAAAAAGGAGCAGCCTGAGCGAGTGTCTTGATCAAATAGGAATTGCCGGCTGCCGTGGTGAACCTGCGGTTGTCCAGGATGCCGGACGGATCGTAGAGATCGTTGTACCCGTAAGCTGCCCCGTTATCAATATTCTGCACCGCCAACCTACGCGCTGGCCCGATGAACGTGGCGCCGCCAACCAGCGCTGGCTCGGGGCACTCCGCGGCGGCCGTGATGGCGTCGGTGTCCCTGCTGGTCAGAGGGCCATTCCGGTAGCCCGCGTCATCGGAGAATAGGACCTTCACCTTCAGTTTTTTGCCAGCGTCTGCGTCGGACAGAGTGTAGGTCGGCCCAGCGCCGATGCTGTCTGCCTCGAGGTTTCTCCCGCCAGCGTCGTACCGTTGCCACTTATAGGAGATGCTCTGCGCAATGACCGCTACTCCGTCGGTGTCCTCGATGCCGGTGAGGTCCACCCCCAAAGTCGCCGGCACCCGGAACGCGTTGGGCGCGGTGATTACCGGCGCGCCCGTGGCGGACGTGTTTCGGGCAACAGCCCTGACACGGATCTTGAGTGCCTCTCCATCCGCGCGCGGCGAGAAACTGCCGGTGTCCCCATCGGTGCGCGTGTGGACCGCATCCCCCATGCTGGCGCCATCCAGAGGCGTCTGGTCCTCTTCATCCGAGTCGGTGAATTGTACGCTGACACCATTCCGGCCGTCGCCGGTCGCATCCGCCACCACCCAGTAGGTGGTTGACGGGGCAAGCCTGACGACTTCTTGGGGCGTGTAGGTGTAGGTCTTGGTCATATCGGCGTCAAGGGATTCGGGTCCGTCCAACTCGCTGATCTCCGGACCGGTCCCGGAACCGCTGTGCAGCGTGAAAGTGGGCGGAGTCGTCCCGTCCGCCGTGGTGGCGAGCTGCATCTCGATGCTCGTCAGGTTATATCCGGCCTCGAGGTTCCCTGTCGTGAAGTCCTGGGCAAAATCAAGAGTCAGGAACGTACCGGCAGTGGAGGCGTTTTGACCGACGTTGCTCACCAGCGTCTGCGGTGCTGCTGAGATCGGAGTGACGGCATCCACCTTGTGGTCCGCCAGCGCCGCTTGGGCCGGGTGGGCGAGATCGGCGGGCACCTGCTCGACCGGGTCGGTGTGCCTGAACTTGATCGTCCCGCCGTTCAGGGTGAGGGCGTCAGCTGCCCAGGAGATTCCGTCCGTGTCCTCGTCCCCTGCCGCCACCGTGTAGGCGAACACCAGCTCCGTGGAGTCCTCATTGTTCACGGAGGCCGAGCCGCTCCGGTAAGTCGCCTGCCGGGTCTCGCCACCCACGTCGAGGGCCAACTGCGGGGAGCCGGTCACTTCCACCAGCCCCGAGATGGTAACGGTCAACTCGATGATGTCACCCGCGACGTAGTATCCGCCGTTGGCCGTCGAGGTCACCCCGATCTTCAGCACACCCAGGGTGTCCCCATCGTTCGTGATGGACACCGTTGCATTGCGGGCATTGCCCTCAGGGAATTTGATTCCCGCGCTCACCCCCTGGGTGCTCCGGATGTATGCCGTGAAGGTCTCGGCCAGCTCATAATTTACGTCGTCCCAAGTTTGTATCTCCCTGTTGAGGGACTGGGTGTAGCTGCCGTCTCCCTGTTGAGTCCACCCCTCAGCCGCCACGGGCACATTCAGCGAGACGTGCTGGTAATCGAGGTTGATCCTGGCTGTGCCGTCATCTTCGGTTAACACCGCAAATGTGAAGTCCTCCCTGGGCTGTGCCACCCCGGGATAGACAGTGGCCACCACTCCCAATTCAACCTTCTGGCCCTCAACCACCGACAGGGCGGTATCCCTGAGCTCCAGAAGCGCCACAGGGTCGGTACTGCTGGCCGGCAGCTTCACCTGAACGGTGGCGGAGTCCTGCTGCGGAGCCAGTAGATAGCCATCTCCTCCAACCACATCCAACGTCAGGCTGCCTGCGCTCACGACCCTGCCATCGTCGCTGTAAGAGACGAGAAACTTCCTGGTGCCCTCGGTCTGGCCGGCGGGAATGTTGATTGTCTTTTCTATCGTTTCCTTGTCCAGGTACGAGTCGTCCTGGGTGATCGTGAAGTTGACAGCCAGGTCCTCGGCGCCGGTGTTGGACCGCACCACCTTGAACTCGGAGTGGGCGATGCCCGGGGTGGCGTCGTCGTGTACTGCCCTGATGCTGACCCTGGGCACGGAGCTGTTGTTGACGACGGCCAGGTCAGCAAAGGAGGCCGCATCATTGCCGTTGGCATCCTCGATCACCTCACCGGTCCCGGGCTTGTCGTAGCTCACCGTCAGATCCGAGTCGTTATGGGCGACGGGAGTCGCCAGCGTCAGTACGACTGTCCTGCCCGACACGCTCACGGGGTCCGTGTCCGCCAGGGCGATCGTTGCCTCGACTCCCCCGACCGGGGTGGCTTTCACGGTGAAGGCCGATTTGCCAGGAACCGCCGCCGCCCGCAGTGCTTCGTCGAACGTCAGCGTCAATGTCAACCCATCCTCGCCCAGCGCCGGGGGAACGTTGGCGTCAGGCGCCGGCGGCATGATGTCTACGGGTGCGTCGGCAAAGGACGCCACCTCGTTGTCAAACCCGTCCATTAACTTGTTGCCTGTTCCGCTGTTAGGCCTGCTGTAGGAGACCTTCAGGTCCGTGTCCGTCTCCGAAACAGCCGTTGCCAGAGTGAGGGTGACCGTCCTGCTGCTGATGGACGGCGAACCGCTCAGGGTCACTGTTTCAGCCGGACTGCCTTTCGTTACTGTGAAGGCGGAATTGGCCAGCGATGCAGCCGCGGCCAGATTCTCGCTGAACTTGATCTCCAGGGACGTGCCGTCCACCGAGGCGTCCACGAAAGTGGGCGCAGCGGCGTCCTCGCTAAGGTAGATGGTGCGCTCCGCCTGGCCGGACCAGTCCATGTCTGTGCTTGAGAATATATAAGCACTCCCCGTAGGTGTCACAGGGCCCACAGGGAAGCCCCGGTCGCAGACGTGCAGCACCAGCCTATTCTTGTCCACGTCAGCCAGCTTTTTGTCCAGGGACAGGGACAATACCTGGCGCGAGAAAGGTTCGCTTCGAACAAGCGTCTTGATCACATAGGAATTGCCGGCTGCCGTGGTGAACCTGCGGCTGTCCAGGGTGCCGGACGGATCGTAGAGATCGTTGTACCCGTAAGGCTCCCCGATGGCTTCAATTTTCTGCACCGCCAACTTACGCGCTGGCCCGATGAACGTGGCGCCGCCAACCAGCGTTGGCTCGGAGCACTCCGCTTCTGCCGCTATGGCGCCGGTGGCCTCGCTGGTGATTCTGCCGCTGCGGTAGCCGAGGTCATCCAGGAAGTTCACCGCCACCTTCAGCGTCTTGCCGGCATCCGCCTCGGTCAGGGTGTAAGTGGACCCTGTGCCTATGCCGTCCGACTCCAGCGTGGTGCCGTCGGCGGCGAACCGCTGCCACCTGTAGGAGATGCTGTCCGCAATGTTCTCCAGCCCGTTGGAGTCCCGGATGCCGCTGAGGTCCACCCCCAAAACCGCCGGCACCCGGAACACGTTGGGCGCGGTGATTACCGGTGCCCCCTCGGTTGGTGAGCTGTCCATGACGGGAAAGGCCTTCACCGTTATCTTCAGGGCTTCAGCGTTGGGCAAAAAGGGCATATCGGTTTTAGGATCAGCGACATTTAACGCTAGAGCGTAATCTTCGATTTCCCATCCTGGGTTCGGTGTGCCATCTTCAGAATCGCTCGCCGTTGTTACCCATTTCCCCTGCCCCTCCCATATATCAGTTATAAAAATGAATCTGGTGGACGGTTCGAGGAAGATGGGTGCTGCAGGAGTGTAAACGAGGACCCCTTCACGGGCGGTGGCTGGCGCAAGGAAATAACCAGCAACAGCCGAAGTGCTGCCCGGTAATAATTGTCGTAGCATGGTCCATGGAAAGACCGCTGCATCGGATTCGGTCTCAATGTCTATCTCTATTGCGGCCAGCCTGTAACCGCCTGGATTGTTGCCGGTGGTGAACCGTTGACCAAATTTGTACTCTGTGAAAGCGTAGGGTTCCGCCGGGGCCTGTCCCCGGTTACTTACCATGGTCGGCGGATAGCTCTCACCGTCCACGCGGAGGAGCAGGACTTGACCACCAGGCAAGGAACGAAGGTCAGTAACGGAACCGCCCCGTGGTCTCTTTCCGGAATCCTCCATGCTCCAGCCCGCAGCCCCACCTGGGTCTTCCAGGTCGGAGTGAGTGGACATCCACTGCACATTATCTGAACCGTTATCGACGATCACGGAGTACATATGGTCTGGAAGCAAAGAGATGGGATGGCGTGGGGCGAACCTGTACTTCCTGGTGGTGTTTGCCTCCAACCGCACCGGGCCCAAAAGCTCCACCGGAATAACTTCACGGTCGCCCGAGAGTTCTAATCCCACCTCAGGAGGGCTCACAACATCAGCGGTGGTTTTCAGCACCAATTCGATGCCGTCAAGGGTATAGCCGGCAGCGTTGCTGCCGGTAGTGAAAGCTTGCCAGAGGCCGTTGCCCAAGGGGATGGCAGTATCCCAGGACTGCCGAGTGTTCCTCACCAATACCGGTGATGCGCCTGACGTGCCGTCGATTCTAAACCGGAAAGAATGCGTCTGCCTCTGGTCGAACTCCAGGGCTGACAAGGCTTCCCTGGTTAGCGAATGGTCTTCGATGGTCCACCCCAGGGGTTCCGAGGATTCTTCTAAGCCGGAGTCCGTTGCCGTCCAGGACACGGACTGAGAAGCCGCCTTTTCCACCTGTAGCCAGTAGGTCGTAAGGTCTTCCAGCAGGACTCTCGTGGTTGGGCTGAAGGTGTAATTGGCTGTCGAGTTTGCGGAAAGCACCGCCGGGCCCGCCAGGTCGGCCACCTTGGTCCCCTCCGGGCCTCGGTACAGGACCACACTGGGAGGTGGGGTGGTGCTGGAGCCGGCAACATCACCGACTTCCAAGCTCAACTCGACGCTGACGAGATCGTAGCCGTCGGCGTTAGGACCCGTGGTGAAAGACTGCGAGATATCCTTGTCTTCCAGGCTGACGGCGGCGGCGCGCGTCTGGCCGATGTTGCTGACGAAGGCCTGCACTCGTGGCTCCTGCTGCGCCTGGGCCGAGTCTGCGTCGCCCCACAGGACGAGGGCGAGCGAAGCAAGCAGCGCCAACAGGACGGCAACGACCCAGGCCCGGCGAACAGGAGAAGCTCCCGGTGGTCGCGGCATTCCCATATCCACCGGGGGACTGTTCAACTGGAAGAGCATCGTCCGACCGGCGGAACGCCCCTGCCACATTTGCTCCATCTTCACATCAGACCTTCCCGGCTGGAGCGTACGTAAAGGCGCGGAGGAGCCTCAGGACAGTGCGGGAGGGCCGGCAGGCCGGCAGGCCCCCGCATCAGGAGTGAGGAGTTAAGCGGTCGCAGGTAACGTGTCAGCTTCAAGAGGGGAATCCGCGTACAGGGCAACAGCAGCTTTTGTGCCGATGGGGCAGGCAGCGAGACACGATCTTTCGAAGGCGACGCTGAGGTGAAATTCTGAGTGACGACAGCCGGGGCGCCACTCTTATGACTTCCAGAAAAGCGTATTCCGGATATGGCCCTGGACGGTCGTAACAGCGAAAGACTGCCTTCATCCGCAAATTGGCAGCGGTGCAGTTCGTGGTACTTCAACAAGTGGCAAGGCTTGCGGTATTTCTTCGGCGGCGCTTTATAGTCACCGCGGGAAACGCGCCTCCTCCTGGCGCAATCACCCGAATAAACTGTCCCCATTCGAATGTATCCATCAAGGTCCCCACGTTGTCGTGGACCGGAATGCTCTTGGAATCAGTGAGGTGTCAAGCACTCATGTGGCACCTGGCTGTGTGCCTTTGGCCTTTGTGCCCGACGTCCGCTCCGGAGATTCCGGCAGCGGCAGGAATGTCTCCGGCTTTGTCGGAATTTCAGGCTCCTTGGCACTGGCGGTCTTGTTCCGCTCATACTGTCTTGGTTGTACGGGCGGCGCAGGCCCGGCACCGGGCTGTCCGTCCGCTGGCCTAGGTTACTGACGGTCTTCGCCACTCTGCGCGTTCCCGTTCCCCCGCCAGAAACCCGGGAAACTCGTCCTCGGTAAGGAAGGAGTACTCGATCCGGTTGTCGATGCCCAACTCCCTGAGCTGCTCGGCTGCGCCCGCCATCGCGGCCGCGCCCCCGGTCCCCCCGGGGGTCCCCTGGACCTCGGCGCAGGTGACCGTCACTTCAATGACACTCCCGCCATCAGTGCTTCTCTGCCGCACGTCTATGGGTCCGAACACCATCGTGTTGCCGAATTTCCTGGCCAGGTTCTCCCGACAGGCGGTTTCGACTCTGTCCACGATCACTGAAGTGAACTCCAAGGATCATTTCCAACTAGCTGACTCCTGCCTTCCGCGGCAGTAGGTGATGTCGTTCGTAATTTCCCACTAAAAACGTAGCCGCCAGCCCGGGCTGCAGCCAAGATTTCTTTGTACACAATCTGACTTGAGTTCCGGTGCTCTGTTTCGCGTGGTTTTGGGCTATCACTTTGCAGGTGCACATGTGGATTAGAAGAAATGCATTTTTGTACACCTTATATGCACACAATGCACACAAATCGTTATGGCATTTCCCGCAAGAGCGGCGATACATTTGGATGGGCAATTCTCGCGACCCAACAATCCACTCTATCCGCAGCAGCGAAGGTGCGACGGACGTACCTATATACCTGGAGGAACGACGGCCTGCATCGACTCGCCGGGCAAGGGGTCGCCTCCCGAATGTATCCATGAGGGACGAACACGCCATAGGGAACTGGCTGGAACGGCTCTTCCGGGCCGAACTCGACGTGGTGCGCCACGCGGTGAGGGTGTCGGTCTGGGGGCGCTGGTACATCTGGCTCGTAGGCGCTGCCATGCTGGCGCACCGTCCGGAGTTGTGGTTTCCGGACTACCTAGGCTTCGGTGTTCTCAATGTGCTGCTGGCTGTTGTCAATGGCGTCTTGCACCACCGCCTCCTGACCAACAGACCGGTCACGTGGCGCTGGATGCTCGCACTCAGCGCCATCGACGTCGCGCTGATAACGGCCAACATCGCCGTCAGCGGCAGATTCGACGGCTTCATTTTCGTTACCTACTACCCAGCCCTCGCAATGTTTGCCGTGGTCTTCTCCTCGCTCTCGCTCATCCTGGCATGGGTCACCGCCACGGCCCTCGTCTACTGCCTTGTGGGCATCGCAGCGGGCCCCGGCCTCGACCTCGAATTGGCCCAGGACCATGTGCTGGCGGCCAGGCTGTCCGTGATGTATCTCGTTGCCGTGGGCGTCAGCCTCATCGTCAGGTTCGAGCGCGCCAGGAGGCAGGCGGCGATGGTCAGAGAGCGGCAGGCCCACCAGGAGGGCATCGAACTATCCCAGGCGATACACGACACGACCGCCCAGACCGCCTACATGATCGGTCTGGGCATCGAGGGCGCAATGAAGCTGGCGGGTGACTCAAACCCGAAGCTGACGGAGAGGCTCGCGGCGACCGCGGTCCTTTCCAGATCGGCCATGTGGGAGCTGAGAAGGCCCATCGACATGGGCCGCATTTTCGAGGGGCGGGACCTGGCCCGCGTGCTGGGTGCGCACACCGCGACCTTCGCGAGGATCACCTCGGTCCCTGCCGAGATGGTGCAGTCCGGCCGGGAGCCACCGCTGTCCGGCGAGGTAAGGACCGGCCTATTCTCCATCGCCCACAACGCCCTGACCAACGCCTTCCTGCACGCGCAGGCCGCCAGGGTGGAGGTGAGGCTGGACTTCGAGGCTGACGCCGTAAGTCTGTCCGTATCCGACGACGGGGTCGGCCTGCCGGAGGACTTCGGCGAGCGGGGCCGGGGCTTCAGCGGCATGGAGAGGGACGCGGAGCGAATGGGCGGCAGGCTCATCGTGGAATCGGGTGAACAGAAACGGGGGACGAGCATCACCTGCGTGGCCCCCACCAAGTCCGCCGCAAGAGGAGGCTGATGTGTCATCGACCAATGGGATCAGGGTCATGCTGGTGGACGACCACCCGGTCACGATGAGGGGCCTTCGGGAGGTCCTGGAAGACTCGGGAGGGTTCGATGTCGCGGCTCAGGCGGCGGACGGCGTCGAGGCCGTCGTACGGGCCAAAGAGGCGCGGCCCGATGTCATCGTCATGGACGTGATTATGCCTAAAAAGGACGGGGTGGAGGCCTGCCGGGACATTCTCGACCTGTTGCCGGACACGAGGGTGGTGATGCTCACCGCGTCCACAGAGGACGACGCGATGATAGAGGCGATCGCCGCCGGGGCGTCGGGCTTCATCCACAAATACTCGGGCAGTGATGAGTTGGTCGATGCCATCCGTAGGGTTGCCGGGGGCGGAAAGATGATCCCGGAGGATTCGGTGGAGCGGGTCTTCAGGCTGATACGCGCCGGGACTGCACCGATACCCACCCCCAAGGCACTGACGGCAAGAGAGCAGGAGATTCTCGTTCACTTCGCCAGAGGGAAGTCGTATGCCGGAATAGCGGAGATTCTGGGCGTCGGCACCGTGACAGTCAGGAATGCCATCTACCGGGTGCAGGACAAGCTGGGCGTCGAGTCCAAGCAGGAGATCGTGGTGTGGGCCGTGCGGAGCGGGCTGCTGGACGGAGAAGAGGCCCGGCAACCAGCTGACCCCTGGAGATAGGCTTGCATCACCGGACCGGTACCCGCTCGGCAGCATCAAATATCATGGTGTACCACGCGCTTGCAAACTATTACAATGCTGGTCCGGTTAAAAGAAATGAGATGTCATTGGGCGTCAGGTTAGGATAGTGGTGCCTCCTCTTTGCCTCGGTCACAGTTGCCAACGGTTGTGCAGGCTGATCGGGCCTGCAAGCTCCTGGTGGTTGGCGACGAGCCGGAAGTTGAGCCCATGTTCTGGCAGCTGGGCATTGGTCTAGTCCGCTTGTTGCAGTACCTCTCCGGACAATTCCGTGATCCTGTCTATCTTGATGAGGACGGCGACACCCAGGCGTTCAGGGTCCCGGTCCAGTTCGGCTTGGACGCAGCGGTCCATCACCTCTTGGCGAATGGGACCGTCCTCGTGGACGGTTGCCTTCCCGTGGAACCGCCACCTCACCCGGTCGGCGGCGTGGGCGTAGTAGACGACGACCTGCGGATTCTCGACAACGTTGTCCAGGGCCGATCGCTTGGCCCGCTCCCAGTAAGCCAGTGTAGCTCTGTCGAAGGCCAGCACGCTTCCCTTGGGGCTTATCTGGGGTTCGCCCTCCTTGGAGGCCGTGCCCACCAGGCAGGAATATCCATCGGCCAAAGCGCTGTCCAACCGCGATACCATCTCATCGGTCAAATTGATCATCGTGGTCTATCTCCTTGGGAGCAACGGCAGTTTGTAAGGCCTTGCCCTTGCCCTCGAACATAGCAGCCGCAGGGTTTGGGGCAACCGCAGACCGGCCTGTCCCAACCAGTCATTGCATGCCTCGTCGTGCTGAACCTCCGTCGAAGATCGCCTTGTTGGCCGTGATCCACGAGACCCTCATGATCCTGGCCACACGGCTCACCGACGGGTTCTCTGCGACCATTCGCTCGCACTCGTTCACCTGGTCGGGTGAAAGCGCTGGAGGCCTCCCAGGCGGTCGCCCTTCGGCCTTTGCACGCTCTTGGCCGACCTTTATGCGCTTGCTGGTGGAATCAGCTAGGCAGGCACCGTTGGCCATCATCATCCGGCGGAAGTATTTGGCCGCAGCGCTGTCGTCGGTGGTGTCGATCTCCTCCCTGATGGCCACGATGCCGATGTTCTGGCTAGTGAGGTCCGCCTGGATCCTCACGCCCTCGTCGAAGTTGCGGCTGAGCCGGTCCAGCCAGACCACCACGGTGGTGTCGTTCGCCTGGACCCGGGCCATGAGCTCGTCCCATCCGGGCCGCGACATCAACCGGCCGGTCATCACGTCGGAAAAGATGAGCTCCTCCCGGATGCCGTGGCTGGCCAGCTCACGGAGCCGGGTCTCGAGGTTCCGGTCGTCCCGGTCGCTTTTGCTGACCCTGACGTAGCCATAGGTGACGGGAATCATCATCGCATCACCACCCCGGTCCGCCGCAGTGCGGGCAGGGATTCCGGACCGCCCGCCGCCAGGCGACTCCGCCCTTGGCATGGATTTCCTGATTGCAGTGGAGGCAGCGGCCCATGTGCCTGTTCCGGTCGGTCAGGTCCTCGGCCACCAGCTCGAGACAGTCTCCGCATCCCCGCACCAGCTCAGGGTCGGGGGTCATCGGTTCGGGATTATCCTCCAGGCCACACAGCGGGGAGTCTCCCGGGGCGTCGTGGACCACTGCGGCGGCAACTCTGCTCTCATCGCGTCTGCGGTCACCCTCTGCCATGGTGACGGTCTCGACCCCCTCCTTGGCGAAGTCCCACAGCCTGTTGGCCCAAACCTCCGGGTCAATCGAGCCGTGCCACTGCAGTCCCCTCCCGGTGAGTCCTGCCGCGATCACCCGGCGGCCACAGACACCGCAGTTGATGGCGTGGTCCTTTCCCCAAGCGTCGTCCTGGTTGGTGACCACCATCGTGGTGCTGCGGCACTGGGGACAGGCGGCTGCCAGGTAGACGTGCATGGCGTTCCTCCCCGCTCAACAAACGGCCGTTTTTGAGAGGCCAGATGCGAACCCCGTCCATCAGCTTTGACGAACCTCTCAATAAATGCCCTCAACAATGATCGGCGCTCAATAATACCCTCAAGGGTTTTTTGAGTGGAGGTTGCGACAAGGAATTCCGGATGCCTCACGATGCACGATAGGTACATTTACCGGAAGTGCTACAAGCAAGGGCGGCGGGACTTTAGGATGGGATTTAAGCCACTCTTTTTGGGAAGACGACTTAGGGGACCTCCCCTCCTCCGATCGAGATGTATGTAACGGTGATCATCGCTTAGCTCTTTCCCTGCGGGCATTGCGCCGACTATTGCTTCTGCACCGTGGCCGTCTTTCTATTCTGGCAATCCTCCACCGCCCTTCTGATTCTATTTGGTGAGTAACCCTGAAAGTGAAGCGCTTATCGGCACGGATTAAGACTCGTCTCTTCTCCCCAGCAGTCCGCAAAGCATTGTCTGGCAGGGTTAGTAGCAGCCAGCCAGGCCACTCGTCCTGGGGTAGAACTTGCCAGTTCACTATTCTGCTCAACAAACCGGTGATTCGCGGTTCGCAAAAGACCCCTTATGTGAACTAAACCTGAATTTTGTCAAGGGTAGTACACTGCACGCCGCGCTAAGGGTGTTTTGGCTTGGGTGCTAATTCTCCCGCAGGTGCTCTATACCACCTCATTTCCTACTCTCCCAGTCCATATCTGGATTGGATGTAGAGTTGCCAGTCACTCCAGAGGCCTTTGTCATCGTGTTCCCTCACCCATCGGACCCACTGTTGATGCGTAAACACGACAAACTTGGCCTTGCCATTGAAAATGGTTCCCCACTGTCTGAGGTCAGCGATGCCGCTCCGCCTGAGAGCTGAATCTAGTGATTTGTTACGTTCATCCACCGCCACGGCAGATACAACCAAGTCGTATTTCTCGGAATGGGCGATGCCTTCGGCCAAAGCCTGCTGGCGGAATAGTTGATAGCCGTACTTGGCCGCAGGGCAGCAGGGAAGGGCAGCCAAGGTCTCGAAATCGACGACCGGTGCTAGGTGGTCCCAGTACCGTCTGCTCCAAGCCGTTTGATGACATTGATTGGATGGGTTCCTGGCTACTTCCACCGCGTGATTGCAGCGGTCCGGATCGGGATTTCCGGGCCGCTCGGCACTGCCCTTGTGCTTCCAGGCGGAACACTGGTAAAAGTCGTGCTCGGTGAATTTGTTTTCAACAAGAATCAACCCCCGGCCTCCGTTCACCAGCAGCCCAAGGTCTGGGGAGGTTTGGTTGGAGCCTCTGCTTCCTCCTTCCTCTCCCAACAGGGGCACCGGGTGCAGCTCCTCGCTCTCGGCGTATTCCAGCTCGATTCTGTCGAGTGAATCAATTTCAGTAGCAACATACTGCTTGAGAAACGACGCAAACAGTTCTTTGCCAGCGTCTGATACTCCGAACGGAAAGTAAAGGTTGGCGCATAGAACCCAGGAACTCTTGAGATTGTGGGCCCCCGTGTGCTTTTGTACTTGCGCCCTCTCGAGGTAAACCGACAACGAATTGTCGGAGTCCTTGCCTATGCCCGACCAGAGACCCGCCTCCCACAAATCCGAAGGCAGGATCCAAGATTTTCGGACTCCGTTCTGTTGTCCCCATTCCTGGGTTGCAACATGGGTTCCGCGCCACTCGGTTTGATGCTCCTCTACCAGTTTATCGAAGGCCGTCATTTCACGCTCCCTGCTCTTGCTCTACTCGGTAACCTGCCCCTGTAATCTGGCAGGACGCCCCTATGATCTGGGATGTTCCGGATCTCCAGTTCATGCAAGATGTCTTGGGCCATCTAATACCACTGCCGCTCAACAAACGAGTGTATTTTGCGTATCGTCCGCGGGCCAGGGCCTCAGCTTTGCCGAACTGCTCAATAAACCCGCCCAACTTTACCTATAGCCTGCTAACCCATTCGTGGTGCGCCCCGGCCAGCTCAACATACCTCTGCGTGTCGGCCATCGAGGCGTGGCCCGGCCATTTCTGCAGCACGGGGATCGGAACGCCTCGCAGGACGTAGTTGCGGGCGTAGGTGTGCCTGAAGGCGTGGAGGTGGGCTCTGGCTGGGTCAATCCCTGCCCGGGCGGCCGCCTCCTTCATTACCTGGCCGATCCGCTGTCGCGAAACGTCCATCATCGGCCGGTAATGGCCCTTGGAATGAAATGACGCCAGATCTCGGAGACTCTCCACTAGGTCCGCAGGCACCGGCACCTCCCGGCCTTTCCTTGCCTTGTTGCCCGGCGAGTCGGCCCGCACCACGATGATCGGCGGATCCTGGTCCAGGCGCAGGTCCACCAGCCGCAACGCCAAGGCCTCGGACACCCTCAGGCCGGTCCTGAGCATGATCCGGAAGGCCATACGCGTGGGGTAGCTGGGCGCAGCTTCGACCAGGGAGACGGCCTCATCTTCGGTGAAGTAGTCGGGGAGTTTCTGGAGCCTGCGCGCCATCCTACCGCCGTATAGTTACATTTTGGAAAGCGATGCCTCAAATGTAGCCCACGAGAGGGGAGTGTGCAAAGCTGGGTGGGTTGGGAATTCCCGGGGGTTCTTTCCAAAATCGCGGATAAGCGCAAGTGCCGCAAAAAGAGAGTTCCCAAGGTTCTGCGCCTCCTCATGGTGATCTGCAAGAACCCTACATTGGCTGGTAGGGGTCATGGAGCAAGGCCAGCTCACTTTGCCCTAACGTTGACCCAGGATCGGCTTTCAGAGGTCAACTCAACAGGTGCAGGTAATGAGGAAGAAGCCTGCAATACCCTGGCTGGGGGATGTGGCGTGCTCCTGCATGAAAGCAGTAGGCGTAAAATGGGAACGATAGGGTGGGACGGTATGGCGCTTCCGGTGAAACCTTGATGTTGTATGACCGGTTCCTCGGCATTTGCAGTCGTCGCCGAATAATCGTGGCGGCTTGCCTGTGTGCCGTGATAACAGGACTTTCGCTCACAGCAATATTTTGGGAGTGGCTGAGTGGTGCAGAATCAGGTAGCACAACCATCAGGAACGTTGCCTTGGTTGGCGCTGGCTTGGTTGCGTTGCCGCTGGCATTATGGCGTGGGGTTGTGGCGGACCGTCAGGCGAAAACCTCGCAGCTAGGTCTGCTGAATGAGCGTTACCAGAAGGGAGCCGAGATGTTGGGAAGCGATGTGCTCTCTGTCAGATTGGCGGGGATTTACGCGCTGCAACGCCTTTCCGAGGAATACCCTGAACAATACCATCTCCAGGTCATGCGCCTGTTGAGCGCCTTCGTACGCCTCCCCACAAAGGACCAGAGTCTCGAATCAGGGCAGGTGGAAATAGAATCAGGAACTCTGTTGGGAATTCGCCCGGATCTCAATGCCGTGATGGAAGTCATCAACTGGCGCTCCAAAACGGGGATCGAAATTGAGCGTGCAGCCAACTACAGGCTTGACCTGCGGGGCGCTCGTCTTCCCGGTGCACAATTTCTGAACGCAGATTTGTCCAATGCCTTCTTCCATCACGCGGTTCTTTCCCGGGCCAACTTTGCTAATTCGAACCTCTCGGATGCCTCTTTGAGACACGCGGACCTATCCGAGTCCGTCTGCTCTGATGTGAAGTTCACAAGGACCAGGTTCGAGTCCGCGAACCTGTCGGGAGCTCTGCTCCAAGACCAGGACCTACAAATGGCGAGCTTCCATCATGCGAACCTGTCCGGGGCGAATCTTCTCAGGGCCAAGCTATCCAGGGCGATCTTTCAAGACGCGGTTCTGACCAAGGCCTGGCTTGAGAGTTCAGACTTGTCCAACGCAGTTTTCTCGGGGGCAGACTTGTCCGGCGCAGGGCTAGCCAAAGCAAACCTGTCAAATGCCCAATTCTTGGACGCGGACCTTAAAGGGGCGGACCTTTCCGATGCGAACCTATCAGGCTCGGAGTTTTCTATCGGCGGCCCACAAAGGGCCAAGGGGCTGAACCAGGCCCAACTCGATCGCGCGCGATCCGATCCGAACAATCCACCCAACCTAGCCGGTGTCCTTGACTCCGAAACCGGGGAAGACCTGACCTGGCGGGGCAAGCCGTTATGTGATGGGCATAGATGTCGCGAGTGACGTTGCCCTCTGCATTGGAGCACAAAGAAAACGACACGTTCCACAGTCTACAGGGAACGGGTCATGCGGCAATCCTGCGGATAGAGCCGTTTTGGTCATCCCATTCAACCTGCATTAGGCATGGACCAGGAGTGGGAGAGCAGCGAGGGCATAGGAGAAATGAAGCTTTCCCGGTCACCGATCCGGCGACTCCGGATCGCCGCAATTCCGAAGGTGCAGAGTCTCCTGAATGTCAGCACTCCGGGTCATTGTCGTCGTAGCCCAGCTCACGGGCGCGCTGAAAATCCTCCTCAGCACCATGCTCGTCTCCCAGCAACAACCGTACCAGGCCCCGCCCATAGGTGGAACGGCCGCTGGTGGGGTCGATTTCAGCGGCCGTGTTGAAGTCGGCTAACGCCAGGTTGAGCTTCCCGTTGTGCAGGTGCGCATTCCCTCGGGTGAAATGTGCTATCGGGTCCCGGGGACTGAGTTGCAAAGTCATGTTGCAGTCTGCGAGCGCCAGGTCATAGTCCCCTGTGGCGACATGGGCGTCCGCGCGGAACCGGTACCCGTGCGGTGCCTTGGGGTTCAGCAGCACCGAAGCGTCGTAGTCGGCGATTGCATGGGTAAGATCGCCCTTCATCCGGTATGCGCCGCCGCGTCCCAGATGGGCGGCCGCGCTCTCCGGGTCAAGCCGCAGGGCCGTGTCGAAGTCGGCGATAGCCCCGTCGTACTCACCCTTATACCGCAGGCAATCGCCCCGCACGCGATGGGCGTCGGCGTGGCCAGGGTCGAGACGGATGGCTTCGCAAAGATCCTCATACGACTGGTCCAGCGCGTCAAGTTCGATGTAGGCCTGTCCCCGGTGGTAGTAGGCTTCGGAGTCGTCAGGCCTGAGCCGGATGAATTCGCCCATATCTGCGGCCATCCGGTCCCACTGCCTCAGGTTGGCGAACATCAGGCCCCTCAGCATGTAAGCGATCGCCTGCTCCGGGTTATGCTCTATTACGGTGTCCAGATCCGCCGCGGCCAAGTCGTCGGCACCCTTGGCGAAATATGCTATCCCCCTCCTTAGACGCGCATCATCGTCATCGGGACTGAGCCTCAAAACCGAGTCCATGACGGCGATCTCTCGGTCGTACCTGAGAGTGTCATCATTTCCCTGGGTCTCCTTACCGAATTCCCGGAGCATTTCCCAGAACTTCAGCGTGCCCTCATCGGCTCCGAAATGCGTGGCCCTCCGGAAGTAACGCCTGTGCTTTTCGTGGTCGCCGGTCAGGAGGGCTAATTCCGAGGCCGGCAGCCAGGATGACGTCTCCTCAGGATCCAGTTCTAGGGACGCCTCGAATGCGGCCAGGGCTCTGGGCAGATCACCCAACTTCCAGTAGGCGGCCCCCAAGGTGCTGTGGTATTCGGCGTCCAGCGGGCCGCATTCCGGCTTGACGTTCAGCAAATGCGAGACGGCCTCTGACGATCTTCCGGCACGATCCAAAGTGGACCCGATTTCAGTCCACGGGGCTATCCATGCCGGGTCCAATGCCACGGCCAGCCATAATGCGTCCAGCCCCTCGTCGGTCAAAGCCGTCTCTTGGCGCCAGAAGCCGAAGTGGGTTTTCAACGAACCAAGCCTGAACTGATAAGCAGGAGCCAGCGGCTCGAGCCAGGCTGCCTTCTCTGCCTCGGCAAGGGCATCGCCTGATTTTCCTCGAACCTCGAATTCCAGGGAGCGGCGATAATGGGCCTGGGCTTCGAAATTGATTTTGCCTCCGGCTTCGAGCGGACGCCCCCCGGGAACCTGCAAAAGGGTGTCCACCTCAGCATTGTGAAGGCTCAGATTGACTGAGAGGACACGCCAGACGCGGTTCATCCCGGTGTACTTGAGGTCCTCTCTCCATTCGCCGTCAGGCTCGTACTCAATCAGAGCAGAGAGCAGGGGCTCCGCAATCCTGGACTCGACGCCCATGCCGGCCAGCGCGGTGAGATACTCTGAATGGACTTCTTCAGATGGCAGAGCGGCAATTGTGTGGTAGGTTTCCCCAGCGTACCGGTGCAACCGCCCGATAGCCTCGTCCACCGCCTCAGCTCCTATTTGCTCGGTCAACAGGGCAGCCACATCGCTGATCCAGTAGAGGGACCTCAGTTCCAGGGAGATGGCCGCCGCGCTTGAGCCTTCGATACGCCCGGCCAGCGTGTCGGCGATTTTGGTCAGGTTGTCATCGGAAGGCCTGGTGCCGTGGTACATCCAGGCGTCGACGGCGTTGTCGGTAACGTCAACCGCCTTGGCCAGGCCCTCAAGGGTAATCCCGGCCTGCTGGCGTTTCCTGTTCAGGTAGTCTCCGCGGAAACCGGCACTCACTGAGTCAAGCAGTTCCAGCGCCGCCGGCGACGACCCCGCGAGATGGAGGTGGGCGGCCACCCTGAGGGCCAGGTCAATGACGGCAAGCCTGACGTACGATTCCCAGATCTTCGGCAGATCGCCGCGCAGGACGCTCATCGTCCGTCGGCGGACGAAGGACCGCAGCAGATCCCAATCATCCGCATGCCACAGCAGAATGGAGGCCAACGCCGGTCCCAGCTCGTAGCCGTTTTCCCTCGACTGCGGAGTCGCGAGGAAGCCGGTGTCCGTCAACACCTCCGCTACCGCACCGATGATCTCGGCCCTGGTGGTTTCTTTCACCAAGTGTTCCATATCGGCGGCGAAATACCGTCGGGTGGTTCTCTTCTGGAGAACGGGATGACTGATGCCCAACCTCCCTACCAGGCCTCCGATAATCTGGCCGCTGGTGGGCAGTTGGGGCGTAATTCCTAGCTCTGGCATGGTGTCCTCTTGCTCCTCACCAATCATACAGGCCATCCCGTAGGTGGAATCTGGAGGGGTCGATGCTGACCTCCCGCAATGCAGCATCCACGCCGACCTCGTTGATAGGGCGGCTGTATACGTGAGCGCCGGCCGTGTTGTCGAAGAACCGTCCCGCCGGGTCAACCATGACGTAGCTCCCGGTCATCAGGTCATTACTCTCCGGAATGACCGCGACGCCCATTTTCGCCACATGCTGGTTGCGGGCGACGTATTTGGCGAATTGCTCTGTAGTGATCACCTGGTCATCCACCAACCCGTCGTTCTGTCCGATGACAGGGAGGACCTGCAGGAGCTTCCACCTCTCCGGGCGAGCCCTGGCTATAATCCCGGTCAGGTCCTCGTCGCAATTGGTCCGCGTCACCACGGTGTTGATCTTCAGGCGGATGCCCCGCTCCCTGAACATGTCAATGACGCCCAGGTAATCATCCTCGCTGAGAGGTCCGTCCCGGGTGACTCGTCCCAACTCCTCCAGCTTCTGCGGGTCAAGGGTGTCTATGCTGAGCGTGGCCCAGTCAAGGGCGCCTGCCACTCTGTTCAGCCACTCCGGTGAGACCCGGCTGCCGTTGGTTACTATCGATGTGGTGAACCCCAGCTCATTAGCCCCGTGTACCAGATCAGGGAGCCAGGGACAGAGAATGGGTTCTCCGCCGGCGAAATTGATCTTCTCAAACCCCGCGCTGGCCAGCGCATCCACCACCGCAAGGCAGCCCTCAAGCGGCAGATGCCCCTTCGGCAGGGTGTCCACTCCCACGTCCTGAAAGGTGGCGAAGCAGAACCGGCACTTCATGTTGCATGGTTTCCACAGATGGAAGTTGACCGAGGGAATAGGTGCTGCAATTGTCATTCCGACCTCACGATATTCCGAATATGCATTCAGGATCATCGTAGATTGGCCCGAGCGTGCAGTCAGCCCCAGTTAGGTGGACAAATTGCCGCCACGGCAGATCCACTCCTCGGCCGTTGGATAGTGAAGGCAGTCCAAGAGGCCCGTGGCTTAATACAAAAGGGGGAACAAAAATCAGTATTGGGGTGGCCACGGACACCGTCTCAGCGGTAGATGAGTGACGCTCCGATGCCGGGGGCCCGACCGAGTTCAGCTCAGCAGGTCTTGCACGACACGAGTCAAAAGTCGGCGAAGTAATTGGCGTCCAGTTTCTTTACCGGGTAGGTCACTTGAGTAACCACGCCGACGTCGTTCTCGATCATTAGCGCAGCCAGTTCAGGTCCGTCAATTAATCGGATGAACTGGGTCCCCATTGAGATGGCATCGGCGGTCTGCCGGGCCGTTGGACTGAAAGACGAGGTGGTTATAAACACACCTTTCGTGGCGCCTTGTGCAACCAGGCTACCCGAAAAGTTGCGAATCTCGGGTTCCCCAACTTGGCCGGAGGCATGCCGTTTGGCCTGAGTGAATACTTTTTCCAAGCCCAACTTATCCAGATTGAGAATGCCATCAACTCCCTGATCACCGCTTCTCCCTACTACCCGGCCTTCCCCGTAACCCAGCTTTGACAGGAATTCAACGACCAAGCGCTCGAAACCGGCGGGAGTTACACCCTTCAGGCTGTCCAGAATATCATCGGACAAACTATCCAGGTGCTGTCTGTGGCTGATGGCCATCTGTTCGTCCGGAGTAATGTCAACAGACTCTGAGGTACTGGGAGTTGCAGCGTTCGGAGCCTGGCCGGATTCGGGCCATAGTTTTTGTAGGTCGGCGAACTTCATAATACCTTGCCGATCTACGAGAAAGTCCCGTCCCTTCTGGGTGATTTCCCACTGATTCCGTACGGGATTGTCCATCAGGCCGGCCTTCTTGAGGTCCGTGATGGCCCAGTTCGTACGATTTTCCATCCGGGTCTGTCCACCCGACGGCAGCACCTCCTGAAGGTCGTCGTCAGTTAACGAAAACACCTCGGTCAATCGCTCGACGAACTCTTTCCTGGTCAAGCGTTGAGAAGAGGAGTTGGCTATTTCCAATACAGGCCGGTGCAGTTCATCTAATGTCGGGACAGGCATCTGTATAGCTTTTTCCTTTGCGAATAGGGGTTCACAGAGAGCGCTGGAAGGGGACAATCAGTAGCCGCAATGGTCCCTTGAAAGCTCGTGATATGGTCATCTTATCACGGGTTTTACTCACCCTAAATCGGGTGGGTGCAGTCTGCTGCGGGGACTGATTCAGAAGTCGGCGGTCGTTCCCTCAGGGACGTAGTCGACGTCGATTCTGACCGGGCAGTCCTCCCTGCCTATGTCGCAGAACCGGCACTCGGTGGCGCTGGGCACCCGGCGGGCGGGCTCATTGGCCGCGAGCCTGCGGATCAGCGCTCCCATGTTGACGATGAACTCGGGACTGACCGCGGAAGCCGGGCTCCCGACGTAGGAGTCGGGGTACCTCACCTGGCCGCGGGCGTCTTTGCCCTGGAACCGCGGGAGGGCCCTGGGCACCGCGTACTGGTAGATCCGGACCTGGGCCTGGTGAGACGGGCTGGGACGGCCGGTCTTGGCGTCGGATATGAGCAGCTCGTGGTGCTTCTCGCCGATGAGGTCGGGTTTGCCGGCGACGGTGGCCGTCGCGCCGCGGAGACGGAAGAGGTTCTGGTTCTCGGTATGGACCTCGTAGCCGATGCGTTCCAGGCTCTCCCTTTCCCGGTTGACCAGGGCGGTGTGTTCGAGCATCCAGGTGGCGCTGTCGAAGTCGGAGGGAGGCTTGGTCCAGCCCTGGTGATGTGCCCTGAACCAACCGGCCCACTCGCAGGAGTTCTCGCCGGTGAGCAGCTTGGACAGGGCCGTGGCCCAGATGTAGGGGCCTCCGGTGCGTGTCTGGGTCATCGGGCAGGCTCCGTGAACGTCTGGCGTCTTTTGTGCGTTGAGGCCTGTTCTACGGGTTATCGCCGCTGATGCGGGGTGAGCGGTCTGCCTGCGGCCGACGCTTCAAATGGGAACTGGTCATCACCGCCGTTGCGGGGCTAGCCTGGATAGGGTCGGGTTGCGACGTCGTGGGTTGAGCCACCAGCGCCGGTGTCGTCGCCGTTTACTGTCTGTCAGGCGCTGGTCGACTCACTTCTATGATCTCCTGTCCATGGACTCCGGCGCAACAGGCTGCTGTCATCAAAATTGAGAGTTAACCAGAAAGTCGGAGGGGTGGCTGACTGCGAGCCGTGCCAGCCATTCGGGCTACCTGGATGTAGGGGTTCGGTGTATAACCGAATGACATAGACCCACGTGGCGCCTTCCCGGGAGACGGGAGCCAAGGGGCCACGGTTACAGAAACCCCAGGGGTGCCTCAGCGCCCCTGTTTGCTTTTGGGAGGGGACCCCAGGGGACCTCTGGCTCTGGGTGCTGCAAAAACCCTTGACGCACTTTTTGTGCATAAGTTATTGTTGAGATAGGTTTTTGAGCACCGCCGCAAAGCTGGTAGATCGATCTCTTAGAACCTGCACAAAAACGCCCGTTTGTTGAGCGGGGGTGTTGGTTTGGATCCGACAGAGATTTTCATTGGTGGTGGGACATGCAGATAGTGGTAGGTGTCGACCAATGTGGAGACGGATGGGTGTTCATCCGGCTAGCGGACGGTGCGTTCGAGTCAGCGCGGTTTTACCGGGACTTCACCAGGGGCGTGGACGATTCACCTGAAGCGGAAAAAATCGGAGTGGATATTCCGATAGGTTACCCACGCCCGCCCGCTACACAGCGTCTTGCCGACGGCCAAGCGCGGGCTATGGTTGGGCCACGCAGGTCCAGCGTCTTTCCGACACCACACCCCGAATTATTGGAGCAGTCTTGGGAAGACGCGAGGAAAATGTCATGGGATCGGTTCGGCCGAGGTCTCACCAAGCAAAGTTATGATCTTAAGACGAAAATCAAACAAGTAGCAGACGTGGTCGCGGTTGATAAACGAGTGTACGAAGTGCATCCCGAGGTGTGTTTCGTGGCGCTTGCCGGTCAGCACCTTGAATATTCGAAGAAGAAGTGGAACGGACATAATGTACGACGCACGTTGCTAGCGGCTCACGGCATAGACATCCCTGACGTGTTAGACGATGCAATGACTGTGGGCGCGGACGATATCCTGGATGCAGCTGCGGCGGCTTGGAGCGCCCGTCGCATCGCCGAGGGACAGGCGCTCTCACTGCCAGATCCTCCTGAGTACGACAGTGCTGGCCGCAGGGTCGCAATCTGGTACTAGAATTAAACCATATCGCGACCTACCTCTACCGTAGGGATGGGAAATAATCGAGCAGCAGCACTCCGATTTCTCTTTCATCTCCGCTCAAAAGGGCTCTGCAAGCTAATTCTGTGGTTCGCACAAGGTCCGACATGACGAACATCATCCCTGTCACATACGGCTACGCCCGGGTCAGTAAGACCGACGACACCACCCGGAACCTGGAGACCCAGCTCCACATCCTGCAGGAGTTCGGGATCCGGGAGGAGCACATCTTCGCGGACGAGATGAGCGGCAGCTCAATGTCCCGGCCAGCCTGGAACGAGCTGATGACCAGGGTGCGGCCGAACGATACTGTCGTCGTCGCCTGGCTGGACCGGTTCAGCCGCAACTTTGACGAGGGCGTGAGGATCCAGGCAGACCTCACCAAGCAGAACATCGGAATAGTGGCCATCAGGGAGAACATCAATACCGCTGACGACAGCGCCGCAGCCAAGCTCTTCCGCAGGATGATGTTGGCCCAGGGGGCCTACCAAGTGGAGTCCACCAGCGAGAGGATAAAGGCAGGGCTGGACCGGGCCAGAGCCGAAGGTAGGAAGCCCGGGCGGCCGCTGGCTCTCACACCAGAGCAAGTGGAGGAATGCCGGCGGATGTACGCTGAGACACCGTCAATCCGCAGGGTGGCCCGCATCATGAAAGTCTCTCAAGGCACGGTGAAACGAGCACTCGGGCTTTATCCCGAGCCCGTCGGCAGAGACTGATCGATGCCCAGGTTAGTCAACGTCAAGCTCGACCTCAAGCTCCCGGGGTTCGGCGGCATCCAAGGCACCTGGGTTCCGGAAGAGTCCGAGGTGCGTGCCGCCTGGGAGTTGTACGTGGAAATGGTTACCCGCACCCCGCTGGGAGAGTTGTCGCCGACGGACGGATCAGCTCGGGAATCACTCAACTCCATCTACTCATTGTTCGATACCACCAGAGCACTCCTCCGAAGCTATGGTCCATCGGTCGCCAGACCCGGAGGGAGGAGGGAGCTCTCCCTCGGATACCTCGCCGTCTCCATGTTGAACCTGGTGCTTCGGCCGCTGCTAACCAAGTGGCACCCGAGGCTGCGGGAGTGGGAGCAGGTGAACATGGCCACGCCGGATAGGGAGTGGCCGGACAGGAGCCACTTTCTGAAGGACCTCGATATAGTCAGGGAGCAACTGGAACAGTACGCCGACCTCTTCGCTGAGGTCGCTGGCGTGCCGGAACTGTTGACAGAGAGAATAGATGCAACAGATACGTCGCCATAAGGTCTTCGTCAGCTATCACCACGAAAACGACCAAGCCTACCGGGACCGCTTCGAGAGACTTTTCGCCGACGTCTACGACATCATGGACTCCAGGTCCGTGAGGCTGGGAGATATACCGAAGGGGCTTAACACTGATGAAGTGGCCCGGCAAATCCGGGATGGATATCTGCGGGACTCAACTGTCACAGTCGTCCTTATAGGGACAGACACCTGGCGGCGGAAGCACGTCGACTGGGAAATCGCCGCCACTATCCGCGACACCGAATTCAATCCCAGGTCAGGGCTCCTGGGAATTTTTCTTCCGACCCACCCTTCCCATGGCCCAACTACCTACGACCCCTACATCACACCCCCTCGGCTCCACTACAACGTGGAATGTGGCTTTGCCAAGCTGTACGACTGGAACGAGTCGCCCAACGTCGTGGCCGGCTGGGTCGACGCCGCGTTCAGGAAGCGCAACGAGGTAATTCCAGACAACTCATCGGTAAGGTTCGGCAGGAACCGGAAGGGGGAAAGGTGGCAGCCCTAGAGGTCGGTGTCCGACGGCAACAATAGAACTAAGTGCATCGCTCGGCCTGGAGCTGCCTAGCTCTGTGGCTATTCAAGTCTCGATGCTGGGCAATCGAGCTGAGCCGGTCAAAGCTCAAACATTTGAGGGAATGCTACATGGAGAGGTTTCTTGTCCAGGTCAGCAGGGATGCAGGATACGCAAATATCGCCGAGGATCAACGCTATTTCAACCACATGTGGGATAAAAAGCCCCGGGACCGCGATCACGGCGAGGTAAAGACAGGAGACGAGCTTTTCATCTACTGCACGAGCAATGTGCCGGATCACGGGGCCACACTTGCGTTCAAAGTCCTTGTCGAAGGTGTCAGCTCCGACCACTTCGAGTTTACCCTGGGCAAGACGACTTACTTCCCAGCACCACTTAAGCGGCAGGAAGTACGGGACCTTGTGGATCAAAAGCGACTGCCGGATGAGTTCAGGAAGTGCGGTCAGCAAGGGTTTAACATCACTAAAATCCAGCAGGGACTGTCAGATGAGGCACTATCCCTGATAGAGGGAAGAGAACAAGAGGAAAAAGACCCCTCATCAGAATCGGAAAGCCCGTACTCCATAGACGACATCATCGCTGACGGCTGTTTCTTGGACAAGCTCAGGCTTGAAAGTATCCTGGAACGACTGAGCACCAAGAAGAACCTGATCCTGCAGGGCCCTCCCGGCACGGGCAAGACCTGGCTGGCCAAGAGGTTGGCCTTCGCACTCATCGGCAGCAGATCAGAGCAGCGGGTCCGTCCCTACCAGTTCCACCCCAACCTCTCATATGAAGACTTTGTCAGGGGATGGCGTCCCAGCGGAAACGGCCGACTTGCCCTGGTGGACGGTCCGTTCCTCGCGGCAATCGAGGACGCTGGGAAGGAACCGTCCCGGGACTTCGTGGTCGTGATTGAGGAGATAAACCGCGGTAGTCCCGCGCAGATCTTTGGCGAGATGCTGACCCTGCTGGAGGCGGACAAGCGGACCTCGCAGGAGGCCCTGGCGCTGAGCTACCAACGGCACTCCGGGGAACGAGTTCATATACCGCCCAACCTATACGTCATTGGGACCATGAACGTGGCCGACCGCTCTCTGGCTCTGGTGGACCTCGCCCTCCGCAGGAGGTTCGCCTTCATCGACTTGGAGCCGGTCTTGGGGGAACCGTGGCGGACCTGGATCAGCGAGAGGTACGCGATAGACACTGTGTTCCTGGATGACATTGAGCAGCGCCTGACGTCGCTGAACCAGACCATTGCTGAAGACAGCCTGCTGGGGCCTCAGTTCAGGGTCGGCCACAGTGTGGTAACCCCAAGCGGTGAGGAGGAGATTCACGACCCTGTTTCATGGTTCAGGCAGGCTGTGGAAACCGAAATCGGGCCTCTCCTGGAAGAGTACTGGTTCGACCAGCACGGCAAAGCTCGTGAGGAGAAGGGTAAGCTCCTCCAGGGCCTGAGCAGTTGATCGAGACATCGGTAGCCGCTGCAACAGTAGGGAGAATTCCGGTCAGGAACCTCTGGCTGCTGATGCTCTATGCCTCCCGGCTGTACCGGGTCCTGCCCACCGAGCGCAGGTTCGCGGCCGAGGAAAACCCTGACGAACTTCCAGACCTGGTCGCGGAAATTCTGACTCGGGCCGTGGAACGGCGGCTACGACGCAACCTGAGTTCCGAGTTCGACCGCCGGCAGGACGACCTGACCCGGGTGCGTGGACGCATCGACTCCCTCCGGACGGAGCGCCGCCAACTGTTGCAGCAGGGCAGGATAGCCTGCTCCTTCGACGAACTGACCACCAACACGCCGAGGAACCGGTATGTCAGGGCCGCACTGAACCACCTTCACCGGATGGTGCGGGGAACCGAGCTGAAGCGGAGGTGTCGCATCAACGCATCAGCGCTGGAGAGGGCGGGAGTTGGCACCGATGGTCATCGTACCGCCAAGAGAGACGTCGGCAGGTCAAAGTCCTCCTTCGGCAGGACCAACGCAGAGGACCGCCGGATGCTGGCGGCGGCGGAGTTGGCATTCAGCTTGCAGATTCCTACCGAGGACACCGGTCAAGCACGGCTCCCAACACCGTACCGGGATGAGCGCTGGGTGAGGAGGTTGTTCGAGGCGGCAGTGGGCGGGTTCTACGACACTTTGCTCTCACCACAGGGCTGGCGGGTCAGGACTGGCAGCAGGTTGAAGTGGCAGGTCGAATCGCCCACCGCGGGGATCGAATCTCTGCTCCCGGGAATGACAACCGACATCACACTGGAACGACCAAGCGGAGCGGAAACGCCCGCAGGCTCCCGATTGGTGATCGATACCAAGTTCACCAGCTTGGTCGGCACTGGCCAGTACGGAAAGCCCACCTTGCACAGCGTCTACATCTATCAGATCTACGCCTACCTGAGGTCCCAGGAAATGCCCGCTGACCCTCTGTCGGTCACTGCCTCTGGCCTGCTGCTGCACCCCTCGGTTGGGGAGGAGGTTGACGAGGCGGTCACGATTCAGGGCCACCGGATCAGGTTTGCAACCATTGACCTGACAGCCAACAGCATGGTCATACGGAACAGGTTGGTGGCCTTCGCGCTGCACGGCTGGCCATAGTGCCGCGCTGTCAATGGGCTGATGCCAGTTAGGAACCTACCTCAAGCTCGGCATCATCGGTTAGGACGGTGGAGAGGAAGGCACGGTAGGACAGAGAGTTGTCATTCTGCTGGAGCTGGGCATGCCAGGGCATTACCAGCCCGGCTTCCCGCAATGTGGGCACGGCTGCCGGACCGCCCGGCGCCACTCGACGCCGCCCTTGGCAGCGATTGGCTCCCGGCAGTGGAGACAACGGCCCTGGTAGTCGTTGTTGTCGGCCAAGTCCTCGGCTATCAGCTCCAGGCAGTCGTCGCAGCCGACAACCGACTCCGGCTCGTCGCTCCAGTACGTACCCACGGGTTCCTCCCCACAGAGGGGGTCCTTACCAGGGCCGTAGTGTACGGGGCGCCCCATGTTACGATCCTTCTCTCTGAGGGCAGCATTCAACCGCGCGGACTCCTCCGCTGTGAGGAGATCGTCCTCGGTAATCGCGGCGGCGTAGGCCCGGTGGGCAGGGACCACCTGCACCCGCTGACCGTTGGGAGTCATCGTCCAGAACGCCATGCCGCTTGTCTCCTGCCGTCTAGTTCCACATATCATACAGCGGGGCTCACCAAGGGGGAGGCGGAGGAATGCGTGATAATTGCATCTACTGTGCACGACAGAGTTTGACCGTAGCCTGATCCCCAGCCTACTCGCCGTGGGTGATAAAGCGCGCTTTTCCGGAGTTGGCAGGACCAGTATGCTGCACCAAAAAGGGGATGATCATGGTCGAATCCTGCTATCCTTTGGTTGTCCAAAAGACCTAACATCCGCGGCTATTACCTTCAAAACAATCCGCGAGTGGAATCCCCCAATAAAGGGCATAGCGATGCTGGGAATCTTCAGGCGCTGGTTCCAACAGGCAAAAATGCTAAGGGAACTGGAAAGGGAAGAAGTTGCAGAACGGGCCCAGGCGGAACGTATCGCTTGGGCTAATGAACATCGCCAAAAACTCCAACGCCAGCGCAAGGTCCTCTCCATTCTACGACAAGGGAAGGTGCCGGACGTACCGGAAAATTTCAGCAGACCCGTTCCCTTCAAGTTGCAACGAAACGAGAGACTGATATTTGTCCAAGAGGAGGTGGGATATGCGGAGATTCGGGTGAGGCGTCAGGTCGTAGGAAGGTCATCTGGCGTGAGTGTCCGTTGAATGAGAGGCGTGTCGGTCAGGAGCGGCGAATCCGTGGGCACTCCCATGGAGACAGATATTTTCACTCCTAGAGGCACGGGTGTCTTTGCCATCTCCACCAGGCACATCTTCTTTAACGGCCAGCGTTCCTTTCGTATTCCTTTGGGCAAAGTTGTCTCAGCCCAGAGGACAACCGGTGCTTGGGCAACTGTGGAGATTGTGCGCGACCGGGCCAGTTCTCTGCCTGAGTACTTTGGAATTCACAATTGGGATGCCGACTTTGTAGTAGCCTTGATTCACCTGTTGCCTGACGTTGATTTCGGGCGTGGTGAGCCACAGCTGGAGCGCGTCGACAATTTCGTGTTGCTCGGAGATTCAGGCGGGGACGACGCTGTGTTCGAGGAATGCTAGCTGCCTGTCCGAGGATTAATTTTTGGAGACGAAAAGCGCCGCTGCCTAATCTAATTGGTGACTAATAGGCTCTACTAAAGCAGTAATCGGAATCGCTGACCTCGTTAAAGACGATTTTCGTTTAGAACATCGTTTCTCGGACAGGCTGCTAGGCCATTTTCAGCCGTTCGCATTTCAGGAGCAACTTCAGGGATCACGTTATGGACTCCCATTTTGATCCCTTGATATGGAATGCGCATGGTCCAATTCGATGATCGGAGTCTGCCAATCGCACAGTTAAAGCAGTCTCCCGCGTCGATAGAGAAATTTAATGGCGTTCTTGTCAAATTATTCACGGCCGTGGCGTCGGTAAGCCCTCCTTTGGACGGGACCGGTTAAACCCGAAGATGGGCAGACAATACTCATAAGACAGAGAAAACAGACGAGGGAGAATATGACCAACGATGAACTACTTGACCAGGCCACTACGGCCTTCAGGGAGGCAATTGGGAACAACGAGGACTTTGTTGCTTCCTTTATCGATCAGGCTATCGCCCTTTATGATCGAGGCGAGCACGACCGGGCCATTTCCTACTATGACATGATGATCCAGCTCAACCCGTACGACGAGATGC
Source organism: Dehalococcoidia bacterium (assembly GCA_965207865.1). Taxonomy (GTDB): domain Bacteria; phylum Chloroflexota; class Dehalococcoidia; order Lucifugimonadales; family UBA3495; genus VXOI01. Next base: position 249,375 of record CBDBNP010000005.1, read on the forward strand.
TTTACCGAGCTCGGGGCGCTAACTACTCCAAAAAACGCGAGTACGAACGGGCCGTCGCCGATTATCAAAAGGCCATCAGCATCGACCCAAATTATGTCGATGCTTATTTCGAGTTGGCCGAGGTCTACCAAGCGTGGGGTGACGCCGTCGCCGGGTAAGCATGGAGCCAGCCAGTAACCCGGAGGCGCTACCTCAGCGGCGGCGGCAGGGAGAGCAATAACCGGCACCCCAATCGGCCACGTAGTCTAGGTCCTTCTGGATGGCAACTCCCTCTTCGAAATTACGGCTGAACCGGTCCTGCCAGAAGACGACGGTGTCGCCGGGCTTGACGCGCTTATGGACGTGGCTGTTGACCAGCGTTTGGAGGTGGTTCAGGTTCGTTGTCAACGAAGATGAGATCCCGACGGAGGCCGTACTGTTCCATCTGCAGAATTGCGATTCAGGTTCTTTTCGCCGCGGTAGGACTTGTTGACCCGCGCATAGCCTTGGGTTACGGGGATCTTCTCATCAGCCTCGACATAGGCCCCTTATGGCACGTCGGCCCATTTTGTGCCACAGCGTTACGGTTTTCCTGACCACAGATGCCTCCTGTTGGCCGAGACCGGCGTTTTGCCGGGTGGGGTGTAGTCTGGGGGGGGCGGCTCAAGGTAAAACAAGGGTCTTAATACTTAACTAGACTTGCTCGAAAGTCATTCAGACAGTCGGACGGGGAATTACCTATCGGACCCACTGCCAGACAATTTGACTCTCGTCTAAATCAACCCATTCTTCCCGTGCAACCCAAACCTCGTCTATTGCCGCTGGAAGCTGAGCTGATTTGACTATCTCGATGATTTCCTTATCGCCCACTTCGCCTATCGCATGGCCGAAGAATTGGACCAGAAGCAACTTCCGACACTTAGCGTATGCGATGAATTTTTCCGCAGCCCTATCCGCTTGGTACTGGAATTCCTCAGCATAGCCCAGTCTTTCTTCCTCGATTTTGTCAGGGGAGTTGTGAAAGGGGGTCTCCAAATTGACGGAATAGCCGATACCACTATCTGGGTCAATGTAATCCCTCTCTCTTGGTTCCACTATGCGGAATTGCCACGGGATAGGGGCCTCCTCAACAATTCCCAGGACAGACTCATCTATCCTTTCTGGGCTCCGTAGAACAGTGGTGGCTATCTGCTCTGCGATCCCGCGGACATCTCGGCGCTTTCTGCCATTTAAGTCTCTCTCGTGGAAAATCAGACAGTAAAGAGTGTCCGTATAATCAAAGCCGTGTGAGTCCAACTGCCTTCGGAAGCACTCGAACAGGTAGTGTTCGTTGCTGTGGTTCTCCATATACCGGGGGTCCAACCGTTGGACAACTGATTTGCGCTCGATTGCCACGCGACCCCCATCCTCAATTGCCTCCAGTAATACTTCAGGTTCCTTCGTGTTTCTCCTCTCTAATTCGGGGAAGGACGCCACACGGTACCTTTTGCCGTGGAGTTCAGCGTATTGGTCTACGAAGTGCCGAAGTACACACCATTCGTGGGCGCTACCGATCGGGAGACATGAGAACATCATTTCGTGTCCTCCTAAATCATCACTATCATCGTTATATTCAGCCTAAACGCACACTACTCGAAGCCATTGGGACCCCACAGGCGAGCGTGAGTGTAGCCGGGAGGGGGCCACGAGCGAGGTTGCGATCGCTGTATAGGGGCGGGTTCTTGAAGAACCCAAGGGCGGGAGACACGTTTGGATTTATGCCTCCAGCCTCGCAAAAACTTAAGGATTGTCGCACCAGCGACAATGCTTCCAAGAATAGCCGCTATTTCGGAAATCATGCGATCCCTCTCTTTTGACCTATGGGCCTGTACCGTAGCGTGCTAGGTTTCGTGGGCAAACTCGCGGTTAACCACCCCGCGGAGCGTGAACCTAGGCACCCCGTACTTCCGGGCCACCGCCGCCACCGGCATCCCTTCCTCCACGTCCTGCCGGATGGCGATCAGTTGCTCGTTGGTGAGACGCCTCGGCCGGCCCAGTTCCACGCCCTTCGCCCTGGCTGCGTCGAGCCCCGCCCTGGTGCGCCGGCTGATGTTCTGCCGCTCCTGGCTGGCCACGTAGGCTGCCATGCTGGCCAGGACATTGCCCATGAAGGCCTCGGGCGAGTCGGGATCGGCGTCCAGGTACCTGGTCCACTGGACCTCGCTGTCGGCCAGGGACCGCAGCCGGATGCCGCGGCGCTGCAGGTCGTAGATCGCCCACATGGTCTCCAGGTAGCGCCGCCCCAGGCGGTCGATGGCGGCAACCACCAGCACGTCGCCCAGGGCGAGCTGCTGGTCCAGGACGTGCCACTGGTCGCGGCTGTTGTAGTCCTTGGCCCCCGACGTCGCGACGTCGGCGTAGATCTGCGCGTGGTCCACGCCGGCCTCCACGAGTTGGCGGCGCTGGACGTGGGGATCGCTGCCGGGGTGGCCAGGCTCCTGGTCCCGGCTGGTGCGGATGTAGCCGTAGGTGGGCATATCCCCATCTTACCCTTTTTCGCCAGGGGGTCACAAGAGCGAACTGTCATCATTTTCGCCAGTGGCGAAAACCGGGCGTTTTCCGCCACTGGCGATAGTTCTCCGATTCTTGGTCAGCCCCCAACTTCCAGAGCAGACCGGCGCCATTCCACCCAAGCTGCTGTCCTTTCCTCCATTGTTCGACCACCCAGCCAGGCATCACCGAGCCCACCACGCCAGCGATCCGTAGCGGCATCCAGGATCATTCTGTATATCCAATCTCCGGCCTCGCGGAGGTCCCGTTCCCACTCCGCAAATGCGTGCAGTTCTTCCTGGCATTGTTCCGGAGGATGGAGATACGCTCCGTCCTCATCCATACAGGTGGTTCCGATCATATCCCTGTCTCGCGCCCAGTCCATCAGCAGCATCTGTTGCCTGATAGTGATCTCGTCGATTCCCGAGATCAGTCCTGTTGCCTCCAGCTTATCGAGAATTGCCTCACCCTCCCCCGTGGAGCAGTTTTGGATTTCTCTCTTGATCTCGTCTGTAGAGATCACCCCGTTTCGCTCCACCAGCAGCAGCACCCACTTCTCCATCCCGCCCAGTTCCTGAGTTAGGGTCCAGTAGCGATCAGGCATGCCCCTTACCTCCGTATGACAGTCGGGTCACAGATGACCGTACCAAGGAGTTGCGGGGGCGCGATTTGTTGTTAGCGGGTGGAATCGGTACGATATTGTCGTCGGCACTCCGGTGGGCTGCGACGTCGGCGCGGCGGTGACGTTGGCCCGGCGGTGACTGTGCGCATAAGATCCAGCGGTGGTGCCACCGCCGTGGGGAATGTCCTCCGCGTGCCGTTCTGCGAGGTGACCGGGGCCAGCGTGGCCGCGACCGGGAGGTCAAAGACAAACGTGGGTAGAAACCTTCATTGGCGGCAGAACCGGCGACTCTGTCGCCGTCGCAACCGCCGTCAGCGACAATCCTGGCGTTGGGTCGGATCCCATACCGCCGTGGGGCAGTTGTCGCCCTGGGGTCGGCCTTCAGGGTGTGGCAATCTCCCGGGCCGATTCACTAGGAAAGGGGAAAGTTCTCGCCGGGTTGACCAATTTCACTGCCGCCTGTAGCTGCAGATGACGGGGCGATTGCCACAGCCAGGAATCCAACTAATGTCACACGCTACTCCTGGGGTTTCATCATCTCCGCGCGGAGGCCGTCGAGATGCCGGGTGAGCGCCGTTCGGGCCTTATACCTGCGCCAGTGGCTTGCCTCGCCGGTGAACCGCCGTGGCCCTGAGCCATCCTTTCCTCCGCCAGGGCCAAGCGCCCCATTATTTTCCTGACGAGCGAGTCGGTCTCGGCAGCGCCAACGAACCGGCACCCATGCCTCCTCGCCGACAGCGCCACAGTCGCTCTCTCCAGCATGACCGGGTCGCAGACCAGCTGTCCCGGTCTGGCCAGCCGCCGCACCAGTGCCCCCATACCCTGCAACAGTAACTCGCTGTCGCTCTTATTCGGAGACTCACCGCGGGACGGTTCCTCAATGACATCGCTCCCTTCGGGCAGGATGCACCCGGGCTTCCCGTACAGGAGAACTGGGCGTCTGCTCTTGACAGCCCTGTGGGGACGCGCCATGCGGACAGGCCGGCCCGGTTGGCGGTAATCCAACTCGCCGATCCATTCCAGACCCCGCACCTCCATCTGCTTGAGAATCTGCGGCAGAAAGTCCGGGTTCACCATCACCGCCATCAGACCACCTGGAGCCAGCCCGTGAAGGCCGAATTCGGCCAGTGCTCCAAACCGCTTCACCCATTCTCCCACCGTCGGCGGAAAGGTGACGGCCAGGTCCACGCTCTCCGGGTCCACCACCTGGTGCAGCTCCTCCAGTTGGCTGCACACCAACCGGAGCGTGTCGTCCATGGGCAGGGAATGCACCGCCTCGGCCGCCTCCGCGTCGGCCCTGTCTCGCATTTCGGCCTCTATCTCCCTGACTCCGGCCCGGACCGTCCTGACCTGCCCCCTCAGCTTTCGTTCCACGGCCTGTCTCTGCACCTCGGCGGGCTGCTTGACGATCCGAGATGCGTCGGAAAATTTGATGCGCCATTCCAGTACCGCCCGGCGCAGTTCGGGAACGGCCGGGCCGTTTTCCCTCAGAACTCGTCTGGCCTGCTTGATCTTCGATTCGCTGACGCCGAAGGTCTCCGACGCCTCCCTCACAGTCAGATAATCAGGTAAATTTACCTCGTTTTCCTCAGTGCCCCTGGGCCTGCCGGGGGTCGATCCTTCGGAGAACAGGTACGCGGTCAGCGTTCTGTCGTCCTGATCAGCGTCCCTGCGATCGGCGTTATGAGCTTTGACGAAACGCACCATATCCACCTCCGCACCGATTTCCGTGAACCTGGGTTCCAGCCCCAGTTCAATACAGGCTCTGAGACGGTGCACTCCGTCGTAAATGACCCCGTCCCGGCGGGCGATGGGTACCAGTTGTCCATCTTTGGCGATGCTTGCCTTGAAACTTTCATAGGCCGCGGCCGACAGGGGCGCGAACCTCCGCGCCAAGGGGCTTATACGGTGGCCATCCAGTATGTCGCTCAATGCTGCACTCCTTCTTGTCCAGGGTCTTGATGTTTTCCCATGGTGACGAGTCTAGCCCCCAGGTTTCGCTCGCTCTTTGTTGTCAGTCGACGGGTCCACCTCATCCGGGCCTCAACCTCCGTCCCTGTTCGGCAGGTCCGCGAGCCGAACGAACAACGGCCACCGGTAGGCTCTAACGTCTGGAGGAATGAACCTACCTTTCCTGCGGCGGCGGGCCCTGCTCTTAAACCCAAACCGAGCCTCGGCATCCAGCTGGGCTGCGTCTTCCGCGGCGTGGTCCAGCTGGTGCTCTACCTCCTCAAGCCGCTCGGGTGGCTCTTGGTAATCCTCCGGTCCGTACTCAAGGTCGTCCTCCTCAGGGTCATAGTCGGGGTTTCCGATGAGATACCTCGGTATCTCCGCAACCTGGTTCTCCTCATATTGCTCGTCCTTGTAGTCGTTGTTTTCCTCACCCCTGTAATCCAATCTTTCCGCCATGTGCCACCTCCTCCCCTGATTGTGCAACGGAGGGGGAGGCCGGGCTTTGCGGTTAGCGCGGCTAACCGAAAACCCTAGGTTATCCATCAACGATATCCTGCAGAAATAGGAGGTGACATATGGTCATGGAACCTATTTCCGAGAGGAATATCGAGGTGGGAACCCTGCTTTTCCGGACGGTGCTTCCCAGCGCCAAACTTCTGGTCGCCGTTGGCGGGTTGTCCGAAGACCAGGTGAAGCGCGGGTTGCGCGACCTGAACCGGAGAGGATTTCAGGCGACCCACGAGATGGGGTGCCTCCTGCCAGCTGCACCGGTGGCCGCGTGGACGGAGTTGGGCTTGGACGAGTCCAACGCCAACGAGTGGCAGAGGAGCTGGCTTGGGGGCGATGGCCTGGGGAGCCTCGTCCAGTACGATTTCGCCAAGGTGGAGGCGGTGAACGCGGTTTCGCCCCTCTATGCCACCGGCGGCTGGGTACTGCAAATGATTCGGTTTTTCGAACGGCAGCCGATGATCGCGGCCGCGGAGTACCACCACCCAGACCACCGCGCTCCGGCCTACGTCCTGTTCTGCTGGGTGTCCATGCTGGAGAACCAGCGGCAGCTGTTCGAGAGGATCGCGGCCCTGGAGGAGGACATCCAGGCCGTGTCCTTGGGCCGGTCACGCAAATTCTGGCCCGCCGGCATCGCCCTACTGGCCGCCAGCGAGTGGGATGCGGCCCGCGCCCTGTGCCTGGCTCCTGCCGCCCTCGAAGGCTGGGTGCATGGTGGCAGCGTTGCGGGGTGGTACTACGGCAGCGGCGGATGGCGCATGTCCACCGCCTTATCGGCCCGGACCGGAGACCCAGCGGAGGTGATGCCCCCACTCCTGGACCCGGTATATCCCCTGCGCCCCTCGCTGAGCGTCCGGAAACTGGGACGACGGAAACTATCGACCATCTTGACAGGCAGTCTCTGGTCAGGACGCGGCGGCCACAAGCTCGTCGAGTTACTAACCCTCGTGGCCGCCTTCCCCTGCGGCTCCGTCGCTCACTACCAGGGCCTGATGGGCGAGAGACCGGGAGGGACGGACACCAGGAAGCGGCTCAAGCGCTTGGAGAAAATGGGACTGATCGAGATCGTGACCGAGCGCGGCCGGGCCAAGAGGCGCAGGCGCTGGCCAAAGGACGCCCCGGTTACGCTCTCCGGGAGCCACCACGGAGCGCACCGCTATGCCGCGACGCTGGCCGGCCGGGTCGAGTTCTGCTATGTCCACGGGGGACGACCTCAGGATCTCTTCCGCAGGACCAGGCTGGGCCGCCTCAATACCCTGGTCCGCGGTAAGGCTCTCCTCCGTCTCCTCACCCTGTCCTGGATGGTCCATCTCCTTAATACCCCTGTGGTCAGGCCTCTGGAACTCTCCGACCTGGACGAGATGGCCCGCAAATGGAAAAACAGGAAAAAAATCCGCGAGCAGGTGCCGATCCAGATCCTGACGCTATACTGCATCGCCCTCGTCAATGCTCCCGGTCGAACGCAGGCGGACAATCTGAGCCCTGACGACCTGGCCCACATCTGGTCGCAGCTCATCGAGGGTTTGGTCGAGGACCGCTGGCTCTACCAGCACGAGGACGTCGTGTACGAGATCCTCGGCCAGGCCCGCGAGCGGGGCTGCGCCTTTGCTCCCGGCTGGCAGGCCTGGACCACCCTGGCGGACGAAAGGCGCATCGAGCCGGACGGCATCCTGTTCCTCACGACGCCGTGGGGAAGATGGTGGTGTTACCTGGAGGTCGAGCTCTCCGATCAGACCTACGAGGACGTACTGCCACGGTGCGACAAGTATGGGTCCAGGGAGCGCCGTGACAATCTGCCAGTCCTCATCGTGTGCCGTGATGACCAGGCCGAGGAGAATTTTCACAGGGCGGCGGCAGACTCGAGTCTGCCGCCGCGGATGCTCACCACAACCCTGAGAAGGCTGAAGGAGGGCGGCATGTTCGGTCCGGGAGTGTGGTCCCAGTACGGCAAGCCAGTCACCCTGGCTCCATGAGCCTACGGACAATACCACGTCGCTATCAGGACCGCCCTTCCCTATTGGGTGCTTGGTGAGGCACGGGGCAGCAACCCACGGATATACCTCTGTTACACAAACCATAGTTGAAACCGCACCTACCTTGGTGAGGCACGGGGCAGTACTGCCAGGGGCCAATTTCACCCTCCCACGGGCCCCATCCTGGGGATCCGTCCACATCAGCAGGGCAGGATGGGTTTCCGGCATCGTCGCCCCTGGCCCAGTCCCGGGCGGGCTGTGGTGCGGCAACGCTGCACCTGCCAGGTCTCGTCATCCGGCCCGGGAATCAGCCGGGCTTTGGCCATCGGGGACGGGGCCGGCTGCCGGTCATCTGTCCGGTCCTGGATGTTGGTTACGGCCTTGACCTGAGCCGAAGCTATGTCGTTGCCCGGCGATTACGTCCTTCTTTGCGCAGAAAATGATTTCAATGCTCGATTTAATGTGCCGCCTGATCTGCAATTGCCGGAGGCCACGTTGCCCCGTTGTCCCTGTCCGGTGGGCCGTTTTCTCACCTGGATGCCTGCCAAGAGCACTCTCCTGAATTCCAGGGTTCCCTCGTGGGTCCGGCGTCGGTGGGTTCGCATTTCCGCGCCCGACAGGTCCCCGTGGTATAGGTGTCCGTGCAGTTGTTCAGACGGCGTGAACCAGGACCTCCATTTGCTGCGGGCGAGGACATTGTCCGGATGCGGGCCGGCTCTCCGGAAGGCTCCATGGCTGTCATGTGGGAGTCCATTGTTCAGGGCAACGGTGATCAGGCAGTGGCGAAGGCCCCCGGTAAGAACTCGGCGGCAAACATCTGGTTGTCGCCGGTTCCTGTTTCTTCGTCGGCCCTCCTGACGAGTTCTCGGGCCGTATCGATGCGCCTTGCTCGATCCATGCCTCCACTGGCTCCTGCCCAGCCAGTTGGTCGACCAGTTCTACGGCTGTCTTCGCGAACAGGAACCCATCCTCCTCGGCACCGCCTGGGTCTTCCTCGTAGGCACCGAACTTCGGCATCCTTCGCCGTCCAATTTGGCGCCCACGGCATCCTTGTTCTGTATCTGGCCTCTGGGCGCGACGAAATCGAAGGAATTTGCATCAGCGCCCCGGAGGAGGCATATGAGGAGGTTCCCGCAGCAGGTGGCGGCAACCTGGAACCGCCCACTTCCACAGCCGCCGTGTGGGTCACCGGTACGCTGTTGCCGGCACCGAAGGAGTTGTTCGCGTAGACGCGGCACCGTTTCCGACGGTTTTGAGCACAGGGGCGGCGGCGGCCAGCGCCGGGCCGAGGGTCGTGGCCAATATCAGGAGGGCCTGATTCACCGTCGTTTCACAGTGGAGCGGTTTGGGTTGTCTTTGTCGTCCAGTCCTCCATTTCCGTGGTTGACCTGGGCGACCACGGGGCAGGTGAGGCCGTGCCGGTCCTCGCTGGTCCCGGTGGGAAGCAGCGCAGCCATGTCGGCCGCGTCGCTGCGGCCGATGCTATTGATGACGCTGACCCTGATCGGGGTGTTCCCGTTGCCGGTGGTGAGTTGCTTCTCCACATCAGGGGCGGGGGTCTCCTCGTAGTGACGGGTGATGGCCGGTGTCAGCTCCACGTCTCCGGCACCGGCGATGGTTGGAGTGAGCCTATCGGTTGTCCGAGCGGCAACTCAGTTTCGCCGACCCCGCGGGCGCTGGTCACTGTGGGCATGGGTTCCGGCACACTCTTGGGCAAGTTCACCACATGCCCCGTGTCGAAAGGCCCAGTCTCCCAGATGGTGGACCTCTGTCAGATCTCCGCCTCCCAGTGGTCTCCGCCAGCATCTCCGCCGACCCTCCGTCGGTGATGTTCCCGCCACCGGAGATTAACCCCATTAACCTCATTAACCTCCACCCATCGAATCTGAGCCCTTACTCACCGGACGCGCACCAGCCGGTAGAGGCTCCGGTTGTTCGAGGTGCCGGCGGCGGCGACCGTAACCGTTACGCGGTTTTCCAGGTCGTAAACCCTGCCCTGCCAGCTCCGGACCAGGCTGCCCAGCGACGTCGCCCGGGCGCGCGGGTTCGCACCCTTTACCGCGGTCAGTATCCCGGTGTCCCCGGTCGCGTCATCTCCGATGCTCTCGGCGGTCAGCAGTTCTTTCACCCCCACGGGACTCCCGGCATGGGCATCCCACCACCACTGGACAAAGTGGCGCTCGCCCCCGTCGTCAAGCCGGTCCTGCATCTCCAGACCCACTCCCTGTCCGAATCCGCCCACGCCTGCGGCGGTCAGTATGGCTGCCGTCATGTCCCGCCACTCCTCAAATCCACCCCACCCCTCCAGGCCGCTGGCCGGCTCACCGCCGCTCTTTAGCCAGTGGTGTACCAGCCCGACGACCGCCTCCACGAAGTAGCGGCGCTCCGCCGTTGCCCAGTCCGTGGGCACAAAGAGAAATTGCCGCTCCTCGGGATGCTCCATCCCGGCGTCCAGCCGGGAAATGCACACCCGGCCCGCCGATTCCGTGGTCAAAAGGAGGTTGTTGGCCGTCATGATGTCCACCAGGTACCGGCGGGACACGCGCACGGTCTGGTCGTTTCTACCCAGGCGTCTCGCTTCCCAGACCTCCGACGTGACATACCTATTCCACTCAGGGTCATCCAGGGTGCCGGTGGCGTTATCAATCACCACCACGCCCCTGCTGGTCGAGACCGCTGCGCTCAACCCTTTGGACATCTCGTCCACGGAATGCGCATGCCGGGTCCCGGCGCGGGCGTACGATGGCAGACCCCCGGTCAGGATGATGGATACGGTCTCCGCCAGCAGCGTCGCTCCCGTCCTCGGCGAGGCCTTGTCTAACAGGAAGACAGGTTTCTTGGATACTGCAGGCCCGATGACGCCGGCCATCAGGACGGCATAGAGATGCGCCCGGCTGGCGGGGGAGTCGAAGGGGAACCCCCCACGGTCCTGGGGGTCCTCGGCGTATGTGCCAAAGAGAACGTCGATGCGCCTCACGCACTCATCCACCGGAGGAATTTCCCCCGGGTTAATGCCATCGAAATCGACGTATAGCGAGTCCCCGCGGTGGTATCCTCGCCGTGTCAGCAGCCGCCGGCCATCACGGACCAGGACCGGCAGCTTCACCACCGCCTCAAGCGTCGGGATTCCCAGGTCCCGTGGAAGGGACGCCACCATGGACCGGGACACCGTGAGGTTGGGGTGGTGCGGAACGGGGTACACGGCCTCCCACCGCTCCCGCTCCATGACGCCGCCCGGTTTCTCAACGGGCGGCGTGTACCGGATGTGCCCGTGCGGCCGCTCCCCGACCTGTCGCACCGCCTCTATGACCGGGACCAGCTCCTCACCGCTCAGCGGCTCCGTGCCACCCGTCGCAATGGCCTCCGACACGACCTGGCCGTACCAATAGGCGGCCCGGGACACATCGAGCCGCAGACTATCGACCGTATGGCGCTGTATCATGACGCGGGTACCGTCGACCCCATCCCCTCCACGCAGGTACACCGGGACTCCGTCCCGCTGGAATATCTCCGGGGCCGACCCCTCACCCAGCACCTCGGCCATCGCCCTCCACGCCGCCGACACCGTTTCCCACAGGGTCGTGCTGCTCGAACTGGAGATCAGGGGTTTCTCCGACCCCGGCAGCCGCGCACAGCGCTCGGAGTACTCCGTCATCGCACGATCCAGAGCCGTTTGATGCGGGCACCCCTCCACTCGCTGCTGGCTCCCGTCTTCGTCCCTGGTATGCTCCGCCACGCCCCGCAGGCTGGTATGCCGCGGCCCCACAGCAGGCCGGCGAGGCACGGGCCCCTGCCAGCGTCCGCCAGGCGCAACTCCTCCTCCGCTGTCGCTATCCCATCGGGACAGATCAGGTCCATCGTGCTGCAGGTCATCATTGAACAAATCCACGCCCCCTTCCGGATCCTCCGGTCTCGGCATCACCACCTCGGTTCACTCCCGGTGATTTCAGGTGGCCTGCGGTCGAGAACCCGTGCATGACCTGATATTTCCACGGATTCGGAGGACACGGTTTGTCGACATCGGGCGGCAAGCGGTTGCCCAGGCCATCCAAGGAAAAGAGGCGCGGATGAATTCCGCGCCCCAATTACGTTGGGCAGGACCTCAGGGCGGTGCATCCCCTGCCTGCGTGGAACGTCTTGTGCCGGCGCGCCACCGTTCGCGGTGTCCCCGCAACCGGGAGTGCCTGGGATTTGAACACCCCCGGCACGGCATTCCTTTATGGGCATTCACGACGGAGGATGGAGGTACGGCCATCCCAGGTGGGTGCGCCCAGCCTGGACCCACCTCGTTTCTGACGGGCCGACACCTCACCGGCTAACCGGGCCAACCCCGCGGACCGTTCGTTTCGATCATGCGGCGGCGATGCGGTCGTTCACGTGTATGTCCAGGACGTCGGCTCCGAGGGCGATGCCGCCATGGGCGTGCTCGACCACCGCGGCAGCGATACCGGATGCCATGGTGCCGCAACACCGGGAAGGCTAAGGGCGGCCCCTCCTGGACCACCGTCATTCCGAAATGTCCTCCAAGCGTACCGAGTCCTGTCCGTTGTCGCCGGCGTCGAAATATGCGTCCAGCGAATACTTCCATCCCCAGGCGGCCAGGGTCTCGATCCTTCCCCGGTCTCCCTCCCCGGTGGCTAGGTGGTGGATGATGGCCAGGTTGCAGAGCTCGTTGTCGGCCAGCAGGTCTCCGATCCTGCGCCACGATTTCTCGGGCCATGTATCACGGTGTGGGATAACCGACTCCCGGACTATCTTTCTGAGCCGGATGCCCTCCAGCATGGCCCGGAGGGTTCTCTCTCCCAGGTACTCCCGGCGAGCGCCCAAGACACCAACCAGGACATCGTCCTTGCGGTCCTCAAGGGACATCACCAACTCAGGGTCGTCCTCTGCTCCGGGCAGGGAGCGAGTCCAGTCCCTGTAATTTCTCCTCATCTCCACAAAGACACGGGCCATGTCCCCGGATTCCAGAATGGGCGCTATGACGCCGCTTTTCACACTGGCAATCTCGCCGGCCCGGGATCCCTCATCTTCTTCGTGTCCCATCCCCTCCCGGTATTCCTGCATTTCCTCGGGGTACAGCAGGAACCACCGGGCCAACATGAGCTCGACGGTTTGAGACATCATCCCCTCTACTAGGCAGAATCGTTGTTGGTGGCCTCACATCACAGAACGGTACCCGGAACCCTCCGCTCAGCCGCCGGCCCGGTTCAGCTCCAGGCATCCGTCCACGAATGCCAGACTCCTGGGCCAGGGCGCTCCCCTCCACCGCCTTCACAGGCGTGCCCTCCCTGCCGGCATCGGGCACCGCGTCCGTTGCGCAAGCCAGGTTCTGGCATGTGGCAGTTGCCAGCGCCGTTCCTTACCATGCACTCCCGTGTAGGCAGGCCCGGGTGCTCGGTCAGGACCCGCCCTGTTTCTGCCGCGCGGCCACATCACCCGCGACCCAGTCCACCCCCACGCGGGCTCCGTATTGCAAGGGTGGTCCGCTTCACGCCTCCGTATCTCGCATCGGCGTCGTGCTATCAGCTCCCATCCGGAGCGATAAATTACGACTCCAGACCGCTCGCCACTCCGGCATGCCTCTTTGCGATGTGATCTTCAACCTCGCCCTCGCTGTCAAAGTGTTCGTCGCACAGGGGGCAGCCTGCGTGCATCTCCGTCCACATCAAAAGCTCCTCCCAGCCGATCACGATGTCGCCCATGATGTGCATCAGGTCCTGGACCTGGCCGGCCCTCTCCTCGTCCGGGACGTAGACCGCGGCGAGCTTGCCCCGTCCCATGGCCCAGCCCAGTTCCAGGTGAGCCCCGGGGCCGCAGGGCATGACCATCACCACCGCATGGGCATCCGCCAAGCCTCCCAAATTCTCACCGAACGCCTCGCCGGGGGCGTCGTGCAGGTCTATGGCCGCCCGGTAGTCTTCGGCGGTCCAACTCTGCCAGTCGGGAGAGACCTCCCCCCAGGAGAACCGGTGTTCTCGGAAGTCGTGGACCCGGTGGCCCAGGCCCCGGAGCCTGGCAACCACCTCGGGATGATGATCGTTGCGCATGGATGACGAGACGTAGATCCTCATTGGAAGGAACCCCCTTTACCTTGTTCATCGGCACAGTATCCACCCCGCTGCGGCACGGAACATTGACCTCTCATGGCCAGCGGGAGCCTGGTCCCGGGTCAACGACTTGGAAAAGCGCAATGGTGTCCTCCTCCCAGGGGTTGTCCGCCGATCCAAGGAATAGGAGTTCCCCGGCCCGGCAAGGTATCACCATCTCCCCGCTCCTCATCGTGCCCCCGTTCCGCTCCTTCACAATGCCTGCGACCACGTGCCGAGATTCTCTCCCGCTCCTATGTTTGCGGGCAGCGGCTCGGGCATGTTCCACCAGTCTGTCCCTCGCCAGCTGATTCCGACCTCGTTTTTCATGGCGGGGCGGAGCGGGATTGACCTCCAGGGACGATGCTACGGCAACGTGGGGGTGTGAATTTACTGATCCCCACAACGGAACCGGCCATTCAGTTCCTGTGTACGCTGATCCACTCATCGGGACCCAGTTCCTGCTGCATCCGTCTCAAGGCGCTCACCAGTACCCTGTGCACCAGCCGACACTGGTCGCAGCCGCACTCAACGACGTGGGCATCGTCGTCCAAGTGCATCAGGATCCGAGCGTACGCAGCCTCGATTCCGTCGCAGTATCCCAGCAGGTAGCCATTCTCATACTTGTCCAGACAGTCAGCGCCGTCCGGTAGATGCGATCCCGCGGCCATTCTCCTCAGGCACGGGAGACAGGTGACCGCCGACTCATCCGCAGCAACTTGGTCGTCCATGCCGGTGGCTCTGGGACACTCACCAATGAAATTTAGCCAATGACTCAGCGACATCTTGTCCTCCGACCAAATGCTCCTGACCATCAGACCTTTGTTCAGGATCTGGTCGTCGTCGTTCCCGTCCATGGTCCAGCCGCCCCTACATACAGGGAGCATCACTCCGGGCCGGCCCCATGCCGGCCCGGAGTGGTATGCCGCTTGCCTCAACGTCAGAGACGGCGCGACGAGCTAGTCAAAGAGGCCGTTCCACCCGCCAGGCCAACGTCCCGCGGCAGAACGCACGCAGATTGGCGAGGTGCACCGCGTCCCCGATGGCGAATATCTGCTCGATTCGGCGGAGCAGTTCCTCGTCGGTGTCCGGCAGCGTCGCCAGTTTCTCCCGGTCAATGCGGGCCTGAACCTCCGGAGGGATGACCGCGTCAGGGGCGAAACCGTGGTCCGGATCGAGGATCTCCCCCACCGGAATGTCCAGGGTCAGGGTGATGCGGACGAAGTCCGACTCAGGGGATGACTGGGGTGTGGCCATGAAAAAACCTCCGGACAAAAATTTGCCGAAGGTGGGGTGACACCACAATAATTGACCTGCCGCTCGGCCCAGTGCCGCACGGCCAGCCAGTTGGTGGATCACTCACCTTCGCGGCTGGGTTGGTGTCCGGTCCCGCGCCAACGGGGCCGGCCCAGCTACCCTTCTATTGTCACTCGAGCGGCTTCCTGCAGTCAACCACAGCCACTAGCCCTCACCGGCTCAGGACCGAGTTCCTCTCGTGTTTCCGTCCCGCCGTGAGTCATGTCTCTCCGAGCATCCCCTTCCTCACCAACCGCAGTCCACCACCAGCGCCCCGCTGATGCTTGCCACGCCAGTCCTCCCCCACCTGGAATATCTGCTACAAGGTCCGCCCAAAAGTCCCGTTACCTTAAAAGCCTGTCGATTTTCTACGTGTTCTCCTATGTGCAGGGACCCGGCGCTGGTCCCCATCGTAACGGCCAGGCGTGGTCCCGGGACCAGCACCCCACACCATGGTGGAGGCCGAAAGGAATGGACAAGCAGAGCATGCTGTTTCCCTTGGACCAGTTCGACCAGCTAACCCCTCACAATGACGGGGATCGCACCGAGGAGGACGCAGGGCGCGTCCCCGAGCCCAACACCATCGAAACCGTCTCCAACTCCGGTGAGCCACGGCAGCCGGAGGGCACTGAAATCGCCTTCCCCGACCCGCAGGGTTCAGTTGCGCCGGACGGTGCGGGCACCACAGAGCAGCCCTCGCTCAGGAAGACCTCCTCAGTATTCGAGACCACGGGCATCACCGGCGATTTTGACCTGAGCGACCTCGCTCTCGTCTTTCCAGACACATCTCATGAGGACATAGCCGCCCTGGCCAGGGGCATTGAGGACACCGGGTTGCTCGAAGAAATCACGCTGGCGTGGCCCGAAGAACCAGGCGGTCCACCAGAGATCGTGGACGGGAAACGCAGACTGCGCGCCTGCAAAATGGCGGGCCTCGAGCCAACCCATCGGCTCCTCCGCACAGATATCGATCCCAGGCGCTACGTTTGGTCCAAGAACGGCGAGCGTCGGGACCTCACCCCCAGCCAGAAAGCAGTGGCCTTCGCTGCTCTGTTTCCCAAGCGGGGTACTGGCCGGCCCCCGGCTCACGGGAGAAATTGTCTGAATTCAGACAATTTCTCCCACCCCACCCAGGGACAGGGAGCAAAGGCTCAGGGTGTCGGCCGGACCCTGATAAACCTGGCCTACCAATTGGTCGATCCCAACGCCGGCGTGGCTCCGGAAATCAGGGATGCCGTCAAGGTCGGCACCGTCTCCATAAACGATGCGCTCAGTGAGAAAGTCGTGAGCGCCTCTCAGGAGCTGCAGCGCCAGGCCCTGTCCCAGGTGAAGGACGGCAGCAGCCGGACCATTGCAAGGGCCGTCAACAAGCTGGCGAATGAGGAGAGCACGCAGCCCGATCAACAGCCTCTTTCAAAGCTCCATACCCCGACAAGGTTCGGGAAGGGTTCGCAGTTCTACTGCTGCCCTGTTGGCGACCTGCAAAGGTCAGTCAAACCGGGCACCGTTGACCTCCTCCTGGTCCACCTTCCTGACCACGTACGCGTCGGTTTTTATTCGGAAATTGCCAAGCTGGCCGATCACGTGCTGAAAGACTATGGCGTCCTGGTCGTGGCGGTCATAGCCGCTGGGGCCCTGCCCGAGAGTTTGGACCGGATCAGCCGCGGCGGGCTGGAGTTCATCTTCGAATCCTCCCTCATATTCCCTACCCCCATCGCCGAATTGGGAGACCCTCACTACACCGACATTCGCCGCCTGGCGTTGCTGGTGTTCGGGAAACACGCAGCAGCATTACCCCCCGGGGACGACGTCATTGAGGTCCCTGCATCGGCTGACGTCCCAGGGGACGGTCCGATGGAAATCAGGGACGGCCTGCCGCTGGTCCTGTCGCGGTTCGCCTCCCCTGACCAGGTGGTCTGCATACCCACACTCTCGGACAACCGGGGCGCTGTCGTCGCCGCGGTGGAATCCGGCTGCACCGTCATCGCTGCCGACGAGGACCAGTCGGTTATCGAAGACATCATCAGCGAATTGTCCCATCTCACCAGCGACCCCTCCTCCATCGATCCGGAAACCAGGTGAGCGGGTGCGCCCTCTGGAAGAACGAGCCTCGGTTCTTCCCATTCGGACTCGCATGTCGTCGGGTTCTACCGTTCTCTTTCCCAATGCGGGCCGGGGAGGATGGACAGGTGCCCAGGAGCTCGAACGTTCGCAGGTCTACATCGGAACTTCCGGCCGCGGCAGTGCGGGACTGCTGCGGTACGTCACCGGGGAGTCACCACTATCGTAGTAGTAGTTATATATGTATTTACTACTACTACGTTATCGGCAACCCGCAGGTGACCATTGGCCTCCCTGGACAAAAGGAACGCCGCTTACACTGTTCGAGGAAATACTCGTAGACCTGTCCCAGGACGTCGGTGGCCTTCGCCTCGGCGCCGTCGACCTTGATGTTGCTGACCAAGTCCACGACCTGTCCCAGCACCTGCTTGTCTAGGTTGTCACTGCCGAAGTTCTTTGGCAGGACTCCCTTCAGGGAATCGTTGTCCCGTTCGATGGCGTCCATGGCCCGGTCGATGGTTGCACCGTTGTCCTCCTGTCGGGCCCGGGATCGTATGACGTCCCACCTGGCTTCCTGGGGACCCAGAATACGTTCCTTTCCTTGTACTCGTCGGGTTGCTTCGGGTCGTGGCCATCGTCGACCTTGGACTCAAGCTCTTCGTGGAATTCCTCTAAGGCGTCGGAGATGTATTTCAGGAACATCAGCCGGAGTACGACGTGCTTGTACTCGGAGGCGTCGATGTTGCCCCTGAGGGCGTTCGCTGTGGCCCAGAGCTGGGGTGCCAACGCTGTGGTCGTGTCATTGCCTTTGGTCCCTGTCCTTGACTGGGAGTCGGTTGCCATGTATTGGCACCTCGTTGAGAATCACCATTCACATAACACCGTCACCGTACCGATTCTGGGTCCAATGGGTCTATGAACGGGACTCTCCAGTTGTAGCTGTGGCACATCACCAGTCTCGTATCTTTGGTACTTTCATCCTTCCGCAGCAGATCTTCTTGCTTTTCAGCCCACCTTGCAAGGCTTTCTTTGGTGGCCTCTATATTTGCCATGTTGGGAACATCAACTGTCGTGAGATTGAAGAAGACTATGCCCAGCTGAGAGGAGTTGTCGGGATTCTGTCTGCGGAATTTCCTGATTGCGTCATCCAAGGCACTACCGAATTTCCTGTAAAGGCCTGGAGCCGGCATCCTTACTGCGCCCTGGTCCATCTCGCCCCAGAGCATCCGCTCCATTCGTTTCTTGTCTTCCTCAGATCTACGGATTGCTTTGACCTCAATCCAGTTGCCATGGTCAAACTGTATGTCTGGAGTTCCTTGCTCATCACAAAAGGATGGTTCTCTTATTCCTCGCATAGTTGACCAGGCGAATGCACAAGCTTCGCTGAGACAGTCAAGGACTCGTTCGTCGTACTGTACTTGGTGGTCTCCGTCCGAGGGGTGTTCTCGCTTTACTTTGGTGGCAAGTTTGTCCAGTTCGCCGTGCCGTTCTACCAAAATGAGAGCTTCCGAAAGGATGTCCAGTTCCTCTTTCTCAGATCTAGCGGCACGCGCTAACCAGCATTCTGAGCGATATGGTTCCTCCTCCAAATAGGGGAATAGAGCAGTAAGAAATTTCGAGAGCATGCTGTTTCCCTCTCGGCGTTGGGCGTTAAGTCTCACACACCACTCCATCGCCGTCCCCGTCCCGCGCGCTCGGCACCATCGCCTTCGGAAACCCCTGCCCTCCGCCCCTGCTTCCCTGGACCCGTTGTTCCCCGGCTGCTGCCGCCTCCTCGCAGGAGGCGTAATCGGATCGCTCCGGTTCTGCTGTCGGCTTGTGCTCCCCGACCCTAACTTCCATTGCGTCCTTGGTCTTCACCTCCATCTTCGGCGGCTCCTCGCAGGTCCCCAGCATGTCCATGACTATTTCCGACTCCACCGGTGTCATGCTCAGTTCCCACCGCTGCTTGACCTCCGCCCAGTCCAGGGCGTACTGGCACCACAGGTCATTGTCCGGCGGCGCCCACTCCTCCGGCCCTCGGGCGCCCTTGCTCCGGTTGTGCCGGGCGCTGATCGCGATTAAGTGTTCAGGGTCCTCCAGGTAATTGGCGTATTCCTCTTTCCTTTCCGGCGACCATGCCCAGGCTCCTGACACATGGGCATTTCGGAGTGGGACGTGGTGGTCGACGTCGATTGCGGACGGGTTGCCAAGGTGGTGTCCCAGGTACGGTACCCACCATTTCCCTGCCTCCACCCGGCACTCCCGGTCGTCCTCATAGGTGACTCGCACGAGACTCTCTGCGATCAGCACCTCCTGCCGGGCGTCCTGGCAGTCCCCGTCCTCGTCGGTCCAGTGCTTCCAGTCGGAGCGGTCGTACTCGGGGATCCCCGCCGGTATCTCGGCGACGGTGATCACCAGGGTGGTCGCGGGTGTCGCGGCCGGTGTCGACGGTACCGTTGCTGGCGTCGCAGCAGGTGTGTACGGCGCTGTCGGCGTCGTGTGAGACTGCGTTGGTGCCTCCTTGGTCGCCGTGGGTATCGGCGTTGGAGTGGGTTCCTCCTGCTCCGGGGCTTCTGGTTCAGGTGGTGCTTCCATCCCGCATTCCAGGCCTGCGGCGAACAGGGCCGAATCCGTGGGCACTTCCTCCGCTGCCATTGCCTCAGTCAGAGCCGTGGCCATCTCCGTTGGCCCGCCGAGGGCTGCCATGACGCACACCATCCCCTCCCGGTCCTTCGGTTCCATCCCCAACTTGGGGGCTGCGGCTACCCACTCCTTATCGTCCAGGCAGGCAACTGCGATGGAGAAAGCTGCCATACTCCCGGCCATGGCAGCCTGGCCGTCGCCCTCCAGCCCAGCTATCATCACCGCCCTGGGGCCAATGACGTCCAGCCCTGCTTGGACGCAGGCGGATGTTTCCTCACCGAGTTGCACTGGCACGATGGTGGCCATGAATAGTTGGTCCACTGAGTCGTCGTCGAGGCACCCGACGAGCTTGGCTTGTTCCTCCATGGAGGCTGGGCGGCCCCCGGTGAAGGCTGCGAGCATCCTTTCTGGCTCCTCGCCAATGCAGGCGAGTTCGTCCTCTGACAGGCTGGATAGCATTTCCTCTTGGTCCGTTGGTGGCTGGGAAGAGTGCAGTCCCTGGGGTGCCGGGGTCGGCGGAAGTGAGGTCGTTGGCGTCGGGTTCGGGGTGTTCGCTGGCACCGGGGTCGCGGCAGTGCTGGTCGGGGTTGGCGTCTCCGTCGGGTCCGGTGCCGGTGCCTCCCCGGTGCAGGCCAGCAGGGTTGCTATAAGTACCGGGAGTACCAAGGCTAAGAGGTAACGGGGTTGCGGCATGAAGAGGCGTCCTTCTGTGCGGAAGATCCGCCTTCCATTCTAGCGGGTCGCTGGTCCCCCCTGTTCTGCCGGACCGTCATGCTGGGGATCCCATCTCTTCGAGAGTGGCATACCGTTGAAGTGACGGCGTTCCCGGTGGCTCAGATGCAGTGGATGTAACCGGCATCTTGGGGTTGCGGCCCTGTCCCCTCCCGTGTCTCATAACGAAAACCGGGCAGAACATTTAAGTTCTACCCAGCAAACCGGTGCATTCATTCCAGGAGGAATGGGTTACTTTTGGAGGAGGCCTTCGGGTCCCGTTTGGGACTACTCCCTGGGCGGCGGGCTGTTCCTCCTCCAGCGGCGCCTTCGGGAGCCGTTTCTCCTGATTTGACACTCGAGTTCGGCTACCCGTTTCCGGAGTTCCCGTAGTTCTCGGTCCTCCTCCTCACGGCGCGCCAGGTTTTCCTCTCGGCGCTCGAGTTCGGCAGTCCGTTCCTGAAGTTCCTGGTTTTTCTCCTCGATTATGGCAGCTCTCTGCCTGTAGCTATCGGGCCTGTATTTGCGCTCCACGCGTTCGTAGAGTTTGACCATTTCTTTCACGATCACCTCCTGGAGGAGACGGTAGGGCCTTACGAGCAGGATTGTCCCGAGGATCACCAGTGCCAGTATCTCTGCTCCGTGGTCTACCAGCCTCTCCAATGTTCCTGTAACCCCTGTGGTCTCGGGGTCGAGAACCGACGCTGCGGCGGTAGCTGCAATGGCCAGGGTAATCAGCCAGCGGGCGCTGGAGTGGAAGAAGCGAGCGTCCTTCTTGGAGATCAGGAATCCGCCGGTGGTTTCCCTCAGTCCCTCTCCCTTGGTGTACCAGTAGAGTGGCTGGTCGAGTACGTTCAACCCGACTAGCATGAATGGCTTTGCCGCCCACAGCACGATGGTGATGGGGGGCTTTGCCGTCCACCGGATTGCCGCCAGCAATTTGCCCGGTGCCTTTTTGACAGTGTTTCACAGTTCGGTGATTATCCTTCCGAACATTTTCGGGCCTCTCCGTCTTTGGTGTCACAGCGACACCCAAGACGGCGCCTCCGCTCAGTCAATGGTGCCGACTGCGCGGGCGCCAAGCCAGATATGTCAGTTGTTCCTGAGTCTTCCCTATTGTGGAAATTCTGCTCCGGTTTTCTATTGGAAGGGCCAGCGTTTCAGCTAGGCTCGCCCTTTTGATAGACCTTGATTGTATTTGATCCCGGCTGGCGGGGACAAATTGCGGCCGGCGTGATCCCGACGTCCTACAGTGCCTCCCACGCTACAGTGAAGGTGCCGTTCTCCTCGTCGGCGTACATGGCCGTCCAGTTCAGGATGTCCTTGGCCTCCTCGGGTAGGTCCGGGAGAGCCCTGGCTGCTTCCTCCGCGATGATGCTCATCCTGGCGGGGTTGTTCTCGACCGACCTAGGGTCGAGCCGCCTCCCGAATCTGAGTACCTAGAAAGACCCTGGCAGAATCAGGGTGTTGTCTTCCCAGTACGGTCCCTCCGGTTCCTGGAACGCGGGGACTGCTCCCGCCGCCCTGAGCGCCCCCTGCACGCCGATTAGCCGTTCCGGGACGCTGATGGTGAGCCGGCAAGTCGGTTCGTGGTTGTGGGGCTGCATGTAGAAGATGACTCCGTCTTCGGCGCCCCCGGTCAGTTTGGCGGTATTCTCCCTGGCGAAGGCGGCCTTCTCCTCGTCGGACTCGGGGAGCAGCTCGTTCAGGAAATTGAAGTGGTAGACGTTGTTGGCCATGCTCCCTCTCTGGTTGAGTCTCCTGTCGATTATATGCCAGTGTCTCTGCCTTTCTCCCGCATCTGTTGTCAGTGTTGGGTAAGGAAGGATGGGTGTCGCGCACGCGGGTGCTTCCACTACCGGGGCCATGGAGCGTTGGAGGATGCGGGCGGGGTAGCTTCTTCTGGACCGTCCATGTTGCGGAGTGGTCGTGTGGGCCAGTTCGGGGCAATTGAGACCGCCGTGGCCTACGCTGATGTCATGCCCGCTGAGTTCGTCGGCGGTGTAATCGTTGGTGGCGTCAGGTTTGTTGCTTCAGTCTAGACTTCAGTCACCTACAAGGTCGAATACATCGCCGGTACCGGTCTTCCAGTGGCACCGGGATATGGACCCGGCGCTTCCCAAGCTCTTCCCCAGTCCGTTTCCGGTTTCTGTCCAATTTGCTTGTGCTCCAAGGCGCACCCAGCCCGGTATCGTAACCATTGGGAGCCTTGACCCGTTCCTACACGATTCCGCAGGAGGTATGCTTTGAGCAGGAAAGATGAGCTGGATAACCACGCCAATCAGATGAATCCCAATAACGATGCTTACTGGGAGGCCCGGGGCTTCGACGGCCGACCCGACGATTGGGAGGACCGGGTAGACGAGGACGATGACCGTCCCGAGCGCTCCGATAAGGATACTCACACCCGCAGGTAACCCATCTCACATCCGGCGTCCGGATTCCCCGGCTCCCTCCGGGCGCCGCCCTTGGTGTGTCTATGTCGAAGAAGAGTAAGAAACGAATCTCCGTTGCTGAGCAGGGGCCGTTTCCCGGCCTGTATAGCCGCCAGATTCTTCGCGCCGTTATCGAGGCTCTCGACCTTGGCGAGGGCCATGTCCTGACCCGCCGCACCTCCCGTAGATTTCTGGGAAACTCCAATCCGAATGGTCATAACCGCCGGGAGTTCTTCCTTGCCTTGGGCCAGACGCTGATTGACATGGGATTCGTACCGGACCTTGAGCCTCACCTTCCTCTAGCGGTTCCGTCTGCCCGGGTGTACGGGGACTCCATCGAATTCGCGGCCCAGCGGTGGGATGCCTTCATGTCCCGGATCCAGAGCGAGGGAGCTTGGGACGTGAACGTGGAAGATGTGGGGCACCTGTTCGTCAATCTGGCTGCGGTCGACTTGGGTCTCCGGTTTTTTGCCCTTAGATGGATCACTGGCATAGACACTGACCTTACCGGCGTCCCCTTGTGGGCGGAAGAGAACGGCATCGGGAAGATCCTCAGGTCCCGGCTACACGAGACGGGACTTACCAGGGGTCAGTTTGCGGGTAGGTTGGGAGTCTCCGAGACCACCGTGGACAACTGGCTGGACGGCCGAAACTGGCCTGGCCGGGAGCATGTGGATTCCCTGGCCGTGGAGTTCGCCCGCGGGGATGCCGAAGTTGCAGAGCGCTTGGCTGCCGAACTGAGGCGTCAGTTCGCCTTGGCCAAGCTCTGTCACGGCGTTGCGATGACGGTGGGGCATGAGCATGTCAGTGTTGTTGTAGAGGCCGTTGCCGGCCTGGCCCGTGACCTGTTTAGGCATGTTGGCCCCCGGTTGCTCTCGGCGGAGGAGCGGCCCGTGATAGGGCCGGCCCTTATGATGATGGGCACCGAATTTCCTATGTCTCCTGCGATTCTTCGGTACTTTGCCGGTGGTTACCCGGACGGCATGTGGAGGGATGTAATCCTGGCCGCAGCCGTTCCTTGGGAAGTTGCCTTCGGGTTGGCCATGAAAAAGGACGGAGGTTCCAAGTCATCCGCAGCAGGCCTCGCCCAGGACTACCTGGACGTTGTGGCGGAGTCGGACCGGGCACATGCCGTTTCAATCCGGGAGGCAATCACTCTAGCCTTGGTGCCACAATTGGATGCGGCCATTCCACGGAGTCCTCTTCCTATTCCTGAAGTTGACCCCCTTGACATCTGGAAGGAAGGGATAGCGGTGCGTCGCCGGCTTGTAGAGCGATTTCCGTCCAGCCCGGATACCCATTTCCAACTCGGTTCTTTGCTCGGGAAAGTGGGTCAGCGCACCGGCGTCCGAAAGTTTGTAGATGAAGGACTCATCGAGTGCCGGATAGCCTTCGGTCTCTGTCCTGCCTGGGATGCTCCCGGCGTGGAACTGGGCATCATCCTGACCAACTTCGGACTGCACCAGGAGGCACTCGACGAGCTCGAGCAGGTTGCGGCGGAATTGTCGGAGATCACTCCGCACTGGCAGTTCGTAACCGGGTATGCTCTAACGGAGTTGGAGCGCTACGTGGAGGGTCTGGAACACTTGGAAGAAGTAGTTCGGCTCAGGCCCGACTATGCTCTGGCGCACCCGTACGCTGCCCACTGTGCTTTCAGGTCGGGGCAGGGGGTCAAGGGCCTGGACTATGCCAAAAGGGCGCGCCGCCTAGGGGACTCCACTGAGTTTGATGCTTGGGAGCGGGGCGAGTACCGGGTGCGCAGATAGGGACCGTCATAATCGGCCCGTCGTCCAGAGTCACTTGGCATGGTCCTTGGAGACAGGAGTGTTGGAGTCGCCCTCTGCCGTTTATCAGCATCAGGCCTCCTGCCTGGTCAACCTGGAGGACTGCTCCGGTTACGTCTAACTCCCTTGGACGGCTCGCTCGCCGTCTCCAATTGCTGTTCCATGCCAAATGTCTTTGCAGGGAGGTCCTCCGTGAGCGTCAGGGCAGTTGACGTCGCCATTCACAGGCTCCGTGCGTTCTTGGATGAGATGGGGGGCGTGGACCCGGAACACTGGCTCCCTGAACATACTCTCCACGCCTTGGTGGATCCAATACTCAGTGCCCTCGGCTGGGATCCGTCAGACCTTGAGGAGAGCCTCTCCTTCTCCTCCACCTCGCGGCTTACTGGGTACTCACTCTCCGCCGACCCAGTGGCCGATGACCTCGGTGTCTCAGACTTGGTGGTACTGGCCACTTCCGTGAGGGAGCCGGTGTCCAGTGTATGGTCCAATTCCGAGTTCATTCTCTCGGATGTGGTGGCCCTGACCGACGGCACCACCTGGTGCATCTACGATCGGGGCCGGCTGGTCATCCAAGTTGACGTGATCAGGATGCGCCGGGGTACTGCCGCCGGAATCCTGACCGAGTGGCTGGGCCGGGCGAACTTCGGTTGACCGTCACCCTGACGCTGGGGTCTCTCTGTGTTCCTTGGTCGAGTCGCACTACAGGCGTGTTTACATTCGGATTCGCCCATCTCATAGGGTGAACTGTTCTGTTCTCCGTTCGACCGGGTTGATTTCACCGGTGTTTGGGGCGCGGGCTGGGGGCCCCGTCTGCACGCAGTATCAGTTTTGTTAGGGTCATCGCCGTGTTCCGGCTCTTCGTTCCCTTCAATGCCTGAGTCCTGGCGTGGATGCTACCTTCACCCACTTGATTGCCCATTCCGGGCGAGGGAGAGACTGGGATGGAATTTTTCTTGGAAGGTGTCCTTCCGTGCTGAGGATTCGCCTTCATTCCACTGGCCAGCCGGCCCTTTCTTCCGCCGTAACTTTCGGAGACTCAGGGCCTCACATGCAACAGCAGGTACCTGAACCTCGTGTTTCCTGTTCCTTGGGGATTGGAGTATTCCCGCCAATGCGCCCGGTACCGGCCCCTGATCTCAATCGGGGTTTCCCTGCCCTTCAGCGTCGATGTACTGGTGCGAGGTCCCCAAATCAATTTCCCGGCGATCACCCGGTCCTGATGCAGCACGAACTCGGCGTCGTTGCCGTCTGTCTTGGTGGGCAGGTCCCAGTACAGGTGCTCATTGGTGAGGAGGATGGCATACCCCTCTCTTGCATTACCTCTTTCGACAATTCCCTCCAGCCTGGAAATGTCAAGGCAGAAGCCGTAGCGCCCCAGGTCCTGAGCGGACTGATCTCTGAGGCGGAATTCCTCGTTCTCGTGGACGATTACCGCTGCTCTGGTCAGGTACTTCAGCTCAATGGCGGTCCTGGAGTCCGGGAGCCAGATGTCCACATAGCGCCGGTCTGGTCCCTCTATCAGGTTCCCGACCTCGTGCCTGATTCTCAGGGATGGATCGGTCTGCTGGATTTGCCAGGACAGGGCGTGCTTGAAGTCGGACTCCGAGTGGAAGACGGGTCTGGACTGGGCCAGGGCCTTCATGACTTCGTTGAAGTCGATAATTGATTCGCTGGTCATCTGCTTGCGTCCGACTTCTCGGGATCAGCCGCGGCTTCCTGAACAATGGAACTGGCTGATTCCGTTTGCTTGTAGGTGGTTGGGGCATTCCCTTAAATTTCTATTCCTCGTTTTGTGTGCTCCTCTTCCCAATCGGTGCATTCGTGCACCGCACTTATACAGGCGGCGCAATCGTCAGAATGCGCCAACCAAGGCTTCGTGTCGGAGGGCAAAAGAACTTCATCCAAGAACATGATGTTGGAGTGGTCGTAGTGGCGGTGCTCGATATTACCTCCCCAGTGCTTGTGAAACTGAATTTTCAGGCCATCATCCTCTGGAAATATTTTGTGGTGGCCGTGTGTCCATTTTTTTCCATGTGGGGCCAGCGGCGCGGGCACATATTGGGGGAGTTGAAATTCATTGTTTTCTGCCATCGACTATTAACCTCCTTTAGTGGACATGACATCCTCATCACCTATAAGCAAAGGGAACCAACTGGCTGGCGTCGCAGTTTCAGGTTCGGGGGGGATCTGCGTCGGAGCTGGCTGGGTTGAGTAATGTCCGGCGTTCCAGGAATGTGAACGGTGACCGCTCTACCGTAGAAACTTCACGTAGTTCGGGTTGGAAAACCCGGATGGGTCGTCCACTATCCTGAAACCGCGGCTCTCCAGCTTTTCCGGCAGGAACCCGTTGGCGACCCTTTTAACCAGGACTTGACTACAACCGGCGTCTGCGGCAACCTCCTCGACCTCGTCCATGAACGTGGAGAACAGGCCCGTTCTGGTTGGGGGATTCGACAGCCGGTCCCAGTTCTCGCTTCTATCGTGATTCATCACCAGCGAGACGATGAGGGTGTCGGGCCATCGTCCGGATTCCACGTCCTCTCCGCTCAATTCCCGCAGTCTGCCCTCGTCAACTATCCCCTTCAGCACCCGGCCTTCGAAACTGCCGTGTTGGACGGACGCCGGGCGCCGCCCCGTAACAATTCCGGAATTCCAGAATTCCTGCACTGAGTCAAAGATCCACTGCTTGGTTATTTCATCACGTCTGCCCGGCATATCATTCCTCTCCTTAAAGCGCCGGGAGCATTCTGTGGCGATACCACTCGCTTCTGTTCATCCCAATGCGTATCTATCTCGAACGTAATTCAGCCAGTCGTCCCACCGTCCCCCGGCTTGGTGTTCCCTTACCCACCGGACCCATTCTTGGTGGGTGAATGCGGCAAACCGGGCCTTTCCCCGGAAGATGTTTCCCCATCCCTCCAGGCCGTCGATTCCGCTCCTCCGGAGGGATGCCTCCAGGTTTTCGTTTCGTTCATCGAACGCCACTGCGGAGACCACCAGACTGTACTTGCCGGACTGGGCTATCCCCTCTGCCAGAGCCTGCTGCCGGAACAACTGGTATCCGGACCTGGCCGCCGGGCAGGCGGGTAGGTCCGTCAGGGCGGAGTCCGCTGGGATTCCGTCCGTGGACCAGCGGGCGTTGTGGGACCGGATGGATGCCCACGGAGTGAGCCAGAACGAGGCGGCCCGGCAGGCTGGCATCAGTCCCTCCCATCTCTCGCACATCATGAACGGCAGCCGCACCCCGTCGGGTAAGGTGCTGAGAAAGCTGCACGAGGTGCTGTTCCGGCCGTCGGCGGCGGAACTGGTGGCGCCCGCCGAGGTGAAGGTGATGGCTTGGAAGAAGGACGGGCGCAGCGGCGTGGTGGTGCGCGGCGCCGGTGGGCCTGGCGCCGGTGGCAACGACCCCGGTGGCGGCACCGTGCGCATCGGCGGACGGGTGCCCTGGGGCGCCGAGGTGGAGTACGCCTACCGGGCCGGCTACGACAGCCGGGGCCGGGTGTCGGTGACTCACGTCGTGGACGAGAGGGGCTACGGCGCTATGCTGAACAAGCCTGAGACGGGCGACGCCTAGAGATATGCGGGTGCGAAATGGGCACAACTGCTAGGTAAGTGAAAGATGCCAGACTGCCGCGAAAAAAGGGAGACCGTCTTAGATTCGACTACGGTCTCCCCTGGCTGACCCTGTATGCCCTCCCGTTTTGCGTATCAGCCCCGTCGCCGGGGCGGGTCGGACCGGTCGGACGTCTCACCGCGCTCGTTCTCCGGCAACATCCAGGCAGTCAGCAGGTGGGACAGGCCCATGTCTTGTGCCAGGCTCAGCAGCGCCATCTGGTGCCGGAAATGGGGAATCACCCCGCATTCAAGCCAACACCATACGGTGTAAGGACTGGTTTCGATGCGGCGGGCGATCTCTGCCCGGGACAATCCTGACTCTTCCTGGAACTGCTTGAGCCGCTTGGGAAAGTCGTCCGGTAGGACGTAGACTGTTCTACTATGGTTTGTGCGCTGCCTCGGCATCGTGCCGGTCCCTTGTTAGCTGGGGCGGGTTTCGAGTTTCGTGTGGCGCTGGCTATCGCGCACAGCGGCGGTCAGGTTTTGTTCCACAGGTCGGTCTCGACTTCGAGGTCGCGGGCGACCCGCCGGAGCATCAGCACCACCAGCGCCCCCACAACAGCGTCCAGCCCGTAGCGGTTGGGGTCGCGCTGTACGCCGGCGGCCAGCTCGATGGCCTCCGCCACTGCGGAGTAGGCCCAGCCGATCTGGGTGGCCTTGGTCTGGTCGTCGGTCTCGAGGACCTGCGCCACTGGAGTAAGCACGTTGAGCGCGTCGCA
Source organism: Dehalococcoidia bacterium (assembly GCA_965207865.1). Lineage (GTDB taxonomy): Bacteria > Chloroflexota > Dehalococcoidia > Lucifugimonadales > UBA3495 > VXOI01. The sequence continues at coordinate 278,276 of CBDBNP010000005.1, forward strand.
GATGACGTGCAGATCCCGTGCCGCTTCCACCATCGGTTCGGGAAGGCTGCTCGTGGTCATGTCGTCGTCTCCTGCCCGCCCACAATCAGGCTGGCGCTGGCAGCATCCCGCATCGGACCAGCCGACCATTCCGGCGTTCGAGCGGCAGGGTCGGCCGGTCAACCGGTTGCGCCTCCGCTCAGCGTGTCGTTGCAGCCGCCGTAGTCCAGCCCGTCGTGCGCCAGGTCCGCGTCCGCCTCAGTGGCCGGCGATTTGATGGTCCCATCCGTTCGCCAAGCCATCCGCTCGCGACCTAACCTTGTCAGGCTGGTCCGATTGGTCGCCCGGAGCATCTGGCCGTTTTGGTTCTCCTGTGAAAGCATGGCCCGTCTTGGCGGCGCATTTGACGCTATTGTGGGAGCATCTTAATTGTCTTGCTCCCACGGAGGCGGGAACCTGTTCCGCAGGTTCCACGGTGTCCAGGGCTCAATGAAATTGCACCCGGTGCCGACCTCGGCGGTGGGGTCAGACCATGCTATGTCGGTGCCCAGCGACGTGCTCCATTGGAACAAACCGAATGTGCCCAGCTTTACATCAGCTGATCCCTCTTTGATATAAACAGTGATCAACCAATCGTCTTTGTCAACGAAGTCGAAGACGTCCGCGGCCTCTTCAGTCCACCAGACTTCGCCGTCGGAAGCTTCGGCGGAAGAAGTGGCCTTTCCGCTCCCCCTGCAAATCCAAATCTTTTCCCCCGAGGCGTAGTCGTATATAAATTGGTCATGGCCTCCTGTATACCCGAAGAAGTAGAACTCATCGGTTCCATCGCCTCCTCGTAAATAGACGTAGCCTTCTACTCCGGCTAACTTGTCGTTGCCATCCCCTCCCCTAATGTCGTCACGGTCTGCGCCACCATCTTCATGCCCGACAACCCCGCCGTGGATCATATCGTCTCCGGCATCGCCGTGGAGAATGTCCTTGCCCTTGCCGCCGTAGATAATGTCGTCGCCGCCTCCGCCCTTGACGGTATCGTCGCCCTCAAAGCCGCTCAAGTCATTGTCGTCGGAATTGCCGGTGATCGTGTCATGTTGGAGCGACCCTACGATCCTCTCGATGCTGGTGAAGGTGTCGCCTTTGGCGTGGCCAGTGCTGTTGGCTGGCGTGACCATGTCAAGGGTGAGCCCAGCGCCCCCAACGTAGTAAATTACCCAATCAGTGCCGCCTTTGCCGTCGAAGGCGTCGGCCCCCGCCCCGCCATCAAAGTAATTGATCTCCTCGTCGCCGGTGAGCGTGTCGTCGTGGGGTGAGCCGACTATGTGCTGAATGCTGATTAGCTTGTCGCCCTGGGCGTGCCCACCGGTATTGACGTTTGTCGTGAGGTTCACGGTTACGGCTGCAGAGCTGCCCGTGTAGTAGGCCGTGTCGCCACCGTTGCCGCCGTCTATGGTGTCGGCGCCGGCCCCACCCCACAAATGGTCATTGCGGTTGCCGCCGTTCAAGGTGTCGTCGCCGTCTCCACCGCTAATGTAGTCAATGCCCTCGCCGCCGTTCAGGACGTCGTCGCCGGCTCCACCGCCAATGCTGTCACCGCCCTCGCCGCCCTTGATGGTGTTGTCCACGCTGTCGCCGACCAGGGTGTCGCCGTAGCGTGTCCCGATGATGATCTCGATGTTCGACGCTTTGGCGCCCTTGTCCTTCACATTGACGTTCACACCGGTGTTAAAGGAGGCGTAGGTCAACGTGTCGTTGCCATCGCCGCCGTAGTAAGAGTCGCGTCCGGAGCTGCCATAGATCAGATTGTCATTGGCGTCGCCTTCGAACCAGTCGGCATAGTCCGATCCAAGGAAGTTCTCGAATCCGGATATGGTGTCGCCTTCGGCGTCGCCGCCGGTGATTAGCGTGGAGTCGACGAGGCTGACCTCCACAAAACGAGACGAAGAGGCGTATGACAGCGTATCTATGCCGAGGCCACCGTCGAGCGTGTCTCCTCCATCGCCGCCTTCGATCACGTTTGGCAGATCCCCGCCGGTCAGGGTGTCGGCGTGCTCCGAGCCAATCAGGTTCTCGAAGCCTCCAATTGTGTCTCCTGCGGCGTGGCCGCCACTGGCAGTGCGGGCGAGGAGATCGACACTCACCGCGGCGTCCGAAGAGGCGTAGGACAGTGTGTCGTTGCCGGCTTCCCCCCACAGCGTGTCGGCACCGGCAAGGCCCACCAGCATGTCGTCGCCCTTCCCGCCGGTGAGGACGTTGGCCGAGCCGTCGCCGGTGAGGGTGTCATTGGAGGCCGTTCCGGTGATGTTCTCGAAGTTGCTAATCTCATCTCCATTGGCGTGGCTGTCGATTGAATCTTCATCATCTGGAAAAGTGGCAGTGTTGGTGGACAGGTTCACGATTACCCCTTCGGGAGAACCGCTGTAGCTGACGGTGTCCGCGCCCGCGCCGCCGTCGAGTTTGTCTGCGCCCTTTCCGCCCTCCAGGGTGTCGTTGCCGGCCAGACCGATGATGCAGTTATCAAATTCGTCGCCGTTCAGCGTGTCATTGCCTGACGTGCCGAAGAGCGCGGTACAATCGGCGTTGGCGCGCCAGCTGTGGGCGCCGCTCTTCTCCGACCGGAGCTGGAAAAAGTAGCTCTTGCCGCTGTTCACTCCGGTGCTGACGGTGTGTTCCAACTTGGTGCCCGACGTGGTGGGACTGCTGATGTCCGTCCAAGCAGTCCAGTCGGCGCCGTCTAAAGTCAGGGCGCGGTATTCGTGGCTGATGGTGGTGTCACCGGGGTCGTCCCAGGTCAGCTTGACCCCGCCGCTGACCGGCTCGACTGTGAAACCGGAGGGAGGGGTTACAACCTGGATTACGCTGGCACTGGCGGGGAGCCCAAGGTTGGTGAGGGTGAAGGGCGCCCCGGGGTTGCCGAACAGCGCCACACTTTCCAGGCTGGACAGGGGCGAAAACACGTTGTTGGGCAGGCCGGTGGACGTGATGCCGTTGTTCGCCAGGTCCAGTTCCTTCAGGCTGGACAGGCCGGTGAACGCCTGCACACCCAGGCTCGTGAGCAGGGCATTGCCCGTGGGTTCGAAGTTGTTGTCGGCGTCCTGGGCGAACTGGTTGTTGAGCGCTAACCACTCAAGTTTGGTCGACCAGCTGAATTGATTAATCTCCACACTGGAGAGGCTGTTGCGTCCCAGATTCAGGTAGACGAGTCCAGTCAACCCAAAAAACGGCGCTTGCACATGCAGGTCGGCGATCTGGTTCTCGCTCAGATCCAGCCAATAAAGGTTGGTCAACCCAGAAAACGGTCTACCCGGCAGCGAGTTGATCCGGTTGCCGGCCAGGTGGAGGGACTTCAGGTTTGGAAATTTTGCGCTGGTAAAGCAGCCCGATGGAATTCCCGCGCCGGTTCCTCCGAGGTAGTTATACGTCAGGTTGATGTTCTGCACGCTATCGCCATATTTGGCGGCACATGCCTGCGTCCACGTCAGATTGTTGCTGGACACATTCACGTCCCTCAGGCTGATCATGCCGGAGAAATCTCTCGACTTCAGCGAGCTCAGACCCGTGTTCGACAGGTCCAGCTTGACCACCTGGGCCAAGTCCTCGGCGCCGATGTTCTCGCAGTCCTTGCCTAAGTGCTCCACCAAGGCGTCCCTCACCTGGGGCGTCCGGTCGCAGACTGCCAGGATTTCGGACTCATCCCAGTTGGTCTCAAATTCGCCGGTTACGGACGCGGAAAGGCCGTCGGGATCGGTGGCCGTCAGAGTGACCATGGTGACCAGCGGCTTTGGCAACGCCGGTGTGACGGCGTCCCAGTCGTCCACGGAGTCCAGCCGTATGAACACCCGCTGGGTGCTTTCCAGGACGTACACCGTATCCACCAGCCCGCTGCGGTCGGCGGGGACCGAGAGGGTGTAGGTCAGCTCGTCGCCGTCCGGGTCGCTGAATACGCCGTCGTAGGGCTTGCTCACCAGGATGCCCCGGGGCGCACTGTCCGCACCGGTGAAACCTGCGTACTGCTCTGCCTGGTCATTGACCACCGGAGCCCGGTTTGGCGGGACCCAGGTGATGGTGATCGGGTCGGACGTGGTCGAAGCTCCAGAACCGTAGGTTACCGTAACCCGGAACGCGGTGGATCCGGCGTTGCTCTGGAGGTAAGAGAACGTAGCCCCCGTCCCGGAGGAATACCAACTGCCGCCGCCCAGGTCCAGTTGCCACTGGTACCTGGGGGCCTGGCCTGATGGCGCATTGGTGATGACCGCCGTCAGGGTGGCTTGTCAAGGGCGTTCACAAAACGTACCACTGGGGCGGCGTGATCGTGTACCACCGGCGTGATGAGCGAGGGCCGTATGGCACGTGGAGTGGGGACTGTTTGGTAGCGAGAAAGGACAGTTCAGGTGGAAGTTAAGCCTCGTCCGGTTCCGCTGTTGGCGAGGGTGCGGCATTCTCCCGGCTGCGCTTGAGTCGGTAGCTCTCGCCGTTCATCTCCAGGATGTGGACGTGGTGGGTGAGGCGGTCCAGCAGGGCTCCGGTGAGCCGTTCCGAGCCGAAGACCTCGGTCCACTCGTCGAAGGGGAGATTGGTGGTGACCAGGATGGAGCCCCGTTCGTAGCGCTGGCTGAAGACCTCGAAGAGCAGTTCCGCCCCGGTTCTGGAAAGGGGGACGAAGCCCAGTTCGTCGATGATCAGCAGGTTGAGCCGGGACAGTTGTTTTTGCAAGTTCAGCAGGCGCCTTTCGTCCCTGGCCTCCATCATCTCATGCACCAGACCGGCGGCGGTGGTGAAACCCACGGACATCCCGCGCTGGCAGGCGGCCAGCCCCAGCCCCAGGGCCACGTGGGTCTTGCCGGTGCCGCTGTTGCCGACGGCGATGACGTTCTCGCGGCGCTGGATGTATTCACATCGGGCCAGTTCCATGACCAGGGACTTGTTCAGCGACGGGATTGGCAGGAAGTCGAAGGTGTCCAGGCTTTTGACGGTAGGGAAGCGGGCGGCGCGGATCCGCCGCTCCACCATGCGCTGGTGGCGGTCTATGAGTTCCAGCTCGGCCAGCCTGAGCAGGTACTGGGAATGGTCCACATTCTCGGCCGCGCACTGGGCTGCCATCTTACTGTATTCCCTGAGAAAGCTGGGCAGCTTCAGCTCCTTCAGGTGGTGTTCCAATAGCAGCGTCGACCGGTCGTTCATGCCGCCCTCCCCGACAGCAAGGTCATGTAGTCCCCGGCGGAGGTGGTGCTGACCCGGACCCGGGGCAGGTAGGGATAGAGTTCCAGGTCCAGCCTGGGCGGCCGTCCCTCCAGCCGGCACAGCACCAGGTGCTTGACGGCGTCAAAGCTCAGCGACCCCAGGTGGATGGCATCTTTCACCGCTGCGTGCACCTCCTGCTGATTGAAGGTCTCCAGCAGCCTCAGCACCTGCACGTACTCCCGTTTGCCCCGCCGTCCCATTCGGGACTCCAACAGCCGGCGCAGCGTCCCGAACTCATCGGGGAGTTCCCAGCCCTGCAGCGGCGCGGCCTGGTCCAGGGCGCCCGGCTTACGCTCTAGGAGCGGCAGGTAGTGGATGGGGTCGTAGACGAAGTCGTCACGCTCGTAGGAGCGCGCATGCCTGGCGATGACCTCAGTCCCGCAACTGATCACCACTGCGTCGACGTAGCCCCGAACCAGCACGTCCCGGTATCCGTAGGCCACCGGCACCGAGTAGTCGTTGGTCCTGTACCTGACCAAGGACAGCGAACTCACCCGGCTTGCCTGCTTGTCGCAGGCGTCGTAGGCCACCGGCGGCAGGGGCAACAGGGCGTCCAGGTCCCGCTCCATCCTCTCGCCGATGGTCTCCGTATGTCCCCTGAGCTGGGCGTCCATTCGCTCCAGGCATCGTTGTTCCAGGTGAGCATTGAGTGCATCGAAGCTCTCGAAGGACGGCACCGGCACGAGAAAGTTGCGCCGCACGTACCCCACCAGGCCCTCTACCTTGCCTTTGTCATTGCCCTTGCCGGGGCGGCCGAACCGGTCCTCGAACAGGTAGTGAGACTGCAGCTCGGTGAAGGCGCGGGTGCGCTGGCGCCGGCCGTCGCCCAGGATCTTGGCCACCGCCAGCCTGGTATTGTCGTAGAGGATGCTCTGGGGCACTCCGCCCAGAAAGGCAAACGCCGAGACGTGCCCGTCCAGGAACGCCTCGGTAGTCTCAGCCGGGTAGGCCTTGACGAAGCAGCCGTCGCTGTGGGGCAGGTCGATGACGAAACAGTGGGCCTTCTGCTCCACGCCGCCGATGACCACCATGGCCTCGCCAAAGTCGCACTGCGCGTGTCCCGGCGCATGGGACAACGGCACGAACATCTCCCTGGTCTGACGACGATGCTCCCTGACGTAGTCCTTGACCGTGGTGTATCCGCCGTCGTAGCCATGTTCGTCCCTGAGGCGCTCGAATATCCGCTTGGCCGTGTGGCGTTGCTTCCTGGAGCGCTCTAGGTCGTCCTCCAGGATCCGGTCGATGACGCCGGTGAAAGGCTCCAGCTTGGGCCTTCGAGGAGGAGTCTGTCGCCGATACCCGGGAGGCACGGAGTGGGCCAGCATCTTGCGCACCGTGTCCCGATGCAGCCCGAACTCTCTGGAGACCTCCCGAATGCTCTTGCCCTCCACCATCACCGCCCGGCGAACCCGAAGATATACGTCCACTCTGTACATCCATCGCACCACCCATAAGCTCGACTTGAAGCTTATGAATGGCGGCGGACGGTCCAATTTACAACCGCCGTTTGTCAGAGATTACCCGCCCGCACGGGACAATTTACCTCCGCCGCTTACAGTGGCTTCTTCCTCTACATCAATTTCAGTGGAGGCGGCCGTGATGGAGACCTGGAACTCGGGCGCCGGTTCAGGAGTCGGGTCCGTGGTAGGTTCGGGCGTCGGTTCCGGTGTGGGCTCGGGAGTAGGCTCCGGCGCAGGCGTGGGGGTTGGTTCCGGGTCCGGTTCCACCCTGAATTGCTTCGCCACGGGTTTCCCGCAGCCGGCGTCGTTGCAGGCCTGGACCCGCACCACCCATTCGCCGTAGGCTGCCAGGGTGATTGAGGCGCTGGATGACTGGGCTTGCACTCCCTCGTTCAGCTGCCCGTCCTTGGGCCGCCAGCGCACGAGGTAGTCGTCGGCCCTATCTACGTCGTCCCAGTCCGCCGACACGTCCAGCGAGCCCTGTTCGGTGGCAACGCTCAACCCAGTGGGGTTGGCCGGGACTTCGGAAGCGTCCTCACTCTGCGCACTGAATGGGCTCCAGTCGGCCGACAGCGCACCCGTCAGGAACACGGCAGCAAAGACGAGAAGCAACACCGCTAGGGAGAGCAGGATCCAACGGGGCAGGAAGGGGGTGGAAGTTGGGGGAGTCATGCCGTCACCTCTTCAGGGTGACGGGCACCGGGCTCCCGGTTTTCGAGCTTATAATGAGGCGGAAAGTCGGGGGGGGGGGGGGGCTGAAAGGGGTATGTAAAGGGTTTTCAGGGGGGCGCGTGGCAGGTAATTTCCAGGTTGGGCTTGGGTGTGGGCCAGGGTTCGGGCAGCAGCCAGACCTGGGTCCAGAGCCTTCCCTTGAGCATCAGCCGTCTCAGCCAGTTGACGCCGTGGCGGAATACGCTGACGATGCGGGGCGGACGGCTCCGAGGGTCCCGGTGATTGGGAGCCAGAGCCATGGGCGGCTTTCTCAGGTTGCCCGGGGCGATTTTGCGGTCATGGGCGTCCTCCACTCTGGTGCCATAGGCCAGGGCCAGCAGGGTGGCCACCGAGAGCACCAGCCAGTGGCGGGAGACGCGAGCGGGGTCGGTGCGCTGGGTCTTGTCCCACTTCCAGCCCAGGCTCTTGAGGGCCTTGAAGCCCAGCTCGATCCAGAAGCGCAGGGCGTACCAGCTGGGTCCCACCTTGTCGGGCGCCAGGTCGGTGAGGATGATCCAGGGTTCCTCCTGCTCGGAGTACCAGACCACCAGCAGGGTGCACCGGCGTTTGGCCTTGGTGGTGCTGAAGGCGGTGCCACGGCCGATCCACGCCGTATCGGGACGGGAGACGAAACGATGGGCGGGCAAACGTTTGCCACCGTCGGCGCAGAAAGTGATGTTCTTCCGGTAGCGCATACCGGGATGCCAGCCCTGGGCGCGTATCTGTTTCCACAGCTTGGGACTGGCGATGCCCCGGTCGCAGAGCACGATTACGGTCTTGTTCCTGGGGACCGCTGGGGCCAGTTCCTGGAGCAGCTTCACGGTGGGGTCGGCCCAGGAGCCTTTCTGGGTGGCGTGATGGATGCGCCAGGCCACGGGGATGGCGCAACTGCGGTAGAGGACGCTGATGACGATGGCGGTGGTCCGGTCGCCCTTGAGGGTGGGGTCGATGGCCAGGGCGAGATGTTCCGAATGCCACCAGGCCAGGACCCAGCGGAGCAGGGGCGCAAAGCAGAGGGTTACATCCAGTTGGGTTTTGCAGGGGCGGGCCCGGTCGCTGCCGTCGTAGAGCCACTCCCGGAGATACTGTCGAAATTTGTTCCATCCGCCCCAGGGAGAGAGGGCCGAGGCGACGGCGTTCTGGCAGGCGCTGCCGGCGAGGATGGCCCCGCAGACCCACAGCGCCAAGCCGGCCAATTGTGGCTGAGAGAGGTGAGGTAAATGCGTTTCAATAGTTTGCTGAATCTGATAGGTTTCTCTGGGAAGGCGCATGGGGGACCTCCGGTGTCTGGGTGTGTGACTAACACCAGAATGCCGGATTCTCCGGCGCGTTCCCAAGGTTCATTTGGAGCCAATTTCAGCCGTTACATACCCCTTTCAGGGGGGGGGGCTGAGAGAAACGGCCCCCGCTACACGCGGGCAAGCCAAGGCTATTTCGGCTAGGTCAAGCAGCGCCGGGAATGCAGCGAACTGCAGGACAAAAGGAAATCGAGAAGTGGTTGACGAGGGCCGGACCGGCAAATGATCAGCCCGGCACCCGGGAAGGGCAAGGGCCATGACAATTCGACCTCAACATCTTGAGAATCCCAGCATCCTGGTGCGACCGTAGCGCCGCACACGCAGGCAAGCCGATGAATTTTATCACCATTTCCCTCACAATGGCGTCTCTTTCTCACCAATATGTATATCGTTTGCGTATCCTATAGGCTTCAAGCAGGGATGACAGGCCAGAGATGGTTTTGAGGCAGGATGGCGTGGCGGGTCTTATAGGAGGAGCAAATGAGCAGCAACAGCCAACCTGAACGGGAGACCCAGGCCCTGCGGGAGCGGATCGCCGAGTCCCCGTGAGGTCCTTCCATCTCCCTCCCGGCGGACCAATTGCCGAGCGTCGAAAAACCCGCCATTCAACCCTGGCAGTGGAGCGTCGCCCGTACTCCGTCCCTGCTCCACACGGTAACCGCCCCAGTCACCGGCCCGGCCAGGGCCTCCTCCTCGGTGGCGGTCAGCATGGGCAGGTCGCCGGCGACGGCCTCGAAGTTCTGCCGGGCCAGCGCCGTCTCGCACACCATCAGCAGGGGCAGGGGACGCATTGCCCGGGCCATGCGGCGGTAGGGTCCCAGCTTGCGCTCAACTTCAGAGGGAGACACCGAGTAACGCTCGAACTCGATGCAGTGAGTCCCCGGTCCCAGGGCTCCCCGGCTGACCTGCACCAGCAGGTCTGGCCGCACCTGGGTCAGGCCGGGGACGTTCACCTCGCCCCGCCAGCCGGCGACAACGGCCACGCCCTCCCTGGCATAGCGGACGACCAGACGGTTCACGCCGTCGTTGTGGTGCTGCTCCTGCTCCCGGAACCAACGGCCCAGGTAGGCCCCGTGGCGACGGCGGATCACGGCAGGCAGTATCCGGCTCATGTTCGCCGCCCGCCTCATGCCCAGTTCCGACAGGTAATGTCGCCCATCGAACACCGCCACCAGCCCGGTGTCCGCGAAACGGCGCAGGTGGCGGGAGACCTCGCCGGGCGAACCGCGGACGACTACGCTGAGCCAGGATGCGCGCATGGCCGGGAACTGGCAGAGGGCCAGGAACAGCCGGTGTGCCAGCCGGCCGTCGATGGCCGCCACGTCGGGGTTCTGTCTCAGCCACAGTTCCACGCTCTCCGGCCTGCCGACGCTGGGATGACCCGATGGGTCGGATACCAGGTCCCGGGAGGGCCGCAGTTCCAACGCCGGGGTGCACTGGCCGTCCGGAGTGCAGAAGATGGTCGGCGTGGAACGGGGCAGGGTGTTCTGGGCCAAGTCCCTGGCCCAGGCGTCCACGGCCACCACCACCTGTCCCGAGGGTTCCACCTCCTGGTCCGGGTCCTCGTAGAAGGTGCGGTTGCCGATGCGGAGGTAGCGGCCCTCCTCGCTGGAGTAGCAGTCCACGCCCCAGAACCTGTGCAGCTCCTTGCGCCTCAGCACTCTCTCGGTGGCGTGCATACCGGCGTAGGTGAACGGGGTCCAGAGGTCCGGGCCGTAGCGGGCCACCGCGTGGTAGAAGCCGCCATGCCGGAGCAGCCGGAAGTCGGTCATCCTGGCCTCCCTGGTGCTGGCGGTGTCACTCGCGGGCAGGCTGGCCCGTCCGCTGCGGAGCAGGTCCGGGGCCAGGCGGTAGACCGGCTCCAGCATGGCCAAACGGCGCAGGGACATCTCCACGCCCCGCGACGTCGCAGTCCAGGGCGGGTGCTCGTGGCCGGCCCCATCGCTGGTCTGGTCAGACGGTTCACCGCCGACAAAGGGAGCGCTTTCCTGGCTCTCCTGGTGCACGGGATGATCGTGGTCCAGGGCGAAACGCTCCCGGTATTCCTGGGGCAGTTCACGCTGGGGGCGGAACTGGGCCTGGACTTCGGCCCGGGCCTCCTCTCTGGAGCTGGGATGCTGGTGGCCGGTCTCGTAGAGCAGGTCCACGGCCTGGCCGGTCAGGAAGAACCGGTGCTGCCTGCGCTCGGTCATTCCCCGCATCACCGAGGCCACCCAGCCGCCGCTGCGCAGCCGGCCCAGTATCCTCCGGACCTGGTCCTCGGTGGTTTCCATCACGGAGGCCAGGTTGGTCACGCTGGCCAGGGGCATCCTTGCGGTGATTTTCAGCAGGCGTCGCTGCTCGTCGTTCAATGGTTGCCGGGGCGCCATGGGTGTCCCTCCGTCGTCGACACTCCTCCCATGGCACCGCTGGTGGGAATTCCGGCGGGTTCAGCCGTTATTGATGGTCGTGCTGGGAGAGAGTTATCCGTATATATGATATTTAATATACTATGTAAGAGGGATGGCAGATTGCTTATATCGTCATTCGATGGCCGGAATCCGTTGTTGTCAGCGCAACACTGGCGTTCCGGGGCCCTTGCGTTGGGGTGGTACCGCTAGATCCGTCTGCCGGACTCGGCGACAGGTAGGCGGCGGTCTGGCGGGGTGTACAGGCGGACAATGGGAAAGCAGAGGGCACCCCAGTCCGGCTGTTTAATGCGCCGTCGTCATCGGGCATTGGGCCGGCCAAGCCGGTGGGCCTGCTGTTGCAGGATGTGGCGCCGACGATGTTGATGGCGGATGGTCCGGCTGCTGACTTAGGGGCCTCTCCCACCGGAACGACCAGGCTCGGCGATTGGCTGGCAGAAAACTGGGATGTCCTGGGCCAGCGGTATGTTTCGGGACTGCGGCGCAATTACTCAGGCTAGGTTCAGACCCATTCTGTCGGGACCCCGCAATATCCGCTCTGCTCCAATCCACGAATCCAGGAAATGAACTCCTCTACGACCTCTGGAGGAAAGCTAGCCTTATGCCCCCGACGACACCTTAGATTGGGTCCCCGGAAACTGGGAACCTCCGGGCCGTTGCCGCCCCAATAGATGAAGTCTTCAGAAATTAGAACGCGGTCAGCCTTCGTGTCTCGGCATACGTTGTTATGATTTGGAGATCCATCTTGGTAGCTGTGATGGGAGTCAATTTGCCGCCATTCATAGGTAACGGGATCGCGGGAGTAGATGTTATCTCCAAAGGCGCTTTTTATGCTGCCGTACATGAAAGGACGCTTCTCCAAGAAGCGAGGATCATTCCAATACTGTTCAAACGACATGGTTTCGCTTACACACATGGCATAAACCATGCAGCCGATTCTGCCCTCAGTTGTGGAGTCTTTACCCACTATCCAATCGCCTACAGCAGCTGATTTTCGTATGACCGGCTTGCAGGTCGCCAAAGTACAAATTCCATGGAAAGGATTCGGGGCGAATCCGTAGTCCCTCGCTACCGTATAAGAATGCAACTTTGGGATCATCCGTCTCATCTGCAGTCGTGACGGGCAATTGTCCTATACCCCCAATTTGACCCATCGGGGTTATACCATCCGTTGGAAACGCCGTTGATCGCGTCGACGATGCTTTCACCATTCCAGCCGACAACTGCGTGCGCGTACCGGTTAAGGGCCTCGGGCAACTCGCAGTCCTTCGCCCCTCTCTCCCAAACGCCAACAATCCTCTTCCCTTTCCGATGAGCGCGTTCGATTTCCCAGTTCACCCAATCGCTATCCTTGGTTTCGCGAGACACATAGACCACGAACGTGCCGGCCCAGTCGATTCGCTTCGACAAGATACCGTATTTGATATAGTCAGGGTCGGTCGCTGAGTTGAACTTTCCTTTGGTGATCGACGCGTCCCGGACGGTCATGCCTTTTTCTCGAACTAGGGACTTGAGCCCATGCAAACCATCATCGTCTTCGTGGATATGGCTGATGAAGACGTTTCTGATGTCTTCGGACATCGGTGTTCTCCTTTTACCCAAATGCTCGCTGGGGATCGCTCCCTCTTAATTGACGAATTTTCCAGAATTCTAACTCTGCCAACCATTCGGTTGATTCCTGGGTCTGTTCCGGGCGAACGACTGCCTGCCATTCTTGGGTGGTGTGCCGTCCCTTCGGACAAATGCCCGGTGAATCCACTCGCGAAGGCGGCCTTCGGCTCTTCCTTGAGGCCAATCGTAAATGAGTGCGAAGGGGTCGTCCCCTACACAATTGTCCGCCAACCTGGGTGGAATTAGTCGGGGGTTGTACGACCCGGTACGATAATCTGGGTGATTGGGAAGCAGGATTCCCAAGAGTCCGCATCTGGGATTCTTTTTGGTCTTCCTCAGACTGGAACTGATTTCCCAGTCAACGTGCTTCCGCTGCCATGTGTGTGGTCCTATTAGGACTATGGTCACCGTTGCATCACGTATGTAGTCATCCCTTATGATCTGCCGAACCCTAGCGACCTTAAGTCCCGTGTCATCGATGTCTGCCGTGTCGACGGATCTATCAATAGCTACGTTCCTTGCTTTGTGGACGAACTGGTCTTTGAATCCCTGGTCGTCTTCATGGTAGTAGCTTATGAAGACTCTATGCCTCTGGGTCATCCCCTTCTCCACTAACGTTACGTCTGTTATCGGATTACAAGCCACCAGACCAACAGCATAGTCAACCCCAGGGGTACGTAAAAGATGTATATGGAGAAGGACCCTAGACTTCGGAGAAAGTGGCTTGTTACTGAACCGCTTGGCGCGACGATGTAAAGGTCGGAATTGGTTAACTCCTGGGCGTGTGTCTTCTCGATAAAGGTGCCATAGGAAGTCCGAAAAGCCCGCTCGAGGGCGAGATAGTAGGTGTCCAGTATGAGGAATAGGAACAAGGGGATTAAGGCGATCAGTGTGTGTTCGGGGTTCCCACTCCTGGCCACGAAGAACAACACCGCCGATACCAAGGTTACACACCAGAGCTTGCAGGACCGGCTGTTCTCGGCCATCCGCTGGATTACTCCCTGCATGATGGCAAGGTGAGCGTGTATTTCTGATGAATCCGGGCCGGAACTAGGGCCGCCAGCCATATCACTGTGCCTCCCTGATTGATTGGGTACTCGTTTAATCCCTCCTTCCGTTGCCAGCACCCCGTTTTCTGACATCGTACTTCCTCCAATCGGGCACATGAGCGGCCAAGAGCGCCTTGAAAAGCTTCCCGTGGTTGGGTACCCGCAGGTGCAGCAACTCGTGGGCAATAACAAAATCCTGAAATCCTGGCTCCTGGTCGGCTAGATCAGACGCCAGCGTAATGTATCCCGATGTTGAGCAGGACCCCCATTTTCGCGTCATTTGTTGCACCCGCAACTTGGGTGGCGGTAATTTCAGTTGTTCCGCCCAGTAATCGACACGTTCGCTGATGGCTTTGCGTCGCTGATCATCGGTCAGCATCGGCATCGACACCCAGCAATATCGTTAGCACACGCTCGACCGTTCGGCTTCTTTCCTCCGCGGGGAGTCTCAGCAGTGGCCGGTAAAGGGCTGCACGTAGCCGTCTTTCTTCCTCGGCACTGACGGCGGCGTTGGGAAAACGCCCAAGGAGCAACTCTGCTTCCCGTGCCAAGTCCATCGCATGGACTCCTACAGAACTAATGGTTGGGTCGTCTTTGAGGGCCCAATAGACTGCGAACGCCAGGGGAGGAAGCCCGCTGTCCACCTTTGATTTCTCCGCCGCTGCCTTTTCCTTGGCCAATGCAGCCAGCAGGTCCATCGCTGCAAGTCCCGTGGTGGTTCGTCCTTCCATGTCTCTCAGGATGTGTTCCGCCCGGTCCTTTAAGGGTCTCAGGACAGAACCCATTTCCGGGTCGTTGGCGGCTTCCCGTTTCAGGCCCCTCACAAGGTTAAAAACCTTGGCCTCATCTGGCCCTTTTTCTCCTCGAAGCGCGTTCAATGTCTCCATATCGAATGTAACGGTCTTCGTGAGATATCCCAAGCCCTCCTGGGCCGATCTCTCCTGCACCATTCGGCTCGTCTTATTTGCAAGGTCGGCTGCATAAGTCACGCTGGTAGCGTAAGCGTTTCGTACAGCGGCGTAGAGCTGGGCCAGCTGCTTGAACGTCTCAATATCGTCCCGCAGTTCCGCCGAGGGAGATAGTATCTCCCAAAGGGCCTCAATGTCTTTATATGCATCGAAGAACGCCTTACGATTCTCTGGGTCCAGGAAACGACCGTACACCACTTGTTCCAAGTGTTCGTCGTCGGTGCCACTGCCCGGTGCTTCAAGATAATCTGTTCTGGCACCTGCTAACCGTACACGAAAGTCTGTCAACAACTCGTCAAGGCCCTCAATAGCACCGGACACATCAGAGGAGTCGAACTGCAGAGCCTTCCTCAGTTCCCGGAGAACGCCCACGAAGTCAACCACCATGCCAACGCGTTTGCGGTTTCCGTATGAATTGATGTAGGGCCGATTGACGCGGGCTATAGCCTGCAACAGCACGTGGTCCCGCATCGGCTTGTCTAGGTACATGCAGTAAAGGAGCGGGGCATCGTAGCCAGTCAGCAACTTGTCGGTAACAATGAGTATCTTCGGATCCTCACCGGCCTTCTTGAAATTGGACCGCGCGTCCTCCTCGCGTTGCGGGGAGAGTTGAAGCTCCGCCACCAGAGGATGCTCGACCAAGTCTCGGTCATCCTTGGAATAGACCGGCGCAGACCACTCCGACGGCAGCAGCTTGTCCAACGCCCGCTTGTACTTGGCGCAGGCTTCCCGGTTCACCCCCACCAAGAACGCCTTGTAGCCCAGGGGCATCACGTTTTCCTGGAAATGCTGGGCGACGAAGCCAGCGACCTTCTCGATGCGGTCGTCGGCGGTGAGGAAGGTGCATAGACCTACGGCCTGGTCCAACACCCGGTTGAGCTCGTCAACGTCGGTGACGCCCTCCATCTTGGCCAGGGCGAAGAATTCTTCGTCCAGTTGCTCGGTGGGGACGGCCATTTCGCTGGGCGCCATGGTGTGGCGGATGGGCAGCGTGGTCTCGTCCTCGATGGACTCGGCGATTGTGTATTTGTCCAGGTATCCCTGGTCGTCATCCGTGCCGAAAATCCTGAAGGTGCCTTCGCCATGGGCGGTCCTGGCTATTGGCGTGCCGGTGAATCCGACAATGGTGGCCTTGGGCAGCGCCGCCATCAGGTAAGTGCCTAAGTCCTTGGCGACTGAGCGGTGGGCCTCGTCAATGAAGACGTAGATGTTGTCGCGAGTGTTGGCGTCCCTCTCAATGCCATCGAACTTGTGAATCATGGACAGGATCAAACCACGTTTATCGGTTTGGAGCAGATCCCGCAGGTCGGCCCTGGAACCGGCCTGCCAGACCGGAATGTCCTGCTGCTGCATCTCCCCCAGCAGTCGCTCTACCCATCCCCTAAGCTGCCCCTCCAGTTCAGTCCGGTCCACAACCACAACCACGGTGGGATTTCGAAACTCATCCTTGCGCTCCAAGATGATGCGAGCGGCGGTGAGCAGGGTGAAAGTTTTGCCCGACCCCTGGGTGTGCCAGATGAGACCGCGCCGTTTCGTTGGCTTCGAGCAACGCTCCACGATACGGTCAACCGCCCGGCGCTGGTGCTGGCGCAACACAGACTTCTTGGTTTCTCCGTCCTCCACGTAGAAGAGAATCCAGTCCCGCAACGTGCGCAGCAAGTCCGTTGGCTCGAAGAATGACTGGACGGCGAAGCGGTAAGTGTCCTCCGGTTGTTCCTTCCAGCGGGCCATGTAACGGCGCGAGACGTTCCAGGTGACGCCGTACCAGTAGTCCAGGAGATGAGTCACATTGACAAGCTGTGCCGCGCCCAGCAGTTCCGGCGTTTCCCGCTCGTAGCGCCACAACTGCCCGATGCCCCGCTCGATGGCGCCGGAGTCCTTGGGGTTCTTGTTCTCGACGATGGCGACCGGCACGCCGTTGACCAGGAACATCACGTCGGCCCGGTTGCCCTTGCGGGCCGGCGGTTTGAGGGTCCACTCCCAGGTGACCTGTAGTAAGTTGGCCCCCGGGTTCTCGAAGTCAATGAGCGTTACCGGACGGTGGCGCCGCTCGGCCTCGTCGTACCACTGCCGCTCCCCCCGCAGCCAGGCCAGCACCTCCCGATTGCCCTCGATGGTCGGCGGCAGTGCCTCCAGCCGCTCCACGACGCCCCGGATAGCATCCTCGGTCAGCCAAGGATTGAACCGGCGCAGGGCAACCTCCAGTTCTCCCCGGAAAAGCAGCCCGGCCGTACCACCGCGGCGGGCAACCGCTTCCCGAGGCAAGACCAGAGTCCAGCCAACTTCCACCGCGTGGTGGACCATCGGCATCTGGACGGTGGCAGATTCGGTGATAGTGAGTTCAGTCATGGCTGTACCCTAGATTCGCCTGAGAGGCCTGTCATACTCGTGGTGCGGACCTATTCAGAACCACACGATGTCTCCTCCGTCCATGACTTCAAGAGCCCGATAGTCAGTGCTTAGGCGTACCGAGTAAACCGGACGCCTCTGGCTCACCCGCTTAAAACCCAGACTCTCGTGATTGGAGTTAGACGCAAAGAAGCGATAAGACTCCCGCGCCTGCCGCTGCACGTGGTTTGGAAGGCGTTGATACGCATCCCAGTAACTCCTAAGAGTAAATGAACGCACGCCTATAAATCCTCCCGGTTGAGAGGCTGAGTTCGCCTGGCAAGGTGCTCCGACAAGGCGTTATCCGCCAAGCGTTCCAACATGTCCACCGACTCGGGACGGGCAAACAGTTCAGCCCATCGCTCTTCCGATTCCAACTCAGCCAGCAGGAAACGGGCGAACCTGTCTTGTTCCGGCTCCGGGAGCTCGGCGGCTTTCTCAAAGGCCTCTCGGAGTAGTTGATTCATCGGATTTCCTCTGTTTGATATCACGATAGGAGTGCTTCTCTTGGTCATTTTGGTTCACATCGAACAACACATACCCTACGCCCTGGTATTGTTGAAGATCATCTCTATCTTGCCAACTCGGTTGAATTTATAGTCGGGATGGGCCCCGTCATAAAAGACAACGGAGAATCCCAGTTTCTCGTAGAAATGCTTAAGTTTTGGGAAGTGGTCCCTGTCGACTTCACTAAGATGTCCATAAAGGCCCATGTGTCCTCTTTGTTTGCATACTTCCATTGCCACTCTGACCAGCATTGAACCCAAGCCCCGGTTGTCGATGCGATCATCGACTCGAACGTCATTCAGGAAGGCCATGGACAGCTTTCCAGCATGAATCTCGTGAGTCTGCACGTAAATTGAGCTTGTTCCACGTTGGTCTTTCGATGCCGCAAACCCTGAAAACCCGCCCACATAATTATCAAACCCTACGTGCCAGGTATGTCCATATCTATCCTGCCACTGAAACCTACAGAAAAAGTCGTCGTCAGCCATGTTTCCACCTCACCCAGCCATTGGAACTTCCCTTGGGATCCATCCCCCCGGTCATCAGGTAGTACAGCAGCGCCTTGAACAAATCCTCCGGCCCAGCCGTATTGTCGCGGCGGGCCATAACCTCCTAAGGAATCCTAGGCTCCAAACCAACTTCCGCCCCATTGCGGACCATGGGCATCTGCACAGTTGCGGATTTGGTGATGTAGGCTAAGTTCATTTTATATTGAAGAGGATCAGCCAACTGGAATCGGATTGAGTTGACGATTTCCGGATGCCTTTATCACTTGCGAAAAGAACTCTTCGTAGTCCATGACGAGAGTCTCAGAAACAAGGGATTCAGGACTGCTTCCCACCGACATTTGAATACGAATTTGTTTCTGGTCAAAGTCGGGTTCGAGGTAGAACCTAGGAGACTGGAAGAAGAAAGCCACAGGGACCTGTGTACCTTCGGGTGCTGTACTCGCTGGATACATCCTTTTGAGATACTGGTCAAGCACTCTGTCCAATATACCCTTCAGAGGGCTAGAATTTATGTCCATATCGCTCCCCACCACAAGGCCACCCATCGTGTAGAGGTTTTGAGTCAAGAATATAATGTCTTTGATGCTTGAGGACGCTGATACCTGCTTCGTAATACCCCAAAGTCGTGAGACCAAATCTTTGACCGTTATGCTATCGACAGCCTTCATTACCTCAGCGAAATACTCCAAGACACTGATCTTTAGGCCCATCTGAGGCTCTTTGGCCATAAATTTCTCGTCAGAGATTAAGTCCACGACGTACTCGTCCTTGACCACAATGTACCTATTGTGGACAAGTAAATCAGATATTTCACCCAGTTCAATACTACTTACTTGCTTATCGTCGTAGTCGTAGACAGCGATTCCGCAATTCCTGAACTTTTGCGGGAAAATCTCAGAGAGAATTCTGACGTTGACGGAAACCGTCATAAGTACGTCTTCAAGTAGCTCTTCCTGCTCATCAAGAATCTTATCAGTAACTTCAGACTCAGGGAGTGTCGGACTCTCCAGGTTTACGGGAACAATCCCAGCGGCATCCAACTTTGATTGGGTTTCCGACTGGAATCGCTTGAGCCTTTCTAATTGAGATACGATCTTCTCCATCGTCCTGGTTACAGTGCCATAAACTACTTCTATTCCATCTGACCTTTGCTTGGAAAGGATGAAAGGACTCTCCCAGCGCTGGCTGTTCAAATCTCCGTCGATTATATGCACAGCTCCATAAAGATATGGCTTGTGCTCTGCATTGTAAACAATTTGCACCCTGTTGTAGTTCTGCGTTGTCATCGAAAGTCTCCAACGGCCTCCAGATCCAACTCTTCCGCCCGTATCTCCCCGGTCATCAGCTTGTGCAGCAACGCCTTGAACAACTCTTCCAACACCGCGCGCTTCCGCTGGTGCAGGTCTATCTTGCGGTCGATGGCTTCAAGGATGCCGACGATCTCACTCTGCTGGGCGTTATCGGGAAACCATATGGGAATCGTAGCGGACAAGCTGGCGTTGTAGACAGAATTTATGGAGGACACGTTTCTCTGCGAAGTGAAGAAGCCGGTCATACGCAAATGGGTTAGCCACCTAAAGAGAAACTTGTTAGCGACTTTTCGGTGTGGCCTGAACCTCAGAATAAAAGATGAGTAGGTGTATTCTCCTTCCAAGTCGAATATCACCGTTTTGCCAACATGGTTCGCACTACCGCTCCTCCAGTTGAATAGCACATCACCTTGTCGGAGACTTAATCTCTCTCGCAGGGTCTCAGGAACCTCGAAATATCTCAGTTTCTCGAGGCTGATATGGCCCTCAAGGTCCAAGTTGACGTTAGTGAGTATTGGAGTTCCGATATTTGGGTCCGTAGCATTGGCAACAGCGGCTTGAGCTCCATATGTAATTTCCGCCAAACTACCAAGCTCCTGCAACTCCCAGCTCTCCGGCACCGGCCCTATCTCCGTTTCCTTCTGCGCCTCTCCCCGCAAGCCGCAAGTGAACAGCGTTTGCATAGCGGCACGTTTTAGAGATTTGGCCTCCTCAACCAGGTTGTCAGTTTGGGTGATTGCTTCATGCAGAAGCCAAAGGATTCCCGCAACCCGTCGCTGATCGTCCAAACTGAACGATAGCGCTTCAAATTCACGTATGTGCGCCCACGACGTTCTCGGATGTTGGACTCCAGTAGTACCGGCTACGGCATATTCAAGGAAACTTGGAGAATGAACCACAGCGGCGAGAAACCTCGGGTCCACGTCCGCTTTCGCCCGAAGCACCAGCATTTCCGTCGAGCAAACCCCCTCTCTATCGGCGAGCACAGCCTTGTCCAGATACGGACGAAGTTTTCCATACAGCACGTCACCTGGCTGGAACGCCGACGTATTACTCCGCATATCTGACGCTCGACCGCCCCCGATGCGAACTAGCCGCCCTGAAGCAAGATGTTCAAGTCCGAGGTAAAGCGCATCGAGCTGCCCACCGGCTTTGACCGGCTCCGAAATAAAATCGCACAGGTCCGAAATCCGGACGGTTGTGCCATCCATCACGCCAGTTCCTTCAGCTTTTGCAGAACCATGTTAAGGTCAGCGGAAACTGCAGCTTCGTCTGCCGTGATCGACTCAAATCGGCTGATAATTTCACCTATATCGGCGCCCTCGTTTTCCGCAGCCTGCCCCACCCATCGGCTTGGACTCAGGTTGTAGTCGACCTCTGCCGCCTGCTCCCGGGTGATGACGGCAATCTCGCCCCCCACCGGCTCGCCTTTCAGGAAGGCGAAGGCAATTGAGCGGATGTCCTGCTCCGGGATGTAATTCTTGGGCTGGCCCTTGCCCACGCGGCGGCTGGCGTTTAGGAGCACTATTTTGCCCTTCCGTGCATCGGGCTTGCGCTTGGACAAGACGACTATGATTCCGGGGGCGTTGGTGTTGTAGAACAGGTTGTCGGGCAGCAGAATCACGCCGTCAATCATGTCGTTGTCCACGAACCACTTGCGGATGTTGCGCTCCCGGTCCTCGTTCTTGCTGCCGGAGCCGCGCGTTACCGCGCCGGTATCCAGCACCACCGCAGCCCGGCCATGTTCGTTCATGCAGGCCAAGGTGTGCTGGAGCCAGGCCCAGTCGCCCCGCCCAGTGGTGACGCCGCCGCGCGGACGGAAACGGTCAAAGGGGTCGTTGGCAAATAGCTGCTGGTCGAAAGGCTGGTTCCACATCGGGTTGGCGACCACGACATCATAGGCGTCAATCTGCCCGGCGGTGTTCTTGAACCTGGGGTTGAGAACGGTGTCGCCGCGGGCGATTTCCATATCCATGTCGTGGATGATGGCGTTCATGTGGGCTACGGCGTATCCCTCGGCTTGCAATTCCTGTCCGCAGAGCTTGAGAGGAACCCGGCCGGTTGGATCCAGTTCGCGGGCGACCAGTTGGAGCTTGACCAGCAGCCCGGCCGAGCCGCAGGCGTAGTCATGGCAGGTCTCGCCGGGCCGGGGACGCATGATGTAGGCCATCAGGAAGCCGACTTCGGTGGGGGTGAAGAACTCGCCGGCGCTCTGGCCTGAACCCTCAGCAAACTTCCTAAGCAGGTACTCATAGGCCCGGCCCAGAAAGTCCGGCTGAACATCGGCCAGCCCCAGGCGGTAGCGGGGGTCGGAGAAGGTCTCGACCACGGCGGCTAGGCGGGCCGGATTGATATCGCGCTCGCCGTTGCGTTCGGCAGCGAAGTCCACCAGGTCGATAACGCCGGACAAGGTGGGGTTGTGACGCACGACCGCCCGCACCGCCCTGGTGAGATGCTCCCCGATGTCCCTGGGGCGGGTGCTGCGACTCTGCTGGTCCGTGGGCCAATCGTAGGTCTCCCGGCCGCTAATGACACCCCAGCGCGCCTCCGACGGCAGATAGAACCGCAACAAGTCGTGGTCGCTCTCGGCTATCTCCCGGGCAACCTCACGGTCGCCAAACTCCTCGGCCAGCCGGTCAATCTCGTCGTCAAAGACGTCGGACAGCCGTTTGAGGAACAGCAGGGGCAGCAGATAGTCCTTGAACTTGGCCGCGTCCCTGGCTCCCCGGATGGAACAGGCCGCGTCCCAAAGCATTTGCTCCATAGATTTGGTGGACGGAATGGATGCCGGTTGCCGCCGGGCCCGTCGCCGAGTCACGCTTGCCGCCGACTCGGTTTCGTCCACGGTTGGCCCTGTAGCATCTATACCCGCCTCTGTTGCCAGCGCGGCGATAGCCATCCGCGCGGCCCGTTGGGGCTTGGTCACGCCGCCCTCCCAGCGGTTGACCGTGGCGAAAGAAACACCAAGTCGCTCAGCGAGTTGCTCCTGGGTAAGATCCAGCTGAGAGCGGATGGTTTGGAGGGTTGAAGGGATGGACTGAAGTTCTGTTATATCTGTCATAAATGCAGTATAACAATCACTTCAAGATGAGGCAATCAGTGGGCCTGAGCGTACCGAATTGCGAACTTTTCTGTGGGAGGTCGAAATATAAGGAGGCCGGGGCGGTGGGCCAAAGTTACGGGAAGCAATAGCCCAGCATTGGCCACAAGGCGGTGGTCATCAAAGGCGATTCGGATGCGGTCGGGCTGCTCAAGTGGTAGCATCTTTTGGGTGCTCCTTGTTTCTGGGCGGTTTGCTATTTCACAAACCATTATCCCCGAAGCACTGGAGCACTTTCTTACCCCCTCAGCACCCCGCGACAATCACCTCTTCGGTGGATTGAGGTTTAGGAGAGCTTACAAAACATGCAGCAACGATGCGAAACCAGGCTTCTCCCGGATACGCCCGCCGACGTAGACGCATTCGGAAGCCATGAGCGGGTTGCCAGTTCTATCGCGGAGGTAGTTGAAACCGAAAGTGGTGGAAAAGCAATCGGTCTTGAAGGTGGGTGGGGCGCCGGCAAATCCACTACTGTCAGGCTCATCTCGCAGAAGCTCTCCCAAACGAAGGCACGCAACCACAAGGTCGCGGTCTTCGACATGTGGTCCCACCAAGGCGACCCACTCCGACGCACTTTCCTAGAGAGTCTTATCAAGCAAGTACAGCAATTCGGATGGGTTAACAAAGGCGAATGGGACCGACGTATTGCTGAACTTACAAAACGCCGTCGCGAAGATACAACCAGTGTAGTTCCACGGTTGACTGGCGCCGGAATTGGGTTCGCCTTTGCCCTTCTCGCTGTTCCTATCGGGTCAGCTCTAATCGGTGCTGGACTCTCCCTCTTGGGCTCCAAGGAAGTCTCAGCACAGTTGAGATCTATGCTTCTATTCCTCGGTATACTTATTGCACTGGCACCAGTGATTTACTACGGCTTGCTGTCGCTAGTCGGATTCTGGAAGAGAAAACGCAAGAGCGGACGAGGGCAAGATGATGGCGGATTGAGCGAGTTGCCAGCGTTAGTCACCGGGCAAGCCTCAACAGAGTCCCGTACCGTAGTAACCCAGTCGCCGGACCCCACCTCGGTTGAGTTCGAGTCGGTATTCCATGATCTCCTAGACGAAGCGCTCAGGAAAAAGAACCGTAAGCTGCTCATTGTTGTTGACAATCTCGACCGTGTGGAACCGTCGGACGCTCTGTCAATCTGGTCGACCTTGCAGACATTCCTTGGGCACAGGGAA
This sequence comes from Dehalococcoidia bacterium, assembly GCA_965207865.1. Lineage (GTDB taxonomy): Bacteria > Chloroflexota > Dehalococcoidia > Lucifugimonadales > UBA3495 > VXOI01. The sequence continues at coordinate 301,987 of CBDBNP010000005.1, forward strand.
TATCAACGACCCGACTGGATTGAGCGACTGTGGGTTCTCATACCCTACGACGACAAAGCCATACTGCGCCTTTGGGAAAGGTCAGGGAATAAAGACAACTCACTGCTGGCTGCGTCATTCTTGGACAAGACTTTCCAATTAAGGTTTAGAGTGCCTCCACTTCTGTTAACGAACTGGCGCGTATTCCTCCAAGAAGCCCTTCAGCAGGCCTTACCTGACCATCGAGAAACGGACTTTTATGGCGTGTACCGTGCCTTTGCTGCCAATGGCGGGCTTGAGACGTCAGCTCCGACTCCTCGCAGCCTCAAGACTTTTGTCAATCAAATCGGGGCTCTCCATAGAGAATGGCAAGACGAGTTTCCACTCTCCCACCTCGCCTGCTATGTACTCTTTCAGGGGGATGGCAAGGATGTACGGGAGGCTCTGCTGGCAAATGACGATTCGGAATTGCTCAGCCAGAGTATTGGAGAAGAGTGGAGAGGAGTAATCGCAGCACTACACTTTGGCGTACCTGTCGAGGAGGCACGCCAGCTTCTGTTGAGAGGCCCGATCCAAGCTGCCCTTGCCAACGGCGATGAAAAAGCCTTGTCCGAACTTGAGCTGGCTCACCGTGAAGGTTTCTGGTCTGTGCTTGAAGACACCGTGCCAGGGGGGCGGAAGATTGGAAAGTAGTCTCGCCTGCTGACCTGGCGAAGGCCGCCGCCGCTCTGGCAGACAGCGGACTCTTTGATCATGCTGACGGTCGACCTGGACGAGAAGCGCTTCGGTCGACTATTCAAAAGGCAGCAGTAGCGGTCGAAGCATGGATTCCGTTTGATGCCGAGACTGCCCAAAGATTGGTTAGGGTTGGGCATTTGGTGGGCAATCCGGAAGAAATGTTCTCGGCTCTTCTCTCTAGTGCGTCAAACGCACATATAGGGTCTTCAGAGGCAGAGCGACAGGGAGGAGGGGTATCGCCCACGGTATGGATATCTTCCGCCTTCACCCTATTGGAAGGCCTTGTGCAGCTCGGCTCAGGTGAATATTTGGAGCACGGTATTGAGGTTCCTCTTAGTGCCGAACAGTGGCTCGAGGTGTCGTATCGGGTAATAGAGAAAGACCCTAGTGCCCGACTGCTGCAGTACTTCGAACTTCGGGCCATTCAAGCAATTGACGAGCATCTAGCTCAGGAGATCGCAAACAATCAACTGGATGAGAACACGTTCAACCCGGTTTATTCTGCGATGGCGACAAGGTCTAGAAGCGCCATGAAGTCGGTGGCGAGTGAAGTGTTCTCGCGCCTTCAATCCGGTGAACCGTTCTCTGGCGACCAGATTGCTCACTTATTGAAGACACTTCGCGCTTCGAGTGAGGCAGGCCTCATCGATCCGGGTGACTATACCGACTTCGCAAACAAGGGCCACCACCTTCATCACCTGTATTTTGCGGTTTCGGAGAAACACGCAGAAGCTGTGGCAGAATGTATGTTTGGTTTTCTGCAGGCTGTTCCCGACAGACATGAACCCAGTCCCTTCGGTAATTCCAGTGATGGATATCAGAACCTTAATCAGCTTCTGCAGAATCCAGGCACTGTATCCGGCTCGGTGGAACACTTTGCTTCTCTAGCGAAGGAAACCGATCAACTCCCAGTGGTCTTTGAGATGATATCCGAGGACGGGTCTATTCCTCCATTCGTGGCAGGGGTTCTGCATACGCTACTAACGTCCAAGGATATTCCTAAGCCTCCCGACTTGGTTAGTGAGAACTGGGCCGTGATAAGGGAAGTACTACGGGAAGGAGGGGAAAGCTCGGAGAGCTTCGAAGCATTCCTGAAAGACTTGCCCGGGATAGGAAACCTTGTCGCTGGCATACTTAGGGAGACCTTTGAGGTCCACGATAGTGCTCTGTACCTTGCTCTACTTAGGAGCTCGGCAAGTACGAATGTCGTGACTTGGTGCCTTGGAGGACTACCGTCTGTCAGTCAGGATACATGGTCGCAGGCAATCACATCACAAGGAGATCTCTTGGATCTCGTCAGAGAGCTGAAGAAGCGTGGAGCTACTATCGCGCTCGGTGCAGCCTATCATGACGCCCTCGTCGACTACGCAGAGCAGGTGTCAAATGGCTCGGAGAGTGGGCTAACGCGGGAATCTTGGTCAGATCTCTTCACATTACTTGACGCTAACCGCCGAGAGCTTTTTCACAGGCGAGCATACGAAATACTAAAGAACTCAGACGGCGAAGCAAGCGCAGAGTTCTTTGCTTTATTTGGCGACATACTATCTGCCAGGAACATCCTGGCTAGCGACCAAAGGTTCATTGACGAAGTGTGCAGGCCTATCCTGCGCGTAGGCACTAAAGATGGCATCGCTTGGATTGCTGAAGTCGCAGAGGCCAATGCTTCGCTGTTTGCCAATCGTAGTGATCCGGCTGCTGCTACCGACTTCAAGGACCGGATCCGACAACGCCTCCAAGATACTCAAGAGGATGATCCGACTCTGTCTGACCTAAGAAGAATTGGAGTTGCTTTGGGAATTGGACCAGAGGAATCCCAGACAGAACCGGACTCTCGGTCCGAGGACCTGTCAATTGATAGGGAGTAGGCTGAGGTCGAGTCCTTCTGCTCTCGTCGAATTGCCGACTGGCCCATCGACATCACGAAGATGGCACCGTGTAGGGCCGGCCTTATGTCTGAACACCATTCGTGGAAGATGGCTATGGTATCGTTAGGGGCACGGGAAGCGGCACAATAACCCAGTAGGCAACCCCGGCGACGTCGATAGCACTGGTGGTGGCGAGGGTATTGTCGCCAACCGTAGAATCTGGTGTATTAGGATAGTATTGGGTCAAGAGAGGTTCACAGAGTACCTAGCCACATCTCAAAGACGGTTCGGCCTATCGTCAAAATAGGCCCACCAAACTGGACAAAATCAAGAACCTTCAAGATATGGTTCACCGTGACGTTGTAGTCCGGCATACCCCCTATCCATACGACTGGATTGAGAAACCCCGGTCGCGGTGGCTGGCGGATGGGACAACAGCGCGAATATCTCCCTTGTCCGACGTCGATACCCTCATTCATTGTCATTTACGATGGTGTTGCCGCCATCGAAGTGGTACTCGTCCATGAGGCGCAAGTAAATGCGCTTCGCGGTCTTACGCTGCCACTTGGGAACGCAATGGCCCTCGTCCGATATATGGTCGATGACCCCGATGAAAGGCTTTTCCTTAGCACGTCGATAGACTGGGATGCCGGAGCAGAGTCTGCCGCCAGTAGCCCGGAAGAAAGTCGTAGACCAGCATCTTGCACACCGTGACCTCGTGCCGTCCGAACATCCTCGCAGCCTCTCGAACGTTCATCCTCTCTACCATCACCGCACGGAGAACCCGCAGATAGAAATCCACGCAACTGAGCAGCCCAGCGTCAGCGACTACCCGCCGGCATTGAATGACTCCCTCCCACCAAATGCAGATAGATCAGGCTGATCAACGACAATTAGATCTGCCGCTGGCGTCAACTAGATTTGCCGGTTAATCATCCGGTACGGAGGTACCGGATTGATTACAGACAGGCAAGTCAGGCTATTGAGGCAGAAGAGGATGGAAGGAAAGACACAGGAAACGGCGGCGGCCATGGCTGGGATGAGCGAGCGGTCGGCTCGCAAATGGCAGTGCGGTTCCTTGCCGTCGGAGACCAAGCAGGAGCGCTGGTGGCGCACTCGTCCCGACCCCTTTGACGGAGTGTGGGAGGGGGAAATCCTGCCCCTGCTCCAAGGCGAGGCCGCTGGCAATCTCAAGGCAACGACAATTATCGAGTGGTTGGAGGAGAAATTCCCCGGCCGCTTCAGCGCATCCCAGCTCCGCACACTGCAACGACGATTACAGGACTGGCGTGCGCTCAACGGCCCGGATCAGGAGGTCTACTTCCCCCAGGAGCATCCACCGGGCCGGGAGGCCCAGATCGACTTCACCCACTGCAACTCCCTGGGAGTCACCATCGGCGGCCGGCCCTACCGCCACCTTCTGTTCCAACTGGTGCTGAGTCATTCAGGCTGGCGCTACGCAGAGGCGGCCACTGGCGAGACCTTCCTGGCCCTGAAGCAGGGACTACAGAACGCCCTGTGGGCCTTGGGTGGAGCACCGCAGGTGATCCGTTCCGACAACACCTCGGCCCTGACCCACGAGATAAGGCGCAGCCGCGGCCGGGCCCTCAACGACAGCTACACCGAGCTTCTGGACCATTATGGGCTTGAATCTACGCTGATCAATTCCGGGGAGTCCCACGAAAACGGCGTCGCCGAGCAGGCCCACTTTCGGCTCAAGGACGCCATCGACCAGGCTCTGATGCTGCGGGGCAGCCGTGATTTCAATGCGGTTGATGATTACACCGGCTTCGTCGGCAAGGTCGTGGCCCGCCGCAACCGGCTGATAGAGGAAAAGCTGGAGCAGGAACTCCCTCATCTGCAGTGCCTGCCGCCAGCTCCAGTGCCGGAATACGTCAACTACCGTGCCCGGGTGCGCAAGTGGAGCACCATCCAGGCAGCTGGCCGCACCTACACCGTCCCCTCCCGGCTCATCGGGAAGGAGGTGCAGATCCGGCTGTACGCCGACTGTCTGGAAGTGTACTACAAGGGCACCTTCGTGGAACGGATGGAAAGGGTCCGTGGCGAGCGGGAAGCACGGGTCGACTATCGCCACATCATCGGCTCCCTGGTGCGTAAGCCCGGGGCCTTCGCCCGCTACCGGTTCCGGGAGCAGATGTTTCCCACCATGACCTTCCAGCTGGCCTACGATGCCCTGAGGCGGTGGCGCGGCGAACGCGCCGACGTGGAGTATGTCCGCATCTTGCACTTGGCGGCGACCACCATGGAGTCCACGGTGGACAGCGCCCTGGCGCTGCTGCTGGAGGCTGGCGATCCCTTCGACTACGGCACGGTCAAGGAACTGGCCAACCCAGCTCCGCCGCGGGCGCCGGTGCTGACGCTGAACGGGATGCCGGACCTGAGGGTCTACGACTCCCTGCTGGTGGGGGTGGCCTGATGACGGACACGGTGGCGCTAAACGACCGGATCGGGGAACTTTGCCGTCAATTTCGGCTGCCCACCATGGGAACGCAGTCGGTCTCCCGCTTCACCGCCGCAGGACACGGCGATGCTCTCTCCACTTTCCTGGAGGTGCTGGAGCAGGAGGCAGAGGATCGACGTCAGCGGCGAATCAGCAGGCTGCGCACCTCGTCCAGACTGCCTGCGGGGAAGACCTGGGAGACTTTCGAGCACGACCGGGTGCCCTTGGCTCTCAGGCAGCAGCTGGGAGAACTGGCCGACGGCAACTTCGTCGAGCGGGGCGTCAACGTCCTGGCTTTCGGGCTGCCGGGCACCGGGAAGACCCACGCACTATGCGCCGTGGGCCACCGGCTGGTGGAGTCGGGACGCTCGGTGCTGTTTGCCCCGGCCTACCGGCTGGTGCAGGACCTGCTGGCCGCAAGGCGGGACTTGGCATTGCCACGACAATTACGCCGCCTCGACAGCTACGACTTCCTGCTGCTGGACGACCTGGGATACCTGCCCCAGGGAGCCGAAGAGTCGGAGGTGCTCTTCACTCTCATCGCCGAGCGCTACGAACGCCGGTCCCTGGGCATCACCTCCAACTTGGTCTTCTCCCAGTGGGAGCACATCTTCGCCAATCCCATGGCCACCGCGGCGGCCATCGACCGCATCGTGCATCACTCGGTCATCCTGGAATTCGACGTGCCCAGCTACCGAACCGGAGTGGCTCAGCAAAGGGGTCAGAAGCAGGAGGTGGACCGGCAAGAATAATCGACGGAACCGGCAAAGGTAGTTGACGTCAAACACAGGCGGGAAACTCTTCGCTTTTTCCGGCGACAGTTGGGCGGTGTCTACCAGCGGCGCGAGGTCCCTTTCCTCAGTCTGCAACCGTTAGCCGCCGGCCGGGGAGATCCCGAAAACGATGATCCCCCAGCAGGCGACCGTGCTGTCCCGCCGTAACCCGCAGGTGTGTCTATGCCCGACGCTGACGGAAACGAACTCCCCTTCCGGCGGCGTGGCCTGAGCATCCTCATCATCGCCCCAGCAGGCGATGGAGCCGTCGAGTCGAACCCCGCAGGTGTGCCTATACCCGGCGCTGACGGAAGCGAACTACCCTTCCAGCGGCGTGGCCTGACCGTCGTCATCATCTCCCCAGCAGACGACGGAGCCGTCGGTCCTAACCCCGCAGGTATGGTTAAACCCGGCATCGGAACTGATAGAGGAGAACTCCCCTCTCGGCGGCTCCGACCGGCCGGGATTATCTCCCCAGCATTGGACAGAGCCGTCTTTCCTCTTACCGCAGGTGTTGTCATTCCCGGCGCTGACGGAAGAGAACTCCTCATCCGGCGGTGCGGTTTGTCCCCTGAAATCCTGGCCCCAACATTGGACGGAGCCGTCCTGCTTCACTGCGCAGCTGTGTCCTCCTCCGACGTTGACGGATGAGAATTTCCCCCCAGGCGGCGTTGCCTGGCCATCGTCATCACCGCCCCAGCAGGCGAGAGTGCCGTCGCGCCTTACGCCACAGGTGTGCTACTTCCCGGCACAGACAGAGTCAAACTCCCACCCCTCGGCAGATGGTGTGGGTTCGCCGTCGCTATCATGGCCCCAGCAAAAAACGGCGCCGTCATACCATCCCTCCCCACAAGAGTGATCGCTCTCCACCCTGACAGAGGCAAACTCCGGCCTCCCGCCAGGCGACGCGGCCTGAAACAGGTCGTTTTCGCCCCAGCATTGAGCGGAGCCGTCGGCCCTCACCCCGCAGGTGTGGCCCCTCCAGCCCCGACCGAGGCGAACTCCCCGGCCGAGGGCACGTGCCTTCAGCAGAAGGGCAGGCCGCCAAGGTCAGATTTGTAAAAGTCCAAATGGTCTGCCAGGCTGCCTGGTAGGCATCCGCTCAAGTCGTTGCCGCCTAGGAACAGGAATATCAGGTTGGAGGGGCTGGCCAACTCTGCCGGTATCTCCCCGCTCAAGTCGTTGTCGTCGAGGTCCAGCCACTTCAGGTTTGAGAGGCTGCCCAGTTCTGCCGGTATCTCCCCGCTCAACTCGTTGTCGCCGAGGTACAGATGCTCCAGGTTGGAGAGGCTGGCCAGCCATGCCGGTATTTCCCCGCTCAACTCGTTGCTCTGGAGGTCCAGAAATATCAATCTGGAGAGGCTGCCAAGCTCCGCCGGTATCTCCCCGCTCAACTCGTTGCTGTGGAGGTTCATCTCCTCCAGGTTGGAGAGGCTGCCCAGCTCCGCCGGTATCTCCCCGCTCAACTCGTTGCCGCCGAGGTACAGCCGCTCCAGGTTGGAGAGCCTGGCCAGCTCCGCCGGTATCTCCCCGCTCAAGTCGTTGCTAAAAAGGGACAGCATTGTTAGGCGCCCGTCGACGTCAGTTTCGACACCCTCCCATTTGAAGAGGGGCGCGTCGCTCAGCCAGTTTTCGCTTGATTCCCAGTTCTCACCGTCCGTTGCGTCGTAGAGGGCAACCAAGACTTCCCGGTCCGTCTCGGCAGAGGTCGGCGCAAGAACCGACGGCGCTGTCGTAACCGCAGGAGTATCGGTGGCCTCCGGCCCGGCGGTGGCCCCGGGCTGAGAGCCGGGGCTTGGAAAGAGCCCGCGGCGGGTGGTTTCCGCCTCTGCATCCTCTTCGAGTTCCTCGGTTGCTTGGGGGCGGTCTCCATTGACGCCCGTTTCCCGGTCGGTCTCGCTCCTGGACGTCTCCCGGTCTCCAGAGCTGTCTGAGGGGGTGTCGCCACCGCATGCAGCGAAAGCGGCGAGGAGCAGGATGGCCGTGAGCAATGCGGGAGCCAACAATGAAAGTATCAGTCCCCGCGCTTTCCCCTCCGATGGCATCAGTGTGTCCTTAAGCATTCGCGGTTGCTTCCCTTACCTTGCGGGTATGACGATATAGCGCTCTCCTTTTTCACCCCAACAAGTGAGGGCACCGTCGCCTCTAACCCCGCAGGCGTACCCCCACCCGACGCTGACTGCGGTGAATTCACCTGTCGGCGGTGTAATAGAATCATAAACGACGCCACCCCAGCATTCGATGGCGTTGTTGGGCCTTATCCCGCAGGTGTGTCGCTCCCTGGCATTTACAGTAACGAACTCCCCAGAGGGCGGCATGGTCGCGCCATCTTCATCCTCGCCCCAGCATTCGACCGAGCCGTCTGTCTTGACCCCACAAGTATGGTTCCACAATCCAGCGCTGACTGAAGAAAACTTGCCAATTGGCGGAGTGGCCTGGCCAGCGATGTCTCTCCCCCAACATTCGACGGAACCGTCAGTCTTCACTCCGCGGGTGTGTTCAAGTCCGGCGCTGACCGAGGCAAACTCCCCGTCTGGCGGCGTGGCTCGGCCCCACGCATCACTTCCCCAACATTCGACGGAATTGTCGATACTCACCCCGCAAGAATGCGCGAATCCGGCGCTGACTGAGGCGAATTTCCCGTCTGGCGGTGTGGCTTGGCCGAACTCGTCCCAGCCCCAGCAAACGACGGAACCGTCGGTCCTCACCCCACAGGCGTGGCTAACTCTGAAGCTGATCGGGGCGTCAACCCCGAGGCTGACCGAGGCGATAGTCGTCGGCGTGGTCCAGTAATCTGAGACACTGGCCAAGAGGGTGAGGGAACCGTCGGTTCTCACCGCGAAGGTAAAATCGGTGACGGAACCGCCGGTTCTCTCCGCGTAGGATACATCCTCTCCGACGCTGACCGAAGCAAACTCTCCGGACGGTGGGGTGGCCTGTCCTCTTTTATTGCTGCCCCAGCATTCGACGGTGCCGTCGGTCCTCAGCCCGCAGGTGTGCCACCCGCCGACGCTGATCGAGGTAAACTCCCCTTCCAGCGGTATGGGAATGCTAGAACGAGAGCTCCAGCATTCGGCGAATCCGTTGGTCCTCACCCCACAGTTGACCCGACTCCCGGTGCTGACCGACGCGAACTCTCCATCCGGCGACGTGGCCGCAACCCAATTCTCACTGCCCCAACTCCAGCATTCTAAGGAGTCGTTTCCCCTTACCCCGCAGGTATAGTCGTCCCCAGCACTAACCCAGGCGAACTCCCCGTCGGGCGGTGTGGCTTTGCCGAAATCATCCCACCCCCAACAATCGACGGTGCTGTTGGCTCTGACTCCGCAGGTGTGGCGATCGCCAGTGCTGACCGAGGCGAACTTTCCATCCGGCGGCGTGGCTTGGCCCCAATGATCCCAGCCCCAGCAGGCGACGGTCCCGTCGGTCCTTACTCCGCAGGTGTGGCGATCGCCGGCGCTGACCGAGGCGAACTCCCCATCCGGCGCCGTGGCCCGGCCGTACTTGTCAAAGCCCCAACATTCTAGGGAGCCGTCGGTCCTCACTCCGCAGGTATGCTCGGAGCCGGCGCTGACCGAGGCGAACTCCCCTTCTGGCGCCGTGGCCCGGCCGTACTTGTCAAAGCCCCAACATGTGACAGTGTCGTCCTGCCTGATTCCGCAGGTATACTCGGAGCCAGCGCTGACCGAGGTGAACTTGACTCTCGCTCCTCCACTGCCCTCGCTGCCAACCTGCCTGGGCGCTGCTCCACTAAATTCCTCCGTCGGCTCCGGTTCGGCGGTGGGTTGGTTGCCGATGCGGCCCAGGAATCCCTGTCGAGTGGGTTCTGCCTCGGCCTCCTCCTCGAGTTCCTCGGTTGCCTGGGCACGGTCTCCATTGCCGCCCGTTTCGCCGTCGGTTTCGCTCCTGGACGTCTCCCGGTCTCCAGAGGTTTCAGAGGAGGAGTCGCCACCACAGGCGACGATAGCGGCGAGGAGCAGGATGGCGGCGAGCAGGGCGGGAGTCCACAACGAAAGTATCAGTCCCCGCGCTTTTCCTTCCGATTGCGTCAGTGTGTCCTTAGGCATTTCCGCTTGCCTCCCTTACATGGCGGGTATGACTATTGGTGGTTTCCAGCATTAGACGGGGTCGTCGGTCCTTACGCCACAGGTGTTGTAAACTCTCCTACGTCGAGCTTAGGGAACACGCCGTCCGGTGGGGCCTCTATGGATTCCGGGGTGCCCCAGCAAGGGACAGAGCCGTCGGTCTTTCACCCCGCAGGTGTGGGCCCCTCCAGCGCCGACCGAGGCGAACCCCCCGGCCGAGGACACGTGCCTTCAGCAGAACGACAGGCCGCCGAGGTCAGAGTAGGCAGGGCTAGAGGCCAACTGGTCTTCCAGGTTGCCTGGCACGCATCCGCTCAACTCGTTGCCGAAGAGGCGCAGATGCTCTAGGCTGGCGAGGTTGCCCAGCTCCGCCGGTATCTCCCCGCTCAATTCGTTGCCGCCGAGATCCAAAAATTCCAAGTTGGCGAGGCTGCCAAACTCCGCCGGTATCTCCCCGCTCCAGTCGTTGCTGCTGAGGTTCAGAAATTTCAAGCTGGTGAGGCTGCCCAGCCATGCCGGTATCTCCCCGCTCAACTCGTTGCTGCCGAGGTTCAGACTCCGCAGGTTGGAGAGGCTGTCCAGCTCCGCCGGTATCTCCCCGCTCAACTCGTTTCTGCGGAGGTCCAGCAGCTCCAGATTGGAGAGGCTGCCCAGCCATGCCGGTATCTCCCCGCTCAACTCGTTTTCGCCGAGGTCCAGAATTATCAAGTTGGAGAGGCTGTCCAGCTCCGCCGGTATCTCCCCGCTCAACTCGTTTTCGCCGAGGTCCAGCTTTTCCAAGTCGGAGAGGCTGGACAGCTCCGCGGGTATCTCCCCACTCAAGCGTTGACTGCTGAGATCCAGCGTTGTTACGCGCCCGTCGACGCCAGTTTCGACACCCTCCCATTCACCGAGGGGCGCGTCGCTCAGCCAGTTTTCGCTTTTCCTCCAGTTCTCACCGTCCGTTGCGTTGTAGAGGGCAAACAGGACTTCCCGGTCCGTCTCGGCGGAGGTCGGCCCAAGAACCGACGGCGCTGTCGCAACCGCAGGAGTATCGGTGGCCTCCGGCCCGGCAGTGTCCCCGGGCTGAGAGCCGGGGCGGGGAAAGAGCCCGCGGCGGGTGGGTTCCGCCTCGGCCTCCTCTTCGAGTTCCTCGGTTGCCTGGGGACGGTCTCCATTGCCGCCCGTTTCCCGGTCGGTTTCGCTCATGGACGTCTCCCGGTCTCCGGAGCCTTCGGATGAGGAGTCGCCACCGCAGGCGACGAAGGCGGCGAGGAGCAGGATGGCCGTGAGCAGTGCGGGAGTCCACAATGAAAGTATCAGTCGCCGCGCTTTTCCTTCCGATTGCGTCAGTGTGTCCTTAAGCATTTCCGCTTGCCTCCCTTACATGGCGGGTATGACTATTGACGGTTCCCAACATTCGACTGAGCCGTCGGTCCTTACGCCGCAGATGTTGTAAAACGCCCCTGCGTAGAGCGAGGCGAACACGCCGTCCAGTGGGGCCCCTATGGATCCAGGGGTGCCCCAGCATTGGACGGAGCCGTCGGTCCTCACCCCGCAGGTGTGGCCGCCTCCAGCGCTTACCGAGGCGAACTCCCCTGCCGAGGGCACGTGCCTTCAGCAGAAGGGCAGGCCGCCAAGGTCAGAGCTGTAAAGGTCCAACTGGTCTTCCAGGCTGCCTGGCACGCATCCGCTCAACTCGTTGTCGGCAAGGCGCAGGATTTCGAGGTTGGAGAGGCTGGCCAGCTCTGCCGGTATCTCCCCACTCATGCGGTTGCTGCCGAGGTACAGCACCTTCAGATTGGAGAGGCTGGCCAGCTCTGCCGGTATCTCCCCACTCATGAGGTTGCTGCTGAGGTCCAGCCAATGCAGGGTGACGAGGCTGCCCAGCTCCGCCGGTATCTCCCCGCTCAAGTCGTTGCTGCCGAGGAACAGAAATTCCAAGTTGGAGAGGCTGCCCAGCTCCGCCGGTATCTCCCCGCTCAATTCGTTGCCGTCGAGGGACAGATTCCACAGGTTGGAGAGGCTGTCCAGCTCCGCCGGTATCTCCCCGCTCAACTCGTTGCCGGAGAGCGACAGATGCTCCAGGTTGGAGAGGCTGCCCAGCTCCGCCGGTATCTCCCCGGTCAACTCGTTGCCGCCGAGGTACAGACTCCGCAGGTTGGAGAGGCTGCCCAGCTCCTCCGGTATCTCCCCGCTCAACTCGTTGCCGCCGAGGGACAGAAATTCCAGGTTGGAGAGGTTGCCAAGCTCAGCCGGTATCTCCCCGCTCAACTCGTTGCTGCCGAGGGACAGACTCCGCAGGTTGGAGAGGCTGCCCACCTCCGCCAGTATCTCCCCGCTCAACTGGTTACCGGAGAGCGACAGACTCCGCAGGTTGGAGAGGCTGTCCAGCCATGCCGGTATCTCCCCGCTCAACTCGTTGCTGCCGAGGTCCAGCCGCTCCAGGTTGGAGAAGCTGCCCAGCTCTGCCGGTATCCCTCCGCTCAACTCGTTTTCGCCGAGGTCCAGACCTATCAGGTTGGAGAGGCTGCCCAGCTCTGCCGGTATCTCCCCGCTCAAGTCGTTAGAGACGAGGTCCAGACCTATCAGGTTGGAGAGGCTGCCCAGCTCTGCCGGTATCTCCCCGCTCAAGTCGTTAGAGACGAGGTCCAGCTCTACGACCCGGTCGCTGTTGTCGGTAGTAACGCCAAACCATTCGCCCAACGGTTCGTCGGTCAGCCAGTTTTCGCTGTTCCTCCAGTTCTCACCGTCCGTTGCGTTGTATAGGGCAATCAGGACTTCCCGGTCCGTCTCGGCGGAGGTCGGCCCAAGAACCAACGGCGCTGTCGCAACCGCAGGAGTATCGGTGGCCTCCGGCCCGGCAGTGTCCCCGGACTGAGAGCCGGGGCGCGGAAAGAGCCCGCGGCGGGTGGGTTCCGCCTCGGCCTCATCCTCGAGTTCCTCGGTGGCTTGAGGACTGTCTCCATCACGGCTCGATTCGCCGTCGGTTTCGCTCCTGGATGTGTCCCGGTCTTTGTTGGCGTCGGATGAGGAGTCGCCTCCGCAGGCGGCGATGGCGGCTAGGAGCAGGATGGCGGTGAGCAGTGCGGGAGTCCACAATGAAAGTACAAGTCCCTGCGCTTTTCCTTCCGATTGCGTCAGTGTGTCCTTAGGCATTTCCGCTTGCCTCCCTTACATGGCGGGTATGACTATTGGTGGTTTCCAGCATTAGACGGGGTCCTCGGTCCTTACGCCACAGGTGTTGTAAACGCTCCTACGTCGAGCTAAGGGAACACGCCGTCCGGTGGGGCCTCTATGGATTCCGGGGTGCCCCAGCACCGGACAGAGCCGTCGGTCCTTCACCCCGCAGGTGTGGGCCCCTCCAGCGCTGACCGAGGCGAACTCCCCTGCCGAGGGCACGTGCCTTCAGCAGAGGGGCAGGCGGCCAAGGTGAGAGTAGCCAGGGCTAAAGTCCAACTGGTCTTCCAGGCTGCCTGGCACGCATCCGCTCAACTCGTTGTAGGCAAGGCGCAGGACTTCAAGGTTGGAAAGGCTGCCCAGCTCTGCCGGTATCTCCCCCCTCAATTCGTTGTCGTTGAGGGTCAGCTCACTCAGGTTGGAGAGGCTGCCCAGCTCCGCCGGTATCTCCCCGCTCAAGCGGTTAAAGCCGAGGTATAGCCACTCCAGGTTGGAGAGGCTGCCCAGCTCCGCCGGTATCTCCCCGCTCAACTCGTTGCCGTAGAGGAACAGCACTATCAGGTTGGAGAGGCTGCCCAGCTCCGCCGGTATCTCCCCGCTCAACTCGTTGCCGCCGAGTTCCAGCCACTCCAGGTTGGAGAGGCTGCCCAGCTCCGCCGGTATCTCCCCGCTCAACTCGTTATAGTTGAGGATCATATTCTCCAAGTTGGAGAGGCTGGCCAGCTCCGCCGGTATCTCCCCAGTCAAGCGGTGACCGCCGAGGTCCAGCGTTGTTACGCGCCCGTCGACATCAGTTTCGACACCCTCCCATTCACCGAGGGGCGCGTCGCTCAGCCAGTTTTCGCTGTTCCTCCAGTTCTCACCGTCCGTAGCGTTGTAGAGGGCAACCAGGACTTCCCTGTCCGTCTCGGCGGAGGTCGGCACAAGAACCGGCGGCGCTGTCGCAACCGCAGGAGTATCGGTGGCCTCCGGCCCGGCAGTGTCCCCGGGCTGAGAGCCGGGGCTTGGAAAGAGCCCGCGGCGGGTGGGTTCCGCCTCGGTCTCCTCTTCGAGTTCCTCGGTTGCCTGGGGACGGGCTATCTGCCCGGACGCCGGCGGGTTGGTTGCGCTAGTATCTGTGGCCTCTGGCTGGGCGTTGTCGCGCGTGGGGTCTTCGCCTCCACCGCAGGCGGCGATGGTACCCACCAGGAGCACGGCTATGAGCAGTGCGGGAGTGCACAACGAAAGTATCAGTCCCCGCGCTTTTCCTTCCGATTGCGTCCGTGTGTCCTTAAGCATTTCCGCTTGCCTCCCTTACATGGCGGGTATGACCATTGACGGTTCCCAGCATGCGATGGGGCCGTCGGTCCTTACGCCGCAGATGTTGTAAAACGCCCCTGCGTCGAGCGAGGCGAACACGCCGTTCGGTGGGGCCTCTATGGATTCCGGGGTGCCCCAGCATTGGACGGAGCCGTCCCGTGTCACACCACAGGAGTGGCCCCCTCCAGCGCCGACCGAGGCGAACTCCCCGGCGGAGGGCACGTGCCTTCAGCAGAAGGGCAGGCCGCCGAGGTTAGATTTGCCAGAACTAAAGTCCAACTGGTCTTCCAGGCTGCCTGGCACGCATCCGCTCCACTCGTTGAAGAGGCCAAGGCGCAGGATTTCAAGGTTGGAGAGGCTGCCAAGCTCCGCCGGTATCTCCCCGCTCAACTCGTTGCCGAAAAGGTACAACCCCTCCAGGTTGGAGAGGCTGCCCAGCTCCGCAGGTATCTCCCCGCTTAACTCGTTTTCGCCGAGGCCCAGCACTCTCAGGTTGGAGAGGCTGCCAAGCTCCGCCGGTATCTCCCCGCTCAACTCGTTGCCTTCGAGGCCCAGCCCCTCCAGGTTGGAGAGGCTGCCAAGCTCCGCCGGTATCTCCCCGCTCAACTCGTTGCCGCTGAGGTGCAGCCCCAACAGGTTGGAGAGGCTGCCCAGCTCCGCAGGTATCTCCCCGCTCAACTCGTTGCCGTAGAGGTACAGCCACTCTAGGTTGGAGAGGCTGCCCAGCTCCGCAGGTATCTCCCCGCTCAACTTGTTGAAATTGAGGTCCAGCGTTGTTACGCGCCCGTCGACGTCAGTTTTGACACGCTCCCATTCACCGAGGGGTGCGTCGCTCAGCCAGTTTTCGTTGTCATACCAGTTCTCACCGTCCGTTGCGTTGTAGAGGGCGATCAGGACTTCCCGGTCCGTTTCGGCGGAGGTCGGCCCAAGAACCGACGGCGCTGTAGCAACCGCCGGAGTATCGGTGGCCCCTGGCCCGGCAGTGTCCCCGGGCTGAGAGCCGGGGCTTGGAAAGAGCCCGCGGCGGGTGGGTTCCGCCTCGGTCTCATCTTCGAGTTCCTCGGTTGCCTGAGGACGGGCTCCATTGCCGCCCGTTTCCCGGTCGGTTTCGCTCGTGGACGTGTCCCGGTCTCCGGAGCTCTCGGGGGAGGAGTCGCCTCCGCCGCAGGCAGCGAAAGCGGCGACGAGCAGGATGGCCGTGAGCAGTGCGGGAGTCCACAGTGAAAGTATCAGCCCCCGCGCTTTTCCTTCCGATGGCATCAGTGTGTTCTTGAGCATTTCCGCTTGCCTCCCTTACATGGCGGGTA
>CBDBNP010000006.1:0-150000 GCA_965207865.1 Dehalococcoidia bacterium
GGCTATGAGCAGTGCGGGAGTCCACAACGAAAGTATCAGTCCCCGCGCTTTTCCTTCCGATGGCATCAGTGTGTCCTTAAGCATTTCCACTTGCCTCCCTTACATGGCGGGTATGACTATTGGTGGTTCCCAGCATTCGACAGAGCCGCCGGTCCTTACGCCGCAGATGTTGTAAAACGCCCCTGCGTCAAGCTAGGCGGACACGCCGACCGGTGGGGCCTCTATGGATCCAGGGGTGCCCCAGCATTGGACGGAGCCGTCCCGTTTCACCCCACGGGTGTGCCTCCTCCAGCGCCGACCGAGACGAACTCCCCGGCCGAGGGCACGTGCCTTCAGCAGAGGGGCAGGCCGCCAAGGTTGGACAGGTCCATATTTAGTTGACCTTGCAGGGAACTCGGCACGCACCCGCTCAACTCGTTGCCGCTGAGGTCCAGCCTCTCCAGCTTGGCGAGGCTGCCAAGCTCCGGCGGTAGCTCCCCGCTCAACTCGTTGTCGGCGAGGTACAGGCCTATCAGGTTGGAGAGGCTGGCCAGCTCTGCCGGTATCTCCCCGCTCAACTCGTTGCCGCCAAGGTCCAGCTCTTCAAGGTTGGAGAGGCGGCCAAGCTCTGCCGGTATCTCCCCGCTCAACTCGTTGCCGCCGAGGTCCAGCCCCGCCAACTTGGAGAGGCTGCCCAACTCCGCCGGTATCTCCCCGCTCAACTCGTTGCCGCCGAGGTCCAGCTCTCTCAGGTTGGAGAGGCTGCCAAGCTCCGCCGGTATCTCCCCGCTCAACTTGTTGTCGTTGAGGGTCAGCTCTCTCAGGTTGGAGAGGCTGCCCAGCTCCGCCGGTATCCCCCCGCTCAACTCGTTGTCGCTGAGGTGCAGAAATATCAAGCTGGAGAGGCTGTCCAGCTCCGCCGGTATCTCCCCGCTCAACTCGTTGCTGCTGAGGTCCAGCAACCCCAGGTTGGAGAGGCTGCCCAGCTCCGTCGGTATCTCCCCGCTCAACTCGTTGCTGTTGAGTTCCAGCCACTCCAGGTTGGAGAGGCTGCCAAGCTCCGCCGGTATCTCCCCGCTCAACTCGTTGCCGTCGAGGGCCAGACCCCACAGGTTGGAGAGGCTGCCAAGCTCCGCCGGTATCTCCCCGCTCAACTCGTTGTCGCTGAGGTGCAGCTCTCCCAGGTTGGAGAGGCTGCCCAGCTCCGCCGGTATCCCCCCACTCCAGTCGTTATTGCTGAGGCCCAGCACTATCAGGTTGGAGAGGCTGGCCAGCTCCGCCGGTATCTCCCCGCTCAACTCGTTTTCGCTGAGGTCCAGCCACCCCAGGTTGGACAGGCTGCTCAGCTCTGCCGGTATCTCCCCGCTCAACTCGTTGCGGAAGAGGGACAGATATGTCAAGTTGGAGAGGTTGCCCAGCTCCACGGGTATATCCCCACTCAACTGGTTGTGGTTGAGGCCCAGCCACTCCAGGTTGGAGAGGCTGCCCAGCTCCGCCGGTATCTCCCCGCTCAACTCGTTGCCTGAGAGGCCCAACCACTCCAGGTTGGACAGGCTGCCTAGCTCCGCCGGTATCTCCCCGCTCAACTCGTTGAAGTCGAGTTCCAGCAACTCCAGATTGGAGAGGCTGCCAAGCTCCGCCGGTATCTCCCCGCTCAACCCGTTGAGGTCGAGGTCCAGCGTTGTTACGCGCCCGTCGACGTCAGTTTCGACACCCTCCCATTCACCGAGGGGCGCGTCGCTCAGCCAGTTTTCGCTTTTCCTCCAGTTCTCACCGTCCGTTGCGTTGTAGAGGGCAAACAGGACTTCCCGGTCCGTCTCGGCGGAGGTCGGCCCAAGAACCGACGGCGCTGTCGCAACCGCAGGAGTATCGGTGGCCTCCGGCCCGGCAGTGGCCCCGGGCTGAGAGCCGGGGCGCGGAAAGAGGCCGCGGCGGGTGGGTTCCGCCTCGGCCTCCTCTTCGAGTTCCTCGGTGGCCTGAGGATGGTCTTCATTGCCGCCCGTTTCCCGGTCGGTTTCGCTCCCGGAAGTCTCCCGGTCTTCGTTGGCGTCGGAGGAGGTGTCGCCACCGCAGGCGGCGATGGCACCCACCAGCAGCACGGCTATGAGCAGTGCGGGAGTCCACAATGAAAGTATCAGTCGCCGCGCTTTTCCTTCCGATTGCGTCTGTGTGTCCTTAAGCATTTCCGCTTGCCTCCCTTACATGGCGGGTATGACCATTGACAGTCCCCAGCATTCGATGGGGCCGTCGGTCCTTACGCCGCAGATGTTGTAAAACTCCCCTGCGTCGAGCGAGGCGAACACGTCCAATGGGGCCCCTATGGATCCAGGGGTGCCCCAGCATTGGGAGGCGCCGTCGGCCCTCACCCCGCAGGTGTGGCCGCCTCCAGCGCTTACCGAGGCGAACTCCCCTGCCGAGAGCACGTGCCTTCAGCAGAAGGGCGGGCCGCCAAGCTCAGAGTTGTAAGAGCCCAATTGGTCTTTCAGGTTGCCTGGCACGCATCCGCTCAAGTCGTTTTCGTTGAGGGTCAGCGTTATCAGGTTGGAGAGGCTGCCCAGCTCTGCGGGTATCTCCCCGCTCAACTCGTTGTCCCTGAGGCTCAGAATTCTCAAGTTAGAGAGGCTGCCCAGCTCCGCCGGTATCTCCCCGCTCAACTTGTTGCGGTGGAGGGACAGATGCCCCAGGTTCGCGAGGCTGCCCAGCTCCGCCGGTATCTCCCCGCTCAACTCGTTGCTGCCGAGGAACAGCGTTACCAGGTTGGAGAGGCTGCCCAGCTCTGCGGGTATTTCCCCGCTCAACTCGTTGCCGCCGAGGGACAGATCCCACAGGTTGGAGAGGCTGCCAAGCTCCGCCGGCATCTCCCCGCTCAACTCGTTGCCGCCGAGGTCCAGCCTCCCCAGGTTGGAGAGGCTGCCCACCTCCGCCGGTATCTCCCCGCTCAATTCGTTGTCGCCGAGGAACAGATATTCCAGGTTGGAGAGGCTGCCCACCTCCGCCGGTATCTCCCCGCTCAACTCGTTGCGGCCGAGGCCCAAAAACTCCAAGTTGGAGAGGCTGCCAAGCTCCGCCGGTATCTCCCCGCTCAACTCGTTGGAGGCGAGGTCCAGCCTCTCCAGGTTGGAGAGGCTGCCCACCTCCGCCGGTATCTCCCCGCTCAACTCGTTATAGTCGAGGAGCAGCCCCTCCAGGTTGGAGAGGTTGCCCAGCTCCGCCGGTATCTCCCCACTCAAGCTGTTGTTGCTGAGATCCAGCGTTGCCAGGTTGGAGAGGCTGCCAAGCTCAGGCGGAATCCCCCCGCTCAAGCGGTTGTCGCTGAGATCCAGCGTTGCCAGGTTGGAGAGGCTGCCGAGCTCCGCCGGTATCTCCCCGCTCAACTCGTTGCCGCCGACGTACTGGAATTGCAGCTTTGTTACGCGCCCGTCGACGTCAGTTTCGACACCCCACCATTCATCGAGGGGCGCGTCGCTCAGCCAGTTTCCGCTGA
This sequence comes from Dehalococcoidia bacterium, assembly GCA_965207865.1. Classification (GTDB taxonomy): domain Bacteria; phylum Chloroflexota; class Dehalococcoidia; order Lucifugimonadales; family UBA3495; genus VXOI01. The sequence goes on from CBDBNP010000006.1 coordinate 3,464, forward strand.
TCCTCCAGTTCTCACCGTCCGTTGCGTTGTAGAGGGCAATCAGGACTTCCCGGTCCGTCTCGGCGGAGGTCGACACAAGAACCGACGGCGCTGTCGCAACCGCAGGAGTATCGGTGGCTTCCGGCCCAGCAGTGTCCCCGGGCTGAGAGCCGGGGCTGGGAAAGAGTCCGCGGCGGGTGGGTTCCGCCTCGGCCTCCTCCTCGAGTTCCTCGTCCGCCTGGGGGCGGTCTCCATTGCCGCCCGTTTCCCGGTCGGTTTCGTTCCTGGACGTCTCTCGGTCTTCGTTGGCGTCGGATGAGGAGTCGCCTCCGCAGGCGGCGATGGCGCCAACCAGCAGCACGGCTATGAGCACGGTGAGCCATGATGGAATGGCGCATCTGGGTATAATGGAGTTCATGATTCTGCCCCCCTGTCTAAACATCTACCGTTGATTGGAATCGCACAGTGTGTTGTGGGTAGTCCCTCCCCTGTGTTCGCAGTGTCGCTGGCCAAGGGACTACCATGACGCTACTTTGGGAATGGAAATGGTCTTGAATGGCAGCGGACCCTTTCGCCTTCTCAGAGCAGAAACCGGCCGTCCCTCGTAGCTGTGGAAGCCGCGGTGCCGGCGTAATGGCACCGCAGTTCGGTCCGTGGGCGCTACGGGGCCACTCGGCGTGGCAGCTTTCGGGTCCGCAGTCTCGGTGCGCTGCCTTCGTTTTCGCGGTGGTGCGCTGCGCGCCACGGAGTTACCAAGGCGAGCGTTGTCCGGATGCTGGGGAAGGTTCAACCACTGGGGCTGGGTCCGGATCGCAATACAGCTTCACATCGCCCAAGTCAGAGTGGAAAGCTCCCTGCCTGGTTATGAAATTTGCTGACGTATTTGTAGCCCAGTCCACAAGGCTTGTAATCTTGCCGCCAATCAAATAGTCGAAGACGGAAACCGCTGCCCCGACTATTGGGATAGCTACATCTAAGGCTGTAAAAGCGACAATTCTAGCTAGGTATGCCGCGAATCTAGCCCCAATGGGAGTGTCAAAGTTCCCCTGCAAATTGGGCGGCAGGCAACCAGTCAAGCCACTCGAGCTGAAGTTCACTTCTCTAAGTTTAGGGTCGTTCTGATCCAGGTTGTCTTTGTTCGGACCAAGACCCGTGGCGTTGCCCAATTCCAGCGGCACTTCACCTTCAAAATTGTTTTCGTGGAGATGCAGCGCTTTGAGTTTTGTCAAGTGTCCCAAACTTTTGGGGATCTCTCCGCTCAATCGATTGGCATTGCAGTTTGTCCCGTCGTACCTCTGGCCGCATAAGTCACGCTTCCCGTTGAGCGACAAGTGCTCCAGGTTGACCAGGTTTCCCAGTTCCTTTGGTATGGGACCGCTCAGACGGTTTCGACTGAGATTCAGCCTCTTTAGTGCGCCCAGATCGCCCACTTCCGGAGGTATTTCACCCTCCAACAATCTTTCAGTGATTTCCAATCGCACAACCCTGCCGTTTTCAACAGTGACGCCGTGCCATTCACTAATGTGTCCTTGTGCAGGCCAATTAAAGTTCCGACCTCCAATCAGAGAATCATCCCTAGTGAAGGTGTACACATTTTCCCCGCCATCGTCATACTCATTGACTGGTCCGTCTCCATCGTCGCCTTTTTCGTAGTCAATGAAATACTGTCGGATGGCTAACAGCGCCGTCTTGTCAGAATCAAGCGATTGCCTTTCCAAAGAAGTGGCCGGGGCAGGAAGGTCTGGCGCGCAGGGCGGCGCTCCCAGTCCGTAGGTGACGTCAGTAGATCCCTTGACCCACCTCATGAACCAATCCTGAGTCAAAAGGTCAAGAACGTCTAATATACTGCCAAACCCAGGTATGGCTTTCGCAATTCTTTTAAGCGTTGGAGAACTTGGCTTCAGTATGCCTCTAAGTGTGCTGTCTGGTTTCACGTCCGCCATCGCGTTAGCCAAATCCTCCTGATTAAGGATTTGTGACAAGTACGATTGGATATAGTCAGGAAAGTAAACATTCACCATATCCAATATCCTGCTGCCAATGTTTCCTCTCGGGTCTACGTAGCGTGGAGCGAAATAGGATACAGCGAGCCTCCCTTTCAATTCGCGGGGAATGCACCCATCGAACTTGTGGCCAAAGAGGCGCAGCCCATCATGCCGGAGGTTTTTGAGGTCCACCAATTCCTCCGGTATCGCCCCGGTAAATTGGTTTCGGGACAGGTCGAGAAGTTTCAGATTTCTGAACCGGCTTAGTTGCGGCGGTATCTCCCCCGATAGAGTATTGCCTCCTAGATCCAGGTGATACAGGTTTTCAAGTGGGCCCAATGGATGCGGTACTTCTATCGCTCCCGAAAGCCCATTTTCTGACAAGTCCAGATACTCCAGGCCTTCGAGCTTGGCAAGCTGCTCCCAAGGAATGTTACCCCGCAGCATTTTGCCTGCAAGCAACAGCTCCTTGACAAGGCCGTTTTCGTCGACCCCGACGCCCTCCCATCCTGTTGAATAAGGTTGATCTCCTTGGGCCTCCAGCGGCTGGTCGTACTTGCCCCAGTTTGTTAAAGTCGGGCTACCTACGGCTTCGTGGAGTTCCATGAGAATCCTCTTCTCTTGCTGCTCGAGACTCAGGCAAAATTCAGGGAGGGAGGCGAGTCCCGTGGGCACTAGCCCTTTTAGGGCCAGCGGTATGCAGCCGGTGAACTGGTTGCCGTGGAGTACCAGCGTTGTCAGGCTGGGCAGGTCGGCCAAGGACACCGGTATCTGCCCGCTCAGCCGGTTGTTGCTGAGGTTGAGCAGTTCAAGGCTGGAGAGTTGATTGCTACTCATCCAGGGCGGTATCTCCCCGGTGAGGAGGTTGTGGCTCAGGCGCAGTTCCCTGAGGGCGGTGAGATTGACCACCTCATCCGGGACGTTGCCGGTCAGCCCACGCCCGTTTAGGTTCAGGTGGGTTACGCGGCCGGTATCTCTGTCGGTTGTGACCCCCTCCCACTCACCAATGTGGATATCGGAGTCTTTCCAATTTTTCTGGCGAGACCATTCCTTCCCGCCCATCGTGTCGTAGATGGCAACTAGGGCGACCCGGTCGCGGATATTGTCCTCGGGCACCGGCGTGGGTGTTGTTGGCGCGGGCGCGGCGGCACAGAAAGGCAATCCGCCCAAGTCGGAACTGTTCGAATCCAAACGGCTTTGTAGATTCCTGGGTACGCAGCCGGTCAACTGATTTCCGCGAAGGCGCAGATTCACCAGGCTGGAAAGGTTGCCCAGCTCAACGGGAACGTTTCCGGTGAACTGGTTGAAATCAAGGTGCAGTAACTCGAGGTTGGATAGGTTTCCCAGCTTTGCAGGTATCTCCCCGCTCATGCGATTATTGTAAAAACTCAGATGTTCCAGGTCCGGGAGATTGCCCAACCCCGGAGGTATCTCCCCGCTCAACTGGTTGCTATAAAGGTGCAACCGCTCCAACCTGGATAGGTTGGCCAACTCTTCAGGTGTCTTTCCGGTCAACTGGTTGACGGATAGATACAAGATTTTCAGGTGGGACAGTTTGGCCAGCTCCGCGGGTATCTCCCCGCTCAACTGGTTATTCCAAAGGTCGAGATGCTCCAGGTTGGAGAGGTTGCTCAACTCCGTCGGTATCCTCCCGGTCAATTGGTTCAAGGAAAGGTCCAGATACTCCAGTCCGGAAAGGTTGCCCAACTCAGCTGGAATGGCACCCGAAAGCTTGTTGTTACCGAGGCTGAGCCTGGTAAGATTCGACAGCTTGCCCAGCTCCGGAGGTATCGGTCCCTCCAGCTGATTGCCAAAGACGCTGATGCGGGTTAGAGCAGTGAGATTGCCGAGTGCCGCCGGAATCTCCCCGCTCAAGCGGTTGTTGCCCAACCCCAGAATGCTCAGCTTGGAAAGGCGGCCCAGCTCGGCGGGTATGGGCCCGCTGAAGTCATTGCCGCCCAATCTCAGCACTGTGAGACCGGAGAGGCTGCCGAAACCGGCAGGAATCTGCCCCGAGAAGTCATTGTTGTCCAGGTCGAGCCAGGTCAGCTTGGAGAGAGAAGTCGCGTCCGACGAGAGGGGGCCGCTGAACTGATTTCCGGCAGCCTTCAACACCTCCAGGTGGGGAAAGAGGGGAACGAAACCGGACGGCAATTGCCCGGATAGCTGGTTGTTGGAGAGATCCAGCTCTTTCAGTCGGATGTCAAAATCGGAGGGATCAAACACGAGGCTCAACCCGGGCGGTATCCTCCCGGTCAGTCCATTGTCGGAGAGGTCCAATCCGACCACCCGTCCGTTTTCAACGGTGACCCCGTGCCATTGGTCCAGTGGCTCGTCGCTCAGCCAGTAATCGCTCTCGGCCCATCCAGCGCCACCCAGCGCATAGTAGAGACCCGTCAACAACTGCCTGTCCCTTTCCGCGGAGCCCTGTGCCTGCGCTTTGGGGACGAGCGCCAACGCGGCCGCAAGCAGGACCGCGACAGCCAAGAGCAAGGTCAGTATTTTGGCGTACCCTGGTAGCCTGGAGTTTTCAGACAGTCGCATATACCCTCACTCGCTTACGCTGAAAGAGAATGTGAAATCCGTTTATGGATCAACGTTCCTATTACGAAATGCGAAATGACCTGGTGTTGTACGGACCGGAACGGAATTAGCCGGAAACAGCCGTCATTTGCCCGGGACAATGGGACCCGGGTTGGAGTGGGCGGCAGCACAACCCCGCAAGGGGCCGTCCCGCCTCCGGATAACCGGCGGCGGGAGCTGGAGCGCCAGTTTCCTGTGTCCCGCGTCGCTGCCTCTCGGGACAGTCCGGCCGCGTAACTCCGCGGGGCTGGCCGGTTCTAGCCCTCAGCCGGTGGCCCGCCCCGGACCCTGGTCCGGTTCAGGGGAGGGATGATCCGCACGATGGTGATCAGCAGGAATGCTGCTCCCGACAGAAAGAAACCGATGTGGGGGATGGTTACGACATCGAAACGGTAGCTACCTAAGACGCGGATATCTCCGATCTGGTCGTCCAACACCGCGAACAAGTAGATGAACGTAGCCAACGTCATTACGATCCCAACTATTCCCACTACCAGACTCGCCCACCGGGGAAGGACCACAGAGGCCATGCCGACAATCCCAAGCGCCAGCAGGATGAAGGCGAACAATGGGGCGCCGCCCACATCTGCCTCATCGGCTACCTGCCAGAGAGTAAAACCCTCAGAAAACTGCGACCTATTGCCGTCGGTGACGAAAAAAGCACCCCATGGGATGAATACGCTGATGACGACGAAAATACTGGCGACGGAGGCAGTGATGTTGCCCGGGTTCAATCTCAGTTTGCCCTGAAGCACCCCGAATCCCTGCAATGCGGCGGACCTGGCCGCCTCGCCGGTCCGGCTGGCGGTATCCGCCCGAGCAGCCCCACCAATCCTGGGCACGGAGACCCTTCGAGGCGCACCCGTGGCCCGGCTGGGAGCGCTCGTCCGGGGAGCGACCTTACGGTCCAAGGCCGCTTTCAACACCACGGTGGCGGCGATGATGAGAATCCCCACCCCCAGCGGCAGGGCCAGCCGCGCCAGGAACAGGTCGAATCCTCCGGACCGGACACCGGCCACCGAAACGATGGCCGAGACTATTCCCAGGAAAATCACCACACCGCCCAGGACCCGGCCAATGAAAACGGAGTCCACCTTCAATTCCATGTCCAACCTCCCTTTCCAGGGTCAGCCACTCACCAGCACCGTGCGTCGGTCGTCCGACCGACAGGGCTATGGAGGCTCGCCCAGGCACTCTTCGTTCACACAGATATACCCGACCGAGGCATTGACAGTTCTCAGGCGCACCGGTGACGTCACTTGCCCATTGCCATTACTGCCCCAGCAGGAGTCGGATCCGTCGGCCCTCACCCCGCAGGTGTGGGCGTTCCCGGCGCTGACGGAGGCAAACTTTCCTCCGGGCGGCGTGGCTTGGCCGCTATCGTTCTTGCCCCAGCAGGCGAGGGATCCATCGGTCATGACCCCGCAGGTGTGAAAGTCCCCGGCGCTGACGGATGTGAATTCCTCGGCCGGGGGACTGGCGCGCCCGTATTTGTCATTGCCCCAGCAGTCGACGGAGCCCTCGGTCCTCACCCCGCAGGTGTAATCGCTCCCGGCGCTGACGGAAGCGAATCTCCCGGCCGGGGGACTGGCCCGCCCGTAGGTGTCATTGCCCCAGCAGGCGACGGAACCGTCGGTCCTCACGCCGCACGCGTGCGACCATCCCGTGCTGACGGAGACAAACTTGCCTCCGGGCGGAGCGCCGGCCCCCTGCGCGTACCCCCAGCAGGCGGCGGACCCGTCGGTCATCACTCCGCAGGTGCGCGACGCCACAGCGCTGACGGAGACGAACTTGCCTCTGGGCGGCGTGGCCTCTACACGTTCGTTTCTGCCCCAGCAGGAGACGGAACCGTCCATCTTTACCCCGCAGGTATGCTGACTCCCTGCGCTGACGGAGGTGAACTTACCTTCGGGCGGCAAGGCTTGGCCGTCCTCGTTGAGTCCTACGCAAGAAATCGACCCGTTGGTCACCACCCAGCAGGTGTGAGACTTTCCTGCACTGACGGAGGCAAACTTTAGGTGGTGGAGTTGACAGACATCCGACAAGATAGTCCCCTGATGCGGGTTCACGTCCGGCGAACATCCCCCGATAACAAGGCCCTCCTCTGCTGACGTGCCAATGGACACAGTTCGCATCCTAGTCAGGTTGCCCAGTTCCGCCGGCAACTCCCCGGTGATTCCCCCCTCAATTGTCAGCGCTTTCAGGCCGGTCAGATTACCCAGCTCCGGGGGCAGTTCCCCAGTGATCAATTCCAGTTCCAGGGCCGCCACGCGGCCGTCGAAACCTACGGAAACCCCCTGCCACTGGCCGATGGGCTCGCGGCTCAGCCAGTTCTGCAGGCCGGGTTCCCCCAACGCCTGGTGCAGGGCAATCAACGTTTCCGTATCGCCAGCGTGGTTCTCCGGAGTGCATACCGGGGTAGTCTCCTCCCCTCTGTATGCCCTATAAGTGTGTCTACGCAGGAAGTCGGACATGCACCCGGTAAACTGGTTTACACCTAGACTCAGTACTTCCAAGCCCAAGGCGAGGTCTTCCAGTTCCGGCAGAAACTCCCCGGTAAGCTGATTGTTCCTGAAGTCCACCGTCGCCAGGTCTGAAAGAGCGGCCAACCCGGAGGCCAGTTCGGAAGAGATGGCTCCGGTCAGTTGGTTGTCGCCTAGATATAGCTTTTGCAGCTTGCCGAGACGAGCCAACGCGTCCGGTATTTCGCCGGTGAGTTGGTTGCTATCAAGGTTCAGCAACCGCAGTTCGGTTAGGCCGTCAAGCTCCGGCGGAATCATCCCGCAAACTTGATTTCCACCAAGGTTCAGCGTTTGCAGGTTGGTCAGGTTGCCCAATTCCGGCGGGAATTGCCCGGCAACCTGGCTTGCGGTGATTCTCAGCGTTTGCAGGTTGGTCAGGTTGCCCAATTCCGGCGGGAGTTGCCCGGCAACCTGGCTGTCAGTGATTGACAGCGTTTGCAGGTTGGACAGGTTGCCCAGCTCCGGCGGCAGTTCCCCGGCAAGCTGGCTGTTGGTGATGGTCAGCGATCGCAGGGCGGTCAGGTTGCCCAGCTCCGGCGGCAGTTCTCCGGCGAGTCTCCTTAGCTCCAGGCCAGTGACCCGGCCCTCCTCGTCGGTGGTCACTCCCGGCCACTCGCCGATGGGCGAGAATCCGCCCCATGTACCGCTTCCGTCCCAGGTCTCGCCGCCGGTGGCCTCGAACAGGGCCAACAGCGCTTCCTTGTCGGTCTCGGGCGACGTCTCGGCGGGAGGACGCATCACCGCCGGCGCGGGCTGGCGGCGCGGGCAAGGCGACCCCGTGGCTACATTCGACTGGAGGCCGGATGGGGTCGCCGCGACGGCTTGGGCCGATGCCTCTGAAGTGGCGCCCGGCCTTCCCGGGAAGACCGAGGAAGTCCGCTCGCCGTCCTCTTCCTCGTCACCGTCGCGGTCATCGGGCTCCGGGGTCTCCCGGTCCCAGTACACCCTGCTGGTCCGGTCCCCGTTACCGTCAAGCTCCTCCTCGTCGTCGGGCGCACCCTCGGTACCGCAGGCGGCCGTGAGGAGGAGCAGCAGAATCAGTGCCAGGGAGAACGCTGGGGCAAGAAACCCCGGAGCCTTTTTCAACATGGATTCCTCCGTTTGAAGAGCATGAGCCGGTTAATTCCCGGCGTCCTCTGAGTCCTGCCCACCTTCGTCCCCGGCCTTGTCCAGGACTCGCAGGATTTCCGTGCCAACGATGATCAGGAACCCCACTCCCAGGGGTGTGGTCAGCCGCGCCAGGAAAAGGTCGAAGCCCCCGGACCGGGAGCCGACCGCTCCCACGATGGCCGATATCACCGCCAGCAGGATCACCAGCCCCGCCAGCGAGCGGCCTATGAGAACCGAGTCCACTTTAAGTTCCATGATCCATCTCCCTTTCCAGGGTCAGCCACTCACCACCACCGTAGCGGCGGTCGCCCGACCGGCAGGGCTACGGAGGCTCGCCCAGGCACTCTTCGTTAACACAGATATACCCGACCGAGGCATTGACAGTTCTCAGGCGCACCGGTGACCTCACTTGCCCATGGCCATTGGAGCCCCAGCAGGAGTCGGATCCGTCGGCCCTCACCCCGCAGGTGTGGTATCCCTCGGCGCTGACCGAGGCGAACTCCCCGGCTGGCGGCTGGTTTTAGAATCTGCCCCAGCACTGGACGGTGCCATCCCGCCGCACCCCGCAAGTGTGTGCATTCCCGGCACTGACCGAGACGAACTCTCCGGCCGGCGCATAGCCGCTTTGGCCATCATAACTCCAGCACTCGACGGCGCCGTTGGTCCTCACACCGCAGATGTGATCGTACCCGGCGCTGACGGAGGAGAACTCCCCGTCCGGCCGCGTGGTCCGGCCTCTGCTACCGCTACCCCAACACACGACGGCGCCGTCGGTCCTCACGCCGCAGGTGTGAAGGTTCCCGGCACTGACGGAGGAGAACTCCCCGTCCGGCGGCGTGCCCGGGTAGGAGATAACATCACCCCGAATGTGGCCCCAGCACTCGACGGCGCCGCTGGGCCGCACCCCGCAATTGTGTTCATACCCGATGCTGACCGAGGCGATCTCCCCGGCTGGCGGCGAGTACACGCCATAACCCCAGCACTTGACGGCGCCGGCGGTCCTCACCCCGCAGGTGTGAGTACCCCCGGCGCTGACCGAGGCGAACTCCCCATACGGCGGCGTGGACTGGCCAGAGTCGTCTTTGCCCCAGCAGGCAACCAAGCCGTCGGTCCTCACGCCGCAGGTGTATGCGGCTCCGGCACTGACCGAGGCGAACTCCCCATACGGCGGCGTGGACTGGCCATAAAAGTCATTGCCCCAGCAGGCGACCAAGCCGTCGGTCCGCACCCCACAGCTGTGGTCTGCCCCGGCGCTGACCGAAGCGAACTTTAAAGTTCTGACGATCTGAGCGTAATCAAGCCGCAGGACTTGCAGGCTGGAAGAAGTGGTCAAGTCTGTCGGCAAGCCCCCTGTAAACTGATTGTCCGTGAGGTCCAACAGGCGCAGGCTCGCGAGGTCGCCAATCGCTGGGGGTATTTCGCCGCTCAGACCCAACCCGGGCAGACTCAGGGCCACGACCCGGCCAGTGGCGTCTACGGAGACGCCCTGCCACTGGCCGATGGGCTCGCTGCTCAGCCAGTTGTCCAGGGTTGGTTGCCCCCAGGCGGCGTGCAGGGCAACCAGCGCGTCGGCGTCCGCGGCGTGGTCGGGGGGCGCGCACACCGGGATGTCGGCAGAAAGCTGAGTGTGGTCCCTCAGGAAATCGGAGACGCAGCCAGTCAGTTGGTTGTTGCCAACTGCCAAATTCTGCAAGGTAAAAGCCAGGTGGTCCAGTTCCGGCGGAATCTCTCCGCTCAGCCTGTTGCCTCCCAGGTCCAGCGTTCCCAGGCTGGCCAGGCTGCCCAGCTTCGGCGGAATCTCCCCGCTCAAGTCGTTGCCGCCGAGTACCAGCCCCTCCAGGTATGAGAGGCTGCCCAGCTCCGGCGGTATTTCGCCGCTCAACTGGTTGCCGCCCAGGTGCAGCGTTCCCAAGCTGGCCAGGCTGCCCAACTCCGACGGTATTTCGCCGCTCAACTGGTTGCCGCCGAGTACCAGCCCCTCCAGGTTTGAGAGGCTGCCCAGCTCCGGCGGTATTTCGCCGCTCAACTGGTTACCGCCCAGATCCAGCGTTCCCAGGCTGGCCAGGCTGCCCAGCTCCGACGGTATTTGGCCGCTCAACTGGTTACCGCCCAGATCCAGCGTTCCCAGGCTGGCCAGGCTGCCCAGCTCCGACGGTATTTGGCCGCTCAACTGATTGTCGGACATGATCAGCCATTTCAAGTTGGCCAGGTTGCCCAGTTCCGGAGGTATTTCGCCGCATAACTGGCTGCTTCTGAGGTCCAACCCTTTCAGATTGGACAGGTTGCCGAGTTCCCGGGGCAGTCCTCCAGTCAACCCCGAAAGCCTCAGGCTGATGACGCGGCCCTCCTCGTCGACGTAAACGCCCTGCCACTCGCCGATGGGCGCTCGGCCGGCCCAGGTACCGCCGCCGTCCCAAGTCTCCCCGTCCGTGGCCTCGAACAGGGCCACCAACGCCTCGCGGTCCGTCTCCGCCGACGTCTGGGCCGGAGCGAGCATGGCACTGGGGTCCGGTTCCCGCTGCGGACACAGAGGCGGCGCCGGCGTGCCCCCGACCAGTACCATTCCGGGGGCGACGGACCGCGCATCCGGGGTGACGGTGGTTACCCCGACGGAGCTCGTCTCCGGAGTGGCGGTGGGTCCGCGGAGTATTCCGGCCAGACCGCGCCGCGTAGGTTCCGGCTCATCCTCGTCGCTGTCGCGGTCATCCTCGCGGGATTCGGGCTCCGGGCTCTGCCGGTCCCAGAGTACTCGGCTGCTGCGGTCCCCGTTACCGTCAAGCTCCTCCTCGTCGTCGGGCGCACCCTCGGTACCGCAGGCGACCGTGAGGAGGAGCAGCAGAATCAGTGCCAGAGAGTACGCTGGGGCAAGAACCCCCGGAGCCTTTTTCAACATGGATTCCTCCGTTTGAAGAGCAAGCGCGGGCTAATTTCCGGCGTCCTCGGAGTCTTGCCCACCTTCGTCCCCGGCTTTGTCCAGGACTCGCAGGATTTCCGTGCCCACGATGATGAGAAACCCCACTCCCAGGGGTGTGGTCAGCCGCGCCAGGAAAAGGTCGAAGCCCCCGGACCGGGAGCCGACCGCTCCCACGATGGCCGATATCACCGCCAGCAGGATCACCAGTCCCGCCAGCGAGCGGCCTATGAGAACCGAGTCCACTTTGAGTTCCATAATCCACCTCTTCCGACGTCCCGTTTCAGGGTCTAGATGCAGCCTTCACGTTCCAGCTCTCTCTCAACGCTCCGAGGCAAGTCGTCCAGCTCGTCCTCGTAATCATCGCTTAAGTCAAGCAAACGATCCGTCAAGTCATCAATCAGGTCTTCCATTTCATCGCTAACGTCGTCTATTTCATCCCTGATATCGTCCCGCTGGCTCCTGGGCGCGTCGTCCAATTCGTCCTGCAGGTCGTCCAGCTGGTCATGCAGGTTCTGGGCTTCCTCGGCGAATTCGACTACCAGCCGGACCGCCTCGGACGTGATGTCGTGGAGGGCTTTAGCCTCTCCCGGCGGGCTTAGAGCGTTCCATTCGTCCATGGCCTCCTCCAGGTCCGACAGGTCCCGAGACGACATGGACGAGGAACTGGAATACGCTGCGCTAAACTGGCTTCTGTAGTCGTCCTCCCACTCTCCGCACGCCTCGGCGTAGTCCTCCAGTGTCATGCCGGCACAGGCGACGGTGAAAATAATGACCAGCAGCGCGGTCAACAACAGGGTCTTGGGCATTAGCGTTCCTCCTTATCCAAAACCGAGGTGGGATGCACAGAGCGATAGCGTAAGATTGTTGAAGAGCGGAGATAGATAGACTTGGGAGGTAGCGAGGGGTTGGTGATGGCAGTGAGGTAGATTGAACGTTTTTTGGAACAATGGCAGATGGGCGCCAGGGACCTGCGCCATCGTACGGTTCTGGTGCCCACACCACGGGAACTGGAGAACTGGCAGTCAATCCGGTTGCTGGCCCAGGGTTGGAATGCGCCGGACACGGCACAGGCGCAGAAGCGGGACCCACACATACCATCGAACGATGAGCGTCGGCCTGTGGCCAGGGAGGACCAGCGTCCCTGATATTCGAACAGACCGGCGGTTTGCCCCTGCCCTTTACTGGAGAATTGCCCCAGGCGGCCTCCAAATTCCTCCCAAGGCACTGACGGCTCAGGATTGAAACGGTTGTCGGAAGCAGATACAGAACGCCAGCTAATTCCGGGGCGGCATTGGGTGGCTCAAGTGAGTAATTGTTAGAGGCCGGTTCTGGAGCCGCATCTGTCTGTCGCCAGAACCCTGGCCTAGCAACTAGCCCGACTTGGAAATCCCCTTCTAGAGACACCTAACGCACTCCTGCCAGGGAGGGAACGGTCGCTACCTGTAATGCAAGGGTAGACATTGACCACAGTACAATCAGACTGGCTGGGCAGGATCAGTTGCACATCCGCCTGTATTTCATCAAGAATTTCAGCGTTATGATCCCCAGACGGAATCCACTCGATCAGCGGATATACCAATTACAATGCGTAAAACGCCTAATTGGAGCGTGACGCATGACCATCCCCAACTTCACTCGTATACACCCAAGAATAAAATACCACATTTATCATCACTTTTGAGTCTCTTTATGGCTAATTATAATATCTATTGCGTGTCTTTACGATGCTAAACAGAGCGAACATGGCCGGGCGCGAGCATGTCCCGGGGGCAGGGTGTCCTGTAGGGCTCACAGTGATTGAGTACAAATTTCTTCGGCGCTCTCGGAGATCGCGGGGCGCGTGGACGCTACGATGCCCTTCGTGGCCAGGCTTGGAGCGGTCGCAAAGGCGAGGAGGTCAGCCTGGTCCACTACTACGTCAGGACGTTCCGCGCCAAGCTGGGCGACAACGCCAGAGTCCGGCCTAAATATTCGGCGGGATCGGCGACGGCCACCGTATGCTGAGCCCCCGCGACACCTGGTGCTGACCCTCAGTGTTTGGGAGCAGAGGCTAACTACCTGATAAAGGCTGCTGCCCTTCGGCGGGTTCAGGTTCTTCAACGTTAGCCCTTGTCGCTGCATCCGGTAGGGGCATGCCGTAGGGCAGACGCCGGTGGCGCTGCGCTAAACCCCGCTCTGACCCGACTGCTTCGGCAGAGTGGTGCAGCCCCGCTCGTCCACGACGTGGTTCACCGACACCCGGCCCCGGCTGTCGTAGCCGGCCCGGTAGGCGTACTCGACCTCGGCGCCTCAGGGCACTCGCCCGCCAGTACGGATCGTGCCGTTCCCGGGCCCTCCGGCGCCCTTGACCACCACGCCGCTGCATCCGTCCTTCTTCCAGGCCATGACCTGGAGCGCCACCGGGACCACCAGTTCCTGTGTAGTCGGTGCGAACAGGACGGCGTGCAGGCGCCGCAGCACGGGTCCCGAGGGCGTGAGCTGGCCGTTCATGATCTGGGAGAGATAGGAGAAACTGATGCCCGCCCGCCGGGCCACCTCATTCTGGCTGAGACCATGGGCTTCCATTCGCTCCCACAGCGCCTAAGGGTCCACGTTGGGAAGCCGGGCCGGTTCCACCTTGACCGGGGCCTCCAGGACATTCTCCACCCGCGCCTGGGGCGACGGGCTCAGACACCTCTCGCCCCTGGATGCCTGAGTTAAGTAGCCGCGAGACAGCCCGACCAAGTCCGCCAGTTCCCCCATGCTCAGGCCCTTCTCCCGGGCCCGCTCTCGGATGTAGCTGCTTTCACCGCCCTGGACCACGCCGCCCTGCCGGTAGACGATGCCAGTGCCGGGGACCTCGCCCAGGACCGCCATTGCCCTCTCCCGCGGCATGGGGGTCCAGGGCCTGCGGCCACTGCTTACCTGCGACAGGTAGCTGTAGTTGACTCCCATCAGGTGGGCCAGTTCTTTGAGGGTGAGGCCGTTGCGTGTGAATAATCAGGGACTTCCTACCAGAAATTGGAAGAATAATCAGGGTCATAAGGCCAGATAATCAGGTTCATCCAGCCACTCTGAGCGCTCAATCAGAGACCATTGTTTCACTTCGGTGTGAGGTGCAGCGATGGCCTATAAGGAGGTACTCAGAGTGGAGATATCGGAAGTCATACGCCGCTGGCGGACAGGCCACAGCCAGCGACGCATCGCCTCCGGGACAGGACTGTCCCGGGATACCGTCGTCAGGTACATCACGGCGGCAGAGGCGCTGGGCGTGTCCCGCCAGGGGCCGGAACCCAGCGAGGAGCAACTCAGCCGATTGGCGGTGGTTGGCCAGCCCGGGCCGCGAGAGGTGGATAGGCCCACCGAGGATGTTCTGGCCCCGTGGGCTGACCAGATCCACCGGTGGCTCACCGGCGACCGTCTGCAACTGACCCGGATCCAGGAGTTGTTGGCGGAGCGAGGCTGCCGGGTGTCGTACGCCTCCCTGCAGCGCTTCGTGGCCCGGCGCAACTGGCGCAGGCGCAGCAAGGCCACCGTACGCATGGAGGACACCCCGCCCGGCGAGGTGGTGGAGGTGGACTTCGGCCGCTTGGGCCTGATCCATGACCCCGAAACCGGCCGCCGCCGCGTGGTATGGGCGTTGCTGCTGGTGCTGGGCTACTCCAGGCACTGCTTCCTCTGGCCCACTTTCGGGCAGACTCTGGAGGACGTCATCGCCGGGCTGGAATCGGCCTGGGCCTTCTTTGGCGGCGTCCCCAAATACCTGGTCATCGACAATTGCCCACCCGCGGTGGCGACGGCGGACCCGCTGCATCCCGTTTTTACCAGGGGCTTCCTGGAGTATTCCCAGCGCCGCGGCTTCATCGTCGACTCGGCCCGGGTCCGGCACCCCAAGGACAAGCCCAAGGTGGAGCGCGGCGTGCCCTACGCCAGGGAGCGTTTCTTCAAGGGCGGCGAGTTCCGGGACCTGGCCGATGTCAGAGAGCAGTCCCAGCGTTGGTGCCGTGACGTGGCTGGGCTGCGCGTCCACGGCACCACTCGCCGCAAGCCCCTGGTGGTATTCCAGGACGAGGAGCGCCAGGCTCTGATTCCATTGGACGGCGAGCCCTACGAGATCGCCGACTGGCGCAATGCCAAGGTGCACCAAGACCATCACATCCAGTGCCGCCAGTCTCTGTACTCGGTGCCGTCCAGCCTGTGCCCGCCAGGCCAGAAGGTGGAGGTCAGGGTGGATAGCAAGCTGGTGCGCATCTATCACCGCGGCCAGTTGATCAAGACCCATGTCCGTCAGCCCAGGGGTGGCCGCGCCACCGATCCCGAGGATTACCCCGCCGAGCTTTCCGCCTACACCACCAGGGCGCCCGACGGCATCAAGAGCAAGGCAGCCGAGCTGGGGCCCGCAGTCGCCGAATTCGCCGATCGGCTGTTCGACGGCCCGTTGCCGTGGGCCAAGGTCCGGCAGGGGCACAAACTCCTCCGCCTCGGCGAGCGTTACACCGCAAAGCGCTTGGACGCCGCCTGCCGCAGGGCCCTGGACGTCGACCTCATCGACGTGCGGCGTGTGGAGCGCATCTTGGTGCAAGCCTTGGAGGAAGAGGCCACGCCCCAAACACCCCTGCCGCTGCCCGAGGGGCGCTTCGCCCGACCCGGCAGCGTCTTTGCCCGAGGCAACCAATACCGCCGCACGGCATGAGGAGATTGACATGACCATGACCACCGATCTCACGCCGCTGCTCAAGCGGCT
This sequence comes from Dehalococcoidia bacterium, assembly GCA_965207865.1. Lineage (GTDB taxonomy): Bacteria > Chloroflexota > Dehalococcoidia > Lucifugimonadales > UBA3495 > VXOI01. Next base: position 19,280 of record CBDBNP010000006.1, read on the forward strand.
GCAGTTGGGACCCATGGCCGCCACTCTGCCCGAGCGCATCGCTCTGGCTCGCAGGGAGCAACTGGACTACGCTTCCTTCTTGGAGATCATCCTGGCGGATGAGGTGAACCGCCGGGCCCACCGCCGTATCGAGATGCGCCTGCAGCAGGCCGGCTTCCAAGAGATCTGCCGCATGGAGGACTTCGACTGGACGGCGTCGATCACCCTGGACCGCCGGCTGCTGGACGCCGCCTTCTCCCTGGAATTCCTGGCCAGGCGCGAGCATGTCCTGCTCGTCGGACCCGCCGGCGTCGGCAAGAGCTTCCTAGCCCAGGCCCTGGGCTATGCCGCCGTCAGAGCGGGACACACCGTGCGCTTCATCCATGCCGGCGACTACTTCAAGACTATGACCCAAGCCAGAGTCGACAACTCCCTGGAGCGCACCTTCCGCACCTTCCTGGCTCCGGACTTGCTGATCATCGACGACCTGGGCCTGCACCGGTTCACCGCCCAGCAGTCCGCTGACCTCTACGAGCTGATCCTCAACCGGCACCGGGCTTCCAGCTTCGTGATCACCAGCAACCGGGCCGTGGACGAGTGGCTGGGTCTGTTTGAGGACCCCATCCTGGGGAACAGCGCATTGGACCGGCTGGCCAACGCCAGCTATCAGATAACCATCGAGGGCCAAAGCTACCGGGAACGGCTCTCTCCACACCGCGCCTTACTGGAGGCAAAGGGGGTGATTGACCGGCCAACCGCAACCTGATACAAGTCCATGTCGCGGGTAATCAGAGTGGCCGGATGTCCGTGAACATCACTGGCCTTATGTTCCTGAATAATGACACCGCCTAATCCGCAACCATGTAGAAAGAGGGGGCAACATCTCGCTTTGCGAACTGTCCGGTCCAAGCGGGAAAGACCCTTTGGAAGCCTGCGCGGAAAGCATGGATGCTTCTTGGGCGACGCCCCGCACTCGAAGAAGCATACAGAATCTTTTGCGTTGCGACAATTTGCCGGATTTGCTTTATGTGCATCGCATTGGTTCCGATAGTGCAGATTGGAGTGAATTTATAAAAAAGTGGGCGCAGGAATATGTGATTCTCAGAACCTCTGGTCGCACCAGGCTGCCCGCGTTGTGCGTAGTTGGAAAACTGAAGGATTTCGGCCGACATCTCCCTACTAGTACTGAAGGCATAGCTCGTATCTGGTGGTGGGGGACACCTTCAGCGCTTGAACTGAGATTAGCCTGTAGGATAGCCAATGAGGAGGGTGGCGGCGGGCCGATTGCCGGCACATGGCGAGAGCATGTATTGCCCAATCTAGTTGGTAGTGATGTGCAACTTGCCGAGCACCTGTGGTCCGACGTTATTGGTGATATAGGCTCCATTGTGGAAAGCCTAAAGATATTTTGGGCAAGTATGGCGGAGTCAATTGCGGCTCCCGATTGCCCAGCCCTAATGGAGGCGATCAAGAATCATCAGGGCACGTTTCAGGGTGGCCAAGAATTGCCCGAATGCCTACAAGAGTATTGGGCCAAGGGTTGCCTGACGTACAGCCCAGAGTATGGACTGGAAGCTCATCCCGCTCTACTGGCAAGTTGTGGACAAAGGAGTGAGGTGGAGAAGAGGATTTGGCGCGGAGTGGCGGAGTTGCTATTGCCGATTTTGAACGAATTGCGCCTTACAGTCTGCAACAACCTGACTGAACGGTTTGGAGATGAATGGCCTGTGCAATGGGTGCTTCCCCATCATCCTCAGGAATTGGAACAGGTGAAGGATACCCCATTGGCAACCGAACTGGGTCATATAGATTATCTCTTTCGGAACACGGGGGCCGGACATCCTCTCGACTCGATGCGCCATCTCGCGACACTTGTACGGAACGCACGGAGGCTCCGCAACGACATAGCCCACTATAAGCCGGTTGTTTACCAAGACTTTAGAGGCCTTTTAGAAGAGCGAGGCAAATTAGGTCTCAAATGAGGGTGCCTCATTAGCGCCAGTTGTTGAGGCAGTGCCACCGCGGGTGGCTCGTATTTGGATTCTTGAGGATCTAAAGGAGCATTGCCAATTCAAAAACGGTACTGTCTACCGTCAAGTTAGGCCCACCAAACTGGATAAAATCAAGAACCTTTGTGATCAGGTTCAGGCTGATGGCGTAGTTTGGTGGTTGTGCCGTAGTCTGGGCTGGCGGCGTGCGAGTGCGGCTTCCCCTGAGTGCGGCTTCCCCTGAGTAGGTAGAAAATCGGCTTTATCAACGGCTCCCTGAGTAGAACGCCGGCGGCAGGGTTGTTGGGCTGGCGGAGTCATCCGCGCCAACCTGGCCGGGCTTCCCAATAGTGGGGGAGCGCCGATAGCAACTGTCTTGAATGTCAAGAGGAATGAGCGATTTCCAGCTGAGTCATATCGCACCAAGGGGAGCCATGTTTGAGCATTCCATTGAGTATAACAAGCAGTTTGCGCATGGACGCGACCAGCGCCACCTTTGAGTATAACAAGCAGTTTGCGCATGGACGCGACCAGCGCCACCTTTTTCGGCTTGCCGGATGCCAGCAGCCTCTGGTAGAAGTCCCCGATAGCCGGGTTGTGGCGGGTAGCCACCAAGGCTCCCATGTAGAGGACGGCCCGCACCCGGGAGCGTCCGCCCCAGACGGCACGTTTGCCCCGCCGGGTGCCTCTGTCGCGGTTGTAGCGAGCCACTGCCACCAGGGCGGCGATCTCCCGGCGATTCAGCGTACCCAGCTCCGGCAGATTGGCCAGCAGAGTGAGGGAGAGCTGCTCCCCTGCGCCGGGAACGGTGCGGAGCAGGTCGTCCTTCTCACGCCACACAGGACTCTGGCGCAGAGTCTGTCGTAGGCGCTTTTCCAGGTCGCTCAACTCCTGTTCCAGCCACGCGATGTGGGCTTCAATGCGGGGACTGACGGCCCCAATGGCGCTGCCCAGCCGGTTCTTCTCGGAGACCAGCATGGTCATCACCTGGTGCCTGCGTGCCGTCAGCGAGTTGAGGACCTGGGTGTCCGCGTCTCTGAGGGGCGCACCTCGGGACGGACGGCGTCGGCGAAATGGGCCAGGACCGCCGCGTCGAGAGTGTCCGTCTTGGCCAGCGTTCCGGTGGCCTTGGCGAAGTCCCGGACCTGGCGTGGGTTGACCACCACCACCGGCAGCGCCGCAGCGGCCAGGGCGGCCACCAAGGGCAGTTCCAAGCCACCCGTAGCCTCCAACAACACCAAGGCAGGCTCCAGGTCCACTATCTGGGGGATCAGTCCCTCAATTCCGGTTTGGTCGTAGGGCAGGGTCCATCTCTTCCCCGTAGGCCGGACCGCAACGTCCACCTGCGCCTTTGAGACATCAATCCCTACGAACCTCGCTTCTCCTTCCATCGAACCTCCTGTTTCAGCGTTGACCCTTCCTTGCAAGATGCGGGCTCGATTGGCCCGGGCAACTGTCCGGGTTCCACTGTTGAGGAACGCGGCGACCCCTGCTTTTGGACGGTCTGCCATGACCCAGATGCTACCGGTCTGCCGCGCTCCGGACCACCACGGATGAGCTACTGTGGCAGGCCGAATTCAAGATACAAGATGCAGGGAGGGAGTCCCTCGTAAGCGTACGTACTCCCGCCGCCCGCCCGTTCCCGTGCCACGGCTTTCCCGCGCGCAATCGTCCAAGAACTGACGCCGGCGCTGCTTGGCAGGGTCGCGGGAATTCCTGTATGCTTTGCGCACAACAATCGCCGCCCAGCGGCGCGTGTTGGTGTTCATTAAGAACTGAATAATCTGAAAACCGGCGAACCTCCCTTACCGCGATCCGGCATCAGCCAACTACGGAAGTGAGGAACGCCAACATGATTAGCGAGTTCTTCAGCCGTTACCTGCCCCTTTCAGGCGGTGTTACGGGGGCGCATGATGGGTGATCTCCAAGCCTTTCTTGGGTTGTGGCCAGGGTTCGGGCAGCAGCCAGACGCGGCTCCAGAGGCGGCCTTTGAGCAACAACCGGCGCAGCCAGTCAATGCCGTAGTGGATCACGCTGACGGTGCGGCCGGTGCGGCGACAGGGGTTGCGATGTACCGGAGCTGGCGCCTTGGGCGGTGTGCGCAGATTGCCTGGGGCAATGCTGCGGTCGTAGGCGTCCTCGACACGGGTGCCGTAGGCCAGAGCCAGCAGAGTGGCCACCGACAGCACCAGCCAGTGTCGGGAGACGCGGGCCGGATCGGTCCTTCGGGTCTTGTCCCACTTCCAGCCCAGGCTCTTGACGGCCTTGAAGCCCAGTTCGATCCAGAAGCGGAGCGCGTACCAACTCACCCCGACCTCCTCCGGCGGCAGGTCGGTGAGGATGATCCAGGGTTCCTCCTGCTCGACGTACCAGACCGCCAGGAGGGTGCAACGGCGCTTGGCCTTGGGGGTGCCGAAGGCGGTGCCCTGGCCGATCCAGGCGGTGTCGGGACGGGAGAGAAAGGCGTAGGCGGGAAGCCTGCTGCCACCGTCGGCGCAGAAGGTGATGTTCTTCCGGTAGCGCATACCGGGGTGCCAGCCCTGGGCGCGTATCTGTTTCCACAGCTTGGGACTGGCGATGCCCCGGTCGCAGAGGACGATTACGGTCTTGTCCCTGGGGACCGCTGGGGCCAGTTCCTGGAGCAGCTTCACGGTGGGGTCGGACCAGGAGCCCTTCTGGGCGGCGCGGTGGATGCGCCAGGCCACGGGGATGGCGCAACTGCGGTAGAGGACGCTGATCACAATGGCGGTGGTCTGATCGCCCTTGAGGGTGGGGTCGATGGCCAGGGCCAGACGTTCGGAGTGCCACAAGGCCAGGACCCATTTCAACAGTGGCGCGAAGCAGAGACTCACGTCCAGCTCAGTCCGACAGGGACGGGCCCGGTCGCTGCCGTCGTAGAGCCACTCTCGGAGGTACTGGCGCAGGCTGTTCCAGTTGCCCTTGGCGGAGAGGGCCGAGGCCACAGCATTCTGACAGGCGTTGCCCGCAAGAATAGCGCCACAGACCCACAGAACCAAGCCAGTCAATTGTGGCTGGGAGAGGTGAGGTAAATGCGTTTCAATCGTCTTTTGCATCTGATAGCATTCCCTGGGAAGGCGCATGGGGGACCTCCGGCATCCGGTCTTGACATAAACAGGATGACGGATACCCCGGCGCCTTCCCAAGCTAAACGCCGAGCCGATTTCAGCCGTTACATACCCTTGTCAGCCCCCCCCCCCCGCGAATCAGGGGGTGCGCTGATGAAAAAGCGCACCATCTTGGGGCTATCCTCCCTGCTGCTGCTGGCGGCCGCGGCGGCGCTCTTTGCGCTGTCGGCGCAACCCGCCTCCGCCCAGCAGGCGGAGGCGCTGGTCAGCAACCTCGGTCAGACGGAGGAAGAGGGCGGGGGGGATCTGAATCTCGACGCCCACGCCCAGGGGTTCACCACCGGCGGCAACAGCCGGGGATACACCCTGTACAGCGTCGACGTGGCGCTGTATATCAGAGATTCCAGGGCCGAGGACAAAATAACGGCCGCCATCCTGAGCGATTCCGGTGGACAGCCGGGGCACTTCGTCAGCCAACTGATCGTCCCCAACATCTCCTCCAACGCTTTCGGGCAAACCCAAACTGTCAGGTTTGCGGCGCCCCCCGGCTCGGGCGTCCAGCTGGAGCCGAACACCACCTACCACTTTGCGATTGACAGTCTTGCCGGACAAACCATTAGTGGCACTGGGGGCAACGCGCCCCGTATCCGGAATACGCTATCGGACGGCGAGGACCCCGGCGCCGCGTCCGGCTGGAGCATCGCCAACCACGGTCATTCCCGAGCCTCGAGCAGCACCGACCCCTGGACAGCCCTCAACCCCACCGCCAGCCGGCAAATCCGCGTCAACGGCGTGGCGAATATCCCGGTTGAATGTACGACGCCCAATGCCGACGGCGCCTACCTGGTGCCCCAGTACTGGGCGCTGAATCCTTCCGGCGATCCCGAAGTTGATATCCTTGCCGGCGTCAGGCCTGGCGACAAGTTCCGCCTGCTGTTCATTACCTCGACGGGCGAAGAACCCACCGCGACCGGCATCGCCCACTACAACACCTTCGTGCAGACCCGCGCCAAGGCCGGTCACGCCGCGATCTCCGACAGCTGCGGCAACCTCTTCAAGATCGTCGGCTCCACCTCCGCAGTGGACGCGCGGGACAACACCGGGACCACGGGCGACGGGGTGCCCATCTACTGGTTGACCGGCAACAAGCTCGCCGACCATTATGCCGACTTCTACGACGGCGACTGGGACGACCACGAACACAGGGACGAGAGCGGAAACTCCGCGGGCTCCACCGAAATTTATACGGGCAGCAACCAGGATGGCACCAGGCACGGCACGAATCCCCTGGGCGCCACCAGAGTCATAGTTGGCATCACGGAGCCCGGAAACAATCCCCTAAGTGCCTACGATCTCGCTACGTCAGGGGCGTCAAGTCCCTACTACGCCCTCTCCCCGGTGTTTGTGGTCGGGCCGCCGGGCCTGACCATCTCCATCGATGGGGGCCACACGGACATCGACGAGGGCGGCTTCCGCACCCTGGTCTTCACCCTGGGCAACCCGGCCCCGCCGGGCGGCACTGACATCGGCGACCTGGGGAGCCCGTCGGGCGCTGACATCACCGCCACCAGCAGGGTGATCCCCGAGGGGCAGACCAGCATTGAGTTCCTCATCCGGGCCCACGACAACGCGGATTATACGCCCAGCCGAACGGTCACCTACACCTTCCCCAACCACAACAACCTGCCCGGCGGCGACTCCCTGACCATTACGCTGAGCGTCAACGATGACGACGAAGGCGCCCCCGTCCCGTCGGGCCAGATCCCCCGGAGCGCCAAGATCTACTACTGGGGCGACCTGGACGACGACGACCCGGGAGGCTACGGGGCCGGGGCCGTCATCCATCTCCCCGTGCCGAGGTTCATCCAGAACAACGATCGGTATCAGAGGGCCACCCTGCTGCGCATCCAGGGTCACAAAGCAGAGGATGACGACAAAAAGTCCTTCGGCGCGGCCATGTGCGGGCGCCGCGGCTCCACCTATGGATTGACGAAGTACGCGACCTTCATCAACAGCGGCCCGACCGTCATCGGTGACCACGTCATAGACGATGATCAGCGCTGGCCACTCTACCGGATGCACATCAGCAACGGGGTGGTGAAACTGCCCGTGCATCTCTGTCCGGGATCCAAGGGCGAGACCATCATCGTGACGTGGACGGACGTCAACAATTACACGTCCAGCAATCAGCCTGGTTACGACCGCAACGTTCCTCAAACCGAAAATGTGGTGCCCTGGAATTATGGCGCCTCACACTGTCGCCGCGACAGTGATCCTGATCCCTGGGGGCACCAGTGTCAGACCGTGGTGACCATCGGGAATCCCGATGGGACCGTGACCGGTGGAACCCATCGCCTCTCACAGGTCAACATCGTGGGTTCCAGCGACGGGCCGGAAGGCCAGGACGCCGAGTTTGTCCTGACGGCAGACCCGGCGCCGGAGGCCCCGCTGCAGGTGAAGGTGGAGGTCACCGCCACCGGCGATTTCGGCGTGACCCCGGGAACGCGGACGGTGACGATACCGACCAGAGGCTACGCCACCTTCCGCATCGCGACCACCGACGACGACGTTGACGAACCCGACGGCACGGTAACCATCACCCTGAAAGCCGACCGGCGCTATACCATCGGCCCGGATTCCGCCGCGACCGGGTTGATCCGTGACGACGACCTTACCCTGGGCGGCCTGAAGCAAGGCCAGGGCAGCCCGCCGTCGAAGCCGGAAGTGAGCGTCACCGGGGTGATCGGCGGGGAGGAAGGCGAGGACGTCATCTTCTTCGTGGAGGCAGACCGCCCGCCGTCGATCCCAACGGCCGTGCTGCTGAAGGTGACGGCCACCGGCGACTACCGGGTAAAGACGGGCACGCGGATTATTTCGCTGCCGGCGGGCTCAGGCCACGCCAACCTGCGCATCCCCACCAGGGACGACAGGGTGGACGAACCCGACGGCACGGTGACCGTTGCCCTGCAAGCCGGCCATGCCTACACCGTAGGCGCGATTTCCTCGCAGACCGGGCACATCCTGGACAACGACATCACGCCGCCGAAGGTTTCGGTGGCCGACGCCATAGCGCAGGAGGGCGACGACCTGGAGTTCGTGATCAGCCTGAGCTACCCGGCGAACGGGCCGGTCACGGTGTACTACAACACCGTGGACTGGTATGCGTGGTCGCCGGAGGACTACGCCTCCGTCTTAGGCTGGCTGACCATTCCTGCCGGTGATACCGACGCGACGGTGCGGGTCGCCACGGTCGTCGACGACCTGGACGAAGAGAACGAGAAGATGCTCCTGGACATTTCGGGCATCGAGGGCGGGGGCGCCGTGTTGGAAGACGGCCGGGCCGACGGGATCATCAGCGACGACCCGGTGGACACCACGCCCAAGCCGGAGCTGAGCATCAGCGGAGGCGCCGGGATCACCGAGGGCGGCACGGCCACCTTCACCATCACCGCGAGCTTTGCGCCGGAAGACCCCATCACCGTCAGGGTGGGGGTAACGCAGAACGGCGACTTCGGGGCTGCCGACACGGCCACGGTGACGGTGAGCGGCGCCACGACGGCCTTCACCATCGCCACCACCGACGACAACGCCGACGAGCCGGACGGCTCGGTGACGGCGACGCTGCAAGGCGGCAGCGACTACACCGTGTCCTCCTCTAATGGAGCGGCCACGGTGTCGGTTGCCGACGACGACCTGCCGCCGCCGGTGGCGAGCATCACGGGAGGGAGCGGGATCACCGAGGGCGGGACGGCCAGCTTCACCATTACCGTCAACCCGGCGCCGGCCAGTCCCATCACGGTCCAGGTGGGCGTCTCCCAGAACGGGGACTTCGGAGCGTCCGGCGCGGCCACGGTCAGCGTCAGCGGCGCGAGCGCGACCTACACCGTGACCACCAGCGACGACTCTACCGACGAGCCCGACGGCTCGGTGACGGCGACGCTGCAATCGGGCCAGGGCTACACCGTGTCCTCCTCTAACGGAGCGGCGACGGTAACGGTGGCGGACGACGATCTGCCGCCGCCCACGCCGGAGGTGAACGTTACCGGGTCGTCCGGCGGGGAAGAGGGTCAGGACGTCACCTTCACGCTGACGGCCAACCCGGCGCCGGCGGCCACCCTGGGGGTGGTCATTACGGTGACGGCCAGCGGCGACTACGGCGTGTATACGGGAACCTGGGTTGAAGGCATCCCGACCGACGGGAGTGTCGTCGTGACCCTGACCACCACCGACGACAGCGCCGACGAGCCCGACGGGTCGGTGACGCTGACGCTGAACGGAGGCCAGGGCTACACCGTGGGGTCCCTGTCCTCGGATACGGCGACGGTGACCGACAACGACGAACCCCAGCAGCAGCAACCCCAGCAACAGCCGCCGCCTACGCCGGAGGTGAGCATCACCGCCGGGAGCGGGATCACCGAGGGCGGCGCGGCCAAATTTACCATCACGGCCAACCCGGCCCCGGCCAGCCCCATCACGGTCAAGGTGGGTGTCTCGCAGACTGGCGACTTCGGCGCCAGCGGCGCAGCCACGGTGACGGTGAGCGGGGCGAGCACGACCTACACCGTGACCACCGCCGACGACTCGACCGACGAGGCCGACGGGTCGGTGACGGCAACCCTGCAAAGCGGCAGCGGCTACACGGTAGGATCAGCGTCATCGGCAACAGTTGCCGTGTCTGACGACGACGTGCCCGAGGTGAGCATCACCGCAGGCAGCGGCATCACCGAGGGCGGCGCGGCCAGCTTCACCATCACCGCCAGCCCGGTGCCGAGCAGTCCCATCACGGTCAAGGTCGGTGTCAGCGAGACCGGCGACTTCGGGGCCAGCGGCGCGGCCACGGTCAGCGTCAGCGGAGCCACGACGACCTACACCGTGACCACCACCGACGACTCGACCGACGAGGCCGACGGCTCGGTGACGGCGACGCTGCAAGCGGGCAGCGGCTACACCGTGTCCTCCACCCAGGGGGCGGCCACGGTGGCGGTGGAGGACGACGACATGGAGGCGCCGGCGGTGACCGTCTCCGTCGAGGACGGCTCGGCCAGGGAGGGCGGGATGATCTGGTTCCGGGTGACCCTGTCCCAAGCGTCGGACGAAGAGGTGCGGGTGGATTGGAACACCCAATCCATTGAAGGCGTGGAAGGACGGGCCAAACGCGATTTGGACTACCAGGCCAACGAGGGCACGATAGTGATCAAGGCTGGGGAGACCGCAGGAACGGGGCTGTTGTTCCTCGAGAAGGACGATAAGGTGGAGGGTGACGAGTATTTCGAGGTCGCGTTGTCCGGTGCGGAGGGCGCCACCATTGCCGACGGGGTGGCCACCATGACCATCATCGACGACGACTAGCCTGTTCCACCGGAGGCAAGGGACTGAGGGAGGGACCGGCAACATCACAGTTGCTGCCGGCCCCTCCCGTTTTGGAGTTGTGGTCCGGCGCAGCGCGAACCCGGGCCGGTTGGTATCCCCGTGCGCCGGCGCTGCCACGAGAAGCCCTGAGCGGCGGCGGAGTCCCCGGGGCCAACGGAGCAACGAAACTCATCCATCTTCGTTCAGCGCCCCTCCGGGGAAAGCTTCAAACTGGATTCAAACCCCCGGTTTTCGAAATTCCCGCCTCCTCGGGAATAGCGCGTTTTCCGGAGGTCCCCTGATGCCCTATCGTGCGGGGCCGATCCGCAGGATCACGTCGCCCTCGGGCGGGCATTCGCCCCGGTTGTCGCAGTTGCTTGTCATCACGTAGAGCCGCCCCTGGGCGTCGCTTGCGATGGTCCGCAGGCGCCCGTAGGCGTCCTGCAGGTAAACCTCGTGGGCCAGGACGGTGTAGGGATCGTCCCGGTCAAACACCACGCGGTGCAGGTGCCGGCCACCGGGCCGGTCGCTGAGCCCGACGGTGGTGAACAGGAAACTGCCGGTCCATTCCGGGATCAGGTCGCCCCGGTAGAACATTCCGCCGGTGGGGGGCACCGGGTCCTCCCACGTCAACACGGGGCTGACCAGTCCCTCTTGCGTGTCGCAACCCCAGACGCTGGGCCAGCCCAGGTTGTCGCCGGCGGTGACGACGTTGACCTCGTCGTACCCCCGCAGATCCGGCATATCCAGCTCGATGCCGGACGGGCCGTGCTCGATCATCACGATGTGTTGGTCGTCGAACCAGTCGTAGCCCTGGGTGTTGCGGATTCCGCTGGCGAAGATATAGCTGCCGTGGTCCGGGTTGTCGGCGGGGACGTTGCCTTCCAGGTCCATCCTGAGCAGCTTGCCCGACAGGGTGCCGGGGTCCTGGGCGTCCTGGGGGTCGTAGGCGCCGACGCCCACGTACAACATGCCGTCGGGCCCCAGCCGCATCCGGCCGCCCTGGTGGTGCAGTCCCGCCGGCAGGTCGTCGAGGATCACCCGGTCGAAGGCCGCCGAGCGTCCGTCGCCGGAGAGAGCATAGCGCTCGATGCGGCCGATCTGTACGCCGGCCTCGTTGTCGATGTTGTAGAAGAGGTAGAACAGGCGGTTGGCGGCGAAATCGGGGTGCAGGAGCACGCCCAGCAGTCCGCCCTCGGACCCCAGCAGGTCTATGCCGTACAAAGGCGGCGGCATGGACACGCCGAACTCCAGCACCGGCTCCGGGACGAGCTCGCCGTCCTGGACCAGGCGCACCCGGCCGGGGCGCTCGGTGACCAGCAGGTCGCCGGAAGGGAGAATGGCCAGTCCCCAGGGAATCTCCAGCCCGTCAACCACCACCTCGACGTGCAACTCCACCTCGCCCGCTGGGCCCGGCTCCCCCTGCACCAACCGGCACGACGCGGTATCGGACGCCGCCGGAGCCGGGTCCTTGACTGCAACCGCTTCGGCCTGCTGCCGGGTCGGGGTGGCTGGCACGGTAGCTTCCACCGTCGCTGTCGGGGCGGTCTCCGTAGCTTCCAGCGTCGCTGTCGGGGCGGTCTCCGTAGCTTCCAGCGTCGCTGTCGGGGCGGTCTCGGAAGTTTCTCCGGCTTCCGATTGGTTGGCTCGGGAAGACGCCGGAAGGTCGGTGGGTTGGACGGTGGGTTCGGTGTCGGCGCCGGTACAGGCGAGCGCTAGAAACAGAATGATAACAAGCGCCAACGGCAGGAGACGGGGGACAACTATTCGCATTCCTCACCCTCTAATTAGCAACGGATTCCAACACCGATTCCAACACGGATTGCAATAGAGACTATTTGGCCAAGGAGGGGCTGTCAAGCGACTGCCGAAGATTGCTCGGCAATCTCATCCGGCGATCAAGAGTGCCCTCCAAATAGTCTCACATCAAGGGGCGGGTTGCAGCATGACCCTGCTGCCCAGCTGTTGGTGGAGCAGGACGATAGGGTGGAGGGGGCGAGCACTTCCTGGTGGAGTTGTCCGGCTCAGAGGGCGCCGCCATAGCCGACGGTTTGGCCACCATGACCGATGTGGACGACGACTGATCCGTTCCACCAGAGGACAAAGGCTGAGGGGGGAGGTAGGGCCGGAGGTGGAGTCCCCGGGAGACCCACGCGGTGGGATTTATCCGTCGTCATTGCAGCGAACGCGGGAGGGACGGATGCCAGGAAACTTCATGGCTAACCCTACCCATAGTCGGGCCAAGCCTACCCGTGCCGGAGCCGGCGAGGGTATAATGCCCTCACCGAGCAAGACCGTCGCCACCGCAATCCCACGCTAGACCCACCGAGGTTCGGCATGACCACCGCCAACACCACCGGCAAGACTCCCAAGGCCCAGAAGCGTTTCCGGCTGCCGGACATACCAGAGCGTGAGCCTGATGAAGTGACTCAGTACGACCAGATTACGAAGACCGGCAGCGCCCACTACCTGGCTCAACACCTGGGCAACCCGGAGACCACTTTGGTGGAGGCTGACCGTTGGGTCGTCCCGGACACTGATTTCGACAAGCGCCGGGCCCGTTACCCCGACCTGCTGGTGGCCTTTGGCGTGGACCCGGCGGCCTACAAGGCCAGCAATGGGTACATCGTATCGGAGCAGGGGAAGGCGCCGGACTTCGTGCTGGAGGTGGCGTCGGAGAGCACGGGGGAGACGGACGTGGGGCCCAAGAGGGACTACTACGCGGCGCTGGGGATAGGGGAATACTGGCGGTTTGACGAGACGGGGGAGCACCACGGGACGAAGCTGGCCGGGGACCGGCTGGTTGAGGGGCGGTACGAGCCGGTGGAGATAGAGGAATTGCCCGGCGGGGTGTTGCAGGGGTACAGCCGGGCGCTGAACCTGAACCTGCGGTGGGAGGAGGGACGGTTGGCGTGGCACGACCCGGCGACGGGGCGCCCCATCGCAACGCTGGAAGATGAGCGGCGGGAGCGCCTGCGCGAACGGGAAGGACGTGTTCAGGCCGAGGCCAGCGCCGACATTGAACGGCAATCCCGTATCCAGATCGAAGCCCGCGCCAACGCCGCCGAAGCCCGTGCTGACACCGTCGAGGCGCGCAACCGGGAGTTGGAAGAGGAACTGCACCGGCTACGGAACAGCTAGGGCATCCGATTAACGGACAACGGCGGCAACTTGGGACCATATTCCTTTAGGCGAATGACCCAAGGCGCCGCCGTTGCCTTGATCCCACTGGCTGGCATATCTGCCATTGGCCCGGCTGACCGCGTTTTCTGTCTTCACGGGCAGGCATGGTATACGTCGGCGGTATGGTATACGTCTTGCCAGACGAATTCCCCCAGCGTCTGAAGCACTTTCAGAAGGAGTCCGGCCTGTCGTGGGAGGAGTTGGCACGCCTCCTGGGGACATCTTCCTACACCGTTTGGCGCTGGCGTGAAGGCGGGGTGCCTCCTATTTTTCGGCACTTGATGGCGCTGCTGGAACTGGCCGAGAGCCTGGGCTTGGGGCACCTGTTCACCGGCTGGACCATGCCGGATGAGACGGGAGGGTGAGCCGGACATCCCGCAACGGAACTGGACCCCGTCAAAAGCGAAGAATAATAACATTTCTACCAATTGGCCTGTGAACTGGCAATGGCTTGACGCCGGCTCAATGCCACCCTCCTCCTCATACGACACGCTCACCATGAGCGGGCTTTCTGGTTACCCACCAATGCCATGCTGACGGGTTGACGGCGTGGCCAAGGTAGCGATAGCAGGTGGGCAACGGCTCTCCCGGCCCTCCCGCGCGAATAACCTCGAATTAGCGCCGGCGCTGCTTGGCAGGGTCACGGGAAAACCTGTATAGTTTTTCCGCAGCAATCGCCGCTCAGCGGCGTTTGTTGCTGTTGGTTAAACTTGTACGAATGAAACCCGGCTACCCTCCCGCGCTGCGGCCCGACCGCAGCCACCGGGAGATAAGGAGCGTCAGTAATGATCAGTGAGCTGTTCGGCCGTTACATATCCCTTTCAGCCCCCCCCCGCGAATTCAGGGGGTGCGCTGATGAAAAAGCGCGCCCTGCTGGGGTTTTTGCCGGCTCTGCTGCTGCTGGCGGCGGCGCTGTTGGCGCTGCTGGCCGGCGGGACTGAGAACGCCTCCGCCCAGGTTACCCACACCCTGACCATCTCCGTCAAGGACGGTCACACGAACATTGACGAGGGCGGCAGCCGCACCCTGGTGTTCACCCTGGACAGCCCGGCCCCGGCGGGCGGCATTGATCTGGGCAATATGGGGGCGCCCACAGAAGGCTGGCTCACCGTTGTCACCACAGTCATCGTCGAGGGGCAGACCACCAAAGAGTTCCCCCTGAACGCCAACAACGACAATGACTACACGCCCCGCCGAGAGATAACCTACACCTTCCCTAACGACAACAACCTGCCCACCAGCGGCTCCCTGACGATTACGCTGAGGATCAACGAGGACGATCCTGGACCGATACTGGTCAGCAACCTCGGGCAGACCGCAGGCAGCACCGCCGAGAATCTGAATACCACCAACACCGCCCAGGCGTTCACGACGGGCAGCAACCATACGGGATACGCCCTGATCAGCGTCGATGTACCCGTATTCATCAACGATAACGCCGCCGAGGACGATATATCAGTCGGCATCTACAGCGATTCCAACGGAGACCCGGGTACGCTTCTCACCAACCTGGAGAACCCCGACATCTCCGCTTCCAATTCATTCGAGACGATAACGTTCACGGCGCCCACCGACGCGGGCTTCCAGCTGGATGCGGACACCACGTATCACCTTGTCATCGGCACCACCAGTGGAGGAATTTCGGGCACCCCCCAAATCAGGCATACGACATCGGACGCCGAGGACTCCGGCGCCGCGTCCGGCTGGAGCATCGCCAACGACAGACAGACCCAGCCCAGGGTCGGCGGC
Source organism: Dehalococcoidia bacterium (assembly GCA_965207865.1). GTDB lineage: Bacteria > Chloroflexota > Dehalococcoidia > Lucifugimonadales > UBA3495 > VXOI01. Next base: position 34,614 of record CBDBNP010000006.1, read on the forward strand.
GGCGCCTGGACGACTTTCGCCAATAGCGCGCAAATCCGCATCAACGGCGTGGCGAATCCGCCGATTCCGGCTGAATGCGCGACGGCCAACGCCCAGGGCGCCTACCTGGTGGATGAGCACTGGGCGCTGATCCCCACGGGCCTCAGCACCGGCGACAAGTTCCGGCTGCTGTTCGTGACCTCGACCAACTACGCTCCCACCGCCACCGACATCGCCCACTACAACACCGAAATCCAGACCCGGGCCAAGGCGGGCCACGCGGCCATCGGCGACAGCTGCGGGGACCTCTTCAGGATCGTGGGCTCGACCTCGGCGGTGGACGCCCGCGACAACACCGGCACCACGGGCACGGGGGAGCCGATCTACTGGCTGAACGGCGCCAAGCTGGCCGACGACTACGCCGACTTCTACGACGGCAGCTGGGACGACTACGGCGGTAGGAACGAGCATGGCAACACCGAGGGCGGCGACGCCTGGACCGGCAGCAACCAGGACGGCACCAAGCACAGCACGGAATACCTGGGCGCCACCGGCGACATGAGAGTTGGGACACCGCAGTCCGGCGACAACCCCATCAATTCCTACAGCGACGATACGTCCTCCAGCAACGACTACTACGGCCTCTCCCCGGTGTTCATCGTGGGGCCGCCGACCCTGACCATCTCCATCAAGGGCGGTCACACGGACATCGATGAGGGCGGCAGCCGCATCGTGGTGTTCACCCTGGACAGCCCGGCCCCGCCGGGCGGCATTTTGCTCGACGACCCGGGGATTCCCAGTGGCGGCAGCATCACCGTTGGCTCCGACTTGATCTCCGAGGGGGAGACCACCAAAGAGTTCCCAATAGGAGCCAACGACGACGATGACTATACGCCCGGCCGGGTTCTGACCCTTACCTACCCCAATAACAACAACCTGCCCACCAGCGGGTCGCTGACCATCACGCTGAGCGTCAACGAAGACGAGTTGCCGCAGGACAGCTCCGGCAACTACATCGTCCCCGAGGACTGGGCGCTGATCCCGCAGGGCTTCGGGCCGGGGGACAAGTTCCGGCTGATGTTCATGACGCAGGGTATGCGGAACGCGATTCCAACCAATATCGCAGTCTACGACACGTATGTGCAGGGCGAGGCGGCGACCGGGCACGCTGCGATCCAGGATTATGCGGAGTACTTCAAGGTGGTGGGCTCGACCTCGGCGGTGGACGCCCGCGACCACCTGGACATGAACCCGGGCAGCGACGGGGCGGGCCATCCCGTCTACTGGCTGAACGGCCCCCGCATCGCCGACAACACCGCCGAGTTCTGGTCGAACAACTGGCAGAACTGGACGCTGGCCCACCGCCGCAACGCGGGCGGGAACGAGATGACCGGCAGTGCGAGAAGCGACTGGCACTGGACCGGCACGAGAGCGGACGGGACGGCACACCCCCAACTCCCTCTGGGGAGTTTCGACCGGGTTATGCGGGGCCGGTTCCAGGCCAACACCGGCGACCGGGACCCGCTCGACCACGACGGGAAGCCCCGGGGCGAGGACCATTCCTTCTACGCCATGTCGCCGGTGTTCGTCGTGGATGGCGTCACCTATCTGGATCCCGGCAGCAACCCCCAGACTGGGAAACTCGTCGAGATCGACAAGACCCGTTTCAAGGTGGACGAGCCCGCCTCCTGTACCGATCCGGACGTGGGCCGCAAGCAGAACGAGCGTGATAGTGATAGAGAGGGTAAGTGGGAGTCAACCATCGCGGACGCCACGACGTACTCGTACAACGTGCGGCTGGCGCGGGACCCGGCGCTCGACCCGAAGATCGACACGGTGAAGGTTGAAGTGGTGGGCGGCAGCCCGCCCGACTGGTGGACGGCGCACCGGGCAGGGTTTGTGACGGTGGAGGACAAGGCTCCGGCTATTGAGCCCAAGCAGGTCCTGCATTTCGATTCGTCGAACTGGAACCAGTGGCAGAACGTCCAGCTGCGGATTCACTGCGCGGACCACTTTCACTTCGGCGATGTCCCCTGGCGGCAGTTCCGGCACGTCAGCTACACGAACAACAAGAGAAGGGATGGTAGAACTTTCCTGCAGAATGAAGAGCCGGTGGTGAAGGTGAAGGTGTACGACGAACGGATACCGGCGTTGAAGGACAGCTACGACCGGGAACTGAGCATGCAGCCGGATACCCACGAAGTCGGCTTCAGAGGGGACGACAGCCAGGTCATCAACTACGTGTACTGGCAGTGGAAGGCGCCGGGCGCCACGGACAACGACGACGTCGATGCGGACCTGTACTTCTCCCACTGGCATATGCGGCTGCTCGCGGATAACAGTGTTGGTGGAAATGCGCCGGACCACGTCAAGAACGTCTCGACCGACGAGGGGTACTCCTTCCTTCCGGACGGCGACTACAAGGCTGGGATGCGGATGCGGGGTCTGCCGACCAAGACGACGCCGGGCACCGCGCCCACGCCGAAGCAGTACCGGCTCGACATCACCCCGGTGACCCTGCGGGAGGAGATGGCGGAGGGTGCGAAGCTGACGGTGTGCATAGAGATGCGGGACGTACGTCCAGACTGGGACACCCCCAACTGGCGGGCGTTCTACATCCCCTGCACGCCGGCGCTGTTGGCCCTGAGCCCCCAGCAGATGGCCCCGCCGGTGACCCCGACGGTGTTCATCGCGGGGGCTGGGGGCGGAGATGAGGGGCAGGGCTCCGTCTTCTTCATCAATGCGAACCCCAAGCCCAGGTCCCCGCTGCAGGTGAACGTGGAGGTCACCGCCACGGGCGACTACGGGGTGACGACGGGGACGCGGACCATCACGATCCCCACCTCCGGCCTCTACGACCTGAACGTCGCCACCGTGGACGACGAGGTGGACGAACCCGACGGCACGGTGACCCTGACCCTGCGGGAGGGCAACGGCTACCAGGTCGGACCGGTGAACACGGAGGTCACCGACGTTTTCGACAACGACCTGCCGCTGGCGACGGCCCTGGTCACGCCCCAGGTGAGCGTCACGAGCGCCTCCGGCGGGAACGAGGGCGAGGACGCCGTCTTCACTCTGGAGGCCAGCCCCAAGACGGACGCCGCGCTGGACGTGAGCATAGAGGTCACGGCCACGGGGGACTACGGGGTGACGACGGGGACGCATACGGTGACGATACCGGCCTCGGGCAGCCTGAGGCTGACCATCGCCACCAGGAACGACAAGTGGGACGAACCCGACGGCACGGTCACCGTGATGGTCGAGGCCGGGGACGGCTACGACGTCGGCGCGCCGGCCTCGGGGACGGCGGACATCCGCGACGAGGACCCGCCGCCGATACAGGTGTCGGTGGCCGACGCCATCGCGCATGAGGGCGACGACCTGGAGTTCGTGATCAGCCTGGACCGCGCGGCGGAAAATCCGATCGAAGTCTACTACGTCACGCTGGACTGGGATGCGTGGTCGCCGGACGACTACGCCTTCGCCAACGGGACGGCGGCCTTCGCCGCCGGCGAAACGCAGCAGACGGTGAGTGTGCCCACGGTCGTCGATGACCGGGACGAATGGGGCAATGAAGAGGGGCAGGAGCGGATGCTCTTCGACCTGTCCGGCGTGTACGCGCCCGGGGTCCAGGTCGAAGTTGGCGACTCGCAGGCCGTCGGGGTAATCAGCGACGACCCGGTGGACACCACGCCCAAGCCGGAGTTGAGCATCAGCGGAGGCGGCGGCATCACCGAGGGCGGGACGGCCAGCTTCACCATCACGGCGAGCTTCGCGCCGGAAGACCCCATCACCGTCAGGTTGGGGGTGTCCCAGAACGGCGACTTCGGGGCTACCGGCACGGCCACGGTGACGGTGAGCGGCGCCACGACGACCTTCACCGTCAATACCCATGACGACGCCAACGACGAGCCGAACGGCTCGGTCACGGCGACGCTGCAAAGCGGCAACGGCTACACCGTGTCCTCCTCCCAGGGGTCGGCGGCGGTGTCGGTGGCGGACAACGACCTGCCGCCGCCGGTGGCGAGCATCACGGGAGGCAATGGCATCACCGAGGGCGGGACGGCCAGCTTTACCATCACGGTGAACCCGGCGCCGAGCAGCCCCATCACGGTCCAGGTGGGGGTCTCCCAGAACGGGGACTTCGGGGCTACCGGCGCGGCCACGGTCAGCGTCAGCGGCGCGAGCGCCACCTATACCGTGACCACCAGCGACGACTCCACCGATGAGCCGGACGGGTCGGTGACGGCGACGCTGCAAGGCGGGCAGGGCTACACCGTGTCCTCCTCCCAGGGGGCGGCCTCGGTGAACGTTGCCGACGACGACGCCACGCCGGAGGTGAACGTCACCAGCGCGCTCAGCGGACCGGAGGGCCAGGACGTAATCTTCGTTCTGACGGCCAACCCGACGCCAGCGGCCAACCTGCCGGTGAGCGTCACGGTGACCGCCAGCGGCGACTACGGCGTTACCACCGGCACCCGGGTTGAAACCATCCCGACCGGCGGGAGCGTCACCGTGACCCTGACCACCACCGACGACAGCGTGGACGAACCCGACGGTTCGGTGACGCTGACGCTGAACGGCGGCCAGGGCTACACCGTGGGGTCCCTGTCCAGTGAGACGGTGACGGTGACCGACAACGACGAACCCCGGCAGCAACAACAGCTGCCGGACCCGGAGGTGAGCATCACCGCCGGCAGCGGAATCACCGAGGGCGGCACTGCCACCTTCACCATCACCGCGAACCCGGCCCCGAGCAGTCCGATAACGGTCAAGGTCGGGGTCAGCGAGAACGGCGACTTCGGAGCGTCGGGCGCGGCCACGGTAACGGTGAGCGGGGCAACCACCACCTACACCATCACCACCACCGACGACTCGACCGACGAGGCCGACGGGTCGGTGACGGCGACGCTGCAAACGGGTAGCGGCTACACCGTGTCGTCGTCGCAGGGGACGGCCTCCGTGGCGGTGTCCGATAACGACCATCCCACGCCGGAGGTGAGCATCACCGCCGGGAGCGGCATCACCGAGGGCGGCACTGCCACCTTCACCATCACGGCCAGCCCGGCCCCGAGCAGTCCGATAACGGTCAAGGTCGGGATATCCCAGGACGGGGACTTCGGAGCCAGCGGCGCGGCCACGGTACAGGTGAGCGGAACCACAACGACCTACACCGTGACCACCACCGACGACTCGACCGACGAGGCCGACGGGTCGGTGACGGCAACCCTGCAAAGCGGCAGCGGCTACACCGTGTCGTCATCGCAGGGGGCGGCAACGGTGTCCGTGTCCGACGACGACGTTCCTATACCTGAGGTGAGCATCACCGCCGGCAGCGGGATCACCGAGGGCGGAACGGCGACCTTCACCATCACGGCCAGCCCGGCCCCGGCCAGCCCCATCACCGTCAAGGTCGGGGTATCCCAGGACGGGGACTTCGGAGCCAGCGGCGCGGCCACGGTACAGGTGAGCGGCGCATCTACGACCTACACCATCACCACGACCGACGACGCCGACGACGAGGCCGACGGGTCGGTGACGGCGACGCTGCAAACGGGCAGCGGCTACACCGTGTCCTCATCGCAGGGGGTGGCCTCCGTGGCCGTGTCCGATAACGACGTGCCCGAAGTGAGCATCACCGCCGGGAGCGGCATCACCGAGGGCGGAACGGCCAGCTTCACCATCACGGCCAGCCCGGCCCCGGCCAGCCCCATCACCGTCAAGGTGGGGGTATCCCAGGACGGGGATTTCGGAGCCAGCGGCGCGGCCACGGTACAGGTGAGCGGAGCGAGCACGACCTACACCGTGACCACCACCGACGACTCGACGGACGAGGCCGACGGGTCGGTGACGGCGACGCTGCAAACGGGCCAAGGCTACACCGTGTCCTCCTCCCAGGGGGCGGCCACGGTGGCGGTGTCCGACGACGACGCGCCCGCCGACGGCAACAGCGACACCCTGACGGTGTCCGTCGCCGATTCGGAGAGCGCCAGCCCGGGAGAGTTCCTCAGGTTCCGGGTCTCCACCAGCGAGACCGCCCAGCAGGAGGTCACCGTCACCTTCGGCGTGGAACAGATCGGAGGCCTGGTCCAGGGCCTGGACTACTGCATCCTGTCCTCGGACGACGAGCCCGCCGACGGCTTCCGGTGCATGAGTCTCCCCTACGAGCATGACAACGAGGGCGGCCAGGTGACTATCGCCGAGGGCGCAGACAGCGCGGAGGTCTACGTCTGGATCGACCGGGACGCCCGGGTGCCCTCGGGCAGCCCGCAGATCTTCGTCCATCTCACCAAGGTGGACGGAGCCAAGGGCATCACCGACGATTCGGCATCCGGCCGGGTGACCGAATAGCCTGACGCATATCCGGTCCTGCGCAGGACAATCAGGGCCGCCGGCGACATTGCCGGCGGCCCGAGCTTTATGTTGCATTTTGCCCCGCAGAGGGGCGGCGGGCGGATGAACGCGGCCAAAGGACGCCGCGTGACTGGTCCTGCCAGGGGCAGGGTCGGGCCAAGGCTACCCGGCCGGAGCCGGCAGGGGTATAATGCCCTCAGCAAGCAAGCAAGCCCATCGCCCACCGCAATCCCACGCTAGACCCACCGAGGTTCGGCATGACCACCGCCAACACCACCGGCAAGACTCCCAAGGCCCCCGGCCGTTTCCGGCTGCCGGACATACCAGAGCGCGAGCCAGATGAAGTGACTCAATACGACCAACTCTTCCACCGGGGCCAGTCCAACGATTTGCGCGTGCACCTGGGGAATCACGAGAGCACCCTGGTGGGCGCCGACCACTGGATCGTCCCGGACACTGATTTCGACAAGCGCCGTGCCCGGTATCCCGACCTGCTGGTGGCCTTTGGCGTGGACCCGGCGGCCTACAAAGACAGCAACGGGTACATCGTATCGGAGCAGGGGAAGGCGCCCGACTTCGTGCTGGAGGTGGCGTCGGAGAGCACGGGGGAGATGGACGTGGGGCCAAAGAGGGACTACTACGCGGCCCTGGGCATAGGGGAATACTGGCGGTTTGACGAGACTGGGGAACACCACGGGACGAAGCTGGCCGGGAACGTGCTGGTGGAGGGCGGGTACGAGCCGGTGGAGATCGAGGCACTGCCCGGCGGGGTGTTGCAGGGGTACAGCTTGGCGTTGAACCTGAACCTGCGGTGGGAGGAGGGGCAGTTGGCGTGGCACGACCCGGCCACGGGACGGCCTATCGCAACCCTGGAGGACGAGCGGCGGGGCCGTATTCAGGCTGAGGTCCGCGCCGACAGTGAACGGGAAGGACGTGTTCAAGCCGAGGTCCGCGCCGATAGTGCCGAGGCCCGTGCTGGCAATGAACGTGAATCCCGCATCCAGGCCGAGGCGCGCAACCGGGAGTTGGAGGAGGAACTGCACCGGCTACGGAACAGCTAGGGCATCCGATTAACGGACAACGGCGGCAACTTGGGATCATCTTCCTGTAGACGAATAGACCCGAGTGGCGCCGTTGTCTTGTTCCCGCTGTCTGGCACGGCGGTCATTGGCGAGGCTGACTGCGTTTCCTGTCTTAACGGGCGGGCGAAGTCGGCGGTCTACCCTGCCTGAGGATCATTGTCGCAGGGCTTTGTCTTCCGCAACATCATCGAGCAGCCTCTTTCATCCACGACGTGGTTGACCAACAGCCGACCCCGGCTGTCGTAGCCGCTGGTGTAGGCGAATTCCACCTCGGCGCCCCAGGGCACCCGCCCGCCGGTGCGAATCGTGCCGCCGCCCGGCCCACCGGCACCCTTGACCACCACGCCCTGGCGGTCGTCCTTCTTCCAGGCCATGACCTTGAGTTCCACCGGCGCCACCAGCTCCGCCGCCGACGGCGCGAACAGGACGTCGTGCAGCCGCCGGAGCACGTCCCCGGACGGTTTCCGCTGGCCGTTCATAATCTGTGAGAGATAGGAGACGCTGATGCCGGCCCGCCTTGCCACCTCATTCTGGCTCCAGCCGTGAGCATCCATTCGCTCCCACAGGACCCTGGGGTCCACGGCGGGGCATTGGGCGGACTCGATTTTCACGGGAGCGTCCAGGACGGACTCCATCCGGACCTGGGCGGCGGGACTCAGCTGGCGCTGACCCCGCGACACCTGCACCACATACCCATAGCTCAGGCCCGTCCGGTCGGCCACCTGCCGCAGGGTCAGGCCCCGCTCCCTGGCCCGCTCCCGGATGTAGGTGCTTTCACCTCCCTGGATCACGCCGCCCTGGCGGTAGACGATACTTTGACCGGGGACCTCGCCCAGGACCGCCATGACCCTCTCCCGCAGCATGGGGGACCAGGGTCGGCTGCCGCTGCTGACCTGGGACAGGTAGTTGTAGCTCACCCCCATCAGTTCCGCCAGTTGCTTCAAGTTGAGGCCCTTGCGCCGGGCGGCGGCCTGCAGTTCGCTCTCGGGCTTGCCTTTGCCCTGTTGCTCAGGCCCGTTCTGTTTCGGCCCAGCCTGTCCGGTGCCCGGTACGAGGGTTTCGCTGCTGTCGAATCCGGTAGTGGGTTGGGTAATCTTTCCTGTGTCGATGCTGGTAGTCGCCTTCATGTCGCTTCCTCCGAAAGGCGGAAAGCGAGGCCGGCCCGAATGGACCGACCCCGCTTTCCGGTTAAAGATGCAGGTCGTTGGGTGCGGTCCATTCAGCCGCTTAGGTGTGTCCGCCGTCGGCGAAACACGAAGAGCGGGGCCGCCTCCCCCCGCAGTTGGGAGAGACGACCCCGCTCGTTGGCGCCTATTCGATTGTCATTGGCGGCCCATCAAGCCGCCCCGGTGGACCCCGCCGCGCTACGGGCGGCGGGCCCAGGGTTACTGCCGGTTCACCGGTTGCTCCAACCGGACTGTGATGACATTGAACTCACGATGATTGTTGTTTTTGCTGTCGTTCACCTCCTCAATGTGAATCTGGTTGTAGTTGTCGCCGTTGTTGCTGACGTTCTGTCCTTTGCAGATCCAGCTGCCCACGTCGGCGACGGCGCTAATGATTGGCGCGACAACCTGTGCCTGTAGCCTGACCCCGGTCCCTGCCACTCCCTGCGCCACTTGGGAGACAACGCCGTTGCCCGTCCCAACCCGACAGTGCCGGCGTCGCCTGGCGAACGCCACGCTACTGTATGGCCCCTGACGCCGGCTCACGCCATCCGGCGCAAGACGCACTCCGCCCAGGGTGGTGTTCAGCAGGTCAAACCAGGCCATGCGGAACGCGCACTCCGCCCAGGGTCGGGCAGCGCGACAGGAAATGACGGTTGGGGAATTGGTGCAAGGCGCGGAACGCCCAAGTTAGGGGTCAGCCGCTCAATCCGACCGACCCGCGCCGGACACGCTGCCCCCAGAGGCAGGTTGGCGCAACTCGGAACGACGGATTTGGGGTTGGCGCAGGGCGCAGTTAGCCCAGGGTGAAACTTGCCGGGTAACTGGCGTTAGGGGAAAAGGGAGAGGGTCGCAGCGGGACCAGCGGCCACGCCGTCAGCCAGCGCACCGTTGGAAACTGGGTTGCAATCATAAGCGTCCGGTCCGCTGTTCTAAAACCACCGGAGCATGCGGAATCTGCGGCCTGGTCAATGCTGTCCAACACCTATGCCGCATAGGGAATGGGAGGGTCAGCAGTTGGTGATCAACTCCAACCCGAGCGTTAGGGACAGCGAAGCAGGTCAACCGCTCCGCAGAGAATCCGGCAGGGAAAGGAACGCAGGGAGTGCCGTGCTGTTTCCGGTTGCCACCTCCTCGATTCAGTCCGTGGGGCAGGAATACCAACTTGGGTAGGGATACCAGGTGAAGCGCACCGCGCGCTTGGGTTAAAGTCCCTCGCAGACGTCCATCAGGAGAGCAAGGCTCGATCCTTTTGGGCAGGTCCATCGCGGGTGGCCGTTCGGAGAGCTGGGCTCAATCCTACGCGGCCAAAACCGGGTCCAGGGACGGGACCCTCCAGTTTTCTCGGCAGGAAGCACTGGTAAAAGCCTGATCACGTATTCCAGTATCCGGCGCCGGGCCCGCCGTGGCAAGACCACAGGCGTTTCGACGGGAAAATGTTGCCTTTTGTTGACCCAAAATCTAAGCGCACTTCCGGCGCCGGAGCAGTTCACCTCCTTGCGTCAGTTAGTTGGATAGGGATACCGCCTTGGGTTTGGATACCGGGTGGAACGCACCGTGCGCTCCGGTGGGTTGGGTTGCCGGCTGGGGCGCCGCGAACAGAACCCGCGAACGCCTCAGCCGGGGTGAGGACGAAGCGCCGCTAAACGCTCCGTCCCCGCCGTCCGGTGAAGGAGGGATCAGCTCCAGGCATCGGACGGGTGCCCAGCAGCCGGAGGGATCAGCTCCGAACTGCTGAACGGTGCCCGGGGAAGAAGGACTTAAACACTCCAGCCGCCGGACTGGCCGGGACGAGGGACTTAAACACCCCGTGCGCCGGCCCGGCTGCCGACGAGGGACTCGAACATCCCGCGCCGGCAGTGTTCCCTCGTGGGCCGCCACCTCTCGGTGAGGACCCGGGCGGAGGGAAACGCCCCCAGATTTCTAGGGCAGGAAACCTGGAAAAGCCTGAACACGAAGATATTGTCGCCCATGGCAACCGTCCTGGGTAGGCCCTGCGCGCCCCACCGGCCAAATTGTTAACAAGAACGCCGCGCCCCTTACGCCAGCCTATCTGAACCGGCGGCCTGCGCTAAGTATCCAGAGCAGCCACCGGAGCCGCTCCTGATTTTTCCGGGCGGGGCGGGCGCCCTCCAGTGCCTTGCGGCGCCAGTTGGTCTGCTCGCCCCGGTCCAGGCCCCTGAGGGGGTAGGTCTGCGGGGGCAGGGTCAGCCCGTGCTCCTCCAGCAAGGCCAGCTCCACCGACATGAGCCGTTCCTCGGTCCGCAGCCAATCCAGGCCCCTGCCCCGGTTGGGGTGGGTGTTCCTGAGTTCCCGCCACTCCTGGACCAACCGCCAGGCGTCACCGAAGACCCGTTCGTAGTCTTCCGCCGGTTCCAGCGTCGCCAGGTCGGGGAAGTCCCGCCTGGGTACCGACCGGGTATTCCGCTGCGGAGACGCCCCGACCGGGCCTGAGTCTCCCTCTCCCTCACTCTCCCCCCCTCCGGCGCCCCCACCGCTTCCCTCGATCCTCTCCAGCCGCGATTCAACGCGGTGCAAATCGCCAGCGTGGTCGTTCCCGAGGGCGTTGACCTCCCCCTGGACGGCGGACAGGCCCTGGCCCATTTCATCCACCTGCCCCTCAACCCGCTCCAGCCGCCCGGCCAGCTCGTCGTTGCGCTGGCGCTGTTCCCGGGCCGGCGAGCCGCCTCCCTCAATGAGCCTCTGATCCAACGCGCCCCGCATCCGCCGGGAGAGCCGGCCGCTCTTCCTGGCGGCGACCAGGGTGCGGTAGTTCACGCCCAACTCCCGAGCCGCTCCCGTGATGCCCCCTGGCCTGGACCAGCTCGTCCAGGAGCGCCATGAGTCTCAGGTGGTGCAGGTCCTCGATGTTCTTGCTCTTGTCGATGCCGGGACCGGCGCCCGGCTGCCGCTTGGCATTCATCCTGTCCGCCTCCTCCGGGTCCCGTTGCAGAAATGCAACTTTCCAACGGGGCCGCTGCAACCGTTGCGTGGTTCGTGGCAATTGCACTTTTGCAACTTTCAGCTACGGCCAATGCAACCCGACGTTGGAACGGGGCCTTACGAAAAGTGTTAACCGGCAAACTCCGGTAGAGGGCCGGTTTCCTCCCATTTCAGCTACGAAATGGCCAACTTGCATTACTGCGACCGGCGTCCGTTTCCTGTACACCCCGTTGACGTCCCGGAGGAGGTCTCCGGCGTGAGGCCCTACAAGACCCCGCACAAGCGCGGCCCCCTGTGGGAGGTTCTGCGGAGAGACCGGTTGGTTCACACTGTACGGTGGCGGCGTTGGCGAAGGCGCTGACGGCCCACACCAGGGGAGATGAACGACCCGACCCGGAAACCCGGTACCGGCCCGCATTAAGGCAAGCGGCGTTAGATTCCGGCGCACCCCTGGGCAGTCTGGAAGGCAGGGGGGCCTGTAGGCCCCCACATATGAGGGACCTCACAGGCGGTTACGCCGATGTTCCGAGCCGTTCACACTCCCTGGTGAGAAACGCATCCGCCGATTCCCGATCCGATGCGATGAGGTACGAAGTAATGAACCGCAACACCGGAATCAGCCATGACGGGCGCCGGGATTGGACCAACGTCAACGTTGGGCAGTTGTCCAGTCAGACCAAGGAACTGCCCCAAGCTGCCGGAGACGCCCGGCAACGGACCGGCCAACGGCTTAAGTCTCAAGACTCGGAGGCTGCGCCAATTGGCGACGACTGCGCACTGGACCCGGACCGACCCCAACCAGCGCGTAACGCACCGGCACATCGCGGGCCATTTCAGGGCGTTTTTCCCATCCGAGGCCCGTTTTTCGCCCCGTCACGCGCCCCCACGTCAATCGGGTTCTTGGCCCAAAGACCGGAACCAGCCCTTAACTCCAAGTGTTTCCTCTTTACGTCCTGAAGAGGGGTGATTTCCCCCTGTTTCAGCTTTGGGACGACCCGCATGAGGACATCGCTACAAAACTCAATCTCCTGTACACCCCCGCGACAGCGGGAAAAACACCGGATGCCGGGGGACCCGTGGGGGTTATCAAGGTTGATAACGCCCACGGGTAGTTTTCCGCCGACGTCCCGTTGGCCACACTCTGTTGCGGCGTTGGCCACAACACCGATGATCCAAACCGATGCAAGGAGAACGACATGATCGTGAAACTCGAACCTCGACACGACCCGGAGACCCCATCACACACGCACAACGAGAGGATATGCGAAACGACACCGGAAGAAACAAGCCGGACCGTCCCTCCGGGAGCAGCCCGGAAACCGGGACCGCCGGCAGGAAGACCCGAAGGGAAACATCCCCGCAGTGCACCGACGCGGAGCGGGAGACTATGCAGGCGGGGCTGCGCATCCTGGCCCGCATGATCGCCCGCTCCCACCTGCGGCGGCAGGCGGAAGGGGGCAGCGAACCCGCATCCGCTCCCCCGACGTCCGGTGAATCCCTGGAATGAGCCATCCCCGACCGGGCTGCTGGCAAGGTCTCGAGGGGACCGACGAGAGCCTGCCAGCCCCCGCGCCATACCACAAAACTCGCTCAAATGTAATGCCTCGCGAGGCATTACAAGCGAACAATTTCTCCTGGACAATGGAGTGTTGGGCCACTGCCACGGGAGGAATGAGAATGACAACAACCAACACCAACACGCCGGTTCCGGCAGAGGACGAATTTTCCAGCGCCGACCTCGAAAACGCCATCCGCCACTACGTGCAAACCTACGCCCTGTGGCGCGGCAGCCATAAGGCGATGGAGCGGTTCGGAGTCTCGCGCCAGACCCTCTGGCGGTTCCTGGAACGGGGACACCTGGGGCGCGCGCTGCACAAAGCCGTCCTGGACAGCGTGGGCAATAGCGTAGAGGTCATTGACGCGGCCACCTGGGCCGTCGTGGCATCGGAGCGCATCAACGCCAACTTCTACCGTTCCGCCAGGAACCGGCGCCCGGCGGGTCCCGCCCTGCGCCGGGGTCAGGAGGACGCGCTGCTGCAACTGTGCGCCGCGCCGCTGACCACCGTGAGCGAGCTGGCCCGCTTCAACCGGGAACCGCCCACGACCCTGCGCGGCAGGCTGGAGAGACTAACGGAACTGGGCCTGGCTGATTCGGTGTCCCACAGCCTGGGCGCCCTTGGTCCGAAACCCCAGCGCCGCTACTTCCCCACGAAGGAGGGCATCCACGCCGCTGCGGCCCTGGAGTCGGGCATCAGGAGTTTCCTGGCCGACCGGCCGGTGTCCCGCCAGTGGTTCCGCCTGCTCACCGAGCGCCTGGACGCCGTGGCCGTGCTCTACCACATCGCCGCCCTCATCTCCGACGCCGACCCGGAGGGAGACCCCGTCCGGGTGGACCACTACCGCCAGGGACCCTACGACCTGCTGGTCACGCTGTCTCAAGGCCGTTCCGTGGGCGTCCTGCGCCAGGGAGCGACCCTGCCCTCGGCCCACCTGCGCTACCGCCTCAGGACCATCGAGAACCTGCCCGTGAGCGAGAGGCCCACGGTGACCCTGGTGATCACCGGCTCCGACCAGGCCACCCGCCGGGCCGTCCGCACCCTGGGCCACCCGGTGGAGCACGAGACCTTCTTCGTGGCCACGGAGGGGGAGCAGCTTGCCGGGGACCACCGGTTCACCGCCTGGCAGCAGTGCGGCCACGGGATGGGGGTGCAGGTGAAAATCGCCCCCCACCTCTCACTGGAGAACATCGTCGCCTCCATCGGCTGGCTGGTGGACAAGTACGCCTCCGTGCGCCGCGACAGGACCCCGCCGGACAGGCGCCAGCCCGAACCGGACCCCTATTCCCTCTATCCCACCCACCTGCGGGCCGCCCTGCCAGATCCATCGGAGCAGGTCGGGTCCTGTCTTGCCGTCCGGCTCACCCGCGCCGACAAGGAGGCCCTGGACCTGCTGGCCGCCTGGCCCCTGTGCACCACCGAGCAACTCATGGGGCTGATGGGCGGCGTCACCCGCCGCCGCGCCAACCAGGTGCTCCAATCCCTCACACAACATTCCATGGTCCACTCGGAGAGCCAGCGGCACGTCCTGGCCGACGAGGGGTTGCGCTGCCTGGCCCGCCGGGACCGGGCCGCCGTCAGAATCGCCCTGGGCCGCTGGAGTGCCCGCAAGCGCCGCCGCAGCCGGAGCAGCGCCCCGGTCATATCCGGCACCTCCCTCCGCAGCCTGGACTCCCAACTGGACCACCAGGACGCCATCAACTCCGTCGCCGCCGCCCTGAGCGCCGAGGTTGCCCGGTCCAAGGACCACCACCTGATGGAGTTGCTGCCCACCTCCCGTTCCAGCATCGGCTATCGCTACCAGGGCCAGGACTACGTGATCCACCCGGACGCCACCTTCTGGCTGTCATACCGGGGCGACTGGCGTCCCTACTTCCTGGAGTACGAGCGCCGCGCCGTCACCCCCAGGCGGGTCCGGGCCCGGCTGAAGAACTACCCCCGCTACTTCGCCAGCGGCTGGGCCGACCTGGACCACGCCGGGCAGCTGCCCCTGGTGCTGTTCGTGTTCGAGACCCACGATGCCGAGGAGTCCTTCCTGCGAGCCGCCGGAGCCCACCGGCTGCCCATCTGCACCTCCAACCTGGAAATGATCGCCGACCTTGGCGTGTTGCGTGAGGTATGGCGCTGGCCCCCGCCCAATGCCCCGGACCGGCTGCCGCTGCACCGGCTGGGCGAGGGATACAAAAATGTACCTTCCCGTTCCAGGCATTTCCTGTAGGGGAGCTACGGTCAAACTTGATATCCAGGGTACCAACCCTGTCAGACCCCCCAGGCCCGGAGCGCGTACATTTTGTTTCAGAAATCGGGACTTTGGGCAAAGGCAGACCGCCCCGCCGTCCGTGGGCGGAAGAGCCGCTGGCACGTATGACACAAGAGGATTGACCCGTAAATGAAACGTGATGACACAACGGAAGGTGAGGACATGAGAATGCTGACCAAGACGGAAGCCTGCCGGGAGTTGAGGTTGTCCCTGTCCACGCTGAACCGGCGCATCGCCGCCGGGGAGATGCCGGTAAAGAGGGAGCCGCGCGGCAGGCGGCACCGGGTGTACGTGATGCTGGACGACGACCCGCCGGTTGACGCCAAGGACGCCGACTCCGGCGAAATGGCACTGGTCGCGGCCCAGGAGCAGATTCAGGACCTGGAGGCGCAGGTGGAGTTGTTGCAAGGACAGCTTGAGCTTGAACAAGAGCGCAACGCCGGGCTGGTAGACGAATTGGTGGCGGTGCAAACAACACCGGCGCAGGAGCGGCGCGGCCCGTGGTGGCGACGATTCTGGCAATGGTGAAGGCGTCGCCCGAGGACTCCCGGCCCGGCTGCCTCATTGACCCTGGATTGGCGAGGCGCAATCTCCGTAATCGGTGGCTCCAAATGACATCTTCCCCTTGCGTACTGGGTATCCGACGGGATAACATAGTGGAGTATGGGCAAAAATCATAACGACGGTGCAACGGTGATGGTCAGCAACGAATCACGGGCGGAATATCCGGCCACATCGGAAGACATGACGGCTGCCCTGAACATTGCCCTGGAAGCGGGTGACCTGGAACGGATCATGGGCATCATGGGGCAGATGGCCCGCGCCCACCGGATGCGGCGGGTGGCCCGGGAGACGGGCCTGGGCGAGAAGAGCCTCTACAAGTCCATGCGGGCCGGGGCCAGCCCCGAGTTCAACACCGTGCTCCGGGTGCTGCGGTCCCTGGGCTTCCGTCTACAGGTCGTTCCCGTCGTTGACTCTGACCAGGACGATACACAGCAAGGGAGGACAAATGAAGAAGGATAGACGGATACAACCCCTCACCCCGGCGGCCCTCTACGCCAGGGTGTCCAGCGACCGGCAGGACGTGGACCTGTCCGTGGCCGCCCAGTTGCGGGCGCTCAGGGACTACGCCAAAAGCAATGGCTACGCCGTGGCCCGCGAGTACGTGGACGAGGCCGAGAGCGGCAGAATCGCCGACCGGCCCCAGTTCCGCCAGATGATCGACGAGGGCGGCAAGGCGAAGGCGCCGTTTGAGGTGATCCTTGTCTGGAAATTCAGCAGATTCACCCGCAAGCGTGAGCACGCCGTGGCCTTCAAGTCCATGCTCCGGCGCAAGGGCATCCGCGTCGTCTCCATCACCGAGCACGCCGACGACTCCCCCACCGGCAAGCTGATGGAAGCCATCATCGAGTCCGTGGACGAATTTTATAGCGAAAATCTTGCCGAAGAAGTAAAGCGGGGAATGCGGGAGGCTGCCTCTCGTGGCTATTTCCTGGCGTCCCGCGCTCCCTTCGGCTACACCCGCATCAAGGTCAGCGACGGGGTGAAAGACCGTCCCACCCTGGAGGTTGACCTGGTGGCCGCGCCAATAGTCAAGGAGATATTCGAGAGTTCCCGGCGGGGCAACGGGCTCGCGGAAATCTGCAAGGAGCTGAACGGCCAGGGCATCACCAACAAGGGCAAACGCTGGCAGAAGAACGTGGTCCACTACCTGCTGACCAACGAGGCTTATACCGGCACCGCCGTCTGGGGGGTCAAGAGCAAGGACGAGAAGAACCCTGATCCTGTAAGGGTGGAGAACGCCTGGCCCGCCCTGGTGTCCAGGGAACTGTTTGACGAGGTGCAGCAGGGGTTGCACCAGCGAGCGCCCACGGTGCAGCGGCCCGGACGGGTGGGCAGCCAGTACCTGCTGAGCGGGTTGCTGCGCTGCGGGGTGTGCGGCAAGCCCTATTCGGCCCAGGGAGCCAAGAGCGGCCGGTTCGCCTACTACGTCTGCGCCAGCCTGTTCCGCGAGGGAGCGGGAGCGTGCAGCAACGGGCGCTACCTGAACGCTTCCAAGGTGGAGGACCTGGTAATCGAGAAGGTCAGGGAGCGGATTCTCACCGAGGAGACCATCACCGAACTGGTGACCGTGGTGGCCGAGGAGATCGACAACCTTGCCGGTGAGGTAAACGGCAGGCTGACGGCCATCAACAGCGAGCTGTCAGACGTGGAGACCCGGTTGGAGAACCTCTACCAGGCCCTGGAGACCAAGCAGTTGCCCATCGAGGTGATCTCGCCCCGAATCCTGTCCCTGAAGAGCCGACAGGACCAGTTGACGGCGGCGCGAGAGGGGGCCGAGGCCCAGTTGGAGCAGCGGCGGGCGGAGTTGCCCACCAGCAGGGAGATCAAGGGGTACGTGGCGGACTTCCGCGCACTCTTCCAGGATGGGACTTTCCCGGAGCGGAAGGCGCTGATCCGCAACTTCGTGCATGGCATCGAGATCGTGGAGGACGAGGCGACGCTGACGTACACCATCCCCATGCCGCAGGACGGAGTGACGTCGGAATCGGCCTCGGTTCTTGATTTTGTCCAGTCCGGCCCACCAGACTTGACGGAAGACAGTACCGGGGAGTGCAGAGCCACCTCCTCGGCGTCCATTCCCCCTATCGGGCTATCTCCCGGCATAGGTATGGTGTAACGCACCAGGGCTCCCCCGGGCTGCACCACGATCTCCTTGACGAAGGACTCGATGAAGGCCCGGCGCTCGGTCAACTCGCTCTCGTTCAGAAACTGGCTCAGGTCCTGGGCGTAGGCGGTAATGGTCTCAATGTCGTCCAACACCACCCGCCGCTGGGACAGCAGCACCCTAGCCTCCGCGGCCGTGGCTTCAAGACGCTCCTGCCGCTCCCGGTGGTCCTTGATGCGTGGCTTGAAGTCCTCGATGTCAAGGTCGGTGGTCTCCGCCAGGTTATAGAGCCGCTCCAGCCGCCGCTTCACGTCGGCCAGTTCTGCCTCGGCGGTCTCCAGCCGCTGGCGTTGTTCCCGGGCGATGCCGTCCATCTCCTCGTCCACCAGCTTGACCAGCTCCCGGATGTTGGACTCTGTGAGCACGTTCTCCCGGATCTTGCCAACCACCATTTCCTCGAAGCGCCTTGCGTTCAGCCTGGGACAGTCGCAGGCCCCGCTGCCCCGCTTCATCAATGACTGGCAGACGTAGTAGGCGAACTTGCCTCCCTTGGAGTCCTGTCCGGACATGGCCCTACGGCAGGCGCGGCACTTGACTAGCCCACTGAGCAGGTAGGAACTGCCAACCCTTCGGGGATGGGCCTTCCTGGGGGCGAGGGAACTCATCTGCTTGTTCACCTTGCGGAATTGGGTCTTGGTGACGATGGAAGGGAACGCCTTCTCCACCCGAACCGGCTCGCTCTTGTCCCTCGCGCCACCACCCCAGAGAAGGGTTCCGGTGTAGGCCTCGTTTCTGAGGATAATGTGGACGCCGTTCTTGGACCATGGCCGTCCGGTGGGGTTGGCGATGCCCTCGCCGTTGAGGGTTCGGGTGATGTCGAGGATGCCTTTCCCCGACTCTGCCAGGTTGAAGATGCGCTGAACCACGGGAGCTGTGTCCGGGTCCGGTTCCAGCGCGGGGCGCTTCTTGGCCCCGTCCTGGACCATCAGCTTGCGGTAGCCGTAGGGCACCCGGCTGGCGACCCAGAAGCCACGGGAGGCGGCCTCGCGCATTCCCCGCCGAACTTCCTCCGCAAGATTTTCTGAGTAAAATTCGTCCACAGACTCGATGATGGCCTCCATCAGCTTGCCGGTGGGGGAATCGTCGGCGTGTTCGGTGATGGAGACGACGCGAATGCCCTTCCTTCTCAACATGGACTTGAAGGCGACGGCGTGTTCCCGCTTGCGGGTGAATCTGGAAAACTTCCAGACCAGAATCTCGCCAAAAGGCGACTCTGGTTTGTTGGCTTCGTCCAGCATCCTGCGGAACTGGGGTCTATCAGCGATCCTGCCGCTCTCGGCCTCGTCCACGTACTCGCGGGCGATGGAGTAGCCGTTGCGCTCGGCGTAGTCCCGCAGGGCGCGCATCTGGGCGGCGACGGAGAGGTCCACGTCCTGGCGGTCGCTGGAGACCCGTGCGTAGAGGGCCGCTGGGGTCAAATCGGCATTCTTACTCATTGATCTGTCCTCCATATTCCTCTGAATGATTGTCCTGGCGGGAACGCATCCGTTCCAGACGCTGCTCACGGCGCAGTTCCCGGTCCTCCATGTACAGGATTAGGGCCTCCCGCACCAGTTCGCTCATGTCGCGTCCCTCCTTCTCCTTCACCCGCTTCACCTCTCCGAACATCTCCGGCGGTAGCGAAAAAGTGATGGTCCTTGATTTCCTGCGTGGCGGCATGGTCGCCCTTTCTTGCCAGCAAGTTTAATAGTTTGTCTTACTAATATCATCTTGCATCCCCAATTCCTTGTCAATGTCGCCCGGCCCGCTAGGGCGGCAATCCAGCCTTGTATCTCAGGGGCACCTAATGACAATTTGGTCTAGGCAGCGTTAAGTCTCCTGGTGCCGCCTCAAGCAGTCGATGATGATGCGGTTCATTTCGGGAAACTGCTCGGCAGAGAATTTGTCGATCCAATCCTCGATCTTGCGCCGGGCGGTACCGTTGTCCCAGCCGGGGCCATAGTCCACTGGTTCGAGGATGCACTCCGGCTCCTGGTGCAGGATCATCCAGCCGTCGGTGAGCGAGTTGCGGATGGGTTTGAAGATGGCGGGGTTTTGCCTGGCGGCATCGAAGAGAGCGGCCCTAGTCTCGGCGTTGCCGGAGTCAGCGGTCGAGGCTGCTAGTTGAAGGTACGGCACCTCATCGTCGAAAGTGAGTTCGAAGAGCAGGAGCGCTTTGGATCCAGGGGCCCAGCCGGTGCCGGTCCTGCTGCTGGGAAATTCATCCCAGTCGGCGGCGCGAAAACGGACGAACTGGGCATCTTCGCGATCCAGTTTCCAGAATGGGTATTTAGCGACGGCCTCTTTCAGCATGGGCTTGGTCTCCTCAATCCAGTTGACCTTTTTGGCGAAGATGCGGTCAAGTGCCTCCCGGTGTTCGAGATAGATGCGGCGTGCCTGTAGATCAATGCTGGTGTCAGACATGAAGTTTCTCCTGATGGTGGTGGCGTAGATTTGAAGCAGGGCGTTTGCGTCGGGGTCCGCAACGCCCTTCTCCAGGACTTGCCGGATGGCGTCGTGGATGACGGAGTAGCTGGCCGGTTGCCAGTGCTTCCGGTCCCGCTCCAAGTATGGGGAGACGCCGGCGGGGGACAAGAAGATGTGGTGCCTGGCGAAGTCGGGATAATCATCGGCCAGAGCGCGGCGGTAGCGAGTGAGCTGGTTGCTGTGCTCCTGGGAGAATGCCTTGTTCTCGATTGCGATGAGGTTGTGGTGGGCCTGGTCCAGGACCAGTATGTCCAGGTAGCCCCACTGTCCATTCACTACGTTCGCCCACTCCTGGCTGACCTGGGCAGCGCTCCATTCTGCGGCGAGCAGCCTTGGCGGAGCCATTGTGGCGTTGAGCAGGGCGGTGATGAAGCGCTCGGCTTGCCAGTGGTGCGCCGTTGGGTCCAGCAGCCAGCTGATGATCCGGGAGTGGAATTCCTCGACGCGCCACATGCGAGGCACGATGAGGTCGATGGCGTCCATCTGCTCGCCTTCCTCGGCGATGGCGTGGCCGAGGTTGGTGAGGGCATCCAAGAGGTTCGCTGAATGGATAGCTGAGCGCAAGGACTCGCGCTCGTCGGCCAGGGAGGCTTCCAGCCCAGCTATCGCAGGCAGTGCCTGGTCCAGCAGTTGGCAGTCAAGGTCGGTTTGGGCATCTTGGGCATTCATGGCGGCCCTCCAGGTTATTGTTCTCCTTGTTGCTTGCTGAGAATAGGTCTGGACGAATCCGTTGGAACCGGACGTCTCCCCGCTCTGTGCTATTTCTTGCCCGGGGCGCGTCCTTGGATTGCGCACCTATACTGAGGTCCCCTACTGGGTCTGCCCTTTCCACGGCAAGCCCTTCCTCAAGCTGTTTTCAGTGGGGCATCACATTGCCAAGACTGGAATCTGTGCGCGGGTAGGCAGGTCCTTGAGGGGAACGGGGCTATCGAGAGATGCATTTACGTTTTCCAGCACCAGTGCCAGCCCCTCTGCCCGCTCGTCACGTGTTGGCGGAGTCCCTGATGGCCGACAAGTCTTCTCATTTTCCACGATGGCAGACCTGCCTTGCGTGTCCTAACTGTGGCGAGGAGGATTAACGGGGTAGTCCTCCGCTCTGCCGGTGTCCCCCGGCTGGATGATGAAGTCTCGCCGGTCCCGGTACAATCGAGCGCGATTTATCACGTAGTCGCCCTCATCGTTGTAGGCGTCGATGTCGTAGTAATCGGTCATCAGCCAGTATTTGTAATCGCCAACAAACAAGTAGGTGTTCTCCATCCGAAAGAAGCGGCAAGCGACGCCCTCACCGGCTCGAAACCTGCCGCAAACGGAGTCCAGCAGTTCGCGCTGGTTGTCCTTCTCGGTCAGGACGTACTCGTGGGGCCAGGTGTCGCGGTAGGTCACCGCTTCCCTCCAAGGTGCGTGGGCTATGAGTTCAGTCAACGAAGGCATTGCGTACCTCGTATTGTTGTATTAGCAGGGTTATATTGCCCTGGATTCGGCCGGAGCACGTAGATTCCCGCCCTTCAGTTGGACCGTCTTACGCGGGCTCTGACATCTGCGGCAGTAAACATGCTGCCACCAACAGACACCCGTTCCTTATCGGACTCCGGCAGGTAATTCCCGGCGATAGTCTAGAAACAACGGGTGCCCAGCATGACTTGCTTGGATGCCCAAGTATCCCCTGGATACTCCAATAACCGGCTCTTTGCACTGGTTGCCTTTTTGATTTCTGTGAAACACTCAGTTACACAGCATTCACCAATGATGCGATACGGTCCCGGATTTGCATTCTGCGAGTTGAGTAATAGTCGCTGAAAACGCTGATTTTCTTGGGAACATCGCCAAGCAAATGACGGTCGCAATAATTCCGGCGGGTTAGCTCATCAGGGCAGTGGACATCCAGCCAGTCCGCGGGCAAGGAGGCTCGCTTCTCGTTATTGACGGAGCGGTCCAGCAACTGGAGATTGGCCAGCCGGTCGCACCTGTCGCGAAATGTTTCGACCTCTTCAACCGGGACACACGCAGCACTTAACCGGTTAGGGGTAAACCTGCTCTTGGGAAATACGTGGTCGATGTCAGATCCGTCTCGGGACCCAAAATGAGGAAACAGCATTGTCAACAACGGGAAAATGCGCCGGTCTCCCAACCGCATGTCTGCCAGGTCTTCAATTTCCTCCCCGACAAAATCCAGTGTCTTGCCTCTCTGTGCCATCACCCTACGAAGTTCGGCAGCAGGAAAGTCTGACCCATCCGCATTGCGAATAACCTCGCGTAACGCTGTCAGCAAAGTATCCAGTCCACTTCCCCAAATTCCCGATTCCTTGAGGATTGACCGGGTCAACCAACCCCGAATGGTCTTGCGATCATTGAGGTAATGGTCGCTGGTTTCAAAGTCCCTCGGCGCCCCCTTCTTGTAAAGATAATAAGCGATGGGCAGAAGCGAGTTCGTCGCTTGGATGGTCCGGCTATCGAAACCGAAACTGTCCACCAGTTCCACCGTTTCCAGCAACGCCTGCCGAATATTCGGCCAATTCTTTTCCAAAATAGCCATGTTCTCGTGGGTGAAGTTTTCCACTCTGAACCCAACGCTGGCTGTGTCGGTTAGCATAAGACCCGCCTTCAGGACAAAGTCGGCGTTGAATCGCAGGCCGGCCCTCACTTTGTTCATATCATCCACTAACCCGTGGACTTCGCTCCTGGCATCAAGAGTGTCCCACTGCGACACGGCTATACTCAAGAGTAGATTGGAATAGGAAAGGGGTGTCCCACCACTATTGCAACGTATGAAGATATTGAGCACTCTCTCGATGTCCTGGCTCTTCTCCTCGTAGTAGGCAACGACAGGCTCGACACGAACGGCCTGGTAGAGGCGGTCCAGGGTACGAAAAGCGAGGCGCTGCCGCTCATTGTCTAGGTCTTTTCCAGAGAGCCAATCAAACATATCTGGGCCGGAATTTATCTTCATGATGTCCGGAACCCTGAACCACAACCGAGCGTCCTCCACGCCGATGCGGTCCTCATTGACGAACTCGAAAGTGTAACGGCTGCCTTCTTCATCGGGATCCGGGGGTGCCAATAAATCAAGAGCCAGCACTCTCTTCGGAAAGGCGTCTGAGCTGTTCCACCACTTGTACGGCAATTTGATAGCCATAGAACCGCGAAGGCCGATGTTGAATGCTGTCAACCGTTGCTGACCATCGAGCACGGCGGTAAGGGGTTTGTCGTGAATTGGCCCGAGTTCCGGGCAGTGGGGGTTGTTGCGTTGATGGTATTCCCGAACGAAGTCGTACCAGCGGTATTGACCGGAATTCTGAGCCTCAACCCTCCAGAACATGAACTCTCCAAACGGGTAGCCCTGCATCACGCTGTCAAATAAATTGCATACTTGCTCCGGCCGCCATACAAACTCCCTTTGAATCGCTGGCAGAACGTATTCATGAGACGCTATGCTGTCGAGTGCTTCTTTAATTGTGCCGCCTTGTTGGTGCATTCGTGTTCCTCCGATTGATCGTCCGGTTTCAAGCGTGTGTCAAACAGGGGCAGCCGTTGATTTGACGAATCCGCAAGAACCTTGCGTCGGGATTTCCATATTGTGGTGTTTGATGACAGAGTCCCAAGTTCAGACACAAACCCCGATCCTACTTTAGAACTGTTGTCAACCTCTTTCCTGCCGGTGGCCGTTACGTCGGGCGCGTTCTGGTCGAGGCCAACGTTCTCCGTAAGTTCTCTTTCCACAGGAACAGCGAAAGCACGATGCAAGGATTTATTGTCGAGGGATGTCAAAAGCATAACTTGGCTCCAGCACCTCCGGGCTGCGCCAGGCTCTACCCAGCGGCCCCAACTTATCGAGCAACTCCTTATAGGACACACACAGGGGCACGTTGACCCTGGCGCGTTCCATCTCGCTCCGGGCCACGCCGAGAAAGTTTCCCTCGGCCAGGAAATCGTCGAACACGATCAATACGACGGGCCACTCGCCGTGGTCGTCGAGTGGCTGCTTGGAGGCATAGTACCGCAGGTAGGGCGCCAAACGAGCGGCCATAGTGGACGGATGCAGGGCCCGCCGCTCCCACTCCAGGAAGAAGGGAAAAGTCTTTGTGCCGACCCGCACCACGCCGAAACCGTCGGGGTGGATGGAACGCAGCCTGCCCCGATGAGGGAAGTAACGGGTAGAGTGGTGGGGCGGGCTGACCTGGAGGACTCGATAGCCTGGATTCCTCTTCGCCTGGCGGACCAGCGACGCCATGAACCGGTGCACCGCCTGGGTGTGCTCGATGGTGCGGGCCAGGGGACGGCTCCGCACCCCGAAGATGTCTCGCCAAGTCGCGGAGGACTCCCCGTCCCTGGGTTCCACGCTCCACCGCTGGATCGCCCTGGACACGGAGACCCGGTCCCGGCGGGCCAGGAGGGACAGTCCGCCCCGACTGAGACCGAGACGGCGCTGTCCTTCGAGAAGTACGGTGGAGATCAGGCCGAGCCCCTCCAGGCGGGCGGCCAGACGCCAGACGCGGGAGTCGGAAAGGGCGAGGACGCCACACAGGTCTTCCACCGTGGCCCAGGGCCAGTCGGAGAGGCAGTCCAGCATACGCTTGTCGGCTGGCTTCAGCAGCACGGGAAGCAGGTGGTTGGGGAAGTTTTCGCCGAGCTCGCCGATGCCGGTGCTTTCGGGCAGGGAGGCCCTTGCCAGGGGCGGTTCCGCTGGCAGCCCGCCGCCGGGTCTCAGGCTTGCCAACGCCTCCTCCAGGGACAGAACGGCAGGGACCGACGGAAGTCGCCATACGGCGTCGTCAGCCACCGAACGGGCCGCGTCCCGCTCCAGCGCCAGGTAGACCGGACCGGCGTAGCGGGCCAGCAGGCGGCGCGCTTGGCGCAGGCGCGTCTCGTCGGGAAAGAGGGCCAGCAGTCCCCGGGGAAGGTCCTGGCGCGTGTTGATCAGCCAGTTCACCCGGTCGGCGAAGGCGGTGCGGTCGACGGTGGCTCCCTGGCGGATGACTCCGACGGTCCTGCCATCGGGCAGGGCAATGGCGGCGTCCAAGGGCAGGGCCCGGTACCAGCGGAACCTGAAGGAGCCCTCCGCCGATGCCACCGCCGAGGCCAGCCGGTGAATCACCGCCACGGCGTCGAGGCGGGCGAGCAGGAGCCGCTGCCAGTGGGCCGAAACCGGCCGAGCGCGGAGGAGACGGTCCACCCCCTGGACCTCCGCCGCCGCCAGGCGTTCCAGTCCCGGGAAGGTGAGATGCCAGCGGCGGGTGGCGGCGGTCAGCGGGGAGGCGTGGCGCAGGAACTGCACCAGTCCCTGCGCCCTCAGCCGGCGCAGCACGCGGTAGGCGGTGGCCTCGGCCAGGCCGGTCACGGCAGCCAGCTCCAGCCAGTCCAGGAAGGGCATGGCCGCCAGGGTCCGCAGGACCAGGGCCTCCTGCTCCCCGGCCCTCACGCGGCCTCTGCCTCCGGCTCCCGCCTGGCGCCGCCCTGCCCCCTGCGGCGATTGCGCTGGCGGTCGCTCTGGCCCTTGGCCTTCTCCTTGCCGGACTTCCCGCCGCCTCCGGGACCACCGGGTTGGGACGGCCTGCTGCCGGAGGCCTGCCCGTCGTCGTCCTCGTCCTCCCGGTCCAGCCTTTCCCGGTAGTCCCTGACCCGCAGGTCGGCCTCGGCCTCCAGTTTCGCCAGGGCCTCGGCCGGCGTGGTGTAGGCGGAGGCGGCGTCCCGGATCCGCTGCGCCACCTGGGGGTCTCCCGGCTGGGGCGGCCGCAACTCCATGTAGAAGGTGGGTTCCCGCCGCCCGTCCACCGTGGCCCGCACGTAGCAGTGGTGGGAGGGCAGCGACACCAGGTCCTCCTCGCCCACCCGTTCCCGGTCCAGTTCCCCCTGCAGTTCCCGGGCGTCGTTGGCCGACACCTGGAAGGCCACCAGGCAGCCCACGTTGGCCAGCAGGGTGTCCCGCATGGTGGGGGAGATATCGTCCAGCTTGCCCAGGCTCTGGGTGGCCAGGATGAAGCTGGCCCCGAACTTGCCCAGCTCCGAGAGCATCCCCTCGTAATCGACGCCGGGCAGGGCCTGCATCTCGTCCACGACCACCAGCACCCCCCGCCGCTGCTCCGGCGTCAGGGATCCCTGGCCCCGGATGGCCGAGTCCACCAGGTTGAGGATCGACGCCCCCACCATGGCCGAGACCTCCGGTCCCGCCGCGCCCTGGGCGGTGGACACCAGCAGCACCCCGCCCTGGGCGATGACCTGCCCCAGGTCCAGCGTCGAGCGGCGCTGACCCAGGATGGCCCGGGCCTTCTTCGACGACGCGTAGTAGGCCAGGCGGGTCTGCACCGGGGCGATGGCGTCGCTCTGCAGGTTGCGGCTCCAGTCGGAGTAGGTGTAGGCCCACCACTCGATGATGAAGGGGTCCCTCACCCTGCGGAGCACCGTGCGGCGAAACCTGCGGTCCGACATCAGCCGGGAGCCGTCCAGGATGGTGAGTTGCTCCTCTGCGCCGGTGTCGGGGTGGGAGTTGTACTCGTGGAGGGTCTTCACCACGTGTTCCAGGATGGACTGCATCCTGGGTCCCCACTGCTCCCAGACCCCCTTGGCGCCCCGCACCACCGAGTCGGCGGCCCGGTCTCTATCGGGGAACACCCGCACGTCCAGCAGGTTGATGCCGGGGGCTCGGGTCTCGTCGGCCAGGTCGATGAGGTAGACTTGGTCGGCGATCTCCTGGGGCACGTCCCCCAGCAGGTCGTTCACCAGGTCGGCGTGGGGATCGATTACGACGATGGCGTCGCGGTTGCGGCCCGCCGCCTTCTCCTCCATCCTGTGGGCCACGATGTGGCGCATCAGGGTGGACTTGCCCATGCGGGTGCGGGCCAGGTAGAGATGGTGGCGGCCCATGACCTGGGCGTTGAAGCGCACCGGGCGGGGCCGGCCGCCCACGGTGTTGCCCACGTGGGCGCCCCCGGCGTCGCCGTCGGCGGCAGGGTAGAGCACCCGGGACCCGGAGCGTTGCACCGAGGCCAGCGGGTTGCCGGCGCCCAGGGGGTGCCACAGGGCGGCCAGTTCCCGCACCCCCAGGACGTTGCGCGCTTGGAACATCCCCGACACCGGCGCCAGCGGCTCGGTGGCGGGAATCACGGGCCGCACCTTCCCGGCCTTGAACCTAGCCCCGCCGGGGTTGTCGTAGCCCTGGTAGGCCAGGGCGGCGTGGCGCAGCAGGTCCTTGGCGCGGGTCTCGGTGCCGTGCTCGGGGAGGACGGCGATCAGCTCCAGCTGGGCCTGGAAGGCCAGGCGGGAGAGCTTGTCCCGGATCTGGAGGGGGTCGTGCAGGCGGCCCCCGGAGCGGGCCTTCCTGATGCGCCACCAAGCCCAGCCGGCGAGCGACATTGTCGCCGCCACGCCCAAGCCCAGCAGGACCGCCTTCCAGGTCTCGCCCCGCTGTACCCACAGGTAGCCCTGGATCAGGGGCAGCGCCAGCACCCCCATGACCGCCATGTGGCCCACGTCGGTGCGGGTGGCCTCGGCCTGGGCGTTCTGCGAAGGGGCGGCATTTGCGGCCTGCTGTTTGCGGTGTAGCTTCTCCTCGTGGGGGCGGGACCACTCGGGCCCCAGGGACATGAGGCTGAGGCGGGCCGCCACCCTCTCCCCCGGCTCCAGGCCGGAGAGGGCGCCGATGACGGAGATGAGGGGGTCGGAGCCCGGGTCCCGCAGGTCGTCGTCCTCGAAGGTGCGCAGGGGCAGGTACTCCGGCCCCTGTATCCTCAGGGTGGTCGACCAGGCCTGCTCTCCGTCGGCCAGGCGCAGGGGGTCGTCCTCCGGGGAGACCTCGCTCACCTGGGCGTGGCGGTGGTGGGCCCCCAGCTGCTGCCTGACGAGGGACCCTTCCCGGCAGCGGGCCAGCAGGGAGACGCCGGCGGCGTCGCCGACCATCTCCAGGGAGAAGGGTTCGGGGACGCCGATGGAGCGCAGGAGGTTCTCCACCCCCGACAGGCTGCGCTCCTCGGTGCGGGGCGCGGTGACGGAAAACACCTTGACCTCCGGCAGTGGCTTGCCTTTGAATACTCTGCCAATGATGCTGGTTGACATGGATGAATTCCTCCTTGGGATGTATATCGCAACTCAATCCGCCGGGCGGACGTGGTCCCGGCGGATTGCGCGGCTGCAACGTATTAGAAACATACGTTCTAGCTATTATGCCCGCGTGCCAACTGCTGCGCAAGGGCCGGGCGGGCCGCAGTTACCGCGCCAAGGGATGCCTCGGCGGCTGCGCTTCGGGACTCTCCACGGTCTCGCCGGTGGACCCGGCGGGGGCCGGGGCGGGGGAACGGCGAAACTCCCTGCGACCGACCCGGCGCGTCGGACTGCAATCCTCTACAACGGTTTCCCACTGTGGGCGGCCTGAAAGGAGAAACGGAAGGATTGCAGAATACAATCCAGGGGGATTTCCACCTTGGACAAGGCCTTGCAGGGCGGTGCCGGAGGGATTTCTGGCCGGGCAATTTACTGCGGCTCTATAATCACATTATTGCAGGGATTGCATTGCAGTCATTGTAGTCCCGACCCATGGTGAGGACCGTGAACGACCGCGACGAGCACGCTATCGAGGTTGACCATGTCCCCGGTGAGGAGCCTGACACGCCTCTATCGGACGACGCCCTATTGGACCTGCTGGACACCCTGGTGGCAGAACGGGGCCGGGTGCCCGCTGCCGAGGTTCTGGGGGTCAACTACCGCACCTTGGCGTTGTGCTGCGACTCCCGGGAGGTGTCCCGGCGTATGCGGCAGGCGCTGCTGGACTTCCGGGATGCGGGCGCCGCCGACGAGGGCGGGGACGTTGCGCCGGAGGTAGGTGACGGTAATGCTGGGGAGAGGGACGGCGACGCTCTGGAGCGACGGGTGGCTGCGCTGGAGGCGGAGAACGCAGGGTTGCGGGAATTGGTGGACAGCCAGGCGGGCCGCTTGGAGGAATTGGAGCGGCTCGTGGCCGGGATGGAGGGAGAAGCGCAGCAGCCCGCAAGCGCCGCAGCGTTGGACGCTGGCCGACACGGCGCTGTCGATGAGCACGGGGATGATCAGGGCCAGATCCGGCAGGAGGACTGGCGCCCTCCCCGGCGGAGGCCGGGTATGCCCGACGCCGGCGTGGTTACGCTGGAGGAGCAGCCCGACGAGGCACACGCCTTCGGACCGGCGGCGCCGCTGGTGGCCGAGTGGAGGAAACTGCGAACTGGCGGTAATCATCTGGTCAGCCGGGTCGACCGGACACAGGCCAGGGTGCGGCGATGGGAGCTGGAGACGGAGATGCTGCGGGATTGGCATTTGACGCTGCCGCCTGAAACGGACCCACTGGACGAGTCGCGGCGTAAGGACCACGTACGCTGGCGGCGGGAGGCGTTGGCGGAGGCGCAGAGGGAATTGAGCCGGGCCAAACGGGCGCGCTTGCTCAGGCGGTTGCTGACGCTCGGCTTGTGGCGAAGGTAGGAATCGCTGGCTGTAGCCTGCGGTTCAAGGAACAGGCTGGCGGAGGTTGCCAAATGCCGCATAACCGCTCCTTTGTGGTCATCTCTGACTCCGTAAGCTTCCCAAGACTGCGACGTCGGTGTCGGATTCGTGGCGCATTTTGCTGCCCGGGACCGGGTGCCCGTTGGGATCTGGCCGAATACTGAGGCACCAAGGAGCCAGGGCCGGTATAATCTGCATAATCTTGACGGATCACGGAGACCGCCGCCGGCTCTCCGGGGTGAGGACACCCGTGAGCAACAACGATGTCTCGCCAGCGGAAGTCGCTCCAACGCGGGAACAGTGGTTGGCTCTGCATCGCTCCTTCCAGAGATACTGCGAGGCTGCACCCTGGGAATGCCTGGCCAACGAGGACCTGCTGGTCGTCGAGGATCCCGAGGGGCGCTATCAGGGTTACTGCGTCGCCCTGGGAGACGGGGACATGGTGTACGGGCTGGGGGTGTACCTCGGGGACGTTGGTCTGTCCAACTTCCTGTCCACCATCTCGGACGAGGACGAGCCCGACGGCCAGGCGATGCTGGAGCGGCAGCTGTCGCTGAGCGCCATGCTGGCCGACCGCGAGGAACTGGAGCCTGAGGAGCGCAAGATCATAAGGGACTTGGGCTTGAAGTACCGGGGCAGAGGGAAGTGGCCCATGTTCCGCAGCGCGAGGCCGGGATACTGGCCGTGGTTCGTCAACGGCGACGAGGCCCGTTTCTTGACCGTTGCCCTGGACACCGTCAGGGACGTGGCAGAGCGGGTGGCGAGAGGAGAACTGGAACTCTGCGACGAAGAGACTCCGGGCTTGTTTCTTGCGCGGGTGCCGGAGGGGTCCGGTTGGAAGGACGAGTGGCGACGGTTGGTGCCGCCGGTCCTGGCGAAAGTGGACAACAGTCCGGACGGGGAACGGTTGCGGGTGATCAGGGAATCCACGCCTGTGGGTTCGGCAGCTTGGGAGGTGACGGTGTCATACATGCCTGCGTTGATTCGGCATGGGAAAGGGGACCGGCCCTACATGCCGACGCTGGTGATGGTGGTGGAGCTCGACAGTGAGTTGGTGCTGGCCTGCCGGGTGTTGGGAGAAACGCCTTCAGCGGCCGAGCGGCAGGAACCGGTGCTGGAACTGCTGACGGACCAGGACTCCCTCCCGGAACTACTGGTATGCGACGGCAACGGCGCCGCAGAACTGATGGCCCCGATAGCCACCGCCTTGGGCATAGAGTTGTTCGTGGGGCCAACTCCCGTGCTGGACGCCCTCAGGGAAGACCTGCTTTCGACAATCCTGCAATGATTGATTCCTGAACGCTGCGACCACCGGTCGCTTGGATAAGTTGGTACCGGTCTTCTCGGAATGCCTGCTGGCGGACAAAACCTACGGCACCAATGAAATCATAGCTGCGGCCACGGGGTTCGGCTTGGACCCGGTGATACCACCTCAAGAGCAAGCGAAAGGAAAAGCGGGACTATCACCGGGCGCCGTACAAGTTGCGGCACTTGGGCGGCGAACCTTCAATTGGAGTTCGAGCAGTGGCGCGGATAGCAACCCGTTATGCCGAAAGGACCACATCTGTCTTGCCGCCTGTCAACTCGGGGTAGGGACTAACTGGAGTAGACTATTTTGACGACACACCGTAGGATGCCCAGCCCCCGTTGCGGTTGCTCCCGCTGTCAGGGGGCATGCGGAGAAGGGGGCGCTTCGGCGAAGCAGGAGCGCGCTTCGTATTGATTCTCCTGGCGCTTTTCATCCCGCTTTTCCCAGCGAGTCTCAGCGGGATTACAGTCTGACCTGCCAGCCGTTGCCTCCTAACTTTCGGCGTCCATTGACCACTCTGCGGGCCAGGAAAGGCGAGTGTTATCCATCGGAATGGATTTCATCCATGAAATCGTCCTGAAAGCCATTTCATTGGTGCATTCTCTCTTGAAAATGACCCCGGAGGGGAGTTCCACGATGTCAGGAAGCTGTACAAGCAAACTAGATTCGACAAACAGCATTGTGAGAATGACCAAACTCCTCAATTTCCTTGCCGTTTGACGCTTTCAGTATAGTGTGGATGCTCCCAAACCAACCTAACCCCGGAGATACCTAATTTGGCTAACCTCCGCGTAGTTCTCTTTTCGTTGCTTGCAGTGGCCGCGGTCCTGTTAATTGCAGCAGTTGCAACTTACGGCATTGCCAGTTCGCAGTCAGCCAACGGGGTCTACGACACCGACGGCGACAAGCTCATCGAAATCAACTATCTGGAGCAGTTGGACGCCATCCGCTACGACACTGACGGCGATGGATGGGCGGATGACGTTAGGAACAGCGACGAATACGACGACGCTTTTCCTGTTAGCGGGAGTCAGTTGGTCTGCGATGAAGGCTGCATCGGCTACGAACTGGCCCGTTCCCTAGACTTCGATTCCGCCGCGAGCTACGCCAACGGGGTTAACCAAGAGTGGCGAACCGGAACTGGCTGGAGATCTATACTCAACTTCCAAGCCACCTTGGAAGGCCAGGGAAACTCCATCTCAAATCTTTACAGCAACAGCAGAGGTGAAAGCGGTGGTGGCCGTTTCGGTTCAGATGAAAGCGGGGGCCTTTTCTACAACATTTACGGCAGTTCCACCGTCATTAAAGGGATCAGGTTGCTTAACGCTGACGTGACCCAGGATTTCACTGTGGGCGCACTGGTGGGGGAAAACCGCGGCACTATCAGCCACTGCCTCGCCACTGGCTCCGTCACGAGCCACAGCCGAGACAGCAGCGGCGATATCGGCGGGCTGGTCGGCAGCAATTACCGGGGCACAATCAGCCATAGCCACGCTGCGGTAGCTGTTACTAGCAGCGGAAAGGGTGAGCGTGTTGGCGGCCTGGTCGGGAGGAACGGAGGAACAATCAACAATAGCTACGCCACTGGTTCCGTCACAAGCAGCCGAGATTACGTTGGTGGGCTAGTCGGGTCCAACACAGGTACGGTTAGGGGCAGCTACGCCACAGGCTCTGTTACAAGCATCGGCGATAGGGTTGGCGGCTTGGCTGGCTACAATTCTCACTACGAAGAAGGAATAACTGCCAACATCACCGACAGCTATGCCACTGGCTCGGTTTCGGGGAACGGCTGGGTTGGCGGGTTGGTGGGACAAAACGGGTATAGCCCCGGCAATTCCGGCACCGTTTCCGACAGCGTAGCTGTCGGTTCTGTCACCGGCAACAGGAACGTCGGAGGGCTGATTGGATACAACTACCCCGGAGGGTCCATCAAGGACAGCTATTGGAATA
This sequence comes from Dehalococcoidia bacterium, assembly GCA_965207865.1. GTDB lineage: Bacteria > Chloroflexota > Dehalococcoidia > Lucifugimonadales > UBA3495 > VXOI01. The sequence goes on from CBDBNP010000006.1 coordinate 67,866, forward strand.
TCAACGTCACAGCCAACGGGGTTGGCAGCGGAAGCAACATAGGAGCCATGGGGCAGACCGCTAGGCAATTGCAGTCGCCTACGGGCAACACTGGGATATACGCCAATTGGAACGTCCTACACTGGGACTTTGGCACCAGCAGACAGTATCCGGCCCTTAAAGCCGATTTCACCGACGACAACGTCGCGACCTGGCACGAGTTCGGCAATCAAGTCAGGGTTCCTTCGCCCACGCCAAGGCCAACGGCAACGCTTACGCGAACGCCGACACCTACATTGACCCCGACGCCTGAACCAACGCCGACCTCCACAGCGACGACCACACCGGAACCTACGGCCACGCCGACAGCGACGCCGATTCCGACGCCTACTCACACGCCGCCAACTACCCATACTGCTACGCCCACGCCGGAACCTACGCAAACACCTACCCCAACAACCACACCCGAAGCAGAGCCGACGGCAACACTGGTTCAGCCTGCTGATACACCAACGGCCAAACCTCAGACGGCATCTGTTCAGCCGACGGCAACCACGCTAGGAGTGAGCGCCCCTACGCCGGTTGTTCAGATTGTCACAGTGGTAGTAACGGCTACCCCTGCGCCCACGACCAAGGCCGCACCCGCACCGGCTGCGGAGTCCGGCGGCGGGGCTTGCGGCTTGCCGTCCGGCGACGAGTCAGCAGACGCCAACGCTGGCAGCCTCCTACTGCTGCTGGCTCCGCTGGGGATGATATGGGGGCTGCGATGGCGCGGGCGGGGAAGGCAGGCCAGCGGCTCGGAATAACGCCACGCCCTCCGTAACGTTCCTAACCCTGTTCGCGCTGGCGCTGCCGGTCAAGGCTCTTGCAGTTGGTACACTGCTGGTATACCACCGTCTGCTGGTCTCACTACGACCAACCTTAAAACCTTTCCACTGCTTAGTTCACATTCAAGCCGCCTATTGCTTAACCGCCGCCCAACTTTCGATCTCAATTCAGGCGGCCGAATGCTTAATGACTCGGCGAGTGCATCCACTTGCGAATCAGTCATTTCAGAGACTAGAAATTCTTTGTTGCCAAACCACCTTCTCAGAAGATCCAATGCGTTCATACCGAAGTTATTCGTTGCTGTGGGGCTGCACAAGTCATATTGGTCGGGGACCCCAAAGGCGGTGTGGCTGCCATATGGTGGATGCTCCAGCAACTCCGCATCAATGGTTTCAGGTTGGAAAACAGCCTGCCATTCTTCTTGCAGCCGCTCCACTTCGTTCTTCATGGCATCGGCGCGCTTGAGACGCTCTGTCAATTCGGTTACAGCGTCATAGTCGCCCATATCAGCGGCACGGGTAAGAGCACCCACAATGGTTTCACGGGCATTGGAAAACTCGGACAAGACCTCGCTAAAGGCGGACGGAATGCGGTCGCCACTCATTTCTTGCATCACCGTTGCATGTCCCATTGAGGGAGTTGTGGGGATTATACGATAAGAGGAGATATCCTCAAATGCTGTGTGATTGCTAAGACGGTTTACCCTGTCTTGGAACAACACGGGGTCAAGGCCCAAATGAGAAGATACAAGGCCTATGAGCAACGCGATCACTGCTACGACTTCCCCATGGGGCATTTGGGCCACATGCGGACAATCAGCCCGGTGAGGTCTCCATTCGCGGTGCTGCGGCCGCGGATTGACTTGGTCAATCAGTACAAGAAGGTTGATTAGGTCCGGGCGGTGATCTGCAAGATGCTGATGGCGACGGAACAAAATTTCAAGCGATTCCAGGCGTCGGAGTTGCAAACGAGGTAACCGAGGAACTCGATATGTGGCTGGAATACAGCTCGTCGGGGCCGGGTGTCTGGTGATCTTCTATCTCACTGCCAAGCCTGCGGCGGTAGTAGGCGGCGCGCTCTGCCCGCTATTCCAGGCAGCCCGTGACGCCATCCACGGACAGGTCGGGATTGATCGTCTCAGACACGTATGAGTTATTGCCCCTGCCGTATGGCTGTCAAACCGGTGAGCCTGCGTCGTCCCCCATCAGTTCCCCCTCGGTCGTGACGAAGGTGCTACGGAGTTCGTCGGGCTTGCCGAATTTGGCATGACGGTTGGAGGAGTTGGAGTGGCGGGTGGCGGCGCTGGAAGGCGATGAGCAACGTCCCGGGAGCGCCACAGCGTTGGACGCTGGCCGCCGCTCCGCCGGTGAATACGGGGATGATCAGGGTCAAGGCCCAGACAGGGAATTGCGCCAGGCCCGGCGGAGGCCGGGTATGCCCGATGCCGGCGTCGTTACGCTGGAGGAACAGCCCGACGAGGCATACGCCTTCGGCCCGGCGGCGGAGCTGGTTGCCGAGTGGCGACGGCTGCGGGTGGGCGGTAATCATCTGGTCAGCCGGGTCGACCGGGCCGCTGCCAGGGTGCGGCGATGGGAGCTGGAGGTGGAGATGCTGCGGGACTTCCAATTGACGTTGCCTCCCGAAACGGACCCGCTGGATGACTCGCGGCGTAAGGACCACGTACGGTGGCGACGGGAGGCCCTGGCGGAGGCTCGCCGGGAGTTGGGCCGAGCCAAACGGGCACGGTTGCTGAGGCGGTTGCTGACGCTCTGCCTGTGGCGAACGTCATTTGGATGATCATCCTGAGCGTGTTCTGCCCGCACGAGGATGAGCTTGCGAAGGCAGTCTTCTTTCCGGATATTACTTGTGAGGGAAGTGAGTATACCTCTCGTGCGACGGTGATGCCGGACGGAGCGGAATGTCTGAGGTGGGAGATGCGGCTGGAAGACAGCGCTTTCTCCGAGCGGCTGGCTGGCTGCGGACAGCGGCACAGGACCGGCCGAACTGCGGACAATATCGTGATTGTGCGCACTATCTTGACTTTCAACAGCGGAGGCTGGGACACTGGTCGCAACTCCACATTGGAGTTGCGAGATGAACTATCTGGTCTTGGAGGAAAGGCCCCAGAGGAGCGCCGTGGTGCACCGGGTGGGATGCAGCAAGGCGAGGGACCAAGAGCGGCGAGCGCCCAGAGGGGGACTGTGGCACGGCCCCTTCCCCACGGAGGTGGCCGCCCTGGCGGCGGCGAAGAGGACGAGGCCCCGTGTGGTCCGCTCCTGCCATTGCTGCCTGGCAAGGTGATACTGCACGCTGCGGCTTGAGGGTGGCCCTGTTACAAGCTGGGAGTCGGCGATGGCGATATTTCTGATAATGCTCTTCCTGGTCCTGTTGTTCACAGCGGGGCTGACGCTATGGATCCCGCTCAAAACGTGGCGGCCCGTCGGGGCTCTGCTGATGCTGTTGTCCATGGCAATTTGCGGCATATTGATTTTCAGCATGGGTACCACTTACAGCACCACCGAGACCGTCGCTTTGTTTAACCCGGACTCTCCCGGCTCCCAGGAATCCCGAGGAGAGTCCGTGGTGGCGACGGAGACCCGGACGGAGGTGGACACGTATGGCGTGGTCATTGTTGCCTGCTTGGGGGTACTGTTTATTTCGGGGCTGCTGGTATGGGGCACGATGTTCCTGGCGTGGCTGTGGCAGCGGGGCGGACCGCAGACCCCGCAGGTTCAAGGATAGTCAGGAGCGTTTGATTGCCAGTGCGGCGACGGCGGTCCTGCGGGATTCCGCGGATGGTTTGATCCTGGGAGTCTTCCTGTTCCTTATGGCCGTCTGCATCCTGTTGATGAGCACCGCACTCCTGAAGCAGGGAATTTGGAGTTAGGGGCTGGTTACAGTCAGGATGCCGAAATGCCAATTGACGATGGGGTGCGTGACAGGGCCTCAAACTGCCCCGGTGTGGGGAAACGCCCGAAAGCGTCACTGATGTGGCGGTGAGCTAGGTTCGGCGCCGACGGAATGCCCGGCGTTGTTGATGCTGGAGGCACCAAGGGATCAGTCGCCCTTCCCAGAGTCCGGCTGCGGCTCTTGGGTGGCCTGGTCCGCCTCCCGTCTCAGGTGGGCGCGGGCGATGATCCGGGCCAGGATGCGCAGCCCTTCCTGCATCCTCTCCCGCTGCGCGTCGGTGTGCTGCGGTGGTGTTGACCCTTGAGTATTTCTGCCTGCGGTCCCTGATTTCCGGTTGCTCCCGGAAGCGCTCGTCTTTCCGTTTGTTCTTGTCTTTTCTCGCATAGCCTCTCGTTGGGGTTGTGTGATTGGGCCTCAGTGTCGAGCTGGGTTACCGGGTTCAGGATCATGTCATTCACCTCGGTTCCGTATGGATGGGATTGGGCCACCGGCATCGTCTCCGGCTCTGCTATTCAGTGTGCGTCACTGGGACGTCGGAAAGAACCTCCCACAGGGGGCCGCACGGGTGCGGGTACTTACACGCCCTATCAATTCCGTCTCCCTTTCGTTCCTACAGCAGGGTCTTGGCGGGATGGAATACCGATTCCCTGCGGTTGTCTGGGGCACTGTGGTGTTCAGCGACCAGTCTGCGGACCGGGAGAATCGGGCGTTATCCCTTGAAAGGGATTTCATTGATGTAGTGGGCCTCGCGCTCCCTGATGCCTCGGTCCCTTCTCCAGGGCGATGCTGGGAAAGTGCGTTTAGAGGTCATTCGGGTGTACAGGAAAGCGTTTGGAGCGCAAGTTGCGGATGGGGGCCGTTGCAAAGCTGAATTCCAGGGAAATCACCCCCTACCTGACCGGAACAGCGAACGCTTTGTGTCAAGGGCCGGTTGCGGGAATATGCAACTTGCGAGGCAAGTTGCAGAGCAGGCAAGACGTAGGCAATCGTGATAGCAGGTCGTGGCTGGCGGAGAGTCCGTGCGGGCTGAAAGCTGTCATTTCCTGGAGCGTCGCCGCTCGGCAAGTTCTATGCGACGATGAACGACGACCGCTACGGGATTGACAGTCTGTAGCGTCCCAGGCTTGACACAGCGGGCTGCAGGGTAACTGCTGCTGGCTCGCAGTGAATGACGCGTTGCCCGCGGCAGGCAACCCTGCCACGAATGCCCGCGGTGCCCTTCATGCGGCGACCCAATCCCAGGCGCGGAATCCTCACCCCTTGGGCCGAATGCAACGGGTGGTGAGGGCCGGTCCAAAAGCGCCACTTAGACTTCAGCGAACAGTTTCAGCAGGGTGACGCCAAACCCCTTGCGCCAGTGTCGCCGGTGCCGGATACTAGATAGTGTATTCGGGCTTTTGCCAGTGATTCCTGCCGAGAAAACTGGAGGGTCCCGTCCCAGGACCCGGGATTGGCCGCATAGGATTGAGCCCAGCTCTCCGAACGGCCGCCCGTGCCGGACCGACTCAGAGGGATCGAGCATCGCGCTCTCCCGATGGGCGTCCGCGAGGGACGTTAACCCAGGCGCGCGGTGCGTCTCACATCGTTTCCCTACTCAAGTTGGATTCCCTGCCGAACGGACTGAGTTTTAAGGAGGTGGCAACCGGAAACAGCACGGCGTCCCTTTCCCTATCGGTTTACCAGGCGTAGCAGATGACCTGCTTCGCCGCTTTCTCACGCTCCGGTTAGTGTGATCACCAACTCTGACCGGCCCCTCACGACCGCGGCCTGGATGCTGACCCTCAGCACTCGGACCGTTGGTATTATGTGCTCCGGTTGTCTGCCAACGACAGGCCGGACGCTCACGATTGCGACGCAGTTTCCACCGGCGCGTTATCTTACGGCGTGGCCGCTGGTCCCGCTGCGACCCTCTCCCTTTTCCCCTAACGCCAGTTACCCGGCAAGTTTCACCCTGGGCTAACTGCGCCCTGCGCCAACCCCAAATCCGTCGTTCCGAGCTGCGCCAACCTGCCCCTGGGAGCAGTGTGCCCGGCACCGGCGGTCGGATTGAGCGGCTGACCTCCAACCTGGGCGATCCGCGCCTTGCACCAATCCCACACCGTCATTTCCTGTTGCGCTGCCCGGCCCTGGGCGTATTGCGCCTTCCGCAGGGACTGGTTTGACCTGCTGACAACCCTGGGCGCAGTGCGTCTTGTGCGGGGTGGCGTGAGCCGGTGCCTGTTGCGCCGTCAAGGGACATGACCATCCCGTGGCTGTCGGTTGCCGACGCCGGCACGGGATGGTCCGGGCTGGCAACGGCGTCGTCTCCAGAGTGGCGCACTGGACGCGAGAATAGGGGGCAAGCGACCGGCACAGGTTGTCGTGCCAATCACCGCCGCCGTCGGCAACCCAGTTACCAAAGGGCAGAACGTCAGCGACCACGGCGACAACTCCAACCAGATACACATCGAGGAGGTAACGGACAACAAAAACAACGATCATCGTGAACTATCTGTCATCACGGGCCGGTTGCAGCAACCAGTGAACTGGCAGTAACCCGGGGCCCGCTGCCCGTAGCGCGGCGGGGTCCACCGGGGCGGCTTGATGGGCCGCCAATGACAATCGAATAGGCACCAACGAGCGGGGTCGTCTCTCCCAACTGCGGGGAGGTGGCCCCGCTCTTCGTGTTTCGCCGCCGGCGGACACCAAAGCGGCTGAATGGACCGCAACCAAAGACCTGCATCTTTAACCGGAAAGCGAGGTCGGTCCATTCGGGCCGGGCTCGCTTTCTGCCTTTCGGAGGAAGCGACATGAAAGGGACTACCAGCATCGACAGCAAGGAGATCACCCACAACCAAAAGGCCACGATCAAGGCCCATAGCGACACTGACACCCTCCGGGACACGGAGGCACAGGCCCGGGCGCAGCGGGAGACGGCGCACCGGGGAAAGCCCGAAAGCGAACTGCGGGCCGCCGCCAGGCGCCACGGCCTCACCCTCAAGGAACTGGCCCACCTGATGGGCGTCAACTACAGCTACTTGTGCTCGGTTGCCAATGGGCGCCGGCCCTGGACCCCCATGCTGCGGGAAAGGGCAATGGCGGTCCTGGGGGAGGTCCCCGGCACTGGCGTCGTCTACCGCCAGGGCGGCGTGGTCCAGGGCAGTGAAAGCAGCTACATCCGGGAGCGGGCCCGCGAGAGGGGCCTGAGCATGGGGGAACTGGCGGACTTGGTCGGGTTGTCTCGCGGCTACTTAACTCAGGCATCTCGGGGCGAGAGGTGTCTGAGCCCGTCGGCCCAGGCGAGGGTGGAGGAGGTACTGGAGGCCCCAGTCAAGGTGGAATCGGCCCAGTTCCCCACCGTGGACCCGCAGGCGCTGTGGGAGCGAATGGAAGCCCATGGTCTCAGCCAGAACGAGGTGGCCCGTAGGGCGGGCATCAGTGTCTCCTATCTCTCCCAGATCATGAACGGCCAGCGCACCCCATCGGGACCCGTGCTGCGGCGCCTGCACGCCGTCCTGTTCGCACCGACGACACAGGAACTGGTGGCCCCGGTGGAACTCAAGGTGCTGGCCTGGAAGAAGGATGGGCGCAACGGCGTGGTGGTCAAGGGCGCAGGCGGGCCGGGCATGGATACCATCCGAACCGGCGGCAAAGTACCCTGGGGGGCCGAGGTGGAGTTCGCCTACACCACCGGCTATGACAGCCGGGGCCGGGTCTCGGTGAACCACATCGTGGACGAGCGGGGCTGCTCCGTCATGCTCAACAGGCGGGAGCCGAGCACCGAATAGATGAGTTGAAGTAGGAACAGCTTTGTCGGCCTTCTCGCGATTCCGCCTGTGAGACATGGGCAGGTATAGCGCTGGAAGGTTACTCGTCCTCCTCGTGGATGATGAACAGGACGTGAAAGTCGGCAATTCCCAGTACCTTCTACAAGCGCCACCGCTCCGACGGACTCCGCTCCCCCAGCATCAGCTGGGATATGTCCAGCTTGTCCAGCAATTCCCATACCACGGTGGTTCTGAGGAGGACGCGCGATAAGGCCCGGCGTCGTTGCATGGCGAAGGTCTCCTGGAGCGGGTTCCGAATAGGTCGCCACGGCTCCGTTACGGTGAGGGTCCGGCGACGCTTTGCTTGAGATTCGAACTCTGCAGCCCACACGCCGGGCGGATGGCTTGAAGGACGTGCCGGACTCCAGCGTCGGCCACAACAGGCCTGCCGTGAATTCGTCGGGTGGGGTGCGATATTGCGGCGCCCGCGACATCCCCTCGAAACCAGTTCGAGCAGGCTCCAGTACTCCCGGAAGCTGCCCGTTCGATGCCTCTGGCGTGAGAGCAGCCATCGAGCTGGGCAGCTATTTCCCGACGGAGCAGGTCCACGTCGCCTCGACGCTGCTCACCTCCCGGCCCTCGGTGGTTTCGTAGACTGCCTTGACACTTACACCGGCCTCCTCAAAGGGGCTGGTAGTCGCAAAGCCGTAGCAGCACCGTGCCGCCCGTGAGCTGACCGCTTCCGCCCCTGCCGCCGGGCGACGTCAGCTGATGGTTGTAAACGTACACCTCGCCCCGGGACCACTCCCGTGCGTTCCACGGGAAGGCCACCTGGTCGGGTCGCAAGGTTAGCAGGTCAGAAACTTGGCCGAATCTGCTCAGGTAGAAGCTGCCCATGCGATTTCCACCCTGTGGGCCGTGCCGTTGGCCTCGGGCGGCACAGAACGAAGATGGTCCGTAAGTTGTGGGAATCGAGTGCGTGGAGGATTTTCAAATCCGTGCCTCTCTGAACATGGGGCCAGCAGAGCAGCCTCTGGCGTCCCGGTCTCGATTGCCGAGTTTGGCGAGTATGAGCAAGCGAGCGAGATTATGGTGGTGCATCCGGCAGTAGATGACGTCTTGTTCGTGCCCTTCGATGTTTCCGCCTCTACCATGGTCAATGTCGTGCCGGTAGCTGGAGGCTTTCGAGACTATAGCCTGTAACGCCTTTTCGTCGATTACCATGCCGCTGTCCCTACCCAACTCTGCCTTTTGCACAGCCTTGATCAACAGCTGGGCAAATGTAGTCCCAGGAGGTCCGAATTTGTGGGTTATATCCAATCCGTTCCACCAGCGGGTCAGTGCCTGCAAGGTTGACTGTGCTGCGACCAGAGCTTGACCAATGGAGCCGTCGTCAAACACCCGCTGTGCTTCCGTGTAATGGTACAGGCAGTTTTTCAGATGCGCGTGGTCGTCTGGTTGGTTATAGCGATACCAAAACTCTTTGAACAGGCTGGGCCACGCTCTCGTGTCTGCCGCGGTCCACCTGCTATTGTCCGCCGCGTCTGGTAAAGACAGTTTACCTAACCACGCCAGTCTTACGGTAGGGTCTCCTTTGCCAAAGCTTATCGTCACTTCTCCGCCGCTAAAGGAGACCCCCAATATATCGGCACCAGAGACGTCCTCAAAGCCGTGAACCTTCTGGAGAGATGAATTAAGTTCATTCAGGGCGAACGGTCCTTCTGACGATCTGAACTCGTGAAGGGCACAAAGAACGTCTTCATTCGTTTCGCCTTCTCGCAAGACCAGGTGCTTTTGAACCGTGCTAAACACCGGGTTGCATACGATCGTTGGTACACCAACCCACCTCCCACATTGGAAAGACAGAAATCTAGTCAGCGCGTTTATTATGCTGCTGTCTATGTCCTCAGGTAAATTGAATGGCGACGCGTCCACGCGGGTTAGATGGATGTGGTAGAGAGGACAGCGGCCCTCGTCGTCCGCGTGGGAGCGATTCAGCTCGATCCGCCACTCTCCAGCCTCCATGTTCAGCTGATAGGTCTGTCTCTTGAAACCGCGCAGGGTGAAGTGCTCCACGCCTGTAGTCTCTTCCGGGATTCGCGTCGCTATTTGGCCCAGGTGAATATCTGGCAGGTCCGCGACGGTTATGGATGCCGAGTTCATTTCGCTATGGAAGTCACCCAACCGGCCCCTTATTTCACATTCGTAAGCTGCTACCGCCGGCATCGGTACGCTGTGCCAAGTGCGGGCTTTCGGGCTGCTGCTGATCCACCAGATGGGTATTTCGACGTTCGTGTCTTTGATAATCAGCTTGACGTCAAGTGGTTCCAATCCCATTCCTAGCAATTCAAGCGGTGTGCCAGTGTCGTAACCGAAGTATTCCGCCGTCAAAGACCCCATGTCCTTGATGCTGAACATCGCCGTCCCGTCTTGGTGATGGCAGTTTCCGTCTACCCACAATTCTGCAGGGTAGGGGATTTCCATGCCGTGGATTTGGATGACATCGCGCAGCACGACATTATGAACAATGTCAGAAACATCCCGATGGATGGGCATTTTCAGTTCCTCCAGCGCAATTTGATCTAACTGTCTTTCCCCACCGACTGCTTTCGGTTCAGTGAGATAGGGACGCCGCTAGGCGGCATACCGAGGCCACCGCGTCCACCTGGTGAATCAGAAGCGTCGGCCATTCCCGGGACGCCGGGTAGGCCCGCACGTAGTCCGACGCGGCGTCGAAACCGAGAATACCGGCTGCCTCGCCGACGCCCCTCCTCGTCAGGTAGTATATCTTGCTCGAGGCCAGGTGGGCGGTCCCGTGGCTGACCCGCCCGGCCAAGCCGTCGTCCAGCAGGCCCGTCAAACCTCGGTGGACCGTCGCGTTGGCCTCCCCGGTGATCATAGCCAGTTCCGCCGTGTCCACGAAGGGCATCCGGCTCAGGTGGTGCAACAGTTCCTGGTCTGAGACCCTCATGTATCGAGCCTAGCGGACTGGGTCCGCCACAGTCGGCAGGCAATTGTCAGCAACTGGGTGTGGGAGGGCGGGGGCGTTGTTCTCCTAACCTGGATATATGGTGGTGATATCCAAAGAAACCGGCAAGACTACAGTGGATGGGCGCCGTATACTTGACCGCAAGGCACGGACGAAAGACACCGACAGGTGGTTAATATCGTCCATTTTGCCTTATTCCCGTCTCTGGCCGTCTGGCGCAACTCGGGCTAACCGCTCGGGTGGCGTGCCGCCGGGGCTTCATTGACACCCAAGAATTCAGTGCGTGAACTGAATTCCTCTGGTAAAATCGATACAGCATGTTCGTGTCGAGAAAGGTGCGTTATTGGGCGACAATCAGGGTATGCGCACACAATCATCTCCAGAAGGATGGCAACGGAAAACCATGAACACCGAAGACCGCTCTGCCGACCATGATAAACAGACTGCTGAGAGCCTTGCCTCCTCTTCTGCCGACGAAGGTATCAGAATACTGGAGAAGAGGCTGGCGGAGTTGCGTGCCCAGGGCATACTGATTGGAGGCGACGGTCGGAGAGAAACCCTACGCTCTGTCGCTCTCGTTCCCGGTGCCTTAGAACGTTTTCTCAAAGCACGAGAATAAATACCGGGGTCCTCGCCCATGACACCACGAATGCCGTTGGTGGCTTACGTCGACCCATCCGCGTTGATACCCGAGGTTTTGGGCGAAGAACTGTTCCAACGCTCCACTCGTCCTCGACTTGATTCTTTCCCGTACCTGATGTCATCGAACTTTCTTGAAGCAGAATTGCGAGTAGCTTTTAGGCGAGAACAGGAGGAATTCGACACAAGTTCGACATCTAGCATTGAATGGATTTTTCCCAACCGTAGACTGGACGCTGAAATGACCGCAGTGTTAGAAATCTCTGAACTTTCACCTGCTCGAGTTTGGCACCTTGCCACGGCTTTGTTTTTCGCAAAAGTCCTACAGAGTGATATAGCCTTCATCACCTTGGACGAGCAACAAGAAACCGTAGCTCGTGAATTGGGTTTCCTGATTCCATAGGGAGCGCAACTATGCCGACACTAGATTTCAAGGGCAAGCAGCATATCTACGCCCACCACCTGACCGTTCCTTACCGGCCGTTGGTCGCTGATGCTGGACGGTCGCTGAACCCGGAAGACCTGGACGACAATCTCATCATCCACGGTGACAACCTGCACGCGCTAAAGGCGCTGTTGCCCCGATATGCCGGCAAGGTCAAGTGCATCTACATCGACCCGCCCTACAACACTGGCAACGAGGGCTGGGCCTACAACGACAATGTGAACAGCCCCCTTATGCGGGAGTGGCTGGACAAAACCGTAGATGGAGAGGACCTGGAGCGCCACGACAAGTGGCTCTGCATGATGTGGCCCCGACTGCAATTGCTCAAGGAACTGCTATCCGATGATGGCGTGATATTCATTTCTGTCGATGACAACGAACAGCACCATCTAAGATTATTGATAGACGAAATTTTTGGAGAAACCAATTTCATAGCACTTTTCGTATGGGAAGGAACAGCCAAGAATGATGCTAGATTTGTATCTGTAGGGCACGACTATGTATTTGCATACGCCAAGAGTTTCGACGATATGAAAACAAACACGAAACGATGGCGAGTACTCAAAGAAGGCATTGACGACATTTACAAATCTGTTGAAACGCTGAAAGAGCAGCACGGAGATGATTACGAAGCCATATCCAACGACCTTAAGGAATGGTACAGATCTCTGCCGCATAATCACAAGGCATGGCAACACAGACATTACAATTGGGTCGACGAGAATGGGGTTTACTTTCCTAGCGACATTTCATGGCCAGGTGGTGGAGGTCCCCGTTATGAGGTGTTGCACCCAGTATCGGCGAAACCCGTCACAGTCCCAGCTAGAGGATGGGTATTTCCACACAAACAGACAATGGATAAGGCTATCAACGCCAATCGCGTTCACTTCGCAGGTGACGAGAACAACGTCCCTAACTTGAAGCGGTACCTTCACGAAACAAGTGAACAAGTACTAACCAGTGTGTTTTATCAAGATCGCAGAGCAGCACATCAGAACCTAAGGAGGATCCTCGGTGACATTGCGTTTGAGTATCCAAAAGATGACAGGGTCATCGGTAGGCTAATCGAGACTGTCACCTCTGACCGGGACATTATCCTCGATTCCTTCGCTGGCAGCGGCACAACGGCCCACTCCGTCCTGGCGCTGAACAAAGAGGACGGAGGCAACCGTAAGTTCATCCTAGTGGAGTGCGAAGACTACGCCGATAGTATCACCGCCGAGCGGGTGCGCCGGATCATAAACGGAGTGCCGGAGGCCCGCGACGCGGCGTTGCGGGAAGGGCTAGGCGGTTCATTCACCTACTGCACGCTGGGTGATCCAATTGACGTGGAGGGAATGTTGACTGGCGATTCGCTGCCGGAATATTCAGCGCTGGCGGCTTATCTGTTGCACACATCTGCGGGGCTTTCTGCCAGTGTCGCAGCAATGGAACCACAGAACGACGACGGTCTGTTTTACAGCAGCGACAGTACCAACTACCATTTGCTGTATGAACCCGACGTGGATTATCTTAGAAACAATGAAGGAATGCTAAACGAGGAGCGGGCCTGGCGCATCAGCGAGCTCGGCAAACAGGATAGTAGGAAGGCAGTCGTTTTCGGCCCTGGCAAGTATATCGGGCAGCGGGAGTTGACGTCCCTTGGGATCACCTTCTGCCAACTGCCTTACGAGATTCATAAGGCGGGGCAATAGGGGGTTTGGCGATGGAATTGAAAGACTACCAAACCAATACCCTCGAAGCCTTTACCGCTTGGCTGGATGCTCTCACTTCGGCGCGGTTGCAGTCCCAGGCCGCCGTCAACGCTCTAAAACAGGCGGGCCCCGCCATTACGATTTCCGAAGACCTTTACAACTATCCCAAGATTGCCTGGCAGCAGTTGAAGGATGCTGGATGTGTCGCAGATTCCGCCGGTGAGTACGTCAGCCGGACCGATGACGCCAACCGGCCCATTCCCCACGTTTGCTTCAAAGTTCCTACGGGGGGAGGCAAGACCCTTCTCGCCGCCGCTGCGTTGCAGCGATTGCGGCGGCAAACCGGTCTCACGCTGTGGGTCATGCCGACGCGGGCCATTTACGAACAGACCAAAGCCGCGTTGCGGAGTCGGGAGCACCCCTATAGGCAAATGCTGGAAATCGCTAGCGCCGGTCGGGTCAAGCTGTTGGAAAAAGATGACCTGTTCACCCGGTCGGACATAGAAAACTATCTCTGTGTAATGCTATTGATGCTGCCAGCCGCCAATCGGCAGCGGGGCCGCGACTTTCTGCGGATGTTCCGTGACTCAGGGCGTTATCCCACCATCTTCCCGGACAGTGACGACTTGCTCAGCGACGCCAGACTGCTCAATGACTATCCCGATTTGGAGCGGATTGCCGACGACGGTCCGGTGAAGCACAGTCTTTTCAACGTCTTCAAGATGCTGCGCCCGGTGGTGATACTGGACGAGGCGCACAAGGCTTATGGCGCCCGCAACCTGGAGGCCAACGAAGAGTTTGCGCGGTCGGTCAGCCGCTTGGATCCCAGCCTGGTGATTGAGCTTTCCGCCACCCCAAATCGGGGAATCAGCAACCTGTTGGTTGACATTACCGGAGTGGAACTGAAAAACGAGGAGATGATTAAACTGCCGGTGCAGGTGACGTCGTTCACCAACGCCGACTGGCATTTCACCTTGGCCCAGGCCCACGACGAGCTGGAGCGCCTTGATACGGAAGCGAATTCGTTGCAGATGAGCGAAGGCCGTTACATTCGCCCAATAGCCGTTGTGCGGGTAGAGCGCACGGGCAGGGACCAGAGGGACGGGGAGCGTGTCCACTCGGAGGACGTAAGGGAGTATCTGACCCAGAATCTGGGGGTGTCCGAAGACTCCATTGCCGTAAAATCCTCTGAGCTGGACGAATTAGGCCGTGAAGACCTGCTGTCGGAGTTTTCGCCAGTGCGATGGGTCATTACCAGGGCTGCCTTAATGGAAGGTTGGGATTGCCCCTTTGCTTACCTGTTGGTGATGCTGGACAACACCCGGGCCCAGCGGGCCATCACACAGTTGGTGGGCCGCGTGATGCGCCAGCCCCACGCTCGGCGTACCGGCCGGGAGTTGCTGGACCAGTGCTACGTCTATTGCTGGAACACAAACGTTGGCGACGCTGTGGCGCAGGTCAAGCGGGGTTTGGAAGAAGAGGGCTTGACTGGCTTGGGGGACGCGGTGACCAGCGACTTGACTGACTTCCGGCGCATCACTCTACAACGCCGGGAAGGATTGGAAGGCAAGGATATCTTCCTTCCTCTGGTTCTGCATCAGCGTGGTGAAGGGTGGGGCGAGTTGGATTACCAGGCCCATATCCTACCGGAAATTGACTGGAATGCGATTGAGTCTCCCGATCCACAGAGCAGCCTCCCGGACCGGGCCGTCCGGCAATCGGCAAGCGTTGACGTTGGCGATGTGCTTCCCGTTTTTCATCCCGAGACAGAGCTGAACATTGCCAAGGATGTTCAGATAAACTGGTTTGCCCGCCGGTTGTCAGATGTGGTTCCGAATCCTTGGCAATCGGCTCGTATCTCACAGCAATTTCTGGAGGAACTTCGAGACGACGGCGACTCCGAGGACGAAATTTACGACCGCCGTTCATACTTGGCATTCGCGCTAAGGGACCATGTGTCGAACCAGTTGCAACTTCTGGCAGAAAGAGTTTTCCGCGACAAATTGCGTGACGGCCAGATACGATTTGACTTGGAAGCGGGACAGCCTAACTTCCGCATGGTCGAAAGCTACGAAATACCCATAGCCAGCGATGCGGCGCTCCTGGCGAGGAACGACGGAAGACAGGTACATCTCAGCCTGTTTGAACCCGTTTACGCGCAGCAATTCGATTCAACTCTGGAACGCAACTTCGCCCGCTACCTCGATGAACAGAAGGCGCTGAAATGGTGGCACCGGGTGGCAGTCCGGCAGCGTGGCGACTACTATCTCCGGGGTTGGAAACAGGAACGAATCTGGCCTGATTTCGTGGCGATGGGCGGTGAAACCAAGGGCAAACCCCACGTATTGGTCTTCGAGACCAAAGGCGAGCATCTCCGCGACAACCCGGATACCAGTTATAAGCAGCGAGTGCTTGAGACGCTGCAAAACGCCTTCAACTGCGGCACTATGACTATCAAGGACGGGCCCGCCAGAGGAACGTTCAGGCTGGTGTTCAACGAAGCCGAGTTCCCCCAAGCGTTGGCAGAGCTGGAAGCGGCCTACAAAGCCTGAGTGGGTGCAAAGTTTCCCGAGAGCAAAAGGAATCACCTAATCCCCAATCCACCGAAGGGGTGGGGGTTGGAGGTGTGCTGATAGAGTGAGAGGGTGCTCCTCTGAATCAAGGATAATGGTTTTTGTACGGAAAACCGACCCCGGAAAGGGAGCACCTTTCAGATGCTACCACGTAAGCACCCCGATCCCATCGATTTCGCCTTCGACGACCACCGCCTGATGGCTAACGCCGGGCTGCTGTTGCCCACCATCCTGGCCCTCCGCCTGGGTCTGGGGGAACTGGCGGACTAACATGTGAACCTAGGAGGTGCGCCGGGCCGGGCAACGTGGGCGACAAGGTGATGACCCTGGTGGCGTCGGCCCTGGCTTGGGGGCGACTGCATCGACGACGACGATGGGCTGCGCACCGGCAGGACCGCTGCGGTGTTGGGTTGTACCGTGAAGGCGCCGTCCACCCAGCCTAGGACCTTGTCCGTACCGCCACTGCGCAACGCGTCGGCATCGTCGATGCAATGACCGCCAGCCAGGGCAGAGGCCACCATTGTCAGCAGTTTGTCGCCGGTATTGGCCCGGCCGGGGGCGTTACTCAAATCGAGGTACCGCTCAACCACTTCACCCAGACCCAAGCGGAGGGCAAGGCTGGCGGGCAGCAGCAGCCCTGCATTGGCCACCAGGCGGTGATCATCAAAGGCGACATTGATGCCATCGGGGTGCTCAAGTGGTAACCTCTATTGGGTGCTCCTTGTTTCCGGCTGGTTTTTTGTGCAAAAACCATTATCCCTGATACGCAGGAGCATCTCTTCACGCCTCCAGGACACCCTTAATCCCCACTCATTCGTTGGATTCGGGCTAAAGACCCTGCATATATAGGCTTAGTTTGCTTCGGAAACTACATAGTGCCTTAAATGTCTACCTAAGTAATTCGTCACCCAGGAAGAGGAAATACCTAGGGTCGGCAGCCGTTGTTGCGATCGCCAGCGTGATCGTAATGGTGGGATTCAGTCCTGAGCCTTCCAGCCCCGGGATAGACTTCATCAGGCTCATGATGTTGCTGATTTGCGGGGCAGCAATTGTTTTTGCGGTGCTTGTTTGCTGGAGGATGCGATAGCCACCTTGTCAACAACATGACGTTCGACATCGAGAGAGCCAGCCGTTTATCCTAGCCGCATGGTTCGCAACATCTACCGGCGAGGCGCAGAATCAGAACAACTGTTGTTCAATTCTCTATGTAATTCTGCCCACTTCGCTGTACGCCGTTCCAGGCTATAACCCCATCCACATCTCGAAGATGGTACTGCCTACCGTCAAGTCAGGCCCACCTGGATGGACTCGAACTCTTCTGACTAACCGTAAGACCTTGCCCCCCCTTCCTGTACCAGCCGAAATCCTGGCTTTGCGGGTTAGTGTCCTATACGCGCCAGCACGGCGAATTCCCTTGGGGACAGGTTTGCTAGCGCGATATGGGGCAGTTCCCCATTGTAGTGCCTGCGCCAATACTCCACTTTTCCCTTGCATCCTCCAGGGACAGGAACCAGTTTTCGTTCAGACACACCTGCCGGAATCTGCCGTTCAATTCCTCGATGAATGCGTTGTCTGTGCGCTCTTTCCGCTGATTCTAGTCATGACACATCTCAACATTCGTATCTGGAACTGACCGCCTGCCTCAAAGCTCGGGGTTTTGCCTCAAAAGTTACTTGAGGAAAGCGGGTTTTGATGCAAGGCCGTTGACACTCTACGGGCGCAGGTCTATCCCCGCGCCTGCGGGGCCGTTCCCCTTGCCGTTTTCTCGGGTGACAACTCTGATTCATCCTGCCTGGAAGTGGTCTTGCCCGTGGTACTACCAACCGCGGTACCGGTCGCAGCCCAACGTCCCGCATCTGTGCAGTGTGACCTTTGGGCTGACATTCACAATGAAGGCGACGCGCTCCTCTTGCCATCAACTCTCATTGTGCCGTCGGGAGCGTTCTTCTTGGTCCTCACTGCCTCTGTGTGCCTTGGGCTGGCCTTGCAATCAAAAGGTCCGGGGCGATCTTTCCCTCCCTGTTCCGGGGTTGTTCTCCCGGGTTGGCGTACGCTGCCCGGTTGAGAACTTCTGTAGTTTTTCCCATTCCATGTTCTGCCTGAGGTCCAGGTTCTCCTCGTGAATTTCCCCCGATTTGCCGTCCCACCATGCCCACATGCCGGTGTGGTTGTCGAAATCTACCTCCAGGCTGTGCTCTGCGTGGCCGATGTACCACTCCAGGTTGAGGCTCCCACATTCCGTTGGAAATTTGAACGGGACCGGCATGTCGTCCATCCAGCTTTCTCCCAGCTTGGCATTTATCCATGCCACGTCTTCTGGACGTGGTGGTTGTACGTCTGGGTCGTCTGAATAATCGGTCGGGGTTAGGTATGCGATCAGTTGACGTGAAATAGTCTGACTGGCCTCGTGCGTTATTTCTGGCAATCTGCTCTCCTCTTTGGCGGTCGAATCCGTGTGAGGGCGTCATCTCCGTGTGGTCTCCGTTTCACTGCATGGTCCCGCCTCTGTTTCCGGTCCTCCCCTTTACCCTGAGCCGCTGCCTGCTTTGGTTCCGGGTTTCCGCTGAACAGGTTGCCTTGCGTCAGTTCCCTTCCCACCTCTTTCCTTCGGGATGCCTGGGTCTGGCCTGCGGTCAATATTTCCGTGGAACCCTTCCTGTTCCTGTTTCCTGGTTATTCACTTGGGTGAGTTCCGACCAGGACGGTCTTAGCGGTGATGCGTTTGGCTCCTTTGCGGAGGCCACTCTCTTTTCCATCGGCCGCTGCACGGACGGTGTACTTGCGGGGGGTGATCTGCCGGAGAAACTCAGGCGGGTTCGGGCTTGGGCCTTGTCTCCGTAGTGTCAAGCTGATATACAGGTGTCAACATCGCTGCGGCTTGGCCGCGATGGGCAGCGCCGTCTTGGAGTGGTCGGATGGAGACCGCAGTAATCCTCACCATAATTGTTGCAGTTGCTTCCCTTTTCTCCGTTCTGGGTGCTGCGCTCGGGCGAAACGTAACTACTCTTACGCTTTTTGGCTTCGCTGGGGCCACGGTCTGCTCTGCCTTTTTGGTGACCATATCGAGGGCTGACGGTCCGGTCCTGTTGATCGTGCCAATCATTTTGGGCATCTCGGGGGTGGCTCTCATTGTTACCCCAGCCGCTTTGCTGTTGTGGGAAAAATTCGAAGGCCGCCGCGTCAGTAGGCCGGACAGGGCAGTCGAGCCGAAAGAATATGGCTCCAACCCATAGGCCGTCTTGTGCGGAGTTACCTGCCGTGGCGGGGACAGTCTGCACCTGATTTCGTCAGCATCGTTCTGGTCGTCCTAGCAGATAAGGCTGCGAGGTGAGCGGGTTTCGGAATCGAAAGGTATCCCTTTGCGTCTGTGGGGAAGATTCGCCGTTCTAACGGTCGTCTGCGGCCCGGTCTGCTCCGGTCAGCAAGGCACCTCAAGGTTCGCATGAGTCGTCGGTGCGGCCTCTGACTCCCTCTTCCTATTCCGCATCTCCTCGGCTCCGTCATTCCTGATCGCCTTTTCCAGCATGCCAACGCCCCTCATGGCGTCGACGTAAGCTCGTTCGCTCCGGGTGCTACCCTGTTTCGGGCCCGCGTGTTGAATTCCCGGAGCCGGCGCCCAGATGCTCGATCACGTACTGCCTCAGATCATCCCGGACCAGGTCCGCGTTCCAGACGTAACCCAACAGCAGTCTCTGCACATCGTCGGGAGTGGCGTCGCCCGCCTGCTCCGCCAGTTGTCAGCCGTTCTTGCGTTCTACCGGGCTGAGCAAGCCTTTCAGATACTCCAGGGCCCGCCGGCGCGGCTCCGGCCGCCGGAACCTGCCTGCGATGCACTGGTGCAGCCGCTCAATGCCCTCGGCCCAACGCGCGACCTCCGCCACCTCGTCTCTCCCAACAACCAACACGACACCTCAACACTCCTTGGTTGGCTGAAATTCTGCCCCTTTTTAATCTGCAACTGTAGTACTAATACGTGTCGCTATTGTGGGCAAGGAGCATCGGCAGGTATGAGGCCTTCATGACGCAGCTCCTGCCACAATGAGGCTGGGATTGGATACGCCATCATCCGGAAATTCTCATCCGCTTCCGCTACAGACCCTGGGCCCGGTATCACGGCGGCAACGGCGGGATGTCCGAAAACGAACTGAAGAGCGGCGGCCTTCAGGGGGACCGACTGCCGGTCGCAAGCCGCCTTGCAACGCCTTGCCTGCTCTAGGACCTCGGCCGAGGCCGGAAGGTAGTTGAATGTTGCAGCCTCCGACAGGTCCGAGGCCAGGACCCCGCTGTTGTACGGGCCCCCGACAATTACGCTGATGTTTTTCTCCTGGCAGAGAGGCAGGAACTCGGAGAGGGCCGAATGGTCGAGTAGGGTGTAACGCCCCGCCAGCAGGAAGCAATCGAAGTCCCCCTCCCGGGCGAGGCGGGCCTCCATTTCCCACTGGTTCATGCCGGCACCGATGGCCGAAACCACTCCCTGCGAACGCAACTCCGAAAGGGCCCTGTAAGCACCCTCCATCGCTTGGTCGAAATGGTTGTCCGGGTCGTGGATCAGGAGAATGTCGACGCGGTCCAGGTTCAACCGTTTCAGGCTCCCCTCGAATACCCGCATGACCGTATCGTAGTCGTATATGTAGGGCATATTCCTGGACGCGTCTGGTCCTATTACTGCCCCCACCTGAGCGGGCGGGTCGGGTTCCAGCAACCTGCCCACCTTGGTGGATATGGTGAAACTGGAACGGGGGATTTCGGAGAGAATCCTACCGTAGCGCTGCTCGCTGACGCCTCCGCCATATACCGGGGCCGTGTCGAAGTAGCTGACGCCCAGTTCGACGCATTTGCCGAGAATCGCGGCAGCCTCCTCGCCGGTCGTGGCCCGGCCCAACGCAACTCCGCCGATTCCAAGCCTCGACACTCTCAGCCCGGTGCTTCCAATTTCGGCCAGTTCCAACGGGTCCATATGCTACTCCTCCCGGGCGCGGAGCCCGGCTCTAGAGGTAATACTTTCGGGCAATTCTAGCGTCAGACTGAGTTCAGGAGACCTCGAGGCCACCGTCAGCAAACCATCTCAAAACCAATCGCCAATGTTGCCACCACCTGGCCGCTGGCCCGGAGGGCCAAATTTCGAACATCACCTTTGCAGCGATGAAGAACTCGATTAGCGGCCACGAACGGAGCGATCCCGGTTTTGCATGCCATTGCGGGACAAAGTACCGGCTCCCTCCATGATGGGACTCGACTTGTGGACACACCTCGGACAAATCTTTACCTTTCTGGCCGGAGCCCCACTGCCCCGTCTCAGTTGCCCTTGACCCGTACTGCTATTGATTCCTAGCCTGCCATTTCCACCAGACGTGCGATGGCGTTGGCCAGCCGCATCTGACGAGGAGTACGGCACCTCACCCGCAGCAACCCTGGACTGGCGACCACTAAGGCCAAGCACCTGGCCCTGCTGGTGGCGACGTTCAGGCGGTTCAGACTGTAAAGGAACTCCATCCCGTGGGGAGCCTCCTCCGATGAGCTGGTGGCCATGGAGTATATTGAGATCGGCGCCCCCTGGCCTTGGAACTTGTCGACGGTCCCGATGCGGAATCCCGGGAGCGCCTCGTCCAGGGATTTCACCTGGGCATTGTAGGGTGTGATTATCAGCACGTCGCTTTCATCCAGCGAGTGCGGGCCGCCCGAGGCGTCGGTGTAGGTCGGGTTTGAATTCAACAGGTCTCTGACCAGCTGGGCGACTTCCCCGGCCTCTTCGGGCGAGTCGCTGGCTTGTCCGGTATGGTGAACGGGCAGGAACCTGATCCCGGTTCCAGAAAGCGGAGCCACACCGTCCAGGTCCAGCAACTCCCTCCCGGGGTGGGAGTGAAGCCTGCCTTCGTAGAATACCTCGGAGGTGTAGTTGCTGATCCCCGGATGAAGCCGCCAGCTGCCGTCCAGGAAGAGGCCCGAGTCCCTGGGCATCACCGGCGCGCCGTCCAGAACATGGGCCAGTACGGAACGCTCGGCTCCCGGCGGGTGGGTTCCCTGGAGGGGCTGGTCAAGCTGCTGAGGGTCACCAAGCAGGACGATGTTCTTGGCGCAGAGAGACGCCGCGGCTGCGTCCGCCAGGGACATCTGGCCCGCCTCATCGATAAAGAGGAAATCTACAGTCCCGGTCATGTCTTCCCGGGACCAAAGCCAGGTCGTCCCTCCCACCACGTCGATGGAGCCGGCGCTCAGCGCTTCCCTTGCGGCGTCGTTGTTCTTCAGGTGAACGGCGTCGCCGAAAGTCGGCCCTTCGGTCGAGCGCTGCCCTATTCTGACGTTGACTCCCCTGTTTGCCGCCGCTTCAGCGACTTTCGCCAAAAGTTCTCCGATCACCTTGTGGCTGTTGGCGGTAACTCCGACCCGGCGTCCCTCCGCAGCCAGGTCCACAATCATCTCCGCACCGACGGTGCTCTTGCCGGAACCCGGCGGTCCCTGTATGGCGAGGTAACTGTCGTCGATGGATTTGACCAGCCGACGTGCAGCGTCGGCAACTTCCTCCCCTTCCAGGCGGAGCTCACTTCCGGGTGGGTTCGAAAAGCGGGGCAGGCGGCGCGTGAGCAGGTCCCGGGTTGCCCTGAACTGTCCGGGGCTGTCGATGCCGTTTTCGATCACCCAGTGCGCCAGGCGCTGCAGGCTCTCCTGCTTGGGCTTGGGATCGAAGAAATCGTAGGGAATCAGCGACCTGGCGTCGGGAGCGGCCCGGTTGTTCCCGCACCTGATGTCGATCACGCCCTGCGCGTCATCTAGGTGAAAGACGGTCCCTACCGGCTTCTGTGTTTCCGGGTCGTGGGGGTTGGTACCAGGCCTGATGGCATGGCCCTGTGGCGGGAACCTGAACCGGTATATGGTGGAGCGTGTTCCAGGCGCAGGGTCCGCCCACCGGGACTCGAAGGTCAGTTCGGCCAGGGCATCGGGCTCCTCGCGCCGCTCCGCGTCCGTGAGTTCATTGACCAGATAGAAGTACCGCCACCAGAAGGACTTTTTCTCCCGGCGGTGCCAGTTCAACAGCTGGGCCAGCAGCCACTGCCCGTGTTGGGAGCCCGTCATCCAGTCGGTACTTTCGGGCAGGTTGAACGATAGGGATTCGGCCAGGGCGTTCACCGCTTTCTGGGCCTCGGAGTCCTCCGTTTCCTCCGGGTCGGGGACGGCGGGCCTGGGCAGCACGGAGCCGATGTCACTTTCGAGTTCGGTCCTCTGGGCTTCGAGCCAGTCCCTGAGGTGCATGGTGGAGAGGCAGTCGTCCCGGTTGTATTCCTCGATGCGCGAGAGCAGTTCCTCGCGCTCGTCCTCCTGCCCGAGTTCAAGCCACGTTTCGAACTCCACAATGCTGGTGCCAGCGTCCCGCAGATCGATTTCCCGGTCGAAGGTGTACAACGTCTCGAGCCGCTTGATGGAGTAGCTTTCAACGGAGGCCCGGATTCCCTGGCGCACGGCGCGGTGCAGGTCGACGTAGACGCCGCCTCTCAGGAGGCGGTCCACATCCTCCTCGCGAGTACCGTAGCGGCCGGCGAGGCGCTTGACCGCGGTTGGCTCGTAGGGCGCGTAGTGGTATACGTGAAGGTCCGGGTCGGTCGCCAAGCGGTCTATAACGAGGTCCATGAACGCATCGAAGGCGCGGCGCTCGCCAGTGGTGGTTACGGTGCCCTCCTCGATGGACCAGAAGCTGTGGAAGGTGGGCAGGCCGGATTCGTCCCTGCGTCCGGGTTCGATGACTCCAAAGAGGTACTCGATTCCGTCGACTTCGTCGGAACTGAAGAACGGGTCGCCCTCCATGTCGAAGAACAGGTCGCCCGGCGAGGGTTGCGGAAGCATCAGCAGCCCGTGGTCTCGGACCAGTTCGCCCTCGCGGTCCCGAGGCGGTGGTATGCGCTCCGAGAGCATGGCCCCGGTCCGTTCTCCCCTGACCTGAATACCGGCCTGGGCATGGATTCTCTGCAGCGCCTCCCGGCCAATGCGGTCCAACCGTTCGGGCAAAGGCTGAGGTGGCTGTGCCAGCGCTGTGCGCGTGCTGACGTCGATGTCCCTCAGGGCGTGCCGTTGGCGGGACGTCAGACCCGCTACTAAGGAGAGGTCGTCCTCCGCCCGCCATTGGGCGCGGCATCTTTCGCTCCACCTGCAGACGCCGCAGTGCTCGACCGGCTCGGGAGCCGTGGCCAGGGGATAGGCGGTGGATGCTTCAAGAACTGTTTCGAATTCGCGTGCGACCATGCGGTAGTACGCGGCGTAATCGGCGACTCGGAATGAGACCGTCTCTCCCCTCACGCCGCCGAGGGCGAGGTGCATTTCAGAGGGTGGGTGTCCCTGGTACTTACCGAGCAGGTCGGAGTACATGCAGAGCTGCAGGACGGCGGAGGCCTTGGCGTGACGGGCCAGCTTGGTGTCCCAGACCTCGTAGCTCCAGTTCCCCAAAACGCTGGGGTGTTCCACGCGCTGCAGGAAGTCGGCGAGCCCCAGCCGTCGTCCGTCGAACAGGACGGCCTGGTAGATGACGTCCACGCCGGTCTGCATCGCCCTCAGGGTTTCATCTCTTCCCTTGGCGAGGCGTTCATTGCGGGGAAGGCCGGGGTCGAGTTCCAACTCCACTGTTTGCAGCCCGTCGGAGAGCAGGGACTCCAGAAACCTCTGCTCATGGAGTTGGCCCCGCTGGGCAATGCGGTCCAGCACCGGGTCCGTGCGTTCCGGCCTCTCCAGGTGCCCCGAAAGGGCCGCCCGCTCGAGGCCTGTCAGGTGTTGGCATTCCAGGAATCCGACGAGGTCGGTAGCCGAGTATGTGAGGGAGTCTTTTGTAATTTCCACAAGCTGCTTACACCCGCGGTTGTTCTGCATTCATAGTACCGGTCAGTTTCCAACTATGGCCGCCGGGCCGTGTGAGTTCCAAAATGCGGGTTGGCGGAAACAAATTGACCATGGACTCTCGGGTTTCCATGCCATGGGGCTAACCGCCGGTGGTGCGGCCTTGCCTTCCGGGCACGGTATCGAGCGGACGTCTTGGTGTTGGCTTCGTCGCTCTTGGCAGACCATAGAACGACTGAATTAGAACGACTGAATTTCGGGCTTCACCTCCGTGTCGCCTGTGATCGCGACCGTGAGCGGAATATGATTGGCCTTCAACACTGAGCCCTGCGCGATGTCGCGCAAGGCTTGTCAATCCGACTTGGCACCCTTAGCCACCATTCGCAGGGTGAGGTACGATAGCCTCCATAAAAGCCGCTCGGAGGTGGAAGGTGGTTTACGACGTCATCGTGATTGGAGCCGGGTCGTCAGGCAGCGTGCTGGCCGCCAGGCTTTCCGAGGACCCAGACCGTTCCGTGTTGCTGCTGGAGGCAGGCCCCGACTACCCTGAGCTGGACCTCTTGCCCGATGACCTGAAACGGGGAAACAATTTCCTGAGGTCCGCCTTCGGGTCGCACAGCTGGGAGTACCTGGGCAACATCACCGAGCGGCAGACTGCCGAAATACCCATTCCGCGAGGGAAGGTGGTGGGCGGCTCCGGCGCGGTAAACGGCCAGGTGTTTCTGCGGGGAATACCCGAGGATTACGACGGCTGGGCGGGACTGGGCAACGATGAGTGGGCCTTCACCAACATGCTGCCCTACTTCCGAAAGATGGAGAGCGACCAGGACTTCAGCGGCGATTTCCACGGTTCAGACGGGCCGGTCCCGGTGCGGCGTTACCGGAGGGAGGACATGGCCCCGTTCGCCCGGGCCTTCTACGAGGCATGTCTGGCCGAGGGATTCCCTGAGTCCCTGGACGAAAACAGCCCCGACGCCACCGGGATCGGCCCGGCGCCCCTGAACCACGTCAATGGCGTTCGCATGAGCATGTCCCTGGCCTACCTGTCACAGGCCCGCCACCGGCTGAATCTGACCATCCGAGCCAACGCGCCCGTCAGGCGGATACTGTTCGACGGGACACGGGCGGTCGGAGTGGAGGTGGAAAGCGGCGGGGAGCGTATGACGGTGCTGGGGAACGAAATCATCGTGAGCTCCGGCGCCATTGCCTCGCCCCAGCTGCTGATGCTCTCCGGCGTTGGGCCCGCCAGCCACTTGGCGGACCTGGGTATCGGCGTGGTCCATGACCTGTCCGGCGTCGGCCAAAACCTGCGCGATCATCCACTGGCCATGGCCCTGTACGAGTACCAGGGTGACTTGGAAGACGACACAGAGGCCATGCTGCAAACGCTGCTCCGTTACACCACGGAGGGGTCAGCCACCCGGGACGACATGCACCTCGGTGTTCTTTCGATTGACCCGGCCCACGTTCCGGCAGGGCTGCCGCTGGATATCGAGGGTAACTGCGTCGCAATTTTCGCCAGCGTGCAGAACGCCCTCAGCGCCGGCGAGTTGAGGCTGCGTTCCAGCAACCCGGATGACCCGCCGGTTATGGACTACAAATACATGGGCGACCTCTGGGACCTGCAGCGGACCCGGGATGGTTTGCGTCTGGCGGTGCGGCTCGGCGACCACCCGGCATTCCGGGGTCTGTTCAACCGCCGCATTTTCCCCGCCGACGCCGACCTGGCTTCCGATGAGGCCCTGGACTCGTGGCTGCTGGACAACATCGGCACCCAGTACCACACGTCGGGTACCTGCAGGATGGGCCATGCCGCCGACGGGATGGCAGTGGTGGACCAGTATTGCCGCGTGCACGGAATCCAGGGCTTGCGGGTAGTTGACACCTCGGTGATGCCCAACGTGATCCGGGCGAACACCAACTGCACCGCCGTACTCATCGCCGAGCGGGTAGCGGACTGGATCAAGGAAGGCAGCTAGAGACGACAGAGTCAAACTTGGAGGGCAGCGATGGAAGTTGAATGGATGAACCACACCGGGTTTGTGGTCAGCGACATGGGTCGGTCGCTGGAGTTTTACCGCGACCTGTTGGGACTCAAGGAGGAGCGGAACCAGATACTTGAAGGGGAGTTCATTTCCGAGTTGGTGGGATATCCCGACGCCAGGCTACACATCATCTACCTGGGATCGGGTGATATGCGGCATTCCGTGGAGTTGATCCAGTACCTGAGCCCCGCCGGGACGCCGGCGGCCCTGCCGGAGCGGCACCAAGTGGGGGCCTCGCACCTGGGTGTGATAGTGGACGACTTGGACGCCTTCTATGCGGAGCTTTCCAGCAGGGGAGTGAGGTTCGTAAGCCCGCCTGCCATACGGCCCGGAGCGGTATACCCCATGGCCAGCAAGGGCTGTTACATGCAGGACCCCGACGGCAATTGGCTGGAGTTGCTGGAGCGGCCGTCCGCGCCGGAAGGCTCCACGAAGGCCTGACGCCTACTGACAAAAAGCGGCCCACTTGTGGCCGCTTCAGTAACTCTGTATTCGCTTCCTACTCACTACCAGCTTTCGCCCGGTAAATTCGGACTTTCCTCGTCGTATCCAGCATGGCCTCCCAAGAATACCGGATGGTTTCGTTGTAACTGTCACCCCGCCAATTTCATGATGGTCGCTGCAATGAACCCCTGCCCCTGTGGTTTCCACAACCACCCGGCGAGGGAATGCACCTGCAGCCCATCCACTGTGGCTCGATACCAGAAGAAAATCAGCGGACCGCTGATGGACAGGGTGGACGTGTTCGTCGAGGTGCCTCCGGTCGAGTACGACAAGCTGGTGGAGAGCGCCACAGGGGAGGGGTCAAGTGGGCCGCGACAGCGCGTCGAACACGCGAGAGATGTTCAGCGCCAGCGCTTCAGCGACAATGGGTTTCTCTGTAACTCGGAGATGGGCCCAGCCGAGGTGTGGGAGTACTGTCAGTTGGAGGACGCAGCGCGAAGCCTTCTACAGACTGCCGCGCAACGCCTGACCCTATCCGCCAGGGCATTCCACAGGGTGCTCAAAGTCTCCCGAACCATCGCTGACCTGGACGGCGTGGACACCATTGGCGTGTCCCACCTGGCGGAGGCCCTGCAGTACCGGGCACGCGCCGCCATCGGATGACCTGAAACCGCCGTCGGCAATGGCCCGAACTGCCACAGACCCGCCTCGATCAAGCTGCACACGCTGGTGGGTTTTCGCCCGCTTGCCAGTGCGGGCAGCGGGACACTATCATAGGCGCATGGAAGAAAAGCAAGTCAAATATCAGCTCGGCGCTCTTTCCACTGTCGAGCCGGTCACTTTCGGAGAACCCGGCAGGCGGACCTTCAAGCTGGATCTTCAGTCCGGGTCCGCCGTATGTGCACTTTGGCTGGAAAAGGAACAGCTCTTTCAGCTCGGCGTTTACCTCCGCGACTATGTTGCGAGTCTGTCGGCTGACGAGAAAGAACGCGCAAGTGAGCCCAAGGAAGCATCCTGGCGGGGCGGTGAGGAGTCCTTAGACTTCAAGGCCGGACAGATGTTTCTCAGCCACGACAAGGAGAGCAATTCCTTTTACTTTCAGGCCCACGAGCGGGA
Source organism: Dehalococcoidia bacterium (assembly GCA_965207865.1). GTDB lineage: Bacteria > Chloroflexota > Dehalococcoidia > Lucifugimonadales > UBA3495 > VXOI01. The sequence goes on from CBDBNP010000006.1 coordinate 96,091, forward strand.
ATCCGAGGAGGAGGAACGACCAGAGGGGGAGGCCGAATCGGTCAGCTTCTGGATCACCATGAACCAGGCCACCTCGCTGGCGGATGAGTCCCTCCGGATTTGTGCCGCCGGCAGACCCACGTGCTTCCTCTGCGGACAGCCCATTAACCCCGACGGCCACGTTTGCCCCAGGGCCAACGGCCACACCGTGCTTGAGGCCGGGTAACGGCCCATCTCCTGCGCCGGGTATCGCCGCTTGACCTCCGACACCACAGTCCAGAATGTGCTGCAGCACGGCGAAATACTGTCCTGCCAGTTGACTCGCCTTGGCTCTAATTACACCTTCGTGGTCAATGTCTCCATGAACGGTGTGGAAGTCTATGGCATCTACAAGCCCAGGGACGGTGAGGCTCCACTCTGGGATTTTCCCAACGGCACCCTCTACAAGCGGGAGTGTGCGGCCTATCTCCTGAGCGATATCCTGGGCTGGGACCTAGTGCCGTTCACCATCATCCGCGATGGGCCCTACGGAATCGGGTCTGTACAGGAGTTCATCGAGCACGATCCCCGGGAGAATTATTACTCCCTGGGAGGAGATTTCGCCGACCAGCTCAGAATGGTCTGCTGCTTTGATCTTGTGGCCAACAGCACTGACCGGAAGCCCAACCATCTGATCACCGATCCGGCAGGAAAGCTCTGGAGCATTGATCACGGGCTCACTTTTCATTCCGACGTCAAGATTCGTACGGTGATCTGGGACTTCGGAGGCGAGCCGATCCCTGATCCGCTGTTGACTTCGCTGCGAGAATTCCGCAACAGACTGAACGGCCCGCGCGAGAGCATGCCGGGGCGTCTCAAGGAGTTGTTGGACCTGCTCGCCCCGGCTGAGGTCGATGCGCTTAACGGGCGGCTGGATTGGGTCTTGTCCGAGGGAACATACCCGGGGCTGCACCGTCCTCGACGGAGGCGCGGCTGATCCGGCCACAGGAGGGGAGAGGGAATGGGTGTGGAATCCATTAGCGCCATCACCCTGGCAGTCACTGATATGGCCCGGTCCGTGGTGTTCTACCGGGACCAGGTGGGGCTGGAAATGCTTTACGGCGGAGAGAGCGCCAGATTCACCAGCTTTCGCGTGGGTGAGGGCTACATCAACCTGATATTCAGCGAAACTGAGCCCGCATGGTGGGGACGACTGATCCTCTATGTGGACGATGTGGACGCCCACTACCAGCGGCTCACGGGCTTCGGCCTGACGCCGTCCACCACACCCGCCGACGCCAGGTGGGGCGAACGTTACTTTCACATCGATGACCCGGACGGCCATGAGCTGAGCTTCGCACGCCCCCTGCAGGCCTCGACAAGGCCGGAGTAGCATTTACATATTTATGTGCTGCGGTCAGGTTGGCTCAACGCGGGCGGCTTCTGTGCAGTCACGGCAGGCACGCCCCCACCCTAACCCTCCCCGGAGGGAGAGGGAGCTATACCAATTTCACCTTGGCTTTGGTTTAAACGTTGATGAGGAAGTTGATCACGTCGCCATCCTTTACCTGGTAGGTCTTTCCCTCGGAGCGCAGCACTCCTTCCTTGCGGCCCTGGGCCACGCTTCCACAACGGACCAGGTCGTCGTAGTGGATGACCTCGGCGCGAATGAACCCGCGAACGAAGTCGGTGTGTATCGTTCCGGCGGCGTCCAGCGCGGGGATTCCGTGGGGAACAGGCCAGGCGCGTACCTCGTCATCCCCTACAGTCAGGAACGAGACCAGGCCCACCGTGTCGTAGCAGACCTGCTTTACGCGGTCGATGGCCGACTCGCTTAGGCCGAGCGCGTCGCGGAATTCCTCAGCCTCGGCCTCGGACATCAGCGACAGGTCCTCCTCCAGCCGGGCGCACATGCGAACCTCGCCCAGTCCGCGCTCCATCCCGGCGGGCAGATTCAGTGAGTCCAGCATAGGACCGTCATCAGTTTCGTCGGTATTGAACACCACCACTATCGGCTTGTCGGTGAGCAATTGGTAGTCGGAGATCGCTGCTCGCTCCGACAGGGTCAATTCCTGCTGGCGGACCCTGGCCCCTCCCTCAAGTGCCTGGCGGCACTTGCGTACAGCATCCGCCTGCGGGACCAGCGCCGGTCGCTCGGCGGGTTTGGCCTTCTTGAGAGAATCATCGAGCCGGGCTTCCACCCGCTCCAGCGTTTCCAGGTCGGCCAGGGCCAGCTCGTTCAGCATGCCCTGCAGATCCTGACCCGGGTCAGCCTGGCCCTGGAGTTCATCGTCAAAGGCCTTTACCACCAGCAGCAGAGCACCCGCACCCTGCAGTATGTTCCGGTGGCGTCCGGCCAGTCCCTGATTGCGATTGGCCCGGTCCGCCGGGGGCAGGTCCCAAAACTTGATCTCAGCGTAGATCGTCTTTCGAGGTTGGTACATCTGCTCCAAAACGGGGAGCCTTTGATCGTTGACCTTCACCACTCCCACGTTCAGTGGACCGGTGCCGCTGCCTCCCCCCGTGGCTGACGCATGTCCGGACGTGAGGGCGTTGAATGTGGTGGTCTTGCCGCTGAGAGGAAGGCCGATAATAGCGATGTCCATGCCAGGGAAATACTCCTTCAACAATGATGAATTCAGTATGACTGGAAAAGCCGGCCCCACTCGGTCTTGAGCGCGGCCTCGATACGGCGACGGCCCTTGGTCTTGAGCCAGTACCCGTTGTGGTACAGGTTTGAGGCGAGGAAAGCCCAACCCACGATGGGGCTGCGCAGCAGCATGTTCTCCAGCGGCTTGAGCGGACCCCAGTAAATCAGCTTCTGACCGCGGCTGGCGAATGTGTTCTCCGCGCCGGCAAAGCGCCAGTCGACCCCGCTGATGTCCTCGCCTCTGACATCGATGTCGGCGACCTCTCCGCAGCCCAATCCGCGCTCGTGGGCTATGCGGATGAACGGGATATCCATTGGGTTGAACCCCATCATCTTCGCTGCGACCGCATCGATGGCCACCTGGTCTGAGCTGGCCAGAATGCGGTTTTTGATGTGCCAGCGCATGGCCCGTGGACCGGGCCCATCGCCCGCGAAAGTACCGTCCATCACGGCGAACAGACCAGGGTGTATCTCCTGCTGTATGGCCAGCAGGTCCACCAGCGTCTCGTGGATCACGGAATGCGTCCAGTGGCGCTTGCGATGGAGCAGGCCCCCGAAGGCGTTCTTCATCGCACCGGTCATGGTGGTGAACACGTGGGTCTTCATCGTGGGCAGGTGAACAATGTTGGTCCCGGGGAAGCTCTCGGGTATCTGGATCCCCTCGGGGAATATATCGTCAAGAGCCAGCATTTCGGCGCGAGGCTTGTAGTCGATCCACCGGTTGGGCGGACTGTCCAGGTGAATGGCTGGCAGTCCCACCTTGTCCTGGGCCACCTTGTGCTTGTTGTTCTCCTCGCCTTCGTAGGAGTCCACCACCACCGTGCCGTTGTGTGCGGCGACCAGGTCTGTGTGGCCCATCGCCCTCAGCGCGTTGGCCACTCCCTCGATTTGCCAGGGCGTGGTAGAGCAACCCGGGTACCAGTGCTGCCACGAGATGTTGACCTTGAGCTGCGTTCGTACTCCGGCGGGCAACACCTCGGGAGCGCCGGCCAGGTGCATGGCCTGCGTGATGTCGTCCAGCACGGTCTCGGGAGTCGTGGCAACAACAGCGACCACCGGAGCGGTCGCTACGGTCGATGGCCGGTCAGGTGACGCGGGTTGTACTTGCATCTGCGCTCCTATCCGGGCGGCGAAGTCCGCCCAAGGTCACATTGTTGGTTCCGCGCTGATTTCGCAGGGCACGATGATGTCGCATCCTCAACCGTTAATCAGCAGCACCGCGGCAGACACCGCCAGCCATGCGACCACAGTCGCCAGCAGCGGAAGGTCGCGAATCATCAGCTGCTCCGGGGCCTCGGCGTCGCTGCTGTGGTTGAGCAGGTACAGATACCTGAACAGCCCCAGCGCGACCAACGGCAGAGTGAACAGCATCGTGTCGTTGGCAGGGAGATTGTCAGCTTCGATTGTATATAAAGTATAGCTGAGCAGCGCCGCCGTTGCCGAGATGGTCAGAAGCTGCGTAATGAACGTTTGTGAATACTTGCCCAGCACCGGCCGTTGCCGGTCCGCGTCCTCTCCCGCCAGTCTCACCTCGGCGTAGCGACGCCCCAGCACTATGAACAGCGCCCCAGCGCCCGTGGTGGTGTAAAGCCACGGGGATGGGTCGACGTCGATGGCCAGGACGCCCGAGACAGCGCGAATAACGTATCCGCTGGCCACGGCGAACACATCCAGCAGCACGAGATTCTTGCCGCCCAGGCAATAGGCCACGTTGATTGCGAGGTAAATCGCTGAAACGAGAAAGAGGGACGGCCCCATTGCAATCAGACCGGCAATGGTCAGGACGACAATCAACAGTACGGCTAGCGGTACACTCACCTTACCTGATGCAATTGGCCGACGGCTCTTGCGCGGGTGTGCCCGGTCTATGTCGCGGTCCATCAGGTCGTTGAATACATAAACCCCGCTGGACAGTGCGCAAAAGCCCAAGAACACAACCGCAACTCTTGCAAGGAGCGTTAGGACAAGCTGGAGGTCATCGACGGACCAAGCAATGTCAATGGCGAAAAGGAACGGGAGGAAAACCAGGCCGTTCTTCACCCACTGCAGAGGGCGCAACAGGCGTAAAACGTCGGACATCTGCGAACTAGCGAGGCGGGCGAGGCGGGGCTTGGACTGGAGCAGCAGCGACCTTCGCCTTCTCTACAGCCCTCAGCTCCGCATACCAGGCCCCCAGGGCCGACATGCTACTGTAGTAGAAGGTTGCCACAACCACGCCTCCCCACAACAGGAACGGATAGGCGAAATCGCCGAAGATGGTTACGATGACCGCAGCAATTGCCGTGATTGCCAGGACCAGTGCGCCCATCCAGGCCCCGTACACCAGCGCCTTGCGCCCGGGAGACCCGGGGTAATCCCCGGCTGCGTTGATGCCGAAATACCCGGCGATGAAGGGACCGGCCGGAACTCCAACGAAATGCACCACCGGGATCACGGCAAGCACTAGCACAACCGCCAGCCCCACAAACAGACCTTTAACCATTCGTCAACACGTTTGCCTTGACATTAAAATTGCGGCGTTATTATATCCGAATTCCGTAGCCACTCACGGAGATACCGGAGGCTTAATCAGGACGATTGCAAAGCATTGTCTGAACTGTGATTCGTTTGATTTTGGGATTATGCTGATGGGACTCCACTCCTGCACATTCTTTAATCCTGTGAATCCTGATTCAGACAAGACTTGTGGCATCAGGCTTTGCAGTCGCCCCGGAGGATGAACTGGTGAGCACAGAGGCTACAGACCTGCCCTTCGATGATGATTCCCCCTTCCTGAAACACGTTGGGGTGCAGATGGACCTGTCGGAAAACGGAACAGGTCGCGTGTCCCTCGCTGTCCAGCCCCATCACCTTCAGGGAGCCGGACAGGTGCACGGCGGGCTGATTGCCGTTCTGGCGGATACGGCAATGTTCCGCGCCGTTCGCTCCCTGTTGAGCCGGGGACAGCGCACCACGACCATCGAGCTGAAGGTCAACTACCTTGAAAACACCAACTCCGGCCTTGTGACTGCCACGGCACGGATCATAAGCAACGAGAACCGGCTGATGGTTGGAGAAATCGAGGTCACTACGGAGGACGGCCGGCTCATCGCGCAGGGCCAGGGCACATTCCTGGTGATTGGCGGCGACTGAGGACCGGAGCCGAACCGGGTCCCTTCGTGTTCCCGTTTGGAGCTACAGCCCGAAGGGCAGCAGTTTGGAATTGATACTTTGCTGGTGTATACTTCGCTACCAACAGGCTCTGGAGGAGCGGCGAGATGAAGATCCCCATGCGAGTCGACTATGGGGTGCGGGCCCTCGTAGAACTGGCGCTCCACTATCAAGCCGGCCCCGTGCAGACTGCTGAGATAGCGGCAAAGCAGGGGATTCCCGAAGCCTACCTCGACCAGCTCATGGCCTCCCTGAACAAGTTCGGATTCGTTTCCAGTCGCCGTGGCCCCCGTGGCGGCCATTCCCTCGCCCTCCCTCCCGAAGATATCAACCTGAGCATGGTCATGTCCAAACTGGACGCCAATAGCTCTCCTCTCGATTGCCTGATCAATCCCCTCGACTGTGTCCTGTCCGACTCCTGCGCCCAGCAGGAGGTCTGGAAGTCGGTGGAGGATGCCATCAGCGAGGTTCTCAGCAACATAACCCTCGCTGACCTGGCCGACCGGCAGTTGACCCTTACCACCGCCTGACCGCCTCACCCTCCTGTTACACCGTTTCCCTGCTGCGACCTCCGCGCGCAAGCATCGGCCCCACCAATGACTCACGCTGTGCGCCTACGTTTTTGTTTGTAGTAAAACCCATATATTTGCGAAATACGTATTACTGTTAGCGTATTTTGCCAGTTTGAATGTCAATTACCAGCAGATTGACAGTACTGCAGACAGAGAATATGCTTCGAGAACGGCAATCCACGAACCTCTTTCCCTTTGATTCCCCCTATTCGATTTGGAGGAGAAAGGTCAATGGCAACCTACGACATCATCATACGAGGCGGCACCATAGTCGACGGGACACGAGCCCCACGGTACATCAGTGACGTCGCCATCAAGGACGGACGCATTGCCAAGATCGGCGGCCTTAACGGCGGCGACGCCGACCGGGAGATCGACGCCAAGGGACTGATCGTGGCACCCGGCTTTATTGACCTCCACACCCACTATGACGCCCAGATTTTCTGGGACCCCTACTGCACCCTGTCCGGCTGGCACGGCGTTACGTCAGTGGCCCTGGGCAACTGCGGTTTCGGCTTCGCGCCCTCCCGCGTGGAGGACCAGGACCGCGCCATGCTCAGCATGACCCGCAACGAGGCCATACCCTACGACGCTATGAAAGAGGGCATGCCCTGGAACTGGGTCACGTTCCCTGACTTCATCAGCAGCCTCGAGAACACCCCAAAGGGCATCAACTGCCTCACATACGTCCCGCTGACACCTCTCTATGCGTGGGTTATGGGCTGGGACGAGGCGAAGAATCGCCGCCCAACCGAGGATGAGCTGCAGGAGATGGTCCGGATCATCCACGAAGCCATGGATCACGGAGCCTGTGGATGGTCGGCGCAGGTTCTCGGCGAGACCTCGGTACAGCGCGACTACGACGGCACCCCGATGATCACCGACCTGCTGTCAGAGCATGAGGTGCTCACCTTTGCGAAGGTGCTCAGGGACCGCGACGAGGGCTTCATCGAGTTGGCCTACCAGGAGACCGGCGAAGACGGCCGGCCTCTGGGCGAGGAGACTCGCAACTTCTTCGAGCAAGTCGCCGAGGTCTCCGGGCGCCCGGTGCTCTACCAGGCTGTCGCTCCCAACGCCGTCCACCCGGAGCAGCACCGGGAGCGCATCCGCTGGCTGGAGAGTTGCGCCGAGCGCGGCCTGCGGGTTTATGGTCAGGGCGCTACCCGCCGCGGCGGCTTCGAGCTAACCTTCGAGGACTGGAACCTGTTCGACGACACCCCGATGTGGCGCGAGGTCACCCTGGGCGACAAGGCCACCCGCAAGGCCAAGATGTCCGACCCCGAAATGCGCAGTAAGCTGAAGGAAGAGTGGGACTCGGGCACCCGCCCCACTTTGGTGGTCCAGGGCTCGGTGGGCAGTCTCCAGGTGATGACCCGAAAGGTCAGAATCGACATCGGCGCCGAGTCCGACTTCACCCGGATGCCGGCCAAGGTCAACGTCGGCGGGGGCGACTACTTCCTGGTCAACACCCGCGACGGTTACAAGCTGCTCTCGGTAGTCTGCCCGCACCAGGGCGGCACCATCGGTGACGAGGGCGACGCCTTCGTCTGCGACACCCACGCCTACGAGTACGAGCACGACGGCGGGCGCTGCATGACCAACCCCGAACTGCGAATGAAGTCCTTCGTGGTCAACGTCGTAGACGGGCGCATGATCGCGCTGGCCCCCGACGAAACCGAGGCCTCCAGCCCCCAGGTCGGCCTTACGGTACAGCAGATTGCGGACGATCAGGGCAAGCACGTCATCGACGCGCTGCTGGACATGTGCGTCGAGGACGACCTGGCCACTGAGTTCTACGCCGACACCCAGGGCCGCGACCAAGCCCAGTACACGGCCGAGGTGCTGGACTCCAACCACATCGTGGCCGGTGTGTCCGACGGCGGCGCCCACGTCAAGTTCCTGACCGCGGGCATCTACCCAACGGACATGCTCACCTGGCTGGTCCGGGACGAGAAGGTCATCACGCTGGAGGACGCTCACTACAAGCTGTCCTTCCTGCCCGCCCACTTCGGCGGCTTCCAGGACCGCGGCGCTCTGCGCGAGGGTTCCCCGGCCGACGTGGTCGTCTATGACCTCGAGAGGCTGGAAGTCCTGCCCAGCGAGGTGGCGGAGGACCTGCCCGGCGGTGAATGGCGCCGCATCCAGAAGGCCAAGGGATACCGCTACACCATGGTCAACGGTGAGGTCACCTTCGAGGACGGAGAGCCCACCGGCGCCTTCCCAGGCCGCCTGCTCCGCAACGGCCGCGGCTAGAGTCTCGGCCCGATCAATCGGCAACCAGGCAACGAAAGGGCCCCCGGCAATCGCCGGGGGCTTTTCATCTTCTCAATCCACGGGGACTGTCGGTTGGATTGTGCCAAGCTCTACGGGTAGTATTCCTTGTAGTGGTACTATTGGCGCAATTGAGCCGTCTCCATTTGGTCTCTACCGGCATAGTTGTTGGATTTTAGGGCACTATTTTCAGACCAGTCATTGACCTTCAGAAATCAATCAATCCATTTGCCACCTGTGCAACTCCACCAATTCTCCAGGCACACAGGGATATATGGCTTACCAGAGAGACCGGGAATTCGAGCAAAGTCTGCGACCCGCTGCTCAGCGTATTTACGAGGGCCTTTTTGCCGGCTGCAGCGTGGAATTCGCTCAGGATGACGAGCGCCTCCGGCAACTGGATGAGTCCTTTGGTATCGATGCCGTGCTCCGCCTGAAGTCCGGCCAAATCATCACCGCCCAGCAGAAGTTCAGAAGGCACGAAAACTTGGTAAGGTATGGGGATTTTACCCAGGAATTCAGGAACGCTGCGGGTAGGGAAAACGAGGCGGAGGGCGAGTGGTTTTACCTTGCTGCCCAGCTGTATTTCTATGGTTGGGCAAATGAGGACGCAACCGACTTCGCCGCATGGGTCCTGCTGGATGTGGTGAGATACAAACTGCTGGTCGAGAGTCGGGGTGGCCTGGAAAAGGTAGGAAGGCTGCGACATAACCAAGCCCACGGCAGGGCAAATTTCTACGCCATCCCCCTTGACACCCTGAAGCCTGCGATCCTGCGTCGCAGCGGCATATAGCGGGCAATACAAGATAACCGACAGCGGAGAGTTCTGTTCGACCCATTCTCCGGTCCCAGGCCAGCAACCTCCTGTCCAGGTTGGGATCCCCTCACACTTCGCAGTGCCATCAAATGCAGGTCTCTGGCTAGGGCCATAGAGGTGGCCGGGGTTGAGCTTTTGGTGGAACTTGGCTTTCCGTCAGCTTGGCTTGTTAACTGGCAATGCGGGTAGCATTGGGCGTGTGAGTGTTGTTGTGCCGGGAGGGGGAATATGCCCACGCTGGACTTCAAGGGCAAAAAGTCCGTTTATAACCATCATTTGAGCGTGCCGCTGCGCCCTCTTGTGCCGGATCCTGGCAGATCCTCAGGAGACGCCAGACAGGAAGGCAACCTCGTCATCCACGGCGATAATCTCCACGCGCTCAGGGCCCTCTTGCCGGAATACGAGGGCCGCATCAAGTGCATCTACATAGACCCTCCATACAATACCGGTAACAACGGCTGGGTCTACAACGACAACGTGAGCAGCCCTCTAGTGCAGGACTGGCTCCACGACCAGAACGGCATTGACGGCGGGACACTGGCCCGCCACGACAGGTGGCTGTGCATGATGTGGCCTCGCCTACGGCTGCTTCGTGAACTGCTGTCGGAAAGCGGGATCATATTCATCTCTATCGACGCCATCGAACACCACCACCTCCGTATTCTGATGGACGAGATATTCGGCGAGGACAATTTCATCGCTGACATAGCCGTGGTCTCCAATCTGTCGGGCAGCAGCGACCAGTTTGGGATAGCCGGGGCCCACGAGTACTGCCTCGCCTACGCCCGGGACCGCAGCAGGGTTGAACTGGGAAGATTCCCGGTGGATGAGGAAGGGCTGGCCGCCTGGCAGCAGGACGCAACGGGCTACTACAAGCCGGAGTTGCTTCGGCGGGGAGCGCTGACTTACTCGGAGTCGCTGGACTACCCGATATTCGTTGCTTCTGATGGCCGACTCGAGGTCACCGACGATGATCGACAGCCTCCGACCGGGGGGCCCTACCTGGCGGTCTACCCCGAGATGAACAGCGGCAAGGGCATCTGGCGCTGGAGCAAACGCAGGATACGAGACAACCCCACTGACGTATTCTCGGAGCGCCGGAAAGACGGCAGCATCTCAATCTACTCCAAGCAGCGCCCACTGCTGGGCACCTATCCCAGCGAAAAGCCCAAGTCGGTGTTCTACAAGACCGAATACAGCAGCAGGGCGGGCGGCCTGTCCTTGGCCGAGGTGCTGCCGGAGGTGGGGCGATCGTTCCCTTATCCCAAAGCAGTGACGCTGATCACAGACCTGCTGCGCATAGGTGCCCCCGAACCCGACGACATAGTGCTGGACTCCTTCGCAGGCTCTGGCACCACGGCCCAGGCCGTGTTGTCCCTGAACAAACAGGACGAGGGCAACCGCCGATTCATCCTCGTGGAGTGCGAGGATTACGCCGATACCATCACGGCAGAACGTGTACGCCGGGTTATCGGCGGCGTCTCCGAAGCCCGCGACAAAAACCTGCGGGAGGGCCTCGGCGGCTCATTCACCTACTGCACACTGGGAGATCCGGTGCACCCCGATCGGTCGGCCAAAAGTCCCGCCGGAGCCGAGAGAAATCCTGAACGGGTGGCCGTCAGTTCACCGTAAAGGCAAATCCCGCAAGCCTCTGATAGGCAAGGCGCCGGTAGCGTTCCGGGACTTGAACGGCCCCGATGACGAGGGACTCATTGGACTGCAGTGGTGCGTCGCAACCGCAATTCCAGCTTGACAGTTTTGGCATCTCCGCGCTAGACTCGCAAAGCAAATGAACTTGCAGCGAAACCGCTTAGATTGCCCTTGCACCTGTCCACCCACATAGGGGGCAGGTTATTGGTGTAAATCGCCGGAACCTGCGCCCGCCCGTTTGAGGGTTGCCCTTTGAGGGCAGGGGCAGGTTTTTTATTTGGCAAACGCGCCGTCATAATTCCCGAGCCCGGTAGGCAATACATCAACGCCGAGACAACCGGCGGTCAGAAGGAGCCTTCACTATGGCAACTCAGCCCCTTGCCCTGACTCCTGAACAGGTCAAACGCTACAGCCGCCACATCATCATGGGAGACGTCGGCTCCAAGGGCCAGCGCACCCTCATGCAGTCCTCGGCGCTCATCATCGGTGCCGGTGGACTGGGTTCGCCCAGCGCCATCTATCTTTCCCTCGCCGGTGTCGGCACCATAGGGATCGTGGATCTCGATGTGGTGGACCTCTCCAACCTGCAGCGGCAGGTCCTACATCACACGGCTGACGTGGGGCGCCCCAAGGTTCAGTCGGCCCTCGATAACATCAAGTCCTACAATCCCGACGTCAACGTCGTGCTGCACGAGACCTGGCTGAACTCCGAGAACGCCATGGAGATCATCGGCCAGTACGACCTCGTGGTGAACGGCGCCGACAACTTCGCCACACGCTACCTTGTCAACGATGCCTGCTACCTGCTGGGGAAGCCGCTGGTTGATGGCAGCATCCTGACCTTCGACGGCCAGGCCACGGTGTTCATCCCCGGCGAGGGGTGCTACCGCTGCCTGTTCCCGTCGCCGCCCCCTCCGGGAATGGTGCCCAACTGCGCCGAGGCGGGCGTGCTGGGGTCAATGACCGGTCTGATCGGCAGCATTCAGGCCACCGAAGCGCTGAAGTATTTCCTCAATATCGGCCAGTCGCTGTCATCGAGACTCCTGATTGTAGACGCCCTGGACATGAGTTTCCGCGAGGTGCGTCTCAAGCGGAACCCCAAGTGCCCGCTCTGCGGCGACAACCCCTCAGTCACCGAACTGATCGACTACGAGGTCTTCTGCGGCGTCGCTGCACCCCACGAGGAACCGGCGACCGTCGGAGCCTCCGACGACTAACCGGCGCCGCTATCAAGGCGCCATTCAGGCACGTAGTTCGGCACCCCCAGCCCGGCAGGGGCAATGCCTGGCAGGGGCCATGGGGTGGACAATGGCGGTCGCCACTCTTGACATCAACAGGTCATAGATGGTTACGAAGCTGACTTACAAGGGCATCCTGGACACCATTGGCAATACGCCCACGGTGGAGCTGCAGAATCTCAGCCCCAAGCCGGAAGTGCGTATTTTCGCCAAGCTGGAGGGATCGAATCCGACGGGCAGCGTCAAGGACCGCATTGCCCTGAAGATGATCGAGCAGGCGGAGGCGGACGGGGAACTGAGCCGGTCCCGGACCATCCTAGAGCCCACCAGCGGCAACACCGGCATTTCCCTGGCCATGATCGGCCGCATGAAGGGGTACCGGGTCGCCGTGGTGATGCCGGAAAACGTCAGCGTCGAAAGGGTGCAACTCCTGGAGGCATACGGGGCCGAAATCATCTCGTCCGACGGCAGCCGGGGCACCAACGGCTCCATCGAGGTGGCGCAGGACCTCATCGAGAAACATCCCCACGACTACGTGATGATGTACCAGTACGGCAACAGCGGCAATCCCGGCGCCCATTACGAGACCACGGGGCCCGAGATAATCGACGCCGTCCCCGATGTGGACATGTTCGTGGCCGGTCTGGGCACCGGCGGCACCCTAATGGGGGTTGCCGGGCGGCTTAAGGAGTACAACCCCGCGATCAAGATCGTCGCGGTTGCTCCTGATCCCGATGACTTCATTTCCGGCCTGCGAAGCCTGGAGCACGGCTTCATACCCCCGATTCTGGATATCAGCCTCCTGGACTCACGCATGCTTGTTGGCAGCCTGGAGGCCTTCCAAACCACGAAGAGGCTGCTTACCGAGGAGGGCATATTCGCCGGAATATCCTCCGGGTCGGTGGTTTACGGCGCCATCCGGCAGGCGGAACGTATGGAGCGGGGATCAATTGTGTGCCTGCTGGCCGACGGAGGCTGGAAGTATCTGAGCACCGCCCTCTGGACTCGGGATTACGATCAATTGCGAGACGAATCCAAGGGCAAGATCTGGTGGTAGAATCAGCACATCCCCCCTGTCTGGGTTAATCTGGCGGCAGGGTGAACCAATCCACGGGTAGGGGCGCACAACTGTGCGCCCCTATGTATGACGACGGGAGACAATCTTGCAGAACCGTTCCAGTTCAACACCCCAGGGAAGGGTGGTGATGGTGCAGGGCACCGCGTCTCACGTGGGCAAAAGCGTCCTGGTCACCGCCCTATGCCGTATATTCAGGCAGGACGGGTACCGCGTTGCACCCTTCAAGGCCCAGAACATGTCCAATAACTCCTTTGTGACTCCCGATGGGGGTGAGTTGGGTCGGGCCCAGGCGGTGCAGGCGGAGGCCTGCGGAGTGGAGCCGCAGGTGGAGATGAATCCCATCCTGCTCAAGCCTGAGGCCAATCACCAGTCCCAGGTCGTGCTCCTGGGAAAGCCGGTGGCCAAGGCGTCCGCATCCTACTTCGCCAGCGCCAAGCCCATGCTCTGGCAGAACGTGGCGCAGTCCCTGGACACCCTGAGGTCTCAGTACGATGTTGTGGTCATCGAGGGCGCCGGGAGTCCTGCCGAGATCAACCTCAAGCAGAACGAGATCGTTAACATGCGGGTTGCTCTCCACTCTGGCGCGCCGGTCCTGCTGGCCGGAGACATTGACCGCGGAGGGGTCTTCGCCTCCCTGGTCGGCACCATGGAGATCCTGGACGCACAGGAACGGGATGCCGTCAGCGCCTTCATCATCAACAAGTTCCGGGGAGACGTTTCCCTGCTCGAGCCCGGGTTGGATTGGCTGGAGGAAAGGACCGGAAAGCCGGTGATCGGGGTGGTCCCTTACTATCGCGACATCGAGATCGCCGAGGAGGACTCGGTCTCGCTGGAGCGTCGCGAACAGATGAAGGCGCAGACCGACTTTGTCATTGACGTCGCGGTCATGGGTCTGCCCCACATTTCCAACTTTGACGATTTCGACCCCCTAGGACGGGAACCAGGGGTGAGACTCCGCTACGTCGAGAGCCGCGACAGCCTGGGTGATCCCGACCTCATCATCCTGCCCGGCACCAAGACTACAATGGCCGACCTCGCCTGGCTCCGTGAGCGGGGATTCGCGTCCGAGATATGCCGGCAGGCCGAGAGCGGAACGCCAGTGGTGGGAATCTGCGGCGGTTACCAGATGATGGGGCGTCGCATTCTTGACCCGCACGGAGTGGAATCCCCCGATCAGGAGGCTGAGGGCCTGCAGCTGCTCCCGGTGGACACCGTGTTTGCACCGGTCAAGGAGACTCACCGGATCAAAGGGTCCGTAACTTCCGGAACCGGCCTGCTCGCCCGCTCTCAGGGGGCCAGCGTGGACGGGTACGAGATCCACATGGGCTCCTCCATACAACAGGGAAGCGTTGCCGCCCCATTCAGCCTCAACAGGGCAGGCCAGGATGCGCAGAGCGACGGTGCCCTGTCCGAAAGCGGAAGGTCCCTGGGCACATACATTCACGGGCTGTTCAACAGCCACGCGCTTCGGCGTGCGGTATTGGAACAGATAGCGGAATGGAAGGGAGTTACCCTCCCACCTCAATCCGATACCGATGGGCAACTGTCCCGCGACGGCGAATACGACAAGCTGGCCGAAACCGTAAGGAACAGCCTGGATATGGAACTCCTCTACCGTATCACTGGTCTCGAAACGCCCGATATCGACTGAACTCAGCCAATTCACGGGCTTTAATTCAACGGCCAGGCCATCTCGCGACGAGTCGTCGCGGGTTGCTGAAAGCAAGGGCCGATGCTATAATCGGCGACACATGGTTCCTCCTTTATGTAAGCGGGTTCGCCCCGCTTTCTTGTTGATGGAGACAAATGACCTGCGGCGAGAATCGGTGTGGGGGCTGAACTATGAAAAGCGATTTTATGGTAGCGCTCAAGCAGTTGGCCGCGGAGCGCCACTTACCCATGGAACAGGTCCTCGGAGCCATTGAGGTCGCGCTGGCCTCTGCGTTCAAGAAGGACAACCCGGCTTCGGGACAAAATATCTCTGTCACCCTCAATCCCAACAGCGGAGAGGTCAGCGTCTACGCCCTCAAGACCGTGGTGGAGGACGTCGAGGACGCTGAGAAGGAAATCACGCTGGCCGATGCCCTGAAGATTCGGCGTGACGTGGCCATCGGCGACGAGGTGGCCGCGGCCGAACCCCTGCCGCATAATGCCAGCCGAATCGCCGCGCAGACCGCCAAGCAGGTGGTGCTGCAGCGGCTGCGGGAAGCCGAACGAGAACTGCTGTTCCAGGAGTTCGCCCAGCATGAAGGCGACATTATGTCCGGCATCGTCGAAACGTCAGACTCTGGCCGGGCTATAACGTTGGACCTGGGTAGAGCTCAAGCGATTCTGCCCAACGAGGAGCAGGTAAACACGGAACGCTACCGCAAGGGCCAGAGGGTGAAGGTGTTTATCCTCAGCGTCCGGAGCGCCCCCAAGGGGCCGGAAATACTGGTCTCCCGAAGCCACCGGAACATGCTCCGGCGGCTATTCGAGATCGAGGTTCCCGAGGTCCACAACGGGGTCGTGGAAATCAAGGCCATCGCCCGGGAGGCGGGTTTCCGCAGCAAGGTGGCTGTGAGTGCCACCCAGCCAGGAATAGACCCCGTCGGCTCGTGCATCGGCATACGCGGGAACCGGATACAGAGCATCGTTAACGAGTTGCAGGGTGAGAAAATCGATATCGTCCTGTGGGACCAAGACCCGCGAACGTTCATCGCCAATGCGCTGAGCCCCTCCGAGCCGGTCCAGGTTGAGTTGATTGACCCTGAGCAGACGGCAGTTGTGGTCGTACCCGATCGTCAGCTTTCCTTGGCCATAGGCAAGGAAGGTCAAAACACCAGGCTGGCTGCCCGTCTTTCCGGATGGCGTCTGGACATCAAGGGCATGACTGAATGGGAGGAAATCCGCGAGGCCCGGCTCCACGCCGCAGCCGAAGCAGCTGCAAGAGCTGCCGCGGAAGCTGCCCAGATTGCGGCTGCCAAGGCTGAGACCGAGGCTGATGCAGCCGGTATCGAGACCCCGGAACCAGTGCCGGAACTGGCCGTCGTTGCCGAGGCCGAGGCAATTGTCGAAGGAATGTCAGAGGCCCTGGACGCTGCGGAGGCCGCTACCGCCCCAGTGGAGGAGCCTGCGGTCGAGGTTGTTACAGAGAACCTTGATGAGGATACCGTCCTCGCCGAACTAATGCGTGAGGAAGAACTCCTGAAACACACAGAGCCTCAAGAGGAGCCGATAGAGACGGTTGCCGAGGTCGGACTGAGTGTTGACGATCTCGACTCGTTCACCCTCGATGAAGTGGCCATAGCGGACGAGGAGGAAGAGGACGAGGAACCCGAAGAGGAAGGATTGGACTTTGGGGGCCTGCCCGTTCTTACTCCAGATGCCGGAAAGATCCGGTTTGCAGAGGATATTGTCGAGGAAGTTCGTGGCGGCGGGCGCCGCGGCGGCGGTGGGCGCCGTCGCGGAGGCGGAGGAGGTTCCCGCCGTCGGTAAAACCCCTCTCCACGCGCTTTACTCAGGTACAATGCCATGGGGAGGGTCGTCAATTGCCCAGGAAAAGGCACATCCCGGAACGGACCTGCGTCGCCTGCGGCGACAAGAAGCCCAAGACGGAGTTGGTCAGGCTTGCTCGCTCTCCACAGGGCAGAGTGTCCGTCGACCTTATCGGAAGAGCCCCCGGCCGTGGCGCCTATGTCTGCGGACTTGGTTGCCTGGATTCCGCATCGGCCAGGGCCCGCCTCTCCCGCAGCCTCGGGCAAACCCTCTCCACGGGTGACCTGGAAACTCTTCGGCTCGACATATCCGGCACTGATGGTCCCACGGAAAACGGATTTTCAGGCCTGGATGTATCCAGTCGGCTTGGCAGGTGAACAGATAGATGACTACACCAACAGCAGTAGATGAATCCGGGCGCAGTCAAAGGCCCAGGAGAGAACGCACGGAACGGCGCAGCGGACAGCCGCGCTCATTGGTGCTGCCTTCCACGATGACGGTACAGTACCTGGCGGAGGTACTGGATCAGTCTCCAATCGACGTAATCAAGCAACTGATGCGCAACGGCATCATGGCAAACATGAACCAGGTAATCGACTACCAGGTCGCCACCCTGGTTACCACAGCCTTTGGTGTCCGGACCTCCATGGCTCCCGAACCTTCGGCTGCGGCCACTCGGGAAGCTTCCGAGTCGGGCGCGGAAACCGAAGGGAACCTGGTGGCCCGGCCGCCGGTGGTTGTTGTGCTGGGGCACGTGGACCACGGAAAAACATCACTCCTCGACTACATCAAGAATTCGAGCGTGGCCGACCGGGAGGTCGGTGGTATAACCCAGCACATTGGCGCCTACCAGGTCGAGGTGGATGGCCATCCGATTACCTTTCTGGACACGCCGGGCCACGCGGCCTTTACGGCCATACGTGCCCGCGGCGCGCGAGTCACGGACATCGCTGTACTGGTGGTTGCCGCAGACGACGGCATAATGCCGCAGACGGTCGAGGCCATCAACCACGCCAAGGCTGCTGAGGTGCCCATAGTCGTGGCCATCAACAAGATGGACCTGCCGGGCGCCGACCCCGAACGGGTTAAGCGACAACTGAGTGAAAACGATCTCCTGGTGGAGGACTGGGGCGGAGAGATCATCTCCGTCAATGTCTCGGCACGTACCGGTGAGGGCATAGGCGATCTGCTGGAAAACCTGGAGGTAGTCGCCGAAATCTCCGAACTGAGAGCCAACCCGGCAAAGCAGGCCTCAGGCGTCATCATCGAGGCCAAGCTGGACAGGAAGCGTGGGCCCAGCGCCACCGTGCTCGTCACCGATGGCACCCTGGAAGTGGGTGACCACATCGTCGCTGGGACAGCGTCCGGTCGCGTCAGGGCTATGATAGACGACAAGGGCAGACCCATTGACAAGGTCACCCCGGGTACGCCCTCTGAAATTCTTGGCTTCGGAATCCTCCCCGAGGCTGGCGATCAGCTGAGGGTCGTCACAAACGAGCGAGAGGCCAGGGCGCTCATCGGTGGAAAAGAACGAACGCCAGGATCCCGGCCCCTGCAAAGTCGCGCCCTCAGCCTAGAAGAGGTGGTCAGGCAGGTAGACATCGACGACATCAAGGAACTTAATCTGGTCTTGAAGGCCGATGTACAGGGAAGCCTGGAGGCCATCAGACAGTCCCTGGGACGGCTGGTGGACGAGGACGCCAAGGTCAGGGTACTCCACACCGGGGTCGGCGCTGTCACGGAGTCCGATGTGCTCCTGGCCAGTGCTTCGGAGGCCGCCATTATCAGCTTCTCCGTCGGCTCGGAGCCAAGTGCCGAGCGTCTGGCAGACAGAATGGGCGTCAGTATCAGGCATTACGAGATCATCTACCAGTTGATCGACGATATTGAAATGGCCCTGCACGGCATGCTGGAACCGGTGTTCACTGAAGTCATCGTCGGAAAGGCGGAGATTCGCGAGGTCTTCGGCGGACGGAGAGGAACGCAGATTGCGGGATGTCGCGTCACCGAGGGCCGCGTCGTACGAAACGGTTCCGTTCGAGTGACCCGTGACGGCGACAACATTACGGAGACCACCATCTCCAGCCTGCGCCATTTCCGTGATGAAGTAAATGAAATGAACTCCGGCACTGAGTGCGGAATCGTTCTCCAGGGATTCAACGAATTCCAGGAGGGCGACGTTCTGGAGGTATTCAGGCAAGAGCGGGCAAGACGGTAGTCCGAACCCTGTAGGCGAGTGTTTTCGCAGATCAGGATTTCCCGGATATACCGTCGTTCAGCCACGGCCGGAGGTAGCGGATGTCCCGGCGTATAGACCGCGTTAACGAGTTGTTGCGGGCCGAAATCAGCAACCTCATGGCCCGGGAAATCAAGGACCCCAGGGTGGCCGGGGTCATCAGCATTACGGAGGTGGTGGCCTCCAGCGACATGCGCAGCGCTCGCGTGTATGTGAGCGTGATGGGGGCCGAATCAAAGCGTCAGGCCGCTATGGACGGAATTCGATCAGCCGCCTCTTTTCTCCGCCGTGAACTGCGGGACCGAGTGAACCTCAAACACACTCCCCATCTGTC
Source organism: Dehalococcoidia bacterium (assembly GCA_965207865.1). GTDB lineage: Bacteria > Chloroflexota > Dehalococcoidia > Lucifugimonadales > UBA3495 > VXOI01. The sequence goes on from CBDBNP010000006.1 coordinate 115,522, forward strand.
CTTCGTCCTCGATGATTCCATTGAAGAGGGCGAACGTGTGCTGAGATTGATCGAGGGCCAAACACCTGAGACTTTTGCGGCGGGATACCTGGAAACTCTCGATTCCAGGCGCCGTCCGCAGCCCAAGAACAGAGGCGGGGGTCGCTAGCTTTGGCCAAATCAACCAAGCCCTCCACCCCGACCGTCAACGGTTTCATCAACCTGTACAAGCCCACGGGCATCACCTCCATGGAAGCCCTCCGCCGGGTCAAGCGAATAACGGGGCAACGCCAGAAAGTCGGGCACGGCGGAACCATGGACCCCTTGGCGAGAGGTGTCCTGCCAGTGTGTTTCGGACAGGCCACCCGCCTTATGGACTACGTTGTCGGCGGCAGCAAACGTTACGTGATGGATGTGAAGCTGGGAGAATCCACCGCCACCTACGATGCCGAGGGAGAAGTCTCATCAACCAGAAGCGTCGACGGCATCACTCGGGAGCAGGTCGAATCTACGCTGGAGGGATTCATCGGCGTGGTCGACCAGGTTCCCCCCATGTACAGCGCTGTCAAAGTAGATGGACAGCGATTGTACAAGTTGGCCCGCTCGGGAATCGAGGTCGAGCGGCAGCCACGCAGCGTCGAAATTCACACCATCCGCCTAACGAGGTTTGAGCTGCCGAACCTCACCCTGGATGTGGAATGTGGGCGAGGGGTATACATGCGCAGCCTGGCACACGACCTGGGGGAACTCCTGGGGTGCGGGGGCCATGTTACTGACCTGGAAAGGAGAAGCTGCGGCGGGTTTTCGTCCACTGATGCGGTGACTCTGGAACAACTTGAGGAGTCCGCGCGGGAAACCCCAGGTTGGCAGAGTCATCTGCATCCGGTGGATTGGGTTTTGCGCAATCTCAAGACTGTGACTGTGGGCCATGCCGCCGAAAGATTCCTGCGAAATGGCCAATCCGTCAGTTTCGGCAGCCCTAACATGAACGCCGGCTACCTGGAGCAATTCAGGGCCTACAACTCAACGGGACAATTCCTGGCCCTGGTCAGATTCGACAGGGGATCAAATTCCTGGCAGCCGGTCAAGGTTTTCAACACCGAATCAACGTCCCCGCTGGCGCCTGCATCCACGTAGCCTCTGGGTACCGAAGACCCCACATATCACGGCTTTCAGCCCCCTTGGGAACGCTTCCCGCCTCTCACAGGCCCAATTCTCTGCCTTCAGTCAGCTTGCCTTGACAATCTTCCGGCTTATGTGTAGTTTGTTGCCGACTTTACGTCAACTAACCATTTGAAGCGACAGCCCGGTGCTCAGGGGACGGAAACAGCCTTGAATTCCGAAGCTATCTGGCTGCGCCAAGGACCCAGCACCACTCTTACGGACCCGATCATCTCAAAAAGACTAATCCACAAAGGGGGTTGGAGACATGGAGGCATATTGCCTAAAGTGCCGGGAAAAGCGGGAGATCAACAATCCCGAGCAGGTGACATTGAAAAACGGCCGGCCAGCAACCAAGGGAGACTGCCCCATCTGCGGCACCAAGGTCTTCAGAATCGGCAAATCCTGATCAGTTTCCTGCAACACATTCCAGCAGCCTCCGCCCATTATTCGGGCAGGATGGCACCGAAACCCAGTTTGGTCAGCAATTCTCTTGGATTTTCCTGCAACAGGGCGTGGACCTCATCATCATCGAGGCCTGCGCCTTTTGCGACCTTCTGACAAAGCTCCTGGGTCAGCAAATCCTCGGGAGCGTGGGCGTCGGAGTCCAATACCAGTGTTGCTCCCGCATCTCTGGCAACTCTGACCACGTGTCCGTTGGCCAGGCTGTGTCCCTTGCGGGCCGACACCTCAAGGCGCACTCCTCTTTCGGCTGCCAACCTTGCCTCCTCGGGACTGATCAGCCCAGGGTGGGCCAGCACGTCCACCCACGGAGACCTGATCGCCGCCTCATTCGTTCCGGGCTCCACGGGCTCTACCGGCGTCTCTCCGTGAACCGCCACCAGCTTCGCCCCCATCTCCTTGGCCGTCCGGGCGACCAGGTCTATGTCGTCCTTGGGGACGTGGGTTATCTCAACTCCGGGAAGTGCCAGGATGTCCCACCTCCTGCTGGCCAGCTCGCAGTCAACAACGAGGGTCTTGATGACGTATTCCACATTCCCCAATCCCACGTGATCGGTAATTGCCATCGCCTTGTATCCCCTGACGCAGGCCCGGCGGATAAGTTCTATCGGGGACAGCACCCCGTCGCTCAGGAATGTGTGAGTGTGGAAGTCGTACATGGTTCCTCCGAACCCATTCTCCGTTACAAACATCTGTTGCTGGCGTTGCGAATCTGGTTCCAAGTATAAGAATGCGGCGCCTACGAAACAATAACGGACAATTCGCATCTACGACGACCGCAAGTCTTGTATGAACTCTGATTCGCTTGATTATGGGATCTACTGATCGCGTCCCAATCCTGTTTATCCTTTAATGCTGTGAATCCTGATTCAGACAGAATTAGGAACCCTGGAATTCTGCAGTCGTCCTGAATTACATCCGCCTACATTGACTTGCCAAGACCGGCTACCTAAAATACTGCCCACTCCCGAAGGCTGAACCAGGTCGTATGCAACCCGTGTTGGCGTACTGGGCGACCCAGACCATCCACCCACATCCTCGCCGGGTTAGCTTGCAAAACCTCAACTCCGCTCCCACCGGACTCAACGAGCCGGCCCTCTGCGTCAACTGCAGAAATCCGCTTCGGCAGGGCAGGTCGTTCATCTTCCGGACTAGAACAGAGGCACCTAGCGGTGGGACGGCCAAGTGCCTCTGGTGCGGACCGCGGCACGGGCCCATGCTCAGACGGTCCGCCCTGGTCGCGGTGATTGTGGGAACGATCCTCACGCTCCTGAACCAGGGAGACAATCTGTTCTCGGGAGTTTGGAGCAACGCTCTCTACTGGAAGATCCCCCTGACCTACTGCGTCCCCTTCCTGGTGGCCACCTATGGAGCGCTGGCCGCCGCCCGCCGCTGACGGTTCAGGACGCCGTTCCCCGTTATAGATCAGCCATACTTGCGCAACACGGTCACCACCTTTCCCCGTACCTCAACGTTGTCGGCGGCACAAAAAATGGGCTCCATGGTGCTGTTGGCAGGCTGCAACCTGACCTGGTCGCCCTCCAGGTAGAATTTCTTCAGCGTCGCTTCCTCTTCATCCTTCAGCCAGGCAACAACCATTTCGCCATTGGTGGCGTCCTGGGCCGGCTTGATCACCACCACGTCTCCGTCATCTATCAGAGCGTCGATCATGGATGTGCCCTTCACGGTAAGAGCAAAAAGCCTCCCGTGCCTGCGGGGAAGGTCCGGCGAAATTTCAACTGTGTCGAACTCCTCGCTGGCCGAGGATCCCTCCGAGGAGAAAACAGGGATGGGCAGCCCTGCAGCTATGGCGCCCACAATCTGTACTCTCGGGGCACTGGAGACCGGTTCTCCGTCCCTGTCAAGCAACTCGATGCCCCTGGCGACCTCCCTGCGACGGTTGAGGTACCCGGCCTCCTCCAGTTGCCTCAGGTTGTAATCGACCACTGACGTGGAACTGATGCTGCAGGCCTGCTGAATGTCTCTGACTGTGGGCGGAATTCCGTTTTCGAAATAGAATTCCTGGATGAACTCCAGAATGCGGCGGCGGCGCTCCGGCATTTTCTTCTTGGCAACCATACTCCCCTCTCCCTTTGCAGAACCATAGCTGACATAAAACCTTTGTTCTATCAGCAGGCTAACAAAGCTCGCAGGTGGTGTCAATCAACCATTGTCATCAATCCCATCGCCTCGAGAAATGGCACACAGAAACGCCGCCCGGTTTGACCGGACGGCGTTGTCGTACTCACGCGAACGTTGGGTCAGACCTCGGCGGCTGGCTCAAGGAGAGCCAATTTCGCCATCATCCGGGACTTGCGTCGGGCTGCGTTATTCCTGTGGAGGATGCCCTTGTGGACCGCGCGATCCAGCGTGCTGATGGCAAGGGCCACTGCAGGCTGTGCGGTCTCGGCATCGCCGGTCTCCAGCGATCGGTTAGCCCGGGCAATGATTGTACGGGTCTCAGTTTTTGCGCTGCGGTTGCGCCGGGCACGCTTTACTTGCTGGCGACCTGTCTTTCTGGCGGGCAATGGATGCTCTCCTGTTGCTGAGTATGTTTGCTACTGAATATCAGGGAGTGACACGCGGGACTGACATATTATAAACCAATAACCGGGGATTACAAAAACCGGAAGGAAACGCATTCCCTTCCGGTTTCATTTTGTGTCGAAGAGGGGAAAAGGAATCCCGGGCGCAAGTGTACTAGACGTCCAGGTTCTTTACGCTGCGTGCATAGGTCTGGATGAAACTCTTGCGTGGCGCCACAACCTCTCCCATCAGCGTTGTGAACGCGTCTTCGGCGTCCGTGTCGTCTTCCACGTTCACCGTCAACATGTGCCTGGTGTCCGGGTTCATGGTTGTCTCCCACAACTGTTCCGGGTTCATCTCTCCCAGGCCCTTGTAACGCTGGATGGAGGGGTTCCGCTGGCCGGTGTGCTTGGCCAGCATTTCGTCCTTCTGCTCCTCGGAATAGGCGTACTCAATGCGCCGCCCGTTCTGGATCCGGTAAAGCGGCGGCTGGGCGATGTAGAGATAGCCGCTATCGATCAGGCCACGCATCCTGCGGTATATGAAGGTCAGAATGAGCGTCCGGATGTGGGACCCGTCCACATCAGCGTCGGTCATAATTATGACCTTGTGATAACGAACCTTTGACGGGTCAAAGTCCTCGCCTTCGCCGGCACCAACGGCAGCGACCATCGCCCGGATTTCCTCGTGGCCCAGGATTTTGTCAGGCTGCTGCAGGACCCTCTCTACGTTAAGAATCTTGCCCTTGAGAGGAAGGATGGCCTGGAAGTGCCGGTCGCGGCCCATCTTCGCCGAACCGCCGGCCGATTCACCCTCAACAATGTAGAGTTCCGACTTGGACGGGTCGCGTTCGGCGCAGTCCGCCAGCTTCCCGGGCAGGGACGATCCGTCCAGGGCGTTCTTGCGGATCACGAGATCACGGGCGCGCTTGGCCGCCTCCCGGGCCTTCTGGGAGGTGAGACACTTGTCCACCACCTTGCGGCCTTCGGTCGGGTTCTCTTCGAGATAGCGGGCGAGCCCCTCGCCAACCACCGACTCTACGATTCCGCGAACCTCTGGGTTGCCCAGTTTGTGCTTGGTCTGGCCTTCGAATTGCGGAGCCGTTAGCTTCACGCTGACTGCCGCCCCCAGACCTTCCCTAACATCCTCACCAATCAGGTTGGCCTGATCGTCCTTGAGCTGTCCCTGCTTTCTGGCAAAGTCGTTTATGACACGTGTCAGGGCGGACCGGAACCCGGTCAGGTGCGTGCCACCGTCCGGGGTCTTGATGCAGTTGGCGTACGAGTGCACCGACTCCGCGTATCCGTCGTTGTACTGAACCGCCACCTCGACGGCGGTGTCATCTACGGTCTTTTCGTAATAGAAGGGAATAGTTTGCAGCACCCGACGGTTCCGGTTGTCGTTGCGCACCAGGTTGGGGAGTCCTCCGTCAAAGAAATAGGTGCGTTCGATGTCACCATTCCGTTTTTCCATGTGCCAGTAGCTGGTGAAGCAAATTTCAAGGCCCTTGTTGAGATAGGCGATATCCTTGAAATGCCGGGTCAATTCGTCGAATTCGTATTCGATTTCATCAAAAATCTCAGGGTCCGGACGGAACATGACAGTGGTACCGTGTTTCTCCGTCTTCGACTCTTTAATCAGTTCAGTCGACGGAATGCCTCGCACGTATTCTTGCGAGTAGGTCAATCCGTCGCGCCGCACCTCCGCCCTGAGGAATTCCGAAAGGCCGTTAACGACCGAGGCACCGACACCGTGGAGTCCGCCGGTCACCTTGTAAGCTCCGCCGCCGAACTTGCCGCCGGCGTGCAGGGTTGTCATCACGGTTTCCAGCGCGCTCTTGCCGGTTGTGGGGTGAACGTCGATGGGGATTCCTCTGCCGTTGTCGGAGATGGTGATAAGGCCGTCAGCAGCTATATTCAAATCAACCCTGGTGCAGTAGCCGGCCATTGCCTCATCAACTGCATTGTCCAGGATCTCGATCATCAGGTGCTGCAGGCCGCTCAGTCCGGTGCTGCCGATGTACATACCAGGGCGCACACGCACGGCTTCCAGTCCCTCAAGGACCTGGATATCCTGGGCTGTATAGTCAGGTGCAGAAGTGGGGTCAGGAGTGGAAGTAATGGGCAGGGTTTGTTGCATCAGGATAACCACCAAATTCCAATAATAGGCACCACAAGAAAGGACTTATTTGAAATAGAAAACGTGGGCCCATTGCTGAGTTAAATACATTATGTAGTATAGCATATCGGCGCCCCGATTGCCTCGAATTCCCATCATCTTTTGGGCTGTTTTGTTCTTGGAAACGGCCTCTCAGACAACAAAAGAGGCGGGAAACTGACCCGCCCCTTCAAGTAGGCGAACCTGTGATGGTGCGGGCGGTCCTTACTCCGGGAAAATCCTTCGGTACACGCCGGGCGAGCCGGTGTCGTGGACCATGTGCGGACGGACCTCGTTGCTCCAGACCGGCGTTACGGCGGTCCGCCAGTTCTCCCACCCCTCGCTCTCTGACACCGCCAGCGATTCCATCTCGTGGACCGTGGCATACCTTGGCGAACCCATCACCGCCTCCCAGCGGCGGGCCCGGATATAGCCCGGAATATCCGCGCAGAGAGGCAGTCGCTCGTTGTTGTAGGCATAGTTGAACATCTCGTCCAGTTCATCGGGGACAGACATGCGTCCCACCAGCAGGACCGGCGACATTCCGGCATCGGCAGTCTCCGCCGGCACATCCGCCGGGTGGACCCGGCGGTACAGGTTGCGGATACACTCGGTGCCTATGACGCTGGGCGACATGCGTCTTGACCACTCGGTCGGTTCGCGCAGCCATTTCTGCCATCCCTCCGAGTGCCACGCCTCGTGGCTCGCAAGTTCGTAGACCGCGAGGTACTTCGGGCCACCCTGTACCGCCTGGTATCGCGCAGCACTCAGAACGCCAGGAATGGAGAGACGTTCGGGGATGTGTTCATCGTTGTACCAGCGGTTGTACTCCTCGTCATTTTCCGGGGCCACGTCGCTGTATACCAACAGCAGTCCATCGCCTTTCTTGGCTGCCATCATCATCTCCTTACAATCCCCTCTCCCTGCAGGAGAGGGTTAGGGCGCTCCCTTCATCTGCCCCTTCCCCACAATGAGAGGAGTCAGGACTGGGGCGGCACGCCGGAATAGTACTGCCGTCCCGTCAGGAGGCTGTCTATGGCATAACCCATGGCCTGAAACATCGGTTTGGGCAATTGGGACAGCGGAAACCACCCGCTGTCTTCAAACGCATCCGGCTCCATCAGGCAAGGTTCCTGGTCGCCTATCTCACCCAGGAATTCAACGTCAACATAGTGCCGGCCATAGGCAATGATGTTACTGACGCACAGGAACCTGAGGTCGCCCACCGCGAGACCAAACTCCTCCCGGGCTTCCCTGCGGGCACAGTCCTCCAGGGACTCGCCATGCTCCAGGTGCCCGCCCGCGGAGCCCCAGGTTCCGCCGCCGAGGGTACCCTTGCGGCGGGCCAGGAACACCATTCCCTGCCGGACAAAAACGACGCCTACGCCCACTCGGGGACGGTTCACAGCCTCCACCATGCCAGCGAGTATAGCACGGCAAGGTCGCACCTCTTCCTGTTCAATTGCACGGAAGGTGAAGATATCGCAACGCATTCGCGGCCACCGTCGCATATAATGGCCGCGTTATCCTGCATCGAGGTGAAAGCGATGGCGGAGCTACAGCGAACGGTCATTTCCAGCGATAAGGCCCCTCGTCCCCTGGGCGCTTATTCCGTCGGCATGTCGGTCAACGCGGGACGCCTGCTCTATGTGGCCGGGCAGCTCTCGGTGGATGCGGACGGGAACGTGGTGGGAGCAGGCGACGCCGCAGCCCAGACCCGCAAGGCCCTGGAAAACATCGGCCACATCCTGGAGGCCGCCGGGGCGAACTTCAACAACGTTGTGGAGTTCACCACCTACGTTGTGGGGCGGTCATCTGTCCAGGGTTTCATAGATGGGAGAAACCAGACCTACCCGCAGATTTTCCCCGACGGCGACTTCCCGCCCAACACCCTGCTGGTGGTCGACGGTCTGGTCCGGGAGGAATTCCTGGTGGAAATCAAGGCCGTGGCCGCTCTCGCTTAGATATGACCGAGGCGTCGCCACAGGTCATTGACACCGTTCTCGATCGGCGCACCGCCACGCCGTCGGGACAGCCGGTGGAGTACGAGATCCCGGTTTCCGCCTATCCGTGCGCATCCGGACGGATGCTGGTCATCTCTCCCGGCTCGGGCGAGCTCAAAGACGGCAGGCACGAGCGCTGGCGGAAGCTTGCCCTGCACCTTCGGGACTTGGGCTTGTGTGCGACGGTCACCTACAACGCGCCACGCCCCGATTTCCAGGTGCAACTGGAATGGGAACCCTATTCCTACCAGGGGGCCAGCTGGAACGGCATCCTCATGGAGAGCGCGTGCCACGTGACCGAATGGGCATTGGGTCTCTCTCAGGAGCTGTGCGGAACGGACTCGCCGGAAATCTGCATGGCCGGGTTCTCCTCCGGGGGATCTGCCGTTGGCGCTGTTGCCCACCTGTACCCACAGACCAGGCAATTGCTGCTGCTTTCGACCTACGATAGCGTGGGAGACCCTTTCTACGAGGGCATCTCGCTATTCCCGGGCGACATATTCATGGGTTACGGCAGCCAGGACCCGCCCGCTGGCATGCTGGCCTACCTCGTCAGTGTGGGCCCGCTGGCGGCGCGATCCATGGTTGGACGCCCTGTTCCCGATTGCGATCACCGCTTCAGCGGCGCCGACAACAGCCGCGCCCTGGTCAAGGCAGTCTACTGGGCGCTGGGCCACGACGACACATTTCCCAACCCGGACGGCGCGCCGCAGCTCTACGAGTGAGAGGACAATTCGCGACCCGCGCAGCGGACCCAACCTCCGCGACTGAACACACCAAAAGGAGAATCGGCCATGGCAGACCGGCAAAGGCTCATCGACACCCTCATAGACCTGATCCGGATAGACAGTCCCAGCGGCGAGGAGGACGCCATCGACGGTGAGGTCAGCGCCCGCCTCACATCCCTGGGACTGACCGTGGAGCACGATTCGTATAACAACATCATCGCCCGGCTGGACGGCGTCGGGGAACCACTGTTGCTGTCCGCTCACCTCGACACGGTGGAACCCAGCCGGGGCATCAAGCCGCAACTCGACGGCGACACGCTCCGGTCCGACGGCACGACCATCCTGGGCGGCGACTGCAAGGCCGGGCTGGCCATCGTGCTGGAGACATTGGCCTGCGTGGCCGAGTCCCGCGGTCCGCACCGGGCAGTGGAGGTGGCCTTCAGCCGGCACGAGGAGGGGGGCCTGGTGGGCGTCCGCCACATGGATTTCAGCCTGCTGACCGCACAGACAGGAATCGTCCTCGATGGCGAGGGTCCGCCCAATCGCATCACCGTCTCGGCCCCGTCCCAGAACGTGGTGACCGCGGAGATTGTCGGCCGGGCCGCTCACGCCGGGTTGGAGCCTGAGAACGGGCTGTCGGCGCTGCTGGTAACCGCCGACATTCTCACCCGCCTGCCCCTGGGCCGCATAGACCCCGAGACCACCGCCAACATCGGCTGGATGGAGGGCGGCCTCAAGCGCAACATCGTCCCGGAGCGGGCCGCCCTGGACGGCGAGTTCCGCAGCCGCAGTAACGAAAAACTGGCCTGGCTGGAGGGGCAGTTCCGCAAGGTGTTCGAGGAAACGGCGGCCCGCTACCCGGACGCGACCGTTTCACTGGACATCCGAAACACCTACCAGGCCTACCGCATTGGTCCTGATAGCCCTGCGGTATCCACCATCGGCACCGCACTCGACACCCTCGGCCTTTCCCCGGTGATGGAGGCCTCCGGCGGAGGGTCGGACGCCAACGTGTTCATCCAGCGGGGAATCACCGCGCTGCCGGTCGGCATAGGCGTCCGGTCGTTCCACACCACCTGGGAGACAGCAGAAATCCCCGAGGTGCTTCAGGGCGCCGATATGTGCCACGCCGCAATTATGTCAGTGAAGTAACAGCCATGACTGCCTTAATCATCGTTGTCTTCGACGGGCTGCAACCGGCTCAGGTGACTCCCGAATTGATGCCGAACCTGTCGCGTTTCGCTTCGGAGGGACTGACCTGCGCAAACCATCACGCCGTCTTTCCCACCGTGACCCGAGCCAATGTAGCCAGCCTGGTCACCGGACACCTGCCGGGCTCCCACGGCCTGACCGCCAACACCTTGATGATTCCCGAGTTTGACCCGCACCGGGCGTTTGGCGCGCTGGAACCCTCGCTGACTGAAGTCGCCGCCCGGCACCCGGTGTTGCTGCAGCCCACCCTGGGCGACATTCTGCACCGGCATGGTCTGGAATACGTCGCCGTCGGTGCGGGCACCTCGGGAAACGCATACCTTCAGAACCCCAACGCTGAGGCGGAAGGCGGCGCGACCATCCACCCCGACTTTACGCTACCGAGAGGCCTGCACCGGCAAATCGTCGAGCGATTCGGAGATTGGCCCGACCGCAGGGGACCGTCAGCTCCGAAAATGGCCCGGGTTGTTGACGTGGTCACCCGGTATGTCTTGCAGGAGCGCCAGCCGGCCGTGGCCATGATGTGGCTATCGGAGCCGGATGTGTCGCAGCACGCTCACGGCGTGGGATCGGCGGAAGCTGTTGGGGCTATTGCCGAGGCCGACCGGGAGTTCGGACGGCTTTTGGACTGGCTGGACCGCCAGGGCGGAACCGGCGACACCGACATGATTGTTGTTTCAGACCACGGTTATTCGACAATCACGGAGGTCATCGACGTCGAAGCTGAATTGCGCAGGGCCGGTTTTCAACCTGGCGGAGAGACAGGCGGCGTAACCGTGGCCCCCAACGGCGGGGCGGCCCTGTACTACGCGACAGACGATATCCACGGCACCTCGGAGAGACTGGCGGAATGGCTGATGCGCCAACCCTGGTGCGGCCCACTGCTGGCGTCCGGCGCCGCCGGCGAAATCGAGGGCACCTTGCCCGCCAGCCTGGCGGGGCTGGACGGCCCGCGAGCGCCCGCCCTCGCCATGTCGTTCGCCTGGAACTCGGCGGTCAACGCCAACGGCTATGCCGGACACGCCTACTCCACCAGCCTCGGCCCGGGACAAGGGCAGCACGGCTCCATGAGCCCTCACGAAACAAGGAACGTGATGTTCGCCCGGGGTCCATCCTTCCGGCAGTCTACGGTTGTGGAATCACCCACTGGCAACGTGGACATCGCGCCCACCGTCCTTCATCTCCTGGGCCTGGTCGGAGGCGAGGCAATGGCAGGCAGGGTGTTGACAGAGGCGTTGCGGGACTGTCCCCAGGAACTCGAATGGCGTTTTGACACACACACGGCGGAGCGTGAAACTCCGGCCGGGCGCTTTCAACAGACCATTCAAGTATCCAGCGTTGGCAATACGGTATATCTCGACCATGGTTCCGGCGGCCTACAGTCCGGTTGACGCTTCGTTGACAGTCCTACGATAATGGCTAGTGGCAATCGACCCCGCCGCGACGGCCGCCTCTTGGGGCGTATCCTCAGCGGCGCATCAGACGCTAACATCAGGTTTTCCGAATTGCGAAGGCTGCTAGCGCGGCTCGGGTTCGAAGAGAGAATAAGCGGGAGCCATCATATTTTCAGCCGACCCGATATTCGAGAAACGATCAATGTCCAGCCTCAAAGCGGACAAGTCAAGTCGTATCAGGTAAAACAGGTTAGACGTATTTTTGAAATGAATGGCATCGACGAAGAGTGAGATGCACAAGTATGCCGTAGTTATTTCCTGGAGCTCGGATCCCGGAGACCAAGTTTTTGTTGCGGATGTTCCGGAACTGCCCGGTTGTACCGCCCACGGCGATACTCACGAGGAGGCCTTGGCAAACGCTCAGGATGCCATCGCTTTCTGGCTAGACACTTGTGACGAACTTGAGCGCCCTCGACCAACTCCGGGAATTGTCTCAGAGATAATGAGGTCAGAACATGTCAAATTGGAAGGTGTGGGAATACCCGAACCCCGCCCAGACATTTTGAGAGCGCAAATAGATTTGCTGTGCCGAGAATCACGGCAAGAATATAATGCCTCTGTCCATAGCAAATTCGGGTAACTTGTTTCGCCAAAATCAACGTCAGGCCATCTTTGCAGGTAAGGAGCAGCACCATGGCAACGGTTACACGCAAACGTCAGTTGGGACGGCAGGTCGCCATCGTAGGGGCCGGGCTGTCTCAGTTCGGCGCATTCCCGGACAAGGACAGCCGCGACCTGTTCGTCGAGGCGTTCCAGGACATGATGGAGACGATGGACAAGCCCTTCGACATCGACGACATCGAGTGCGCCTACATAGGTAACTACTCATCGGACCTGTTTGAGACCCAAGGGCACACTGCGCCCATCGTCGCCGACTGGCTTGGCATGACTCCCATCCCCATCACCCGCATCGAAAACGCCTGCGCCAGCAGCGGCAGCGCCCTGCGCGAGGGTGTCATGGCTATCGCCAGCGGCATGTACGACATCGTCCTGGTTGGCGGCATGGAAAAGATGACCAACCTGCCCACCGAGGGCGTGACCGACGTCCTGGCCTCCGCCGCCGATGGGCTATACGAGGTGCCGGCCGGCCTCACCTTCCCGGGCATTTTCGGGGCCATCGCCAAGGCGCACATGGACCGCTACGAGACCAACCTCGATCACCTGCTCAAGGTTGGCATCAAGAACCATAACAACGGCGCCCTCAATCCCAAGGCCCAGTTCAGCGTCACAATCAAGGACATGATGGAACGTCGCCAGGCACGCGCCGAGCAGCGCGGGCAGCCCGTTCCCGAATACCGGGACGAGATGGACTTCCTCAACGACCAGTCCGCCAACCCGTGGATCGCCTGGCCTCTGAGGCTCTACGACTGCGCCCCCATCACCGATGGCGCCTCCTGCGTTCTCCTGGTTTCTGCTGAAATCGCACACAACTTCACCGACCGCCCCGTATCCCTGGCCGGGTTCGGGCAGGCATCGGGCAAGCCGCTGCACGACGCCGACGAACTCACCTCCCTGTCTGCGGCCAAGGAGGCGTCCCGCCAGGCCTACGAGATGGCAGGCATCATCGCTGACGACGTGGACGTCGCCGAGGTCCACGACTGTTTCACCATCGCCGAAATCGTGGCCAGCGAGGACCTGGGATTCTTCACTCCCGGCGAGGGACCCCGGGCCGTTGACGAAGGGCGCACCGCCCTGGACGGAGATCGCCCGATCAACACCTCCGGCGGCCTCAAGTCCAAGGGGCATCCCGTAGGGGCATCCGGAGTCGGCCAGGTCGTGGAGATCTACCACCAGTTGCGCGGAGAGGCCGGCGAGCGTCAGGCCAAGAAGTCGAAGGTGGAAGTGGGACTGACACACAACGTTGGCGGCACCGGCGGCACCTGCGTAGTCAACGTGCTGCGAATGGAGTGAGGCAATGGCCAGCGAATTCAATGCCGCCAACTACTACAAGCGGCTTCGGGAAGACGGACAGCTGACGGGCATTCGCTGCAACGTCTGTGGCCATATCTCCCCGGAAGCCAGGCCAATGTGTCCCGCCTGCCGCAGCTTCGACATATCGTGGCATGCCTTCAGCGGCAGGGCTACGCTCAGCACGTTCACCTGCATCTCGGTAGTGCCCGATTACTGGGGACAGAAGGGCTACGGGCGCAACAACCCGTACTGCTCCGGCATTGTTGCCCTAGAGGAAGGGCCTCGCATCAGCGCCCGCATCACCGGGGTGGATGGCTCAAACCCGCAGTCCATCAGGACTGGAATGGAGTTGGCGCTGGACCTCGAGGACCTTGACCAGGAACGTCCCTCGCTGGCCTTTCGACCAGCATAGACCACAACGCCAGGGCCCGGTCTAATGGCCGGGCCCCCAGGAAGGGTGGGGAGACGAAATGCTGATTCTAGGAATTGTCCTGGCGGTTATTGCCGCCATTCTGGTTATCGCCGCTGCGGTATTCTGGCTGTCGCGCCTGATGAGTCAGAAGGAGGTCGCGGACCTCAATAGTTACCTGGAGGGTGCGGAGTGCCAGTGGGAGAGAATGGGTAGCGCCAGCACCATGACCATCGAATACGGCGTCTATTTTGTGAATCACGCACCCGCGTCCCAAGGCATCGAGATGCGGGTGTACGAATACGCGGAGCCCTCCGATGGTACCGAGGGTGACGACGAGGGGGTATGCCTCTCGATCATTGACACGGAAAACCAAAATGGAATGATTCTCAACGGCTTTGCACTTCACCTGGAAGCCATGCAGTTCGGTGACACGCTCTGGAACGACCACTTCCTGGGAGACACTGGCATCATGGAGCGTATGATCACCGAGAAGCGAGTGGCCTGGGACCAGATGCAACAGGAAATTATTGTGGGCCACTACGCCCTGTTCATGTAAGGTTCACTTTCCTTGGCAGAAACGCTAAACGCCCGGCCAAAATGGCCGGGCGTTCCATTTTGCCAGGTATTTTCCTGTGGGTCCTAGTCGAAACCGCGAGTGCCGACCCAGCCCACCTGGGAAACGTCGATCATTTCGCCGTTGGGACCTGCGTACTTGGTCTCGACGTTCTGGTGGCGGGGACCGGTGTTGCCCGCGTGCAGCGCCTGGTTGACCGAGGTCATTTCGGAAGAGCCGTTGTCAGCCAGGCGGGCCTCGATTTCCTCAAGGCTCTCCACCTCGAAGCCGATGTGGTGAATGCCCTCCCAGTCCTTCCCGCGCTCGCCTGCCACGGCGTCGTTCTGGAAGTCCAGGATGGCCATGTTCACGTTGCCGTCGCTCAGCATGAATCCCTTGGCGTTCTCGCTTTCCAGCGCCGCCACCTGGCGAAGGCCAAAGACCTCTGAGTAAAACTTGGCGGTCTTTTCAGCGTCATTGGTAGCAATGGCGATGTGCTTGATTTGAGGCATCTCGCTTCCTCTCCAGATAGAATTTGTGCTGCCGATTGGTGCGACAAAGATACCACTTTTGAATCACGCCCGCCATATCCGGCGCGGCCGACGGCACCACCTCTGTTTTCCAGCCTCCGGTCTATTTTGGCCCACCCCTTTTGGTCGTGTTAGAATGACCAGAATTAATCGATTTACCCGATGGCAGCTATCTGGAGGAAAGACAATGGGTGTCCCATACAGAATGAAGTTTGGCGTTTTCATGGCCCCATTCCACCGGGTGGGAGAGAATCCCACGCTGGCCTTGGAACGGGATCTGGAATTGATTCAATGGCTGGATACCCTGGGATTTGACGAGGCCTACATAGGCGAACACCACAGCGCTGGCTGGGAGACCATAGCATCTCCCGAGGTCTTCATGGCCACGGCAGCAGAGCGCACTCGCAGCATCAAGCTGGGGTCCGGGGTTGTCAGCCTCCCTTACCACCACCCGTATATGGTGGCCAACCGGTTCGTTCAGCTCGACCACCTGACCCGGGGCCGGGTCATCCTCGGCGTCGGGCCCGGGGCCCTGGCGTCCGATGCACTGATGCTGGGAATCAGGCCGGAAAACCAGCGGGCAATGATGGACGAGTCCCTCGGCGTCATCATGCGCCTGATGACCGAGACTGACCCCATCACCTACAAGAGCGACTGGTTCGAGCTCAACGAGGCAGTGATTCAGCTCCGGCCCTACCAGTATCCGCATGTCCCCGTGGCGGTGGCCTCCGTTGAGTCGCCCGCTGGGGTAACGACTGCCGGCAAGCACGGCGCATCTGTGCTGTCTCTCAGCGTACCGCGCGATACTATTCGCCGGACATCGCTGATGGAGCTGTGGGACATCGCCGAGGAGACTGCCGCCGAGCACGGCAAGACGATGCACCGCGAGGACTGGGGCATCGTAATGGGAATGCACCTTGCCGACAGCAAGAAGCAGGCCATGAAAGACATCCGCGAGGGCAGCGCCCGCGTGGTCACCGAATACTTCGGACGCACACTGGGCAACCCCGTTCCCGACGTGCCCCGGGACCAGATCGTTGACTTCATGGTGGAGCACAACCAGTGGATCGTCGGCACGCCCGATGATGCCATCGCTGGCATTGAGCGGCTGCAGGAGATCAGCGGTGGCTTCGGGAAATTCATGATTCGTGTGGAGGACTGGGCTCCCCGCGACAAGCTGCATCGCAGCTACGAGCTCCTGGCCCGCTACGTTATGCCAAAGTTCCAGGGCTCTCTGGTCGGGATAGAAACGTCCAACCAGTGGGCGGCCGAGCGAATCGAGGTGCTCCAGGCCAACCGGTACGCCGGCCTGAAAGCGGCCACCGATACCTTCGATGCGAGCCGCTCCCGCAACTAGCGCCAGCGGCAGCAGCCCGACGGAAAATCAGGACACCGCTCCTCGCTGGAGCGGTGTCCTCACTTCACGCAACAGGGCCCGTAATCGGATTATCGGAACCAGTTTCCAGGCGCTCGTTCCTGGAGGGGGTGTGCCAAATCCCCTCTCCTTCTGGGAGAGTGTTAGGGTGAGGGCGTTCCGCAGTTTATCCAAGATAGTAGATAGGGCGGAGCACTTAAGAGAAAGGCACCAGAGCCAAATTGGCCATACAGATTCAGCCGGCGACAATTACGAGTCAATCCGGCCTTCTATCCCGGCCCAAGACCGTAACCGCGTCCCGCCAGTCCGAAATTCCAGTGTCATGTGAACCGACAGCGCGAAAGCAGTAAACTGCTCGAACCCGTCTCAGCAAACTGTAAAATCGTTGACATTATGTATTACACTGCGAAGAACGGGCATCGTTACGTCATTGCAATTTTCCCATGAGAGACGAAAACCATGCGCAAGACAAAAATAATCGTGACGATCGGTCCTTCATCAAGCGATGAAGAGACGCTCAGCCGGCTCATAACCGATGGTATGGACTGCGCCCGGCTGAACTTTTCCCACGGCACCCATGAGCAGCATGCCGCCGTAATTGAACGCATACGGAGGCTGGCACGGGAGCAAAATCGGACGGTGGGCATCCTCCAGGACCTGGGAGGCATCAAACTCCGCCTCGGGCAGTTGTCGGAGGCCCGCCAACTCAACCTCGGGGACGAGGTGGTGATCACATCCGACGGAGAATCCTCGACCCCGGGAGTTCTGCCTTTTCCGCAACCGGGTGTAATTCGCAGCCTTCAGGTCGGCAACTTCGTGTTCATCGCCGACGGCACTGTGCAGCTAGAGGTCACTGAGGCAAGCCCGGACCGCGCCTTTTGTCGCGTGCTGAGCTCTGGTGTCGTGTCATCGTTCAAGGGCGTCAACCTGCCCGGGGTGGCCATTGACCAGCCAGTCTTCACGGAAAAAGACAGAAGAGACCTGATCTTCGGCGTGGACCAGCAGGTCGATTGGGTAGCTGTTTCCTTCGTCAGGACCGCAGAGGACATCCATTTCGCGCGTAGATACCTGAACGCTGCAGGCAGTAAGGCCATGGTCATGGCCAAGCTGGAGCGCGGCGAGGGGATCGAAAACCTGGAGACCATACTGCCAGAGGTAGATTCAGTGATGGTGGCCCGGGGGGACCTGGGGGTTGAAATCCCCATGGAACGGGTTCCCAGGGTGCAGCGCCTGATTGTCGACAAGGCCAACGCTGCCGGCAAGGGAGTGGTCATCGCTACCCAGATGCTCCGCAGCATGGTCATCTCCCCCACACCCACCCGGGCCGAGATCTCCGATGTCAGCAACGCGGTGCTCGAGGGCACCGACGCCATACTGCTTTCCGACGAGACTGCCATGGGACAGTATCCCGTGGAGGCCCTGCGCGTTGCGGTCTCGACAATCAACGAGGCTGAATCCGAGGATCTGTATCCGTATTTCAAGAACATGGATACCCGGGACCGCACCCAGGCGATCACGGCGGCGGCGGCCGGGCTGGTTCGAACCCTGGACTCCAAACCCATCGTGCTGACCAGCACGGGCCGAGCTGCCCTGGAGCTTGCCAGGTTCCGTCCCGCCAATGACATCCTCGCCTTCTCCCATGACCCAACCGTGCTTCGCAAGCTGTGCCTGGGTTGGGGGATACAACCGACGGGAGTCATCCCTGTCCAGCCGGACGTCGCCGAGCTGGTGTACCAGGTGCTGCAATCGGCTCTGGACCTGGGGGCAGTGACCGATCAGGACGTGGTTACGATAGTCCACGGATTCCTCACCGGAGTGTCCGGCACGACCAACGCGGTGCAGGTGCTGAGCATGCAGGAATACCTGGAGAACATCGGGCGGTCCAGACCTGAGCAGGTCGTCGGAATGCGGCTGTGACGACCCAACTTCAGGAAATCGCCAGCATTTGGAAACAAGCAACAGGGGCACCCGTATGGGCGCCCCTCAATCTTTGCCACCATAGAAGGCCCGATTATTCGCTAAACAGTGTCAGGCAGTGAGTGGGGAAGTTTGGTTTCTCCCATCAGGTACTGGTCCATGGCGCGGGCGGTTTCCCGGCCTTCAGCGATGGCCCACACCACCAGGGACTGCCCACGAGCGGTATCTCCCGCGGCGAACACCCCAGGGACAGTGGACATGCGGTCCGGTCCGATACTTACATTGCCCCGCCCATCGAGCTCCACGCCCAGTTGGTCTACGAGCCCTTTGTGCTGCGGGTGCAGGAACCCCATGGCCAACAGGACCAGTTCCGTCTCGACCTCGAACTCGCTACCCGGCACCTCGTTCATTGAAGGCCGGCCACCGTTGGGAGGCTGGCTCCATTCCACCCTGACAGCGTGCAGCTTCTCCACTTTGCCATCGCTGCCCGAGAATGACTTGGTCAGTATGCCGTAATCCCGAACTCCGCCCTCCTCGTGGGCGGCAGAAGTCCTGAGAATCATGGGCCACTGAGGCCAGGGGTTGTCACTATTTCGTTGCACCGGAGGCTCTGCCAGAAGCTCGTACTGGTTGACCAGCTCGGCACCCTGACGATGGGCGGTGCCGAGGCAGTCGGCGCCGGTGTCGCCGCCGCCCAGTATTACCACGCGCTTGCCTTCCGCTGAAAGGCGAGCTACCCCGTTCAAGTCCTCGCCTGAGTTCAGCCGGTTCTGCTGTGTCAGGTATTCCATGGCGAAATGGACTCCGTCCAGATCGCGGCCCGGCACTTCCAGGTCTCGGGGAACGGTGGACCCACAAGCCAGGCAGATCGCATCGAAGTCCTGCATCAACTGGTCCGCAGGCAGGTCGACACCAACATCTACACCGGTCTCGAAAGTGATGCCCTCCTCGGCCATTATGTCCAGCCTGCGCTGCAACACTCCCTTATCCAGTTTGAAGTCAGGAATGCCCAGTGCGAGGAGACCGCCGACGTAATCGGCTCGTTCGAACACAGTGACCCAGTGGCCGGCACGATTCAACTGCTGTGCGGTCGCCAGCCCCGCCGGGCCCGACCCCACCACTGCAACCTTCTTGCCCGTGCGTATGGCGGGAGGTTCCGGGCGGATCCAACCCTGCTCGTATCCGCGTTCCGCAATTTCCTTCTCGACGTACTCGATGGTAACCGGGTCGGCGTTGATGCTGAGCACGCAACTCGCCTCGCAGGGAGCAGGGCAGATGCGGCCGGTAAATTCAGGAAAATTGTTGGTGGACAGCAGGGTGCGAAGAGCGTTCTCCCAATCGCCCATGTAGACGAAATGGTTGAACTCCGGGATCACGTTCCCCAGCGGGCATCCTGTATGACAGAAAGGCACGGCGCAGTCCATGCAGCGCCCGCCCTGCTGTCGGGCAGTGGCCTCTGACCACCGCGTATAGATCTCCTGATAGTTGCGAACGCGCTCTCTTACCGGCCGTCGCTCAGGGGGTTGTCGGCCGGTCTCGATAAATCCGGTGGGCTTACCCATGGGCTACTGCTTCCAGCTCTCGGTCCTCCAGGCCGCGCATTCTGCGCTCCTCCAATACCCGGCGGAAATCACGAGGCATTATTTTCTTGAACTTGGGAAGGGCAGAATTCCAGTCTGCCAATATTCGTTCGGCAGGGCCGCTGCCGGTATGATTGAAATGCTGTTCGATGAGCTCTTTCAGAGTGATGATGTCGTCGCGGTTGGAAACCTGTTCCAGGTCCGCCAAACCATCGTTGAATCGGATGTGAAAGTCTCCGTCCGGATCATACACGAAGGCAATACCCCCGCTCATCCCGGCACCGAAATTTCGGCCCGTGGATCCGAGCACGACAACCACTCCCCCCGTCATGTACTCGCAGCCATGATCGCCGACCGCCTCGACAACGGCACGCACCCCGCTATTGCGGACACAGAACCGCTCCCCGGCGATTCCGTTGATAAACGCATGCCCCCGAGTGGCTCCATACATGGCCACATTCCCGATGATTATGTTCTCCTCGGGGATATAAGTGGATTCGGGGTGAGGCTTGACGACAATCATGCCGCCCGACATCCCCTTACCCATGTAGTCGTTGGTGTCCCCTTCCAGGTGGAGGCTGACCCCGGGTGCCAGGAATGCTCCAAAGCTCTGGCCTGCGGACCCGGTGAAGTTTATGCGGATGGTGTCAGGCGGTAGCCCGTCTTCGCCGTAGGCCTTGGCAATGCGGCCACTGAGCATAGCGCCAACCGTCCGGTTGGAGTTGCTGATGGGGAGATCAAGCTCCATGGGAACCTTTCGTGAAAGGGCAGGCTCGCACATGGCGATCAGCTCGTGGTCCAGCGCCCTCACCAGCCCGTGATCCTGTTCCTCTGAGCAGTAGAGGGTATCATCAGGCGAAATTGCATCCTGGAAATGCAGCAACCGGGAAAGGTCGATTCCCTGCGCCTTCCAGTGTTCAATTGCCGCACGGGAGTCCAGAGCGTCAGCCCTGCCGACCATTTCGGCGACAGTGCGGAATCCCAGTTCCGCCATGATCTCCCGCATTTCCTCGGCTATGAACATGAAGTAGTTGACCAAGTGCTCCGGCCTACCCGCGAACCTCGATCGCAACTCCGGGTCCTGGGTGGCTATTCCCACCGAGCATGTATTGAGGTGGCACTTGCGGAGCATTATGCAACCACTGACCACCAGCGCCGCGGTTGCAAAGCCAAATTCTTCGGCGCCCAACAGAGCTGCGATGACTGCATCCCTGCCGGTCTTCAGCTGTCCGTCGGTCTGCACCACTATGCGGCTGCGCAGTCCGTTGGCAACCAGCACCTGCTGGGTCTCGGCAATGCCCAACTCCCACGGCAGACCGGCGTGCTTGATGGACGACTCCGGAGATGCACCGGTGCCGCCGTCGTGGCCACTGATCAGGACCACATCACCGTGCCCCTTGGCCACACCGGCCGCCACAGTGCCGACGCCAACCTCGGCCACCAGCTTGACGTGAATCCTGGCATCCGGATTGATGTTCTTCAGGTCGTGGATCAACTGCGCCAAGTCTTCAATGGAGTAGATGTCGTGATGCGGCGGAGGCGAGATCAGCTCCACTCCAGGAGTGGTGCGGCGCACCCAGCCGATGTACTCATCTACCTTGTGGCCCGGCAGTTGCCCACCCTCTCCGGGCTTCGATCCCTGGGCCATCTTGATCTGCAGGTCCGTTGAGTTGATCAGGTAGTTGGCCGTTACCCCGAACCGCCCCGAGGCAACCTGCTTGATGGCGCTGCTGCGGTTGTCTCCATTCTCGTCCACCACATACCGCCGGAAGTCCTCGCCGCCCTCACCCGTGTTGCTCCGGGCATTGATGCGGTTCATAGCAATGGCCATGGTCTCGTGCGCCTCGCGGCTGATGGACCCCAGCGACGCTGCGCCGGTGGCGAATCGTTTAACGATCTCAGAGGCAGGCTCAACCTCGTCGATGGGTACGGGTGCGCGGTTGCCCTGGAAATCCAGCAGACCACGCAGCGTGGCAATTCGCCGGCTCTGGTCATTGACCAGCCGGGCGAACTTGCTGTAGACATTCCGGTCGTTGGACCGCGCAGCGTGCTGAAGAATCCCGATGGAATCCGGGTTCCACTGGTGGTGTTCGCCGCCGCGCCTCCATTGGTAGAAACCGCCGAGGGGCAGAGGCTGGTTCGCTGGCACTTCGACGGTGCCATAGGCATCGGCGTGACGCTGCACGGCCTCGTGTTCAATGGCTTCGAGTCCAATGCCGCCCACCCGGGAAGGTGTCCAGGTGAAATATTCGTCTACAACGGACTGGTCAAGGCCCACAGCTTCGAATATCTGAGCGCCACGGTAGCTCTGTACCGTGGAAATACCCATTTTCGACATGACCTTGAGAACACCCTTCTCATTGGCCTTGATGAAATTCTTGCGGGCGTATTCCGGACCGTGGCCGTTCAGGAAGCCAGATTCGCTCATCCCCTGCACGGATTCCAGGGCCAGGTAAGGGTTGATAGCTCCTGCGCCATAGCCGACCAAGAGCGCGAAGTGGTGCACTTCGCGTGCTTCCCCGGTCTCAATGGCCAGGCCCACCCGCGTTCTCGTTCCCTCGCGGATGAGATGGTGGTGGACAGCGCTGGTAGCCAGCAGGCTGGGTATCGGAGCCTTCCCGGGGCCAACACCCCGGTCGGAAAGAACAATTATCGAAGAGCCGTCGTCTATGGCACGGGTAGCCTCAGCTCTGAGGGCATCGATCCCGACCTTAAGACCTTCCTTGGGGTCAAAGAGCGCCTCCAGAACGGTGGTGCGCAGGCCTGGGAGGTCAAGCTCCTTGATCCGAGCCATGTCTTCGTTATCGATTATCGGAGAACGCAGCTTCAGCTGCCGACAATGCAGGGGGGTCTCCTCGAACAGGTTCTGCTCACTGCCGATGAACGCTTCCAGGGAGGTCACCAGTTCCTCCCGTATGGCATCCAGGGGAGGATTGGTTACCTGGGCGAACAGCTGCTTGAAGTAGTTGAACAGCAACTGATTCTGGTCTGAGAGCACTGCCAGCGGAGCGTCGTTTCCCATGGACCCCACGGCCTCATAGCCGGACTCCGCCATGGGCGCGGTCAACATTCGCAACTCTTCGACGCTGTACCCGAAAGCACGCTGCAGGTGGACCAATTCATCGTCCGGGATGGCAGGGTGCGGTTGGCCAAGGGGCAGGTCAGACAAAGCCACCTTGTTTTCCTGCAGCCACTGCTGGTAGGGCTGTCGATTCGCCAGTCCGTGCTTCAGTTCCTCGTCGCCTATGATCCGTCCCTGTTCCAGGCTGACCAGAAACATCCGGCCGGGCTGCAGACGCCCCTTTAACTTCACGTCCGCGGGCGGCACGTCGAGCACTCCCGTTTCCGAGGCCATCACCAGCTTGTCGCCGGTGGTGACCAGATACCTGAACGGACGTAGACCGTTGCGGTCCAGCAACGCGCAGATGTTCCTCCCGTCTGAGGAGACTATCATTGCCGGCCCGTCCCACGGTTCCATCAGCGCGGAGTGATATTCGTAGAAATCCTTCTTCTCCTGCGCCATGGTTTCATGCTGGTTCCACGCCTCTGGGATCATCATGAGCATGGCGTGGTCCAGTTCGCGCCCGGTCATCAGGAGCAGCTCAAGGGCATTGTCAAAACTGGCCGTGTCACTATCGCCCGCGCTCATAACGGGCGGGACCTTGGCCATATCGTCGCCGAACAGCGGAGACTGGAACATCGCCTCGCGGGCACGCATCCAGTTGAGGTTGCCGCGGAGGGTGTTTATCTCACCGTTGTGGGCCAGGTAGCGGTAAGGGTGGGCCAGGCGCCAGTGCCCCAGCGTGTTGGTGCTGAAGCGAGAGTGGACCAGCGCGAAGGCACTGACCAGCTCCTCCTGCTGCAGGTCCAAGTAAAACTCGGGAATCTGGTGGGCCAGGAGCAGGCCCTTGTATACGATGGTATTGCAGGAGAAACTGCAAACGTAAAAATAGTCAGCGTCTTCCTCTGAGAGACCACTATCACTCATCGAGTGCTCAATGACCTTTCGCACGACGTAGAGCTTGCGCTCCAGTTGGGCGGGGTCCAGACCGCTCTGC
Organism: Dehalococcoidia bacterium; assembly: GCA_965207865.1. GTDB lineage: Bacteria > Chloroflexota > Dehalococcoidia > Lucifugimonadales > UBA3495 > VXOI01. Next base: position 139,540 of record CBDBNP010000006.1, read on the forward strand.
CCGGGGCCAACGAAGACCTGGCAGATGCGGGGGCAGCGTCGACGGGAATCTCGTCCCAGCTTGCTGTGGTCCAGCGGGACATCGCGCCAAGCCAGGACCTCGAGTCCTTCGTCGCTGACCGTCCGGGAGACCAGTTCGCGAGCCTTCTCGAAGGCAGCGGGCTCCGGCGGGAGGAAGACCATGCCCACGCCGTATTCACCATCCGGCGGGAGTTGGAATCCGAGCCGCTGGCTTTCCAGACGGAAGAACCCATGCGGCATCTGGATCAGGACCCCGGCGCCGTCGCCTGTTTCCGGGTCGCTGCCGGCAGCACCCCGGTGTCCCAAGTTGATGAGAACCTGTAGGCCTTCCTCAACAATCTGGTGCGACTTACGCCCCTTGATGTCCGCGACCACCCCGACACCACAAGCATCGTGTTCCTGTTCAGGGGAGTACAGCCCTTTCTGGGCCAATTCTTTCAGCGGATCCATGCGTCTTCGATCCCTACAAGGAGTAACGGGGCGTTAATTGGAATGTACAGCCGCAGGAAGTGAAGGCAGGCTGGCCGGCGGACACTGGCTCAGCCGGGGTGCGACTTGATTTGTGTAATATATCACAATTATCCTTCGATACAAGACCTACCGGAATCCGCCCCAGTCTATTTCTCAAGAAATGTGGGCTTCAACCATTTCTTAAATTGATGATAAATCGGTCTTTTGATCAATTGCCTGATGGTTGGACAGGACTTCCACTAACGGCGCTGCCCCAGTCTGGAAATATACGGGGGCAGATAAACGCAGCTTGGAAAGCTCCCAGTCCATGTTCAAGACTGGGAGCCCAGGCCGAAACCCTGCAACGAGATCGTAAATACAGTGCCCGTCAGTTGGGCGGTTGGATCTCTCCCAGCGCCATGAATGAGGTGATGAAATCCAGGATAGCAACCATGTCCGATTCGTCGACGCTGAGCCTGTAGGATACCCTGTTTGCTTCCTGTTCGATTTCGGTTTCCCTTGTCATCTCCTGTATCTCCGCGGACCCGAACAGTGAACCCACCATCGCGATTGTGCCCTCGTTGTACTCCTTCGCTGAAGCGGCAATTGAGTCATCCTCATAAATTTCCACGGTATGCACCTGCATTGAGTCGCCGACAAACCTCAGCGACATGACCGTGACCTCCGGCGTCAATCCGCCCAGTCCCAGGAGGGCCATGGGATTGCCGCTACCATCTTCACCCTCCGCTGCAGCATCAAGTAGTCCCTCTGGTATCGCCAGTATGAGGCCGAGATCCCTATTCCCAAGGCTTTCCAGCGCGCGCACATGGCCGCCTGAAATCTGCGGTATAACCCCCGACGCCACGTCCAGCATGGATTTGACGCCTTTCTCAGTGCCGAATAGAAGGGTGTCCTCCTCCACAATCGAGAAAACGAGACTGTCCGGGTCTCTCCGGGCACCCACGTACAGGCTGTAGTCGCGATAGCTGGTTTCTTCGTAACCGGGATCTCCGTCGTTCGCATTCAATAGCCGGGCAGCCAGGCCGTCCGTGTCAATGTCGCCCTGCACGGCGATGCCCAATTCCGGCAAGCCGGGTTCAGGATTCTCGGCCTCGCCGACGGCCAGCTCAACGACATCTCCGATATCCACGTACGCTTCCAGGTACTCCAGGGAGCGAGGGTCGATTCCTGTGTCGGCCTGGAATTCATCGAAAAGGCCGGACACGGTTCCTTCCTCGTCGAGCAGCAGGTCCAACGCCGATTCCACGAATGAGGAATCGAAAATGTCCGAGGGCCAGGCGTCGATGATGACAGTTGCTCCCTCGGGGATGAACGATTTGCGGGCCGGGGCTGGCTCTGGCGTCGCAGTAGGCGTAGCCGTTGGCCGCGGGGTCGAAGTCGGGACAACAGTGGGCGTCGGCGTAGGAACGGGAGTCTCCGTAGGGGCTGGAGTCGGAGTCGGCTCCGGGTCCGACCCACACGCGAGCAGCAACAGGATGGCTAACGCAACGGCTCCAGCGGTTATGCACTGGGAAAAGAATCGAATCAGGCTCATTTGGAACTCCAAATCATAGGGCACTTGGGCCTGCTCATGATGATATACGAGGGATGCGGACCTGTCAGACACGGCGCCTCGTCCGGCACGGGTAGGGACACGGGTGGAAAGGAAGACACCTCACGGCAAACCCAGGGGGACTCAATTTTCCCAGTCAAGCCATATAGCCCGATCCTGGTGAGCTTGTCGGACCACGACCGGACGGCCCATCGACAGGCTCATGGCAAGCCAGTTGGCTACAAATAAAATGCCCTCGCTGCTATCCGATGCAATTGACCGGTCAGGGGCGCCGCTCTATACTCGCCGATACTCACAACACGACGCGTCAGGGCCTGGGCGCCTGGCTGCACGAAACATGGAGGTACTGCATCTGGAACCCTTGGAAGTGGCGCAGTTCATCGTCGACGAGGCAGCGGACCGGCTGGCAGAGGACATCGTTCTGCTTGACCTGCGAGGGCTGGCTCCCTTCGCAGACTACTTCGTAATTATGTCGGCTGAATCGTCGCGCCAGATTGAAGCGCTGGAAGAGGACTTGTCCCAGTCTCTGAAGGGTGCCGGAGTTCCGAGACACCGAAGGGAAGGTACGCCGGCGTCAGGATGGGTCCTGCTGGACTTCAGCGATGTGATCGTACACATCTTTTCTCCAGAGGAGCGGGAGTTCTACGACCTCGAGCGTCTGTGGGGCCGCGCTCCCCAGGTGGTGCGGGTGCTGTAGCCGGATGAATATTCCGTGATTCGCACGGTCTCCCCGCGATTCTTGGCCCCCTCTCTGCGCCGTGGAGAGGGGGTTGCCTTCACTGCTACATCGTGTTTATTCGACGATCCAGTTGTCGTTGCTGCGTCCGTAGGAAAGTATCTCGCCCGGCTGGAAGAAAAGACCCAGTTCGCGCTGGGCTGACTCAGGACTGTCAGAGCCGTGTATAAGGTTCCGGCCAATGTCCACTCCCAGATCTCCCCGTATGGTGCCCGGAGGCGCACCGGCCGGGTTGGTAGGGCCCATAGTGTTGCGCACTATTTCCACAGCATTGTTGGCCTCCCAGGCCATTGCAACCACGGGCCCGGAAGTGATGAAGCTCACCAGGCCGGGGAAAAAGGGACGGTCCACGTGTTCCCCATAGTGGCGATGGGCCAGGGCCTCATCCACCTGCAGCAGCTTCATGCCAACCAGTTTGAGTCCCCTCTTTTCCAGGCGGCCTATGATTTCCCCGATAAGGCCCCTTTGCACGCCGTCCGGCTTTACCAGTACCAAGGTTTGTTCCATTTCTCGTAATTCCTCTACGTTCCTTGAAATCCAAGAATTTCCATCGGTCAACTGCCGTCGGAATCAGTCTCTTCCTTCATCAGGCTCCAGACCAGGGCGACAACCCAGCCAACGAACGTCCACCCCAACAGCAGATTCAAGGCGAAAATCGCATTCTTGTTTCGCTTGTTCTTGTTGACCGCTATAAAGGATGGTACGAAATACAGGGCCAGCGCAACCACCGCCAGCGCGATTCTGATCATAGGTCAAACCTCAATCCGCGGCGCGTACCGGTGCAGGGACTTAAGCGTATAGTTTACGGTTCTCGAACGCACCTCAGTCCTCGATGGTCTTGGCCAGTTGGATCTCCACGCCCCGCCGTTCCATGTCCCAGAGAAATGGTGCGGGATCCAATGCCTCCGGTGCGTGAAGGCCCGGAGCGTGAATTTCGCGAGTGAGCAGCATCCGCGCACCAATGGCCAGAGTCGCAGCGACACTTTCGATATCCCGCTCCTCTGGAAAACGGTAGGTCATGGTAAACCGGGTCTTTTTCCCTCGAAGCATGCCAGCCACCTGGGCCTGCCTCACCTGCGGCCCCGGGGGCTCGTCGGTCCAGAGCATTGACCCGGACCCATAGCCGGCTGCCCACTCATTTCTCGGTTGAGAAAAGAGTATCGATGCGAACTCGGCCGGGCTGATCCCGCCGATGAGAGTTTCAACCGGCTCCTGCCCGGCCATCCCACAGGCCACGAGGGTTCTTATGGTCTCCAATACATTGACGTCCTTGAAACCTCGATGGCTCGACGCGTGGGAAAGAGAACCAAAGCTCGCCGGCAGCGTAACTGGCCCCAAGCCCGTGGTGATGCACGGCACCTCTCCCAGTGGAGGGGGGAAATGGGCCGCCTCACTGTCCGACATTGGATCAAGCTGCCGCCACTGGCTGTCCTGCCAAACCAGCGCCGCCGAACCGAAGTCCGCCAGCCTCTCCCGCCACTGGCGCTTGCTGCGTAGCCTCACGTCGTCCAACAGGAAGAATCTTGCCTCGTCCACCCGATCAAGTCTCTGTCCGAGATATGAGGTCAGGGCATTGGTCAGTCCGGGCGAAGCGCCAAGTCCCGGGACGGCCCCCACGGCCCTGTATCCCGCCAATGCATCAAGATAGTCCGAGTCGAAAATGGCCTGCAGGGTTTCCCCGTCAGCGCAGGCATCCGCATAGGACACACCGGCCTCAAGAACGCTTCGCATCAGGGCGATCGTCTCCGGCAGTGTGAGCCTGACAGTGCTTATGACCAGGTTCACGTCCTCGAGTGCTCGAGACAGAGAACCTTCATCGTGGCAGTCCAGTTGAACGGCTTCGGCTTTCGTCCCGCAGATTTCCGCAGCGGCCGCCGCGGCCAGCGGGTCGCGGTCGGTGGCGATAACTTGCCGGAACGCCCGGTCCTGCCCCAGTCGACGCGCCACCGACTGGCCCAGGTAACCACATCCCAGGAGCAGCGCGGCGCCGTCATTCATGGCGCCTCAATGGCAGGGAAACCCGTCTAACCGACAAAGTTCGTCCTGTTGCAAAAACTCAAAGGAGACGGCCGCACGTCCAGCCTTGCCTCAGTTCGTCGCCCTGGCTCCGGACGCCTGGCGTTTTCGATCCCGGCGTTTTGGCGTCCCGATACTGGGCATCCGCAGATAAGTGGGTTGCAGGAGATCCAGGTCGTCAGTATCCCCCGCCTCCAATCTGGCCCAGGCCAGCGCGGCCAGGGATTCGGCCCTGGCGGACGCAGGAGCCTGGCAGAGTATGGCTCGGCGCCCCAATCTCTCCCTGACCGTCTCCGTCCAGGGCGTCAGTCCCTCGCCGCAGAACAGGAGCGACTCCAACCGTAGCGCTTCGATCTCGCTCAAGAGGTCGTCAGGGCCCGAAATCCTGTCCTCTCGCAGGCGGTTGGGTTCCGGGGCATGAGATACCAGGGCCGACGCTGCTTCCCCTCTTCCCGCTTCCAGGAGCGCACAGACGACAGTGCCGGCAGCTCGAAAGGGATGGGCCTCAAGGTCCAGGCTGCCCACGCCGATTATCGGAATACGGGAGGCCATCGCCATCCCCTTGGCCGCGCTCAGGCCCGTCCGCAATGCGCTGAAACCACCCGGCCCAAGAGCGACGGCGACGGCATCGAGATCGCGGGGCCTTACGTCTCGGCTCTGCAAGACCTGGACAACGGCGGGCATCAGCTCGGACGAGTGGTTGACGACCGACCACCAGGAACGGCCTGCAACCACGTGGGTGCCATCGAACAGCGCCACGGAGGCATGTCTAGTGGATGTGTCTATGGCCAGCAACATTTTCGGATCAATCCGTTCCAACAGATATTGAGGGCAGGAGCGAATTCAAATGAGTCAGCAATTCATCGTATCTAGCCGATTGGCAATCGATGGTAATCTCGCGCCCACTTTCGCTGTCGCCGTAGTTGAACTCTAGCCACAGCGCATCCTCGGGCAGCAGGTCCTCGGCTCGTTCCGCCCACTCTATCACGCAGACACCGGCGCCGAAGAGCTGCTCGTCCAGTCCCAGGTCCCAAGCCTCCTCGGGGCTGCCGATGCGATACAGGTCGATGTGGTGCAGCGTCAGCCGTCCGGCATGGCGTGTCATCAGTACGAAGGTCGGGCTTCTGACGTATCCCTCAACCCCCAGGCCGCGTGCCAGGCCCTGGGTGAAGCATGTCTTGCCTGCCCCCAGCGGCCCGCTGAGCAGGTACACATCGCCAGCGCGGGCCCGTTCACCGACAGCGAAGCCCAGTCGCTGGGTTTCCTCGGCGCTGCCCGAGTGCAATTCCAGAGAACGGAGAGATTGATCCTGCATATTGTCTTCAGTCAACGATATCCTGGACTACCCGGATGAGGCGGCCTGGAGGTGATCCCATCCTCTGCTGGACAGAGGAATCTCGTCCCCGGAATCACTCACAAGAACCACGCTTCCCGCCTTCGATCCTTCCCCTAATAGTTCAACGGAGCCGATGACCGCACTTCCCTCGCCAAGCCGGGGAATCAGCGGCTCAACGATCGACGCGGGCCCGGTGAACAGGAGAACGTAGTCCTCTCCACCTCCCAGCGCCAGATCGATGAAGTCGTCCGGAAAGGCCTCGCGCAACAACGGATGGACGGGCACGTCGCGAGATTGGATTCTGGCCGTCATGCCCGACGCTGAGCAGAGCTTGCTCAAGTCGTCGGCCAGGCCGTCGCTAACATCCATCGCCGCGGCAATCCCCGCCTCCGACAGCGTCCGGCCTTGGTCCACAGCGGGTCTGGGCCGTCGGTGTGCATGCCGGAGATAGTCTGCAGCCTCTCCGGTGGCTCCGGGAGTTTCGAGCATCAGCTTGAGGCCGCCGCCCGAGCTGCCGACATACCCGCCGACCGCAACCAGGTCCCCGGGGCGCGCGTTGGAGCGCAACAGCGGGTCGCCGCTGGCAACCCCCGTAAGGGCGGTTGTAACGAAAAACACCGGCGAGCCTACGATATCGCCCCCCACGATGGCCATTCCGTACTCGTCGCCGATTTCAAGCATGCCCCTGTACATTTCTTCTATATCCGCGACCTCGGAATCAGGTGGCAGACCCAGCGTGATCAAGGCATAAGTGGGCAGACCGCCCATTGACGCAATGTCACTGATGTTCGCTGCAACCGCCTTCCAGCCCAGGTCGCGCCACGGCGTGGTCTCGCGGGTGAAGTGAATGCCCTCTACCACCGTGTCTGTGGTGAACAGTTCGCATCCATTGCCCGTCTGCCACACAGCCGTGTCGTCCCCGGTATCAACAAGGAGCGGAAAATCCCGCACGGCCTGATTCCCTGCGCCCCTCTGGACCACAAGGGCATTGAGCCGTGTGATTACCCCGAATTCGCCAATATCCCTGACCAGCATCGTTCCTGAATTATAGACCATTCGACAAAGCGCTCGAGCGTGTGACGGATTTCGCATATTAAAAGCTACTATATCTAACCGTTGACAATATCAATGTCGGCAACTTAGTATCACCACTAACACTAAGCCCTGCATCAGGCGTCGAATCAATCAAAATTCTTACGAATTTCGACGTGCACCTTGCCCAAAGCGCGGGGCCGGATCCAATTTCATTTGCGGGATGTTTCCTATGCTGAATTCGAGAATGCTCCAGTTCATTTCTTTTGCGTCAATTTTGGTGCTGATTTGCATGTTTGCCGTGGCTTGCGGGTCGGATGAACCCGAGGCCACCACTGCTCCAGAGCCAACTGCGATGGCCGAGGAACCAACGGCCATGGCCGAAGAGCCAACTGCTATGGCTGAATCCGAGGACCCGGAACCCACCGAGGCCATGACAGAAAGCGAAGAGGAACCCACCCGGATTCCTACGCCCACTCCGGCTCCGACCCTTGAGGCGGTATCCGACGAGGTTTTCGAGCTGAAATTCAGTTCGCCACTTTCTCCCCCTCCATTCCTGATGAGCGAAGTGCAGAAGTGGTGGGCAGACGAGGTGGAGCGTCGCAGCAACGGGCGCATCGTCTGGACAGACTTTTACTGGTCCGGCGCCCTGACCAAGCCGGGCGAAACCCTTGAGGCAATTGAGGTCGGACTGGCCGACGCCGGCCCGGTAATATACCCGTACTATCCCGGGAAGCTGCCCCTGGGCAACTTCACCTACGCCGTTCCCTTCGGCCCTGGAGACCCTGACGTGATTCTGGAAGCGACACTCAGGGTATATGACGAGGTCTCGGGATTACGGGAAGAGGTCGAAAACTATAACCTTGTTTTCCTGATGCCTTCGGTCATCGATACATACAACCTGACGTCAAAGGACCCCATCGTCAACTTTGAAGATTTCGACGGCATAAAGATTGCCTCCATCGGCTCGTATCACCCAAGAATCCTGGAATCCGCAGGGTCTACCGCCATTGCAATGCCGGTGGGCGAGCGCTACCAGGCCCTCCAGACAGGCGTGATTGAGGCCGAGTTCCTGCCGTGGGACATCTCCCACGCCTATAAGTACCACGACTTCAACAAGCACATCACCTGGGTGGACATGGGAGCTGCCATGCCCACGGGCCTGGGAATCAACCGGGATGTGTGGGATGGCCTGCCTGAGGACCTTCAAAAGTTGATGATGGATGTGGCCGACGAGGCGGTGGATTTCAATGCCACCCTCATCCTCGAACGGCGCAACATCGCCCTGGACGAATGGGAAGAGCTGGGCATCACCCGCCACGATATGCCCGATTCGGAGCGTGCGGAATGGGCCGCCGCCCTGGATGACATTCCTGGTAAGTGGATCGCGGAAATGGAGGACAAGGGCCTGCCAGGTCGCGATGTGATGATCCGGTACATCGAGATCCTGGAAGAGCTGGGCCACAGCTTCCCCAGGGAATGGGCGGCCGACTACCGGTAGCGCGATTGGAAATCCCGGAGCTGTGAGGTGCCGCCGGTAACCCGAGTGGCATCTCACACCTTCCCGTTAAGAGGGCTGACATGGACCTGCATTCCGTCGGCAAGATTCTGAATCGCGCCCTCGGCTGGGCGGTGAATACCAGCGCATTTGGAGCCGCATCAATTGTGGTCATCCTCATGGCTATGGTGGTCGCTGACATCTTCGGCAGGAAGGTGCTGAACAAGCCTGTTCCGATGTCATACGAAGTCGGCGCCTTCATGCTGGTCTTCATCGTCTTCATGGGCCTGGCCTACAGCCAGCGACAGAAGGCCCACATAAGGGTCGAGATCCTCACCCTGCGAATGTCCCCAAAGATTCGCGCCGTGATGGACATGTTCGCGTACACCCTTGGCATCGGAATCTACGGACTGATCTTTTACGAGACTTTCAAATGGTCCTATCACTCGTTCGAGATCGGAGAATACGTCGCGGGCCTGGTCAACATCCCCAAGTGGCCTTCGCAGTTCGCCGTGGCCTTCGGCGCGATACTGATTTCCCTGCAGTTTATTTCCGACTGGGTTTACCGCGCGGTTGACCTGGTCATATTGTTGCGGCAGCCGTCGGGCGACCCGGTCGCCGAGGTTGATGAGCTTTCCGGTGATGCCGCAATCGAGCCTGCGATCTCTGACTAGCCGGCTCCCGTAATTCCCAATCGGGCATATAACCACTGGGCTGAAAGGGTCTGTATATGGACGATCTCTACTGGGGAATTATCGGCTTCGTAGCCGTATTGTCGCTGATGATTCTCGGCGTCCACGTTGGTCTGGCACTGGCCGCCACCGGCTTCGTCGGCATGTTCCTTATGACCGGCAAGATAACCCTGGCTCTTGCCCTGTTCACGACGACGCCGTACTCCACAACCAACGTTTACGCCTTCGCCATCCTGCCCCTGTTCATCATCATGGGGCTGTTCGCCATGCACGCCGGGCTGTCTGCCCGTGCCTTTGATGCCGCCTACAAGTGGGTTGGGCGTTTACCGGGAGGGATGGCCATCGCCACCACCTGGGCCAACGCCATGTTCGCGGCGTGTACCGGCTCCAGCGTGGTGGCCTGCGCGGTGTTCACCCGGATCAGCCTGCCGGAAATGGACCGTCGCGGCTACGACAAGGCCTTTGCCTGCGGCACAATCGCTGCAGCTGGCATGCTGGGCATGCTGATCCCGCCCAGCGCGCTGATGATCGTTTACGGCATCCTCACCGAGCAGTCCATCGGCAAGTTGCTGATCGCAGGTGTGGGACCGGGCATCCTTCTCACCCTGATATTCACCCTTGGCATCGTGGCTGTCGCGATGCGAAACCCCGAGCGAGCCCCGCGGGCGGAATACGCGCCCACTTTGCCAGAGCGACTAAAGGCCACCATCGGTGTGGTGGGAATCCTGGCCCTGGTGGTGGGGATCATTGCCGGGATGTACACCGGCATTTTCACTCCCACCGAGGCTGGGGCAGCGGGAGCTGCCGGCGCCCTGGTCCTGGCACTGCTGGCGCCCCTGATGGAGCGCTGGATTTTCCGCGCCGACACAGCGATGGCAGCGTCCAACAGCGCGACGGCCGATCTGCCTGATGAGGACAGCAGCGGCAGCCCTCAGGGGCCTATCCCTCCTCCCGCCGCCGTCCAGATGGAGAGGCCGGGACTTACTTGGAGCCGATTCAGCCAGGCGATGAAGGAGGCGGCCCAGACGTCCGCGCTGGTGTTCTTCATCCTGATCGGTGCGATGATTTTCGCTCGATTCCTGGTGCTGACCGGGCTGCCCGGGGAGTT
>CBDBNP010000006.1:155000-998364 GCA_965207865.1 Dehalococcoidia bacterium
TTAATGATGGAACCACCACCAGCAGCACGCATGGCAGGTATGGCGGCCCTGGTACCAAGAAACACGCCCTTCCCGTTGACCTCCAGAATCCTGTCCCACAGCTCGGTCGAGGTGCCGTCGATCTTGGGCGCATCCAGTCCGCCAGTCTGCGCGCTGCCGATTCCGGCGTTGTTGACCAGTATGTCCAGCTTGCCGTATTCCGAGGTCGCTTTCGAAACGGCAATCTCCCATTCCTCAGGCTGTGTTACGTCGAGGTGCACGTATGTGGCCCGCCCCCCCAACTCTCGGATTTCGGCCTCCAGTTTCAGGCCATCCTCGTCAAGGATGTCTCCGATGACTACGGCGGCGCCCTCCCTGGCGAACATCCGGGCCTCCGCAGCTCCCTGTCCCCTGGCGCCTCCGCTGATCAGGGCCACCTTTCCTTCCAGTCGCATATCATTCCCCTCGCTTGATTGCTGATGTTGTTGCCGGGTCAATTATCCGTCTTACTGAGCGGTCCAGCCGCCGTCTATGACCAATTCGCTGCCCGTCATGAATGACGACTCATCGGAGGCGAGGAACAGCACCCCATTGGCGATGTCATCAACCGTTCCTATCCGATTCAACGGAGCCATCGCGGTTACCTGCTCGCGGAACCCCTCCTGTGAGAGCGATGCCTGGGTCATGGCTGTTTCGATGTAGCCGGGATGGACGGAGTTGCAGCGAATGCCCTCGTGGCCGTGCTGGACGGCGGTGGCCTTTGTTAGCAGGCGCACCGATCCCTTGGAGGAAGCGTAAGCGGCTGCGGCCCCGCTGGCCAGGCCGGCGCCCACCAGTCCGGCCACCGACGAAATGTTGACGATGGAGCCCCCGCCGGCGGCGCGCATGGCAGGAATGGCGGCTCGAGTCCCCAGGAACACTCCCTTGCTGTTGATGTCCATGATCCTGTCCCAGGTTTCCGCCGGCGTATCTTCCAGCTTGGGAGGCTGCAGGCCACTCGCCTGAACGGCGCCGATGCCGGCGTTGTTCACCAGAATGTCCAGCTTGCCGTATTCGGAAACGGCCCGCGAGACCGCGCCCTCCCACTGGTCCGGCTCGGTCACGTCGAGATGAACGAACGTGGCCCTTCCGCCCAGCTCACGGATTTCGGCCTCGAGCTTCAGGCCTTCCTCGTCCAGGATGTCGCCGATGACCACTGCCGCACCCTCGCGGGCAAACAACCGCGCCTCCGTAGCGCCCTGCCCTCTGGATCCGCCGCTGATGATCGCCACCTTGCCTTCGAGTCGCATCTTGGTCCTCCGGATTTCCAGGTTGGTGCCCTTTCGTGTCTAGTGCGCAGTCCAACCGCCGTCGATGACCATCTCGCTGCCAGTCATGAAGGACGACTCGTCGGAGGCCAGGAAAAGCACGCCGTTGGCGATGTCCTCCGGTGTGCCGAGGCGGTTCAGAGGAGCCTGGTTCAGGCCCCACTCCCGCCCACCCTGTTGGTCCAGGAAGGGTTGGGTCATCGGGGTTACGATAAATCCCGGATGTATCGAGTTGCACCTGATGCCTTCCGGCCCGTACTGGACCGCTGTGGATTTTGTGAGCAGCCTGACCGCCCCATTGGAGGCGGAGTATGAAGCGGAACGCCCGCTGCCCGCGCCGATGGCCACTAGGCCGGCAACCGAGGAGATGTTGATGATGGAGCCCCCGCCCGCCGCCCGCATAGCCGGAATGGCGGCCTTGGTGCCCAGGAAAACTCCCTTGGCGTTCACGTCCAGGATCCGGTCCCATTGCGCCGCATCGGTTGCGTCTATCTTCGCCGAGGCCGGGCTTCCTCCGCCTTCCATGCCGGTGATGCCCGCGTTGTTGACCAGGATGTCCAGCTTGCCGTACTCGGAGACCGCCCGGGAAACGGCGCCATCCCACTGCTCCGGCTGCGTAACGTCAAGGTGGACGTAGGTGGCCCGGCCACCCGTCTCACGGATTTCGGCCTCGAGCTTCAGGCCATCCTCGTCCAGAATGTCCCCGATGACCACCGCCGCACCCTCGCGCGCGAACAGCCGCGCCTCAGCGCCCCCCTGTCCCCTGGCGCCGCCGCTGATGATTGCCACCTTGCCTTCCAAACGCATCGCTAGTCCTCCGCTGCTATCGGCGCAGGAGTTTTGTGCGCATCATCGTCTCTCGCAGAGTCCGCCGGCTCCGGTCTATCGGGTAATTCAACCTCTATCGTTCCTATGACCACATGCTCTGAGTATGCATGATCAAGACTGAAATAATCCCAGTCGCTCGGTTCTTGCAGGCTTATTTCCAGGCATTCTTTAGCCATTGCGAGGGCGTGCTCAACATTTTCCCCCATAGTTGCCAGCTGTGGAATCGTCGGAATGACGACGGAATAACCGCCCTGCTCATCATCGTGGAGCAGAACGACAGTTACTTTCTTTTTGATCATCAGAGAACCTCCAATGCCCTGCTGTGAAACTCGGCGGAGGTTAACCCCGCCTGCCTCAGGATTTCGCTCAAGGTCCCCGGAGGTACCTCACGTCGCGACATAGAAACAGTTGTAGGATACCGCCCGTCCGGTAGCCGAAGTATTTCGAGACTTCCCTTCTGTCGCACCCTGACAAACCCAAAAGACAGCAAAACGCGGATCACTTCCCTGGGACGATAGCGACGGGGCATGGGGCATTATACGCCGACCTGCTCCGAGTACTGCGAACCGCAGGCGTTTGCGGTATCCTATCACGAACGAATGCTGGCGAAGCTCCGGGTTGCCACATGCGCCAGCGAATTCTCTGGAGAGAGTGAGACAGATATGAGACTGGAAGGTAAGGTTGCCATGGTTACCGGCGGGGCCAACGGCATGGGCGCCGAGGAGTGCAGGCTGTTCGCCCGCGAGGGCGCAAGAGTGGCCATCGCCGACATCCGCGAGGAGGACGGCCGTCGCGTCGAGGCCGAGATCGCCGAGGCCGGCGGGGAGGCCATGTTCGTCAACCTCAACGTTTCCGACGAGGACTCCTGGATTGCCGCCGTGGGGGAGGTCGTAGGGCGTTTCGGCAAGATGGACATCCTGGTCAACAACGCTGGTATCAGCGGCAGCGGTGAGACCGATTTCCGCAGCACCGACGCATGGGACCGGCTGCTGGACATCAACGCCCGCGGCGTATTCCTGGGCACAAAACACGCGGTGACCGAAATGCAAAAAACCGGCGGCGGCTCCATCGTCAACATCTCGTCGATATCCGGAATCGTGGGACAGGAGTCGGTCCACCCAGGCTACAACGCCTCCAAGGGCGCGGTGCGGCTGCTGACCAAGGCGACGGCCGTGCAGCACGCCAAGGACGGCATCCGAATCAACTCGGTGCACCCGGGGATGATGCCACCCATGCTGACCTCATTCCAGCGCGGCGATGCCCGCAGGGACAGGCTGGTCAACGACGTGCCGATGCAGAGGGAGGGAGAGACCATCGAGGTCGCCAACGCCGTGCTGTTCCTCGCCTCCGACGAGGCGTCCTACATCACCGGAGCCGAGCTGGTGGTGGACGGCGGCTTTACCGCGCGATAACCAATCATTCACCGTCGAGGACGCTGGGGCCGCGCGGAGAACAGTGATCTCAAACGTGTCCAATTTATCCGCGACCCTGGCTTAACCTCGGCGTACTCTGCGTTGAAAATTCGACGGAGGCAATCATGGGATTCCGGGTGCTTTACCACTTGAACACGTCCAACATCAAGGGCATCCCCGAGGAGGCTCGCTGGGCCGAGGGCATCGGGTACGACGGCCTGTGTACCGAGGAGACCGGGCACGACCCGCTGTTCCCGCTGGTGCTGGCGGCAACCTCGACCTCGCGAGTGACGCTGGAGCCCCGGGTGGCCATAGCTTTTCCCAGGTCTCCCATGGTGTTGGCCTACGCGGCAATGGACTTGCAGAATCTCTCCGACGGCAGGTTTCGCCTTGGGTTGGGAACGCAGGTGAAGGGCCACATCCAGCGCCGCTTTTCGACTGAATGGTCCTCTCCCGGTCCTCGCATACGGGAGTACGTCCAGTCGCTACACGCCATCTGGGATGCGTGGCAGAACGGCACCCGCCTTGCGTACCACGGGGACCACTACAACTTTTCGCTGATGACTCCCTTCTTCAGCCCCGGACCGTCTGAGCAGCCGAGTCCCCCGGTGTTCATCAGCGCGGTCAATGCCTACAACTGCCGGGTAGCCGGCGAGGTATGCGACGGCATATCGTTGCACCCACTGAGCTCTCCTGAATTCATGACGCAACGGGTTCTACCGTACGTGGCCGATGGAGCAGGAAGGGCGGAACGCGACCCTGAGGCGGTCAAGCTGACCGGGTCCCCGTTCATAATCACCGGACCCAACAGGAAGGCGATCGAGGAACGAATATACCCCGTGCGGAGGCAGATCGCCTTTTACTCGTCGACCCGCTCCTACACCACGGTGCTGGAAACCCATGGGTTCGAGGAGGTCGGCGTGCGGCTGCACGAGATGTCCCTCAAGGGCCAATGGGACGAAATGACCAACCTGATCACCGACGATATCCTGGACAAGTTCGTGGTGGCCGAGGAGTACGACGCAGTAGCCCCAGCCCTCAAGGAGCGCTACGACGGCCTGCTGGACGAGGTTGTGTTCGGGATGGATGTGAACGGCGCAGACGACGAGCAGCAACTCCGCAAGATAGTTGCAGGCCTACAAGGGTAAGTGCCAATCTCAATACCAGGGCTGCTTTCTCTGCAGTTTCCTTAGCCCAGCCTTGTCACCCCCACACTAACCCTCCCCCTTGAGGGGGAGGGGACTCTTCAGATAGTTCCTGCGAACTATCATCCGGCGCGGGTTGCCCAAGCCCCGGACTCCACGGCGGTCAGGAAATCCAGCACGCTGCGGTTGAACAGGGCCGGCTCCTCCAGGTTGATCGTGTGACCGCTCTGCGGGAAGAAAGCCAGCCCGCTGGTGGCCACACACCTCTTTATGAACAGCATGGGCTCGATGCAGGGGTCGTCTTCATCCCCAACCAGCAGCAGCGTCGGAACAGTCATGCGGCGCATCTCCCCCTCCAGCTGGAACACTGTTGGTCGCTTCAGCTGGATGCCCTGGGTAATCAGCGCAGAGCCGAGGGGCGAGTGGGACGCCAACCCGTCGTAGAATTTCTGCCATCCCACCGGGTCCTTGCGCTTGAACTGGACCCTGGTTGGTGAGTTGGCATATTCCTCAGCGAAACCCGCGATTCCCTCGGTCTTCAACCTCTCGGCGTTGTGCCGCCACGCCTCCAGGTGCATCTCCCGGTCCGTCGACCCTGTGCCGGTGGCTGCCACGACGAGGGCGCGCGCCATCTCCGGGTGAGCAAGTCCAAAGCTGAGCGCGGTGGCCGCTCCCATGGACAGACCGGCGATGTAGGCCTGCTCAATGCCCAGATGCTCCAGCAACTGCCGCATGTCCGCCACTAGCCGCTCCTGCGAGTAGGCTTCGGGGTCCTCGGGCACACCGGACGGCGGATATCCGCGGTGGCAGTAGGTGATCACTCGGTAACGACGGGCAAAGAAATTGACCTGCGGCTCCCAGCTTGTGATGTCGCCTGCGAACTCGTGGGCAAACAGCAACGGAAAACCGCTCCCCACGTCCTGGTAGTGGATGCTCACATTGTCATCAGTCGAGAAGGTTGGCATAGCTGCTCCTATGAAGGAAAATGGGCCAGTTCCGGTATGGCCATCGTTTGCCGACCGGAAGCGACCGGAACCCGCCCAGTCTACCAGCCTCGGCAGTCCATGGTCGTCTGGAAAATGGGTTCGAGACACTTGCCTAAAACATCATTCTGGAGTGATAGCAATGTTTAACAAAGTTCACCACGTTACCTTCGTCGTAGAAAGCATTGACGACATGGCCAATTACATTGAGCAGAACTTCTCCCTGTCTCCAATGTCCCGCGACGTGTTCGATGACCGCGGGTTCAAGTCCATCCTCTACCGCATCGGCGAGACCTACGTTGACTTCTTCGAGCCCCTGCGGGACGACACGCCCATGGCGCAGCAGCTGAAGGCCACGGGCCCCGGAGTCATGCACGTCGCGTTCGGCGTCGACGGAATCGACCAGGTCTTCGCTGACCTGGTGTCCAAGGGAAACAAGATGCGCAGCGATGCGCCGGCGCCCAGCCCGTTCGGCTACCGCAACCTGAACATCGACACCGCCAGCTCCCACGGCATCCTGTTCCAGCTGGCCGAGGGCGAAGTGTCCCACTAGTCCCCGAATCCAGGCGTAGGAGGCTCGTTTCATGGAATACAGCATTCTGGGTCGCACCGGCCTGCGGGTCTCCCGCGCCGGCTTTGGCGGCGGCGGCATCGGGCAGGTCTGGGGCCCTACCAGCGAGGCGGAGGCCATCAGGTCGGTGCATCGTGCGCTGGACCTCGGCATTACGTTCTTTGACGTTGCCCCATCGTACGGCGACGGCAAGGCAGAGGAGGCGCTTGGCAAGGCGCTTGCGGGGAGGCAGGAGGACGTGGTCGTCGCCACCAAGGTCAGGCTACGCGCGGACGAAATGCAGGATGTGTCAGGCGCCGTGCGGCGTTCCGTGGAGCGGAGCCTGAACCGCCTGCAGCGCGACGGCGTGGACGTGCTGCACGTGCATAACCGGTTCACCGAGCAGCGGGGCCAGGCACCCGACTCCATCACAGGCGACGACGTGTTGGGGCCGGTGCTGGACGCCTACAAGGAAATGCAGCAGGCCGGCAAGACCAAATTCATCGGGCTTTCGGCAATGGACCATGACGTGCCGACCATGCACCGGCTGATCAACAGCGGGGAATACGACACGGTCCTGGCCTACTACAATCTGCTGAACCTAACGGCTCAGGAACCGAAACCGCCCGGCGCCGACGTGTTCGACAATGGCCAGATCATCCCGATGGCAAGAGCCCAGGGGATGGGGATCATCGGAATCCGCTCTCACGCCGCGGGAGCCCTGACTCCCGCCCTCGACCGCCCGCCCAATCCAGGCGACGCGCTGATGGCAGCCGACCTGCGCAAAGCGGCGATGCTGGACTTCCTGCTGGATGGTCCGATAGAAACTCTTTCGCAGGCTGCCATGGTCTTCAGCCTGATGAACCGCGACATCGACACGACCGTCCCGGGGGTCAAGAACGTACAGGAGTCCGAGGAAACCGCCCGGTGTGTCGACCTGCCGCCGATCCCTGACGAGCACTTGCAAAAGCTGAGGGACTTGTACGAGCGGGACTTCCGGTCGTAGGAGTTCGACGAATCCCCTCTCCCTCCATGGGAGGGTTAGGGTGGCGGCGTGTCCCTTTCCCTAAGTAATTCACGAGGGCACGCTTGGTTCGAGTTTAGAGGGACCGACACAGTGTAGGGGCGCACAGCTATGCGCCCCTTCGCATTGTGAACGATACCGGACCTACACCAGGGGCCAGACCTCGCTGGCGAACCGTTCCATACGGCCCAGGATTACATCCAGGTCCTCGGTCTGCCGCTGGAAATCCAGCACCAGCGACGAGACTCCCACCGCCTCGTACTCCCGGATGTCTCCTGCGATCTGCTCGGCATTGCCGACGAAGGGCAACCGGTCGCTGCCAGCTGCGGTGTCCATCAGTTCGAACTGGAACGTCCGGTACACGGTCTCAATCTCCGACGGGTCTCGGCCGAAACGGCGAGCGTACGAGGCCAGGCGTTCCAACCCTGCCGCCAGCTCCTGCGGTGTCCCCATCGGGAAAACGGGGTTCGATCCCAAGGGATTCCATCCATCGGCCAACTCGGCTGTCCGCCGCAGCGCGGGCCGACTCTCTCCGCCGACCCAGATGGGCGGATGCGGCTTCTGCACCGGTTTGGGCAGGAAACTGATGTTGTCGAAACTGACGTACTTGCCCTCGAAATGAGGATCGTCGCTGGTCCAAAGCTCCTTGAAGGCACGGATATACTCGTCGGTCACCGCTCCCCGTTCTTCGAAGGGCGGCAGGTCCAGCGCCTCGAATTCCTCGCGCATCCAGCCCACGCCGATGCCCACCACCAGGCGACCGCGCGAAAGGACGTCCAGCGTGGCCAGCGCCTTGGCAGCCACCAGCGGATTGCGGTGAGGCACGATTAGCACACCGGTAACCAGCCGGATTCTGCTCGTCTGCCCAGCCACGAAGGCGAGGAGCGTCAGCTGCTCCAGCCAATCACCTGTGACACCACCGGGGAACTCGCCGCCGACCGAATAGGGGTAACGGGAGGCGACATCGTTCGGCAGCACAATATGATCGCCGGTGTAAAGGGCGTCATAACCGAGCTCCTCGCCCGTTCGAGCCATGCGCCCCAGCGTTTCCGACGTCGCGAGGGGACCTCGAGCGGGCAGGGTAAATCCGTACTTCATTTTCGTCGCTCCTGTGTCAGGGACTAGACCAGCGGCCATACCTCGTTGGCGAAACGCTCCATGCGGCCCAGCATCACGTCCAGGTCCTCGGTCTGGCGCAGGAAGTCCAGCACCAGCGAGCCGACGCCCATCGCCTCATACTGCCGGATGTCGGAGGCGATTTCACCGGCGTTGCCCACGAATGGCAGGCGGTCTTCGCCAGCGGCGGTATCAGTCAGCTCGAACTGATGCGTCCGGTAGATGGTCTCGATCTCCGACGGATCCCTATCGAACCGGCGGGCGTAGGCAGCCAGACGCTCCAGCCCAGCGGCCAGTTCCTTCGGCGTCCCCATGGGGAACGTGGGATTGGAGCCCAGCGGATACCAGCCGTCGGCCAGTTCGGCGGTACGTCGCAGGGCGGGGCGACTCTCCCCGCCCACCCAGATGGGCGGATGCGGCTTCTGCACCGGCTTGGGCAGGAAACTGATGTTGTCGAAGCTGACGTATTTGCCCTCGAAATGCGGGTCGTCGCTGGTCCACAGCTCCTTGAAAGCCCGGATGTACTCGTCGGTGACCGCGCCGCGCTCCTCGAAGGGCGGCAAACCCAGGGCTTCGAACTCTTCGCGCATCCAGCCCACACCCACGCCGACCACCAGCCGGCCTCCCGAGAGCACGTCCAGCGTGGCCAGGGCCTTGGCCGCGACCAGCGGATTGCGGTGCGGCACGATGATTACGCTGGTAACCAGCCGGATGCGGGAGGTCTGACCTGCCAGGAAGGCCAGCAACGTCAGTTGCTCCATGGCCTCTCCCGACGGGCTACCGGGGAACTCTCCTCCCTCAGTGTATGGATAGGGGGAGGCGATATTCCTCGGCACCAGTATGTGGTCACCCGTGAAAAGGGCGTCATAGCCCAGACCCTCAGCCGTTCTCGCGATATGTCCCAGGGTTTCCGGCGTGGCCAGAGGCCCGCGCCCCGGCAGAGTGAAACCGTATTTCATTTTTCAACTCCCATGTCCTGCTGATAGCCAATTCCAACAAGGTCAATTAGGGCACGAACCGTCATTGTTATCAACATAGGTGTTGGGACTGTTCCCTACCCTTGCGGGGGTTAGGGAGGGGGTAGGAACTCCAACAGCGTAACTCCCTTCGGAAAAGAAAAACGCCGTAACCACGAAAAGACCCAGCTAATACGCCCGACGCAGGACTTCCATGACCTGCTCTTTTTCGGTGATCTGGACTGCGTTGTTACGGCATCCGCCGTCCCCCAGTACCAGCTCGGGATCTCCGGCAGGTCCTCCTCCGGTATCTCCAGCTCACGCATGCGGTGGGGCATTCCCAGGCCCAGGATGAACTCGTCAACAGTGCGGGCGGCCAGTTCGGCGGCTGCTTCGTCGCTCATCCCGGAGATGTCGTGGCCTGCTGCCCGGGCGAGCAACGCCTGCTTGGCCGCGGACGCTGGACGGTTGTACTCCATCACGTAGGGCTGGCAGACGCAGGACGTGTAGCCGTGTCCCACCTGGTATTTCACGCCAACGATGTGTCCGATGGCGTGGGACAGGCCCACGGCAAAGTTGGGCGCGCCCATCATGGACAGCCACGCCGCCACCAAGCACTGGGTGCGGGCCTCGGCGTCGCCGTCGGCCTGTCGCGAAGCGGGCAGAGCGTGGAAGAGCATCTCGGCCGCCGTCAGCACCGGAGCATCGATGGCCGGTTGGTTGCCCCGGCAGTACAGCCGCTCGATGCAGTGGTCCAGGGCTTTGACACCGGTGGACAGCCAGAGCCAATCGGGAGTACCGGTAGTCATTTCAGGATCGAGCACAATCAGGTCGGCGTATAGCCGCGGGTGGCCCACTCGTATCTTGTGGCCCGCGCCGTCGTCCAGCACGTTGCCGCCGCCCATGTTGAACTCCCCGGCAGACAGCGTCGTGGGTATGGAGACCTGCAGCGGCAGCGCTTTTCCGTCCAGGTCGGGGCGCATCATCATGTCTTGCTGATGCCCTTGGTCGCGCAACTCCTCAACGGTCGTTATCCCCTCTGCCATCAGGACGGCGACCATGCGAGCCGCATCGGAGATGGTGCTGCCACCCACGCCAACCAGGGTGTCGGCCCCCAGCGAAACGGCAAGGTTGGCCGCCTCTACCGCCGTGGACAGCGGCGCCCGCTGAGTCAGTCCTGAGTAGACTCCCACCGCACTGTCGCCCAGGGCCGCGTGCACCTGCCGCACGGTATCGGTCTGCTCAGCGACGGTGCGTCCCGAGAGTATCAGTGCGCGCTTGCCCCCCAGCGCAGTCACCTCGGAACCCAAGGTCTCTGCCTTTCCCTGCCCGAAGATCACCCGCGTGGGTACTGTGGGATTGAACTCGCCATTCAAGCTGGCGTATGCGGCCATTGAAATCGTCCTTATGTCTGAACTGTGATTTTTGTGTTTTCAGGATGGTTATGATTAAGACTCTCAATCATGTAAGTCACAACAATCCAACGAATCACAGTTCGGACCTTTAATCTTCGAGGGGGATGATGATGGCAAACCGAGGCTCGGTGCCCACCACCCTCGTGGAGTGGCCGGCACCGGTCATATCCTCGGCCAGCAGGACGGTGCCGGGGCCGTAGTGCTTGATGGTGCCGTCGGGCGTGCCCACCTCGATCTCGCCGGTCAGCGTGATGCTGTACTGGCGCCTTGGAGCAGTGTGAAAGTCCAGGAAATAGCCCGGCTCGTACACTCGGAAGGAGATGCCAGGAGTGTTGATTATTCCGGTCGACAGCCCGTGGGCTCCCTCGGTGTCGACGAAACTCTGCATCTCGAATTCGCGTTCCTCGACGACCGATTGCCCGTCAGGGCCCGTGTATACGTGGACGAAAGTTGCCATCGTTCCTCCAGATTATGTCGTTAAACCTATGTGGCGGTAATGGTACAGGAATCGGTGGGGCCGTCAAGCAACTCCGCCAACACCGTTTTAGAGTGGCAGATCGACGTAGACCAACCCCTGGCCGGCTAGCGCCGAAAGCACCACCACCAGCCAGGGCGGCCATTTCCAGATCGCGAGGAGACCGAGCGCCAGTAGCGCCAGCGCAAATTCCTCCGCGCCGTGAACCGCGCTGGTCCAGACCGGATCGTACAAGGCCGCCAGCAGCAGTCCTACCACCGCCGCGTTGATACCTCGAAGGGCCCCAGCGAAGCTGCTCAAGCTCCGCAGCCGGTCCCAGAAGGGAACGGCCCCGATAACCAGCAGAAATGACGGCAGGAACACGGCACCCAGGGCAAACAGCCCCCCGGCCCATCCCGTGGGAGCGTTCTCCACGTCCAACGACGTACCCAGGTAAGCCGAAAAAGTAAACAGGGGGCCTGGCACGGCCTGGGCGGCCCCGTATCCGGCAATGAATTGCGAACTCGTCACCCATCCGGGCGTTACCGCAAGTTCCTTGAGGAGGGGCAAAACGACGTGTCCCCCGCCGAACACCAGTGAGCCCGCACGGAAGAAACTGTCGAACACCTGCAGGGTTTCGCTGAAACCCGACGACCCAACCGCCCTCTGCAGCACCGGAACCCCCACCAGGATTACGCCCAGCAACGCCAGGCACGCCAAAGCAACCGCCCGGTTCACCCGGAATTGCTGTTCCCGCGATTCGTCCGACTGTCCTGACTGCAGAAAGGTCCAGCCGACAACTCCGGCAATGGCGATAACCAGCAACTGCCCCCAGCCCGTGGGCCAGGCCAGCACGCCGGCAGTCGCGGCAATGGCAATCGCCGCCCTGGGACGATCGGGGCACAGGCTGTTGGCCATTCCCCACACCGCCAGCGCCACCACCGCGACTGCAGCGGTCTTCAGCCCGCTTAGCCATCCGGCGTTTTCAAGGTCGCCGAAATAGGCTACTCCATAAGCGAACAGGATCAGAGCGGCTGCCGATGGAGCAGTGAACCCCAGCCAGGCGGCTAGTCCTCCGGGTAGGCCGGCACGCCGGATGCCCAGCGCGATGCCGACCTGGCTGCTGGCCGGGCCGGGCAGGAACTGGCAGAGGGCGACCAGGTCTGCGTATGCCGCTTCGTCCAGCCACCCGCGACGCACCACGATCTCTTCGCGGAAGTAGCCCAGATGAGCAACCGGGCCGCCGAAGGAAGTCAGCCCTAACCGCAGGAAAACGATGAATACTTCGAGGACTGACCTCAGCCGACCTAGGGCAGACATTCCCGTTTGGGCATCAGGTTTCAAGAACGGCCCGATCCACTCGGCGTCGCAGGCCCCGAATCCACTGGCGCAGCAGCGTGTCGGAACGGACAGCGACCACCGAGCGCGACATCATCCCATACACCCATCTGCGCTTGACCTTCGAGGGAACGTCAGGGTCCAGCCACGCCGGGTTGAGGGCCAACCGTTCCAGCGTGGCCAACCCCAGCAAGAGCGGCCATAGCGACGCCAGGCGCAACCGAACACAGGACCTCGGAGTGGCCAGGAGATATGTCTCGGCGGTTTCGAAATGTTCCAGCGCCGTGCGAATCCACGGCACCAGTACGGCCCGGGCCCTTGCTGCGTTGGCGGGTACCAAGAGATCCGGAGGGGAGAGTCCGGCGGCGGCCAGTTCCTCCGCGGGGAGGTAACAGCGCCCGATGCGCAGGTCCCGGGGGATGTCTCGAAGCACGTTGGTCAGTTGAAGCGCCTTCCCGAAACGCACGCCGAGGTCTGCCATCTCGGCGGCGTCCCAGAACGCCAGCCGTGGTTCGTGGAGCATAGCCTCGCGGGTCCAGAATTCGCCGGCGCACCCGGCAACCAGGTAGGTGTAGCAGTCCAGCTGTCCAGGCGTATCGAGGGCTCTCAGACCTCCCGAGCCTTCCGGGGGAAATGTGGAAAGGTCCATTTCCATCCCGCGGGTCAGGGTGACGACCACCCGCCTCACCTGCGTCCCGTCGGCATCCGGGAGTCCATCCAACAGCGAAAATAACGATTCGGCCTGGCCGAGGAGTCTCCTTTCGCCCTCCGACACACCATCAGAATGGGCGCTGAGTTCCTCGGTGATTTCCCCAACTGCGCATCGGGCGCTACCGGACTCCACGACGGCGCGGAAGGCCAGCAGGTGCTCCAGCCTGCGCGTTGGGGGCAGCGCGCGAGTGTCGGCGATGGTATCGGCGGCGCGGGCCAGCAGGTAGGCCACCGCGACCGGTTCACGCATGCCTCGCGGCAGTATCCTTATACTGAGGTAAAAGGAGCGGGACACACCCTTCAGCACGTCCGTCAGCAGCCGCTCTCGGTCAACGGGAGCAGAGCTGGCGCGGGAACTGTCCGGGGAGGGCGAGGTCATCGAAACAATCTCTCCTGCCCGGCCTTATGACCCTAGACCCCTGACAGGTAGGGAGATGGCACTTGCTCCCGAGACGCACCTGCCACGGCCTCAGCCACCAGTTCATCGACGGGGAGGCCCTGCTCCAACCGCTGTACCGTCTCCAGCCTGGCCCGGGTCTCCGGGTGGCGCGGCACGAAGAGGGAACAGCAGTCCTGGTCCGGCTGGATGGAGATGGGAAACGTGCCGATGTCCTGGGACATTCCCACGATCTCCTCTTTGTTCATACCAATTAGGGGACGCAGGACGGGCATACCAGCCACATCGTCGACGACGGCGATGTTCTCCAGGGTCTGGGAACTGACCTGTCCGCAGCTTTCCCCAGTAACCAGCGCTTTCGCTCCCGACTGCTTTGCCAGGAGTTCCGTGATTCGCAGCATGAACCGTCGGTACAGCAAGACACGATATGCCGGTGGTGTCTCCACGATGATTCGCTTCTGGATTTCGGCCAGCGGCGCGAGGACCAGTTCCGACCGGCGCTGGAACCTCGCGAGGTGTTGTACCAATTCACTGGCCTTCTCGATGGAGGAGCGGTCAACCAGCGGATAACTGTGGAAATGCACGTAGGTGGCCGGGCAACCCCTTTTCATCATGTGCCAGGCCGCCACTGGCGAATCGATGCCTCCGGACAGCATTACCGCCACCCGGCCGCTGGACCCCACCGGCAGGCCGCCGTGAGCGCGGGTCTCGTCAAAGTAAACCAGTATCCCCCGGGTCTGGATGTCAAGGTATATGGTCAAATCGGGATGGGAAAGGTCGACTCGCGCACCGCTGAAATCCTCCACGAATTTGCCCAGCTTAATGTTCACTTCCGGGGAGGTCATCGGAAACCGCTTGTCGGCGCGATTGGTCTCGATGCGGAACGACTGGAACTTGTACCCCTCCAGCAGTGCAGGCAGGGCCTGCTGGATCAAATCAAGGTCTTGCGGAAATTCGCGGGCCAGGAAGAATTTTGCCACTCCGAAGCAGTCCATGACCCGGTTCTTCACCTCTGGCCAGGCGCCGTCGTCCTCCAGGGACAGTCCAATCATCAGCTGCGCCTGCCAGACCTTGGAGACCCCGGAACCTTCGGTGGCCGTGCGCAGGTTTTCGGTAAGCTTCCGAAGGAACCACGGGCGGTTCTTGCCCTTCAGGGCCAGTTCGTGTGTCTTGACTATTACGTGAGTTTTCACGAGGCCATTCTACACAACGCAATGCCGGAGCGCAGAGCGGCGGCGGACGTAGAAAAACCCTCTCCCGTTTGGAAGAGGGTCAATTCGGAACGGATCACGGGTACGGAGGCGACAGCTTTAGGCAAAAATTGATTCCTTGATGGCCTGAACATCGTGGCGAAGCTCGCTGTCCTCGTTCATTTCCCCATTGATCTTGCCTGCGCCGTGGATCACCGTCGAGTGGTCGCGGCCTCCCAGCAAGCGGCCCACCTGCGTTGGAGGAAGTCCGATCTCATGGATCAGGAGGTACATCGCCACCTGCCTTGGCACCGAAACGGTACGCTTGCGACTTCGAGCCAGGAGATCGTCGACCTTGACCCCGTAATAGATCGCAACCTCGGACAGGATGTGTTGCGGGTCTATCGAGGCACGAGACATCTCCGGGGTAACGTCATTGAGAATGCGCTCAGTGGAGTCCAGCGTCAGGCTTACGTTCATCATCTGGGAGTAGGCCACGATGCGATTCAGGCTCCCCTCCAGTTCCCGCACGTTGCGTTGCACCCGCTTGGCAATGAGCTCAAGGACCGACTCCTCAAGGCCCACGTGCATCTCGTCCGCCTTGGTGGCGAGAATCGCCATCCTGGTCTCCAGGTCCGGGGGCTGTATGTCGGCTATCAGACCCCACTCAAAGCGTGAGCGCAGTCGTTCCTCCATGAGCGGCAGGTCCCTCGGCGGACGGTCCGAGGAGACCACAACTTGGTGGCCCGAGTTATGGATATCGTTGAACGTGTGGAAGAATCCCTCGTGGGTCTGCTCCTTGCCACTGAGGAATTGCACATCGTCCACCAGCAGCATCTGTACCGACCGGTAACGCTTCCGAAAGTCCTCCGTGGTCCGGCTGCGAATGGCAGCGATGAACTCGTTTGTAAATTGCTCCGACGTCACGTACAGCACGGACATACCCCGCGTGGCGCAAGTGCGCCCTATGGCCTGCAGCAGATGGGTCTTGCCCAGGCCAGCGCCCGAATACAGGAACAGCGGGTTATAGGCAACTCCAGGGGTGTCCGCCACCGCATGGGCGGCGCTGAACGCCAGTCGATTGGACGGGCCGACGACAAACGAATCGAAAGAATAACGAGGATTGAGAGACTTGAACTCGAACAGAGGCTGATTGGCCTCCGATGTCACCCCTCTCGGCAGATGCGCCCGTTCCACGGCGTATGAAATACCGCCGGCTCGAACCTGCAACTGCAATTGCCGTGGCTGTCCGGCCACCTTGTCCAGCGTTCGCTGGAGGGAATGAAACATTCGCTTTTCCAGCCATTCGACGCCAAAAGCCGTAGGTACCTCTACAACGAAGACCTCTCCATTTTCCGCAACCCCCTCGGTGGACTTTAGCCAAGTTTCAAAGGTCGGCCTGGGCAATTGCATCTGGAGATCCCCCAGTACTGCCTTCCAGACCTCTCTTGCCGATGCACCTCTCCGGTCTGACTTCACTTCAATACCCCACCACTACGATATTGGGCCATGAGACCCGAAAAAAAGACAAAGCGCTCCTTGGGAATGAGTACCGATCCGGAAAAATTTGGCCGTGCGACAGGGGCGTTACGCCAGTCAACAGGTGAAGAGTGGGTCCTTGTTTCCCAGTAGCCCTGCCCCAAAAAACAAGGGGTCTCCGGAACTACGGACCTTCCAACTGGCCACTCTCACTGGAGATTTAACTCTTTACATAATTTCATCCCTGAAGCCCCGACACACGCGCAATGAAGGCAACGTAGCAACTTCCGGCACAGGCTGTCAACGGGGATATCCCCCGAAATTTGCGCCCCTTCAAGGCCATTTTTCGGCGAAGTTTTAGACTATGCACAGACTCGTATTTGAAGGCTGTTCAAGGCCAAGAATTACATCGTAATGCGCGGCAAGAGGGTGGTTATCCCCGCCGTTCGGATCTTCACTGTGACTGGTCCATCATGAAGGAGTGTTAAGCCGTCGCCCGCGACGACCGCAAGGATCCGGCTGTTCCGTTTTCCGCGAGAAAAATGGGAAACCCGCACCGTGAAGCCGCACCCCCGGATGACAAGTATAGGACCTTCACTAGGATCCCAAGACCCTGTTCGCCAGCGCCGAGGGAGCTTCACTCGGCATTTGCGGCCCTGAAGTGCGTTGGCTATAATGCAGCCACCAGTTCAGGGCCGGGAGGCCCTGCTTGTATTATTGTCCGGAGATTACCGCCCTCTACTTTTTCCGCCGGGACTGGCCAGAAGGCCGCGCGGCAGGAATACGGGAGACACAATGCCACCTCGCAAGCCTCGAGCCAGGGCCAATGCCAGAAACAACGGAGGGGCCGCCGTCGCCGACGCATCGGCTGCTTTGCCCGCCGGACTATCTGCGGATGACCTGGCGGATTTCTACCGCCGCATGGCGTATTGCCGCACCATCGACGAGCGCATTTGGGCCTTGAACCGCCAGGGGAAAGTCCCCATCGCGGCGTCCAGCCAGGGCCACGAAGCCGCTCAGCTTGGCAGCCTGCTGGCGGCCGAAAAAGATGGCGACTGCTTTCTCTTTCCCTATTACCGGGACCTGGCCCTGAAATTCGCCGCCGGCCTGACTGCTGAAGAGGTCATGCGGTCGTTCATGGGCAAAGCGGGCGACCCCTACAGCAACGGCAGGCAGTTCCCCCTGCAGGGGGCCGACCTGCCTCACAAGATCATCCAGATCTCCAACGTGGTCGCCGCTGGCCTGACCCAGTCCGTAGGATACGCCATGGCGTGCAAGATGCGCGGTGAGGCGACCGTGTCGCTGGTCTATTTCGGCGATGGGGCGTCCAGCCAGGGCGAGACCCACGAGGCCATGAATTTCGCCGGCGTCCACAGGCTGCCCGTAATATTCATCTGCGAGAACAACCGCTATGCAATTTCCGTGCCCCAAAGCAAGCAGATGGGCATCGAGGAAATCGCCAGCCGGGCCGCCGGATACGGATTCCCGGGCTTCACCATAGACGGGATGGACTTCATCGCCTGCTACGAGGCCACCCGCGAGGCGATCAGCCACGCCCGCAGCCACGGACCGGTGTTGCTGGAAATGAGGGTCGAGCGCTTTATGTCGCATACCACCGACGACGACGACCGGCGGTATCGTCCAGCTGACGAGGTGGACCAGGCCAGGCTCAGAGACCCCCTGATCACCCTGGGCAACATGTTGCAGGAGCAGGGAATCCTGACCCAACAGGAAATTGACGAGGTGGCCGCCAACGCCCTGGCGGCTGTCGACTCCGCCACGGACGTAGCGGATGAGGCGAGTCCTCCCGACGTTTCCTCCCTGCACCAGATGGTCTATTCCGGGTAGTACGTTTCCTGCACACGCCGGAACCCGGTGCCTGTGCGGGGTGAAGCGACATTTCAACCGAGGAGTCCAAGCCCGTGGCTGTAAAGAGTGTGATCGAAGCTGTCCGTGAAGCACTGCGTGAGGAAATGCAGCGCGACCCGACCGTGTTTGTAATGGGCGAAGACGTGGGTGCCCGCGGCGGGGTCTTCCTGGCCACCCAGGGTCTGGTCGAGGAGTTCGGCGAGGAACGCATCATCGACACCCCCCTGGCTGAGGCATCCATCGTCGGGATCGCTCTGGGTGCCGCATTCCGCGGTCAGAGGGCCATCCCTGAGATTCAATTCTCCGATTTTGTCTGGCCCTCGATCAATCAGCTCATCGGTGAGGCGGCCCGGACCTGCTACGGCACCAACGGTGCGGTGCCAGTGCCCATGACCGTGCGCATCCCCTACGGCGGGGGCATCCGAGGCGGCCTGTTCCACTCGCAAAACGTCGAGACTCACTTTTTCCACACACCGGGTCTCAAAGTGGTCACGCCCTGTACGCCTTACGACGCCAAGGGCCTGCTCAAGAGCGCCATCAGGGACAACAACCCCGTCGTGTTCCTGGAGCACAAGAAAACCTACCGCCTGGTGCGCGGGGAAGTGCCGGAGGGGGAGTACACTCTGCCGCTGGGGCAGGCCGACATCAAGCGGCCCGGAAGCAACATCACCGTGGTCAGCTATGGCCTCACGCTCCACTACTGCCTCGAGGCGGCCCAGGAAGTTGCTGCCGAAGGCATTGACGTTGAAGTCGTGGACCTGCGGACTCTTTCGCCCCTGGACAGGGATACGATTCTCTCCTCGGTAAAAAAGACGGGAAAGCTCCTCGTGGCCCATGAGGACAACATCACCGGAGGCATCGGAGCAGAGATAGCAGCTCTCGTGGCTGACGAGGCATTCGAATACCTCGACGGCCCCATCGTCCGCGTCTGTGGTCCCGACGTCCCGACGATGCCCTTCGCCCAGACGCTGGAGGATGCCTACATTCCGGACACGGCAAAGATCGCCGCCGCACTGCGCCGGCTGTCGGCATACTGATTTCTGGAAGATCAGAAATTCAACAGCTCGTCCGTTGCTTTTCGTCCATGTCTTGGCAGGATGAGCGGTCTGAAGAACGCCCTCTCCCGGGGGAGAGGGAATTTTACGGGCAAGTGGTGAGCAGTTGGCAATTACGGTAGAACTCCCTCACGTTGGCGAGTCGGTGGTCGAGGGGACCATCGGGAAATGGCTGAAGCAGCCGGGCGACTCCGTTCGCCGCTACGAGCCGCTGGTTGAAGTGGTCACCGACAAGGTGACCATGGAAGTGCCCTCTCCCGTCGAGGGTGAGTTGCTCCGTCTGCTGGCCGCCGAGGGTGAAACCCTGCCAATGGGCGCTCCGATAGCCGAAGTGGGAGAGCCGGGGGAACCACCGTCTGACGACACGCCTGCTGCCCCCGCTTCCAGCCAGCCTCAGCAGGCGCAGGCCACACAGGCGCCAGCCGGCACCACCGGATACCTAATGCGGGATGTCACTCCTGTTGGTCCCACGGGCGGCGCGGCTGTGGAGGCGGCGGAGCCGATGGTCGGTGTGGGGGTCCAGCCGGCACCGACACCACCGCCAACAGTTGCGGCGATCTCACCGGCCCCAGAGCAGAGAACAGTTCCAGAGGCCCCGGCCCAGGCAGCCGCGGCCGCGCCGGAGGGCGGCAGGCAGCGGCTGTCGCCGGCCGTGCGCAGGCTGGCCCGGGAACATTCGGTGGACCTGGCACGCATCAGCGGGACCGGGCTGGGCGGACGCATAACCCGGGACGATGTGCTGCGATACCTCGCCGAGCCGCAACCGGCTCCGGCTGTGGCTTCCACGTCGCCTGTAGTGGAAGGCGGGCCGGAGGACGAACGTGTTCCGCTGACGCCGGTGCGCCGGATGATCGCCGAGGCGATGGTACGCAGCGTAACCGAGATCCCGCACGCCTGGAGCACCAAGGAGGTCGACGTCTCCGGGCTGGTGGCACTGCGCCAGGCCGTTCGCTCCGATTTCGAGCGACGCGAGGGAATCTCGCTCACCTACATGCCTTTCGTAATCCAGGCAGTGGTGGAAGCCCTGCGCAAGGTGCCCACCATGAACGCCTCCTGGGGCGGCGACGCCATTATCCTCAAACGCAGGATAAACCTGGGGCTGGCGGTGGCCGCACCCAACGGACTGATTGTTCCCGTGATACACGGCGCCGACCGTCTCAACCTTGTCGGCCTCGCCCATGCGGTTCACGACATCACGGAACGGGCCCGGACCAATCGCCTCGCAATTGACGACGTGCAGGGCGGGACCTTCACGCTGAACAATACAGGAGCGCTGGGTAGCTCACTGGTTTCCGGCCCAATCATCAATCACCCGCAGGCCGGAATCATGACCAGCGAGACCATCGAGAAACGCGCCGTCGTCAGGAATGACGCCATCGCCATCCGCTCAATGATGAACATTTGCCTGTCCTTCGACCACCGCATCAACGACGGGGCAGAGGCCAGCGCGTTCCTCGACGCTGTCAAGACGCGGCTGGAATCCTTCACCCCAGACTCTTCCGTCCACTAGCAACACTGGCTTCTTCAGATGCCGGGGCAAGATACCTGCCGATTCGCCTGGTTGGGAACCGTCGAATATCTGTGCGCCCGCGCCCTGCAGGACGACCTTGTCCGGCGTGTCCGCAACGGAGACTCGTCCAACACACTGCTCCTGCTGGAACATGACCATGTTTACACCAGGGGCCGTCTGAGCCGCGACGAGCACCTGCTGGCCCCCGAGGCCGAGTTGGCTTGCGCCGGTGTGGTCATCCACGAGACTGACCGCGGCGGCCAGATCACCTACCACGGGCCGGGCCAGTTGATCGGCTACCCGATCGTCAACCTGCGCGGCCTCGGGTGGGGGCCCGTTCAGTACGTTCGCACCCTGGAACAGGTGATAGTGGAGACGTTTTCGGACCTGGGAGTGCATGCCCACACCGAGGAGGGCCTTACGGGCGTTTGGACCTCGCAAGGGAAAATCGCGGCCATCGGTGTGAAGATCAGCCAGGGAGTTGCCTTCCATGGCTTCGCCATCAACGTCAACACCGACCTGTCGTACTACCGCCACATCGTCCCATGCGGAATCACGGACCGCCCCGTAACATCGCTCGCGGCGATCCTCGGGGAACCGGTGGACATGGAGGCAGTGCGCTACAGCCTCGTCTACCGTTTTGGGAGGGCATCTGGGTTGAAGATGACAGACGCCACCGGCGATCTGATTGGTTGCCTGGTTCCGAACGTATCACAGTAGCTATCACTTCCTTTGACACTCCTGACGGGCCGTTGCTACACTCGCCCGCAGACTTGCACATGCGGAGGGCCTTGAATGGCGGTTTCACAGAAGATCCGGCAGTACATGGCGGAGGGTGGCTGGATACGCCGGGTCTTCGAGGAAGGCCTGGCCCTCAAGGCCCAGATCGGCGCCGAGAGCGTTTTCGACCTTTCCCTGGGCAATCCAGTGATCGAACCCCCCGTCGAGTTCAAGGACGAACTGCGCCGGTTGGCGTCCGAGCCCATGGCCGGCATGCATCGCTATATGCCCAACCCCGGGTACCTGGATACGCGGGAAGCTGTGGCCGAAACTCTCGCCGAGGAAACCGGTCTCCCCTTCGGTGGCGGCGACATCGTTATGACCTGCGGCGCCGCAGCGGCGGCCAACGTGGTTCTGAAGACCACCCTCAATCCCGGCGACGAGGTCATCATTCTGGCGCCATATTTCTTCGAATACCTTTACTACATCGACAATCACGGCGGCGTTCCAG
Source organism: Dehalococcoidia bacterium (assembly GCA_965207865.1). Taxonomy (GTDB): domain Bacteria; phylum Chloroflexota; class Dehalococcoidia; order Lucifugimonadales; family UBA3495; genus VXOI01. The sequence goes on from CBDBNP010000006.1 coordinate 176,950, forward strand.
TGGTGGTCAACACCACCGAACAATTCAGGCTGGACCTCGCGGAGATCGAACAGGCTGTTACCCCACGCACCAGGGCCGTTATAGTGAACTCGCCCAACAATCCCTCTGGCGTTGTCTACTCGTCCGAGGAGATTGCTGGCCTGTCGGACCTGCTCGAACGGAAGCAGTCCGAACTCGGGACCGAGATTTTCCTGATCAGCGACGAGCCCTACAAGCGCATCATATTCGACGGTATTGAGTTCCCGCAGATCGTCCCCGCGTACACCAACTCCATAATCGTAACCTCGCACGCAAAGGACCTGGCCCTGCCCGGTGAGCGGATCGGATTCATTGCCATAAACCCCAGCTACGCGGAGAAAGAGGAGCTGGCTGGCGGCTTCAGCTTCTGCAACCGCACCCTGGGGTTTGTAAACGCGCCGGCCTTGATGCAACACGTGGTGCGCAACTTGCAGGGAGTCAGCATCGACCCCGACTACTACCAACGCAAGCGCGACTTTATGCACACCGCCCTGATGGAGATGGGGTACGACACCGTCAAGCCGGAGGGCGCCTTTTATCTCTATCCCAAGGCACCCATTGAGGACGACGTGGCGTTCACCCGTGAACTGCTGCAATCGAACGTGCTTGTGGTGCCCGGCCGGGGCTTCGGAACGCCAGGGCACTTCCGCATCTCGTACTGCGTCGAGGACTGGGTACTGGAGGGAGCTGCGGAGGGTTTGGCCAAGGCCGTGTCAGGTTAGTAGCACAAAGTAACGCACCACTTTAAGCTATTCCCTCTCCTTGAGGGGGAGGGTTAGGGTGGGGTGAATTCCCACCCCGGCAACTGCCTTCCGTAGAACAACTATGCACCCTGCGCTGCCAGCACCCTCTCCGGCGTCTTTGGCCTGGGAATGATCCAGTAGCTGACTGCCGCCAGCGCATAGATCACAGCCAGTGGGACCAGGGCCCAGTAGTAGCTGTTGGTGGTCTGGTAGATGAACCCCATCCAGACCGGCGTGCTCATGGACATCATCTGGTCGGGCAGGTGCTGCCAGCCGCGCAGTGTCGCGTAACTGCGGCGTCCGAAGAAATCTCCCATAATGGCCCAGGCCAGCGGATTGGCGGTCTCCGAAGCCGCCATCAACACCACGAAGAGAAAGACCTGCCACAACGCTCCGCTGTGATTCAGCAGCATGACCAGGGAAATCGCCCCACCGACCATCGCCACAGAGCTGAGCTTCTGCTTCGACCAGTTGTCTCCCAGCCAACCCACGATGGGGTTCATCACCAGCGAACTCAACGACAGCAGCCCAACCAGCAGGGCTGATAGGCGAACACTGTCGTCCTCGGGACGCCCCGACCCAATCAGGAACCATACAATTACCGGCGAGAGTAGGAACTGCATCCCGGAGTGTACGGTGTTGCGCAGTCCCACGGCCCATACCAGCAGCCAGAATGCAGGCGTCTTCATCGCCTCGCGGGCGGTGAAGTCAGGGTCTCCGAGCGGCGGACGGTAATTCTCAGCATGGACCGTCGCCTGCGACGTTGGCGCCAGCGACGGCGGTTCCGTGGCCGGCTTGGCTCCATCAGGAAGCAGCCCCTTTCCCTCCGGGGAACGATGGACGAAAAACGCCAAGGGCAGCACCACCGACAGAATTCCCACCCCGGACACGAGTGCAGTTGTCCGCCAGCCTATTTCCAGCACCAGCAGGCCCACCGCCGGCGCTATCAGGATGCCTCCAATCGGACTGCCAACTCCAGCGACGGCCATGGCCAGCCCTCGCCGACGGCGGAACCACTGGTTTATGGCAGGCATCAGGGCATTGTTATACCCAGCGCGGAACCCCAGGGAAAGCAGTCCGACAAAGACCAGCAGGAAGTAGACGTAGTTGGTGGTTAAACTGAGCAGGATGAAGCCCAGCCCCGACGTCCCGCCGCCAAGCACCATGATGAAGCGGGGCCCGAACTTGTCGTTCAGCCACCCCATTAACGGGCCTTGCAAGCCGCCTTCCATCCGCCCCAGCATTTCTGCAAGGGCAATGATGGCCTGCCCCACGCCAAGTTCCCGGCTCAAGGGAGTCACGTAGAATGTGAACCCTCGGTTGAAAGTCCCGTGCTTGAGCGAATCTGCGGCAGCGGATATGGACACGATCCACCAGCCGTAGAAAACTTGCTGCGGCAACTGGATCAGTCTTTTGGTTCGGGATGCAATCAATTGGCCGATGTCCTAAGCGCTCTTGGCTGGATTCTGCGACTGGAGTTCTGGATGGCCCATTCTGGCACAAACGAATCCGGCCCGGCTGCCATTCGCCGGGCCGGAATGGTGGTCTTGGGTACCGGAGACTATTCGTCCAGGTTGATCACGATGTTGTCCGGACCTCGGGACAGTACAGCCTCGGCGGGCTCGTCGTATGGATTGCCCTCGATGTGGTCAAAGTGCGCGGGAACGAATATGAAGTCCCCAGGGCCGGCCTCCACGTATTCCTTGAATCCTTCACCGAAGTAAACTCGGATATGGCCCTTGAGCACATACGCCGCGGTTTCCGCTTCGCCGTGGTTATGCGGAGGCCCCATGGTGTTTGGGACGCACTCCACGTGGCCAAGCCATATCTTCTCTGCCCCGGCGGTGTTGCCATCGACTCCGGGTTTGCGAATCATTCCCGGGGTCTGTGCCGTCGACTCGGGAGCCGCGACTCCACTGAGGACTTTAAGCTCCCTGCCCTTGATTTCGGTGCTCATATTGCCTCCAAACTTGATCTGACACGATAGCTTGCGTTATGTGCCACATAGCTTAAACGTGGAGGCTATGATACTGCCCGGCCACAGGAGCGGCAAGCCGCCTCACGGACAGAGTTACTCACCGTAAGTCAAAACGAGTCTTCCTTGCCAGGACAGGGTTTCCGCAATCTCGCGCAGGAACCGTCAATCACACGATTGGGTGACATGGGAGTCCCGAGGCAGGCGGTGCTCTCCCCGGGAGCCACAAGTGGCGAAGGTGTGAGTCAAAACAGCTACCCAGGCCGCCAATTCACACGGCTATATGCGGCTCTTTCGATTAAATTGCCCCCTACACGCAACTCGATCAAGTCCATTGTGCGTAATATTGGTATTGTGGTACCATTGCTCGCCAGCTTTTCGCACCAGATTGTTATGTCCGCTCGTGGTATACCGGCCAGAGTGTTGGCTGCCCGGCGCATTGGAATATTACAGTGGGGCCTGCAGAATCGGGTGGGTGGCGATTTGGGGGCTCCGTGGCTTCCATTCAGACCCAAAAGGACAACGTTGCGTGTTTTGCGCCGATGAAGGACGGCCCAAGATGCCCGGAGACCAGCAAGTGGACGTAGAGCAGCTGAGGCTTGAAGCAACCTCCCTCAGGGATCGACTTTCCAAGTTGAGCGAGGCCACACTTCGCATTAGCGAAGACCTTGATTCGGACGCGATTCTTAATCACGTCATTGAAGGGGCCCGGTCCCTTACACATGCCAAGTATGGCGTCCTCCTGACCTACGATGACACGGGAGCCGTAGCAAGCGTCAGCGCTTCGGGCCTTACCCCCAAGGAAATAGAGCAGGTCCGCAGTCAGCCCCCTGGCCTGGGCCTGTTGGGTTACCTGGATGAAGTCAACGAGCCCCTCAGAATCGCTGACATTTCCAGCCATCCCAGATCCACGGGTTTCCCAGATGGCCATCCTCCGATGAAAACGTTTCTGGGCATGCCGATCCGCAGCCGGAGAGAGCACGTCGGAAATATTTTTCTTACTGAGAAGGATGGCGGCGAGGAATTCACCATAGAGGACGAGGAAACCCTGGTGATGTTCGCGTCCTTTGCCGCGCAAGCCATATCCAATGCTCGCCAGTACCAGGAAGTGCATCTGGCAAAGACCGATATGGAAACGCTGATAGACACCTCCCCCATGGGCGTGGGTGTCTATGATGCAAAGTCCGGCTTTATGGTCTCCTACAATAAGGAGATGCGACGTATCGTCGGTAGCGCTGAACTAACCCTGAACGACATTGAACCTCTGATGCACATTCTTAAATTTCGGAGGCCGGACGGACGTCCCATTCCGATCACCGAGACCCCGGTCGCTCGCGTTATGATGAGCGGCGAAACGGTGCGAGCTGAAGAAATCGTGGTGGAATTCCCCGATGGAGGGACCATTTCAACCCTCGTCAACGCGGCGCCAATTTTTACAGAGACAGGAGAAATTGCGTCAGTCGTAGTGGCCGTGCAAGATCTGGCCCCACTGGAAGACCTGGAAAAGGTCCGCGCAGAATTTCTCGGGTTGGTGAGCCAGGAACTTCGCGCTCCCCTCGCTACGATCAGGGGATCCACCAGCGCTTTGCAGGACATTCTCGAATCCACGGGCCGTTCGGAAAGTCAGCATCTGCTGAGGATCATCGACCAGCAAACCGAACTCATGCGGTCGCAGATAAATAGCCTCGTCGAATTGACCCAAATCGAAGCAGGGACCCTTTCGATCTCCGCCGAAAAGACCAAGGTTGCCGACCTTGTGGAAGCTGCCTCCGAGGAATTCCAAAGAGTTCATCCTGGAACGATAGTCGATGCCGACATCTCTTCTGAATTGCCTCCGGTAATGGCCGACCGGGAACGCCTTTCCCGTGTTTTGCAGAACCTCTTTTCGGAAGCCTCCAGAATTGCCCCTACTGCCTCCAGGGTGCAGGTTTCGGCCTCTCCGCTCGATATCTACGTCGCCGTTACGGTGTCATCTGATAGCGACGCATTTCCCGGAGAGGCGTTCGTGGGGCGCTCAATCCACCCCCTGAGAGGCACCACCGCCCGGGATAACGCCAGCCAGGAACTGGCATTCGCCTTCAACAAGCGTATCGTGGAAGCCCACGGCGGCAGGGTCCGAGCGGAACGGGGTGAACGCGGTATTGGGATGATATACACCTTCACTCTTCCTGCCACCGATGAAACAATTGAATCAGCCACCGAATTGACATCCGGTACCGCCTCAGTGGGCGGATCAGGTGGAAGTCCGCCGGACGAAACTCCAAGAATCCTGGTGGCGGTATCTGACGGTCGTGTCCTGGGAGCCGTTCGCCGTATGCTCGCTGATGCCAGCTACTCGACAATAGCAGCAACAGACCCGGCCGATATCGACCGGATTGTCAGCGAGGAAAAACCCAACCTCCTGCTTTACGATTTGTCGTACCACAGTGGCGGTGGCTTCGACACCATGCAACGTCTCTCCGGGCACTACGACATTCCCATCATTGTCCTGTCCGCCCCGGGGGACGATGAGAATATTGGCCGCGCTTTCGACCTGGGAGCGGATGATTACATTGAAAAGCCGTTTTCCAATACGGAACTGATCGCAAGAGTCAAGTCCACGCTGAGGAAGCAGACAACCTACGCGCGCGGCGTTGAAGTCTCCAACGGGTATGCGGTGGCTGACGTCTCCGTGAACTACGATGCCCGCACCCTCACCGTGTCCGGTACGCAGGTGCCGTTGACGGCTACCGAGTACAAGCTTCTCTACGAACTGACCAGGAACGCCGGGCGAATCCTGACCCAGGATGAACTGCTGCACCGGGTGTGGGGATCAGAATACATCGGCGAGCCAAGGTTGCTTCGCTCGTACGTAAAGTCCCTCCGCCAAAAGCTGGGAGACAATGCCAGAAGCCCGTCCTACATATTCACCGAGCACGGGATCGGTTACAGAATGGCCAGCCAATAGTACAGTGTGATCGAGGGCGCCTTCCGCCGCCTGGAACCCTCACGCAAGCCGTACCGCGTTCTCCGTAATCGGGGGCGTTCTTGCTCCCGAATGGCAAACGGCATCAGGATTGGTTATCATTGGTTCCTCTGACTTGGCCTTGGCGTGGTTTGCCCTGAACCCCGGCGCTGCACAGGTTGGCGCCCTCCCTCCGGGTTCCATTCAGTATTCCAAAGGCAGCAGCCATCCTCTCATCACGTCTAATACCCCGGCCTCGAACCCTCGACGCGTGGTTTCAGTTCCGGGACTACCGGTTTCTCTGGTTCGCCAACTTCTGCGCCAACACTGCCATGTGGGTGCAGCTGCTGACCGTAGGCTGGCAGGTCAAGGACCTTTCAGAAGGTTCTGCAATCAGTGGCCTGCTGGTTGCCTCTGTTGGCGCCATCAACACCCTGCCATGGTTGCTGATGAACCCCCTGAGCGGCGCGCTGGGCGACCGACTCGACCGGCGGAAGCTGGTCATGGTCATGCACGCCGTGGGCGCCATCATCGCGTTCGGGTTTGCATTCCTCGCCGACAGTGAGCACATCAGGTTCTGGCACCCCTTCGCCTACGTTCTGATATCCGGCACGATTCTGGCTATCAACCAGCCCCTCCAGCAGGTGCTGGTGGCCAACTGCGTGCCCCGGGACATGGTTAGCAACGCCTACGCCCTGAACGTCGTGACCATCACGGGAACCCGGATATTCGGACCCTTCGTGGGCGGACTGCTGATTTTCTGGCTGGGGTACTTCTGGAACTTCGCCCTGGAGGGTGTACTGTACCTGGCAGTGGTGCTGCTCCTCATCCCGGTACGCCTACGATACGGCAACACCAGCCACAGAAGGAACGGCCAGCGGTTTTCTCCACTTGCGGACTTCGTCGAGGCAGTCCTCCACCTGTGGCGACGCCAACGGGAAGTGTTGCAACTGATGGTGCTTTCGACCATCCCCAACACCATCCTGCATCCGGTGTGGTTCCTGCTACCGCTCTTCACGGCCCAGGTACTGCATGCAGATGCCGACATGGGCGGCTACCTGCTGGCGGTTACGGGCGTGGGCGGGTTCCTCTCCACTCTGATAATCGCCTCATTCGGCCTTCCCTCCCGTCGCGGATACCTTCTCCTGGGCACCGCCGCTTTCAGTTCTGCAACCACCATGGCATTCGCATTTTCGTCATGGCTGCCGGCGGCATTCATCGTCCTGGCACTGATGTCGCTCTGGCAGTCCCACTACCGCACGGCGCAGGGGATCGTGGTGCTCACCATCGTTCCCGACGAGTTCCGTGCCCGGACGCTGAGCGTCCTGGCGTACGAGCGCGGCTTCCTGACGGCCGCCAGCATACTGGTGGGGATGCTGGCCGACGCCACCTCCGCATCCATGGCCATACTGTCGCTGGGAGCCCTGGGCCTGGGGATGACACTGCTCTGCACCGCCGCGCTGGGGCGGGTGCGGGCGATTCACTGAGCGGAGACTCCGACAGATATCGCACGTACCAACCGGGCGCGTCACGCCGCGTTTTGTCGGGTGATGTCGCGCCGGGCCGCCTTCATCAATCGATACCGACCGGATTCCATCCCGCGACCAGTTGCCTGCCCAGGAATTCGTGCGGAGCGGAGAGATGTATCCACACCACCTCGCTGGGAGGCACCAGTTCCAGGTTGTTGAACTCCACGAACTGCGGGGCCGGGTCGAAAAAGAACCAGTCCTGGCTCGACCTCTCCAGGTACCACACCCTGTGCAGCACCCCAGCCTGGATGAGGTCGCGAAAGACCTGCGACGGCGGACCGGTGGACGAAGGTTCCGCCACCTCTACGATTCGAGTAACTACTACCCCAGAAATCTCGACTCTCAGTGGCTGGTCTCCCAATTCCACTCCCCGGACGTCAATCTCGATCTCAAATCTGCCGTTCCGGTCGGTGGAAATATTCGGCACCGGCGTGATGTCCCGGGTGGCGAACCGCACCGGCCTGACCAGCGCAAAGGGCGGGAAGTTCTCACCCTGAATCGTCATCAGGTCTCCCGGGTACACCGGGTCGGGAGAGGCGGTAACCGTCGCCACCGGGGGCGCATGGTCTGCCGACGCCTCAAGCCTTATGGGATCCTCGCCGTCCCCTACTCCCACCTCCATGACCCCAGTCACCCGGTAGGTCCTGCCAATGGCTGCATCCACGGGCACCGGGAACGACACCTCGAAGTTGCCTCTGCCGTCGCTCTGGCCGCCAGCGACGTTCGCGTCGCCGTAGCTCACCAGGACAATCCCGTTGGCGGCAAACCCGCTGCCGCGCACCAGGACGCGCTCGCCCCGCTGTCCCTGCGGCGGCACCAGCTCAATAGCCGGCGCCGGCACGGTGAGCGTGCCTGTTCCCAGCGTGCCATCCCATCCCGACACCTGCACCTCGTTGTCGCCGGTCCTTGCGCCCGCAGGGACCGTTACCGTCATAGACACGCTGCCGTCGTGCGACACCTCGAATAGCGCCGGGTCCTCTGGCACATCCTCACCATTGATGGTGATCTTTGCGATGTCATCCCCGACGCTTTGAGTGAAGCCAGTGCCGCTGATGGTTACATTCTGACCCCGCACGGCTTCGGCCCGGGAGAGAGTCAAGGACTTTGTGGCAATCTCGATTGTTTCGGAGGCGATGGGATTGGGCGTTTCTTTCAACTGAACGACCACTCTCTTCCCGGTCGCATTTCCGCGCTTTTCCCCGTCTTCCAGGTCGGCGCAAGGTCCTTTATCCGAATCTGGCATGCCCATATCATCCGCGTATGTGTGATCCAATTGTTCGTGGCTATAGACCGAGACCGTCTGGTCTCCCGGCGGAACATTGGCGGGAACAGTTACCTCCAATGACACGACTCCGCTATCGTCAGGTCGATACACGCCCGAGTAGTCGAAACAGTTCTGGTAGTCGATGACGCCGGTAGGAATATGGGCAGTTTCGCCAGCCACTGTAACCCCGGCCACTTCGTGGTGATCATCCTCCCAGTCCTTGATGGTTATCTTCAGCGTGTCGCCAACGCCGACCGCGGCCGGCTCAAATGACATCGAACTCGTGATAGTCAGCTCGGCGGAGTCGATGACGCCATTGCTATCCCTTGTCCACACCTTGTAGCGAGAGGTTCCGGGCCTGCCACGTGCATCCAGCTTTGCCGAGAACGATCCCCTTGAAGTTTTCACCGATGCCAGGGTTTCACCCGGATTGATGATTTCGTCGCCGCCGTCAAATATGGTTACAGTGCCCGGAGCGTAGCCTTTGCCCTCCAGCGTGAACTCGCTTCCTCGGGGACCTTCCAGGGGCTCAACGGTCGTAGTCCGCCTGATCACTGCGGTAATTTCGTCATCTTCGAAATGTGGAGCGAAGGACGACACGGTTATGACGCGGTTCCCGGCGGAATAAGGGGTCCTGATGCGGGCCAACTGACTGATGCTGATGGCAAAGTCTCCTACAGCTACCTGCTCATCATCGGGGACAGTCAAGGTGACTCTCTCTCCTTGAACCAGAACATCCGCAGGGTCGAACGTTTCGCCGGCCGAACGTATCTTGATGCGGGATGGAGTGATGGTCGTCGGCATCAGGAAACCAGTACCAGCCGAAGGACCGGAAAAGTCCAACGTGATCTCCTCGTTGGCGGAGATCACGACGTTGGCATAGGTCTCGAGTTCAATCCGCACCGCCGTTCCGGGCACCGTGGAGCTGATGGGGTTCTTGACCGCGACTATGTTCTCGTCGGCGACCGGCGTACCATTGAATTTTATCTCTACTGGATACCCGTCTTTAGGGTCGTCGAATCCACGGGGCGTTTCGGGAGTCAGAATGCCAGAGCCCTTCTCCAAGGTGACTATGAGGTATTCGCCTTCTCCTACAGCAACTGAAGGACTGGGAAGAGTCAATGTCAGCGTTTCTCCGTTCACATCCACGTTTCCAGGAGAAATTGCGTCTCCATCCCCGCTGTCTTCGAGCTTGATCCGGTCGAAAGCCGTGCCGAAATCATGCTCGGAAAGATTGAACTCAGATATTGTGATACTAATGATGTCGTTTTGGTCGAGGAATCCAGCACCTGGCGGGTAAACTCTGAATTCAAGTGCCCGGTCCCGGCCACCATCCACTTCGTTCACCCATTCGTGCGGCTCGTCGTGGGCCGTTTCAGTGCAGGGATTGCCGAGGAAGTCATCGTGCTGTTGGTCCTCAGCAGTATCTGCCGAGCAAGGATGCGCTCCCACCTCGGCCGGGGCTAACAGTCCGGCCGCCAGCAGCATAGTGAGCAGGGCTGCCCCCGTCAGCAGCGCGACCCACAGGGCCCGTGAGTTGCCCGGTATTTTCAGCCCCAGTCTCACTGAAGATGACCGTCCGACCAATTCTCAAGTACGTATGACTTTATACCTTCAAATGCTATCGATATGCACCATGTCGCACAATTGAAATTCAATCTACGATTTTCTATTTTATTTTTCGGTACACAAACACCGCACTCGTACCGGGAAGGCGGATTTTAAGACCTACCTTTCATCGAAGAAATGGCGGGAGTTATCCACAGTTCAGGTGAGTTATTCAAGGGTGATCCACAAGTTATCCACAGCGGCGCCTTCGTTCTTCAGCCAGCAGCACTCGCCAGTTTGCGCCGCGATGCACGCCGTGGTTTACTTCCTGCAAAATACATCGCTGCCACCCACGGCGGCGGAGGACTGACGTGAGCCTGACCAAGAGGATCGCCGAGTACATTTGCACCACAGGGCTGGAGGACTTCCCGCCCGATGCCATCGACGCGGCCAAGGCCGCCATCACCGACTGCCTGGGTTGCGCCCTCGCCGGATCCCGCGAGCCGCTGGCAGACGTGCTGTGCGACTACGTTACTGGCCTCGGAGGTACACCCTCCGCCACGGTCATCGGGCGGGGGTTCAAGACCACCTCGCTGGAGGCGGCCCTTGTCAACGGGGCAATGTCCCACGCCCTGGACTACGACGACGTGACGTACATCACCAAGACCCACCCCAGCGCGCACCTGATTCCCGGCGCGCTCCCGCTGGCCGAGGAGTTGGGCGCCAACGGCAGCGAGCTGCTGCTGTCGTACCTTATTGGATTCGAGGTGGCCTGCGCCGTGGGCGACGCCATTTCTCCTGCGTACTTCGACGACCTGGGCTGGCATCCCACAGGCCCCCTGGGGACGCTGGGGGCTGCGGCCACGGCGGCGCGACTGCTGCGGCTGGACCCGGAGCAGACGGCCATGGCCGTCTCCCTGGCGGCATCGCAGGCTGCCGGGCTGCGGCAGAACTTCGGCACCATGACCAAGCCATACCACGCCGGGGCTGCCTGCCGCGCCGGCGTCAACGCCGCCAAGCTGGTGCAGGCCGGGTTCACGGCATCCGACGATGCGCTGGAGGGCCGGTTCGGCTTCATGCGCGCCTTCTCAGGCGGCAGCGACTACGACCCCGACCGGGCAGAAGCCTCGCTGGGCAGCCGCTGCTTCATGGTGGAATCGGGCATTGAGATCAAGAAGTACCCGTGCTGCGGGAGCGCCCATTTGGCTCTGGATGCCACCTCGCAGCTGCTGCGCCGGGAGACCTTCGGCGCCAGCGAAGTGGACCGCATCGACGTGCTGGTGGACTTCGACCCTCCCCGTTCGCTGATCCACTCGAGGCCCACCGGCGGGCTGGAGGGCAAGTTCAGCATGCAGTACTGCCTGGCCGCAGAGATAATCGATGGGCGGGTGGGTCTGGCCTCATTCACCGACGAGCAGGTTATGCGCACTGAGGCGCAGGACCTGATCCCTCGCATCGAGATGCGTCGGCACCCCGGCTTCGAGGGACAGACCAGCTGGACCGAGGCCAACCACCGCGTCGAGGTACACCTCAAGGACGGCCGGGTGATAGCGGAGCGCGCCGAGCGCGCCACCACCGGCGCCCTACGCGGCGTGACACGCGAGGACGTGAGGACGAAGTTCATGGACTGCGCCGCAGTGGTCATGGACGACGGAACCGCGAGCGAGGCACTGTCGATGCTGGACAACCTCGAGGACGCGGGCCCCGCGTCTCGGCTGGCGGAACTGCTGGGGGGCTAGCGCCGGTCATTTTTGGTCATTTTCATTGAACGCACGAAGGGCCGCCTCTACGCGTAGAGGCGGCCCTTCCGATCTCCGGGACAAAACCGGTTACTGCGCCGTTGACCCACCGTCGATGACCAGTTCGGAACCGGTCATGAACGAGGATTCGTCGGAGGCAAGGAACAGGGCCCCATTGGCGATGTCCTCGGGCACACCGATGCGCTTGAGCACCGTGCGTTCGATGACCTCCTCCCGGGTCTCGTCACTGGGCCATACCTGGTCGCCCATGGCAGTGTCGATGGGCCCGGGATGGATCGAGTTGGCGCGTATGTTCTCCGCTCCATATTGAACGGCGGTGGACTTGGTGAAGAGACGCACCGCACCCTTGGACGCGCTGTATGCGCTGCTGGTTCGGCTGCCCACCAGACCGGCGGTGGAGGAAATGTTGATGATGGAACCGCCGCCCGCCTTTCGCATCTCGGGAATGGCCAACTTGGTCCCGAGGAACACACTCTTGGCGTTGATGTCCAGGATCAGGTCCCACTGCTCACCGGAAGTTTCCAGCACGTGGCCGCCCCGCCAGATTGCGGCGTTGTTGACCAGCACGTCCAGCTTGCCGTAGGCGGCCACGGTGGCCGCGATGGCCTGCTGCCAGTCGTCCTGGCTGGACACATCCAGGTGGACGTAGGTGGCATCGCCGCCCAACTCGTTGATTTCCGCCGCGACGGCCATGCCATCGGGGTCCAGCACATCGGCTATGACCACCTTGGCGCCCTCGCGGGCAAACAGCTTTGCTTCAGCGGCACCCTGCCCCCTGGAACCACCGGTGATCAGGGCAACTTTACCTTCCAGTCGCATCACATTCCTCGCTCATTACTGCACGCAAGATTCTCGTACCAATTTGCCATTCGCCGGCGAGTGTAGTACCGGCCCACCACCGCGGTCAATTGGCCCTTGATGGAGGACCATTGTCAGCCGGCGGATGTGGCCAATGCCCCCACATGAATCATCCCATTGACAGGTCATCGCCCTTGTATTGTGGTGTCCCCTCGAACAGCTTCAAATCGTTGACAACAGGCGGGAAGCACGAATAATATACCGCTAACTCTGTAATGCCTTGTCAGAAACGAATTCAGACCAAGGCATGCAGGCACCCAAGGATCTAAAACCAACCTTATCAAGAGGGAGGAAACACATGGGCGACCAGGACATCGCATTGATGGCTCACCTGATGCGCCGCGCCGGTTTTGGCGCCACCAGGGAGGAGTTGGAAGCAAGGGTGGCCAATGGCTACGAAGCTACCGTAGAGGAACTGCTCAGTTCCGATGCCCAGCCATCTCTGGACCGCAATGAAATGATGCGGTATCACCCCTGGACATGGCGGCCCGGCACCCTGCCCGGAATGGGCGCCGCCGAGTGGCTGCATGACATGGTCAACACCAAGCGCCCGCTGGAAGAAAAGATGGCCCTGTTCTGGCACGGCATCTTCGCCACCGGCGTCTCCAAGGTCGACCACTACGACGACGTGATGGACATGATCGTCAAGTTCCGCGAGAAGGGACTGGGCGACTTCCGCGAGCTGCTGGTGGAAATGGCCAAAGACCCGGCAATGATCTATTGGCTGGACAACTGCGAGAACCACGCTGACGCCGTCAACGAGAACTGGGGCCGCGAGCTCCTGGAGCTGTTCAGCCTGGGCGTGGGCAACTACACCGAGGTTGACGTTCGCGAGTGCTCCCGCGCCTTCACCGGCTGGACCATCGAGCCCAAGCTGCCGCGCGGACCCATCGGCCGCCACGACTGGTTCTTCGAGTACCGGCCCGAGGATCACGACGACACCGACAAGACCTTCCTCGGCAACACCGGCAACCTGAACGGCGAGGACATCGTTCGCATCATCAGCGAGAGCGAAGCATGCTCCCGCTTCATCGCCCGCCACCTGTACAACTTCTTTGTGGCCGACGAAGCACAGGTCCCGGCGTGGTCGGTGACTCCTCCCAACGACCCGGAGGCAGTCGATGCCATAGCCAACGCCCTGCGCGAGAACAACTACGAGATGCGGGCCGCCCTGCGGCTGATCTTCAATTCCGACTTCTTCAAGGAAGCCAGGTTCGCCCGGCTGAAGAACCCCACCGAGGTCGTGGTTGGCACCCTGCGGATGGTCGGCGGCGCCGAATTCCCGGCTCCCGGCATCGGCGATCTGTCCCGCCAGCCCAGCTATATGGGCCAGGACCTGCTCAACCCGCCCAGTGTGGAAGGCTGGCACACCGGTGCCGAGTGGATCAACAGCGGCTCCCTGATGCGCCGCGTGAACTTCACCGCCGACTTGGTGGGCGATGTCTCCCGCCCAGGCATCCGCTACATGGTCGACCGCCTCCAGGCCAGTGGCGTCAGTTCGCCAGGCGATGTCGTCGACGGCTGCCTGGACCTGATGGGCCCGCTGGAAGTCACCGGTGAGAGCCGCGACGAGTTGATCGGTTTCGTCGGCGAGGCCGGTGGATTCTCCTGGGGCAGCGATGCGGAGATTGCGGATTCCACCCGCCGCGTTTCGGAGCTGCTGCAGCTCATCGTTTCCCTGCGTGAGTACCAGTACGCTTAACCAAGAACCAATTGGGTGGCGCGGGTACATTATCCCGCGCCACCCGCAGAACGGCATAAAACAGATCGCCGTATTGACCTGCAGGAGGAAAGTCTGAAATGACGAGCACCAAGAAAGACCCGGTCCTGGTAGTGTTCCAGCTCACCGGGGCCAACGACTACCTCAACACCACCATTCCCTACAGCGACCCGCTGTATCGGGATAACCGGCCGGCGGTTGGTGTGGCCGAGGACAGGATCATCAAGATCGACGACAAGATGGGCTTCCACCCCGAGATGGCCCCTCTGAAGCACGTCTATGACCGCGGCGACATGGCCGTCATCCACGGCATCGGCTACCCCAACTCCCCGCGCTCGCACTTCCGCTCCATGGATATCTGGCACACCTGTGAGCCGGACAAGCTCGGAACCGAGGGCTGGCTGGGACGCGCCACCCGCGACATCGACCCCAACAAGGAAAACGTTCTCACCACCGTCAGCTTCGGCCCCTCGCTGTTCCGTGCGCTGGCACTGCCCGGCGTTCCCGTGGCAGTGGTCGACGACCTGGACAACTACGGCCTGTTGCCGAACATCGCCGGTGAACAGCGCAACAAGGTGCTGGACCGCTTCGCCCGCATGTACTCGCCCGCCATCGGTACCGGCGCGGTGATGGACTACATGGGCCAGACCGGTCTGGACACCCTCGAAGGCGCCGACATCCTTAAGGAAGCCCCCATGATGTACTCCTCGGATGTCGAGTACCCGGACAGTTCCATCGCGAAGAAGCTGAGGGGCATTGCCCAGGTCCACTTGGCCAACTTCGGCACCCGCGTGTTCTACGTCGACCACGGCAGCTTTGACAGCCACTCCAACCAGATTGGCATGCACGACAAGCTGTGGTACGACGTTTCCCACGCAATGGACGCCTTCCTCGATGACCTGAAAGAGCACAATGCCGACGAGGAAATTGTTGTCCTGATGTTCACCGAGTTCGGTCGCCGCACCCACGACAACGGCTCCGGCACCGATCACGGCGCTGGCGGCGCGGCCTTCATGTTCGGCTCCGGCGTCAAGGGCGGACAGTACAGCGAGTTCCCCTCCTTGGCCGACAAGGACCTGGAGCAGGGCGACGTCGTTCCCAACAACGACTTCCGCGGCCTGTATTCCACCGTCCTCGAGGACTGGATGGGCCTGGACGCAAAGCCACTGGTCGGCGGCGTCTTCGAAAAGCTGCCGATCTTGGCCTAGGCTGGTTTAAACCGGCAGAAAAGCAATATCAGGGGCGGGTTGACACCCGCCCCTGCGTTAACCAACGACCACCCTGACAGGGGAGGAATTCCAGAATGCTTACCGAAACAGTGGCAGGCCGCACCTTCGACTACAGTCACAACGTGGGCCGTGGCGCGCAGACCGGCATGGGCTTCAACACGCCGGTGGCAATGACCATCGGACCCAATGGTATGGTGTACGTCGCCAACCGCGGCAGCGAATCCATCAGCAATGTTGGCTGGAACCGCACCGGCGTGGGCCAGCGTATCTCCAGGGTCAGCCTCGGCAGTACCTGGGGCGAGGAAGAATACATCGGCGAGTTCAGCCGGTATGGAAACAATGACGGTCAGGTCATCTGGCCTGCTGGCATAGTCGCAGACAATGACGGCAGCCTGTATGTCGCAGATGAATGGCTGAACCGGATCTCCGTGTTCGACGGCGACGGGAATTACCAGCGGCACTTCTCCATCGTCCAGGAGGGCGACCCCGAGGTTAACGGCAGTTGCGGAATCGCGATCTCCGCCGACGGGGAACTGTTCGTCAGCGACGGACGCAGCCACCGGGTCCGCAAGTTCACCACCAGCGGACAGTATCTCGGCTCCTTTGGCAGCGAAGGCTCCGGAGAGGGCGAGTTCAACTCGCCGTGGGGCATCACCATCGACAAGGACGGCTTCGTGTACGTGGCTGACTCTGGCAACCACCGGGTCCAGAAGCTGACCCAGGATGGAGAGTTTGTCGCTCAGTTCGGACGGGGCGGCACAAAGCGTGGCGAGCTCCATTACCCATCAGACGTTGCCGTCGACCCCGAGGGCGACGTTTATGTGTGCGATTGGACCGAAAACCGGTGGAACCGGGGACGGGTCCACATTTTCGAGGCCAACGGCAGGTTCCTGACCAGCCTGGTAGGAGACGCGCAGCAGCTCTCCGCCTGGGCCCAGATGACCGTGGACGCCAACGCCGACTATGCCAAGCGCCGTCGCGAAGTGCGCACCACCGAGCCTGAGTGGACCTTCGCCCAGCCCACGGCAGTGGAGTATGACGCAGAGAACAACCGCCTGATAGTGGCGGACACGCAGCGCAGCCGCATCCAGATCTACAACAAGGTGAGCAGCTACCTGGTCCCGCAGCTCAACCTCTGATCCTCGCGGCTTAACCCGGCCCAAACAAAAAGCCCGCCGATATAACCGGCGGGCTTCTTCTCTTCGCTGGGACTTGACTATTGTCCGCAGTCAGATGCACTAAGGCAATGGCTTGACGTGTTCCTCCAGCCAGGGAATCAGGTTGTCAAACCGGAATGAGTTGGATTCGTACAATCCCATAAAGAAGGAGTACGCAGCATCCCGACCACAGTTGAGATACGACCCGTTCATGCGCAAGAATGAGTCAGTTATGACGACGGCGACACGCTTGTTTCCATCGATAAAAGGATGATTCTGAGACAGACTCTCCATTAGAGCGGCCGCTTCCTCGACAAGGCTATTGTAATATCCCATCTGAGGGCGCCATATCGCAGATGCAAGGGCACCTTCATCTCTGAGGCCGTGGGCGCCGCCCATTTCTTCGATTAGCAAGTCGTGTATGGCAATTACTTCTTCGATGGAGGGGAATTCGTGGCTCACTGGGCGAGTAACTCCAGTAGTTCACGGTTCCGCTCCATACTAGCCCTGGCATGGGCCATGACCTCGGGACGAACTTTCCTTTGGGAACGACCCTCGATATATGCGCGAAAGGCGTCTTCAAGAACCGACTGGAACTGCCGACCGTCGTCGGTGGCGATCTTCCGCATCCCCGCCAGCAATTCAGGATCGACCTGGCTGGAAAATTTCTCCCGCTTTGCAGTTGTCATCTCCGCCCTCTCAGGTACACTGTAGTCTGATAAACAAATGTCAGTCTATACCACCAATGGATAGCATATCAATGTCTATCCAGATATTTCAAGACAGGTGACAGTGTATGGAACCTGACCGCGAACAGCACTTTCTCAAGATGGCAGTAGAGCAGCCGGACATCATGTGCGGCGATGCCCCCGACGAAATCCTGGAGGCCTGCGGCGTTGAGGTGGAGCCAACGGACTTTCTTGAGGAGTATTTCGCTGCCGGCCACTCTGCATGGCTGAACCAGAAGCACGGACGCACCATCAACAAACCGCAACTCCTCGTCAACCAGGCGATTCTCGTGCTCTACCGCCGGGCCTGCCTGCTATACACTGCTCGTTTGACCGGTCAGTCTACTGCCGACGACGACAGGCCATTCTTTTCGGATGAAGACCTGTACTAGCGTCGGGCTGTCACAGCAATCGCCTGGCTGTGTCGCATCTTCCCTGGCTTGCCAGCAAGGGCGGTCGACAGTAGTACAATCAACGGACGCAAATTCCCATTTGGAGGAACGATGGACGGAAAGACTGCCATCGCAAACATACTGAAGCAGGAGGGAGTCGAGTTCGCCTTCTGCTTCCCCAACAACCCGCTGATCGATGCTATCGCAGCAGCCGGCATCCGCCCGGTTATCGCCCGCATGGAGCGGGGCGCCGTGAACATGGCGGACGCTTACACCCGCATTAACAATGGCCACAAGAATGGCGTCTGCATTGTTCAGGCTGGTCCTGGCATCGAGAACGCATTCCCCGGCGTGGCCCAGGCATTCGCTGACAACGTGCCCATCCTGATGCTGCCGGGCCACGAGGGTTCCGGCCGCACCACCATGACCTCGGACTTCTCCGCTACCCGCAACTACGGAGGAGTGACCAAGTGGTCCGGAATGATCAACTCTCCCGAGCGAGTGCCCCAGTTGCTGCGCCGCGCCTACACGCAGCTGCGAGCCGGCCCGCCGGGCCCGGTGGTGCTGGAAACTCCGACCGACGTGATGAACGGGGAAATCGATGAGTCGCTGTTCTTCTACAGCCCCATCGCCAAGCGCCGCACCGCCGCGGACCCTGCAGACGCGGCGAGGGTGGCCCGGCGCCTCATGGACGCTGGCAGGCCGGTCATCTACGCCGGGCAGGGAGTGCTCTATGCCGAGGCGACGGATGAACTGGTGGAGTTGGCCGAGCTGCTGAACGCACCGGTGATGACCACCACCCTGGGCAAGAGCGGATTTCCGGAGAATCACCCGCTGGCGCTGGGCACCGGCGGCAACACCGGGACCCGGATGGTGGGCGAGTTCCTGCGCCGGGCCGACCTGGTGTTCGGCATCGGCACCAGCTTCAACAAGACTCTGGCATCGGCCCCGGTGCCGGTGGGCAAGGCCATCATCCAGTCCACCGTCGATGACCGCGACCTCAACGGCGAGTACGCACTGGAGGACATGCTGCTAGGCGATGCCAAGCTGGTCCTGCAGCAACTTATCGACGAGGTGAGGAACGCGCTGGGGGACAATGGGCGGCGAGGGGACGGTTCTGTCGCAGGCGAGATCGCGGCCATCAAGGCAGAATGGTTGGCCGAGTGGATGCCGCGCCTGACCTCGAATGATATCCCCATCAGTCCATACCGCGTTGTCTGGGAACTCAACAACGGGCTGGACAAGGCCAACAGCATCATCACCCACGATTCGGGAAATCCGCGGGACCAGATCGTGCCCTTCTACGAGGCCACCACGCCTCGCGGGTACCTGGGATGGGGCAACTCAACGCAGCTGGGCGCAGGACTGGGCTACGCCATGGGAGCCAAGCTGGCCGCGCCGGAAAAGACCGTGGTCAACCTGATGGGCGACACCGCCGTAGGGATGTGCGGCACCGACTTCGAGACGGCCAGCCGCAACCGAATCGGCACAATCACGGTGATCATTAACAACGGCGCCATGGGTGGCTACGAAAAGAACATCCCCATCGCCGTGGAGAAATACGGCTCCAAGTTCCTGACTGGGGACTACACCAAGATGGCCGACAGCCTGGGCTGCCACGCCGAGACCATCACCCAGCCGGGCGATGTCGGACCCGCGCTGGCCCGCGCCCAGGAAATCGCCTCGGGAGGCCAGCCCGTGGTGCTGGAAATCATGACCCGCGAGGAACCGGTCTTCTCGCAGTACTATTAGGCGGCGCCCCTTTGCCCAGCGTACAGGGAAGAGCTCACAAGGGCAGCCAGAAGTGGCTGCAGATGGCCGTTAACGAGTGTCCGCGTCTACTGAACGGAGCTATATTATGTGGACTGCCCGATTCGCCCACTGACATTGATTGGCGTTCACCGCTGGCGAAGGATAACTACAAAGAACATCGGGATAAGGAGTTTCTGGATGAATTGGGCGTGTCCCGGTTTCTCCGGAAACCCTTGCCGTCATGGAATGATCTCTATAGTTTCTGGCCCAAGAGCGGGCCCAGGTGGGATGCCCATGGCATTACCGACAAAGGGCAAATAGTGCTGGTTGAGGCTAAGTCTCACATCACGGAATTGCAGGGGCAGGGAAGTGGTGCGACTAATCAGAAATCAGTTGAGAAGATAGCCCGAAGCTTGCATGAAACGCAACAATTTCTTGGAGCTGACCCGTCAATTGATTGGGCTAAATCTCCCTACTTCCAATTCGCCAACCGCCTAGCTTTTCTGTATTGGTTTCATGAACTGAACGGCAGGGACGCTTACCTAGTGTTGTTGTATTTCCTCAATGACAAGGAAATGAACTCAGCCGACACCTACGTTCCCAGCACCCCCGGCGAATGGATATCGGTCGTCACCCATCAGGACAGGCTTATGGGAATTCGCCAAAGGCACCCACTGTCCGACCGTATTATTCATGCCTATATTGACGTGAATGACATTGAGGCCTACCAATGACACGCTCCATCACTGACCCGGCAGCGGCCAATCGTGGGAGTCGCAAGTGGCTGCAGATACTGGTCAACTGCCGTCCCGAGTTGCTGAACGACTCCATCGCACAGCGGCTGCATGAGCTGCCGGATGACATCGACTGGCGTTCTCCAATCTGGGAGGACCATTACGCTGAGTACAGGGACCAATCGTTTCTGGACCGGCTGGCAGGCTCTATGTATTACCGCGCTCCCATGCAAGCGCAACAGGAGTTGTCGGATTTCTGGCCACGATTCGGCCCGCAGTGGGACGGCCTGGCTGTTACGGACAGAGGACAGGTTCTGCTGGTGGAAGCCAAGGCCCACATCCCCGAGATGGTGACTGCCCCCACGCAGGCCCGTGGAGAATCGGCCCTGCTCAAAATCCAGGAAAGCCTGGGCAGAGTCAAGAATTTTGTGAACTCGAAGGCGCCCGTCGACTGGTCAACCAGTTTCTACCAGTATGCCAACCGTCTCGCGCACCTGTATTGGATGCGAGAGGTCAACGGACACGACGCCTACCTGGTGAACCTGCACTTTATCAATGACCGGGAGATGAACGGCCCGGCGACCGAGGCCGAATGGCTGGCCGCCATACGGCTGCAGGAGGTGTTCCTGGGTGTTCGGCAAAGTTCGCAGACTGGCTACGCCCTTGATGCCTGGGTCGGGGCTTATTCCATAGACGCATTCATTGATGTCAACGACATACCCGTGTCTTATCCCCCGCCACTCTAATCCGCAGAGGAGCCGAAACAATGCCTGAGAAGTTCAGCTACGAGGGGCTGTTTGCCGCTGGCGTACCCGAGGTGACGCCGGGCAAGACCCGCCACGCAAAGTACGATTTTGCCGTTGCCTACCCCGACCCGGACACCCTGCCGCTGGACGGGCTGGCCGATGCGGTTCGCGGCGCGCTGGCGCGTGAGGGGCGGGACCTGGCCTACTACACCGACCCCGCCGGCTACCCCGAGCTACGACGCCTGGTGTCGGAGCGGCTGGCCCGCAGCCGCGGGATGCACGTCGACCCTGAGGGCGTCGTGCTTACCGGCGGGTCGGGCGAGGCCATCTCCATGGTCATCCAGGCTTTGACCGACCCGGGTGACACGGTGCTGACCGAGGAGTTCCTTTACCTCGGCACGCTGCGGTCATTACGGCGCTACAAGGCCAACGTGGTCGGCATCAAGTGCGACGAGGACGGCATCATCCCCGAGGACCTGGACGCCACCATTGCGCGACTCAAGGCGGAAGGCCGAAAGGTCAAGTACCTCTACACCATCCCCACTTTCCAGAACCCGCTGGGTTGGACCATGACCCTGGAGCGGCGCAAAAAAGTGCTGGAGGTGACCCGGCAGCACGGCGTGCCGGTGTTCGAGGATGACTGCTACATTGACCTCCGGTTCGAGGGTGAGGATGTTGTCTCCTTCCACTCGCTGGACGACACCGGGCAGGTGATCTACGTTGGCTCATTCTCCAAGACCATCGCCCCCGGCATGCGCATGGGCTACCTGGTGGCACCGCCGGAGGTGACCAGCCGGGCGTGGGCCTTCAAGATGGGTGGCGCAGTGAACCACTTCGCCGCCCTGACCATCGCCGAGTACATCAACCACGGCGACCTCGAGGGCCACGTACGGGAGCAGAACGAAGCCCTGAGAATCAAGCGAGACGCCATGCTGGCATCATTGGGCGAGAATTTCGGGGATGCTGCAACGTGGACAAAGCCGGAGGGTGGACTGTACATCTGGCTGACGTTGCCGGAGGGCGCCGACCTGGACTCGATACAGGAGCAGGCGTTCCAGGAGGGCGTGGGCTACTACTCCGGGGTCCTGTTCTCACCTGAGGGCGAGGGCAAGAATTCCGCGCGCCTGTGCTTCGGATACCCGACGCCCGAGGAAAACTACGAGGGTGTGGCCGAGATGGCGCGCATCCTCGAGCGCCAAGGGGTGATCAAGTAGCCAGCCGGAGGTTAGCCGTGCCAGTCGACCCGAAAGACTACACGTATCTCTGGAAGGACCGCATTGTCAGCCACCCGAATATCCTGGGTGGCAAACCCATCATCAAAGGCACCCGCCTGTCGGTGGAGTTTGTCACGGACGAAATGCGCCGAATCGGTGTTACGGAAGATTCTTTCCTCAAGGAATTCTCACATATAGAACGAGAGGACTTGCTAGCATCCTTGGAATATGCTGCCACCGGCGCCAATCTCTCTCCCTTCAAAAGAACCGATCTAGACCGTCGAATGGACGAAGAGGAGGAGCGAAACAGAAAGAAATGGCTAACTCAGTGGAAACAGAACAATGCGCCTCCTGGCTGATGAGAATATCGAGTCCCTGGCAGTTGACAAACTCAGGTCCGCTGGAAACGACGTGTTCTGGGCGAAGGAAAGCAGCCCCGCAGCTGACGATCCAAGTTTGTTACAGCGAGCCACACTGGAGCATCGTACGCTAGTTACCCACGACAAAGACTACGGAGACCTGGTAGTAAGGGACGGTCTCCCAGCACCTTATGGTGTGCTTCTGTTTAGAATTCACGAGGACGTTACACTGGAGGCAAAGTCCAACCTCATTACAGGGACGGTAATGGCATGGGAACAGTGGCCACCAGGAGTCTGGACCATCAGGTTAGGCCATAGCGGTAGTTGATTCGCGATCCCAAAGAGACTCGATGGCCGCCTTTACCGCCAGCCAAAGACTGCCACGACGCTAATCCCCCGGCTCTTCGGGGTTTTCCAGGTCAAGCATGGCCAGCAGGCGGCCGTAGCCCAGGAACATGCCGGTGATCATGCCCAGTTCGAAAATCTCAGGGTCGGTGAACTCCCGGCGCAGCTCTGCAAAGAATGCGTCGTCTGCGTTCTGATGGTCGATGGCCATCTTCTCGGCAAAGCGGACTGCCAGCTTTTCCCGGTAGGGTAGGTCGGTGTCCTCAAAGTGGGCCAGTGACGCCACCATTTCCTCGGTCATTCCCTGCTGCACCGCCGGCACAGCGCGACCGAGCTTTCAAGTGGCGCATTCGTTCAACTCGGCAATCTTCAGGCGCACCAGTTCCTTAAGCCTTGCGTCCAGCAGGCCCTCCAACTTGAGCGGACCGTAGAAGGCCCAGAATGCCTCGTAGGCATCGGGCAAGTTGCCGGCAGCCTGGAATATCCGCGGGTTCAGCTTGTGCTCCGCGGCAGCTGCGGCGATTCGCTGCATTCCCGTGGTCAGTTGCTCGGTGGGCACCAGCTTGATGCGGGCCATTAGTCCTCCGGTATCTTGGAATAAGCAGTCAGCGCCAAGTCATAGGGGCGGGCTCCGGGCCCGCCCCTATCTTTTCCCCATAGTCGCGTGTGGTTGAAGTCGAGTCCTACACCACCGGGCGATCGGCGACGGCAGGGTCAACCTTGCGGCGTTGGAAACGGCCATCGCCGAGGGTTCCGTGGAAGTTTCCGTCCTCTACGACAACCTTGCCCCGGAGGATGGTCGTGACCGGCCAACCCTCGATCTCCGTCCCCTCCCAGATGCTGTAATCGGAGATGTGGAAGTCGTCCATAGTAAGGGTCTTCTTGATGCCAGGATCGATCAGGCAGATGTCGGCATCGCTGCCCGGGGCCAGTACGCCCTTCTGCGGCCACAGGCCCATTATTCGGGCGGCATTGGCGGAGGTAACGTCCACGAACCGCTGCAGGGTCATCCCCTGCTTGGACACCCCCTCGCTGTAGGTGATGCCCATACGGGCCTCGGCGCCGTTGTGGCCGCCAGTAACGTCGGAGATAGTGCGACCCGAAATTTTGGTCTCCCATGAGGTGCAGTATTCGTCGGTCGCCATGGTCTGCAGACCGCCATTGATGATGCCGCTCCAGAGCATCTTACGGTCGGCCTCCGACTTCAGCGAGGGATAGGTGTGGTACCTCATCCCGTTATCTTCCTTGTAGTTCTCCTCGTTGAAGCAGCAATAATTGTGCAGCGTCTCTCCGTAAATCGGACGACCGTTGGAGCGGGCTTCCATTATGTTTCGCACGCCCTGCTGCGCGCTGACGTGTACGAAGTAGATGGGCGAGCCAGTCCACTCGGCAACCCGCAGAGTTCGGGTAAAGGAAACATCCTCCGACTCAGCGCTGTGGACCTCCGACATGTGTGACCAGTGAGTGCGTTCCTCACGGGTCAGCTTCTGGTACATGTGCTGCACCATGTCATCGTCCTCGGCGTGGACCAGGAGCATGGCGCTGAGCCGCTGAATCTCGGTCATCAAGTCGTGGAGGTGCCCCGTGCCAACCATTCTGGGCTCGCCGGTAGTGGCGGGCGGGCGGATGTTGGTCGTGAAGATCTTTACGGAGGCGAAGCCGTCCTCCACAAACTCGTGGAGGGAGCCGAGAATTTCCTGCGGGATCTGGCCCAGCAGCATCAGGTGATGCGCGTAGTCGGTGTAGGACTGACCCTGCCATACCCCGGTGCGCTCGGCGATGGCCTGTTGAATGTCGATGCCAGGATACTGGATGGCAAAGTCCAGTATCGTCGTAGTCCCCCCGAACAGGGCCGAGCGGCTGACTTCCGGAGGCGGAGCCGTCGTCAGGTCCCCGTGGCCCATGATGGGCGCTGAAATGTGGGCGTGTGGCTCAATGCCACCGGGCACCACTACTTTGCCGGTGGCGTCGATTATCCGCCCGGCCTCGTCGCCCATGGCACCAGCCGCGGCGACCGCTGCGATTTTCTCTCCCTGAATCGCCACGTCCCAGTCGCCAACACCCATGGGTGTCACAACTTGCCCGCCACGGATGATCAAATCAATCATGAGATATCCCCCTGTCCTAGTCTCTTGATGTGCCTGCCGTCACGCGGGCTCCAGCCCGGTCTCACTAGCGGTTTCCCGTGGGCGGCAGTTTAGCATACGGAATAGAACAAAAGGCGGTCAGAACAGCGATAATGCAACCCTTGGCCACCCCAGGGGTTGGCCTATTCCGCCCGTATCAGTTTCCTGCTGCGGGCTGGGTCTGGCCATCCTGCTTCGCCGGGGTCTCGGATGGTGCAGGCTGCGTCTGCGCCTCTGGCGGAAGCTCCTGCTCCCAATCGGGCAGCTGGTGCTTGCGGGTAGTTGGCAGAAGGACAATCGAAATCACACCGACCACGCTCATGGCCAGCGACAGCCCCATGGTGGCGTCGAAATTGCCCGTCCAGTCGCGCAACCAGCCGCCGATCAGCGACCCGGTAGCCATGCCTATCCCGGCACCCATCATCTGCCAGCCATAGGTCGTGCCAATTGGGGCGCTGCCATAGTACTGGCGATTGATAATGGGGAACGCGCTCATCTCTCCGCCGAATCCGATCCCGAACAGCACGGCGAAAAGGTAGAACTGCCACGGGTCCGTGGCGAAGAAAAGCAGGAGGATCGGCGTCGTCTGCAGGAAGAAGCAAACGGCCATCACGCCCTTGCTGCCCAGGTGATCGGCCAGCACTGGGACAGCGAAGCGCGTAATGGTGCTGGTGACCGACATGGTCACGAAAGCGCCCGCCGCCAGCCCGGGGGAGACACCCTCGGACTCGGCGATGGCGACCAGGTACACCAGCACGATGGCGTGTCCGGCGCAGCCCCAGAAGTGGATGCCGATGAGGTTCCAGAAAGCCAGGGTGCGCTGAGCCTGCTTGAAGAACACCTTAGTGCGTATCCTGGCTACCTCTCCGCGCTGGACCTGCCTGACCGGCTCACTCTCGGAGGCGCCCAGGGGCCTGAGTCCGATCTGCGCAGGCTCGTTGTAGAAGAACCGCACCAATCCCAGGATAGCCACTCCGCCGATGATGCCCGGCACCCAGAAGGCTGCCCTGAGCCCATTGAGCCCGCCGCCGAAAAGGGCGATCACCAGCAGCATGATCGGCACGGCCACCAGGGGACCGATTCCCTGGGCCGATTGCAGTATGCCCATCCCGGTGCCGAGATGGCGCCTGAACCACATGGTCACGGAGGCAGTGAGCGGGACCTGGAATATGCCCATGGACGCGCTGAGGATGATCCCGAAGAACAGGTAGAACTGCCACAGGCTGGTCATGAACCCGGTGAGCACCATGCCAGCGATGAACAGTACGGCGCCGATCGTCATGGTGACCCTGGCGCCGTAGCGATCGCCCAGCCATCCGGCAGATGGGCCCAGCATCCCGGAAACTACCCACTGCAGGGCAAAGCCGAATCCGACAGCTCCGTAGCTCCAGCCGAAGGAGTCAACCAGGCGCGGAATCAGGACACTGGAGGAGGACCGGAACGAGGAACTGAAGAGGCGCATCACGGCGGCGATAGCCACAATGGCCCAGGCGTAGTGGACGCTATGGCCGGCCAGGACCAGATTGTCGACGCGGAAAGAGAAATTGGGAGATGACGTCATTCTATTCGAAAGCTCAATGAAGTACCGATTTATCGAGAGCCCTTGGCCAGCCAGGAACGGGGCAGGGCAAACAATCGGCAATTATAGACCAAGCAAGCAATAGTCCGACGGATAGCTGCGTCACTACGCGGCAACAACGGGTGTACGAGTTGACAAATGGGGCCCCGTCGGTATAATAGACTGTTACTGGCTTATGCCTCGAACTATGTCTTCATTTCAGCATCCTCGTTTCAGGCCTCTATCCCCGCTTGTCTTCGTTTTTAGCTCCTCTGCGTCGTAAAGCGCTCGGTTGCCCTTCGCTGGTACTCTCGGTAAGGAGATACGGAATGGCTCTACCCGCTATTCGGAATGGTCACACCCTACAGTCCCCGGATGTCCGGACCTACGCCCAGATCCCACAGGTTCTGGAAGTTCCCAACCTGATTCAGAGTCAGATTCAGTCGTATAAGTGGTTCAACGAGGAGGGACTGGAAGACGTATTCCGGGAAGTCTCTCCGATCTTGGACTACACCAGCAAGAAGTATGAGCTTCACTTCCAGGAGCACGAATTCCGTCCTCCCAAGTACTCGCCCCAGGAATGCAAGGAGAGGGAAATCACCTTCTCTCAGCCCTTGTATGTAAAGACCCAGCTGGTTATGAAAGAAACCGGCGAGATCAAGGAGCAGGAAATATTCATGGGGGACTTCCCCATGATGACCGAAAACGGCACTTTCATCATCAACGGCGCCGAGCGTGTGGTGGTCAGCCAGCTGGTGCGCTCGCCGGGAATCTATTTCGTCACAGAGCGCAGCCCCAGCAGCAACCGCAACCTCTGTATGGCCAAGCTCATCCCGTCCAGGGGCGCGTGGCTGGAGTTCGAAACCAGCAATAAGGACGTTCTCTCGGTCAAGGTCGATCGCAAGCGCAAGGTCTCGGCCAGCACCTTCCTGCGGGCCCTGGGCGTAGCATACGACGACCAGATAACCGCGCTGTTCGACGAAGTGGACGCGGACGAGACTCACCGCTACATGCAGGCGACACTTCGCAGCGACCCGGCAGCCGACCCAGGTGGTGTCAGCTTCCGCGAGGAAGACCTGCGCTCGCTGTGGGAATGGCTGCACGAGGGTGAGGAGTACGACAAGGAAGCCGCGCAGAGAATTGCCGGAGCTCAGATCGAGTTCTATCGGCGTCTCCGTCCCGGCGAGCCGCCCAGCCTCGAGAACTCCAGGAATCTGATCAACAACCTCTTCTTCGAGGACCGAAGGTACGATCTTGGGCGCGTTGGCCGTTACAAGTTCAACCGGCGCCTGGCGCTCCCTGAACTGGACTCCGACCCCAAGACCCTGACCCGCAGAGACATCGTTGCCGTCATACGCACCATGATCCAGATCAACCAGGGTGAAGGCCAGGTGGACGACATTGACCATCTGGGCAACCGCCGGGTGCGCGCCGTTGGCGAGTTGGTTCAGAACCAGGTCCGCGTCGGGCTGCTGCGCATGGAGCGCATGGTCAAGGAGAAAATGACGCTGGTAGACCCGGAGACAGCCGCTCCGCAGGGTCTGGTCAATATCCGTCCCGTGGTGGCAGCCGTCCGGGAGTTCTTTGGCGGGTCGCAGCTTTCCCAGTTCATGGACCAGACCAACCCTCTGGCGGAGCTCACCCACAAGCGCCGACTGTCGGCCCTGGGGCCGGGAGGCCTCTCCCGGGAGCGCGCCGGGTTCGACGTCCGGGACGTGCACTTCTCCCACTACGGGCGCATCTGCCCGATAGAAACGCCCGAAGGACCGAACATCGGGCTGCTCAGCTCTCTGGCATCCTATGCCAGGGTTAACGAGTTTGGCTTCATCGAGTCGCCATACCGGGTGGTCTGCCGCGAACTGTCCAAGGACTCCCCCGACCTGCGGGGCAGGATAGTCGCGGAAACTGTCGCAAATCCCGAAAACGGCCACGTAATTGTCAACGAGGGCGTGTCCATCGGCGCCAACCGGATCGCCGCCATCCGTCGACTTCCGGAAGGGACCATGATCAAGGTGCGTCCCTTTGTGATGGAGGCCTCAGCCGCAAACCTGGAAGAGTCCATAGTCTGGCTCTCCGCCGACAAGGAGGAGACGTTCCGAATCGCCCAGGCCAATGCCAAGCTGGACAGCCTTAACCAGTTCGTCGAGGACCGCATCGAGATTCGAGTGGGCGACCAGTACACGCAGGGATCTCCCAGCGAAGCGCACCTGATGGACGTTTCGCCGATGCAGATCATGAGCGTGTCCGCCGCGCTCATTCCCTTCCTTGAGCACGACGACGCAAACCGTGCGCTGATGGGTTCCAACATGCAGCGTCAGGCCGTTCCTCTGCTCCGCCCCCAGTCGCCCACGGTTGGCACCGGGATCGAGGAACGTGTCGCCCGCGACAGCGGACAGCTGGTCACCTCCAAGGTGAACGGAGTCGTTACGTCTGTGAACGGGCGGCAGATCGTCGTAACCGACGTGGATGGAACGGAGCACGTTCATCCGCTGATCAAGTTCTCCCGCACCAACCAGGGCACCTGCTTCGACCAGCGCCCCATTGCCACCCGCGGCGACGTCGTGCAGGTTGGCAGCGTGCTGGCAGACAGCTCTTCCACCGAAAACGGCGAGCTGGCGCTGGGGCAGAATGTGCTGGTGGCCTTCATGTCCTGGGAGGGCTACAACTACGAGGACGCCATCATCGTCAGTGAACGCCTGTACCGGGACGACTTCTTTACGTCAATCCACATCGAGCGCCACGAGATGGAGGCCCGGGAGACCAAGCTGGGCCCCGAGGAGATCACCCGCGACATCCCCAACGTGGGCGAGGCCAGCCTTCGCGACCTGGACGAACGCGGCATCATCCGTGTGGGCGCCGACGTGGCGCCGGGGGACATTCTGGTCGGAAAGGTGACGCCCAAGGGCGAGACCGAGCTCACTGCCGAAGAAAAGCTGCTCAGGGCAATCTTCGGTGAAAAGTCCCGCGACGTTAAAGACACGTCGCTGCGTGTCCCCCACGGGGAACGCGGCAAGGTGATCGACGTCAAGGTGCTGAGCCGCGAGAACAAGGATGACCTCAACCCCGGAGTGAAGGAAGCGGTCCGCGTCTGGATCGCCCAGACCCGCAAGATCTCGGTGGGCGACAAGATGGCGGGGCGCCACGGCAACAAGGGCGTTGTGGCCCGCATCCTCCCGGAAGAGGACATGCCGTATATGGAAGACGGCACGCCCGTCGATATTATCCTCAACCCCATCGGCGTACCCTCCCGGATGAACCTGGGACAGGTGCTCGAGACGCACCTGGGCATGGCCGCCGACCAGCTGGGCTTCCAGGCCAAGACTCCGGTGTTCGACGGCGCCACGGACGAGGCTATCGAGGACTCCTTTGCGAGGATCTGGTTCCGCCAGCAGGCCGCGGCTGCCCATAACGGCAACGGCAACGGCAGCGAAAACGGCCACCACAATGGAAACGGCAACGGTTTCAGGAACGGGGAGGCCGAACAGGTCTACCGGTGGCTTGAGGAGCATGGCTGCGATCCCTACGATATTTTCGACGAGTCCAAGATGGGTGTGGCCAGAGAAGCATGCCTGCGCCTGTGGCTGGAGAACGAAGCCGGCAGGGACACCACCGGCATGGACATCCACCAGATGCACCAGGAGGCCCTGAAGGTCCACCGGGAGCGGCTCATCGCCCCGCCAACCTTCGGGAAGTTCATGTTGTACGACGGGCGGACCGGCGAGGAATTCGACCAGTTGGTCACCGTTGGCAGCATCTACATCCTGAAGCTCATACACCTGGTGGAGGACAAGATCCACGCCCGCTCCACCGGGCCGTACTCGATGATCACCCAGCAGCCCCTGGGCGGCAAGGCCCAGTTCGGCGGGCAGCGCTTCGGTGAGATGGAGGTGTGGGCCCTGGAGGCCTACAGCGCCGCCTACAACCTGCAGGAGGTGCTCACGGTCAAGTCAGACGATGTTGCCGGACGGGTCAAGACCTATGAGGCAGTCGTCAAGGGTGAACCCATCGGCCAGCCTGGAGTACCCGAGTCATTCAACGTCTTGATGAAGGAGTTGCAGAGCCTGGGACTGCGGGTCCAGCTGCTCAGCGAAGACAACCGGCCCATTTCGGCCCAGGACCTGGCTCCTGAACTCGGGAGCGAATTCGGCGGCAACACCGAGCTATTCCCTCTGGAGACGATTTAATAATGGTAAGAATGGCAGACAGGGCAGATTCCACCGCCACCGACTTCAATGCCATACGCATCTCCATAGCCTCTCCGGAGCAGATCCTCAGCTGGTCTCACGGCGAGGTCACCAAGCCGGAGACCATCAACTACCGGACGCTCCGCCCGGAGAAAGACGGCCTGTTCTGTGAGCGGCTGTTCGGTCCCACCAAGGACTGGGAGTGCTTCTGCGGCAAGTACAAGCGCATACGCTACCGGGGCGTGGTCTGCGACCGCTGTGGCGTGGAAGTGACTCGCGCCAAGGTTCGCCGGGAGCGCATGGGGCACATCCGACTGGCCGCTCCCGTGGCCCATATCTGGTTCAGCAAGACCAACCCCAGCCGGCTGGGCCTGCTGCTCGACCTCTCTCCCCGCAACCTGGAACGAGTGCTCTACTTCGCCCAGCACATCGTGATTTCAGTGGACGACGACGCCCGCCGGGAGACCATCGAGGCGGAACAGCTGAAGCACGAGTTGGAGGTCGAACGCAAGCGCGCCAACGCCGCCGACGAACTGGAGGAGCTGAATCGCCTGGTCCTGAGCTACACCGGCGGACGTGAGCCGGAGACCGACAACCCGGCCGCCGAGTTCGCCCCGGAGGGCGGCGATCCGGTGCCGGAACTGCTTGAGCTCCAGCGTCAGATAGATGCCATCAACAACCAGCTGGCCACCGAGGAGACCGACCTTTCCGCTCAACTGAAGGTCACCCTGGACGAGTTGAACGACCTGCAGAAGATGAAGCTGCTGGCGGAGTCCCGCTACCGCGAGCTGAAGGACCGGTATCCCGGGGTCTTCGAGGCAGGGATGGGTGCGGAGGCCATTTTGGCCATCCTGCGCGCAGTGAACCTCGAGGCCCTGCGCGACCAGTTGATCAACGACATGCAGTCCACCTCGGGCCAGCGCCGCCAGAAGGCGATCAAGCGCCTTCGCGTGGTGGAGGCCTTCCGCCAGAGCGGCCACCGCAACGACGGCAGCCAAGGCGACGGAACTCGCGTTGAGGACATGATCCTCACAGTGATGCCCGTGCTGCCCCCTGAATTGCGCCCAATGGTGCAGCTGGACGGCGGCCGCTTCGCCACCAGCGACCTGAATGACCTGTATCGCCGGGTAATCAACAGGAACAACAGGCTCAAGCGCCTCATGACCCTGGGTGCGCCGGAAATCATCATTCGCAACGAGAAGCGGATGCTCCAGGAGGCCGTCGACGCGCTGATCGACAACGGTCGCCGCGGACGACCCATCCAGGGAAGCCATAATCACAAGTTGAAGAGCCTTTCGGACCTGCTGCGGGGCAAGCAGGGTCGCTTCCGCCAGAACCTGCTGGGCAAGCGTGTCGACTACAGCGGCCGCTCAGTGATTGTGGTGGGCCCCGAGCTGAAGATGAACGAGTGCGGCCTGCCGCGGAGAATGGCGCTGGAGCTGTTCAAGCCCTTCGTCATGCACCGCCTGGTCATGCTGGGCATCGCGCCCAACATCAAGAACGCCAAGCGGATGGTGGAACGCGCCCGCGGCGAGGTCTGGGACATCCTGGAGGATGTCATCAAGAACCGCCCCGTGTTGCTCAACCGCGCGCCGACCCTTCACCGCCTGGGCATTCAGGCGTTCATGCCGGTGCTGATCGACGGACACGCCATCCAGATTCACCCATTGGTCTGCTCCGCTTTCAACGCTGACTTCGACGGCGACCAGATGGCGGTGCACGTGCCTCTGTCCCGGATGGCGGTGCTGGAAGCCCAGGAGGCCATGCTCAGCACCCACAACATGCTTTCGCCGGCCTCAGGCGATCCCCTGGTGGCACCCACACTGGACATGGTGATGGGCTGCTACTACCTGACTGACACGGATTCGCCTGAAAGGCGCCCTGACACCAAGGGTGCCGGTCGCAAGTTCTTTGACATATCAGAGGCCCGCGACGCCTACGAGGCGGAGGAAATCGACCTCCGGGCTCCCATCTATGTGAGGAGCATACGCGGGGGCGACAATCGCGGCGGCTATTACTCCACCACCCTTGGACGCCTGGAGTTCAACGCCATCCTGCCCGACAAGTTCGTGTTTGATGAAACCCTCCCCGAGGCCGTCCGAATCCAGAACAAGCTGATCGATCGCGGTGCGCTGAACGCGCTGACCTCGAATCTCTACCGGTTGCTCACCAACGACGAGACCGCCGAGGTGCTGGACCGGATCAAGGACCTGGGGTTCCGGTACGCTACGGCCTCTGGTATCACCATTGCCATCAACGACATCCAGGTGTCCACTGAAAAAGAAGCTGTCATGGCCCAGGCCGAAGAGACGGTGGACCAGTACAAGTACGAATACGAGGTCGGCCTGATTTCCGAGGAAGAGCGCCACGCAAAAATCGTGGACGCCTGGAACGAGGCATCCTTCAGGACTGCCGAGCTTGTGGGCGACGACCTCAGCAGCTACGGCGGCATTGGGATCATGGCCCAGTCCGGAACCAAGGGCAATATCTCGCAGATCAACCAGATGGCCGGGATGCGCGGCCTGGTCCGCCGGGCCGGCAGTACCGACGTCATTGAGCTGCCGGTCAAGTCCAACTTCCGCGAAGGTCTCACCGCGCTGGAATACTTCCTCAGCACTCACGGCGCCCGCAAGGGTCTAACCGACACGGCGCTGAATACCGCCAGCAGCGGCTACCTCACCCGCAGGCTCATCGACGTGGCCCAGGAGGTTATCGTCCAGGATGAGGACTGCGGCACGCTGGACGGCTGGGCCCCGCAACGCCCGGCTCCTCATAGCAACATTACGCTGCAGTACCGGGTCACCGGGCGGCTGGCCGCAACCACGCTGGCCCACCCGGAGACCGGTGAAATCCTGATCAACCGGAACGAGACGATCACCTTGGTAAAGGCAGACCAACTGGTGACGGCGGGCATCACCGAAATTCCGGTGCGTTCCCCGCTGACCTGCGAGAATTCGCGGGGCGTGTGCCGAATGTGCTACGGAGACCTGGCCGCCACCGATCAGCCGGTCCTTGAAGGCCAGGCCGTCGGCATCATCGCTGCCCAGAGCATCGGTGAGCCGGGTACCCAGCTCACCATGCGCGTCTTCCACACCGGCGGTGTCCGGCGACGCAACAGTGAACTGGACGAAGCCGTGCTTGCTCGCGCCAGAGAGCTGCAGGCGGTGCCTGTGGAGATCCGCGAACAGCTGGGACAGTTCCGCCAGAACATGCCATCGGTTGGCAAGGTATGGGAGGACAAGGAGGAACTGAGCCTCAACGTTTCCAGCGACCGGCAGACCATAGCCACCAGGATGACGGAGGCGCTGGGATACCTGGAACAGACCAACGAAGCCCGTAATCAGCGAGGCCAGATAAACTGGGTCCGCGACGACCTGAGCCGTCTCGGCGAGGTGAATTCACTATCGCAGGCACGCGACCTGGTCTCCCAGATTCGCAGGGATGTAGACATTCTCAACGCTGGCATTGACGCCCAGTTGGGTACGTCAGGACAGAGGCGGGACCAGCGTCGGGACACCATGAACCGTCTGCGGGAAATGGCCGGCGAACTGCCCGGACAGATAGAGCTGATCCTCGAAAACGTCCGCCAGACGCCATCGGCGGAGCTGGAGGATGCCGCGTTCAGGGTTCGGGAATACGCGACCTCCGTCATTCCCGAATTGCAGAAAGTCGTTGACGAAATCACCCGGATGATCGAAGAGATTCCGGGCGCAGATGCCCGTCTCCAGGGCCGACTGCTGCTGGTAATCGAGCGCATCCTCGACGAGTTGCGCCGCGCCAGCGAGGCAAAGGAACTCCAGGAGGCCGTCAGCCGGGCTGTGCGGGCGGATAGCACCGAGGAAGACCATTTCAGGGTGGCGTATGAGCTCAACCGGATTCTCGGCAGCTCCAACCGCCACAGTAACGACCTCCAGCGCGAGGCGGATGTGATCAGGCAGGACGTGGAAGCCCAGAACCTCGATATTACCGGCGGGCTGCCGCAGGTGGAGGAGATCTTCGAAGCCCGCGTTCCCAAGAACGCCGCAATCCTCTCCGACATAGACGGTGAGGTCGAACTGGAAACCGACGAGGAGAACAACGTGCTTCGCGTGGTCTTCCGCGAGGAAGTCCGCGAGGAATATCCTCTGCCGGAAGGGGCCATTATTGTGGTCGAAGACGGCGATATGGTGGCTGCGGGGGACATCTTGGCCCAGGTGCCCGTCGTGGAGCAGTATGCCCTGCCCGACGGCGCCGAGGTCCTGGTGGACAACGGCGAAGAGGTCACCGAGGGAATGGTGCTTGCCACAGTGCCGGAGACCGACGACGCCAGCGAGGCCGCTGCCGTACCCACCGCAACAGTGTCCGGTCGCGTCGCGCTCTTGGAGAACGGGCTGGCAGTGATCTCGGACGGCGGAGCCGTCGAGGCCACAGTGGGCGGACGCATCGAGGTGGCGGATGAGTACATCACTGTCATCTGGGAGGACGCCGAGGTTAGGGAACATGTCATTCCCACGTCGTCCTACCTGATGGTCCGACACGAGGACAAGATCAACGCAGGAGACCCGCTCACCTCCGGGCCGCTGAACCCTCACGACATCCTGCGTATCCGGGGCAAGGAGGCCCTCCAGTCGTACATCGTCGACCAGGTGCAGGCGGTGTACCAGTCTCAGGGTGTGACCATTCACGACAAGCATATCGAGATCATCCTCAGGCAGATGCTGCGCCGCGTCCAGGTGACCGAGCCCGGGGACACCGAGCTCATACCCGGGGAGGTGGTGGACAAGTTCGCCTTCCAGGAACAGGTGGCCAAGGTGCTGGCAGAGGGCGGCGAGCCGGCTACGGCAGAACAGGTACTTCTCGGAGTTACCCGCGCGTCGCTTCGCACCGACAGCTTCCTGTCTGCGGCATCCTTCCAGGAGACGACCCGGGTTCTGACCGAGGCGGCGGTCAAGGGCCAGCAGGACCATCTGCTCGGCCTCAAGGAAAACGTCATCATCGGCAGGTTGATCCCGGCCCAGGTAGAGATCCCTGGAATGGACGAGCTGCTCAAGCCTCAGCCGGCGCTGGATATGGCCGCCATGGCCCCCGGCGGATGGCTGCGTGGTCCGGCCGCTTCCGAGACCGACGACTCTGCGGAAATCGACGTCCTGGGGCTGGAGGAAGACTTCGACCGGCTGGCCCAGGCCGCCCGGAGCTACGCTTCCGAGGGAGAGGACGAAGACGACCTCGAGGATATTTTTGACGACGATGAGGACGATGAGGAGGAATCCTCAACGGACGCGACCGCAACTTTGACGGAAGCAACCACGGAGGAGCCACAGGAATAACTCAGATGGAGCGATGGCCTGGGCTGGCCATCGCTCCGCCACATAATATCAATCCGGTAGAACAACTGGGTGAGGGGAAAGGGATTGAACAACCCGCAAGAATCCAATGACCTAAACCTTTCGGTGGATTTGGCCCCCAGCCACCCCAGGGGCCTGAAGCTGAATAACCCGGTAATCATCGCCTCAGGAACCCTTGGCTACGATGGATACGGACGTGGGGTTGCCGGCATCCACCCTCTCGAAGAATTGGGCGCGGTAGTCCCCAAAACGGTCACCCGCTGGCCCAGGGAAGGCAACCCCGAACCTCGCTGGTTTCCCGAGTCGTTTCGACAGGCCTGGGAAGCCCAGGACCAGCTTTTTCTAAACTCGGTGGGCCTTATCAACCCGGGTATCGAGACGGCTGTCCGGGATTGGACGCCGGGTTGGGCCGACTGGAACACCACAGTCTTCTTCAGCTTTGCTGCCCACAGCGTCGGCGAGTTCACCGAAATGGCTGCGTTCACGCAAGAGGCCACCGACCTCAGCGCCCTGGAGGTTAACCTCTCGTGCCCCAACGTGGAGAACGGGGCAATGTTCAGCCACAGTCCCGCCCTCACCCACGACGCTATCGCCGCGGTAAAGGCGAACACGGACCTGCCGGTGCTGGCAAAGCTGGCCCCCAACGTTCCGGACATCACGGAAATCGCAAGGGCAGCGGTTAACGGCGGCGCTGACGCTCTGACCATCTGCAACACCCTGCCCGCCATGAGAATCGACCTGGCAACCCGGCGGCCAGTGCTGGGCACCGCCACTGGGGGCCTCTCGGGAATGGGCCTGAGGCCCGTGTCCCTGGCATTGGTATACCAGGTGGCGCAGTCCATCGATGTGCCCGTCATCGGAGTGGGCGGCATCTTTGAGGCTGAACACGCCGTTGAGTATCTAATGGCCGGCGCCTCTGCCATCCAGGTGGGCAGCGCCAATCTCGTAGCAATGGATGCTCCGTGGCGTATTCTGAGAGAACTGCGCAACTACATGACCGACAACGACATTTCCTGCATTTCCGAAATGCGAGGAGCAGCACAGCCTTCTACGGCCGGTAGCCGCTGATTTCCTCTCCGCCCGGTGAAATGTTAAATTAGGGGCGATAAGCCGCCCATACTTTCCGGGTAGGGCGGAAACCCCAACCCGGAAATTC
Source organism: Dehalococcoidia bacterium (assembly GCA_965207865.1). Classification (GTDB taxonomy): domain Bacteria; phylum Chloroflexota; class Dehalococcoidia; order Lucifugimonadales; family UBA3495; genus VXOI01. The sequence goes on from CBDBNP010000006.1 coordinate 214,313, forward strand.
TTATTTCAGGACAAACCGCCATGGTAACTGTTCTTCAGAAAATACTGGGTGATCCCAACGACAAGGCACTGAAGAAGCTGGGCTCCATCCGGGATGACGTCAACAAACTTGAAAGTGCGTTCAGGCAACTGGACGACGCCGGTTTGCGTGCCAAGACCGGGGAGTTCCGCCAGCGGCTGGAAGGCCGCGAAACCCTGGATGACCTTCTGCCGGAGGCCTTCGCCGCCGTACGCGAGTCGGCAAGGCGAAACCTGGGCCAGCGCCATTACGACGTGCAGATAATCGGCGGATCAGCCCTCCACCAGGGCAAAATCGCCGAGATGAAGACCGGTGAGGGCAAGACGCTGGTCGCGACTCTTGCCGTCTACGCCAACGCGCTGACCGGCCGGGGCGTACACGTGGTGACGGTCAACGACTACCTCGCCCGCCGCGACCCGGTATGGATGGGGCCAGTCTATGACGCCCTGGGTCTCACCGTCGGATGCCTGCAGCATGATGCAGCCTTCGTTTATGACCCTGAGATCGAGGGAGGCAAGACACCATACCTTCGCGCGGTAACCCGCGAGGAGGCCTACCTCGCGGACATCACCTATGGCACCAACAATGAATTCGGCTTCGATTACCTGCGCGACAATATGGCCCTCTCCTCCGACAGGCGGGTACAGCGGGAACTGCACTACGCCATCGTTGACGAGGTCGACAACATCCTGGTCGACGAGGCCCGAACCCCCCTGATCATCAGCGGCCCCGCCGAGGAGCCGGTGCAGCTGTACCAGAATTTCGCCCGAATCGTTCCCCGGCTCGACCCGGCCACGGACTACACCATCGACGACCGTTCCAGGGCGATATCGCTGACCCAGGACGGCATTGCCAAGATGGAGGACTGGACCAACACGTCGAACCTTTATGACCCGGAAAACTTCCACCTCGTCCAATACATGGAGAACGCCCTCAATGCCCACGTTATGAAGCAGCGGGACAAGGAATACGTGGTCCGCGATGGCGAGGTGGTGATTGTCGACGAGTTCACCGGCAGGTTGCAGCCCGGACGTCGTTGGTCCGACGGCTTACACCAGGCTGTGGAGGCCAAGGAGGGCCTCAAGATCCAGCGGGAAAGCATCACCTACGCCACCATTACCCTGCAGAACTACTTCAGGATGTACGAGAAACTGGCTGGGATGACCGGTACAGCCGCCACAGAGGCCGACGAGTTCTACCGGATATACGGTCTGGAGGTCGTCGAGGTCCCCACAAACCAGCCCATGCAGCGCCAGGACCTCTCGGACCTGGTGTACCAGACCAGCGATGGCAAGTGGAAAGCGGTGGAAGACAGGATCTTCGAGATACATGAGACCGAACAGCCCCTGCTCATCGGCACCACCTCCATCGAGGACTCCGAGTACCTCAGCGAACGGCTGCGCAAGCGGGGCGTACGCCACCAGGTACTGAACGCCAAGAACCACGCGGGAGAGGCGGAAATCATCGCCCAGGCGGGCCGGCTCGGAGCTGTGACGGTATCCACCAACATGGCAGGCCGCGGCACCGACATCGTGCTCGGTGGAGCCGATACATCCCGCGAGGATTGGCAGCAGGAGCACGACCGCGTGGTGGACATGGGAGGGCTCTACGTCATCGGCACTGAGCACCACGACGCCCGCCGCATTGACAACCAGCTGCGAGGTCGCGCCGGCAGGCAAGGAGACCCCGGCTGCTCGCAGTTCTACGTGTCACTGGAAGACGAGCTGATGATCCGGTTCGGCGGAGAGCGAATAAAGACCGTAATGAGCTGGACTGGGCTGGAGGAAGACGTCCCCATCGAAAACAAGCTGGTGACCAAGTCCATCAGCGGTGCCCAGGTCAAGGTCGAGGGCTACCATTTCGACATACGCAAGCACCTTCTCGAATTCGACGATGTGCTGAACAAGCAGCGTGAGGTGATCTACACCGACCGCCACCGGGCCGTGGGCGACGCAGACCTGCGCTCCGAGACGCTGGAGATGCTCCGCAAGGAGTATGGCCGCCTGATTGCCCAGTACCTTCCCGGTCGCCACTCGGATGACTGGAACGCCGAGGGCCTCATAGACGACCTGGGCCAGATAGGACCGGTTCCCGACGAACTGGAGCATGAGGACAACGTCTACCGGTACAGTCAGGACCAGATAACATCCATCCTCTGGGAACACGCGGAAAAGATCTACGCAGAGCACGAGGAGGCCGTGGGCGCCGAGCAGATGCGGCTCGCCGAGCGGTTCCTGCTGCTCCGAGCCATCGATTCACACTGGCTCCAGCACCTGACGGCCATGGAGAACCTGCGCACCGGCATCGGACTTCACGCCTACGGCCAGCGCAACCCATTGGTGATGTATCAGAGTGAGGGGCAGAAAATGTTCCTGGACCTCCAGGGGCGCATCCAGCGGGACGTGGTACGGACCCTGTTCCACGTTTCGGTAGACACTGGCCAGATGGCAAGCCAGATGAATGGCGGCAGCGGCCCTCGCCGCAACAGGTCGGGTGGAAGTCCCATGCGGGCCGTATCCGGCTCCAACAGCAACGCCAGGCCGGGCGGGTCTGCCAAGGTCGGCCGGAACGCCTCGTGCCCGTGCGGCAGCGGCCGGAAGTACAAGCGCTGCTGCGGGAAGGCGGCTTAAGCGGGTAATACAGTGCCCAGACGCTATAGCTTCAACGATATTGTTTCAATCGTGCGAAGCCAGGGATGGGAGTTTCATCACTTCACCGGAAGTCATGCCAATTATCGTAAGAGAGGATTCCCCACGGTCGTCATCCCGCATATGCGGGGACCTTTGCGACCCGGAACAGTTGCCAACGTCCGTCGCCAGATGCTGCTTAGCAGCGAGGAATTCGAGCGAATAGCCGACGAGGTCTTGTAATGCCGCTCCAAAAGTTTACGGTGTTCCTGATGGCGCAAGAGGATGGATATCAGGTAATCGTCCCTCACTACCCAAACTGCACAACTGAAGGAGACACGGTGGAGGAGGCTCTGGCCAACGCCAAGGATGCCATGGAGGGCCTACTGCACGTCGAGGAGAAACACGGCGGCGACAAGGTAGGTTCCTATGTGTTCGCTCCCCACGTTGTGGTTGCCAACATAGACGTCGAAGTCCCACAGGGCCTGCTGGAAGAGCAGGAGACCGTCGCTACATCGCCGGACTAAATCGCCAAATTGGTTACGGGCAGGACCTGCCCATCACTCGGGGCTCACTCATCAATCCGAGAGGGACTTGCCCCCGAACAGGCCCTTCAGCCAGCCCATGATCCCTCCCTGTTTGGGGGGCTCGGCATGGCCCTGCTCTCCGTGCTCCATCGGCACCACACCCTCCCCGGAAAGCACGTACTCCGGGTCGCGGTCGAAGGCCACCTTGCAGCCGCGGCCACAGAAGTAATACTGCGCTCCCTGATATTCGCTCTGGCCGCCGGGCGGGTTGGATGTATCAACCACCATTTGGCAGACCGGGTCAATCGCTGTGGCCATCTTCCCTTCCTCGTCAGGTAGCCGGAACTTCCAGCCGGGCCCCACGCAACCTGAGTGAATTGCTGATCACCGTTACCGAACTGAATGCCATCGCCAGGGCTGCCAGCACCGGATTCAGGAACCCCTGTGTCCCGAAGAAAAACTCCAGTGATACCGGCACGCCGCCCAGGGCCTGGAACACCGGGTACAGCGCTCCCGCCGCCACGGGCACCAGAAGAATGTTGTAAAAGAACGCCCAGAACAGGTTCTGCTTGATGGTGCGAATGGTCTGCCGGCTGAGGGAAATTGCCGTTGCTACACTCCCCACGTCGCCGCGCATCAGCGTGATGTCGGCGGACTCGGCGGCAATGTCCGTGCCGCCGCCGACTGCCATCCCGACGTTGGCCTGCGCAAGGGCCGGGGAGTCGTTGATCCCGTCGCCGACCATGGCGACGACGCGGCCCTCGGATTGCAGCGTACGAACGATGGCAGCCTTGTCCTGCGGCAGCACCTCGGCCTCAACCCGGTCGATGCCCAACTGCCTGGCGATGGTGTAGGCCGTGGACGCGTTGTCGCCGGTCAGCATGACCACGTCCAGGTCCATTTCTCGCAGACGCGCCACACCCTCGCTGGCCTCGGGCTTCAACGCGTCGGCCACGGCGATGACTCCCCGGACCTCCCCACCCGACGCCAGGAACATGGTGGTCATTCCCTGCTGTGCCATCGAGTCTGCTTTTTCGGAGAGGCCATCCAGGGCAATGCCATGGCCATCCATAAGCAGGCGGTTGCCCAGCAGGACCGTTTCTCCTCCGACCCGCGCCTCGATTCCCTGTCCTGGCACGTTTCTCAGGCCCGACATTGGCTGTAGGGGAAGGTCCCGGCGCTGCGCCTCATCCAGTACCGCCTGGGCCAACGGATGCTCTGACCCTCGTTCGGCGGAGGCGGCCAGCACCAGCAGCTCGCGCTCGTCGATACCCACCGATGTGATCCCGGTAACGGTCGGCTTTCCTGTGGTGAGGGTTCCGGTCTTGTCCAGCACCACCGTATCGACCCGGTGTGCCGTCTCCAGAGCCTCCGCCTGCTTGACCAACACTCCTTGCTCCGCGCCTTTGCCGATGCCGACGATCAGGGCGGTGGGTGTTGCCAGCCCCAGGGCGCACGGGCAGGCGATGATCAGCACCGCCACGAACACCAGTATGGCAAAGGTCACCGCCGGCGCCGGGCCAATCAGCAGCCAGAGGACGAAGGCGGCGAGAGCCACGGCAACGACGCTGGGAACAAAGTAGGCCGAGACACGGTCGGCCAGCCTCTGTATCGGTGCCCGCGAGGCCTGCGCGTCCTGCACCAGCTGGATGATCTGGGCCAATGCCGTGTCTTCACCCACACGCGTCGCTCTGCAGAAGAGCGCGCCCTGCTGGTTCAGGGTGGCGCCGTAGACCCGGTCGCCCGCCGACTTCTCCACCGGCATGCTCTCGCCGGTAAGCATCGACTCATTGACCGCCGATTGTCCCTCTGTCACCTCGGCATCTACCGGGATGAATTCACCCGGCCGCACCAGCAACAGGTCTCCTACGGCGACCTGCTCCACCGGAATCTCCGACTCTCCATCTTCACGGACCACCCTGGCGGTGTCGGGCCGGAGTTCAATTAGCCGCCTGATGGCCTCTGAGGTCTGGCCGCGCGCCCTGGCCTCCAGGTACCGGCCCAAAAGAACGAGGGCGACAATCACTGCCGCGGTCTCGAAAAACACCTTGCCATCGATTCCCGCATTGGTCAGAACGGAAGGGGCGAACCCCTCCAGCAGTACCACCGCAACGCTGTAGCAGTAGGCGGTACCGGTCCCGAGGGCGATGAGCGTGTGCATGTTGGCCGAGCCGTGCCGCAGGGCAGTCAGGCCCGACCGGTAGAAGGGGGCACCGGCCCAGAAGAGCACGGGCGTGGCCACGGCCCAGAGCAGGAACGGGTAGAAGGCGAGGTCCATCCATCCAGACACCCAGGGAAAGCCGTTGAAGGCCCCCAGGAACAACAGGACAGCGCCGGTCGCAGCGACCACCAGGCGGTTCCGCAGGTCCAGCGTCTCCCGGGCCTTGGAGAGGCGTTCCAGCTCGCGTTCGCGGTCTCCTGAGGACTCGACGGAGTAGCCTGCATCCTCGATCGCCCGTCGCAGTTCCTCGAGGCCAGCCAGGTCGGGAGCGTACTGCACCGTCGCCTTTTCGACGCCGAGGTTGACGCTGGCGCTGGCAACCCCAGGGACACCGTTGAGCGCCCGCTCCACGTGGTAAACGCAGGCGGCGCAAGTCATCCCCCCGATGTTCAACGAGGCGGATACAGTCTCAGTCTCTTTTACTTCAGTGGTCATAGTTCGAAGTGGCAGTGCTCCCTCATGGCACGCTATTCACATGAGGCCCCACCTTCCTTGATCAGACGCCCTGAACGAAATACAGATCACCGCGGGAGGCTTTCATCCGCATTTCCTTGAGCGGCGCATACACGTCGGAGTCGTACCACTCCCTGGCCTTTTCGACGCTGTCGAACTGCAGAATCACAATGCGCACGGGCTCGTAGTCTCCCTCGATCTTTTCCGGGGTGCCGCCACGAACGACATACGTTCCCCCGAACTGGGCTACGGTTTCGGGGACTCGCTTGCCATACTCGGCAAACAGGTCGGGATCAGTCACAGTGATATTACCAACCATGTATCCTGCCATAGTGGCTGCCCTCCGTGAAATCGAAATTATTCGGACAGACATCAGCGTAGCACCGACCGGCCCGTCAATCAAACCTCGCCTCGCCAGTGGCCGCAACGCGATGCAGAATGAAGGCATAGAAAAAGGGAGCGGTGAAATTCCGCTCCCGTAACACGCGGCGACATTCCCGCTGTCAGACGTAGCGAGGCTGCACATCTTTTGGCAGCCCGAAGGCGTGCTTGCCGACCAATTCCAGCGCGTCGAAGCCACCTATGGGATGAATGGGGCCGGCCCGCACATCGCGGTAGTGTCTCTCCAGGGGTAGGCGCTTGGCCAGCGCAGCGCCCCCGACCATATCCATCGCCTTGTTGACCACATCCATCGCCGCTTTCATGCAGAAATACTGCAAGCCGACTGCTTCGACCAGCGTGTCGTCGTCGCGGTTGTTTATGTCGATAAGCCTCTCGGCGACGCTTTTCTGCCACGTGAATGCCGCGTGCAGGGCAATGTCCATTTCAGCAGCCAGGAACTGGTGGCCCGGGTAGTAGCTCTCCGGGTGCTTGAACGGAATGTTGGTGCGTCCCTTGGTCATGTTTACTGCGAAGTCGCGAGCGGCTTTGGCGATTCCCAGATAGACGGCTCCGAAGGTGCCCCCGTGCCAGGAATACAGGCCGCGGGCATACTCATCCCAAACCCACAGGTCGTGCTTGAAGACGTGGTCCTCCTCGACGAACACATTCTCCAGCCGCCAGCTGTGGCTCTGGCTGGCCCGCATCCCCATGGTGTCCCAGTCGTTCAGACAGACCAGCCCCTCGGTATCAATGGGTAGCACAAAAATCAGGCCGATTTCCCCGTCATCCGGGTCGTCGTAAACCGCCGTGCAGCCGAACAGGTCACCTGCAGGGCTGTTGGTGCCGAAGCCTTTCCGCCCGTTGATGTGGAACCCGCCATCGACCTTTGTCGCCTTTACCGTGGTGTAGCCGATGCCGGAAATGCCCTTGAAGCTGTCCACTTGCGGGTCCGTTACAGCGCCGAAAACGATCAGCTTCTCGTCGGCGACCTTGGTGAGCAGCTCCTTGGGCCCATCATCGCCGCGGAGGATGAGGTCGTTCATGATGAACGGTAGGCCGAAGTGCATGTTGATGGCCAGCGCGGTGGCGCCGCACCCTTGGGCCAGCCGGTTCTGGGCGATGCAGATGTCCAGCAGGTCGGCGCCGCCCCCGTTACAGTCTTCGGGAATCGGCATCGAGGAGTAGCCAGACTCCTTCATTTCCGCGTAATTCTCGAAGGGGAATACGCCCTCACGGTCGTATTCGGCGGACCGTTCCGCGAATACATCGGCGTGCTTTGCGGCCAGATCGTACCATTTGCGCTGCGATGGCGTCAGTTCCTGGGTCATTAGCATCCTCCCGTGCTCGCCTTGTGGGAGCAATTCGTAGGAAAATGTCTCGCGGCGGTATTCTAGCGCAACGGCATGGGGGCGTCCAATCTACGTTCACGATCCTTCGGGGCCAAGGGCACCCTGAACTCGAGAGCATGGATTAAATCTTAGGAAGGGCTGCCAAGGAAGGAGAGGGAAGACGCAGAGGAAGTCAGGAGTCCAGCCACTCTCGCGGGTCGCGTGAAAGGCTGACAACGCGAGACCCGGTCGACCGCTCGATCCATCCCGACTCTGCCAGAGCGCTCACGATGGCCCGCCCCAGTCCACCGCCGAGGTGCGGGCGTCGTTCGGTCCAATCGATACAGGAAAAGGCCACGGCTTTCCCGTTCATTGAGGCAGAGATGGCCACTCCTCGTTCCGTCAGGGCCACAACGCCATCCGTCGTGGGGACGTAGCGGATCCGGCCGGCATCCGGTGTCAGGGAAATCGCCTCCAGCCAGCCTCGCGCCAACAGGTCGTCCATCAACTTTACGCCCGCGACCCCGGCGAGGTGGCCGTAGCAGGTACGGGCTCGACGCAGGGGTGTATCGCGCCGCACTTCCCGCCGCGCCTGCGGGCTGACGGGTTTGATCGGCAACAGCATTGAGGATGTCATAGGCGTACGGGAGCCATCATTGCAGTATTGAACACCTCGGGTGAGGCTCACCCGCCGCCGATGGCGGGCAGGAAGTGGACCTCGCTGTTCTCCTGCACCCGTTCCAGTAGGCCCATCAGGCTTGTTTCGCCATCAACCACCACCGCGAGACCGGGGAGCAGGTCGTCCTCTTCCACGTCCATAATCAGGTCCCTGGTGCCGGGAAATTCCCGTTCCAGATTGTTGATCACCTGCCGCACGGTTGCCCCGGGCACCACCACCTGCTGGCGGCCGCCGGTAAGGTTCTGAATTCGCGGTGGGACCCAAACTTCCGGCATCGCTCCATCCTCCTCAAGGGCTTTCCGTGGCAGTTTGTAGCAGGATCCGTAAAGTCCGTAGGGGCGCCCCGTCTTTCAAGACAGTGTGCGCCCCTACGCGTCTGGCACTATCCCTTGCGGATTACTCCTGGCCGTTCTGACCCAGTATTCCGTCCAGCACCTTGTCCGGAGACATGGGCAGTGAAAAGAGCCGGACACCAATGGCGTCGTGGATGGCGTTGGAGAGCGCTGCCAGGGGTGGCACGAGAGGCACCTCGCCAACGCCGCGCAGCCCGTAGGGATGGGCCGGATTCGCGACCTCGACAATGACCGTGTCGATCATCGGCAGGTCGAGGCTGATGGGCATACGGTAGTCGAGGAAGCTGCTGTTGAGCATCCCGCCCTGGTCGTCGAAGCGATACTCCTCGTTCAACGCCCAGCCGATGCCCTGCACGACGCCTCCCTGGATCTGCCCCTCGACGTAGCTGGGATGGATGGCCTTGCCGGCGTCCTGGACGGCGGTGTAGCGAAGCACGTCCACCTTACCGGTTTCGGTGTCGACCTCCACGTCCACCAGGTGCACGCCAATGGAGGGGCCGGCGCCGGGCGGGTTCACGCCGGCTCGGCCCACGATGGGCCCACCGGTACCGACTGCGCGGGCGGCAATCTGCTTGAAGGTAAGCCGCAGCTCCGAGTCCGAGGTGTGCTGCAGGACGCCGTCGACGTACTCGACGTTCTCCACGGGTACGTCCCAGATCCGGGCGGCACGCTCCCGCATCTGCCGCTTCACGTCCTGACCGGCCTCGTAGGCGGCCCAACCGGATTTGAAGGTGGCGCTGCTGCCGCCGGTGTTGGAGGTGAATCCGATGCTATCGGTGTCGCCCACCTGGGGCTTGATGTCCTCCATCGGAATGCCCAGCACCTCGGCGATGTGCTGCGATACAGCGGCGCGGCTCCCGCCGATGTCCGGGGAACCTTCGGTCAGGCTGACGGAACCGTCGGAGTTCACCACCGCCAACGCGCTGGCCGGCCCGGTGTTGTTGCCCCAGAACCCGCTGGCGACGCCTCGGCCACGCTTGATGTGGCCGTTGGCCCCGTCGGTCTTGGCGTCGATGGGTGTGTTGTAGTGCGGATGGTCCTTCAGGGCCTGAAGGGTCTCGATGTACCCGACCTTGGGGGTCATGGGACCGGTCACCCGGCGCACGCCCTCCTTGGAACTGTTGAGCAACCGGAATTCCAGCGGGTCCATCCCCAGCTTCTCGCACAGTTCGTCGATGGCTGTTTCCATCGCGAAGGCCGACGCCGGCGCACCCGGCGCACGGTATGCGGCGGACTTGGGCCGGTTGATGACGACGTCAATGGCCACCAGGTGAGCGTTGGGAATGTCGTACTGGCCCATCATGCACTGGGCGCCCGGCGAGACCGGCGAGCCGGGGAAAGCGCCCGCTTCGTAAATCAGCGTCGACTCGGCGGCAACCATCTTGCCCTCTTTGGTCGCGCCCAGCTTGACCTTGATCTTGGTGCCGGAGGTGGGCCCGGTGGCCTCGAAAACCTCCTTGCGGGACATCTGTACCTTTACCGGATGGCCGCTCTTGCGAGACAGCAGGGCCGCCACAGGCTCAACGTACACCACGGTCTTTGCGCCGAACCCGCCACCGATTTCCAGCGGGATGGCCTTGACGTCTGCCACCGGGATGCCCATGAACCGTGCGGTGTGATCGCGAACGGTGAACTGTCCCTGGCTGCTGGACCAGATGGTCAGCTTGCCGTCGGCGCCCCACTGGGCGGTGCCGGCGTGGGGCTCGATGTAGCCCTGATGCACCGGGACGGTCTCGGTTTCCTTTTCTACGATGACGTCGGCCTGCTTGAATCCCTCTTCGACGTCGCCGAGACGGAACTCGAACTGATTGGCGATGTTGCCGCCCGCGCCGTCGTCACCTTCGTCCAGCAGACCGCCGGGGCGCAGCGCCGGATTGGACAGGCTGGCCAGCCTCTCGTGCACCGCAGGCGCGTCGGGCTTCATGGCCTGGTCGGCGCTGAGCACCGGGGTGAGGACCTCGTAGTCCACCTTGATCAGAGCCAGCGCCTGCTCCGCAACGTGCGGGCTGGCCGCGGCCACGGCTGCGATGGCATGGCCCTTGTACAGCGCCTTGCCACGGGCCAGCACGTTCATGCTGAGGAACCCTAGGTTCTGGATGGCTCCCTCGGCCAGGTCTGCCAGGCGCCCGGAGGTCTCTGGCCAATCGGCGGAGGTTACGACCGCGTGGACACCAGGGTAGGCCTCCGCGGCACTGGTATCGATGGACCTGATACGTGCGTGGGAATGGGGACTGCGCAGTATCTTGCCGTACAGCAGTCCGGGAAGGTTCTGGTCGGCTCCATACCGTGCCCGCCCGGTAACTTTTTCCGCACCGTCGGGGCGTATTGGCCGCTTTCCGACGACGTTAAATTCCTCGGTTGACAGGACCATATTCGGCTTGTAATCCAGCATCTGCGTCTCCTGGCGATAACTGTTGTAGAACACCTGTGACTACGCGGATATAGTATCACAAAGGGCCTCTGACATTGGCGAGTTGAATGGTGGGCGCACGGGCCTTCGACAACGTTCGCCCCGGACCGTTTTCGACCAGGCCCGGGGCGGAATTGCGGACCACGGCACTCGCGAAATCATCGGGTTGAGCCGCCTCGGGCGGACCCATACACGACCCTACGATTCAGCCAGTTCCTCGGCGTGGCGGATCAACTCTGCCGTTTCGCGGATCAGCTCTTGAATGTGGTCGTCAAATACAGCGCCGTAATAACAGCCGTTTACATGCAAGTATTGTGCCCGTTCAGAGTATTTGCCGGGCAATTCGGTGAACCCGTTGGACCGGGATAGGCGTCGGAAACTATTGGAGATATGGTTGGTTGTCGCGGTGTCGCCGTTGTGGGCCAGAACCGCAGCCTCGGCGGCCGCGCGGGTGGCGTTCCACGTCTTGCTGCAGGCACCGCGCACGTCTCCAGCTTCCAGCCGGTCTATGGCGGAGCCGTACTGCTCCCAAGCGTCATCAAACCTGGACCGGTGGGCAACTGCGTCGTTATTCGCGCTGATCACTTTAATCCATGCACAATCCAGATGTGGCTGCGATCAGTTTATCAGCTACAGGAGACGCGAGCCTCGGTGAGAATCTGCCGATTACCGGAGCTCCCGGGATACGATGCAACAGTGATTGGCACTGGAGGAATCCCAGTTCGGTTCAAAAGGCCAAGCCCCGCACTAGCCGCAAATCGGGGCTTACGATATACTGCCTACGGAAATCGACGGTTTCACAGCCACGCTATCCCGGTCAGAGTTCGGGCAGGGTGTGCGGGCAACATTCGAGTGGAGTGAACGACTAGGATGCGTATACCCGTCCCCGTTTTCACGAGGAGGCGCATCGGCCGAATAATCGTGGCTATCGCCGCAGTCGGGCTGATCTTGCTTTCGACGGTGGCAAGCCATGGATGCAGGGTTCAGGGCAGCAGTCCTGCGGAAGGCGGGGCAGCTGTCTCCTCCGACTAGTGCCGCGCTGATTTCAATTCGCCGAACAGGGCAATCCGCATCCCTTTCCCCGATGGAAAGGGCATTCAAGTGGTTTAGGGCCAGCTAAATCCTCTTCAGCACGAGCCGCGTTATGGCTGCCGATAATAGCCTCTCACCTCACGGCGGCGAACTAAAAATTTCAGTGGCGCCCCCTGATGAGGTCCCGCACATCATAGCGGGCCTGCCGCAGTTGGCTGTCAGCGAACAGATCGCGCGCGAGGCCATCAACCTGGCCTACGGCGCGTTTTCCCCTTTGGACGGCTTTATGGGCCGCGCCGACGTGGATTCGGTCGTGCGCACCATGCGTCTTGCCAATGGATTGGTGTGGAGCATCCCCGTCGTCCTGGACGTTTCACCCGGTGAATGGGCGGCTACTGGTGCTGCGGCAGGGAGCCGCTTGCTCCTGACCCACCAGGACCAGCCCTTGGCCGTCCTGGACGTGGCCGAGGTCTACGACTACGACCGAGACCTGATGGCCTCCAAAGTCTACGGCACCACCGACCCCGAGCATCCGGGCGTGGCCCGCACCATGGCCCTGAAGGACACCCTGGTCGGCGGCAAGGTGACGCTGGTCAACCCTCCACGGGTCAACCCGCCATTCGACAAATTCTGGAAGACGCCACAGCAGTTGCGCGCGCGTTTTGAGGAACTGGGGTGGAACTCTGCAGTGGCCCATCAGACCCGGAACGTGCCCCACGCCGGGCACGAGATGATGATGAAGGGTGCCTACCTGGCGTCGGGAGCTGACGGGGTCCTGGTGAGCGCCGTCATCGGGGAAAAGAAACCGGGAGATTACATCGACGAGGCCATAGTCCTGACCCACGCTCTGCTGCGCGACGAGGGATTCTTCCTCCCGAGCATACACGAGACCTCCACGCTCATGTGGGATATGCGGTATGCGGGTCCACGCGAGGCCGTATTCCACGCGCTCGTACGCAAGAACCTGGGTTGCACCCACCACATGTTTGGTCGCGACCATGCGGGGGTCGGCAGCCACTACGGGCGTTACGCAGCGCACGAGATTTTTGACACACTTCCGGACCTTGGTATAAAGTCGGTGCTCACGCTTGAATGGTGGTACTGCCCAGTGTGCGAGAGCGTGGCCTACGAGGGAATTTGTGGCCACCCGGAACAGAAGCAGGACCTGGCGGGAACCCTGATCCGCAGCATCATCAGCGGCGGTGCGGGACCGGCGGCCACCACTCTGAGGCCACAGGTATTAGAAGTGGTGCAGTCCTGCGCAGACAAATACGGAATGGGTTCCCCGTTTGTCACATCGGAATACCTCGAGAACAGGACCCCGGTAATCACGATGCCGGAGTTGAACCCCTGCACCTGTTCGGAGCACCTATCAGCCTAGAGTCTTGACGTTTACAGCCCCCTCTACCAGACGCGAGGGGGTTTCGCTTTGCTGCCGGAAGGAGAGGCAAAGCAGACCAATAACCGGATTGGGGGTGAGCCATGCCAACTTTCGTAAACCCGAACGCCTGTAACGCCTGTGCCGAGGAGCACCTGGGGCCCCTCTGCGTTTACATCTGCCCCAACGACCTGATGGCGCTGGACATCAATGTCAACAAGGGTTTCAATCAGGAACCCGAGTTGTGCTCAGAGTGCTATGCCTGCGTCAAACTCTGCCCTGAGGAAGCGATCAACGTCCGCGGTTATGCCGACTTCGTTCCCCTTGGCGCCATCGTGCAGCCCCATCGCACCCACATCGAAAATGAGGGGGACGGACTGCGGTGGGAAGTTGTGTTCCGTGATGGACGCAATTTCGAGTTCACCTACCCGTCCCGCTCCCGCCCTGCCGGCACGGTGGTGCCCTACGACGGGTTCACCGAGGATCGCGTTGGCGACCTAGGAAACCAGAACCTGGCGGGTGATTCCAACTGGCTGGGCGTTGACAAGCTGCCTGTGCCGAGCGCCAAGTAGCGCACCCTCATTCCGCTCCCGTGTTCAATTCACGGGGCGGATTTCGGGCGCCGCGCACTGCGGTAGCATTCTGAACCATTGAGGTGAAAGCCGTGGCTTTTGAGACCACTGAAACCGTGGATTGCGACATCCTGATCATCGGAGGCGGAATGTCCGGCTGCGGAGCCGCCTTCGAGGCCAGGTACTGGGCGGGCAGCGACAAGCGCGTGGTGCTGGCAGAGAAGGCCGCTATCGAGCGCAGCGGCGCCACCGGCGAGGGCCTCTCGGCCATCAACTGCTACATGGGCCAGCGCTACGGCTGGAACACCCCCGAGGACTTCGTCAACTACGTCGTAAACGACATGATGGGGCTCGCTCGCGAGGACCTGGTCTACGATGTGGGCCGCCACGTGGACAATTCGGTCCACCTGCTCGAGGAATGGGGCCTCCCCATCTGGAAGCAGGAAAACGGACAGTACGAGCGCATCGGCCGCTGGCAGATTCCCATCCACGGGGAGTCCATCAAGCCCATCGCCGCAGAGCCGGCTCGTACCGCCCTCGGCCCTGAGAACATCTACGAACGCGTGGCCATCACCCACCTGCTGAAGGACGACGACGATCCCAACAAGATCGCCGGCGCGGCAGGCTTCTCGGTTCGCGACAACAAGTTCTACATCTTCCGTTCGCCGGTGGTCATCATCACCACGGGCGGCGCGTCCAACGTGTTCCGTCCCCGGTCCGTCAGCGAGGGTCTGGGCCGCACGTGGTACTCGGTTTTCGCCACCGGCTCGGCCTATGGCCTGATGATCCCCGCCGGTGTCGAGATGACGCAGATGGAGCATCGCTTCGTCCCGACGCGGTTCAAGGACGGGTACGGCCCGGTGGGCATGTGGTTCCAGTACTTCCACGCCAAGGTGCTCAACGCGCTTGGTGAGGACTACACTGAGACCCGCGCCGATGAACTGAACAAGTACGAGCCCTACGGCTCTGCCATCCCGACTCCCACCCCGCTCCGTAACCACCAGATGTACCTGGACATCAAAGAGGGGCGCGGCCCCATGTACATGCGCACCGACCAGGCCATGCAGGCTCTCTCGGGCGGCGACCCGGAAAAGATGGAGCAGGTGCGGAACGAGGCCTGGGAGGACTTCCTGGACATGACCATTTCCCAGGCGCTCACCTGGGCCGCCCAAAACATTGCTCCCGAGGAAACGCCCTCCGAGGTGGTCCTGGCCGAGCCCTACATCATGGGCTCACATTCCGGCGAGGCCGGAGCATGGGTCAGCGGCCCCGAGGACGTGGCCAGCGACGACTATTTCTGGGGCTACAACCGCATGACCACCGTCCGCGGCCTCTTCGCCGCCGGGGATGGGGTGGGCGCTGCGCCGCACAAGTTCTCATCCGGTTCGTTCACCGAAGGCCGGATCGCCGCCAAGGCTGCCGTCAACTTCCTGAACGACAACCCCGGCCGTCCCAACGTCTCGGCGGGTCAGGTCGACGGTATGCGACAGACCATCCTTAACCCACTGTCCACTTTCGAGCGACACAGGGGATTGACGACGGCTGAGGAGATCAATCCCAACTACCTGACCCCGAAGCAGGGCTTGGTGCGCCTGCAGAAGATCATGGACGAATACGCCGCGGGCGCCTCGGCGTGGTACACCACCAACGGTCCCACCCTGCAGCGAGGGATCCAGCTCATCGAAATGCTGCGGGAGGACCTCGAGCATCTGGCAGCTCGCAACCCTCACGAACTGATGCGCTGCTGGGAGGTCAGGCACCGGGCCTGGGTCGGCGAGGCGCACCTGCGCCACCTGTTGCACCGCGAGGAGACCCGCTGGCCGGGTTACTACTACCGCTCAGACTTCCCCGACCTGGACGACCAGAACTGGCGGAAGTTCGTCAACTCCAGGTTCGACCGCGATGCCAATTCCTGGCAACTGATGACGCGTCCGTACCGCAACCTGATAACCGGCTAGCCGCCTCAGCCAACACTAGCACCGAAAGGGGCGCCAGCATTCTGGCGCCCCTCTTTCATGCAACGCATTCAACAAATCCCCTCTCCGACCGGGAGGGGGTTAGGGTGAGGGTGATTCCTCCACCCATGCACCTGACGCCTTGGCTTGCCTCTTAGGGCACGAGCATTCTGCCTGACGGCCTTTAACGGGTGCCTTTCAGGTTCTGGTGCATTGCGATCTTTATGCAGCGGTGAATCGGACGCACCCCTACACCTCGTCATCCGTCCAGTAGCGGTACACCGGCTGTCGGCGCGGCAGCACCGGCCGACGGAGCAGCAGCCTCCCGGCGGCAACCACCAGCGCGCCGGCGACGAATCCCCCAACGTGAGCGAAAAACGCCACGCTGACCGTGTTGGACAAGCGCAGCGACGTCAGACCCTGGAATAACTGCCACAGGAACCAGGCTCCCAGCAACCAGATCGCGGGCATCTCCACGACCGTGATGAGGATCATCACGATCAGCGCGCGTATCCGGTTGTATGGGAATGTCATCAGGTACGCGCCTAGTACCCCGGAAACAGCGCCGCTGGCCCCTATCAGAGGCACCTGGGACTGTGGGTCTATCGCCAGGTGGGAGAGCGTCGCGGCCACCCCCGTCACCAGGTACAGGAGCAGGAACCGCAGCGGCCCCAGGTGGTGTTCCATGCTGCTCCCGAAAACCCACAGGAACAGCATGTTGCCCGCCAGATGCAGGAAACCGCCATGGATGAACATGCAGGAGAAGAGGGTTGCCCACGTGGGAACAGGGGAGGCGATGTCCGTGCCGTCAAAGAGGAACTGGTACTCCTGTCCTTCGCTCAACTCGGAGGGGATGAAGCCCCACTTGAAGAACAGGACATTGATGTCGAAGCTGCCTCCGCCCGTGAGAACACCGAGACCACCGGTCTCGAGCTCATACAGGAAGACAAGGCAGTTCAGCCCAATGAGGCCGATAGTAACGGGAGCGAAAAGGCTCCGGCGGGCGCCCGCATCGGAAAAGGGAAACACGTCTCAAATCCCCTGATGCAGGGCCCGCCCCATGGTATACGTCAGTCAGTCCGAATCACGTGGCTGCGGCGGCAGGGGACCCAGCCACGATGTCGCTGGTGGCGCTAACTATGATGTCTGACGCCTGACGTGGCGTCAGGTGGCCCATGTTCAGCATCATGTGGTAGTGCGCGGGATCGTTTGGATTGTAGTTGAAAAATCGCTGGAAATAGTTTTCGTGAGCCTGTTCCAGCTCTGCCCCGTAGTTCTCCGCCTCCTCGCGCGAATAGTTCTCGCGCTGCATCAACGTCTGCACGCGCACTTCCAGCGGCGCTATCAGGCCGATGTGGAAAGTGTCGGAACGATCGGTCAGTATAGCGTTGGCGCCGCGCCCAATGATCACCGCATTGCCCGATTCATAGATGTCGCCTACGACTTTCTCCAGGGCTTCAAGAAAAGTCTTGTCATCGATGGGCTTGTTAGCGGAGGCACCCTCGCCCATCATTTCCATGAAAGTTTCCGGTGGCAGATTCTCGATTCCTCGCCCGAAGTATGGCTCACCACTGACACCCGACATGGCGGACCGTTCCAGCATTGTCTGCAGGAATCGCCCCAGCCTGTCCCGGAAGCGGTCCACCCGCTGCTCCTTGGCTATGAGCGCGCCGACGGGCGATCCGACAAGTCTTGCGGCTTGGGTGAATACCAGGCGATCGTAGAAGTCTATCTCGAGGCTGCTTGCCACCATTTGTCCGACGCTCACCGCGCCGGCCCCAAGGGGACCGTTTATCGTTATGACTGCCATCACTGCTACCTCCCTTTGAAATTAGTGGCTGATGATCGTCGCCTGGCTCGGGCCAAGTCTCCGGACTACGGGGTACTTTCCAGCAGCCGCGACCGGCGGCGGCCATACTCGTCAGCAAGCAGGCCGAGGGCATAAGAGTCGAACCACTGGTCGCCACGCCGGTGGGCCTTCCTGAAGTGGCCCTCCATCACGAACCCGATATGTTCCACCATGTTCAGAGCCGGCCTGTTGTACTCGGGAACGTCCACCCAGATTCGATGCAGGCCCATGGCATCGAAGGCATGGTCCAGCAGGCTGACCATCGCCATGGTCCCGTAGTGATGGGACCAGAGGTCCTTCCGGCCAACCAGTATGAAGGCCTGGGCCTCCAGCAACGGCCATTCGATCAGCAATTGGGCCTCGCCGATGTGCTCGCCATCACTCGAATAGACGGCGAACACCTTGCGGTTTTCGTCGTTGAACACTCGCGACCATTCCATGCCGTCTGCGTCGAGCACCCTGGCAGGGTCGTAGCCCGCGTGCAGGGGACGACCATCGTCGCCCATACCGTACCAGGACGTGTTGACCTCTTCGTCTTCGAGCCAGGCCATGAGCCGCTCCACATCCTCGCGTGTGGGCGGAGCCAGAGAAACTTGCGGAAACATACCTCACCCCCATCTACATACGATTCCGAGGGGGCCGACGCCCCCTCGAACTGTTATCCTGCAAAAGTTTGCATACATTATATCAAGTTTCATGCTAATTCAAGGCCGCGAGAGCCTCCATAATCCAGTTTGCGGGAATAATCACCAGATTGGGGACTGAATCCGGGAGGCTAGAGCGATTACTGTTTGCCATGGTTGTATACTCACGCAGGCGCTGGATCAACTTGATACTCTAGTGACCGGCAAGAGTGAGACGAAATGAGAGAGAACACGCTAAAGGCAACCCTGCAGCAGGGCAAGGCAGTTTTCGGCGTTATGATCACCTTTCCTTCCGCCCCGGTGATCGAGATGCTGGGCTGCCTGGGATTCGATTGGGTCCTGATCGACAACGAGCACGGGTCGATAACCGTGGACAACTCCGAGGACATGGTAAGGGCCGCCGAACTCTCCGGGATCGCGCCCATCGTGCGCCCGGTGGCCAACAAGCCTGAGATCATCGCGCCGTTCCTTGACCGGGGTGCCTGGGGCGTCCAGGTCCCCCACGTCAACACCGCAGAGGAGGCCAGGGCGGCCGTTGACGCGGTCAAGTACTACCCGGAGGGCCACAGGGGCATCTTCAGCCGGGGAAGGCCAGCGGGCTACGGATTCAGTGGCAGCACCGGCGAATACGTGGAAGACGCGAACCGCAACACCCTGGTCTGCCTGATGCTGGAGGAGGTCGAGGCCATTGAGAACCTGGAATCAATGGTGCAGGTCGATGGCGTGGACGTATTCTTCATCGGATCAGGCGACCTCTCCCAGTCGATGGGGGTCCCGGGACAGCAGACGCACCCCGAGGTGCAGGCGATGATGGAACGCGGCGTCGACGTCATAGTCAAGGCGGGAAAGGTTGCCGGGGTCAGTTGTCCCGATAACCTAGTGCCCAAGTTCCTCGACCTGGGAGTACAGTACTTCCACGGCAACGTGAACAGCCTGCTGCAGACCTCCAGCGTCGCCTACCTGGAGAGCATGCGGGATTCCGCAGAAAAATCCGGCCTCTAGATTCAGGCCGGTAACAGGGCAAAAAAAGAGCGGCGCCGTTTGATGACGGCGCCGCTCCTTTGTCTCCGGAAAATCGTCGTCGTTATGCCGGGACCGGCACACTACGCACGTTGTTGATCGCCTTTACCTGGTCCATCAGCAGCCGGAAGTTTTCGAATGTCAGCGACTGCGGGCCGTCGCACTTGGCCACGTCGGGGTTGGGGTGCACCTCGATCAGCAAACCGTGAGCGCCGGCGGCGATGGAGGCCAGGGCCACCGCGTCTCCAGGTCCCAATTGCCGGCGCTATCCGCCGGCGACAGGCTGGTACGCACCGGGTCGCCGGTAACCAACCACTACGGTGGCCGAACCAGGGCGCTGGAAAATGATGGGACGGCCGAGGGAAGACAAACCGCCGGGGGATTGGGCAACCCCGGCGGTTCTTGCATTCCGAGTGTGGAAACGTGCTAGGCGGGAGTGGCGACGCGGTCCCCCAAGGCTTCGTAGGCCCAATGGAGCAACTCCTCGGTCTCCCCCCAGCCGATACAGGCGTCGGTGATGGAGACGCCGTACTGCAACTGGGAAAGGTCCTCGCAGAGGCGCTGGTTGCCCTCGTTGAGGTTGCTCTCCAGCATCGCGCCAATGATGTCACTGTCCCCGCTGATCCTCTGGGCGACTATATCCTTGAAAGCGCGGGACTGCTGCCTGTAGTCTTTGTTGGAATTGCCATGGCTACAGTCAACCATGAGTTGGGAGCGGACTCCGGCCTTCCCCAGTCTGTCCTTAGCCGCAGCGATGGCTTCGATGCCAAAATTGGGGCCCGCACTGCCGCCCCGGAGTACAAGGTGCCCGTCCGGGTTGCCGGTGGTACGGACGAGAGCGGTCTGGCCATCGCCGTCCACGCCCAGAAAACCATGTGGACTGCGGGCGGCCAGCATGGCGTCGACGGCAACTTGTGCATTACCGTCAGTGCCGTTCTTGAATCCGACGGGCATGCTCAGGCCGCTGGCCATCTGCCTGTGGATCTGGCTTTCCGTGGTGCGGGCGCCAATGGTGCCCCAGGTTATCAGTCCAGCCAGATACTGAGGAACAACTGGATCGAGGAACTCGGTACCAGCGTACATCCCCATTTCACCGATCTCGAGAAGAAGAGAGCGAGCGGTGCGGAGTCCGGCCTCAATGTCGAAGGTGTCATTGAGGTATGGGTCATAAATGAGGCCCTTCCAGCCAATGGTGGTGCGGGGTTTTTCGAAGTAGACCCGCATCACAATGAGAAGACGGTCACTGAGTTGCTCGGACAGTCCCTTGAGGCGGCCCGCGTAATCCAGGGCAGACTCCTTGCTGTGGATGGAGCAGGGACCAACGACAACGAACAGCCTGGGATCCTCACCATCGAGAACCCTTCGCACCTGTTCCCGGCCCTCCAAGACAGTCTGTTCGACGGCGGGAGTGACGGGTAGGGAGTTGACGAGATTTCGCGGTGTGGTTAGAGGCTGCATGGACTCGATGTGTACATCGATCGTTTCCGATGGTTGCACGATCTTCCTTCCAAACAAAAAATAGTGGCTCAGAGAACGGTCTTAATTCCACCTTTGGCCCGATCAGCCAATCCAAGACCGGCCTCAGGTACAATTACAAAAAACCCCCAACCTATTTCGGCTGGGGATTGGTGTCCTGCTGGCTGCTTGTGGCTAACACACCAATACTCTGCCGGTTGGCTGGCAACCGGTATAGAAATAGCAAGAATAACCGCAGCCGCCCCGAGTAATTTTCATTGCAAATATGATGCTACTCGCCCTCGGGGTTGAAGTCAACAAACTCAGGAAGCGCTTTCATGGAAATCGCACCCGGCTCCATTCCATAAGTAAACACCCTCTGATACGAATTCCATTTATGACCTGTAAGCCCTGAGGGATTCTGTTCCGTGCAGATAAACGTTTACCAACTCCTCAGGTTCTTTATCAGTGTTGATAAGTATAAGTACCCTGATGCAACGGTTCAAGGCAGTTGGCACGGTCAACTCGACCGATCCCAGGAGGGCAGTGTTGTTCCAGCCCAGCTGCCGGGCGGAGGCCGCCGGAAAAACAGCGTTCAGGTCCGGGGTCGTGGTGAAGAAAACCGAGGCCACATCCCGTTCCTTCAGGTCGTTGGCCTCGATCAGGGCCTCCAGTAACTCCGTTGTCGCGGCGTTGATGGCGTCGCTGGTGTTGTCCTGGGATATAGTGGCGCCTCTTAAGCCCCGGCAAGCGGTCATCAGTGTCCTCCATCGGTGGTTCGCCCAGTTGAGATTCGTCCAGCCAGCGATGCCACAAAGGAGCTGGCTCGCTGCACAACCTCATCCCTTTCAGATTCAAGAATAACGCGCACCAGGGCGCTGCCGACCACTGCGGCCTCGGCGGTTTCGCCCACCTGCGCCACATGCTCGGGGGTGGAAATGCCAAATCCTATGGCCAGGGGCAAGCCGGTGTGGGCGCGCACTCTGTCCACCAATTCGAACCCCCGGTTTGAGACCTCGCTTCTCGCTCCGGTCACCCCGGTAACGCTTACGCAGTAGACGAACCCACTGGCGTTTCGACAGGACTCCGCAATGCTCTGGTCCGTACTGGTGGGGGCCAACAGGGGGATGAGGGAAATGCCCCTGTGATCGCACTCGCCGGCCAGATGGCCCGATTCCGTGCCCGGCAGGTCGACGGCTATCAGGCCGTCGACGCCCACGCGCTGGCACTCCTGGGCATATCGCCCTACGCCGTAGGAAAATATGGGGTTGTAATAACCCATCAGGATAAGCGGCGTGTCGGGGACTTTGTCCCTCAGGGACCCCACCACATCCAGGCAGTCCTGTGCGGTCACTCCGTTCTGAAGGGCCAGAAAGCTGGATTTCTGTATGATTGGCCCTTCGGCCAGGGGATCGCTGAAAGGCACCCCGATTTCCACGACGTCCGCCCCTGCCTCTACGAGGGCAGGTACCAATTCAAGGGTTGCGTCCAGGTCAGGAAAGCCGGCAGTCAGAAATACAACAAGTCCGGGGCGCTCCCGCTCCCGGACGCTGGCGAACATTCGCTCAATGCGTTCCTTGCCCATCAGATGGAATTGCCTGACGCCAGAGTTTTGCAATAATAGGTTCGATCCAGAGAGAATGTAACTTACCTTTCTGGCACTGTCCAGTCCCTTTCCGTAACGGCATGCCCGGATTTCGATTCAGTGGCGACGCCAGGGGACCCCTCTTACAGTCCTGCCTTTACAGCCAGGAGAGCGATGGCATTCTGTCCTGCGTGTGCCGCGATGCAGGGCCACAGCGAGCCGGTTTTGACATTCAGCCATCCCAGCGCCAGACCGGTAAAGAAAATTGGAATGATCGTGCCGGCATCCAGGTGCAGTGCGCTGAACACCAGGGCGGTGGAGACAATGGCCGGGCCGATGCCGATGCGTCCCAGCAAACCCCGCAGAACATATCCCCGGAACAGGACTTCCTCGCTGATCGGCGTCACTATGGCCAGGGCCTGGAAGGTCAGCAAAAATCCCAGGCCGGGAAAGATGGCATCCGTCCTGATTTCCCGGGGCCGCAGGACATCGATGTCAATGCTCTCGACGATCAGCCCGTAGAGGAATGTCGCCAGGATACTGAACCCCAGTGCCGCCACCGTCAGCAGGGCCGACCAGGGCAGGGAGACTCTCGGGCGGACCAGCCCCAACGCTCGCAATGGCAGCGGGGATTGCCGCACGCCCATGAACCAGACGGTCAGGCCAACCCCCACGGCCAGCAGGTGGACGGCGACCCAGGTCTCTAGGGCGGGCTCATACCGCGAGTAAAGGGGGCCGATGGCGCGTGCGATGAAAGCAGCGGCAAACAGGATGGCAACAAAGAGGAAGAGAGCAATGCTGATCTGCCCGACCGTCCACGGAACGAACGAAGAGGCATCCTGACCCTCCGCAGCGGGCTCACCCAACGTTTGCGGCCGGATCTCCGACCTGCAGGTCGGACAGCGGTCGCTGCCCGCAGGAATGGGCAGCGAACAACTGGAGCAGTAGCGAATCTGGTTGGTCATAAGAGCATCGAGCAGCCGTCACAACATACGAGCAAACGCTCGGACTGGCAACTCCCCACATCCGGGGTCGGGATTGCAGAGCCGTTGTCTGAACTGTGATTCGCTTGATTTTGGGATTTCGGTGATTGTGTTCCCAATCCTGTTAATCTTTCAATCCTGTTAATCCTGATTCAGACAAATTGAGAACGAGAGCACTTTGCAATCGTCCTGGGTTTCGGGACAGAGCCTTTTTATTGTTGCCTCTCCCTGTCGGATAGGCAGAATCGAGGAACCCTGGCTTCGTTACACTCAAGATTGCATCGCCATAGGCCGTGGGCCATAATTGCCCGAGGCAAGAGGGAGAACATCCGGATAGCGCGTGGGGCCGAACGGATATCGCCCTCCTGATCCCTGAACAAACCCCATCCTGGAGTACTCTGCATGGAAAACACTCCGATGTCACGGGAATCGTTTGACGAGGCTGCCTCCAGGCTGGGCATAGCAGGCTTCGAGGACCACATGGACGAGCTTTTCCGTCAGGTCCAGGGGGTATTGGCCGGAACCCGGTCCCTGGCAACCATCGATGTCAGCAACGTCGAGCCTGATATGGCTTTCGACCCTTCAAGCCGACAGCCTGGCTGACCCACTCTCGTCGTTCCGGACAACTGCTGCATTCTCAGAGAGGATATCCCGTTGAACGAACTGGAAATTTGCTACACCAGCGCGGGCCAGTTGGCTCCGATGATCAAGTCGGGCGATATTTCGCCCGTCGAGGTCGTTGAGGCCCATCTCTCGCGAATCCGCGCCACCGAACCGGTCCTCAACTCTTTCATCACGGTCCTGTCCGAGGAAGCGACGGCGGCGGCGCGCCAGGCCGAGCGGGATATTCGCGCCGGACGTTACCGGGGACCTCTCCATGGAATCCCGGTAGGCCTCAAGGACCTGTTCAACACCGGCGGCGTCCGCACAACCTCGGGGTCCCGAATCTACGACAACTTTGTCCCCGACCAGGACTGCACCGTGGCCGCCAGGTTCCGGGAGGCAGGGGCCATTCTGCTGGGCAAGCTGAATATGCACCAGTTCGCCTACGGGCCCACCGGCGAGAACCCTGACTATGGCCACATGCACAACCCATGGGACCCGGACCGGGTGAGCGGGGGCTCCAGCGGAGGGTCGGGGTCGGCGACGGCAGCAGGACAGTGCACCATAACCACTGGCAGCGACACCGGCGGCTCAATTCGCATCCCTGCCGCGTTGTGCGGGATCGTCGGATTGAAACCGACCTACGGACGGGTGAGCCGCCACGGCCTGACGCCGCTGGCCTGGTCGATGGATCACCCCGGGCCCATGGTCCGCATGGTCGAGGATGCCGCCATCACAATGAACGTAATCGCGGGGCACGACCCCAACGACGTCGCCTCCGCAAACCTGCCTGTCCCCGACTACACAGCGGCGCTTACCGGAGAGGTTCGCGGACTGCGCATCGGCGTGCCGCGCCAGTACATGGATGCCCCGCTGGACCCCGAGATCAGGCAGTCGTTCAATGACGCAATGGCACAGATGGAAACAATGGGCGCCGAAGTGGTAGAGGTCGAGTTCCCTGAATTCAACGACGCCGCCGCCATTTCGACCACGATGCTCATGGCCGAAGCCACGGCCTGCTTCCGGGACCTGCTGGCCAGCGACGGCAGCCGCCTCTACGAACCGGTGCGCCTGCGTCTGGAGGCCGGGCTGTTCATCAGTGCCGCCGACTACCTCCGAGCCCAGCAGGGCCGGGCCGTGTTCGACCGCGCCGCACGCAGGTTGCTGGAGGACGTCGACCTGCTGGCAGGCCCCACCGAGCCGGTTACTGCGCCCCCGCTGCTGCAACAGCAGGTCCTGGCGGGCGAGCACGAGGTGGGCACCGTGGCCGCGCTGACGCAATACACGCGGCCCTACAACATCACCGGATTCCCCGCCATATCCGTCCCTTGCGGCTACTCGTCGGAGGGACTGCCAATCGGCCTGCAGCTGGCAGGGCGGCCGTTCGACGAGGAGACGGTGCTGCGAGCCGCGCACGCCTATGAACAGTCAACCGACTGGCACACCAGGCGGCCTCCTGTGTAGCCCTGCCGCTCTTTACGGGTCCGGCACGCCTCAACCTCGCATCGTGTAAAATGGTACATTACCAACTAGTCCCGGCGTTCTTTCGCCGGATTGAGGCGGTCGGCCTTGCCCGAAATTACCGCAGTCACCTTCGACCTCTGGCAGACCCTGCTTGTCGACAACCGCGAACTGGGGCTGACGCGCTCCAACGCGCGGCTCGAAGGCGTGCGGCACATCCTTTCGGCCAGCGGAGAAGAGTTCGAGCCGGAGCACATCAGCGAGGCCTACTGGGACTGCTTTCGGCAGTGCGCCGCGATCCGTGAGGAACTACGGGACGTCAGCTTTCCGGAGCAGATCGCAATCTTCATGGAAAGTATCAGCCCCGGCCTGGGCCAGCGCCTGAACGCCGAGGCACTTGGAGAGATTTCCCGAGTGTACGCCGACTCATTCCTGGAGTATCCACCCCCGGCACACATCGATGCGCTGGAAGTGCTGGGAAGCGTCCGGGAGATGGGTCTCCGCATCGGCATGATCTCCAACACCGGCATGACCCCGGGGAGCACATTTCGCACCTACCTGGCCAACACCGGAATGCTGGAATACTTCGACACCCTCACCTTCTCCGACGAGGTGAAGATGGCGAAGCCGGCGAAGGAAATATTTCTGCTCACCCTGCGGCAGATGAAGACAATGCCGGCGCAGGCTGTGCATATAGGCGACAGCGTGAGAAACGACGTCGCTGGCGCCAAGCTGTCGGGACTGAGGACGGTCTGGATCACGGGATTCAGCGAGCGCGACGACCCCTCTGATCCCTCCACCGAACCCGACGAGACGGTGAGCAGCCTAGCAGAAGTGGTACCTGCCATCAGGAGGCTGTGCGGCCCCTGACAACCAGGAAAACACCGGAAAATCTCGTTTCAATTCTCCCTGTCCTCCTGGGCACGGGAACTGATTCGCCAAAGCGGAAGCGGCATCCATGCGGATGGAGAACCACAAGCTGGGCGACCGATATGAAGAAGGACTCACGGACCTGGCAGAGCTGTGCGACCGTGTGCTCTCTCAACGCCGCCTTATACTCGTCAGCAACCGCGGGCCGGTCGAGCATCACACGACCGACGGCCGGACCGAGGCGCGGCGGGGCAGCGGCAGCGTCGTAACCTCTTTCAGCCCGCTATCCCAGGCCCGCGAATTCACCTGGGTCTCCAGCGCCATGGGCGAAGGCGACCGGGCCATATCCTCCGGCGGCGCGGCAGTCCCGTCTCCCCTTCCAGGTCAAAAGATCAGCCTTCGTTACGTCACAACCCCGCGGCGGGCCTACCACAAGTACTACAACGTGATCTGCAATCCGCTGCTCTGGTTTCTGCAACACTACATGTGGAATCCCCCCCACAATCCCACAGTCGATTCCACCGTCCACGACGCCTGGGATACCGGGTACGTCGCAGTAAACGAGGCATTCGCAAAGGCGGTCGTGGCCGAGGCAAGATCGCATCAATCGCCTCCCGTGGTCCTGGGACACGACTACCATCTTTACCTGCTGCCGGAATTTGTTCGCCGGGACTTGCCTGATGCCATAATCCAGCACTACATCCACGTCCCATGGCCCACACCGCTGTACTGGAACCTGATACCGAGGCACTTCGTTCGCCGGATCTGCGAGTCTCTCTGCATGGCAGACATCGTCGGCTTTCAAACCCCGATGGACCGGAACTGCTTCCTGGACACCGTGGAGGAGTTCGTGCCGGATGCATACGTAGACCGGCAGTCAAGGATCATCGAACTCGACGGGCAAATATGCGTCGCCAGAGTATATCCAGGCTCCATCAACGTCGCCGAGGTGCAACACATTGCCAATGCTCCGCGCACCCTGGAATACGAGGCCCGGCTCAAGCGGGACAGCGCAGAGGTCACCATTGTGCGGATCGACCGCGCAGAGCCCAACAAGAATATCGTCCGGGGCTTCCGGGCCTACGATCAATTGCTGTCTGCCCACCCCGAGCTGAAGGGCCGCATCAAGTTCCTGGCGTTCCTCGTGCCGTCCCGAACGCACCTGCGCCAGTACCAGCGATACATGGACGAAGTCCAGCAGTCCATCCAGCAGGTGAACAAGAACCACGGTTCCGGTGGCTGGGAGCCCATCGTTGCCTACATGGAGAACAACTACGCCCAGGCCATCGCCGGGATGAAGATCTACGACGCACTGCTGGTGAACACGCTAGTGGAGGGAATGAACCTGGTGGCCAAGGAGGGGCCGGTCGTGAACAGTCGCGACGGCGTCCTGGTGCTGTCGCAAAGCAGCGGCGCCCACAGCCAGCTGTCCGAAGGCGCCATCAGCGTGGCCCCGACGGACATAACAGGAACCTCCGAGGCCCTTTACCGGGCGATTACAATGTCTGCATCGGAACGGAAGGCGCGCGCCTCGACCCTTTACCGCTCCATCTGTGAGAACGACAACGAGGACTGGTTGAGCGGGCAGATGGAAGACGTGGCGGCGCTGTTGTAATACCACGATTCAACGGACGTCTCCATTGCGGCACCGTGGGCGTGTGGCCCGTTTGTGAGTACACGGAACAGTCTGAAGCGTATCCAAACTACCCTTTAGTCCAGGGGACGAGATTATCCAATGGAACAGCTTTTCAACCCAGGCCCCTTCGAGACCGGGTTTCCTGACCTGCAACTCTGCATATTCCCTCACCTGAGGGAACTAATGGTGTTCGACTCCCGGCCCGGGGAGCCGCCTGTGCGGGTACTGGATACGGATGACGTCCTCAGCGACGAGTTTTTCCGCACTGTGGAGGCCGAATTCTCCCACGCCCTGCGGCACACGGGCGAGTTCCCTTTCGCCCACTTGATGAACCTGACCATGCACTTCGAGGAAACGGTCCGCGAGGTGGCGATGTCGTTCATCCTGGACCGACTGGGGGTGCACCTGCACGCCGAGCCCGGCACGGAGATCAATCCCGACGACCTCCCGGGCGTGATCGTCTACGTGATTTCAGGGAACGCCGCCGCCGCCCATTCCGAGGTGGTTGTGGGTGCCCTGCGCACGCTGTTGGAAGACGGTGACGAGCATGGCTCATTGGCGGAGTGGGAGGCCAAACTGACGGACCTTATATCCCGGGAGTCGGAGATCACCCAGCGCCTGAGCCGCGAGGAACTGACCGAGGCAATACGAGGCGATTCTCCCGACTATTTCACCCTGTGGGACAACCTCAACTGATGAGCGCGACGGACCCGGTTCGAACTGTGCCACAGAGCGATGGCGCACCGAGTGGCGACTTGAATCAGATCACCCGCATCGGCCTGATCTCCGACACCCACTCCGCGGGGAGCGGGCGCGACCTCCCAACTCCGGTGCTGGAAGCGTTGCACGGAGTCGACCTGATCCTGCACTGCGGCGACCTCGAATGCATTGGCGTCCTCGATTACCTGGAAACAGTGGCGCCTGTGCTGGCAGTGCGTGGCTATGAGGACCCCCGGGAGCAGGGTGGTCGCCTGGCCGACGGCACCCGCGTGGTGGACGCAGGCGGGCTGGCCATCGGCATGATCCACGACATCCAGTGGCCAAGTCCCAAAATTGCAACAAACGGCGACGGGACGGAGCTGGTGCTGCCCGAGGGTCAGGCGGAGTCGGTGCTGCCGGCCAAGTTTGGCCGTCCGGTGGACGTGGTGCTGTTTGGCGACACCCATGAGGAACTGATCTGCCGCTGGGACGAGGCGCTGATCATCAACCCGGGCAGTCCCACCTACCCAGGCAGGCGCCACCGCAGGGGTGCCCTCGGCACCATCGGCCTGCTGGAAATCAAAGCGGGCGAATGTATCGCCCGCATCATCGACCTGGAGACCGCTGAAACCTCTATGTCCTACGGGTGCGCGCCGGCGGAGCTGTAAGTGTCCGGCAGGGCAATGGGCCCCGGGTACTTTTCCAGCAGCGACATGAAGAACTCGTGCCTGGGCGGATTGGTGGCGTCATTGTCTGACTTGCGCAGGTATATCCGCATCGCCGGGTTGCCGTCGCGGTCGCGCATCCACAGCTGGTACGAGGGCAGCCCTCGGTCGTTGGTTGTGTGGATGAATTCGGCCTCCCGAATCTTGGACATATCCAAGTGCATGTGCGTGCCGTCCGGCACCATCAGCGTAACCACCCGTCCATCGGGGGTGAACCGCAGGTCGTCGAAGTCCATGTAGACCTCGGCCGAGGCGGCGGTGCTTTCCAGCATCACCACCACTTCATTGAATGCTCCCCCATTCCCTCCATCGCGGCATTCCTCGAGGATTGCACGCAGGTTAACGCTTCCGGTTGCAGTCATACCGCACACTCCACAATGTCTGAATCATGATTTGCAGGATTAAAGGATGTTCAGGATGAGAAAATATCCCGCAAATCCTAAAATCCTGTGAATCCTGATTCAGACTATTCTTACGCCAGGTTGATCAGCGCGTTGACCTCAAGGAACACCGGCGCAAAGACCAGGGACACGACTGCCATCAGCTTGAGCAGGATGTTCAGCGAGGGGCCGGACGTATCCTTGAACGGGTCTCCCACCACGTCCCCCTCGACTGCCGCCTTGTGGGCGTCGGAACCCTTGCCGCCGTAGTTGCCCAGCTCGACGTACTTTTTGGCATTGTCCCAGGTGCCGCCAGCCGAGGCCATCATGATGGCCAGCATGAACCCCGAGGCAACGGACCCGATCAACAGGCCGCCCAGAGCCGCCTGCCCCAGGATGAATCCGGTGGCGATGGGGGCGACGACCGCCATCACGCCGGGGACCACCATCTCACGCAGGGCGCTGCGGGTGCTTATGTCAACGCACCGGGCGGAGTCGGGAGTGCCGGTACCTTCCATAAGGCCGGGAATTTCCCGGAACTGCCGCCGTACCTCGTCCACAATGCCCTGAGCCGCCCGGCCCACGGCCTGCATGGTCAGGGCCGAGAATATGAACGGGAGCATCGCGCCAATGACCAAGCCCACCAGGATTTCCGGCTGGAGCAGGTTGATGCCAATGTTCTCTGCGCCGATCATTGCTTGTACGTCTAGCTTTCCGTCGTCCCCGATAATAATGAGATTGGCGCTCACGCAATAGGCAGCCAGCAGTGCCAGGGCGGTCAGGGCCGCCGAGCCGATGGCGAAGCCTTTGCCCGTGGCCGCCGTGGTGTTGCCCAGGGCGTCCAGGGCGTCGGTGCGCTCACGCACCTCGGGGTCAAGGTTGGCTTGCTCGGCAATGCCGCCCGCGTTGTCCGCCACGGGACCGTAGGCGTCGGTCGCCAGGGTGATGCCCAGGGTTGAGAGCAGCCCAACGCCAGCCAGGGCCACGCCGTAGAACCCGGCGAACCAGTACGCCAGCAAGATCGCGACTGACACGCAGATGACAGGGACGAGGGTGCTCAGCATTCCGCTGGCGATGCCCTGGATGATCACGGTGGCGGCGCCTGTTTCCGAGGCAGCGGAAACCGTCTGTGTCGGCTTGTAGCTGTATGACGTGAAGTACTCTGTCGCCAGTCCGATAATGGTTCCAGCCACCAACCCAGCCACCACGCAGCCGAACCACCACCAGTTATCTGTAAGCGTGATGGTAAGAATCGCTGCGAATACGATCAGCAGACCGCCGGCCGCGAATATGCCGTATCGGAGCGACCAGAGCAGCTTTTCGAAGTTGGCCTGCTCGCCGCTGCGCACCACGAACGTGCCCAGGATGGCCGCCACGATTCCCGCGCCGGCCAGCAGCATCGGGAATACCGACTGCGAGTCGGTGTAGTCAAACTCGGTGGCGCCCCCGGTGGCAAAGACCACGGCGGCGGCAGATAACGCCACGGTAGAGATGATCGAGCTGACATAGGACTCGAACAGGTCGGCACCCATTCCAGCCACGTCGCCGACGTTGTCGCCCACGTTGTCGGCGATCACGCCGGGGTTCCGGGGGTCGTCCTCGGGGATGCCGGCTTCGACTTTACCCACGAGGTCGGAACCGACGTCGGCGGCCTTGGTGAAGATGCCGCCACCCACGCGGGCGAACAGCGCGATGGAGCTGGCGCCGAACCCAAATCCGGCAACCACGCTGATGTTCTGGAATATCAGGTACAGGATGGTAACGCCCAGCAGGCCGATGCCCACCACCGTAACGCCCATTACCGTCCCGCTGGAGAAGGCCACCCGCAGCGCGGGGTTCAGACCCCGCATTCCCGCAGCGGCGGTGCGCACGTTGGCCCTCACCGCAACGTTCATGCCGATGAACCCGGCAGTACCGGAACAGATGGTGCCCACCAGGTAGGAGATCGCCGTTGCCGGCACCGCCATGTCGTGTTTAAAGATCGTGTAATCCAGGACACCAAGGACTACCGTAACGATGACCACAAAGGGCAGCAGCGACATGTACTCCCGGCGCAGGAAAGCCCCGGCACCCTCCCTTATGGAGTCGCCGATACTGCGCATCAGTTCATTGCCAGGGTCGGCCTTGAGCACACGCATCGCGGTGAATCCGGCAAAAATCAGGGCAAGCGCACCTGCGGCAAGGGCAACAATTAATGATTCCATGAGCTCTCTCGGAGGCTGAATTGAGGGAATACGAAACGTAATAGTAGCCTGAGAAATTTATCACAAGCATCCATGAGCGTCAATCGAAATTCGTCGCCGCGCTGGGCATTCCCATTGGCATGCACCGGTCAGCCCGCACTCCTGTAGCCTCCAAAGAAGACCGCCCCGGAGGCCTTGCGGCACTTCCAGGGCGGCTGGAACACAATAGGTGAGGAAGCAATCCTCACGGCCTGTCTCAGGCCAAGATTGACGACCCTACCAGGACCTGATGACCGGCAGCACCTCTTCGGCGAAGAGCTTCAGGCTGCGTTCGGCGACGTCGTAGGGGATGCCGCCGAACCGGAAGGAGACGTTCCACTCGAATTCTCCCAGAAGTTCCTTGCGCTCCTCGAGACCTCGCAGGATCTTGTCAGGAGTGCCCCAACTGGCGGCCTTCATGAAGCCCTCGACCGCTCCCTCCAGGCCGGCCGACCGAGCGATCTCCGCCTTCTGCTGGTAGGCGTTGTAGCCCTTGACGTTGGCGAAGTGGTCGCTGAGGAACTCGTAGTGGTAGAAATTGCTCTCCACGAACTTGCCCTGGTATTGGCGCGCCTCCTGCTCAGTCTGTTCGAGGTCTGTCCCGCAGACTACGAACTCGGAGAGCATCAGGGGAGGCGGCTCGGTGCCGTGAAACTCGCGGTGCAGGGCCCGGCCCCGCTCGATGCCAGGCATGCGCATTTCCCAGGGACGATCGGCGAACATGACGATGTGGGCGCCAATCTTGGCCGCCGACATCACGGACTCGTCGCTGGCGGCCACTGCGTAGATGCGGCCATCGAATGAGTGCTGCGGACGTGGCCTGATCTCGATACGGGGCTGCGGGTAATGGGGCCCGTCGCCCTCGATGAAGCCTGTCTTCAGGGCCTCTACGATCATGGGCGCCGCCTCGTCGAAACGCTCACGCGACTCGTCCATGCTGATGCCAAAGGCCTCGAACTCGCGCCGAGCCAGGCCCCGGCCGAACCCGAGCCGCAAACGCCCGCCGCTCAGCATGTCCAGAACAGCGGCGTTTTCGGCGACACGCAGCGGGTTATGCCAGGGTAGGATGACTGCAGCAGTGCCAACGTCGATGTTGGGATGCTTGGCCGCGATGTGGGTCATTAGCTGGATGTTGTCAGGCACGAATGAGTAATCGTTGAAGTGGTGCTCCGCCGACCAGACGCTGTCGAACCCCGCATCAGCGGCAATTTCGACGAGGCGCAGTTCCTCGTCCCACATTTCCGCATCCGTGCCTTCGTCCCAGCCGTAGCTGGAGCAGACCAGCATAATTCCAACATCCATTTCGATACTCCTTAATTTCGTTCGGTATTGACGGTTCGGCCCATGGGCTCAGAAGCTCGGCATTGTTGGATTGGGCGTCAACTGGAGCTCGTGGGTCCAGCACGACTTGTCCTGCGTGTGCAGGTACCAGAAAGCTTCGGCGATCTTTTCCGGGTTCATCAGCAAGTTGGGATTTTCCTGCGCCCTTGGCGTTGCCCGTGTGCCGGGCGAATCGATCATGCCGTCGATCACCACGTTGGCGACGTGGACGCCGTGTTCGGAGTACTCCTCCGTCAGCGCCTGGGCCAGGCCGCGCATCAGCACCCGCGGGTAGTACAGCGACTGGCCGGTGAAGCGCTTACGGCCACGGAGCGAGAAATTGTTGTTGGAGATCAGGATCGAGCCCTCTCCCCGTTCCCGCATGGACGGCAGCACCTCCTTGGCGACCAGAAAGGGCCCGCTGCTGGAGATGTGTTGGGCGGTCTCGAAGTACTCGTAAGGCATGTGCTCCAGCAGCTCCATTTCCGGAGGAAGGTCGCGTCCCTCGAGGTACCCGGCGTTGTAGACCAGGACGTCCGTCTCGCCAGCTTCTTCCCTGATCCGGGCAAAGGCATCGGAAATGGAGTCGCGGTGGGACAGGTCCAGCTCTACGATCATGCACTCGTCGCCCCGCTCCTTGATCGCAGCCTCCAGTGGCGCGGCGTTGGCGGCATTGCGGGTGGTGAGGACGGTGTAAAAGCCCTCGTGGGCGAATTTCAGGGAGATGGCTCCGCCTACGCCCCAGCGCACGCCGACGGGCAGGTCACTGTCGTCAATGTCTCCGCCGTGGACCAGATGGGTGTTGCGCCCATCGGACTGCCACTTGGATGTTGCCCCTATCACCACGGCAACCGGTTTTCCGCTTGTGTTCATGTCCAGTCCCCCAGGATCTGAAATGGTGGAGAGCGCCAGGAGACCCGAAAGTGCAACTGCAGGACTTACGACTCCATCCGACGTAGTCTACCTTCAGATGTGCCAGCGAAATCCGGGAAATGCCTCAGGGCCAGTCTGGCGAGATACGTGCAACGTATCCGGCGGTACTTTACTACAAACGGCTGGACGGGTGGTAATGCTGGCCTTGACTTCGGTGGGCAGTGCGGCCTCGGTCCTTGGCTAAGACGATTGCAGGGTACGTCGCCACTATTCTTGTCTGAATCAGGATACACAGGATTAAGGAATTAACAGGATTGGGAGCCCATCAGCGAAATCCCATAATCAAGCGAATCACAGTTCAGACAATCTCTACAATCGCCCTGCGGTCCCCGGCGTTCCCGCATTGACGGCCCCGTTTGCCAAGCTACAATTGCCATCAGACACTGATATCGCATTTTCAAATTTAGAGGAGGAACAAATATGCCGCATTTCACATACGGTGACGTCACGATCCGTTACGAGGAGGTCGGGTCCGGGTTTCCTCTGCTGGCCACTCCCGGCGGGGGACTCAACTCCAAGGTCGAAAACTGGCCCGGCCAGGTGTTCGATTCAATGGAGGTGTTCAAGAACGACTTCCGCGTCATCACCATGGACCAGCGCAATGCCATCGGCGGCGAGTCCACCGGCCCGGTGCAGGTGGAGGACCCGTGGGGCGCCTTCGCCGACGACCAGCTGGCACTGCTGGACCACTTGGGCGTGCAGGAGTTCCTGTTCATTGGGTACTGTATCGGCGGTCCCTTCGCCATGAAGCTCATCGAGCGAGCGCCGGAGCGGGTGCAGGCGGCGGTCCTCTGCCAGCCCGTGGGACACGCCTCAAAAACGCCCGACGCCATGTACGATATGGGCCGGGACTCGTGGGGTCCGGACCTGATCGCCCAGCGACCGGAATTGTCCATGGAGACCATCGAGCAGTACCTCCACAACCTGTATCGCCTCCAGCCGGACTTCATGTACTGCGTGTCTCGGGACTTTGCCCGTGCCTGCCAGACCCCGCTGCTGGTCATGCCCGACGATACGCCGGCGCATTCCCTGGAGGCGGCCCTGGATATGATCGAGCTGGCCCCCAAGGCCCAGGCGACTCCGTATCCCTGGAAGGAGGAGCCCGGTCTGAAGGCCAAGACCGTCGAGCAGGTGCGCGAGTTCCTCAAGGCCCACCAGCCCGCGGCGGTCCGCTAGCCGGAATTACGTCGCGCGGCACCCGCTGCGGCCTTTTCGAAAAAGGCCGGAGGGAACAGAACCGAAGGGCGCCCAATCGGCGCCCTTTTGATTTTGTGGCCAGGTGTACATCCCTTCGACCGGAGCTCGCTGGTGTAAAGTGAGGCACGCACCTTTTTCCCCGACAAATTCAACGAATCGATAGATAAGGAGTAAGGACATGACGGTGCTGGCGGACTACGCGAACAAGTACGAGACAGTGAGTGTGCACCGTGAGGACGGAATTCTCCAGGTAACCTTCCACTCGGGAGACGGCAGCCTGCTGTGGGGCGAAGCCTCCCACCGTGAACTCGGGTACGCCTTCGCCGACATCGGCGCGGACCCCGAGAACAAGGTGGTAATACTCACAGGTACGGGCGACGACTACTGCGCGAACTTCGAGCCCAACCGGTCCAGCCGGCGGATGCCCATGGACTGGGACAAGACCTACTGGGAAGGCAAACGCCTCCTCATTAACCTGCTGGAG
Source organism: Dehalococcoidia bacterium (assembly GCA_965207865.1). GTDB lineage: Bacteria > Chloroflexota > Dehalococcoidia > Lucifugimonadales > UBA3495 > VXOI01. The sequence continues at coordinate 250,313 of CBDBNP010000006.1, forward strand.
ATCGAGGTGCCCGTAATAGGTGCAGTCAATGGCCCGGCCACCATTCACGCCGAAATACCGGTGATGTCTGACATCGTGCTGGCGTCGGAGACCGCCACTTTCCAGGACGGGCCGCACTTCCCGCGCGGCGTGGTGCCCGGCGACGGTGTTCACGTGGTCTGGCCGATGCTGCTGGGGCAGAACCGAGGCCGGTACTTCCTCCTGACCGGGCAGACGCTTTCTGCCCAGGAGGCCAGGGACCTCGGTGTGGTGGCGGAGGTCCTGCCCCGCGATCGGCTGCTTCCCCGCGCCTGGGAGCTGGCCCGCCAACTGGCCGAGCGTCCCCCGCTGACACTGCGCTACAGCCGCGTCGCCATGACGCTCCAGCTAAAGCGGCAGATGCAGGATATGTTGGGCTATGGCCTGGCTCTCGAGGGTCTTGCCTACGTCGACATGTCGCTCAAGCAAGGATAGTAGTCCAACCACCTTGAAACTGTGGGTAACCACAAGGGTTGCCCCTACATCGCAGCGCTGTCATGGTTGTAGGGGCGCCCCTTGTGGGCGCCCTGGATCAAACTTAGGCAGTTCCGGATTTCGCCGATAGACCTCAATCCTGCCCAACTTTTTGTCCTTTACTCCGGCGAATCCTGGTAGGACTTACGCGGTTCGAGATTTCACGCCCACCCTAACCTTCTCCCTGATGGGGAGGGAATTTCATAGCCTACTGGGTAAGTCCCATCACAATATGGAAACATCGGGAGGCGTTACGAATATGCCATATCTCACGCTGCCAGGGGTGGACCTGTGGTACGAAGACAGCGGCGGTCAGGGGACGCCGATCATCCTGCTACACGCCGCCTCTGGAACCTGCGAGGCCTGGGAGCACCAGGTGCCCGCGTTTACCAATGCAGGGTATCGCTGCGTTGCATACGACAGGCGGACGTGGGGCGGTTCCCGCACCACAGACCCGGACCGCCAGCCCAGCTTCGCCGGAGACGACCTCCACGCCCTTGTGGAACACTTGGGCCTGGATCGCGTCCACCTGGTCGCGACTGCGGCGGGTGGAATTCCCGCCATCGACTACGCCCTCAGCCACCCGGAGCGGGTGCGAAGCCTGGTGGCGGCCAACACCATCGGCGGCGTGCAGGACGAGTCATACCTGGAGGTGCAGCACAGGCTCCGCCCGCCAGAAATCCAGGGACTGCCGGTAGAGCTCAGGGAGCTGGGCCCCTCATATCGCGGTACCAACCCGGAGGGAGCGGCCCGCTGGCTGGAAATTGAGCTGGCGAGCAGGCCGGAGGGGCCGGTGCCCATGCAACCATTGCGGGAGCCCATCAGCTACGCCCGACTTCAGACCATGCAGGTACCCACGCTGGTTCTGTCCGGAGAGGCTGACTTGCTGTCGCCACCGGCGCTGATGCGCATGCTGGCCGCTCACATACCGACTTCCCGGTTCGTTTCGATATCCGACGTGGGGCACGCGGGGTTCTGGGAGCGGCCCGAGGTCTGGAACGGCCTGGTGCTGGAGTTCATCGGCCAGCACTAAACCCAAACCATTTGAAAGCTAGAATTGGGGGATTTCGGGCAGGACACAGCGCTCATTGCATCATCTGCACCGCATAGTTCTTACTCCGGCGACCGTTCCTGCTAATGGCTCAGACTCCCCCTTATCGTAATATGGTGCCTATCATCTCCAGAACCTGCTCCACTACCTGCGGAGCAGTTCGCGTCGCCAGCCCAGCATTTCTGGCACGCCAGTCCAGACTCTTGATATGGTCAGACAGCACGACGCCGGTAATGTTTCCTCCCTGGGGAAGATGTACCTCGAAGGGGTACCCTTTCACAGCCGTGGTAACCGGGCAGAAAAGGGCGAGGCCCGTCCTTTCATTGTAGCTACTAGGGCTCAGTACCAGTGCTGGCCGACGTCCCGCTTGCTCGTGTCCAGCCTGAGGATTGAAGTCCAGCCACACAATATCGCCCCTCCCTGGAACGTAGGTCCTGCTCACCATACTTCCTTGCCTTTGAGTGAACCCGTATCCCATTCCGAGTGCAGGTTTTCCGTAGTGACCCGAGACAACATTTCATCCAGGTCATATTCCCTCTTTACCAGAGTAAGACTTTCACCGTCCGTGGTCATCTCAATTGCGGACCCGACGTGGACGCCCCACTCCTCGGCCAGAGGTTTTGGTATCCTGACTGCCAAACTGGATCCCCACTGGGCTATACGCGATTTCGTCCCCATATCGTTCCTTGCCGTCATAGTAGAGATATATGATGTATATCCTCTTGTTGTTATCCTGTCCAGTAGACTAATCCGGGTTATGCCCTATTTTTCGACGACAGGCGCTTTAAGATGAGCAGACCTGCGCAGGTGATTTCTAATGCCACTCGGCATTGCGCCGCGCACCGCACGACCTTGCCAACCATGGGCGGTGCTGTCAAACTATGATTATGCGCATTGGAGATTTTGAATTCGAGGAACCACTGCCGGAACTGAAGGACCCGCACGTCCTGGCGGTTCTCCGGCCGTGGATTGACGTGGGCCGCGTGGGCACCTTGAGCCTGCGACGCATCGAGCGACACCTGGGAGCAAAAGAGGTGGGACGGCTGGTCCGTCCCGGCAGATACTACGATTTCACCCGCTACAGGCCCAAGACGAGGATGCGGCGCGGTCAAAGGGAGTACACGATTCCCACGACCACCGTCAAGGTGGCAGTTCGGGAGAACGGCCCGGACCTGGTAACCATCCACCTCCTCGAACCTCACGCCTATGGCGAGGATTTCACCGACTCCGTAAATGGAGTGCTGGAGGCCCTGGGAGCGCGACGGTATTCGATGATCGGGGCCATGTACGACATGGTGCCCCATACCAGGCCGTTGCTGGTGTCTGGCGGTACCCTCGATGAGTCCAATGAAGCCGAGTACCGTTCGGTGGAAGTGCGACCCAGCGACTACGAGGGTCCCACAACCATAACCCATCAAATTTTCGAGTACTCCGAGTCCGCGGGGATAGACACTCGCATATTCGTGGTCCATCTGCCCCAGTATTTCCAGGTGGAGGAGGATTTCACGGGCACAGCTCGCCTGACTGGGATCCTTTGCCGCCTCTATGGCCTCCCCAGTCGCCTCGAGGACAGAGAACGCGGTGTCCAGCAGTATTCATCGCTGCAGAACATCGTCGACGACACCTCGGAGGTTTCCAAGCTCCTGTCCAGGCTGGAAGAGCGATACGACCGGGATAGTGCGGAGGCGGCTTCCGGCAGCGAATCAACCGCGCCTCTTTCCCCTCAAATCGAGGAATTTCTGCAGGGCCTGGACTTTGGCGAGGATAACGGCTCCGATTCCGGCGAGGACGACGACTAGGGACTGTTCTAAAGGATCGTATTAGCCGTCTCATCCCTGGCCTCAGAACGGTCGCGAGTCCGGGTGCAGTGGTCAACGCTTATGCTATCGCGCAATCCATGATTTCGTTCCAGGCGTATTTATAGATATTACGAAGTCGTTAAAGTGCCTCAGCGAGCTTCGTTGACGCGGGTTTAGGCGTATGATAGATTGGCCTATGCCCATCCTAGATCACGGGGCATAATACATTGGAGGTGGGTCAGCATAGCCAGGCAATATAGGGTCAACGAAAGAATTACCAGCCCTCAAGTACGGGTCATTGGCGGAGACGGTTCTCAATTGGGGGTAATGGAGACTCGGCGTGCGCTGCAGATGGCACGAGACGCCGAGGTCGATCTGGTGGAGGTTGCGCCCAATTCAGACCCACCCGTGTGCCGGCTGCTGGACTACGGCAAGCTGCTTTACCTCTCCGCAAAAAAGGAAAAGGAATCCAAGCGGGGACAGAAGAGCACCGAGCAGAAAGAAGTACGCTTCCGTCCCAATATCGGGACTCATGATCTTGACGCAAAATTGCGCAAGGTGCGAGAGTTCATAAACGACGGTTCCAAGGTCAAGCTGACCGTCAGGTTCCGGGGTCGCGAGGCTGCCCACCAGCAACTTGGCCTCGCAGTACTGCGCCGGGTCGCCGATGAACTGAAGGACGAAGTGCGATTGGAGCGGGCGCCGGCAATGGAAGGGCGCTCCCTTTCGATGGTGCTGATCCCCTCGGTGCAGAAGGGAGAGGAACTGGCGGCGCAGAGAGCGTCGTCCGCCACCAAGAATCAAGCGAACAAATCCGGCGATGACACAACCGCCGAACCCCAGCCGGATAAGGTAGAAGAACTGGCCGATGCCAAAACTTAAGACGCACAAGGGCGCCAAAGCCCGTATACATGTCACTGGCTCCGGGAAAATGCTCCGCCGCAAGCGAATGAGTAGCCACCTGCGACGCAAGAAGCCGACCAAGGTGACCCGGAAATACTCGGACAAGATGGACGTTGCTGCTGCCGACGTTCCTCGCCTTAAAAAACTGATTCCTTACGGTTAGCCGACAGGCGCCCAATACGGAGACCTATCTGTGGCAAGAATAAAACGCGGCGTTACCAAGCGTCGCCGGCACAAGAAGATCCTCAAGGAGGCCCGGGGATTCCAGGGCTCCTCTCATCGCAACTACAAGTGGGCCAAAGAAGCCGTGATGCACGCTTGGTCTCATGCCTACAGGCACCGCCGGGAGCGTAAGGGAGAGTTCCGTAGCCTCTGGATCGTGCGTATCGGGGCGGCCTGCCGGGCTGCCGGTCTTTCCTACAGCCAGTTCATCCACGGGCTGAAACTGGCGGAAATCGAATTGGACCGCAAGATCCTCGCGGATATGGCCGTCAGGGACCCGGACGCATTCAACCAGTTGGTGGAAACGGCTCGGGAACAACTGGCCGCCGCCGCCGCGTAGCGGTCAAAGTCACCCAGTCCAGGTAATGATAAAGCCGGGCACCTCGCGGTGCCCGGCCTTTTGTTGTGCCCCATCGTTTGCCCTGGTTCGGTTGCCTTGTCCCGGTTCACATCCCCGGCACTTGACGATGTGGTTTTACACCAGGGCAAACCCGTAGTAGGTGTCTGTCTCCAAGACCCGCCGCAACAGTGAATCCTCAATCGAGATGGGTCTCAGGGCGTTGCTCCACCGCCCGGTAAGTTCTCGGTGCAGGTCAGACAACGACATTGGTTGATTGCCCTGGGTCAACAGCGTGCGGAAAACGATTTCCTTTATCGGCATGTCGTACCGGATGTAATCGTCCTCGTCCCCGTGAAACTCCTGGATTTCCCGGATAAGATCGCCTGAGTCCAACTCGTGAAGCGGTTTGCCCCATGAGGGACAGGCCGGAGTCAGACGGCCGCTGATCAGGTGAACTGCCGATCGGTTCAGTTGCTCCAGCCGGGCCAGGCTGATTTGAAAGCGCCCACTGCCCACCGACGTATCGCCGGAAGATCCACCGGTTTCCAGCCCAGCTATGGTCATAGATCCACCTCTTCGTTCCAGTCCAGCATGATGATTCGAACGCGTTCGCCAGCTTCCTTGACCGTCAGGTCCTCGGGGCAGATGGCCAAAGCGTTGGCCCGCGACATGGACGTCAGGATGTTAGACCCCTGCGGCCCCGTGGGGGTGGCGTAATAGACGCCGTCCCTCAGTTCAACCTCGACCCGCGCATAAACCCTACGTCCATCATAGTTGCGGATGGGCCCGGTGAGCACGCCCTCCACTGAGGGGCGCGGGCGCACAGGACGGCCCAGCATGGTCTGAATGGCCGGGCGGGCGAACATCTCGAAAGCCACCATGGCGCTGACCGGATTGCCCGGCAGGCCCAGCAACGGCACATCCTTGCCGCCGTCTCCACGCAGGTGCCCGAAGGCGAGAGGCTTGGCCGGCCGCATGCGCACTGACCAGAAATTCATGGCCCCTCGTTGCTTCAGCACGTCCTTGACGATATCGTAGTCGCCCTTGGAGACACCGGCGGATGTTATCACAAGGTCGGACCCGGCGGTTGCCGCCAGCTTGGCGTGAAGGTCGTCCAGATTGTCGCGGGCGATGCCCAACAGCCGGGGAACGCCCCCGCAGGCGATCACCGAGGCGGCCACGCTGTAGCTGTTGCTGTCGTAAATCTTGCCGCCGGTCAGTTCCGTCCCAGCCATTTCCAGCTCGTCGCCAGTGGCCAGGACTGAGATGATGGGGCGCCGCCTGACCCGCACCCTGTCCAGTCCCAGCGAGGCCAGGACGCCCACCTCTGCGGCGCGCACGACCGTTCCGGCCTCCAGCACCAATTCCCCCACGCGAATGTCTTCGCCGGCGGGACGAACGTTGGCCCCGGCAGGCATCTCCGAGAATATGGCCACCTCGTCCAGCGGCCTTCCCTCTGTCTTCCGCTGCACCTCGTCGGTTTCCTCAAAGGGGACTACGGTATCAGCGCCATCCGGCACGGGTGCGCCAGTCATGATGCGCATCGCCGTCCCCGCCTCGACTGCACGGTCGGGCAGTTGCCCAGCGGCCACTATGCCGATGACCGGGAGACGACGCGGTGAATCTGCTGAGGCGCCGACGATATCAGCACCCTGCAGCGCGTAGCCGTCCATTCCCGAATTGGACAGCGGCGGCAGCGCCAGCGGCGACGTTACATCGTCTGCCAGGGTTTGTCCCAGGCTTTCCAACAAGGGGACCTCAACCGCATCAAGGGGAGAGAAGCTGGCCATCACCCTCTCGTAGGCCTCTTCCACGCTGAGCATGTCCTCGTCCGCGTGGCTGTGGCCATGGTGGTGTGGTGCCTCCTCGTGGTGGCCGCGATGGTGGCGGTTTCGTGTCGTCATGAAGCGCCTCCCGTAATTTGGGGGCCAGATACAGTGAGGAAAGGAAGTGGCTATGTGTCCAAATTCCGCATTCCTCGTTCCTAATTCTCAACTCCTGAGAGTAGCGCCCACCTCCCGCTCCAGGGACCGAAGCAAACCGTCAAGCGAGCGCGTGACTTCCTCGTTGGTGAGCGTGCGGTCGGTCGCTTGCAGATGAACATGAAAGGCCAGGGACTTGGTACCCGGAGCGAGATTCTCTCCCGAGTAGATGTCGAATAGCTCGGCCCTTTGCACCAGCCTGTTGCGCATCATGAGACCGGTGATGTGTGCCGCCGGTACGTCAGCCGGGACGACCAGCGCCAGATCGCGAGTCGCGGCAGGGAAACGAGGCAGCGGATCGAACCGCCGTTCAGTGTCCGGCAGCGCCTCCAGAAGAGCGGGCAAGTACAACTCGAAGCCAGCCACCGTGCCAGAGTCAAGGTCAAACCTGGCGCCGATGTTGGGATGAATTTCGCCCACGTAACCCAAGGTGACATTCCCTGATTTGACTACCGCACAACGTCCCGGCTGGTAGACCGGGTGCTCACCCGGTTCCCAGTTGGCATCGATTTCCAGCCGCTCCAAGAGCCATTCCACAACTCCCTTGGCGTCGAAGAAATCCATCTCGCCGGTGCTGTCTGCCCCAGATAGCCAGGAGTCCGCCGATCGCTGGCCGGCCATCACGGCGGCGACGGTCTCGACTTCCTCGGGAAGGTCTCCGCTGCGGGGCAGGAAGACTCGCCCGGCTTCAAAGAAACGGAAGGGACCTGGGCCGCTGGACTGGTTGGCGGCAAGTGTGGCCAGAATGCCCGGTTGAAGGGTTGGCCGGAGGACTTCGTGCGTTGAGCTCATCGGGTTCGCCACGCGCATGGCTGGAGCGACCCCATCCCCGGTGGCAATCCTCTCCAGCAGTTCCGACGACACCAGGGTGTAGTTGATGACTTCCTGCACCCCGCCGGACGCCAGCAGGTCCTTGACCTCGTCCCGTAGCGCAATGGCAGGCGTAGGGCTGAAATACGGAATGGGTGTGGACAGCATCACGGTCGGCACAGCATCGTAACCGATAATCCGCACCACCTCTTCGACCAGATCGTCCTCGATATTGACATCGTTCCGCCACCAGGGAATCGTAACCACCAGGGCACTCCCCTCAGTTGCGCACGCGAAACCCAGGGACTCGAGCGCTGTCCTTGCCTGTTCGAGGGTAACGTCCATTCCCAGCGACTGACGCAGCCTGCGAGTCGTGAGAGTCACTGTCGAAGGTGCATCCGGCGGCTCGGGATACACATCTATGTAGCCAGGAGCGACGGTCCCGCCGGCAACTTCCTGGATCAGGGCGGTGGCGCGCAGGAGGCCGAGCGGGGCAAGCTCTGGGCGCAGGCCTTTCTCGAACCGCAGGGTTGCCTCGGTACGGAGGCCAAGGGACGTGGCGGTCTCACGGTTGTTGGTGGCGTTGAAGTTGGCTGACTCCAGCAGAACAGTTTGGGTGTCCGGGCCGATCTCGCTGTTGGCGCCGCCGATCACGCCGCCCAGGCCGATGGGATCGCTGGAGTCAGCTATGACCAGGTTCTCGGTCGTCAGCTTCCGCTCCACGCCGTCGAGAGTGGTCAGGGTCTCGCCCGGGCGGGCCCGGCGCACGATTACGGTCTTGTCCCTCACCGCATCGAGGTCGAACGCGTGCAGTGGCTGGTTGTACTCCAGCATCACGAAGTTGGTGACGTCCACCACGTTGCTGATCGGGCGCAGGCCGGCACGGGTGAGACGGTCCTGCAGCCACTGCGGCGACGGCCCGATGTTCACGCCGTCGATGACTGTTGCCGTGTAGCGGTGGCAAAGGTCGGAATCTGCGATGCTGATGCTGACCCGCTCCTCCACCGGGGCACCGGTTTCCTCGTACTGTACCTCCGGCTCGGTGACACTGCCGCCTGTCAGCGCTGCCACCTCGTGGGCGACGCCCAGCATGGAGAGGCAGTCGAGACGGTTCGGCGTTAGCTCCAGGTCCAGAACCGTGTCGCCGAGGTACTCCGACAGCCGCTCGCCCAGTGGGGCGTCGTCGGGAAGCACGATGATGCCGCTGTGGTCGTCTCCGAGACCCAATTCCAGCTCGGAACAGATCATCCCCTGCGATTCGACGCCTCGAATGCTTGCCGCAGCCAGCGTTTCGTGCTTGCCGCTGTGGGCGTTGTACAGGTACGCGCCGATCCTGGCAAAGCAGATCTTCTGCCCTTCGGCCACGTTGGGCGCTCCGCAGACCACCTCCATTTCCGGCGCGTTCCCGTCGGGCCCGGGGCCGGTGGTGACGGTACAGAGCCTTAACCGGTCGGCGTTGGGGTGCTGACGAACGCTGGTTACGCTGCCGACGTACACCTCGCTCCAGCCGCCCGTCTCCACGACTTCGCCCACCTCCACACCGGCCATGGTGAGCCGATGGGCCAATTCGGACGGAGGCAGGTCAACGTCCACGTATTGCCGGAGCCAACTGAGGGGAACTTTCATTCAGACCCTGAATCCAAGGTGAAAATAGCCTGTGGAAGTAGCCACGTCCTAGAACTGCCGGAGGAATCGAAGGTCGTTGGAATAGAAATGCCTTATGTCATCTATACCGTACTTCAGCATTGCAATTCGCTCGGGTCCCATCCCGAAGGCGAAGCCCGTGTACTTGTCAGGATCGTAGCCAACACCGGCCAACACTTTGGGATGCACCATGCCAGCGCCCATTATCTCGATCCACCCGCTGTCCTTGCATATGCGGCAGCCGTCTCCCTGTCCGTCGCAGGCGAAACAGTCAATGGACATGTCCACACCCGGTTCGACGAAGGGGAAGTAGTCGCAACGGAAGCGAATCTGCCTCTCCTCGCCGAACAGGCGGCGGGCAAACTCGTAAAGCGTTCCCTTCAGGTTGGCGAAGGTGATCCCCTCGTCCACCGCCAGGCCCTCGACCTGGTAGAAATGCCACTCGTGAGTGGCGTCGGTGGCCTCGTACCGGTAGCACTTGCCGGGCACCACGACGCGTACCGGCGGCCGCTGGTTCTCCATCACCCGCGCCTGCATGGGCGAGGTGTGGGTGCGCAGCAGCATGGGCTGCTCACCGGCTTCGTTGGTATAGTCGACCCAGAGCGTGTTCCACATGTCCCGGGCCGGGTGCCCCTTGGGGATGTTGAGCATCTCGAAGTTGTAGTGGTCCCACTCGACCTCGGGGCCCTCCACCACGCTGAATCCCATGCCCAAGAAGGCGGCGCATATCTCGCGCACGATCTGGGTCGTCGGGTGCAGTCTACCCTCGGATGGTCGGCGACCGGGTAGGGTCACATCGAGGCGGTCTTCCTGGGCGGCCCGCAACAGCGCGGCGTCATTGATCTGCCGCGTACGAGCCTCGAGACCGGACTCGAGGGACTCCTTGGCCTGGTTGGCGAGCGCACCTATCCGGCGGCGTTCTTCGATATCCAGCGACGAAAGACCCCGGAGCACAGTCGTCAGACTACCGCGGCGTCCCAGATAGGAGATACGCCACTGCTCCAGGGCATCGAGGCTGTCCAGAGCCGAGAGTTCGGCGAGGGCCGCGCCGGCCAGGTCTTCAATGTTCTGCGGTGTGGGCTGCACCAATGGGGCGTCATTCCTGGGCCGGGCGGAAGGGGATACCCCTTGCCCGTCGTTATCCTGTGACGAAATTATAGAAACCGCCAACTATCAGGTCAAGGCGAGAATGGCGCAGCCGAGTGTCGGAACAACGCCGTCTCGCTCTCAAACGGCCCTCCTCAGGGTAGGCCTCACAATTTAGACTTGATTGGCTGCACATGATGCTCCTACCCATGGACATTGCATTTCTGGACATTGCGGTGGGGCGAGGCTAGACTTATGTCGAATTCCCCCGGTGATTCAGCAGCTCTACGATCATTTCCCCCGAGGTCAGAAAATGCCCGTATTTTCACCTGAATACTTGGAGAAGGCGGCCTACCACATCTACCGCGCCAAGGGCACTCCCGACGCCGAGGCCGAGGTGGTGGCCACTCATCTGGTTAAGGCCAACCTCTGCGGCCACGACTCCCACGGCGTCATCCAGATACCCACCTATGCCGAACGCATAGACGTGGGCCACATTGTGCCTGGCGCCCCCTTCGTCGTGGAGCGGGAGGCCCCCTGTACCGCCGTGATCAACGGAAACTGGGGCTTCGGCTTCGTGGTGACTGAGCGGGCCATGCGCATGGCCATCGACAAGGCCCGCACCCACGGGGTGGCCGCCATCACGGTGCACAGCCAGAGCCACATCGGCCGCCTCGGCGACTACCCGACCATGGCCGCCGCCGAGGGCATGATCGGCATGATCACCGCAGACTCCGGCGCCGCCCCGAAGCACGTCGCGCCCTTCGGCGGTCGGGCGCGCAAACTGGGCACCAATCCCATCTGCATCGGGATGCCCAGCGATCTCGATGGCCCGGTATTGATGGACATGGCCTCCAGTACAGTCGCGCTGGGCAAGATCGCACTGGCCCGCAACCGCCGCGAGTCCATCCCGCAGGGTTGGATCGTTGATCGGGACGGCAACCAGACCACCGACCCCAACGACTATTTCTCCGGCGGGGCCATCCTGCCCGTGGGCGTGGACCAGGGACACAAGGGCTACGCGCTGTCGTTCATGGTCGAGGTGTTCTCCGGTCTCTTGACTGGCCTAGGCTTTGGTATCGACCCGGAGGGGCGGCACAACGATGGCTGCTTCATCGCGGCCTTCAATCTCGAGCATTTCAGGCCACTGGACGAGTTCAAGAAAGATATGGGGGAGTTCGTCGAGTTCATCAAGGACTCGCCGCCCGCAGCCGGATTCAGCGAGGTGCTGTATCCGGGAGAGATCGAATACCGCACCGAGCAGCGCCGACGCCAGGAAGGCATCTTCGTCGAGGACGATACCTGGGACCAGATCAGCGGCCTGATGAAGTCCCTAGAGGTCGAAAACCTGGTCGGCGACCCCTAGTCTCCCGTTCCACCCACAGTTCCTTCTCTCCCTGGGAGAAGGTAGGGTGAGGGTGTTCCCACCGCTACCGACATGGAGGATCAGGTGAGTTCACGTAGTCCTTTCAGCGAGAAAATAAGGGAAGCGTACCTGGAATCCGCCGAGTTCTTCGCGGGTCTTGTGGACGGCGTGGACGCCGACGGATGGGAGGAGCACGCCCTGGGTCAGTGGACGCTGCGAGACCTGGCCGGCCACACCTATCGCTCCATCAGTACGGTCGTCGGTTACTCCGAAAAGCCCGCTGCCCAGGTGGACGTGGAGTCTCCGGCTCAGTGGATCGTGAACGTCAGGCAGAACGCCAATCCTGACAGGGTGGCGGAGTTGGGTCGGTCGGCTGGCCTGGAGATCATGGACAACCCGACCATGATGGTTCGTGGCTTTCTGAACATGGCCCGGGACCGGGTGAACGAACTGGACGATGACTTCATCCTGGCAACGCCGCAGGGCGGGATGAGGCTGATCGACTATCTGCCTATCCGCACCATGGAGCTGGTGATACACGGCAGCGACTTCGCTCGCGCGTTGCGAGTCGAGGCCACACCCCCGGCCAGCGGTGTGCAGGTGGCCCTGCAGGTTCTGACCGGCGTGGCCGTCGCCGAGGGCCGTGGCCCGGACCTGGCCAACGCCCTGACCGGCCGGACCGCCCTGCCCATCGGCTACAACCTGCTCATCTGACAATTTGGCCTTCCCAGACCGAGAGGACATGGCAACCCAGACACCCTACTTTCGCAACGCCGGCATATTCCTGTTGCTGACGGCGCTGGCTACCGCCATATCGGTACCAGCGCGGTTGGCGGCCGAGGCAGACCTTCCTACGCTGGAGGAGTCCCTGGCAGCCATCGGGTCGGCCAAGGCGGCCTACGGCATCGGCGGGATTGCGAGGATGGTGGGGGGAATCACGCTGGTGGCGGCGGCCATCCCGCTGAGGCGCTCCCTGAGGGACTACAGCCCGGCTGCCAGTGGCCTTGCCGCGGTGCTTTTCGTTGCGTCCGGGCTGGCCTCGCTGGCGTCCGGGGCGACCGCCGTGGCGCTGGCTATAACCGCCCCGACGGACCTGCAGCCTCCGGAACTGATGGTACTACCCGAGGAGGAATTGGCGTTCGCCATCCGGTGGATAGCTGGCTCCGTCGGATTTAGCCTGGCAGGTCTCGCTCTGGTGGCGCTGGCCCCGGTGCAGTGGCAAATGGGCGGCGGAGTCCTGCGCGTAACCGCAGTTGTGGCCGCGGTGTTGGGCGTCGCGATGCTTTTCATCTGGCTGGACGCCGCCACGGTGGTCCACCGCATCACCGGCATCGTCTTCCTGATCTGGCTGATCCTTGCGGGACTGTGGCTGGTCGTTCCCAGGCTAAGGTCCATACGAACACAGCCTGCTGATTTTGGGACTCGATGACCAGTAGCCAAGTAGCGGGAAGCTTCCTGCTGCTATCTGCTTTGGCAATCGTCATATCCGCCGCGGCCGGTGCGACCTGGTATGGATTCCCTGATACGAACTGGCTAGAGCTCCTTTCGCTCAGATTTGCTTTTTCCTTCGGCGTCGTTGGTGGGGCAACGGGTCTGGCGGGCGGGTTGATGGCACTGGCCGCCACCCTCTTTTTTGAGCGCGCCAACAGTCAAGGTCAATTCTCGTCGTCTCAGCTTCCGGCGGAGATCCACTTTGCGGCGGCACTGATAGCGGGATTCGGTTTGTTGTCACCCATATCCGGGGGATTTGTACTGGCAGCGTCCTTAGCCATCCAAGATTTGACGCCGGCCAATGGAATGGAAGGGTCTTTTGGCGGGGGCGGAGTGAAGTGGCTGTTCCCTGGTTTGGTTATGGGCGAGATAGGCCTTGCGATAGCTGGATTGGCTTTACTTATACTGGCGCCCGCTCTCCGACGGGTAGGCGGCATCCCAAACGTTTTCGTAGTCGGTGAAACTGTGCTGGGGATAGCCATAGTTTTGCGAATACCGCTGTATTTGTTCTCCTATCTTATCTTCACCGACTACTTGTTGCTGATAACCCGCGTCGGTTTCCTGTTTTGGTTGGTCGTCGTTGGGCTGTGGCTGGCCGCGCCGAGACTACGGGCAATTGACACTCCCTAACCCTCTCCCGGAAGGAGAGGGAACTGTCTGGAAACGTGTCAGCCAGCCCGTTCCCGCAGCTTCCGTAGCAACGGAATCTGGCGGATCTTGGCCGGGGGCAGGTCGTCCCAGTATATGCCGGTCGGGCGAGGCATTTCACCGCTGCACCGGATCGTTTCCTCGGGAGTGACCACATAATCCAGGAACACATCATGGTGAGTGTAGGGCAGATCCTCGTCCAGCACCTGCATCGAGTGCACCGTGCTTACCACCGGTGTTTCTGGTGAAACGATTCCGGCGGCGATGGCCAGGCCATATTCCAGATCAGCAAACCCGCCACCCTTGCCCACACGAGTCCCCACCTGGTTGACGGCGACCGAGCCTGAGATTACGAGGTCAACGGGCCGCATTTCCTCCACGTACACCGGTCGCCCCCAGCGAAAAGCCCCCGCGATAGTGGAAGCCTCGGACGGGGATGCTCCAATAGTTGCCGGGTCCAACTCAACGAAACACTGCTCCTGGCGCAGGCGCGGGACGGCCATATATAGCGTCTTGCCTTCCTCCAGGGCCTTCTGCCGCAGGGGCCTCTGCGCCTTGTCAGGATTGCCTTTGATCACACTCGCATTCTGCCAGGCGCGCAATTCACCCACGCGTTCGGCGGCGGCCTCGCAGCCCCGGAAATGGGGAATCTTGTCGTGGAGTTTGCGGGTATGAGCGGCCCTGGCTTCCTCCATCGCTGACCAAACCGCCTGACGGACCTCATCCTTGGTGCGCATACTGGGTGTCGCTCCGATATTGCCCTGAATTCACGAGCCACATTGTATACCACCAGGAATTTACCCCAATTGCCGGTCAGGCGGTTCGGGTCGCCCGCTGTCAAAGAGGGGGTCCAGGGTTGCCTGGGAGCCGAGTGCCGGGCCGACCAACTGCGCCTCCACCGGGCTTGGCCGGTTTCTGGACATCTCGCAAATCATGGAGAGAGGCTCATCCAAGACTACCCTTCGACTCGAATTTACGTCCTCTCCGCAACTCTACTTTCGCACAGCGAGGGACAAATTAGCCGCTGGCGGCCTCCATCCAAGGTTTCCGAACCTACAGCCCGGCACGGCTCGCGGCAATTTGGAATGGGTTCCGGCACGCTCGCCGGACGATGTTTCTTTCCCCTTACTCGTTGCCGCGCTCGTATCCGATGACACGGACCTTGATCTGGTCCCGATTGCTGTCCACTTTTCGATTGGTCCATGGTCCGTTCATGTTACGGGGCCGGTAAAACTTTAGAGAACCTATGTCCCAGTCAGCCTCTGAGACCGAGTCCTGCGAATCCGCTCGCGTTTCCAGGAACTTGAGCGCGGTGCCTCCCGTTCTCTCGATCATTATCCAGTAGCTTGTGTCCGGCTCCAGCACCGTGTCCGGCGGTGCCGTGAACTCAGTCAGCCTCGCCTCAATGCTGGTTGGATTGGTGAACGCGAAGATCTGCGCGTTGGGACGGGAATATCGTCCCGGGACGTGCGATGACCACAACGACACTCGTACGCCGTTCGGGTCTGCCAGCGCTTCCTGGAATTTCAGGGCAACGCCGTGGATGACGTATCCCTCCGAATTCTCGCCCGTGTGGATTCGGAAGGCGTGATCGGAGTTGTTCACTGTCGCGTTGCCGTCGTTTCGCTTGCCCGTGTTCGAAACCAGCACCCTCTCGGCCTCGGCATCATCATCGGTTACCGTTACGGTGAAGTCTGCCGTCGACGAGCGTTCTCTCCCTCCTGACCCACTGGTCACCCTGACCTGCACCTCGTATACGTTGTCCATGTTCCCGTCCGCCGGTACCTCGAAGTCGGGCACTACCCTCATGGACAGCACGCCTGCACTATTGATTGAAAACAGGTCCTCGTCGTCCCCTCCACTGATTTCGAATTCCGTGGTCGTGTCCTGCGCGTCCGAGTCGTTAGCGGTGATGTACTCCGCCAGCCTGGTTCCTTCTTCCAGCGATATCGCCCTCCTGTTCAGAATACGGGGCTCAGCATTGACGGGAACCGATCTCAGGCTCCTCATCATGTCGGCGACAGTGCCGGCAGCCAAATAATACCTGGTCGCAAGAAAAGGCGAATGCAACACCAACGGCTCCGTGATTCCCACGTTCGCCATCTTGACCGGGTCGTCCCACAGCTGGGCGTTAGTTACGGAGACGTAATAGGTCCCTCCCTCGCCAGCGCCCACATCGATTCGGGTCGTTACCGACGTAGCGCTTTCGTCGCTGTGGCTTATGTATTCGGAGGCCTGTTCGGTCCCTGCATCGTCGTACAGTTTGATGGCAGGATGCATGTAATGGCTGTATCGGCCTGCAGCGGTCGCCAAAAATGTATAGTTGGTATCGTCCTCCAGGTCCACTGCGAACCAGTCGTAATCCTCGTAGTAATGGTAGACCCCTTGATCCGCTTCCACGGAGTCGACGGTGATGGTCGCCCACGTCGTGTCGTTGTGGTACAGGTCGCCTCGTACTACCTCTGTGCCTGTCCAGATCCTGTCCGGGTCGTACGCTATTCGGATACCGTAATCGCCGGTACTGCCGTTGTCGGCGGACACTTCGATGTACGGACCATAGTTGCGTCCAGCTATGAAATGCCACGAGACATAGCCCTCGGGCGGGTCCGTGACGGACTCGATATCTACCTCTACGACTCCGGAAGAATAGTGTGGATTGTCCAGATAGAAAGCGCGAACGCTAACGTCATCGGCATCGGTGAGTTCAGTCGCGTCTACGTCAATCCTGTAACGGCCTCCGTAGTCGAACGACAGTGAGGAATTAAACCAGTCCTTGTCCGTGCTGTTACCAATCGTCCCCCGCACCATTGGCGATTCACCTGTGTATCTGCTGAAGGCAATGTAGCCCGAAGTGAACGAGTCCTCACCAAAGTCATCCGCAGGTTCCTTTCCCCATATGGTGAGGGCGAACACTTTGCTGCTGTCCATACCCCAATCCATTCCCTGGGTGTCTCCTGAACTGACCCAGAAGTGGTCCTCGAGGCTCCATCCGGAAAGTCCCAGGGCAGTTTCGGTCTTGTTGGTGGTGAACTCCCAGCCGACAGACCCAGCAGTAACGTCTATCCTGACCAGGTAGCTGGTGTTCGCATCAAGAAGTGCGTTTTCCGGCGCTGTAAAGAAGGGCCTCCCGAGAAGGTTAGACGGTGAATCGAGTACATATAGGGTCCTTCCGGGATGTCCTGCTCCGGCGGGTTCGCTGATGAACACAGCTACCTTTGCGCCCAGGGGCGCACTAGTAGTGGCTAGTTCCACTCCGGTCAGCAGATAGCGTCCGGTGCCTGTCGTGAATCCCTGGGCATCGTCGAAAGTCTCTCCTGTGGCGGCTGAGGTTGTGTTTCCGTAGTTGTCGACCAGAATCATGCCCCTGGCATCCTCGGTTTGCTGCATCAAGGCGCTCCCGATGCCAGCGTCTGGCAGCGATCCAGACTCAGGGTTGGGACGAGAAATATCCCCATTGGAATAAACTCGGGGCGCTGTTTCCGCCGCCGCATTTCCTTTTACCAGGCCGACACTTGATCCGTCCGCAACGAATGCTGATGCGACGACTATTCCCGTGATTGCGACGAACGTTGAAATGCGGGCCAGTGGGCGAGAAATGATTGCCATCCAACTGCCTCAGTAGAAACGAAGACTTCCCTGGCCATGTCCCTGGGTGACCGGACATCAGGGTCCGTACACTTGGGCAATGAAGGAGAATCCCGGAAGTCCATTGGGCCGCGAATCGGCTGGAGGAGTTCCGAGGCTTCCGCGACACGGGGTTGCCTACGGCTGTACGCTCACAGAGGCGGAACCTTGCGTTGCCACCCAGGGTGGCTAAGAAAGTAAAGTGCGGGATGGCCAAAGTCTGTGCGATTTTGAATATCAGCAGTTGTGCGTAAATCCTTCCATTCCCGACTCACATTGCTGCCTATAAATGTTTACCCCACGTCGGCTGCCCTTGATACATACGCGGCATATCGGGCATTTCAATGCACAGACGAAAGTGTTGTAAGCGGGTCTTGGCACACAGCGTATTGCTTATGTGCTGCCTTGATCATAGGACAAGCTAGGCCTGTTCACAGTCAGGAAAGTCTGCGCGAACTAACTGAAAGACGGCCAGTCTCTTAAAATTCTGAACACTGTCAATTGCATACGTGCTCAAACCCCTCCCGGAAGCGGTCCTGCGTTGTCACCGGGCGGGGGAAGAGGCTCGCCCTGAATTCCGGTGTATTCGAGGTCGGTCGGCAACGTCTGCGCGTTCGTGACGTGGCCCGAAGGTATGGCGCCAGCGTCAATACCTGCATCCGCGAACTCGGGTACGCCCGGTTGTCGACGCCAAGTACGAGGTTCCGGGAACCTAATCCCAGGTCTTCCCTGTTGCAATATGACTGCACAAAAGACAGCCGCTGGGCCAGCCGCGTTATTGGCGGCGTCCGCCCGCGATTTCGGGCGGCTGATCCGCTCCTGGAATCCAGAGCCACACGGAATGCGGGGCTTGCGGGATGATCTGGGCTCGTGGCTGAGACGGTGGGATAACGATCGGATGCCTCGACTTGCGAAATCGCAAACTCATCATCGCGGACGCAACTACGGTGGGTGGCACCCAAATTTGAAGGACAGTGGTCGTAACGACGAAATTGACTTGTGGAGAGGCCGAATCACCTGGATGGGAACGCTTTCCCGAACACGCCGGCGTCACTCCGCTGAAACCGACAGCCCTTCGATGAACTCCAGACCAGGCAGTTTCTCCAGTTCCTGGGGCGCCACCTTCAGCTTGCCGGATCGGCTACCTGCTCCAAGAATGATGTAGTCCATCTCCAACAGGCGCACATCAGCGTAGATTGGCAACCCCTCGGGCAGAGCCAGGGCCGTGACTCCGCCGATCATCATTCCCGTCACCTCACGGGTCTCATCGGCTGAGGCGAAGGACGCCCGCGACACCCCCATCAGCCCGCGCACTCTCTTGTTCACATCCAGCCGGTCGCAGGCCCGCACGATCCCCGCGCAGTAGGCCGCAGGGCCCCGCTTGCTGGCAACTATGATCGTATTGGCGGAGTGGGGCAGGTCGTACCCGTACTGTTCGCAGAAGTCCGCGGTGTCGCCGTATTGGGGATCGATCTCGATCCACTCCCAGCCGGTGATGCCCAACTCGTCAAGCGCCGCCCGCACTCGCCCTTCAATCTCTTCAGGGGTAGTCATCTTCCTGTCCGTCACTGGTATTCGGGGCCATCCTTGATTCGATCCGATACTACAGCAGCTAAATTGAGCGGCGGATTTTGCATTGACGCTGCCGACGTCTCATCTCCGCGTTCCCTTCATGGAGCATTTCTGCCTCCCCACGAAGGGACGTAATAGCCTGGGTACGTCGGCGTCTGTGGCAGCCCCGGCTGTAAGGTCTTGGGAGAACTGCACTCCCACGACCGGTTAACCGTTGCCCGTCAGGCCAGCGAGAAGAATTCCGTGACCGGGCCAAAGGCCTCGGGTTCCATCAGGGTGGGAGCATGGCCCACGCCGGGGACCTCCACCATGCGGCAGTCCTGCATTTCCGCCACCATGCGCTGGGCTATCTCCGGGGACAGCAGGTCGCTGGCTCCACCCCGCACCAGCAGCACCGGACCTGGAATCCGGCGCGCCAGCTTCCACGATACTTCCGGGTCGGGGCGACGGGGGTCGCTGCGAACTGCGGGGTCCATCTTCCAGGTGTAGCTGCCGTCGGGCAGAGGCTTGACCGCGTGACCAGCCATTGCCCGTTGGTGCGCGTCGCTCATGGCGGCGAATCCGACCCGATTCTCCCGGTGCCAGGCCATCACGTCCTCGATGGCCGCAAAGGTGGTAACTGCATCACGGGAACTGCTGGCGATGCGGCCGCCTCCCCGTGAGTCGACCTCGGGACCGATGTCGTTCAGGACGGTGCGTTCCACGCGGTCAGGGTAAGTGCCCGCGTAGGTCAGGGAGATTCGGCCTCCCATGGATGTGCCCACCAGCGAGAAACGGTCGAAACCCAGAGCCTCCCGCACTCCCTCCAGATCGGCAACGTAGGCGTCGTTGGAGTAGTCACCGTCGGCAGCCCAATCGCTGTCGCCGCGGCCCCGAACGTCCAAGGAGATGACGTGATACTGCGGCGCGAAGTGAGGCGCCAGCAGGTCGAACGCGTGGGCGTTGCCGGTCAGACCGTGGATCATGATGACGGGCGGCGCGCCAGCGTCCCCCCATTCCAGGTAGTGGAGGTTGAGGTCGCCGACCCTCACGTATCCGTCCGTTGCCTTTGCGGTCTCAGTGGTCATGGTGCCTCCTAATTCGTCTGGGACAAGGACATGGCGAGAAAATTGTGGGTCCCCTCAGAGTCCTATAGGTACTCCACAATCCAGTCATCGAACCATCCGGCTACCCGAACTCCCGGCTACGGACGACAGCGGGGAGTTCCGCTCATGTTCGGCGCACCGAAACTCCGAATTCACACTTGACCGGCTTCGGCCATCCTGTGGCACCTTCAGGCGCTGGCAAATATCTCGTTGGCGATGTCCATTGCGCCCCTGGCGAATGGTATGCCAGCGTAGAGCGTCATGTGGCCGAAGACCTCGATGACCTGGTCCTGGGTAAACCCGATGTTCAGAGCGCCCCGGATGTGGCTCCGCAGGGGACCCTCACGACCCAACGCCGCCAGGCACGACATGGTGCAGATGCAACGGGAGGGGAGGTCGAGGCCCGGCCTTGTCCAGGTGGCACCCCAATAGTACTCTCCGGTGGTGCGTCCCAGCTCCCTCTCGGCCTGCGTCGGGGGAGCAGGACGAGCGGCTGATGTCGTTCCCATGTAATTCCGCCGGTACTCGTCGCCCCGTTGGAACAGGCTCTCTGGGTCCTCATTGGCGTCGTGGATGCGGGCCGGGGTGAAGTCAATGCCGCGTTCCTCGAACACTGCCTTGCACAGCGCCAGCGCCTGTATACCCGCCGGCGCTCCACCGTACCAGGTGTCGTGAATAATCAACTCAACGATCTGTTCCGGCGTCAAACCCACGTTCAGCGCGTTGCTCAGGTGTCGCTTGAGCTGCACCTCGCGGTTCATCACTATGAGGCACGACAGAGTGACCATCTCCCGCTGGACAGGGGTCAGCGCAGGCCGCTTCCAGATGGTGCCAAATAGCGCCTCTCCCAGGATCCTCTCGAGGTCCGGCGCAATGTCCCACGCTCCCGGCGATGGTGTGGTGGTGATTTGACCGCCACCGAACATCCTTCGCGTTTCCTGTCCGCGCTCGTAACGATCATCAAGTTCACTCATGGCGTGCCTCCACAGCATTTGTTCCCGAATTCAGGCCGCCGACAGTGTAAGGCGGCATCACAGGAGTCGCAACGATTCCCTAGTCCCGGGCGCGCGATCCGTCGCGGCGATTGCGCTTCCGGTCCAGGGCGGAGAGTTCCATCTTGCGAAGACGCAGGTTCTCCGGAGTTACCTCCAGCAGTTCGTCATCCGATATGAATGCCAGCCCCTCCTCCAGGCTCATGGTCACCGTGGCCTTGAGGCGCTTGGCCACATCCGCCGTCGACGAGCGCATATTGGTCAGCTTCTTTTCCTTGCAAACGTTGATCTCGAGGTCCCCCTCCCGGGGATGGGAGCCGACGATCATGCCCTCGTAGACCCTGATGCCCTGGTCGATGAACGTATCGCCCCGGCCCTGGGCGTTGAGCAGCCCGTAGACGACGGCGACCCCATTTTCCGATGCCACGAGCACGCCGTTGCGCCGCGACTTTATTTCCCCATCCATCGGCTGGTAGGACGAGAAGACGCTGCTCTTGACACCGTCGCCGCGGGTGATGCGATTGAAGTAGGCATTGAATCCGATCAGGCCCCTGGTGGGAATTTCGTACTCCAGGTGGACATATCCATCCCCGCTGTAGCGCATATCACGGTGCCTGGCCATGTGAGCCGACAGGTATTCGCTCAGCGGTCCCAGGTAGTCCTCATGGGTGGTAATGTTAAGAATCTCGTAGGGCTCGTAAGTCTTCCCGTCTATTTCCTTGTTGACCGGCGTCGGACGGGACACCTGGAATTCGTACTGCTCCCGCCGCATGGTCTCGACCAGGATGGACAGGTGCAGCTCCCCGCGACCGGCAACCACGAACACGTCGGGGCTGGAGGTGGGTTCCACCTGCAGGCTCACGTTGGTCCTAAGTTCCCGCATCAGCCTTTCGTGCAGGTTGCGGGAGGTGCAGTGGGACCCCTCCCTGCCCATGAAGGGCGAGGTGTTGACACCAAAGGTCATCCGCACGGTGGGCTCGCCGATGTCGATGGACGGCAGCGCCGACGGGTGTTCCAGGGATGTGATGGTATCTCCGATGGAAACTCCTTCGGGACCGGTAATGGCCACGATGTCCCCGGTGTGAGCCTCCGAAACTTCAACCCGGTCCATACCGTGAAACACGAAGATGTGCTCGACCGTGTGGGTGCTGGAAGCTCCGCCGCGACCCAGCAGGGCCACCCTGTCCAGCACTTTTATCATTCCGTTGGTCACCCGACCCACGGCTACCTGTCCCAGGTAGTTGTCGTAGTCGAGGGCGGCTACCAGCATCTGCAGCGGGGCATCAGGGTCGCCCGCGGGCGGCGGCACTGAATCCAGGATGGCCTCAAAGAGGGGCTGCATATCCGATCCCGGCGCATCCAGACTCCTGGAGGCGTAGCCCTGGCGCGCCGAGGCATACAGCACCGGGTAGTCAAGCTGCTCCGCCGTGGTGGCAACTTCCAGGAACAGGTCCTGGACCATATCGACGACTTCGTCCACCCGCGCTTCGGGTCGGTCTATCTTGTTGATGACCACCAGTGGATTGACGCTCTGCCGCAGTGCCTGGCGCAGAACGTAGGTGGTCTGGGGCATGGGCCCGTCGACGGCGTCGACCAGCAACAGGCAGCCATCGGCCATGTTCATTACGCGTTCCACCTCGCCGCTGAAGTCGGCGTGCCCTGGGGTGTCTATGACATTGATCCGGACATCTCCGTACGATACGGAGGCGTTTTTGGCCAGGATGGTGATGCCGCGTTCCCGCTCCAGGGGATTGGAGTCCATGATCAGGGTACCCACCTGCTGGTGTGGTCGGAACACCTTGCCCTGTTTCAGCAACGCGTCGACCAGGGTGGTCTTCCCGTGGTCGACGTGGGCAATGATGGCAAGGTTACGGATGTCGTTGTTATGGTAATCACTCAAGTCTTATCACCTCCCCTCTATAGTAGCATTCCGGGCATTGTTCAGTCGCAATCGCGAGGGGCAATTCTGAACGCCTGATTTCTACGAGGTGGAATACGTAGCGGAGTGTGGCGTGGCGTGGTAAGGGCGCGGCTGCGATCGCGGCTCGGAATGGGCAGAGCTAGGGGCGGGCGGGCTAACAGCGATAGTAATACGACCGCAGGCGGCAGATCACCTGGGCTTGGTGCCGGAGGCGGCGATGTCGAGGTAGAGGCTGTCGACGTCGCAGTGCTGCCCAACCTCACCGAGCGATTTGGCCGAGAGAGCGTATAGCCCGCCCGTATACCGCTTTTCACCTCGCCGAGGGCGGAGAGCGATTGTATTCTATGGAAAGGCTAGGAGAGTTCAAGCAGTGCGTATCATTCACGCAATATCAATTACGGAGTAAATGATACTCAAAGGAACGTTGTGGAAAACTGTGGTGGCGGAGAGAGTGGGATTCGAACCCACGGTACAGTTGCCCGTACTCCGGTTTTCGAGACCGGTGCTTTCGTCCACTCAGCCATCTCTCCGCTAGGGGACGGACGAGGGTTCCTGCCTTGAGACTCTTCAGAAGCGCTGAGGTCGAAGCAGCCTGGCGGTCGGGAACCTCAATCCAGTGTATCGAAATCCGAATTTGGCGGCAAGGGCATCAGGTTAGTCCACCAGGGTCTCTTGGTTTTCGCAGTCCATCCGTTAAGTACGTTTAAGTACGTTTGCGTATGGTGAGCTTGTCGAATCACTCACGGGCGGCCCTTCGACAGGCTCAGGGGTGCCATAGGGAATGGCCGTTTGGGGGTATTCAGTAGCGCTCAACCCCACGGACCGTGGAAGGACATGCAGCAAATGTGGCGTCCCGCTTGACGCCCGAGGAGGGCCGCCGGGTTTGGTAGTAGCCGGGGCCAATGTGCACGATACCAAGCCATTGGAGCTGATCCTGAAATGTATGGTGTGGAGCATCCTGACAGTAGTGGCGAGCGATAATGGCGAGGCAACCCGGCACATGTGCCCGGACCGGGGGTACGACAATCAAACGGGCCACCTGGCAGTGCAGCCAAAGGCTACCGGGGATACATCAGGTGCAAAGGGGAGGAGAATCTTGATGCCCCAGGCAGCAAACGCTATCAGGAGAGGCGCAGGCTAGTGGAGCGCACCCTGGCCTGGCAGTCCAGGCGCCGTGCAATATTGGCACGGCGTGACAAGAGGGCGGAAACTACACTGGCCCACTCCAGTTGGCCTGCGCCCTGCTCTGGTACAGCCCACGACGCCAACCAAGGCATTGAGATAGTCTTTTTGTGGAGCGGGACACAGCGGCGAGGCGGAACTGGCCGAAATATCCCGTATAATGCGGTTGACACCGTATCGTGGAGAAATTGGACTATGGTAACCCCCTATCGGTTTCATGTTGACCAGCGCGTCCAGATTCGCAGCAGGGGCGGAGGCAGCCACCGGCAGCCATCGGAGAGCTCGCGGGGCCTGCTGGGCTTAATCGCGCCGCAAATGACGGACGACTGGACCGGTACCAAGCTGGAGCTGGAGGCGGGTACGCCCAACGTGTACTACGTATTGCTGGACAGTGGCGCCACGGAGCTGATCGCCGAGGACTGGCTGGAGCTAGCCCCAACGGATGCGCCACCCCCTCCCGCACCGCAATCGAAATTCCCCAACTGACAGACGAGGTGACAGCATGGACTTCGGACTCACAGACAAGAAAGCATTCGTTGTCGGCGCCAGCAAGGGCATCGGCAAGGCCATTGCGCTGGAGCTGGCGCGTGAGGGCTGCGATGTCGCCATCGCGTCCCGCACCATGACCGACCTCGAACAGGCGGCCCAGGAAATCGCGGAGGCCACGGGACGAAATGTCATACCCATCGCAATGGACGCCACCAGCCGTGAGCAGGTGGACGCGGCCGTGGCCGAGGCCGCGCAAAGGCTGGGCGGGCTGCACATCCTGGTGAATAGCGGGTCCCCTCCCGGCGGCTCGTCGGATGCCACCGGCCCCATCGATACTGTGAATGATGACTCCCTCCTCAACGACTTTGACGTCAAGTACGTGGGTGCGCTCCGCTGTGCCCGGGCAGCCATTCCTCACCTGAAGGACCAGGGCTGGGGCCGTATCATCAACATCAGCGGCGGCAACGGGCGTACTGCCGGCAACCTGAGCGGCGGCGCCCGGAACGTCTCCATGGTGCATCTGACCAAGACGCTGGCAGTCCAGATGGGACGGTTCGGCATCACAGTAAACTGCATCCACCCGGGCACCACCCGCACCGAGCGCACGCCGGGTCTGCTGGAGGCCCGTGCCGCTCAGTTGGGTATCCCGGTCGAGGAAGTGGAGGCGCACGACTTTGCCCCTGACTCGCCGCGGGGCAACCACATCTGCCGGATGGTAGACGGGTCGGAGATCGGCTACCTGACCTGCTACCTGGCATCCGACAAGGCCTGGGCCGTGACCGGCGAGGTTATCGCCGCTGGCGGCGGCACCGGTGCCGCGGTGTACTACTAGGAATATCGCAAGCCTGAACAAGAGCAGGAATATGAGCACCGTTCAATTCATTTCGGACTGCCTGCAACAGACCCACATCCGGCTGATGGCGACCTGTGAGGGCCTTACCGTGGAACAGATGGTTTGGCGCCCCGGGCCAACGTCCAACAATATCGGCTTCATCCTGTGGCACATGACGCGCAATGAGGACGCTCGCATCAGCCGCACCGCCGGCCGACAGGGCGACTACGAGCATGACCTGTGGGTGTCGGGCGGGTGGTTCGAGCGGTTCGGACAGCCGGAAACAGCGCCCGACCCCGGCGACCGGCTGGGACTGCGCAGCCTGGCCATTCCGGCGCCTGAGGTGCTCATCTCCTACGCCGAGGCCGTAACCATCCGGACGGTCCGGTTCTTCGAGTTGCTGGACGATTCCCGCCTGAACGAGTTCATGGGAGGACAGGAACGTGAGGAGATGGTGAGCGACTCGCTGCGGCATGTGATCGTCCACAAAAACAACCACCACGGCCAGATCGACTACCTGCGCGGCCTGCAGGAAGAGGACTGGGACCTGACGCCCGGCACGGGCAGGATATTGCCTGGTCGATCGGGGTAAACCGCGGCAAGGGATAATGGGGGAGAAATGACCACGACAACTCGCGCCATCGGTCAGTCTGTCGTTCGCGGCGAGGGGCCCGACAAGGTGACCGGCAGGTCTGTCTACGCCGCCGACGTCTCGCTGCCCGGGATGCTCTGGGGCAAGGTTCTGCGGTCGCCGTTCCCCCACGCCCGCATTGTCAGCATCGACACTACTGCGGCCAGGGCCGTGCCGGGTGTTCACGCGGTCATCACTGCCGCCGATCTTCCCGATTCGCTGGTGGGCCGCAGGCTGCGAGACATGCCGGTGCTGGCCCGGGACGTGGTGCGTTTCGTAGGCGAAAAGGTTGCTGCCGTGGCCGCTGAGACCGAGGAGGCCGCCGAGGAGGCGCTGCTGCTCATCGACGTGGAATACAAGGAACTCCCCGCAGTGTTCGACGCCCACGAGGCCATGGATCCCGGCGCACCAACGCTGCACCAGGGCTTGTCCGGCTACGAGGGCCTGCCGCAGCCGGAGTCGGACGTCAACAACGTGTTCGCGCACATCACCTGGGGGCAAGGAGACGTGGAGCAGGGATTCGCCGAGGCGGACCTAGTGTTCGAGCATACCTTCAACGCCCAGTTGATGCACCAGGCCTACATAGAGCCGCACGCCTGCGTCGTCAGCGCCGTCCCCGATGGCCCTGAGCCCGTCGAAGGGGCGCTGGTCAATCTCTGGATCAACAACAAGGACCCCTACGCCCTGCGGGAGCAGCTGGCCGCCGTCTGGGGCATGGACGAAGATCACATCGTGATGCACCCATGCAGCATCGGCGGCGACTTCGGCGGCAAGGGCTCGTTTATGGACGCGCCGTTGTGCTACTACCTGTCGCTGCACTCGGGCCGTCCGGTCAAGATGGTGATGGACTACATCCAGGAGCTGATGGCGGCCAACCCGCGACACCCCGCCACCATGACCATCAGGAGCGGCGTCAAGCGCGACGGCACCCTGGTGGCGCGGCAAGCGCGTGTGGTGTTCGACAGCGGCGGGTACGGGGCGTTCAAGCCGACGGTGTACCTGCGCGGCGCCGATCATCTTTGCGGCGTGTACCGCATCCCCCATGCTCGCATCGACAGCTACATGGTCTACACCAACAACGTCCCCAAGGGCCACATGCGCAGCCCGGCCAAGCCGCAGGTTGTGTTTGCCGTCGAGGCGCACACCGACCTGATCGCCCGGGAGCTGGGGATGGATCCCTACGAGTTCCGGCAAAAGAACCTGCTGCAAAACGGCGACGCCTCGCCCGTCGGCCACGTGTGGGATGACATCCGCGCCGAGGAAACCTTGCAGCGCGCCGCCGGGGCAGTTGGTTGGGAGACGCCCAAGCCTGAGAAGCCGGGCGCGCTGACGGGTCGCGGGCTGGCCATCACCGACCTGTCACAGGGTGTGGGCCGCTTCGCTGCCAAGATCAGCATGGACTCCTCAGGACGTCCCACGCTGCACATGGCCTTCTGGGACACGGGGACCGGCTCCCACACCGTACTGCGGCAGATGGTGGCGCAGGAACTTTCCGTCCCGGTGGACGAGGTGGACATCAACCTGCTTGATACCTCGGAGATGCCGTTCAGTTCCGGCTCCGGTGGGACGCGTGTGACCTACACTGCCGGGCAGGCCGTGGTGGGCGCGGCACGGGAGCTGAAAAGACAGCTCATCCGCGCCGCTGCGCCGCTGCTGGATTCGCCGGAGGAGGACGTCTCACTGCAGAGCGGCCGGGTCGTGGTGGGTCCGTCGGAGTTGCGGCCGGCATACTACCGCACTATCAACATTGGCGAGGTGGTGGCCCACGTTGGCGATGGCACCATCGTCGCCGATTACGAGCTCGCCTCGGAGCCGCCGGACCTGACCTCCTTCTGCGCCCAGGCCGCCGAGGTGGAGGTCGATCCGGAGACCGGGGCGATCACCGTCAAGCGGCTGGTTTCTGCCCACGATGTGGGAGCCATCCTGAACCCCCTGATGCACCAGGGGCAGGTCGAAGGTGGAGTGGTCCAGGGTTTGGGTTACGCGCTGATGGAGGAACTGCAGACCGAGGACGGCCACATCTCCACGGTCAGCTTCGGCGACTACAAGATTCCGACCATCGCTGACATACCGGAGCTGGTGACCGTGCTGGTGGAAGGCAACAACGGCCCGGCGCCCTACCGCAGCAAGGGCATCGGCGAGAGCGCCAACATACCCGTCGCTGGAGCCATCGCCAACGCCGTCGCTGACGCCATCGGCACGCCGGTCCCGAGCCTGCCGCTCACCGCCGAAAAGGTACTACGGGCGATTCGGAAGCGAGAGTCTGCTGACTAACCTGATTTATGAGTGCTCCTCTGCACCCGGCACGATAGGAACCAACGAAAACTCACTGGCTTGAGGTCCGGCAATGATCGATCTGCTGATCACAAACGGAATGGTTGTCGATGGGACGGGCAGTCCAGGCTTCTTTGCCGCCGTGGCCGTTGAGGGCGATCGCCTCAGCATCCATCGCGGCGACGTGTCAGGTCTGGAGGCGGCCCGGACCATCGACGCCACGGGCTACGTCGTCTGCCCCGGTTTCGTTGACCTGCATTCGCATGCCGGGCTGACCATCTTGGGCGAGCCGCACCACGACCCGAAAGTGCGGCAGGGAGTGACCACCGAACTGGTGGGTATCGATGGCATCTCGCACGCGCCGTTCAAGACCCGCGAGGAACTGGAGCGGTACATCTGGCTGGACTCGGGGCTGAACGGCTACCCTCCCCTGCCCGCTGACTGGCTCACCGTGGCACAGCTGCTGGATAAGTACGACAACTCCGTCGCCATCAACATGGCGTATATCCTGGGCAACTCCCCCGTCCGCATCTGGAGCGTCGGATGGAACGACCGCCCGGCGACTCCCGCCGAGATGGAGGACATGAAGGCCGTCACGCGCGAGGCCATGGAGGAGGGCGCCTGGGGCTTGTCGACGGGCCTGGACTACCCGCCCGGCTCCTATGCATCCACCGAGGAGTTGGGCGCACTGGCCGGTGTGGCAGCACGGATGGGTGGCCACTACCACACCCACACCCGCGCCAGCCTGCGCTCTCAAGGACTGATGGCCCCGTGGGAGGAGGCGCTGCAGATCGGTCGGCTGGGTGACTGTCCGGTCCATCTGACGCACTACCGCCAGGGCGCCTCCGGCGTGGGCAGCCACCTTGACTACCTGGGACTGGTGGAGCGGGGCCGCGACGAGGGCATGGACGTCACCTTCGACTGCTACACCTACCCCTACTCGGGTACCACGGTCACCATCGGTCTGCCGCACTGGGCCAAGGACGGTGGCCCGGAGCGGCTGATGGCCGCCCTGAGCGACCAGGACGACCGGCAGCGCATGAAACGCGAGCTTTCTCGCGACCGGTTGGAGAACAATTGGCTGACCAACTTCACTCAGCCACAAAACAAGCAGTACGATGGCCGGCTGATCACCGACATCGCCGAGATGCGCGATCAGGACCCGGAGGACGCGCTGTTCGATCTGCTGCTTGAGGAAAACCTGGGCATCTCAACCGTCGGGCTGGGCACCAACGCCCAGACGCTGTACGCTTTCGTTTCGCACCCGGCGGGGATGATCGCCAGCGACGCCATCCTGTTCGGCGAGTACCCCAATCCGCGCACCTACGGCTGCTTTCCTATCGTACTGGCCGAATTCGTGCGGGCCGAGCAGCACCTGAAGCTGCCCGAGGCCATCCGCAAGATGACATCCTTCCCGGCCCAGCGTCTCGGCCTCCCGGACCGGGGCATCCTGCGCGACGGTTTCAGGGCCGACATTGTTCTATTCAACCCCAACACCGTGAAGGCGCTGGCTACAAAGGAGGACCCCAAGCAGTATCCCGTGGGCATCGACTACGTGATCGTCAACGGCCAGGTGGTCATCGACAACGGCGAGAATACCGGCGTCCTGCCGGGCCGCGCCCTGCGCCGCGGTCGTGCCAGCACCTAGAGTATAGTCATGGTCGTGGAAACTAAATAGATGCGGTGGTGCGGTATGTGGCGATGGGCACTAATTAGCCTGACAGTAGCGGTGATAGCTGCAGGGCTCACCCTTGCCTGCGGAGGCGCCGAATCAGGGGAGGGTACATCCGGAGGCGGTGAATCGGCATTCCGGGAAGGCGAGTCGACATTCAGCACCCATTGTTCGGTCTGCCACGGTGCCGTTGGTGAGGGTACGCAGACCGGGCCGCCGCTGATTCACGCTATCTACAATCCCAACCATCACCCGGACTTCAGCTTCCACAACGCCGTCAACAACGGGGTTCCCCAACATCACTGGGTGTTCGGCGACATGGCGCCGCGACCCGGCCTGTCGGAAGGGGACGTTAACAACGTCATCTGCTACATACGCACACTGCAGGTTAAAGAGGGGATCTACGAGGGCGAGGTTCCCTGCTGAGGCCGACTACGCGTCGAATATCTCGCCTAGCGGCAGGCTGAACCCAGGGAGCACGTCGCCACCGTGCAGCACGTCATCGCCGGTCAGCGTTACCGCCGGGACACCGGGGCGGTGAACCATGATAGCTTTCTCCGCCGGATACACCTCTATTACCATCAGGACGCCATGGGCGAGCCACATACCGATCTTTTCCCGAACGTCCAGCTCGGAATCGTTGGGGGATACTATTTCGACCACCAGTTCCGGGACTACCTCAAGATATCCGTCCGAATGGTCGTCAAGTGGCAACCGCTCTGCTGACACAAAATAGACGTCGGGTTCCCTGACCGTATCCGGGTCCCTTTCGATGAAGACTCCTCCATCGCTGCCGCCGACCTGTCCCAGCCTGTGACGCCTGACGTGACGGTCAAACTCGCCTCCAATTCTTATTGCGATCCGAGCATGCACCTTTCCAACAGACACGGTCTCTTGCAACACTCCCCGGATAAGCTCACCTTTGACTCCCTGACTGTTAAGTCTTAGCAAGTCGTCGGCGGTGAGCAGCTTGTTCTTTGCGGTGGCCATTTCGTTCACCAAACAGTTGACGTCTCGAACCCACTTTACCATTGGTGTTGAATGAGTCTCGGAATGCCGGCGGCGACTAGGCGTCGAAAATCTCGCTCAGGGGAAGGGCGAACCCAGGGAGTACGTCGCCGCCGTCGAGCACGTCATCGCCGGTCAGCGTTACCGCCGGGACACCTGGGCGATGAACCATGATAGCCTTCTCCGCCGGATACACCTCTATTACCATCAGGACGCCATGGGCGAGCCACATTGTGGTCTTGTCGTTGACTGCCTGTTGCTGGTCACTGGGCGATACGATTTCCACCACCAGTTCAGGCATAACTTCCAGGTAGCCTTGAACCCTGACATTAAGCGGTAACCGATCCGACGACACGTAATAGACGTCTGGTTCACGCACCATATCGGGGTCCCTTTGTATCAGCACGCCAACGTCGGTTCCCCCGACGCGTCCGAGTCTCTGAGGTCTAACATGGACATTCAAGAAGGTGATGAAAATTCCCGCGATATGTCCGTGTTCCTCTCCAACTGACACAGTCTCGCACAACACTCCCCGAATCAGTTCGCCTTTGATGCCCTGACTGTTGAGCCTCAGAAGGTCCTCGGCGGTAAGCAAATCTGTTGTGGCGGTTGCCATACTTCCTCCCGGCAGGCCGAGGGTATGTACAGATTCTACAATACCCGTCTGTCAATCGGTTATTCCCCCAGGGTCCTCAGCAGGCCCTCCAGCGCAGCGCAGTCGCGGCAGCCGTCGCGGGATTCCGGCGGCTCGGGAGTCTCGTGAATGCGGACAGCCCGGCGCATGAGCGGCGGCAACAGCCGGTCCGGGTCCAGCTCAACCTCGACCACCCGCGGCCTGAATCCGAGAGCGAAACCCTCCACGTCTATCAGGCTGGCTTCGGCGATGGAGTGGTCGTCGGTGGCGGGTTCCATGTACACCAGGGCCAGACCGGACACCGGAGGGAAGTCCAGCCTCCGGGCAATCCATGCGTAGGCGTTGAGCTGGGCCCGGTAAACCCGGTGCTGGCTGCGGTTGTCGGGATTGTAGCGCGATGTCTTGTAGTCGACTATGGCGCAGGAGTCGTCGGTCAGACGGAAAATGGCGTCGGCCTCGCCCCGCAGCGTGGCGCTCGTTTTCTCATCCGTGGCCTGGAATTTCGACCAGTGTGGCGGGTCGATGTATTCGGTGGCCTCGCCGATTCCAGACATCCATTCCGGCAGCCCACCCTCTCGCTGAAGGTGGGCGATGATGACCTGCTTGGTGTACCGGTCGATGCTGCTGAAGATTCCCGGGAAGCCCTGCCACGGCAGCGGCCTGACGTGCATGCGAATCCAGGCGCATCGGGCGCAGAATCCAAAACCGGCATAGCTGCCCAGTTCCGTCGCAGAGATGACTAACCCCGCTGGCTTACCTTCGCCATCTGGCTGCTCTGGATCTGGCGTCGTCGACCCCAGCGGCTAATCCCCGTCGCCGTCGCCCGACGCGCCCGCAGCCGGAGCTGTCCGCTGGGCGGGCGAGGCAGCGCCGGGCTCGGGGGTCGCCTGCGCTCTGGCGACATTGCCACGGGCCTCAGGGGGCAATGCCTCCTCCCAATCGGGTAGCTGGCGTCGTTTGGTGTTGGGCAAGAACAGGATCGCGAACACCGCAAAGGTGCTCAGGCCGAAGGACAGCCAGAGCGGCCACCAATAGGCGCCGGTGATATCCCGGAGGAACCCAGCCATCACGGGGCCGAGGGCCATGCCGAAGCCGGCGCCCATCATCTGCCAGCCGTAAGCGGTGCCAGTGGGTGCGTCGGCGTAATACTGCCGGTTGATAATCGGGAAAGCGGTCATCTCGCCGCCCATTCCGATGCCGAACAGCACGGCAAACAGGAAGTAGAGGCCCACGCTGTCGCCGGCCCCGAACAGGATCAGTATGGGCAACGTCTGCAGGCCGAAACAGACCATCATCACCCACTTGCTGCCAATGACGTCGGCGATTACAGGAACAGCGAAACGGGTGACGGTGCTGACCACGGTCAGGGTCAGGTACACCATCGCCGCCACACCGCTGGATATTCCGTCTTCAATGGCTATGGCGACGAGGAGGATAAGGATGATGTTGTGTCCGGCACACCCCAGGCCGTGAATGGTAGCCAGGTTCCAGAAGGCGGATGTTTTCTGCACCTGCTTCAGGAAGGTGTTGGTCCGCAGCTTGGCCACCGCATTGTTCTGCAACCGGCGCACCGGTTCGTCGGCGGGGGCGCCCCACTGCGTGATGCCCCGGTCTGCCGGCTCATTGTAGAACCACTTGGTGAGGGCCAGCAGGACGATGCCGCCAGCAATGCCGGGGACCCAGAAGGTTACCTGCAAACCATACCGGTCGAAGAGCAGGTATACCATCAGGATTGCCAGGCCGGTGCCAAGGCCCTGGAGTCCCTGCAGAATCCCCATGACCAAGCCAAGGTTCTTGCGGAACCACAACGTAACCCCGGAGACCAGCGTTACCTGAAATGAGGCCATCCCGGCCGACAGCAGCACACCGAAGTAAAGATAGAATTCCCAGAGCTGGGTCATGATTCCAGTGAGCACCATACCGGCCATGAACAGAACCGCGCCCGCCCACATCACCGAGCGCACGCCGTACCGGTCGCTGAGCCAGCCGCAGACGGGACTAAGGGCAGCAGACAACATCCACTGGATGGTGAATCCCAGCGTGATGAATCCGATGCTCCAGCCAAACAATTCCTCGATCTCGGGTACGAGGATTGCCACGGCAAAGCGCATGCTGCTGCTGGTCATCCACATGATCGTGGCGACCCCAACGATTACAAAGGCGTAGTGGACTCTCCGTCCACCGATGACCAGACCCTCTGGCCGCATTCCAAGTCCGAACATCAAGAACAACTGCCGGGGAGAATGCCAACGGGATGCGTCATTCTACTCCTGCATCCCATTTTGTTTCAACGATGTTACGAATTCGTCTGTTTATGACCCCGTTATGGAAACTAAACGACTGGCGCGGTGTGTAAGAGTCTTAGGCGTCCCTCTAGTCTTGACCGGGATTTACCGCGGTGTCCCTTGAACGTCCGGAGTTATAGTTCGCGTCTGATCCCCTCTGGACTGTGGGCGGCTGCTATCGCCGTAGCGGTTAGCACCCTTCCACTGTCTGCGTTATCATTCTGACAGTTAGTCGAATCGAATCAGGAGAGCCAACAATGAAAGCTACCAGCAAGCTGCGACAGATGCTCAACTCTGACGAAATGGTCGTCGCCCCCTTTGTCCTCAATGCACTGCACGCCAAGATAGCCGAGTCCGTCGGATTCAACGCTGTCTATATGACGGGTGCCGGCACCGCCGCCGAGCGCGGATTCCCCGATGTTGGTCTGCTCACCATGACAGAGATGGTCGCCAACGCCAAGTACATCGCCAACGCGGTCGATATTCCGGTGATCTGCGACTCCGACTCCGGCTACGGCAACCCGCTGAACGTTATGCGCTCGGTGCAGGAATACGAGGCCGCCGGGGTTGCCGCCATCCACATCGAGGACCAGGTATTTCCCAAGAAGTGCGGCTTTTTCGAGGGCAAGCAGGTCATCCCCGTCGAGGACCATGTGCAGAAGATCCGGGCCGCCCTCGATGCCCGCAAGGACCCGGACTTCGTCATCATCGCACGCTGCGACGCCTACGCCGTAACCGGCTGGGAGGACACCATTCGCCGCTGCATGGCATACGTCGAGGCGGGCGCTGACGTTGTGTTCGTCGACGGCATCAAGAGCCAGGAGGACATCCAGAACTACGCCCGGGACATGGCCGACCTGCCCCGAATGTACAACGGCGACCTGATGAACACCAATGACCTGAACGACCTGGGCTACAAGATCACCATCTGCGGCAGTACCATCTGGCTCATCTACCAGCAGGTCAAGGATTCCTTCGAGGAACTGAAGACCACCGGCGCCGTGGACCCCAGCCGCTTTGCCACCCGCTGGGACGTTGCCTCCCTGCTCGGCCTCGGCGAGATCTACGAGCTGGAGCGCAAGTACGGCGTCAGCGACACGGTCCCCACCAACGTGTAGGCCGCGGCCGAGGCAACCCCATACTAAACGCTCCAACAATCTGGCTGCAAAATTCCCTCCCCCTGAGGGGGAGGGTTAGGGTGGGGGTCAAATGACCTCGAGAGCGAACCTGATGACAGCCGATGAATTGCTGATTATGCCCGACATCGACCTGCGGCACGAACTCGTACGCGGGGTATTGATCCCACACAACCTCCGTGGGGACCAAGAGGGCGTAGTAATCGCGAGAATTGGATGGTTGCTAGGCAACTATTGCAGCAGTGACGATGTTGGTTCGGTCTCCGTCAGTTCCGGTTACCTACTGGAACGTGACCCTGACACGGTGTGTTGTCCAGCCCTCGCTTGGGTGGCGACGGGCCGCGTGAAAGCACGATTTGCTGGCTATCCGGAGATAGCCCCCGATCTGGTCGTGGAGGTAAATTCACCCAGCAACTCCAATCGCGAGATGGCGGACCGGGCATTGATGTGGCTGTCCCACGGCACAAGGATGGCAGTGGTGGCCGACCCTCGGACCATATCCCTTACCGTGTTCCGCCCCGGTCAGCCTCCTCTGATTCTGAGCGAGTTCGATGTGTTCGGTGGCGGAGATGTCCTGCCCGGTTTCTCTGAGCCGGTCTGGAAGTTTTTCCGCCCCCGCGAATAGTCTCCGAGCGACGGTCAACCGAATCCCCTGGAAAACAAAGGCCCCCGTCAGCCATCTGCATCTGGCAGGGCAGACGGGGGTTGATTTGCGCCCATTGTCCGGGTTCTTTCGTGGACTGCGAGCCTAACGGGGTTCAGTGGCCGCGGTGCTGCTGGAACTCCCGCTCCGTGGTCTCCGCCTCAACCTGCTGGTACTCCGGCAGGCTGATCAGTGCCTCCACCCCGGCGCGCATCTCGGCCACCCGTGGGGCGTTGATGCCGATGTGGCCGGTGTCACGGAGGCTCTCGTATATCTGCCGAATACCGTCGACCGCCGCGATGATGGACGATGTGGCATAGATCAGGAACTGGCAGCCCAGGTCCCGGTACTCCTCGACTGTGATGTCATCGGCGCCGGCGATGACCATCAGCGGTATGTCGGGAACACCTCTGCGGAAGGTGGCCAGGTCCTCGCGGCTTCGAACGCCACGTGGCATCACCAGGTCCACGCCCAGGTCCTTGAGCGCGTTTCCTCTGCGTATGGCCTCATCCATGTCGCCTTCAACGGCGGTGAAGGCATCGGTACGGCCCACGACCAGGAAGTTCGGGTCGGTGCGGGCACGGAGCGCATAGCCGATCTTCTGAAGGAACTCGTCCATTGGAATTACGTGCTCCAGCCCGGCGTGGTACGACGCTCGCTTGGGGAAGAACTGGTCCTCGATGTGGATGCCTGCCAAGCCCCCCTGCTCGAAGGAGCGCACCGTGTGCATTGCATGCACCGGCTCTCCGTAGCCCGCATCAGCGTCGCAGATGACCGGAAGCGGGACCGCGCGGACGACCCTCTCGGCTACCGACAGCTGCTCCGTCATTGTCATCAGCGGTTCAGTGACCGCCAGGTGAGCGCCCGATATATAGCCGCCGCAGTACACGGCATTGAATCCCAGCGACTGCACCAGCCGGGCCGAAATCGGGTCGTAGGCTCCGGGAGCGACGATCTGCTCCCCCGAGTTGATTCTGGCCCTGAGGTCGCTTCGTACTGACATTTGTCTTGCCTCCTGAGTTGGGATTCAACGCAGAGACCACGGAGAACGAAATGAGGGCGCAGAGTTGTTTTTCTCTATTATCTCTGCGTCCTCAGCGCTGCAATAACTCGGTTAGTCCTGTGGAATGAGAGGGACCACCTCGCGAGAGAATTGCTCCATGTTCTCCTGAAGTGACGTCACGCTGTCTCCAGCCGGGAATCCGATAATGAAGTTGGAAACACCCAGGTCCATGTACTGCCTCAGGTCGGCTGCGACCTGTTCCGGGCGTCCGTTCATCCAGTGGCGGTTGCCACCTGCGGAGTTATCGAAGCGCACATCGGTGCTGAAGGTCAGGTCGACGGCGTTCTCGTCGCGCCCTGCCTGGACCGTGAGGCGTCGCAGCCGGGCGATCATGCCCGACAGCTCCTCCGGCTCAAGTATGGCAGGGGGGCGAAGGCCGATGGGCATCCACCCGTCGCCGTACTTGGCAGCGCGGCGAATGGCCGGACCGGTGTGTCCGCCGATCCAGATGGGTGGGTGCGGCTTCTGCACAGGCTTGGGAGAAAATCCGCTGCCCGATAGCTGGTAGTGTTCCCCGTCAAATTGGGGATTATCCTTGGTCCACAGCTCTTTGTAGAGCTCGATGTACTCGTCGGTCACCGCTCCACGCTGGGCATAGGTGTTGAGACCCATGGCCTCGAACTCCTCCTCCATCCAGCCCACTCCCGCGCCGAGGATCACCCGCCCGCCGGACAGCACGTCCAGCGTCGACAGCATCTTGGCGGCCAGCACGGGATTGCGATAGGGCAGGATGAGCACGTGGGTGCCGAGGCGCACTCGCTGAGTGCAGCCGGCCAGGAAGTTCAGGGCCGCCAGCGGCTCGAAGTATGGCTGGTCGGGAAGGAACGTCGGGACGCCATCGGCGGCGTAAGGATAGAAGGAGCTGACTTCTCGCGGAAGGATGACGTGGTCGCTCACCCAGATGTGGTCGTATCCCAGGTCGTCGGCGCGCTGGGCCAATGCGCGCAGTCCGTCCGGCTCGGCCAGCGGACCCCTGGTTGGTACCGAGGTGCCGAAGGTCACTGCCATTACATCCTCCGGTGGCGCAATTACGCGCCGCTAGATTTCGTTTGCTGCGGGCCAGTTTATCAGATGCCTCCGCCTCTGCGGGTAGATGCGTCACATGCAATGCGGCTGTTCATCTTGTTACCAGTCGCGCGTTGCGTGCCGGTTCTACACTATGCCGCCCGGAGGTCTCACTCCTCGGCCTTTTCGCACCACGTAACTCCCCCCGACGTAGTCGTGCAGGCCCCGCCTCCGGGCGTCCATGACCACCCACAAGTAGAGCAAACCGAGAGGGAACAGCGCGACGGAAATTACTCCCCGCAGTGTCTCTCGCAGTATCACTCGGGGCCAGGAGGGTACATTGCCGTTGGCTTCCACAACCTGGATCCGCAGCAGCATCTTGCCCAGGGTCTGGCCCCTGAAGGCGGTCATCAGCGTGCCGTAGATCGTATACAACCCGCAGAAAACGAAAAGGAACCTGTAGTTGAAGTTTTCGACAATTACGGCGATATCATCATTTGATGAGAGGTCGGGGTTGCCGGAAATGAGTGGAATGCCAACCATCATCGCAATCAGTACAGAGGACGCGTAAATTACTATCCAGTCGATAAGGAACGCACCGGCGCGAACCCAGAATCCCACGTACTCGACGCTCGCCTGACGGGCAGAAACTGCCCGTCCGCAGTTGGCGCAGAATTCGGCAAACGGGCCTATCGCGGCTCCACAGGAGCCGCACCGCACGCTCGCGGGAGATGTCGCAACCTGTGAATGGACTGGGTTGTCGGCGCAATCGAAGCACATTTGGGCCTCGACCCGGAAGTGCAGGCCGCAAAGGGGCGCTATGCCACACCGGCCGCACGTATGGCCATCGCCCCAACTTACAACCACTCCGCAGCTGCGGCAGTAGGGAATGTAGTCGGCTGGAGCAGCTGAGCCCGGATTCTGAGCGTACTCCCACTCGTCGGCGGCGAGGGCTATCGGGTGTCCGCAGCTTCTGCAGTCCCTGGCGCCCTGCTCCACGGGGGTTCCGCAGTTCCCGCAGAAGGAGGCTCCCGTGTCGATTTCTGGTTCTCTGGCCATTTTCACCGCTGTTCAGGATACGAAATGCGCGGTATACAGCATACGACGCCAGGTTGTTCGGCTCAAGGTAGGCGTGCGGCTGCCCTGCGGTGCAAACGTACCCCGTTGATACATTTCCGAGAATCGCTAAAATTCAAAGCATATCAGAGCGAAGTCGCTGTATATGACCAACAAATCCGGAAACCAGGGCCGGGGGCTGGGATCGAGATGGCGTCCAACTGTGGCATGAGGACTTGCAGGAATAAACCGTTGCCGCCGCATTTGTCTGTGATTGCTTCGTTGTCCCGCGCCAGTTCACGCCGAGTACGGGCTGGATTAATCGTGCTGATCATGACTATTTCCGTTTTCGCGCTGGCGGGCTGCGATTTCAGTCGCGAGCAGTTTTCTCAATCCACTCCCACTAGCATCCCGCCCACCAGCACCTTGCAGCCAGCTATTGAAACGGAGACTCCTCCGTCCGGCGGGTCGACCGCAATCACTGGCCCCGGCGCCACCACAGGTTCGACCGCCAACGGAAGGGTGCTTCCCGTCTCCATCGCCGAGGTTGCCTCCGACAGACCCGAGTACGACCGCGGCACCTGGCGCCACTGGACGGATGAGGATAGCGACTGCCAGAACGCACGGCAGGAAGTTCTGATTGAGGAGTCCAGCGTCGCAGTTACCTTCCAGTCTGACGAACAGTGTCGTGTGGCGACGGGGCTGTGGTTGGGACCATACACCGGTACTGAGGTGGATGATCCCGGAAGCCTGGATGTGGACCATATGGTGCCGCTGGAAAACGCTCACCGCTCCGGCGGATGGAACTGGAGTCCGGAACGCAAGCGTGAATTCGCCAACTACCTGGGGTACGAGAACCACCTCATCGCCACCACCGCCAGAGCCAACCGCTCCAAGGGATCGAAGGGGCCGGAGGAGTGGCGTCCGCCCCTGGAGGACTACTGGTGCCAGTATGCTGTTGACTGGGTGACAATCAAGAACGAATGGGGGCTGACGGTAACGGAGGCCGAGTACGTTGCACTCTCCGACATGCTTGCCACGTGCAGAACGACAGTGCTGTTGCAACCCACCCAGGGCACGCCGCCCTCGCCGCCCTCGCCCACCATTCCACCGTCGCTCCCTGCCGACCTGCGCTATGACCCCTTCGGGCCGGACCGGAACTGCGGGGATTTTGACACTTACCAGGAGGCCCTGGCATTCTTCCTCGCCGCGGGCGGCCCCGAAGAGGATCGCCACCGCCTGGACGTGAACGGCGACGGCGCGCCCTGCGAGACCCTTCCTGGAGGGCCTGCGGCTGCGGTACAGCACGACGGTCTGGCGGCGGCAAGCGCCTCAAGCAAGAGCGCGTCTGCCGGCGATGACCCCGGATGCCCCGCTACAGGCCCGCCGCAAACGGCGCCGTCAATGGGTGTAAGCTTTGATACCGCTTGCGACCCAACACCTGTTCCAGCGGCCGCCATCCTTGCACCTCCCCTTCATGCCTCGCCGCAAACTCCCTCAGCGCCGCCTCTGGCTCCCTCACCGATGGCTTCGCCGACTCCACCGCCAACTCTCATGGCTATTGCTCCCGAGCCGCACAAGGAAGCTCGTCCTCCCGTTCTGGCCTCGCAGGCAGACCATCAACCCTCTCCCACTCCGGAGCCAGAGACAGCCCTTCCTGACTTCCTGGATCTACCGTTCGACCCGGATGGGCCTGACCGCAATTGCGAGGAATTCGACGAGTGGTGGGACGCACAGAACTTTTACCTGGCCAGCGGCGGTCCTGCCGCAGATCCACATCGCCTGGACCAGAACGGAGATGGCACCGCTTGCGATTCCTTGTTGGACAATGCAGTGGAAGGGTCGGAACCCATCGCTGGCAGTGCAGTCGCCCCAACTGGAGCCGACGATTTCCATGACCAGAACTGCAGTGACTTCGAGACCTGGGAGGCGGCGCAGAATTTCTTCCTGGCAGAGGGCGGCCCGACACATGACGCTCACCGTCTCGATGGCGACGGCGATGGTACTGCCTGCCAGTCCCTGCCGGGAGCGCCGAAGGCAGCGGCCCCCGACGATCTACGGGATTCGCAGTCTCGTTCCTCCCCGACGCCCGCTCCGGATACTCAGCGCGAAGCGAACGATTTCCAGGACCGAAACTGCAGCGATTTCGATTCCTGGGAGGAGGCACAGAGTTTCTTCCTGGCAGAGGGTGGCCCGGCGCAGGACCCTCACCGGCTCGACAGAGACGGCAACGGTCAGGCCTGCCAGTCTCTGCCGGGATACAAGGAGAACTGATGGAGGTCCGTCGGACTCCCTACCCATTTGCAGCAGGTCGATTGCAGCGTCATTGTCTGAATCAGGACTATCTGGACTCCAGTATTTTCAGGATTGAGTTCCATCAGCATAATCTCAAAATCAGACGAATCACAGTTCAGACAGTAACTCTGCAATCCCCATCCTCCTCAGCGCCGCCCGGTTGTACCCGCCCGATGCGGTGTGCTAGGCTGAATTCAAGGTCGGTGATCGAAATGAGTGAACAACTGTCGTCAAACAGGGTGGTCGTTGCTATGAGCGGGGGCGTGGATTCCTCCGTGGCCGCGATGCTGCTGTGCCGCGAGGGATGGGATGTCATTGGCGTCACCCTTAAGCTGTACAGCCTTGACGAGTCAGAGTTGCCCGATGACCACCAGGGCTGCTGCACGTTGGATGACGTTGAAGACGCAAGGACGGTTTGTCGCAGGCTTGGCATCCCTCACTATGTTTTGAACATGGAACGTGAGTTCCACGACCAAGTGATGGACTATTTCGTGGCCGAGTACCGCCGGGGGCGGACGCCACATCCCTGCATTGCCTGCAATGACAAGATCAAGTTCAGCCAGCTGATGGCCCGTGCCGACGCCCTCGGCGCCAGGTACGTAGCCACCGGCCACTACGCCCGTATCGATCGGAGGCCGGGCGGCGCCGTCCTCAGGAAGGGTTCCGACCAGGGGAAGGACCAGTCGTACGTGCTATTCGGCATGACCCAGGACCAGTTGTCCCGCACCCTGCTCCCCATCGGCGGGTACCACAAGGACGAGATTCGCCAGCTCGCGCTGGAGTCTGGGCTGATAACCGCAGACAAGCCGGACAGCCAGGACATCTGCTTCATACCCTTGGGTGACTACCGGGAGTTCCTGCGCCAACGGACCGAGGGTGTTCCGGGCGAGATCGTGGAGCTCGACGGTTCGGTTGTCGGTGAGCACCAGGGGATTGAGTACTTTACCGTCGGGCAGCGGCGCGGACTTGGGCTGCCCAAGACAGCCGGAGAGCCCCGCTTTGTCGTGAGGCTGGAAGCAGACACCAACCGAGTGGTGGTCGGGCCGGAAAGCGCCCTGTACGCAGACGAAACCTGGGTATCGGGAGTCAACTACATCAGTGGCGAGTGGCCTGCCGAAGGAATGTCAGTTTCGCTCAAGATCCGTTACAAGTCCTTCGAGGCTCCAGCCACATTGCATCCCCGGCCAGGAGGATCGATCGTCCGTTTTCGTGAGCCGCAGCGTGCCGTGACCCCCGGGCAGGCGGCCGTGTTCTACGATGGCGACGTGCTGATTGGCGGTGGAACCATAGAGCCGCCGGAGACCGCGCCCACGGCGGATCTGGCGGTTGCTGCTACGGCACAACGGTAACTCGGGCGATGCCTCGAAGGCCGGAACGACCACCCTGCAACCGTTCCAACCTTGGTGTCGTCAGCAGGCGAATTTTGTTGAACCCACGAAGGGCTTCGGTTGCCTGACCTCTCCCTCGAACTAGCGCTGCTAACACTGGGAGTCAGCCCGGTGGCGGGGGCCGACGAGGCCGGGCGCGGTCCCATCGCCGGTCCCGTGGTAGCGGCAGCGGTAATCCTGCCGCCGGACTTGGCCGGGGATGAGGAATGGCTCGGCCTGCTGGATGATTCCAAGCGCCTGTCTCAGCCGAAGCGGGAGTTGGCGTTCTCCGCCGTAAGGGAACACGCCCTCGACTGGGGAGTCGCGGCCATCGACTCCGAGGAGATAGACCGGATCGGGATCGGAGTCGCCGCGCTCAAGGCGATGCTGCAGGCTGTGGACTCCCTTCGAGAAATTCCCGCCCACCTCCTTCTGGACTACATCCACGTACGGCAATGCCCGTACCCCTACGACACCGTGGTGAAGGGCGACAGCAGGAGCTACAGCATCGCAGCCGCCTCCAACGTTGCCAAAGTGACCCGCGACCGCATCATGACCGAGTACGATCATGCCCTGCCCGGCTACGGATTCGCCCAGCACAAGGGGTACGCCACCCGGCAACACCTGGAGCGCCTGCGTGAGATCGGCCCCTGCAACATCCACCGGCGTTCGTTTGCGCCTGTGGCCCAGGCCCGGCTGGCCCTCATGGAGCGAGTGGTCCGGTGAGCAGCGGCAACCGGCGGCTGGGAGATTGGGGCGAACGCCAGGCCCGGCTGCACCTGGAGGCCAAAGGCTACTCACTGCTGGCGCGTAACTTCCGCTGCCGTGCCGGGGAGATAGACATAGTCGCACGCAAGGGGGAACAGCTGGTTTTCGTCGAGGTCAAGGCACGCCGGGGAAATGCCTACGGGGGTGCTGAGGAATCCATTTCACCGGCCAGGTCAGAAAGGCTCGCAGCGGTGGCCGAGGAATATCTGCAGACACGGCTTTGCGGAGAATTCAGTTCACGGACTGACTGGCGTATTGACCTGGTGTGTTTGAATATGGACCGCCAGGGCAGGCTCTTGTCCATCAACCACATCGAAAACGCCGTCGAATTCTGACCTCAAAGGCTGACTGCCGATGCCCCTTGGCGTGCCTGACCTGGATGCGAGTTCCGCATGGCTCCTAGAGGACCAACGTCAACCGGCACGTCAATCCCCAGAACACGAACACTACGGCCAAGAAGAGCATGAGGATCAGGCAACCCGTTCGGGGATTCAGCCACTTGAACGGGCTGCGAATCAGGCGGAATACGAGTCCAATCAAGAGGACATCTCATCTAACTCCGGACGCGGGCTGTTGATCTGGGCGGCCAGGTAACCGGCGCCGAAGCCGTTGTCGATGTTCACCACGGCAACTCCCGGAGCGCAGCTGTTCAGCATGGAAAGCAGCGCCGCCAGTCCGTCGAAGCTGGCGCCGTATCCCGTGCTGGTGGGGACCGCGATGACCGGTACAGAGACGAGCCCCGCTACCACAGCGGGCAGTGCCGCGTCCATTCCCGCAACCACGATAATGACCCTGGCCGCCTGGATTTCCGGCAGGCGGTCCAGCAGGCGGTGCAGCCCGGCCACTCCCACGTCGGCGATGAGCCTCGCGTCCTGCCCCATCAGGTCCGCTGTCAGCTTCGCTTCCTTGGCAACCGGCAGGTCTGCCGTTCCTGCTGTGACGACCAGCGTGCCCGTGACTCCCGGCGAACGATTGGGCGAGGGCAGCACAATCGCTCCGGCGAGCTTGTGGTACTGGGCCTCTGGCGCAGTCTCCAGCACTGCGGCGTAGGCCTCGGGGCCTGCCTTGGTGACCAGCACCGGATGGCCCCTGCCTCGCAACGCTGCCACGATTCCGGCGATCTGTTCGGGCGTCTTGCCCTTTCCCAGAACTACCTCAGGGGAACCTGTGCGAAGGGGACGGTGATGGTCAATGCGAGCGTATCCGAGGTCCTGGTATGGCATATCCCGGAGCTGAGACAGGGCGTTCTCGGGGGTGATATCACCGTCACGAACCCGCTCGAGCAGAGCGCGCATCTCACCCCCGGTATGGCTCTTCGATGCCATCGGTTCAGCCTAGCAA
Organism: Dehalococcoidia bacterium; assembly: GCA_965207865.1. GTDB lineage: Bacteria > Chloroflexota > Dehalococcoidia > Lucifugimonadales > UBA3495 > VXOI01. Next base: position 295,022 of record CBDBNP010000006.1, read on the forward strand.
CTGACGGCGGGCCGCCTCTGAGATGCGCTGATACACCTCCTGGAATGACAGCCCGGTCTTTACGGCGATATCCCGGCAGTCGTCCGGTTCGGGCGCAGCCCCGACTGCAGTCCCATCCAGCGACTTTACCTTCACGTGGATTTGTCCGAATTCCGTGTCTACTGTGACTATTTCCCTGTCCACCACGTACCGGTCAACCACACGAGACCGGATGCCCAGAGTGGGCGTCTCCCGCAGTATCAGCTCAACGGCGTCCTGTTCGAGGCGGGGCGGCACCAGCACGGAGAGTATGGAGCCGGGACGGTTTTTCTTCATCTGCACTGGCGTGTGCCACACGTCGAGCGCCCCCAACTCAAACAAGCGTTCCATGGCGTAGCCGAGGACCACGCCGGGGGCATCGTCCAGGTTTGTCTCCAGCAACACGACGCTGGCTGGCCGGAATGTATCAGGCCTGTTATCGGCCGGTTCGGCAGCGTCCGCTGTCTCGCCCAACCACAGCCGGAGGGCGTTGGGAAAGCCGGACGGGTCCTTGGTTCCCAGCCCGACGCCCACGCGCTGAATTGAAAACTCCGGCCGGTGAAATTCCGCCAGGGACGTGATGATCGCAGCTCCCGTGGGCGTGGTGAGTTCTCCCGCGCCGGCGTGGGTTGGACTGTCTGAAGCGACTGGGGCTCCCGAAGCAGCAATCAACTCCAGAGTGGCCGGCGCCGGGTTGGAGTAACCACCGGGGCGGCGAGGCGGCGACGGCTCGCCCAGCACCAGGGGCGCTGAGTACACGCGTTCAATCCCCAGCGCCTGCAGTCCGATGCAAAAGCCGAAGACGTCCACCAGAGTGTCCAGGGTACCAAGTTCCTCGAGTTGCAGCTCCTCCTCCGTCTCCCCATGGACCCGGGCCTCCGCGCTCCAGAGGGTCCGCAGAATACCGGCGGTGCGCGTCTTGACGGCCTCGTCGAGGTCGCTGAGCTCGGCTGTCCTGAGCAGCCTTGCTGGAGAGTAGCGGGTGCGGTCGGTCAGATTGACCTTCAGGTGGGTGCCGCGTATCTCGCAACGCGTGCCCTGAGCCGCCTCGATGTCGTAGCCGTCTATGGGCAGCATGGCCAGTTCGCTGCGCAGAGTCTCCAGTGGGAGCCCTGCGTCTACCAAGGCTCCCAGCAGCATATCGCCGCTGGCGCCGCCGATGGGCTGAATGTAGGCAATTTTCATGGGACGTAGCGACGGCACATTCGGGAGGATAATTCTGAAGGTACCGTTTGCGACTAAAAGTTCAGGATGAGAGGACTTTTCGGTCTGTTGGCTTGAGAACCTCATTCAGGCTGCCAGACCGCAGGGCTGTCAGGTCCAGCGAGATCCACAGGTAGCCAATCTTTTTCAGTCCGGAGACGATCTCATCCCGGTTCCTGAAGGCGATCTCCATATCGGCCTCGGATGCCTCCACCCGGCACAGCTTGTCGTGATGGCGGGCACGGAACTCCCGCATGCCCAGCCCTCGCAGGAGGTCCTCAGCCTGCTCAATGCGTGATAGCGTATCCACCGTCACCGGCGTCCCGTAGGGAACACGGGAAGAGAGACAGGGCTGTGCCGGCTTGTCCCAGACTGGGATGTCCAGGTGCCGCGCGATGGCCCGCACATCGGCCTTGCCCAACCCGGCTTCCAGCAACGGGCTCCGAGCCCGGTGCTCCTTCGCCGCCAGCATCCCGGGGCGGTGGTCCCCCTGGTCGTCGGTGTTGGCCCCATTGGCCACCCAGGCATAGTTCTCGGCCTCGGCCAGCGCGGTCAAATGGGTATACAGTTCAGTCTTGCAGAAGTAGCAACGCTGGGGAGAGTTCTGGATGTAACCCTCGCGTTCCAGTTCGTTGGTCCGGATGATGCGGTGAGCAAACCCGAATTGTTGCGTCAACCGCTCTGCTATATCCAGCTCACGGGCTGCCAGGGCCGGCGACACCGCCGTCACCGCCAGAGCGTTATCTCCCAGGGTCTGGTGGGCAGCCACGGCAACCAGGGCACTGTCCACTCCACCGGAAAAAGCGGTGACCACGGAGCCCATCTCGCGTAGGATGCCCCGGAGGGTTTCCAGTTGAATATCCAACTGTTCAGATGCCAATGGACCGTCCGTAATCGGCTGATTACCGCAGGATCAACTGAGGAATGAAGTTACGGCGTTAGCGAATGTCTCGGGCTGTTCCAGCATCAGGAGATGCCCGGTGCCAGCGATGGTCTCGGACTCCGACCCGGCTATCATCCGCTGGAAATCAGCGGCGTAGGCGGGCGGGTTAATCCGGTCCTGCTCTCCCCACAGGATCAGGGTCGACGCCTTGATGCGGTAGGCGCGGCGGTCGAGGCCCCTGTCCGGTAGAGGCCACAGGAACTTGCCGGCGGCTGCGATGTCCTGCATTCTATCCTGGGCCAGTTCATCGGCGAGCCCGTCCAGCGACGCCGCGCCGCTTGGGGTGGCCGTCAGACGCTCCGACAGCTCATTCGCATTCAGGGCCAGCAGGTCGGCTACCGGCTCCTCGTCCCTCCACACTCCGGCAGGCGACACCAGGACGAGCCGGTCGATGCTCGACGGAGAGGCGGCAGCCATCTCCGCGGCTATCATTCCTCCCAGGAAATGCCCTACGACGTGGGCCCTCGTCACTCCCAGTTCGCGCAGGACCTCCAGGCTGTACAGCGTCAAGTCGGCCAGGTCCGCCAGGTGCTCCAAGCCAGTTGCCGAACCGTAGCCGGGCAAAACCGGCGCGTAGACGGTGAATCGCCGCGAGAGAATATCCAGGAAAGGAGCCCATCCCTTCTGCCCAACGGCTCCGTGCAGGTACAGAAGCGGCGGCCCCTTGCCGGCCGTGGACACTTCCGTACGAAAGTCGCCGCGGCGGATTTCCACGTTCTTGGTTTCAGGCATCGTTGCTCCGAAATAGAGTTACTCGTAACCAGTGTAAAGGATTCACAGCCCGGCGTACCACTCTGCGATGGCTGCCCCGATCTCGTGGGGTGAATCTTCCTGGATGAAATGTATGCCGGGGACGGTCACTTCGCTTTGGTTCGTGAATGTTCGGCAGAACTCCCGCTGCGGGCCGGTCAGGATGGCTCCGGGCTCGGCGTTGACGAACAGCTTGGGAGTCGGGGTCTGCGACAGCCATTGGGCGTATTCTTCGACGATGGCGACTACATCCGCAGGCTCACCCTCGATGGGGATCTCACGGGGCCACGACAGCGTGGGCCGTCGCGACTCGCCCGGTTCAGCGTAGCGGCGTCGGTAGACCTCCATGGCCTCATCGCTGATGCCGTTGATGGTGCTGCCTGGGAGGACCCGCTCCACGAATATGTTGCGTTCCAGCACCATGGTCTCGCCGGCCTCGGAGCGGAAACCCTGGAACACCTGCCGCGCTGCCTCAGGCCACTCGTCCCAGGTGACGGGGCGCACTATGGCCTCCATGTACACCAGCTCGGCCACCCGGTCCGGATGCCGCCGAGCCCAGTGGAATCCCAACGCCGAGCCCCAGTCGTGCACCACCAGCGTAACGGGGGTGTCCGGCAGGACCGCATCGAACCAGGCGTCCAGATACTTGCTGTGGTCGAGGAACCGGTACGAGCCGTCGGGAGTCGCATCCGACTCTCCCATTCCCATCAGGTCGGGGGCGAGGCAACGGGCCAGCGGAGAGACGTGGGGAATGATGTTGCGCCACAGGTACGAAGACGTCGGGTTCCCGTGCAGGAAAACAAAAGCTTCGTTCGACCCCCCTTGCGCTGCGCCGGTGTCGACGTATGCCATCTCCACACCGCCCACGTCAACGCGTTGGCGGGGGTGTGGGTCGCTTGCAGAAATTTTACTGGAAGATGTCATTTACTCAGGTACCCTAAAAACAATTGTTCCGTCGGCGTCGTGTCGATGCGTTCGCCATAGCCGAATTTCGGAGAGCAGTTCGGCGTGTTGCATGTCAGACCGATCCCGAGAGGCACGAATTTCCGCGGACAGGGATTCCTGCCCCTTCTCCACTTTGCCCAACCTGCTGTTTACGTGCCCCCACGCGGAAACCAAGGCTACCAGCACTACTGCCGCCGCTCCGATTAGCCCGGCAAGAATTGGTTCGGATACAGTCATAAAATTCTATTCCCTGGAATTTGTCGTCCAAACAGATCTGAGGTACTTCACTCCAAATCACTTGGCCCATGACTTGATGCGCCGTCCCATCTCTTCATCTGAGATGACTCGCCCCGCATCGGAGTCAGCCAGCCCACGTTTCACTGTGATGTAGAAGATGATCTCACGCGCGATTTCTTCAAGGGTGCTGTCATCGGGCTGCCTCTCGATCAGGCCATACAATTCTTCCTTTGCTGCTGACATCAGTTGCACCCTCGACAATTAGCGCTTTCCTGCCTACCCCACCGCGATGGGCATGGGCGAGTTGGGGTTGGAGACGCCCTCCGGCCACCAGCGTGTCTCGTACTCCGACCACATGTCCTTGACGTAGGGCATTACCTCGCGGGCGAAGAGCTCAGTGTTCTTCATCGCCAGTTGCTTGGGCATGTCGCCGAACTGGAGCAGCAGCATCAGGTTGCCAACCCGCAGCTCCTTGATGGCGTGGGCCAAGTGCTCCCGCACCGTCTCCGGGCCTCCGACGATGACGTTGCCCGCCTCAAGGTAGTCAGTCCAGGTGAACTCCTTCAGCTGGTCCTCGCGGGACTGGGTGGTGGAGTTGGCCACCGTGGAGTTGTTGCTGCGCACGGACCGGTATCCCGGAGGGTTGCCGAAGCCGGAATGGACGTGCAGGCATTTCTTGAAGAAGTACTCGATAGACTCCTTGTACTCTTCCGCTTGAGCGTCGGTCTCGGACACCGCCACCAGCTGCAGGAAGCCGGCGTGGTAGGGGTTGAACTCCTTGCCCTGGCGGTCCATCTCTTCCCAGAAACCGTCAAGGACCGTCTTTCCAACCTTGTAGCCAGAGTAGGAAAGGTAGCAATAAACATAGTCGTTCCGGATGGTCCAGTCCCAGGTCTCGAGGCTCCCGCTGCCGGGAACCCAGATGGGCGGCCGGGGCTGCTGTACGGGCCGGGGCCAAATATTGACGTAGCGCTGCTGGTTGTACTTGCCGTTGAAGGAAAAGGGCTCGCGCTCCGTCCAGGCCTTCACCACCAGGTCGTGGGCCTCCTGGTACTTGTCCCGCAGCGTGACGGGCACCTGGCCGTAGCCGAAAATGGTGTCCATGGCCGTTCCCAGCGGGAATCCGGCGATTAGCCGCCCTCCGCTGAGGACGTCCAGCATGGCGAATTCCTCAGCCACTCGGATGGGCGGGTTGTAGAGAGCCAGGCTGTTGCCCAACACCACGATGGCGGCGTTGGAGGTACCTCGCGCCATCGCCGAGGCCATCAGGTTGGGCGACGGCATCAGGCCGTAGGCATTGGCGTGGTGCTCATTGACGCAGATCCCGTCGAAACCCATCGCTTCGGCGAATTCCAGCTCGTCCAGGTAGTCGTTGTAGAGGCGGTGGCCCTGGCGTGGGTCGAACAGGGAATTGGGCACATCCACCCATACGCTGTGGTAATCTTGTTCAAAGTTTTCAGGAAGGCCTTGGTATGGCATAAGGTGGAAGAAGCACATCTTCATAGCGAATCATTCCTGCGGGGCTGGTTTGTGCTGATTCTACACCGAATTCGTCGCCCGCTGCCACTGACGGCTCCCACCAAGCCAGTCCATGAACATAGACTCGGAATGTCGAAACTGCAAATTTGAACCGGCAAGTTACCACCCTCTGGAATGTCGGCCCACCCGAATGCTCGACTGTTAGGAGAAAAAGTATGGCCACCATTGAGTCCCGGATCGAACTCGTAAAGACCCTGGTCTCCAGCATCAGGGAGCGGACAGGATCGCTGTCTCAGGAACAGTTGGAGCTGCCCAGCGCGTGCTCGGAATGGCAGGTGCAGGATGTGCTGGGCCACCTGATTGGCGGAGCCCAAAGGCAGATCGACAGCATGACCCGCGGCCTGGCCGGAGATTCCGGACCTCCGGAGGGATTCGTTCCCCTGGACAGCAGCGCAGCATCGGCCAGCAACGCACGGGGCGACGTCCAGCGCCGCGAGGGTTTCGGAGATGGCCTGCTGGATGCTTTCGACGACCATTATGCCCGCCTCTACGATGTCCTGGACAGCTTTCATCCCGATGGATGGGAGACCCCCTGCTGGCACATGCGCCGCGGCGCCATGCCTGCCTGGGAGTACATCGAACTGCGCTTGCAGGAACTGGCAATCCACGACTGGGACATGCGCAAGGCCCTGGAGCCGAACCCCTCGATCAATCCCGATTGCGTAGATGATGTCCTCTCATTTGCCAACAAGTGGCTGAGAATGTGCTTCCGCCCAGGCGAGAAACTGGACACGCCGGTAGTCTACGAGTTCGACCTGGCGCCCCCCCACGCTGCCAGCATTATCCTGAGGATCAACGGGGACAGCTACGACGTGCTCTCATGCAGTGAGACTCCGGAGGAACGTTGGACGATATGCGCTGAGGCCCCGGCATTCCTGCTCTTCATCTATGGCAGGATCACGGGTCGCGAGGCCGTGGCAGCCAACGAGTTCGCCATTTCCGGCGACCCGGAACAGCTTGACAGGTTTGAGGCGTGGTTCAGGGGAGTATAGGCAAGGGCTTCCATTGAACGTAGGAAAAGGTAATTCAATGGCGGAGAATGCGAGTTGAGTACTGACACCAGAGACGTTGTGGTAATCGGGGCGGGCATCGTGGGCAGCATGACCAGCTACCTGCTGTGCCGCCGGGGGCTCAGCGTGACCATGATGGAGGGTGATACCCTGGGCAGCCACGCCTCGGGGCTGGCCTTCGGCGGACTCGACCCGCTGCACGGCATCGGCGTTCCCGAACCGCTCCTCGACTTCAGTCTATTCTGCCTGGGCAGGCACAGGTCCATAGCCCGCGAGTTCCAGGGGGCCACTGGACTTGACCCGCAGTTCCGCTCGCGAGACCGCCTCTACCTGGCATTCGATGACGACGATGCCGAGAGAGAACAGCTTGACGAGGCCTGGATGAGGCAGGTCTCAGGCTTCGACGTCAGGTGGCTTGATCGAGACTCTGTCCGGAGGCTGGAGCCCAAGGTCAATCCCGAGTGTGTGGGTGGTCTGCATATCTCCGGAATGGGTGCCGTTGACGCGTATGATCTGACCATGGCCGCCATACGTTCGGCGGAACGCTTTGGCACCCGGCTGGTTGCTCAGCGGGCAACCGGGCTGGAATACAGCGGCGGACACGCCGTCGCGGTCACTTACGACGGAGGCAAGATAGAGGCGGGAACCGTGGTCGTTGCCATGGGCCCGTGGTCCCAGGTGGTAACCGACTGGTGCGGGGCCCCGGTTCCGGTGGAGCCGCTGAAAGGACAGATACTCCGGTTTCGATATGAGGGCGAGCCCTTCAATGTCGCTCTTAATTACAAGGGCAACTACGTGGACTCCAAGCCGGACGGCCTGGTGTGGGCCGGGTCAACCGAGGAAAACGCAGGCTTCGATCACCACCCCAACTCCAGGGGACGAGACAGCATCCTGAACGATCTGGCCCATATGGCGCCCTCCATCGGGTCGTCGCGTATCGTCAACCACACGGCTTGCCTGCGTCCCGTCACTCCCGACGGCATCCCCATCGTAGGGCGGCTTCCTGGCTGGGACAACCTCTACCTGGCCAGCGGTGCCGGGCGAAAGGGAATCCTCTGGAGCGTGGGTATGTGCCAAGTGGCCGCGGACCTGATTACCGAGGGTTCGACGCAGGTGGCAGGAGCCGAGTATCTGACTCCCGCCCGGTTTGTGGCCGACTAAAGGCCGCCGCTGACTGCCGCTGTCCTCAAGAATCAATTCAACTGATCTGGGCCAAGTAACGGGTGGGCGCTAACCCGGTTACTCCTTGCGCGCTACGAGCAGGCCATCCTCGCGGGTGATTCGCATAGCGAACGGGAAGCGATCAACTTCCAGGGCCAAATCGACGTCCTCGGAGTGGTACTGAGGCTGCTCAGGATCGAAAAACTTCTGGGTCGCCCCTCCTGTCAATACCAGCGACCTGACCGCGTCGAACTCCGGCTTGCGGCCTTCCATGATGTTACGCAGGTAGATGCCGCACTGCTCGTCCTCATCTGACCGCACCCTGCCCTGGTCTCCCATGGCGATGATGGATACCAGATCCGGCTGCTGGCTGCGAATGGAGTCGACTGTCGCCTGCGCCACTACGAACGAACCAAGGTAGATGGTGTGGGCACTGTCGGCAGCGGCCGCGACCCCAACCGTGCCGGCCCGGGTTGACTGAACCAGGCTCTTGCCGGCGACGTCGGCCTGCGAGATCTCGAATGGCGAATTGCCGAAGTCGAATCCCTCGGGCCGCTTGCCGTCCACCTCGCCCATCAGGAGATCCCCCACGCCACCGCGGTGCAGCTCGAGGGCGTCCTCCGCTTCGGCCACCAGCGTAATCTGCGTGGCGCCCCGGTCAAATGCTATGGCAGCCGTGGTGAAAGCCCGAAACACGTCGATAACGATGGCAGTTCCGGTGGCCTTTCGTGCGTCCCGCACCAGGCTGCCCATACGAATTTCCATTCACTACCTCGAAGAATTTCTACAACTATAGGCCGCTAACTTGTGGGCTCGGTCAGCGGTTCAAGGATGGCCAACAAATCCGCTATTGAGTCCAGATCCAAGGCGATGGCATCTGCACTCAGCAGGAATTCGCGTTTGTAGTAGTTGCCGTGCAAGTCATTGGCTATTCCCCTGAGACCCCTGAGGCGATCATTGCCGGTCAACAGGCGAGCATTATTCAGCACAACGTTGAATTGATCATGCCGACCGTATTCCCAGCCGTTTGCTGTTGCAACCGCCTTGGCCATCCAAGCCGCGGCTCCCCAGCCCTTCTCCGAGGCTTGGTGCAGGTCTCCCTCTGCCAGGTACTCCCGGCTCTTGGCCAGGAACTGACGCGCTTGCTGACGGTAGTCGGCAGTCGCGGTAGGGTTGAACAGTTCTTCCATCATAATGATCCAGGTTCCCGTTCTGATATTTTTATGCCAGCTTGGTCAATTTCTGCAGCGACCGGATCTCGCGGGGCGGGTTCAGGTTGCTGCCGGTGTGGGTCCACGACACCTCGCCGACAAAGATGTCTCCCCTGGAATTGATGCACACGCCGTGTGGAGCGATGAAATGGCCGGGCTCCTCGCTCTCCGGTGCGTCTCCCAGCCGGGCCAGGACGTTGCCCTTAACGTCGTGTATGGCCACGCGGGGGCCGAGGCCGTAGGCCTGCGAGTTGGGGCCGATGGCCACCCCTAGCTCGCCGACGTAGACTTTCTGATCGCCGTTCTGGTCGATGTAGAGCCCGCAGGGGCGAGCCATGTTCTTCCACTGGGTCTCGAACTTTCCGTTCTTATCGAATACCTGGATGCGCTGATTCTCCCGGTCCGCCACGTAGACCCAGCCGTCCTTGTCGGTGCAGACGTTGTGGGCGATGTTGAACTGCCCCTCGCCGGTGCCGGACTCGCCCCACGAGAACAGCAGTTTGCCGTCGGGAGAGTACTTGTGTACGCGGGCGTTGCCGTAGCCGTCCGACACGTAGAACTCGGCGGTCTGTGGGTCTATGGCGACGTGGGTGCAGCGGTTGAACGGGTCGCCGCTCATGAACGGCGCCGGCGTACCGGGTATGCCCAGCGTGAACAGCACCGTCCCGTCCAGACGGCACTTGCGGACGGTGTGGTCCCCGTCGTCGGACAGGAAGATGCTGTCGTCGGGGCTCATGGTGACGCCGTGAGCCCGGGGATACAGCCCCTCGCCCCACGACCGCAGGAAGTTCCCTTCGCCGTCAAATACGATTACCGGGTGCTCGCCGCGGTTGAAGACATACACGTTGTCGCTGGAGTCGCAGCCCACCGCCGCACACTCCTTGAAAGACCAGCCATCGGGGAGCGTCCCCCAACCTTCTGCGACTTCATAGCGGTATTGACCCTCACCCAGAGTTACCATGTTATCCCTCTCGATTGAATGATTTCCCTGCTCAAACGGTGGAATGCACCCTGTGCACCTCCGGCCCTCAAGGCCTACAATACTCCGCTAGAATTCCCGGAAGACCGTATAACCCGCCGACCCTGGCGCATCGGGTTTGTCGTCGTCCGGTCCGGTGGGCCCACCGCGGCGCGCCTTGGCGCTCCATTCCTCGATCTGCACTTCAACCAGCGAGGTCACGCCGAGATCACTCTCGGGCGGAGGGTTGTAGTCGCGCTCCAGCAGCCGGTCGGGGAAATAGCGCTGCACCATCTGGTCGAACAGTTCGAACTTTTCGTCGTGGTCAGTTACCTCGCGGGCGGTGCCGAACAACACCACACTGCGGTAATTCATGGAGTGGTTCATAGCCTTGCGGGAGTACACCAGGCCATCAGCCATAGTCACCGTCACGCATACGGGGGCGCCGGAGGCCAGCAGCTCCATGGCGCGGCTGCGGATAGAGCCGTGCAGGTAGATTCGGTCGGAGTTCTCGCTGTCATAGTGATAGGTCAGGGGGATGACGTAAGGCAGCCCGTCCTCGATGAACCCGACGTGGGCCACCATCCCATTGTTCAGAATCTCCGAAGCTTCCTCCGGGACTGCTCGCTCCGGATGGTTCTTGATGCGAGTGCGTTCGCTCGTCTGCAATTTTCAGACTCCGGCTGGAATAGGATTCCGTCTGCGTGGATGCTTTGTTCAGGCGTTATTTCTTGCCAGTATCAATAATCCACGCACATACCGATTTTAGCAAGCGGTCGATTTGGCCCAAGGGTTTGCCAGCAATGACACGGGGTTGTTAGCATTGCGGCAATACCAGTACAGGTGGAATGAAATGCCCCATCACGAGGAACAACAATCGCAACGCGATTTCGTCAAGTACACGTTCTTTAATGTGGACCCTCGTTGGCGCGGAGTGCCAAGCGAGGAGCGACGGGCAGGGAAACAGGAATTCGCCGCTGTGCTGGACGAATTTTCCGAGAGAGTATCGATCTCCAGCTACAGCCTGGTGGGCACTCGGGGCGATGCCGACCTGATGCTGTGGATGGTGAGCCCAACGCTGGAGGCGATCAACGAGCTATCGGCCCAGATCAATCGGACGTCGCTGGCGCCATATCTGACCACGCCATACTCATACCTGGCCATGACACGCCGGTCTCCCTACGTCGTAAACCATCGGCACGAAGGACAGGAGGGCACGTCGTCGTCGATGCGCATCGTGGGCCGCAAGTACCTGTTCGTCTATCCCTTCGTCAAGACGCACGACTGGTACCAGTTGCCCAAGGAGGAGCGGCAGGAGCTGATGAACGAGCACTTCGTCATTGGCCACAAGTACCCAGACGTCAAGATCAGCACGGCCTATTCCTTCGGTCTCGACGACCAGGAGTTTGTTCTGGGCTTCGAGACTGACGATCCGTCCAACTTCCTGGACTTGGTGATGGAGTTGCGCGAGTCAAAGGCCCGGCCTTACACCCTCCTGGATACGCCGATCTTTTCCTGCATCTGCAAACCCATCGAGGCCTGCCTGAACGATCTGGGATAGGCAGGCGTCCCTTTCTGTAGTGATGTAGCCAGCCAACAACTCCACACAGGACCGATTGCAAAGTTCGTCTCAAGTCGCTCATGGTGAGCCTGTCGAACCGTGTCAGCCTCGATTGGGCATCCTCCGGCAAGCTCAGGATAAGCGGGGGCCAATGAAAGCGCGACTTTGAAATAGTCCTGCTTCACACAGAGAAAGGGGCCTGCACCTGAACAGGCCCCTCTTTTATGCGAACCGGATTGTCCCGGCTTGGCTGCTCTACTTGCGCTTCAGCTCTGCCGGATCGGTGTTCTTGAAGTAGTCGTAGTTCTTCGCGATGTAGTCCTGCCACTCGGCGGGCACCGAGTCCTCAGCGAAGATGGCGGTCACCGGGCAGACCGGCTCGCAGGCGGCGCAGTCGATGCACTCGTCGGGGCTGATGTAATACTGGTCGTCCTCGTCGCGGGTGTAGATGCAGTCAACCGGGCAAACATCGACACAGGCGGAGTCTTTCAGGCCAACGCAGGGCTCGGCGATGATGTAGGTCATAGCGATCGGCTCTCTTACAAAATTGGGGGTTTCACCCACCCACAACAGGCGGGCCTTCACTTGCTGATTATAGCACGGCGGTGGCCGTCTGCAATAAGACCTGCTTTTGGTTTGTTATTCGAAGGCAGGGCGATTCGGCAAAAACGGACGGGGCCGGAAGGCGCTATTTGCGAGTGATTACTATAATACCAGCCCGTACGTTCGCTTCTTGATGGACAGGTTCACGAATGTCTCGGTGCGTTGCACTCCGTCCACGACTCCCACCTTTGTGCGGAGGAAGTTCCCCAGGTTTTCTGCCGACTCCAGTCCGGCCCAGATGAAGACGTCGAAGGCGCCCGTTGTGATCGCAACGTAATGGGCTTCATCCAGGGACGCGATGGCCTCCGCCACGGAATCGGACTTGCCGGGCCCGGTCTGCAGGCCTATAAGGGCGGTGGTAGCATAGCCCAGCTTTTCCAGGTTCGGCACGGCGACCACTTTCACCACATCGTCCTTCATCAGGCGTCGAAGCCGTCGCCTGACCGTGCCCTCGCTGACACCCACCTCCCGTGCGATCTTGGCATTGGATGCCCTGCCATCCAGTTGCAACAGGGCTATAATCTTTCGGTCGAGTTCGTCCATGGTCACACACTCCCTCAAACTGCCGGGCCAGAATATGCTGCCGCCATTCTCATGGGCGCGTTGCGACATTCGCCATGGCGAACCATCATATTTCCGACTTTCTGGCGTGTCAATATCGATTTCCAGCTTAAGAATGCCAGAACATGCTAGATTCTTCCGGTTAAAGTGCAAAACTGTCCCATATATTAACGATTAAAGGTAAGGCGGGCAGAAGGGCCTGCCCCGGCATGACGCGTAGTATCCGCCAACCTGCTCCCTGGATTGCTCCGGTATCCATGACCCCAGACGGTCGTGGTTCGAGGCGCCTGAATTACCAGCTCATCGTCATCTACGGGCCGCAGTTGGTTCGCATTGCCAGCGTTGACAGTGGCTGCGGTGGCTGATAAATTTGTGGGGTGACCATTAGCAGTTGCACCTGCCTGACTGCTAATCATTGAGTGCCTACAGGTGACCTTTTCCAGGAGATGACGATGCCTCGATACGATTACCGTTGCGTCAGTTGTGACAATCATTTCGAGTTGCGCCAAAGCTTCAGTGAAGCAGGCAAAGGGACCTGTCCGGAGTGCTCCGGGGAAGGTCAACGGGTTTACCACGCCGTTCCTGTGATTTACAAGGGCAGCGGGTTCTACACCACCGACTATGGGCGCCCGAAGCCACCCGTCGAAAACGGCGCTGGCAAGAACGGGAGCGATTCCTCAAAGTCCAGCAGCGAAAGCAAGCCAGCGGAGACCACCTCATCGGACAGCGGCAGCAGCTCTTCCGACAGCGGGTCGGCATCGCCGGCTGCAAGCACCGCCAGTTCCAGCTAGACTGCACACCCCTCGGGCATTCCTTGGTTGAACTCTGAAATAGCCGGCTGCATTCGCAGTCGGCTATTCCTATTTCTCGGACTGCGGAGCACTCGACGCCACATGAGAGCGCTGGTTCAACGGGTAAAAGAGGCGTCTGTTGAGGTCGATGCTACCGTTGTCGGGAGCATCGGTCCCGGACTCCTGGTCCTGCTGGGAGTTTCCTCGGAAGACGACGAATCGGACGTCGAGTACCTCGTCCCCAAGATCGCGAACCTGCGAATCTTTGCCGATGATGCAAACCGGTTCAACCTCTCGGTGGCGGACGCAGGCGGGGATGTCCTGGTGGTCAGCCAGTTTACCCTCTACGCCGACACCCGCCGTGGTCGTCGTCCCGACTTCACCCGCGCGGCGCCTCCCGAGCTGGCCGAGAGGCTGTATGAGCACACGGTGTCGCTGCTGCGGGAAACAGGATTGACAGTGGCTACAGGCCGATTCCAGGCTTACATGCAGGTGAAGTCCCAGAACGACGGGCCAGTGACCATAATGCTTGACAGCGCGGACAGGCACCGCTCCCGCCACTAGCAGGGGGCCGGCCGCCCTTGCCCCGGAGGCTACCGGTGCCAGCCCATCCCGAGGTAGAGGCCCCTCAGATAGGCGATCTGGCCTCCGTGAGACAGGTAGTCCCACATCACCTGGCCGAAGCATGCGGCGACGGGCCGCGGCTCCTCCGACGGTGGCCAGAGGATCTCTCGGGATAGCTCTTCTTCGCTCGCCTGGGCCAGGTAATCCTGGATCGCCGCCTTGACGGCGTGGTAATAGCCCAGCTGCGTCTCGCGGGATGGCGGAGTCCACGCCGCCACCTGTTCGGCGCTCCAGCCAACACCCCGGTCGTCCGGTTCATCGGCCATACCGAACCGATCGAGCCATTCGTCCTGCACCCACAATTGCTGCGTGTTCCTGACTCGACTGTTCAGAAAGGTGTCCATCACCCGGTTCATGTGCCACAGTATCCACGCGGCGGAATTGCATTGGGCGGCGGGAATTCGTCCGAGGGTCTCCTCGTCCATACCTTCCAGAGCGGACTCGACCATTCCCCAGTTGCGCCCCAGGCAGGTCGAAATGGTGTCTTTCGCGTTGGCCATTAGCTCTTACCTCAGTAGTGGAATACAAAAATCGCAACGCCCCTACATTGGTAAGGGCGTCGTCCAGGAATTAACACTGTCGGGCTAGGTTACTCAAACTCAAGATCGAGACTGATGTCCAGGGCCGGAGGCGAGTGGGTGAGTTCTCCGATGGAAATGAGGTGAACCCCTGTGCTGGCGACATCGCGGACGGTGTTGAAATTAATCCCGCCGGATGCCTCCACCACTGCCCGATCGCCGATAAAGCCCATCGCCTCCCGCATCATTTCCACAGGCATGTTGTCCAGCATGATGATGTGGGCGCCAGCATCCAGCGCTTCCCGGGCATCATCCAGTGACTCCACTTCCACCTCGACGCGAATGGTGTGCGAGGCGCGTTCCAGGGCCATTTCGATGACCTGCCGCAGGCCCATTTCCCGAAACCGGTTGGCCTCGATGTGGTTGTCCTTGATCAGGATTCCGTCGGCCAAGTTGTAGCGATGGTTGTAGCCGCCACCAGCCCTGACCGCGTACTTGTCCAGGTAGCGGTGCCCCGGTGCGGTCTTGCGGGTGTCCACGATGCGGGAACGCGAGCCATCTATGGCCCTGACATAGCGGTTGGTCAGGCTGGCAATGCCGCTCATTCGCTGCATGAAGTTCAGGGCTATACGTTCGGCCCGGAGGATGCCACCCGCCGGTCCCGCCACTCGGGCGATGTCCTCGCCCGGTGAAAGCGCGCTGCCATCGGCCATCAGCGCCTCAAGGTCCAGGTCGGACTCCACCCTGCGGAAGACGGCCAGCCCAACATCGACGCCTGCCAGAACGCCGTGGGCCTTGGCTCGCAGCATCCCGACGCCACGGATCGCCGGCGGCACCAGGGCGGCAGTCGTGGGGTCGTTAAACGTCTGGTCTTCGGCAATCGCCGCGTCGATCAGGCTGTAGACTTCGGGCGGAAATTCGGGCACGGACTTCTCCTGCTGAGCCCTCTGCAACTACCGCAGCGACAACATTCGGTTGAGGGCCACCAGGGCGTCCCGGCGGATGTCATCGGGCACCGTGATCTCGTTCATCACGTGGCCCTCCAGCAGCGACTCCATCACCCACAGCACGTACGCGGGATGGATGCGGTACATGGTGGAGCAGGGGCAGGTCACCGGGTCTAGGCAGAAGACCGTCTTGTCGGGGTTGTTGATGGCCAGGCGATTGACCAGGCTGATCTCGGTTCCCACTGCCCAAACGCTTCCTGCTGGGGCGTTGTTGATCTGGTTTCGAATGAACTCGGTGGAGCCAACCAGGTCGGCGGCCTGCACCGTTTCCATCACGCACTCGGGGTGCACCAGCACGTTCACGTCGGGGAACCGCTGGCGGGCCAGCTCAATTTGCTTGACCGTAAAGCGTGTGTGGACCGAGCAGTGGCCCTGCCACAGCACCATCTTGGCGCGACGCAGCTGCTCAGGGGTGTTGCCCCCCATGTTTCGGAAGGGGTTCCAGACCACCATCTCGTCAAGGGGCACGCCCATCTTCAGCGCCGTGTTGCGGCCCAGGTGCTGGTCCGGCAGGAAAAGCACCCGATTCCCCTGGTCGAAGGCCCATTTCAGTACGGCCTCGGCGTTGGACGAAGTGCAAACGGCTCCGCCGTTTCGTCCGCACAGGGCCTTGATCCCGGCGATGGAGTTCATATAGGTGACAGGGACTATCTCGTTGGGGCCCAGGACCTCCATCAGGTCGTCCCAGGCGTCATCCACATCGTCCATGGGGGCCATATCGGCCATGGAGCAGCCGGCGGTGATGTTGGGCAGGATCACCCGCTGGTGCTCACCGGCGAGCACGCAGGCCGTCTCGGCCATGAAATGCACGCCGCAGAATATGATGTAGTCGGCCTCCGGGCGGCTGGCCGCCTGTTGGGAAAGGAGGAACGAGTCGCCCTGGAAGTCGGCGTACTTGATGACCTCCTCCCGCTGGTAATGGTGGCCCAGAACCGTTACCGAGGCCCCAAGCTTACCGCGCACCTCGTGGATCCGTTCGTCCAGCTCGTCGGCGGTGAAGTGAAGGTACTCGTTGGGAATCTGCTGCCACCGGACGTTTACCGCGAGTTCCTCCGCCAGTGGTTTGGCGGGAAGCTCGTCCTCAGTCTTGCAAAAGGCCGAGTGTTCCAGTTCCGTGATGGGTACAATCGGACGACGGCGGGTTGTCATCTTCGATTCCCTCCCGGGAGGAGTGCTGAATATGGAATTTTGAATGCGGAATGTGGAAAGCTTGAGTGGGCGGCACCAAAATTCCGCATTTCACATTCAACATTCCAGGTTCTTAAATTGGTTGCCCCTGCAACGACCACGCCCCGGCCCGTTCAATCCGCACGTCCACCAGTTCACCCATCCGGTCGTCGTCGCCTTCTTGCATGGGTATGAATACCAGCTTGTTTGAACGAGTCCGGCCCTGCCACTTGCCTTTCTTTCGTGCTTCCACCAGAACTTCGAACTCGTTTCCGATCAGGTCGTTGTTGACTTCGGTGAGAATCTTCTCCTGGAGGGCATCTATACTCCGGCGCCGACTGACCTTCACATCGTGCGGGACATTGTCCTCCATGGTGCGGTCTGCGGTGGTCCCTGGACGGGTGGAGTAGGCGGCGCAGTGCACCTTGTCCATCCGCAGTTCCTCCACCAGGTCGTAGGTGCGTTGGAACTGATCGTCCGTCTCTCCGGGGAATCCCACGATGATGTCCGTGCTGAGGGAAGCTCCCGGTACGATGTCGCGTATCTCGTTCACCAGCGCGGTGTACTGGGAGCGGCTGTAGTTCCGGCGCATCCGGGTGAGAACCTCGTCGTCTCCGGCCTGCACCGGGAGGTTGATGTGCTCGCACGCCTTGGGCAGCTCTGCGACCGACTCTATGATGCGACGGCTCATGAAGTTCGGGTGCGAGGTTAGAAAACGTATGCGGTTGAGGCCGTCAATGTCGTTGAGCCTCCCAAGCAGCGTGGCCAGATCGGGCCGTCCTCCGTTTTCGTCGGGCAGATCGTGCCCGTAGGCGTCCACCGTCTGTCCCAGGACCGTGACTTCTCTTACGCCACGGGATACCAGCAACTCCACCTCTCGTGCCACCTCATCCACCGGGCGGCTGACCTGTCTGCCGCGGCGGTATGGGATGATGCAGAAGGTGCACATCAGGTCACAGCCGTGGATGATCGGAACGTGGCAGGCCACGTCGGGACGGGTTGGGGCCAGGTTGCCGACGCAGCCCTCCCAGTCCATACTCATCCGGTCGCCCAGCAGGTCCAGCAGAGGCTCGAACTGCTGAGGGCGCATGAACACGTCGACATAGGGAAAGCGGCGAGCCAGCTGGTCCGACTTGGGGCCTACCATGCAACCCATAAGCGCGATAACGCGGTCAGGGTCCTGCCTCTTCAGCCGGGAGACGGCGCCCAGGTTTCCCACGACCTTGTCCTCGGCCGACTGCCGGACGACGCAGGAGTTGAGTACCACCACGTCGGCGTCGCTGGCGTTTTCGACGGACTCCAGCCCCATCTGTTCGAGGGCGGAGGCAAGACGCTCCGAGTCCGCCGTGTTCATCTGACAGCCAATGGTCCAGATGTGGAAACTGTTCATAGCACCAATGGAAACAGGTTTTGGTTGGTAAAATGGGCTCTGCCGGGTCGTAGGAAGTAGCCGAACCGTCTGGTGAAAGTTCCACCCCTGGCTCACTATCCCTATTCAGGCTATTTTAGCGGTGTGCAAGTCAAAATAGCAAACGACTTTGTGAAACTGATAACAAATGGAATAGCCTCGATTGCTGGCGGCGTAAAGGATGCCCTTCAGGGGGCTGAGGTCATTTGAACCATGGAGTGACTTAATGCGTCTGATCTGGCGCATTTGGATTTTATTGGACCCGGCCGGTTACTGATCAGTACCTGTCCCGGACTATCAGTGACAAGTCAATCCGGGATGGCCTCAGCGGGCTTGGAGAAAGATGACTACAGAAACAGAAATCCCTGTGGAGAACAGCATCCTTGGAGTGCTCAGAGAGTTGGGGATCGAGCGGGCGCACTTTGCCTCGCGCGGGCTGAATGACTGGCACGGAGTGGCCTCCCGCCACCCAGAGGCTGTGGCCTCCCTGACCCTGGTCTGCCCGTTGGGGTTTGATTCACACGCGCTGGCTCCCCTGTCTGAAAGGCTGCTGGTATTCAACGGAGACAGCGGTGGGGCAACCCAGACCATAGCTCGCAATTTGGCCGACCTGCCAGCAGCGACTACGGTCACTCTGCCCGACTGTCCCTTCCCGGACAACTACAACGACTTGGCAGTACATCGAGGCCGTGACATCGCCGGGCCAATGCTGGACTTTCTCGACCGGATGGAATCCATCCGTCCACAAGGCACGGTAGCGCCTTCCATAGTGGATGGAGAGGTAGGCGGTGTGTACTTCAAGGTGCAGGGCTCGGGGCCGCCGCTGGTCCTGCTGCCCCTGGGCGCAGCGCCATCCCAATGGGACCCGCTCATACCGGTGTTGAGCGAGAGATTTAGCGTCATCTCGCTGTCGGGCCCCGCATTGGGGATGGTGGCCAGCCTGGAGGGGCGAGGGCGAACGCCCGGCTACCTGTCGGCGGTGGGCCGGCTCATCGCCGAGACGAAGTTGCAGGATGGAGAGATCGTACTCGAGGTAGGCTGCGGGACCGGTGTGCTCTGCCGGTGGCTGGCTCGCGAGACCTCTGGCGGAAACCCGGTCACAGGCATGGACGTCAATACTTTCTTCCTGCGGGAGGGCGCTGAAATCGCCAGGCGCGAGGGCGTAGCCGATGCCGTGATCTTCCGGGAGGGAAGCGCCGAGCAGTTGCCCTTCGACGACAACAGCTTCGACGTTGTTTTCTCCAGCACGGTGGTCCAGCGGGTGAACGCCGACCTGATGCTGCCGGAGATGGTGCGCGTTGCCAGGCCCGGAGGCAGGATCGCTGTCCTTGGCCACGCCCATGACATGAACCGGTGGGTGAACCTTTCCCTCAGTCCGGCGCTGAAGACCAGGATCGAATCGCCGCCGTGGGTCGAGGACCGCGGCCACCCCCAGGGGTGCGACGATGCCTCCCTCTACCAACGCTTTGCGCGTCTGGGGCTGACCGATGTGAGGATGTTCCCCTATATCAGCACATTCTCTGACAGGATGCGGCTGCAATTCCTGCAAGGCGGGATACTGCCAACCCTGAACGCCGACGAGGCTGCCGAGTGGCGAGCGGCGGTGGAGCAGGCGGAGGCCGATGGCACCTTCTTTATCTCGACACCGTTCCACTGCGCCGTGGGCACCAAGCCCTGAATATGGCAGGGGTGACCACAAGGGACGCCCCTACAAAACAGACTGCACTGGGTAGGGGCATCCCTTGTGGTTGCCCTGTTCTCGCAATGTTGACCAACTCACCCCAATGCGCAAATGCGCTGGGATGCTAGTGGCTGTGCTGTGCCAACTCTATCAGCACTCCTCGGGCAGCGGATGGGTGCAGGAAACCGATGTCTCCTCCCATCAGGCCGGTGCGCGGCACCTTGTCGATCAGGTTGATACCCATTTCGTCCAGGGTGGTCAGCTTGTCGGCGATCTCCTCCACCTCGAAGCAGACATGGTGCAGCCCCTCGCCGCGCTGGGCGATGTGGCGGGTGATGAGGCTGTCGGGGCCGGTTCCCTCTAGCAGCTCCAGGTTGGTCTCGCCCACGGGCACGAAGCAGCCGCGGACGCCGATGTCCTCTCGGGTGATGATCTGGCCGGGCTTGAATCCGAACAGGCCTCGGTAGAACTCGATGCTCTCGTCCAGGTTGGCGACGGCGATGCCGATGTGGTGCACCAGGTCGGAGGCGACCGGCGCGTTGGCGGACAGTGTCATTTCTGGTCTCCTTTTAATTCTCCCTCTCCCTTGAGGGAGAGGGTTGGGGTGAGGGGGACCCGCAATTACCAGCGCTGTTTCCGAAGCAAAATTTTCACCCCCACCCTAACCCTCCCCCTCAGGGAGAGGGAAAGTGGCGCGGGGAAGTTCAGTAAGTAGACTTGCGGCCCTCGAGGTTGGTGTGAATGTCGAGCAGCACAGTGCGGCCGTCGCGGTTCAGCTGCTGAGCCCTGACCAGCGCCGGTGCGATCTCCGACGGCTGCGTCACGGTGATGCCCACGGCGCCCATGCCCTCGGCGATCATGGCGTAGTTGCCGCCCATGCGCGTCAGGCCGAACAGCTCGTTGGCCACTGGGTAGCCTCCGGGATAGGTGGCCATGCCGCCGTTGTTCAGCACCACCGTGGTGATGGGCGCCCCTGCCCGTACCGAGGTCTCGATGTCGAGGCCTGACATGCCGAAGGCGCCGTCGCCCATGAAGTTGAGGCAGAAGCGGTCCGGGTCGGCCATCTTGGCCCCGATCATCAGCGGGATGCCGTAGCCCAGGTGCGTGGACTTCCCCCATCCGATGTAGCTGTGCGGCGTGGTGGCGGTATAGAAGGGCATTATCATGTCCCGTGGCGCACCGGCGTCGTGGGTGATCGTACTGTTCTCCCGATCCAGGTTCCTGTCGATCTCGTTGATCACCCGGTATGCGTTGATGGGCACCTCGTCGGTCTCCAGCAGCGGTGTCCATTGGTCCAGCCAGCCCTTGCGTACTTCTGCAATCTCCTCCGCGACGCCATTGGGCTGCCTTCCCGCCAGGCCGACCTGCGCCTTCACTTCTTCTACCAGCGCCTGCAGGGTCAGCTTTGCATCGCCGGGAAGACCGACGTCCACCGAGAAATCCTTGTTGATGTCCTCGATGCTCTCGACGTTGTGGATGATGACTTTGCCGCCGGGGATGGGTTGGCCGTAGCTGGTCCGTGTCATGCTGGACCCCACGGCGAACAGCACGTCCGACTCCTGGATCCACGTGCGGGCAGGGAGGGACGTGGCGGCGCTACCCGCTCCCAGGGACAGCGGATGCCGCTCGTCGAAGGACGACTTGCCGGGCATGGTGGTGTAGACCGGAATCTGGGTCAGCTCGGCCAGTTCCCGCAATTCATTCGTTGCTGATGCGAACAGAACGCCCATCCCCGACCAGATGACCGGCTTGCGGGCGTTCAACAGCAGGCGGGCCGCCTCAGCCACATCGCTCCGGGAGGGCGATTGCAGCAGGCGCTTGGGCGGCTGATAGACCAGCGATTCCTCAGGGACTTCCTGCCCTCCCACGTCGGCGGGGATCTCCACGATTACGGGGCCCGCCCGTCCGTTGCGCAGGTTGTGAAAGGCCCGCCGCATCACAGCCGCTACCTGTCCCGGCGCGGTGATGACCTCGGCGTGCTTGGACACCGACTGGTAGGAGCGCACAGGCGAGAAATTGGGCCTGATGGCATATTGTCCCAGTGCCGGCCCACCTGCCAGGTACAGGATGGGAATGTTGTCGGAAAAAGCCTGGGCGATGCCGCCGTGGGAGTTCTCGGAGCCGGGGCCGCCCTGCGTGATGGCCACGCCGAACTTGTTGCGATCGTTCATCCGGCTGTAGCCGTCGGCGGCCATCAGCGCCCCGCGCTCCTGGCGGAACATGACGGTGCGAATGCCCTCGCTGGCCGCTGATTCGATAAGGTTGTTGGAAGGGAAGCAGGAGACCCACTCCACGCCCTCCGATTTCAAAATCCGTGCCACTGCGTCGTTGACGTCCATACTCATCTGCTCCGATTCGAGGTCAGCACGAGGCACGTTCGCTGGCGCGCGCTCTGTGCTGGCATTTCGAGCCGTATTCTAACACTGTAAGGAATTTTCGCCCCTGAATGCAGGGTAATTCGATCGCTCCCTATTCCAGCATGACAAGCGATAGGGTGGGAGGTGAAACCGTGAGCGCCAGCAGCATTGCAATCAGCTTATATTGGGGCAACGCCCCCACCCTAACCCTCCCCCAGAGGGAGAGGGAACTTGTCTCACACCCGCTGAGCAAGGTGAGGCAGGGATTTTGCATGTGGAGGCTCTCTCCAGAGCATCACTCGTTGCGGAGGGCGGCCACCGGATCGATCAGGGTAGCCCGGTATGCCGGATAGCTCCCGCTGGCGAAGCCTACGCCGGCAGCGACCAGGAAAGCCGCGGCAATGCTCCACGGCTGGACCAGCGTAATCATCTCCTGTCCCCCCAGCTCCCGGCCATTGATGGCTATGGATGCGCCGATTCCAATGGCGATTCCCACGATGCCGCCGAAAACGCTGAGCATCAATGCCTCGGCTACGAACTGCATCACGATGTCCCGGGTCGTGGCGCCCACCGCACGCCGTATGCCGATCTCGCGGGTCCTCTCGGTTACCGACACCAGCATGATGTTCATCACGCCGATGCCTCCCACTACCAGCGAAATCCCGGCGATGCTGCCCAGGAGGATGGAGAGGGTGTTGCTGACCTCGGTGGCCGTGCTGATCAAGTCGTCCTGGCTCTGGATCACAAAATCAGGCTCAGTCGTATCGTGCAGGAAGAGCAACAATTCGCTGATGTCCTCCTTCACCCGCTCCCCATCTGCATTGCTGTCCGTCTGAACGTCGATCTGGGTAACCCGGAGGTCCCCGGACGGCGTGTAGAGGAAGCGCAGTCGTCCCGCCGTGGCACTGATCGGCAGGAATACCTGGTCATCCGCCTCGCTGGCCCCACCCTGTGCTTCAAGAACTCCGATTACGGCAAAGGCTAGGGTGATCCGCCCTCCCGCAAAGGAGAGGCGCACCTCCTGACCCACGGGATCAATACCGGGGTACAGCGTATCTGCTACGCGTGCCCCCACCACGGCCACCAGAGACCGCTCATTATCGTGAATCTCCGTGATGAACGAGCCGTACCGGAGGTCCAGGTCCCGTACCTCGGCGTATTCGCTGGAGGTCAGGACGATCTCCGCTCCGACATTGTTGGCCCCGGCGATGGTCTGTGCGTCGAAGGACATGCGTGCGGCCACCGCAGTAACGCCCGGAATGCCGTTTGACGATATGGCGTTGGCATCGCCCTGCACCAAGGTGGAGGAGGCCGGACCGGCGAATCCGCCACCCTGGGAGGTTGTCGCAGCGGCACTGGATTCAATGAATATAAGGCCAGTGCCCAGTCCCTCGATCCGGTCGGTCACTCCCTTTTGCGTGCCCTGCCCGATGGCTATCAGGATTATTACCGAGCTGACCCCTATGATTAGACCAAGAGATGTCAACGCGCTCCTCAGCCTGTTGGCGAAAATTGCGCGCAGCGCGATTCTGATGGTATCGAGCAGGCTCACAGCCTATCGCCCCCCAGTCCCCTCTCCCTCAGAGGGAGGGTTAGAGTGGGGGCGCTCCCGGTACCGCTGTCCTCGATGATCCGGCCATCGCGCATCCGGATGATGCGCCTCGCGTAGCTGGCGACCTCCTGCTCGTGCGTAACGAGCACTATGGTCAGCCCCTCCTCGTCCACCAGTTGTTTCAGCAAAGTCATCAGGTCGTGTCCCGTGGCGGAATCCAGCGCGCCAGTTGGTTCGTCGGCCAGCAGAACCAGCGGATTGGACACCAGCGACCGGGCGATGGTGACTCGCTGCTGCTCACCGCCGGAGAGTTCTGTAGGCTGATGTGAGATTCGGTCCAGAAGGCCCACCCGTTCCAGGGCCTCGGCGGCGCGGCGGCGCCGGTTTCGGATGCCCTGGTATATCAGCGGCAGTTCAACCTGCTCCAGGGCGGTCAGTCGCGGCAGCAGGTTGTAGGACTGGAACACGAAACCGAAAGCCTGTCCCCTCAGCCTCGCCCGGGTGTTTTCGGGCAACTGTGAGACGTCGTGGCCCTCGAACACATACCGTCCCGCACTGGGTCGGTCCAGGAGGCCGATGATGTTCATCATCGTCGTTTTGCCCGACCCGGACTGCCCCATGACCGCGACGAAGTCTCCCTTGTCGACCTTGAGGTCTACTCCGGCCAGGGCATGCACCTCCGCGCCGCCGATGGAGTAAGTGCGGGACACGTTCTCGAGAGCGATCACCGTCCGCCTCCACCGCCACCGCCTCCGCCCCCTCCGGGGCCGAACCCTCCGAATCCCGGATTGGCCTGGGGCTGCTGCAGCGTCGCGCTGAATGCAATACCGGCATTGTCGGCGCCGACCAGCAGCATGGCGCCCGTCTCGATACCGCTCAGAATCTCGACCTGTGTTCCGTCAGACTCACCGACTTCGACGAAAGCACGCTCGAATCCGGCGTCCGCTTCGTCGCTTGCGGGAGCGGCAATGCTGACGAACCAGGCCCCATCGAGTTGTCGAACAGCGGAGACCGGGACCAGTACCGCAGGTGGACGGACCTCTGTGAGGATGGTAACGCTGGCGCTCATGCCGGGCGCTGGCAGGGGAATATCTGCGGCATCAGATGATTGTTCCTCCGGATCCTGACCCGAGGCCCGGCCCTGCTGGCCCCCAGCCAAGCGGCCGAGTTGGCCGGATGCACGAAGGGTCTCGATCATTTGCTGGACCTGGGCCGGGATTTCCATGCCCTCAGGCAATGGCTCTCCACTGAGAATGGCCTGCCTGACTTGTTCCGCAGTCACTCCTTCCGGCAGCTCCATACCGGCGAAGGGCCCTCCTCCTGCTCCACCGGCGAAGCCACCGACGGCGCCCCCAGGCGCCCGTCCGCCGGCCCGTGCTGCGACGGCGTCCGAATCGCCTTCAGTCCCGGTCAGAATGCGTGCCGCCACCTCGTAGGTAACCACGCCCTGCTCTGCGTTGGGAACGCGACTTATAGATTCAACCCGCACGGGATATTCCGTTCCGTCAATTGCATCGAACGATGCCACCCCGGTCTGACCCACCTCAAGGTCGAGCAGTTCCTCCTCGGTCACGGTGAGCTCGATCAGCATGCGATTCGATGTGCTGAGCGTAACCGCTGCGGACCCTGCGGAGATACGATCGCCCGGCAGGATAGTGACGTCCTCCACGAAACCGTCGAACGGGGCGATCATGGTCAGGTCGGCAAGGGCCGCACGGGCCTCCTCAACGGATATCTCCGCCAAGCGCAGGTCCTGCCTCTGCTGGGCAATGGCATTTTCGGAGGCTCCCGCGACCAGTTCGTCGTAGTGTGCCTGGGCGCTGGCCAGGCTGGCCTGGGCGCTCTCCAGCGCGGCCTGGGCCTGCTCGAATTCTCCTTCGTCCGTGGCGGCCCGCAGTTCCTCAAGTCTGGCCATCGCTGCGGTGTGGCTGGCCCTGGCTGCTTCGACCGCCTGCTCGGCCTGGTATACATCCTCCTCGCTGGCCTGTGCCCTCAGGTCATTCAACCTGGCCACCGCCGCGGTGTGGCTGGCCCTGGCTGCTTCGAGAGCCTGTTCGGCCTGAAATATGTCCTCCTCGCTGGCCAGTGTTGTCAGGTCTTCGAGTCTGGCTGCCGCTGACGCGTGGCTGGCATTCGCAGCCTCAATTGCCTGTCGCGCCTGGAAGAGGTCTTCATCTGAGGGCGGCGTGAGCAGTTCGGCCAGGGCTTCCTCTGCCGATGCCAGGGAGGAATGTGCCGAATCCATGTCAGCGTGTGCGCCGACGAAGGCCAGGTTGGCTTCGATCAATGTTGTGCCGAGGCTCTCGTAGGCTAGCGACCTTTCCTCGAAGGATTCCTCCAACGCATTCATCTGGGCCTCAGATAGAGGAGGGTCAGAATCGCAGATCGACCTGATCACGTCGTCGCTTGAAATCAGCCCGCTGTATCGCTCGCAGAACTCCTCCCAATCATTGGTGAGGACTTCGTTCAGTTCTTCCTCGACTCTGGTCGAGTCCGCGAACGTTACCTGCGCCTGCATTACCTCCGAACGGGACTCCGAAACTTCCGCGTCTGTGGGTCCGGCGGTCAGGTTATTCAGGGCCTGCTCTGTGCTGGAAATCTCCCTCAGCGCACTGGCCACCGCCTGTTCCGCGCTGCTCAAGTCGCTGGCGCTCGGTGGTTCGGAGAGGAGGGCAAGCGCCTGTTCCGCGCTGGAGACCTCCCTGAGGGCGCTGGCCACGG
The DNA here is from genome assembly GCA_965207865.1 of Dehalococcoidia bacterium. Lineage (GTDB taxonomy): Bacteria > Chloroflexota > Dehalococcoidia > Lucifugimonadales > UBA3495 > VXOI01. Next base: position 321,548 of record CBDBNP010000006.1, read on the forward strand.
CCTGTTCGGCACTGGCCAGGTCGGCGGCGCTGGGGGGCTCAGCCAGCAGTTGCAGGGCTTGCTCCGCACTGGAGAGTTCCCTCAGAGCGCTGGCCACGGCTTGCTCGGCACTGGCCAGATCGGCGGCGCTGGGAGGCTCAGAAAGCAGTTCCAGGGCCTGCTCCGCGCTCACGACCTGCGATTTCGCCGACACTATGGCCTGGTTGGCGGAGGCGATGGCCGACGGCTCGGGTTCGGCCAGCAGGTCCTGGAGGCGCAGCTGCGCCAGCTCCAGTTGCACCTCGGCGGTCTGGACACTGCGCTGCGCCCCGGCATCATCCAGGGAGGCCAGCGAATCGCCCTCCCGGACTTCGCTCCCTTCTGAGACGGCGACCGAGGCCACCACTCCGCCCGCCTCGAAACTCAGGGTGGCGCTGCGCTCGGACACCGCTGAACCTGACAGGCCGATCTCGGTGGTAAGACGTCCCGTAACTGCCTCGACGCGTTCCGGTTCGAAGACAACATCCTCTTCGTCCGACCTGGTCAGCAACAGCGCGGCAATCACGACGGCAGCAATGACCACCGCTGCCCCGGCCAAGAGAAGCCAGCGCTTGCGCGAGCTGCCTCGGTTGAGTATCGCGTCGATGTCGGTCGTGCTCATTGGTCGGCTCCCATCAGACCGGAAACGGCTGTATTGGTCAATTCTTGGCTGCCTGGCTCCCGCAATGGCGGTAAATTGTGCCGGTGACTGCCTGCAACGCTGTTAACCGAAGGAGCGTCGAGGACGGCACTCATTGGTGATTCTGCGTTATCCCGGTCCAGTTGGCTGAGCATTGGGACTCCCTCGAATTCAGGCCGACCAGAATAACAGTAACAGGATATGGAATAACCTTTAAGGAGTTGTGAAGACAGGAAAACGCCAAGCGAAAAGTGCCGCTCGGCCGGGGGCTTTTATGATTCCCTTCCCACGCGAGAGAGGGAGAATCAAAGGCCTTGCCTGTTCATGGGGTATACGTGCGGTAGTAGGGGCAGCCGGAGTAGACCGCCCGCAACGCCCTGCCGGACGCCACGGCGTCGAACCCGAGGGTCTCGGGTGATGAGGGGTCGTCTCCGATCCTGAACAGTCCATCTTCCAGGGGAATCAGCGGTGCGTGGCCGCCTCCCGGGTAGAGCAGCAAGAGGACGCCTTTCCGTACCGCAACACGGAAGTTGGTTAGCCCGAAGTTGTAGGTCCGGTAGTGCCCGCAGTAGCTGTCCCAGTGTGAGGGGTAATCGAAATGGTCAGGGCCGGAGTATCCCGCCCCTGTATACCATCCGGGACCGTGGAAGACCTCCACCACCCGCTCTCCCTCGCGTCCAAACTCCAGGAGGTGGTGTTCCAGGTCGGGGTGTGGCACGTAAAAGCTGTCCTGCCCGTAGCGGTCCAGCGCGACATCCTCGTTCTGCCATCGCAGCGAGAGCCCCCCGGCTACAGCGGTGATCTGGAACCGCTCATCCGTTGAAGTGGAGGTGTAGGTGCCCTCGTATTCTGCGGCGTTGCTGACTACTCCCCAGTCCGGCGCCTCCGGATACGCCGGCATTTCCTGGCCGTTAATCCCTGCCCGCAACACGCCGAGCATGTGCAATGCCATGTTTGCGGCGCCGAAAGATTGCACCAGCCCATTGATCAGGACCGCCACCCCGATTCCTGCGTCGACATCCGCGATCATTGCCGATACGAACCCCGTGGTGCTGCCGCCGTGGCCCACGTAGGCGTGTCCGTCGATGTCGGCAAGAATGAGCCCGTAGCCGTAGTGGGCGCCGCCCCACTGCGGGGTGGCTATCACCTTCTGCGTCATCAACCGGAAGCTCTCCTCGGAAAGCACACGGCCATTTGGGCCGGCCCCGCCGTTCATGAACATTCTCAGGTAGGTGGCCATATCCCCGGCGGTGGATGCCTGGCAGCCATCCCCGACCCCGTACTCGGTCCACATGGCCGGCACCAGGCCGTGGTCCACGTGCTCCGGGCGGTCGTCGTAGAAGCTGCGGTAGCCCACGGCGGCCAGTTTCCTCGTGTCGAATCCGATGACCGGGTGAGAATTCCGCATGCCGAGCGGGTCGAGCACTCGGGCCTGAATGGATTCCTGGTAGGGCCGGCCGTCAAGTTCCTCCAGCAGGAACCCCAGCGCCTTGTAGCCGACGTTGGAGTACCGGAAGTGGCTGCCGGGTGCGGATCCGGTGCGCTGGTCGCGCAGCGCCCACGCCTCGTACAGACCGTGGGTCCCGATGTCGGTCCCCGAACCCAGTCCGGAGGTATGGGACATCAGGTGGTGGGTGGTGATGGGCTGGTGGTCTGATTGAACTTCAAACCACGGCAGATAATGACTGACCGGTGCGTGCAGGTCCAGACGGCCCTCGTCGTGCAGCTGCATCAGGGCGATGTTGGTGAAGGACTTGCCGATGGAGCCGACCTCGAACATGGTGCTTTCCTGGACGGGGGAACGCGCGGCGATGTCGGCATATCCGAAGGTTGCGACCTCGAGGAGGCTGTCGCGACTGGTTACCGCGAGGGCCAGCCCGGGCATGTTGACCTCCTGCATCCGGGTCTCCACGTAGGACTTGATTTCCTGCAGTGCTGTTCCGAGGCTCGTCATAGGGCACCTCTGCTGGATGTGTTGGTTTTCTGATGAATGGTTGGGACAGCCGCCGGTGTGAGGCCGGTGTGAACGAGTGTGCGCAATTGCCAAGGCATTGTCTGAATCAGGATTCACAGGATTAAAGGATAAACAGGATTCAGGTCCATCAGCGAAATCCGGAAATCAAACGAATCACAGTTCAGACAAAATTCAGACTGGCGACACTTTCAAATTGCACCTGAAGATTGGTGTCGAAGCCCTGTTGACGTATGAACTTATGTTCTATAACATCTACTTCCCAAAGCTGAAGCTGTTCCAAAACAGTGCCGTCAGCAAAGGCCACCACGCAGCACGCTGGCGCTCTGTGGTGGCAGTTTAGACAGTTGCGGACTGACCACACGGAGCCGAATTGAAAGTCGCCTGTGTCTTCATCACCCACCTGCGGGCCAAGGCCGAAATGCAACGGCACCCCCACCTGAAGGACCAGCCCGTCCTCATCGCCGACCGGAGCAAGTCCCGGCCCGTGGTGGTCGATTACTTTCCTGCAGCCACGGCGGTGTCGGCAGGGATGCCGCTGGAGCGGGCGTTATCGTACCAGTCTGAAAGCCCTTCTCGCGGGCGAGAAGGGGGATCCGAAGCCGTCGTGCTGGATGCGGACGAACCTCACTACCGCCGGGTGTTCCGGCAGGTGCTGACCTCCCTGCAGGGTATCAGTGACCGGGTGGAGGACGCCGGGCTGGGCGTTGTCAACGTTGCCCTGGACGGACTGGAATCCATGTACGGCGGTGAGGAGCGGTTGGTACTCGCCCTGCTCAACGCTGTTCCCCAGTACCTGGCGCCCCGGGCCGGCATCGGCGAGGGCAAGTTCACGGCGATGGTGGCAGCTCGCAGCAGCGACCATGGCCGGGCCGCCAAGGTGCCGCCGGATGCCGCGGCCTTCCTGGCGCCGCGTCCCATCGCCCTGCTGCCGGTGTCTGAGAATACCATATCCGCCCTGCACCGCTTCGGCCTCCACACCCTTGGACAGGTGGCGGTCATGGACGTGGACCGACTGGTGGACCAGTTTGGGCGGGAGGGCGAGTGGATCTGGAATCTGGCCAACGGCCGCGATGACCGGGCCCTGGTCCCGCTGGAGTACGAGGAAACGGTGACCGAGGAGACCTCGTTGCCCTTCTCTTCAACGTCGCTGGAAATGCTGCTGGTGGCGTCGGACACGCTGCTGCGTCGCGCCTACGCCCGGCCCGTCATGCGGGGACGGTACGCCGGACGGGCCTCGCTGGAATGCCCGGTGTTTGCCTCTGCGCCATGGGAGAGGACGGTCAACTTCCAGGAGAGCGTGGGACGCTGGGAGCGTGCGTCCTTCATCGTGCGCAGCCGCCTGGAGGCCGAGCCGCCCGAGGTGCCCGTGGACGGGATGGCACTGACGCTGTCGGGCTTCACCGGCGAGTCGGGGTCGCAGATCGGCCTGCTGCCCGACGTTCGGGAGGACCGTCGAGGGCGGATCATGGAGGCAGAACGGCGTCTCCAGACTCGAACTCAAGGCCGGCACGCTGCACGCTATCGCTCCGTGCCGCCAGTTAAAACTGGAGGACAACAGCCGGACGAAGGGGACGTGGACATCGGGCCGGTCAAGCGTCCGGCGCTGTACCGGGTTGTGGAGGTGGCGCCCTGGCACCCGGCGCCGGAGATGCGGGCGGTGCAGACGCCGCTGGACCCTCTGGGCGGCGAACTCCGCCCCCTGCTGTCGCCGGATCCCGTGATGGTGCGGGAGGACCGGAACGGCCTGCCCGAGGCCATCCGGCAGGGGGTCGGGTCCAAAAAGGACGGGTGGCACCAGGTGGTGCGCATCGAGGACTGCTGGACCTTCGACCTGTGGTGGCTGCCCAAACCCTTGACCAGGACCTACTACCGGGTGGAGCGGGAGAACGGGGGGCAGGTCACCCTGTTCCAGGACCAGCACGATGGCTGCTGGTACCAGCAGGGGCACTAGCGCCAGGAGTTCGTTTGCTTGCTTGGAGTGGTCGGCGGTTGCTCCCAATTCCACACAACATCGAATTATTAAGCTTGGAGGTGGACGATGAGGAAAAAATGTGCACTCTGTAAACAGCCTGTTGAGAAATCCCGGTTGCTGGAAAGGCTCGTTTCTATGGGCTTCGATGTGTCAGAGGTGTCGAATCTACTTAGCGACATGGAAGAGCATATGGCCTTTGCTCATGGGTTCAACAGAGCGTACAAGAACAATGTTAGTGAAGGTGTTGCGGAGGCATACTACCGGGTAGTATCTGAACCTCTGGAAATCGAAGGCAAAACTTACAGATTTGGAGATTACATAGAAATTAAGAGAGGCAAGGTCGTGGTCCACGCACCTGGTGGGATTTATCAGAACAACGACAGCATCACTCTAGAAATGCACTATTCAGGCACCATTCCATAAGCAAAACCACGCCAGGACTCTCCATGTATAACGGATACAACGGTTACGTCGAGCTCCACGCCAAGAGCTTCCACTCCTTCGGGCTGGGCGCATCCCACACCCACGAGCTGCTGGCCGAGGCTGTGGAGCAGGGCTATGGCTGTCTAGCCCTGACCGACACCAACCTTTGCGGGGCCCTGGACTTCGCGCGGCAGGCCAACGGGCTGGGCCTCAAGCCCATCACCGGCGGCGAACTGACGCTGACTGATGGCAGCCGCCTGGCGCTGCTGGCGAAAACACGGGAGGGCTACGGCAACCTGTCGCGCCTGTTCACCCTGGCCAACGCCGCTGACCGCAAAGACCCCAAGCTCGACCCGCTCCTGCTCCCGGAGCACTCCGCCGGGCTGGTGCTGCTCACCGGCGGGCGCAACGGGCCGGTCTCGGCGCTGCTGGAGGGGAACAAGACCGTTGAGGCGAAGCAGCTGCTGTACGACTACCTGGACTGGTTTGGCAGCGACTCGGTGTACGTGGAGTTGCAGCAGAACTTCCTGCAGGGCGACGTCCGGCGCAACCGCGACCTGGCGGCGCTGGCCGACAGGGTGGGCGCGCCAGTGGTGGCCACCAACGACGTCCACTACCACGTGCCGGAGCGCTACCGGCTGCAGCATGCCCTGGTGGCCGCCAGCCACAACACCACCATCGACCAGGCCCTGCGCCACATTCGGCCCAACCATCACCTGTACCTGAAGCCGCCAGGGGAGATGGAGGAGCTGTTCAGCCATTGTCCCGAGGCCATCGCCAACACGCGCCGCATCGCCGGGATGTGTGAGTTCGATCTGAGCGCCGACCTGGGATACACGCTGCCCGACGCCGACGTGCCGCAGGGGTACACTCCGGACAGCTACCTGCAGCAGCTGTGCTACGAGGCGGCCACCCGGCGGTACGGCTCGGTGACACCGAAGGTGGCGGAGCGGCTGCGGGAGGAGTTCCGGCTGATCGAGTTGCACAACCTGTCGGGGTTCCTGCTGCTGTACCGCGAGATCGTGCAGATCGCGCAGAGGATCATGGAGGAGCGCGGTCTGTCGCAGCCGGAGATGCCGCTGGAGGAGCGGCCGCCGGGGCGTGGGCGAGGCTCGTCGGTGGCGCTGCTGGTAGGCTACCTCATCGGCATCAGCCACGTCGACCCGTTGCAGTGGGACCTGACCCTGGAGCGCTTCATCTCCGACGACACCAGCCTGCTGCCGGACATCGACCTGGACTTTCCCAGGCAGCTGCGCGACGAGCTGATCCAGCGGGTGCACCGGCGCTTCGGGCCGGAGTACGCCGTGCTGGCCGGGGCCGTCTCCACCTACCGGCTCAAGGGGGTGATCCAGGACTTGGGCAAGGCGCTGGGCCTGCCCCGGGACGAGCTGTCGCTGCTCTCCGGCCAGTTGCAGTCGCATGACGCAGACTCGCTGGCCATCGAGATGGGGGAACTCCCCGCATTTCACGAGCGTGTGGATGCCCCCGGCTGGCGGGACCTGATCGAGCTGGCGCCGCAACTCATTGGCGCGCCCAAGGGCCTGGGGCAGCACGTGGGCGGGATGATCCTGAGCAGTGCGCCCATCCCCGAGATGGTGCCCGTCCGCGCCGGGGCCATGGAGGGGCGCTACATCATGGACTGGAACAAGGACAGCGTGGCCGACGCAGGTTTCGCCAAGATCGACCTGCTCTCGCTGCCGGTGTTGGACCAGCTGGAGGAGGCGCTGGACATGATCGAGGAGCGCGAGGGTCACCGTCCCGACCTTTCGCGCATCGACCACCGGGACTCGGAGGTCTACGACCTGATCAACCAGGGCAAGGCCAAGGGAGTCTTTCTGCTGCAGTCGCCGGCGCAGCTCAAGATGGGCCAGCGACTCAACTCCCGAGACCTGCAGGACCTGGCGTACCAGGTGGCGCTGATCCGCCCCGGAGTTGGAGTGCAGGGCAGCGCCGTCTCGCAGTTCGTCGAGCGCTACCGGCACGGCGCGACTTGGGACTACGACCACCCGCTGGAGGAGCGGGCGCTGGCGCGGGGATTCGGCATTATCGTCTGGCAGGAGCAGGTGGTGCAGCTGGTCATGGACGTGGCGGGGTTCACCGCCGCCCAGGCCGACGAACTGCGCCGGGCCTTTGCGCGCCCCAACAATGCCCACCTGATCGATGGCCTCTGGCAGCAGTTCTGCGAGGGAGCGCGGCGCAACGGCGTGCCCGAGGACGCGGCGCGCAAGATCTTCGCTAAGCTGAACGGGCATTACATGTTCCCCGAATCGCACTCCCACGCCTTCGCCATCACCGCCTACCAGGCCGCCTGGCTCAAGCGCTACCACCCGGTGGAGTTCTTTGTGGGCCTGATCAACAACCAGCCCATGGGCTTCTACCCCATGGAGACGCTGAAACAGGACGCGCGGCGCTTCGGGGTGCCCTTTCTGAACCCCTGCGTCAACCGGAGCGAGGTCGCATGCGTTCCCGAAGGCGGCTCTGTGCTGGTGGGCCTGCGGTTCATCAAGGACGTGGGGCCGGAATCGGCAAAGCTGATCGTTGCGGAGCGAGAGCGGGGCGGACGCTACGCCGGGGCGGGCGATCTGGTGCGACGCACCGGGCTGAAGCCCCAGGCGGTGCTGTCGCTGGTGCAGGCCGGGGCCTTCGATGGGGTCATGCCCAACCGCCGCGCCGCCTTGTGGGATGCCGGGTTGGCCACGCGTCCGGGGCGCAACGGCCAGGCGGCTCTGCCCCTGCTTCTGGAGGGTGAAGCTCACGAGATGCGTGATTTTACGGCCTACGAGAGGATGGCCGGGGAGTACGAGGTGATGGGCATTTACCCGCAGGGCCACCTGATGGAGTTCGTGCGTCCAGACCTGGCGCCCGATGTGCTCACGACCACGGCGGTGTACAGGCTGGAGGAGGGCGAGGAGGCACTGGTGGCAGGCTGGCCCATCGCCCGGCAGCATCCCAAGGGCCAGGAGGGGACGGTGTTCGTGACCATCGAGGACGAGGAGGGGGACGTGCAGTTGATCCTGTGGCCCACGGTGTTCGCCCGTCGGCGGCGCCAACTGCAGAGCCGGATCATCCTGGCCCGTGGCGTGGTGTCGCGCTGGGACGGGACAACCAGCCTGGTGGTGACGGACCTGCAGGCCATCGACCCGCAGGTGTCCATGCCCGCCGCCCACGATTGGCACTAATACTACAGTCGCAGTTGCCCGGCCACAGGGTGCATATCTCAGAGACTCGCAAATATCCAGCTACGGGCCCGGTGCTTGCAGTGGCAGAAGCAAGCCAGTCATCTGGCTCCAAATATCCGGCGTAATGAATGTGCGGCTGCAGTACTAGCCGGTGCGAAATCTCTGTATTGATGGGTAGCCTTGGCCGAAGCGGTCAGGGCGCCCACAAGGGGCGCCCCTACGGAACTGCCTGTGACTGGTAGGGGCAACCCTTGTGGTTGCCCTCGTTGCCCATCATTTCAAGGCGGTTGGTCTACTAGGGCTGTAGTACTAGGGCGCGTTTGCAAACTATAACCAGAGCAGCAACGCCCCGATGTGCAGCATTGCCAGATAGTTCTCGGCCTTCTTCTCATACCGGGTGGCGATTCGTCGGAATTGCTTCAGCCGGTTGATTGTCCGCTCCACCAGATTGCGTTTCCGGTACAGGGCCCGATTGAAAGGACCAGTGCGCCGTTCGTTGGTTTTCCGAGGGATGGTGTAGCGAATTCCCCGTCGCCTGAGATAGGCCCGAATCCTGCGGCTGCTGTATCCTTTGTCGCCGCAGACCCTCTGAGGCTTGATGCGGGGACGGCCCCTCCCAGAGCGTCTCACCTCCCCTTGAGTCAGCAACTCCTCGAACACGCTGGCCTCGTGCCGCTGACCCGGGGTCAGCACGAAGGCCACCGGCTTGCCCTGACCCTCGACTCTCAGATGGACTTTGGTACCGAACCCTCCCCGGGAACGGCCCAGCGCCTGATCGCCCTCCCCCTTTTTGCCCCGGCAGCGTGCTGATGTGCCCGCACATTGGTGCCGTCCACGTAATGGACTTCCCAATCAACCTGACCGATTGCATCAGCCTCCCGCTGCACCTCAGCCAGAAGCCGGTCCCACAATCCTTGCTTTCGCCACCGGTAGAAACGGCTGGCCACGGTGCCCCAGGGGCCAAAGCGCTCGGGCAGATCCCGCCATGGAGACCCGGTACGCAAAATCCACAAGATCCCGTTGATGACCGTGCGATGGTCCTTCCCAGGCCGTCCAGTCCTCGGCTTCTGAGCCGGCAAAAGCGGCCTCAGCCGTCGCCACTGATCATCCGTCAAATCCCCTCGTCCCACACACCTCACCTCTCACTTCAATCCGACCAATCCAGTTTAGGCCCCACAATCGGGTTTGCAAACACGCCCTAGCCGGTATCATTCAAGCCGAACCATTGCCAGTTGCTGGCGCCACTACCCATTTGAGACCTGCTTCAGAGGCTCGAACCGTGTCATCGCACTGTCCGGAAAAAGGCCCGGATATCCTCTGCCAGCAGCTCCGGCTGCTCCATGGCCGCGAAGTGGCCGCCCCGTGGCATCTCCGTCCATCGCTGGATATTGTGGGTGCGCTCGGCCCACTCGCGGGGCGGGCGGTTGATCTCCACCGGAAACACGGCAACTGCGCACGGCGGTTCCACTCGTTCACCGGGCTCGAACCTCCAATTGTCGACGCGGTTCTCGTAGTAGTGGCGCACCGACGACGGGCCGGTCTGGTTCACCCAGTAGAGCATGATGTTGGTCAGCAGCTCGTCGCGGGAGTAGCTGTTCTCGGGATTGCCTCCGCAATCTGACCATGTGCGGAACTTTTCGATGATCCAGGCGGCGAGGCCGACCGGAGAGTCGTTGAGGCCGTAGCCCAGCGTCTGGGGCTTGGTGCGCTGAATATGGAAATAGCCGCCCTCGTCCTCGAACCACCGGCGGGCTTGGCGAATGAACTCCTGTTCCGCGTCCGTCAGCGGCGGGTCGGGATCGCCACGGAACGCCGGCACGCCGGTCATCAGGTTCAGGTGCACACCGGCCACCGACTCGGGGAAGTCGAACCCCAGTCGGGAGCTGATCATCCCGCCCCAGTCACCACCCTGAGCCCCGAAGCGAGAGTATCCCAGGCCCTCGGTCATAAGCTTGTGCCACACCCCGGCGATGCGCCTGTTGCTCATTCCACGATTGACCGGCTTGTCCGAGAACCCGTAGCCCGGCAGCGAGGGGATCACCACGTCGAAGGAATCTGCGGGGTCGCCGCCGTGGGCGGCGGGGTCAGTCAGCATCGGTATGATGCTCAGCATTTCCACAACGGAGCCAGGCCAGCCGTGGGAGATGATCAGAGGGAACGGGTCGGGTCCTCGGCCACGTTCGTGGATGAAATGTACGCCGAGGCCGTCAACATCGGCCCGGAAGTGCTCGAAATCGTTCAGCCTTCGCTCTTGTGCGCGCCAGTCGAACTCCGTCCGCCAGTACTGCACCAGATCCCGCAGGTAGCCCGGGTCGGTACCGTAGCCCCATCCAGAGCCGGGAATGGCATCCGGCCAGCGGGTATCTGCCAACCGCACCGCCAAGTCGTCCAGGACGTGTTGGGAAACGTCGATGGTAAAGGGCTGAATATCCATCAAGTCTACTCCCGAGTCTTCGGAGAACTTCGCTATCCGGTCAGTCCGTAAACTCCGCGGTCCGCCGCCACTGCAGGTAGTCGACGAGGGCGCCCCGCAGGTCAAAGTCCGGCTGCCACCCAAGGTCCTGCCGCAGACGATGCCCCGACAGCGGGCCCCTCGACGGCACCGACGCCCGCGCTCTCGCCGCCGCCCCATCAGCAACGGCTGCGGGCGCCGGGTTGCCGGGTTCCAGCCCGGCCAGCGTCTCCAGTATCTCCCGGTAGGTGATCCACGGCCCGGCGGTCAGGTTGTACAGGTCATGGGGGAGTTCCGGGGCGTCCAGTATGGTCTGGAGGCCCCGCGCCGTGTCCACCGAGTAGGTGTAGTCGCGTCCCTCCTCGGGGTCGAAGGAGTCCGTCTGCACCTGAAGCGGTTCGCCACGGGCTATCTGTCCGGTCCACTGGTACAGGGCCGACATCACGGCGCGGTGGCCCGTCACCCGTTCCATGGGGCCGTAGGGAGTGCTCAGCCTGACGCTCACCGTCGACATTCCGTACAACTCTCCATACCGACGCGTGATCAGCTCCCCAGCGTACTTGGTGATGCCGTACATGGAGTCCGGCGACACCGGCATGTCCTCGCTGTAGGTCTGGTCGGTGCCAGCCGATACGCCGTAGGCGGCACCCGAACTCACGTAGAGGAAGCGTTGCACAGAGGCAATGCGCGCCAGTTCAAGCACGTTTGCCAGCCCCCCGATGTTGATGCCCACCACATCCCGTGCCCGCTCCACCTCTAGCGCGTGCTGGTTCACCGTGTAGGTCACGGCGTGGATGACCTTGTCGATGCTGTGGGTGGCGCCCAGAGCTGCCACAGCATCGGAGTCGCGAACATCGCCCTGCACGAAGGTGATCCGGCTGTCCCATTCGGATACGAAATAACGCACGAGATCATTGGCGGGAGCGACGTCGTAACTAATGACCTCGTGGCCTGCGCGGGCCAGTTCACGAACGATGTTGGCGCCAACGAACCCGGTTCCCCCGGTTACCAGAGTTGCCATGACTTCCCTCCATGACCTGCGTGATCTCGGCCCCATTTGATTCACGGAGCCAATTGTAGCATCGCCGGAGGTCATTCCCGGGAAGCTTGCCCTCGTTTTTCCCTGGGCCAAGGCAGTGGCTTTGTCGCGAGTAGACGGCGGCTGTTGGTGCTCGCAACCCTCGGCGAATTTCACGACTTGACAGCCAACAAAGTGGGCCCCTACGATTGAATATGTACTGCCCATGCCATTGGGCTGGGTGGCTGTCCTGTGGGGACATAGCTCAATTGGGAGAGCGCGGCGTTCGCAATGCCGAGGTTGGGGGTTCGATCCCCCCTGTCTCCACCAAACGCACCGGTTGCTCCATCACAGGCCCCTGTAGCTCAGAGGATAGAGCGGCAGCGTCCTAAGTTGCGCGTCGGGGGTTCGAGTCCCTCCAGGGGTACCACCATATCCAATACTGCGAACTCCGCCGTTCAGGGCTATTTCGGCGGTGTCGGCACCCTCTATTGGGCTATCTTCCGGCGTGGGGATCGTATAGACAATCGTCGCCCCACCGGGCCGGACCAGCACCTCCTTGACGAATGACCGCACGAATGCTTTGGTCTCGGTGAGTTCGCTGGTCTTGAGAAATTCGCTCATGTCCTGGGCAAAGGCGGCGACGATATCGGCACTGTCCAGGAGTTGCCGCCTCTGGGCCAACACGGCCCTAGCCTCCTCGGCGGCGGCTTCCAGTTGCTCCCGCCGGTGGCGGTGTTCCAGGATGCGCTCCGAGGCGTCGGCCATATTCAGGTCGGTGCTCTCCACGAAGTGCCAGATGCGGTCCAGTTTCCGCTTGACCTCCTCCAACTCGGCCTCGATGGTCTCCAGGTTCTGCCGCTGTTCACGGGCCACCCCGTCCATCTCCTCGTCCACCAGCTTCACCAGGTCGCGGACGTTGGACTCGGTGAGGATGTTATCCCGGATGCTGGAGATGATGATCTCCTCGAAACCCTTGGCGTTGAGCCTGGGAGTATCGCAGGACCCGCTGCCCTTCTTGAGCAGGGATTGGCAGACGTAGTAGGTATACTTGCCGCTCTTGGCTTCGGAGGCGGTGAGGGCCTTGCCGCAGGTCTCGCACATGGCCAGGCCGCTGAGCAGGTAGGGGCTGGCGGCGCGGCGCGGATGGGTTACCGCCGGGGCGCGGGCCTCCAGCAGCTTCCTGACCCTCTGGAACTCCTGCCGGGAAACTATGGCCGGGAAGGCGTTCTCCACCCGTACCGGCTCCTGCCCGTCCCTGGCCTTCTGACCCCAAACCAGAGTGCCGGTGTAGGCTTCGTTGCAGAGTATCTTGTGGATGGTGGTCTTACTCCACCGCTTTCCGCTGGAAGAGGGAATGCCCTCGGCGTTCAGGATCTTGAAGATGTCCAGGGATGTCCTACCCTGGAGGGTGAGGTCGAAAATGCGCCTTACCACGGCGTTGTGGGGCGGGTTCAGTTCCAGCCTGGGGCGCTTCTTGACCCCGTCCTGGACGTAGACCCGCCGGTAGCCGTAGGGAGCGTTGGTGGTCATCCAGAAGCCCCGGGAGGCGGCCTCGCGCATTCCCCGCGTCACTTCTTGGGCCAAATTCTCCGAGTAAAACTCGTCCACGGACTCGATGATGGCCTCCATGAGTTTGCCGGTGGGGGTGTCGTCCGCGTGTTCGGTGATAGACACCACTCGGATGCCTTTCCTGCGGAGCATGGACTTGAAGGCCACGGCGTGCTCTCGCTTGCGGGTGAACCTGGAAAACTTCCAGACCAAGATTTCCTGGAAGGGAGAGTCAGGCTTGGATGCCTCATCCAGCATCTTCCTGAACTGGGGGCGGTCGGCGATCCTGCCGCTCTCGGCCTCGTCGATGAACTCCCGGACCACCATGTAGCCGTTCTTGTCGGCGTAGTCGCGCAGCGCCCGAAGTTGGGCGGCCACCGACAGGTCCACGTCCTGACGGTCGCTGGATACCCGGGCGTAGAGTGCCACGGGGGCCAGGTCGTTCTTTTTACTCATTGCTGTTTCCTCCATCTTCCTCTGACTGACTGACCTGGCGGGATCGCAGCCGTTCCAGGCGCGCCTCGCGGCGCAGTTCCCTCTCTTCCATGTACAGGCGGAGGGCTTCGCGCACCAGTTCGCTCATATCGCGGCCCTCTTCGTCCTTCACCCTCTGCACCTGTTCGAACATCTCCGGGGGCAGGGAGAAGGTGATGGTCCTGGATTTACGGCGTGGCGGCATGGTCTCTCTTTTTGCCTGCGTTGTTAATGTGTTGTCTTACTAGAATTATCTGACTACCTGACCCGCCAGTCAAGGCTAGGCGGTTATCGCCTCGGGGTGATTCACGGGATAAGGTTCCCAAGCCGAACGACCCAACTGCGGCTCCAGGACGCCGCGATGTTCCAGGGGCACGGCGACGACAATTACCTTGGCCAGCCGACCCTTCCACAGGACGGGGTTGGCCACCACGGCGATGCCGTCGCCCTCGGCATACTCTTGCCTGCCGGTGCGAGCGGCCTCCTCCGCCAGGGAACCGGGGGAGAGAATCTTCCCCTTCCGGGGAATTCCGTCCCGCCAGCCGTTGAGCAACCGGGAACGTGGTGCTCCGATGCCCGCCGTGCGCTTCATTACCGTTACCCTGAGGTCCCCGAGTTTTGTGGGCAGCGGCCAGGACACCGGGTCGCCCTGCCCCTTCCGTTCGTAGAGCACGGCCAGCAGCGGTTGCCGGCCCATAACCTCGCCCAACCTGATCGCCACCGCCGAGTAGGAACAGCGGAACACTTTCTTCAGGCCACCACGTCCAGCCCGCTGGCCAGGGCGTAGGCGGCGAAGGTATCCGGCCGCATCAGAACCGCCGCGGCAAAGCGGTCGGCCTCGGGGCACACCCTTTGGACCGGCGCCTCCCCGTGGCAACGCAGCCACAGGGTCTCGTATACGATCTCGTAGCCCTCGTGGAGCACGGTGTATTCGCTGGAAGCCTCCCACTGGCCCTCTTGGTAATGGACGGCGCGGCTTCCGTCCGGAAGGGGGTAGTGGATGCCCCGCAGGTCTCCGGGCAGCTTGGCCTGAGACACCTTTCCGATGCCGGCCTGCTCGAATGTGTCTGCAAGCTCCGCGAGAGTCGGGCGTTCCGACAGGTTGAAGAAGGCGGCGAACTCGGAGGCAAGCCCCTCGGGCTCCAACCGGTCCAGGGGCTCGTCCTCGCCCATCAGCCCGTCGCAAAAGTCATCCAGCGTTCCAGTCATCTCTATTCCAACAGCCGTTTGCCGGTGAACTGTTCGTACATCTGGACAATGAACCGCTTGGCCTCCAGGGAGAGGGGTCCCGAGGGCCGGGTGCCCACCTGGAACTTGGGGTCGGCCAGCACGTACTGGTAGGCCCGCTCGACTTCCTGGGGCTCGGTGTCCCTGGCTGCTATTCCCTCCGGCTCATCCAGGAATCCGGCCCGCCGGAGTAAGTCCTGCACCTCCACGTCGTAGAGCGCGGCCAGTCGTCTCAGCACGCTGGGGCCGGGCCTGCGGTCTCCCCGCTCTATCTGGGAGAGGTAGGAGTTGGAAATGCCGGTGCGCCGTCCCACCTCCCTGAGGCCGGTTTCTCCTCTTAGTCTCCGCAGCAGTGGGCCGATCTCCTCCTGTTCGTTGTGCCGCTCCATCACGTCACCCTTCGTACCAATGCAGCAACCACCCGATGCTGCTTCATTGCTGCCCGATTCCTGTCGAATTATTGTTCCAGTTTTGCAAACACTTGTCAATTTGATGGTACAAAATGACCACAGTATCATTGTCTGACTGGGTGCGACGTTGTTACACTTTTCTGAATTAGAACGGCTGTTTCCTTGGGGATTATACCCTCGGAAACAGCGTTGCGCCACCGGCAAACGTCGCTGGATTCCCAAGGAGAGGCAAGGCTTTTGAGCAGGAAGGGGAAACTCACCGAGTCCCAGGAGCAACGCCGCATCGAGGGACTGCGCATCCTGGCCCGCATCATCGCCCGGCACTACCTGGCCCACCCGGAGCTGTATCCCAGCCCAGGGGCTGACGGGGAGGCTCCCTTCATCGCCGGCCAGAGCACCGTTGACGCTGAGGCCGGCGGTAGGGACGGGAATCATGGCTCGTAAGCGCGACACCGAAAGGGTGATGCTCCGTTCGGAGGAGGCCAGGGGTCTGCTCCGGCAGCTCAACATGTCACGGAACGAACTGGCCCAGCGTTGCGGGCTCACATCCGGCTACATGTCCCAGCTGTTCAACTGGGAACGCAGCCCGTCTCCCTCGGCCCGGCGCCGCATTCAGCAGACCCTGGGCGTTGATGATTTCGACGCCCTCTTCGTCGTGGTGAAAGTTGATGAGTAGAGAGCGTGATTCACAGAGGTTTTCCTACGTCCCCGGCGTGGCACTGCTGCCCGAGGAGTTCTGGGCGCGCCTGACGCGGCTCAAGGAGGTCTCGGGCCTCACCTGGCAGGGGTTCGCCAGCATGATCGGCGTGGACTACCGGCAGGTGCTGCGCTGGCGAAAAACGGGGGCCGAACCTTCGGGCGGGGCCGTGATGTCCCTTGTGGACTTCGCCTTGCAGGTGCCGGGCGGCCTGGGCATTCTCACGGGCCGGGACGTGGTGGTCACGGTGCGGGGCAGGGAGTAGGGTCGTGGGACGCCAGCGGTGGGTCTACCGCGTGGAGCCGTGCCATTTCCCCGAGGACTTTCCCGAGAGGCTGGTGCAATTCAAGGAGGCCGCCGGGTTTTCCTGGCGTGGGCTGGCGAGAGAACTGCGGATTGACGTCCGTCTGATCAAGCGATGGCGCAACGGCGTCAAGCCGGATTCGGCCCACCTGGTCGCGTTGTTCGGCCTAGCCGCTCGCCTGGACCTGCTTCACCTGCTGCTGCCGGAGGCTAGCGGAAAACTATCCGGTATCGATCTGGCCTAGAGGATTAGTTCAGAACAAGCCGAAACGAGGAATAGTAGTTAAGCGACTCTCCAAGCTATGAATTCCATTTCTGCAATCCTCGGCTGTGTCGCCGAAACTTTGAACAGCATCGGGGACTACGCATTTGCCTCGGTAAACAGTCGTCGGAACCGCCAGCACACCGGGATAGACCAAGCCTCAGACTAAGGGCCAAAATTTCAGGTCATGACCAATATTTCTCAAGAGCACCAAGAATATTGGTACAAGTAAACTATTGCGCGAATCTTTAGCTTCAACTAATATCCTTGCTCCACACAATGAGTACATTATGATATAGGTGCTCTATGCAATGAGTGCCCAACCACAAGAATGATTGGACTGGAGAAAGAATATGGCCGCATACGTAATTGCGCATTTGGAAGTGACGGACAGTAGCGCCTATAGCGAATACCGTCAGCGCGTACAGGGAATGATAGAGGAATTTGGCGGCACGATGCTGGGCCGCGGCGACATCATCGAGGTGATAGGCGGAGAGACCCCCTCCGGGCACCACCGGATAATCGTTATGGAATTCCCGACTCTTGAACAGGCCCGTGGATGGCACACCTTGCCGGAGAGTTCCCCGCAACACGCCGAGCTGCGGGAACTGCGCAACAAGTCCGCCAACGCCGTTCTTACCATCGTTAGCGGAGACGCATAATCGAATCCGCTACCAGGCCCGGCCACGCCCACAGGATCGAGCGTCGGCTTTTGCGCAGGATGAACCGATGGATGATTGGCATGGCTCTGGTCATCATTACGTACAGTGCAGTCGTCGCAGCGTTGGCACTGTACCTAGTGGACGCAAGGCAGGAGACCGACGCTGTGGCGAATGATCTGAGTGTGAAAGAGGTTGAGCTTGAGGATGAGCGCGCCGCCCACCATGAGACGCGCGATGACCGCGACTCCAGCCTCGAGGCTTTGATAGCGGAGCGCAGCAAGCTCACTGAAACTGTCGGACGCCTTACCGAGGAGCGCAACAATCTGGACGAGTCAGTGGCTAACCTCAGCGAGCAGAACGGCGACCTGCGCGCCACCGTGCGGTCCCTGTCGAGCGATCGCGACAGGCTGACGTTGAGCGATGCGTCCCTGTCGAGGGAACTCGACGGGCTTACGTCGGCCAACGAGTCCCTGTCGAACGAAATCAACGGGCTTACGTCGGCCAACGAGTCCCTGTCGAACGAAATCAACGGGCTTACGTCAGCCAACGAGTCCCTGTCGAACGAACTCGACGGGCTTACCTCGGCCAACGAGTCCCTGTCGAACGAAATCAACGGGCTTATGTCGGCCAACGAGTCCCTGTCGAAGGAACTCGACGGGCTTGCGTTGGCCAACGAGTCCCTGTCGAACGAACGCGACGGGCTTACCTCGGCCAACCAGACCCTGTCGAACGAACGCGACAGCCTGGGAGAAGAGATCTCTGTTATCCGTCTCGCGCACGATAGCCTCGAAAGCCTGGAAGCCTTGGAAGAGGCCCAGGACGCCTACGCCGATCTGGCCGTTCAGTACTGCGGCAGCATTGGGGCTTTGTCGGCATGCGACACGTCACAAAGCAACCTGGCGCACCTTCAAGAGGCCTATGCGGTCTACCTGGAGGCCCAGCGCCAGGCCAGGGACCAGTACTGCTCATACAGAGAGACCTGGGACAGTTTCTATCAGAGCGAACCGTCAAGCCGCTATGCGGCAGTCTGCGGAGGTGCAGAATGAGTACTCGGATCCGAATAGCCATACTGGTCCCGGGAATCGTCCTGGGTCTTCTTGTGGTCGCTCAAGCTTCCGTCGTGAGAGCTGCGCCGCCGGATGACGAGAAGGTGTTCAAGACGTTGTTCGGGCTTTCCCTCAATCTCGAGGACGTTCTGCCTCCCCCCAAACTGATCACCGATTCCGAACCTTCGCAGGCATCAACCGGGAACACCCAAAGCGGGGGAGGGGCTGGAGCCAGGCAAACGACACCTCCGCCCGCCCCGAAACGGGTAAATGACAATGCCGTCAACTGCAACGCCGACAATAGGTTCCCGAGCGAGGGAACGTATGTCCATACCGGTTACTACCACAACACCGGAAACCCGATCTGTAAGTACCGGCCTCGCACGCCGGGTTGGGGACATGAGGTGTGTAGTAGTACGACCCCCACGTGGCAAGATGCAGGCTACGGTTTAGATGACATAGACTTCACCGGTCACTATACCTCCAGCGGTCAGCCGATCTGCTCGAACGAGGACGGTCTCCACAGTAGTAACCAGTACACGCAAGAGCAACAGCTGAAACAGCTGTGTCTCAGGGAACCCACTCACGCCCTCTGTTCTAATTGACCTGCCTACACCACCGCCAACCGGCTGGTGCGGACGCTCGTTGCGGCTTTGCGCGCCCGCCGGTCTGGCGGGCGCCAAGGCACCCATAAAGGATGCCTCTACACCGAGCAAGGTTGCGCGCCTAGAGCGCGAGCCTTCGCACGGATGGCGCGCCCACTCCACACCGCCCCACCTCACCGAGTGACCTGCCCGGTCACTCTGGATTCTCGCCGGTGCGGCAACGACGGGGGGAGCTTGTTCCTTGCACGGGAGGCTGGTTTCCCGGTTCTCGGCGCACCGGATCGCTTGAGCCTTGCACGGACCCAAGACTTTTCCGACCGGAGGGCCGTCGCCGCGCCGGTCGGTGTGTTCGCCCACGCCTGTCAGGTCGTGGACGGAGACAATCGGCCTCCATTGCGTAGTAGATTCTCATATCGCCTATTTCCTCCAGATGGGTTGATGTCGGGACGATTAAAAGGCGTGGTCGGGATGGAAGGAACCGTGCCTCCGCCAGGCTGCGCCCAGCGGCCCTGACTCCTCCAGGGCGGCCCGGTGAGACACCCACAGGGGCACTCTGACCCAGGTCCGCCGCATCTCGTTGTCAGCCACCCGCAGGAAATGGCTGGCGGCGATGTCGTCTTCGAAGACCACCAGGACTGCGGGAATGAATCCGTGATCGTCCAGGGGACGGCTGGCAGCGTAGTAGCGCAGGTAGGGAGCGATGCGTGCTGCCATGGTGGTGGGGCGCACCGCCCGGCGCTCCCATTCCAGGAAAAAGGGGCGCTGCATTCCATCCCACTCCACCACGCCGAAAGCGTCGGGGCGCACCGAGTGCAGCCGGTCGTTGTAACGAAAGAACCGGGCTGCCCTGCGAGGCGGATCGAACCGGGCCAGCCGGTAGCCCAGGCGGCGCGACTGGCTGGCGATCTCGGCCAGGAACCAGTGGACCGCCTGGGTGTGTTCCGGGTTGCGCAGCAACTGGCGGCTGCGGGAACCGCGGACGTTGCGCCAGTCCAAGCTGGCCCCGGGGTCCAAGGGCGCAGTGCTCCACCGCCGGTGGGCAACGCCCACGGCGGCGCGGTCCCTGCGGGCCAGGAATGCCAACCCGGAGTCGGAGAGGACCAGGCAGCGCTGGTCTCCAGCCCTCACCGCCAACGCCAGGCCCAGCGATTTCAGGCGTTCCGATACCTGGTAGACCCGGGAGTGATTCACCCCCAGCAGTTGGCCCACGTGGGCCGGAGTGAGCCAGGGCCAGTCGTGGAGCAGGTCCAGCAGTCGCTTCTCGGCGGGCTTAAGCAGCACGGGCAGCAGGTGCCTGGGTACATCCCCGTCCGGCAGGTCCAGCCGCAGGTCGTCCGGGGCAGATTCCCGCTGGGCCGTACTCACGCCGGGCAGTTCTCCGCCATCAGGCACGCAGGCCAGCACCTCCTCCAGGGACAGGGGTAGGGGATAAGCGGGGCCCCGCCAAATGAGCGATCCAGTGTCGGCGCGGGCCGCGTCGCTTTCCAAGGTGATGAAACCAAGCAGAGGCAGATTGTCCAGCATCCGGCTCACCTGGCGCAGCCGCACCTCATCGGGTGCCAGCAGCAGCACGGCGCCGGGGCGCGCCTCCTGGGACAGCCGCCACAGGCGCTTGGCAAAGGCGGTACGGTCGGCGGCGTTCCCCATGCGGACCACGGCCAGGGTTTGCCCGCCGGGCAGTGTGATGCCGGCGTCCAGGGCGCCCGACCTGTGCCATCGGAAGCGCAGGGAACGTTCAGCCGGGGGAAACGAAGCCACGGTGCGGTAGGTAACGGCCAGGGCGTCCAGCCGCTCCAGCAATACCCGCTGCCAGCGACCGGAGACGGGACGGCTGGACAGCAGATCGTCCAGGGAAATACCCTCCAGATCAGCCAGCCGTACCAGCCCGGAGGCAGTGAGGCAGTAGCGGCGGCTGGGACGGGACAACTCCGAGGCGTGGAGGATGGCCTGGACCATTCCCCGCTCCGCCAACCGGTCCATGCTGCCGTAAACGGCGCTGCGGGACCGGCGGCAGAGGGCCACCAGTTCCAGCCGGTCCAAGAAGGGCATTTCCGCCAAGCGGCGGAGTATATCCAGCTCGCAACCTGCCGGTATCATTACCCGTCCTCCTGCTGGGCCAAGAGCCGGCGGTACTCTCTGACCTCGTTGGATTCCCCGACGTCGGCGTCACCGGAGGGCGCCGGCGACGCCCTGTTCTCTTTCGGCGTCCCGGTTCCGGCGTTTTGCCGCCGATCAGCCAGCAGCCGGCGGTACTCGCCCACCTGCCGCCGTCCCTCGGCGTCGCCCGCGTCGTTGGGCCGCAGGTAGGCCGAGGCGTCGGCGCGTATGCGGTCTGCTATGACCGGATCGCCGGACTCGGGTTTCAGCACCGCCATGGAAAAGGCGGGCATCCGTTCGACACCCACGGTGGCCCGAACGTAGCAGTGGTGTACGTCCAAGGAAACGATGTCCTCCTCTGACACACGGTCCCGGCCCAGCTCCCACACCATCTGCCGGGCGTCGCTGCCCGCCACCTGGAAGACGGACAGACAGCCCACGTTGGCCAGGATGGTGTCCCGCATGGTGGGAGAGAGGTCGTCCAGCTTGGCCAGGCTCTGGGTGGCGAGGATGAAACTGGCGCCGTACTTGCCCAGCTCCGACAGCATGGACTCGTAATCGACGCCGGGCATGGACTGCATCTCGTCGACGACGACCAGCGCTCCCCGTCGCTGCGCCAGTTGGAGGCTCTCCTGCTCCCGGATCACCGAGTCCACCAAGTTGAGCAACGAGGCCCCCACCAGGGCGGCCACGTCTCTCCCCACGCTGCCCTGGGCGGTGGAAACGAAGAGAATGCCGCCTTCCAGGATGGTCCGGCGGATGTCGATGGTGGAACGGGACTGGCCCAGGATTGCCCGGGCCTTCTTGGAGGAGGCGTAGTAGGCCAGGCGGGTCTGCACCGGGGCGATGGCCTCGCCGCGCCGCTCCCGGCTCCAGCTCAGGAAGTCCCTGGCCCAGAACCGCAGCAGGTAGGGGTCGTTGACCTTGGCCAGCACCTCTCGCCGGAACCTGGGATCGGCCAGCAGGGGCAGCCCGTCCAGGATGGTGTACTGCCGGTCGGCCTCCATCTGCTCGTTGGCCTCGTGGAGGCTCTTCACGGCGTGCTCCAGGATGGACTGCATCCGGGGACCCCACTGCTCCCACAAGCCGTGCATCACCCGGACCACCGAGTCGGCGGTGCGGTCCCTGTCGGAGAATATTCGGGTGTCCAGCAGGTTTATGCCGGGGGCGCCCCATGCCTCGGCCAGGTCGATGAGCCTCACCCGGTCCGCCAGGGATTCGGGCACCTGCTCCAGCAGGCCGGCCACCAGGTCGGCGTGGGGGTCCACCACGACGATGGCGTCGGTGTCCCGGCCAGCCGCCTTTTCCCGCAGCTTGTGGGCGACGACGTGTTGCATCAGGGTGGACTTGCCCATGCGGGTGCGGGCCAGGTAGAGGTGATGGCGGCGCAGCAGGTCCTCGGGGAAGCGTATCTCCCTGGGACTCCCCGTGGTGGTCTGGCCCACCGGCGCGCCGCCTTTCACGCCTCGGGCCGAGGGCAGCAGGGCCCGGGAGCCGGAGCGCTCCAGCAGGGGCGTTTCATCTCTTTCGCCGGGCGGGTGCCACAGGGCCGCCGCTTCCCGGAGTCCCAGGACGCTGCGCCTGCCGAAGAGACCGGTGCTGGAGGGATGGAGGTTGGTGATGGGCACCAGAGGTTGAATTTTGCTCACCTTGAACCTGGCCCCGGCGGGGTGGTCGTAGTGGCGATAGGCGGTGGCCACCGCCTCCAGTATCTCCCTGGCCCGCTCGGGCCCGGCGCTGTCGGGCAGGACGGTGATGACCTCCATCTCGGCATCGAAGGCGATGCGCCCCACCTTCTCCTTGATCAACAGTGGATCGTAGACCCGCCTGCGGGCCTGCTTCCAGCGCCACCAGGCCCATCCCGCCACTGTCAGACCGAGGACTGAACCAGCTGCCAGCAGGGACGCTTTCAGGTACTCGCCGTCCTGCACCCACAGGTAGCCTTTGAGCGCCGCCAGCGCCCCCGCTCCCAGGACGGCCATGGTCACGCCGTCCAGCTGCAGGGGCTTGGTCTGATAGGTGTAGGACGGCTCGCGGTTCTCCGGCACGGCCCGCTTGTGGGCCCTAACCTGGTGGGCCTGGGACCAGTCGGGGCCCAGGGACCGCAGCAGCAGGCGGGACAGGACGCGCTCGCCGGGGCGCAGGGCCGACAGGGAGCCGATGACGGCCAACAGGGGGTCCGAGCCCGGGTCCAGGAGGTCGTCGTCGCGGAAGGTACGCAGGGGCACGTACTCCGGGCCGTCGGCCCGGAGGGTCATGCCCCAGGCCTGCTCGCCGCCGTGGACGACCATAGGGTCCTCGTCCACCGGCACCTGCCGGATGCGGGCCTGGGGGTAGTGGGCGGCGATTTGCTGCCTCACCACCTGGTCGTCGTGGCAGCGGGCCAGCAGGTCCACGCCGTCGGCGTCGCCGGCCAGCTCCAGGGAGAAGGGTTCGGGTACAGCGATGGACTGCAGCAGGTTTTCCACCCCCAGCAGGGTCCGCTCGCCGGTGCGCGGCGGCGTCACCGCCAGCAGCACCGGGGGGCGCATGTTCGGCCGGTCGCCGAACAGCGTTTTCTTGACGTAGAAATTCATACGAGTTGCCTCTGTCTGTTGGAATCGGTCTTGTTCAGTGCCTGGGACCAGGCCGCCACTCGATCACCGCCGTCTCCTCGGGGGTAGCCTCGATGCGGACTGGAAAGCGGTTGCCCCTTGCCAGGAGCAGCCCATCTCCGCGCGGGCAGGACAGCAGCCAGCGTTGCAGTTCCTCGGGCAGGTCGAAGGCATCGCCCACGGTGCTGACTGCGGCGGCGTCCTGCTGGAGCAGCAGCTTGAATGCGGCATTCTGCAATAGGGCGCGTCCGCTGTGGCCGGTGATGGCGCGGGAGGAGTCCTCGGAGAGCAGGTCCTGCACGTCCTGGGTGATGAACTGGAGGCCCAGCCGGTGCTTGCGTGCGCGCTTGGCCATCGAGACCATGAATGCCGCGCCCTCGGGGTGCTGCATGATGCTCCACACCTCGTCCACCACCAGCAGGCGAGGCCGGGGGTCCTGGGCCGCTGCAGCCCACACCGTCTCGGTGCAGACCATCGCTGCCGCTGGTCTGAGTTCCGGTTCAAGCAGGTGCAGGTCGAACACCGTCACCAGGGCCTCGCGGGCCAGCAGGTCGTCGCCCTCATCGGAGAGCAGGTCCCGCAGGCTGCCGGTGGCGAAGGGCCGCAGCAGGTGGGCGATCTCCGGGGTCTCCCCTTCCAGGTAGGCGTAGAAATCGCGGAACCCGGTGCGCTCCCGCCTCTCGGAGTAGTAGCCGGCCAAGGCGTGGTCCAGGGATGAGCGCCGCTCGGCGGACAGCCTTTCCCCCACCATCACCTCGATCAACCGCCGCAGGCTGCCGATGCGCTGCAGCAGTTCCTCGGAATCGCCCCGGTCGATGACAAAGGGGTTCATGCCCTGGCCGGGGACGCCCGGCGACAGGACGCGGCCGCCGGCGGCGCGAGCCATGTCGGTGTACTCGCCCTCGGGGTCGATGATGTAGGCCCGCACTCCACGGCACAGCCCACGCAACACCCCCAGCTTGGTGGCGAAACTCTTGCCGCTGCCGGAGCGTGCTAATACGGCGGTGTTGGCGTTGAGATGCGTTCCGTCGAAGGGGTCGTAGACGATGGGGGCGCAGGCCCGCAGGTCGATTCCGTAGAGCGTGCCGCTGCGGGTGTCCAGGTCCGGTGGCGAGAATGGGAACAGCCTCGCCAGTGACGACGTATCTAGGGTCCGCCACACCGCCACTGCGTTTAGGCCCAGAGGCAATGTCGAAAGCAGCCCCTCCCGCTGCCGGAAGGCCAGGCTGTCCAGCTTGCCCAGCGTGGCGGCGAAGTGAGCCCGGGCCTTCTGGGTCAATTGCTTTAGCGTGTCGGCATTGTCGGCGTGCAGCGTCACCGACAGGGAGGCGTGGAAGAGGCGTTCCCGCCCCCGCTGCACCTCGTCGCGCAGGCGGCTCACGTCCTCCAGGGCGATCTCCGCCTCGGATGACATGCTGCGGCCCCGCTTGAAGGAAAGGGACTGTGCCGACTCGAAGCGGACCTTCTGCCACTCCAGAGTGCGGGCTGCCTGCTCCGCCGGTATCGCGCCCAAGTGCACCGACAGGTCCATGGGTGCCCCGGCGGCCATCAGTCCCTGCAAAAACCCGGGGGCCAGGGAGCGAGGCCACTTGCCCAGGTGCAATGAGCGAACCAGGTGGTTGCCGATGCGGATGTCGCGCCGGTTTACCTCGATATCCAGCTCGGTGTCCTCGTCCCTCTCGTTGGGCGATCCGCCAAGGGCCGAGGCCAATAGAAGCAAGCGCAGTGCCTGGCCGTTCAGAGGAAATACGCCGAGACCGGCCCGCAGCAGCAGGCCGCGCAACTCGTCGGCGCGGGTGTGCTCGCAGACGGCGTAGAAGCGCCGGTCCAGTATGCCTTCCCTTGATTCCAGCGTGGTCAGCAGCCTGCCCAGGCTGTCCGCGGCGTCCCTGGTCTGCTGTGGCAGGTCCTTGGGCTGGGACGTCATCAGGTTGTTGCGGAGGGCTTGCATCACCGGCGGGTGCTGCCTTACCAGCAGTTGCACCGGGAAGTCCACGGCGTTGAGGGAGCCGGCGAAGGCCCCCAGCTTGGGCTCGTCCAGCTCCAGCCCCATCACCTCCAGCACCGCCAGTTTTACCCCGTCCAGGCGCACCGGCCCGTCCTCCTCCAGGTGGGACAGCATGAAAAACAGCGGCAGCGGGGCCGGAGGCTTGACCTCCACAGTCTCCGCGTCGTTGGTCTCGCCGGATTGGCCGTTTCCGGCGCGGCCCGGCAGCTTTGCCAAATCTGGCAGTTTCAGTTTCATTATGTGTGTCTCCTTTACTGTTACAGGCTGGGAATGATCCCGCCCACCAGCAGCAGGGTTATGGTCTTGGCCAGCAGCACCACCACCAGGCCGACCACGGCCATCAGCACGGCGTTCCTGGCGCGGCCCCGGCCCTCGCCCTCGGCTCCCTCGGCCATCAGCACGAAACCGGCCCAGACGATGGCGAAAAAGCACAGTCCGGCGGCCACTGCGGCCATGGCGGTGAGCACGGCGTCAAAGGACGCAAGCATCATCGACGCCGCTGCCGCTTTCTCCTCCGGCGTCGCGGCCGTGAGGGACGCGGCCAGGCAGGCCAATATCAGGAGCTGTAAGGCGCGGCGCATCAGGGAAACTCCCGCCGGTCTGACCGGTTGAACAGTTCCCTTGTCTCGTCATCGCTCAGGGGCCGGTGTATAACCGGCTCGGGAGTCGGAGTGGGGTCCGGGAGCGCCAAGGCCGCGTACGCGACATCGGCCGCCAGGGTGGTGGACATCACGACGGTCTCGCTGGTGGTCTTGGCGAGGGCGTCCCGCTGTACCACCTCGGCCCGGACGTGCTCGGGATGGTCGATGTCAAGGGTCACGTCCTGCTGCACCGTCTCGCTGGGGACGGACAGGGTGGCGCCGATGGTGTAGTTCACCACCTGCCCGTCGGGGGGCAGGGCCACGGACACGGTTCTGCTGACGTAGCGGCTCACGCCGGGGCGCAGCAGGCTGACCGTCTCGGCGCGCTGCTCGACCCGGTGAGGGTGATGGTTGAGCTGCACCAGGGGAGGCAGCGGCACCGACAGGGACGCCGAGAGCGCCGCCGCCATCGCAATCTCGTGGACCGTCTCTCCTGCGGCCACGGGCAGACTGAAAGTTGTCTCGCCGTCCTGAACGAACGTGGCAGTGGTGCTGGCGACGCCAGCGCTCACGCTGACGGTGCCGGATACGCCGGTAACCGTTGCGGGCAGCGCCGCGTCCACCGACTGACTGTGGTGTCCGGCGGCCATCGCCACCTCGACCTGCTCCTCCGATTCCCCGGCGCACTCCGACACGATGACACCGGTCAGAGTGCCGGGCGTCCAGCCCAGGGTGTCCAGCCGCAGCGAGCAGGCACGGCCGTCAGCCGCCGGCATTGGGTGGGGCAGCTGGTTTCCCTTGAGGGCCAGCGCCCCGGTCTGGCCCAGCCCGTCCTGCCAGGCGAGGGTGAAGGACGGGATTGGTCCGTCCAGGGAGAGGCCGAAACTCTCGGTCTCTCCCTGCTCCAGGATGTCGTGGACGAAGAAGGTCAGCACCCGGCCGCTGTCGCCGCCGTAGGACCGGACGTCCAGCCTGAGTTCCGTGGCGGCCCTGACGGTGACCATGGCCAGGGTGCCGGTCACGGTGATTTCCTCCAGGTAGAGCCTGCGACCCGACACAGGCTCGGGAGGCGGATACCCGATCTCCTCCAGCCGCCAGGCATCGTCGGACCAGGGGCCGTCGGCCAGGGCCACGGCAGGGATCGCCAGAACGGTTAGCGCAAATGCGGCCAGGGCCATGGGCAGGCGACGCGATCTACGGCCCCGACTTTCCCTGGTCCTGGAAGTCTTTCCCTTGTCGCCGTCCCCGCGGCTGCGGCGCTTGCCGAACCAGACGTGGGCGCGGAATGGGGGACGGCCTCTGCGCCGCGCCGCCTTGACCGCCCGGCCTGCGCCCGACAGCGCTTTCCTTATCAGCAGCCGATGAGGCTGGAGTTTGGATTGGGGCGGAATCGGGACCTCGGTACTCTGCCTATCGAGTAGGGCAGGGGACTTGGGCCGCGCAGCCTTGACCGCCCGGCCTGCGCCCGACAGCGCTTTCCTTATCAGCAACCGCAGCGGGTCGTGTCCGACATCCGCCGGATCGGAGGTCTCGGATTGAACCTGTTCCGCTGGACGCGCAGGGCGGATGCGCGACGCTCCCGCCCTTGCCAGTCCGGGTACAACCTGGCTCGCTCCCTTCACCGCCTGCAGGAACGGGTTGGGCCTGGGCACCGCCGGTTCGGGAGCGGGGACCTCGGAGCGCACCAGCTCCGATACGGACCCGGCGTAGCGCCGGGCGCCCAGATTGAATTTCAGCAGGTCGGCGGCCACGAGGGGCAGTCCCCGGCCTCCCACCCTGCCCACAGTCATTGCAATGCCGAAGATCCCCAGCAGGACGGCCACACCCAGCCGGAACTCGGCGGGGCCGACGGGAAAGTAACGGTAGGCGCCGTAGGACACGGCGCACACCGCCACCACCGCCACGATCTGGGGGAAGGTGAGCCACAGCAGCACCCGGTCTTCGGCCTGCACGTGGGTCGGTACCTCGTGCTCTCTCATTCCGTACCTCCTTTACCCCGAGCCCTTGGTTGGCGGCGGTGTGGGGTCGGGCACGCTGGGGTCCACGGTGTTGCCAACAACGGCGTTCATCACCAGTTCCACCACGCCGTAGGCCACCATCGCCAGCACAATTCCGGCCAAAGCGGTCATCATTGCGCTCTTGCCGCGCTCCATCTGGTTGGGGGCGCCGGAGGCGGTGAGGTAGAGGTAGGCCCCGTAAATGAAGTAGCCGACGCCCACGACACCCACCAGACCCAGCAGGATGCCCACCAGGTTGGATATGGTCTGTGTCAGGTCTCCCATATGGCAGTCCTCCTGTACGCTTTCCGTTTCGTTGTGTCTATCAATTAACGTTGCGTGTAAGTCCTTGCTCTCTACTTGCACATGGCATTCACCCCTCTCAGTGATGCAGCGCCGTTGCGGTCAGGGCCCCTGGCTCCTGGGTGTGGGACCCGCTTGGGCGGCGGGGGTGGCGGTCTGCGCCGCCGAGTTGGCGGTTCCGGCCGCCGCCGTTGCCGCGCCTGTTGCCACCGCAGCGGCAGCCCCAACCGGTCCGGCCCCACCCAGCACCGCCAGGGCCCGTCCCGAGCGCATCAGAGCGCTGGGCAGGGACATCCCGAAGTACAGGGTGTGCAGCCAGGCGTCGAAGGTGCCGTGGTTTCCCAACATCGAGGGGATGCGGGTGGCCAGGTAGACGAAGGCCAGGGACATCAGCAGCTTCCAGATCAGGTCCTGGGCCGGCTCGAAGACCGCTATGGGAGCCAGGTCGCTGAGAAACCCGAAGCCCAGGGCCAGGGCGATGATCTGCACCGCCTGCTGGAACACCGTGGTCATGAACAGCTTCAGCCAGTAGCGTCCCCAGCCCGCCGTGTGAGGCAGGATCCACAGCCCTAACGCTATGGGCGCCAGGGCGATCAGGATGTCGATCAGCGCCAGGCGCAGGATCATCTGCACCAGCAGGTAGAGGACGAAGAACCCGTAGACCAGGTAGATCAGGGCCAGGAGCAGCACCAGTCCCACGCCGCCCGAGGCCACGGCTCTCAGCATCGTGTCAAGGGACGCGCGCAGCAGGTCCCCGGCGGTTACGCCCAGGGACACGGTGATGAAACCGGAAACGGCGTCGGCCACGTCGATGACCAGGGCGCACCACCAGAGGGACGACGCGGCGGCGGCCAGCCCCAGCACCAAACGGGGCACCATCTCACGCCAGCCGGACTGGTGGCGTCCCAGGTGCTCCTGGACGATGAAGCTGAGTCCCATCCAGCCCAGGATCATCACCAGGGCGCCGGAGGCCACGGCCCAGACCACGGTCCAGGCCAGCCTGACCGATTCATGGGCGTAGGTGAGCTCTGCTGGGGTGCCGGTGAGGATGTCGCCCATTAGCGCTACCCTCCCCGGCAGTTGCTGGAGTCGGAGCCGGTGGCCTGCTCCACCACGCCGCAGAGGGCGCCGTGGACCCCCTCGATGGCCCAGCGGGCCATGGCCCTACCCCAGCGGTCGGGCTCCAGGGACTGGAGCACCCTGTCCCACAGCTTGCCCGACTGGTGCTCCGGCACCAGGGCGTAGTAGGGCCAGGGGTCGCCGCCGCCGGGGTTCTTGACCAAGAGGGCCAGCAGGTAGGACTGGTCGGGGTCGAGAGTGGGCTGCCCGTCCAGTGCGGGGTACTCGATGGTGTACTCCCAGCCGTCTGTGAGCTCTTTGTCTCCGCCCTGGACGCGGTAGGTGGCGGTGAGCCAGTCGCCGCTGTCGGGGTGCCTTACGGCGTAGAACAGGACGTCTACGGGGCGGCTGAAGACGGGACGGGCGATGAATCGGCCGTCGTCCTTTCGCTCGACGACCTGCAGGTCCTCGTTGACGAAGACCGGGGGCTGGTCGGACGGGGTCTGGGCCAGGGCGACGCCGCCGGCGGGTAGGGCTGGAATGGCCGCCAGCAACAACGCCGCCAGGAGCAGCGTCAGCCGCCGGACCCGAGCCGAGGTTGGAATTAATCGCTGGAACATGGTTGCCTCCTTCCGGTGAGTTTTGAGACCTGATGTTCGACAACCAAGTCTGGCGGCGGGTTGGGCCGGAGGTAATGCCTTGAAAGGGGGGGCGTGCGCACCCCCCCTTTCAAGGCGTGGGATTTCCAGCACCGGATGTGGTGTTATGGACGTGTACAGGAATCCGGACTTGGGTTTGGCCGGTGCCAGGAGTGAGACTCGTAGCTGAAATGGGGGCAGGACGCCCATTTCAGCGGCTCGTTTGCAAACACCCTGAGTCCAGTGCCGGTTCCGGTCGAGGCATGCATCGGTCCCTCTGGAGCGGTGCATTTTGCAGGACAGGGAGACCCGCGCCGGCGAACACAGCCCCTATCGGAAAAGTGCAA
Source organism: Dehalococcoidia bacterium (assembly GCA_965207865.1). Classification (GTDB taxonomy): domain Bacteria; phylum Chloroflexota; class Dehalococcoidia; order Lucifugimonadales; family UBA3495; genus VXOI01. The sequence goes on from CBDBNP010000006.1 coordinate 352,086, forward strand.
TTGGCACGGGAGGCGATGAGCATGAGTCAGGACGAGAGCGGGACGGTGGCCAGCCCCGGCACTGCGCCCGGCAGCGTTGGCGACGGCGACGACGGCGGTGCGGATCGAGGCACGGCTGGCGACCCTGGTGGAGCGGGTGCGGTGTCCGACGACGCGGCGGATGACGGACCGGCACGCTCTGCCGCCTTTGCCGAGGCGGCGGGTCAGGTGGTGGAGGACGTCTACGAGCTGCGGCTCACGGCCCTGTTTCGGCAGCTGGTGCGGACGCGGGGGTACAAGGGCGCGGCCCGGGTGCTGGGCGTGGACCCCAGGACAGTGACCGCCAGCGTTAGGGAGGGGATGTCGCGGCGGGTGAGGAACGAGGTGGAGAGGATGCTGGTGGAGAGGGACGGCGGCGCCAGGGACGAGTTGGAGGATGCGCTGGGAGAGATGACGGAGCAGTTCGGCGGTCTGAAAACCCAGGTGGCCGGGCTGGAGTCTGAACTCAGGGAGGGCATGGAGGCCCTGGGGCAGACCCACGCGCAGGGAATGCGGCGGCTGGAGCAACGGCTGGCCCTGGGGGCAGTCAGGGGCGCAGGCGGCAGCGGGTTACCCCATCCGGCGCCCGTTGCGGTGTCCGAGTCGAGCCGACGTTTCCCAGATCTGGTGACCGTGGAATCTGCCGAGGACGACGAGGAGGTGTTCGGCAAAGCATGGCCGCTGGTCAGTGAGTGGCGGGAGCTGTGGGACGGCCATCCCCCGCGAGGCAGGGGACTGGGCTGGGTGTCCACGCGGGCGCGGATCCTGGAGCTGGAGGTGGCCATGCTGGAGGAGCACGGGCTGACACTGCCGCCGGAGACGGAGCCGCTGCGGGGCCTGGACCGGGGTGCGCAGCTGAACTGGCGGCTGAGGGCGCTCCACGGCTTTCGCCGACGGCGGGCCAGGCTGGAGCTGCTGTCCCAGTTGTGGCGGGCGCTGAGTCCGCAGCGCTGGCTGAGGGCGGCTGGGACCAGGCTGGGACCGGTCCTGCTGCGGTGGCGGCGGTAGGCCATCGGCGCCGGAAAAGCCTGGTTCAGACGGGTTGCCGGATTCTCGCCCTGTTGTTGCCCGTTTCCTGCAATCCCTTTGCGAACGATGTCGCCGAAACCGTCCCAAGACCCTTGCCGCGCGCCGGACGGCGCCGGATACTGAATGCGTTGTCTGGCTTTTCCAGCGTTTCCACTGCCTAGAAACCTGGGGGCGTGATCCCTGCTCGCCCGGGCCTGCTCCGTGAGGATCGAGTCTTTTCTCCTCGGAGCGCCCACGAGGGAATTGCTGTAGGTCGGAGTGATTGACACTCTGCCCGCAGCCGGTGAACTCCTATCCAAGATGGCGCGCGGTGCGTCTCATCCGGTACATCATCACCAGGTCGCATCCCACTCCACTCCACGGACTGAAACACGGAGGTGGCAACCAGACCTAGAACGGCGTCCCGGATTTATTTTCCACGGCGGGTTTCGGATTCACGGAAATCAAACTGACAGGAGGTGGCGGCTAGACCCAGGACGGTATTCCGGACTCCCCTAACCCAAGGTCTCACCTGCGGAGCGCCTGAGTCGCCTCGCATTCCTCACGCTGCGGTTGGAGACGGCACACGCTCCGGCCGCATCCGCACGACTGCGGCGCAGCTGTTGAAAACCGGTGGCGGCGCCGTGGGATTCACATGCTCCGGCCGGCGACAACGCAGTCGCGGACCGGCCGCTTACTGTTGCAACGCGGTTGCCCCTGACGGGACCGCGTTCCTCGTCGTTTCCCCCACTTTCCCCTTGCAGCAGCTCCCAGGCTCGGCGTTGGCGCCGGGCCAAACTCTGGCGTAGCTGCGTCTCTTTCCAATCCCCAGACCAGCGTTTCCCGTTGCGGCGTCCGACCCGGGGCGGAGTGCGCCCGTCGTCGTAGCGGTCTTTTTTCCCAACGTGATTCACCATTTTAAGGAGGTGCGTATGAACATCGCAGAGAGGTTTATCCAGGTCAGGGATTTCGCGGTCAAGGTCGTGGAGTTCATCAAGCGGCATCCGAGGGCGTCGATCGCGGCGGCGGCGGCCTTGCTCATCGCTGGGCCGTTGCTGACCGGGGCCGGCGGCGGGGCGTTCTTTCTCAACATGGTTGGCCTAGGCATTGTCGCCCTGGTGGTGCGTCGGATCATGCTGGCCAACGAGACGCGGCAGGCGCGGCAGGCCAATCGCCGGTGCAGGTGCCATACACAGCAACCGGCCCAGCAACAAGCGGCAAATCAGCAAGCACAAGGAGGAACGCCATGACAACGATTACCCTGGAATCTCCTGCCCCTACGGGCCGGTTGGAGGAACTGGTAGACCGGCTGCTGGCGACCCTTTTCCGGGACGAACCGGAGCAGGGAGTACCGGCGTCCGGCTTGGTCAAGGCAGTCCACGGGGCCCGGCGTCTCAGGCAGACCGGGGACCTGGACGGGGCGCTGGCGATGCTGGCGGAAGCGGACGCAACTGGCGTCGCTGAAACCCAACTGCGTTGGCTCTACGGTGAGTGGCTGGACATCACCCGGCGCCGGTTCGCGGATGACAACGCGGCACTCTACAGCCCCGCCACGGGCAGGGCGGCGGTGTTGGTGGAACGGATTGACGGCAGCCTGGAAGCGGTAGCGTCCCTCGGGATGCGCTGGCCGGTGGGCAAGACGGTCTCCCGGCGCAGCCTGCGGGGGTTGAAACCGCTGGTGAATGGGGGTACGTGATGGTCGCAGTTCACGCCACCGTGGAGATCGCGGAACTCAAGGCTCGCCACCCCCTGGGCGACGCGGTGGAGGCCGCAGGCATTGCCCTGCGCGGCAAAGGGCGCGTCCGGCAGGGAGTCTGCCCCTTTCACGAGGAAACGGAGGGCAGTTTCACAGTGTACTCCGACACCGAGAGATTCTACTGTTTCGGCTGCAGCGCCGGCGGCGACGTGTTGGATTTCGTGGGCCGCATGGAGGGTCTGACACTGCCCGAGGCCATCCGACGTCTGGACAACGGTTCCCCGCCGGCGACAACCGCTGCGGTTCGTCCGGCGGCAGCCCGCCAACCCGCTGCGCCCGAGATTCCTCCCAGGGATTCGTCGCTGCTGACGGCGGCGGTGCGGTTCTACGCCATTCAATTTCGGCGCAGCCCGGTGGCCAAGGCATACCTGGCCTCGCGAGGCATCGGCGTCGACGCCGCTATGCGGCTGGGTCTGGGATACGCGGAGGGCAGCGGGCTGCGGCAGTACCTCGACTTGCTCGGTTTCAACTTGGACCGGCAGCGGGACTCGGGGTTGTTCCTGGAGCAGGGAAGGGAGCGGTTCGCGGGGATGATCACTGTTCCCGACATGGTCGCGGGCCGTGTCCGGTGGCTCACCGGGCGGGCGGTTGACCCAGCGGCCAAGCCCCGTTTTCAGGCCATGCCCGGCCCCAAGCCGTTGCTGGGCCTGGCGGCCCTTGAACCCGCGCGTCCTTACATCATTGTTACGGAAGGGGTCTTTGACTACCTGACTCTGGCGAGTTGGGGCTACTCCGCCTGCGCCGCCCTGGGCACTCAGGGAATGGACAAGGTGGCGGCGGCCCTCCGGGGCTGCTACCGCGTCTTCCTGGCTTTCGACAACGACGTAGCGGGCCGGGAGGCGGCTCAGGGCCTCAAGGACCTGCTGGGTCGCCGCGCCGCCGTGGTAAACCTGCCCTGGGGCGTTTCCGACGTGAGCGAACTGGCCAAGCTGCCCCACGGCCCAATGCTTTTCAACCGCCTGCTCGTTCAAGCAGCCCAAAACGCCCGCTAGTCAACTGCCATCCCAGACCTCTCCTCTACCGGCCCGTCGTCCCCGGCGGGCCTTTCCTTTTCCACCCACTCCCTAACTCATTTCCCTGGGCCGCCTATGCCCATTTCCCGACGGGGTCTCGCCCCGCTTGCGGCTGTGCCTTAGGGCAATCCGCGTCTCCGGCAACTCACAACACAACCGATAAGGAGCAGTGTCATGTCCAACGAGAACGGCAACGGCAACCACCACAGGAACGGCCACAGCCCCAACGGCCACGTCGACGTCGACGTGAATGGCAACGGCAACTCCAACGGCCACCGGCGCAACGGCCAGATCCCCGCCAACGGCGTCGCCAAGAACGGCAACGGGCACCACGGAGCCGAGTCCATCCCCGTCCACGACCTTCTTTGGGACTCTCTGCCCGCCAGCGTCACCGACAAGCTGTCCCAGCCCCTGGACGCCAGCCTGGTATCCCAGCGCAGGGGCCGGGGCAATCGCAGCCTCTCCTACCTGGAGGGCCGCACCGTCATCGACCAGGCCAACCGGATATTCGGCCACGGCGGCTGGGGCCACGAGGTGGTGGGCGACGTGGTGCTCCGGGACCTGGACCAGGTGAACGCCCAGACCGGAGAGGTCAAGCGCATCCGGGCCTACTCCGCCACGGTGAAGGTCACCGTCCCCGGCGCTCCGGGCCGCACCGATGTGGGCTTCCAGCCGGTGGCCGATGAGACGGTGGAGGGCCATGAGACGGCGTTCAAGGGCGCGGTCACCGACGCGCTCAAGCGGGCGCTCCGGACCTTCGGCGCCCAGTTCGGCAACTCCCTCTACGGCGACGTTGCGGGCCAGCCGGGAGGCGGCGCCGGCGAGACGTTGGCCCCGGCCCTGCGCAAGACGCTGCTGGACCTGGGGGTCAGCCAGGGCTTCGACGAGGAACGGGTGCGGCAGGCAGTGCGGGGCCAGACGGGCAAGGACCTGGACGATCTGCCCGCCTCTGAGCTCACGCCCCTTGTCGAGCGCGCCGCACGCAAGGTGCAGCAGCGGCAGGACGGCGAAGGCCAGGGCGGAACCGCTGAACAGTAGCCGCAGCACGAGACCACCAACCAGGCAACGGGGCTGTCTCCACAGCGGGGCGGCCCAGATTCTCATTTACCGGACCAGGAGGAAAAGCAATGACCGGTACCAGGATGCACACCCCCTGGGGCTGCCCCCAGGACATTACCGAACTGGCCGAGGGAATCTGGCGGGTCTCCACCGCCGGGCACGGCGGCCTCAAGCTGAGCCGGGAGCGGTGGGAGGAACTCCCCGACGTGGTGAGGGACACGTTCCTCAACGCGACCTTCGCGGAAGAGGACTGCGAGGAGCCCATCGCCAGGACACTGCTGGGCATTGGCGACGACGAGGATAGGGAGTTCGCCATCAAGGTGGCGGGCTGCTTCGATCGCTACGCCCCCGCGCTGCCCTACCTGCGGAGCAAGGGGGGTGCGTAATGATCGCCACGACGACGCGTCCCAGACCACGCAGCCTGCCCAGCGTCACCACCAAGCTGGCGACGGAGCTGGGCAACCTCTACGTCACCATCTGCCTGGACTATGACGGCAACCCCTTCGAAGTATTTGGCTCCCTGGGCAAGGCCGGCAGCCTCCAGAACGGAGTAACCGAGCTGGCCTGCCGTCTGGTATCCCTGCACCTGCGGCGGGGTACGCCTATGGACGAAATCGTGGACCAGTGCCAGGGCATAAGCGAGATGCAGCCCTGGCCCAACGTGATGGAGGACGGCAGCACGGTCTACGTGCGCGGCCTGGGCGACGCCATCGCGTTGATTCTCAGGGGCCACATGGAGGCTCAGACGGAGACGGAGGAAGCTGAACTCAAGCTGGCCGCCGACTGAACGCAATCAATGATCTGGCCGACAGACCCACGGGGCCGTCTCCCGATACAGAGACGGCCCCGCTATTCATTTCAACTAAAGGAGCAAGTCAATGACCACGATGATCGAGAACAGGACCAACGTCTACTCCCGGCCCAACGCCCGCTTCGGCGAGGGCGGGACCCTGGAGATCCGGGCCTCGGCGGCGGGCAACTGCCGCCGCGCCCTTTGGTACGAGGCCAACGATTACCCGGTGACCAACCCCCGCACGGAGGAGTCGTTGACCGTCCTGGAGGCGGGCAACGCCCTGGAGCCCGTGGTGCTGAACGCCATGCGGCGGGCCGGTTGGGACATCGACGCCACGGACAAGGACAGCCCCCGGATGGTCTCCCTGCGCCTCGGCCCCACCTTGGTGGTGACCGGCCACGTAGACGCCACAGGCGTCGTCCCCATATTCGGCGAGGAACCCGGCGTCATCGAGATCAAGACCCGGGGGCCGGAGGCCTACCGCCGCTGGCGGACGCTGGGAGCGGAGCGTAGCCACCCGGAGTCAGTTGCCCAGGGTGCCTTCTACTCCTACGGGACCTTCGGTGAGGCCAGGGAAGTGGTGATCGCCACCATGGACACCGGCTCCCGGCAGTGGGACTTCGAGGTGATACCCGCCGAGCGGGTGGCGGAAGCCTTCCACCGGGCCTGCGAGCGGCTGGGAGTTTTGGGCGCCCACCACCTGCTGCACGGGCCGGACTCCCCGGCCTTGCCGGAGCGGGACTTTACCGCCGCCGACTGGCAGTGCCAGCGCTGCCCTTTCCTCAACACCTGCCTGCCGGGGTCGGCGGTGGCTGAACCGGAGGAGGAACCAGACGAGGATACCGAGCCGGTGAGCGACGAGGAGGCCCAAGCGGCGCTCCACGAGTACGAGAACGCCCAGGACATGCTTAAGGCCATTGAGGAGGACAAGGCTTGGGCATTGGGTCTGCTGCGCTCCTGGCTCAGCCAGCAGGGCAAAGAAAAAGCCAAGCTGGATGGGCGTGAGAAGACCCGGACCGTGGGGATGGTCAAGAGCACCAAGTACAGCGTGGACCACAAGCGGCTGAACGCCCTGCTGGACCCGGAGACCAGGGCGAGCATCGTCACTGAGAACGTCTCCGAGTACCTGCGGGTCAGCTAGGGCAACCCAGACGCTCCCTGTCCGGAGCGCGAGACGGGGCTGCGATCCCCTGCCGGATGCGGTCCCGCAACCCCAACCCCAACTCACAACTCAACGGAGGAACAAGCATGGCGAAGACCATCAACAGGGTGGAACTGCTGGGGCGCGTGGGTGCCGATCCCGAGATGAAGTACACCGCCAACGGCACTGCGGTCACCCAGCTGCGCCTGGCCACCGACCGGGTGCGCAAGGGCGGGGAGTCCGAGGCCGACTGGCACACCGTCGTGGTGTGGGACAAGTTGGCCGATGCCGTCGCGCAGTATGTGCAGAAGGGGCAGAGGATCTACGTCGCGGGCCGCCTGGCGCAGAACTCCTGGACCGGCGACGACGGGCAGCGGCGCTACCGCACTGAGATTCACGCACAGGACGTGGTGTTCCTGGACTCGGATCGCAACGGCAACGGCTCCGGCGGTGACAGCAATTCCGGCAACCACGCCAACACCGTTGGCGGCAACGGTGCCAACGCCGGCGCCTATTACCAATCCGCCGACGAGGACTCTCCCTTCTAACCGGACAATCGGACACTGACGCCATCCAAGGCGCAACACGGGGCCGCCCCTGCCAGCAGGGGCGGCCCCGCTTTCTCTTCCAGACCGATTTCAAGGAGTCAGCCATGCCCAGGAAGAAGCAAGCCAAGCAAGAGGAACTGCCTCTGTCCATATCCGAACCCGTCGCTGCCGCCACGCCGGAGGGCGAGGCCGTGCTGGAGGCGTTGCGCTCCAACCTGACCCTGCTGGGGGAGCTGGCCGCCCGCTACCAGGTGGCCTTCCAGCCGGAACGCCCCGCCGACAGGCCGCAGATCAACTGCCCGGAAGATGTCCACAACCTGCTGGCCCCGGAGATGAGTGGACTGGCCCAGGAGCAGCTGCGGGTGCTGCTGCTCAACACCCGCAACCAGGTGACGGGCCAGCGGGTCATTTACATCGGCAACGTCAACTCGTCGGTGGTCAGGCCCGCGGAGGTGCTGCGGCACGCAATCATCGAATGCGCCACCAGCATCATCATCGTCCACAACCATCCGTCGGGAGATCCCACGCCCAGCGGCGCCGACGTGTCCATCACCAAGGACATCTACGAGGGCGCCAAGCTGCTGGGCTTCGACCTGCTGGACCACATCGTCATCGGCGGCGACAAGTGGGTCAGCCTCAAGGAAGGCAAGCTCTTCGGCGACTAACCCCTCTCGGCCGAGACCGGCGCTGGGCCGCCGGCCCCCACGCGGGGACTCCTGATCTCCGCGCCCCTCCCTACACCTTCACCTACAGGAGGCAACCCATGATTCCGACGCAACCCGCCGTAAACGGCGAGGACCTGTTCACTATCAATGCGGGCGGCTACTCGGCCACCGCCGACGCCTATGCCCGGGACCCGGACACCGAGGGTCTCTGGTTCCTGTCCATGGTGGGACCCCAGACCGCCCTCAAGGCCATCTGGGCCTCCCTGCTCAAGCAGCCTCCCGACGCGGCCTACATCATCAGGGGTGTGGAGGGCATGGCCCTCTCGGGCGGATACCAGCGGTGCCAGGTGCCCCACCACACCGTCGGCACCTGGACCACCCGCATCGTCCGGCTCCCCGCCAGCCGGGGCTGGCATGCGCTCGTTTACACGCGGCTGGCCGAGTTCAGCTTCGAGCGCGACGACTTCCTGTTGCTGGCCCAGGACCAGGCCGACGCGCCAACGCTGCACCACCGCTTCCTGGACCGGCGCAGTTCCCTGCCCCTGCACCGCTCCTGGCGAGACTGGCTCTGGCGGCGCGGGCTGGACACCGGCGAGATCGTCCCCCTGGAATCCGCCGGTCTGCTGGCCTACACCTGCAACCCCAACGGCGAGGAACTCAAGGCCGACCTTTCGGCAGCGGTGGCGGCGGGGACGCTGACGCTCAACTACCACGACAACGATCGCAACAACGACACCGACAAGGAGGATAGCAACGATGGATAGGACCTTGAACCCGGTGAAGCGGGGCAACAAGCGCCGCCGCGCCCGCAACTGGAAGGCCTGGCAGCTCTTCTCCCCGGACGGCGACACCTGCCGGTTCTGCCCCCACGGGGCCGCCGACCACCTGACTTCGAGCGGGCAGCCCCATTTCTACCGGCCCGCGACGGAGGGGGACTGGAGCAACCCCGGCGAAAAACTCTACCGCCACGAGCTGGAGGACGGCTCGGAGGTGCTGGTGAAGCGCGTCACCGTCGCCAACCGCGCCGAGCTGCTCACCGTTTTCTGCGTCCAGTGCGCCAAGGACAAGGACACCTGCCAGGTGCTGTGTTTCCAGCGCACCCTCGCCAAAGGCGAGGTGGTGGGCCTGATTAGCCTGAACGGAAACCACAAGGAAGGGAGGTAGCACGATGGCCGACACGCAGACCCTTTACTTTCCCTGCCCTTCCTGTGGGGCGCGGTACGCCCAGGTGGAGGAAGCCGACGAGGACCTCCACGCCGGCGAGACCTATCACTGCAGCGAATGCGGCGCGGCAGTGGTCCTCGTCGCCCTCAGCATGGAGATGCTGGCCGACCCCGAAAACATCCGATGGAGTTGCCACTTCTGCCAGCCCGGTCCCTGCCGGTTGGCGCCGGCCGCGCCTCCGGCCAGCGAACCCAAAACAACCCGTTCAGAGTAACCCATCGAATCCGTTAATCCATACAGGTAAAGGAGGACAGACATGAGACTCGCCGCTCAAGCCAAGGGCGGGTATTACCCGACGCCGCCGAGGGTAATCGACTCGGTGGCCCAGCTGCTCTACGGGGCCCGGGGCCGCTCCCGCAGCGCCGACACCCTGCGTATCCTGGACCCTTGCTGCGGGGCCGGGGACGCCCTGGCCCAGTTTGCTGACCTGCTGCGGGACCGCAGTACGGTGCCGGTGGAAACCTTCGGAGTGGAGCTGCACCGCGACCGGTCAGCGCAGGCTTCGGAGGTCCTGGACCGCGCCCTGGCCTGCGACCTCTTCGCCACCACCATCGCCAACAATGCCTTCGGCGTGCTGTTCCTCAACCCGCCCTATGATTTCGATGCCGAAGACAAGCGCACCGAACACGCCTTCCTGACGTACACCACGCGGTATCTCACCGAGGGCGGGCTGCTGCTGTTCATCGTTCCGAAACAGAGGCTGGCCGTCTCTGCCCGCTACCTCTCCTCCCACTACCGGGACATCCGCTGCTGGGCCTTCCCGAATCCAGAGCGGGAGGTCTTCGACCAAGTGGTCTTGATCGGACGGCGCAAGTCCGAACCCAGCCCCGATCCCTACGCCGAGGAAAAGGTGCGGGCATGGGCCTTCGGCGAGCCGGAGGATTTCTCCTACCGTCCCTACCCGGTCTACGACCCGCCGGTGGTTCCTGCCGGGGACATCCTCTTCGCCACCCGCACCGTGGACCCGGTAGCCGCCGTCGCAGAGGCCCGGAAGGCGGGCCTGTGGGCCAGCCAGGAGGTCAGGGACTCCCTGTGGCCTGCCGACGACCGGCGCACGCGGCCCCTGATGCCCCTGCGCCGGGGCCACCTGGCCATGCTGGTGGCGGCGGGCTTCCTGGACAACCTGGTGCTGGAGGCCGATGGGCAGCGCATCCTGGTGAAGGGGAGGACCACCAAGGAGATGGTCCTGGCCGAGGAGACGGAGAACACCGAGGTCTACCGCGAGCGGCTCAGGACCACCGTGGTGGCCCTGGACCTGGACGGCGGGGAGATCACCGACATCGCCGCCTGACTCAGAAACGACAACAACTGAATTGACGGCTGGCAGACCAGCCGCGACACGAAGGCCCCGCCGGTTTCACCGACTGGCGGGGCCTTCGCATTTTTCAACGGCAACCCTCAAGTCAAGGAGAACACCCATGAACCTGTCAGGTTTCATCGACACCTTCAAGGAGGCCATCGCCAAGCGGGTGGTGGAGTCCTACCCGCCCCTCTACCGGCCCTCGGAAACCCCTGTCAGGCTGCCCCGGCTGCTGCGCACCCCCATGGGCGGCCAGGAGGACGCCATCAAGGGGACAGCCCTGTCCTTGCAAGCTCACCGGGGTACCACAGTCGTAGGCGAGATGGGCACCGGCAAGACCTTCATCGGCGCCGCCGCCGCCCACGCCGCCGGTTTCCGTCGGGTCTTGATCCTCTGCCCGCCGCACCTCACCCGCAAGTGGAAGCGGGAGGTGGAGGACACGGTGCCCGGTGCACGCGCCGCCATCGTTGCCTCCATCACCGACCTGGAGCGGCTGCGGCTCTCCGTGGGTCCCGCGCCCCTCTTCGCCATCATGTCCCGGGAACGGGCCAAGCTGTCCTACCGCTGGAAGCCCGCCGTGGTGCAGCGCTGGGCCGCTGCCGGGGGACGGTTGGTGCGGGACGAGCAGACCGGCGAGCCCTTCCGGGTGCCCTGCTGCCCCAACTGCCACGCCCAGGTGGTGGACAAGGACGGCGTGCCCCTGACCGACGCCGAACTCTCCCGAAAGCGGCGGAACTGTGACCTGTGCGGCTCGGCCCTGTGGCAGGCCGACGGCTCGGGCCCCAAGCGCTATCCCCTCGCCGACTACGTGAAGCACCGGATGAAGGGATTCTTCGACCTGCTTATAGGTGATGAGGTCCACGAATACAAGGGCCGTGGCTCAGCCCAGGGCATCGCGGCCGGGGTGCTGGCCGACGCCTGCGGCAAGTCCCTCACCCTTACCGGAACGCTCACTGGTGGATATTCCTCGACCCTCTTCCACCTGCTGTACAGGTTCTCGCCGGACATTCGGGCCGAGTTCGGACGCTCCGAGGAGGGCCGCTGGATACAGCGCTACGGTTTCCTGGAGGAGACGGTGCGCCACTCCGACGACGGCGACTCCTTTGAGGACGGGCGCAACAGCCGCCGCAAGGGATACCGCAAGACGGTCAGGGAGCGGCCCGGTCTGGCTCCCTCGGCCCTCTTCCACCTCATCGGCAACTCGGTCTTCCTGCGACTGTCCGACGTGGCCTCGGGGCTGCCGCCCTACGAAGAGCAGGTTCTGCTGTCGAACATGGACCGGGAGACGGACCACACCGGCTTCTCCCAGCGAAAGGCCTACGACGCCGTGTTCGACACCCTGCGGCAGGCACTGGCGGCGGCCTTGGCCAAGGGTTCCAAAAGGCTGCTGGCCACCTACCTGCAAACCCTGCTGGCCTACCCCGACGGCTGCACCAGGGGCGAGACGGTCTTCGACCCCCGGACGGGCAACATCCTTATACAGATGCCGCCGCTGTCCGAGGAAAAGCTCTACCCCAAGGAACAGGCCCTGGTGGACCTGGTGGCCGCCGAACGCTTGGCGGGACGCAAGGTGCTGGTATACGCCACCCACACGGGAACCCGGGACATCACCGAGCGGATGGAGCAGTTCCTCACCACCCACGGCTTCCGGGTGGCGGTGCTCAAGGCGGACTCGGTGGCCCCGGACCGGCGGGAAAGCTGGGTGGAGGAAAAGGTCAAACAGGGCATCGACGTGCTCATCTGCCACCCCCGGCTGGTGCAAACCGGCCTGGACCTCATCGACTTTCCAACATTGTGTTGGTTCGAGACGGAGTTCTCAGTCTTTCAATCGACACAACACTGTGCGGTTCTCATGGGCGGTTGATCTGGATGTTACCGGGGTAATGTAGGCGGCAACGCTTTGTGGAGGTTACGTGTCACATCGCTGTGAATCAAAGCAAAGATCTGCCTGCCGCCCACGGGGCGCTAGCCCAATCAACAGGAGCGAGAGGAGAGGAATCAGCCTGATTGACCTGTTCGAGATGTTCCCTGACGACAAGACTGCTGGGGAGTGGTTCATCAAATCCCGCTGGCCCGATGGTATCTGCTGTGCTCACTATGGCAGCGTTAATGTCTCCGAATCTACCCATCCGGTGATGCCCTTTCACTGCCGGGACTGCCGGAAGTTCTTCTCCGCCAAGACCAACAGCGTCATGCACAGTTCCAAGATTGGATATCGCAAGTGGGCCATCATGGTCTACCTGTTCTTAACAGGGCTGAAAGGCACCAGCTACATGAAACTCCATCGTGATCTCGGCATCAGCCAGAAAACAGCGTGGCACATGGCTCACCGAATCAGGGAGACCTACCGGGATGGTGTCGGCACCCTGTTCTCTGGTCCGGTTGAAGCTGATGAGACCTATATCGGAGGACTCGAAAAGAACAAGCACAAGAGCAAGCGTCTGAACTCCGGGCGAAGCTCTGTGGGGGAAACCGCCGTAGTAGGCGTCAGGGACCGCGACACAGGCCAGGTGATTACTGAAGTCGTGGAATCCACCAGCAAGGCGTCCCTCCAAGGATTTGTGATACGGCACACCGAGGAAGAGGCGACAGTGTTCACTGATGAGGCCGCTGCCTATCGTGGTATACCGAGACATCACGAAACGGTGAGCCACAGCACGGGCGAATACGTCAGAGGGATGGCCCACACTAACGGGCTAGAAAGCCATTGGGCCGCGTTCGACCGGGGTATCTATGGCGTAGACCACCATGTGTCTCCCAAGCACTTGCAACGCTACGCCTACGAGTTCGAAGGGCGGCACAACTCCCGACCGATGGACACCGGCAACCAAATGCAGGCGGTTGTTAGGAGAAGTCACGGAAAGCGGCTCCGATATGTGGATCTGGTAGCCTAACGGATTTTGACATACTTATTGCCAATTGCTAAGCTGTATTCTCTCTCCTGCCTGTTTGAGGCCCTATGGCTCAGAACACCGAATATCTCACCAGAGATGAATTTCGCAGTGAGATGCAGCACTATGCCACTAAGGAGGATCTCGCTCACCTTGAGACGAGATTGATCAAGTGGATGGTGGGGTCAATGCTGGCCGCCGCCGGGATAGCTGCAACGATGGCTTTGGCTGTGCAGAGATTCTTGGAGTCATCATGCTACAATCCAAGAAACGAAAAGCGACAGTGAGTCGGACCAGGGGGCGTCCTCCCACCCGGTCTATGCCTGACTTCGACATCAAAGACACGCCTGAGAACATAGCGTATCTTCTCACTAACACGCCGCCGAAGCCTGATGAGGAATGGGAATACATAAAGGCTCAGCGTGATCGGCAACAAAAGAGTGAAGAAGACCCTGGCACCTAGTTTGACGGCTGGTCTCAAGCGGAGGCACATGGCAAAAATCACCGAGTGCGAGATAACTGATCCTGACGGCCACGTTAAAAAGGTTCGAAAGGTCGAAGGAGACGTTATAGAATCTGAGTGGCCTGACGGACGCAGAGAAGTTATACGAGACCTTCCCGTTCCACCAAGAGCAGAAGAGTGGCCTCACGGACCATCAGAAGGTCCAGCAGAATGGCGACTGTTCAATGTTCCTCGTAATAACCTCATTCAGATGCTGGTCAATGGGATGCCAAGTGCGATAAAGCTACTGTCGGAGAACGGCGACATACTCCTGAAATTGGTAGGAATCACCTTGGGCGGGCAGATGTCTGCCGACAGCCCTGATGTCTTGTGGGGAACTGAATCCCCTTCAGACAGTTAAATTCAATCAAGGAGACTTAGGATGGCAGATGTTGCTGTCAGTTTTTCCGCCGTTCCTCTTCAAGGACATGCCAAGTTAGGAAGCCCGCGTGCGCATGGGTTCTTAACTGTCAGGAATCCATCAATATGGCGCAGAGTCTCCATAAAGGATTTCTTGGCTTGCGTAGCAAGTCTGACAGTCATCGTCCGCATGGTACAAGCCATTTTGAAGGGCTTGGGCATCCCCTCATAAGCCTAGATTTGTTTATTTTTCGATATAACTCCCCAACAAAGCAGAGACTAAGACTCTAGGATGCCTCGCCTGGCATCTTCGTAACGCTGCTGCGCACGGTCGATATACCTTTGATTCGGACAGCCTCGACCCCCGAGAAGTGACTATCACGGTTAAAGACAAACGAGTGCACGGACCAATCAACTGGCGTGCCAGTATCACCGCTGATGAGTTGCTCCGCTTCTGCCAACCTCTCAGTGGCCAAATGGAAAAAACACAGTGGTCTGTGAGAGAGATTGGGCACCGTGGAATACGCCGAAAGCTGCCTCTCTCGCGTCCCCTGCCATGTCCGATAATTGTACTTATCAGACATGGTAAGATATTTGCCAAGCCTATAGAATTGGCGTCAGATTGGTTGAGCGGATTTGTTGTGCGCGTGGGCCTGCCTAACCAAAGGAACATCGGGAACCCGCGCAAGAAACGCCCGTTTGTTGGGCGGGACAGGTAAGATGCAACGCGTGAATGAAGTATTGGCCTCGGTTGAAGTTCAATCCAAGTTCGACTTGGGCCATGAGGAGACTGGGATAGACGGATGTGAAACCATTTATGCCAGAAACCCAGAGGACACTGTTACTCCCGCGCAGTTGCGCGCCATTCTTGGAAGTGGCAGGGACGGGGGCCCAGAGTATGGAAGAGCAGTAAATGCCGAATTGGTGAGCCCCGGTGAACTACTTCTGGAACTAGAAGCGCAGCTTTCCATCCTATTGCAAGAGTACATTGACCCGGAGACGAGCCGGGTCGGGTGTGCAATGCCTGCTTTCTCCGAAGATGGCGATGATGCGATTCATTTGATAGGTAGGGGGATGCGCTGCTTCCAGAGTGCCTCACCTATGACAAGTTTCACTTTGGGGCTGGCGAAAGCCGCAGTTGTTCTGGGCCCTGAAGAAGTCACAGCCATTCTATTCGGCTGGATGGATGGAGAACCATTGTGGTTCCGTTCCTACGCAATTCTAGACGGTATATACCTATCTGAGCCTGTTAAACCACTGGATGGACTTAGGCTAGACCCACTACCGCAGTCAGTCGATGATCTTCCGCTTTACCTCCCAACCGACCTAAACAGAGCGTCGCCAGGCTACGAATATGTCGGACGTACCTTGCTTACTATTGAATGCGGCTCAAAGCCAGCCCTTTTCCGCCCTCCATCGAGTCTTCACGAGAGAGTCGTCCAAACCGGTTCTGTTCCTGGACTGGCAATCGACACCATTTGCCGAGCACTTTCTTTAGTAACGAACAGTTACGTTAGCGCAAGTCCATTCTGGGATCGCTATGACGAAAGTGCGGTATTCCTCCGAAAGGAAATTAACAGCTTCTATTCCTTTGAATCGGACAGAACCAGAACCTCCCGTTCCACTGATCCGTCAGAAATAAAGCTATCCATTCAGCAGTTTATTACCGTCAGCGAGTCCCTCAAAGAACAGTCATCAGACAAACTTCGTATCGCTATCTCTCGATGGAGAAAGTCGAAAGATCCCACTGAAGACGATCTAGCAGACAAGTTCATAGACCTGCGAATCGCTCTTGAATCACTGTATCTGCAAAACTTTCAAAACGACGGCAATCGCAATGCGGAAATGAGATTCAGGCTGGCTCTTTTCGGAGCGTGGTACTTGGGATCGAACTCACAGGAAAGACAGAACATCCGCAAGAGGCTAGCTGACGTCTATGACCGCGCGTCTGGAGCGGTCCATTCTGGAGAGGTCGAAGATAACGCCGAAAATTATAATTTGCTCTCGACCGGTCAAGACTTGTGCCGCCTGGGGATCCTCAAGTTCCTAGAAGACGGTCCCCCTGCTAACTGGGGAGATCTGGTGCTGGGAGTCGAGCTATGACCCCCAGGAAGAATAGGCCCAAGGATGGCCCAAAATATCTCTTTCCAATTATTCTCGTCAACTACGGCTACGCCTAATAGGGTTTTGGACATAAGGGGCCTTAGGCGCATCTGAAGGCTAGGATTTTCATGGAGGCTGCCGTGACCGACACTGAACGCCCACTCTGCGACTGCCCCAAGCCCTGCGGCTGCCAGCCCTGCCGGATCAAGAGGGCCGTCCTGGAGAAGATGTTGCTGGCCAGCAACTCGCCGACTCTTGAGAGGCCATGACAACCGGAACTGAACCTGTACATGTCCAGACTGTTCCCCGGGAAACGCCGACGCTCCCTCTGACGCTTCCAGAGGGAGCGTCGGCCACATCGGCCGGCGTCGACCTACTGGCCGACGCCAGGGCCGAGGCCAACAGCTGGTCGCCCAACACCAGGCGTGCCTACGTCGCCGGTTGGAAGGACTTCACCAGCTGGTGCATAGAGCACCGGTGTGCCGGGCTGCCCGTCGTTGCCGCCCACGTCGGCCGTTACATCGAGCACCTGGTGGAGACCGAGGGCAGGACAATGGCCACCGTCCGGCTGCGCCTGGCGGCGATCGCCGCGGCGCACCGCCTGGGCGGACACGAGGACCCGACGTTGCGGCCGCTGGTCAAAGCGACGTTAAAGCGCCTGGCCAGGGAGCACGGGAAACCCCGTAAGCAGGCCAGGGGTCTGACCAAGGAGGCCCTTGCCGCGGTCAAGGCCACGGCGCGGATCCAGCGGATCGACAAAGGCAAGCGACGGCGCAAGGAGACTGAATCCCGGGCTGCGATGCGGGCCGCGGTGGACTTGGCTCTGTTGGAGGTGATGCGGGACGGGCTGCTGCGCGGCTCCGAGGCCGCGGCGCTCCGGTGGGGAGACCTCGAGTTCCACGCCGACGGCTCGGGCCGGCTGCACGTGCTGAGGTCCAAGACCGACCAGAATGCAGAAGGGGCGGTGCTCTACCTGGGCCCTGCGGCCGTGGACGCGTTGCTGGCCATTCGGCCCAACGAGGTGGTGACCGACCCTGGCGTCAGCGTCTTCGAACTGTCGGCTCGCCAGATCTCCCGAAGGATCAAGGCGGCGACGAAGATTGCTGGCCTGGGCGACGGGTTCAGCGGGCACTCGCCCCGGGTGGGCATGGCGCAGGACCTCAGTGCCGCGGGGGCGGAGCTGCCGGAGCTCATGACCGCCGGACGGTGGGATAGCCCAACCATGCCGGCGCGGTACACTGAGGCCCAGGCTGCCGGCAAGGGCGCGGTGGCCAGGTATCATAGGGGCGATCTCCGGAAGTGAGCGTGGAATTGACCGTTCCCTGAGAAACGCCTGTAGGCTAACGCCGATTCGTCAACATCATCCAGAGCTGGAGGAATATCCTGTTCTTTCGAGGTGCGGCCGGAAGCAATGCTTCTAGCCGGATCAAGTAAGGCCAAGGCAGAGGAGCATGAATCCCCAAGAATTCGTAGCCAAATGGCGAAACATAGACTTCGGGGAGAGGCAGGCGTCCCCGGAAATGTTCCTGGACATCTGCGCCCTGGTTGATCATCCCACGCCGGTCGACCGTGGCGATCGAGATACCTTCACCCTGGGAAAGCAGGTACCCAGAGGAGAAGCAGACGCCTACCTAGAGGGCCATTTTGGCTGGGAGTTCAAGGGTAGCGACAACCAGCTGGACGGGGCCTTGACCCAGTTACTCCGGTACCAGGTCCACTTGAAGACGCCACCGCTCCTCATCGTCTCATCCTTCCAAACCATTCGAATCCGAACGAACTTCCGGGACATGGAAACGGTGGTCCATGAAATCCCGGTGGCAGAACTGGACCAACCCGAGCATTTGGAAAAATTGTACTGGGTCTTCCACTCTCCGGACGAGTTCCAGACCAACCGCACGATGGCCGAGGCGACAAAAGAAAGTGCGGACCTTTTCACGTCCATCGTGGAGGACATGGAGAAGCGCAACGAAGATCCGGAGCGGGTGGCACGGTATCTGAACCAGATCATCTTCTGCCTTTACGCCGAGGACGCTGGTCTCCTGCCCAACGCCCTGTTCACCGAAATACTGCGGGAGCATAGCAACGATCCAGCGACATTCGACCTAGCGATCCGTAATCTGTTCACACAGATGGCCCACGGCGGCCTATTCGGTGCGGCCCGGGTGGCGCACTTCAATGGCGACCTGTTCAACACCATCGACACGGTGGAATTCAGTCGCGCCGCCTTGGCCAAGCTCCTCGAGGCCACCCAGAGGGACTGGCGCAACATTGACCCGTCCATCTTCGGCACCCTGTTTGAGCGAGCCCTGGACGCCACCAAGCGCTCGCAACTGGGCGCCCATTACACCGACCCTGCCGACATCATGCGTGTGGTGGAACCAGTCGTGATGGCGCCACTGCGCCGTGAGTGGGAAACCGTGCGTGATTGGGTGAGCTACCTACTCGCAGAGGATAATCTCGACGGAGCTCGCATACACCTGGAGGCCTTTCGCCAACGGCTGTTCGACATGTCGGTACTCGACCCAGCGTGCGGCAGCGGCAACTTCCTTTACCTAGCCTTGCGATCGCTCCTTGACCTTGAGAAGGAGGTCATCGACTTCGACGCTGCCCAGAATTGGGGCAGTATGCTGCCAGAAGAGCGACCCGGGCTTTTGCCCAGGGTCAGGCCAGACCAGATGATGGGATTGGAGACAAACCCGTATGCCGCAGAGCTGGCGCGCACTGCTTTGTGGATCGGTTTCATCCAATGGCACCAGGCCAACGGCTTTCCCTACACTCACCAGCCAATTCTGACCTCCTTGGTATCCATAACCCAGCGCGACGCCATACTGTCCGCCTGGGACACGGACGCTCCTCTGGAGCCCGCGTGGCAGGACGCCGAGTGCATCATCGGCAATCCGCCCTTTTTAGGAGGAAAGCGGCTGCGGGCTGAACTCGGAGACCAGTACGTAGACTCACTGTTTCGGGTCTACCGGAACCAAGTGCCTGCCGAAGCCGACCTAGTCTGCTACTGGTTTGAAAAGGCCCGCGCCATGCTGGAACAGGGACGTACGAAGCGGGTTGGTCTGCTGGCGACTCAGGGAATCCGTGGCGGAGCCAACCGCCGGATCCTCCAGCGAATCAAGCAATCCGGCGACATCTTTCTGGCGTGGTCCGACCACCCGTGGATTCTAAACGGAGCCGCAGTTCACATCTCTATCGTTGGCTTCGATGATGGCTCCGAGACCAACCGGGAACTGGACGGCCAAGCCGTTCAGTCCATCAATGCCAACCTCACGTCGGGTGTAGACCTCACCGCAGCAGTGAAGTTGCCGCAGAACCTGGGCGTGGCCTTCATGGGCGACACCAAAGGGGGGGCCTTCGACATCCCGGACTCTCTTGCTCGAGAGATGCTGGCCACTCCCAATCCCCACGGGAAGGGGAACTTGGACGTTCTAAAACCCTGGGTGAACGGGCGGGATATAACAGACCGCTCAAGGAACATGTGGATAGTCGACTTCGGAGATATGTCCGAAGATCAGGCGGCCCTTTACGAAGCGCCATTCGAGTATGCAAAGTCCAAAGTCAAACCGCAGAGGGAGAAATCCCGCTCTACGAAGTCCAGTTGGTGGTTACATGAACGCCCCCGCCCAGAATTGAGAGGCGCCCTCGAGAACGTTGAAAGGTTCATCGTCACACCAACGACGTCCAAGCATCGTATCTTTGCATGGCTCTCAAAAGAAGTATTGCCGGATCACGCACTTATTGCCATCGCCCGGGACGATGACTTCACATTTGGGGTCCTGCACTCCCGAATTCATGAACTATGGGCTAGAGGCGTGGGGACTCAAGTCAGAGAAGCCGAATCCGGCTTCCGCTACACCCCTACCACTTGCTTCGAGACCTTCCCTTTCCCGGAACCCAGCGATGATCAGCGAGATGTCATCTCGGCGGCTGCCGCTCAGATCAACGAACTCAGAGAAGGTTGGCTGAACCCCACGACGGAGGACGGTCAACCTGCCTTGAGTGGGAATGCCCTTCGCCAACGAACCCTGACCAATCTCTACAACAACCCCCCAAGTTGGCTTGCCAACGTGCACGATTCGCTGGACGCTGCTGTCGCTGATGCCTACAGCTTGCCTGCAGACCTGGCAGACGAGGAAGTGCTGGAACACCTACTGGCCTTGAATTACCACCGGGCGCGGCTGTTCCGGAATTGGATACCGAACACTACGTTTAGAGCCGGCAGCCAGGGGAACATCTCTACATCCACGTCGCGCGCTGGATAGGGCCGTAGATCGTGCCTGACAGGAGACTCCCCAGCAGCCGAAAAAGCCCGTCGTGGAGGCCTGCCGCAGATGAGTGAACAGGAGCCCTTTGAAACCCGAAGGGGTATCTCCCGGCATCTTACCGAGGAAGGCGCCCTGCCTATCTGCGAGCAATGCAATTCGAGTGGTAACAGTAAGCCAGTCGAAATTGTCTCCGACGACGGCCAATCGGTCGGCTTTAGGACCAGCCAGACATGGGCTCACAAGCCATTCGGCGAACGGGATTGTCGCTGGGTGTATCTTTGCCAAGAATGCTTTTGGGCGCTCCAATGCGCAGTCTACGGTGGAATAGAGCCTTGGTTTGCTGGTTGGGAGGCCTACGTTTCAGATCCAAACTGTCAGCAATGCCAAGAGCGAACTTAATCAATGACCGATCGCGGGGGCCCTGACCCCACTCCCCTCGCTTGCGCTAATGTGCGATAAACGCAAATCCTGACCCCATAACTGACCCCATTCAGCCTTGCGGAAAGGCGTCCCCCACTGGCATACTCGCCCTACAGGTTGCGAAAATCCCCCGAGAGGCGGTTGGGTGCCAAGAAAGGTCCAGCAGATCCCCGACTATTTCACGCTGGAGGAGGCCGCCGCCCTGGTGGAGGGCGCGCCCAGCTACCCGACTCGCATGGCCTTCCGGATCATGCTGAAGACCGGTCTGCGGGTGTCAGAGGCCCTAGCGCTGCGGCGAGTGGATCAGGGCCCGCCCATCATCGTGGTGCGGCCGACTCCCCGGGCAACAAGGCCCGCAAGGGCCGCGAGGTCCCTGTGCCAGCCGACCTGGTCGAGAGCCTGCACGACCTGGCGTCATTCCACAACAAGGACCGGCAACGGCCGATGCTGGACATTTCCAGGTGGCGCCTGAGCCAGGTAATGAAAGAGACGGCCCTCCAAGTGGGGATTGACCCGAAGCGGGTCCACCCCCTTGCTTTCCGGCACACCTACGGCCGCAACTGTGTGCTGAAAGGCGTTCCGATCCCCGTGCTGCAGAAACGGCTGGGCCACCAGTCCCTCAAGGACACCCAGCGCTATGTGGAGCTGGCCGGCGCGCATCACGAATGGGTGGCTAGGTTGTGAGCCATACTTGTCGGCTACCTCATCAAAGCTGGCAAAACCGACGTCCGAAGGGTTTCATATAAACACCTGTCTGTTGACTAGGAGAACACAGTGGTTACTGCGACTGAGACCCAGAGTTGGTTAGGTTGGTGATGGAATGGCTCGGCTTAAGTGAATTTCACGACAGTCGACCACCAACTGATGCGAGGAGTGGGGGAAGGAGGCTGCCGCAGGCCTCGCGAATCCGGCAGTACCAAGGCCACCTACGACTAGAGCGGTAGGGCGCTGCATGTCCCCTGAACTACCCTGGGTTAATCCTAACTATGCCCTCAGGGCCTTGCACATATTGCTGACTGGGGAGTTACACTGCAAAGGGTAAGTAATATGGTGATGGATCCAGGAGACAGTTACCTGATCGACCTGTTGCGGGAAGGCGAAGTCGATCGTGTGGAGTTCAAGGAATCCCTTGGAGGAGATGCTAGAGAGAAGCTGAGGCGAGCGATTTGTTCTTTTGCCAACGATTTCCCAGGTTATGGTCAACCTGGGGTGGCCTATGTAGGCGTGAAAGACGATCGCACCGTGATTGGGGCCTCTGTCAATGACGAGTCTTTACGGGCGTTGGCCGACATGAAGACCGATGGGAATATAGTCCCGCCCCCCTCAATGACCGTGCGGAAGCTGGATATCGATGGGCATGAAATAGCTGTAGTCGTCGTGGTGCCCTCCGATTCTCCACCGGTACGCTTAAGGGGAAGGGTACACATCCGGGTTGGAGCCCGACAAGCAATTGCCACGGAACAAGATGAGAGGATTTTGTACGAAAGACGCCGATACGCACAAATTCCTTTCGATATACAACCGGTCCTATCAGCCACTCTTAGAGATCTTAACCTACCTCTTTTTCAAAACGAATATCTGCCCCAGGCCTTCGCCCCGGACATTCTTGACGCCAACGGGCGAAGTGTCGAGGAGCAATTGGCAGCGACGAAAATGATAACGTCGCCTGATAACCCAACCCCCACAGTCTTGGGTCTCTTAGTTCTGAGCAATCGTACTCTGGACTTTTTGCCTGGAGCATATGTCGAGTTTTTGAGGTTCGCGGGCTATGAATTGGCCGACCCCATATCCGACGAGGAGGCAATCAGTGGGAGCGTCTCTGATGTCCTACGCCGCCTTGACGAGAAGCTCCAAGGCCACAATCGCACGACGGTTGATATTGCGTCGGATCTTGTGGAGCAGCGTTCCAGCACCTACCCAATTTTGGCAATACGACAGATTGCCCACAACGCAGTAATGCACCGGTCCTACGAAGGGAACAACAGTCCAGTTCGGCTTTATTGGTTCAACGACCGCATCGAGGTGATCAGTCCCGGAGGCGTGTTCGGGTCTGTCACTGCCGATAATTTTGGTCAATTTGGCATAACGTCGTACCGTAATCCCAATTTGGCAGAGGCCATGAAGAATCTGGGATTCGTCCAGCGGTTCGGGATAGGCATACCCACCGCCAAGCATCGGTTGCTAGAGGCGGGCCACCCTGACATGGTGTTTCAAGCAGATCAATACAACGTCCTTGTTACCATAAGATCAAAAGAAAGTGGAAGGACACCCTCGATATGACTGTTCGGGTTTTGACGTTCTTCAACAACAAAGGTGGCGTGGGAAAAACCTCGCTTGTATTTCATCTGGCATGTATGTATGCCGAGCTCGGGCGCAGAGTGTTGGCTGTGGACCTAGATCCTCAAGCCAATCTTACTAGTATGTTCCTAAATGAGGATCGCGTGGAGGTTCTATGGGAGGGCAGTCATTCGAGGAGGACGGTCTATGGCGCTCTCCAACCACTTTTGGATGGCACAGGAGACATTGGAGATCCCCATTTGGAACACCCCCACGAGAGGCTATCCCTTATCGTAGGAGACCTGAGCCTATCTTCAGCTGAGGATGAATTGTCAAGTCAGTGGCCAGGATGCCTTGACCGACAACCCAGAGCTTTCCGGGTAATCTCCGCCCTGTGGCGCATCATGCAAAAGGCGGCAGCAACCGACGGAGCAGACATCATTCTGGTGGACGTGGGGCCAAACCTCGGGGCATTGAACCGGGCGGTGTTGGTGGCCACGGACTACGTAGCGGTGCCATTGGCGGCCGATCTGTACTCACTTCAGGGACTTCGCAATCTCGGTCCAACCCTGAAGAACTGGAGAGACGGATGGGCAGAGCGACGTTCACGTAACCCAATAAGCGAATTGAATATCCCTATGGGGACTATGCATCCAATTGGCTACGTCGTACAGCAACACAGCATACGGTTGAGCCGTCCGGTCAAAGCCTACGATGTCTGGCTCAATCAAATTCCAGAGGAATATGCCCAGAACCTCTTGGAGCAGAGCGAGGGACCATACGCTCCGTCCCCAGATAAAGATCCAAATTCCTTGGCTATGGTCAAACACTACCGAAGCCTAGTACCGATGTCTCAAGAGGCACACAAGCCGATTTTCAACCTGACTACTGCGGACGGAGCGTTGGGTAGTCACGCAGTCGCCGCCAAGAATGCTTACGGCGATTTTAAGGAACTTGCAACAGCAATTCTGTCGAATGTTCAGAAATTGAATCCTATACTTGACCCTAAATTGCAAGAACCGGGTAATGAACCACATTAGTCGCTAAGTGGATAGTCTCTGGTGCCCTTCGATTACGCCTAACAACATAAGGGATATTGTGCGAATCGGCAGGCTCAAGTTCTCAGGGAGGCTGCCATGACCGATTAGGAACTTGCCCTCTGCGACTGTCCCGAACCCTGTGGATGTTACGCCGAGGGCTATGCCGTCGGCAAAGACAGGGCTTTCTACGAAATGGAAATGGCCCTGCAGGACGACACCCACGCCGCTGGTTGCGGCTGCCAGCCCTGCCAAGTGAAGCGGACCCGCCTGCCGAAGCCGATGACACCAATGGCCAGCCGTTCGCTGTCGCGGTAAGACCATGACCACCTGAACCGAAGCAGACCAAGTCCAGAACGTTCCCCGGGAAACCCCGGCACCTCCCCTGACGCCTTCAGTTTGGACAGCGACAATTAGACCTGCCGCCCTGTTGCCTCACCGGCTTGGTAGCGGTGTTCGATGGACGGCACTACCTATCTGAACTGGGCATGAGGCGGGCGGCGAACATGAGCCGGATACTCCCTGCCGTGATTCGCCGCCGCCACGGTGCCTACCTGGGCCGTTGGTTCCGGGAGCAGGATCAGCACCACAACGACGGCGTGAACCGCCTGGTGGTCCGCTTCGCCAAGGAGGGCGTGGCGGTTGTCGCCGGCTGGCGGGGCGAGGTGAACGTGCCAGGCCTGACCCAGGTGCGGCCCGACCTGCTGGTGCAGGTTAGCCAGGGACCCCTGGGAGCGGGGACCCACTGCATCGAGTTCGAGCGTTACGCCGTGTCTCCCTATGAAGTTGAGCGCAAGCTGGGACCCTACCGCCGCATGGCTCGGGCCCGGCGTCCCCTGCCGCTGCTGATGGTGTGCGAGACGGCGCTGGCCCGGCAGAACTTCGAGGCCGTCGCCGGCGACCTGCCCATGCTGACCGCCACCCAGGAGGAGGCCCTGGCCGGGCCGCTCACCGGCCCAGTGACGGTGTGGAGCAGGGACGGAGTACGGGCGGCGCTGCACTGCCGGGGTTGAAAGGCAGGCTTTTCGACATTCGGCAAATGGTCGGCCGGGAGTGAGATGGATGGACCTCACGGGGACTCGGCGATCCGCTCCCGCAGGGCCTGGCTCTCCCGTTCAGGTTGGCTGTTGCCGCTCATCGGCTCCTCCACCCGGCACCTGGTGCGCAGTCCTGCCTCAAAACCATCTCTAGCCTGTCATCCCTGCTTGAAGCCTATAGGATACGAAAACGATATATATATTGGTTAGAAAGAGACGCTATTATGATGGAAATGGTGATAAACTTTCTCGGCTTGCCTGTCAGTGCGACGTTACGAGTCGCACCAGGATGCTTGGATTCTAAGGATGTAGAGGTCGCATTGTCATGGCCCTTGCCCTTCCCGGGTGCCGGGCTGATCATCTGCCGGTCCGGCCCTCGTCAACCACCACCCGATTTCCTTTCACCCTTTCGTTCACTGCGTCAGCGACGCTGCCTGACGTAGCTGGAACGGCCTTGGCCTGCCCGCGTGTAGCGGGTGGCCGTTTCTTACCCCCCCCCCCCTGAAAGGGGTATGTAAAGGGTTTTCAGGGGGGCGCGTGGCAGGTAATTTCCAGGTTGGGCTTGGGTGTGGGCCAGGGTTCGGGCAGCAGCCAGACCTGGGTCCAGAGCCTTCCCTTGAGCATCAGCCGTCTCAGCCAGTTGACGCCGTGGCGGAATACGCTGACGATGCGGGGCGGACGGCTCCGAGGGTCCCGGTGATTGGGAGCCAGAGCCATGGGCGGCTTTCTCAGGTTGCCCGGGGCGATTTTGCGGTCATGGGCGTCCTCCACTCTGGTGCCATAGGCCAGGGCCAGCAGGGTGGCCACCGAGAGCACCAGCCAGTGGCGGGAGACGCGAGCGGGGTCGGTGCGCTGGGTCTTGTCCCACTTCCAGCCCAGGCTCTTGAGGGCCTTGAAGCCCAGCTCGATCCAGAAGCGCAGGGCGTACCAGCTGGGTCCCACCTTGTCGGGCGCCAGGTCGGTGAGGATGATCCAGGGTTCCTCCTGCTCGGAGTACCAGACCACCAGCAGGGTGCACCGGCGTTTGGCCTTGGTGGTGCTGAAGGCGGTGCCACGGCCGATCCACGCCGTATCGGGACGGGAGACGAAACGATGGGCGGGCAAACGTTTGCCACCGTCGGCGCAGAAAGTGATGTTCTTCCGGTAGCGCATACCGGGATGCCAGCCCTGGGCGCGTATCTGTTTCCACAGCTTGGGACTGGCGATGCCCCGGTCGCAGAGCACGATTACGGTCTTGTTCCTGGGGACCGCTGGGGCCAGTTCCTGGAGCAGCTTCACGGTGGGGTCGGCCCAGGAGCCTTTCTGGGTGGCGTGATGGATGCGCCAGGCCACGGGGATGGCGCAACTGCGGTAGAGGACGCTGATGACGATGGCGGTGGTCCGGTCGCCCTTGAGGGTGGGGTCGATGGCCAGGGCGAGATGTTCCGAATGCCACCAGGCCAGGACCCAGCGGAGCAGGGGCGCAAAGCAGAGGGTTACATCCAGTTGGGTTTTGCAGGGGCGGGCCCGGTCGCTGCCGTCGTAGAGCCACTCCCGGAGATACTGTCGAAATTTGTTCCATCCGCCCCAGGGAGAGAGGGCCGAGGCGACGGCGTTCTGGCAGGCGCTGCCGGCGAGGATGGCCCCGCAGACCCACAGCGCCAAGCCGGCCAATTGTGGCTGAGAGAGGTGAGGTAAATGCGTTTCAATAGTTTGCTGAATCTGATAGGTTTCTCTGGGAAGGCGCATGGGGGACCTCCGGTGTCTGGGTGTGTGACTAACACCAGAATGCCGGATTCTCCGGCGCGTTCCCAAGGTTCATTTGGAGCCAATTTCAGCCGTTACATACCCCTTTCAGCCCCCCCCCCCCCCGACTTTCCGCCTCATTTAACCACCAAAACCGGGAGCCCGGTGCCCGTCACCTCGAGGAGGTGACGGCATGACTCCCACAACTGCCACCCCCTTCCTGCCCCGTTGGATCCTGCTCTCCCTTGCGGTGTTGCTTCTCGTCTTTGCTGCCGTGTTCCTGACGGGTGCGCTGTATGCCGACTGGAGCCCGTTCAGTGCGCAGAGTGAGGATGGTTCCGAAGTCCCGCCCAAGCCCACTGGGTTGAGGGTCGCCACCGAACAGGGCTCACTGCAAGTGTCCGTGGACTGGGACGACGTCGAGGGGGCCGACGACTACCTTGTGCGATGGAGGCTCAAGGGCGGGAGACTCAACGTCGGTACGAGGGTCAACTCTTCCAGCACCGCCATCACCGTTGACGCCTACGGCGAGTGGGTGGTGCGGGTGCAGGCCTGCAACGACGCCGGCTGCGGGAAACCGGCGGCGACCAGCTTCCGGGTAGAGTCGGCACCCGCACCAACGCCCGAACCCACACCGGTGCCCACACCCACGCCGGAACCCACGCCAAACCCAACGCCAACCGCTACACCCGAGCCCACAACGGAACCTGCGCCGGAGTTACAGGTATCCATCACGGCGGCAGCCACAGAGCTCGAGGTCAACGAGGAAGCCACCATGACGGCGGTCATCACCAATGCGCCTGCGGGGTCCGAGCCCACTTATCAGTGGCAGCTGGACCTGGGTGGCGGCAGTTGGTATTCCGCCGGGACGAAGGCTACATTCTCGTATCTCCAGAACAACGCCGGGTCCAGCGCGTTCCGGGTTACGGTGACCTACGGCTCGGGAGATTCGGCCACCTCCGACCCGATCACCATCACCTGGGTCCCGCCCAACCGGGCGCCGGTGGTCGATGACCAGGCGGAACGGTACCGGGGTTTCACAGGGGCGGACAGTGCGCCCCGGGGCATCCTCGTCAGCAAGCTCTACGACGGCATCTTTTCCGACCCCGACGGCGACACGTTGACCTACACCGTCTCGTTCCCCGCCAACCGCAGCGAGCTGGTGGATACGGTGTACGTCCTGGAGAGCACCCAGCGGGTGTTCATCCGGCTGGACGCCGAGGACGACTGGGGCGCCGTCACGCCCGCATTGCCAAAGCCGCTGGTTACCACGGTGACGCTCACGGCCACCGACCCGGACGGCCTTTCCGCGTCCGTAACCGGCGAATTTGAGACCAACTGGGAAGAGTCCGAAATCCTCGCAGTCTGCGACCGGACGCCCCAGGTGCGGGACGCCCTGGTGGCGCTGGTGGGCAAGGCCTGCAAGGACATCGGCGCCGATGAGCTGGACCGGGTGGTCAAGCTGGACCTGTCGAACACCGGTATGAGTTCGCTGAGGCCGGGAGACTTCTCCGGCATGAGCAGCCTGAGGCAGGTGGACTTCTCCAGCAACAATTTCACGTCGTGGACGGATGCATGCGCCGCCAGTTATGGCGATACCGTGCAGAATATCAACCTGACCAACAACAAACTGGGCGGCACCGGGGACCGGATTCCAGCGGGCTGCTTTACCGCCACCAAATTCCCAGATCTGAGGTCCCTTCACCTGGCCGGCACCCGCATTAACTCGCTGACAGGCGATCCGTTTGACGGGTTGACCAAACTGGAAATTCTAGACCTGAGCCAAAACCAGATCGCCCAGCTGCGGCGGGCCATGTTCAACGACCTCAGCGAACTCCGGCATCTGGATCTGGGCCGAAACGCAATTGTCACTTCCGGTGGCAATTTCCCGGACCTGGTGTTCAACGATCTGTCCAGCCTCGAGTGGCTGGCGCTCAACAACCAGTACGCCCAGGACGCCAGCGACAACTTCGAACCCACGGGCAATGCCCTGGTGACCACGTTAACCGCCACACATTTTAGCGGCCTGTCCAGCCTGAAGGAGCTGGACCTGGCGAACAACGGCATAACGTCGGCCGGGCTGGCGAACGGTGTGTTCACGCCCCTGACCAGCCTGGAAAGTCTGGCGCTGTTCGGCAACGCCGGCGCGCCCTGGACCGTCACCCAGCTGATCGCCAAGGGCGTCAAAAACGACGGTACCAACCTGGAGGCAAGCGTCACTCAGGTTGTAACACCTCCCTCCGGTTTCACCGTCGAGCCTGTCAGCGGCGGGATCAAGCTGACCTGGGACGACCCCAGCGACACCAGTATAAGCCATCAATACCGGTACCTGGTCGGCGACGGCGCCGACTGGACCGCTTGGACGGACATCAGCAGTACCACCACGTCGGGCACCAAGTTGGAACACACCGTCAGCAGCGATGTGAGCAGCGGCAAAAGCTACGTTTTCCAGCTCCGGTCGGAGAAGAGCGGCGCCCACAGCTATCGCGCCAATGCCGGTTGTTCCGTAATCTTCGGAACGTCGGGCAATGACACGCTGACCGGCAGCCCTGACCCGGACTGCATCATCGGTCTGGGCGGCAACGACACCTTGAAGGGCGGCGCACGCGCAGACAAACTGGACGGCGGCGCCGGCACTGACACCGCCGACTACCGGGGTTCTCACCGCGACGTAACCGTGAACCTGTCCGACGGCACTGGCAGCTTCGGCGACGCCGAGGGCGACTCGCTGGAGAACATCGAGAATATCATCGGGTCGAACTTCGGCGACACCCTCACCGGCGACGCAAACGCCAACAACATCAGAGGCCACGGGGGCGACGATGGGATCGAGGGCGGCGATGGCAACGACACGCTGAACGGCAACGCCGGCAACGATGTGATCGAGGGCGGCGCGGGAGCAGACACGCTGTGGGGTGAAGGCGGCACGGGGGACACCTTGTCCTACGCCTCTTCGGATGCCGCGGTTACGGTCAGCATCGCCAACCGGACCGCCAGCGGCGGGCATGCCCAGGGAGATACAGGACTTGGCGGCTTCGAGAACCTGATTGGCTCGGAGCACGACGACACCCTCACCGGAGACGCAAAGGACAACGTGATTGAGGGCGGCGACGGAGAAGACACGCTTACTGGCGGCGGCGGCAACGATACGCTGTCCTACGCATCTTCTCCTTTTCCTGTGCTCGTCAACTTCGCCACCAGCAGCTACAGACTTGGCGACGCCGAGGGCGACACCGTATCCGGATTCGAGAACTTCCGCGGATCGGACTCTGCCGACGGATTCACCGGCGACGCCAGTGACAACGTGATCTATGGCAGCGGCAGCACCTCACGCGACCGCATCGACGGCGGCGACGGCACCGACACCTTGACCTACGCCTCCTTTGAAACGGGTGTGGTCGTCAACGTGAAGGACCAGGGCAAAATAGTGTCGAACGTCGAGATCATCATCGGGACGAACTACGGCGACACCATCAACGCCGACGGCGTGGACAACAACATCACAGGCGGCAACGGCAACGACACCATAAGCGGCGGCGACGGCGACGACGATCTGTACGGCGGCAACGGCGACGACATTATCAGGGGCAACGCAGGCGACGACAAACTGTACGGCGGCAACCACAATGACCATTTTGACGGTGGGGCCGGAGCCGACACCATCGACGGTGGCGACGGTGGCGACACGGTCCACTACACGGACAGCCCTGGTAGCGGCGTCGATGGCGATATTGGCGTAACCGTGAACCTCACGACAGGCATCAATACCGGTGGCCACGCCCAGGGCGACACGCTTATTAGCATTCAGCACATCAGCGGCTCAGCTCACGCCGACAAGCTTACCGGCGACGAGCATGTCAATTACTTTTGGGGCGGGGCGGGGGCCGACGCCTTCGACGGCAAAGGCGGCGTGGATTGGGTGTGGTACACCTCGGGGAACAAAGGGATCACCGTCGACATGGTTACGCCACCCAACAGCAAAGGCGATGCCTCAGGCGACACCTTCACCAACATCGAGAGGATCCTAGGGTCGTCACATGACGATACCCTCACCGGCAATAGCGACGACAACGACCTCAGCGGAGAGGGGGGTAACGACACCATCAAGGGCGGCGGCGGCGACGACATTATCTACGGCAGCCGGGGCTCGGACGAGCTCTGGGGCGATGCCGGCGACGATAAGATCCACGGCGCGGTTGTCGGAGTTCGCGATACTTCACAAACGATCAAAGGGGTCGTGATATCCCATGACAAAATTCGGGGCGGGGCCGGCAACGACAAGATGTCCGGAGTAGAAGGAGCGGCCTCTTTTTGGGGAGGCACAGGAACCGATGAGTTCTACTTCATGGGGCGTGCCGGATCGCAGCGCATGACGATTTACGACTACGCCTCGGGGGAAAAGATTTGGATTTGCCGAGGGAGCGGAAAGGGCACTTCCGACGGCGAAATTTCATGGACGGAAGCCGCGGGCAACGCCGGCGGCCTGACTGATCTAGACGACTGGAAGATCACCGTTAACCGCAAAGATGGATCGGATGATGTCGAGCTGGGCGTAATCTGGTTGCTCAGTGTGAGCACGTCGCCGGGTACCGACATAGCCTGGTCTGACCCCGCCGCCGCCGTCGGCACCGGGTGCAATTTCATTGAACCCTGGATACCGTGGGATCTACGGGACAAGTTCCCGCCTCTGTGGCCAATTGTTAAACGGTGAACGCCTGCGTCATCGCGAGGGAGACACGGGACTTGCCACGCAGCCAGCGCTCATTGCATGTACTGCTCAAGACAGCCGCCGTGTTTGAGCTGCTGGACCGGCTGGACCTTTCCCAGAACGAGCTGGCTCGGCGCTGCGGCATTTCCCGGGGTTACCGGTCCCAGTTGATGTGGGGCGGACGCAGAAGGTCTTGGGACCCGGCCGGTTTGCAACCCGCGGCGGTGCACCCGAATTTTGAAATTGGCGGTGTCGCTGAATACCGGAATCATTGCTGCGGGGTCCTGAATGGCCCCCGAACTGTCCTACGACGGGCCGGAACGCAACCCCAACTAAATGGTGGACTGCCAGGGCTGAGTGGGCGGACAAGCACTAGACGCCTGCACCATTCGCCAGAGGAAAGACGGTTCCTCCGATGGCGCCAGCGTCAGGAGGCCACATGAGGTCCAGGAAAACCTCGATCCCATTCAACGCCTGACAACCGGTACACAGTTCCAATTGCAGGTCGGGTCCCACAACGTCAACACCCATGGCGCGGGCCCCGCTGGGTGCCGCCACTACCGATTGACCGGCCGACGCTGCCGCTCGAACACCGGAATGGTCGGTTGGTCCGATGTGGGACGCTGCCAGCGCCGGCCTGATTGTGGGCAGGCCAGGAGACGACGACATGACCCAGAGCAGCCTTCCCGAACCCCTTTCGGAAGCGGCACGGGACCTGCTCCTGATCTGCGACGCCCTAAAAGAGCCCACCCCGGCGGAGCAGATCCTCCAATCCCACGACCGGACCAAGGCCACCCGGATCGCCTCGGCCTACTCCGCAGTGGCGGAGGCCATCGAACTGGCCGCCGGCGTACAGCGCGACCCGAATCGCTACGGGCTGGACGCTGTCGTGGGGGCGCTGGTGGTGCTGATGCTCCGGCGGGTCGCGCGCGACCTCGAAATGGAGACCGACCTGTGGAACCAAGCCTGACCGCCGCTGAGCGCGATAGTCTGCGCCACACGAAACTCGAAACCCAGCCCCAGCGAACAAGGGACCGGCGCGATGCCGAGGCAGCGCACAGACCACAGCAGAACAGTCTACGTCCTGCCGGACGACTTTCCGAGGCGGCTCAAGCAGTTCCAGGAAGAGTCAGGATTGTCCCGGGCAGAGATCGCCCGCCGCATTGGGACCAGTCCCTACACCGTATGGCGTTGGCTTGAATGCGGGGTGATTCCCCATTTCCGGCACCAGATGGCGCTCCTGAGCCTGGCTCAAGACATGGGCCTGTCCCACCTGCTGACTGCCTGGATGCTGCCGGAGAACGAGCGCGGTGAGACGCCCGGCCAGTCCGACCGGCCCCGGCGACGTGGCCGAAACGCAAAACGGGAAGGCATTTGAGGGTAGCCAGGGGAGACCGTCGTAGATTCGACGACGGTCTCCCCTTTTTCGTGGCAGTCTGGCATCTTTCACTTGCCTAGCGGTTGTGCCCATTCCGCACCTGCATATTTCTAGGCAACCCCCGGCTCCGGCTTGTTCAGCATGGCGCTGTATCCTCTCTCGTCCACGACGTGAGTCACCGACACCCGGCCCCGGTTGTCGTAGCCGGCACGGTAGGCGTACTCCACCTCGGCGCCCCAGGGCACCCGTCCGCCGATGCGCACGGTGCCGCCGCCGGGCTCGTTGCCCCCGGTGCCCGGCCCACCGGCGCCGCGCACCACCACGCCGCTGCGCCCGTCTTTCTTCCAGGCCATCACCTTCACCTCGGCGGGCGCCACCAGCTCCGCCGCCGAGGGCCGAAACAGGACCTCGTGCAGCTTTCTCAGCACCTTCCCCGACGGGGTGCGGCTACCGTTCATGATATGGGAGAGGTGGGAGGGGCTGATGCCCGCCTGCCGTGCCGCCTCGTTCTGGCTCACGCCGTGGGCATCCATCCGGTCCCACAGGGCCCGCTGGTCCACGGAGGGAATCCCGGCGGACTCCGCCCTGACCGGCGCTGACAGCACCGCCTCGACCCGCATCTGGACCGCTGGCCCCAGGTTGCGCTTGCCCCGGGCCGCCTGGCTCATGTAGCTGACACAGACACCGGCCTGTTCCGCCACCTCCCTGAGGCTCAGGCCCAGTTCCCTGACCCGCTCCCGGATGTAGGTGCTCTGTCCCTTGACCGGGCTGTAATTCCGGTTGGCGCACTCGGCGGGCGCGATCTCCACCGGACCGCCCAGCACCACCTCGACCCTGGCCTGCACCGCCGGGCTCATGTTACGGCGGCCACGGGAGACATCGGTCATGTACCCGGAGGAAACCCCCACCAGGCCGGCCAGGTCCTTGAGGTTCAGACCCTTGGCGCGGGCCTGCTCCCGGATGCGGCTGCTCTCGCTTTCCACCAGGCCGCCCTGGCGGTAGACGACGCCCTGGCCCGGCACCTGGCCCAGGACCGCCATGGCCCGTTCCCTCAGCATCGGGGTCCAGGGCCTGCGGCCGTTGGCGACGTGGCACAGGTGGCTGTAGTTCACGCCCATCAGGGAGGCCAGCTCCTTGACGGTGAGGCCGTGGCGCCGGGCAGCGGCCTGCAGTTCGGTCTCGCGCTTGCCCCGGTTCGCCGCCTTGGGTTGGGCCGGCAGGTCGCTGCCGGTGTCTTGGGTGTCGACCTGTCCGAGGGAAATGTCCCCGGCGCCGCTGGTGATCTCCGACTGGTTAACCCGGTTGATGCTGTTGGTGGTCATGTCGCTTCCTCCAAAAACAAGCAAGCGGGGCCGTCTCCCGCGTTGGGAGACGACCCCGCTCGTGTGCAAATTCTTGATTTGTCAGTGGCGGCCCACTCGTCCGCCGTGGTTGGCCTTGGTCCTGGTCCTGAAACGCAGAAAGCGGGGGCCGCCCCATCAGGCGACCCCCGCTCTCTTTTTCAAGCTGCCGGTTGTCAGTGGCGGATCAGCAGGCCGCCTGTTTCATCACGCTCCTCTTGGTGCTTGGGTTTGACTCTACCGCGCAGAGCCGCCCATCCTTGGACGCACTGCACCCAGGGTCTGTCAACGCAACGCAAAGCGCCGGTTCGGGGCGCTGGCGAAAGACGCAGTCCGGCCAGGGTGAATATCCGGTGAAACTGCAAGGTGGGGGAAAGAGGTCAGGAGCGCAGTCGGGCAACGGGCTAGGCCATCAGCGGCCAGGCCGAGGGAAACCGCGTTGCAAAGATGGGCGTCCGGTCAACGGACGTGCGGCCGCAAACCGGAGCAAGGGGAAACCGCGCCGCTACAGCTGATTTTCGCCAGCTACGCCGCAGTGATGATGGGACAGCCGGAGCCTGTCGCTCGCTCCGACCGCTACGTGAGGACTCAGCGAAGCAGGTCGACGCTCCGCCGGTGAGATCCGGTGGTCAGGGAAATCCGGGATGCCGTGCCGTTTCTGTGACTCACCTCCTCGTCGATGATAATGCGCCATGGGATTTGAGAAGCCGTGCTGTTTCTGTAGTTCACCTCCTGGTCGATGATGATGAGGGTATGGGAACAGGGATGCCGTGCCTTGGGATGGGTTCCGGCTGGGGCGCCGCGAGCAGGACCCACGAACGCCTCAGCCAGGTCGGGAAACGGAGCGGGATCAGTCGCGCCGTCCCCGTCGCCCAGTCGCGGGAGGGACTAGCTCCTGCCACCGGACGGGTGCCCAGCGAGTGGAGGAGTCAGCTCCAGACCGCTGAGCTGTGCCCGGCGGGAGAAGGAATTAAACACTCCAGCCGCCGGACCGGGCCGAGGAAGAAGAACTTGAACACTCCAACCAACGGCCCGCGCTGCTTGCAGAGAGCTACGTCAATCCGCAGCGGCAGCGCTCCCTCTTGGGCGATCTTGCGTCGAGCCCGGGCTGAGGGTTGCCCCCAGGTTTCTAGGGCGGGAAACACTGGAAAGCCTGACAACGGTGTAATTGTCGCCCGCACCGGAGTGGTTTGGAAAGGTCTTGCAGGCCCCACCGCCCAAAGTGTTCACTCCAGTTGAGTAAAGTTGAAAAAACTTGACTGGCAACCGGGTCCGGTCCGGCGCCGGCTACCTGCGCCACCCTCCGAACGTCGCCTTTCGCCACAGCGACGCCAGCATTTCCCGCCGTTTTCTGGCCTTTTGCGTGTCGTCCAGCGCCTTTCTGCGCCAGTTGACCTGGCTGCTGCGGTCCAGGCCTTTCAAGGGATGGGTCTCCGGCGGCAGCGTCAACCCGTGCTCCTCCAGCAAGGCCAGCTCCACCTCCAGCAGGCGCTGCTCGTCTCGCAGCCACTCAAGTCCTCTGCCCTCGTTGGGGTGGGCGTCCTTGATCTCCCGCCACTCTTTCACCAGCGGCCAGGCGGCGCCGAAGACCTCTGCGTCGTCCTCCGCCGGATCAACCGTAACCAGCTCGGTAAACTCCCGCCTCTGCCGGGGCGGTGAGCCCCTGCCCGTCTTTTTCGGCCCCGCTGGTCCCGCTGCTGCGGTGTCGCTGTCCTCTCCCTCGCCGTCCTCAGCATCCTCCCCGGATTCCAGCCGCGCCAGCCGCCGCATACCCTGTTCGTGCTGCTCCCGCAGCGCCCGGACCTCGCCCCGGACAACGGCCAGGCCACGGCTCGTCTCCTCCCCCATGGCCTCCACCTGCCCCTCCAGCTTTTCCACCCTCCCCTCCAACTCATCGTTGCGCTCCCGCTGCTCCCTCGCCGGGGAACCGCCGCCCTCCAGCAGCGCCTTTTCCAACGCCCCCCGCATCCGCCGGGACAGTTTCCCTGACTCAAGGCTGGCCGCCAGAGTCCGGTGGTCCACGTTCAAATCCTGGGCCGCCTGCATGATCCCCTTGTTCTGGACCGCCTCGTCCAGCAGGACCAGCAGTCTCAACTGCTGCACGTCCTCGACGCTCCGGCTCTTTTCGAACAAGGGCCTCCCGTCACTCATAGCTGGCGCCTCCTGCCCGACGACTTGCAAAAATGCAACTCCCGAACACGGCGGATGCAACTGGACCGCCCCTCCGGGCACTGACAAAAATGCCACTCACAGCTACGGAGGATGCCACCCCGGTCCGGAAAATGACCGCAAGTCCAAGTGTTCACTTTCCACCTCCTGTAGGGGGTGATTTCACCCCGATTCAGCTTTGAAACCGGCCTACTTGCAAAAATGCAACTGGCGTCCAATCCCTGTACACCCCAATGACATCACGAAAGGTGCCGGCTGCATAGGGTCTTGGAAGACCCCACATGTGTGATGCCCTATGGGAGGTTATGCGGAGAGGCCGGGTTGTTCACACTCTCTGGCGGCGCTGGCGAAACCGCTGTCGCCGACATCAATGAGAGGTGAATGACTTGATGCGAATATCGAAACCTTTGCCACTGCGCCGGGCCTTGCTGCTCGTGGCGGCGCTGCTACTGGCGGCCATTCCGGCCCTACCCGCCGGCGGCGTCGCCCTGGCCCAGACTCCCGCCGACCAGCCTCCGGTCTTCGTCAACGAGGACCTGCAGGTCGTCGAGCGAAAGGACGACGGCCGATTCATCGCCCGCCCCGTCTTCAGCCGCCCCGTCGACGTGCTGTTCTACGCCGTCCGCCACCCCGACAGCGGCGACTGGCTCACCGCCACCTACCGCGTCCAGGGCGGAGACAAAAAGCTATCCGATGGCTGGGAGTACACCATCGAGTACCCCGCCCTGGACGAGCAGCCCGCCCTCGACCCCGACCAGTCCTACCTGCTGGCCCTCCTGGTCAAGAATCCTAACGGCGGCGACCCCTGGCCGTACTACGCCCTGGTGCCGGAGCACCAGTCGGGCAAGCTGTGGGACAGGGTGCTCCAGTCCCTGGAGCCCGACCGCTGGGGCCGGGCCATGGCCCGCTGGGCCATCGAGGGCGTCCACGGCGCCCTCTGCGGCGTGGTGGAGCAGGCCACCGGCTCCGACTCCGCCAACTGCAGGGGAGGGTAGCGCTAATGGGCGACATCCTCACCGGCACCCCCGCAGAACTCACCTACGCCCATGAATCGGTCAGGCTGGCCTGGACCGCGGTCTGGGCGGTGGCCTCCGGCGCTTTGGTGGTGATCCTGGGCTGGATGGGACTCAGCTTCATCGTCCAGGAGCACCTGGGCCGCCATCAGTCCGGCTGGCGGGAGATGGTGCCCCGCCTGGTGCTGGGGCTGGCCGCCGCCGCGTCGTCCCTGTGGTGGTGCGCCCTGGTCATCGACGTGGCCGACGCCGTTTCCGGTTTCATCACCGTGTCTTTGGGCGTAACCGCCGGGGACCTGCTGCGGGCGTCCCTTGACACGATGCTCCGGGCCGTGGCCTCGGGCGGAGTAGGCCTGGTGCTGCTCCTGGCCCTGATCTACCTGGTCTACGGGTTTTTCGTCCTCTACCTGCTGGTGCAGATGATCCTGCGCCTGGCCCTGATCGACATCCTGATCGCCCTGGCGCCCATAGCCCTGGGTCTCTGGATCCTGCCCCACACGGCTGGCTGGGGGCGCTACTGGCTCCGGTTGTTCATGACCACGGTGTTCCAGCAGGCGGTGCAGATCATCGCCCTGGCCCTGGGATTCGGGTTTCTCAGCGACCTGGCGCCCATCGCGGTCTTCGAGCCGGCCCAGGACCTGATCTGGAAGCTGCTGATGTCGTTGGCCTTCGTCTACCTGGCCACCCGCATCCCGTCGATGCTGGGCAACCACGGCACCTTCGACGCCTGGCTGCACACCCTGTACTTCGGCATGTCCCTGCCCTGGGCCCTGATGCGCTCGGGACGTGCCCTGGCGGTGCTGGGAGGTGCAGGACCGGTCGGGGCTGCAGCCGCGGTGGCTACAGGAGCGGCATCGGCCGCGGCGGGAACCGCCAATTCGGCGGCGCAGAACGCCACCACCGCCGCCCAAGCGGGCCCCACACCGAGGAGCCAGGGACCCTGACCGAGACGACAACCAGCGGATGCGGACTGACTTCGCCCCGCTGAACTCCTGCGGAGGGAAAGAAATGTGCCAGTAGAGACCCGGGACTCACCCGCAACAGCAATGACAGACACAAGGAACAGAAAAGCGAAAGGAGAACGATTTATGGGAGACCTGACACAGACCATATCCAACCTGGTGGGCATCCTGCTGGGCCTGGTTGGTGTCGTTGGGGTCGGCTATTTCATCTACGGGGCCTACCTCTACCTCACCGCCTCCGGCGCACCCAACCAGATGGAGCGCGGCAAGTCGGCAATGATGACCGCTTTGGCCGGAATCGTGCTGGCAATGGTGGCCTACGGGGTGGTGGAACTGGTGATGAACGCCGTGGTGGGCAACACCGTGGACCCCAGCGTGCCCGACCCCACACCGCCGCCCACCAAGGGCTCTGGGTAAAGGAGGTACGGAATGAGAGAGCACGAGGTACCGACCCACGTGCAGGCCGAGGACCGGGTGCTGCTGTGGCTCACCTTCCCCCAGATCGTGGCGGTGGTGGCGGTGTGCGCTGTGGCCTACGGCGCCTACCGTTACTTTCCCGTCGGCCCCAGCGAGTTCCGTCTGGGCGTGGCGATCCTGCTGGGTATCCTGGGCATCGCCATGACCGTGGGCAGGGTGGGAGGCCGGGGGCTGCCGTTGGTGGCTGCCGACCTGCTGAAATTCAACCTGGGCGCCAGGCGCTACGCCGGACCAGTCTCGGAGCTGGTGCGATCCGAGGTCCCCGCTCCCGAACCGACGGAGCCCAGGCCCAACCCGGTCCTGCAGGCGGTGAAAAGAGTCGGCCAGATTCTTCCCAGTCTGGCAAGGACGGCATTGCCTACTCGGAAGGCGCAACCCGCGGAACAGGATCACTACGAGGCCCCGGCTTATGTGCCGGTGCAGGCCAAGCCCGACCCGTTGCGGCTGCTGATAAGGAAAGCGATGTCCGGCGCAGGCCGGGCGGTCAAGGCGGTTCGGGCCAAGTCCCCTGCGATGCTCGAACGGCAGAGCACCGAGTTTCCGACCCCGCTGGAACCGAAACCGCAACCTCATCGGCTGCTGATAAGGAAAGCTCTTTCCGGTGCAGGCCGGGCGGTGAAGGCGGCGCGGCGCAGGGGCCGTCCCCCATTCCGTGCCCACGTCTGGTTCGGCAAGCGCCGCAGTCGCGGGGACGGAGACAAGGGCAAGACCCCAACAACCAGGGAGAGCCGGGGCCGCAGGCCGCGTCGCCTGCCCATGGCCCTGGCCGCATTTGCGCTAACCGTTCTGGCGATCCCTGCCGTGGCCCTGGCTGACGGCCCGTGGTCCGACGATGCCTGGCGTCTGGACGAGATCGGGTATCCGCCTCCCGAGCCGGTGCCGGGCCGCAGGCTGTACATGGAGGAAATCACCGTGACCGGCACCCTGGCAATGGTCACCGTCAGGGCCGCCACGGAACTCAGGCTGGACGTCCGGTCCTACGGCGGCGACAGCGGCCGGGTGCTGACCTTCTTCGTCCACGACATCTTGGAGCAGGGAGAGACCGAAAGATTCGGCCTCTCCCTGGACGGACCCGGCCCGTCCTTCACCCTCGCCTGGCAGGACGGGCTGGGCCAGACCGGGGCGCTAGCCCTCCAGGGACGCCAGCTACCTCATCCAATACCGGCGGTCGAGGGACGTGTCTGCAATCTCAGCGTCGACACCCTGGCCTGGACGCCCGCCACCCTGACCGGCGTCATTGCGTCGGAGTGCGCCGGGGAACTGGAGGAGCAGGTCGAGGTGGCGATGGCCGCCGGACACCACCGTCAGTCGGTGGACGCACTGCTGCCCGCAACGGTTGCCGCCGTTACCGGCACCGTCAACGTGAGCGCGGGCGGTGCCAGCGCCAGCGCCGCATTCGTTCAGGACGGCGAGACCAGTTTCAGTCTGCCGGTGTCTGCGGGACAGACGGTCCACGAGATCACGATGGAGGCGGCGCTCTCGGCGTCCCTGTCGGTGCCGCTGCCTCCCTTGGTGCAGCTCACCCATCACCCCCACCGGGTCGAACAGCGTACCGAGACGGTGAGCCTGCTGCGCCCCGGCGTGAGCCGCTACGTCAGCAGAACCGTGTCCGTGGCCCTGCCCCCCGACGGGCAGGTGGTGAACTACACCATCGGCGCCACCCTCTCCGTTCCCAGCGAGACGGTGCAGCAGGACGTGACCCTGGACATCGACCACCCCGAGCACGTCCGGGCCGAGGTGGTGCAGCGCGACGCCCTCACCAGGACCACCAGCGAGACCGTGACGATGAACATCACCCTGGCTGCCGATACTGGGTACAGGGCCCTGGCGCTGCCGGACCCCACTCCTACGCCCGAGCCGGTAATACACCGCCCCCTCAGCGATGACGAGACAAGGGAACTGTTCAACCGGGAGCACCGGCGGGAGTTTCCCTGATGCGCCGCGCTTTACAGCTCCTGATATTGGCCTGCCTGGCCGCGTCCCTCATCGCCGCGACGCCGGAGGAGAAA
Organism: Dehalococcoidia bacterium; assembly: GCA_965207865.1. GTDB lineage: Bacteria > Chloroflexota > Dehalococcoidia > Lucifugimonadales > UBA3495 > VXOI01. Next base: position 393,290 of record CBDBNP010000006.1, read on the forward strand.
GCGACAGCGGCGTCGACGATGCTGGAGTCCTTCGACGCCGTGCTCACCGCAATGGCCGCCGTGGCCGCCGGACTGTGCTTTTTCGCCATCGTCTGGGCCGGTTTCGTGCTGATGGCCGAGGGGGCCGAGGGCGAGGGCCGGGGTCGCGCCAGGAACGCCGTGCTGATGGCGGTGGTTGGCCTCGTGGTGGTGCTGCTGGCCAAGACCATAACCCTGCTGCTGGTGGGCGGGATCATTCCCAGCCTGTAGCAAGAAGAGGAGACACACACCATGAAACTGAAAATGCCAGATATGGCAAAGCTGCCGGGCCGGGCCGGAAACGGCCAATCCGGCGAGACCAACGACGCGCAGACGGCGCAGACGGCGCACACGACGCACACGACGCAGGAACCCAAGCCTCCGGCCCCGCTGCCGCTGTTCTTCATGCTGTCCCACCTGGAGGAGGACGGGCCGGTGCGCCTGGACGGGGTGAAGCTGGCGGTGCTGGAGGTGATGGGTCTGGAGCTGGACGAGCCCAAGCTGGGGTCCTTCGCCGGTTCCCTGAACGCCGTGGACTTCCCGGTGCAACTGCTGGTAAGGCAGCACCCGCCGGTGCTGCAGGCCCTCCGCAACAACCTGATGGCGTCCCAGCCCGGGGACCTGCCCCAGCAGACCAGGGACGCCGCCGACAGCCTGGGACGGCTGCTCACCACGCTGGAATCGCGTGAGGGCATCCTGGACCGGCGGTTCTACGCCGTCTGCGAGCACACCCGGGCCGACGAACTGCGCGGCCTGCTGCTGCGCGCCGGCCTCGGCGTATTTCCTCTGAACGGCCAGGCACTGCGCTTGCTGCTATTGGCCTCGGCCCTGGGCGGCTCCCCCAACGAGAGGAACGAAGACGCCGAGACTGAAATAGAGGTAAACCGCCGCGACATCCGCATCGACAACCACCTGGTGCGCTCGCTCCACCTGGGCAAGTGGCCTCGCTCACTGGCCCCAGGCTTCCTGCAGGGGCTGATGGCCGCCGGGGCGCCCATGGACCTGTCGGTGCACTTGGGAGCCATCCCCACCGAGCAGGCGGCCCGCACCCTGGAGTGGCAGAAGGTCCGCTTTGAGTCGGCCCAGTCTCTGTCCTTCAAGCGGGGCCGAAGCATGTCATCCGAGGCGGAGATCGCCCTGGAGGACGTGTCCCGCCTGCGCGACGAGGTGCAGCGGGGCCGGGAACGTCTCTTCCACGCATCGCTGTCGGTGACGTTGCACGCCGACGATGCCGAAACGCTCAGGGACCTGACCCAGAGGGCAAGGGCTCACTTCGCCGCCACACTGGGCAAGCTGGACAGCCTGGCCTTCCGGCAGAGGGAGGGACTACTTTCAACTTTGCCCCTGGGCTTGAACGCCGTGGCGGTGTGGCGGACTTTGGACACGTCATCCCTGGCGAGGCTGTTCCCTTTTTCGCCGCCCGACCTGGACACCCGGAGCGGCACCCTATACGGCATCGACCTGCGGGCCTGCGCCCCCATCGTCTACGACCCCTTCGACGGGACCCACCTGAACGCCAACACCGCTGTCCTGGCCCGCTCCGGCTCGGGCAAGAGTTTCGCCACCAAGCTGGGGGTCCTGCGTGGGCTGTGCCGGGGAGTGCGGGCCTACATCATCGACCCCGAGGGCGAGTACACCGACATGGCAAGGGCCGCCGGAGGCCGCGTGCTTTCCCCCGGCGTCCCCGGCCAGGGCATGAACCCCTTTGTCATAGACCGGGGCGACAGCGAGGAGTTGCTGCAGCGCATCGGCAGCCTGCGCCGGCTCATCGAGGTGATGGTGGGGGAAAGGCTGTCCGCCGAGCGGCGATCCTCCCTGGACCACGCCCTGGCCGGCTACTACTCCGAGCGCCGTGAGCGCACCGGGTTCCGCGATTTCTACGCCTACCTGGAGGGGGAGACACCGGACATCGCCCACCTGCTGCGGCCCTTCGCCACCGGCAGCCTGCGGGACCTGCTCTCCGACGAGGGCGACGACCTGCTGGCGCGCGAGGCGCTGGTCACCGTGTTCGACCTGCACCTGCTGGAACCCGAACTCAGACCGGCGGCTGCGATGGTCTGCACCGAGACGGTGTGGGCCGCCGCCGCCCAGGACCCCCGACCTCGCCTGCTGGTGGTGGACGAGGTGTGGTCGATCATGCAGCACCCCGAGGGGGCTGCGTTCATGGTCTCGATGGCCAAGCGCGCCCGCAAGCACCGGCTGGGTTTGCAGTTCATCACCCAGGACGTGCAGGACCTCCTCTCCGAGGACTCCTCCCGGACCATCACCGGACACAGCGGCCGGGCGTTGCTACAGAACGCCGCATTCAAGCTGCTGCTCCAGCAGGACGCCGCCGCAGTGAGCACCGTGGGCGAGGCCTTCGACCTGCCCGAGGAACTGCAACGCTGGCTCCTTTCATGTCCCAGGGGCGACGGCCTGTTGCTGGCGAGGGGGAACCGCTTTCCCGTTCGCATCGAGGCCACCCCGGAGGAAACGGCAGTAATCGAGTGGCGGCCCGGACCCAGGCACTGAACCCAATCCATCTAAACAGCCTGAGGCAAACCTATGAATATCAACGTCAAGAAAATGCTTTTCGGCGACGGGCGCAACAGGCCCGCCCCGGTGCTGCTGGCGGTGACGCCGCCGCGCACCGGCGAGCGCACCCTGCTGGGCGTGGAGAACCTGCTGCAGTCCATCGCTGTACCCGAACCCTTTTCCCTGGAACTGGCTGGCGACGCCAATGGCGTGACCCTCATGGTCCGCTGCCAGGACGACCAGGTGGTAAGGCAGCAGATCTCCGCCCACTACCCCCAGGCCCGCATCCGGCGGGTGCCTCCCGAGGATGACCCCCTGCTGGTAGCGGAGGACGAGCAGGCCGCCTCCATCACCCTGCGGGTGGACGGCCCGGAGTACGTGCCCCTGCGCACCTTCCGCGACGACGACCTGCTGGACGCCGGTTCCGACCCCCTGCTGGCCGTCATCGGCGCGCTGTCCAACCTGCGTTCCGGCGAGCGGCTGGAGTCCCGCATGCTGCTGCGCTCCCTGGGTCCCGACTGGTCCCAGGCCCACCAGGTCCGCGCCCACAAGCAGGCCGTGCCGGAGAACCGCGAGCCTTCCTACACCTATCAGACCAAGCCCCTGCAACTGGACGGCGTGACCATGGCCGTCCTGGGTGTGGGGGCGCTGGCGGCGCTCAAAGGCTACCTGTGGTTCCAGGACGGCGAGTACCTGAAAGCGTCCCTGCTGGCAGCCGGTTCAGTCCTCGGACTGACCGTGGCGGGATGGGCCTGGTGGCGCTGGAAGCAGAGCAGGCGCCGAGTCTACGACCCCATGCTGATCAGGGAGAAGGTCTCCCGCATCGCCTTCGACGCCGAGATCCAGGTCACCGCCGTCATCCCGAAGACCACCAGGCTTCCCCGGGCCGGGGAACTGCTGACGCCGGTGGCCGCCGCCTACCGCCATTACCAGCACCCCGCCGGTGCGGGGTTCAAGGTGGGCGACATCCGGGAGCCGCTGCCCGCCGCCAACCTGCATCCTCCGGCGGCAGGGCTCTTCGGAAGGCGCAGCGTCCTGGGGGTCCGCGAGGCGGCGTCCCTGTGGCATCCACCCGGAGAGCGGGACGAGACGCCCCTGGTGGAGCGGTCGGGCGCCAGGGGGCTATTGCCCACCACCAGGGGAGTCCAGGCCGGCGCCCTGGTGGGCGACACCACCACGGGAACACAGCAACCCATCCGTTTTCCCGGGGACCTGCTGCGCCGCCACCACCTGTACGTCGCCCGCACCAGAATGGGCAAGTCCACGCTGATGCACCACATCGTCAGCCACAAGCTCAGGGAAAAGGCGGCAGGAAGGGACGACGACGCCATTGTGGTGGTCGACCCCCACGCCGACCTGGTGGCCGGCATCCTGGAACAGGTCCCCGAGTCCCTGATCGACAGGGTGAGACTCATCGACCTGGCCGACGAGACCCGCACCCCCGGCATAAACCTGCTGGACACCCGCGTCTTCGCCGACCGGGACCGCACCGCCGACTCGGTGGTGCGGGTGGCCAAGGGCCTTTGGGAGCAGTGGGGTCCCCGGATGCAGTCCATCCTGGAGCAGACGGTCAAGACCCTGCACGAGGCCAACGCCCACCCCGGCACCAGCGACGACCGCCAGCACACCATCCTGGACGGCTTGGGGCTCCTTTCCAACGATCCCTTCCGCAACACGGTGCTGGCCAAGGTGTCGGACCCCTACATCCTGGAGTGGTGGGCCAGGGATTTCGGCAACTGGCACCGCCAATACCGGGCCGAGGCCCTGGCCCCGGTGCAGACCCGGCTGTCCTACTACGCCTCGTCCAAGCGGGCGCGGGCCATCCTGGGTCAGTCCCGCTCCACCATCGACCTGCGGGAGACGATTCTGGGCGGGGGCATCCTGCTGGTGTCCACCTCCCAGGGGACGGCGGGCCGGGACGTGGCCGCCTTGGTGGGCGCGTCGTTGCTCAACCTGGTGGACTCAGTGATCCGGGAGCAGGGGAGCGTCGCCCTCAGCCAACGTCGTGGCGCATTGGTGGTCGTCGACGAGATGCAGTCCATGCCCGGGGTGGACTACGAGTCCATGCTGTCGGAGCTTGGCAAGTTCGGCGCCAGTTTCATCCTGGCCACCCAGAGCCTGGCCAAGCTGGACGACCTGTCCCCCACCATGCGGGACACCATACTGGCCAACGTGGGCTGCCTGGCAGTGTTCCAGGTGTCGGGCAGCGACGCCAGGCAACTCGTGTGGGAATTGGGCAAGGAGCGCGTGTCCGAGGACGACATCACGTCCCTGGACGTGCACCACTGCTACGTGCGGGCCACCGTGGGCACCGAGCGGCTGCCTGCCTTCTCCATGATGGTGCGCAAGCCCGACGACGGCGAACCCGCCGTGGCCCGGCGCATCCGCGCCGCCACCGCCGCCTATACCCTTCCGGCCCACAACCTCTCCGGCTTGATGGAGGGGCAAGCCGACGGCGAGCAGAAGATCAGCGAGTACCGCCGGATGTTGGCCGAAATGCACAACGATGGCGAGTCCCCCGCTGATCAACGGATCCGCACTCCAGGGCCGACTGAAAAGACGGGCCAAGGCGGCGGGGAAATCAGCCCGTACCGGAAACTGTTGGCCGATAGACAGCAGGACGCGGCGCAGGCTGGGGAGGACCGGTAATGACGCCCGGCCCCGCAGAAAATGAACTGCTCCGGCTGCTGGCTGAGATGCCCTTCCTCGACCGGCGCGAGATGGCATCCGTTTCCGGCAGGTCCAGGGGCGCGGTCTACCGGGGCGTCCAGCAACTGGAAGAGATGGGGATGGCTACCTGGATTTCTCACTCAGGGGAACTCACTCCGCCCGCCCGCCGCTTCTGCCTCACCGCCAAGGGTCTGCAGAAACTCGCCGAGTTGAAGGGCGACAGCGTGGATGGGCTGCTCCCCACCCTTCCGGTCTCGGCCCAGTGGCGGCGCGTCCTGCTGGAGCGGCTGGACGCCATCGCGTCTCTCTACCGGCTGTCCGCCGCCGTTGCTGACATCGCCCGGCCCATCAGCATTCGGATGTTCCGGTCCGGCCCTCTGGACACTGTCCTGCTACTGCCCGGCGGCAGGACCGTGGGACTGCTAAGGCAGGGGCCCGCCGCCGACCGCACCGCCTTCGCCAAGCGGCTGTGGCGGTTGGGACAGGGGCCACTGCCCAGCGCCGTCCTGGTGCTTGCGTCCGACGAGATGCGGTTGAGGCACGCCCGCAGACTGCTGGACTCCAGTCCGGTCAACGCCCTGCTGGCCCTGGAGCGCGATGCACTCCTGGCGGGGGCCGACGCCCCCGTATGGCGTCCAGCCAAGGGCAACGCCGTAATGGAACTGAGCTACGTGCTGGCGCGGTTGCGGCAAGGAGGCCGCCTTCCCGAAGAGAGACCGCCGTCGAAGGTCTCCCTCCCAGACGACCTGGCCGCCGACGCCAGCCGGTCCCTGGCCGCCCGACTGAAACCGGCGGAGAAGCGAGCCCTGGACCTGCTGGCCGACTGGCCATGGATTTCGCAGGGAGACCTGGCGCGTTTGCTGGGCGTATCAGAGACCGGTGCCTCCCGCACCGTGAACTCGCTGGTGGGGTTGGGACTGGCGGCCCTTTGCCGCGTCGCCGGGAGCCGCCTGGCTGTCACCGACCGTGGGCTGGCATACCTGGCCCGCAGGGACCGGACCTCAGTGGGCACAGCCCGCAGGCGCTGGAGCGTCGCGCTCCTGGACGAGGACGACCCCCTCAACTGGCGCAACGTCTTCGGAGGCAGGAGCAGGCAACTCCTGAGAAACATCGAGCATACCGCCGCCGTCCACCGCTTCCTGGCCACCCTGGTTTTCCAGTCCCGCACCCTGGGCTGGAAGATAGCCCAACTGGACCCGCCCCATCGGGCGTCGCGGTATTTCCCCCACGGCGGCGCCCGGCGCTCCGTCCACCCCGACGCCTTCGGCATCCTGTGCCGGGGCCCCGTGACCTGGCCCTTCTTCCTGGAATGGGAGCGCCGCGCCGTCAGACCCGCAACCATGTCCCAGCGACTGGCGCCCTACCTGCGCTATTACTCCACTCCCAGACCCACCGACGACCACGGCACGCGGCCCGACGTTCTGGTGGTCTTTGACGACGGCATCGCCGCCACCCACTTTCTCACGTTGGCAAAGAGGGAGATGACCCGCACCGGGGTGGAAGTCCCCCTGAGGGTGTCCCACCGGGAGGCCGTCCAATCCCAGGGGCCGTTGGGACAGGCCTGGTTCATCCCTGGCGATTGGGAACCAGCCTTCCTGCTTCCGAAGCTATAAAGCACCGATACATCAGCCAGGAATGGGAGCATATCGTAGGATTCCGTTTGCGTCCCAAGAGTAGAGGAGAAGCCATGTGTCAGCAACATATCAATTGCGAACGAGGACCCCGGAGGCGCCGGGGACGGAGAGTCGTCCGGCTCAACACGGCGGCCCTCTGGGAGCGGCTGGCCCTGCTGAACCGCTCCCAGAACTGGCTCGCCGAGGAGATCGGGGTCAGCCCCAGCTACGTCTCCAAGCTGGTCAACGAGGGGCACGCGCCCTCGGGATGCATCCGCAGAAGGATGCTGAAGGCCCTCGGCGTTGACGACTTCAACCAGCTTTTTCAATTGGAGGTTACAGATGACGACCCATAACGACGAGCCCCGTTTCGACGGGTACTCGGACAGGATCGACGTGGGCGGCCGCCTGCTGCCGCTGGAGAACGGGGTGCTGCCCCGCGACTTCCCGCAGCGGGTGGTGCGCCTCAAGGAGGCCAGCGGCCTGTCCTGGACCGCCTTCGCCCACGCCATCGGCGTGGACCGCAAGCAGGTGCTCCGCTGGACCAAGGGTGTGGAGCCCTGCGGCGGGGCCATGCTGGCCCTGATCAGGTTCGCTATGCGGATACCCGGCGGCCTGGACATTCTCCTGGGAGAGGACCTGACGGAGGACCCTGCCGGGGACGAGGAGGACGAGACCTAGACCGCAACCCTTAACGCCGCCGGCGCCCGTCCCATCCGCCTGCGCCGGCGGTCCAACCACGGACCCGTAACCTGACAACGGCGGTCCAGCGATATTGCTGCCCATCTACGCGATATGAAAGACACCACCGGACAGGACCAACCCAAGAGACGAGGGAGGCGGGCCATTGACGGCCCGGAGTTGAGGGTCGTCGGGATTGACTTCAACCCTGCACCCGACGCCGAGGGGCGGCTGCGCCGTCTGTTTACCATCCTGGCCAGACTGGTGAAGGACGATCCGCCCACGCCCGGAAGGGACCCCTCCCCAGGTAACGAAGGCGATGGGGAAGCCTGACACGTTTTCCCAATTTCACGTCAGCCATGTTGCGGCGGAGGTACTCCTTTTGGTTGATACACCGCTGCCGGGAGAGGACAATATGATGGAGAAATCGAGGGAGCCAGTAGTGACGGAGATAGCAACAACCGGCCAGTTTGATGCGCCTTACCGTGATGTCTTCGGAGACGTGTCCAAGATCATCGACACGGCCAGGGAATCGGCCGCCCGCTCGGTGAACAGCGCCATGACCGCCGCCTATTGGCTGATTGGGCGCTGCATAGTCGAGTTCGAACAATCGGGAGCGGAGCGAGCCGTGTACGGCTCCGCGCTATTGGAAAGGTTGGCGGCGGACCTGACGGGACGGTTTGGGCGCGGCTTCTCCCGTCAGAATGTTCAGAACATGCGTCTGTTCTATCTCTCGTATCCACCCGAGCAGATTCGCCAGATGCTGTCTGGCAAATCGACTTCAGCCCCCGGCCACCAGATTCGCCAGACGCCGTCTGGCGAATCCGAAGCCAACCCTATCGAAGTAGCCCTCGGCGATCTTCTGTCGGCCTTTTCCTTGCCCTGGTCCGCCTACGTGCGGCTGTTGACGGTCGGAAACCCTCATGCCCGCGAGTTCTACGAGACCGAGGCCTTGCGCGGGGGGTGGTCGGTCCGACAGCTTGATAGGCAGATCAACTCCCAGTTCTACGAGCGCACAGCTCTGTCCCAGAACCGGGCCGCCATGCTGGCCAGCGGACAACAGCAACAACCTGAAGATGTCGCGCTTCCCGATCAACAGTTCAAGGACCCCTTCGTCCTCGAATTCCTGGACCTGAAGGACGAATATTCCGAGGGCGACCTGGAGGAAGCCCTAATACAACACCTTGAGTCCTTCCTCTTGGAACTGGGGGACGATTTCTGTTTCCTGGGCCGGCAAAGGCGGCTGCGCGTCGGGGGCCAATGGTACCGGGTGGACCTGCTGTTCTTTCACCGGCGCCTGCGATCCCTGGTGGTCATAGACCTCAAGATTGGGGCCTTCACCCACGCCGACGCCGGGCAGATGCACTTCTACCTGAACTACGCGAGGGAGCACTGGGCACGGGAGGGCGAGAACCCGCCCGTCGGCCTGATTCTCTGCTCCGAGAAGGACGAAGCTTTGGCCCACTATGCTCTCGAGGGTCTGTCCAACAACGTGATGGCCGCCGAGTACCGCATCACCCTGCCCGATGAGAAACTCCTGGCGGCAGAGCTTGACCGGACTAGGCAGGAGATAGAGATGCGCGCCCCCTTAACGTTCCCGTCCTTTGCAAGCAGCGCCACACTTTCAGTAAGAGAACCACAAGGAGAAAACGAGACAACGACAGAGAAGTAAGATGCGCTGGGGCCACCCCTCCGCGAGGCTCGAACTGCGTTGATCAAAGTGGCTCCGTCTCACTGACCGCGCGTGGATTCGCGCTCCCGAGCAAAAGGATAGGCTGGCTATATGGAAGGGTCTCCGACCAGCGTGATGAAAAATATAGGAGGTTCCAATGAGAGGCATGCCAATCGGGTGGCTTCTCTTCCTAGCCGGACTGTTAGCATTGCTCATGTCATTCGTCCAAGATGCAGAGGTTTTTTCCGACCCGGGTCCCAGACTGGCCGCAGTCTGCGTTACTATCGTGGGGACCGCCATCATCCTCTATGGAAGTCGAAAGTCTCCCAGATAGCTTTCATAAACTCCAAAAGTACCAAAGGAACAAAACTTAAAGTTTGAGGCTCTTTCGCCACCTCGGAACAACTTGACAAGGGGAGGAAACTCGTGGATCGAGAATCGGGCAACAAAAACTCATCGATCTGGTTGATAGGGGATTCCAGCCCTCAGAATTGGAGCGAATCCTTGGACAAACCGTTGGACTCCAGACATCCGGCTCGCCACAACATTTGGACGCCGATCCTTGATGGAGTTCAAAAGGAGGTATTCGTTGGCGACCGTCGGCGGGTGGATGATTCCAATCTATACGTAAGAAACGCAATTCATAACCCAACGCATAAACCCCCTGGCAGTTCTGTGGAATGGGGCAGTACGCTTTCCGCTGAGACGGAGAGCTTCGGCAAGCTCTTAGGGAAATACGAGCCGATGCTGGTGTTCACCTTCGGTGCCTTTGCATTCGAGTTCGCGAGGAGAAGCTTGAAAAGGGAACCGGGGAGGAGTTTCGGCTATTGGACGACAAGAAGGCTAGGGGAAAAGTTCAGACAATCCGTTGAAGAATTCAATCCAGAGGGGTTGAACGTTTTCCCTCTCTTGCACGTAACTATCGCCAGGGGCAAATTCTTGAAGAGCCATGAAAACTTCACGGAGAGCACCGACGGGAATTACTTCGATCTCGTAGCCGGGGAAATTGGAAAACTTCTCCTGGGAAACAAGGACAAGCTCAATATTTGGCTTCAGTCATAGCCTGTAACGAGGTGGATGAAGTGGCAAACATAAGCCAGTATCACTCCGCGCTTCACGAGTCGGACAACAGATATCACATCTACAACGACTGCCCCCAGGGCAACAACATCAAGAACAGATGCCGGTGTACACGTGGACAACCTGATCAACTCTGTAAATGGTGTGCGGCCAGATAAGGATGAAGCGAATTAGTTAACTCTGACGAAGTTACGGACAATGCTAAAGGCCACATAATCGCGAGAGGAATAGAGAGGCAACGCCAATGGAAATGGGCACCCCAGAACATCCGGATGGTCTCCCGCATTGGTCCAATGTGGCCATGTTTACCAACAAGCTGGAGAACCTTCGCAGGCGCCAAAAGGCATTCTGGTTATTTTTCCGGGAGTGCTGCGGACTGTGCGAAGGCGGCGGGTTCGTTGAGAATATCCTGACCGATGTTACCGCCGTGCACCGGGAACACCCAGCGGGCAACTATCAACCGGACGTCGCCCTGGAAAGAGTCGATAAGCCCCCGATCTGGCTTGCGTTTACCGACACCTCACCTCCGTCAATTCAAAATATGGCCTATTGCGCGGCCCATGGGATAAATATTTTTCAACTGGATGGTGATCGAAAGCCCGCTGATAGCTCCGTCTTCAAAGCCTACATCGCGCCCCGCAACTGTCGCCAGAAGAGCCAGCGGCGGTTGAATGATGTGTGGGACCATCTAAGGAACCTACCTTCTCAGAAACAGATAATCGGCATCAGGGAGGATTTCCGAAGTCCCCAACGGAAACAGCGCGAGTTCGAAGAGACCTGGAACGAGCATGAACGGCGGCGTGAAGCCGTAGCGTCCGGGCAGGTGCGCTGCGCCCGCTGCGAAAAGCCGTTTGTGTTGGCTGACGGTGGGTTTTCCATTAGCTATATATCGACTCACAGGCAGGATGCCGGCTGTGTGGAGGTCCCCTTCTGCGATGAGTGCAATTTAGCAATATCGGGAGGATGGTATCGCGTCTTCCCTGACGACGCTGCCGTGTGGGGCCAGCTCGATCAAGATTGTCCGGAGTGCCAGAGAGTCATAGACCAAATGAGGGAGATGGATGCCGCTCCCCGATTGCGCCACGTTGAGATGCCCGAATCGTACGGCAGCAGATGGATCTGGGAACCGGAAAAGCGCACTCAAGGTTTCGTCGTAGGAGAAAGGTCCGTCGCTAAGAGCGAATTTCTTGCGATAGTGATGACGTTCAATTATTTGGTTCACTGTGTCTGGGAACTATCCCTTTCCGAAGGGAGGCCGTTCCCCGTTAATCTCCGTGTATTACTGGAGCAACTGGATGACATGGAAAGCGCGGTCCTGTACCCGAACAATATCACTGATTGGGATTGGAAAGAGGGCGTCGGCGACACTTATATCTCCGACCACGAGGCGAGGAGGCACCACAAAGGAGACAGGTTCTTTCCGGTCGGAGGGTTGTCTGCTGGAACACTACCCTCCCTGTCTTCCATTCTGAACCTGTAGTGCTGATCGAAGATGTTCATATCTTGCAAGCATACGGAACCCCCGGCGGAGGTGACGAAACGGCTTTGACGCCAGTTTGCCGATAAGCGTATCATGGACAAAAGTTGGCCCGGCGGTGTTAGTAGCACCCCGGGCCGTGGCGCCACCTGCTGACGACAGGTGATGCGATGGTATTGTACTACTCGCAGACCCGCTCCCGTCAGGGGGGCGGGTCTTTTCATTTTTGCCGATGTCGAGGGAGGAAATCATGTCGAGAAAATTGAATCAGCAACAGCAGGTCAACGGAAGGAGAGCGGCTATTTACGCCCGCGTCTCCGACAAGAGCCAGGATACCGAGGACAAGACCTCCATATCGGAGCAGATTTCCGATATGGAGACCCACTGTCAGCGCCGGGGCCTGACCATCGCCGCCCGCTACCAGGAGGTGGGCCGGGGCTGGTCCAAGAACCGGCCCGAGTTCCAGCGGATGCTGGCGGAAGCCAAGAAGGGACGGTTCGATGTCATCGTCTGCTGGAAGTCGGACCGGCTCAGTCGGGGCATGTACCCCGCCGCCGCCCTTATGGAGGTAATCGAGGCTTACCAGATAGAACTGGAGGCCGTCATGGACGCCATCGACATGAAAACCTTCGGTCTGATGGCGGCCATCGGCAAGATCGAGTTGGACAACTTCCGGGAGCGGACCTCGATGGGTAAGCGCGGCTCGGCCAAGCAGGGCCGTATCCCGGTCAACAACGTCCCCTTCGGATACCGCCTCGGGGAGGGCCGCAGGCCGGTGGTTGTGGAGGAGGAGGTTGAGATCATCCGGCGAGTGTTCCACATGTACGTCCGTGAAGGATTGGGCGCTCCCGCCATCGCCAGACAACTCACCGCCGAGGGCATCCCCACGCCCAACAACGTCGGGCGGTGGTACGACCGTACCGTCACCCGCATCCTGAGTCACGAGGCCTACCGGGGCACCTGGTGGTTCGGCAAGGTCCGCCACGTCGCCACCGAGCACGGGATGAGGAGATACGGCCGACCGGAGGACGAGTGGGTCGGGGTTCCCTTCCCACCTGTGATTGACGAGGAGACTTGGCAGCAAGCACAGGAAGCCAAGAAGCAACGGCTTACCCGGTCGGGCCGAAACACCAAGATTTTCTACCTCTTGCAGCACCTCATCCGGTGCGCCGAGTGCGGCTACATCATGGGCTGCCAAGCTAATAGACGCCAGACCGTCAAGCGGGACGGCAAGTCCTACAAGTATGAACTGGACCCGCCCCACCGCTACTACCGTTGCTACGGAAAACTCAACATCGGCATGAAGTGCAGGGAGCACAGCTATATCAGGGCGGAACGGCTGGAAGAACTGGTTTGGGGTGAGGTAAAGAAGATGCTGGAGAATCCGGACCTGATCGTGGCCGGCATCGAATCCCTCAACACCCAGGCAGACGGCGATGGGCTGGCCGAGGAGATCGCCAGGGCGGAGCGGGACCTGCAAAAGGTCCAGGTGGAGGAGGACAGGGCCATTCGGCTCTATGTGTCGGGGAAGATAACTGAGAAACAACTGGACCACCAGCGAAAGTTCATCACCGAGCGGCTGGAGACGCTGCGGGAGAATCTCAACGAGTACCGGGCCAGGGAATCGGCGCGATCAGAGCAGCGGGAACTGGCGGAGCGAGTGATGGAGTGGGCCGAGTGGATAGGCGACGGATTGGACGAGTTGCCCCAGGAAGAGCGGCGTGAGGTTCTGCGACTGCTTCTGGATGGCGCGACCATCGACAAAGACAACCAGGTCCATCTGACCTTGGCCATCCCGACTAAGGATTTTCTGTCGATTGCAGGACCGGAGCCGATTACAGCGTGTACACGATGAGGCAGGCGTCGCGGCGCTCCTGGCGCATCGGGCAGAAACGCCCCGTGAAGGTGGTGTTCATGGCCTACCGGAACACCCTCCAGGCCGACGCCCTCAAGCTGGTGGCCAAGAAGCTGCAATCGTCCCTGGCGGTGGAGGGGGAGTTGCCCGAGGACGGGCTGGCCGCCTTTGGCGACGACGGGGACGACCTGATGCTGGCCCTTGCCCGACAGATCGTCAGCGGCGACGAGACCGCCGCCGATACGGAGACGGTGGAGGACGTGTTCGCCCGGGCGCGGGACGCCGAGACCAGCGCCGAGGAGTTCCTGGTGGACTGCGATTGGAAGGTAGTCGAGGTCGAGCCGGAAACCGCCTCGGTCAACGGGAACGGACACGGCGACATCATAGAGGCGACGCCGGAGCTGGTCTTGGGCAACGGCCAGTACGCCAACGGCAACGGTAACGGCCACCACGACGTTGCGCCCGCCGAAGGACAGCAGTCCCTCTTCTCGTGGGCCGAGTTCCTTTCCGAGGAACCGGTCAAGCCCAAGGGACGGAACGGCAAGGCCAAACCCCCCGCCGCGTCCCTGTTCGATTGGGCCCTGGAGCAGGAGCAGGAAAAGGAATTGGTGGGAGCAGGCCGCTAGGCCGTAAAGGCACACGGGAGAGGCCGCCAACCAAACGGCGGCCTCCCCGCACAACGCAACCCAACCGAAACAGCACCATTCACTAAAGGAGACCAATCATGGCACGCATCTTTGTGTACGACGACCGCGAGTTCCCCGACCCGGACCCCGAGATGACCGTCGAGCAGGTGAAGGCGACGCTGGCCGACTTCTACGGCGAGATCGCCAACGCATCGGTGAAGGAGACCCAGCGCGGCGAGGACACCATCTTCGAGTTTCAGCGGCGGGTGGGCACCAAGGGTGCCTTCGCCTCCGCCCACAGCTAGGGAGGAAACAACATGGACAACCAGACATTCGCGGGTCTGCTGGGGGACGTACCGCCTGCGGACCTGAAAATCACCGAGCTTGCGGCTGAGCTCACCCTGCCTGACGGCGGGCTGAACCTGGACGCGGCGGCGGCCCGGCAGCCGGAGGTGGAACTGGCCTGCGCCCAGGCCCAGGACTACGCCGCCGCCACCAACCGGCTGCTGGAGGCGATGAAATGGCAACTGCGGCCCCGCCGGCACTGAGCAACCTGGCCGAAAGGCTCCTGCGGCGTCCTCCGTCGCTGCGGGAACTGATCGTCCGGCTGGGCTACGCCGAGGACTACGCCTGGTTCGCAGGGCTTGCCCGGCGACTCTTTCACGTAGAGGCGGAAACGATGCTGGCGATACCCGACGTGGGGGAGCGGCTGGAACGCTTCGCCCGGCTCTTCGAGGAGCGCCATTTCCCCCTCTACACCCCCTACCTGGAGTTCTTCGTGGACGAGGGCGAGGACCCGCCCTTCACCTGGCTGCGGCGGGGAATCCCCTTCCAGTTGATGGGCATCGGCTACGACGGTCTCCACGAGATGTGGGACGGCTGCCCGGAGGGGCTCTCGGCGCTGGCGCTGCTGGCCGAACTCCCCGACTTCTACAGCGACGAACCCGGTGGCCTGCGCACGGCATGGCTGGAGTACGCCGCCCAGCGCATCCCGCAGGAAACCCTGCTCCGCATACCTACGTGCGGCATTCCCCTGGAAGTTCTCACCGAGGCGGTGCAGGACACGGGGTATGCGGGCGCGGCCCAGGCCGCCGCCTGGGTTAGGGCCGAGACCGGCAACTTCTTTCTCGACCACTCCTTTGAGGATGGCGACTACGACGGCTTCTCCGATCCATGGGAGGAGGAAATCATCCAGGAGGGCACCAAGGAGTGGCAGAGGGCCAGTGCGCTGGTGGACTCGGTGGTGAAGCTGGCCGATTGGCTGGAAGGAGACCTGGCCAGCAGGTTCGCCGAACTGCTGGAATTCATCCTGCCGCGATTACTAGAACAAGACCAACAACAGGAGGAAAACGATGATGACGACCAATGACACTCACCGGACCGAGTGGTCCCTGCCGGTCCACGACGACCTGCACCGGGACACCCTCCAGGCCCAACTGGAGGTCTACGGCGAGACCGTCCTGCTGCGGGGCTTCGAGGCCGACCGCAACTGGGTCAGGACCGTCTCGGCGGATGAGATCGCCAACGTGTTCATCCGGCACCTGGGGTTCTCGTCGGGTCTCTTGCCCGAAAACGCCCTCTGGTGGAACCAGGGGGAGACCGGGCACGTGGTGGCCCTGTGGCGCCCGCCCCAGGTCTGGCCTGTGGCGTTGCAACGGGAGGCGTTCCAGCCTCCCGCCCGGCTTCGGCTGCCCATGCCGGGGCTAGTCTTCGTCTGCTCTCCGGGCCGGGCGCCCTGGGTCTACGCCGCCATGGAACGGCCTGTCAATCCGGAGCAGCAGCTCTACCGAGCTCCCGCCTTCAACGTCTTCCGCGACGGGCGGGTCTGCCCCGGCAGCCACCGCTTCCCCGAAGACGTTGGGCTGATACCCGAGTCCTTCTTCCAGTCCTTCTTCTCCCTTACCGGAGACAGCCAGGGCCGGTCGCAGCGGCACCCCGACAACCTACGAGCGTTATGGGAGGAATTGGATGGAAAGGCTGACTACCCGGTTGAGGACCTGGTTCCCCAATGCACTGTGGGCCAGGTCATGGCGGCCAGCGAAGGGAGACGGGGCTACTACTCCTAGCCTCGGCGCTGCCCCGGTGGGCTACCTGGTGAACCAACCCGCCGGTCTCACCGGATGCCAGGGGATCGGCTACGACTACGTTCTCGGCTCGGGCGGCCTCTACGTCCAGTCCGAGAGCACCCACGTGACGGCGCGTGTGGTGGTCGCCCCTGCCACAGTGCGGGGCCTGTCGCCCGTGTCCGAGAAGCTGGAATTGGCCCACGGCCCGATACCGGCCCACGTCTTCGAGCTGGGGCTGGGCTGGATGCTGGCGGCGCCGGACACCGAGCGGTTCTTCGCCGTCCGGTGGGACGGGGGCGCCTACCGGCTGGTGGTGCCGCCGCAGGAAGGAACGTCGGCTTCTCTCACCTACCAACCGCCCACCGGCGTCGTTGCCGAGTTCCACTCCCACGGCAGACACCGGGCCTTCTTCTCAGCCACCGACGACCGGGACGAGCAGGGCTTCCGCGTGTACGGCGTCGTGGGACGCCTGGATGCCCCTGCGCCCGAAATGGCCCTTCGCGTCGGCGTTTACGGCCACTTCGCGCCCCTGCACTGGTCCCAGGTCTTCGACGGCCCGCTCTCACCGGGTCTGCGGCTACCGGGCCAGAAATCCGAACCAACATCAAGCAACCCACAGATATAAGGAGGTAACGCAACCATGCCTTACTACCTGGACAACACCTTCTTGCTGAATAACCCGTGGATCACCGTGGTGGGCTGCGGCGGCACCGGCGGTTTCGTCGCCGAGGGCCTCTGCCGCCTCTTCCAAGGCCGGGACGCCACCATCGTCCTGGTAGACCACGACCGGGTGGAACCCCACAACCTGCTCCGGCAAAACTTCTATGCCGATGATATCGGCAAGTTCAAAAGCCAGGCGCTGGCCGACCGACTGGCGAAAGCCTACGACCGGCCCATTGGCTACTCGGTCTATCCCTTCCGGGAGGAGGAGTGCCGCTACCCCGGCCTCTCCTCCCACGACGGCCTGGTCATCGGCTGCGCCGACAACGCCGCCGCCAGAAGGGCTATGGCCGATTGCCTGCCCGGAGACCCCTGCCGCTGGCTCATCGACGCCGGCAACGACACTAACTGGGGCCAGGTTCTTGTGGGCAATGTCGCTGAGAGGGTGGTCCTGGAGGAACCGCCCTTCACCGGCGAGATCTGCCACCTGGCCCCGGCGCCCACCCTGCAACGTCCGGACCTGCTGACTGCGGTGTCCACCCGTCCGCCAGACGTGGACTGCGCGGCGGCGCTGGACCTGACCGACCAGGACCCCACCATCAACCAGATGATGGCCTCGCTGGTGTTGCAGGTGGTCCGCCGCATGGTGGCGGGCACCTGCCCCTTTATGGGCCTCTACCTGGACATGGACCTGGGCACGGTAACGCCCTCCTACGTCACCCCGGAGGCGGTGGCGCGGTTGGTGGAGCGCACCGACGCCAGCTGACTGGCGCGATCCAACCCCAACCCATAGAACCAATAAGGAGATGAGCAACAATGACCAACCAAAAGGACACCGACGCGACCATTTGGCAGGACGAACACAGCGGGAAGCGGGGACACCAGCTGATGACGCAGAAGCTGGCCGACACCATCCCCGCCCTGGGCGCCAACGAGAATGCCTTCGACTACGATGAGGTGCTGGCCCCGGCCAAGCTGTTCAGCCCCTATTCAGGCTGGACCTGGTACATCACGGAAATGGACCCCGTTACGGGCCAGTGCTTCGGCCTGGTGGATGGATTCGAGCGGGAACTGGGCTACTTCGACCTCACCGAGTTGGCCGAGACCACCGTCTTCGGCGGGGTTCCCGCCGTGGAGCGCGACCTCTATTGGGAGCCGAAGACCCTGGGCGAGATCAAGCGCGGGACTGAGGGAGACCCGCCACGCAACCAAGCAACGGATGGAGGCGAAGCCACAAACGACGAAACCGGAACGGAAATCCGCTCCCCGGACGCAGTGAGCGCCGAGGAGTTCCTCTTCGGTACTGCGGCGGATGATGCTCCCGCCGATATCGCCGAAGCGCTTTCCGCTAGCGACGCCACTGACGAGGTTGGCGACACGGACGCCGACGCAGAACCGGAGGCCGAGCCGGAAACGGCTGATGAGGAACCCGACGTTGCCGACGACGAGGCCGTAGAGCAGCCAGCCCCTGCTGACTCGGAAACCACGGATGAGCTGAAGGTGGTCCTGTCCATCCGGGCGGGCCGGGCCACCATCGGGGTGCAGCGGCCCTCGGCGGACCCCCACATCGAGTCCTTCGACGACCCAGACATGTTCGAGCTGGCCGACCAGTTCCCGGCGGTGGTGGCGAGGGCCCGGGCCGTCTGGGAGGAGGAACCCAGGCATCCGGCCTACGTGAAGCCCGCTCCCCCGCCCCGGCAGCGGAACCGCCGCCAGCAGGCTACCGCCCAGCCTGCAACCGCCGACGAGGAAAGGGGGGCGGAGCAGCCGCAGCCCGAGACGCTCCGTCTGTTCTAGGGGACGCCGCTCGCCCCGTACCTGGGAGAACAGGGGAGGGACGCTATATCAGCGTCCCTCCCAAACAGCGCATATGTGGGGCTTTTTTGCGTTTAAGGGACGGCAGCCCCTTCCCCTCCCCAGTCGCCGTCGTCGCCCGCAGGGACGACGATGAACAGCCGGTGGAAGTCATCAACACCCAAGACTTCCTGCATTCGCCGCCGAAGACGCGGCGACGGGCTGCGCTCTCCCCTCATCAACTGGGACATGTAACCACGGGAAATGCCGCAGCGCCGGGCCAACTCGTTCTGCGAAAGGTCCAGCCGGTCCAGTAACTCAAACACAGCGGCAGTCTTGAGCAGTACACGCAATGAGCGCTGGCTGCGTGGCATTTCCCGTGTCTCCTTCGGAAATTCACGAGCGGCTCCAACGAGTTCAGCAGCTCGCAGCATCACGCCATGGCGAATTTGGCGTTGCACTGCGCTTCGACAGTGACTTTGTTGTCCACGGCGATACTCCTTGCTTCCGTTCATCCCTGGGTGTATCTATCCTGCACGTACCCCAACCAGTCGTCCCACCGTCCCCCGGCTTGGTGTTCCCTGACCCACCGGACCCATTCTTGGTGGGTGAATGCGGCAAACCGGGCCTTTCCCCGGAAGATGTTTCCCCATCCCTCCAGGCCGTCGATTCCGCTCCTGCGGAGGGATGCCTCCAGGTTTTCGTTTCGTTCATCGAACGCCACTGCGGAGACCACCAGACTGTACTTGCCGGACTGGGCTATCCCCTCTGCCAGAGCCTGCTGCCGGAACAACTGGTATCCGGAACTCGCCGCCGGGCAGGCGGGCAGGTCCGTCAGGGCGTCATGGTCGACGACCGGCTCCAAATGGTCCCAGTACCTCCTGTTCCAGGTTACCAGGTGGCATTGGTTCGAGGGGTCCCTGGCCACTTTCACAGCATCCTTGCAGCGGTAGGGTTTCCGATTGCTGTGGTGCTTCCATCCGGAGCACCGTTCGAAGTTCTTCTCCGTGAACTTGTTTTCCACCAGCACCAGGCCGTGGCCTCCGTTTACCAGGAAACCCAGGTCAGGAGAGGTCTGGTTTGCGCCTCGCTGGATATCCCTCTCCCCCAGCAACTGTCGCGGACTCCCTTCACCGGTTTCGGCGTACTCCAGTTCGATGCCCTCCAGCGACCTGATCTCCGGATCGACATGGCGGTTGAGGAAGGCCGCAAGGAGGTCTCTGCCGTGTTCGGAGGCTCGGAAAGGATAGTACAGGTTGGCGCAGAACACCCACGAGCTCTTGAGGTTGTGGACTCCGGTGTGCTTCTGAATTGACTTGTCCTCAAGGTATTTGCTCAACGGGTTGTCCGAACCCGTGCGGATACCGGGCCAGAGTCCTTCTTCCCAAAGTCCTCGGGGCAGGATCCATGACCGCCGCTTGCCGTTTTGCTGTCCCCATTCGCAGGAGGCGACGTGGCCTCCTCGCCACTCGGTCTGGTGGCTTTCCATGAAACGGTCGAAGTTCTTCAAGAAATCCCATCCTTTGTGAGGCGTCTTTCCTGCTTTGGAGACTGGATCCCTCTTGAATCCGATTTGAGGAAACGAGAATTTTACCCGCCATGCCGGTCCTGAGTAGCGCGTGCCGCGCGCCCGCCAGCGGTTCCGCCCGTTCCTGCGACCGAGGTCGGGGCATTCTCAGGCCGACCAGTTAATTGGCCAAGACCAACTCCCTAGGGGGCTGAGGCGGCGGAAGTGGCCGGGACTTGGGGCGGCGGTCAGGCTTGGTTCCACAGGTCGGTCTCCATTTCGAGCTCGCGGGCGACACGGCGGAGCATCAGCGCCACCAGCGCCCCCACGACAGGATCCAAACCGTAGCGGTTGGGGTTGCGCTGCACGCCAGCGGCCAGTTCGGTGGCCTCCGCCACTGCGGAGTATGCCCAGCCGATCTGGGTGGCCTGGGTCTGGTCGTCGGTCTCGAGGACCTGCGCCACTGGAGTAAGCACGTTGAGCGCGTCGCAGATGACGTGCAGGTCCCGTGCCGCTTCCACCATCGGTTCGGGAAGGCTGCTCGCGGTCATGTCGTCGTCTCCTGCCCGCCCACAATCAGGCCGGCGCTGGCAGCGTCCCGCATCGGACCAGCCGCCCATTCCGGAGTTTGACCGCCGCCTACTTACCGGCATTTGAGCATGCCGGCGGGCAGGTTCCGGTTGGAACGGCGCACGGCGATAGACAAGTCTCGTTCCGTTTTGAGTTTCCGGTGCCGCGCACTCACCGCCGTTCCCATCCGTGCGCCAAGCCGTCCGTTCGCGACCCAACCTTGGTCAGGCTGGTCCGATTCGATCCCCTGAGGGTTTGGCCATTTTGGTTCTCCTGCGAAAGCATGGCCCGTCTTGGCGGCGCATTTGACGCTATTTGGGGAGCATCTTAATTGTCTTGCTCCCACAGAGGCGGGAACCTGTCCCGCACATACCACGGTGTCCAGGGCTCAATGAAATTGCACCCGGTGCCGACGGCGGCGGCGGGGTCAGACCAGGCTATGTCGGCGCCCGGCGACGTGCTCACACCGAGCAACCAGATTACGCCCAGCTCGACATCATCCGATCCATCTTTGCGGTTAACGGTGATTTTCCAGTCGTCTGTAGGACTGGGGAGGCCGGCTTGGTTGCCGGCGGCTTCCGTCCATGAAACTTCGCCGTCGGCAGTGCCCTTTCCGCTCCCTCGGCAAATCCAAATCTTTTCCCCCGAGGCGTAGTCATATATTACTTGATATTGGCTCCCGAGAGCTCCCATGAAGTAGAACTCATCGGTTCCTGTGCCTCCTCTTACGTTGGCTGTACCTTCCATTGCAGCTAACTTGTCGTCGCCGTCCCCGCCCCAAATTCCGTTAACGGGTATCACGTCTTTCCCTTTTTTGCTGATAATATCTCTAACTCCGTAAACCGCGCTGTGGATCATATCGTTGCCGGCATCGCCGTGGAGCGCGTCCTCGCCCCTGCCGCCGTAGATAATGTCGTCGCCGCCGCCACCCTTGATGGTGTCGTTTCCCGTGTATCCGCTGAGGTCGTTGTCATCGGCATTGCCGGTGAGCGTGTCGTTATACTCCGTCCCTACGATCCTCTCGATGCTGGTGTAGGTGTCGCCTTTGGCATTGCCTGTGCTGATGGCTGGCGTAACCATGTCAAGGGTGATCCCGTCGCAACACCCCCCTGCGAAGTAAAGCGCCCAATCAGTGCCGCCTTTGCCATCTAAGGCGTCGGCTCCACCCTCACCGTAAAAGTAGTTGACATCCTCGTCGCCGGTGAGCGTGTCGTTGTGAGATGAGCCAACGATGTGGTTAATGTTAGTAAGCGTGTCGCCCTGGGCGTGGCCACCGGTATTGATGCCAGTCGTGAGGTTCACGGTTACGGCTGCAGAGCTGCCCCTGTAGTAGACCATGTCGCCACCGCTGCCGCCGTCGATGGTGTCGGCGCCGGACCCACCCGTGATATGGTCATTGCCGTTGCCGCCGTTCAGGTTGTCGTCGCCGGCTCCACCGCCAATGAAGTCATTGCCCTCGCCGCCGCTGATGGTGTTGTCCACGCTGTCGCCGTTCAGGGTGTCGTAGTAGCGTGTCCCGTAGATGATCTCGATGTTCGACACAATGTCGCCCTCGTCCTTGACGTTGACGATCGCACCGGTGTCAAAGGAGGCGTAGGTCAACGTGTCGTTGCCGGCGCCGCCGTCGTATTCGTCGCGTCCGGCGCTGCCATAGATCACGTTGTCATTGGCGTCGCCTTCGAACCAGTCGCCTCCGTCCGATCCGAGGAATCTCTCAAATCCGGATATGGTGTCGCCCTCGGCGTGGGCTTCCTCGGCAGTGTTGTCGGCGAAGCTGACGCTCACCGGTCGGTGCGAAGAGGCGTATGACAGTGTATCTGCGCCAAAGCCACCGCTGAGCGTGTCTCCTCCCGCGCCGCCTTCGATCACGTTGTCCTTTGCGCTGCCGGTCAGGGTGTCGGCGTGCGCCGAGCTAATCAGGTTCTCGATGCCGCCCCAGCTGTCTCCTGCGGCGTGGCCGCCGCTGGCAGTGCCGGCGGCGAGATCGACATTCACCGCGGCGTCCGAAGAGGCGTAGGACAGTGTGTCGTTGCCGGCTTCGCCCCACAACCTGTCGGCACCGGCGAGGCCCTCCAGCATGTCGTTGCCCCTCCCGCCGGTGAGGACGTTGGCCGAACCGTCGCCGGTGAGGGTGTCATTGAGGCCCGTGCCGGTGATATTCTCGATGTTGTCCAGCGAGTCGCCCTCGGCGTCGCCGCCGCTGGCAGTGTCGTCGGACAGGTTCACTGTAACTCCGGCGGCAGCACCCTTGTAATTGGCGGTGTCCGTGCCGGCACCGCCGTCGATTTCGTCAGCGCCCGCACCGCCGGTGAGGACGTTGGCCGAGCCGTCGCCGGTGAGGGTGTCATTGGAGGCCGAGCCGGTGATGTTCTCGAAGTTGCTAATCTCATCTCCATTGGCGTGGCTGTCGATTGAATCTCCATCATCTGGAAAAGTGGCAGTGTTGGTGGACAGGTTCACGATTACCCCTTCGGGAGAACCGCTGTAGCTGACGGTGTCCGTGCCGGCGCCCCCGTCCAGTTTGTCGGCCCCGACTCCGCCCTCCAGGGTGTCTTTGCCGGCCAGACCGATGATGCAGTTACCAAATTCGTCGCCGTTCAGCGTGTCATTGCCCGACGTGCCGAAGAGCGCGGTACAACCATCGGGATGGGCGTGATAAGAATGGGCCCCGTTCTTCTCAGACCGGAGCAGGAAATTGTAGATTCTGCCGCTGGTCAGTCCACTGCTGACGATATGTTCCAACTTGCTGCCCGACGTGGTGGGACTGCTGATGTCCGTCCAGTCTATCGATGCATCAATGCCGAATGTAGTCATGGCCCTGTATTGATGGCTGATGGTGGTGTCACCGGGGTCGTCCCAGGTCAGCTTGACCCCGCCGCTGACCGGCTCGACGGTGAAACCGGAGGGAGGAGTTACAACCTGAATGACGCTGGCCTCGGCTCTGACCTTCAGGTCATCTTTCAGCTTGGTGGCAGTCCAGGGTGCCCCGGGGTTGCCGAACAGCGCCAGGCTTTCCAGGCTGGACAGGGGCGAAAACACGTTGTTGGGCAGGCCAATGGATGTGATGCCGTTGTTCGCCAGGTCCAGCTCCTTCAGGCTGGACAGGCTGCCGAACGCCTGCACATCCAGGCTCGTGAGCAGGGCATTGCCCGTGGGTTCGAAGTTGTTGTCGGCGTCCTGGGCGAACTGGTTGTTGAGCGCTAACCACTCAAGTTTGGTCGACCATCCGAATTGATTCAACTTCACGCTGGAGAGGCTGTTGCGTCCCAGATTCAGGTAGACGAGTCCACTCAACCCCTGAAACGCCGCTGTCGTAGGCAGGGAGGCGATCTGGTTCTGGCTCAGATCCAGCCAATACAGGTTGCTCAACCCGGAAAAAGGATTTCCGGCCAGGGAGTTGATCCGGTTGCCGGCCAGGTGGAGGGACTTCAGGTTTGGAAATTTTGTGCTGGTAAAGCAGCCCGATGGAATTCCTGCGCCGGTTCCCCCGAGGTAGTTGTACGACAGGTTAATGTTCTGCACGCTATCGCCATATTTGGCGGCACATGCATCCGTCCACGACGCGAACGTGTTGCTGGACACATCCACGTCCCTCAGGCTGATCATGCCGGAGAAGTCTCTCGACTTCAGCGAGCTCAGACCCTTGTTCGACAGGTCCAGCTTGACCACCTGGGCCAAGTCCTCGGCGCCGATGTTCTCGCAGTCCTTGCCTAAGTGCTCCACCAGGGCGTCGCGCACCTGGGGCGTGCGGTCGCAGACGGCCAGCAGAGCGGGGCCACCCTCCCAGTCGGTGCGGAACTCCCCCGTTACGGAGGATGCAAGACCGTCCGGGTCGGTTGCGGTGAGCGTGACCGTGATGACCAGCGGCTTTGGCAGCGCGGGGGTGACGGCACCCCAGTCGTCCTCGGCGTCGAGCCGTATGAACACCCGCTGGGTACTCTCCTGGATATATACCGTATCCACCAGCCCGCTGCGGTCGGCGGGGACCGAGACGGTGTAAGTCAACGTGTCGCCGTCGGGGTCGGAAAAGATGCCGCCGTAGAGCTTGCTCACCAGCGTGCCCCGGGGCGCACTGTCCGCACCGGTGAAACCTGCGTACTGCTCTGCTTGGTCATTGACCACCGGAGCCCGGTTGGGCGGGACCCAGGTGATGGTGATCGGGTCGGACGTGGTCGAAGCTCCCGAGCCGTAGGTTACCGTAACCCGGAACGCGGTGGACCCGGCGTTGCTCTGGAGGTACGAGAACGTAACCCCCGTCCCGGAGGAATACCAACTGCCGCCGCCCAGGTCCAGTTGCCACTGGTACCTGGGGGCCTGGCCCGATGGCGCATTGGTGATGACCGCTGTCAGGGTGACCTCTTCCTCTACATCAATTTCAGTGGAGGCGGCCGTGATGGAGACCTGGAACGCGGGCGCGGGTTCAGGCGTCGGGTCCGTGGTAGGTTGGGGTGTCGGTTCCGGTGTGGGCTCGGGAGTAGTCTCCGGCGCAGGCGTGGGGGTTGGTTCGGGGTCCGGTTCCACCCTGAATTGCTTCGCCACGGGTTTTCCGCAGCCGGCGTCGTTGCAGGCCTGCACGCGCACCACCCACTCGCCGTAGTCATCAACGGTGATGGCGGCGCTGGAAGAGTTGACCCTCGTACCGACGTTGAGTCTCCCGCCCTTGAGCCTCCATCGCACAAGGTAGTCGTCGGCCCCCTCGACGTCGTCCCAGTCCGCCGACACGTCCAGCGAGCCCTGCTCGGTGGCAACACCAAGCCCGGTGGGCTTGGCGGGAACTTGGGAACCATCCTCACTCTGCGCACTGAACGGGCTCCAGTCGGCCGACAGCGCACCCGTCAGGAACACGGCAGCCAAGACGAGCAGCAACACCGCAAGGGAGAGCAGGATCCAACGGGGCAGGAAGGGGGTAGCAGTTGTGGGAGTCATGCCGTCACCTCCTCAGGGTGACGGGCACCGGGCTCCCGGTTTTGGTGGTTAGATGAGGCGGAAAGTCGGGGGGGGGGGGGGCTGAAAGGGGTATGTAACGGCTGAAATTGGCTCCAAATGAACCTTGGGAACGCGCCGGAGAATCCGGCATTCTGGTGTTAGTCACACACCCAGACACCGGAGGTCCCCCATGCGCCTTCCCAGAGAAACCTATCAGATTCAGCAAACTATTGAAACGCATTTACCTCACCTCTCTCAGCCACAATTGGCCGGCTTGGCGCTGTGGGTCTGCGGGGCCATCCTCGCCGGCAGCGCCTGCCAGAACGCCGTCGCCTCGGCCCTCTCTCCCTGGGGCGGATGGAACAAATTTCGACAGTATCTCCGGGAGTGGCTCTACGACGGCAGCGACCGGGCCCGCCCCTGCAAAACCCAACTGGATGTAACCCTCTGCTTTGCGCCCCTGCTCCGCTGGGTCCTGGCCTGGTGGCATTCGGAACATCTCGCCCTGGCCATCGACCCCACCCTCAAGGGCGACCGGACCACCGCCATCGTCATCAGCGTCCTCTACCGCAGTTGCGCCATCCCCGTGGCCTGGCGCATCCATCACGCCACCCAGAAAGGCTCCTGGGCCGACCCCACCGTGAAGCTGCTCCAGGAACTGGCCCCAGCGGTCCCCAGGAACAAGACCGTAATCGTGCTCTGCGACCGGGGCATCGCCAGTCCCAAGCTGTGGAAACAGATACGCGCCCAGGGCTGGCATCCCGGTATGCGCTACCGGAAGAACATCACTTTCTGCGCCGACGGTGGCAAACGTTTGCCCGCCCATCGTTTCGTCTCCCGTCCCGATACGGCGTGGATCGGCCGTGGCACCGCCTTCAGCACCACCAAGGCCAAACGCCGGTGCACCCTGCTGGTGGTCTGGTACTCCGAGCAGGAGGAACCCTGGATCATCCTCACCGACCTGGCGCCCGACAAGGTGGGACCCAGCTGGTACGCCCTGCGCTTCTGGATCGAGCTGGGCTTCAAGGCCCTCAAGAGCCTGGGCTGGAAGTGGGACAAGACCCAGCGCACCGACCCCGCTCGCGTCTCCCGCCACTGGCTGGTGCTCTCGGTGGCCACCCTGCTGGCCCTGGCCTATGGCACCAGAGTGGAGGACGCCCATGACCGCAAAATCGCCCCGGGCAACCTGAGAAAGCCGCCCATGGCTCTGGCTCCCAATCACCGGGACCCTCGGAGCCGTCCGCCCCGCATCGTCAGCGTATTCCGCCACGGCGTCAACTGGCTGAGACGGCTGATGCTCAAGGGAAGGCTCTGGACCCAGGTCTGGCTGCTGCCCGAACCCTGGCCCACACCCAAGCCCAACCTGGAAATTACCTGCCACGCGCCCCCCTGAAAACCCTTTACATACCCCTTTCAGGGGGGGGGGGGGCTGAAAGGGGTATGTAACGGCTGAAATTGGCTCCAAATGAACCTTGGGAACGCGCCGGAGAATCCGGCATTCTGGTGTTAGTCACACACCCAGACACCGGAGGTCCCCCATGCGCCTTCCCAGAGAAACCTATCAGATTCAGCAAACTATTGAAACGCATTTACCTCACCTCTCTCAGCCACAATTGGCCGGCTTGGCGCTGTGGGTCTGCGGGGCCATCCTCGCCGGCAGCGCCTGCCAGAACGCCGTCGCCTCGGCCCTCTCTCCCTGGGGCGGATGGAACAAATTTCGACAGTATCTCCGGGAGTGGCTCTACGACGGCAGCGACCGGGCCCGCCCCTGCAAAACCCAACTGGATGTAACCCTCTGCTTTGCGCCCCTGCTCCGCTGGGTCCTGGCCTGGTGGCATTCGGAACATCTCGCCCTGGCCATCGACCCCACCCTCAAGGGCGACCGGACCACCGCCATCGTCATCAGCGTCCTCTACCGCAGTTGCGCCATCCCCGTGGCCTGGCGCATCCATCACGCCACCCAGAAAGGCTCCTGGGCCGACCCCACCGTGAAGCTGCTCCAGGAACTGGCCCCAGCGGTCCCCAGGAACAAGACCGTAATCGTGCTCTGCGACCGGGGCATCGCCAGTCCCAAGCTGTGGAAACAGATACGCGCCCAGGGCTGGCATCCCGGTATGCGCTACCGGAAGAACATCACTTTCTGCGCCGACGGTGGCAAACGTTTGCCCGCCCATCGTTTCGTCTCCCGTCCCGATACGGCGTGGATCGGCCGTGGCACCGCCTTCAGCACCACCAAGGCCAAACGCCGGTGCACCCTGCTGGTGGTCTGGTACTCCGAGCAGGAGGAACCCTGGATCATCCTCACCGACCTGGCGCCCGACAAGGTGGGACCCAGCTGGTACGCCCTGCGCTTCTGGATCGAGCTGGGCTTCAAGGCCCTCAAGAGCCTGGGCTGGAAGTGGGACAAGACCCAGCGCACCGACCCCGCTCGCGTCTCCCGCCACTGGCTGGTGCTCTCGGTGGCCACCCTGCTGGCCCTGGCCTATGGCACCAGAGTGGAGGACGCCCATGACCGCAAAATCGCCCCGGGCAACCTGAGAAAGCCGCCCATGGCTCTGGCTCCCAATCACCGGGACCCTCGGAGCCGTCCGCCCCGCATCGTCAGCGTATTCCGCCACGGCGTCAACTGGCTGAGACGGCTGATGCTCAAGGGAAGGCTCTGGACCCAGGTCTGGCTGCTGCCCGAACCCTGGCCCACACCCAAGCCCAACCTGGAAATTACCTGCCACGCGCCCCCCTGAAAACCCTTTACATACCCCTTTCAGGGGGGGGGGGGGGCTGAAAGGGGTATGTAACGGCTGAAATTGGCTCCAAATGAACCTTGGGAACGCGCCGGAGAATCCGGCATTCTGGTGTTAGTCACACACCCAGACACCGGAGGTCCCCCATGCGCCTTCCCAGAGAAACCTATCAGATTCAGCAAACTATTGAAACGCATTTACCTCACCTCTCTCAGCCACAATTGGCCGGCTTGGCGCTGTGGGTCTGCGGGGCCATCCTCGCCGGCAGCGCCTGCCAGAACGCCGTCGCCTCGGCCCTCTCTCCCTGGGGCGGATGGAACAAATTTCGACAGTATCTCCGGGAGTGGCTCTACGACGGCAGCGACCGGGCCCGCCCCTGCAAAACCCAACTGGATGTAACCCTCTGCTTTGCGCCCCTGCTCCGCTGGGTCCTGGCCTGGTGGCATTCGGAACATCTCGCCCTGGCCATCGACCCCACCCTCAAGGGCGACCGGACCACCGCCATCGTCATCAGCGTCCTCTACCGCAGTTGCGCCATCCCCGTGGCCTGGCGCATCCATCACGCCACCCAGAAAGGCTCCTGGGCCGACCCCACCGTGAAGCTGCTCCAGGAACTGGCCCCAGCGGTCCCCAGGAACAAGACCGTAATCGTGCTCTGCGACCGGGGCATCGCCAGTCCCAAGCTGTGGAAACAGATACGCGCCCAGGGCTGGCATCCCGGTATGCGCTACCGGAAGAACATCACTTTCTGCGCCGACGGTGGCAAACGTTTGCCCGCCCATCGTTTCGTCTCCCGTCCCGATACGGCGTGGATCGGCCGTGGCACCGCCTTCAGCACCACCAAGGCCAAACGCCGGTGCACCCTGCTGGTGGTCTGGTACTCCGAGCAGGAGGAACCCTGGATCATCCTCACCGACCTGGCGCCCGACAAGGTGGGACCCAGCTGGTACGCCCTGCGCTTCTGGATCGAGCTGGGCTTCAAGGCCCTCAAGAGCCTGGGCTGGAAGTGGGACAAGACCCAGCGCACCGACCCCGCTCGCGTCTCCCGCCACTGGCTGGTGCTCTCGGTGGCCACCCTGCTGGCCCTGGCCTATGGCACCAGAGTGGAGGACGCCCATGACCGCAAAATCGCCCCGGGCAACCTGAGAAAGCCGCCCATGGCTCTGGCTCCCAATCACCGGGACCCTCGGAGCCGTCCGCCCCGCATCGTCAGCGTATTCCGCCACGGCGTCAACTGGCTGAGACGGCTGATGCTCAAGGGAAGGCTCTGGACCCAGGTCTGGCTGCTGCCCGAACCCTGGCCCACACCCAAGCCCAACCTGGAAATTACCTGCCACGCGCCCCCCTGAAAACCCTTTACATACCCCTTTCAGGGGGGGGGGGGCTGAGAAACGGCCACCGCTACACGCGGGCAGGCCAAGGCTGTTCCAGCTACGTCAGGCAGTGCAGCGAATGCAGGGAACAGCAGGACAAAAGGAAATCGAGAAGTGGTTGACGAGGGCCGGACCGGCACACGATGAGCCCGGCACCCGGGATGGGCAAGGGCCATGACAATTCGACCTCTACATCCTGAGAATTCCAGCATCCTGGTGCGACTCGCAACGTCGCGCTAACAGGCAAGCCGGAAGAGTTTATCATCATTTCCATCATAATAGCGTCTCTTTCTCACCAATATGTATATCGTTTGCGTATCCTATGGGCTTCAAGCAAGGATGACAGGTACGAGATGGTTTTGAGGCAGGATTGCGTGGCGGGTGCCGGGAGGAGGAGCCAATGAACGGCAACAGCCAACCGGGACGGGAGAGCCAGGCCCTGCGGGAGCGGATCGCCGAGTCCCCGTGAGGTCCATCCATCTCCCTCCCGGCCGACCATTTGCCGAACGTCGAAAAGCCTGCTTTTCAACCCCGGCAGTGGAGCGCCGCCGGAACTCCGTCCCTGCTCCACACCGTCACTGGGCCGGTGAGCGGCCCGGCCTGGGCCTCCTCCTGGGTGGCGGTCAGCATGGGCAGGTCGCCGGCGGCGGCCTCGAAGTTCTGCCGGGCCAGCGCAGTCTCGCACACCATCAGCAGCGGCAGAGCACGCCGGGCCCGAGCCATGCGGCGGTAGGGTCCCAGCTTGCGCTCGACTTCAGAGGGAGATACCGAGTAACGCTCAAACTCGATGCAGTGGGTCCCCGGTCCCAGGGTGCCCTGGCTGACCTGCACCAGCAGGTCGGGCCGCACCTGGGTCAGGCCGGGGACATTTATCTCTCCCCGCCAGCCGGCGACAACCTCCACACCCTCCCGGGCGAAGCGGACCACCAGACGGTTAACCCCGTCGTTGTGGTGCTGGTCCTGCTCCCGAAACCGACGGCCCAGGTAGACCCCGTGGCGGCGGCGGATCACGGCGGGCAGTATCCGGCTCATGTTGGCCGCCCGCCTCATGCCCAGCTCAGACAGGTAGTGCCTCCCGTCGAACACCGCCAGCAAGCCGGTGTCCACGAAACGGCTCAGGTGGCGGGAGACCTCGCCGAGCGAGGCGCCGACAACCACGCTGAGCCAGGAGGCCCGCATGGCCGGAAACTGGCAGAGGGCCAGAAACAGCCGGTGGGCCAGCCGGCCGTCGATGGCCGCCACGTCGGGGTTCTGCCTCAGCCACAGTTCCACGCCCTCCGGCCTGCCGACGCTGGGGTGGCCCGAGGGGTCGGACACCAGATCCCTGGAGGGACGCAGCTCTACGGCAGGGGTGCAATTGCCGTCCGGGGTGCAGAATATCGTTGGCGTGGAACGGGGCAGGGTACTCTGGGCCAAGTCCCTGGCCCAGGCGTCCACGGCCACCACAACCTGTCCCGAGGGCTCCACCTCCTGGTCCGGGTCCTCGTAAAAGGTGCGGTTGCCGATTCTCAGGTAGCGGCCTTCCTCGCTGGAGTAGCAGTCCACGCCCCAGAACCGGTGCATCTCCTTGCGGCGCAGGACCCGCTCGGTGGCGTGCATACCGGCGTAGGTGAACGGAGTCCAGAGGTCTTGGCCGTAGCGGGCCACTGCGTGGTAAAAGCCGCCGTGCCTAAGCAGCCGGAAGTCGGTCATCCTGGCCTCCCTGGTGCTGGCGATGTCACTCGCGGGCAGGCTGACCCGTCCGCTGCGGAGCAGGTCCGGGGCCAGGCGGTAGATCGGCTCCAGCATGGCCAAGCGGCGCAGGGACATCTCAACGCCCCGCGACGTTGCGGTCCAGGGCGGGTGCTCGTGGCCGGCCCCATCGCTGGTCTGGTCAGACGGTTCACCGCCGGCAAAGGGAGTGCTTTCCTGGCTCTCCTGATGCACGGGATGATCGTGGTCCAGGGCGAAACGCTCCCGGTAGTCGGCGGGCAGTTCACGCTGCGGGCGGAACTGGGCCTGAATTTCGGCCCGGGCCTCCTCCCTGGAGCTGGGATGCTGGTGGCCGGTCTCGTACAGCAGGTCCACGGCCTGGCCGGTCAGAAAAAACCGGTGCTGGCGTCTCTCGGTCATGCCCCGCATCACCGAGGCCACCCAGCCGCCGCTGCTCAGGGCGCCCAGCATTCTCCTTACTTTCTCCTCTTCAAGTTCCAGCACCGGGGCCAGGTTGGCCACGCTGGCTAGCGGCATCCTGGCGGTTATCCTCAACAGGCGTCTTTCATCGTCGTTCAGTGGTTGCCCGGGCGCCATGGGTGTCCCTCCTCTACACTAACCCCTCCCATGGCACCACTGGTGGGAATTCCGGCGGGTTCAGCCGTTATTGATGGTCGTGCTGGGAGAGAGTTATCCGTATAACTGATATTTAATATACGAATTGAGAGGGATAGCAGATTGCTTATATCGTCATTCAATGGTCGGAATCCGTTGTTGTCAGCGCAACACTGGCGTTGCGGGCACTTGCGTTGGGGTGGGATCGCTAGATCCGTCGTGCCGCACTCGGCGACGGGTAGGCGGCGGTCTGGTGGGGTGTACAGGCATATAATGTGAAAACAGAGGGCACCCCAGTCCGGCTGTTTAATGCGCCGTCGTCAGCGGGCATTGGGCCGGCTAAGCCGGCGGGCCTGCTGCGGGATGTAGCGCCGACCGCAACGATGTTGACGGCGGATGGTCCGGCGGCCTGCCGCTGACGGAGGACCGACCAAGACTGCTGGAACGGGTGTGACCCAACAATGAGAAAGGAAGAGACCATGAACAGCACGAAACAGGATGAGGGCTGCCATGGGCCTCCCTTCCCGGAGGACTTCGCCGAGCGGCTGGAGCGCCTGATCGAGTTTGCCGGCATGACGCGGGAGGAGTTCGCTCAGCGCCTGGGCATCGACTATGACCGCGTGGTCGAGTGGTTCGAAGGCGCAGAACTGACCGGCGGGGAGGTGTGGCACGTCGCCCGGCTGGCGTGGCTGATCCCCGGCGCTTTTGAGATCATCATTCCGGGGGCAGGCGAAGGCGCGGAGTAGCGGTGTGGTACGCTGACAGCCTCATTCAGGGACGTCGCCCCCGGCCAGTTCGGCTGCGGCTTCGCGGTCGGATTCAGCGTAGGGATGCTGGGGGTCCAGCCGGGCGGCTTGGTCCAGGTCCTCGACCGCCTCAGCATACTGGCCCAGCTCCATGCGGACCATCCCCCTCTGGTAGTGGGACTCGGCGTCGCCCGGGTCCAGTGCAATGGCCCGGTCGAAATCCTCAATAGCCAGGCCGGGCTGGTCCAGACCGGCGTAGGCGCAGGCCCTGCCGTGGTAGGCGTGGCTGTTGTCCGGGGCCAGCTTGATAAGCTCGTCGAAGTCCCAAACGGCGTCTTGAAACTGCCCGCACTCGATACGCGCAAAAGCCCCTGGCTGACCGGGTGCCGGCGTGGTCGGGTTCCATTTCCAGGGCGGCGCCGAAGTCTTCGGCCGCCTTGTCGTAAACATTCAAAGCGACGTGGGCCAGCCCTCTGGCTATGAGGGCGACGGGATTGTCGGGCCGGAGGGCCAGTGACCGGTCTAGGTCGCTGATGGCCTTGTCGTGTTCCCCCAGGCTGCCCCTGGCGATTCCCCTGCCGCCGAGGGCGTCGGCGTTGTCCGGGTCTAGTTCCAAGATGGCGTCGAAGTCAGGGATCGCTGCGTTGTATTCGCCTTGCATCACCTTGGCGACTCCCCTTGCCTGGCGGGAAGGATTGCTCAGCGGTTCCAGCCCTGTGGCGATGTCAAAGTTGCTGACGGCCTGGGCTAACTCGCCCAGCTCCCAGTGGGCCATGCCCCGGTAGTGGAAGAAGATGTGGTTGCCCGGATCGATGGCGATGGCCTAATTAAAGTCCTCCAGTGCCCGGCGCGGGTCACCAATCTCGGCGTGGGTGCATCCCCGGTTGTAGTATGGGACCGAGTCGCCCGGTTCCAGCGCGATCGCCCGGTCGAAGTCTGCCAGAGCCCCGTCCAGGTCTCCCATCTGGGCCAGGCACGCGCCCCGGCTGTAGAGGGCGACGGCGTTGTCCGGCTCCAGCCGGATGACGCCGTCGTAGTCCTCCCGGGCCAGGTGGTGCTCTCCCAGGGCGTCGTAGGCCGCCGCCTGGTTTTCCAGTGCCTCGGCGTTGTCCGGCTCCAGCTTGATGACCTGGCTGAAATCCTCCACCGCCAGACGGTCGTCTCCCCGCTTGCTGTGCAGCATCCCCCTAACCAGGAGCGAGTAGGAATCTTCATCATTACCGGCTTCGACCCACCCGTGCAAGCTCGCTAGGGCTCGAAGGATCTCCTCGCGGCTCAGTTCGTCCAGCTTCCTGAACTCGCTGTCAGGGCCGTCGCGCCAATCCTGCTCGCCGCTGTCGTTATGTTCTCCGTTCATGGCTTCTCCCGGGGCCGTATCCACGTCATTATGCCTACAGGCTGGCCAAGTGGCGTCTGGGTCAACGGCCAATCGCGAGTCTCTTCAGAGCCCATTAGTTCTCATCATTCTGCCCAAGATTCTATCTTACGGTTGTCTCCAGCAGTGGGCTCTGGCTCCGTGCTTGGTAATAGAATGGGGAAGCCCAACGATGGGGCCATCCCCCGAACGATGGGGCCATCCCCCGAAAAGTCCAACTAAGCGGAACCTAAAGACTGCCAGTTTCTAGGAGGGATCAATTCAACCGCCCAAGGTTACCTAAATCCACGGTTACCTTAGTCTCTCGTGTTTATTGGGTACTGAAAATGTACAAAGAACATTCCGGTCTTCTCGCTATCAATTTCCTTGAAAGTCAGTCCCCTCTTTGTCTACATTGTGTTCTGGCCGAAGAGCCAGTTCTGAGAGAGGTAAGGCAGCTCATAGCTATTAAATGAATTCGGAACGTTTCCGGTTCAAGCCTAGACAGACCCAGGCTGACTCTGTGTCGCAATTTCGTGCTCTACCCGCAGGGAGATTCTCGAGACAGGTACCCAAGCATGACTGTGGTCAGGAAAAAAGTCGATCCAACCCTCGAATCGGTTCTTGATTGGGCTGCGGCGCTAGCTACCCCAACGCCACCGGCCAGCTTTGCGCCGGGTACCGATTGTAGAGAGCGACAAATGTTGGGCGCACTTGGAGGTCTGGCTAAAGAAATATCATCTACCTACGGCGAAAGCGACTCTGATGTTCCTCTGAGAGTGAGCGATTGGTGGCGAAAGTCACCAGTGCCTCCGGAAGGTCTTGTCAACAGTGTTCGAGTCTCCTTGCTGTCCGGCCGAGACCTATTCGGAGAAATTTACACGTCTATTGTTGCGATTCGTCATCGTCGCAAACTAGGAACCGTATTTACGCCATCTGCCGTAGCTGAGCACATGTTCGCCCTTTGCGAGAAGCACGGTGTAGAACCTGCAAGAATAATCGATCCAGGGGCAGGGGTGGGAGTGTTCACCCTTGGCGCTGCAAACAAATGGAGAGCGCCAATCATAGCTGTAGACATCAATGTGGCCACGCTGGGCCTCCTTGCTGCCCGCTGTCACTTGGCCGGGCACAAAACAAATGTCACCCCAAGTCAAATTTGTGGCGACTCTTTGGGATCGACCGCAGTTGAATTGGTATGTGAAGACTTCCTTGAGTGGCTACCCATCAGTTTGTCGCAGATTAACTCCCCCGCGCTTATCATCGGAAACCCTCCTTACACTCGACACCAAGAAATGAACGGACAAGCGAAGGCAACTGGACGAACAGCGGCTGGGCATCTAATTTCCTCTGGGTTGGCAGGTATGGCACCTTACTTTCTGGCCACTAGCCTTCGCTTCCTTAGGCCGAGCGATGCTCTTTGTCTGGTGCTTCCCGGGTCTTGGATGAATGCTAGATATGGTCGCGAGATCCGACAACATATTTGGAGCCTTACAGATAGAGACGTGCAGCTGGACGTATTCCCTCATAAAGGTGGACTGTTCCCTCAAAACAAGGTTGATGCTGTAGTTCTCTTCGTTGGCCCACAAAAAAGGAACCTCCGTCCATTTTCGATAACAGAGGCTTCCATCGACCGAGTCGATGCAGAATTTCCACAGACCCAAGAGGTGGACCGCACAGGCCAGCTACCTCAGAGCTTTCCTCGGACGCTGGAGGACTGGAGAGTGAGAGGCAAATACAAGGCCGCTCTCAGAGAATCATTTGCCGTCCACCGGGGAGTCGCGACGGGACGTAACTCCTTCTTTCTCCTCAGCGATGAGGAGGCAGCGAACCATGAGATACCATCCTCTGTGTTGGTTCCAGTGGTCAGCAGCCTGAAGAGCCTGAATTTTGATATACTCGACGAGGTTTCATTCGCCTCGCTCCGCTTGAAGAAATCAAAGCGATGGCTTTTGGTTTTGGAGCCGAGTGACGAGAACCTACCTGAGATCAGGCGATACATCTCATGGGGTTCCCTAAATGGTGCCAATAGCGGCTTCCTCGTGAAACAGCGTCGCCATTGGTATGTGCTTGAGGATAATCCCCCCGCCCCTATTCTAGTGCTCCCTATGACCAAGGGGACGTTCAGGGTGCTCAGGAACCAGGTTGGTGCTCGACACACAAACAATCTCTACGGACTGTACCCACTCACCGATAACATAGACATAGAGGGGTCGGCTGAATGGCTGCAGAGCAGCGAAGGTCAGGACGAACTTCGCAGAGTAGCCAAGCGCTACGGTGATGGAATGTTTAAGCTAGAACCCCGCGCGGTGGGTAACGTCGCGGTACCACCGCACTTTGGCCAAATGAGAGTTGAAGGTAGATGGCCAGATTCACAGTAGACCCTCATTTGTTTTCCGAACTCGGAGCCTTGTTGGTAGGGCGTGACAGCACGGCCCTAAACGAGTTGGTGAAGAACGCTTATGACGCCGATGCTAGGACTGTCCGAGTCCATGGCCAAGGGTTAGATACTGATAAGGGCTCCATCTGTGTAACGGACGATGGCATAGGAATGCCCCCCGATATCTTTGAAGTTGGGTTCCTTCGCATTGCGTCGCGGGTGAAGCGCGAAGGCGAGAGACGTTCTGCCGTCTTTCAGCGCAAGTATACCGGGCGAAAAGGAATCGGGCGTCTGGCGGCACACAAACTCTCGTCACAGATTAGGGTTCTTTCCACTCCAGACCCCCAGGCCTACGGCCAAGGGAAGCGGAGCGTGTGGGCCTCTATCGACTGGGACGTAATCGAAAGTCAAGAATCTCTCGATGACTCAGATAAAGGAATCGAGATCAGGGCCATTTCTCCTGGTCTTGCGCGAAAGGGAACAACGATTGAACTTCGAAGACTAAGGAGGCGTTGGAGCGACTCGATGCTCGCGGCGTTCGTAGGTGAGGTTCAAAATTTCGAAGCACCCAATTTGCTGGTGGATGCGATTCCAGATACGGTAGTTGCCAAGCCACTACTGTTCGACAAACCGATAGTCCGAGATTCAGCTTCAGACGATCCAGGATTTTCAATTCAACTCTCCGGCGATTTTGACATCGGGGAAGATTTCTGGCACCAACTCGCTGAGCGATTTCAGTGGATCATTGAAATTCAGGCGAAGCCTGGCAATTCTTGCGTGGAATATGCTATTGGCCCGACAATCTCTGAGCTGGTCAGAACACGTTCGGCGCGGACTGAGTATTGGACATATCCACATCCTAACCCTGAGTCTGGCCCATTTTTCTCTGCTCGTATCTTCGTTCGGGCGACTCGACGTGTGCCGGGGCCTCTACAGAGTTTTGCTAGAGGCACAGCGGGGATTCGGTTATTTCTGGAAGGGTTTCGAGTACTGCCTTACGGTGAGAGGGGAGACGACTGGCTTCGGATCGATGCAGATTACACTCACAGAAGAGAACCCTTTGAATTAGACGGATTTCAGGGGCAGGTGCTGGGAGAACCTGTAGAAAAGGAAACCTTTTCCCGCCTAGCAAATAGTAGTTACTATGGTGGCGTTTTTCTTACAGACGCCGGTTCATCCATGCTAAACATGCTTGTGAACCGAGAAGGCTTCATCCCGGACCAGGGATTTGAAGACCTAAAATCTCTTCTTAGGAGGGGCATTGATTTATCCGTGAGACTTAGGGCATCCGTGCAATCACGATCTGAGTCTTTGGCCGGAGCTGCGGGGTCTGATGGAATTACGGGGCAACGAAGTGTGGCTCAAATATTAGAAAGCGCGGCAACTACTCTGGAGTCGGCGAAGGAGCGCTCAGCGATACTCCAGGGATCGGATAACGACCTAAAAGCGGAGTTCGGCCAGGTGTCCGACTCAATAAGAGTTGCTCAACAGGCGTTTTCAGATTCGCGATCTGAACAGCGAAATCTTCGGGTAGCTGCGAGTGTTGGCACGCAACTTGCTGCGTTCGTGCACGAAATGAATACGTTGCTTGGGCAGGCTCGTTCAGTGGACTCAATCGCGGAGCGTCTTGCTAGGCTAGAGGACATTCCTCGGGTTGCACGGCAAACAGTGAATGAATTGAGAAAGGCGACCGGCACCCTCGTCCACCAGCTTGAGAGGCAGGTATCGTTCCTGTCGGACGTGGTAGGGTCCAATGCTCGTCGGCGCCGTCAGAGGCTAAGGGTCAGAGATCAAATAGATATCGCTCTGAAGTTCCTTTTGCCGAGTGCTGAACGCAGAAACCAATCAATCAAGATCGAAATTTCGCCAGACTTGCGAACACCTCCTATGTTCGCTGCTGAACTTTTGAGCATTTTGATCAACGTCTTGAGCAATGCCGTCAAAGCGGCAGGCGATGACGGTACTATCATTATCAAAGGTGCATCAATGGACAATTTCTTCAATTTGGAGACTTCCAACACAGGGCAGGCGGTGGACTTGTCGGAGGCCGAACGTTGGTTTCGCCCATTTGAGTCTACGACCACTGAAATAGACGAGGTCCTCGGACAAGGTATGGGGTTAGGGCTTCCAATTGTGCGCCGGATATTGGAGGAATACGGGGGGACTGCGCAATTTACCAAACCCGAGCCACCTTTCTCTACAACACTCTTAGTTCGAATACCGGAACGATGAAAGTGGCAATTCCCCATATCTTAGTGGTGGATGACTATCCAGCTATTGCTGAGTCGTCGTTGATAGGCTTGTTGCCCCCCGACGCTGCACTTCTCACGGTGCGCCATCCGCGGGACATTACCTTGGACGACCTCCGCACATGCGCAGTTGTTGCTGTCGATCACTATCTAGAGGATTGGAGTGAGCTTGACCGACAGGGACTGGCGATGAGTCCTCGTGATGGGTTTGCACTTGCAGCTGTTCTTCGATCGCACGCCATTGCGGAAGAACTTGGTCCAGCGATTACCATATTGACCGCACAATTGGACAAGCTCGCGGGTGCATTGCCACAGCCGAGCGCTGAACACCTGCTCGCGTGGCAACATGACGTTGAATGGGTGTTCTCAAATTCCGATCCTGCCCTAGGTACCCGCCTCTTAGCTATGGCAGAAGGTGTTGAGGCCCTTCGGGCCATCTGGGGTCCTTCAGTCGAGTTGGTGGACCTTGATTTTGTCGCCTCCAATTGGCTAGCACTCCCAGACTCAGACTGGAGAGGCGTAGCTCTGGATCATGTGTTCCACGCTAGGCCTCCAATACATGCCCTAGGATCTGAAACGAACGGGTCGAGCTTTCTACGCTGGTTCTTGCAGAGAATCTGGCCATATCCGGCCTTTCTTACAGATATCCACTGGACAGCTACCCGAATTGGAGTAACGGCCAACTGGTTGAAAGCAGAGCTAATTGAAGACAGCCAAGTTTCTGCGCTCTTGAAAAACTGTTCTTATACCGGTGCCTTCAGCCAATTTGGCGGCCCTAGGTGGTGGCGTGCAGGTATAGCAGAGGTTGTGGTCGAAATATCCAAAGGTCAGCCGTTTAGTCGAGACGCATTAAGGGCTGGCCTGTTACAGCTGAGTTCTGAAGAGCCAGAATTCCTTATGGAGAAAGAACCCGTGGTGGCAGTAGACCCCAGAAGCATGGAGGCTACACGGGTAGTAGATGCCAGTTTGGCCATCCAAATTTGCCCGGACGGTTGGCCTGTTTACGCCGATGCACTGTGGGCTACTATTGAAGATGTAGAAAGCGATCCCGAACTGAAGGATATCGTACAGGATCCCTCGCTATTGGAACCGGAGTCGGAAACTTGACCTCACCACTACAGTTCTACGTGTCTGACCTAGTAGCAGAAGTTTCCCTGATGGAGAAACTTGCCTCCAAATTCCTAGAAGAAGAAGCCGTTGGTGTATTGGCTGGTGTAAAAGATCAGGTCGAGAATCTCAAGGCCTGCACGCAGCAAATCACGGTTGGGGTTGATGAGAATAGACCAATTAGGACAAGGGCTTGCGAAGGAGGGTACGAACGAGATAAAGGGGGGCAGTGCAAGGATCTTTATGGAGAGATTCTGTTCAAATGGGAACTACAACCCAAAGGTAATCCAATCAAGAAGAAAGGAGGGAAAAGAGTCGTCGAGGTTGCAGGCATTGCTTCCAGTGTAGCGCGACTAAATGTTGATCGGGGTGGTTACAAAACAATTCTAGCTAGTTGGCGCATGGAATTTGGAGACCCCATAAGTCCAGGATCTTTCTTTCACGTCCAAATTCCGGACACACTCGCGCCAGTGACGGCGGGCGAAGACACGTTGCAGGAGGATAAATGGCCTCGCTGGTTACCTGTTCCTAGGATTCCCATTCCCCCCATTACACCTATGTTGGCCCTAGAGTTCACTCTGGGAGAGATATTTAGGGACGAGTGGCGGTCCCACCTGAAATCTGGAGTACATGAGGCCGGCTACTGGCGTTCGTTGCAAACAAAGCGCTACTCTCGCTACTTTGAGTGGCAAAGGAAAAATGCGGAGGCGTCGGTGCTGGGGTCTCCTCTGGTTTCTGTTATTGACGCGAAGCCTTGCAGTAATTTGTTTCTGCCCTAAACGTCATAGCCCTGATGTGTTCATCATAAATGCTAATACAGTGGAATGGGCTGAGCCTACATTGGAGTGTTGGCGCTTCACCCAATAAGGCTCTTGGATAGCAAAGCAGATTTCCTTTTTAATCGTCCGGCGGAGTGCCGAAGATCGAGGTCTACCATCAGACGCGGGCACGGGCTAAGCTATCAAACTATGATTTGGCAAGGGTCCTCGGTACCCTTATTGTCCCCTCCACATTTCAAGTAAGGTATTACCTCTCATCAATTAAAGCCTGCCCAACTTTAAGAGTTTCGGAGCAATAGTTACGGGATCCCCAACCACCTCTCAATCAAAGTTCAACATTTCGTCAAGATGGGCCACACTGGTTCGAGACCCTTAAGGCGGTGGCCGACGCGTTGAGCGTATACGCTCCGGACTTGCTGGCAGAGTCGAAGATCCTTCCCCGGTAGCACACCGGAGTTCGTGGATGAAGGAAATGGATGGACGGAAATGGCGGCCATTGGGAATAAGCTGAAAGCGGCGGTAGAGGACTACTTCGCCGAACTTAGCCGCATCCGGGCGACAGGGGGTGGCACCGGCGAGCTGTCCTACTATCCGCCGCTGAACAACCTGCTGAACGCCGTGGGCGGATCGCTGCGGCCCAAGGTGCATTGCGTAAGCCAGTTGGCCCAGCAGGGAGCGGGACATCCCGACTTCGGTATTTATGCCGTCAGGCAGGTGTCAAAGGGCCAGCCCAAGCAGGGGCAACTCCCCGAGGGCGGCGTGGTGGAAGTCAAGGCGGCCAGCGACGACGCCTGGCTAACCGCCGACAGCCACCAAGTCAGCCGCTACTGGGAGCGCTACCGCCTCGTTCTGGTAACCAACACCCGCGATTTCGTGCTGCTGGGCGAGGACTCGCAGGGCAATCCTGCCAGGTTGGAGACCTTCCGGCTGGCCGAATCCGCTGCCGACTTCGAGGCAAAGCTGCAACACCCCAGCTCCTTCGCGAACAGCGTCGCCCCGGCGCTGGCAGAGTACTTGGGACGCGCCCTGTCCCACCGAGCCACGCTGGCCGAACCCCGGGACCTGGCGCGACTGCTGGCCTCCTACGCCCGCGACGGCCTGGCCCGGGTCGAGGCGTCGGGCGACGCCCCTTCACTCGACGCCGTGAGGTCGGCGCTGGAGGAGGCGCTTGGGGTCAAGTTCGAGGGCGAGCGCGGCGCGGCCTTCTTCCGCTCGACGCTGGTGCAGACTCTCTTCTACGGCGTGTTCTCGGCCTGGGTGCTGTGGGCGCGGCAATCGCCCTCGCCGGGTCAGCGGTTCAACTGGCACGAAACGGCCTGGCTCCTGCGCACCCCGATCCTGGAAGCCCTGTTCCGGCAGGTTGCCAGCCGGGAACAGTTGCAGTGGCTGGACTTGGTGGAGGTGCTGGATTGGACGGCGGCGGCCCTGGACCGAGTGGACCGCGAGGCTTTCTTCGCCAGGTTCAATGAGGGCGAGGCGGTGCCCTACTTCTATGAGCCGTTCCTGGAGGCCTTCGACCCGGCCCTGCGCAAGCAGCTCGGCGTCTGGTACACCCCCGGCGAGGTGGTGCGCTACATGGTGGCCCGCGTGGATCGCGCCCTGAAGGAGGACCTGGGAATCGAGGATGGTCTGGCAGCCGAGAACGTCTACGTCCTTGACCCCTGCTGCGGCACCGGAGCGTACCTCGCGGAGACGCTGAAGCGCATCGCCGCCAACCTGCGGGGTAAGGGCCTGGGCGCCCTCACAGGGTCTCGGGTTAAGCAGGCGGCGACGCAGCGGGTCTTCGGCTTCGAGATAATGCCCGCGCCCTTCGTGGTGGCCCACCTCCAGGTAGGCCTGACCATGCAAGCCCTGGACGCACCCTTGTCCGACAACGGCAACGAGCGGGCGGGTGTGTTCCTGACCAACGCCCTCACCGGCTGGGAGCCGAGGTCGCAGAAGCCGCTGCCCTTCCCCGAGCTGGAGGACGAACGGGACCGGGCCGAGCGGGTGAAGCAGGACACGCCGGTGCTGGTCATCCTGGGAAATCCTCCGTATAACGGTTTCGCGGGCATGGCGGTGGACGAGGAGCGTGAGTTGTCCCAAGCCTACCGCACCGTCAGGGAGGTGCGGAAGCCAGAAGGGCAAGGTCTGAACGACCTGTACGTGCGCTTCTTCCGCATGGCGGAGCGGCGCATCGCGGAAAAGACTGGGCGGGGCGTCGTCTGCTTCATCTCCAACTACTCGTGGCTGGACGGGCTGTCCTTCACCGGAATGCGGGAGCGCTACCTGGAAGCCTTCGACGCCATCCGCATCGATAACCTGCACGGCGACCGCATCATATCGGAGTATGCGCCCGACGGGCGCACCAGTGAAACGGTATTTGCCATTCAGGGGCAGTCGCCGGGAATCAGAATAGGCACCGCAATAGCATTGCTGTCGAAGTCAGGGAGCGCAGCAGATAGGGACAGCGATGGGCGTATTCTCTATCGAGATTTCCATGAAGCAAGGGCCGAAGAACGACGGACGGCCCTGTTGAACAGTCTCGACGCGCCGGTAATGAATTCCGGGTATACTGAGTTCCAGCCTCATCTTGAAATCGGGTTACCCTTCCGGCTGATGGCGGCCACCCGGAGTTGGAGCGAATGGCCCTCTCTGCCCGACCTGTTCCCGAAATCGTTCCCCGGCGTCAAGACCAGCCGTGACTCTTTCGTAGTCGATATTGACCTCGACAAACTCAAGACCAAGATTCAAGCATATTTCGACTCTGGAGAAGCCCAGAGGGCTGGCCCAGACGAATCAGGTTTCGTCCGCTATGCCTATCGTCCGTTTGATACCCGATGGTTATATTGGGAATCTAGTGGGGGTTTGCTTGACCGTCCGCGCCCCGATTACAAACTGCACTTATTCGACGAGAACCCGTGGTTGTCTGCCGTTCCTCGTCTGCGAAGAGACGCAACTGAAACACAGACTACAGTAACCGTACACCTGGCGTCTCTTCACCTAAATGAATGGAGCGCCAGCATGTTTCCCGCGTGGCTCCGCGACGAAGGATTGGCGCTGGACGGCGGCGGGGAGCAGCGTCGGCCTAACCTGTCGGCGGCGGCGCA
The DNA here is from genome assembly GCA_965207865.1 of Dehalococcoidia bacterium. GTDB lineage: Bacteria > Chloroflexota > Dehalococcoidia > Lucifugimonadales > UBA3495 > VXOI01. The sequence goes on from CBDBNP010000006.1 coordinate 437,141, forward strand.
ACGCTACCTCGACCGGTTGGGGTCGGGTGTGGAGGACCTGTTCCACCACGCACTGGCGGTGCTGCACGACCCGGCCTATCGGGAGGCCAACGCCGGGGCGCTGCGGATGGAGTGGCCGCGCATCCCGCTGCCCGGCTGGCCCGAGGGTGACGCTCCCGACGCCGCCGACGACCTGCGCGTCTCCGCCGCTCGGGGCCGGGAAATAGCCGTTCTACTGGACCCGGAAACGCCGGTGGCGGGGGTGACCACCGGAACTCTGCGCCGGGAACTGGCGGCCATCGCCGTCCCGTACACCGCCAACGGGCGGAACATGACCGGCGACGACTTCGCACTGACCGCCGGCTGGGGCCACTTCGGGACCGGGGACGCGGTGATGCCAGGCCAGGGCCGCGCCGTGGAGCGCGAGTACACCACCGCCGAGCGGGAGGCGCTGGGCGACGCCACTGCCGTTCTCGGCAACACCACCGTCGACGTCTGCCTGAACGACAACGCCCGCTGGAGCAACGTCCCAGCCGCCGTCTGGAACTACAAGCTGGGCGGCTACCAGGTCCTGAAGAAGTGGCTGTCGTACCGGGAAAGCAAGGTGCTGGGCCGCAGACTGCTGCCGGAGGAGGTGCATCATTTCACCGACACGGCGCGGCGGATTGCGGCGATGCTGGCGCTGGCGCACGAAAATTGAAAGAGGCGAATGATGACCCCAACTTGGAATCCGGAGGAACCGTCTCTACTTCAAGCTCTCGTTTGCTACGCTGACATTCTTGGGTTTCGCGCCATGACACAGCGGGCCCTCGAATCAGGCGAGGAGATGGAATACCTTCGTAGGATCAAGCGTTCTCTAGCTGTGGCTTACGAAAAGGTGCGCGAAGCTCAGTCGCCCTACGGAGAGGTTCCTGACATATTCGACATGAAGGTCTTTACTGACAACATCGTCGTCGCTTATCCGCTCCTAGCCCCGAGCAGAGATCTAGGAGAGCCTGAGCTTGGCCACTTATTGATGCTTTTCGCGGAAGTGCAAGCTAGTCTGGCGGCAGATGGATTTTTGCTTCGGGGCGCCATCGCCTTTGGCAACCACTATCAAGATGACGACATAGCATACGGCGGGGCTCTATTAGAGGCTGTTGACCTTGATAAGTCAGGGGGACCACCCAAACTGGTCATCGGGCCGTCGGTTAATCCTCTGATAGCGGAGCATGTCTCCTGGTACGGTGGTGGCTGGTCGCCGCAACAGGAACAGCTGCTTGAAGACCCGTGTGATGGAAGACTGTTCGTTAACTACCTATGGGTGGCATTTGAGCATTTCCCCGACGGCCCAATAGACTACCAGCTTCTAGCGGCACACAAAGAGCTTGTGCTTAGAGGCTTGAGAGAATATGAGTCCAACTCGTACGTCCGAGAAAAATACGAGTGGATGGCCACCTACCACAACTACGTTTGTCGTACATTCGCTGATGGATTTCTAGTTCAAAGCAGTGAGGGGACCGAGCCTGAGCGGATGTCCATTAGTGATGAGGCACAGCGCGCACTAGAGCACCTCGTTCCTTTCGAGGATCTTCCCTCCGTTTATCCTCCAAGGCCACTTGATGCGCAGAGACTGCGACCCCGGTTCGAAGCAAGTTGAAGGTAAACTCAGAGTAGCAAACGACTAAGGTTCAATTGAGGATTGAAGGCGGAATTGCCGAATATGCTCCAAAGATTCAGTGGGCAGGACGGACGTACACACCTGGTTGAAGCGCTGGAGATTCAGCCAATCATAAACGGGGATACCGCCATAGCAGAGGAAATTTCCGGGTGCGTTGAGGTGGAGCCATTCGGGCCGGGTTCCAGCGTCATTGAGGAATCTGCGCCCGACAACGACCTGTTCTTCATCCTGGCGGGTGTGGTTTCCATCCGCGTTTCGGGCCGGGAGATCGCCGTCAGGACGGCGGGCCAGCATATCGGCGAGATGGCGCTCCTGGACCCCGGGCAGCCACGCTCGGCGGGCGCGGTGGCGGACGGAGAGGTTGTAGCCGCCCGCATACCGGCAGCTGCCTTCACGGTGCTGGCCGACGCCAACCCAGGGCTGTGGCGGAACGTCGCCCGCGTGCTTGCCGATCGTCTCCGGCAGCGCAACAGGTTCGTGCCACCTGCCAACCCGCGTCCGGTTATGTTCCTCGGGTGTTCAACTGAATCGCTGTCCATAGGCCGGGCCATACAATCCGCGCTTGAGCACGACCCAATAGTGGTCAGGGTCTGGACTGATGACACCTTCAAGGTGTCCCAGTTTCCGGTCGAATCCCTGGAGCAGGAGTTGGCCAAGGCTGACTTCGCCGCGCTCATCCTGTCCCCGGATGACACGGTAATCAGCCGAAATTCCGAGGTGCAAGCGCCCAGAGACAACCTCGTGTTTGAGTTGGGCCTGTGCATAGGAGCATTGGGACATTCCCGCACGTTCCTGCTTCAGCCGCGCGGTTTGGACATCAAGATACCAACGGACCTCGCGGGTTTCACGCCCTTGACCTACCAGACAGGTCCGGATGTGCCGAACTCGGTCGCCGTGGCCTCCGCCTGCGAAGATATGCGAGTGGCCATCCAGGCGTCCGGCCCTCGCTGACTTGATTGAAGGAGCTGAAGGAATGGTCCTCGGAGACGACCTGAAAGCTGAAGTAAGAAAGATTTTCCAGGAGCAATGGACCAAGCGGGCTGGCAGAGTCGTTCCAGAATCAGATGACTTGGGCCTGGGTAACGACGCGGTGACCTTAGAAGGCACTGTATTGTATGCAGATCTTGACGACTCAACGGAATTGGTGGACTCCCAAGAGTCTTGGTTCGCCGCAGAAATCTATAAGACATATCTAGTCTGTGCGGCTAGGATAATCCGCTCGGAAAATGGCTTGATTACCGCCTACGACGGGGACAGAATCATGGCGGTATACATAGGTGACTCCAAGAACAGCAACGCCGTAAGAACCGCTTTGAGGATAAATTTCGCCGTCGATAAGATTATCAATCCCGCGATAGCTGACTTATACCCCAAGTCGAGGTATTCAGTGAAACACTCGGTTGGTATCGATACCAGCGACCTTTTCGTGGCCCGGACGGGGATAAGGGGATCAAATGATCTTGTATGGGTGGGGCGTGCAGCAAACTATGCGGCCAAACTGTCTGGAAGGCCTGGACCGGCTTCGCAAATCACTGCCGAGGTATATGACCGGCTTCCACAATCCTGTGTTGTCGGAAGCAATGGCCGCAAGATGTGGATCCAGGCCACTGCCCCCGAAATAGGCCACAAGAAAATCTACACATCGACGTGGATATGGAGAGTGTAGTGGAAAATCATGGAAAAGGCTGTTACAGACTTTGCCATCTACAAGGTCGGCGTCAATTCACATCGTGGGCGCAGTTACGGAGGCATGACAGGCGAGGCGATACGGAGATAAGGGGATAGAAGGTAATTCGAATGGAATGGTCACTGACTCAATACAACCTCATCGTCATTGGAAATACGGACGATCCCATTTTCACCAATCTATCCGGAAGGACTTCCCTCCGTGCAGACCGGCTGTTAAAGTTCACCGAACCACAACTCAAAGAAAAATATGAAAACGACCTATGTGGCCTCAGCGAACTGCCAACCCTTGTGTTGGGCGAACTGTTCCACGGGAAAGGGACACCAGCATTCTTTGGTCGCGTAAGTGAAATTGAGAAACGACGCGGTACTGTTCACTTTCGGTTTGAGCGCTTGTTCAACAGGTTTACTTCAGAGGAAGCTTTCGGTTGCGGGCACTTTGACATCACGACCTATTCATCCGGGGTCGACGAGCGCTCCCACACACACTGGGCCGTCAAGAAAGGCAACGTCGTCGAGGGACTCTTCAAGCTACTTGAAGACCAATCCCGAGACGAGGGCCCCAAGTTCTTCAATGTCGAGCAATGGCCGCTGCCTGTTCTCGGTCATATCGCTGTCATGATGCCCTTCGAAGAAAGGTTCGATCCTGTTTATGAAACGATCAAGTCGGCCTGCGCAAGCCAACGTTTCGAGACGCTAAGGGTTGATGAGATTTATGGTCCGACACGCATCATGGACGATGTCTTCTCGACAATAGCGCAGAGTAGGCTGGTGATATGTGACCTCACAGGTCGTAATCCCAACGTATTGTATGAAACCGGTATAGCCCACGCTCTCAACCGCGAGGTGATTATGGTCGTCCAGAACAATCAGGATGTTCCATTTGACTTGGGTCAGAGGCGTTACATCCTATATCTGCCAAACAAGGAGGGACTCCAAGAACTCAAGGAGAAATTAGTGGCGTTCATCAGAGCGAGTCCTGCCTGAGTATTACGCGAAAAAGAAGAGGATGCTAAGAGGTCAGCAGTCAAGCAGAAGGTAAACACAAGATTGAAAGTTCCTCCAGGGGAAATCATGTAATCTCGACCGAGAACCGTCCAGGCGACACAGGTTCTCATTCACTAATGCAGAATCTAACAGAGCATTCCATAAAGGCAGGAAACGACAACAGTGAGGAGAATTGGGCTTGAATCGCGCTGATCGGCAACTGGCAGCGATCTAGGCCATTTGGATTGGGCAGTGGGCTTCCCGCCCGTCCTTCCGGCTCCGGGGCATGGTCTGGTCTTACCAGCATCAAAGAAAGGGCTAACCGAAAGGGACAACCGAGCCAGGGCCGCTATGATGTTCCTTGCCTTTGTCTGTCCCATCACCCTAATATTTGTGTTGGCTGTCGCGATAGGTTCACAGAGCGCCAAGCCACATCTCGAAGACGGCTCTGCCTATCGTCAAAATAGGCCCACCCATCCTCCCTTTCCCCGGACACCGCAACACCCCGTATCTGCCCCATTTTGTATCTAAATTCACCCTCTCTCCGTCTTGTAGATGCCCATAAATTCCCGTAGTACTCCCACAGTAGTGTGGGAAAAATGTGGGAAACGAAAGGTGAAAACTTGGGCAACATTTCGGCTGCGAAAGTACACGCCATCCACACACCGGGCCGTTACGGGGACGGAGGAGGCCTCTACCTGATTGTAAGCAGTTCGGGTTCGAAGTCGTGGGTCTAGCGCATAACCATCGATGGCCGACGACGAGACATCGGGCTGGGGGGTGATTCTGCGGTATCGGTGGCTCAAGCCCGGGCCCTCGCGGCGGCAAACCAGGCGGCAGTTGCTGAGGGAAGAGAGCCACTGGCCGAGAAGCGGAAAGAGGCCATGCCCACCTTCCGGGACGCTGCCATGAGGGTCTATAAAGCGAATTTGCCTAGATGGCGAAACGGCAAGCACACAGCCTCGTGGTGGCAGACCCTGGAACGACACGCGGTGCCCCGATTGGGCAATCTGCCCTGGACCGGATAGGAGCTGGGGATGTACTGTCAGTTCTTGAACCGATCTGGGGAGTGCGTCCGTAGACGGCTAGGCGGATCCGGAAGCGAATCAGAGCGGTTCTGTCCTGGGGGCTGTCCCACGGGTTCGTCGAACGAAACGTGGCCGGCGAAGTCATTGACGGCGCACTACCCCGAATGCCGAAGCAGAAGTCACATCTCAGGGCCTTGCCCTATCACGAGGTGCAGCCGGCATTGGCAACCGTAGAGGAGACCGCGGCGTCCATCGCGGCCAAGTTATGCTTCAGGTTCCTGCTACTTACTACAGTCAGGAGTGGAGAGGCGCGGGGCGACTTGGGGAGGAATCAGTATCCAAGAAAGGGAGTGGCGCATTTCCGCCCAACGTATGAAGGGCGGCATTGAGCACCGGGTGCCCCTGTCTAATGCTGCTGTATCCGTGCTGGAGGTTGCCCAGATCCTGAGAAATGATTCCGGCATTGTGTTCCCGTACCCGATCGCCCCGGACCGGCCGATCTCCGATATGACCCTGACGAAACTGCTGCGCACCGATAGCGTTCCAATTTAGGTGGTATGGGATGTAGGATAGGCTGAGACTGAGTGGGGAGGTGAGGAGTGATGGGGTTGCTTTTCGAACTGGAAACCCGGTTGGAACAGGAATTGCCGCTGCGCCTGCAGGGGACATTGCAGTAATCTTTGGACCAGTACCGCCCGCAGTGCCGCGATTGCGGACTGCTGATGCACCGCCATCACCGCTACTCCCGGTCCATCGCCACCCGATACGGCCTGCTGGAGTTGCAGATACCGGTGTTCCGCTGTGGGGACTGCCGCAGCATGACCAGTGGTGCGGAACTGCTGGGCGACGAGGAACGCTACCGCAGGTATTCAAAAAAACTGCCGACTGGGCCGTGAGATTGGCTGCTCTGGGGCTCAGCTACGCTCAGGCTGGCCGGTTGGTGGGCAGCGTCAAGAGCACTCTTTGCCGCTGGGTCAAACAGGAGGCAGTGAGAGAGCCGCTGCTGTCGGGGCAGGTCTGGGAACTGGACGGAATGTGGACCAGGACCCGCTTAGGACCCAAGGAAATGCGGGTGATCCGGGACGAAATGGGCACCGCCCTGGGGTCTTTCGAACCCTGGTCCGAGGTGATAGACCAAGCCTGGCGGCAGGCTGAGGGCACTCCGGTCCACCTGGTAAGCGACGATGATCGTGCCATAGCTGCCGGAATTGAGTTGGTTTACGGGAGGGAGGCGCCCCATCAGCTCTGCCAGTTCCACCTGTTGCGGGAATACCGGCGCAACGTGGGCCATCAGGGATTCAGGGCGGCAAGGGCGTTGCTGGAATCCGCCAGCAGAGCCGAGGCAGAGGAGCATGCCCGGGAGGCAATTATCCGCAGCGGAGGCAAGGCACTGGATTGGTGCCGCAAAGCATTGGGAAAGGGTATGACCCATCTGGGGACAGGGCAGGAAAGACACCGGACAACATCACGACTGGAACGTCAGAACCGGGAGTACCGCAGACGGGAAAAGATGGGAACCGTCTGGTCGCCCCACAACCTGCTGGCACTGCCTCAAATCAGGGGCCTCATAAATCAAACCACCTAATTCGGAACCCTGCCTGTAAACGGGAGTATCTTCCCTTATGAGTGTAATATGTGGTAGCTTCGAGATGGCGATACCCCAATATAAAAGCCCTCCGTTGGCGCGGAGGGCGAGACCCAAGGCTGTCGCAACAGCACACAAAGCAGTGCAATTGTGACAGACTAGAAGTCACATTTCAAGTGGCCGGGTCCCGTAGGCAGGGTCTTTCGATTATTGGGTAGGGGCGCCGACGAGAGACAAGGGATAGGAGGGTCTGGTGGCGCAGCGACGGAGTGCGGCGGCGATGTTGGGCACCTTTTCCATTCTCAAGAGACTGATGACCAGATTGCGCAGTCCGGCCATCACTTGAGGGGCTGAACCCGATCTTACCTGGCAGCGGTCCTCATCCATGGTCACATCCCGTACCCAGAACACCCGGTTTTCGATCCCCCAATGACCCCGCCACAGTTGCAGCAGCCTGGCAGGGTCAGCCTCATTGGGACCGAGGCTGGTTACGGCATACGCGAGTTCCCGGCGGGTCTTGCCTTTGTGGTGGACGATACGTTCCACACGACACACCTGGGCCAGGTGGGGCCAGTCGCTGTAGCCTGCCAGTTCATCCGACACCCAGATGCGCCGCACCTCCACCCGGTCCCCGTGCCGGCCTACCTGCTCTGCCTGCGGTGCCATAGCCTCCTCCCAGAGGTCGGCAATGTCCTGTTTCAAGGTGGGTTGATTGTCCTTTACCGAGAGGAGGTAGTGCCCCCTTTTGCCACGATACTGCGGCACACCTTCCGCTGGGTGAACTGGGCGTCTCCCGTCACCACCTGGCCTTGCAGGTCCAACCGATCCAAGAGCCGGTGTACCGCCTCCAGTTCATTCCTCTTGTGCGCCACTGCCTGTTGACCCACCACGATACCCGACCGGTGGGCATAGGCCGCCACCAAGTGGACCCCAGGCAATTGCTCTCCGTGAATTCCACGCAATCTCTTTCCGTCTATGGCCAGTGCCTCCCCAGCCTCCAGTCCCCGCTCCTTTAGCCATTGACCCAACAGCAGCTCGAAGGCCTCCCGGTCCAGCCGGCTGAATACCTGATGCAACGTGGATACGCAGGGAGTACGACTCCGGGTGAAGCCCAGTGCCTCCGATACCTCCCGGCCCTGATCCCGGCCCCACTGGCTGATGGCATACAGGCTGCGGGCGCCACACAGCATGGCGCACACCGCCAACCCAAGAACCGCCCCCAGAGGATGGCGCCGGCCATGCCCGCTCCGAGGGTCCGGCAATCTCCCCATGACCTCCAGTAACGACAGGCCCCCGATATTCTCCCTTTCATTGCCCATTCCACACACCCCTCTCACACTCACTCCCCCTACCTTACTACTCCCTCATCATCATCCCCAAGACACCCCATCCCCATTTTCGATCAATAATCGAATGACCCTGGTCCCGTAGGAGGACTTGGCCATGGTGTTCGTTGATAAGTACCGGCAGTACGAGCATTTCTACTCTGACTGTCCGATGAATGAACCTCTTCCAGAGCTAGCTCGTGTGCGCTCACCCTGGATTGCGCTACCCTGTCAGGTTTGCCTTCAGAGGCAATGGGAGGAGCGCGTAGTAACCCCGGTCGGCTAACCGTAAGAGTTCGAGGTAGGAGTCTCAATTGATAGATATTCGAAGGAGTTTCTGGACGTGGGTCGGGAGCAGAAAAGCAGGAGATAATCCGCGTGGGGATTTTATTCGAGATACAAGGACAGCTTTGGCGGAGGGCTCTGATCCTGACACCTTACTACATCGGGCTGTTGATAGAGCAGAGGAAGAACACGACCTGCTCTGGCATCGATTTGCAGGGGAGAACAATCTATCGCCGGAGGTGTTAACTAGGTACTTGATCATTCGTCCAGAAGAAGATGAGGATGACAACTGTTAGCTGCAAGTCGCGGCCCGCGACAACGAGGAGAAGTCCAATGACCAATGACCAATTCGCTTCTATTGCCATAATCGTCGGTGTAATTGTCGGATGCTATATCGGCATCGCGAAGTACGTCTTGTGAGTCTTGGCAGCGAGTTAAGAATAAGGGCTCAGCGTTGACACGCTTGGCTCTTGGTTCGCATCCCGTATGGCAACATAGGAGAGTGGATATGGACTGGGACACGTACATGGAAACACTGACGAAGCGTCAGGCTGCGCTGGAAGAGACCCAGTCCGTATGTCGGGCGTGGGCTGAGGGAATTAGATCTGATGAGATCCGAAAATCTGAAATCGCACGGTTACTTGAGTTTACGGAGTTTAACCCCCACCAAGCGCATCGGTTCGTGGAAGTTGTCCTTTCCGAGCAGGTGCAATTCAACAGGGCGGTGATTGCTATGTTGACGGACTTGGACCATCGTAAGGGTGAGTGAGGGACAAAATGGGGGACTATCATATCATCCATGCTATGAATGCTCCCGCAAGGGTGCAGATTTTGCCATCAGCCTGCGGGAAGGATGTGCCTCGCAACAAAATGGTCAGTATCTTGGCACCACCAAACCCCAATTGGGATAAAGACTGGTGCCATGACTGTGTCAGGGCCTTTGCATGGGAAGATGAGAGGAAGCAGATTTGGAGGGAGATGCATGGCGTTAAGTTCAGCGAGGATTAGTTTGGATAACTGAACCCTATTGGCATGCCGCCGATTTGTTTCTCTTCAAGTCCATAAGGAAGCAAGGGTGTCCAGGGCAATCGCGTCTTAAGTGAGGAGGACCTTTAGCAGGTAGTCCTCCCGCCATCCGGCCTGTAGCCGCTTGCCCTGTATGCCCACTTTCAGGCTGGTGTCCCGTTTCAGCAGGTTGTGGGAGATCTGTCGCAGCGTGGCCATGTTCTGGGGTCCATGGTCCTTGCGCAGCCGGCTCTGGTCCTCACTGAAGGTCACGTCCATGCTCCAGTGCAGCGAGTTCTCGATGCTCCAGTGGTTCCGCGCCGCCGCTAGTTGCCGCTCAGCCGACGCCTCCAGACTGCTGATGTAGTACCGGGCCTGCACCGTGGCTCCCGCCTCCGTCTCCCGCCGGCACTCCACCTTCACCACCGAACGCAGCCCGGGCCATTCCCCGGCGGTGCTCAGGTATTCCAGGCAGGCCGGGTCGTCTATGGCCCAGCACTCCCGCCGTTCTATGCGTCCGTGTCCCTTGTTCAGGGTGGTGGCGTAATCGTGGGGCAGGCCATCCAAGGCCGTTCCGTCCCCTGCCTCGAACAGGTCTCGCACCTCCTGGTACAACCGGTCCTGATTCTCCTTTACCGCCAGCAGGTAGTCCGCTCCCCGGTCCACAATCTTACGGGCTATCTCCTTTTGGCAGCCCATGGCGTCGATGGTAACCAGGCAACCGCCCAGTTCCAGCATCTCCAGCAACCGGGGGATTGCGGTGATCTCGTTGGATTTCTCCTCCGTCTTTACCTGCCCTAATGTCAGCGTGTTGGCCGAAGCCCATGCACTGACCAGGTGTATGGCCTGCTTGCCCGCTCTTTTGTCGTGGGAACGGCGCACCGTTTTGCCGTCAATGGCCACCACCTCCCCGGGCAGAAGGGCCGCCAACGCATGGGTCCACTCCACGAAACAGCCCTGGAACTGTTCCGGGTCCAGCCGGGAGAACACGTCGCCGAAGGTGTCATGGGAGGGAATGCCGTTGGGCAGGTCCAGGAAGGAACGGAACCACTCCTCCTTGCTCCTGCCGAACATCTCCACGTACACCCAAGAATCCGCGCCGCAGATAACGGCGCAGATGGCAATGGCCACCATGTCCAGCAACTGATGCCGCTTGCTTCGCTCAATCCGCGGGTCATCCAACTCCCGGAAATAGTCCATGACACACGCACCCTGCCCCTTCATCATCACCACACCTCACATCACACCAGCTTTGAACCCAACTCACTCCACTACCCTATCATTAAGACGCGATTGCCCTGCAAGGGTGTCGCCTTTGCGTGACAGGTCACGGCAATCAGTGCTACACTACTGGTGCCGGCAGAGGGAGTTTAACCCTCACGCCGTTAACGGCAGATGATTGACAGTCATACGTGTCTACCGTTTCACCATCCCGGCACATTGGACCGCGAGCTGACACTCGCGGTCTTTATCTTCTCGTAACTATGCAGAGGAAGCAGCCATGGGTGATTACCACGTAAACAATGACCCTCCGGAGAACAAAGCGGTGATTCACAAGGAAACGTGTGGACACGCGATGGCCAGAAAGAAGAATCTGGAAGACGGCGAGTGGCACGGTCCATACGATTCATTCGAGGCGGCGTACAGCGTGGCTCAGAGCCTAGGGCGTCGGGAGGTCATCTTGCATCGGACCTCGCGCTGCGTCAATGATCCAAGTCCATTCTCGACATAACTTAATTTCGCAAATCTCTCGGGCCTGAGTGTGTTGGACGCCGGTATGTGTTTGGGATAAACTTGGTTGTGTAATCGGACGTTTCCTTACAGCGGGACCTCCCACCGGAAAGTTCGCAACACGGTACACTTAGGGGTACCACCTACCAACCATTCCGGGGTGAGCTGACCCGCTTATCATCCCGGACATTTCTTGCCCCAAGACCACGCGCCCAGATCGGAGCGCGGACACATTGACGACGCCTCCCTGAACGCAGTCAGAGAAGGCCGTCCGTACGCTCTCCATGTGTGACAGGCTACGCGTCAAGCTCATGCAGGGCATAGCAAGGGTTCCCTGATATATAATCCTGCCCCGGACTGCCATTCCCGCTACCCCATCATGGAGTATTACATGCCCAGCTCCGACCATAGCACCATTGAAGCCATCACCTTTGACCTTTACGGTACCCTGCTGGACCTTGAGGCAACATTCGCGCCCGCTTTCCATGATTTCCTCAATGAGCGCAGCATCGAGCTTGATGCGGCGGAACTGGTGAGGACCTGGGAATGGGTCTACCTCCACGAGGGGATGGTGGACACATTGTTGGGCGGACCGCGCACTCCCTTCGAAACCCTACGGCGCACCACGCTGTCGCAGCTGTTCTCCAGGATGGGTATAAGCCACAGCAGGGATGATATCGAGGACCTGCTGGGAAACCGCGTTATGCCTGCGCTGTTCCCGGATGTGGTCGAATCGCTGGAACCGATGCGAGAGCGTTTTACGCTGTCGGTACTCTCCAACGGAGACCTTGCAGTTCTGGAGCGCATCGTCGACACGCTGAACATTCCTGTTCACCGCGTGATATCCGTGGAGCAGGCGGGTTGCTACAAGCCAGACCAGCGGGTTTACCGAAAGGCCATCGAATTGCTCAACGTGGATGCCGGAAACGTGCTGCACGTCGCCGCCCACGCGTGGGACATCCGGGCGGCCAGGGTGGCTGGAATGCGGGGAGCCTACATCGACCGGCACAACATTCCCTATGCCCCCTTCACCGGCGAACAGCCAGAGATCGAGACCGCCAATCTCCCGCAACTGACCGCCATACTGACGTAAGGCTCTCCGCGTGGGGCCCGCATCCCCTTGCCTTCCAGTCAGGTATAGCGGAGCCCCGGACCCGGATCTATTCCTTGAGCATCCGTCGAGGGGTGCCCTCTGCTCTGCAATCCGCATTTGGCCGTCTGGCACCGCCTCCAGGAAGCAAGAGCCTTTCCCATACCGGATTCCCGGGGCCCGCGGGCGCAGGTTATTTTACTTCTCCCTCCTCCTGAGAGGGAGGGCTGGGGTGGGGGTGAAACCCTGCGCGTCAGCGGCCTTGCAATCGGTAAGAGAACACCCCCAACCTTTCCTTCTCACGGAGGGAGAGGGAACAATTAAAAGGCCCTGCGGCGCTCAGCCGAGGTGTTGCAGGGGCAACATCGGATGGTATAATAGAGTTTTACTGGCCCGGCCGAGGTGGTGGAATTGGTAGACACGCTGTCTTGAGGGGGCAGTGGGCGTGCGCCTGTGTGGGTTCAAATCCCGCCCTCGGCACCACTTTCAGGTCAGGCGGGCTTGCCTCTCGGCACTGAGGCAGCAGACGTTCAAGGCGACGTAGCCAAGTGGTTAAGGCGGAGGTCTGCAAAACCTCTATGCGGCGGTTCGAATCCGCCCGTCGCCTCCAAGTTCTCTCCCTCCCCGTACGCTGTAAGACTTGGCCCGATTTCCTCTTTTCGGCCTCTTTGTCGCAGTCTGGGACGCTACACGACTTCTGATCGCAGTGTTCACCATCCCTCCCCCTATGTTTTCTCGATTCCTAAGGCTATTTGTGCATTGCCTCAAATAGCGTAACCGGCCCGGCGGGACAAGCACCTAGGTGACTCCTCATAAATCCGCGTGTTGACTCCACCCTTATTACCCACGGAAATGCCACTGCGTATGGTGCACTTCCGCGACCAGGCCATGCAGCGACACGAGACTTCCCGAACCTCCGACGGTCGGAACTCCCGTTGCGCCAATGTCCCGAAGGGCCTGCGCGAATGCCCGTACTGAGCGGGAGGCCGCAGTTGATCGCGGATTTCTGCTCCGAGTTCAGCGTTTGTTTGGCATGAAATGCTCGTATCATGTCCCAGGTTCGTTTATCACCAAGTTATTTACCCTGACCGGTTGTTGTATGGCGGCATTGAGAAAACCGATCGCTGCTCCTGTCCTGATCTTGGCGGTGGTGTTGCTGTCCGTCGCGATAGGTTGCGGGTCCGAGCCTGCCCAGACGATACTGCCAACACCCGCTGCCACAGAGACTCCGGCGGTTTCGCCAACTGTGGCTCCGACCGAGGCTGACCAGTCAACCGAGGGGGAGACACCCGGCCCGACCGGACAAGCAGGGCAGGAAAATGACCGGGCCCCCGCGGGTCGGCCAAACCCAACCTCGGAACCCGGCACGCCCACTGCGGTCCCCTCGCCGACTCCCACTGCCGCACCTCTGCCGACTTCGACGCCCGACGTGGTCCGGGTGTCCGAGTCCTCGGCGGAACGGGAAACGTCTCCTGCAGTCAGCGACGACGACCTCAAGGCCTTGATCGACGGCAACACCGATTTCGCCTTCGACCTATACAGGTCGGTTGCCGATGGCGATAGTAACCTGTTCTTTTCGCCCCACAGCATATCAACGGCGCTGGCAATGGCCTACGCAGGTGCGAGAGTGGAGACGGAACGTCAGATGTCGGAGACCTTGCGGTTCGACCTGCCACACGACGGGCTTCACGCCGCCTTCAACGCCCTCGACCTGTCGCTGGTCTCCGGGGAACCCGGCGATGACCCGGATGCTTTTCGCCTGAATATCGCCAACTCGGTCTGGGGCCAGCAGGACTATGGTTTTCTGCCGGAGTTCCTGGACTCCCTGGCCGTCAACTACGGCGACGGCGTGCGGCCCGTGGATTTCCAGGGCAACCCGGATGGATCCCGCATGAGGATTAACGACTGGGTCGCCGAGGCCACGGAAGAACGCATCACAGACCTTATTCCGCAGGACGCCATCGACCGGTACACGCGGATGGTGCTGGCCAACGCCATCTACTTCAAGGCGGCGTGGCAACATACCTTCGATGAAGCAGGCACCACCTCAAGGACCTTCCATCTGCTGGATGGCAGCGAGAGTGAGGTGCCGATGATGCGGCAACAGGCGAGGCTGCGCTACGCCAATGGCGATGGATACCAGGCTGTGGAGTTGCCATACGAAGGTGGCAATGTTGCGATGACCATCCTGCTGCCCGATGCCGGGAAATTCCATCAGTTCGAGGAATCCCTGTCGGGAGACGCCGTAGACGACATCCTGAAACAACTCGAAAACGAACAGGTCCGACTGACCATGCCCAAGTTCGAGGTGGAGTCCGCATTCAGCCTGGCCGAGACACTGGCGGCCATGGGCATGCCCGACGCCTTTGACGACACCGCAGCGAACTTTTCCGGAATGGACGGACGGGTGTGCCGGGCCAGGGGCGACATCTGCCTGCTCATCTCCGACGTGCTGCACAAGGCCTTCGTCTCCGTCGACGAGGCGGGCACCGAGGCGGCAGCGGCCACGGCTGTGATCATCGGCGTTACAAGGGCGGTCGGGAAGGAGCCCGTCAGGCTGGTGGTTGACCGTCCGTTCCATTTCGTCATCCGCCAGCAGGCAACCGGGGCCATCCTGTTCGCGGGCCGGGTTGTTACTCTCTGATTGTCCTTATCCCCCGGTCATCGAGCGCCTTGGGTCAGTTGCTTAGATCGCTGTGAGAGGGTAGCGCCGGCGTCCAATCCTGCGGGCAAATGGATACGCTCACCGGAGAGAGGGAACTCTCCTGCAACGGACTTAGCCCAGGGCAGCTACCCTAGCGGTACCAGCCGGTGCCGCGCCAGTAGCCCCTCAGGTACGCGATCTGCCCGCCGTGGGCCACGCTCTCAAGTACCAGCTGTCCGAGGGCCGTACCCAGGGTGTGCTCCTGGCGCAGGGCCTGTGGTGGGAACACCACCCGTTGCTCCAGGTCTGCGTCGGACAGCGATGGCACGTATTCGCGGGTTATGGCCTTGGCCGCCTCGAAGTAGCCCACCTGCACGTCCTTGGCCGGGGGCACCCACGTGGCGAGATCAGCGGTGCGACCGAGGCCATCCGGATTGTCCGCGAGGCCAAACTTCTCGCACCAGCCGTCGGCATACCACAGCTGCGGCAGTGACTGCAGCCGGTGCATGATGAACAGGTCTGTCACCCGGCTGATATGGCCGAAGATCCAGGAAACGGAGTTGCTTTGCGCGTTAGGCAGCCTGGCCATCGTGTCGTAATCGAGGTCGGCGATGGCGGCCTCCACCATCTCCCAGTTGCGTTCCAGCGAATACATGATCGAATCTGTGGCTGCCATTTCCGCTCCTGATGCTGTGGGGATTGCTTGATGTCTGTCCACCCGCCGTGGAATCCGGGCCGCGATGGCACATCCTCGCCGGGACATCCGGCAGGCCGGGACAAATCCTATCCCACGCCCGGACCCCAGGTTGTGCCAAAGTCGAACCGGGCCGCCAGCTGTCCAGTGAATGTACTGGCGTCCTGCAGGGCCAGGTACACGGCGCAGGGGCCGACCTCGCTGGGGTCCACCCTCAGGTGCCAGTCCCTCTGCGTCCACGGGATCGCCGCCGACCCTTCGCTGCGCAGCGGGCCGGGGCTGAGAATGTTCACAGCGATGTTGTGCTCCCGAACTTCATCGGCGAGGCAGAGGCTGAACATGTGGACCGCCGCCTTGCTGGCGCTGTAGAGGACGCCGCCACCCTGTGCAGGATCGGTGGCCATCCTGGAGCCGAGGTTGATGATGCTGCCCCGGCGCTGCTCCATCATCACCGGCAACACTGCCCGGCTGCAATGGTAGGGGCCGGTCGCGTTGATGCGCATGACCTGGTCCCAGCGGGCCGCGTCGATCTCCATGATCGACTCCCCCAGCACCATCTGTCCGGCGTTATTGAACAGCACATCGATCCTGCCGTAACGCTCGGTCGCCTGGCGGACCATTTCGTTGACTTGGCCTTCGTCGGTCACGTCGCAGTCCAGGGCAAGGACGTCCCCGCCGGCGCTGCTGATGTCAGCGACAGTCTCGTCAAGGGTGCCCGCAAGGCCGGTCGGCGACTGGCTTCGGGCGCAGATGACCACGCTGGCGCCCTCCCGGGCGTACTCCCTGGCTATGGCCCGCCCCAGACCTCTGCTGGCGCCGGTGACGACTGCGACCATTCCATCCATCTGACCCATAATCGGCCTGCCTCCTTAAAGGTGGGTTCTGTCCTGCGTCAAAGCAGGCCCTGCTACATCACGTGGCTTGGCCGCCGTCCATTTCGATGCACTGGCCCACGATGAACTCGGCATCCTTGGTGCAGAGCCACGCGATTACATTGCCAATTTCCTCGGGAGTGCCAGCTCGTCCAATGGGGATCGTTTCCAGGCGGTCGTGCCACTCTTGGCTGCGGGGAAAGCCGTATAACGCATCGTTGCGGGCGGTGTCGGTGGTGCCGGGCGAGACGGCGTTGACCCTGATGCCCTGGGGCGCGAGGGCACGTCCCGCCTTACGGGTGAGGGTGTAGAGTGCGCCGCTGGCGGTGGCGTAGGCCAGGTCGGCGGCGCGGGCGATCTTGGCCTCCACGGAAATCACGTTGACAATGCTGCCTCCGCCGCCCTGCTTGAGCATTTCCCTGACCACCGCCTGCATGCAAAGAAAGGTCCCGGTGACCTTTATGTCCAGCACACCGCGCCAGGCATCTTCGGTCAGGTCCTCAAGCTGGGCCCAGGCTGCCAGCCGGGGAGCGCTGGCGTTGTTGACCAGGATGTCAATTCTCCCGAACCGCTGAATCGCCTGGTCCACCATCGACTGCACTTGATCGCCGCTGGTAACGTCGGCAACCAAGGCCAGCGACTCGAGTCCCATTGCCGTGATCTCCTCGGCCACGCTTTCAACGTCCCGCCAGCCAGCGGTGCGCTCGTCATCCGGAAAGGTCGTCGGGTCCCGACCAGTGCCGGCAACGACGACGCTGGCGCCTTCCCGCGCCAAGGACAATGCGGCGGCCCGACCGATGCCCCGCATACGGCCCGCGCCGGTTACGATGGCAACCTGTCCATCCAGCTTGTCCATTCCAGCCCCATTCAATTTGCTGAATTCCCTACGACAGGCCAATAGCCGATTGACCCGCTCGCGATGGTTGTACCACCTCGCTCGACAGTCCGGCAAGCGTTCTAGCACGATTGCCTATTCATTATCTGAATCAGGATTCACAGGATTCTGGGATTTTCAGGATGTTACGCAATCCTGCTAATTCTTTAATCCCGCTAATCCTGATTCAAACGTAACTTGTGGCACCGGATTTTGCAGCCGTCCGACAAGCTTCGAGCCAATTGTTGACAGTCACGGGGAAGGACTCTAGGCTAGCGACAACCGACAATCGCACGTGGCGGGAGTGCACTATGGAGATCAAAGACCTGATCATCGACGACCGTGAAAGAGGAGTTTTCAGGGTCCACCGGTCGTCAATGACCTCCACAAAATTGTTCCAGAAAGAGCGGGAATACATCTTTGACCGGTGCTGGATCTACCTGGGGCACGAATCGGAAGTGGATAACCGGGGCGACTACCGGCGCCGCACGATCGCAGGTCGCCCACTCTTCTTTGCCCGTGGCAGGGACGGCGAAGTGCGGGTGTTCCTGAACACATGTCCCCACCGGGGAGCCTTGATCTGCCGCCGCGACGAGGGGAGCGCCGAAGTACTGCAGTGCTTCTACCACGCCTGGACCTTCAACACCAACGGCGAGCTCGTCGGAGTCCCCGGCGAGGACGCCTACGGCCCCGGCTGGGACCGGGAGGAGCTGGGCCTGAAGCATCCGCCCAGGGTCGAGAGCTACCGCGGCTTCATCTTCGTGAGCTTCAACCCCCTGGTCGAAGACCTGGTCGCCTACCTGGCCGACGCCAGGGAGTACCTGGACCTGATCGTAGACCAGGCCGAAGAGGGCATGCGGGTGGTCGCCGGCTCCAACAAGTACACTATGAAATCCAACTGGAAGCTCCTGGTGGAAAACAGCCTCGACGGGTATCACCTGATCCCTACACACCAGACCTATCTGGACTACATCAGCAGTCTCGGTACGGATGACTCCGGAGAGAGCATGGCGTCGCGCCTTCCGGGCCGGGCCAGGGCCTTGGGCAATGGCCACTGCGTCATCGAGACCGCGGCTCGCAACGGCCGTCCCATCGCCACCTGGCACCCGCTGTACGGCGAGGACGCCAGGGAGCCTATGGCTCGGGTGCGCCAGCGGCTGGTGGAGAAGTACGGCGAAGAGCGCACCCACCAGATGGCCAATACCTCCCGGAACCTGATCATCTATCCCAACCTGGTGATCAACGACATCATGGCCATTACCATCCGGTATTTCGAACCCCTGGCTCCGGACGAAATGGCAGTCACGGCCTGGCACCTCGTCCCGCGAGAGGAATCGGATTCGATGCTGGCTACCCGCCTCGACAGCTTCCTTACCTTCCTGGGGCCCGGCGGCTTCGCCACCCCGGACGACGTGGAGGCCCTGGAGTCCTGCCAGATAGGTTTCCGCGCCACCGAAAACGAGTGGTCAGATATGTCCAGGGGCATGCTTAACCCCGGCCCGCTATCGACCGACGAACTCCAGATGCGGGGGTTCTGGCGGCAATGGCACGCCAACATGCAGGGCTTTACCCATACCGACGTTCAGGATGGCCATGCCAGGGAACCCGAGGTCGCCCTGGCAACGGACGACTAAGGGTGATTCGCAAGGAAGGGTATGTCCTCACACTAACCCTCCCACAGTTGGAGAGGGAACTCAGTGGAGCCGGCAACTATGACAACCGCAAGTAAACCCACCCTGCGAGAGCAGGTTGAGGATTTTCTGTTCAGGGAAGCGGAGCTGCTTGACGACTGGCTGCTGGATGACTGGGTGGCCCTGTTCACCGAGGACGCCCGGTACATTGTGCCCACAACGGATCTGCCAGACGGTGACCCGCAGCGCGACCTGGTATTCATCGACGATGACATTGTCCGCCTGCGCGCCAGGGCAGTGCGGCTGAATAGCCGCCACGCCCACCGGGAATACCCGTGGTCCCGGACTCGCCGGTTCGTCTCCAACGTGCGAGTGGATGAACGCGAGAACGGCGAGCTGTCGGTAACCGCCAACGTGATGGTCTACCGCTTCCGCAGCGGCGAGGGAGCACCCTACGTGGGCAGCGTCCACTACACCCTGCGACGAGACGATGCCGGGTTCAAAATTGCCCACCGTCGCGCCGTCCTGGACTTGGAGGCCCTCTCGTGGCATGGCGCGGTCAGCATCATCTTCTAAACGGAAAGTTCCCTCTCCTTCTGGGAGAGGGTTAGGGTGAGGGCGTCCCAACAAATGGCAACAGGGGCTAAGTCTTGAAACTCGAAGGCAAAACAGCGCTGGTAACCGGCACCAGCCCCAACATCATGGGCGGGATCGCCGAGGGGCTGGCCCGCGAGGGCGCCAACCTGGTGTGCGTCGACATCCGCGAGGAGTACGTCCAGAAATGCGCCGCCACCATCGAGGCCGATGGTCAAGACGCAATCGGCGTTGTCTGCGACGTTACCGACGAGGAGCAGGTGCTGGCTGCGATCAAGGCGGCAACGGAACGGTTTGGCGGGATCGACATTCTCGTGAACGGCGCAGCCCAGTTCAACTTCAAGGGCGTGCTGAACATGCCCCTGGATGAATGGCGCCGCCAGACCGACATCATCCTGACCGGCGCATTCCTGTTTACCAAGCACGTGGCGCACCAGATGATCCAGCAGGAACGACAGGGCAACATCATCAACATCATCTCCACGGCGGGCCACCAGGGAGAACCGGGCAACGTGGGCTACGGTACTGCCAAGGCCGGGCTGCTCAATTTCACCCGCTCGGTGGCCATGGAACTGTCCCGGTACGGCATCCGGGTCAACAGCCTGACGCCAACCGCCACCGACTCCTCGGAAGCCCAGGAACGGGCTGCCAGGTGGGGAGTGGAGTGGCCAAGACCACGGCTCGGCCAGCGGGCGTCGGGGCTGCTCCCGGATGCAAGAACGGGCGCGCCTCTGCTCAAGCTCCCCCAACCCTCGCACTACGGCAAGGCTGCCGTTTTCCTCGCGTCCGACGACGCTGAAATGATCACCGGGTTCGACCTGCGGGTCGATGCCGGAGCCGTTTCCAGGTACTGGATCTGGTCTCCAGGAGACGCTTAACCCAACCGCAAAGGGAGGCAATGATGGCTGAGATTCTCGGGGCAGGTGTAACCCACTATCCGCCGATGCTGGTATCCGACGACGAGAAGGCATTCCCGATCAACATCACCCTGGCGCGGGATGAGCGGGTCCCGGAGCACATGAAGAACCCGGCCAACTGGCCCGAGGCCATGCGAGTGGAGTACGGCGAGGACGAGGGTGTGGCCGCGGCCGCCGCCCACAGGGAACGCCTGGTCAAGAGCTTCCGAGTGGTCAACGACGAGATCAAGGCATTCGAGCCTGACTTCGTCGTCATCTTCGGCGACGACCAGTACGAGAACTTCAGGGAGACTATCATCCCTCCATTCTGCGTGCTGGCCTATGAGGAATCGGAGTCGACTCCGTTCCAGAAGGGATTCGCGTCGAGCAAGCGCAATGCATGGGACGAGCCCTCGGACAAGGCGTTCCGGTACCGGGGCCACGCCGAGGGCGCACGCTGGCTCACCACCCAGCTGATCGAGCAGGGCGTGGACATGGCCTATGCCTACAAGCCCCTGCACGACCCTGGCCTGCCTCACTCCATCCTGAACACCCTGCTGTTCCTGGACTACGACCGGCAGGGGTTTGACATCCCCGTGGTGCCCTTCGCCGTCAACTGCTACGGCAGCAAGGTCATCAGCAACCGTGGCGGCATATTGCCGCACAAGGAAAACGGCAAATTCCTGGACCCGGACCCGCCCGGCCCATCCATCAAGCGCTGCATGCAGGTGGGAGCGGCCACAGCCCGGGCGCTGCGCGAGAGCCCGTGGCGAGTGGCGCTGGTGGCGTCGTCAAGCTGGTCCCACGCCTTCCTGACCGAGAAGAACCACTTCCTCTGGCCGGACATCGAGTCCGACCGCACCATGTTCGAGGCGTTGCAGGCCGGCGACTACGATGCCTGGAAGGACGTCTCCACACCCCAGATCGAGGCCGCCGGCCAGCAAGAGTTGCTGAACTGGGCATGCCTGCTGGGAGCCATGGCCGAACTGGAGCGGAAACCCGAGGTCCTCGACTACATCGAGACCTACGTGTTCAACTCCAACAAGTGCATGGCGGTGTTCCGCCCATAGTAGGTCCAGGGGAACTGATCAGATATCAGGGCCACCGGGTCCCGGCGCCGGGACCGGTGGCCCTGTGCCTTTCGCTCGCTAATCGCGGACCCTGACCAGCTTCTGCATGGACCTGAGCTCGCGGGGCGGGTCCATGTGGCGGCCATAGTCGGTCCACGACACCTCGGCCACGTACAGGTCGCCCCTGGAATCGATGGCTATGCCGTGGGGCGAGTAGAACCGGCCCGACTGGTCGCCGTAGCTCTCCCGCCCGACCCTGGCCAGGATCGTTCCCCTGGTATCCATCACCGTGACCCGAGGGCCGAGATCGGTGCCTATGTCGTTGGTGCCGATGCCGCAGAAATACTCGCCGATGTACATCAGCTCCTCGCCCGACCGGTCGTCGATGACGATGGCGGCGGCGCGGGACAGGTTGCCCCACTGGGCCTCGTACCTGCCGTGGGAGTTGAACACCTGGATGCGGTGGTTCTCCCGATCGGCAATGTGGACCCATCCGTCATTGTCCACCTGGACGTTATGGACGATGTTGAACTGCCCTTCGCCGGTGCCCGATTCACCCCATGAGAAGAGCAGCTTTCCGTCGGGAGAGTACTTGTGAACCCTGGCGTTGGAGTAGCCGTCGGCCACGTAAAATTCGCCCGTGCGCTTGTCGAAGGCCACGTGGGCTGGGATGCTGAACGGCTCGCCGCTCATTTTGGGGCTGGGCTTGTGAGGCGTACCCAGGGTCATAAGCAGCTCGCCGTCGGGCGTGAACTGCCGTACTGTGCTGTCGCCGTTGTCCACGCAGAATACTGTGCCGTCAGGCGCGATGGTCACGCCGTGGGGATTTGCGAACACTCCCTGGCCCCAGGTGCGCAGCACGTTGCCGTCGGTGTCGAACACGATCATGGGAATGGTGCCACGGTTGAAGACGTATACCTGGTCGCTGGAGTCGACCGCCACGGAGGTTCCCTCCCGGTAGACCACACCCTCGGGCAGGTTGCCCCAGTTCTTTCCAGAGACCTGGTAGTTGAATCCATTTTCACCGATAACAACCGGCCCAGTGTTCTCGCCGTCGCTCCCGTGTCCCTCGGAGCGCAGGCCATACTCCCAGTCCTGTTCCTTGTCGACCATCGTCGTGTCCTCCTCGGATATGCGCCAGCGGCTGTGGCGGCACAAACAATATATCACGCTGCCCGCATGCCACTCCGCGCGGGCGTTGTCTGAATCAGGATTATCAGGATTAAAGGATGAGCAGGATTGGGGAGCATCCTGGAAATTTTAAAATCCTGTGAATCCTGATTCAGACGACATTGGTGTTGAACCGGCGTTGCTATCGTACTGGAGAGACACAGCCGCTCTGTACGTATCCATCCAGTGGTAATATTGCCGCAACATTGCCGTTCGCGGGAGGTTGAAATGGCTAAAACGCTGGTCCTGCAGAACGCCACCATTTTCGATTCCACGGGGCGCGAGCCCTACGGCCCGGGAACGGTCGTGATCGAGGGAGACCGGATAACCGCCGTGGGCCCGTCGGACCAGGTATCCGCGCCGCGAGACGCAACGGTCATCGACGCCACCCATCACACCGTCATGCCCGGACTCATCGACGCCCACACCCACGTCGGGGCCGTGGACAATTCATTCGGCTCCAACTTCGAGGATAACCATCCCGGCGCGATCTACGCCTACTCCGTGGCCCGCATCCTCAGGGAAACGCTCATGGCCGGGTTCACCACCATCCGGGACGCCGGCGGCTGCGATTACAGCTTCAAGGTGGCCGTTGAGTCCGGACTGATTCCGGGGCCTCGCATATTCACCAGCCAGGCCTACATCTCCCAGACCGGCGGCCACGGCGACATGCGCCAGCGGCACGACCGGGGCACTCCCAGGGCGGGCCACCGGCTGGCGCCGGTGCCAGCCATCTGCGACGGCGTTCCCCAGGTGCGGCAGGCGGCGCGGGAACAACTCCGCACTGGCGCCGACCAGCTAAAGGTCATGGCCGGCGGGGGAGCTGCCTCGCCCACCGACCCGCTCGACTCCCCCCAGTTCACCGTGGAGGAGATCGCAGCCGCGGTGTACGAGGCCAGGGCGGCTAAAAAGAGAGTGATGGCGCACGTCTACGTCCCAGAGGGGATCAAAAACTGCGTGGAGGCGGGGGTGCGCAGCATCGAGCACGGAAACTTCCTCGACGAGGAAGCGGCCTCGCTCATGAAGGAAAACGATATGTACCTCGTCCCGACGCTGACGGTCTACGATCTGATCGCAGAAAGAGGCCGGGAACAGGGAATCTCCGAGCTGGTCATCGACAAAATCAATTTTGCCCGGGGCGCCGGGCGCCAGAGCGTGGAAATCGCCATGGCGGCGGGGGTCAACATCGCCTCCGGCGCCGACCTGTTCGGGCAGAACTACGGCCTGAAAGCCGTGGAGCTGGAGCTGAAGGCCGATGTAATGGGGCCGATCGCAAGCCTGGTCTCGGCGACTCGCACCAACGCTGAGCTAATCGAGCGCTCGGACGATATCGGCACCCTTGAGCCGGGCAAGCTGGCTGACCTGATAATGGTCAGGGGCAACCCCGTGGATGACATCACGATACTGCAGGACCCGCAGAACATACCGCTGGTGATGCAGGCCGGCCGGATCGTAAAACAGGAGGAACCGGGGTAGTGGGAAAGTAAATGGGGTGGAGGTGTCTGAACTGTGATTTGTTTGATTGCGGGATTACCTTGATTTTCCCACCTCTCTGGGGGAAGGACCGGGGTGGGGACGAAATCCTGCCCATCCCTTCATCAAACGAATCACAGTTCAGACAACTATTCTGCAATTGTCCTGTTCTTCAAGCGCCTAATAGCAAGCAGGAGAGAAATCTGATGGCAGACGTGAGAATCGCGACACTTTCCGGCGACTACACCGTCATGGGCGAGTCGCAGGTCAAGGAGTTCCGGGACAGCCTGCACGGTGAGTCGCTGATTCCCGGCGACGCTGGCTACGACGGCGCTCGTGGCGTCTGGAACGCCATGGTGGACAAGCGGCCCGCCCTCATCGCCCGGTGCAGCGGGACTGCCGACGTCATCAACGCGGTCAACTTTGCCAGGGACAACAGCCTCCTCATATCGGTGCGTGGCGGCGGCCACAACTTCCCCGGCAACAGCGTCTGCAATGACGGCTTGATGATCGACCTTTCCCGCATGACCGGCGTGCGCGTCGACCCGGCTGCCCGGACGGTGCGGGCCCAGGGCGGCACCAAGTGGGGGGCCTTCGATCACGAGACGCAGGCCTTCGGCCTGGCTGCCCCGGGCGGCACCGACATCGACACCGGCATCGCCGGCCTCACGCTGGGCAGCGGCATCGGATGGCTGTCCGGCAGCTACGGGCTCAGCTGCGACAACCTGATCTCGGCCGACGTGGTCACCGCCAGCGGCCAGGTGCTCAGCGCCAGCGCCGAGGAGAATCCCGACCTGCTGTGGGGACTGCGAGGCGGTGGCGGGAACTTTGGCGTCGTCACTTCTCTCGAATACCAGCTGCATCCCGTTGGCCCCGCCGTGCTGGCCGGCTGGCTGATCTTCCCCATCGACAAGGTGCGGGACTTCTTCGCCCGGGTCAACGACTTTACCGACACCATGCCCGACGAGATGAACCTCATCACCTTTCTGCACACCCTGCCGGACGGCGGCGGCAAGGCCTGCAGCATCCTGCTCTGCTACCACGGCGACATCGAGGAGGGGCAACAGGCCATTGGCCCGCTCCGGGCGCTGGGCACGCCCATAGTGGACGACGTGCGCCCCATGTCCTACGCCGACGCCCAGAAGCTGGCGGTGGCGCCCGCGGGACGTCAGAACTACCTGAAGTCCCACTTCGTGAGCGAGGTCAGCGACGACTCTCAGGAGGTGATACTGGACTATTTCGAGCGGATAACCTCGCCGCTCTCCAGCGTCCTGTTCCAGTACGTTGGCAACGCCGCGCGGCGCGTGCCCGCCAGCGACACCGCCTTCGGCCACCGGCACGCGCTGGCCGAGTGGGCCACCAACGCCGTGTTCCTGGACCCGGGGGAGTCGGAGGTCCACATCAAGTACGTCCGTGATTTCGCGGCTGACATGTTGCCGTTCTCCTCGGGTGCCTACATCAACCAGGTCGGCACCGAGGAGGAGGAAGGTGAGGAGGCGATTCAGGCAGCCTTCGGCGACAACTTCCTGCGCCTGGCGGAACTGAAGCAGAAGTACGACCCCACCAATCTGTTCAGCCACAACCAGAACATCCGCCCCCGGCTGTAGGGTGCGGGGGGCGCCGGAGTATTGGCATTGCTGACCGGTGGTGGCCGTGCCTGTAGCGCCGACTTGTGGATTCCCACCTTCGTGGGAGTGACGGTTCAGGCAGGCCGTCATGATATTGTGGAAGGGCGCGACAGTACCGGAGAACGCTGACCAATGCCAGATTATCCGCACATAGACCGTTATTATTCCGACCTGGCCGAGCTGATCGAGCTGGGCGGGTCGGACAACGAGCTGAACATCCGCCCGGCCTTCCAGAACTGCTTGGCCGCCTATTGCGCCGCCCACAGGGAAAAGCTGGTGCTGGTGCCCGAGCTGGCGTCGCCCGGGGGCAACAAGCCCGACGGCACGATCCGGGACGCACTGCGCATGGCCCGCGGCTACTGGGAGGCCAAGGACACCCACGACAACCTGGACACCGAAATCCAGCGAAAGTTCGACCGGGGCTACCCGAGGGACAACATACTGTTCGAGGACTCACGCGAGGCGGTGCTGTTCCAGAACGGCGCGGAGGCCATGCGGGTCGAAATGGCCGATGCCCCGAAGCTACACCGGCTCATCGACAGCTTCCTGAACTACGAACTGCCGGAGATCGGGGAATTCCGGCAGGCGCAGCAGCAGTTCAAGGCCGATCTCCCATCGGTGCTGGATAACCTGAGACAGGCGGTGGCAGAGGCGGAGGAGGGAAACGCGGCCTACCGAGAAGGAGTGGTCAAGTTCCTCGAGTTGTGCCATCGCAGCATCGGGCCCGGCGTCACGGACGCGGATGTGAGGGAGATGCTGCTGCAGCACATACTCACCCAGGACATTTTCCTGCGGGTGTTTGGCGAGACTCAGTTCCACAACGAGAACAGCGTCGCGCGCCAGCTTTCCGGGCTGGAGCGCACTTTCTTTACCGGCGACGTCCGCCGCCAAGCAATCGACCGTCTGCGGGCCTACTACGGGGCCATTGGTCGCGCCGCTGACGAGATAGCAGAATACTCGGAAAAGCAGCGGTTCCTCAAGGCGGTCTACGAGGACTTCTACAAAGCCTACAACCCGGCGGCGGCCGACCGGCTGGGAGTGGTCTACACTCCGAACGAGGTGGTGGACTTCATCATCCGGGGGACGGACCATCTGCTTCAGAAGCACTTCGGCCGCAGCCTTGCCGACGACGACGTGCAGATACTGGACCCGGCGACGGGCACGGGAACTTTCGTCACCAGCCTGATCGACTACCTGCCCGCCGACCGGCTGGAGTACAAGTACCTCAACGAGATCCACGCCAACGAGGTGGCCATCCTCCCGTATTACATCGCCAACCTGAACATCGAGTACAGCTACCGAGAGCGCACGGGAAAGTACCTGGAATTCCCCAACCTGTGCTTCGTTGACACGCTGGACAACATGGACTGGCAACAGGCAGGCTCCACAGGCGGCGCGGTAACGCGACAGGGCGCGCTGTTCAACCTCGGCGGTCTGTCCGAGGAGAACTGGCTCCGTGTCCAGGAGCAGAACGACAAAACCATCAGCGTAATCATCGGCAATCCGCCCTATAACGCCAACCAGCAGAACGAGAACGACAACAACAAGAACCGTGAGTACCCGGCCATCGACCGCCGCATCAGCGAGACCTACATTGCCGCCAGCACCGCCCAGAAGACCAAGCAGTACGACATGTACAAACGCTTCATTCGCTGGGCGTCGGACCGGTTGGCCGACGACGGGATAATCGCTTTTGTCAGTAACAGCGCCTTTCTGAATGCTCGACAAGATGATGGCTTCCGCAAGGTGGTCGCCGAGGAATTCAACGAGCTGTGGGTTCTGGATCTGAAGGGCAACGCCCGCAACAGCGGTGAACGTCGCCGTCAAGAGGGCGGGAACGTCTTCGATGACAAGATTCGCGTCGGGATTGCAATCTACTTCCTGGTTAGGCGTGCGGGACACGAAGGGTTCAAAGTTTATTATCACGCCGTCGGCGACTACGCCCGGTCCTTTGAAAAGATTGGCTTTATCCGCAATGAGCATCTGACGAAATTTGACTTCGCAGCGCTTTCACCAGACTACAAGAACAACTGGCTCAATCAGTCCGACACCGATTTCAGCTCCCTGTTACCACTTGCTGACCGCCAAACCAAGCTGGCCAAGTCCGCTGACGAGGAACAGGCGGTGTTTGGGTTGTATTCAATGGGAGTAGTTACCAATCGGGACGAATGGGTGTATGACTTTGAGCGCCAAAGTCTAGGCGAAAAGGTCCGCACATTCATCAATTTGTATGAGGACAGCAGAGCTGAACATGGCGGCAAGGAAGTTGACAACGACACCCTTGGGACTGCAATCAAGTGGACTCGCGACCTCAAACGGCAGTTGCGTCAAGACTCACCCATTTCATTTGATAGAGTCTCTGTGCGGAGATCTCTGTACAGGCCTTTTGCTAGTAGATTCCTCTACTACAATCGAAATCTAAATGAAATGCAGTACCAGTTGCCCCAGGTTTTTCCCAACAACAACCCGGAAGGCAACAAGGTAATGTGCTTTCTTGCCCCGGGCGGCCGTCCGAATTTTTCAGTCGTTGCGTCTGACTTGATCCCATCGCTCGCCCTTTTTATAGATGGTACGCAATGCCTCCCGCTCTATCGCTACACGGAGGAGGGCGAGCGGGTCAGCAACATCACGGAGTGGGGGTTACGGCTGTTCCGGGAGCACTACGAGGACGATTGCATCACTGCCGAGGACATCTTCGCCTACACCTACGCCGCCCTGCATGACCCGGCATATCGGCAGAAGTATGAACTGGACCTGCGGCAGGAGTTCCCAAGATTGCCTTTCCACGAGGACTTCGAGACCTGGGTGCGACTGGGGCAGGAACTGCTGGACCTGCACATCGGGTTCGAGTCCGCTGAGCCCCACGGCCTGCAGCGACTGGACAAGGACATCCCGTTGACAGGCTCAGGACAGGCGGTAAAAGTACGACTTACGGCCAACAAGGCAACCGGAAGCATCGTGCTGGACGACAAGACCACGCTGACCGGCGTGCCGGACGAGGCGTGGGAGTACCGCCTAGGGAGCCGCTCGGCGCTGGAGTGGGTGCTGGACCAATACAAGGAAAAGAAGCCCAGAGACCCCACCATACGGGAGAAATTCAACACCTACCGCTTTGCCGACCACAAGGAACGGGTCGTCGAACTGCTGCAACGCGTCTGCACCGTCAGCGTCGAGACGGTGCGCATCGTCGATGAGCTGGACCGGATCACCGAGATCGACCCCGACGAGGGGTGGGTGCTGAAGGACGAGGTGCGGGAGAGGTTGGAGCGGTCGCGGTCGTCGGGCGAGCCGACACTGACGACGGATGAGCTACGCCGGGAGCTGGGCCTGGACGAGGACGAGTAACTTCGCCGCGTGGGTCGCGTTTCGATTCACCACGCCCTGTATCCCCGCCCTCACCGCAACGGCGGCGCAAACTCCGCCGCTGGCGCCACCACCAGCCCGTCGAGCGGTTATACTCTTGGGGCACAACACTCAGCGAAGTAAACGAGCTGTGCGAGCTTGCCTTGGGAGTGCCCCGCCGGCCCAGGGGCCAGCCCCGCGCCGCCGCCAGCTTGCGCAAGGAGGTACCAGCATGCCGCTGCCCCCGAACCGGGTCGACTACCTGCCCATCGTGGACCGGCCCGTGATCAAGTGGCCCAATGACGCCCGCGTTGCCCTCTGGATTTCGCCCAACGTGGAGCACTACGAGTACATGCCGGAGAACGAGGGCGCCCGCAATCCGTGGCCGCGCGCTCCCTACCCCGACGTGCAGCAGTACTCCTACCGCGACTACGGCAACCGCGTGGGCTTCTGGCGCATGCTGGAGCCGCTGGACAAGTACGGCATCAAGTGCTGCGTCTCCCTGAACATGGCCGTCCTGGAGCACTTCCCGGAGATCGGCGAGGCCATGGTGCAGCGGGACTACGACTACATGAGCCACGGCATCTACAACACCCGCTACCTCTACACCTACGACGAGGACCGGGAGCGCGAGTTCTACCGCGACACCATCGAGACGCTGCGGCAGCACACCGGCAAGCAGCTCAAGGGCATGCTGGGCCCGGCCATCTCGGGCAGCATCAGGACGCCGGACCTGATGGCCGAAGCGGGGCTGATCTATCACACCGACTGGATGCACGACGACCAGCCGGTCCCCATCAGGGTGGACAGCGGCAAGCTGGTGTCGGTGCCCTACTCCATCGAGCTCAACGATTCGTCGGTTTTGCGGGACAACCACTACGAGGGAGACTACTTCGCCCGCATCTGCAAGGCCCAGTTCGACCAGCTCTACCGCGAGGGCGCCGAGAGCGGACGGGTGATGTGCATCGCCCTGCATCCTTTCCTGATCGGGCAGCCCCACCGGATCAAGTACCTCGACGAAATCCTCGGCTACATCATGTCCCACGACGGCGTATGGCAGACCACCGCCGACGAGATCGCCGAGTACTACATCGCCAACTACTACGACCAAGCAGTGGAACACGCGGCGAGACTGAACGGTTAGCGCATTCCGCAATCTATCTCAAAAATCCCCTCCCCCTGAGGGGGAGGGTTAGGGTGGGGGTGAAAAGGTAATGCAGATTCTCCGCCAAGCGCATCCGAGAAGTCCTTCGTTTGCTATTGGATAGTCGACCGACCACCAGCGCAAGGACCACAACAGGAGGCACCCAACATGCCCGCCGAACGCCGCTTCGGGATGGACCACGAGCACTACGACTGGTCGCCGCTGAGCACCAGGGGCATCCTCCGCTGGCCGGATAACGCCCGCCTCGCGCTGTCGGTCGTCGTCACCCTGGAGCACATGGAGTGGCAGCCCGCGGAGGGCAGCTTCCAGCCGGCCAACCTGGCCGGTGGCTCGGCGGCCCGGCCCTTCCCGGACTACGCCCGCATCTCGCACCGCGAGTACGGCCACCGCGTTGGCATCTACCGCGTGCTGGATGTGCTGGAGCGGCACGGCATCCGCCCCACGGTGGCCATGGACGCCATGACCGCCGAGAACTATCCCTACCTGGTGCGCCACTGCCTCGACCGGGGATGCGAGATCATCGGGCACGGCATCTCCGTCAGCCGCATGATCACGGGAAACATGACCGAGCAGCAGGAGCGCGATTACATCCGCGAGTCGCTGGACGCCCTCACGCGGGCGACT
Organism: Dehalococcoidia bacterium; assembly: GCA_965207865.1. Taxonomy (GTDB): domain Bacteria; phylum Chloroflexota; class Dehalococcoidia; order Lucifugimonadales; family UBA3495; genus VXOI01. Next base: position 468,179 of record CBDBNP010000006.1, read on the forward strand.
GGCGAGACCCCGACGGGATGGATGGGGCCGGAGTACGGCGAGTCGGAGCGAACCCCGAGGCTCCTCGGCGAGGCTGGCATCAGCTACCTGTGCGACTGGGCCAATGACGAGCAGCCCTACCCGCTGAAGGTGCCAGCCGGCGAACTCTTCGCGCTGCCGGTCATGCTGGAGTTGGACGACGTGGTGGCCATGGCCCACCGCAAGGTGACTGTCGACCGGTACGCCACCATGCTCCGCGAGAGCTTCGACGAGATGTACGATGACGGGGCGGACAACGGGCGCTCGATGGTGCTGAGCCTGCATCCGTGGATGATCGGGCAGCCCTTCCGCATCGGCTTCCTCGACGAGGCGCTGGGCCACATGCTGCGGCGGCAGGGCGTCTGGGCCGCCTCCGGCGCCGAGGTCGTTGACTGGTACCGCAAGAATCCTCCGGTGGCGTGAGGGGATCAAGCAAGGGTACGGACGCAAGCGATCGCCGGCACTCGAACGAATCCGGCGGATACTGACCGGAGTGTGCAATCACAGGTGGACGACTACGCCTTGGCAATCGACGTTGGCGGGACCTTTACCGATATTGTCCTGCTGAACCTGGCCACCGGGGGCATGCGGCTCCTCAAAACACCCTCCACTCCCGACGACCCGTCGCGGGGGTTCGTGACCGGCATTTCCGAGATACTCAAGGCGAACGGGGTGGCATACTCGCAGGTTCGCCGCATCTTCCATGGCACCACCATTGCCACGAACGCGGTCCTTGAGGGCAAGGGCACCCCCGTTGGCGTCCTGGTCTCCGAGGGATTCAAGTACGTGCTGGAGATCGGCCGGCACAGCATGGCCCGGCTGTCCAACCCTCACGTCTGGGTCAAGCCGGAACGCCCGGTGCCGCCGGAGCGCATCCTCGAGATTTCGGAACGCACCGCCTTCGACGGTACGATACTGGAGTCCCTCGACGAGGATGCCGTGCGCTCGGCGGCGGTCCATTTCCGGAGCCAGGCCATCGACTCCATCGCCATCTCCCTGACACACTCCTACGCCAACCCTGCCCACGAGCTCCGGGCCCGGGAGCTGGTGCTGGAGGAGTTCCCCGGCGCGCATGTTTCCCTGTCCTCCGAGGTTCTTCCCGTCTTCCGTGAGTACGAGAGGACCATCACCACCGTCCTGAACGCCTACGTGATGCCCCGTGTCAGCTACTACATCGAGAACCTGGACCGGGAACTGCGGACGCTGGGAGTCGAGGCGCCGCTGCTGATCATGACCTCCAACGGCGGCGTGATGGGCGCGGAGACCGCTACGCGGCGTCCGGTGTACACCGCCCTGTCCGGCCCTGCGGCGGGAGTAATGTCGGCCATCGACGTGTCCGGCAACACGGGCATTGAGGACAGCATATCCCTCGACATGGGCGGCACCAGCACCGACGTATCCCTGGTCAGCCGTCGCACCCCCACCATCACGCTGTCGGGAGAACTTGGAGCCTGGCCGGTGCAGTTACCGATGCTGGACATCGCCACCATCGGGGCCGGCGGCGGCAGTATCGCCTGGCTCACGGCAGCGGGCAACCTGAACGTGGGGCCCCGCAGCGCAGGCGCGGTGCCCGGCCCGGTCTGCTACGGCCTGGGAGGTACCGAGCCGACGGTTACCGACGCCAACCTGGTGCTGGGCCGCATCGACGACACCATCGCTGGCGGCGCCCTGACCCTGGACGTCGAGGGGTCCAGAAGGGCCATTCAGGATAAAATCGCCGCTCCGCTTGGCCTGGACCTGGAGCGCGCGGCCCACGGCATCCTGCAGATCGTCAACTACAACATGATGGGCGCCATCCGCAACGTCAGTGTGGAGCGCGGCCACGATCCCCGCAATTTCGCGCTGATCGCCTTCGGTGGCGCCGGGCCGATGCACGCCATCGGCGTGGCGCGCCTCTTGGACATGACCACCGTCATCGCGCCGCCCAGCCCGGGCGTGGCCTCGGCCTACGGGCTGCTGGTGGCCGATTTCAAGAACGACTACGCCCGGACCTCGGTCCAGAAGCCGCCGGCCTATGACCTCTCGGGTATGGAGGACATCTACCGTGAGCTGGAGCGAGAGGCGGCTCAATGGCTCGACTCCGAATCGGTCCCTGCCAAACAGCGTGAACTGGCACGTTCGGCGGACCTGCGATACGCCCACCAGGGCTTCGAGGTCACGGTCGGCGTGGTGGGCGATGTCATGGAGCCGTCCACCATGGAGACCACGATTCAGCAGTTCCACCGGGAACACGATCGCCTCTTCGGTTTCTCGCTGGACCAGCCGGTGGAGTTCGTCACGCTGCGCGTGACTGCCCGCGGCCACCTGGAAACGGCCAGGGCGGCTCCTCTGTCTCTCGAGCTTGGACTGCCCGCCGAGGCACTGCTGGGGCAACGACAGGTTTACTTCGACGATGCCGGGGGATTCGTGCCCTGCGACATCTACCACCGGGCCAAGCTGGCACCAGGCTCGACCATAGATGGCCCGGCCATCCTGGAGAACGTCGACTCCACCGTGGTCATCGACCCAGGCTGGCGTGCCGCCATCGACGACTACGGCAATTGCATCGCGCGGCCTGCGCCTTGATTAGTTCTTTCGCAGAACGAGGAGATTCGACTAATTCCCTCTCCCTCCGGGAGAGGGTTAGGGTGAGGGCCTTCCCTTCGTCTCCCAGATAGCGGTGCCTCGGCCGCCTCGGCCACCCTCATTCTCGCGAGCAAGATCACTATGTCCCGCACCTCATTTGGAGAAACCGAATTATGTCGACAATCCACCCCTTAAAAGAAAGTGCCGCCTCCGATATGTCCGTAGACCCGATCACGCTGCAGCTCATCCGCGGCTCCCTGCGTTCGGCGCGGCTGGAGTGCGAACTGCTTATCGAGCGCACGGCGATGTCGGCGTTCATCCGGGAGAAGAAGGACTACACTGTCAGCTTCCTCGACAGACAGGGACAGGAGATCTACGGCGAAACCCTGGGCAGCGACATACTGGGCTGCGTGTGGGACTGCTACCCGCCGGAGACCATGCATCCCGGGGACGTGTACTGGTACAACGACCCCTACATCTCCAAGGGAAGCATCAGCCACACGCCGGACATGGTGTTCATCGCACCGGTGTTCTTCGAGGATGAACTGGTCGCCTACTGCCACTCCTTCGCCCATTTCTGGGACCTGGGCGGCTCGCGTCCGGGCAGCATCGGGCCCGCCAATACCGAGATATTCCACGACGGCACCCTGGTCCCGCCCATTAGGATTGTGGACCAGGGCAGGCTGAACGACGAGGCCTACCGCATCATCCTGCGCAACTCCCGCTACCCCGACCTGCTGGAGGGCGACAGCCGGGCGCTGATGGCTGCGGCGCAGCGGGCCGAGGAGCGGGTGCTGGAGATATTCCGCCGCTTCGGCAGGGAGACCACCCTGGCCGCCATTAAGCAGGACCAGGCGGAGACGGCGGAGTTCATCCGCCACAAGACGCTGGAAATGATTCCACCCGGTAGCTATTCCACCAGCGATTACATGGACAACGATGGGGTTGGCGAGGAATGGCACTCATTCCACCTGCAGCTGCACCGTACCGGCGACGAGGTCACGCTGGATGCCACGGGCAGCGATGACCAGGCCCCCGGCTCCATCAATTTCATGGCCAGCGACGGCACCATCGGGGCCTATTTCGGCCAACACTTTCACCAGTACGATCCGTCCCTGACCATGAACGACGGCCTGCTGGCAGCGGTGGACGATGTGAAGCTCCGCCCCGGCAGCATACTGCAGCCCCAGTGGCCAGCCGCCCTGGGCTGCCGCGCCCACACTTTCACCAAGCTGAAGAACGCCGTCCGAGCCGTCGTGGCCAAAGCAAACGGCGGCGACACCATGGCGGCCATGGCCGTATACGTCATCGCCTACTGGCGGATGCGGGACGCCGAGAGCGGGGAATGGCTGCTCTGCACCGACGGCATCGCGGTGGGCCACGGCGCCCGCCCTCAGGCCGACGGTATCGACGCCGTGTACAGCCGCCACAACGAGAACTACCCAGCCGAGTTCATGGACATGGAGTATCCCCTGCGAATGGAGCGGTACGCCATCCACCCGGACTCCGGCGGCCCCGGCAAGTACCGCGGCGGCTGCGGCATCATCCGCGACGTCCGCCTGCTGGCCCCGGAGGGCACCTTCGGCCTGCGCGTGGAGAACAATCGCTTCCCGGCGTGGGGAGTCGCCGGTGGGAAGGCGGGCGGTACGTCCAGAGTAGTGCAGAACGAGGGCAGCACGGGCGAACTGGAGATTCGTGCCTTTTCCGACGACAACCCCTGGCAGGCCGGCGACATGGTACGGCTCTACACCGCCGGCGGCGGCGGTTGGGGCGACCCCCTGGAACGCGAGATTTCGCTAGTCGAAAGGGACGTGCGAGGCGGATTCGTTTCACTGGAGTCCGCACGCTCGGAATACGGGGTGGTCATCGACCCGGAAACACTTAAGGCCGATGACACTGGCACTCAGGCATTTCGCAATGACCTGAGGCGGACCAGGGAGCAGCCCAAGCTGTTCCACCGGTTCATCTACTTCGACGACGACGCGGAAGAGTGCCGCTGGATCGAACGCAACCTTCCCAGGTAGCGGGACGAGCACCCTGCACACGTTTGCATTGGGCAACGTACGGGCCACTCGCATCAGGACGAATTCAGGTCGCCCAACGGTTATTCCCTCCTTCACGAGAATCAATCGCGCTCCGCAGTCAACGCGATTGCAAGGTGATTGTCTGAACTGTGATCCGTCTGATTCAGGGATTCCCATGATGGGGCCCCAATCTTGCGCATCCTTTAATCCGGTGAATCCGGATTCAGACAAAATTAAGAGCGAACAGATTCTGCAATCGCCCTGCCCTGCAGTAGTCTGAATCGTCCTTGCAAGAAGTCACCGGATTCTCGCTTACGCAGGAATTGCGGCAATGGAGTATGTCGATCTGCGAATCGAACATGACTGTTGGCAGCAGATAACCGTTACGTTTTCCTGTAGTTCACCCCACTATCTTGTAACAGCGTCCGACAAAGGTTATTGTTGTCGCCAAATGTAAGAGTCATCCCTGTGGAGGAGAGTCATGGCGAGTACACGAGCACCCTTCCTGTCCACCACCTACAGCGCCTACTACCATTCGCAGGTGCCCAAGGAAGACGAGGAGCTGACCCACATCGGTCCTGGCACTCCCGCCGGCGAGTACCTGCGGCGGTACTGGCAGCCCGTCTGCTACGCCGATGAGCTGGCCGACGTCCCCGTGGCCCTCAAGATCCTCGGCGAGGAGCTGGTAGCCTTCCGCGACTTCAGCGGCCGCATCGGTCTGGTGGAGGCCCACTGTCCCCATCGCGGCACGTCGCTGGAGTTTGGTTTGGTCTCGGAGCGCGGCATCCGCTGCTGCTACCACGGCTGGCTCTTCGACGTGGACGGCACCATCCTGGAGACCCCCGGCGAGCCCGCCGGCAGTACCTTCAAGGACCGCCTCTGCCATGGCGCATACCCGGTGCACGAGTTCCAGGGCATCCTGTTCGCCTACATGGGCCCGCCGGAGGAAATTCCCGAGTTCCCCATCCTTGACACCTACGAGCGCGAGGGATACCGGCTGATGCCCGGCCAGCGCTACGATTACCCATGCAACTGGCTGCAGGTCCTGGAGAATGCAATGGACCCGGTCCACGCCTCCTTCCTGCACACCATCGTGGCCGGGACGCAGTTCACCGACGAGTTCGGGGTCATACCAAACCTGGACTTTATGGAGACAACCGCCGGGGCGATCTCAATGGGCACACGCCGGGTCGGCGATAACGTGTGGGTGCGCACCACCGAGTGCGTGCTCCCCAACATCCAGCAGATTGCACCCACCTGGAACGACGGCAAGGGGCCGGAGGAGGGGCTGGACGGCCCCATGATGACCCGCTGGATGGTGCCCCGCGACGACACCAGCACCATGGTCCTAGAGCTCCGCCACATTTCCGTGGCCGAGGAGAGGGAGCCGGCCTGGTGGCTGGATCGGAGCCAGATGCTGCCAGCCCAGCTGCCGATTTCCGACAACCTCCGCGACCAGCAGTTGCAGCCCAGCGACTACGAGGCCCAGGTCAGCCAGCGCCCCATCGCGGTCCACGGGATGGAGCACCTGGGCGCCACCGACCGGGGCATCACGATATTCCGGCGGCAGTTGCGGCGCGGCATCAGGGGTGTGGCCGCTGGCGAAGGGCCTACGGAACTCGGTGTCGACGATAACGGCCACGTTTCCACATTCTGTATCGACACGCAGGTGCAGATGCCGCCAGCGGCCACCGAGGAGGAGGACAGCAGGCAGTTGCGAGAACTCGGACAGCGCAAGGCCGCGGAGTACATCAGCAACCCACCGCACAAGTCCTGACCCCTCATTCAGAGGTAATAAGTTACGGCCCGGGTGGAATGCCCGGGCCGTAATCGCAACTAATCGACAGACGCCTCACACGGGCATTCCGAGGAAATAAAGATTCCTGATCAAATACTTCAGCTCATCTTCAGCAGGGAAAGCTCCAGCCCGTATTCAGGACTGCAGTATCCACTCCCGAGAACGAACACCCGCCACTACAGGATCGTGATGTTATGTCCTCCAGACCACTCAATGCCATGGGCCGGCCAAGGAGAATCAAGGTGGACCTGGGAGAGGAGTCGTCCCTCCCGAGTCTCCCGATGGCTGTGGAGGTGGGCGATGCGAAGTTCTTCCTGGTCAATGGCAGCGAAGGCTACAAATTGCTGTCCGTGATCTGCCCCCACGAAAGCGGAGAGGTACAAGATGAGGGGGAGGAGGTGTTCACCTGCGACGGCCACGGGTGGCAATTCGACAAGCAAACCGGGGTATGCGTAAACCGGCCCCACGTCCGCATGACGGCGCTCCTCGTGGACATTCAGGATGGGCGGCTATCGGCCTTGATACGGCCCGAATAGGTCTTGTAGGCTGCCTCGGGACTTCCCTTTGACCAACCTGTCATTCCCGCCAAAGCTGAAACAACGTCTGAGGCGTTGAGTTTGTCTGAATCAGGATTATCAAGATTCAAGGATTGGCAGGATTTATTGCAGGGACTGGGGAACATCCTGAGGATCATCTAATCCCGTAAATTCTGATTCTGGCAGTCACCTTCGCGCCTCACCCCCACAGGATGGAGGCTGTCGGAATTTCCCTACCCTACCCGGTCACGTAACCGTTCTTCTTGTCCCAGGCAGCGGCGTCCCTGTCGCGTTTCTCTGGCTGGCCGTAGCCACCTCCTCCGGAGGACAGGCAGATTATGTGGTCGCCCGGATTGACAACCACGCCCACCTCCTTGGATCCTAGTACTCGCTCGGAGCCGTTGGACACGATGGTGTAGTGGTGCGGCAGTCCATCAGTGGCGCCAAACAGGCCGAAGGGCGGCACCACTATGCCGTCGCCGGCGGTGTTGAGCAGGGCTGGTCCCTCTCCCTCATATACAAGATCGCAGACCGCGCCCAGGCCACCGCGCCACGCTCCCTCGCCGCCGGAATCGGGACGCAGTTCGTGGCGTTCCACGAAGAACGGGAACCGCTCCTCCGTCACTTCGATGCTGGGTGAACGGATACCGCCGGCCACGTTGATCTCGCCGACGTTGGACCACCCATCGATACCCTCGGCAGCGCCACCGCCTCCTCTCGCCAGGAAGAAGTGCCAGATGAACTGGCGCCCCGTCCTCGGGTCGTGGCCGGTGATGGCATAGCGCAGCCGGCGCGAGAACCCGGCGGATACGGCGCTGGGGATGGCCGGGGCCAGTGCCTTGAACACCGCCTCCACCACCTCCTCGGCGCAGTGGTTGGTGCTCATGCACACCGGCGCAGGCGGGTTGGCGTTCACCACCAGACCCCTCGGCGCCACGATCTGCACTGGTCGCATGGAGCCCTCGTTGTTTGCCACGTCCATGGGAGCCAGGTACATGATGGCGGCGTGCGCCAGCGACCGGGTGTTGGCGTAGGCGCTGTTGATGAACCCCTCGACCTGCGGGCTGGACTCGCTGAGGTCGATGGTCATAGAGTCGCCGTCAATAGTGACCTTGGCCCGGATGGGCACCAGCTTGCTGTCAAACCCGTCGTCGTCGACGAACGACTCGCCGTGATAGACACCGTCGGGCCACCCGGAGATGAACTGGCGCACCTGGCGTTCGGTGGCGGCGAGAATTTCGGACACCACCGCCATCAGCCGGTCGGCGTCGTACTCGGCCAGCAGGTCCTGGATCCTGCGAGCGGCCAGCATCACGGAGCCGATCTGCGCGTTGAGGTCGCCCAGGAAATTCTCCGACTGCCGCACGTTGGCGGCCATCATCTGCAGCAGATCGTGGCGCGGGAGACCCTTGTCGTATAGCCGTAGCGGCGGGATGCGCAGCCCCTCCTGGAATATCTCGTTGGCGCCCGGGTTGTAGCCCCCGTGGGTGCCGCCTCCGACGTCGCTGTGGTGCGCGCGGTTCACTCCGTAGAACAGCAGCCGCCCCTCGTGGAACACGGGCCGGATGATCGTTATGTCCGGCAGGTGGCTGCCCCCGAAATAGGGGTCGTTCAGGATGAACAGGTCCCCGTCGTGGATATCGTCGCCGAAGTAGTCCCGGACAGCGGCGCCCGCCACCGGCAGCGCGCTGATGTGCACCGGTATGCCCTCGCCCTGGGCCACTAACTGGCACTCGCCGTCGAGGATGGCGGTGGAAAAGTCGCGGCTGGAGTTGAGAATCTGAGACATCGCCGTCCGCAGCATGGCCTCGGTCATCTCCTGCGCGATGGACTCCAGGCGGTGCTCCACCACAGCCAGCGTGATGGGGTCGTCGTGGGCTGGGCCGCCGTGGCCGTTCGCTCCGATAGAGACAGCCGCACCCTGTGTCGATCGTTCGCTCTCTCCCTGGGTGAGCGCATCGTCCTGCCCTACACGCAACTCAATGCCGCCCATGGCATCGACGGTGGCGTGGTCGCCGGGCCACACCAGGACGGTGGTGAACTCTGATTCCAGGATGGCCGGTCCGTCGATTTCCGTCCCAGCCGGCAGGGAGTCCGCGGCGTACGTGGAAGCGTCGTGCCATTCGCCCAGGTAGACGCGCCGCGAGCCGGTGGGCCCTTCGACAAGCTCAGGACCAGCGGCGATCCCGTCCGCATTCCGGTCCATCTGGTCGATCCTGGGGAGCTTGCCGACAGCAGCCACCCGCAGCGTGATCAGCCGCACCTCCTGGTCCTGCTGGGCGTAGGAGTACAGCTCCTGGTATCTCCCGTGAAAGTTGGAGGTCAGTTGTCCCAGGAACTCCGCGTCCGACAGGCCGGTGTCGGGCACAGGAACGGTGACCTCGTAGATCTGGTCCAGGTACCGCATGTCGGCGGAGTACTGGATCTCCACTGCCTCGGCGGCCACACCCTGGGCCAGCAGCTTGTCCCGGCCCTCCGATCCCAGTTCCGCGAGGATGCTCCGGAGCTCGCTGAGGTTCATCCGGTCCAGGCTCACCGGGTACGACCTGAAGTAGTCGTACCTGATGTCAGTGTTAAGCATGCCGTAGGCTGACAGCACCGGCGCCGACGCCGGTATGTACACCTTCTCGACCTGCAGTTGGCGGGCAACCTCGGAGGCATGCAGGCCGGAGGCCCCGCCGAATCCCATAATGGTGAACTCGCGTGGGTCGACTCCGCGTGAAACGGACATCAGCCGGATACCCTCGGCCATGGTCGTGCAGACCACCTTGTACACGCCAAAAGCGGACTCGGCGCTGGAGAGACCCAGCGGCGTCCCCACTTGCTCCGTTAAGGCGCGCTCGGCAGCATCGGCATCGAGGCTGGCCCTGCCGCCCAGGAAGTTGGCGGGGTCCAGGTACCCCAGTGCCAGGCTGGCGTCGGTGACGGTGGGCCGTTCCCCACCTCTGCCGTAGCAGGCCGGGCCCGGGTCGGCCCCCGCGCTGTCGGGGCCGACGTGGAGGATTCCGCCCTCGTCCACGCGGGCGATGCTTCCCCCGCCGGCGCCCAGGGTGTGGATGTCGATCATCGGGGCAGCGATCTTCCATCCCGCCTCGAACTTTTCGTTAGCGATGTGCGGAATCCCGTTTTCGATCAGCGATATGTCGGTGCTGGTGCCGCCCATGTCAAAGGCTATGATTCTGCGCTCGTCCAGCAGTTGGCCGATGTAGGCCGCAGCGCTCACGCCACCAGCGGGGCCGGACAGGATGGCTCGCACCGCCATGTTCTTGGAGTCTTCGATGGGGGCCACACCGCCGTTGGACTGCATGATCAGCACGTCCTTCAGCTGGGGGTAGGCCTCGAACCGCTCGCCCAGCCGCGACAGATAACGGCTGAAAACCGGCCCCACGTAGGAGTTGATCACCGTGGTGCTCAGGCGGTCGAACTCCTTGATCTGGGGAATCACCTCGTGGGATAGGGAGGTGTACAGTTCGGGGAAACGGCTGCGAATGATCTCCGCAGCCCGCTGCTCGTGGGCCGGGTTAAGGTAAGAGAACAGGAAGCAGACGGCCAGCGCCTCGGCGCCCTCGCTGACCAGGTGCACAAGGCTCTCGACCAGGGCGGCCTCGTCCAGCGGCCGCTCGACGGCGCCGCTGGCGCGCACTCTTTCCGGAACGCCCACCCGCAGGTAGCGTGCCGCCAAGGGTTCCATCATCTTCATACGGAGGTTGTACCGGTCTTCCTTCAGTCCCTCGCGCATTTCCAGCAGGTCGCGGAAACCATCGGTGGTGACGAGACCCACGGTGGCGCCCTTGCGTTCCACCAGAGTGTTGGTGGCCACAGTGGACCCGTGGATCACAAGGTCCGTGGCGCCAAGGAATTCGTCCAGGGACAGCCCGTAGGCAGAGGCGGCCTCCTGAAGTCCGTTCATCACGCCGATGGACGGGTCATGGGGTGTGGTCTGGGTCTTGAAGAACCGCGGCTGTCCACCTTCGTGATTTAAGCGTCTTGCCGACTCATCCTCTGGCGCCACCACGAAATCGGTGAAGGTGCCACCAACGTCTATGCCAATCTTGTACACCTGTGACCTCCTGATCCCGCTGGGGACAAGTCAACCCTGTTGTCAGGGTCGAGTGACAAAATACCGGGTTTGCGTTTCAATAGCCAGTGAACGGGGCCAGCGTCATCCAAATCAGGGACTAAAACGCGCCCTCGCCAGAATTCCGGCGTGGCTGTCGGCCCGGTCGAGCGATTAACATCAGGGCGACGAGGGTCAGAATCATCAACGTGGTCTTTGATCTGATCCAAGGGCGCATGTTAGCCTCGGCAGGAGCGTCGTAAGAGTCACTATTGGGTATCACAAGATAGAAAGGGAAAGGCTCCGCTAGTAAAGGGAACGCCATGAATATGTTATTTAACGCCATCAAGAACAAATGGCTCTGGCAATTGTCCCTCTGGTTCAGCGGATATGGGCGGCGGCGGGGTTCAGCCTGGGAAGAGGAGAAAGCCAGGATTAGGGAAGAACTCGACGAGATTGGTGCGAAGAGACATTCATTCAGGGACGAATTGTTGCGTGCCATCAAACGGGTCCGCTAATGAATGTAATGCAGACCAATTTCCGTGTCGCTGCAGCAGCGCCATTGTAGTCCAATGGCGATAGCCCCGCCAATCCAAGCCGCGACCACTGGACTATTGCACGTCCCTGATGTAGCTTCAGCGCCAACCGTACGCCGCCGGATGGGCGCACCCAGCCAGCAACCGGAGGGATGCAGCATGAACCAGCAGGACCTACCCTTCCTGACAGTGGCAGAACTCGCTCGGTTGATCGAGTCCCGAGAGGTCTCTCCCGTCGAGGTCACCCACGCATACCTGGACCGCATAGACGGGCTGGATTTCAAGTTCAACTCCTATCTCGCCGTCAGCCGGCGGGAGGCCCTGCAGGCGGCCCGCGACGCCGAGGAGGCCATCGGGCGCGGCGAGTACCGCGGCCCGATGCACGGCATCCCGGTGGCCGTCAAGGACCAGTTCTGGACCAAGGGCATCCGCACTACCGGCGGCACGCGCATCCTTGCCGATTTCATTCCAGAGGAAGACGCCACGATCATCACAAAGCTGAAAGAGGCGGGCGCGGTGCTGCTGGGCAAGACCAATATGACCGAGTTCGCCATGGGCGCCGGATTCGAGCGGTTCAGCCCGCCCCGCAACCCGTGGCACCTCGACCGCCGCACCGGGGGCTCCAGCGGGGGTTCCGGTGCCGCCACGGCAGCGTTCCTCTGCGCCACGTCCCTCGGAGAGGATACCGGCGGCTCCATCCGGTGGCCCGCCACCTGGTGCGGCCTGGTCGGGCACCGGCCCACCTGGGGACTGGTCAGCCGTTACGGGGTGATGACCGGCGTCTGGTCCATGGACACCGCTGGCCCAATCTCCCGCACGGTGGAGGATGCCGCCATCACCCTGACCGCCATCGCCGGGCACGACGAGCGCGATCCCTACACCTGGGACAGGCCCGTCCCCGACTACCGCGCCGGGCTGAACGGCAACATCCAGGGACTCCGCATCGGCGTGATCAGCGAGCAAATGGATGACGAGACCCTCGCCACCGACACCCGCGACGCGGTGCTGAGGGCCCTGGGAGTGCTGGGAGAGCTGGGCGCCACGGTGGAGCAGGTCTCCATCCCGTTGACGGCCCACGGCGCTGTCCTGGCGCAAATTCCGCTGGTGGTGGAGCCGGCGCTGAACATGAAGGACTGGGTGCGAGAGCGACTGCAGGACTACGGTCACAACAACAGCATCGGGCTACTCACCGGGAGCATCTTCCCCGCTTCGGCCTATCTGAAAGCCCAGAAACTGCGCACCATGTTTCGCAACCAGGTGCATGAGGCCCTGGAACAATACGACGTGCTGGTAACGCCGACGTCCAGCGTGGCGGCCCAGCCCATCATCGAGGACCCGATCCGCACCAGCAAGGAAGACGCGAAGCCGATGCCTTACCTGCAGACCCGCACGTTCAATTTGGCCAGCGCTCCTGCAGTCTCCGTCCCCTGCGGTCTCAGCGACGAGGGGTTGCCCATCGGCCTGCAGATCGGCGGCCGGCCCGGGGCGGATCAGACTGTCTTGAACGTGGCCTACGCCTACGAGCAGGCCACCAACTGGCACCGCCAGCGCCCGTCCACCGTGTAGCGCCACGGGAACAATTCAGAGAATTCGGTAATCCGTTGGTGGTGAGTCCTGTCGAACCATCAGCCGGTTCTGTCGAACCGGCTTTTGAAATCCTCTAGAATCCGTTGGTGGTGAGCCTGTCGAACCATCAATGGATTTCGCCCCCCGTCCTTCGACAAGCTCAGGACGAACGGCCTGGCAGTTTTAAAAGTCTCCACTCAGGTTGCGTCTCAGTTTGGCTGATAGTAGCGCCGTTATGGTTGTAGGGGCGCCCCTTGTGGGCGCCCAGGGTCAAACTGAGAAATTACCTCAAATCTTCCAGCCACTGCCTTGAAGCAGAGCAATGGTCGTTACGCCGGCGGGTTGGAGTTGAACCACTCTGCAATCTGGGAGCCTGTAGCCGGCCACACTCCCTGGCGACGGACCATGTGTCCCAGGGCCTCGTCCAGGAACCGGACACGGAAGGGCTGGCCCGTAAGCCAGGGATGCAGGTTGAAGGCCAGGAGGAGTCCCGACTCCCGGGAGCCCTCGTACAACCCGTCGAAGCTCTCCTGCAGCAATCTGGCGTAACGGTCGATGGGCAGCCGCCGGTCCGCGAGCGCGTTCACGTCGTCCAGCTCCCACATCAGCGGCAGGGAGCACATGTCCCCGTTGGGTGTGGTCAGACGGTAGGGCTGCTCGTCGTTGACCCAGTCGCAGACGTAGCTGACTCCCGCACCGGCCAGGATGCCGGGCGTGCGCTCCGATTCGCCGTACTCCGGCCCCAGCCACCCCTGCGGCGTCGCGCCCGTGGCCTTTCGCAGCGTCTCGACGCTGGAATGAACGTATTCCTCCTCGTCCTCCTCCGTCATCCGGCCCGTGATCATCCGGCTGGCGGAGATCCCATGCGCGATGATCTCTGCGCCGCGCTGCCGGCAGTGCTCGACGAGGTAGGGATTGGCCTCGGCCGTCAATGCGTCCATGGCCACAGTGGCGGGAATGCCATGCTTTTCCAGCACATCAAGCAGCCGGAAGATGCCCACGCGGTGGCCGTACTCGCGGTGCGTCACCCGCGCGTAGTCGGGGAAGGGCCTGTCTCCGAGGCCCCCTGCCAGCGCGGTGGTGAAGCTGCCAGGCGGTGCCTCCCACTCCATCTTTTCCAGAGTGACCACCACGCAGAGGGCCATCCGGGCGCCGTCAGGCCAGCGCAGCGTCCCACGCCTGTTGATTGGCGACCATTCGTAGTGCTCATGGTCCATACCCGGACGGCGTTCAGCCGGCATATTGGTCACCTCTGCGAACTGGTTATTGGGTGCGCGTCAGGGCAACCACAAGGGTTGCCCCTCGGTGTTGCTACGTTGACTAGGAGATCGACGATCGTGCTCGTAGGAGCGACCCTCCCGGTCGCCCCGGAGCATAAGTTACCTTGACCATCGTGGTCACGCGCCCTCTGGGAGACTTACTGCGGGCGGAACTGGGCCGCGTGAGCTACTGCGTCGTCATAGTAGTTGGCGATGTAGTGCTCGGCGATCTCGTCGGCAGTGGTCTGCCACACACCGTCGTGGGACATTATGTAGCCCAGCAGATCGTCCAGGTACTTGACCCGGTGGGGCTGGCCGATAAGGTACGGGTGCAGGGCGATGCACATTACGCGGCCGCTGTCGGCTCCCTCCGCGTACAGCTGGTCGAACTGGGCCTTGCAGATGCGGGCGAAATACTCGCCTTCGAAGCTGCTGCGGAACACCGGAACGTCGTTGAGCTCGATGCTGTAGGGCACCGACACCAGCTTGCCCGACTTGACACGAATGGGCACCGGCTGGTCATCGTGCATCCAGTCGGTGTGATAGATCAAGCCCGCCTCGGCCATCAGGTCAGGAGTGCGATCGGTGCCGGAGACGGCGGGGCCCAGCATGCCCTTCAGCTGCTTGCCGGTATGGCGACGCAGAGTTTCGATGTTGTCCCGGTAGAACTCCCGCTCCTCATCCTCGGACAGGGTGTTCAGGTAGCGGGTGTTGTAGATGCCATGGCTCATGAAGTCGTAGTCCCGCTCGACCATGGCCTCGCCAATCTCCGGAAAATGCTCCAGCACTGCCAGGTTCAGCGACACGCAACAACGGATGCCGTGCTTGTCCAGCACATCGGTCATGCGCCAGAAGCCGACCCGGTTGCCGTAGTCGCGGTAGGAATACTGCTGAACGTCCGGTATGGGCATGCGTGGCCACGCGGTCCGGACTCCGTCGGAATCCGGCAGATACTCGTAGTGCTCGATATTCGGGGCGATCCACAACGCCACCCTGGCGCCATTGGGCCACCTGATGGGTGGGCGCTCGATGATGGGGCTGTAATCGACTCGGGACGGGGCCTCGGCCATAGTCGGGACCTCCCTGTAAGGGGGATATAGTCTGGGGCCATTCTAACCCTTTAAGCGTTGTATTTGCACAGGGCTGAAAAGAGGCGCAGGTATATAACAGGACGATTGCGAAGTCGTTGTCTGAACTGTGATTCGCTTGATTTTAGGATTTCGCTGATGGGGATCCAATCCTGCCAATCCTTAAATCCAGTGAATCCTGATTCAGACAAGATCGAGAGCGAACCTACTGAGCGATAGCCCTGGGGATACAACAAAGTCAATTCTTACCCCTTCGTCTAAATCAAGACTCACTGGAATGGAGGATTAGCGGGATGGAGAGTGAATCAAGGAAATCTCAAAATCAAACGAATCACAGTTCTGACAACGGCTCTGAAATCGCCCTCCCCTGGTGGCAAGGGGTCAGTCGCACACTCTGAGCTGACAGCAGGCCGGGTGGACGGCGGGCCGGTATAATCTATGCATGCACCAGTTGTTCCAGCTTTCCCTCTGGCTGACGCGTCGTCGCCTGCGCAATTCATGGGGCCTTACCGCAGCCACTTCCCTCGGTATCATGGCCGCCGTGGTACTGCTGAGCACCACATCCCTGTATTCGGACCTGCTGGCCGAGGCGGGAGTGCGTTACGCGCTGTACGGACAGGACCGCAGCACGCTCGACGTTCAGGTGCTCTCGGAAAACCGGTCCCTGGGGGAGGACGACTACCGGCAACTCGAGGAAGTTGCCAATACCGCTATCGACCGCCACCTTGGCACCTTGAGCACCCAGGTGGAGCGGTTCGGGCGCACACAATGGGGTATGCCCCTGACCCTGGACCCCGACCAGGCGGTCCCGCCAGTGACGACGGTTTCCGGCCGCCCCTTTTTCATGACCGGGTTCCGAGAACATAGCCAACTGGTCGAGGGGACTTGGCCGCAGGAACCCGGCAGTGCCGGGCGTTCAGGGGTGGAATTGCAGGCCGTCATGGGGCAGCAGGCCGCCAGCGAAACGGGGGTGGGAGTGGGCAGCCGGATCTATATCACGCCGTTCCGTTCCTCCCCGGAGGAGCGCATCGTCCTCAACATCGTGGGCCTTGTGACTCCCCTGGACGTCCGGGAGGAGTTCTGGCTGGGTTATCCGAGCCAGTTCAGCCAACAGATCGTGGGCGACATGTACGTCGTCCCCGCCTATGTGGCCGAGAACGACTTTCTGCAAGTGTTGGGAAACCGGTTCCCAACCCTCATCGGCGACTTTGGTTTTAATGTGTTTGTTGACCCGTCCAAGATCACCGCCCGGACCGTCGAGGAAACCCGGGAGTCCCTGGAGCGCCTCGAAACGGACATCAACAAATCGTATCCCCGCACCTTCACCTTCACGCGCCTCGATCTGACGCTGGAGGAGTTCGAGCGCGACCTGGTTCTGGCCAGGGTTCCCGTCTACGTTTTCATTTCCCTGGTCGTTATCATCGTCCTGTATTTCCTGCTCCTGATCGCCGGCATTCTCGGGCGCAGCCAGTCAGACGAGCTGGGCCTACTGCGAAGCAGGGGAGGGAGCGTCCTGCAGGTGTGCAGCGTGCTGCTGCTGGCGGACGGGATCCTGGCTGCGGCGGCGGTCGCCGTGGGTCCCCTGGTCGCCTGGGTGATCGTGCGCTACGCGATGCTGCCGACCTTCGGCGACGTGGGCGGAGGGCCCATCGAGGTGGGCATGACCGGTGAAATGTTCTGGATGGGAGCCATAGGCGCCGTCCTTTCCATGGCCGGGCTGGCCGTTTCCGCGGCAACCCGGGCACGAAGCGGCGTTGCCGACTCCATGAGCGGACGCTCCCGGCCGCCGGCGGTCTCGTTTCTACAGCGCTACTACCTCGACGTTGTGGCAGTCATCGTCGTCGCGATACTCTGGTACCAGTTCGGAGAGCGGGAGGGCTTCCTGACCAGGTCGCTGGCTCCCGGCCTTGACCTTGGGGGCCTGCAGTCGGACCCGACCGTCATACTGGGGCCGGTCCTCGGATTGCTGGCGGCGGCCCTGGTGCTGCTGAGGGTACTGCCTCTGGTGGTGCGGCTCACGGTCTGGATCTTCCTCCGGACGGGGCCGGCGTGGTCCTCCTTTGCCACAACAAGGGCGGCGAGGGACCCGGTGTTGCCGTCAGCGCTGGCAGTGCTGCTGATGCTGTCGGCCGCTGTTGGCGTCTTCGGGGCCACGTTCCAGTCGAGCATGTCCGGTAGCCAGCGGGAGCAGGCCCTGTACCGGGTGGGAGGAGAGGTGGTGATCTCCGGTCCCAGGGTTGACGAATCCCTGGCGGGTGAGGTGGCGCAGGTCTCCGGAGTAGCAACGGCCACGTCTGTCCTGCAGGACACGATCACACTCACGCAGGGACACCTCAGCTTCCAGGGACAGCTGCTGGCGGCCGAACCTGACAGCCTGGCCCGGTCGACCTGGTTCCGCGACGACTTTTCCAGTTCTACGCTGCCCGAGATGGCGGCCCTGATCAGGAATCCACCCGTCGAGAGACCGGCGGGCGTGCCGGTGCCGATAGGTGCGGAGAGCATCGGAGTCTGGCTGCAAACCGGTTTCCTCGCCGGAGTTGAACTCGATGCCACCATCAACGTTTGGGCCAAATTGAGGGACGCAAAGGGGATATACACCAATGTGTCCCTGGGGGGATTCTCCAACTCTGGTCCTCCGAGTGCCAGCGGGCAGCCAGATGCCAGCGGGCAGCCGGCCTTGAGGCCGGAGGGAACAGACTACTGGCGGTTCTTCACCGGGGAATTGTCGGAGCGGATGATCAGAGAGGACTCGGAGCGGACCGGGTCTGATTCACTTACGCTGGCGGCGATTTTCCTCACCACCAGCACGTTGGCAAGAGTCCCGTCAGGAACCCTCCAGATCGACGACCTCACAGTCTTCGGCCCGTCGTTCCCGCCGGAGGGCACCGTATTGGATGACTTTGAAAGTGCCGGTCGGTGGCGGCAGCTGGACATTCTCACCGGGACGCAGGACCTGGTGGAATGGGGCCCCGCGACCGGTCGGGAAGGGTCGGCTGGCCTTGCCTTTACCTGGCAGGAACCCTTCACCGGCCAACCGAGGGGAGTGCAGATCCCTCCCGTCAACCTGCCGCTACCCGCCATAGGTGGCGGAGGTCTCCGCGTAAACGATCGGTTGTGGATCAAGCACTCCCAGTCATCCATTCCGGTCCGTATCGTTGCTGAGACGAAACTATTCCCCACGACAGCGAAACCCGATCGGCCCTTCCTCATTCTGGACCTTGACTCATTGCTGTCCTACAGGAGATTCCTCCCCTCGGCGGGACCCGTCAACGGCCCGGCACAGGTCTGGCTTTCCCTGGACCCCTGTCCGTCTGCAGGGCCAGCACCCGGCACGCTGCCTCTCTGTGCTGACAATGAGGAGGAGTGGCGAGAAGACGTGATTTCCGAGATCGAATACGTCCTGCCCTCGTTGACCTACGTCGAAGACCGGACCGCGGTGGCAGACCGGGCGTCGCGGAACCCGCTGGCCGGGGGAGGCTGGGACGGTCTGACCGGTCTGAGCATTGCCGCCGTGGGTATCGCCGTCGGCGTCGCCTCGCTGCTGTATGGTGCGGCATCGGCCAGAGCGACCAGGGTTGACAACGCGGTGGCGCTCGCCCTGGGCCTGTCGCGGAGGCAGCTATTGCTGACACTCATGGCTGAACGGTGGCTGATGGCCGGAGCGGCGATAGTGGTGGGAGCAGCCATCGGCTACTGGCCGGGGCTGCAACTGATCGAGCGTCTGGAGATACCGCCGGGGAGCTCGGCTCTCCTGCCACCCATTATTCCCCAGGTGCACGAGTTGCTTCTGGGCCTGGTGCTGGCCGGACTCATCGCCGCCGTGATGGGGTCCGCGTTTTACTCGGCAGTCCTCGCCCGGCGTGAACGGCCGGCCGATGTGCTTAGGACGGAGGCCTGAAACCCTTGGCGACCCTGCTGCGATTTGCCTACGTTATGGCCATAGGCCGGGCCGTCAGCAGCTGGCGACTGGAGGCGGTACTGTTCTCCGGCACCCTGCTGGCGGTCGCGCTCATGGCCAGCGGTGTCATATTTTCGGAACTGCTGGCCAACTCCGCTCTCCGGGACGCCCTGATGCGGTCGGAACCCGGGGACGTCAACCTGAAGGTGCGCACCTTCAGCAGCCAGGATGACCCGCCGGATGTGGAAGGACGGGCCAGGGCCTTCAGGGAGCGGGAGGCGTTTGTCCGCCTGAACGTTCAGGAGCCCCTGGGAAGCTACCTGAAAGACCACACCCGGATTATCAAGTCCGCCACTTTCTTTTTCCAGGAACCGGCGCCCCCTCCTGGGGCCGGTGCGAGCGGCGCAGGGCGGCCTCTCCTCGAAACGGACAACGAATCCAGGCCTCGAGGAGGGGTGGTCCATCTGTCAGGACTCGATGGGCGGATCAACCTCATCGACGGCCAATGGCCTACCGGCCCGGTCTCCGAGGGTCAGCGCATGCCGGTGGCCATCGACGGGCTGGGGGCGCAACTCCTGGGCATGGGAGTCGGCGACGTGATGGAGATATTCCCCGCCTCGCTGTTCGATGATCACCCATCCATCGAGGTGCGCATAGCCGCGGTGTTTGAACTCCAGAACCCGGAGGACCCACTCTGGTACGACCTCGCCTCCTCGTTCAGCAGGCAGGATGACAACTGGACCCTCGTGCCCCTTTTCACCAGCGAAGAGGCTCTATTGGGGAGGGCCCTGGGTTCGTATCCTACCATCTACACCGATACGACGTGGTACTTCCTTCCGGACCCCGAAAAGATTCCGGCCAGCGAATCCGTCGAGATACAGAGATTACTGGGCCAGATCGAGTGGCTGGTGAATTCCGGACTGCAGAACTCCGGATACACCATCAGGCTCGACGACCTGCTGAGGGAATTCGAGAGGAAACTGCTCCTGGCTCAGGTACCTCTGCTTCTGATGCTTTTCCTGGTCGTCGCCATCCTCGTCTATTACCTGGCGCTGATGGCAGGGCTGATAGTGCGGTCCCGTTCCACCGAAATCAGCCTGCTGAAGAGCCGCGGGGCCACGCCCCTTCAGATTGCAGTCCTGGGCCTTGGGGAAGGACTGGTCGTTGCCGTGCCGGCGGTCATCGCCGGACCCTATGTGGCGCTGGGACTGATCAAAGTGCTGGGGTTCCTATTTTTCCAGTTGGGTGGCACCGCATCCGGGTGCGATGCCGCGGCTGGCCTTGCGGCCTGCGGGACCACCAGCGTGCCGGTGGGCATTTCGCTGAACTCGTTCCTCATCGGACTAGCTGGCGGAATTCTCGCCGTGTTGGTCTTTACGGCAACTACCCTGCTGGCATCGAGGCGGGGCGGGGTCGAGGCGCGCCAGGCCAGCTCCCGCCCTCCGACGTCCAATTTCTTCCAGCGTTACTATTTGGACGTTGCCCTCCTCGCGGTAATCGGCCTGCTGTGGTGGCAGCTGCAGAGTCGCGGCGCCTTCCTCGTGCAGTCCCTGGGCAGCAGCGAGCTGTCCATCGACTACAGCCTGCTGGTAGGGCCCGTGCTGGGCCTGGTGGCTGCCGGGATCATCGTCCTTCGGGCCTTTCCCTGGGCCACGGCGCTTCTGGCCACCGCATTGAATACGAGATGGGCCGGGCCATTTGCTCCGTCTTGGCTGCTGCACGTGCTACGGCACCTGTCCCGCGATCCGCTGACACCAGCGATGCTGATAGTGCTGGTCATGCTGGCCACCACCCTGGGCGTACTGGGCAGTTCCTTTTCGGCGACCCTGGAGCGGGGACAGCGGGAGCAGGCCCTTTACAATGCGGGCGCCGACCTGCGCCTCAAGTTCACCAGCCTCAAGCAGGGCGAGGGTGCAGCTGCGGCAGTGACCGACCTTGAGGCGGTCGCAGCAGCAACGGATGGTTACCGCTCTTCCGCCTTCCTCACCACCACCGGATTCAGCACGTCCGGAGCATTGCTGGCACTGGAGTCTGATTCCCTTTCGGAGACGGCCTGGATCAGAGAGGATTTCGCCAGCGACTTTGAGATAACAGATCTGTCGCGGGTGCTCCGGGAGGGCCTGAGCTATCGGCAGTCGGTGGACGGGCTACCACCCGGGGCGGCTTCGCTTGCACAGGCCGACGGAATCGCGTTGCCGCAGGATGCGACCGATCTGATCCTGTGGACCAGGGCCGGAGGGGCCTCCACGTACCTGGGGGTGTGGGCCAGGCTGCAGGATGCCAACGGGCAGATCATCGACGCCTGGATGGGGGACCTGGAACAGACAGTCTGGACTCGCCTGTCCCTGACCCTCACGGAGGAGGGCTTCAAGGCCGCCACGCCGGAGTGGAGATGGCGGCCCCTGAACGCCCAGGGACCGTACAGGCTTCTGTCGTTTTCGGTGCGCAGCCGCCTGGGGGAGGACGAGGGAGGCGCGATCTTCTTCGGCAGGATCGACGTTGCTACGCCGGACGGCGAGGCGCTGGTCCACGACTTCCGCAGTTTGGACGGCTGGCAGGTCATCGAGGATTTCCGCAGACCCGAGCTGTATTCCCTGGAGAGCAGCGGGGCGGCGGCCTGTGAATGGCCTGCAGGTGGCACGCCACCGCCCTGTGCTGGCAACTCGACGGAGGCACTGCAGTTCGGGAACACCGGCAGGTTGAGCTTTGCGTCAGGAGGAGTGGGCCAGACCGGAATAAGGGCCGGCGGTCCAGACGATCCGATTCCTGCGCTGGCCAGCTCTCGATTCCTAGAGGTATCGGACGCGGCTGTCGGGGATACGACAAACTTGGGAATGTCAAACTACTCTCTGCTGCTTCAGATAGCAGGAGAGGTTGAATTTTTCCCCACTCTTGATCCCGCTCAAGAGCCATTCGTTGTGATGGACCTGGACCGGTTCAACCGAGCCGCCGTGCGACACAGCCCGGTACCGCCTCCGGGCCCCAACGAGCTGTGGATCTCCGGCGCCAGCGGGTCAGTGGACGTCGAGGAAG
Organism: Dehalococcoidia bacterium; assembly: GCA_965207865.1. Taxonomy (GTDB): domain Bacteria; phylum Chloroflexota; class Dehalococcoidia; order Lucifugimonadales; family UBA3495; genus VXOI01. The sequence continues at coordinate 490,557 of CBDBNP010000006.1, forward strand.
TTAACAGCAAACTTCAGGGCGAGGGCGTGACTGTCCGAGAACAGCACGACGCACCATCAATGGTGGCAGCCAGCCTGGACCAGCCCCTGGTCAATGCCGGATGGGGTGGGCTGCTGGTGCTGTTGTTCCTGGCCATAACCCTGGCCAGCACCAGCGGCCTTCTGCTGTTTTCCCACCTGGACGCCACGGAACGCCAGACGGAGTTTGCCCTGCTGCGCACCCTGGGAGTCTCGCGCGGACAATTGCGGACCATACTGTGGGCCGGACTGTCGGTCATGGTGCTCTGTGGCGTGGGGCTGGGAACGCTGCTGGGGTGGCTCCTCGGGGCCAGCCTGCTCCCTCTTATGGAGGTTGCCGAGGCCGGTGAGCGAATAACTCCGTCGCTGGTATTCACTGCCGACTGGCACCGCCTGCTGATATCCTACGCTATCCTTGCGGCAGTCGGTTTGTTCGCCGCCCTGTGGCTCGCCTGGCTGACGGGGCGGCTGCAGTTGCATCAGGTACTTCGGATGGGAGAATAGCGCTCAAAATGGACTCGTCCAACGCACGGCTTGAAACAGCTTACACGGGCGGCACCGACGCCACAGCGCGGGGAAACCCTTATGTGGTCTGCCAGGACCTGTTCAAGATCTACAAACGGGCAGACCTCGAGGTCGTTGCCCTGCGCGGCCTGAACCTGACAGTCAGGCAGGGCGAACTCGTGGCGATTGTTGGAGCCAGCGGCAGCGGCAAGAGCACCTTGCTGAACATCCTGGCCGGGCTGGACCGGCCGTCGGCGGGAGAGGTGTGGGTTGGCCAGCGTGATCTGCTCAACGTATCGGAGCAGAGCCTGGTCGACTACCGTCGCCGCGACGTGGGCTTTGTCTGGCAGGCCACCACTCGCAACCTGCTGCCGTACCTCAAGGTGTCCGAGAATATTTGTCTGCCCATGGCCCTGGCCGGTCGGCCCGGAAAGCTGAGGCGGGAATGGTCCCGGGAACTGATGTCGGCCCTGGGCATCGACGACAAAGCCGATCGCCTGCCCCACCAGCTCTCCGGGGGAGAACAGCAGCGCGCAGCCATAGGAGTCGCCCTGTCCAACCAGCCCGGATTGCTGCTGGCCGACGAGCCCACCGGGGAACTGGATACCGCCACGGCAATCCAGGTCTTCGACATGTTCCGGACTCTGAACCGCGACCTCGGAGTGACCGTAGTCATCGTGTCTCACTACCCCGGAGTATCCCAGTTCGTCGACCGGGTGGTGCACATTCGCGACGGACGCATCAGCTCCGAGACGATGTCCGTCGCCTCCTACCAGCGCGACGGCTCCCGGAACGAGGAAGAGTATCTCGTCATCGACGAAGCCGGGAGACTGCAGTTGCCGCAGGAATTCGCTGCACGTTTCCACTTTGAACCCGGAAGGCAACGTGGCCTGGCGCGGCTGGAAATCGAGGACGGACGAGTGACCCTGAAACCGTCAGACGGCAGTCCTGCCCCTGGTCAGAGGGTTGAAGAATGAACGGCGCCATAATATCGGCATCGTCTTTGAGCCGCAGGTTCGGGAGCGGGGACTCCGAGGTGTGGGGGGTAAGGGACGTCAGCCTCGACGTTAGAGAGAGCGAATTGCTGGCCCTGACGGGCCGGTCCGGGTCGGGCAAGACCACCCTGCTCAACCTGCTGTCGGGGCTGGACCGGCCGACCGGCGGCTCGGCCGTGTTCCGGGGGCAGGACCTGTCGCGCCTGCCGGAAAAGGAACTTGTAGAACTTCGCCGCCGCAAGATCGGGTTCGTTTTCCAGTCCTTCGGCCTGATGACGCTGCTGTCGGCCCAGGAAAACGTGGAACTGCCGCTGCACATCACCGGCGTATCTTGGCGTGAACGCAGGCGCCGCGCCGAGGAGGCCCTGGAGTCCGTTGGCTTGGCCCCCCGAGCAAAGCACCGGCCCTATGAACTCTCCGGAGGCGAGCAGCAACGGGTGTCAATCGCCAGGGCCCTGGTAACCAACCCTGAAGTGGTCTTTGCGGACGAGCCGACCGGTGAGCTGGACACCAGCACGGCCCGATCCATTATCGACATACTGCGCCGTATCTCCAGCGAGGGTACCACCGTCATAGTGGCCACCCACGACCAAACCCTCGCGGGCGCGTCAGACCGGCAGATGGAAATGAGCGATGGCCACCTGGTGGAGGAAGGATTCCCCGAAGACACCCAATAGCCTCGCTGCCCCAGGGCGCGCCCCCCGTGCAGCAGCAACAGGCCGCAGTGCCGGCCATCCCGCGGCGTCGTTCGTCCTTGCGTCCGGACTGAGAGCCGAGAGCCGAGAGCCGAGAAAGTCGTTCTACCCCCCACCCACTGGCGATCTCAAGGCCCTGTGAGGGCATTCTCGCCCTGACGCCAGTCCTGCTCAGAAGACCTGGACTGGATTCCCGGTCTCACCGGGGAACGAGAACAGCGCCACCCGTCCAAGTGCGTAGCAGAGGGACCGGACAGTGCCTCGCCGTTTTCTGGTTGCCTAATGGGTCGTATTTGTTTCAGCCATGTTACATTCACGTTAACTTGTTACAACATCGTTACGAAAAACCGCTTTATCTGTACTTTTACATGGGTACATGATACAAGTGGGGCTTAACCTTAAGGAGGAGATCGGTATGGACTTACGGGTTATAGGGTTCCGGCATTTATTCACAGGTGCACGGAGCCTAATTGTGATTTCAGCTCTGACCCTGATACTGGTGCTTGCAGCCGTCGCGTGCGGGTCTGACGATGACGAGCCCGCGGCGGAAACGCAGCCGACGCAAGCGGCAGGGTCAGGGGCGGCACCGACACAGGCGCCTGCGCCCACCTCGGCACAGACAGGCGAGGAGGCAGACGAAGACGCGCCTGACGACACGCCGGTCCCCACTCAGGTCTCGGTGCCAACGGCCGCGCCGTCGCCCGTCGCTGTGGCCGGCGGATTCCCCGCCCCCGGTGTCGATGGAGTGCCCGAGTCAGTCGGAAGATTCACCATTGCGGTGGACGGCTGGGGCTGGGACGACCTGAATCCGGTCCAGATGCAGGGAGTCACATTCCTCCAGGACTATATCAACGTGTTCCTGCTGATGCGTGATGAGGAACACAACATCGTGTCCGGTCTGGCGACGGACTGGGAGCTCAACGATGATGGGTTCCGGTTCAACATTCACCCCAACGCCACCTGGCAGGATGGGTCGCCGATAACCGCCGCCGACGTCAAGTGGAATTACGAGGCGTCCCGCGGTGATTTTTCGCCGGAGTTTACTGGCCACCTCTCCGCCAACCGGTTCAAGGAGCAAATTGGCGAAATCGAAGTGCTCGGCGACAAGGAAGTAATGATCAACACCGTCTCGCCGGTGCCCGATTTCGTGGCATTCTACAGCGGTTCCGGATACCACCAGGTCCATATCGGAAATTCAGCCTACATGCAGGATGTGGGCGTCGACGAATTCGAAAAGAATCCGTCGGGCGGTGGTCCCTACACCGTGAGCCTGTGGCGTCCCAGCGAACGTATTGAGCTGGAGCGGTGGGACGATTTCTGGGGCGATACCGCCTGGTATCACGCACCCCAGCACGAGTCCCTCGAAATCATCCTGTCGACCGACGCAGCGGCTCGGTACGGTCTGCTCCGCAGCGGACAGGTTGACGCGGTGGTGAACATTCCCTACGTGGTTGCCAGGGACATCCCTCGTTCAGAGGACTTCGATGCTCGTGGCATAAACCCCGATCAGGGCGACCAGTGGACGCAAACCATCCGCTCCACAGGCAACTACAACATCGACTTCGTGAACCTGATGTCTGACTCGCTCGACCCGCCCACCGTCGAGGATGTCAAGCCCTTCGACGACATTCGCGTACGCGAGGCCTTTGAACTGGCCATTGACAAGGTCGCCATAACCGAGACAGCCCACCACGGGTTCACCACTCCCATGGGCGGTCTGTGGTTCACCGGATCCTTTGGCTTCCAGTCCGACATACCCGTCTCTCCGTACGACCCGGACCGTGCCAAGCAACTCCTGGAGGCAGCCGGCTACGCTGACGGGTTTGAGGTTGAGGTCTACTACGGCCCATTCGTCAACTCCCCGGGGCAGCGCGACTGGCTTGAGGCCGCTGCTTCGTTCCTGAAGGATGTCAACATCGACCTCAAGATATTCGAGGTTCCTACCGCCGAGTTCTACAGCCGCTGCTGCTTTGGAGCGCCCGATGACCTGGAGCGCCCGTACAGGCCCCTGATTGTGCAGACGTGGGGCAGGCAGGAGCACGCCGGCGTGATCGCCAACTACGGTTACCACCAGACCGGCAGCTACATCTGCTGCTGGGACGAGACGACCGAGGCGTTGTGGCGTCAGGCCAACTCCACCACCGATTCCGACGTCCAGCTGGAGGCCCTCAACGGCATAGAGAACCACGTTCTCGAGAATCGCTGGGTAATCCCGATGGCCGAGGTCGCGGTGGTGCAGGGCTACACCGACAGGGTGCTCGCCCATCCGACAGCCCCCTTCGCCAGCTCATTCGAACAGCTATGGCGCGTGGTGCTGCGAGACTGATTCATCGCAAAATGCTCCCCTGGTTGCGAGACAACCAGGGGAGTCCTGTATTTCAGGCTCCCGTAATCCAAAGATTGCTGGGCGCACTGGGCATCGGCTGGCCGGGACGAGAGTTGATCGCCCTCATATTTCAATCTCTGAGGGATAATCCAAAGGCATGAGAGGCTACGCAGTCAGGCGCCTTGGCCGCGGGCTCGTTACGGTCTGGCTCGTTACGCTGGCCGTGTTTTTCCTGCTGCGCTTTACGGGCGATCCCATCGACTACCTCGCCAACCCCAGCATAACGGTTGAAGACCGGGAGCGGATGAAGCGGGAGTTCGGCCTCGACAAGCCGTGGCACATCCAGTATCTGCTGTTCAACAAGGGCATCTTCACCGGCAACTTTGGAGTCTCCGTCCGCTGGTCTGGAAACGAGGCGTTCGACGTCTTCAAGTCCCGGGTGATGGCAACGGTGCAACTGGTAGGAGCGGGTCTTGCCTTCTCCATGGTGACAGGCCTGCTGCTGGGAGTCATTTCGGCGGCCTACCCCGACTCGTGGTTTGACCGCGTGGGGAAGCTGGTAGCCATCACCGGGCAGGCCATGCCAGCCTTCTGGCTGGGCCTGCTGTTTATCCTGCTCTTTTCCATCTGGCTGGGCTGGCTGCCCAGCGCCGGGGGCCTGGACCGTGTGGGATGGAAGGGCATTCTCATGCCGTCGATTTCACTTGGGTGGTTCCTGGTAGCGGCCAACATGCGCCTGTCCAGATCATCGATGCTTGAGGTGCTGGACTCCGAGTACATCAAAATGCTTAGGGCCAAGGGGCTGCCCTCCCGACTGATCATCTGGAAGCACGCCCTGCGGAACGCCTCGCTGCCCGTCATTACACTCTTCGGCGTCAACCTGGCGCTGCTGGTGGGCGGCGCACTGGTAACCGAGCAGATCTTCTCCTGGCCTGGCATTGGGCTCCTCCTGGTGGATGCCATCCTGGCCAGGGATTACGCTGTGGTCCAGACTGTGGTCTTTTTCTCTGCCATAGTGATTGTAGTAACCAACATATTCATTGATCTTGGGTATGCCTGGCTGGACCCCAGGGTCCGGCTTACGTAGAGGGGCGGCATGTCAACCAACCCTCCGTTTTCCGGAGGAACGCCGGTCTCAGGGCAGGAGCGGGGCACAGGAATTCTTTCCAGAAGCGGCTCCGACCCCGGCGGCCCGCTTCGGAGTTGGTTGGGAAAGTTCGCCGACATGTTCCGCGGCGCGCCAAAGTTCTCTCTCTTCTTCCTTGCCTTGGCAATCGGCTGTGCCATCGCCGCTCCGTTGTTGCCCTTCGATCCGGTGAGGGGCGACTTGGCCAACGCTCTGCAACCGCCCCAGTGGGGCGCCCATCCGCTGGGCACCGATCACCAGGGCCGCGACATGATCGTGCGTCTGATTCACGGCGCCAACATTTCCATCACGGTCGGATTCCTGGCAGTATTCGTCTCCGGGGCGGCGGGCACCATAGTCGCCGTCGTGGCCGGGGTGTTCAAGGGATGGGTCGACGGGCTGCTGATCCAGATAACCGACGCCTTTCTGGCTCTCCCATTCCTGATGGTGGCAGTCACCGTTGTTTCCCTGCTCGGGCCCAGCAAGACCAACGTGATCCTCGTCCTTGGCCTGCTCAGATGGATGAGCTACGCACGAGTACTCAGGAGCGAGGTGCTGTCGGTCACCGAGACCGATTATGTGAGGCTGGCCAAGGTCGCCGGAGCCAGCAACTGGCGCATCATCCTGAGACACGTCCTGCCAAACCTGGCCAACACGCTGTTGATCATCAGCACCCTGGAACTGGGAACGGTCATCATATTCGAGTCGGCTCTCAGCTTCCTTGGTTTGGGGGTTCCGCGGCCCCTGCCGTCCTGGGGAACAATGCTTGCCGACTCCCAGAGCTATATCTATAATCAGTGGTGGCTTCCGGTTATGCCGGGCGTTGCTATTTCGCTTCTCGTAATGTCTACCAACCTCACCGGCGATTGGCTGCGAGAGCGCATCGATCCCACCCGGCGGCAACTGTAAAACGCCATTTCAATCCCCTCCCTTTTCGCTGGCGAAAAGGGCGTGTAAATATTCTGGCGTCGCGGGAAATGCGACAAGCCCCATTCTGCCCACAACCCGTCGAATTAAGGAGAACGTCATGGCAGCACAAGACGCCGAAACCCAGAACAAGTTCAGCGGAGTGCTAAAGAGCCTCCCGGAGTTCGAGATCACTGCCGAGGACTCCGCTTTCGTCATCATCGATATGCAGTACCTGGACGCCCACCGCGACTACGGGATGGGCGCCGAGGCCAAGGAGTTGGGCACCGCCGAAGACTACGACTATTTCTTCTCCAGGATCGAGGAAAAGCTCATCCCCAACATCCAAAGGGTGCAGGAGGCCTGCCGGGAAAAGGGCATCGAGGTTATCTTCGTCCGCATAGCGTCCCTGGTGAACGACTGCCGGGACGTCAGCCCTGTCCACAAGAGGCTGAAGCTGTTCGCGCCCGCCAACTCCAAGGAAGCGGAGATCCTTGAGGAAATTAAGCCGCAGGACAACGAGCTGGTCATAACCAAGGGTTGCTCGGGCGCCTTCAACGGCACCAACCTCGACCAGATCCTGGCCAACATGGGGCTGAAGACGCTTATCTTCTGCGGCGTCGCCACCAATTACTGCGTCGAGACCTCGGTCCGGGACGCCGGCGACCGCGACTACAACGTGATCATGCTCCACGATGCCTGCGCCGGGTTTACGGAGCGTCAGGATCAGATGGCATTCGAGGTCTTGAACGAGACCTACGCCAAGGTCAAGTCAACAGACGAGATCATGGAGCAGATCGCTAGGGTCGCCAAGCGGAAGGACCTGGTGCAAGTATAGCGTCGGCCTGTCCCATTACCTTTAGCCTCAATTCCCCCGGCAAGCCGTATCGGCTACCGGGGGCTGTTTTTTCACGAGCATCAGAGACCTTGTTTTTGCGGGGCCATACGAGAGATTCAAAGGATGAATCCATTCCCAATTCAACCAGGGAGGAATTGTATCGTGGCAGAGACACCGCAACTTGGGGCAGACGCAGACACACTGCGCATGTCCATGGAGCGCCTCGGCGCCGGCGAGCTGGAGGAGGCCTGGCTGGACCGGTTCGCCGTCGAAGTGCAAGAGCTAGTGGAAATGGGCAACAAGCTGAACGAGATGGACCTGACCGCCGAGATGCCTGCCAACATATTCGTCAACAGGGGAGATGTCAGCTGATGGCCGCACAAGACTTGACGAGGCTCTCAATCGCCCAGGTGTCGGAGTTGCTCCGGTCATCGGAGGTCTCGCCCATGGAATTGGTGGAGACCACCATGGCCAGGATCGAGGAGTTGGACGGCACCATCAACTCCTACATCACCGTGATGGAGGAACAGGCGCGCAACGCCGCCCAGGAGGCCGAGCGCCAGATACGGAGCGGAGAGTACCTCGGGCCGCTGCATGGAGTACCCATCGGACTAAAAGACATCGTCAACACCAGGGACGTGCTAACCACCAACGGCTCCAGGGTTGATAGGGACCATGTGCCCAGCGAGGACGCCGTAGTAACCCAGCGGCTGGTCGAGGCCGGCGCGATTATCGTCGGCAAGCACGGCTGTTACGAATACGCCTGCTCGCCTCCCAATCCCCTGTACGGCCCCTCGCGCAATCCTTGGGACACACGCCGAGACACCGGCGGCTCCAGCTCGGGCACAGGCGCCGCCATTTCCGCACATATGTGCTTCGGAGGCATCGGAACCGATACCGGCGGCTCCATACGCAACCCCGCGGGCGTCTGCGGCATCGTGGGCCTGAAACAGACCTACGGTCGTGTCAGCCGCCGGGGAGTGTTCCCGCTGTGCTGGTCCCTGGACCACGCCGGACCCATGGCCAGGTCCGTGGAGGACTGCGCCATCATTCTGCAGGCCATCGCCGGCCATGACCCCGGGGATCCGTCCACTGTTGACGTGCCGGTACCCGACTACCGTCAGGCCCTGACTGGAGACGTGCGGGGACTGCGGGCCGGGATCCCGCGCAACTACTTCTTCGACGGCGTGCAGCCGGAGGTCGAGCAGTCAGTGCGGCAGGCTATCAGCGCCCTCGAAGGCGCCGGGATGATCGTGGAGGAGGTCACCATCCCCCATGGCGACTACATCATGCCAGCGTGGTGGACTGTATTCTCCTCCGAGTCCGCAGCCATCCACGCCCCGCTGATCCGGGAAAAGGCGGCCGATTACGCCCACGGAGTCCTGAACACGGTGGGACCGGGATCCTTCCTCAGCAGCAGCATCGTATTCAAGGGCCAGCAGGCCCGCCGGGTCATCACCCGGGGTATGAACGAGCTGCTGCAGGACGTGGACGTGATTCTCACACCGGCGGTGCCCATGGTCGCCTGGCCGCTGGGAGGGATGCACGAGCTGGGAGACACCGTGGTGGAGGCGTTGACCAGGCTGGCGTTCACCACAGCCGCCTTCAACCTGACCGGGCACCCAGCAATCTCGGTGCCCTGCGGCCTGAACTCGCAGGGTCTGCCCATCGGTCTGCAGATCGCAGGACGGCCCTTCGATGAGGAGACGGTGCTGCGGGTGGCCCACGTCTACGAGTCCCTGGGCCCCAACCTTACCTCGCCGCTGTGAGTTTACGGGGAGGCGAATGACACGGGCAAAATCCCGATAGAGTTTCAATCCAGGTGGTATCCCAATGTAGCGGCGCACTGCCGTGCGCCCTTTCTCACACACAGGACAATGTGCCCTAAGTCAGGCCACCCAAGTCGAACCCCTACCCCAAAGTTACCTTCCCTTTGACCGGGGAATGGTCAGGATGGAGGTAAGTGGCAGTGCAGAAATGGCCTCGGTGAACCAGCAGACGCTCATCCCGAGCCTGTCGAGGGCTGAGTGGCTGCCTGCTCCGTATCGTCCGTTGGCGCGCGCCGGGACATCACCGGGCGGCGGGCCAGCAACATCAGCGCGGCGGAGACGAAAAGGAGCGTGGACGAGCTGAGGATCAGCAGTGTGTAGCTGCCAGTAAGGTCGTAAATGAACGGCCCCACAATCTGGCCGACGCCCAGCCCGCTTGCCTCAAAGGGCCGTATCGCACCAGCAATTGCCCCGTAGGAGTTTCGCCCGAAATAGTCGGCCATTAGAATGTATCTGAGCACTTCGATTCCGCCGTGAAACATCCCCCAGAACAATCCAAAAGCGTAGGCTGTAGGCAGTGACTCCACTCGGAGCAACGCCAGCGCCGCCACCCCCGCCATTGTTAGCGCTCCCACGACGCACCAGCGGGCGGTGAACCGAGCCGCCAGCTGTCCCCACAGCAGGCTGCTCAAAGCTAGGAACGTGCTGAGGCTCAGCACACCGGCAGCCTGTGGCGTTGTAAGTCCTGCGAATTCCTTGAGGTAGGGTACGAGGCTGAATCCCAGGCCGGAGGTCGCCCCGATCTCAAGGAAGGTCACGAGCGCCAGAATCCAGAAGGCGGGCGTCCGTAGCGCCTCGCCAGCAGACCAGCTGACCTCCGACGCCACCGCGCGCGCCGGGTTTCGACCTGCCTGTGTGCCGCCACTTCCCGCATCCCTCTGACCTACCGCAGGTGTACTCGGGGCAGCGCCATCGGGCAATAGGCCGATATCCTCGGGCCGCCGCCGCATAATCAGGACCATGGGAATGACCAATGCAAGGCTGACAATCCCCAGGCTTCGGAACGCCATGCGCCAGTCGGCAAAAATGGTGATCAGCAAGAATGCCTGGATGATCAGCGCGCCACTGATGGGACGGAAGACCCCGGTTATGGCCAGCGCTATATTCCGTCGGCGGTTGAAGAAGTTGACCGCCATCGTGCGAGGAACAACGCCGATGAGGAAGGGCTGGCTGATCGTTCGCCCGATGACCGCGGCCAGGAAGAACTGCACGGCAGTTGTGGCCCCGCCGATGGCGATCATGCTCGCACCCAGCACAATTGCGCCAACGGGCATCAGCCACCGGGGACCGTACCGGTCCGCCATCCGGCCGGCAAAGGGGGCAAAAAACCCCGACATCCATACCCCTACTCCGGCTGCCAGTCCGATGCTGGTGCGGGACCAGCCGGTGTCATCCACGATGTAGGACTGCACACCGCCAAGCACCACTCCCGCGATGGCCGTTGCCACAAACGCTCCGGCCCCGGACAGTCCGAGCACCAGCCAGCCATAGTAAAAGGGCGTGCGTGGACGCCAGTTGAGGAGGGTGGAAATAAATGGAGGCATCGGGATGACTCTTATATCAGACATCCCGTTTTCGTACAAGAAAAGCCAGCGAAAGTCAGGACGAATGTACAGTCCGGCCCCAGATGTCTTGTCTGAATCAGTATTACCAGAATTAAAGGATGAACAGGATTGAAATCCTATCAGAGAAATCCAGAAATCAAGCTAATCACAGTTCAGACTACGACTCTGCATTCGTCCTGGCGGGAATATTACCCGTCGTTCCTCTGCCGGTGGCTTCGCGCGTATAATGAGCGCCAATATCCAAAGAAGGAAAGCAATCGCTGATGAAATTTGGACTTTTCTACCAGATCCAGGTCCCCAAGCCATGGGATGACGAGAGCGAGGCGCGGCGCATCTGGGAGGCGCTTGACCAGATCGCTTTCGCCGAGGAAATGGGCTACGACAGCGTCTGGTTCTCCGAGCACCACTTCCGCCCGGTCTGGTCGCACAACAGCGCCCCCGACCTCACGTTGGCGGCCGTCACCCAACGCACGTCGCGGATCCGAATGGGCATCGGCGTGGTGCTGGCGCCCATCCACCACCCGCTGCATACCGCCGCGCGCATGGCCACGCTGGACATACTCAGCAAGGGCCGCGTTGACGTGGGCCTGGGCCGCACCGGCTACCCGTATCAGCTCACTCCCTACGGCACCGACCTCGACGACACCCGCGGCATGTGGGAGGAGTTCGCCCAGGTCCTACCCCGCATCTGGACGGAGGAAGAGGTCAGCCACGACGGCGAGTACTTCCATATCCCTCCTCGGCAGGTGCTGCCCAAGCCGCTGCAGAAGCCGCATCCGCCCCTCTGGTCAGCCTGCGCCAGCGAGGAGACCACCCGGCGTGCTGGCGAGCTGGGCCTGGGCGCACTGGTGGGCAGTGAGGGTGGCCTGGACCGGGTGGCGGGCACCCTGGAACTGTATTACAAGAGCCTGAACGGTGCCCACGGCCCCACCGTCAACAGCCAGAACGCGCTGATGACCGCTGGCTTCTGCCACGAGGACCCCAAGGTCGCCAAGGAACGCGGCACGGAGTTGGTCGGCTGGTACCTGGACCAGCAGCGTGAGCGTGCCCGGCTGGTCTGGCGGGGAGTCGACCCCGCATCGGTGCCCCCGGACTACCAGGGCTATTACGAGCGGGACATGCGCATGGCTGCCGGGCCACACGAGGGCGATCCCACGCCGGCGGAAGTGGTCGAGCGCGGCGCAAACTTCTGCGTCGGTACGCCTGACGACTGCATCAAGTTCGTGGAACGCTACCAGGAAATGGGCATTGAGCAGATATTCTGCCTCAGCGCCATAGGCCCGGCATCCCACGAAGAGACCATGAACACGCTGCGCATGTTCGGTAAGCACGTCATCCCTCACTTCCGCGAGAATTAACATCGATATATGGGATGAACAGGATATGCGGAGTTTGCATGCTGCCTATCCTGTTCATCGATGGGTTAGAGGAGTTCCTCAATGAAAGCAGGCGTTGTTTTTCCGCAGACCGAGATCGGTGCTGACCCGGCGGCGGTCCGCGACTACGTGCAGGCGGCCGAGGGCCTGGGTTTTTCACACCTGATCGTTTACGACCACGTGCTGGGTGCCGACACCTCCCATCATGCCAACTGGAGGCCAGGTGGTTACACCAAGGACAGCATGTTCCACGAGCCGTTCGTGCTGTTTGGATATCTGTCTGGCATCACGACGTCCATTGAGCTGGTTACGGCGATCCTGATCCTTGGACAGAGGCAGACGGCCCTGGTAGCCAAGCAAGCGGCTCAGGTAGACGTGCTCTGCGGCGGCCGGCTGCGCCTGGGCGTCGGTGTGGGCTGGAATCACGTGGAGTACGAAGCGCTGGGTGAGGATTTCAGCAACCGCGGCGCACGACAGTCGGAACAGGTAGAGGTGCTGCGTCAACTGTGGACCAACGAGGTGGTCGACTTCCACGGCAAGTACCACGACATCAGCAACGCCGGCATCAACCCGTTGCCGATCCAGCGGCCCATCCCTATCTGGATGGGCGCCGGGACTCGGGCCAACGACCATCCTCCGGAACGTGTGCTGCGCCGCGTTGCCCGGCTGGCCGACGGCTGGTTTCCGCAGGTCAGTGCCGCCGACGCCCCCGCAGTGCTGGAGCGCCTGGCCGAATATGCTCAAGCGGCGGGCCGCGATCCTTCCAGTATCCTGATGGAGCCGCGCATCAACGCAGGAGACGGCGATCCGGAGTTCTGGCAAGGGCAGGCCGAGGCATGGAACGGCTTGGGAGCCAGCCACATTTCCATCAACACCATGCGCGCCGGTCTGGAGTCGCCCCAGGACCACATCAACGCCATCCAGCAGTTCCGCGAGGTGATGGGGTAGCAAGGGCCGCAGTTTGTGGCCGTAAATTCCCGCACCAGCACCACCACTGGAGTAACGAATCATGTGCGGCAGGTTCACGTTAATCAGCAGTGTTGCCGACCTGCAATTGCAGTTCGGGTTTGCCATGGAGCCGACAGACGTCCGGCCGCGCTACAACGTCGCGCCCACGCAGCAGGTGCTGGCAGTCACCAACGACGGGGAGCGGCGCGGCGAACTGATGCGCTGGGGCCTGGTGCCGTCCTGGGCCAAGGACATCAAGATCGGCAACCGCATGATCAACGCCGTCAGCGAGACCGCCGCCACCAAACCCGCCTTCCGCAGCGCCTTCCGGCGCCGCCGCTGCCTGGTGCTGGCCAACGGCTTTTTCGAGTGGCGCAAGGAGGGTAAATCGCGAGTCCCGCTGTACTTTACCCAGAAGTCCGGCGAGCCAATGGCCTTCGCCGGGCTGTGGGAGAACTGGAAGTCTCCCGAGGACGAGTGGATTCGCTCCTGCACCATCCTGACCACCTCCGCCAACTCGTTCATCGAGCCCGTGCATAACCGGATGCCCGTGATCCTGTCCGATGAGACCGTACCCCTCTGGCTCGACCCTCTGACCGAGACGCCCGACAACCTGGAACCGCTGCTCGTACCGGCGCCCCCGGAGCTGCTGGACATTCGCGAGGTGTCGCCGGTTGTGAACAACGCCCGCAGCGAGGGTCCGGGCTGCATCGAACCCGTAACGCCACCTCAAGAGGTGCGGCTGTTCAATTAGCGGCAGAGGCAGCCCTCCCTGTCACCAACCGGTCCCGCCTGTTTATGGCGGCGTTGACGCTCGCTGCCCATCTGGCCGCCGGGCTGAACCTTTTTGCCCTCTCTCCGCTCCTTCCCCTGGCCATCGATGACTACGGTATCAGCCACGGGGCGGCAGGAATGCTCGTATCCCTGCCCATGCTGGTGGGCGCGGCCATCGGACTGCCGGGCGGCAAGGTCATTGCCCGGCTCGGCGTCAAGCGTTCCTACATGCTGGCGTGGATAGCCCTGGCACTGCTGGCCCTGGCCCCCATTGCCCCGAACTTCTACGTCCTACTGATCCTGCGCCTGACGTATGGCGTGGGCCTGGCGCTGGTGGTGGTCGCCACGGGCCCGCTGGTGATGCAGTGGTTCCGGCCCAAGGAAATGCTGGTCATCAACTCCCTGAATACTGCCCTGATGAGTGGGGGCATCGCTGCATCGACCGCCGTGGCGGTCCCCCTGGCAGACCTGCTGGGGTGGAAGATGACGCTTGCAGTGTTGTCTGCACCCGGCATCATAGGGGTTTTCATCTGGCCATTTGCGCCAAAAGACCGCAACACAAACGGGGAACGCCCGGGCATTTCGGTGCGCGAGGTTATCTCGGTATTGCGAATGAAGACCGTCGCGCTTCTGGTAATAGCCGACGCCGGCATATTTATCCAGTACACGGCGCTCTTAACATGGATGCCAACCTTTTTTGAGGAGGTGCGTGGCTTTTCCCTGGAGCAGGGCGGATTCATAGTCTCTGCCCTTTCTCTAGTGGGGATATTCGCCGTGCTGGCAGGCGGGGCCGTTCCCCTGCTGTTCGAAACTTTCCGGTCGAAACTGGCGGTCTTCGGCGCCGCCGGGGACATCGTATTCTCCTACAGGGGAATTCTCGTCTCGTCGGGTGTACTAGCGGTATTGGGAGGTCTGGGCACATTCCTCTTCGCCGGTCAACTGGGGATTTACGTTTCCGTAGTGGTGCTGGGGATCGGCTCCTGGTTCTACGTGCCGGCCCTGTTGACTATTCCCATGCGCCTGTCAGGGGCGACCCCGGAGCGAGTTGCCGCTGTATGGGGTTCCTACATGACATTCTCAGGGATGGGAATGTTCATTTTCCCGATCCTGGTGGGTTGGTTGTACAACGCCTCCGGTTCCTATTATCCCGGTTTCATCATCTGTGCCGTGGCCAGCTGGGCGCTTCTTATTGCGGGAGTTCTCCTACCCAAGGAGGCTGGAACGACGGTATCCGATGAATGATTGACACCGTGGGAACGCGGCGCGTAGGGTTACGACGGTTCTCCCCCAATCAATAGGAGGTTGATCGTTATGGCAAGAATCCCTGCCGCCACCAGGGACAACGTTCCCCAGGACCAGGTAGCCGAATTCGACCAGATGGTTGAGAGCCTAGGCGGTGTTCCAGCTTACGGCCCAGGCTCGGTGATGATCCACGTTCCCAAGGCCCACCAGGCCAGCACCGCGCTGAACCAGTACCTGCGCAACGAGTCCTCTCTGCCCGAAGCGGCCCTCGAGCTTTCCATGCTGCTGGCCGCACGGGAATACGACTGCCAGCACATCTGGAACGCCCACGCCGCCTCAGCCAGAGCCGCCGGCGTGCAGGACGAAGTGGTGGACGCAATTCGCGACCGGGACGAGCTGCCCCCACTCAGCGACCTCGAGCGGGCCGTCATCAATTACGCTCGGGAGTTTTTCGAGTACCGCCGCGTCGGACGGGGCGCATTCCAGGACGCAATGGAACAGTTCGGGAAGCAAGGGCTCATCGAGCTCACGCTGGTCATCGGCAACTACAGCTTCCTGGCCTTCGTCATCAACGCCTTCGACCCCGACCTGCCCTCCAACCGCACAGAACCCCTCCTGCCGGGGTAAGGCGACGACCTTAAACCACCCCAACCCTCCCAAAGAGGGATGGTAGAGGTGGACGAGACTCCAACGCAGATGACCCAAAGTCCCCTCCCCCTAAGGGGGAGGGTTAGGGTGGGGGTGAAACGTCAGGTGAAGGACCCCGTATCCAGAGCACGAAACCTGCGGGCAGAGGCCACAGATGCCGAAAAGCTTCTGTGGAGCCATCTGCGACGCCATCAGGTGCTCGGCTACCAGTTCCGACGCCAGGAACCCATCGGGAAATACATAGCTGATTTCGTCTGCTATCAGAAGAGGCTAGTTATTGAGCTTGACGGGGGCCAGCATATTGAGCAGCTTGACTACGACAGCGAGCGTAGTCGGTGGTTAGAAACTCGGGGTTTCAGAGTTGTCAGATTTTGGAACGAGGATGTGCTCAGCAATGCGGAAGGTGTACTTTCCGTAATTGTAATGTTCCTCGAAGATGCATCTTGACGTGAATTTCACCCCCACCCTAACCCTCCCCCTGAGGGGGAGGGGATTTACTCCCTTTGAGCAAAAATCGTAGGCTTCTCAAGTCCATACTTGATAGGAGAATCCATGCCAGCAACACCATTCAAGATCGATATACCCGATTCCGTCCTGGATGACCTTAGAGCGCGGCTCGAGCGTACCCGGTGGCCCGACGAGCTGCCCGGCGTGGGCTGGGAGTACGGCTCCAACATGGACTACATCAAGGAGCTGGTGGAGTACTGGAAGAACGACTTTGACTGGCGCAAGCAGGAGGCGCTGATCAACAGCTTCTCCCATTTCAAGGCCCCGGTCGACGGTCGCGACGTCCATTTCATCCACGAGAAGGGCAAGGGGCCGAACCCGCTACCCCTGGTCATCACCCACGGGTGGCCTGGCACATTTTTCGAGATGCACAAGGTCATACCCCTGCTGTCAGACCCGGGAGCCCACGGCGGCGACCCCGCCGACGCCTTCGACGTCGTCGCCCCTTCCATGCCGGGCTACGGCTTCTCCGATGCCGCCCGGGAGCGCGGGCTGGACGTGCTGGCCGTCGGCGACGTCATGGCCAAGCTGATGCACGAGCAGCTCGGCTACGACCGGTACGTCGCCCAGGGGGGCGACTGGGGCGCCAGGGTTACGGCGCAGATGGGCCACAAGCATTCCGACCACTGCATTGCCATCCACTCCACGGGGGTCGTGGCACCGACCCCGTACCTGGGCCCGGGTTCGGCGCCGCTGTCCGAGGCCGAGCAGGGTCTCCTACGGCAGCGCGAGCAGTGGATGGCCGACGAGGCCGGCTACTTCCACATCCAGGGGACCAAGCCGCAGACCCTGGGCTACGGCCTCAACGACTCACCCGCAGGGCTGTGCGCCTGGATCGTGGAGAAGTACCGAACCTGGAGCGACTGCCACGGAGACGTGGAGTCCAGGTTCACCAAGGACGAGCTTTTGACCACGGTCACCATCTACTGGGTCACGCAGTCCATCAACTCGTCCGCCCGCCTGTATTACGAGACGCTGCACAAGCCGTGGGAGTTCGCGCAGGGTGAGCGCATCAACGTGCCCGTGGGTGTCGCGATATTCCCAGCCGAGAACAGCCGTCCACCGCGCGAGTGGGCCGAGCGCTCCTACAACGTCACGCAGTGGACGGTCATGCCCAGCGGCGGCCACTTCGCAGCCCTGGAGGAGCCGGAGTTGCTGGTGGAGGACATGCGCAACCACTTCCGCTCCCTGCGCTAAGGCGATTTCGACCCAACCTGGCGTGGTAGGAGTGCCGGAGTTGCATCAGAGACAAATAGAAGTCCAAATTACCTCCCTCTCAAGGGAAGGGAATTAACGCCCTCACCCTAGCCCTCTCCCAAAGGGAGAGGGGATTAGTGATTGGCCAGGAAAAACTGAAACAGGAGAGGACTATATGCCCGCCACACCCTTCAAGATTGAGGTACCCGATTCTGTCCTGGATGACCTTAGAGCGCGGCTCGAGCGCACGCGCTGGCCTGATGAGTTGCCCGGTGTCGGCTGGGAGTACGGATCCAACATGGACTACATCAAGGAGCTTGTGGAGTACTGGAAGAACGATTTCGATTGGCGCAAGCAAGAGGCGCTGATCAACAGTTTCTCCCACTTCAAGGCGCCTGTCGACGGTCGGGATGTGCACTTCATCCACGAAAAGGGCAAGGGGCCGAACCCGCTGCCCCTGGTCATCACCCACGGATGGCCCGGCACCTTCTTCGAGATGCACAAGGTCATACCCCTGCTGTCCGATCCGGCGGCCCACGGCGGCGACCCGGGCGATGCCTTTGACGTCGTCGCGCCGTCCATGCCCGGCTACGGCTTCTCCGACGCCGCCCAGGAGCGGGGGCTGGACGTGCTGGCCGTCGGCGACGTGATGGCCAAGCTGATGCACGAGCAGCTGGGCTACGACCGCTACGTGGCCCAGGGCGGCGACTGGGGCGCCAGCGTAACCTCACGGCTGGGCCATTCCCACTCAGACCACTGCATCGGCATCCACACCACCTCGGTCACCCGACCCACGCCCTACATGGGGCCCGGCTCCCAACCGCTGTCCGAGGCCGAGCAGGGCCTGCTGCGCCAGCGGGAGGAGTGGCTGGCCGCCGAGGGCGGGTACTCGCACATCCAGGGCACCAAGCCGCAGACGCTGGGTTACGGCCTCAACGACTCGCCCGCCGGCCTGTGCGCCTGGATCGTCGAAAAGTACCGCACCTGGAGCGACTGCCACGGCGATGTCGAGTCCAAATTCACCAAGGACGAGCTGCTGACCACGGTTACCATCTACTGGGTAACCCAGACCATCAACTCCTCCACCCGCCTGTACTACGAGACACTACGCAAGCCGTGGGATTTCGCGCAGGGTGAGCGCATCAACGTGCCTGTGGGCGTCGCGGTGTTCCCCGCCGAGATCAGCCGTCCGCCGCGCGAATGGGCCGAGCGCTCCTACAACGTGACCCAGTGGACGGTAATGCCCAGCGGTGGCCACTTCGCCGCCCTCGAAGAGCCAGAGCTGCTGGTGGAGGACATTCGCAACCACTTCCGCTCCCTCCGCTAGACCCGCACCCTCCTTCCGCGGACTGACGACCGCCCGCCCCTCGGTGACCGAGAGGCGGGCGGTTTCACAGTCAACTGCACTACGACAGGTTACAATGGAAAACGACTCGCTTACTTTCAGATCGAACGGAATTCTCTATCAGATTGATCCTCATATATGGCGTGACCACCCAAACAGAATAGGGCTGATTACTGTGGAGCGCATCATAGACGTGATCCGCGATCCGGATGTCAGGGAAGACGAGACAGATGTCACAGTACTTTATTGGAAGTGGTTCCCTGAATTGGGACGCGGAGGAAACTATGTCAAGGTAATCGTGGAAAGAAAGGAAACTCATCGTGAAATCACTACATCGCATCCAGACTCGAATATGAGACGCAGAAGAGGCGCGCCATGAATGAAAACATAAAGTACAGGTACGACCCCAAAGGGGATAGCTTGCACCTCGCCTCTCTTTCTCCAGACAGGGGCAAATTCGTAACCAGCTGGGACATCACCGAAGACCGGCCCGTGGGACTGGTTGCTGACCTTACTGCTGATGGCCACTGCATCGGCATCGAGTTCTGGAACGCCGCCGAGCTACTTCTGCCACATCTACTGCCAGACGAATTCCAGAAAACCGGCATCAAAACCGCCCTGCTGGTTGGCTACGATAAAATATCCGACACCCTGCATCTTCACACTGGTAAACCTGCTAATCACAGTGAAACCGTCATCGAAGGCTGGACAGCTCATTACGACATCGACAAAGATCCCGCCGAAGAGGGGGGAATCGGCGAGATAGTAGGAATTACTCTGGAGTGCGCCGCCGAAAATTTCCTTTATGACTTGCTGCAGTACGCCCCCTCGGAATACGGCCCCGACAAGCAGGAACGAATGCGGCGCTTCCGCAGGAGCAGCGTGGCCGGATGACCGCCGGGAGCAGCCAATCCTAGCCAACACCCTCGCAATCTACTGGCTCCGGTCCTACGCCGGGGTCATGTTGCTGGTTGCCTTTCTCCTAAACCTGGCGACCGGGTTCGTACAGTACGGCTACAGCCTGACCCTGCCTCCCATGGAGGAGGCGCTCCACATCTCCCACACTCAGGCGGGACTGCTCATCACGGTGACCGCGGCTACGCGCATGGGCGGCTCCCTGGCATCGGGCACGCTGGCCCCTCGCTATGGCAGTCGCTCCATCACCGCGGTGGGAACCCTGGGCGTGGGCGTCGGGATGGTGCTGCTGGGATTCGCCCAGAACTACGGCGCCGCGGTGGGAGCGGCCGTCCTGATGGGGGTCGCCAGCGGCGCCGCCCTGACGCCGATCATGGGGCTGTTGGCAGCCTGGTTCCAGGCACGAGATCGGGGCCTGGCGGCGGGTCTGGCTGCCTCGGGTGGAAGCATCACGTTCATCTTCGCCGGGCTGATCATACCGTTCCTCACGGCAGCCAATTGGGAGGACGGCTGGCGGCACAGCTGGCAGCTCTTCGGTGGCATCGTCCTGGTGATCGGCGTGATGTCCGTGGTGTTCGTTCGCGAGCGGCCCACCGAGGCCGCAGTGGAGGAGCGCCGCCCCGATCCTGCGCGCACCGCCTGGCCTGTCGAAGCGTTCAGGCACCCGGCGGTGTGGCTGATCACGTTTTTGGCGTTCACATCGGGCTGGTCGCAGAACCTGTTCACCACATTCTTCGGTCTGTACCTGACCCAGGAAAATGACGTGACGCTGTCCGCAGCCGGTCAACTGGTCATTCTCATAGGAGCGCTCAGCATTGTGAGCGGCGTGGCATGGGGATGGATGTCCGACAAGCTGGGGCGAGGGCAGGCGTTTGCCTATTCATTCATGATCCAGGCGGTGGCCTACGTGCTCCTGGCCATTGTTCCTGTATTCATCTCGTTCCTTATTGCGTCCGCGTTGATCGGATTCACTCTCCGTGCCGCCTACACAATATGCGCGGCCTCGTCGGGCGATTATGTTCCTGTACGCTTCTCGGCTGCGGCCTTTGGGCTCATGTCGGTGGGCGCCGGGTTTGGGAGTACCGTATCCCCCACCATCGGAGGGCTGCTGGCGGACTTTGTGGACATGAGGTGGGTGTTCTGGCTGGCCACCAGTGGCTCGGTGTGCGGCATATTGGGAGCGATATACCTGCAGACCCGCAGACAGGTCACGTCCTCCTGAGAACTGAACTTGCCCTTGAGCGCCTGGCCCTACCAGCGGATGAGCGTCCTCGGTATTTGCAGCTGCCTGACCTTGCGCCGGAGGGTTAACCAGGAAGCGCGAATTTCGTCCTGCCTCACCCTGGCGGCCACCGCCCTGTATCCCTCCACGGCGCCAAAGGACAGGCCCGCCAGCGCGCCACCCACAACTGCGTCGAGGACGAAGTGGTTGCCGGTAATGGTGATGGCAAAGAAAGTAAGCGTCGGATACAGCACACCGGCAGCCTTGAATCCTCCCGGCAGCGACCTCAGCCAGTAAACGCCAAGAATGACCGTCCAGCTGAAGTGCAGGCTGGGCATGGCAGCGTTGGTGTTGTAGAAAATCGCCATTGAGTCGCTGCCATAGAAGGTCGGGCCAAAGGCCTGTATGGTGTCGACCAATCCGACCCCGGGAATGGCAAAGGGAGACGCCACGGGAAATAGGGCGAAGACTACCAGGGCGGCGCATAGGTCTATCACGACAACCGTGCGGAAATAATAGTATTCCCGCCGCTTGCGCAGGAACAGGTACGCCGCCAGCGCCAGAATTACGGGCCAGTAGGTGAGGATGTAAGTCCAATTTAGGAAAACTACTACGGGCTTTACGTGCTCAATGGCCCAGGCTTGCCAGCCGGGTTCCCAGAGGAACCATAGCTGCCGTTGCAGCTCAGCGACCCGATCCCCATTGAAAATGGCGATTTCCCGGACATTGTCGTAGAACAGGCCTCTGCTGAATACGTAAACCAGGTAGGCCCCGAGGTACAGACCCGCCTCAGCCAGCAACCTCCAGTGGACCAGCACCCACGCCACGAAAGGCGAACGCCAGCACGCCGCCAACCACTGGGCGGCAGGGGTCTGCTGCAAAGTTCCCTGCCAGTTCGCGGCCCAAGAGGGGATGACGGGCGCACTGAAGGTTCCGGGCAGCCTCCACCGCAGCCGCGGACGGCGGGCCTTACCGGTTCGGTCGGCCCTCATGCCTCAATACCGCCACCGGAAACCTATGGCCTCCGTTGTCCGGAACGTTTAACAGGTTAATCATGAATTCCAACATTTCCCCGAATAGTAGACTGGGACCATGGCTCTGAATTCTCTTAATGTCGACTCCGTTATGAACATTTACTGGATAATCGCTATGAGCAGAAACCTGCATAAAGCCAGGTGGGGAGCAATTAGAAAGGAGTTGCGCCGCTCCAAAGCCAGAACGGCCCTTTCCGTCGCCAGGGAGTCCTCCTGGTACAGTCACCGAAGCCAAAGCCATCACCGGAGGCGACGAAAGGCGGGGTTGGGTCAGTCGAGCGAGGAGACGCTGGATGCGGGCCTGCCGTTAAAGCTGCAAAGCCCTTCGCGCCGGGGAGGAGCGACGTGGATTCGAGATCCCGAGGGAGTTCGACATGCAAACGAGGAGGGCAGCTCTCGGAGCAACTGAAATCAGCTTCATTCTCCGGAAGCCTGGTTTGCGACTGGAGCGTCGGCCCTGTAACGCGCCCGCTTGCTGCCATGGTAACCCACTGCCGTTCGACCTAGGATCGCCGCCTGCAGCGGCAATGGTCCGGTGACCAGCGAAACCTGCCAGGGTCCAAGTTCAGGTTACAGCAGTGCCAACTGGGGTATCCTTGGTAATCATACAATTTCGAGAATAATCAAGCAATATCACAGCACCACCTCACATGTCTTTTCAATAATTTGTCTGAATCTGAATTGTGGGGATTCAAGAATTTTCAGGATGTTCTCTGATCCTGCTCACCCATTAATCCTGCAATTCCTGATTCAGACAAAGACTTTGCGATCGTCATGCCAGTCCCTGCATTCCCGCTTTCCCGCGATTTGCGGCCTGGCTCGCGGAGGGTACTATGAGATCGTTTCTTTACGACGGTCCATGCAGCAAGGCGCCGTGGAAGGAGCGCGTCAGTCTGTCAGGAAGTCCTGGACCACTTTAGAGACACTGTCCAGCTGTTCCAGTTGCGGCACGTGGGCGGCCTTCTCGACAATCACAGACTTCGACCCGGAAATACGGTCGGTGAATTCCTGGGCGTAGACCGCTGGGACGATCCCGTCCTGCTGACCCCAGATGACCAGCGTCGGAGCCTGGATCCGGTGCAAGCGTTTCTTGAGGCCCTTGTCCGGGATGGGCCAGGTAAACTTTCCGGTGCAACCCAGGTTCCAGATGCCCTGAATCTTTGCCGTCATTCGTTCTTCGGGGTCCTCCGGCTCGGCCAGCACCTGTCTCGCCACCGGTCCGTCAGGTTCACTGAACAGCTCTTTGCCCAGGTCCTCGGGAGACATTACCATCCAGTTCTTCACTGGCGCGTCATCCCGCCACAGGCCGATGGGGTTGAGCAGGACCAGCTTGCTCACTCGCCCCGGATTTGTTGCTGCGATCTCCGAGGCCACCATCCCGCCGAATGAGTGGCCTACCACCGCCGGAGACTCCAGTCCCAGCCCGTCGAATAGCTCGTAGTAATAGAGCACCAGGTCCCAGAGGTCGTCCAGCGGCTTGACGGCATCAGGATCCCCCGGAGTCGTGCCAGGGTGCTCCGGTGCGTAGACCGTGTGGCTCTGCGCCAGGCCGTCCAGGAAGTCATCCCACCTGAGGCCCGCGGCGCCGTGCAGGTAGACCAGGGGCGGCCCCTGCCCGGCTACTATTACCCTGGTCTGTATCTGGTCCCGCCATACGCTGAGGGTTCGTTCCAGTATCGTCGCCATCTTGAGTCCCCTCCAGGCAATAACAGGGTCGGGCTAACCGCTTGCCTGCCCCACCAACTGCCGCTTGCCACGCAGCTTTTCCGGCCACCAGTGGTTTTCCCAGCCGTCATCGTCCCAGATGTCCCGCAGCTTGGGCATGACCTCTTTACCGAACAGGTCGATGTTCTTCAGCGTGAGCTCGTGGGGCATGGAACCGATGTGCAGCAGCACCATCAGGTTGCCCACTCTAAGCTTCTTTATGGCGTCTTCCAACTGGTCGACTACCGACGCGGGGCTGCCGCCGATGACCAACTGATTGTCGATGAAGTCCTGGTAGTTCCACTCCTTCATCTCCTGGGTGACCGTGGCTATCTGGTCCACGTAGCCCTTGCGGTAGGTGTTGTCCAGGCTTCGGAAGTCGACGTATCCAGGCGCGGAAAAGAACTCCGGCGCTATGTGCAGCGACTTGTCGTAGAAGTAGCGAATGTGCTCGTAGTAGTCCTTTTCGGCCTGCGCGTCGGTCTCGCCCACGACCACCAACTGCAGGAAGCCGGCGCGGTACGGGTTGGGTTCCAATCCCTGGCCCTCCACGAATTCCCAGAACCCGTCCATCACCTTCTTGCCCAGGTTGTTGCCCCAGTAGCTGAGGAAGCAGTAGCAGTGGTTGTTCTGTACCGAAAAGTTCCAGGTGCTGAGGCTCCCCGATCCCGGCACCCACACCGGCGGATGCGGTTGTTGAATCGGGCGGGGCCACAGGTTGACCATGGGCAGTTGGTAATACTTGCCGTTCCAGGCAAACATTTCCCTGGACTGCCAGGCCTTCATGATCAGGTCGTGGGCCTCGTAATAGCGGTCGCGGTGCTCGATGGGAGGAATGCCGTAGCAAAGGTTGGCGTCCATCGACGAGCCCAGCGGCATGCCGGCCACCAGGCGACCGCCGCTGATGCAGTCCAGCATCCCGTACTCCTCGGCGACGCGGATGGGCGGGATGGTAGTCGGCAGGGTGGCCCCCATCTGCACGATGGCCACATCCTGGTCGTTGGTGGCCCGCGCCAGGGCGGAGCCCATGAGGTTGGGACCGGGCATGAACCCGTAGGCGTTCTGGTGATGCTCGTTGACGCACACCCCGTCCAGCCCGGCATTGGCGGCGTGAGTGAGTTCATCCAGCGTCCAGTTGTAGTACTGGCCTACCTGTTCGGCATCGGCCAACTCCCACCACGGCGGGTCAACCCAGACGGAGTGGTACCGCTGCTCGAAATCGGCGGGAAGGTCCCGGTGGGGCATCAGGTGAAACATCGATACTTTCATGGTTGGTACCCCTCAGCCTGATGGGATGAATGGCGGCATTGTAGCACCAATGGGAAATTGAATCATTTTCTGCGCCAGGTGAGTCAGAACTATACGTGTATGACAGCCAGAGATTGCAATCTTATTTCCGGAATCCGTAGAGGAAATCCCATGGACATCACGGTTCCGCGGGGCGCAGGTTGGCGGGCAGGTGGCTCTCCCAGTCCGGGATCTGCCTTACGGTTGGCGAGGGCAACAACCACGCGGAAAAGAGCGCCATGAGGCTGAAAGCCAGCGACATCAGGAGTGGCGCCGCGTAGGTGCCAGTCAGGTCCCAGAGGACTCCGGCGCACACGGGCGCCAGCCCCATGCCGAGGCCATTGCCCAGGTTCTGCCAGCCATAGAGGCTGCCTTGGGGAACGTTCCCGTAGTACTGACGATTGGCTATGGGGAACGTGGGCACCTCGCAGCTCTGCCCGATGCCAAACGGAATCGCGAACAGGTAGAATGCCCAGGCGTCGTGCACAAAGAAGAGCAGGATCAACGGGAATGACTGCAGGGTCATGCCCACAACCCAGACTGTGCGGCAGCCCCAGCGCTCCGCAACAACGGGAACGAGGCCCCGGGCGATCACCCCAACGCCCTGCTGCGCCGCCAGTACCCCGGCGGCCACCCCAAGAGACAGGCCGCGGTCCACGGCGATGGCCACCACGAGGACGTTGATGATGTTGTGGCCCATGCATCCCCAGTAGTGGATGCCGATGAGATTCCAGAAGGTGAAGGTGCGCTTGGCCTGCTGAATGAACACCGTTGCCCGGACTTTTGCAGCCTCATCCCTCTGCCTCGCCTGGACCGGCTCATTGCCCAGATCACCCAGGGGACGCAGGCCTATGTCGCTGGGCCCGTTGTGAAAGAACCTGACCAGCAGCAAAAGTATCGCCCCGCCAGCTATCCCAGGCAGCCAGAATATCCACTGCATTCCCAGCTGGTCGAATGCGGCTCCTATCAGGAAGAGCAGCGCAATGGTGCCAGCTCCCTGGAATGACCACACCACTCCCATGGCCGCGCCCAGGTGTCTCCTGAACCACAGAGTAACGCCGGAAACCGTCAGCACTGTGTAGATGGTGGTCGCGATGCCCAGGACAACGCCGAAGAACAGGTAGAACTGCCACAGGCTGCTCATCACACCAGTCAGCATCATGCCGGCGATGAACAGGACACCTCCAGCCAGCAGGAGCCAGCGGACGCCGTACCGGTCTCCCAGCAATCCGATGTAGGGGCTCACAAGGCCCAACACCACCCACTGCAGGCTGAAGGCGAGACTGATCTCGCCATAGCTCCAGCCGAAGTCGCCGTTGGGGTCGCTCAGGTGAGGCACCAGCGCAGCAGACGCGAATCGCACGGCGGAGGTGATAAACCCCATCGCCGCGGCAATAGCCACGATGACCCATGCGTAGTGAATCTGGCGTTTTGAGAACATAGGGAGCATTACGCTGCCATTTGTTTCGGTTTTCTGCGCATAAGACTCGAAAATGTCGAAAAAGCCCGAGTAGTACGCGCGCAGTATACACATAATGACGAGTGATCATCGGCTCGCTGAATTCCCACACCACAGCGTTTGCCAGGTCGATGTCTGAATCAGGATTACCCGGATTCGAGGATTTTCAGGATATAAGCCCCCATCCTCGTCATCCTTTAATCCGGGTAATCCTGATTCAGACAAAATAGGTGGCTCCCGAACTTTACAATCACCCTGCACGGCACAGGGCGGGCACTGGCACAAACAGCACTTATGGTGGTACAACAAGCCAGCACATTGTCCCAGCAGACTCGAGGGAGACCGGAAATGAAATTCGGAATATACAGCTCCATCGCCGACCCGCCCGCAGGCGAGCGGCTGGCCCTGCGAATCGACGAAGTGATCGCGGAGGCAAAGCTGGCCGAAGAGGCGGGTTTCGATTCCTGCTTTTTCGGCGAACACCACCAGGACAAGGACGGGTTCCTGCCGTCCCCCCTGATCGTGGCCACGGCGGTCGCGGCACATACTACCGCCCTGAACGTGGGCACGTCGGTGATCCTGCTGCCCCTGCACAACCCCGTGCACCTGGCTGAGGACGTAATCACACTGGACCTGGTGTCCAAGGGGAGAATCATCCTGGGCGTGGGACTGGGATACCAGGATGCCGATTTCCGGGCGTTTGAAGTGCCGGTCCGCCAGCGGGTCGGAAGGTTCGAGGAGGCAGTGGAGATCATCCGCCATTGCTGGAGCGGGAAGCCATTCTCATTCCACGGCGAATACCATCAGCTGGAAAACCTGCATATCACGCCCAGCCCCTTCCAGGATCCTGCCCCTCCCTTGTGGATCGGCGCCGGCACTCCGCGAGGGGCGCGCCGCGCTAGCCGAATGGCAGACGGCTTTGTGTTGACGCCCAGCGTCGACATGGCCACAGCCGTCGAGCTGGCCGACATCTACCGGGATTCCGCCGCTCGGGAGGGACGGGAACCGGTGGTGGTCCTGATGCGGGACGCCTGGGTGGCCGAGACCCGCGCCGAGGCCGAAGAGGTGTACGGCCCGGAGGTGATCGAGGCCTACAAGTACTACTGGCGCAACGGCCTTTCGGATTTCGACAACATACGATCCGAAGCCGAGATAACGATGGACAACCTGAGAGGGGACCGCCTGATTCTCGGGGACCCCGAGGAATGCGCTGCGGATTTCCAGCGATGGAGCGAAGCGGTGGGAACAGATTATTTCCTGCTGCGGCTACGCCACGCCCACTCGGGAGGCCCGCCCCACGAGAGGATCATGGAGGCGATAAAACTGTTCGGCGAGCAGGTCATTCCAGCCTGCAACTAGCACCGGACGAGGTAAGGCAATCCTTTACCATCAGAAGGTCGCCAACGCGCAGAATTTACCAGGTAGGCAATCCTTGGCGGCGGCGCTTGGAGGAAGGTTCCCTCTCCCTCCGGGAGAGGGTTAGGGTGAGGGCGTCCCCAGTCTGATGGTTGTCCGTTAGTGTTTCGACAAGCTCACTATAAACAGACTGGCAATGCATGGGTGACCACGAAAAATCCCAGACCGGCAGCCCGTCCTGTTGACGACGATTTGGCAATCGCCAACAAGGCTATCGGGGAATCAATTCAGCAAGTTTCGAGAGGGCAGAATGGCAATATACCGGATATTTTCCGACGCTGACGGCGAGAGCCACATCGAGAACCTGAACCTGGAGGAGCACCCGGAGTTGGGAGCGCTGCTCAACGTGTCCGAGGTGCGGGTGCAGGAGTTCGACGGCTCACGGAACATGGACTTTCATCCCCTGCCCGAGCGCAGGCTGGTCATCCACCTGTCGGGAGAGGTGGAGATCGGGGCCAGCGACGGCTCAAAGCGGGTGCTGCGTGCCGGCGACATCCGTCTGATGGATGATGTCACCGGCAAGGGCCACACCCACGTCGACCTGTCGCCATCGGGCGCGGTATACGTCCTTATGAAGGACTGACCGGCCTACCTTCACGCCGATCAGGACCCAACTCGGACCAAAGGTAAATCGCGCTACATTCCCTCTCCCTCCGGAGGAGGAGATTTCTCGCATACCCTACAAGGTCCACGCGGTCGTCGGACAACAATCTCACCTGGAACGGACTGGTGGGGTTGGCCTGAAAGTCGGAACGCGCGGTCACTCCAGGAGCCGGGCGGCCAGCTCCACGAAATCGTCGACGATGATGTCCGGCTGGTAGGTCGAGTCCTCGGTGGGCAGCCGGTACCGGTTGACGTAGGCCGCCCTGAACCCGCAGGCCTGGGCGCCCAGGATGTCGAAGGCGTGTGCCGCGACCATCATGATCTCCCCGGGCTCGCACGCCAGCCGCTGCGCAGCCTTGCGGTAGATGCCCGGGGCGGGCTTGAATGCGCCGACCTGGTCGACGGAGATGATGGCGTCGAACTCGACCGGGACGTTGTTACCCAGCAGTTCCTCCAGGTACCACTGCTCGCCGTTGGAGAGTGCCACCAGCCCGTAACGCTCCGATAGCGATCGCAGTCCCTCCACGGCGTCGGGGTAAGGCTGCAGGCCCTTGTAGACCTGCATGAACTCCCGTACCGACTCCGCCGTGTAGCTGACGCTGTGCTTCTTCAGGCAGTAGACGAAAGCGCGACGGCAGGTCTCGAGGTAGCCGCTGTGTCCCAGCATCAACAGGTTGTCCTGGTATTGCTCGATGCGCTGCCGCTCCCTCCACTCGGCGTAGAACGCCTGGCCCGTCATCGCGGAACCGTGGGCTGCCAGGAACTCTCCGGCGGGGCCGGCGAGGCTGCCGGTGAGGTTCATCACGGTGCCGAAGATGTCGAAGGTCAGGTACTGAACGCGGGCCAGGGACTCATCGGGCATGTTCTGACTCTCCTGCGGAACTCAATTGGTTATGCGCCGGGGCGACCACAAAGGTCGCCCCTACCAGCAAAATCGTCAATCACTGACCAGCGTTCCAACACGTAGGGACAACCCTTGTGGTTGCCCTTGCGCTTATGGCCACCCCACTTCTTACCTCGCCCCCGGCAACCGTGAACGCCCTCACCCCAACCCTCTCCCAGAGGGAGAGGGAGT
This sequence comes from Dehalococcoidia bacterium, assembly GCA_965207865.1. Taxonomy (GTDB): domain Bacteria; phylum Chloroflexota; class Dehalococcoidia; order Lucifugimonadales; family UBA3495; genus VXOI01. The sequence goes on from CBDBNP010000006.1 coordinate 520,110, forward strand.
ATCAGGGGGAGACGGGGCTCAGCCGCCGGGCGTGGTCAGGGGCATGCGGCGCGGCGGGGGTGGGACGTCCTGCAGGCTGCTCAAGTCCAGGGGCGGGATGTCCACGTTCAGGAACGATTGCACCCCATTGGCCAGCTCGTTGTAGTTCGGGAACCACGCCGCCACCTGCCGTCGCCATGCCTCCAACCCACCGCTGGCGTGCATCTCGAAAATCGCCTCGCGACCGTCAAGTCCTGAGGACACCTGGTCCCACGCCAGTTGCAGCAGCGCAGCCCTCTGCAGCGCCGTGTAGCCCCCGCCGCCAAAGGCGTCCTCCAGTTCGGCAGCCATTCCAGGGTCAGCGAAGTCGGTATCGGCCGGGGCGTTGACCAGCGACGAACCGGGCAGGCCCCGCAGGATCTCGCCCATCCGCTGGCGCACCCGCATGGTGTTGATTCCCGAGGACGCCACGTGCAGCTGATTGGGCAGGGCATTCCCGCTTACCGTCATCTCCGGGTCCAGTTCCGCCGCCGTCAGGCAGGTGCGGGTGATCTGGACGTTTACCGTCAGCTCAGCCAGCTGCTCCATGGTCTGCTGATTCTCCTTGAGGCCCATGACTTCGGCCAGGGCAAGGGCAATCCCGAGGGTCAGCTCTGCCTTGGCCAACCATCCGTAGCTGTGATGCCAGAGCAGCCAGCACACCAGCGAGTGGCGCCGGTTCCGGTCAATGGTTTCCCCCGTGAATACCCGGGATCGGGGAATGAATACGTTGTCCATCCAGACCATGGAATCAAGCTCGTCGAACCGGCTGCTCAGGGGCGATATGAACCGGTTCTGGTGTCGAGCGGCGATCCGTCGCGACACCACCCGGAGGCCCGGAGCGTTCACCGGCACGATGAACCACAGGTGCCGACCGCTGCCCGAAGGTAGTTCGTCCCGGCTGGTGACCAGCAGGTCCTCTGCGAAGGGCGTGCTGGTGTGCATCTGGATCTTCCCGCTGATCACGAATCCGTCGGCGGTCTCGCTGACGAGCCGGAGCGCCGCGCCCTGCGTCTCCTCGTGGCGGAGACGTGTCCCGATCAGCGGCCCACCCCCGGCAAAGGTGAGGAATCGGCCCGTGGCGTCCAGGTCCTCCAGGTACGCTTCGGCAGACGAGATCTCCTCGGCGGAGTGGTCCAGGCGCTTCAGGGCGTTGGTCATGCCCATGGCGATCAGGTGCCCGTAGCCCGCAGTGTGGGTGATGTTTCCGCCGGTGATGAAATGCACGGCGCTGATGGCCTTTCCCAAGCGGCGCAGGTCCTCCGATGACTTGGGCGGCGTGAGCGCCAGGGGGTGCCGGTGGCCGTTTCCGTCGGACGGCGTCAGCAGGATGTCCTGCCACTGCGGGTCGAAGTGGCGGTCATACCATGCCACGTACTCATTGACCATGGCCGAGGTGGCCGGGTGCGTCGTGACGTCGTCCACCGCGCCCTCGCCGACGACCCAGACATCGCGACCGTCCTTCAGACTTTCCTTGTAGTCAGCGCCAGTTCGCATGCTTGTTCCTGCCCACCACTCGGCGCGCGGGCGCTCTGTGGCGGCGGTTAAGAATTCGCTCGACTAATCAAGTGAAGTTTCGCACCCGGCAAGTCAGATGGGAAGGTGGGTTGAGATTTCCAGCATCCGGGTGTGGATCACCGCCCGGTGCTTGGTGTACCACCACTTGCCGTCGCGCTTGACGAAGGTATCCTCGTAGTGCCCCACGGCGTAGACGTTGCTCTCTCCCGCCCTGGAGGTGCGAAACACGGCGAAGTGCGAGAGGCAGGACGCATCCTCATCGTTGACGTCCATGCTGATTGGAGATACCAGGTGCAGGCGCTCCCCCTCGTCGCGCACCTGGTCATTGACCTCCGACAGCAGTTGCATCATGTCAGGCTTGCCCAACCGCAGCCAGACGTTTTCCTTGCCTCCGATCTCCCTGCTGCGGACGACCATCTCGTAGGTTGAGGTGTCCGCAAAGGTGTTCATGTAGTCCACGAACTGCTCCTGGTCCAGCAGGTAGGCCGTGTTCTGGATCAGGTCGCGGATGGCCTCCTTTTCGTCGGCAATGGAAACATAGCCATCGGCGCTCGTCATGCAGGGCCTCCGTGATTCGTCCTAAGCTGGCCGTCGGGAGGTAGGCAGAAAAGGGGGACTTGTCGTCCCCCGAATACGGAGCTGATCTCTCGGGCCGATCAGTCTCCGAAAGGATGTGCCGGAGAACGGCCCATGCGCCTGCCCCATTCCTGGTAATACCGACGCATGTTCTCGTCGTCGTGGGCCTGGAAGTCCTCCTCCCGCGCGAAGATGCTGTAGCGCACGGCGCCGGTGTTCATGTTCTCCCACTGGGTCTCGGTGGCCATGATGTCCTCAGGGAGGTTGCGTCCCGCCGGCCCCCAGTACTGGTTGTGGTGGCGTATCCGCAGTTCCCGCACCTCCTCGGTGTCCGACTTCAGGCCGAGGCCCCGCCACTCCACCAGGGTGCGGCCGGGCTCCAGGGGCACCACACGGTCGAGGCGGAGGGAATCGGTGCGGAACAGTACCAGCAGGTCGGGGAAAATATTGGCGTTCATGCCCTGGTTCGGCGCGATGCCGGGGAACCGGTGCTCGTTTCGGTCGTCGCGGTTCCCGGCCTCGTAGTCGGCGAACTGCCCGTTCTGGCCCTGCATGTTGTGGCCGTTGGGGTAGTAGCTCCACTTGCGGGCCAGGGTCTCGGCATTGAGCGCCCCGGTGCGACGGTTCAGTACGTGGAGCAGGTTGTGGTATGACTCGCTGTTGTTGTCGTTCCACAGCTTCCAGTTGGTCTTGAGAATGGCTTGACTGTAATGGAAGACCTCCAGTTCCTCGGTGGCCAGGGGTTCCTCCAGTGGGCCCACAATCTCGCCGAGGTACTCCGTCAGGGACTCGGTCTCGTCGCTCAGGCACACGAACACGAACCCCATGGCTGTTTCGAGCCGGACGGGCAGCAGTGGAAAGTCCTCTTTGAGGAACCCGGTGTTGTCGTAGCCTTCCGGTCGGGCCACACCCTGCAGGGAGCCGTCGAGGCCGTAGGTCCACAGGTGATAGAAACACTGGAAGGCTTGAGCGTTGCCGCATTCCTGTCGCACCACCGGGGCGGCCCGGTGGCGGCAGATGTTGTAGAAAGCGCGCAGGACACCTTTCTCATCGCGGGACAGGAGAATCGGGAAACCGGCAACGGAGACGACACGGAAGTCTCCGGGGTTGCGCACCTCGCTCTCGTGGCACACGAAATTCCACACCCGTCCGAAGATTCGGTCTCTCTCCTCCTCGAAAATCTCCCGGTCGGTGTAGATGCGATTATCAACGTAACGGGATTCCGGCAGATTCGGGATACCTCCGGTCAAGCGCTCAAGGATCGTTGCCATTGTCGATCTCCTTTCGCTGTCGTCTGTGCATCAGGTTGGGACCAATTAGACTACATTGTCTCTTGTATGCCAACCCCGACACGACTTCTATCTCGTTTAACGTCAACCATAAGAAGCAAAAATCCCATTTTATTGAACGATTTTCGTCGTAGAGTTCTGAATCGATAAGCCTTGCCTTTTCGCCCTTTCCGATCACTGTTGCGACCACGTCCACCTTGCCCCTTGAAATCGACGGAACAAAAACAAGGCCATCATCAAATGAGTCCTGACTCAGCGCAAAGGACCTTGTTACGCTCCCTGGTAGGAAATGACGCATTCTGAGGTGAGCAGCGATTTTTGTCGGGGTCACAGAAACGAGAACTGGGCTGCCTCTAAAGCAGCCCAGACAGAATTGCAGAGTCAAATCAACGGAACCCTGGCCTCCCCAGAATCCCGGATCTTTATCTTTCCTCCCCCTGATGGCACAATCAAATGGCGGGCTGAACGCAATGCCGGGAAACCGGCGGAAGATAACCACGTCTAAAACCAGGCTGATCCGCAGCCAAATCAGGCACCAAGCCGGGATGGCGGAAAGGCAGACGCGGCGGACTTAAAATCCGCTACCTTAATCGGTGTGTGGGTTCGACCCCCACTCCCGGCACCATGACCTGAAGTGCAACCCTTGCTGCCCTTACTGGAAGCTCCTCAGAAGGCTTCCGAACCCCGGTATCGGCTCCGTCCAGCCCAGTCGTTTCAGGGCCAGCCAGATGCTCGCCTGATTGACCGTGATTACGGTCTTGCCCAGCCTCTGCTCCAGTTCCTCAGCCGCATCCAGGGCCCGCCAGGCCGTGCCGGGCAGGTACACGGTATCGGCGTCCTCGTGGACGACGGTGGGCACGAAGTCGATGATGGCCTGAGGGGGCTCCGCATCGATTTCCCGGGGATTCATCGAGTCCTGCATCCACGGCTCACCGTCGGCGCTCAGCACCTCGAACCCCGCCTCCTCCATGAGCGGCTTCAGCCGGTTGCGAAGGTGATAATTGCGGTACGGCCCCGCGATGCTCAGCTTGCGGCTGCCCATGTGGCGCAGGGCAGCAATGCAGGACGTGACTGCTGTGATCGAGGGCACACCGCTGGCCTCCTCCATCACTTCCGCCATCATCCGGTCAAAGGCCATGTACCCCTTGTGCCAGGTGCCGGAAGTGCAGGCGTATACCAGCACATCGGGCCCGATGTTGGACAGGGAACTGGCCCCCCTGGCCACATCGTCGTTCATCTTGTTCACGTCGAACCCGAACAGCGCCCAGTCGGTTTCGTTGGCTTCGCTACTGCTCATGCTGATGCGATGTCCGGTTGCGGCATCCGTTTCCGGCTGGCTGCCCCATGTCCCGTTCCACATACGTTCGAAATGCACCGTAATTTCCGGCGGCACCACCCTGTAGAAATCGGGCTCCACCACGGGGTTGGTGGCAGGTACCAGGGCGCCAATTCGCTGCGTTTTCGCCAGATCAGCCATGTTCCTCCAATACCGGATTGCATCGCCTGGGCCTCTCTTGCCCAGGGCCGGAACGCGGAATTTTCACAGGGGATATCGCCCGCTATTTTACAACGTACGGAGGCCCCGTATTACCCCATAACGCTGTGGGATTCCCAGACTGGCAAGGCATCCACCGACGTTGCTGTGGATATATAATTCGGCGCCAGTTCAACAGACGGGAGCGCGGTCTGGAAGAGATAGTAGTCTGGCAACTCGCGGTCATTTTCGTGACCGCTGCGATAGGCCTCTCCCTGTCGGGGGCGGCCGGATTTGGCGGTGGCGTGCTCCTGCTGCCGGTGCTGGTCTGGATATACGGCCCCGATGTGGCCGTGCCGGTAGTCGCCGTATTCCAACTGTTCGGCACAGTTTCGAGGGTCTGGATCAACCGGGAGTTCCTGGACTGGAAGGTGGTGGCCTGGTTTGCCTCCGGCTCCACGCCTTTCGCCATTCTTGGCAGTTTCCTGTTCATCAGCACCAACACGGACCTGCTGACCCGCCTCATGGGCGGTGGCATGATCGCCCTGGTGGTGCTGACACAGTTGCCGTGGTCCAAGCGTGTCCGGATGCGGCTGTGGGGGTTCCCGCCACTGGGCGCCAGTGCCGGATTCCTTGCTTCGGTGTTCGGTATCCCCGGTCCGTTCGCCCCGGTATTCTACCTGGCCTACGGGCTCAGCTCCCGGGAATACGTCGCCACCTTTTCAATGAGCATGCTTCTGATCCAGATCCCCAAGCTGGCCATTTACGGAGGCGGCGGAGCGCTGCTGACTCCGCTGGTGCTGGGCCTCGGCCTGTCCCTGGGAGTGGTGGCCATCGCGGGCTCGTACTTCGGCGCACAATTGCTGCGTAGAGTGCCCGACAAGTACTACGCTGCGGGAATCAACGCGATAGTGGCAGGGTTCGGGGTCCTGTTCCTCGTCACAGGGGGATAATTGCAGGTCCTCGGTACGAATTGTCCAGGCGCCTCGGTCGGTCTGGTCGACGTTACCCGAGTACGGAGGACTCCACCGTTTCCTTGACACGAGACAGCTGCGGGCCCACAGGCAACTGTGGGGACAGGCGACTTCCAAACATCCGCGCGAAGGCGTTCCTCACCAGGCGGATGGCGTAAACCGGCCCGATGAACATGCCGGGCACCATGGGCTCTATCTCCGTAACCATGGTAACCCGAGTGCCGTCCGTCTCCCGGTCCATTTCCGGAACGAACTCGAAAGTGAACTTTTCTATCGAATGCAGAAGACCGTTGTAACTGTTCCTGGTCTCAACCACCAGTGCACCCGCCCTCAACCTCTCCGGGTCAGGCGGCTCATAAACGGTGAGTCTGGAAAGCCGTTCAACCCTCACCGGGTTGTCGCCCATCCCGCCGCGAATTATCAGGGGCCCGCGCATCACTCCTGACTGTTCCCTGCGCAGGGTTACTCCCGGTCCAGCCGGCCCCTCGGGCGCCCTGGTGACACGAAAATCTGACTCACCACTCCACTCCATGAGGTGAGAGAGGTCAGCCAGATAGTCGAATACCTGTCGGGCCGGCACGCCGATGACCACGCTGTTGCGGCCTACCTGAAACGGGCCGGCCATTCGGAGGCCTAGTCGCTGCCGACGTCGTCGCCGGTATCGACGCGAAAGCCGATGCCGACCTTGACCTGGTACCAGTTGGCCTTCTCCCCATCAATGGTGCCGCGGATCTCCCGGACTTCGAACCAGTCCAGGTTGCGGATGGTCTGCGAGGCCCTGGTGATGGCCCCATCAATTGCTTGCTGTATGCTCTCGCTGGACGACCCCACCAGCTCGACTATCTTGTAAGTGCTTCCTGCCGCCATTTTCTTACTCCCTTGAGTGCCTGCGAGCAGTGGGTTTTGTTCTCTCGCAGCAACACCATATAATATTCGCCGCGCCTGGATACGGCAACTGAAGTATTGCCGATCAAGGACTCCGGGCCACTGCAATAGTATGGCCGTAATCGCCACATAAATGTCTTTGTACTATTACGTATGATGTACAAGTACCGGATTTTTGGAGCTAGAATCCCGTCCTGACATCCCAAATCACCCACAGCAGCGAATTCACAGCCACAGGAAGGGCGCCTGGCCTACTTCGAGGAGCGTTATTTGTAGACGATTATGAGGTACGCGGATGAGACTCAGAATTTACTTCGACCTGATGGACCAAGTTTTTTTCCTGCATTCAATACCCCGCAGCCAGGACTCCGCAGAGGTGTTGAGTGCCCCCGGCGTGGTTGTTGACTTCCCCTCTAAGGACAGCAACAAGCCCGTTGGTATGGAGGTTGTGGGGTTTGGGGCTATATTGCCTTTAGGCAAGAAGGATTATTCCGCAGCCACCGATACCCAGTCATTCGGAGACAAAGAACAAGCAACGCTAGTCGTCGAGAACGAAGACCTGGTAGCCTACTTCGGCCCTCAGCCACACGATCCTGATTACCTGTATCTCTTAGCGGTAGACCTGCGGAATGCGTCCAAGCATCTTGCCCCGCTCATTGCTGTCCTTGCCGAGTGAGCTTCTTGGTTGCAAGCTGGGGCGTGAGTAAAATTCGATGTAATTCCCCAAAGAAAAGGCGTTCCCGCAATCTCCATTCTCGCAATCTCAGGGAGTACCCATGTTTTCTGACATTCATCACGTGAGCTACCTGGTCCCCGACCTCGATGCAGCCATTGGCTCTTATGCAGAAACGATGGGGGCGGTAGTTACCGGGCGGGGCCCCGTCCCCAATCTGGGCGAGGTGGTTTTCCTGCGAGTCGGGGACGTGGAGGTCGAGTTCATACAACCCGATGACTTGTCAGCCCTCGAGGGCAGTGGAGGCGCATGGGTTGTGCACCACATGGCATACGCTGTGGAGGACCTGGACCGGGTCGTGGCGGAACACCGGGCGCGCGGATACCGGTTCCTGACAGACGAGCCGTTCACCAACTTCATGGGCTACCGACTGATTTACTTTGACCCTGCAGACACAGGTGGGTGCCGAGTGCACCTGACCGACGCCGCAACCCTGAGGTAGTCTCAATCACCTGGGCAGCGCGGCAGTAATTGCTGAATCAGGGGAGCTTTGGCGGGTCCAAAAAGGTTCTCGCCAACATGCGCTGTGGTAAGATTCCGGTAAGATTTCCCCTGTAGCATAAGGGCGAGGACGGGCTGTTCGCACCCTACGGGTGCTTTACCGGCTCCCTCAGCGGACGGATAAGGAGATAGATCGGAATGAAGGCACTGGAAGGCCTGAAGGTGCTGGACCTCACACGGGCCCTCGCCGGCCCGTTCTGCACCCTGATGCTCGGCGACCACGGTGCCGACGTCATCAAGATCGAGATACCGGGTAGCGGTGACGACACGCGGCACTGGGGCCCGCCATTCATCGAAGGCGAGAGCGCCTACTTCCTCTCCATCAACCGCAACAAGCGGAGCCTGACTCTCAATTTCAGGGAAGACGAGGCCAAGGAAATCTTCCTGAAACTGTCCGAAGATGCTGACGTGATCGTGGAGAACTTCACTCCGGGAGTGATGGAGCGCTTCGGGCTGGGCTACGACGTGGTGAAAACGGTCAACCCCGGCATCATCTACACCTCGATTTCCGGGTTCGGGCAGGACGGCCCCTACAGCCGGCTGCCAGCCTACGACCAGATTATGCAGGGCATCAGCGGCCTCATGAGCCTGACCGGGGAACCCGACGGTGAACCCCAGAAAGTTGGCATCGCCGTTTCCGATATCGGGGCCGGCATGTGGGCCGCATTCGCCATCATGTCCGCCATCCATCACCGCGCACAGCACGGCGAGGGACAGTACATCGACGTATCGATGCTGGACGGCCAGGTGGCGTGGCTCACTTACCAGGCGGCCACGCTGTTTGCCAACGGAAAGCCCCCGGCCCGGCTGGGGGCCGCACATCCCAACCTGTGCCCCTACCAGGCGTTTATGTGCCAGGACGGCAAGTTCATTAACATCGCAGTCGGCTCGGAGCGCATCTGGGAGCGATTCCGCGATGCCATGGACCTTGAAGAACTGGTCAAGCCGGACTATGCCACCAACGGCGACAGGGTCACCCACCGGTCGGTACTGGTGCCGTACCTGCAGCAGGTGTTCCTGACCAAGCCGGTAGCCCACTGGGTGGAGTCGCTCCAAAAGGTGAGTGTGCCCTGCGGCGCCATCAACGACCTGGCAGACGTGTTTGCGGACCCTCAGATCGAGGCCAGGGACATGCTGCAGACGATGGTCCACCCCACCGCGGGAACCATAAAGCAGACCGGAATACCCATCAAGTTCTCGCTCACCCCGGGAGGGCTGGATATGCCCCCTCCCCTGCTCGGACAACACAACAGCGAAATCCTGTCCGGCATCGGTTACAGCGACAGCGAGATCGCGGCGCTGAAGCAGCGGGACGTGATCTGAACTTGCTGCTCGTCGAACTGTCGATGCAAATCTCCTGACCGCGCTGAATTCGTTCGCGCCTTCGGATTAGAGCAATGGATCTTGGACTTAGAGACAGGGTGGCAATCGTTGGTGGATCCAGCCGCGGTATGGGGAAGGCCATTGCCCTCGCCTTTGCCCACGAGGGAGCGAATGTGACGATTTGCTCCCGTAAAGAGGCGGACCTTCGCAGGGCGGAGATCGATCTGGCCCGTGAGTCGTCCCAACAGCACGTTCTGGCAATTCCGGCCGACCTGACGGTGGAGCCCGACATCAGGCGGGTTGTCCGGGATACCGTGAGTCGCTTTGGACAGATCAACATCCTGGTCACGCACATGGCGACCAGGATTGAGGACGAGGCCACCGCAAGGGCCTCCGAGATGGATGACGATACTATCTCGTCGGCCATCGATGAGAGCTTCCTGGGGGCCGTCCGTTTTGCCAGGGAGTCCGTCCCCTATATGAAACAGCAACGATGGGGACGCATCCTCAACCTGCTGCCCGAGTTTTCCATAAACTCCATACCGGTCGGCAAGGTCAGCAAGACCGACGAGAGTGCCCTCAACTCCTCCAACCGCATGGCAATTACCGGATACGCCAAGAGCCTTGCCAATGAGCTCGCCCCTTTCAACATCACCGTCAACAACCTGATCCACGGTCCTGTGGAAGGCGATGCCCTGAGAGCCGTGCTGGACGAACGGGGCAAGGCGGAGGGGCTAAGACTTGACCAGATGGAAGAGCAAGCGGCCAACCTGGTGCCCATGAGGCGTCTCGGCAAGCCGGAGGAGGTCGCCGACCTCGCCGTCTACCTTTGTTCCGAACGGGCCTCGTACCTCACTGGATCCAATATCGTGCTGGATGGCGGAATGCGCCAAGACCTGCACTGACCCAAGTGCCCGTCATCCTGTTCCCTTTTCAATTCTGAAACCATTCGGGCCACGAACCGGCGGACCACTGCAATTGAGTGACTATGGACGGGCAAGCTCCGCACTTTCAGAATGACTACGACTCGGCACAGGAGTTTATGGGGCAGGACGGGATTCCAGCCTGGCTGGTCTACGACTACCGCGAATCCTACCCCATTTTCCGCCAGGTCATTCATCCATCGGGGCATGTCACCCGTCCCTGCTACTTAGACGTGCACAGCGAGGCGGTCAACCTCGACGAGTTCGAGACCAAGGACACTCGCCGCATCATCCCCGGAGTGTGCTTCTCTGTGGAGCCGGGCATCTACCTCCCCGAGTTCGGCGTCCGCTCCGAAATCGACGTGTTCATGTCCGAGGACGGCCCACACCCCAGCTCCCCGGTCAAGCGGGAAGTCGTGCTGATGGGGTAGGGGCTTCAGAGAGTGCGTAGAACCTGAATTCCCTCGTCGGGAAAGCGCTGGTCGAAAGAGTAAATCGCGCCACCACCGGCAGTGCGAACCGTCGCCCATATCAACGCATCCCCCACGGAAACCCGGCCCGAGGGCAGCGTCATTTCCAGTCCCCGCATCAGAAAGTCTTTGTCAACGGCGTACGGAAAGATGTTGTCCTTTTGCATGAAATCAATCAGCGCTCTCACCACCTCAACCCTAGGGACGCCCGCCACCCTGGACATTATGAAATAAACCTCGGCCAAGGAAGTGACCGTTATCCACAGTTCGGCCCCGCTGTCAATGATCTCCGCGGCAGTGGCTGCCTGGTCCGGCGGTAGCCCGGTCAGGTAACGAACCAGAATGTTTGTATCAACAAAGTTCATTACTGCAGGGGGTCATCGGAGGATATGCCGAGACTCTCATCCCGCTCTTCCGCAATCCCTTTCCATCCCTCTTCCTCTATCTCAGACCAACTCGTTTGCGTAAGCCGCTCCGCAGCTTCGGGCGGGATGTGCTTTCGAAGGATGCCCAGCAGAGAACGGCTATGGGGCGGTGGACGAAAGTATATTTTGACATGCCCTTCCTCCAGTGTCTGGTAAGCCCTCCAGCCAGGGGAGATGCCTAGCTGGTCACGGATTGCCTTGTCAATCACCACTTGCCCCTTTGTTCCAACAATGGACGCCATTGTATAACTCCGAAGATAATGTATTACATCAATGCATCAATCCTACGGCACCGGATTCAACGGGCGCAAGTTGCAGTATCAATTGAGGAACCATAGAATGGGGCGGCAGGTAGCCCCGGTACATTAAGGTTCCCGCGAGGTACGCAATGGAATTTTCGCTGGCCTACGAGATGCAGCGTCCAATGCTGGACGACCACGCCGTTATCGAAGAGACCCTGGAGCAGTGCATACTGGCCGATGAGATGGGTTTCGACGCCGTATGGTTCGTGGAGCACCACTTCCTGACCACATTCTCTGAATCGCCTTGTCCCGAGGTCATATTCGGCGCGCTGTCCCGCCTGACCAAGCGAATCCGGCTGGGGTTTGGCGTGGTGATCCTGCCCTACCACCATCCCGTACGCGTAGCCGAGCGGGTGGCCATGGTGGACCACCTGTCCCATGGCCGAGTGGAGTTCGGGACCGGCCGTTCTGCCCCCTACGAACAGCTGGGTATGGGCATCGACCCCCGGGACACGCGGGAGATGTGGGAGGAATCCCTCTCCATGATCCCCAAGATCTGGGAGTCGGACTACTTCGAATGGGACGGCAAGTTCTGGAAGGTCCCTCCCCGTCAGGTGCTGCCCAAGCCGTACCAGAAGCCCCACCCGCCGATTTGGGTCGCGGCACTACAGCCCACCACCTACCAGCTTGCGGCGCAGAAGGGCATCGGCTCAATGGCCCTGGGTGTGAACGCCCCATCGGTGCTGGAGCCTTCCATCAAGGAATACAAGACCGCCATCAAGGAATCCAATCCGGTGGGGGCCTTCGCCAACAACAAGTGGCTGTCCTCCTGCTTCGGACTGTGCGGAGAGGATGACGCGGCCACCAAGCAACTTTCGGCAGACTCCCTCAAGACATTTTTCGGCCCGGGCCGTCCTTACGTTCAGGACCAGAAGGACATCTATTCCCGCCTGCTGGAACAGTGGGGTGGCGTGCCCGACCACCTGGCCCAGAACTTCTCCCGGTACGTCGATGTGCCCGCCCAGGGTGGCAACGGCGGATCGGGACTGGACCTGTCGGGCGGCAGCGCGCTGGCCCAGAAGGTGTGGGAGGAGTTCGACGCCGCCACCATGGCCGAGCGCGGCATCATCGTCGCCGGCGACCCCGAGTCCTGCATCAAGGCGGCGCGGCTGCACGAGGCCACCGGTGTCGACCAGCTCCAGTTCCTGATGGCCACGGAAACCGTCCCTCACAAGAAGGTGATGGAGTCCATCGAAATGTTCGGGAAATACGTGATTCCCGAGTTCCGGAAGTCGGAGCAGGGAAGCCCCGAGTGTCCCATTGATGTGAACGCAGCCTGAGCACCGGCTGCACAGCTGGCGAATTTACGGGCCCCGACAGTAGTCGGGGCCTTTCCTGTAGTGGGTAAGCGGAGAAGGCAGTAAAGGCATTGACGCTGCGTTAGAATATAGGCGGCATGAACAGCGGGGGGAGCAGCTATGCCGTTTGGAATTGGTCGAGGCGCAGGCGTCGCCGTGGTTGAGTTGCACGGGGTAATCGGAAGCCAGATTCGCCCCGCATCCTATTCCCGCATCTTCGAGATCATCGCGAAGAGCAAGTCCTACCGGGCTCTCCTCCTGGACATTGACTCTCCGGGTGGCTCGGCCTCGGCGTCGGAGGCCCTGCATCGCAGCATCGAGCGGGTGGCCGAGGCCAAGCCTGTATTGGCCTACGTCCGTGGCATCGGGGCTTCTGGCGGCTACTACCTCTGCTGTGCCGCCAGCCAGGTCTTCACCCTGCCCACCGCGCTGGTCGGTTCCATAGGAGTGCTCTACCTCAGGCCGGTCCTGGAGCAGCTTCTGGGCAGAGCAGGTGTTGAATTTTCCGTCTTCAAGGGCGGCAAGTACAAGGACATGACCGGCTTCTGGCGCAGCCCGACATCGGAGGAAGCAGAGAGGCTGCAGGGGCTTATCGACGAGATTTACGACAACTTCGTGCAGGTTGTGGCCAAAGGCCGCTCAATGACCGATGAGGCCGTCCGCGAACTGGCCACCGGAGAGGTCATGACCGGCCAACGGGGAATCGAGGCTGGCCTCGTTGACCATATCGGCGACTACGAAGACGCGCTGCAGGCGGCGGCCGAGGCGGGGAATACCAAGCCCAGGGCCAAGCTGCTGCAACCCAAGCGCAGCCTGTCCCAGCGATTGATGGGTCGTCCATCAATGGGGGCAGACTCAATGACAGAACTGGCCGCGGTTATGCAGAGGCTGATGGGCGGCGGAATCTACTACATGGACCCAGCGCACGTGGCGCGCTGGTCCGGGCAGGGCGGCTAGGCAACGCCTGCACCTTCAGCTAGGAGGTGCGGCCGCAGCTGTTCCACTGCACGCTCAATCACCACGCCCATGCACCAGCCCTCCGGGTCGAAGTTTACGCGGAGGCCAGGGGCAACGGTCTTCTCGGTGTAACCCGCGTAGGGCGGTTCACCAGTCTGAAGCCTGAGCGTATCCGTTTCCGGAGAATATGTGATCGCCATATCCCGGTCAAATCCGCTGACCTCGTCGGCGTGCTCTTGGTCGGGAAACAGATACGGCCCCAGAATCTCGGCGGCTGGGTCAATGGTTACTGAGCTCACTTCCCCGTCCCGGCCATACATTACCCATAGATTCGGTGCAACGGTTTCTCCACATCCCGGCGACTCAGCGATGTGAAAAACCAGAGTATCTGTGTCGTTAAAATGTCTAATGGATAAGGCTTCCCTACTCACGATAATCTCCCAAACACCTTGTCAAGACGCCCGTCAAAGTATGCAGTGTGCAGCTGGTTATTCTCAACTACTACTCGCAGCCAATGCTTCATCTCATCGATCCACCCATAGTACAGTTCTCTTCCATCATATCCTCTGTGATGCGGTTGGGCTATCGTTCTTACAATCCACTCCGGCATTACATCCAGATGCGGTTGATCCCTGTAGTGCATGGTTGGGTTGGACACCACCCGGCGGGCATAAGCCCACCTCTCATCTTCACCCATTGAGCCGCTTGACTTCCTGCCAGAGCGCCTCTTTCTCGTCCAGCGGCAGGGCCTCGAAGTCCAGGCCTCTTTGGCCGGCCAGTTCCTCCATGCCCACGTAGCGCGACCGGAAGCGGGCGTTGGCCTGGCGCAGGACGTCCTCGGCGTGCAGATCCATCCAGCGGGCCAGGTTCACCAGGACGAAGAATACGTCGCCCAGCTCGTGAGCTCGTTCGTCCTGGGTCTGCGCGTCTCGCAGTTCACCGATCTCCTCGCTCAGCTTGTCCAGCACGCCGGTGATGTTGTCCCACTCGAAACCGGCGCGGGCCACTCGGTCCTGCATCAGCTGGGCCACCGCCATCGCCGGGAGGCTGGCGGGAATGCCGTCCACTGGCGACTTGCGGGTGCCCGAGGCGGCGCGCTCCTCGGCCTTGATGCGCTCCCAGTTCCGCTCCACCTCCCGTGCATCGGCCACCGTGGTGTCCCCGAAAACGTGGGGGTGGCGCCGAATGAGCTTGCGGTTGATCCGTTCCACGACATCGCCCATCTCGAATCGCCCGGCCTCGCGGGCGATATCGGCGTGGAACGCGATCTGGACCAACAGGTCCCCCAGTTCCTCGGTCAGGACCGACGGGTCGGCGCCGTCGATGGCCTCCAGCACCTCGTGGGCTTCCTCCAGGAGCGTCCGCCGCAGCGACTCGTGCGTCTGTTCCCGGTCCCAGGGGCAGCCGCCGGGAGCCCTGAGTTTCGCCACAATGTCCACCAGGGTCTGGAATTCCGAAATTTTGCCGTTCGATTCGTATTCAGTCATACACCGATTATAATCAGGCCCGCCCATGTTTCAATCGCTGACAGGTCCAGGCAGTCTCCTCGCCCGTATCGCGGGCCGCCTGAGCTTCGCAGGCCGACTTCGCTGGCTGCCCACCGCCCTATTCCTGGTCGCCGTGCCGGTATTCCTCATCACCGGCAGTCTGACGTGGGCTTTCAACAGCATCGGGCTATATGAGGACGGTTTTGAGAAATACCGCATCGCCAGGGCCAGCGGAATCTCTCCCGACGACCTGCGGCAGGTGGCGCTGGACCTGCGGTCCTACTTCAACTCGGGCCAGGAGCCTCTGCATGTCCGCACCCGCATATTCGGGCTGGAGCGTGACCTCTTCAACGAAAAAGAGGTCCACCATATGCGGGATGTGAAGCGCCTGCTGTGGGGGGTGTACGGAGCGTTCGCGGTGTCGTTCGTTTGCCTGGCCGCAATGATTGGCACCGGTTTCGCAAGGCGGAGGCGCGATTACCTGCCGACGCTGGCTCGTCGTGCCCTGTGGGGTGGTGGGCTGACGGTGGGGCTGCTGGTGCTATTCGGAATCGTTGCTTCGGTGGGCTTCGACGCGTTGTTCCTGCTGTTTCACCGCATCAGCTTTGCCAACGATTTCTGGCAACTGGACCCGAGGACCGACTACCTGGTTTTGCTGTTCCCGCAGGGCTTCTGGTTCGATGCGACGCTGTGGTTTGCCCTACGCGCCATTGCAGGCGGCCTGCTCCTGGCCGCGGCGGGCGGCGCCTGGCTGGCCTGGAAGAAGTGGGGCGCTCTCAGGGCAACCTGAACAGCCGACCGGAGTTCGCCATGAAAAAAGGTGCGGGATCCTGACCGATAGCCAAGTTCCGCACCCCTATCTGCCGAGGGTGATATTTTCGAGCGAGACCGGCTTCTGCCTAGTGTCCGCAGCCGCACCCGCCAGCGCAGCATCCCCCGCCTCCCATGGGTGGCAACGGGCCGGGGTTGAACCCGAGGTCCTCGGTGGCATTGCCCACCCGCGCGAACACCGAGATGGCACGCTTGGCCGGCTGCTCGCAGTTGGGGCAATCGGCGCCGGTGGCGCTCATGGGCTGGAGCTTCTCGAACTTGTGGCTGCAGGTGGGGCAGTGATACTCGTACAGGGGCATACTGTCGCTCCCAATGCGTAGTCTGTTTCGCCAAATTTAACCCAGCAACAAGACTACGGTCAAGCGGGATTGCTGTAATACCAGGTCTCTTGGTCTCCGCAGTCAAGCCGTCAATTCCGCTCATGGTGAGCCTGTCGAACCATGTAAGGCTTGAGGGGGATCCCCCATAGGTTCTTCTAATTCCCTTCCCACTCAGAGGGAGGGCCGGGTTGGGGGTGAAATCCTGGGCATCAGCTAATAGGTCCCGATGGCTCACCGTCTGTCGTAGTCAGAATCGTATATAATCGGAGACTGTCTGCTTACGAAAATCGAAATACGTTGATGCTCTTCCATCGCGGAGATTCATTGGGAGAGCAAGGTTCCCGGCTGTTATCAATTTTCTTTCGCACATAAGGACCGGCCAATCCTACAAATGGTGGGTGTTTGCCACCATTGCCATCGGCACCTTCGTGTCGGTAGTGGACACCGGTTCAGTACTCATTGCACTCCCTGAAATCGCGGCGCACTTCGGTGCGGACCTGCCAACCGTGCAGTGGGTTGTGGTGGGCAATGCCCTGGCCATCAGCGTCCTGATCCTGCCCATGGGCAGACTGGGCGATATTGTGGGACGCAAGTGGGTCTACATTGGCGGGCTGGTCATATTCGTAGCAGGGGCAGCGCTGGCCGGAGTGGCCGTCAACCTGCCATGGGTGATCACCGCCAAGGTGTTTCAGGGCGCGGGCTCCGCCATGATACAGGGCAATGGCATGGCCACCGTCATCTCCGCATTCAGCGGAACTGAACGGGGCAAGGCCCTTGGAACCCACATGAGTGTGGTCGGAAGCGGGGCCATCGCCGGACCCGCCGTGGGTGGCCTTCTGGTGGCTGCATTCGGCTGGCGTTCGGTCTTCTTCGTAAACGTCCCCATCGGAATCATCACCATATTGGCGACCATGTACGTCCTGCAGCAACCCAGGGGCGAAGCCGCGAACCTTGACCGTTCAATGGGCAGCTTTGACTGGATTGGCGCCGGGCTGTCGGGGTTGGCGCTCCTGGGATTCCTGCTGGTGGTGGGCAACGGCCATCAGCTGGGGTGGAACTCTCCCGCCGTTATTCTGGGGGCCGCAGCGACCGGGACGGCCCTTGCAGGATTCATCTGGTGGGAATTGAGGACCGCCCATCCGATGCTCGACCTGCGGCTGTTCAGCCGAAAGCTCGTCGCCATTGGCATCGGTGCCAGCTGGCTGTCGTTCCTGGGCAGCCAGGCCACGCGGTTCATGGTGCCCTTCTACATGCAGCGATTGCTTGAGATGAGTCCCCGGGACGTTGGCCTGCTGATGATTCCGCCAGCAATGTGCATGGTCCTGTTGGGACCGGTGAGCGGGCGCCTGTCCGACCGCTTCGGTTGGCGCATACTGACGATGTCGGGCCTGGGTCTGTCGGCCACTGGGGCTTTCCTATTGGCAGCCTACCTCACCGAATCGTCGTCGGCGCTGTTCATCGTGTTCGCGATGATGCTGCAGAGCTGCGGCATGGCACTGTTCAACTCGCCGAACAATAGCTCGGTATTGGGCGCTGTCGACCGCTCTCAATATGGTGTCGTGGCCAGCCTGACGCAGCTGGTTCGCAACTCCGCCAATGTCACCAGCATCGCCATCGCAACGACGATCGTCGTGGTGACCATGGCCACCTATGGCGTGGAGCCCAGCCTGGACGCGGTATCGCCATCGGTGGCGGACGCCTTCGTGGCCGGGCTGAAATGGGCCTTCCTGGTGATGGGCGCCATGCTGGCGATTGGCATTTGCCTGGTAGTCATTCGTGGAGAGCGAAGACGGCCGGAGAGTAGTGCCGCTGCGGCCCCGGAGCCTGCCGAGTCACCCGCTGACTGAGGAGGCCCGTCCGCGTTGGACAAGGACATAGGCGGTTGCTACACTAGGCGGCAGCATCCGTATACAAAGAACAGTCGGAGGAGAAACTGTGGCAGACGTCAAGATTGAGGTCAGGGAAAACGGCCCCAACCGAGTAACCGGGCCCATCGAAATAGTTGATATCAGCGGCGCCAACTACACCATCCCCGAAGGGCGCTGGGTCAGCCTGTGCCGCTGCGGCCTGTCGGCAGAAAAACCTTTCTGCGACGGCGCACACCGCGACGCCGGCTTCCAGGCAGATTCACAGGCCCGCTAGCCCCGGCCTCGGCAGATAGTTGCCTATATGGGGCGCTTGAAGGGGCGCCCCTGTTTCATTTCCTGAAACCCGCCTGAGTACCGTGAGGAAGTATTGAGCCAAGACCCGCGAGAGCCACTGGATCAGATCGAAATCAAGCCGCTGACACCTGACCTGATGGACGCGATGGGGGTCGTACTCAGGGGCAGCTGGGGTTCAACCTGCTGGTGCATGTACCCTAGATGGACCGAGCCCCAGATGCGCGAACAAGCCAGAGGTGGAGAACAGGGTCCGCGCCGCAGGGAAGCAATGACCGAACTCGCCGGGCGCAACGTGGCTCCGGGTCTGATGGCCTTTGAGGGAGACCAACCGGTCGGCTGGATAGCTATTGCTCCCAGAGACGAACTGACCCGAGTAGCCCGTTCCCGCGCCACGCCGCCGGTGGACGACGAACCGGTGTGGGTCATTCCATGCATCACGGTCCGCAGGGCGCACCGCGGGCGGGGGATCGCCCTCGCGCTGATACGAGCCGCCGTGGAATTTGCGGGCGAACACGGAGCGACGGCGGTGGAGGCCTACCCGAGGGCAGGCGAGGAACGCACCGGCGATGACAATGCGTTCTTCGGCACCGAGGAGATGTTCAGTCGCGCCGGGTTCCTGGTGGTACGAGGGCCGCTGGAGGGCCGTCCCCGAAACTGGCTACCCCGTCCGGCAATGCGCATCGCCACCGAGAATGTCGGCGGGTAGGAGGCAGACCAGCCTGCTCCCGGCATCGAGGCACTACGAATCCACAACTGTCAAGGGACTCAGCAACTCCAGCAACTCCGCCACGCTTTCGATGTCTCGCCGGATGATATCCGCCTCCAGAAATCTCTTGCGTTCGTAAAAGTTCCCGTGCAGATCGTTGGGGATCCCGCGCAATTCTCGCAGGCGGTCGTTGCCGGTCTTCAATATAGCCTGATTCAATACCCGGCTGAAATCGGCGTGCCTGTCGTATTGCCAGCCCTGGGCTTCCGCCACAGCCTTGGCCATGTGCGCCGCAGCACCCCAACCCTTCTCTGATGCCTGGTGCAGGTCGCCGGCGGCAAGGTACTGTTGTCCCTTCACCAGAAAATCGCGGGCCTGTGTTTCGTAATCAGTCACTGCTTCAAAGTCCGGATCGAGTTGCTGGGAAGCCATGTCATTCTCCGTATTGTGCCGGTAATTTAGCACATCCGGAGAATGCGGCACATCCGCCGCTCTACTGGCAGCTGCGGCGCATGGAGCGAATGCGGCGCACGCTCTCCAGCCGCTCCTCAGCGAGGCGTGCCGCCGCGGCAGCAGTGGAGATCTCTTCCTTCCTCGACGTCTTGATGACGCTGCCCATGATCTCGTGGATCCGCTCAGTCTTTTCGCGGGCCCGGTCCTCGCTGTACCCTGCGTCGCCCATCTCCGCCTCGACGTTGATGACCCCACCCGCGTTTACGATGTAGTCCGGTGCGTACAGGATGCCGCGCCGGTGCAAGTCTTCGCCATCGTCGTCGGTGAGGAGTTGGTTGTTGGCTCCGCCGGCGACCACACGGCACTTGAGCTGCGGAATGGTCCGGGGGTTCAGCACACCGCCCAGGGCGCATGGCGCCAGGATGTCGCAGTCGGTTGTGAGGATCGAGTCGGGAGTGGTCACCTCAAGGCCCCAGTCCCGGGCCCGGTCGAGAGCATCATCGAACACGTCGGTGACGACGATTCGGGTGTCCTCTTCCATCAGGTGCTCGCACAGATGGCTGGCAACCTTTCCAAATCCCTGAACGGCAACCGTCTTGCCGCGCAGACCGCCGTTGCCCCAGACCTCCTCGGCGCAGGCCTTCATCCCCATGTACAGGCCCAGCCCGGTCATTATGGAGGTATCCCCGCTGCCTCCCAGGCTGATGGGCAGGCCGGTTACATGTCTGGTCTCCTGCCTCATGAATTCCAGGTCGCGCCCCGTTGTTCCAACGTCCGTGGTGGTCAGGTAGCGGCCGCCCAGGGTATCGACGAACCTGCCGTATGCCCGCATCAGGGCCTCGGACTTATCCCTGTGGGGGTCGCCGATGATCACGCCCTTGCCTCCCCCGAAGTGGAGACCGGCGGCTGCCGACTTGTAGGTCATCGCGCGGGAGAGGCGCAGCGCATCAGTAAGCGCCTCCGCCTCGCTCTCATAGGGCCACATCCGGGTACCGCCACACGACGGCCCCAGCGTGGTGTCATGGATGGCGATTATGCCCTTCAGGCCCGAGCCGGGGTCGGAGAACATTGCCACCTGTTCATGGCCCTCGTCGCTCATTCGCTCGAGTATGTTCATTTCCGTCACCCCCATTACGTTTCCGGTACTTCAATTATAGAACATTCCAAACAAGAATACATTATATTTTAAAACATTCTAAGGGATTTCGCGCCGAGCCTCGGCTTCCCGGTAGGAAAGTGTTCGAGCCTGGCTTACCTACCGTTCCTTGCCCCACATGGGGTGACGGAAAGTCGGGCGCGGCAGGATGCGGTCGATGGGCCGTTCCTGCGGCTCGGGTGGCAGCTCCGGTTCCGGTTCTTCAGCCTCGCGGCGGTAGGCCCGAAGGGAGCCACGCTCCGGACCAATCTCGCTCAGGTGGCGGGCCAGGGCCTGGAGGCTGTTCATGTTGTGCACCGGAAGAAAGTCGTCCACGTAGGGCAGAGCGGCCTGCATTCCCTGGGTCAGCGGCTGGTAGCTGGCGGACCCCAGCAGCGGATTGAGCCAGATCAGCCGGTGACAACTGCGCTGGAGGCGCGAGGTCTCGCGCGCCAGCAGTTCCGGCTCTCCACGGTCCCAGCCGTCGGAGATGATCATAACGATGGCCTGACCCCTGAGGGTCCGCCGCAGCCACTGGTAGTTGAACGTCTTCACCGCCTCACCGATGCGAGTGCCACCGGCCCAGTCGGGCACGGCTCGGGAGACCTCGGTGATTGCCTGATCGATGCTGCGGTACCTGAGCTGCCTCGTGATGCGGGTGAGCCTGGTCGCGAACAGGAACGCCTCAACCTGATGGGGAGACGAGGACTGCCCTGAGGTGACCGTGTGGATGAAATGGAGCAGCATACGGGTGTAGCGTTCCATGGAGCCGCTGACGTCGCAGATCAGTGCCAGCGACCTGGGTCGGCTCTTGGGGCCGCGCTCGGCGAGGTCGAACATCTCGCCGCCGTACTGCAGGCTGCGCCTCAGCGATCGGCGCACATCCAAGCGGGAGCCTTCGCCGGGGACCATCCGCCGGGTGCGCCGCGCGCCCAAGTCCCATTGCAGAGAGGCCATCATCCGGCGGGCCTCGGTGATCTCCTGCCCGCTGAACTGCGCGAAGTCCTTTTGGCGCAGGACCTCCCGGGCACTGTAGGTCCGGGTCAGATCGATGTTGGAGACTGATTCGTCGTCCTGGTCGCCCTCCAGGGCCAGCGCGTCGTCCATTGGCTCGTCGCGACCTGCTGACACCTGGGGCTTGCGGAAACGGCGTTGCTCACCCATGGATCGCAGGTCCATGCCGCTGCGCGCGGTGTTGGGCTTGCGCCAGAAAACGTTGAACGCCTCATCGAAAACCGGCAGGTCCTGCTTTCGATGGACAAAGATACTGCGTGCGGCCTGGTAGAACTCAGCTCGCCGCCCAATGTGGACGTGCTCGGTGGCCCGCACCATGTCCAGCACGTTGGCCGGGCCCGCGTCCAGCCCAACGAGGCGCAGCACCTCGGCGAAGCGCAGCAGGTTGGGCAGGATATGGCCGCCGGGATCCGTGCCGTCACGGTTCAGGGCATATAAGTTGGTGGTCATGGATGATTCTTGTCCAGTCCAGACTACCGCGCTCGTGCCTCGTTCCCGTCCAGAAGGAGCAATGGGATGGTGACCAACCTTTGCCCATCAGGAGTTTCCACTCTCTCCAAAGGAGTAGGCAAAATAATATCCTCACCGTCCACATGGGCTTCAATTGCATAGTCGCGCAGAGCTTCCTTGCCGTTTGCAATGGCCTCGTCCAGAGTCTCACCCATGGCAACAATCCCAGGCAAGTCAGGGAAGGTAAGTCCATAGGCGCCTTTGTCCCCATCAATTAGAGCAGGATAGCTGGGCATCTTTGCATCCTCCTAATTCGGCCAGCCCGCTTTCTTGGCGATGGAGCGGGCAACTTCTTCAGACACCACCCTATGACGCGGCAAAGTTATTATGCCGGGGATGATTGGGTGACGGTATATGTCATGGGCGGAGCCGTGGCGGGATAGATACCATCGTTCGCTTTCCAGCCTGCGCCTGATTCGCCTTGTGGATGTCTCCATTGTTGGAGAATGCTAACACATGCTGGACTGGAACTTGCTATTAATTCGCTCATCCTGTAGTAAGAATCAGGAACAGCAACGCGAGAATAGGAGTCCCCCATTGAATATTTTCAATAATGGAAAGGTATTCCTTACCTGCGCCCACCGCGGCGCGGGCCACGGTTGCGGGAGCGCTCCAGCATTGCACGCACCGGTTCGCCGCGCACCTGCTCTATGTCGTCCTGGTACTTGAGCATCAGGCCCAGGGTGTCGTCGATGACCTCGGGCTCCAGCTCCCGCTGGTTCAGGGCCATCAGGGCCGAGGTCCAGTCGAGAGTTTCAGAGATGCCGGGAATCTTGTACAGCTCAGTCTCCCGCAGCTCCTGGACGAAGCCTGTCACCTGTTCCGCCAAGCGCCGGGGGGCATCCGGCATGCGCGATGAGATGATCTGCATCTCTTTCTGGAAGTCAGGATAGTCGATCCAGTAATAGAGGCACCGGCGCTTCAGTGCGTCGTGCACCTCGCGCGTGCGGTTGGAAGTGATGATCACCACCGGCGGGTGTTCGGCTTTGAACATACCCATTTCGGGGATAGTGATCTGAAAGTCCGCCAGCATCTCCAGCAGGAAACCCTCAAACTCCTCGTCGGCCCGGTCCAGCTCGTCAATCAGCAGCACCGGCGCGCGCTCGTGGGCCGCGTCGATGGCCTGAAGCAAGGGCCGCTTGATCAGGAACCGGTCAGTGAACAGCCCGGCGGTCGCGGTCTCCCGGTCCACATCGCCGCTGGCCTCCAGCAGGCGAATCTCCAGCAATTGGCGCGGGTGGTTCCACTCGTAGACCGCCTGGCTTATGTCCAGACCCTCGTAGCACTGCAGCCGGATGAGTTGCGTATCCAGGGCGGCTGACAGGGCTCGGGCGATCTCCGTTTTGCCCACGCCCGCCTCACCCTCGAGGAAGAGAGGACGCTGCAGTCGCATGGACAGAAACAACGGCACCGCCAGGGAGCGGTCGGCGACATACCCTTGCCCGCGCAACAGTTCCTGAACGGCTTCGATGGAGTCGGGGACGGTGGCGGTCGAAGTCAATGGGCGGCTCTCCAATGGGACGAATGAACGCGTGAGGCTGAATTCATTTTAGCCTAAATCCGCCCACGCCGTACCCGTGTCTGTCATTCTCTGTCAGGCGGAACGAATATCGACTGGAAGTACCGGCGCACCAGTCTGCGCAGCCGCTCCCAGTGATCGTCCATAGAGTTTCGCTGTTCGGCCGTCAGCTCGTTGTACGTAGCCTCGAACTGGGGGAACCGCCACACGCTGAATACCCAGAACTCCGGCAGCGGCCCGTCGGGAGGTTGCTCGTCCAGGTACCCGACGCCACCGGTAAGCTCCCATGAGACCAGCACACGGCCCCGATGGGCGAGGGCCAGCGCCTCGACCCAGGATGCCCGGCGCTCCTCGCCATTGTAGGGACGCATCAGCTCCAAGAGGAGAGACAGGCGTTCCTCGTTGTCGGCGGCAGGCCCGGCAAAGCGGCGGGTGTAGCGGCTTTCCCATCGGGGACCCAGGGCCGGAATTACCAGCCCACCGTCGGAGGCGATGGTGAGCATGGCAGACATCGTCGACCAGCGCATCGCTTTGTCTCGGGCAATTGCCTCGTGGGTATCGCCAACTTCCTCCGAGGGACCCTGCAGTCCAGCCTCAGAGGGGGTGACCGGCGAAAGAGGCAAGCCGACCAGGACTCGCCGGAACTGTTCCTGCTTGTCGCGGTTTCCAGTGGCCAGCAGGATGGGAGTTGGAGGAATTCGAGTCATATTTCTGAACTGTGATTCACAAGATTACAGAATTGTTCTGATAGAGGGCGGACCGTGAAAAATCACGGCAATCCCTCAATCACAGGATTCACAGTTCAGGCTATCCGGGCGACCGCCCTCGTGGCCGCGCCATCGCCGCCCTTCAGCTTCAGCGGCAGCGCCCAGAGTTCGAACTCCTCGCCTACCAACTGATGAAGGTTGATGAGATTTTCAATGAGCGGTATGCCCTGACCCAGCAGCAGGCGGTGCACCGGAAAGTCGTTAATGGTCGACATTGGAGTGGGCGGATGCTTGTCAATGGGAAAGTCAACCGCCACGGCATTGACGCCGTTGTCGGCCAGGTAGCCAGCAGTATCGGTACCCAGATACGGGCCGTGCCCGTAGAAGCGAGGCCCGCCTGACTCGTTTTCGGCCCAGGCAGTGAACAGCACCGCAATCTTGCCGGACAGCGCGCCGGGTGCTCCTCCAGCGGCCTGCACCTGTTCTATGGTCAGGGGCTCAACACCGCGGGCCACACTCCGCAGATCCAGGAGGATCGCCGGACCCATGTACTTTTCCAGCGGCATCTCGTCCACCGTGGCAGCGCCGGGCACGAAATGGAAGGGGGCGTCCACGTGGGTGCCGATGTGGGTTGCCAGGCACAGCTTCTGGTTGGACCGGGCGTGGGTCTCGTGGGTCATCAGCGGAGAGGTCTCCACACCCATGAGCCCCGGGATTTCGCTGACCCGCTCGCTGCCGAGGGTAAGTGTTAAATCGATCAGTCGTGCCATCGGTCCCTTTACCTCTCTTTAGTCGCCGGGACTCGGAGCCGGTATCCCTCCAGGGGACGGCTGGGCCTCTTGTGGCGAAGCAGTCGGACGGAAAAGGTTCTCCGACCGGGCAGCCTCGGGCAGGGACTGCTCCCAGTCCGGAATCAGGACACGCTTGGTCGACTCCAGCGTCAAAATCACCAGCGAACCGACCATGCTGAAACCCATCGAGAGGGCGAATACGGGCAGATAGGAACCCGTTAGCTCCCTGACCAGACCACCCAGCAGGGTGGCGATGGCGTGTCCCATCATTGCGCCCATGATCTCATAGCCGTAGAGGGTGGCCATGGGACCGGTGCCGAAATACTGCCGGTTCACCACCAGGTAGGCCGACATCTCCCCGCCGAATCCTAGTCCGAACAACGCCCCGAACAGGTAGAAGGCCCAGGGATCACTGGCAAAGAAAAGCACTGCCACCGTGACGCCCTGCAGGAAGAGCGCGACGATCATCACCGGCTTGCCGCCCATTTTCTCCGCGAGAATTGGCACGACAAAGCGGCCTACAATGCTGAATATCGATATGCAACTCAGGATCCAGGCCGCATCCGTCAGCCCGATCCCTTTTTCGGTGGCGTAGGGGATTGCGTAAATCAGCACGATGCCGTGTCCGGCACAGCCCAATCCGTGGATGGTAGGCAAGTTCCAGAAAGCCCGAGTGCGCCGCATGTGCTGGCCGAACACCTTCAGGCGGAGCATCAGCACATCTTTCGGCGGCACGATTTCAACCGGGTCGTCGCCCCTGGTGCCATAGGCCTTGATCCCCACGTCGGTGGGCCTGGAACGGAAAAAGACGCTGCACAGGAGAATCAGACCTCCGCCAACAAAGGCAATGGGCCAGAATGTCGCTTGCCACCCGAACGCCTCCAGCAGCGCCGCAACCGCGGGTGCAAGCAGGGCAGCACCGATGCCACCCGCCCCCTGGAGCAGACCGGTGGCCAGACCCAGCCGCCGGCGGAACCATCCGCCTATCGAGGCCTGTAGCGGCACGAAAGTAAAGGCCTGGGTGATGGCCAGCAAAACACCAAAGGCAAAGAAGAACTGCCAAGTCTGGGTGACAATACCCACCAGCAGCATGCTGACGAGGTACAGCGCGCCACAGCCGAACATTATGGGACGGGAGCCAAAACGGTCCCCCATCATGCCGGCAATCGGGGACATCAGGGAACCGACCAGGTAGTAAAGAGCGAGGGCGGCGCCGATGGTGAAGATGTTCCAGCCGAACTGCCCCTCCTCGTCCTGGAGCAGCGGCACCATGATGCCAGCGGACATGCTTATGGACTGGCCGATGACCTGGACCACTATGAGAATGGCCAAAATGATCCAGGCGCGATGGAAGCGGAAGGGGGCTGCTGCGGCTAACTGTGCCATATCACCTTAATGGATGGTCAGCGAATAGTTGCGGATGAAGGGTCAATGCAGTGGGCAGGCCTTGAGGAAGCCCTGCCCCCACCAAGAACCGGCGACACCTTCGGAGGTCTCGCCGATGGGAGCAGAACCGAAGGCGGCCGCACTCTGCTGGCCGCCTTCGGAATTGTTCAGGCTTGAGTCATCCAGGGTGGTGCCGGCGAACCCGAAGTTCAACTCCCGGCCCTCCTCACTGGCGGATACGGCCCAAGCCCCAAAGAAGACTATCAGCGCCGCCGTCGTGATGACCACCACCACGAAGACGAACGGCGCTGGCATGTTGCGTATCTGGGTCAGCTTCGAACCTCAACGTCGTACGGGAAGACCATGTTGTTGCCGTAGCCTCGGCCATCCCACTTGTTGGGGAATTCCATTGGCTGCGTCTCGCCCAGGTTGTTGGTTGCGCGGCACATGATGGTGTACTGGCCCTCGCCTGGGGGCCGCCAGAAGTGCTCCCACCGGTTCCAGGAGTATCCGATGCGCGGGTGCAGCACGTCGACCGGCACCCAGCTCTCGCCGCCATCCTCACTGAATTCGACCTTCTCGATCTGCTGCTCGCCGGACCAGGCGGCTCCGGCCAACTGGTATCCGCTGGCAGGGATGATCTCGCCGGGAACGGGGTTGGTGATGATGGACTTGACCTTGAGCTTGCTGTAGTAGGTGTAGGGGATGGGAGAGCCTGGCTCATTCTGAGTCATGTAGCGTTCGGTCATGTAAAAGCCCTTGAACTCGTGGTCCAGGACGTGAATGCCGACCAGCCACTTGACCGAATTCATGCCATACCAGCCCGACACCAGCAGGCGCAGGGGGCGGCCATGCATCAGGGGCAGGGGCTCCCCGTTCATCTCGTAGGCCAGCAGCGTGTCGGGGTGCATGGCCTTGGCCATCGGAAGGCTGCGCTCGTAGGTGACCTCGGACGGGTCGCCAACGACTTCATCGGGCCCGTGGTCGGCGCCCTCGAACATCACCTCGACCGCATTGTCCTTGACGCCGGCAAGTTCCAGCACATCGCGGAGGGACACACCAGCCCACTCGGCGTTGCCCATGATGCCGTGGCCCTTGATCTGCTCCATCACAGAGCTGATGCGCAGGGACTTGGTGTAGTATTCCGGCACCGGGCTGTTGCCGCAGCACTCGAAGGTAACCTGGAACCGCTTCTGCGGCAGGCTCCTCAGATCGTCCAGGGACAAAGACAGTTCACGCTCGACCAGCCCGTCAACCTTGAGCCGGTAGGTGTCGACGTCGATCTCGGGACAGTCCTTCCAATGATTGCGTACGTAGAAAAGGTCGTTGGGGACGATGTTCTCCTGAAGCGCGGAAGGCGGCGCAGCAAAAGTGCGCAAACCGGCGTTGGTCGGGATGATCTGGGGTTCTGCGCGGGTTCCAATCTGCGGTAGGGCCATGTTGTCCTCCTTAACGTCAGTGGTCTGCGCCTACAATTCTCTGCTACTTTCCTTTAGATTCCGGCCTAACGCCGGACAGCGACTCGTCGAAATGCTCACCGGAGGCGGCTTCGGTGACAGTCTTGCCTTCACCGGCGCTCTGGGTCTCGGGCTGTGTCGGCACCGTCCCTGATTCGCCGCTGTCTCCGCTTTTCACACGGTTTCATCTATCCAGGTGCCACGTACGATAATTCCGTTCGAAGCAGCGGGATACATCCGGTGCAATCGCCACCTCCGGTTACTCCAGGTAGCTCGTCTGCGGGTCGTTTGTGGGATAGGTTATCAGCAGCACCGCCGGCGTCCACAGGTGGTTGATCAGCTTGTGCGGCGTTCCCGGCGGAATAAGGAGCGTGGTGCCAGCACGAACGGTGCGGATCTCGTCGTTGATGATCGCCTGGATTGCGCCCGACGTCACCTGCATCGATGCGTCGGTGTTGTGAACGTGCATTCGACTCTCCCAGCCGGGGTCGATCTGCACTTCCTTGATGGTGAGCGACTCCGCACCCAGAGCGCCCGACACGAAATAACGCTCGCTGAAGCGGTCAACGGGTGCGGGCATCCTGATATCGGAGTGATCTATGTAAGGCATCTTGGCTCCAGGACTCTGGGGCATTTTACCACCACAGCCCGATTAACGCATTTTAGCGCGGGACCCACCGCGGCGCCTGGGCCGTGGCCAGGCGAGTCCCGTAATTTGCCGGTTCCCGTGGGCTGACGAAAATCCCTACTCGATAGTTACGGGATAGCCCACAATGGCGCTGAAGTTCTTGCGCATGTTGTTGTAGCGGGGCTCACGGGACTGCACTCGTCCCACCTCGTCGGTCGCCCGGGACATGATGGTATAGTCGCCGGGCTTGGCGTCCCACTTGTAGGACCAGCGGACCCACATGAACCGGTCGCGGGGCTGCTCGATGTGCGCCGACTGCCAGGTCTCGCCGTCGTCTACGCTGACCTCGACATTGTCGATGGCTCCGGCGCCGCTCCAAGCGTAGCCGCGAATCATGTGCTCGCCCGAATTCATCACCTTGGTGTTGTCGTTGGGGCTGGTGACGATGGACTTGACGCCGATGGTGGTGATCAGCTCCTTGTCGGGAGAGTCCTCCGAGTCGGCGTAGTAGTAGAACTGGTAGTGGTACCAGCAGTCCGGCATGTCCTCCGTGACTTCCAGCCGCCGCAGCCACTTGACCGACCAGTTGCCAGACCAGCCCGGCACCAGCAGCCGAACCGGTGCGCCGTGCAGGTGCTCCAGCAGTGCGCCGTTCTGCGCCCACGCCAGGATGGTGTCGGGGTGCAGCGCCTTCTGCACCGGCAGGCCCTTGTCGTAGTAAAAGGCATCGGTGCCAGGCGCGGCGGTGGCCGGGACGCCAATGTCCCACCCTTCGGCACGAATGTACAGCGACTTGTCGGTCAGCCCGGCTTCCTGCAGTACGGCGTACAGCGGCACGCCGGTCCATTCGCTGGCGCTGAGGATCATGGCCTCGGAGGTGCGGGAGGGACGAGGACCCTCGCCCTTGAAGTACTCGAAGAAGGTGGCGTCAGACCCGGAGCACTCCATCACCGTGCGCACCGAGCGACCGGGGAACCGGCGCAGGTCGTCGAGGGACAGCGTGATCGGGTTCTTGACTTCGCCGTCGATGGTCAACGTCCACTGGTCGGCGGGAATCAAGGGCGGTACGTCGAAGTGCTGCACCGTGTAGTGCAGGGGTGTCGGCGTGATCAGCCCCTCCAGATCCATCACCGGGGTGCGGATGCGCACCGTGCGGCCCTCGTCATCCAGCAGGGTCACCGGAGTCACTTCCTTGGACGGCCAGCCGTACCAGTCGCCGGTGAGCCCGGAGTTGGCCGCGTCGGATCCAATGGACTCATCCATTCTGAGAAAATCTGGCACCGCGCCTTCTTGAGTAGTCATCCAGGTCCTCCTTCCCCAGTCAACATTGGCATTCCAGTTCCTTGGAACGTGACTCTAAACCCTTTCCTGGCGGGTCTTGAGCCAAGCGTCGTAGTTATCCTGCATGTAGCTTAAATGTTCCGGGATGTGAGCCTCGTATACGGCCAGCCAGTCATCCATCGTCATGTCGCCGTTTTCGGGATGGTAGCAGACATTGGCCCAAGTCTTTTCCGGCAGCGTCTTGATGAGGTTGTGGGTCTGATAGCGCAGGAGCCGGAACAGCTCCATGGACTGCCGGGGGTCCTGTTCGGTGTAGCCCAGGGCCGCTCCCCAAACGTTTTCGTCGTAGGCCATCAGCGGCTGCCCCGGTTCCGCGACGAAACGGCGACAGCGGATGTAGCTGTTAACTTCACTGTCGGTTATATGGACCAAATGCTCCCTGATGCTCCAACAGCCGTGCTCGTCGCGGAAGTCCCACATTTCCTCGGGAAATTGGCGCACCCCGTCAATCAGAGTTTCATAAGCCCTGCCGTACGACGCTATCTTTTCTTCCCGTTCTTCGGGTGTCATATTCCTTTGCCGTTGGCAGGGCCGGGTTGGGGTTACGAGCTGGTGGCGTATTTGAAGCCCAGCTCAGTCTCCCAGCGCAGGTAGTTCATCATTTCGCCGTAGCTGCGATCCACGCCCAGGTAGTTGATGTCGGCTGGCGGTCGCACGATGCCGGTGAGCCCCTGCTCCACCGGGAGCCCGGCCTCTCGCCAGGCGC
The DNA here is from genome assembly GCA_965207865.1 of Dehalococcoidia bacterium. Classification (GTDB taxonomy): domain Bacteria; phylum Chloroflexota; class Dehalococcoidia; order Lucifugimonadales; family UBA3495; genus VXOI01. The sequence continues at coordinate 550,929 of CBDBNP010000006.1, forward strand.
CCATTCCGCCCTCCAGCACCGACACGTTGCTGTAGCCCAACTCTCCGAGGGTCACAGCAGCCAGCGCCGAGTTGCGCCCGGAACTGCAGGTCACGGTGATGGACGCTGCCTTGTCCGGCGCGATTTCGCCGATCTCGATTTCCAGCCAGCTGCGGGATACCCACCTGGCTCCCGGAGTATGGCCGCCGGAAAAGTCCTGGCTGGTGTCGACGAACAGCACCACGTCGGACGGGCTGTCGTGCAGCTGCTGTGCCGAAACCAGGCTGACGCTGCGGAATGCGTCACCCAGTCCTGCCACCGAAGTCCTCTCCATCCCTGGAGACAGTTCTCGACCTGAGGCGGCCCAGGCCGGGGCGCCGCCATCTACGACAAAGACCTCGCTGTGTCCCATCTGGCGGTAGAAGGACGCGGTGACGGTACCGCGGGCACGCCCGTCGCAACAGAACACCAGGGTGGCGTTCTTGACCACTGCCACGTCATCAGCGCGCTGGACTGCCTGGCCGCCGGGCCACCAGCGGAATCCCGGAATGTGGCCGTCGGTATATTCCTTGTCGGTTCGCACATCAACCAGGTAAACGGGCTGGCTGTCGCGCCGGGCAATCAGATCAGCCAGCTGGTCAGGAGACATGTAGCGGACGCCGTCTTCCTCCGCCAGCTTCGCGGCGTATTCTTCGGCGGCGGCGCGGCCTTCCTCGGTGACCTCGGGAAGCTCGACGCGGTCTGCCCCGTTCTCCAGCTCGAACCCGGCCAGCAGCCAGCCCGACGTGCCGTTTTTCAGCCCCAGGGCCTCGATGCCCATACGCTGCAGGACGTGGGTGCCGGTAATGCTGCGGGTGCGGCCGGCGCAGTTCAGGATTACGGTCGTGTCGTCGTCGATCTCGTTCAGGACGTCGGTGATGCGCAGGGCCAGTTCGCCGCCGGGCATACTCCGGCCGCCGGGTATGGCAAACCGCTGGTACTCCTCCGGGGTCCTGGTATCCAGGATCACCAGCTTGTCGCCGCGCTCGATACGCTCGTGCAGGTCCTCGGCGCTGATCTCCGGAACGTGGTGTACCACCTCCAGCATCTCGCCGAAATCCTTGCTGGGAACGTTGACGCCCCACTCGGTGGGATAGTCGCGGGCCGACCACCGGTTGACCCCGCCATCAAGGACGGAAACGTTGGTGTATCCCAGCCGCTCCAGCGTTGCGGCAGCAAGGGGGGCGCGTCGACCGTCGTCGTCGCAGACCACGATTTGTACGCCCTTGGCCGGCACCGCGTCCTCGATGATGAATTCGATGCGGCGCCGGGGAATGAGGGCGGCACCGGGAATGTGGGAGCTGTTGTATTCGCCGGACTCGCGGACGTCGATCAGCGCAATTGGCGCATCGCCCTTGAGCAGACCGTCCAGTTCAGCGTCGGAAATTGTGTTGGCCATAATTATCGGCTCACCTTGCCTTTATTCAAGCGCTCAGGCCTCGTGGGCTTTTGGATGCCGTAATTATGCGAACGCTTGCAACTGGGTGTCAACCCAACGTGAAGGCTGTGCTATACTTCCGAAACCATGGCAAGCGCGAACGATGAAATAGTCGAAATACCGCTGTTTCCGCTCAATCTGGTGCTCTTTCCCGGTATGCCGCTACCATTGCATATCTTCGAAGAGCGCTACAAGGCAATGATCGGCGACTGCATGCGTTACAACACTCCCTTTGGTGTCTCGCTGATCCGATCAGGGCAGGAGGTGGGTTCGCCCGCCGACCCGCAGCCCATCGGTACCACCACGAGGGTGTTGCGCTCGCAGATGCTGGAGCAGGGGCGCATTAACGTCATGACCAAGGGTGAGCGCCGCTTCGAGATCGTCGAGATTACCCAGCAGGAACCCCACGTGGCCGCCTTGGTCAGACTCCTTGACGAGCCCGTCGGGGATGATTTCTCCGGCATTTCTTCGGAGATCACCGAGGAATTCAGCCGGCTCATGCGCAACCTGATTTCACTCAGCGGCGGCTACGCGTCCCAGGTTGAGATACCCACGGACCCGGTGGAGCTTTCCTACACGATCGCCGCCAACCTGGAAGCCCCCGTGCCCGTGCGGCAGGAACTCCTCGAGGTGCCCACCGCCGCCGACCGGCTGAACCGACTGGTCCCGTTGCTCAAGCGCCGCAACCACGCCCTGGATGAAGAACTGCAACGACAGAACCCGTTCAAGGGACCTCGGCTGAATTAGCATTGTCTGAACTGTGATTCATTGGATCAATGGGATTTCCCTGATTGAAACTGGACAACCGTCCCGCTTCACCAGTAACTACAAAATCAGGGTTAATCAGGCAATCAAGAAAATCACAGTTCAAACAACCTTTCTTTTTATGCGTTGAACAAACGCAGTGCGCCCTGCTCCGGTATATAGCCGCTGAACAGTTCCGGGTGAATCATCTCGGCCATAATCTCCAGTCCCGTTACCAAGCGCGGGCCGGAACGGCTGGTGTAGGCGCTGGCGTCGACGACGTAGACCCGGTCGTTGCGGACGGCCGGAAGGTCCTTCCAGCCCTCGCGTTCTGCCAGTATGGGAACGTCCTGCATGCCGCGCTTGACGTCGAAGCCGCAGGGCATCATCACGATGATTTCCGGCTGGCGCTCGACTACATCGTCCCATTCCAGCTTGAACGTTCCGGTATCCTTGTCGCCGAAGGTGTTGGCGCCACCGGCGATGTCCACCATCTCCGGAACCCAGTGCCCCCCGCACATCAGCGGTTCCGCCCACTCCACGTGCAGCACGCTGGGCTTGGTGTCGGCATCGGCGGCCCGAGCAGCCACGGCCTCGATGCGGGCCTCCATGTCCTCGGCGATCTCGTCTGCCTTTTCCTCCGCGCCCGTGGCGCGACCCAGCAGGCGGACGTTGTCGATGATGTCTCCCAAGAGCTGCGGATCGAGAGAAATGACCTCCGGCGGCTTGGCCAGACTCATGCTCACCTCGGCGACCTGCCGAGAGGAGACGGCTCAAACCTCGCAGATGGCTTGCGTGATGAGCAGGTCAGGCTCGGCGGCCTGCAGGACCTCCTCGTCGATCTCGTAGATGCCCAGCCCCTGTTCCAGGCGCTCGGAAATGACCCGGCTGATCTCGCCGCTGGTTGGCTGCTGACCCTGGAAAACGCTGCGCACCACCCACGGCTTGTCGCGAGCCTCGGGTGGATAGTCGCACTCGTGGGTGACGCCCTTGAGGCTGTCCTTCAGGCCAAGCTGGTAGACAATCTCGGTGGCGCTGGGCAAAAACGAGCAGATATTCATTCCAAACCTTCTTTAATTAACCGCAGAGAACACAGAGGCCACAGAGATCTTTTGCTTGTTCAATATCTCTCCGTGTTCTCTGTGCGCTCTGTGTTTAAACCTTTTCCCCTAGCGTTTCTTTTCGCTATGCGAGGTCAGTCCGACGGTGGTATCCGCAGTCGCCACGGCGACCGAACCATAGAGGGGTCAACGCCGTTTCCACGTTTCCACCAACTCGTGGGCCTGATCGTCGTCCACGCCCCACATCGTAAAGTGCACTTTTATGGCGTCGTACAGGGTGATGTCGCCAGGTGTCTTTTCCGGATCGCGGTAGGACTCGATGTCCACTTCCATCCAGTCCAGGGCGATGTCCTCGGAGTTGGCGATCCGTTCCACCATGTTGACGGCACAGGCGGTGATGCCGGAGAAGAACAACTCCCCGGCCCCGATCTCGTCTCCGCCGGGGTCATCGGCAACCCAGTGGTGGTTACGAGCGTTGCAGATGGCGCGACCCAAGGTGCCCGTGCTGTAGCTCTTGGCCTTGTAGGCCAGGGTCAGTTCGGCCATGACGACCTCCTTCGGTTTCGGATTCCTCGACGGTTCTCTCCGTTGAGGATTTCTCCCTCTCCCTAACCCTCTCTCGCTGGGAGAGGTGGTAACGAAAACGGGGTTCACTCCTCCCCTGGAGAGAAGGACTCTCGGAGAGGTGGCCTTGCGTGCTAGTCGGCGACCCGATAGGCGACGCACTCGACGATTTCGATGGCCAGTGGCTTCTGGGCCAGCCCCGTGGTCCCTATGACGGCCCGGCAGGGCGGGTTGGGGATGAATTCACGGTAAATCTGGTTGAACTCACTCCAGAGGTCCATATTGGTCAGGAACACGATCATCTTGATGACGCGCCCAAAGTCGGTGCGGGCGGCGGTCAGTATGGTCTCCACGTGGCGGAAGCAGGCACGGTACTGCTCCTGGTAGGTCTCACCCACCGGATGCCCATCAAAGTCGGAGGAGGTAGTGCCCCGGCAGTAGACCTTGACGGCCCTCACCTTCAGCATCCGCGTCAGGTCTTCCTCAAAGTAGTCGGTGTACAGGCCGGTGCGGTGGGAAACGGCGTCGGTGGCCTCGTGCCGTCCTTGCTCAATGATCAGGTCAAGCAGTCGGTCCCGCTCTTCGAAACTGAGGTACTGCGCCTCTTCAATGCTCATGGCGTCGAGTTCGGCAAGGGTGAGACCGGACTGTCGGGTTTGCGTCATCTGGGAATGACCTCAAAAATATGTGCTGCACAATCCGGCGGGTGGATGCCCGGAGGATTGCCTATATTAGACTGCCGCAACCTCGAGACGCAAGGGAGACCCGCTTTGACAGGCGTCGAAACCGCCACTTAAGATGGCTGAAAGAACAGGTTCTGACGGAGTTCGCAATGGTAACGATACCCGAGTTGAAAGAGCAATATGAAGGGCTGGACAGGCAACTTCCTGCAAAGGGTGAGGAGGCCATTGAGCCCGAGTGCCTGCTGACCTTTGAGTACGAGTATCCGGAGCGGGATACCGAGGTGGTAATAGACACCGACGAGTTCACCGCCGTCTGTCCGTGGACCGGCCTGCCCGACACCGGAGAGCTGATCATCACTTACGTGCCCTCCCACAGCTGCATCGAGCTGAAATCCCTGAAATTCTACCTTCTGTCCTATCGTGACGTGGGCATCGTGCAGGAACACGCCGCCAACCGGATCCTCAATGATCTCGTGGCCTGCTGTCAGCCACGGAGAATGAAGATCGCGCTGGACTACAAGATACGGGGCGGGCTGCACACCGTGGTTACGGTGGAGCACAAAGACGAATAGCCGAGTCAGCCACCTCGCAACAGGGCCGTCAGTTCCCGGATCTCGCCCATTTCGTGCAGCCGGGAGACAGCGTCGGTTACATCCCTGACGCCCTGCTCTCCGAGAAGTTCCCCGGTTAGGAAAGCAAACTTCCGGTGCAGTTCGTCGGCGGGCGCTGGATTGCGGTGGTCGCCGTGGTGGGCCACCACCGACTCGCTCAGCGTCCTGCCGTCGTTCAGCGAGACAGTCACGCGGGCCGCCGGGTAGTCATAGCGGCGCAGGTCCATCTCGGGATCGGCGGAAACGGCAACCTTCCGGGCCAGGGCCAGGGTATCCTCGTCGGCCAGCCTCTCCGGATAGAAAGCCGTGATGTCGGTCGACCGGTGGGTGACGGTGGCCGCCAGGGCGTAGGGCAGCGAGAACTTGGCCGCCAGCATGTTCGGCGGAGCCGGGTCGGTCATGATCATGGCCAGCGGTGGGGCAACCACGTCAATGCTCTCCACGTCGCCGGCACCGAACTCTCCCCGCTGCAGGATGTGCTGCATCCCGTCCAGGGCGTGGTGGTTGTACAGGCAGCAGGCGTGCAGCTTGAAGTAGTTCTGCTGAATTCGCAGCGAATCTTGCTCGCCCAGGCCCTGCATCACTGCCTCGGCGTCAAACCCGCTGCCCAGCAGTGAGCCGTAGATATCGGCCGGGCCGTCCTCCAGGCTGGTAAATCCGCATTCCACCAGGTTGGCCGCCATTATCCCCTGCATGGCGGACCGCCCAGGGTACAGGTTGCGGACCGTCGCTCCCTCAATGCAGGGAGTCCAGGTGTTGGCCGGACTCATGGACGCGGCGAGGCTGATGGCCTCGGCAGTCTCCGAGGGGTCCAGCCCCATCAGCCGGGCAGCCGCGACGGCAGCGCCCGCGGTGCCCCAGGTACCGTGGGAATGCACCTCAGGGCGAACCGTGGTGCCCGAGCCGATGCGGGATGTGACCTCGTAGGCCACTATGACGCTCTCCAGGAACTCACGGCCCGATGCGCCCACCTGCTCGGCAACGGCCAGTGCCGGCGGAACGACATGGATGGCGGCGTGTCCTCCGCCCAGCCGGTTGCCCTCATCCATCTCCAGCGCGACCCCGGCGGTGCCGTTCACCAGCGAGGCAAGCATCGGCCCTGCCAGGTCTGGATGGCCGATGATGGTTGACTCGCCCGTTCCGCTCATCCGGGCGGCCATCCCGGCCAGCTTACGGTTCTCGGGAAGCCTGCTGCCGGCCACCATGGCCCCGAGAGTATCCAGCACCACTGTGCGAGTCGCATCCCGGGTTTCGGGGTTGAGATCGTCCCAGCGCAAATTGCATACAAATTGCGACAACCGATCAATGTATTCTGGATGCCCGGGCATATTGCCTCCCAAAACAGGACGAATGAATGGCGGACTGAGGGCCCCGTCCAATACACTGTCTGAGAAATTGTCTTTGCCGGTCCACACCAGCATAATGGGGCACATTATGTCAGAAAAGCGACAGCTTCAGCGCAGCTTTCTCGCCAATTTGCGCGTGCCCATGCTACTGAAGCGGAAGCTGCGACTGATCCGGGACAACAATCTGACCAAGTTTCGCCGGCTGAGAGGCTGTTGCGGAAACTACGGGCAGCCAGGGTGTTGACTGCGCGAAGTAGAGTCGCCGGGCGGCGACCACCAGCATGACGATCATCACCATTCGGGGCATCGCCACTAGACAGGGTTGCCCAAGTGCAATCGGTTGAGCCTGGGTTGGCCTAACGCGCGAAACGGCCTGGAATCACTCCCGGACCGGTCAGGAACCTGCCAGGCGTATCCCTTCCCACCAGTGCTTGCCGTGCCCGCGCCGTTTGCGCTTCATGCCCAGGCCTGAGAGCCTCAGCCCGAAAGCCCGCTGGGAAACCGGCTGCCGTCCGGAGTCATGGCACCAACCCAGGAATCCGGCGTACAGCTCCCCAGCCAACATTCGGCTGTCTTCGCCGGTATCGCACCGTTCCGCAACGAACTGTCCGACGATATTCCCGACCGGGATTCCGTCAATCGAGGACCCGTTGCCGTTGAAATGACCATTGTGGCCGTTCTGAAGGGTCGCCGGTTCCCCTTCTACGGTGGACGTGTGCCACTGATCGGCTCGTTCCGCAAGAATGGAGTCCCAGCTGTCTTCCTCCTCGTCCACTCCGCCCGAGGTGATTGGGGGAACAAAAGGAGGTGAGCCGGGCGCCAGCCGCCTATCGGGCGGGTCGCCCGGATATCCCCTGGGAGGTACGGCTACCGGTGGATCCTCCCCCTCAGCTTCCGGGCCATCAGGGGCGCCGAGGACTCCCCCGAACCGGGTCTGTCCAGGGGCGAGATATCTGGGCAGGGTCCTCGTAGCGCCAGCGTCCACCGCTGCATTGGCACTGGAGGCACAGTATTCCAGCAGGTGGAGATACCGCTCCAGGCCGCCGAAATCGTCCCAACTGAGCACTCGCCCCTCCAGGGCCGAGGCATTCAGTGTGAATCCGAACCGCCGAATGTGGAAAATGCGACGGTAGGCGGGAGGGCACTCCCACACAGGCTGGAGGATGGAGCGGTTCACAGCCAAGCCGATCAGATACATTGCCGAACGGGCAGCGCGTAACTCGGGCCATTCCTCCCGGATCGGCTCTCCGACGAAGGCCTCCTCGAGGCTTCTCTGCGCCTGCAGGGCGGATAGGGCGAATGAGGCACGCATCTGGTTGGCCGCACCACGGGTCAACTCGGCGGCCATCTCCTGCCTCGTCCGATGCTGTCCACCCGCCAATTGGCCGAACTGAGCCCCATCGCCTGCCGCACCGGCCAGCGCGCCCGGCGGTATCCTTCCTGCCCTCGCCCCTGTGTGCAGGGACACGGCGAAAGCCAGATTTTCCTTTACCAGCCTGATTTCATCTCCTGGTTTCACACGCCACCACCCGGCACTGCCTCCAGGACCAAGAGGCCGGAATCAGATTGCATTCATTGACCAGACACGGCCAAAATTATCGGAATTTCCGCGCGATAAGTGAACTACTCGTTGATGTTCATCACCACTTTGATGATGTTGTCCTGTCGCTGGTCATACATATCGTATGCCTTCTGCACATCCGAGAAGCCCATCTGGTGAGTAACCAGCGGCGACGGGTCGCACCATCCGCGCTGCCGCAGGGCGACGATTTCCTGGATATGACTAATGGGGTCTCCGCTTCGAGCGCCCGTCGTGGGGATGATCCGCGGCTGCTTGTCCATCAGCCAGTTGTGTTCCAGAGGAATGAATTCCTCTTCCTGGATGCCGAAAATGATGCAGGTCCCGTTCTGGCGGACCAGGCGGAAGCACATGTTGAAGGTGTCGGCGTAGCCCGCCGCCTCCACCACCACGTCGGCGCCGGCTCCTCCGGTTATCTCGGCCACCGCCTCCTCCAGGTTGTCCCTGTCCGGATTCAGCTGGTAGGTGGAACCGAAGGTCTTGGACGCCTCCAGCCGATTGTCCAGCAGGTCGACGGCGATGACGTTGCGAGCACCGATTCGGGAGGTGATCATCGTGAAGCTGAGGCCGATGCTGCCCTGGCCCATCACCACCACGTTCTTGCCCAGCAGGTTGGGCATCTGCTGGCAGGAATAGAGCACGGTGCCGGAGGGCTGGCACATCACCCATTCGTCCAGCGATCCCTCGTCTGGAAGCAGAATCATCCGGCTGGGGTCGGAAACCATGTACTCAACGAGACCCGCTGATCCGCGAGGGGGGATCACGATAACCCGCTGCCCCTCGTGGTAGGCATCGGTGCGGCTGTCCACAATGGTGCCCGCGAGTTCGTGGCAGGGGTGTCCGATGGGCGCCGGATAGTATTCCTCAGGGTTGATCGCGAATCCGTGGCGTATGTCGCTGCCGCAGACGGAAACGCGCTCCAGCCTCACGAGGCACTCCCCGTCCTGGGCCGTGGGCTGCTCCGCCTCAAGGAGTTCGAATAGTTTTGGGCCGACTAATCTGGCCGCTTTCATCAGATTGATACTCCCGAATGAAAATGCTGTCGCCCTTAGCTGGGCAATTTTTGAATTATGGCTATATTACTAGTCAAGAAGCAGTTACGGCAACATGTTATGTCAGCTTATCGCAGGTTATCCGTGCTTGGCTATCTGTCACCGTCCCACATAGCAGCAAGCAGCCGGTCCACGAATCCGGTGACAATCATACGGTCGTCCTCAATGTCTTGGGCAGTCATGTCGTCTCTGTAAAAGTTCAGGTGGTGCTCGTATGCAACCCGAAAAGAGTCCATCCAGGAATCGTCATCAGTATCCTCGCTCATCTGACTCATTGCACGCCGCAGATGAGCGTATTTTGTGTGCCGCCAAACCCGGAGCATGAATAAACTTTGATGGCATGGGCCGTGGCGCCCCAGAGCTTTTCAGACGCCTGAATCAAATCGCCTTCATTCAGATACCCTGTGGCAGCTTGCAAAAACCTTCGGGCGATCTCGGTGTACTTCAACGCTGCCGACTGTTGCATCGCTATTTGCCTAGGCGGATCCGCCGGGTTGCTGATCCGTGGCGGTCAATAGTTTGTTTACCAATCGCCTTACCACGGGGATGTCGGTTTCCACCTCCTCCTCATCAAGACTTCCTATGAACAACTGACCGTTGTATGCAATCCGGAAGCCCATATACAGTGAATCGTCCCCACTTTCCTCTTTCAATGCTTTAACAGCATCCCTCAGATGTTCGTATTCCTCGTGCTGCCAGCCCCGGCACACGCAGACTGCCTTCACAGCGCTGGCGGCCGCCTCCCACAGCTTTTCCGACGTCAATCCGATATTGCACCGTCCGAATTCCCGGTCAGCCTCGTCGAGCAGTTCCTGGGCAGCTTGGGCATATTCTCTAGCCTTGACTTCGGCGCCCGTCATAAGGCCTTACCTCCCTGTTGCCAATGGTGGCGGAAGCATCTTAACAGTTGAGAAATCCGTAGCACCCCCGCGTTAGCCCACCTGGCAATGGCGGAAGCAGTCGGTGGTGTGGTCGTTGACCATGCCGGTAGCCTGCATGAATGCGTAGCAGATGGTGGGGCCGACGAACCGAAAACCGCGTTTGCGGAGGTCCCGGCTCATCGCCTCTGAGAGCGGCGTCTTGGCGGGCACCTGGTCCAGCGACTCCCAGGCATTCCTTATGGGAGCGCCCTCCACGAATCCCCAGATGTAGGAGTCGAAGCTACCGAACTCCTGCTGCACCGCAAGGAAAGAGCGGGCATTGCCGATGGCGGCCGCCACCTTCTGTCGGTTGCGCACGATGCCGGGGTTGGCCAGCAAGTCAGAGACCTTGTCATCGCCATAGTCGGCAACGACAGCCGGATCGAATCCGTCGAAGGCCTCGCGGTAGGACTCGCGCCTGTTGAGGATCAACTCCCACGAGAGCCCCGCCTGTGCGCCCTCCAGCAGCAGGAACTCGAACAGCTGCCGATCGTCGTGGAGCGGAACTCCCCACTCCGCGTCGTGGTATGCGATCCCGAGCGGCGTGGTGGCCCATGCGCAGCGGGTGACCTGGGGTGGGTCTATAGGCGTCGTCATGGCTGAGGTGTCCAAACGTTGAAGTTGGAAAAACTGGGCGAACTCTGGTGATTAAGGTAATAATCGGCCATCACGCTCACAGAGCCAATATCCAGGTTGTGCGTCAGATCCAGATTGGCGACCAGGAAGCCATTGACGAATAACAAGCCGTCTTCCCCGAAAGCCATCACGAGCAAATGATTGCTGCTCCGATGAGACGCGCCGGACTCCCGCAGGCGTCCGCCGTCTATTTCAGTGTATTCGGGGTCCAGGGTGTCGCGTGTATCGTGGAACCACGATCCGTCACCATCAACTCCGATGACTTCCAGGCGGTCGAAAATGGGATTTCGAATTATGAACCCGTAGTCCCAATCCGTCCCTTGGGGCCTGGAGAACTGGGCCTCGGCGACCAGGTCGTTCGTCCAGACCCCACTGCGATGCTCTGAAATAAAACCCGGCTCCTTCTGCAGCCTTCCGCTGCCCGGACCGTAACCCTTCTGGAGCGGAAATATCTCGAAGTCCTCGAAGCGTGTGACGGCCCCAGATACCTCATTACCAGTGAAAGCGCCGGTTATCACCGCAACATCACCCGGTCCATCAACGTCCGACAGGTCCACCATGGCCACAAACTCGTCGTTCACAAAAAGCAAGCCACGCTCCCCGAAAGCCGCAAGCCACAGTTCATTACGTCCGGAGGCGCTCGTTTCAAATCTCCCGAGTGTCCCATCCGCAATATCCTGACTTTGAGGGCTACCGCTCAGCCGCGAAGATACTTCCCACCGACCGCGACTGGTTACCACCACATCTATGAACCTTGTGGAAGAACCGGTACCTCTGTCTCGAATAACAAATCCGTAGTCCCACGATCCGGATCCTGCAGAATACGGATTCACGAAAGTTGCCCTAACAATCATGTCAGAGAGGGAGACTCCGGCGTATTCGTCCTCAATGAAACCGTCAGCCGGATCGTGCCATAACTCCCCGCTAACGGGTCCATAGCTGCCGGCTGTCCACGCCGGCGGTGTGGGCTGTGGCCTGCGGGTTGGAGTGGGTGTGGGGGCTGCCTGCGCTATCTTCAACGTCGGGATTTGCGCCTGGACCGTCCTCTCGGAGATGGCGAAACCCAACCCCTCCGCCGGCCTACCGGACCCCGCCTCGAATATCCGATAGGTGTTGATTCCCAGGATTTCGCCGGATATCGACAGCATCGGGCCTCCGCTGTTGCCGGGGTTGATGGCAGCGTCGGTCTGTATGACATCGCTCCGAAGATCCGAGTCGTAACGGATGGCAGAGACGATGCCTCGGGTAATGCTGGCCTGCCCGGTCAGCCCCAGTGCATAGCCGATGGCCACCACCTCGTCCCCAGGTTCCAGATCGGATGCGTCGCCGAAAGGCAGCGTGCGAAACGTCCCGCAGCAAATGCTGACCACCGCAAGGTCACGGACCGGGTCGATTCCCAACACCCTGCCGCGATAGGTGGCCAAGTCATTGACGGTGACGTTTACCTCGGCGGCGCCCTCGACCACGTGCTGGTTGGTTATGACGTATCCCGTGCGGCCCTGTGTCTCGAAGATTGCCCCAGAACCGCCACCGGACCTGCCGTCAATCCGCACCACGGCGGGCCGGACCTGCTTGACCATCTCGCTCAGCACAGCCACTGGCGAGGTTGTGGGTGTGGCCGTGGCCGTGGCCGTCAGACGCCGCGTGGGAGTTGGTCGCCGCGTGGCCGTTGGGACTGGCGGAGGCGTGGCCGTGGGCGCAGGTGTTGCGGTGGGCGTCGGAACCGGCGTGCCCGTCGGCACCGGGGTGTCAGTGGAAAGGGGCGTATCCGTGGGCAGCGCGGCAGACACAGCGGCCTCCACCGTCGCTCCAAGATCCGGAGTGGCAACCTGCTCTCCCGGCCCGCCTTCCGACCCACAGGCCAGCGACAGCAGGAAGCACAGTGCGACGGTCAGAGTGAGCAGCAATTTCATTGGCAGCACGGCCGGCCATCCAGCACAGGCGGGCGTTGGTCGCCCGTTGATTTCACATAGATGGAAGTCGGGCTTATTATATGACAGAGTAGTTTTTCTACCCCGACCTTGCTTCGTGCAACTCAGGGGAATTGTGCAGGCACACAGGAGGCCAGTTTCGATGCCCAAGGAATATGACGTCATAGTGGTCGGCGCCGGCAACGCGGCCCTTTCCGCAGCCATCGCCGCCAGGGAGACCGCCGAGTCGGTGCTCGTGGTGGAAAAAGCGCCCGAGTATTTCCGTGGTGGCAACACTTACTTTACCGGTGGCATCATCCGGTTCGCCTTCGACGGACTGGAGGACATCAAGACCGTCATCCCCGACATGTCCCCCACCGAAGAGGGATCGGTGGAGGTTGGCAGCTACACTGAGGACCAGTTCTATGACGACATGATGCGCGTCACCCAGGGTCTCAGCGATCCGGAACTGGCGCAGATCCTGGTCAGCCAATCGCTGCCCACCATGCAGTGGATGCGCTCTAAGGGCGTCAGGTTCGTTCTGTCCTACGGGCGCCAGGCTTTCCGCGACGAGGCCATCGACAAGTACCGCTTCTGGGGCGGTCTGCTGGTGGAGGCCGTGGGCGCGGGCAAGGGCCTTTCCGACCAGCAGTTCGACGTCTGCAGGGCACAGAATATCGAGGTGCGCTACTCCACGCAGGCCAAGGAATTGCTCCTGGATCCCACGGGCCGGGTGAACGGCGTGCGGATGCTGGGCCCCGAAGGCACGGAGGACGCTTACGCCAGTTCCGTGGTGCTGGCCGCCGGGGGATTCGAGGCAAACGCCGAGATGCGCTGCCGTTACCTGGGGCCCGGCTGGGAGCTGGTCAAGGTGCGCGGCATCCCCTACAACACCGGCGACGGCATCCGCATGGCACTGGAGGCCGGAGCCGTCCCGCACGGGCACTGGAGCAGCTGTCACGCGGTGGCCTGGGACCTGAATGCGCCGGCCTACGGCGATCGCACCGTCACCGAGCTGTACCAGAAGCACTCGTACCCCTTCGGCGTCATCGTGAACGTCAACGGAGAACGATTCCTGGACGAGGGATACGATTTCCGCAATTACACCTACGTCACCTACGGGCGGGCGCTGCTGACTCAGCCGCAGGGTGTGGCGTTCCAGATATTCGACGACAAGGTCAAGCACCTGCTCCGCGACGAGTACCACATCCCTCAGGTCACGATGGCCCAGGCCGACACCATAGAGGAGCTGGCTCGCCGCCTGGACATCGACCCAGACGGTCTAGCTGCGGAAATCAAGAACTACAACGCCGCCGTGCAGACCGACATCCCCTACAACCCGACGGTCAAGGACGGCCGCCGCACCGTGGGCCTGAGCCCCGACAAGACCAACTGGGCCCAGCCCATCGACACGCCGCCCTACCTGGGCTACGCCGTAACCTGCGGCATCTCGTTCACCTTCGGCGGGGTCCGAATCGACAACCGGGGGCGCGTGCTGAACACCAGCCTGGAGCCGATCCCCGGCCTTTACGCCGCTGGGGAGATGGTTGGCGGGCTGTTCTACCACAACTACCCCGGCGGTTCCGGCCTCAGCGCCGGCATGGTCTTCGGCAAGCTGGCTGGCACCAGCGCCGCCCACGACGCCGCGGCGCTGCGGGACTAAATTGCAGAGGCCTCTCCATTTCCCGATGGCAATTGACTCTCTCCAGCAACCACGGACATCAGCCGAGGTTATCGGATGCGGCCGGGCTGTGCCAATTTCCATCGGGATACGAGATTCGTAACTACTTAGAAGCTATCTCAAGAGTTCCTCCCCTTCAATGGGGAGGGCCAAGGTGGGGGTGAAAGGGTTGTGTAGAGATAGGCGCTGGGAAAGCAAGCCCTGGTCTTAAGATAGTTTCTTATGACAACCATGGGTGTGGCGGGGTTGGCGAGGACACCGGTGTGGGCGACCATTTTGATGGTCGCCGCCACCTTGGCTTATGCGGTTGTTCCCACACTCAATTACTACGCTCACGGCTGGGAAAATCCGCTCCTCCTGAACGGGGTCGCAAGGCTTACATTTTCGATCGGGATCCTGCTCTTTCTGGCGCTCTCCTTTCCTTCTCTTTTTTCACGGGCCGGCCTCCAGGCCGCAGCTCACACAGTCTGGAGAGAGCGAAGGCTACTGGCCCTCGTTCTTCTGACCACGGTGGACATCGTGCTGTTCAGCCTGTCCTACCGATACGTGGACATTTCACTTTCCACGGCGATTACGGCGATGACTCCCGCAGCGAACGTCGTGGTCCTCTCGCTTCTGACCACCGGGTGGATTACGTGGCGCCAGGGCGGTGCACTCCTGCTCGCCGCTGCCGGTGTGATCCTGGTGATGTGGTCGGAGGGCGTCGCCATCGAAGTCGATGCGCACTGGTGGCATGTCGTTATCGGGACGGCGCTGGCCCTGGGCGCGGTGGTTAGTGGCGGGCTCGTCGTCTCGTCCCTCCGACTTGGCGAAAACCTGGCCGTGGACTGGTATTGGGCGGGACTGGGGAACGGACCCGACATGGTCTGGTACGGCTCGATGCTGGTACTGGCCCTGGCGCAGGGCGTTACGGCGCCGTTCTTCCTGCTGTTGTCGATTCCCCAGGGAATGCCGTCCGCAACCGAATTCGGGATTATGATGCTCATGGGGCTTGCCGTGCTGGCAGGCACGATCCTCTGGGCATTGGCCAATGGGAGTGGACTGAGGCCAGCGGTTAACGCTCTGGGGTACCTGCAACCCGGCTGGTCATTGTTGCTATTGGCCGGACTGGGCATTTCTGGAGTGGTCCACTGGCCACTCCTCGGATTGGGCCTGGCCCTCATCGTGACAGCGAACGCCGCGATTCACCACTGGAGTTGGCCCAAGTGAGGGGCAGCGGCGAAACCGGGCGCCTGGCCGCAGTGTGGACCTTGTCTCCCGTCATCGCGAAAGACACAGGAATGCTATTGCGACCTTGTCGGGATGGTGAGTGGTCTTCGTCCCATAGCATTTGAGGACAATACCCAGTTACTGAAGACCACATCGCAAGCTATCCGAGGAAGACCCTCACCTAGAACCAGTTGGCTTTGTCGACCACGTTGCGGAGCATTCGTCCCTCGTTGAATCGCTTGCAATTGTCGATGAACAGCTCTGTGCGCCGGTCGTCGAGATACGGGCCAACCCCGGCCACGTGGGGAGTGATCAACACCCCCGGCGAGGTCCACAGGGGATGCCCCTCGGACAGCGGTTCGACCTGGAACACGTCCAGCCCGGCGCCCGCGATCTCCCCGGCTCGCAACGCCTCCACGAGATCATCCAGCACCGTCGTAGCGCCCCTGCCGATGTTGATGAAGAAAGCCGTCTCCTTCATCGCCCGGAACTGCGTCCGGGTGAACATCCCCTGGGTTTCCGGCGTCTCCGGTACGGTTACGAGGACGAAGTCGGCCCGTGGCAGCACGTCCAGCAGGTCCTCGGGACGGTGCAGTTCGGCCAAGCCTGCCGTGGGTTCGGTCAGCCTGGGATCGACACCCAGCACGGTCATCCCGAACTCGGAGCACAGCCGGGCAGTCTCGCCGCCGATGCCGCCGACGCCCACCACCACTGCCGTGGCTTCGGGCAGGTAGATGGTCGGGTATCCCTGGCGCCAGACTCCCTCCACCTGCTGCGGGATATAGACCTGGAACCCGCGGGCAAAGGCCAGCAGGAAGGCCATGATGTGAGCGCTGATATGGTCGTTGTAAATCTCCCTGGTGTTGGTGACCACCACGTCGCTCTCGACCAGTGCCCGGGTGTAATACCCGGCGCGAGGTCCGGCCTGGGGACACGAGACCCATCGGAGTTTTCCCGCCCGTTCCAGCAGCTCCGGGACGATGTCGCCGAAGGCTGCGTCAGCGTCGCCAATGACCTCCATTGCCTCGCCGACTGTGGGGCAGAGATGCACGTCGATGTCAGGAATCTCCTGGCGCAGCAGTTCCGGCCAGTGTTCCTGGTAGTTGGGAGGACAGATCACCAGTTTGAATGCCATTTGCTAAACCTCGTTTAACCCCGATTTCGTAGGACACAGTGTAGGCACCGCCGGATTCGAGGGTCAATCAGGGCGGCACCACTGACCAGGGCCTATTAGTTGTTCCCTCTCCCTGAGGGAGAGGGTTAGGGTGAGGGCGTTTTCTCACTCTGCGGCAAGCCGGCGAAATACCCGATTTCGACCCCGATCCTCCAAACAGAGGGACAATTTAAGGGGCCTCACCCGTCCAGTGACTCCGTAGTTCAGCCGTTGCCGGTGGGTGTATGATGATGGCGGTTTCGTCCCGTACGTTGTCCTGCCATAGGGAGCGGTGCAGACATGAGCGCTCAACCCCCCGTTAAGCGCCCCATTTTCTTCGGTTGGTACGTCGTTTTCGCGGCGGTGTTCATCGGATTCGCCGCTGCCGGCGCGCGCAACGGGTTCGGCGTATTCATCGATCCAATGACCGAGGAATTCGGCTGGAATCGCCTTATCATCTCCACCGCTTTTTCCGTGGGGGTTTTGCTCAACGGGATAATCCAGCCATTCATGGGGCAGATATTCGACCGTACCGGTGGCCGCAATCTCGTCCTCATTTCCGCTCTGTTGCTGGGCCTGATCACCATGTCCCTCGCGCTCACCATGCACATTCTATTCCTCATTTTCGTCTTCGGCGTAATGGCCTCATTGGCACAGGGAGGCCTGTCGCTGACCAACACCTCCGCGCTTCTGTCCCGTTGGTTCCGGCGAAAGCGAGCGACCGTAATCGGGCTTAACTCCACGGCACTGTCCCTGGGCGGGCTGGTGATGGTGCCTTTTGCCTATTTCCTCATGACTGCCACAGACAGCTGGAGGATTGCGTGGCTCGGCCTGGGAGCCGTGATCCTTGTCACCTTGCCCGTGGGATGGATGTTCATCCGAGACAATCCGGCCAAGATGAACCTGCTACCAGACGGAGACGAGGAACCGGATCAGCAAGACCCGGGCAATCAGCAGGAGCGGGTACCGGGGCCACTGGAAGTGACTTCCTGGAAAGAGTCGCTCAAGTCAGCGCCCTTCTGGCAGATGTCGGGAGCCTATTTCGTTTGCGGAGCGACCACCTTCATCCTTTCGGTACATTTCATTCCCTACGCCATGGACAGGGGGGCCTCGGGCGGCACGGCCGCGCTGATATTCGCCGTGATGAACGGACTCAATATCGTGGGCGCAACAGCCGCGGGCTACCTCTCCGACAAGGTTGGCGGCACCAAGAACTGGTTGACCCTGGTCTACATATCGCGGGGACTGGCATATCTGCTGTTGCTGCTTACCCCGGTGATGGGCGTGATGGCCATTGGCGGAATTGCCGTGAACTGGAATATAGTCGGCCTTTGGATCTTCGCGGGCATCGCCGGGTTCTCGTGGGTAGCCACGCTGCCACTGACGTCATCGCTGACCGCAGAGGTCTACGGTCTCCGGGCCCTGGGGACGATTTCGGGAATCAGTTTCCTGTTCCACCAGGTGGGCGGCTTTGTAAGCGTCACCCTGGCCGGGTGGTTGTACGACGTGACCGGTTCCTACACGCTCCCATTCGCGATCATCGGATCCCTGCTGGGACTGGCCGCCATATCGGCGTTCAGCATCCGCGAGAAAAAGTACTCGGCCCGGTATCAGCAGCCTCGCACGGTCTGGGTGGTCGATGCCTAGTCTCGGGCAGATTCTCGGCTCGATCCTGCTCCACCAGGGCGACGCCGCCGATCCGGAGCTGATCCACTGGCTCAAGGACCAGATGGATGAGATCATCGGTCTTGGACCGTGGGTGATGGTCGGCCTGATGGCGGGGATAGTGGTTGCCATCCCGGTCTCCATCGGCATCCTTTACCTGTATCAACAACGAAGGCACGGGTCGCCGCTGTCCTGATGGACCTGCGGGAGTGATAGTCTTCCACAGACTTGTCAGAGAACACCAGATTGAGTAGACTAGCTTTCGCCTTCATCGTGGAGAGAGCCCCCGCACATCACCGCGATGGAAGGTGAGTAGCCGAAACTCGAATAGTGGCATTGACGCCATTTCGGTTGGGGCCTGCAAGGCCTGCCGAACCTGGGGCAGGCCGCATGAAAACGGCATTTCTATAGGAGGATGTTTTCGAACTGCCATGTTTGATAAACAGTCGTTAGACTCTCTTTTCGACGAACTTCGAGACCAATACGAACTTGAGCCCGATTGGGAGGAAATCCAGCGTGACGCTCACCTGGGAGTGGCCCGGGTGGATGGCGGCGTAGAGATCGGTAACATCGACCCCCGCGTTGCCGAGTTGGTTACCCGACACAACCCCGGCTAGTACACGTCGTCGATTTGAGTCGCACGCGTATTCAATGAGCGGCCCTTTTGTAAAGGGCCGTTTTTTCATGGATTCCGACAGGAAGACGCATCCATCAGCGGGGAACTCTTTCCCCGCTTTGGTATGATTGACCCTTATCTATGGAATTCTCAGAGGAACAACAGACTGCCGCCATTCCCGCGGCCCGCATGCGCCTACCCTCCACCCGCCTGTTGGCGATGGTCGGCGTAACCCTGGCCCTCGTGGCGGTGTTTTTCGCCTGGGCCGGAGACTGGGGCAGCCCGCCCGCCCTCAGGTCCACTGATCTGCAACCCACGTTCCGTTACGTCAACAGCGGCTGGATTTCCCCGCAAAACTGGCAGGAACACGGGGCTTTCTCGGAGGAGCTACGGGCGTTCGTAATAGTCAGCGAGGACGAACTGGACTCTTTCGAGGATGGGTACATCAGCAAAGTAAGTCGCGGCAATGCTACGACGCTGGGGCGCATTGACTTCGAAACGTCAGTGTTGCTGGCTGCCTATTACGTCTGGCGTCCGGTAAGGGGAGACCCGCTGTCAGTCACCGACGTCTTAATCAGAGGCGACCGCGTCACCGTACTGCTGGCCCTTGACGACGACGCGCAGGGGCGTGAATATGCCTACCTGTACGCCCCAATGATTATGGTGGCGGTGGACCGCTCGCTGTTCCCGATGGGAGAGACAGTGGAATTCACGTTCGAATTGGCCGACCACCCCTCCGTGACGTTGAACGCCACGCCCAATGCAACCTGGTTTGTCACGCAGCCGAAATGAAAATTCAGACACCCTCTCAGGGTCCGTTACCCAGTCCCGCTCAGGTCCGGGGTTAAACCTCAGCAGTTGCCCATTTCGACAAGTTGGCCCTCCAGCCAAGCCACCTGACCGGCGCGTACGGCAGCGTAGGTGTCCAGGCGCATTGAGCCCCGCTGCAGGTTGCCCACCGAGTCCATCCAGACGAAGTGGCCCTCCCGCTGGTCGAACACGGCGGCGTCGCCGCACATCCCCGGGGCCAGCGAGCCGATCTCGTCCTGCAGGCCCAGCACGCTGGCCGGCGTGCTGGTGGAGGCGGCGATGGCGTCCTCCAGTCCCATGCCCATGGCATGCATCTTGCTGACCAGATCGTTCATCTGGTAGACGTTGCGTTCCGGCGGCGGGACGTGGATGTCGGTGCTGATGGTATGCGGAGCCAGTCCCTGCTCCAGTGCGGCGCGGGTGACCTCCACGTCGCAGTGCACGCTGGCGTGGGCCAGGTCCATGATCACGCCCCGGTCCACTGCGGCCTTCACCTCGGGGCGGATTTTCAGGTTCCGGTCCAGCATGTTCTCCGGGTGGCCGTTGAACGCGTGGGTCGAAATGTCTCCGGGCCCCAGAAATTCCAGAACGTCAGGCAGCGGGATGGGCGTGCCGCTGACGTGCACCATGAGTTTCGTGCCCGACTTGTCGGCCACGGCTCGGGCCGCCCGCATGGCCTCGTGGGCGTTCCAGTACGCCACGGCGTTTACGTGCATGCGGACTTTGACCCCAAAGCAGAATCCGGGATTCTGCTTGATGTGGTTGGCGGTTTCATCGACGTCGATAACCCGCATATCGTGCAACCCGCCCCCCAGCACGCGGTTGACCGCCAGGCCAACGCCGCCGACGTGCAGGAACGCCAGCAGCCGGGTGCGGTGAGCCGGAAAAACGTAGTCCCGCATGGCCTGGTAGTTCAGGAACCCGGCGCTACCCGCGTCCACGCCCGTCGTCGTACCCGAAGAAAGGCAAATCTCGTCAGGATTCACCGAGGTCGGGTTGCCGCCGTGGTAGAAGTGGCCGTGCAGGTCGATCAGCCCCGGCGTGACCAGCTTGCCCGAGACGTCCACGGTCCTGTCGGCCTGGGCGGCATCAATTCTCTCGGCGACGGCAGCAACCAGACCGTCCTTGAACGCAACGTCCCGACGGTCGTTGATCCCCTGGCCCGGATCGAGCAGGGTGCCGCCGCTGAGCAGCAGGTCATAGGTGGGTGCGGAAGTCGTCATCGGTCATCCCTCGTTGGCATTAAGTTAAACGCCGAGGGCACAGAGAACGCCGAGTTTTCCTGGATCTCCTCTGCGCTCTCGGCGTACTCTGCGTTTAGCTCCGTTCGCCGCCGTCAGGTCTTGGCTGCACCTGCAGGATTTGCGGTTCCACATATTCCATTCGGCGCATCCTGGGATAGACCCGAACCCTGGGGTCCTCAATGTCCGAGTCCGTAATCTCGTTGGACTCCTCGACCGGTTGGAAGCCGTGGGTCTCTATCGCCCGGGCCACAAGATTATCCACCAGCTGCGGCGAACGCCCTTCGAGGCGTCCCAGCTGGTAGGCCAGGGTCACAGCCAACTGGCCACGCGAAATCTGCTCGAAAGCATCCCGCACGGTCAGGTCCTCCGGCATGCAGCCGCACTGGTCAAGAAAGTCGTCCAGCACCTGTCCGATGATGTCCGACAGACCGCCCAGCTCAATTTCGTTCATGAACCCGGTCAGCTTGTCGGTCAGGTCCTCGATGCCATCGGCAGGCAGTATCCCGTAATGCTCATGCACTTCGTGGACGTGTTCATGCTGGCCGTTATCCGGTTCTGGCTCATTGTCCGGGTGGTGCGCTTCGGTCATCAGACCCTCGCTAATCGTCGTCCGGATCAGGTTCCGGCGCTGCGGGTCGCCGGTCGGCATAGACCGAGCCGGGCAGGATGGCGTTGGACCGGCTGCGGCCCTCCGCGCCGGGGCGGGACATGTTCAGCAGGGAATCCTTGAGGCCGTTGATGGCCTCCTCTCCGAGCGACAGGTCGATCACCAGACCGGCAACACCGGAGTTGCGCAGGGCCTCCAGCGTATCTCCATCGGGAGCGCCCGAGACCTCGGCCAAGAGGTGCTTGCCCACGCGCCCGCTGACCTTGGCCAGGCCCGCCATATCCTGCAGCGTCCAGCCGGCCGGGTCGCCGGGAAGCGATACCAGCACCGCGTCCACCGGCAGCGGATTGATGTCGCGCAGTTCCTCGGGAGATGAGCCGGTATCCACTGCCAGCACTCGCGCGGCGTCCTTTGACGTCACTGCTGCCAGCGCGGTGCCCGACAGCGAAAACACCAGCAGGTCGGCACCCGCCTCCCGCCAGGAACCGGCATCCGTTGCCGTCAGCGCATCCGACCGGACACCCCAGTTGACTCCCGAGGCGGCCTCGCCGACTTCACTCGCCTGCCCGGCGGAGGATCCTGAAACTATCACGGCGTCGGGCCCCAGGCCTGCGGCCGCAGCAGCGCCATCCTTCCCTCCATCGGTCGTTACGACCAAGCCCAGACCGGGCAATTTAGGGGGGCGCGAAGTGCCAAATCCCAGGCGAGGCGGCGCTCCCTCTCGAATCTCATCAAGCCGTTCCAGAAACTTGCTACTCATTCCTGTAATGTCTCCCACCTTTTTTGCGGACGAAAAGGGCTTTCAGGTCGATCCACTAGACTGCGCGAACCTCGCCGCGCGCCGCCTGATTATACTCCATTGAGAACCACCCGAGAGAATGATTCCTTCGCGAATGGCGCGGGGAATCGCGCGGGTCACGTTGGGAATCGCAAAGTCCCGGAAATTTACCGGATGTTAATGCGCAACTGCCTCGCAAACAGAAGGGCAGTAAGGACACTCACGGCGGTTGCTCCGAGGCACAGGTACGCTATCCCACCGTAGCCCGTGGTCGCCAGGAGTCCTCCGGCAATGGCGGCCCCGAATACGCCACCCATCTGGTTTGTCAGGCCCATCATGCCCACCCCGGTGGACTTGGACTCTCCCGAATGCTCGGTGCTGGCGGCGATAAGGGTGGGGAAAATAACGCTCAGCAAGCCTGTTCCCAGGGTTGCCAGTGCCACAGCCGCCCAGAGGTGGAACTCGAAAGCGAAGAACAAGAACCCGCAGGCGCCCCCACTGGCGCAGGTCGCGACAATCAAGGCAGGACGGTGCCGGCTCCCGGCCACGACCCCGCCTGCGTAACTTCCCACCACCTGGCCCATCGCTATTATTGCCAGCGGCAAGGCCACGAACCGCAGGCTCACGTCGTAAGTGTGGATCATATAGGCGACGAAGAAGCTGACCGTAGCCCAGAAGACGATGCGGTGGGCGAGACTGACCGTCAGGGCCACCTGGAAAAACCCCAAGGCAAAGAGAGACCAGTAACGGGAGAATATGACGAGGTTGCGAACCCTTTCCCCACTGTCCCTCGGCAACCACAGCCAAACTGCGACAAGGCCCATTGCGCTCAGGATTCCCGAGGCGATGAACGCAAATTGCCATCCTCCCCAGTCGGCCAGCACGGCCACAGCCGGCACGCTGACCACCGATGCCAGCTGCCCAACGGCCAGCAGTGAGCCGACCGTCCGAGCCCGCCTTTCCGGGGAAATGACATCGGAAATCGCGCCCACGAAGGTTGGAGGCAGTGTTCCCCCGCCCAGACCGCTCAAGACCCTCAGCGCCATGAGCGTCTCGAAGTTGGGGGCGAACGCAGATCCGATCAGGGACCCCACCAGGAGCAGCAACCCGGCAAGGGCAATGGGGCGACGACCAAAGGAATCGGACAATGGGCCCACGGAAAAGACCGATACACTCCAGGCCGCAAACGTGGCGGTGGCCAACTGCCCGGCCACTGCCACCGAGATCTGCATATCATCGGATATCTCGACCAGTAGAGCCGGGATCATCAGCGTCGCGTTCATGGCGCCGAAGACACTGATGAAAAGGCATGCAAGAAACAGAGCCTTGTGCGTTTCCCTAACGTTTGCCTGAGTCGCTTGCGTTTCTATTTTGCCATTCCTCTTTCAGCCATGGTGGTCGCGAATCCGCTGGCGCCGTGCCTTGCATTTGCCCGGCCAATCACCTCTCGGAGGCCCTGCCGGTAATGGTGAGAGTCCCTGCCCATTCCTTGATACGGTTTCCGAAATAATCCTGAAGCGCCAGCAGGAAACTATAGCCATCAACCCCCGAGATGTCCAAAACAGCGAGTCTCTCTTCCTGATCAATCGCAAAGTTCTGCGCTAAAAGATTCCTCTGAATCAGGATTTGCAGGATTAAAGGATAAGCAGGATTGTGGAACATCCTGAAAATCCCAGAATCCTGTGAATCCTGATTCAGACAATGGCTCCACAATCGTCAGGGTGTCTCTACCGGGCACACCGGGAACCTGTGGATCCCCACAGTCTGGCTCAGGCGCTGTTTGCCCACCGTTTCAGCGGTGGCATATAATTTCACCCAATATTGAACCGGTGCTGTTCTTCAGGCCCGATTCTTGACCCTGGCAGATGGTCCCACTCAGTAATTCGGAATATGCAAGCATGCTCCTGGCTTTAGACATAGGAAATACCATGGTGACCATCGGCGTATTCGGAGATTCCGGACTGGTCACCACCATGCGCGCGGCTACGGACTCCCGTCGCTCCGCGGACGAATACGGCCTGCTGCTGACCAGTCTGCTGCAGCTGAACGGAGTGCGGCATGAGGAAATCAACGCAGTCTCGATGTGCAGCGTGGTGCCGCCCCTGACCGGTGTGTTCGAAGAGGTGTCGTCAACCTACTTCGGAGTCTCCCCACTGACGGTGACGGGCGCTGTGAGGACCGGCCTGCAGATTGCCTACGACAATCCCCGGGACGTAGGGGCCGACCGCATAGCCGACGCGGTGGCCGCCAAGCACCTGTACGGTTACCCGACCATCATCGTGGATTTCGGCACGGCGACGGTGTTCGACGTTATTTCCTCCGAGGGCGTGTACCTCGGCGGCGCAATCGCCCCGGGCATCAGCGTGGCGGCTGAGGCGCTGTTCCTGAACACGTCACAGCTGCGGCGCATCGAGCTGACGCCCCCGCCATCGGCCATCGGCCAGAACACGACGGCAGCGCTGCAGGCCGGGCTGGTCCTGGGATATGCCGAGCTGGTCAAGGGTCTGGCCGGGCGCATCAAGGGAGAGCTGGGTGGCTTTGCCACCATCGTCGCCACCGGGGGGCTGGCCGATGTCATTTCCCGCGAGACGGGTATCTTCGACCACATCAATCCAAACCTGACCCTCATCGGCCTGCGCAACATCTACGATCTGAACCAGAACCCGGACTAGGCCAGAGGGGGGTGCCGTCGTGTTAAGCGGCAAGCGCGTTGTACTGGGCGTTACCGGCAGCATCGCCTGCTACAAGGCCCTGGACTTGGCCAGCAAGCTGACCCAGGCGGGCGCGCTGGTCGACACAATCATGACCCATGGGGCCACGCAGTTCGTCACCCCGCTGGCCTTCCGCAGTCTGACCCATCGCCCGGTGGTAACCGATGCCTTCGACGCCGACTCCGAGTATGCCGTTGAGCACGTGGAGCTGGCCCGCCGGGCCGACGTCATTGTGGTCGCGCCCGCCACTGTTCACACCATCGCCAAGCTGGCCATGGGCTTGGCCGACGACCCGCTGACGACCACCGTGGTGGCCTCCAAGGCGCCGCTGATGGTTGCCCCGGCCATGGACGCCGACATGTTCGAGCATCCCGCCACGCAGGAGAATTTGGAGCGGCTGCGAATTCGCGGAGCGGTCATCGCCGGGCCGGGACAGGGACGCCTGGCCTCAGGCCTCGTTGGCTGGGGCCGCCTGCTGGAAACGCCGGACCTGCTGGGCTACATCGCCTACACACTGGGCCGCGAGGGAGACCTCAAGGGTCGCACCATCATAGTCAGCGCTGGCGGCACAGCCGAGCCCATCGACCCGGTGCGGGTCATCACCAACCACTCCTCGGGCAAGATGGGCTACGCCGTGGCCGAAGCCGCCCGCGACCGCGGAGCCAACGTGGTGCTGGTCTCAGCGGCCAAGGGGTTGCCCAATCCGCCGCTGGTGGAGGTGGTGCCGGTCAGCACGGCCCAGCAGATGTGCGACGCGGTGCTGGCCCGGACCGGCGATGCCGATGCGCTGATAATGGCCGCCGCCGTCGCCGACTACCGTCCCCTGTCCGCTGCCGACCAGAAGATCAAGAAGTCCGACGACGATCTGACCATCCCGCTCGCCAAGACCGTGGACATCCTGGCAACGGCCCACGGTGACTTCGTGCGAGTCGGCTTCGCCGCCGAGAGCCAGAACCTGGTCGAGAACGCGCGTAGCAAGGTCGCCTCCAAGTCCCTCGACCTCATTGCCGCCAACGACATCACCAGCGAGGGCAGCGGTTTCGGCACCGATACCAACCGAGTGACGCTCATCGACCGCGAAATGAACGTTGAGGAACTGCCCCTCCTTACCAAGTACGAGGTAGGCAACCGAATTCTGGACCGGGTTGCGCGCCTGTTCCGAACGCAGCTGTAGCCTGAAATTTTGCCGGTAAAGGGGAGGAGCATTTCGCAGGACAGCACCGATTCGCGGAAACTCCCCGTCCTCGGATGGGCCGACGTCGGCATCATTGCCGTCGGCCAGAACGCCATCGGCATCGTCGCTGCGGGGGTCTGGAACTCCTTTGGCATCGCGGCCCTCAGCGTGCTCAACGCCATGGGGCTGGTGGCCATTGGCGGGGTGAATGCAGTAGGGGTCGTTGCCATCGCCGGGGTTAGCGCGACGGGCGTGATTGCCATCGGCGGCGTCAGGAGCAGTAGCGCGCTGCCGGTCAAATAGACCGGGCGACTTCAAGCTGAGTCCCTGAATTCTGTAGTTACATCCGATCTAATCGGCCGCACCAGTCTTCGCTTCCATCTCCCGGCGGGCTTGGGCTAGGTCATATTTCGCCTGACGGCGCATCCAAAATTCAGCATCGCTCCACCCGACGCGCTCCAACGCCAAGGCCACGGCAGGAGTTATACCACATTGGCCGGCAAGCAGTTGTGCCACAGTTTCCCTGCTCACACCCAAATTATCCGCAAATTCGTCTACGCTCCACCCTAATTCCTCCAAGCCGACATGGAGGCTTACCGACGGATGTGTGGGATTCTTAGCTGTCATAAGACCCCTGATGGTAGTCCTCAAGATCAATATCAACCGCTTCGCCTCTGTCGAACCGGAAGGTGATCCTCCAATTGGCGCTATCGCGAACGCTCCAAACTCCGCGACGATTGCCACTAAGTTGGTGCAGTCGATATCCAGGGTTTGTCATTTGTTCTGGACTAACAGACGCGTCCAAGTCATCCAATATGCTTGAAATGCGCTCTATTTGGCTGGGATTCAGACGGCTGGCATCATCCCTCTCCCAAAATCTACGAAGCCCCGAGTGCCTGAACTCCACCCAACTATTCCAACACTCGAAGTGGCGCAATGCAAGCACTGCGCCACTTCGGAATTAAGACAAGTCTGGTGGGACGAATCGTCAGGATACCTGAAATTCTGCGAGAACCCCTAACCCGAAACCGTCTCCTTGAAGCGGCGGATGGCCTCGATGTGCTGGTCGGGGCCTTTGAGGCCGGCGCGCATGGTATTGACCGAAAGGTGGGTGGCACCCACGTTGGCCCAGTCCTCGGCCAGCTTGCCCCAGTCGTCCTGGGCGTCCGTGGCGATGCCGATGCGCCCCTCGATGCCGATGTCATCCGGGTTGCGGCCAGCGCTTACGGCGATCTGCCGCATCTCGGCGATGCGCTCGGCGCCTTCGCCGTCGGGTGCGAACTGCGGAAACCAGCCGTCGCCCATGCGCCCGATGCGCCGCACCACCTGCGGAGCGCCGCCGCCGAACCAGACGGGGATGGACTTTGTCGGCCTCGGGTTGATGCCGGCGTGAGTGATGTTGTGGTAGCGCCCGTGGAAGTCCACCACGTCCTGGGTCCAGAGCATGCGCATTACCTCGATCTGCTCGGCGGAGCGGCGGCCACGGTTGGTGAAGTCCTCGCTGAGGCCCTCGTACTCAACCTCGTTCCAGCCCACGCCGATGCCCAGTCGCAGACGCCCGCCGGTGAGTACGTCGACCTCGGCGGCCTGCTTGGCCACCAGCGCGGTCTGGCGCTGGCCGAGGATGAGCACGCCGGTCACAAACTCCAACTTCTGCGTGATGGCGCCCAGATATCCGAAGAGCACGAAGGGCTCGTGGAACATGTCCACCGAGCTGTACGGTCGCTCCCAGGATTCTCGCTTGCTGGCGTCGGCGCCCAGAACGTGGTCAAACACCAGCAGGTGCTCGTAGCCCAGGTCCTCGGCCGCCTGCGCGAAGTCCCGCACCCCTGCGGGGTCGGCACCAATTTCGGTCTGTGGAAAGATGGCTCCCAGTTGCATTGTTGCCTCCTCAATTGCTCGTATGAATCTACACGCGCATTATAAGTTCCTGTAAGCCCTTTTCAACGCGCCCTCCCGGTTGCCACGGGACGATCGAAGAGTCGGTCCATTCTTAAATCTTGTCTGAATCAGGATTCACGGGATTTAAGGATGAGCAGGATTGGGTTCCATCGGCAAAATCCCGAAATCAAGCGAATCATAGTTCAGACAACTACTTTCCAATGTTCCTGCCCGGGTGCCACGGGCGGGAGCATTGGATGTTCAAGTCGGCTTGTGCCTATTGTATGGTTTGTATAACAAACTACTTTGCGATATTATAGTCCCGATTAGGATAGCCCAGGAGGTCAAACGTGCAACGAACCGAGTTAACCCCCGAGGAAGGATGGCGCAACATTCACGCGACCCTGGCGCAGGCTCAAAGCTCCCTCTATCTCGCGGGGACAGAGTACATACTGCTGCTATGGGGCGCCCTCGTGTCGGTTTCCCTTTTCACCATTTTCGCCATAGCAGAGTTGGTGCCGGGCTTCGCCTCAGACTATCCCTGGTACCCGGGTCCGCTGTGGGGCGTTTTCGCCGCATCAGGAATGGTGGGCAGCGCTCTAATCGGACGCCACGCCGGCAGCCGGAATGCCGACTATGCGACGGCTCGCAAAGCGGGGCTCAAGGTATTCGCATTCTGGATGGCTGTGACTGCGGCTGCGTTTCTAATCCCCGGAGCCGCCGGTTTGTGGTCTGAGGGCGGGGCGGAGAAAATACCCCCTGTGGCCATAGGGATAGTGTGCCTCGGTTATGTGCTGTTCGGCATCATGCATCGTCTGGCGTTGGCCGTGATTGGCGTGGGCATGGCGGCGGCGTTTTACATCCCCGCCTACTGGGGAGGTGATGTCGCGGCTTTGGCCACGGGAGCGGGCATGCTGGCCGTCACAGTCCTCGGCGCGGCCTGGATCCACAGGAGCGGCCGGCCGTGACCAGCGAGGACATATTCCTCGACGAGACCATCCACCAGCCCGCCAGGCTGCGGGTGATGACCATGCTGGTTGCGCAGCCGGAAAGCGGACGTCTGGCCTACGGCTTCATCCAGAAGACTCTCGGCCTTACCGGCGGCAACCTGACCACCCACCTGCGCAAACTGGAGGAGGCAGGTTTTCTCGCCACCAGCAAGGAATTCGTCGACTCCAAGCCGCGAACCTGGGTGGAAGCGACCTCAACCGGGCGCATTGCTTTTACGGAGTACCTCGCCAACCTCGAAAGAGCGCTCAATTGGCCCGTACCTGGTGCAGAGTAACCTCCTTGTACGAAATCCGTAACAAGCGTATGCTCGTATCAGTCACATCCTGGGAGCTGCCATGAACGACACGGTTATCCGAACCGACGGGCTGACCAAGCGGTACGGCCATGTGCTGGCAGTGGACGGTCTTTCCCTGGACGTACCGCGCGGCCGGATATACGGACTGCTGGGTCCCAACGGGTCGGGCAAGACAACGCTGATGAGCATGCTGTTGGGGCTGGTACGCCCCACGGCAGGCAGCTTCACCCTTTTCGGCAACTCCCCGGAACAGGGTGGCCTCGACAAAGAGCTGCACCGCATAGGGGCACTCATCGAGACTCCCACCTTCTATCCCTACCTCTCCGGACGCAACAACTTGGCCTACTTCCAGGGCATTTCGGGTCGCGGCGATGCCGCCGAGCTGGACTCCCTGCTGGAGCAGGTGGGTCTGGGCGGAAGGGGCGGCGACAAGTTCCAGACCTACTCGCTGGGCATGAAACAGCGCCTGGGCCTGGCGTATACCCTGCTGGGCGACCCGGAGTTGCTGGTGCTCGACGAGCCGACCAATGGCATGGACCCCGCGGGCATGGCGGAGGTGCGCGACCTGATTCGCGGGTTGGCCAGAGATGACCGCACCGTCATCCTCTCCAGCCACCTGCTGAACGAGGTGGAGCAGGTCTGCGACAGCGTGGCCATCCTGTCCCACGGCAGGCTCATCGCCCAAGGCGACGTGGCCGAGCTCCTGCAGGAACGCGGCAGTCCACAGGTCCGGCTGCGCACCACCGACGACCGCAAGGCCTGGGAGATTCTGAGCGCCCTGGCATGGGTGGACGGCGTGAGCGCGGACAACGGCTTCCTGGTGGCAGGTGTCGAGGCGGACCGGTCCTGGGAAATAACCGCCGCCCTCAGCCGCAACGAGGTCTACGTTGCCGAAATGACACCGGCACAGATCTCGCTGGAACAGTATTTCCTCGACGTTACCGACGAGGCTGAGGCTCTCGGGGAGGTGGCCCGATGACCATGGCAATGCAGGTCGCCCAGCTGACGCGGTGGGAGTGGTTCAAGCTGCGCCGGCGATGGGTGCCGTGGATCGTGCTGGGCTTCGTGATGGTGCTTCAGCAGCTGATTTTCTGGCTGGTAGCCGTGTTCAGCGATGATCTGTCCTACCAGTCCACATCGGAGAACATCGCCAACGGGTTGGGATTCGCGTCGTTTTTCGGCCCCTTCGTCGCGGTGATCCTGGCTTCTGTGGTGGTCGGCGGGGAATACGGGTGGGGCACACTTCGACCTGTATTGAGCAAGGGTGCGGGACGCTGGCAGTTCTTGATGTCCAAGGTGGCGGTGGTGGTCCTGTTCACTGCGGCGCTGATGATCGTGATGTGCATCGGCGTAACGATCAGCGGATTCATAGCCGAGGCAGTCCTCACTCCCTCCGAGGGCGTCGAACCCTACAGCGACATTTCAGCGGTCGACCTGCTGGCCCTGTACGGCAGGATGCTCTATGCCTTTTTGCCCTATATCACGCTGGCATTGTTCCTGGTGGTGCTCACTGGCTCCAACGGCGTCGGCATCGGGCTATCAATGGGCTATTACATAGGAGAGGGGATAATCCTTGCCCCCATCCTGTCGATCTTCAGCTGGTCCGACAAAGTTCACGCTTTCCTGTTGAGCCCGAACGTCAGTGCCTGGCAGGGTGTCCCAACCAATAATGACGGCAGCATCGCAACCATCGGCGGCATATCTGACATGGCCCACGGCTTCATCATCATCACCATATATATCACGGTACTCTCTGCCGCAGCCTTCACCCTTTTCATGAGGCGGGACATCGCGGGGGCCAAAGGCGGCTAGGAGTAAAGGCATCGTTTCGATTCAGGTGATTTGCAGCAAGTAGGGGCGGGTTTGAAACCCGCCCCTACTTGCATTACCCAAATATGGAACGTTTTTTCACCCCTTGCGGCCTAGAAGATGCAGTGCCGAATGGGCTTGTTGTCGTCGAAATAGATCAGGCCGCCTAGCTTGCCGTCGGTGTCATCCTCGATCAGCTGCAGGCCGAGTGTACCGATGGCCTCCAGCAGTTCCTGCTCGTCATACAACTGGTAGCTGCGTAGAACGCCGTTTTCCCCGTATGCGCCGTCAACCACTGTTTCTTCACCGCGCCCCGGCTTGAACATCAGTTGCAGCACGCCGCCGGGTCGAAGCACCCGCGCGAACTCGGGCAGTACCCTACCGAATACGACATCGGGCAGGATGTGCTGGATCACGGCATTGCACACCAGTACCTCGAAACTGGAGTCGTCAAAGGGCAGGACGTCGCGTAGGTCGGCGACCCTGATCCGATCGGCCAACTCGGGACGCAGTTCGCGGGCGACAAAGACGTTCTCCTCCACCGCGTCCATGCCAATCATCCGGAACCCCAGCTCCTCAAGGTAGGACATCTCAAGCGCACCCGCTCCGCAGCCTGCGTCCAGCCCTGGGCCGGGGGTCGCCAGCTCTGCCAATCTACGATACAGGTCGCGGTCCTCGCCAAACGCAGGGTGGGAACGGTTGGTGAACACCTGCCGCAGCGCAGCGTACTCGGATGCTCGCTCCCGGTAGAACTCCAGGGAGAAATGGTCGTAATGGGGAATTGGCTCGTTCATGAATAGAAATGGGGCGCACTAATGTGCGCCCCTACTCCTGTCCAGCTAAAACGGCGGTATTACTTGCCGTTGCCGCCGTTGCGGAAGGCCGGAATGACCTCTTTCCCGTAAAGCTCGATGGACTCCATTACCTTTTCGTGGGGGATGGTCTCGGTCTGCATGATCAGCATGACCTGGTCGACGCCGATGTCTTCGTAGGTCTTGATGGTCTTGATGCAGCTTTCAGGATCGCCCGCGATGATGACGCCTCGGTCGGCCAGAGTGTTGGCATCCAGCTGTGCCACGGCGGCGCGCGCCGCTCCCGGCCCACTGTCCAGGGAGATGCCGGCCTCGGCGGCCTGGGCCTGGTGGGCCTCGTCAGACTGGCGGAGCCAGCGCCCGAAGTCGGCCTGCAGGTGATCCGGCACGCCTCCCCAAGCCTCCAGCAGTTCCTCGTAGGCGCCGATGCGACCGGCGATGTAGGGCTTGTCCGGTCCGAAGAAGGTCTTCATGGACTCGGCGCACAGCTCCTTGGCGGCCTGGTCGTCCTTGGCGCAGAAGGAGTGGACGTTGTTGCCCCAGAAGTCGTTGATCTCGGCGCCCACGGGATCCGCGTCCTTGATGGCGTCGCGGTAGACCTTGACGTGGTTGGCCAGCACGTCGACGGCGTAGGATGCCGACGACAGCACGCCGATGCCCTTCTGGGCAGCCAGGCGGAAGCTCTCGGTCTGGGTGCAGGCCAGGTACATCCTGGGATGCGGCTTCTGGAAGGGCTGAGGCAGCACGCGGCGGGGCGGCACGTTCCAGAAACCGCCCTCCCACTCGAACTCCCCCGACGTCTGCCAGACCTGCGGGATCATCCTGATGGCCTCGTCCCAGCGATCGCGGGTCTCGCGGGGGTCGATGCCCTGGCCCAGCTGCTCGTAGGCGTTGGAGCGGCCGGTGCCGAACTCCACGCGCCCGCCGGTGAGCTGGTCCACCATTGCAGCCCTCTCGGCAATGCGGACGGGGTGATGGTTGGGCAGGATGGACACGCCGAACCCGATACGAATGTTCTTGGTGCGCTGCGACAGCGCCCCGAACATCACCTCGGGACAAGGAGATCCGGAGAAACCATAGAGGAAGTGATGCTCAACGAACCACAGGTTGTCGAAACCGACCTGATCGGCAAGCTCACACTGTTCCAGGGTTTCCTGGTACAGCGCATACCAGTCGATTTCGTCGTCATAAGGACGCTGCATTTCGTACAAAAGTCCAAACTGCATAAGTATGCTCCTTTACGTTCATGTGCTTAATTTAGTCTGCCGCAAGTATACCCCAGCTACTGAAGGCCGTGTAGATTCAAGATTAGGAGGGGCAGAGCGTATACTGGAATGCAATGGGAAGCTGTTTGGAATCGAGCGACTATTAGGGAGGCGAGCATGGTAGAGACGAAGACTGGAATCGCCCGCCGTCAACCGCTGGAACCTCGACTGGACTTTTCGGCCATGCCAGTGCCGCTGCGGTGGGCCGAGGGCGGTCAGATTGTCAGGCTGTGCGAATCCAGAATTTCCCTCGAGATCATCATCGGTTTCTACCGCATGGGCTACACGGCAGAGATGATCGCCGACACCTATCCGTGGTTGGATCTAGCCGACATATACTTGGTCATAGCTTTTTATTTGAGGAACAAGAAATCGGTTCATGCTCATCTTCAAGAGACTTATGAACGTGCGGATAAGAATGGGCGGATATGCTGGAGCTAGGAATTACATCCGAGGAGAGCTACATGGCATATCGCGAAATCCGCGGTACAGAGTGGTTTAACGAAGAGTGCTGAAACTCCTAGCCGACGAAGATACAAACCCTGAATTACTTGTGCAACTGAGGAGGCATCTTCCCGGCATTGATGCCGTCCATGTTAGGGACATAGGATTGGATCGGACACCGGACCCGGTCATCCTCCAATGGGCCGTAGACAATGACCGGGTCTTAGTGTCTCACGATAAGAGCACTATGCGTAAGTTCGCAGAGGATAGGATCAGGGAAGGATTGCCCATGCGCGGACTCATCCTCGTGCACCAGGAGAGCCCTATAGGTACAGTAATCCATCAACTGATTCAATTTGTTACCAGGTGGCAAGTCATGGTAGATGGGCAGGTTGCCTTCGTTAGGGCACATTCGCGTTTTCCGTAGAAACCCTTACTCGAAAATGTCGAGCGGCAGGAATGCCGAGACCACGAAGTTGGGCACGTCGACCACCTCGCTGACCTTCAGGTCCACGGCCACGCTGCAGATGCAGTAGGCCTGCTCCCTGCTCCAGCCCCGCTCCATTAGCAGATGAATCATGTTCAGCAGAGCCTGCCTTGAGGCCAGGGTGCCATTCTCCGACTCGTTGACGCCGTCGACGATGCACATGCCCGTCGAGGCAATGAACCGGCGGGGCGCCGCCATCTCAGGACTGGTGAAATAGTCGTCGCGCTCGAAGTACGGGAAGTTGATGCCCCGGCTGGTTGCCTCGCCCTTGCGCACCCGGAAACTGACGTGCAGGGTGCAGTCCATCTCGATTGCCGTGCCGCAGCACTCCGAGTCACCCTGGGCGTAGTGAGCGTCGCCGGCGGAGAACAGAGCGCCCTCGGTGAACACCGGCAGCATCAGCCGCGTGCCAGCCGTGAGCTGCTTGATGTCCACATTGCCGCCGTGCTCTCGGGGCGGAATGGTGCGCAGACCCTCGGAGGCGAAGGGCTCCTGGGCTGGCACCGCCCCATCAGGGGTTGGGCCGACAACCGCGCCGCCTCGCCGCAGCAGTTCGTCCTCCCGCAGCAGTATCTCCTGCCTCAGCGCCCGCGACGGCGCCACGCCGATGGTGCCCATGAACGAGGCCTCGGGCACCCGCACGCCGGGCAGCTGCTCGGAGGTGGCGAACCCATCGCGCATCTCCCAGTGACAGATGAAGGGCTCGGTGTACAGGTCCCGCAGGAAACCGAAGCCGGGCAGAATGGTGGTGAAGCCCCAGGCCGCCGGTTCGATGCTCAGAACGTTGACCTCAAGCAGGTCGCCCGGCTCGGCGCCGTTGACGTAGACCGGGCCGGTCAGGGGATGTACCAGGCCCAGATTCGTCGCCAATAAATCCAGCGGCTGAGTGTCGGGCGTAATCTGTCCATCGAAAGCGTTGCGGGTCTGCATCACCACCTCCTCGCCCTCGTCGGCGCGCACCGCGGGCGGGATGTCGGGATGCCAGCGATTGTGCCCCTTGTCCGGCTCGTCGCCGCACTGCTTTGTGTAGTCCAGCAGAATCTCTTTCATGGGGGGCGCCTCCTGATTTCGGTTAAGGAGCCTGAATCCGTTTTCGGATCCGGTTAATGATACTGGCAGCTGGTTGTGCCCGCGGATTATATCTCACAAGCCAGGACCAAATTCAGTGGAAAGGGAAAGGAGCCGTTGGTATTCTGGTAGTGATTTCTGATTCGCGAAATTGCTGTACAAGCCAACCCGACGACCATTCCGCGGTATTAACTGACCAATCAGCAGATGGTCGAAAATGAACTCATGGGCATGGAGCTAAACTCAGAAGGTTTTTCCGGGGGGACAAAATGAAAATCATTCTACTTATGGGCCTACTATTGTTGGGGGGCATTCTGGCAGCCTGCGGCTCCGACCCTGCGCCAACAAACACCCTGGCGCCCACGTCCACACCAGCGCCAACGGCCACGGCGGTGCCAACAGCCCGGCCCACGGCCACATCACCGGCACCGGGTGAACCCACGCCGAGGGCAACACATCCCCTGCAGTCAGTCGTCCAACACGAGGAGGAGGAACACGAAGACCAGGGGGACGCGGTCCAGGGCGGCGTGCTGAGACTGCTCGGCAGTGACCCGCCCACTTTGGACCCTCATCAGGCCGGTGACGTCAGATCATCCCGCTACATCCTGGAGGTTTTCGGGGGCCTGCTGACCATCAATCCGGATCTTCAAATCGTTCCTGACCTGGCCAAAGAATGGACCATAGACCCGGACGGCCTGGGTTACACCTTCACCATCAACCCCGACGCCAAGTTCCACGACGGGCGCAGGGTAACTGCAGAGGATTTCAAGTACTCCATCGAACGGGCTGCCGACCCGGCAACCGAGTCGCCCGGGGTAGACACCTACCTTGGTGACATAGTCGGAATTTCAGAGAAGTTGAACGGTGAGGTGGATTCTGTCTCCGGAGTTAGCGTTCTGGACGATACCACCGTACGCCTGTCCCTGGACGCACCAAAGCCCTACATCCTGGCCAAGCTCACATATCCCGCGTCCTTCGTTGTCGACAGGAACAACGTGGAAACGGGGCGCGACTGGATAAAGTCCCCCAACGGCACCGGGCCCTTCATATTGGCAGAGTATGAACCCGGCGTGCAGATGAGGCTTGAGCGGTTCGCGGACTATCACCTGGGACCCGCACAAGTCGACGCCGTTGAGTTCAACCTAGCTGGCGGCGATGGCCTGCTGATGTATGAAAACGATGAGATACATTGGGCCCAAGCCGGTCTAGCACTCATCGAGGCACTGGCGGATCCGACCCATCCGTTGCGTGACGATTTGCATCTCGGCCCCCCGGACTTCGACGTCTTCTATTACGGCATGAATTATCAAGAACCTCCCTTCGACGACGTCAAAGTTCGCCAGGCCCTCAACTACGCCATCGATCGAGAGACCCTGGCCACCGTGCTGTATAGCGGCGTCGTTACGCCAACCAGCAAAATCCTGCCTCCCGGTTTCCCGGCCTATAACCCGGACCTTGAGGGGTATCCGTTCGATCTGGAAAAGGCCCGGCAGTTGCTGGCGGAATCCAAGTACGGCAGCGACACCTCTACCTACCCATTAATGGTAATCACGGTTCCGGGATCCTTCGGCTCGTCGGTCAGCCCGTTGCACGAGGCAATACTGGCAACTTGGGAGGAGCAGCTGGGAATAACAATGGAGATCCAGCAGACGGAGTGGGCCACCTACCTGGAGGACCTAAGAGAAGGAAGATTCCAGATCTTCGGTGGTTTAGGCTGGATTGCCGACTACCTCGATCCCGAGAATTTCCTAGACATCCTTTTTCACAGCGAAAGCGACAACAACAACACCGGGTTCAGCAACGCCGAGCTGGATGACATTCTGGAACGCGCCAGAGTGGAGCAGGACGAACAGGCGCGGATAGCCTTGTACAACGAGGCCGAACAACTGATTATCGAGCAGGCCCCATGGGTGCCCCTGTACCACTCAAACGGAGACAGCTACATAATCAAGCCCTACGTGGAGGGGCTGCCGCTGACGCCGCTGGTCATACCAAGGCTGAGGTACGTCTACTTCACCCAGTGAGGAGCTTATAGTTCCTTGACGAGAACACTAGCGGGGGCGCCGGGTTGTGCGCCCCTTTACAATTGCGGGTAATCGAGGAGCAAGAGGGATTCGTTTTGGAAGTGTACCTGGTGGACGGGACCTACGAGCTGTTCCGTGCCTATTTCGCCATGCCCAAGCTGGAATCTCCCGACGGCCAACCCGTGGGAGCGGTTCGCGGCCTGATCCAGAGCCTTCTCAGCCTGCTGCGGGAAAGCCAGGTCACCCACATCGCCTGCGCCTTTGACAGCGAAATCAAGTCCTTTCGCAACGACATGTTCGATGGCTACAAGACCGGCGAGGGCACACCGGACGACCTGCTGTCCCAGTTCCCCCTTGCCGAACGATCTGCAGTAGCGCTGGGCATTACAGTGTGGCCGATGGTGGAGTTCGAGGCCGACGATGCCATCGCCACGGCAGTAGCACAGCTCAAGGAGGACTCCAGAGTTGAGCAAATCATCATCTGCTCTCCTGACAAGGACCTTGGCCAACTCGCACAGGGCCAGCGTGTAGTGTGTCTCGACCGGCGCAGGAAAGAAGTGATGGACGAGGATGGCGTTGTAGAGAAGTTCGGCGTACCCCCGTGTTCCATCCCCGACCTGCTGGCACTGACCGGAGACTCGGCCGACGGCATACCGGGCCTGCCAAGATGGGGGGCCAAATCCTCCGCCACCGTACTATCCCGCTACAGTCACCTTGAGGACATACCAACGACGGAGCCGTGGGACGTAACGGTGCGAAGCGCCGCGTCGTTGCAGGCCATCCTGGCTGAGGAGTTTGACAACGCTCTGCTCTATCGCGATCTGGCCACACTGCGATACGACGTGCCAATCAGCTCGGCGTTGAGCGACCTCCAGTGGCACGGCGTTCGCCGGACCGAGTACGAGGCGCTGTGCGAGGAACTGGGCTTCGGACGGTTGGCCGGCACCCCACATCTCTGGGCGCCGGACCCCTAGCCGGAACCATTCATCGTCTATAATTGTGGCAATCAGCTTTCGACAAGGATGGAAAGCGATGACTCAACAGAAAACGCTGATGACCGCCGATGAGTTCTTTGAATTCTGCTGCCGGAGCGATGGGCGATATGAACTGGTAGATGGAAAGGTGGTGAAATTGGCTCCGGCAAATGAGCAGCACGGCAATGCAGCTTTTAACATTACTGGCTCCTTTTTCGTTTATTGTCGCCAAAGCGGGATCGGCAGCGGCGGTGTGGAGACGGGATACCGGGTGCGGCTAGACCCAGACACGGTTCGTGGCCCCGACGTATCGTTCAACGTGCGCTCCCGGGGGGAGGGGGGAAATCCCCTTCCCGGGTTCGTCCCCGGCGCGCCGGACATCGCCGTGGAAGTAGTCTCCCCGTCGAACACAGCTGCCGAGATGGAACGCAAGGTTGCCGAATACTTGGCCGCCGGTTCGCAGCGCGTATGGGTGGTCCGTTTGGCCACACGCCGGAATCCCGGTAGCGTCGTGGTCCATCGCGCCGACGGCACCACCATCACCTATACCGGCGACGACGTCATCACCGACGAGGAACTGCTGCCTGGCTTTTCGCTGCCGCTGGCCGAGATTTTCAGTTAACTTCCTGCCTCCCTGAGGCCAACCAACCCCCAATGCCTCTGGCTCGGAAGGGATGCTATAATGCCCGCAATCGCCGCCGGGTGCATGAAGCCGCCGGGCGGGCCAAGCCTATGATAGGGAGTGGACCATGCACGTCGGATATTTCACAGAGCGACCTTACCAAGACCCGGATTCCGGGTACTTCGGCGCTACCGGCAAGCCCATCATGGACTTGACCGTCAGCAATGAGATCTATGATCCCAAGCTTGGCGCCGAGCTGTATAACCGCTACCTCGACGAAAAGCTGTACGCCGAGGAAATGGGTTTCGATGGCCTGATGCTCAATGAGCACCATGGCACCCCCTTCTGCATGGGCGGCGCCATGAACGTCGAGGCGTCCATCCTCGCGCGCATCACCAAGCGGGCCAAGATCGTGCTGCTGGGCAACATCATCCCCATCTGGGACGATCCCCTGTGGTTGGTGGAACAGCTGTCCATGATCGACATGATCTCCCGAGGCCGCCTGGTCTCCGGGTGGGTTCGCGGCACCGGGCGCGAGAGCGTGGCCCACAATGCTCCGCCGCCCTACAACTGGGAGCGGTTCCAGGAGGCCCACGAGTTCATCGTCAAGGCCTGGACCACCCCCGGCCCCTTCCGCTGGGAGGGCAAGCACTACCAGTACCGCCACGTTAACCCGTGGGCGCGTCCCTTCCAGAAGCCCCACCCGCAGGTCTGGCTCCCCGGCGTCATCAGCCGCGACTCCCTGATGTGGGCCGCCGAAAAGCGCATCCCCTACATCATGCTGTCCACAGAGCTTGACCCGACCAAAGCAGCGTTCCAGCTCTACCACGACACAGCCGCGGAACTGGGCTACCAGTCCGGTCCGCAGAACCTCGGATACCTGTGGAAGGTGCACGTCGACGAGACCGAGGAACTGGCCGAGCAGGCCGGACGCAAGTTCGTGCAGGGTCCGAGCAACCCGTTCCTGGCGGGCAACGAGGGCACCACAAACCCGGCGCTGGTCAACCTTCCCGGTCTGACTTCCCGCCGCCGCGTGCTGCCGACGCAGGGCAGCGCCACCGCCGCACGCGGTGGTCCCGCTTCAGCTCTGGGCCGGGCCTACGAGCAGCAGATCGCCGACTACACCATCATCTGCGGCACTCCCAAGACCGTGATCCCCAAGATCCGCCACGTGCTGGAATACCTGCGCCCCGGCAGCGTCTTCTTCTGGGACGGCGACGGTGCCATGACCCACGACGACTCCATGCGCAGCCTGCGGTTGATGGGTGAGGAAGTAATCCCGGCGGTCAAGGAAATGGCCAAGGAACTGGAACTCCCCAGTTCGTTCGAGGTCGACCCGGCCACCGGCAAGCCCTACCCGGAGGAAATCCCCGACGTCGCTGCCACTGCCAGCGCCGAGGGCGGCCACAACGCCGACTAGCTCCACGCGGACTCCGCGAGGACATCGGAGAATCATCGGAAAGGCCAGAGGGGCGGGTTTGATACCCGCCCCTTCGAATTACCTCGGCCGTCCTGTGTCAATTGATAGATGACAAAACAATTGGTTCCCTGTGAGTCCGGACCATTCAGGACTGCGCCAGCCTTTCAGCAAGGTCAATGAATTCCGACCCTTCGCGAATGTACTCCGGAACGTCGTCCGTATATGCTCCTTCGTAGAATGCCTCGGCGTGCAGGAAGTGCACGATGTCAGAATACAAAGACCGAAGCCTCAACCACTCACCTCCCCGACGACGCGCCAGGTTGCGCATGGCGACCTCGATTTTGGTTGAGCGCTGGCCCTCTTCCGCGTCGACTTCAAGCACCAGCGCCTTGGTGGCGTTACGAGCGGCACACCACGTTTTCTCCGCGGCGTCGCGCCAGTCCTCCGCTTCCAAGCGTTGCAGCGCTGATGCCTGCATGGCCCGGGCATCCTGCATCAGCGCCTCGGCCTCAGTATTTTTCAGCATTCCAATTGCCCTGTCTTGCCCAACACTTTGCGATTAGGCGAGAAATTCTTTTGAATGACCTTGTCTATCGACTGTAAGGGGTGCTTCCTTGGACAGTCAACAATCCGATGAAACTATAATGCTAGAGGTCAAGTCATTCACCATCGGAGAAATCCATCCCGGAGTGGCCATCTATGGCACTGCAACCAATTTCAGACGTAGCAGTCATCGGCGGGGGGCCCGCCGGTAGCGCAGCCGCGACCATGCTGGCGCGCCAGGGCTGGCGGGTCGTGCTGCTGGAGCGAGAGCGTTTCCCCCGCGAGCACGTCGGCGAATCCCTGCTGCCGGCTTCCATGCCTGTCCTGGAGGAACTGGGGGCCATGGATGCTGTGCAGGCGGCGGGGTTCCTGCCCAAATACGGCGCTACCATGGTCTGGGGCCGCGACCCAGAGCCATGGAGCTGGCACTTCCGGGAGACAAGCGTCCAGTATCCCCACGCCTACCAGGTCTGGCGTCCCACGTTCGACCACATACTGCTCCAGAACGCCCACGCTCGGGGCGTGGAGGTGCGCGAGGGGCACCATGTTTCCAGCGTGGAGTGGCACGAAGAAAACTCCGGCGCGACTGTGCATTTCGTCTCTGACGCCACTGGCCCCGGACAATTGTCGGCCCGGTTCGTCGTGGACGCCAGCGGGCAGTCAGCGCTGCTTGCGCAGAACAACGGATCTCGACAATGGGACCCGTTCTTTCAGAACCTCGCGGTCTATGCCTATTTTGAGGGAGCCGAGCAGCTTCCCAGCCCCGACGAAAACAACATATTCATTGAGGCCTTCGAGCACGGCTGGTTCTGGACCATCCCACTGGGCAGCGCGGCGCCCACCAAGGCCGGCAGTTCCGGATGGAGCAGCGTCGGCGCGGTGGTCGACAACCACACTGGGCAGGAGGGCATCCGTCGTCTCGGCCCACGCGATTTCCTGCTTGACCAGCTTTCCCAAGCCCCACACACCGCCGCCATGCTCCGCGACGCGCAATGGGTTGGCGGACCCAACGTACTGCGAGACTGGTCGTATTCTTCCGATCGCACCACCGGGCCCACCTTCGTGATGACCGGCGACTCGGCCTGTTTCGTAGACCCGCTGTTTTCCTCGGGCGTCCACCTGGCGCTCATGTCAGGCGTCATTGCCGCTGCCTACGCAACCACGGCGCTGAAGGCCACTGACGGTGTAGACGAACAGCTGCGGGACCTGTCCGGTGAGGTATACCAGGAGCTGTACTACAAGGAATACAACCAGTTCCGGGAGATGGCCCGGCTGTTCTATGCCAGCAACCTAACCTCCGACTCGTACTTCTGGGAGGCCCGGCGCATCACTGGTGAGAACGAATTCACTCCGCGCCAGAGCTTCATCCAGGCAGTCGCCGGCCAGCCGCCGCGTGGCTACGAGCGGGTGGTTCTGGACCGAGGCGAGGCACCGGCGGACTTTGTATCCAGCGTTAGGGCCGTCGAAGGCGAACGGGCGGAGCGGGTCCAGCGCATCGCGGGCCTGCGCTCCGACCCCCAACGCAACCAGGTCCTCAACGCCGTCCCGCAGCTCGCCGAGGGTGTTCGAGTGGCCCGCAGACCCGTGCTGGGAGAGGGGGAGTTCGTGTGGGGCTACAGCCTCAGTGCAGTCTCCCAGCCCGAGGGCATGCCCTGCAGCGAACTGGTCGCCGCCCTGGTGTCCATGGCCGATGGCAGCACCTCTGTATCAGCACTGGTGGACCGGCTAGGTCCGGGCCTGGACCAACCGGCGCGTGCCCAGCTGGAGGCCGCAGTATCCCGCACCATCGAGATCCTCTACATCGACGGGACGATTCAGCGGCTGGCCTCCCCGTAGAGAGTGCGGCGTGTCTACTCCTCCTTACGGTTGAAGGGTTAGGCCTGTCCTGAGCTTGCCGAAGGAGTGAGGGCGTTTCCTCTTTCCCCCATATGGCAGCAGTCTCGATGTCTGCGCACTTGACGACTGCTTACGCAACAATCCCCGATGCGTAGTAAGATAGCGCCTGCACCGAACCAATTCTCCCCCATTCAATTTATTCTGGAGGCAGTGAATGACCACCAGACAGATTCCGTCCGAGGAACAGGTAATCGAGTGGATCGACTCTCTTAGCAACTGGGGCCGCTGGGGCGATGACGACCAGTTGGGCACGGTGAACCTGATCACCGATGCCAAGCGGGCCCAGGCCGCAGCGCTGGTACGCGAGGGCATCAGCGTGACCTGCTCGCGCCTCATCGTGCCGGAAGGCGCCTCCGACGTGACATCCATCCCGCCCCTGCATTACATGCTACGAGCGGGCGACAGCTGCCCCGACGAGGGGCCCGGTGGCACCTCCGACTTCATAGGATTCTCCTTCCATGGCCTCACCATAACCCACCTCGACAGCCTCTGCCACCAGGTCTGGAACGGCAAAATGTACAACGGCCGGCCCGCCTCCGACGTTAACTCCGAGACCAAGGCCAACAGCCTCGACATCGACAAGGTCCAGAACGGCATCGTAACCCGCGGCGTGATGCTGGACATCACCAAGGTCAAGGGTAAGGACTGGCTGGAGGCCGGTGAGTTCGTCTACACCGACGATCTCGAAGCCGCCGAGGAGGCCCAGGGTGTGCGCGTCGAGGAAGGCGACGCCTTGATTGTGCGATACGGTTGGTACAAGCGTCGCCAGGAGCTGGGCCCGCCCGCTGCCGGGCGTCCCGGGCTGCACGCGGAGACGCTGCCATGGCTCAAGGAGCGCGGCGTGTCGTTGCTGGGCGGTGACGCCTCGGTGGACGCGGAGCCCAGCGGATACCCCGGCGTGGGCCTGCCCATTCACAAGGTTGGCATCGTCGGCATGGGCCTCTGGCTCATCGATGCAGGCAACTGCGAGGAGCTTGCCGCGGTCTGCGAACGCCTGGGCCGCTATGAGTTCATGTTCAACGTGGCCCCCCTGCGGTTCAAGAACGCCACCGGCTCTCCCGTCAACCCCCTGGCAATTTTCTAAACGAGTGTTTAACGAGTCCCCTCTCCCTCCGGGAAAGGGCGACGCCTCCCTAATCTGGAATGGAGGGTGCCACTCAAACTTGATTATTGAGAGTGATACGGATTTCTTGAACACCCTACAAACAGGAAAATCGAGGTAAGAAATGACCACGCAATCCAACACACTGGATGGCAAGATCGCCATCGTAACCGGCGCGGCCAGCCCCATAGGCATGGGCCGCTCCATCACCACGGGATTCGTGCGCGCCGGTGCCCGGGTGGCCATGCTCGACGTCAACGAGGACTGGCTGGAACAGTCGGCCAACGACCTGCGCGAAATCGGCGGCGATGACGCCGTGATGCCCATCGTCGTGGACGTCACCAGCCCCGAGTCGGTACAGAATGCGGTGCAGCGCACCATCAGCGAGATGGGCGACCTGCACATCCTCGTGAACAACGCTGGCATCAACGCCCGGACTGGTGGCTTCGGCACCGGCGAGGCGGGCAGCCAGAACCCTTACTGGACCCTCCCTCCCGATGCCTGGCTACGGGTAATCGACGTCAACCTCAGCGGCCCGTTCCTGATGTCTCACGCCGTGGCTCCCCACATGATCGAGCAGGGATTCGGTCGCATCATCGGAGTCACCACCAGCATGGACACCATGTGGCGCAAGGGCGGCGCGCCCTACGGCCCATCCAAGGCTGGCCACGAGGCCCTGGTGGCCATCATGGCCCAGGACCTGGAGGGCACCGGTGTCACCGCCAACGTGTTGACCCCCGGAGGCGCTACAGCCACCAACATGGTCATCCCGCCTGAGGGCGCTACGACTGACGGGCTGATCCAGCCCGAGGCCATGCAGTCGCCGTCCGTCTGGATCGCCTCAGACGACGCCAGCCACTGGAACGGTCGCCGCATCATCGCCCACTACTGGGACGACGCCCTGCCCCTGGAGGAGCGCCTAGAGAAGTGCAGCGCCCCCGCCGCCTGGCCGCAGCTCGGCCTCCAGGCCGTCCACCCCAACTGGTTCGGCCGGAG
This sequence comes from Dehalococcoidia bacterium, assembly GCA_965207865.1. GTDB lineage: Bacteria > Chloroflexota > Dehalococcoidia > Lucifugimonadales > UBA3495 > VXOI01. The sequence goes on from CBDBNP010000006.1 coordinate 595,788, forward strand.
CTAGTTTATTCTGGTTGGACACAACACCCAAGGAGCGACGCAATGGCCTGGATTCGTGAGGAAGACCTGGACCTGTCCCCGGTGATCAGGGTCATGTCCATCAACCCGAAGGCGATGGAGGCGGTGCAACGACTGAACGCGTCCGTCACCTTCGGCTCATCAGCCCTCACCAGGGTGCAGGAGGAGGCCATCGCCACGGTGGTGTCGGCGACCAACCACTGCCGCTATTGAACACTGGCCCACGGAGGGTTCCTCCGTGACCATTCCTCGGACGCTGAGCTGGCCAGCCACGCGATGCACGACTTCACGCAGGCCAGGCTCGAGCCCCAGACCCGCGCCATGCTGGACTTCGCTGCCAAGCTGACCCGCACGCCGGCGGAGATGTCCCAGGCTGACGTCCAGAGGCTGCGAAATCACGGCCTCAGCGATGAGCAAATCCTGTCCACGGTGCTCATCACCTGCACGTTCAATTTCATGACCAGGCTGGCCGACAGCCTCGGAGTGGAGCCTCCGGAAGGCCGGCAGGAATCCCACTCGCAATGGCTGAGCGATGCGGCCAAAGCCCAGGAGTGGCTGATGACGCCCCGCGCCTGATGGGTGCGTTTCCCCAAGAAGGACCAAGGGCCGCCGAACATCCGGTTTCAGCGGCCCTGCTGCTTCATGCAGTCTGGGTCTGCAGGTTACTTCGCGTCGCCCTGTCCAGCTAGGGCGTGTTTGCAAACCCGATTGTGGGGCCTAAACTGGATTGGTCGGATTGAAGTGAGAGGTGAGGTGTGTGGGACGAGGGGATTTGACGGATGATCAGTGGCGACGGCTGAGGCCGCTTTTGCCGGCTCAGAAGCCGAGGACTGGACGGCCTGGGAAGGACCATCGCACGGTCATCAACGGGATCTTGTGGATTTTGCGTACCGGGTCTCCATGGCGGGATCTGCCCGAGCGCTTTGGCCCCTGGGGCACCGTGGCCAGCCGTTTCTACCGGTGGCGAAAGCAAGGATTGTGGGACCGGCTTCTGGCTGAGGTGCAGCGGGAGGCTGATGCAATCGGTCAGGTTGATTGGGAAGTCCATTACGTGGACGGCACCAATGTGCGGGCACATCAGCACGCTGCCGGGGCAAAAAGGGGGAGGGCGATCAGGCGCTGGGCCGTTCCCGGGGAGGGTTCGGTACCAAAGTCCATCTGAGAGTCGAGGGTCAGGGCAAGCCGGTGGCCTTCGTGCTGACCCCGGGTCAGCGGCACGAGGCCAGCGTGTTCGAGGAGTTGCTGACTCAAGGGGAGGTGAGACGCTCTGGGAGGGGCCGTCCCCGCATCAAGCCTCAGAGGGTCTGCGGCGACAAAGGATACAGCAGCCGCAGGATTCGGGCCTATCTCAGGCGACGGGGAATTCGCTACACCATCCCTCGGAAAACCAACGAACGGCGCACTGGTCCTTTCAATCGGGCCCTGTACCGGAAACGCAATCTGGTGGAGCGGACAATCAACCGGCTGAAGCAATTCCGACGAATCGCCACCCGGTATGAGAAGAAGGCCGAGAACTATCTGGCAATGCTGCACATCGGGGCGTTGCTGCTCTGGTTATAGTTTGCAAACGCGCCCTAGTCCACCATCTTGACCGGCTGGCGGGTTACATGGTGGCGGAAGAAGCCGGGGGGAGTCGAGGCGCGTCTCCTCAGCACCCGGTGGTACAGAAACTACAGGACCGTAGTCACATACAGGGACACGGCCGCCTCCTTTCCCGATCCCCCGTTACCTGTAGGAGACGCCCGTCAGCCCGTTGCCATCGTTGACTCCGGAAGTGTCCGCACCCAGGGTCCCCCCGCCCGCGCCGTCCTCGTGATGGTCGGCTGACCGGGCGTATATATATGGCCATTAATACAAAATGGAGCCGCAATAATACTCCAATCACACGGTTAATGGTGTATATGGTTTGGGATACAGGATCAAATGCTGATACGGGCAGGCGTGGCTCACGCCAGGGTCTTCAGTGGAAGACGCCGGGGAAGCGGCGCCTGGCCGGAGGAGAGCGCGCAATCATGTTTGATGTCAGCAACCGAGGCAGGCGCCTGCGCCTTAGTAACCGACGTCTAGCCCTCCCTCCTCTCTGGCGTAACTGCCTCCTAGCGTTAATTGCGCCGATCCTGCTGGCAGCGCTGCTGGCCTGCGAAGGCCAGACCATTACCATCGAGCAGTCAACTCCTGATCCTGAAGGCACCCGCAGTCTCTCTGCCTCGGCCACCGCGGGCACGCCCGACCCCACTGCCACGCCCAGACCCCGCGTCGCATTCCTGCCCCGGACCGACGGGGCGGCGCTGGTGACGCTGTACGACGCTACCGGCGGCGACGGCTGGAGCAACAACGGCGAGTGGCTCTACAACGAGGACCTAGGGCGTTGGTACGGCGTCACCACCGACGCAACCGGCCGGGTGACCGCCCTGGACCTGAGCAGCATCGGCATGAGCGGCGAGTTGCCCGAGGAAATCGGTTACCTGACCGAGCTCACGGAACTCAACCTCAGCAACAATTCCCTCTCCGGGTCGCTGCCCTCCGAGATCGGCGACCTTGTCAACCTGGAGGAGCTGTACCTGAACAACAACCGGTTCAGCGGCGCCCTGCCCGCAACCCTGGCATCCCTGACCGCACTGACCGACCTGCACCTGCACGGCAACCAGTTCGGCGCGGAGTTTCCGGCGGCGCTGGGCGGTCTCTCCGAACTGGACAGCGTCACCATCTGGAACAACCGGTTCACCTGGGCCGAGAGCTACGACCCGGGCCTGCTGGCCGACATGGTCGGCCTGGTGGCCCTCTACGAATCCACCGGTGGCGACAACTGGAGCGAGCGCTCCGGCTGGCTGTCCGACCCGTCGGTGGCAGCCTGGAGCGGAATCTCCATCGGCGGTGACGGCAGCGTGACCGGCCTGGACCTAAGCGGTAACGGTCTGAGCGGCGAATTGCCTCCCCAGCTTGGCAACCTGGCCAGCCTGACGGCGCTCAGCCTGCATTCCAACCAACTGGAGGGGGAGATACCGGAGAGCATAGGCAACCTGACCGGCCTCACCGAGTTGTCCCTGCACTCCAACCAGCTGGGCGGCGGCCTGCCCGCCGATCTGGGCAACCTCACCGCGCTGACCCATCTGTCCCTGCATTCCAATCAGCTTAGCGGCAACCTGCCCGTCGGCCTGGGCAACCTCACCGCGCTGACCCATCTGTCCCTGCATTCCAACCAACTCAGCGGCAATCTTCCCACGGGACTGGGTGGAATGGCAGACCTCGAGGAACTGCACCTGCACTCAAACCGGCTGAGCGGGCAGGTACCGGCGGAGTTGGGCAACCTCAGCGAACTGGAGGTGCTTTGGCTGCACGATAACCAACTCAGCGGTGAGCTTCCGGCAGAGTTGACCAACATTGGCAGCCTGGAACAGTTGTCGCTTTTCGGCAACAATCTGGAATGGGCCGAGGCCTACGCACCCGGTACCGTCGCTGACATGGTGGGGCTGCTGGCCCTGTACGAGTCGGCGAAGGGCGAGGAGTGGGGCAACAGTGCGAACTGGCTAACGATCACGCCGGTCCCAGAGTGACATGGAGTCACCACTGGCGCCGGCGGCATCGTAACCGGACTCAACCTGAGCGGCAACGGCCTGAACGGAGAAATCCCGCCGCAGCTGGGCAACCTGTTGAGTCTAAACACCCTGCACCTCGATTCCAACCAGTTGAGCAGGGACATTCCGGCATCGTTGGGCAACCTCGTCAGACTGGAAGAACTGCTCCTGAGCAACAACCAACTGACAGGGGAAATACCAGCTGTCTTAGGCAGCCTGTCCAGTCTGAAAAAGCTCCACATTAACAACAATGAGCTGAGTGGTAGCATACCGGCCAGCCTGGGAGACCTTGGCGACCTGGTGGAGTTGAACGTCGCCAACAACCTGCTCAGCGGGTCTGTGCCTGCGGAACTTGGCATGCTGTCCAAGCTGGTACTTATGTATTTGGACAACAACGAACTGAGAGGGGAGCTACCATCTGAACTGAGTAAACTTGACAATTTGAACTTAGTATCGTTGTCTCGCAACCGCTTCACTTGGGCAGAGCAGTACTCACCAGGTATCCTTGCTGACCTTGTGGGGCTGTTGGCCCTGTATGAATCAACCAGGGGCGATAGCTGGGACAACAATAGTAACTGGAACAGTGCTGCACCGGTGGAAACATGGCATGGGGTGGCCATCGGTCCCGGTGGGCTCGTGACCGAGCTTAACCTGCGGGACAATGGACTTAGCGGCAAAATTCCGCCCGAGCTGGAAAATCTCACCACCCTGAGCAAGCTCGATGTGGGTCTGAACGAGTTGACTCAAGAGATTCCAGATGAATTGGGCAGCATTACCGATTTGGAGGTATTAAACCTCACTGACAACGGTTTGAACGGAGGGATACCATCCGAACTCGGCAACCTTGCAAATCTGGAGGAACTACACCTCGCTCATAACCAGTTGAGCGGCCCGGTACCGCCGGAATTGGGCAATTTATCAAGGCTGAGGTTGTTGTACTTGGACAATAACCGGTTGAGCGGCGAACTGCCCATCGAGTTAGGTTCACTCTCTAATCTCCGGCAGGTATCCATCTGGGACAATTCTCTCACATGGGCAGTGGGCTACGTAAACGGCCACTTAGCTGACACTGTGGCCCTAGTGGCCTTTTACGAATCCGCGTTTGATGAAAGCACAAAAGACAGGTCGCGGAGGACTGGAGGTTGGCTAAGCTACAAGCCGCTGAGTCAGTGGAACGTTTCCTCCCCGTCTTCGAGTTGGACGCACGACGGGCGTTCGTTTAGGAATATAGATATGGAGGGTGGTAGAGTCGTTTCTCTATTCTTTGGAAAAGGCTATCTCCAAGGCCAGATACCACCAGCCATGGCTAATTTGACAGGCCTTACAGAGTTCATAATTAGCAATCAGAACCATCTATATCCAAGCCGCCCAGTAGAGCTCACGGGGTGTATACCCGCTAGTCTTCAAGGCATCAATTATGACGGCGAAGCCCCAGGCTCTCCAGGCTTCTGCACTGGAGCCACCTCAAAAAAAGCACTGAGTCCTCCGGCACCGAGTCTGCTGGGGTAGCGGGTTCCGGCGGCAGCGGTTCCGAGTCAGGTTCGGGCGGCAGACAGACTGCTTCCGGCAGTGCCTCGGGCTCGACGTCCGGGTCGACGCAGCCGCCCACCGCCGTTCCGGACAACGCCGGCGACCGGGCTGTGCTGGTGTCGCTGTACAACGGCACCGGCGGGCCCCGCTGGGACGCCGACGCCCGGGCCAACTGGCTCAGCGACAAGCCCATGGGCGAGTGGGCCGGGGTCACCACCGAGGGCGGCTACGTCACCCACGTCGATCTGGGCAGCAGCAACCTGACCGGAGAGTTCCCCGACCGGCTGGGGCACCTGACCCGCCTGGAGTGGGCCAACCTGCGGGACAACCAGCTCACCGGCTGCATCCCGTATAGCGCCAGGCTGCGCGGCGCTCTCTCACAGTCCTACAACCTGGGCCACGGCCCGGGCACCGAGCCGGGCTGGGACATCATCATTCTGCTCGCCCTGAACAACGTGCTGATCGCCGAGCACGGTCTCGAGGCGGTCCGCGACCCTGAGATATCGCTGGGCTGGCAGGACTTTCTGGACCAGACCCACGGGCTGGGCCTGGCGCCCTGCCCGCCGCCAGCGCCAGGCCGGGGCATCACCCCCTACGCCCGGCAGTACGATGACACCGACCGGGAGGCCCTGCTGGCCGTCCGGGACCACTTCGTGCGCAACGGCACTCCCACGAGCTCCTTCGAGTCGTGGCAGGGGGAGATGCAGTCGGACAACGGCCTGTTCGGGCCCCTGCGCCGCGGCTGGCGGGGCGTGACCCTCGACGGCAACGGCCGCGTGGTCAAGCTCTGGCTGGACGAGCGGCAACTCAAGGGTGACATACCGGCGCAGATCGGGTCCCTAGGCCAGCTGGTGGAGTTGAACCTGTCCAAGAACGAGCTCACCGGCGCCGTGCCAGGGGAGCTGGGCCATCTGACCAACCTGCGCCTGCTGGCCCTGAACCAGAACTTCACTCCCAAGGCGTCGGGTGCGGCGGGAGCCACCAGCGGCCTCAGGGGGCGGCTGCCGCCGGAGTTGGGCAACCTGGGCGAGCTGCGGCGGCTGGTGCTGGACGACAACCCCTTCCTGGTGGGTGAGCTGCCCCTGGAGCTGGGCAACCTGACCAACCTGGAGCACATCTACCTGCAGGACACGGGGTACACCGGCTGCCTGCCGCCGCCGATCCGCCAGAACTTCAGCCCGACCATGGCCTCGCTGCTGAACGAACTGGTGCAGGGGCTGACCATCGGCAGGGTCAAGCTGCTGATGACCGATGAGATCGAGAAACTCACCGACGCGCGGAACCTGGCCCGGGACGCGGACGCCATCCTGGAGTACCACGACCAGTCCTTCGATCTCCTGATGCTATATGCGCCGCTGAACACGGGGCTGAACGAGGTATCGCGACTGATCAACGTGGTGTCGCTGGACACGCTGATCAAGCCCGGCTCCACCCTCTCCAACCTGGGCAATGTCCGCCTGACCTGCTGAGGAGTTAGCTACTGCTGATGTGCCTGTACTGGCCTGGTCCTCTACAGGCTGGCATCCGGAAGAGCAATTCTGAATCTGTTTGAATTCGGCGGGCGGACGGGACCGGAATGGAATTCTGGCACTCCGCTCGCATTACATTCCAGTACCATCCCCTATGTGCCATGATCGTTTGAGGCGCGGCGACACTGGGAGTGCCGAGAAGGTCAACGTACGCGCTCTCGATCGTCTTTCATCTCGGGGTGCTGGTTCGCCCTTCGCCTGCGCGACACGGGACATTCCGCCCGGTGGCAACTGCCGTACGTGCCGATCATCGACATTTGGGGTTGGAGATTTTCCGGAGCGTCGAAACCCTGACCGGTGCCAACTCGTCGGAGGAACTGTACGAATTGGGGTTCGACCTCGTCGTTACACTCTTCAGTGGCCTCTGGGTGTTGATCAGCCCGGTCTACGCAGTCATTCTGCGGGCGCTCTGTTACCGTTCGGGCGCCAGGGAACCCAACCGCTAGGGGCCGGAGCCGTCAACGGTGGGGTGGGCTGAGACCTGGCCGCGAGAGGGTCCACTAGGCCAGGACGATGTCGCCGGCCGCAGGCAACTCCAGACACCGGCTGGCCCGGTTCAAGCGCAAATTTACCCCATCGTTCTGCGCATTTCACATTGGGTTTGGCTTGGGAGCAGCCCATATCGCAACCTGCGAGAGCAGGTGGAAGCAGTGGGTGAGTGGTCGGGGTGAGTGGATTCGAACCACCGGCCTCTACGTCCCGAACGTAGCGCGCTAGCCACTGCGCTACACCCCGATGTTTTCATTTTAGCACAGGCTCTGGGCAGTCGACAGTAGGGGTTTCAGATAACCTAGGGTCTTTTCCAAAGTCCCTCGATCCGTCCCCTGAGCGCAGCGAAGGGTCTCACCGCAGGGATGGAGATTCTTCGCTGCGCTCAGGACGACAGTCTGCCTCGCTTACCTTGCCATCGTCCTGATCCACACCCCAGGGTCCTGTAATTCTCTTCCCCCTCGGTGGGAGTGCTGGGGTAGGGGTGCAGTCCTGCGCATCATCGGCTTTCTAATCGATAAGAGAACGCCTTCACCCTGACCCTCTCTCTCCGGAAGAGAGAAATATTACAAAGCCCTGGAGCCATCCTAAGTCGCTGTTGACCGTGCCATGGGCCACTGCTAGAATGCTGCCACCTTGTCCGGGTTGGCCGGATAGTGCCCCGATCATAACTGCAAGGCTGCTACTCAGCCGAATCCCGCAATTCTGGGGGAGGATATGGCCAGGAAGTTAAGCGTATCGGTCGACCACAACCTGTGCGTCGGCAACCAGATGTGCATCTCCATCGCCACCAAGGCGCTCACCCTCAATGACGACCGGCAGGCGATCCCGGCGGACGTGGACGCCGACACCGAAGAGGTTGTCCTCGAGGCCGCTGAGCAGTGCCCCATGGCCGCCATCAGCGTAATGGACGCTGAGACGGGGGAGCAGCTCTTCCCGTAGCGATTCCGAGCACCGACGAAACAGCCCTCCTTCACCGGCGCGAAGGGGGGCTTTTTTCATGCAGAGGTTATACTGTCTGGCGTTCGAAATGTGTACTTGTGGGGATGCCGGGATGGAGCATCTGTTTTACCGCGGCGACAACCTGGAGGGACTGGCCCTCATCGCAGAAAAAGGGATCAGCGTTGACTTGGTCTACATCGACCCGCCTTTCGCAACCAACAACGAGTTCCTGATCGATACCGACCGCGCCAATTCGATCAGCGCATCGGGTGAGTTGGCCTACTCCGACACGGTGAGGGGCGAGGATTACCTCGATCAGCTGAGGCTTCGGCTGGAGGCCATCCGGCGGGTGATAGCGGATGATGGCTCTGTCTACGTCCATATCGACGTCAAGATGGAGCACCACGTCCGCCTGCTGATGGACGAGGTGTTCGGCTCCCGAAACTTCCGCAACTCCATCACGCGAATCAAGTGCAATCCCAAGAACTTTGCCCGCTACTCCTACGGCAACATCAAGGACACCATACTGTTCTACTCGGTGTCCCCGCACCGGATAAAGTGGTACCCGCAGGAGGAGCCGCTCACCGATGAGGACGCCGTGTCGCGCTACCCGCTGGTCGACGAGGAGGGACGCCGCTACGCCACCACGCCTCTCCACGCCCCCGGCACCACCCGCAACGGGCCTACTGGCGGGACCTGGCGGGGAATGCCTCCCCCCGCAGGACGGCACTGGCGGTATCCACCGAAGCGGCTGGAGGAATTGGACGCGCAGGGTCTCATCGCATGGAGCAGCACCGGCAACCCGCGCAAGAAGATCTATGCGGATGATTCCCCCGGAAAGCTGCCGCAGGATGTGTGGGTGTACAAGGACCCGCAGCGCCCAAGGTACCCCACCCAGAAGAACGCGGCCATGCTGGAACGCATCATCCGCACATCGTCGGAGCTTGGAGACACGGTGCTGGACTGCTACGCCGGTAGCGGCAGCACCCTGCTGGAGGCGGCTAGGCTGGGGCACCGGTTCATCGGGATGGACGAGTCTCCAGCGGCGTGTGGCGTGGTGGAAGAAATGCTGCGTGGTGGAGGCATAGAGTGGCGGGAGTTGACGCGTGCTGGGTCCATTGTCTGAACCAGGATTTATTTGATTAAGTGATTACCTTGATTGCCCTTGAATTTGGGCGGGCGACTGGATACCCGTAGTGACAATGGCTGATGCAGTAGTTTTTCTCGATAATTCGGGGAGGGAATGATGACAAACGTTGGCATGTGCCTGCTGATGACGCAGCACGACTTTGACATCGTTGGGGTGGCGCGAAAGGTGGAGGAACTGGGGTTCGGCTCCCTGTGGGCGCCGGAGCACGGCGTGGTGCCTGCCGATTTCAGCGTCGGCTCGTCCGGCGCTGCCTCGGGGGCGCCCAGCGTATACGCCGATGGGCGGATCAATCAGATCATCGATCCGCTGATGTTTCTTGCAGCGGCAGCGGCGGCCACAAAGTCGGTCCGGCTGGGCACGGGCGTCTGCCTGGTGCCGGAACGCAATCCCATCCGGCTGGCCAAGGAGGTCGCGACCCTGGACCTGGTGTCGGGAGGTCGGTTCGTGTTCGGCATCGGCGCTGGATGGCTGCAGGGTGAGGCCGAGGTGCTGGGCGCCGACTTTCCTCGGCGCTGGCGGCAGACGAAGGAATACGTCAACGCCATGAAGGAGCTGTGGACCAATCCGGTGTCGGAGTTTCACGGCAGATGGGTAGACTTCCCGCCCATCATCTGCGACCCCAAGCCGGTGCAGAAACCGCACCCGCCAGTGATGGTTGGCGGCGAGCTTACCCGGGCAGCGCAGCGGGTGGCGGACTACGGAGATGGCTGGCTGCCGAGGGCCCGCACGACCTCCGCATATCACGACCCGTCACGGCTGCCGGAGGCGCGGCGGCACATCGAGGACCTCTTCCGGGCCAAGGGACGCGACCCGTCGCAGCTGAACATCACCATGTGGGACGCGCCGCCCGACCGGAAGCAGAACCGCCGCTTCTTCGACGCCGGCGCAGACCACATAGTGCACATGCTGACCACTCGCGACGAGCGTTCCACGCTGGAAGCGCTGGAGCAGGTGGCGGAAGCGGTGCTCTAGCTCAACCCGCGCAGGTGGCGGGCGAACTCGAACCGGTTTTCCAACAGGCCGATGTCCATGGCGAAGGAGGTAGGTCCCACGGCCGCGACCTTGGAGTGGATGACCGACAGGCCCTGCCGTTCCGTGGCAGCGGCGTAGGCCTCTTCCAGCGCCTCCACGGTGTCGGCCCGGTCCACGTGCTGCACCCCGGCCTCGCGGGCCACGCCCGCCAGGTCGGTGCCAGTGGTGGTGGCCGAGGGGAACCCGCCCACGGACAGCAGGCTCTCGTTGTCGAATACGATGTGGGTCAGGTTCGGTGGGCTGTAACGTGCCAGGGTGCTCAACGTGCCGAGGTTCATCAGCAGCGACGCGTCGCCATCCAGTACCGTAACCCGCTGGTCCGGTAGCGACAGGGCGATGCCCAGTCCCATTGATGAGGCCAGCCCCATACCATGCTCGAGGTAGAAAAAGTTGGGCTGGTGCCCGCAGTTGTACAGCTCAACGGCCACTGCGCCCATGATCGTGACGACAACCTGGTCCTTGAGCTTGGGATAAATGGCCTGGAGAGCGTCTTCCCGTAACATCATTGCTAATTTCCTGCTTAGACGAAAGCTACGCCGTGTTCAAACTCCCGGAGATCTGCCCGCAGAATCATCACTCCTCCCACATCAGTTCACGGGTGAGCAGCAGGGCCACCGGGCGCAACGAGCTCTCCGCCAGCGTTTGGGCCTGCCGGATGTCGCGGACCACCAGCGCCGGGTCGGCCATCTTGCGGTACATGATGCCCAGCGCGTCCAGCACCCGCTCGGTAACCAGCCCGCCCTCCGTCTGCCACGGGTCGCGTTCGCCCATCTCGCCCCGGTAGCTGATCAGCATCAGCAGTGGAATGCGATAGAGCTGTGCCAGCGACACGATGCCGTTGATGGAGGTCAGCAGGCCGTGGTTCTGCATCAGCATGGCCGATTTCTTGCCGGCCAGGTGAGCGCCGGCCGAGATGCCCACACCCTCCTCCTCCTTGTTCAGCCGCACCAAAGTGACCTCGGGATCGTCGTCGGCCATGCCGACAAGATGCACCAGCCAGGTCTCGGGCAGAGCAGAAATGAGGCTTACGCCGGCGTCTTTGAGGGCGTCGTATATGACTCTCGAATTGGTCGAGGATACAGGCAAGGAGGCACCGCCATAAAGTGATTGGATAAGGGGCGTATTCTAGAATTCAGGGATAACGAGGGTCAGACGGATGTCGTGGCATCGCGCCCGTGAGTGGCCGGAGGCATGAACTCCTCCACGGCGAGTACAACATCGGGGAAGGCACCGGGACTGATGCTGTCTCCGGGCTGGTAGGTGGCGGAGTTCCCGTATTCCGACTCGGACGGGTTGGTGTATACGGTAACCTCGCGCACCTGCAGGTTGGCGATCCACACCTCGGGGATGCCGGCGGCGGCGTAGCGAGCCAATTTGGCGCCGCTATCGTACCGAAGGGAGCTGTCGGCGACCTCGATGACGAAGTATATGTCGTCGGGGTAGTAGGGGCGTATGTCGTCAAAGGAGCGCATCCGCAGCACGGCAACATCCGGTTCGGGGGCGCTGAAGTTGTGCAGGCGAATGGATCCCTGTATGCGAACCATAGCAAGGCCAAACAAGGCCGATGCCAGCAGCATGTTAATCCAGTCGGTGGCAAACTCGTGGTAATCTCCAATGGGAGACATGATGATTATCTTCCCGTCCAGCAGTTCGATTCGGTCATCCTCGTGTAGTACTCCCAACCTTTCCATGGCCAGGTATTCGTCCACGTTGAACGGCCTTTCGCCAGCCAGCACGGCCGCCTGCTCGTCCTCGACGATAATGCCGGCGGCGACCAAGGCTTCGCATTCCTCCGGGGTGAACGGGCGCAGGGGTGGCAGTTCGGTTTTCGTAGTCGTCATGGCCGCCTCCGGGACGTTGCCGTTGCCGGCAAGGTTCTCAATCTCTCTGAGCAAGGCAATTTCATTCTAGCTTACATTGATGCAGTATACTGGCCTGACCTCTGAGTGGAGAAGGGCATTGAATTCCCCGTTCCGGGATCCCGTGGAAGCAATATCCCGCGACGAGATGGCCGCGTTGCAGACAGAGAGGCTGCGAAACTGCGTGGCTCGCGTGTCGGTGAATGTGCCTCTCTACCGGGAAAGGCTGACTGCCGTCGGTGTTCGTCCCCAAGACATCCGGTCTACGGGCGACTTGGGAAAGTTGCCCTTTACGGCAAAGCAGGATCTCCGCGACAGCTATCCGTACGGGATGTTCGCCGTGCCCATGAGCGAGGTGGTGCGGCTGCACGCATCCAGTGGCACCACAGGCAAGATGACGGTGGTGGGCTACACTGCCAACGACATCGCCACTTGGGCCGACCTGGCAGCTCGGGCCCTGAGCATCGCCGGAGCCGACCGGAACGACGTACTCCATGTGGCCTACGGCTACGGGCTGTTCACCGGCGGGCTGGGCCTGCACTACGGCGGTGAGCGACTCGGCGCCACGGTCGTGCCCGTGTCTGCGGGCAACACTCGGCGGCAGGTGGACCTCCTGCAGGACTTTGGCGCTACGGTGCTGTGCTGCACGCCATCGTATTCGCTGCTCCTCGCCGAACAGGCGGCGGAGGTTGGCGTAGATCTGGGCCGGCTGCGCTTGGGGGTCCTCGGCGCCGAGCCGTGGTCCGAGGAGATGCGGACCGAGGTCGAGGCGCGGCTGGGCATCACAGCTCTTGATATCTACGGGCTGTCGGAGGTGATGGGGCCGGCGGTGTCAATGGAGTGTCCCGCCAAGCAGGGTCTGCACTTGGCTGAGGACCATTTCATTCCCGAGATCCTTGACCCTGACAGCGGTGCGCAGTTGGCGGACGGGGAGACTGGCGAGCTGGTGCTGACATGCGTCACCAAGGAGGCACTGCCGCTGCTGCGCTACCGTACCGGTGACCTGACACGGCTGCAGCGCGGCGAGTGTGCCTGCGGGCGGACCACAACGCGTATGAGCAAGCCGATGGGCCGCACCGACGATATGCTCATCATCCGGGGCGTCAACGTGTTCCCGTCGCAGATCGAGGCGGCCCTGCTGCAGGTCGAAGGGCTGGAGCCGCACTACGAGCTGCACCTGGAACGAGGCGAGTCGAGGATGGACGATCTGACCGTCCGGGTGGAAGCATCTGACGGGCTGCTTGGGGATGAGGACGTGTACTCCATCGTTGGCCGGACACTGTCGGCCACGTTGCAGAGCACGCTGGGCCTGGGGTGCCGGGTGGAGGTTGTCGCGCCCCGGCAACTGCAGCGAAGCGAGGGGAAGGCCGTAAGAATTGTAGATAACCGCCGTCTCTAATTTCCTCTCCCTATGGGAGAGGGCCAGGGTGAGGGCGTACCTACAACAACGCAGCCGGGTTAACCCAGATGGGGAAAGCACAAAATGAAATTTGAATCCTTGCTGTACGAGAGCGACGGAGATCTGATTCGCCTTACGCTGAACCGGCCGCAGGCGTTGAACGCCGTAGACTACCGCGGGACAGTGGAGTTGCACGAGGCCGCACAGGCGATTCACGACGATCCGACGGGACGGGCAGTGATCATTCGCGGCTCTGGCCGGGCGTTTTGTGCCGGCATTGATCTGAAGGAGCTGGCCGCCGGGGAAACGCCGCACGCCTACTTCTACCACTGGGACAGGGCGCTGCGGCTGCTGGAGCTGTCGGACAAGCTGGTGATTTGCGCGATTCACGGTTATGCGCTGGGAGGCGGGCTGCAGCTGCCACTGGCCTGCGACATACGCATCGCCACTCCCGACGCCCAGATGGGATTGCCCGCAGCCAAGGAGGGGTTCATCCCCGGCTTGGGCACCTACCGACTGCCCCGCTACATCGGGCTGGGCCGGGCCAAACGCATGGCACTGTCGGGAGAGAACGTGGACGGCAACGAGGCGCTGCGCATCGGGCTGGTGGACTACGTCGTAGATCCGGCGACCTTCGACGCCGAGGTGGAGGCGCTGGTGCAGCAATACCTGGTCATCAGCTCCGAGGGAGCGCGGCAGACCAAGCTGATGCTGTCGGCCTTCCAGGAATACACGCACGGCCAGTTTTTCGAGGAATACCTGCGCCGCCAAGCCATCGCCATGGCTTCGCCGGACCACGTCGAGGCGTTGGCCGCCGTTCGCGAGGGCCGTGACCCGGACTACCGGCGGGTGTAACGCGGTTAGGCGTCCGATCCACGACTGAGTTCGTTCGCCTTTGAGGGTTGCTCACGCCTGAAATCCGCGTGTGTCCGGTTCTGGCGAAATCAGGTTAGTGGGTGAATGACACATCCATTACAAGTCCGGATTTCCCGGATATCTGTGTGCAGCGCCAAATCGGTAAACCGGGGAACGCCCTCACCCTAACCCTCTCCCGGAGGGAGAGGGAATTAGGCACACACCCTCTTAGACCTGCGGCCAGACCTGCTGTGAAAGCTGCTCCAGCGTCTCGATGACCTGGTTGGCGCTGGATACACGGGAACTGGCTACCCCTCCGACGTCGAACACCAGGTTTGACACGCCGATCTGCTGGTATGCCCGGATGTCCTCTGCGATCTGCTCGGGGTTGCCCGCGAACCGGGGGCGTTCACGGTCCGGGCCGCTGTGAGCAAGGTTCAGCCCAGCGACCCGGAAGCCGACCTCAATGTCCGCCGGATCGCGACCATCCCGCTCGGTCTGGAACGCCAAACGGTCCATTGCCTCGCGCAACTGTTCCGGCGTATCCATGGGAGACAGGCGGTTGACGCCCAGGGGGTGCCATCCGTTGCCGAGCTGCGCAGCGCGACGGATGGCAGGCCGGCTCTCGCCGCCGATCCAGATGGGCGGGTGCGGCTTCTGCACCGGCTTGGGAAGGAAACTGATGCCATCGAAGTTGACGTACTTGCCTCGGAAGATCGGGTTGTCGCTGGTCCACAGCTCGATGTAGGCGCGCAGGTACTCGTCGGTAACGGCGCCGCGTTCATCGAAGGGAGGAAGATCAAGCACCTCGAACTCCTCCCGGAGCCAGCCAACGCCCACGCCGAGGATAACGCGCCCGCCGGAAAGGACATCGAGTGTGGCAATCGCCTTGGCAGCCACCAGCGGATTCCGGTGAGGGACGATCATGACGCTGGTCCCCAACCTGATCCGGCTGGTCTGGCCGGCCAGAAAGGCCAGCATGGTCAATTGGTCGAGACATTCGCCCGGTCCGGTTCCCGGATGCACCCCCTCCTGGTTGTATGGGTAGAGCGAGTCGACTTGGCGCGGGAATATGATGTGGTCCGGGCAAACCAGGAAGTCGAACCCGAGTTCTTCCCCTCGCCGGGCGATTTGTCCCATCGCCTTGGGAGCGGTCAATGGACCGCTGCCCGGTATGGTGAAACCGTATTTCATTGCTGCTCCTTGCTACCTCGGAATGTCTCCGGTGACGCCCATGGCCTCGGTATACGATGCTACTGATGCACGCCGGGCGAGTTTAGGCAACGGGCCACCCTTGGGTCAATCGCAGTGCGGCATCAACCGGAAAGTCGGGTTTGTTACAATGATATTGAGAATTACATCAGCGTTTGGGTGGTAATAGCATTGGCTGAATCGGGCGTAATCGAAGCGAAGGGAACAACGCAGCGAATTGACTTCGCCACGTCGCCGGAGCAATACAGGCACTGGCGGCTGGAGGTTGACGGCTCCGTGGCGAGGTTGACCATGCAGGTCCAAGAGGACGCGCCGCTCTATGAGGGGTACGAGCTCAAGCTGAACTCCTACGACCTTGGCGTCGACATCGAGCTCTACGATGCCATCCAGCGTCTTCGATTCGAACACCCCGAGGTGGGAGCGGTGGTGGTCACCTCAGGGCACGACCGCGTGTTCTGCGCCGGCGCCAACATACGCATGCTGGCCCAGGCCGACCATGCGCTGAAGGTCAACTTCTGCAAGTTCACCAACGAGACGCGCAATGCCATCGAGGATGCCAGTGAACACTCGGGCCAGCGTTACATCTGCGCCGTCAATGGCCCGGCGGCGGGCGGAGGCTACGAGCTGGCCTTGGCCTGCGATCACATCATCCTGATCGACGACGGATCCACCACCGTGGCGCTGCCCGAGCTGCCGCTGCTGGCGGTCTTGCCGGGCACCGGTGGCCTGACACGGCTGGTCGACAAGCGTCGGGTGCGCCGCGACCACGCCGACTTCCTCTGCACGACGTCCGAGGGACTGCGAGGACAGCGTGCTCTGGACTGGCGGATGGTAGACGAATTAGCGCCCCGTTCACGGTTCAACGAGGCGGTGAGAGAGCGGGCTACGGAGTTCGCGACCGAGCGCGAACGCCCCTCCGCCGGCGAGGGAATCGAGCTGACCCCACTTGCCCGGGAGTTAGGCGAAGACGACGTTTCCTATCGGTACGTCAGCGTCACAATCGACCGGGAACTGAGTGCTGCCTTTTTCGAAATATTTGGCCCGGAAGAACCCGCACCTCAAGACGTAGCCGGGATCATCAACGAGGGCCCCGACTTCTGGCCGCTGGCGCTGGCGCGGGAACTGGACGACGCCATCCTGCACCTGAGGACCAACGAGGCCGAGGTCGGGACCTGGGTGTTCCGCACCAAGGGCGATTCGGAGATGGTGCAGGGCTACGATGACCTGCTGCTTTCCAACGCCGACAATTGGCTCGCCCGCGAAATCACCCTGTACCTGAAGCGTACTCTTAAGCGTCTCGACGTGAGCTCCCGATCGCTGATTGCCCTGGTAGAACCAGGCAGTTGCTTCGCCGGAACGCTGCTGGAACTGGCCCTGGCCGCCGACCGCTGCTACATGCTGGACGGCACGCTGGATGACGATGAGGACCCCCCGACGGTGCGGCTAACCGGCATGAACCTCGGGCCGCTGCCCTTGGTCAACGGCCTGACGCGTGCAGAGGGCCGATTCCTGGAGTTGGCAGAACTGGAAGAACACATCGGACGCGACCTGCTCGCCTCGGACGCTCACGACCTGGGACTGGTGACGTTCATTCCGGACGACATCGACTGGGAGGATGAGGTGCGCCTGGCGCTGGAGGAGCGATCAAGCTTTTCCCCGGACGCACTGACGGGGATGGAGGCCAACCTCCGTTTCGGAGGGCCGGAGACGCTGGAAAGCAAGATATTCGGCCGCCTCAGCGCGTGGCAGAACTGGATCTTTCAGCGGCCCAATGCCTCGGGCAGTCATGGGGCACTGCAGGCCTACGGCACAGGTGCCCGGGCCGAGTTCGACCGGCGTAGGGCGTGATCCACGGTTGAGGCCAGCACACACCGAAGGGGGATGTATTCGATGACTGAAGAACCAGCCGCCACTCCGGAAGAAGCGGGCGTAACTCTAACGGAACACTGCTACATCATCAGGAAAAAGGGAATACTGAGCGAGGAGCCCATCATAAAGGGCACCCGTACGCCAGTGCGCGCCATAGTGGAGCTTTGGCGCCTGGGATATAGGCCGGAGGAGATTCCCTCCTCGCTGCCCCACTTGAGCCTGGCTGCCGTTTTTGACGCCCTCAGCTACTTCTGCGACCATTCCGAAGAGATAATGGAGCACATTGAGAGAAACAGAGTGCCGCCGGAACTCATCCATCCCAGTGTGAGACACCTCTGAGCGGCGAATTGTTCATAGCAATTTACCTGGATGAGGATGTGGGCGTTGTTGTAGCAAATCTGCTCTCCGCTTTGCGATTCCGAGCCGTCACGGCCCGAGACGCGGGTCGGTTGGGCTATTCTGACCCAGAACAACTTGCCTATACTGCGACACAAGGTTTCTGCGTATTAACGCACAACCGCGATGATTTTGAGGAACTGCATCGCCAATACTTGGCAACCGGACGCAATCACTCTGGAATCATCATTGCTGTTCGCAAGCCTCCGTACGAGATTTCAGACCGCCTCTTAAGGCTTATTGACAGGATTACTGCCGACGAAATGCGAAACCAACTGTTCTACATTTGAGATTTGCAAGCGGCCATCCAACCACCATCAAGAGGCATACCATGAGCATCAACTACACTGACCGGATTCCCAACAACGTGGGGCTGGCGGACAACCGGCGGCTGCAACGGGCGTTGGAGTCGTGGCAGCCCAACTACATGAAATGGTGGCACGAGATGGGCCCCGACGGCTCCACCGACTTCGACGTGTACCTGCGCACTGCCATCAGCGTGGAGACTGACGGCTGGGCCAACTTCGGTTTCGTCAAGATGCCCGAATACCGCTGGGGTATCTTCCTGGCCAAGCCCGAAGCTGACCGGGTCATCTCCTTTGGTGACCACCGGGGTGTGCCGGCCTGGCAGGAGGTGCCGGGCGAGTACCGGGCGCCCCTGCGGAGGCTCATCGTGACGCAGGGTGACACGGAACCTGCGTCAGTGGAGCAACAGCGGCGCCTGGGACTGACCTGTCCGTCGCTGTACGACCTGCGCAACCTGTTCCAGATCAACGTGGAAGAGGGCCGCCACCTCTGGGCAATGGTCTACCTGCTCCACGCTTACTTCGGGCGGGACGGGCGCGAGGAGGCCGAGGCCATGCTGGAGCGCCACTCCGGCGACGCCGACCGCCCGCGCATCCTTGGGGCGTTCAACGAGGCGACGCCCAACTGGCTTTCGTACCTGATGTTCACCTTCTTCACCGACCGGGACGGCAAGTACCAACTGGCTGCGCTGGCCGAGTCGGGGTTCGACCCACTTTCGCGCACCTGCCGCTTCATGCTCACCGAGGAGGCCCACCACATGTTCGTGGGCGAGACCGGCGTCATGCGAGTGGTGCAGCGCACCGGCGAGGTGATGAACGAGTTGGGCACCGACGACCCGGAGCGCCTCCGAGCTGCGGGGGTCATCGACCTGCCGACCGTGCAGAAATACATAAACTTCCACTACAGCGTATCGGTGGACCTGTTCGGGCAGGAGATATCCACCAACGCCGCCAACTACTTCACCGGCGGACTGAAGGGCCGGTACCTTGAGTCAAGGATCGACGACGACCACCGTCTCACCGAGGACCTGTGGCCCGTGCACACCGTCCGGGACGGGCGTATCGCCGTGGAGGAAATGAGCGCGTTGGGCGCTGTCAACGAACGGCTGCGCGACGACTACATCAAGGACTGCCAGCGGGGGCTGGACCGGTGGAACCGGGCGCTGGAATCCATCGGCGTGGACTTCCGCCTCGATTTGCCTCACCGGTTTTTCAACCGCCAGATCGGCAACGCCTCCGGCATTCGGGTATCGCCCGATGGCCGGGTCATCAGCGAGGAAGAGTGGCAGGCCAACATCTCCCGCTGGCTGCCCACCGACGAGGACATGGCCTACGTCGACTCGTTAATGCACCGGGTGATCGAGCCAGGCAAGATCGCCGGCTGGATCGCCCCGCCGGTGCGCGGCATAGATGGCCAGCCCTGGGACTTCGAGTACGTTCGCTTTAACTGATCCGGTGCAAGCTGACTAGGGAGAATCGCCATGCAGCCGCACACAGTAGCAGTTGACTCCAGCGTTAGTCCGTCACGGATCAGCTATCCGGACGTGTTCAACGTGGCGGTTCCGTTCATTGACGGTCACCTTGGCGACATTCGAGCCTTCAAGCCGGCCATAGTCTTTGACGACACCGGCGAGACGGTTACCTACGAGCAGCTTGCGGAGCGCGTCAACCGTTGCGGCAATCTGCTGCGGTCGCTGGCCGGCGAACCCGAGGGGCGGGTGCTGATGGTGGTCAAGGACTGCCCCGAGTTCTTCTACGTATTCTGGGGAGCCATCAAGGCCGGGCTGATTCCTGTCCCCGTGAACACACTGCTGAGATCCGACGACTACAGGCACATCATCGAGGACTCGGGCTGCGCTGGTCTCGTGTACTCGCCGGAATACCGCGAGGAGGTCACCCGAGCGCTGGCTGGGGCCGATCACCAGCCCACGTTCATCATCTGCACCGAGGGGCCCAGCTCGGTCGCCGACATGCTCGAAGAGGCGTCTGCGCTGCTTGAACCCGCCGCGACGACGGCAGACTCCGAGTGCTTCTGGCTGTACTCGTCCGGCTCCACGGGGCGGCCAAAGGGCGCGGTGCATCGCCACCGCGACATCGTCACCACGTGTGTCCATTATGCCGAGAGAACGCTGGGAGTGAAGGAGGATGACGTCTGCTTCTCGGCTGCCAAGCTGTTCTTTGCCTATGGGCTGGGCAATGCCATGACCTTCCCTCTGTGGGCCGGGGCGACGGCGGTGCTCAGCGGGCAACGCCCGACGCCGGAGATGACCTTCGACATCATCGAGGAACACCGGCCAACGCTTTTCTTCGGGGTGCCGACCCTCTACGCGGCCCAACTGCGTGCGCTGGACGAGGCGCCCCGGGACCTGTCGTCTCTTCGCGCTTGCGTGTCGGCGGGAGAGGCACTGCCTGCCGACATTTTTCGCCGCTGGCAGGAGCGCAGCGGAACGCTGATCCTCGACGGGATCGGCTCCACCGAGGCGCTGCACATCATCATCTCCAACATCGCCGATGACTACCGTCCGGGTACCAGCGGGCGCCCGGTGCCCGGATACGAGGCGCGCATCGTGGACGAATTCGGAGTCCCCGTGCCCCGCGGAGAGATCGGGAGGCTGTTCATCCGGGGCGACTCCACGGCCACCCACTACTGGAACAACCCGGAGCGAACGGCGGAAACCATGGTGGATGACGGCTGGCTGAACACCGGCGACACCTACCTGCAGGACGATGACGGCTACTACGTCTACTGTGGCCGCAGCGATGACATGCTCAAGGTCGGCGGGATCTGGTGCTCGCCGGTGGAGATCGAGGGTCGCCTCATCGAGCATCCGCGCGTGCTGGAGGCGGCAGTGGTGGGCCGAGCCGACGCCGACGAACTGATCAAGCCCGAGGCGTTCGTGGTGCTGAACGATGCCGGGGACGCCTCGGATGCGCTGGCCGCCGAACTGCTGGAGCACTGTCGCAGCGGGCTGGCGCGATACAAGTACCCGCGCTGGGTCAACTTCGTCGAGGACCTGCCCAAGACTGCGACGGGAAAGGTGCAGAGGTATCGCCTGAGGAGCTAAACCAAAACCAAGGTGAATTGCGCAGAGCGATGGGGTAATTTTGCGCTGGACCCGGGTTGGCCGGCCCCTGGAGTTGTCAGGGGTTGATGATGGGTGCGAGGGAAATAGACCGGTCTCGGGAACAGTTGCAATTGGACGACAGGGCCTTGCACCGGCGGATGACTCGGCGCCACGCCCAGGGAGCGGACCCTTCGGCAAGCTCAGGATGGCGTCGGACTTTGGCGAGAGAGGGTCGGCGGCCCTGATTTTCGGGCAGGCCGGAAGTTATCACGTCCTCGGCAAAACGCAGCGGACTGAGTTGAAGTCAGCGGTTCTGGAGTTGCCTACGGCAGGCGACATCGTATTGGCCAACTGGGCCCGTTGGCAGGTTGAGCGGAAGGGCAACATCAAGTCCGGGACGTTGGTGGCCCTCTAGGAACGGTTGCGCCGGAGGCACGGCGGGCATCTCAACGTGATCTGGTACAACGAGCCGACCCATCGCGGAGAGGCGGTACGGCGGCTGAACGCGGCGATCACCTTCCGCTCATCACTCTGACCGGGGTGCAGGAGGGGGCCATCGCCACGGTGGTCTCGGCGACCAACCACTGCCGCAATTGAACTATGGCCCACGGAGAGTTTCTGCGTGACCATTCCTCGGACGACGAGTTGGCCAGCCACGCCACGCACGACTACACCCAGGCGAGGCTCGAGCCGCAGACCCGCGCCATGCTGGACTTCGCTCTTAAGCTCACCCGCACGCCGACGGACATGTCCCAGGCTGACGTCCAGAGGCTGCGAATTCCCAGGGGTAGCTGATGACGCCCCGCGCCTGATGGGTGCGTTTCCCCCATAAAAGCCAAGGGCCGCCGAACATCCGGTTTCGGCGGCCCTGTTATTTCATGCAGGCTGGGTCTGCAGGTTACCTCGCGTCGCCCAGCCCAGCTAATCCACCATCTTGACCGGCTGCCGGGTTACGTGGTGGCGGAAGAAGCCGGGGGGAGTCGAGGCGCGTCTCCTCAGCACCCGGTGGTACAGAAACCACAGAACCGAGGTCATAAGCAGAGACATGGTCGCCTCCTATCTTTGGACGGCTACGTTGACAACCGCGTATGACCCCGCTGCCGATCGTGTCTCGGTTACCGGCCCGCCTTGATGAACTCGGCGATGCGCTCCCCGATCATCATCGTCGTCACGTTGGTGTTGGCGCGGATGCAGTCGGGCATTATCGATGCATCGGCCACCCGCAGGCCCTCCAGGCCGTGCACCCTGCCGTGCTGGCTGACCACGGCCATGGGGTCATCAGCCGGGCCCATCTTCGCCGTGCAGGATATGTGCTGCGAGGTGGTCACCTCCCGGAACAGGTACTGGTCAAGGGCCTCGTCGGTCTCCAACTCGGCATCGGTCGGCTCGATTCGTTCCTGGATGATGTCCCTGAACGCATCGGTCTCGCCGATTTTGACGCAGAGGCGCACCGTCTCCCGCATCCGCTCCAGATCGAAGGGGTCCTGCAGGTACCGGTAGTCCAGGAACGGCTGCTGCGCCGGGTCCGCCGATTGCAGGCGAACCTCACCGGCGCCCGCCGCCAGCTGGATGCCGCTGGTCAGGCGGATGCCCACTGGCTCCATGCGGTCGCCGCCCCGGTTGATGCGTTCGGTGGCAAAGGACTGCATGGACATTTTCATGTCGTTGCGCAGGTCGGAACCCTCTGCGGTGTAGCGCAGGGTCACCTGCATCCGGGGCGCCAGCCCATCCAGCGGAACTTCCGGCCTGGTCCGCCACGTTACCCAGACCAGCGGATGGTCGCGCATGTTCTGGCCCACGCCGGGCAGGTCGGCCACGACGGGGATGCCATACTCCTGCAGGTGGGCCGCCGGGCCGATGCCGGACAGCATCAGGATGTGGGGCGAGCCGATGGCGCCGGAGCTGAGGATAATCTCGTTGGCGTAGACGTTGAACACCTCGCCGCCGCTTTCCACCTGCGCGCCCACGGCCCGGTTGCCCTCGAACAGGATCTTTTGCACGTGACAGTTGGCCCGGATCGTGAGGTTCAGGCGGTGACGGCCCTGGTCCAGGTAGCCCAGGGCGGTGCTCATCCGCACGCCGCCGGGGTTGTTGAATGGTGTGGGTCCGACGCCGGTGGAGTCAGGGTTGTTGTGGTCTGGGCTGTCGGGGAATCCCAGGTCCCGGCAGGCCTGGTAGAACGCGGACTGCGCCGGATGCCAGGTATCCGGCTTGAACCGGTGGCACACTATGGGGCCATCGGTCCCGTGGAAATCGTCGGAGAAATCGGTGTCGGTCTCCAGCTTGCGGAAGTAGGGCAGACAGTCGGTGTATTTCCACTGATCATTGCCAGCCTCGGCCCACGAGTCGTAGTCCTCGGGGACGCCGCGCAGGAACACCTGCCCGTTGATGGCGCTGGACCCGCCGGTCACCTTGCCGCGAGGCACCAGCATGGGCGGCGCGCTCTCGGTGGCCTTGCCGGTGAACTGCCAGTTGTGGTCGCTGACCATGATGTCGATCTCGGTGGAGTACCCGAACTTGACCTCTTCCGGCAGCTGCTCGAAGTCGGGGTAATCCGGCCCCGCCTCCAGCAGCAGAACCGACACGTTCGGGTCCTCGGTCAGTCGCGTCGCGATGATGGAGCCGGCAGACCCGGCGCCGATCACGATGTAGTCATAATTCATAAACGCCTCTCCTTACAGGGAAACAATTAAACGCCGAGTGCGCAGAGAACGCCGAGTCTTTCCTTTATTCCTTTGCGTCCTCGGCGTTCTTGGCGTTTATATGAGCGCGTCGGGAGTCTGTATTCCGTCCAGGTCAGCGTCGCTGGCCGGGTTGTCGAGGGTCATACCCAGGTCGGTGGTCATGTAGTGGTAGACCTGCTTCAGGTGGTGCGTGCTGTGGCTGAGCACGATGTTCAGCAGCTCCAGCACCGTGACCTCGCCGCCATAATGGGCGGGCACCACGCGCTCGAACCCCTCGGTGTTTCCGCTGGACAGGAAGGCCTTGATGTCGTCCCGAACCTTGAGCCCGTACTCGGCCATCTGCGGAGCCGTTGTGATGCCTTTGAGGTGCTCGTCCTGCGCCTGCATGTCGTCCCAGCTCATGCTCCCGACTTCGTGCGACAGGTAGGCGATTTCCGGGAACGCCATGATGTGCAGCACCGTATCGCGCAGGCTCCAGGGCCGCCAAGGGACTATGGTGTCCAGCTGTTCCTGGTTGAACTGGTTGTTGGCCCGAACCGTCGCGCTCAGTATCGCGTCGTACTTCTCGGACAGCCAGGCAGTCTTGCCCGAGAGATCCACCGACACCTCCAGCTTGAGGGCCGGGATCAGCTTGCGGGGGTAGTAGCCGATGATGACTTCGGTGTCATCTATGATGGTGACCGGCAGAGACTTGATGCCGCGACTGCGCAGGTGCTCCACTGCAGCGGGCTCGCTCAGCAGGTCGTGATGTTCATACGCTACGCCGTTGGATTTCAGGAACTCTTCCAGAGTCCGGCAACTGAATCAACCAGGCTGGGTATAGACCTGTACGTCCATGACCATACCACTTTCCTCCGTGAGAAAATGCTGCGGGTATCCTACCACGCAACGGGTGGAAAAGGCTCACCTCGAAAACCTGCGGTCGGTATTCCGCATCGTGAGTAGGGCCAGTGGGGTCCGGCTACCGCGAGCGCGACCAGAGACGAATGCCTGCCCAAACGCTCAGTACGGGAATCATTCCGTTCACCACAATCCAGATCCAGGCGTGTCCCTCACCCTCGTCGAGTTCCTTGATCCAGTTGTAGAAGAACAGGTAGGCGATGAACAGGCCGGCGTAAAGCACGAAATCGGCTTCGGACCATCCGCGGGGAGCCGCTCCGTTCTCCTCACCGCCTGGACGCGGGACCTTGCTCCAGGCGCAGAGCGCGATCACCAGCAGGATGCTGATGGCCATCAACGGGTTGAGGTAGTTCCAGAGGTAGTGCCTGTCGCCCGGTATGATCGCCTGGGCTACCACGGCAATCGCCACCAGGACCAGCAACGAACCGGTTATCCGTTTCAACATTTCCATGCGGCACTGTTCCTTCACGCGATGTCCGGATTGCAAGCAACGGCGCAATTTTCATCTTACCAGCAACTCGCACCGGCAGGCCTATCGCCCAAACCAGGCAATGCGATGATGTGCCATAATGTTGCCCAAAGTGGCGGCCCGTTGTCCCCGCAATCTTTGGGGATTCCCTCCCGCGAGATCAGGAGGTGGGGTTCGCAAGACGGAGGGCGAGATGGCTTCCTTTTGGGAAACGATACCGGTCGGCGATAGGGACATGCACGTCTACGCCAGCGTGCCCAGCGGCAGGGGCGGCGGGCCTTTCCCCGCGGTGATTGTGAGCCAGCACGGGGGTGGCGTTGACCAGTTCATTCGCGACATGTCCGACAAGCTGGCGGAGGCAGGATTCGCTGCCGTTGCCCCCAACCTGTTCCACCGGTTTACCGAGGAGCAGCTGGACAATCGCACCGGACGCATCCAGCACCTCAGCGACCCGGAGATAGTCGCGGACATCGGCGCTACGGTTGAATGGCTGCGAGCGCATCCGGCCATTCAGAGCGACAACATCGGCATCACCGGGTTCTGCATGGGTGGCCGGGTGGCTTGGCTGGGCGCCGCGACCAATCGTTACATCAAAGCTTGTGCCCCCTACTACGGCGGCAACATCTTTGTGACCTGGGGCGCCGGGGAGAGCACACCCTTCGAGTTGGCCTCCGGAATGCAATGCCCAGTTCTCTTCCATTTCGGAGAGGTCGACGAAAACCCGTCGCTCGCGGACCGCGACAAGCTGGATTCCGAGCTGACTCGCCTGGGTATCGACCACCAGTTTCACACCTACGAAGGGGCCGACCACGCATTCATGGACTACACCGCGCACCGTCACCACCAAGCGGCCTCCGACGCGTCCTGGCCCCGTACCATCGACTTCTTCACCAGCCACTTGATGAGCTAGTAGAATCCCCCAATCAATGTCTGAACTGTGATTTATGTGATTATGGGATTGCCCTGATTGTGAGCAGGCTACAACAAATCATATCCATCCTCTAATCACATAAATCACAGTTCAGACAAAACCGAAGAAATTCACACAAGGAGAAATGAGCATGAAGTACGACTACATCATCCTGGGCGCCGGGTCGGCCGGGTGCACCCTGGCCAGCCGGCTGTCGGAAGACCCATCCAAGAGCGTTCTGCTGCTGGAGGCAGGGCCCGATTACCCGGACTTTGAGAGCTACCCCGACGACCTGAAGTTCGGCTACGACCAGACCGCCTCGGCCATCGACGCGCCGCACAACTGGTCGTTCCAGGGCAACACCACTCCCCTCGCGACTGAGCCCATGCCCGTTCCTCGCGGCCGGGTGGTCGGCGGGTCCAGTGCCATCAACGGCCAGGTGTTGCTGCGTGGCGTACCCGAGGACTACGACGCCTGGGCCGCTCTGGGCAACGACCAATGGGGGTTCACCAGCGTCCTGCCCTACCTGCGCAAGCTGGAAAGCGACATGGACTTCGGCGCCGACGACTTCCACAACGACGACGGGTTTATTCCCGTGCGCCGATTTGCCAAGACGACCTGGCTGCCGGCACAGCAGGCGTTCTACAACGCCGCCCGGGCCGTCGGGTTCCCTGACGACCCTGACATGAACCACCCCGAGTCCGGCGGCGTGGGCCCCATCCCCATGAACAACCCCAACGGTGTGCGGATGAGCACCTCGCTCACCTTCCTGGGGGCTGCGAGGCACCGCCTGAACCTGACGGTCAAGGCCAACGTCACCGTGCACCGCGTCCTGTTCGAGGGCAAGAAAGCAGTCGGCGCAGAGGTGGAGAGCGGCGGAGAGCGTTTCTCCGTTGATGGGGAGGAGATCATCCTCTGCTCCGGTGCCATCGCCTCTCCGCAGATCCTGATGCTGTCGGGTGTCGGCCCCCGCGAGACGCTGGACAAGTTCGGCATACCGGTTGTGCAGGACACGCCGGGCGTCGGCCAGAACCTGCGCGACCATCCCAACATCCGCGTGCCCATCGAGGTCAAGGAGGACTTCCCCCTGAACCCTCAGGACCCGCGCACCCAGGTGGCCCTGCGCTACACCGCCACCGGTTCCGAGCTGCGCAACGACATACAGATCATGGCGTCGTCCTTCTCGTCGCCCATTTCCGGCGACCCGCTGGAGGCCGAGGGCATCCGGTTCACCTGCCTTTTGGAGTTGGCCTACGGCAAGGGCCACCTGACCATCACGTCCACCGACCCCAACGTGCAGCCCGAGTTGAACTACAACTACTTCGCCGACGACCCCCGCGACCTGGCCAGGATGCGCGAGGCAGTTCGTCTCTGCGTGGGGTTTGTAGACCACCCGGACTACTCCGACATCGTCAAGGAGATCATCGAACCCACCCCGGCCGACATGGAATCGGACGAGGCGCTGAACAACTGGCTGATGCGCACGGTGTCCACCTCCCAGCACATCTCCGGCACCTGCAAGATGGGGCCAGACAGCGACCCCATGGCCGTGGTCGACCAGCAGTGCCGCGTCAAGGGCCTCGAGAACCTGCGCGTCATCGACGCCTCGGTGATGCCCGACTGCATCCGCGCCAACACCAACTGCACCACCATCATGATCGCCGAGCGGATGTCCGACATTATCAATGGCGGATAGAACCCATAAGTAACCCTTCGGTATCGCGCCGAAATATGGTGGGGACCGTTAGGTATTACGAAATCCGCCCTGTCGCATTGACCCCTCCTTTGCTAAAGTGGAAAGGAGGGGTTTTACTTTTGCAATGGCCCCCGGTCTTTTTAGG
This sequence comes from Dehalococcoidia bacterium, assembly GCA_965207865.1. Classification (GTDB taxonomy): domain Bacteria; phylum Chloroflexota; class Dehalococcoidia; order Lucifugimonadales; family UBA3495; genus VXOI01. The sequence continues at coordinate 623,817 of CBDBNP010000006.1, forward strand.
AGGTGGCACAGATGAGCTCAATAGCATCCACCCTGCCCAGGAAACTGCCTCCGGGACCTCGCGGCCTGCCCCTGTTCGGTTCGCTGCTGGAGATCCGGCACGACACCCATATCGCCATCGACCGCCTCGCCAAGCGCTACGGCGACGTCTGCCTGATGCGCTTCGGCAGCGTGCCGACGGTGGTCATCAGCGACGCTGCCTTGCTGCACGAGGCCTTCGGCAAGGCCGTTCTGGCTGACCGCTGGGCCAGCGAAATTATGAACGCCCTCAGCGGCCAGAAAGACTTGGTGATGGCCCCCTATGGCGATCACTGGCGGCAGATGCAGCGGTTCGCCAACCGGGAACTGCTGAGCGCTCGCAACATTGAGAATGTACGCGAGCTTCACATTGCACACGTGGTCGACGGTCTGGTTTCGCAGATGGCCGAAATGGGAGATGCCGGGGAGCTGGTGTCGCCACCAGCACTGACGGCGCGCAGCAATGCGACTCTAATGTTCCGCAGCATTTTCGGCCAGCCGGAAAACGCCAACGACGAGTTCCTGCAACAACGGGAGACATTGCTGGAGTACATCAGCTGGATTTTCAGCAGCGCCACCTCTACCAACCTAGCCGATTACATTCCCTGGCTCAGGTTCCTGCCCAACAACGCCGTCAAGGAGGCGGTGCGGCAGGCAGAAATTGGCGGCTCCATAATCCGGGCTCTCGTGGAGGACGCCCGGAACCGTCCCGGTCTGGACCTGTCCGCTCCCACCAGCCTGGTGGAGGTGATGCTGGCCCAGCAAGACGCAGGCGAGATCACCGAGGTGATGACACTCGACCTGTGCATGGACCTGATCATCGCAGGGACCGACACCTCGGCCCAGACGGTCAACTGGTTCCTGCTGATCATGGCCAACCGGCCCGAGATCCAGGCCCGGGTGCACGAAGAGCTGGACCGGGTGATCGGCCGCGACGCCCTCCCCACCGTGGACGATCGCACTCGACTGCCCTACCTGTTCGCCTGCCTGGCCGAGTCCATGCGCTACCGCACCATCGGGCCGCTGGGCCTGCCCCACCGGGCCTCGGAGGATGCCGAAGTCGGCGGCTATTTCATCCCTGCGGGAACCCAGGTCCTGGGCAACATATACTCCATCCACCACGACCCGCAGTACTGGGACTCGCCCGATGAGTTCAACCCGGAGCGCTTCCTGCCCCAGGACGACGGCTCCATGTCCGAGGCGCTGACCAGCCAGGCCTACCTGCCCTTCGGCACCGGCCATCGCCGCTGCCCCGGCCGCCGCTTCGCCGAGACGACCGTGTGGATGCACATCACCCGGATGCTGCATCGGCTCCGTTTCGAAACGCCCGACGGCAGGCCCATCACCGAAGACGAGATGTTCGGCCTCGCCATATCCCCCAAGCCCTACTCGCTGAGGGCCACACGCCGCTGGTAGGACTCATCAGTCTTGGAATGATCCCTGTCCCTCCGGGAGAGGGTTAGGGTGAGGGCGCGTACCCTCGTTTGGTAGTAAACGGTCGAACCCCTACCCCAGCTGCTCCAGCGCGCGGCGGTCCAGCATCATCTTGACCGGGCTGATGGGACGGAAGGTGCGCGACATCCGCACATCGCCCGCGAGGCTGCACAGGGTGTAGGCGTCGTAGGGCTCCATCCCCTTTTCCTGCACCAGGAAGTCGACCATGCTGCGTACGGCGCCTTTCATTGCCGGGCCGAGCTCCTCGCCGTAGTAGAGGACGACAAAGTAGTCCGGGGTGATGGCCCGGGGACTCTCAATGCCCATCCCCTTCTCGACGGTCACGCGAATGTGGCTGTCCGCCGCGCATTCCGCGCCGGTGCCGCCCACCGCACCGTCGCCCACCACGGCGTGGCAGTCGCCCATGGCCAGCAACCCGCCCTCGACGAACACCGGCAGGAAGATAGTGCTGCCCTCGACCAGTTCCTTGATGTCGATGTCGCCGCCGTAGGGGCCGCTGTCGCTGGCAGTCAGCTGGGGATAGGTGGGCGTGGTCGCCACCAGGCCCATGGACGTATTCAGCGGTAGTTTGATGCCCGAGGGCAGTACAACATGGCCGTCCTCGATGGTCATCACCGTGGGGTAGGCGCGATCAAACTCCTGCTCCAGGAATCCCCGCCCCGGTGACACCATATGCGCCGCGCCCTCCGATTCCCGCGGGGTTACGCTGAGGAAATCCACGCGCAGCGCATCGCCCGGCTCCGCGCCGTTGACATATATGGGGCCGATGGCCGGGCCCTTAAGCTGCTTCTCGTCCAGTGCTCTGGGATCCCGGATGCCCTCGAACGCGTCCCACGTCTCGACGATCAGCTCATCGCCAGAGTCGACGGTGATTGCAGGCGGGTTGGCCGGGTCGAGAACGTAAATCTTGTGGTCTCGGGTGAGCCGTTTCATAACGCCTCCTCCTTGTTCATGCGTTCGTCAGGGCTTCTGTCAGATTCCTTTCAGGCGACTGCGACTCTCCGGCCAGCAACTCCAGCCAATAGCTGACACCCGCCTCCGGGTCCAGTTCGACGACGCACACGGCCCCCTGGTCGGGAGCGCCGATGGGGCCGTAAGGGCAGCCCGAATAAACAGCGGTGGTGCCGGCACGGGACACATCGGCGTGCCGGTCCCAGTGGCCCAGGGCCAGGTAGTGACACCCCGCAGATGCGACATCATCAGGATAGATGGGCGACGACCGCTGGTCGCGCTCGTTTTCGAAGTGGAAATGACCATGGGCCAAAGCCACCAGCCAGTTCCCCTCTGTCGGCGCGGGCATACCGTCCAGTGGCCGGAAACTCGGAGTGTGCGACAGCATTGCCCGCCCCCAAAGTTCCAGGCTCAGTTCGGGGAATGCCAGCGTCTCGCCGGACGGATTGCAGATCACGTGCAGGTTGTCCGGAGCCTCCATGAACGGCGCCCTGCGGTACACCGACGTCTGGTGGGCCAGGTCATGGTTGCCTGGCAGCAAGATGACTGGGGCGTCAACCAGCGCCATCTGCGCCACGAACCACTCCACCACCTCGTCGGAGACCCGCTCGTTGTCGAACACATCACCGGCCAGCAGCAGGGCATCGCCGCGCAGCCGTCTCACCGCGTCCACCACCGATGCCAGAACCTCACCGCCCCGGGGGTGCCCGGTGGGGTCACCCAGGTGCGTGTCGGACGTGTGGATCAGGCGGAGTTTTCGGTCTGGCTGCAACGGCTTGATTTGACTCAATGTAGTACTCACCCCTAGCATGGTTTTACTCAGTCAATACCGAGAAGTCGTATGAACATCACACTGAATATTGATGACGAAATCGCGAAGAGGGTCCACAGGATCGCCACCGACAAGAATACCACGCTGGCGGCCATGGTGGGCGAATTCCTGAGTTCAGTGGCCGAAGCCGAAGCTCCTGAGCTGGAAGCTGCCGACCGCCAGAAAGCCGCTGACAAGCTGAGCTCTCTCTTGGCCTCGTTGGCCCAACCTGAAGTTGGTGCGCATGAAAAGACCGCGGGTGAGGAAGCCGCCGACAAATTGAGAGAAACCATCGAACAACTCAAGCGGCCCATGGGACCTCGGAACTGGACGAGAGATGACCTCTACGACCGACCTCGTGCTTACTTCAAACGCGACTGAACGGTATTTCATAGACTCCAATGTCCTGATCTATATGTACGACACCTCGGAGCCACAAAAGCAGCTTCTCGCAGCGGAACTTGTCACAGGTCTCACGCAGAGAAGTAACGGTGTTCTGTCAGTTCAGGTCCTGGGGGAGTTTTTCTTCAATGTGACCAGACGCATCGCGAATCCCCTGTCCGTGGCGGAGGCGGAAAGGGCTGTCGGAGCGATCGGCTCGTCATCCACTCTTGATGTACTCGACATCGACATGGCAATGGTGCGGCGGGCGATTGCCACGCACAGCCGCTACGGGACCACCTACTGGGACTCCCTCATAATCGCCGCGGCCGAGAGAGCGGGCTGTTCCAACATCCTTTCCGAGGATTACAACTCCGGCCAGTCCTACCACGGAATCCTGGCCGTCAACCCCTTCGCCGCATCACCAACGTAGACGGTCCCATCGCGCCGTGACCGTAAGCGATCCTGTCTACCCTCCGATTACACCCCGCTCCCGCAGGTCGGCAATCTGCGCCGGCGTGAATCCCTGCTCCTCCAGCACCTCTTCGTTGTGCTGACCCAGCAGCGGCGGCGGGCGTCGAATGGCGGCGGGAGAATCAGCCAGCTTCAGCGGCGAGCCCGGAGTCTTCAGATCGGGCACGTTGGGGTGCTCCATCTCGGCGATCATGTTCCGCGCCAGCACCTGCGGGTTGGTCACCACCTGCGATACGCTGTTTATCGGGCCGCATGGGACGCCTGCGTCGTTGATCACGTTTACCCAGTGGTCAGTGCTCTTGTGTTTGAACATTTCCATCAGGATGCCCACGCACTCCTCCCGATGGGCCACCCGGTCGGTGTTGGTGGTGAATCGGGAGTCCTCCAGCAGGTCTTCCCGCCCGATGGCTCGGCAGGTCCGCTCCCACAGGCCCTGGTTGGCGCAGCCGAGGATGAAGTAGCCGTCGGAAGATGCGAAGCTCTGGTACGGAACCAGGCTGGGATGCCCCGAGCCCATGCGCTCCGGGTCTTCTCCCGTGCCCAGATAGCGGGTGGCGTGGTAGCTGAGAGCTGCCACCTGACCGTCCAGCAGCGCGGCCTCAACCCACTGGCCCTTGCCTGTCTGGTCCCGCTGCCTTAGCGCCGTGACCACTGTGCCGTAGGCCATCATACCGGTAAAGAGGTCCACCAGCGAGAAACCCACCCGCTGCGGCAGGCCATCCGGTTCCCCGGTCAGGTGCATCAGCCCGCTGTAGGCCTGGATGATCAGGTCATAGCCCGGCATACTCGCCATTGGTCCGGTGCGCCCGTAGCCTGAGATAGAGCAATAGACGAGGCGTGGATTAATGGCGCTTATTTCGTCGTAGCCCAGGCCCATCCGTTCAAGGGTTCCGGCCCGGAAACTCTCGATCATCACGTCCGCATCGGCGGCCATTTTGCGCACCAGCTCGACGCCCTCCGGCTCCTTGAGGTTGACCGTGATGCTGCGCTTGTTGCGGTTGAAGGTGACGAACTGGGTGCTCTCCCCGTTCCAGAAGGGAGTCCAGTGGCGAATCTCGTCGCCCAGTGAGGGTTCCTCGATCTTCAACACGTCGGCGCCCATATCGCCCAGCAGCATGGTGCAGAACGGCCCCGCCAGTGTCCGCGTCAGATCCACGACCTTAATGTCTGCCAGAGCGCCTGCCATGTCGCAATTCTCCGGTGCAATTCAGCTTGTGGATGATTTCACAACCCGTCGATTATAGCACGCAGACGGGCGTATTCCGGCGGCCCTGATGGTTGCCGATCATACACCGTCACGGGCCCGGAAGGCTGCTGCTTCCCGGTGTTCCTCCCCAGGACGATTGCAATGCCAATCTCAATCCTCTAATTGCGAGCCTGTCGAACCACGAGGGTATTGGACAGGCATCCTTCGACAAGCTCAGCATCAGCGTACTCCGGCGAAACACGATTCCTTGCAGCCGTCCTGGCCCCTCCCAGCGCGAAGGCCGGTGAATCGATGCCCGACGGGGCAGGTCTGGATTTCTCCAACCAGATGGACGCTACAGCATCTCTGCACGCGCCCCATCGAGTCTACGGCCCCGCGCTGCCCCGAATGACCTCAACTAGCAGCCTGGTTCGTAGTGCTTACAGATATGCGATCAAATGACCGATCCTTATGAGATGTTTATGAAAACTACCAGCCTCTACACATAATTTCCACAATTCATTGTTAGAGTGGCTTTCTAGCCACATCCTCGAGGCCGGGCAAGGGAGACCCATATCCCCGCGACGCTTACGGAGGCGCTTTCCGGATGGCAGCCACTGAAATCGGCCGCACGGGCGAAATGGCCCACGACCATATCCATGACTATCGAGCCGCGGGAAGGCGCAGTCTCCTGTTGGTCTTAGGCCTGATTTGTTGTCATATAACGATCGAAATCGTCGGAGGCTTCCTTTCCGGCAGCCTGGGTCTGCTGGCTCACGCCACCCATATGGTTACCGACGCCGTTGCCATCAGCCTGGCGTTGTTCGCCATGTGGATCGCCCAGCGCCCCGCGACCATCACCCGTACCTTTGGCTTCCATCGTATCGAAGTGCTCGTGGTTCTGATCAACGCGGTCGCGCTCTGCGTGCTCGCCACCTGGATCTTCTACGGAGCCTATCAACGATTTGTAGACCTGTCCCACGATCACGCCCACGAGCTGAACGGTGCAATCATGCTGTCTGTGGGCCTGGCGGGACTGGTCATCAACGTGTTCGCAGCCTGGACTCTCTATCGCACCTCCGAGCACAGTATCAATGTGGAAGGCGCGTTCTGGCATATTATCGCCGACCTTGCCGGATCGTTCGTGGTGGTGGTGTCCAGTGTTCTGATCCTCCTCTTCGACTGGGACCTCGTTGATCCGATCCTCAGCGTTGTGATGGGGCTCCTGATAATGGCCGGCTCCATTCGTCTCGCGATCAAGGTGTCCAGCATCCTCCTGGAGAATATTCCCGCCGGACTGGATATGTACCGGCTGTGCAGCACAATGGAGGACATGGAAGGAGTGACGCTGGTCCACGACGTTCACGCCTGGACCATTACCACCGGCTACAACGCCCTCGATGCTCACGTGCTCGTTGATCCCGACTACACCGGCAACGTGGAGCAACTCATGCGTCGCCTGAGCGAACTCCTCGTCGATGAATTCGGTATTCACCATGTGACCCTGCAGATGGAACACTCAGCGACAGAATGCTCCGAGCAACACCACGTCGGCCACTTGATGGCCAGGACACTGTCTGAAGCCTAGGCGTGCACTCACAGCCGAGGAAGGGCACGGCACACCGGCGGCGGGGACTCTCCGCCATTGGCCAGACACCGGAAAATCACTCAGGAGGAATCCTGGCAGCAGTTTGAAAATTGACCCGTAGCTTCGGCAATGCTAGGTTGACTGAATCTCGATGATCGGCAGGAATCAGTATGAATGCCAGCGACAGGCCCGGAATCGTGGTGCTGGGCGGCATCAATATGGATCTGGTCACCTTTTCCGAGCGGTTCCCCAACCCGGGCGAAACCGTGGCGGGGCACCGCTTTGTGACATACGCGGGGGGCAAGGGCGCCAACCAGGCGGTGGCCGCAGCAAGGATGGGTGGGAGAACGGCCATGGTGGGCCAGGTGGGCGACGACCTCTTCGGCCCGCAGTTGCTGGATGGACTCCGGGCGGCAGACGTGGATGTTTCGGGGGTCGCTGTGGCGCAGGGCGAGACCTCCGGCATAGCTGTCATCAGCATCGACGAGTCGGCCCAGAACCAGATCATCCAGGTCCTGGGCGCCAACTCCACCTGCAGTGAAGTTCAGGCTGCCGCTGCGTCCGTTGCCCTGAACAACGCTGGTACGCTGCTGTTGCAGCTGGAAGTCCCGATTGAGGTATCGCTGGCTGCTGCCAGGGCAGCAAAGGTGGCGGGAAAAACTATAATGCTGGACCCTGGACCGGTGCGTGCCTTCCCCCAGGAACTCCTGCAACTGGCCAACGTCATAACTCCCAACGAGACCGAGGCGGAAGCGCTGGTCGGCTTTACCGTAGACAGTCCGGACGCGGCGGCTCGGGCGGCCCGGGAGCTGCTGGCCCAAGGGAGCGGGGCGGCGGTGGTCAAGCTGGGAGCACAGGGGGCCTGGTTCGCTACCGGGTCATCCTCCGGCTACCAGCCGGCCTTTCCCGTTAGGGCAGTCGACTCCGTGGCAGCAGGGGATGCCTTCAACGGCGCCCTGGCTATCCTCCTGGCAGAGGGAGCGTCCCTCCCCGACGCGGTTCGGGTCGCCTGCGCTGCGGGTGCCCTGGCCGTCACTACCACGGGCGCACAGGACTCAATGCCGACACGTGCTGCAGTAGAGGAATTACTGAACCGATAGTTTCCGGGGGGTCTATCAGCCAAGGGCCGACGGTGCGGAGGCCCCCACCACTGCCAACCGACGTGGGCGGACCTCTCCGAAAACTGCCCCACCCGACGATGCGTCGCAGGCTATCTGACAATGCGAAAATCACCGAGGAAGCTGACAATGGCAATCACGGGTATCAGTGCCGTCACCGCTCCCCAGAACACGGTCACAGTACCCAGAAGGACGTAGAAGCCGTCTGAGTCCGCTTTTTCGCTCAAGTGAAGGGCGAACAGGAAAACCATGACGGGCAACAGCATCAGGGAAAGCACGGCATTGACTCGAACCGCCCGACCGGACATCAGTCCCGAAAACAGCGCAAACCCCGCGAAGACGATCCCCGTCATGGTCAACGGAGCCTTCCACACCTCCCCCGACTCGGGAACGCCCGAATAACCCCAGAAATCCAGCCCGACTGCCGCCACTGCTCCCGCCGCCAACGCCCAGAATTCCGGCCGCAGCAAATACGGCCTCCGCCTTGTTGGCCGGTAGTGAGGGGCAATCGCCGCTTGGGCACGCAGGCCTCGAGCATCGGCGGTCGATCGGGATGTACGTTCCTGGTATTCCCCGTCCAATGTCAGGGGTGGATCCGTTGGCCTTTTGCGGGACCTTCGCTTCGGAGCTGCCTGCTCACGGACCTGCTCCGCCGTAAGGCCGGTCCATTCCCGCGCCGGTGCCGGTGGCACATCCACCACTCTCGGGCCCGTTGGTCCGGAGGCACTCTTGGGTTTGGACACCTGTGTCCGCGAGGCCACGGCGCTGGCCATCTCGGCAAAGTCCCGGGCCGCCTTTTCCGAATCCCTGAACCATGCAGGATCGCTTAGCTGTCTCCGGTGGTCACCGGAAAATGGGTGTGCGCATACGTTTCTGATGCTCCTGATCTTCGAGACGAACCGACGGTCAAGCCCGATTTCCCGCAAATCAGCATCTGGCGGAGGAGAGCCCGGCTTCCAGATCGACAGCATCACGGCAAACATGTCAGACAGGTCGCCGTTATTTTTGATGCTATCCACAGTGGGCACAGAACTACGATTAATCTGCGGATCCCCATCCAGGCTCCAGCTGCCGCTCCTTTCCGCCGCGACCGCCATCCTGTGTACCAAAGGAGACAAATTGGGGCCAATGGGGAGCAGTATCGAGTTCAAGCGACTGGCTGCATCGTTGAGCGCCGTGAGGTCAGAATTCGAAGTCATCGTTTCAATTTGTACTCACTGGTATCGGCTCGATGTGCGCTGGGAACACCAAGTATCTGATGCCTCGGAACTGGACCAGTCTCGCTTTACCGTGGGTAAGACTCTACACGGTACCCCCGGAATCCGGGGCCTGGCCAATGGGATGTCCGTCGCTGGCCAGAACCTATTCGTTGTCGGCAATCCATTGACCCTGAGCCTGTCGAAGGGCCGTTCGTTCGTGGTCCGACAAAGTCACCTTGAACGAACTTGACGTCTTGACTGCGAAAACAAAAAGACCCAGTGCCGCAGGCCAAAGTATAAGCCATGGTTTCCAATTCCCTTCAAAGTCGTTCTACCGATCGCCGCAGCAGTCGACCCAGGACGAAGCCAGCGCCTCCCGCCAGCACCCAGCCAACTGCGGCCAGTCCGAAAGCCCACCAATAGGCAGCGGCGCCAATTTCCAGCACGATCCCCAGAGCACCCATAACCGTCAGCAGGGCCGCCAGTGCCGCCGAGAGGACCCCAGCAACACGAACGGCCCTGCTGTCGCCGGCCCGCGACAATGCCTGCCCTGCAGCGACCAGCCCCATGGCCAGCACGGTCACGCTGGCCGTCGCTTTCCAGAATGCATTGGAGTCCGGCGTCCCCCACAGGCCGATCACCATCAGCAGCAGCGCGGAGACCGCCACGCCAATCGCCGCCGGCCGAAACCACGGCCCCGGGCCCGAACGCGGCATCGCGGTGGCGCCGACCAGCGTCACGAAAAATCCAGCCACGAGCAGCGCCGTCAGGAGCAGCTTGCCACGCGTCTTGGTATACTCCAGCGTGCCGATGGCGAACGCCACAACGGCGACAGCCGCCAGCACCGACAGGAAGCAGCCGGCGGCATAAATCTGAGGCCGGCCAGTCCACTCAGGCAGCCTCATGCACAATCCCGGTAATTGATTCCGGTCGGTCGTTCATCAGGGAAATTATAGTGGCGCCGCGACTGGGACATGGGAACATTTTGACCACATCGGGCGACAATTTCTGCGCATCCTGCGCCACTCCACTGGAAAGGCGCGACATTTTCGGCCAGGAACGACCGGCATGCCCACAGTGTGGCAGGGTGGTGTTCTATGACCCAAAGGTGGCCGCCGTCTGCCTGGTCGAACGCGACGGCAAGGTGCTTATGATCCAGCGGGGAACCGACCTGGGCTATGGCCTGTGGAGCCTACCCGGCGGGTTCGTTGACCGCGGCGAGGTTGTGGAGGCGGCCGCCGCACGGGAGGCGTGGGAGGAGACCGGGCTGGAGGTGTCCGTTGACGCACTCATCGGCCTGTTCTCCCTTTCCGGAGACCCGGTGATCGTTGCCGCCTACACGGCCCACGAGACCGGAGGGACACTGGCGCCGGGCCCCGAAGCGCTGGAAACCCGCTTCGTTGCCCTCGATGCCCTCCCCGAGCTGGCATTCAGTCGCGACACCGAAATCCTGGAACGATGGCAGGCAATGTCCTCGCGCACCCAAGGTACGCAAGGCAAATCCCCTCTCCGCCCGGGAGAGGGTTAGCGTGAGGCCGTAACCTCTTGCTATCCAAGCTCGCGCGTTCCGCCCTGGACCTGGTATTCCCCATCCACTGCACCGGATGCGGACGCGAGGGCGGCATCGTCTGCACCCAGTGCGCCGCAGACCTGGAGCGGGTGGCGCCTCCCCGTTGCGCCATCTGCTCCGCACCGGGAACAGACGGTGTATGCGACTGGTGTCTGCAACACCCCAGAGGATTCGAATCGCTGCTGAGTCCATTCCGGTTCGAAGGGCCGATTCGGGACGCGGTCCACGCCCTCAAGTACCGCGGCGTGAGGGCAGCGGCCGATTCACTGGGCGGATTGATGGCCGAATATCTCCAAACCCCAACGGTCAACGCCGATGTTCTGGTACCGGTGCCGCTCCATCCACGTCGCCTGCGCAACCGTGGTTACAACCAGTCCGCGCTGCTGGCCCGGGCCATATCCGCGCGCGCATCCCTGCCTGTGCTGGACGGCCATCTCGTGCGCATCCGCAACTCCCGACCACAAGTGGAGGTGACGTCGCGCGAGGAGCGCCGCCGCAACATCGCCGACAATTTCGATTGCCAGCACGACGCCAGCGGCCTTGCCATACTGTTGGTCGACGACGTTGCCACCACCGGCAGCACGCTGTCCGAATGCGCCCGAACGCTGAAAGACGCCGGCGCCTCCTCCGTTCACGCCCTCACCCTCGCCCGCGACGCCTAGCCCCATCCCACTACACAACCTCCCTCCTCAGTTCCCTCTCCCTCCGGGAGAGGGTTAGGGTGAGGGCGTCCCCGGGAATGCCAAAGACGATTGCGAAATCATTGTCTGAACTGTGATTCGTTTGATTTTGGGATTTCGCTGATGGGATCCCAATCCTGCTAATCTTCCAATTCTGTTAATCCTGATTCAGACAAATTGGGAACCACAGGAACTTGCAGTCGCCCCCGGAGAATCCCCTCCCTCTCGACGGGGAGGGTTAGGGTGGGGGTGAAACCCCGCAGACCGACCACCTTCTGCCTGCCAAGAGAACGGCAACGGCCTGACCCCGGCGCGAGATGCCTTCCGTGCACTTATCCCCGCCACGATTGACAAGGTTCGGCGCGTCTGCTGAAATTGGGCTATCACCCAGAACAATGACAAATATGAGACATTCGGAGGAGAGCGTTATGGCAGGCAGGACAATGATCTACGTCGGCGCCGAGGACAATGGCCTGTACCGCAAGGAGGCCGGGGATACCCGCTGGGAAAAGCTGGCCAAGGGAATGCCCCCCTCTCCCCAGGTGCGTGAAATCGTGGTGCATCCCAATGATTCGCAGACCATCTACGTCGGCACCCAGCGCGGCATCTACCGCTCCACCGACGGCGGCGACAGCTTCGAGCGCATGAACATGACCGAGGGCCGCATCGTCTGGTCCATCAAGTTCCATCCTCACGACAACAACATAATGTTCCTGGGAACCGAGGGCTCAGAGGTCTTCAAGAGCACTGACGGCGGCCAGAACTGGGAATACTGGTCCACAGTAGCCAACCCTGACGCGGTGCAGATGGCCTTCGCGACACGCATCCTGGGCATCGGCATCGAGAGCGGCGACACCAACCAGATGTACGCGGCTCTTGAGGTGGGCGGCGCGGCCCACAGCTCCGACGGCGGCAGGACCTGGGCCATCGTCAACAGCGTCTTCGAAGGTGATGTCGACCTCCTGGACCTCCACGGCGTCACCGTGGGAACCAACGAGCAGGTGTTCATTTCCAACCGCACCGGCGTTTGGCGCACCCGCGACCGGGGCCAGACCTGGGACGACCTCCAGTTCGAGAACTTCTCCAACATCCGCTACTCTCGTGGCGTCGAGGTCGCACCCAACGATCCCAGCACCCTGTACGCCTGCGTTGGCCTGAACTTCGGCAGCGAGGAGGGCGGCGTGTTGCGCTCCACAGACGCCGGCGAGACCTGGAGCCGGTTCGACCAGGGAGTCCGGCCAGCAAGTACCACCTTTGGCATCGCCGTGAACGACCGTGACCCGCAGCAGGTGTACTTCTGCACCCGTAAGGGCGAGGTGTTCGGCACCCACGACGGCGGTTCGACCTGGCAGGGCCACGACCTCCCCGCCATGGCCGGCGGCGTCAAGGCCATCGCCTGCACCACCATCTGACCATACCGGCCGCTCTACCCACGGTGTAACCCATCCGACTGCGTCGATACTCTCGGCGCAGTCGAAGTTTAGAGGGGGCGCAGAAGTGGCGACGACAACCGGGCACGACATGGTGGCGGCGGCCAGGGCATTGCGACCACAGATAATCGCGGCGCGCGACGATATGGACCAGCACCGCCGTCTGCCCTCATCATTGGTATCGGCAATGGACGAGGCCGGCCTGTTACGCACCTATATGCCCAGCTCCCTGGGCGGTCCTGAGATAGATCCCATCACCGCCTTCCACATAGTGGAGGAGCTGGCCATGACGGATGGATCCGTGGGCTGGTGCGCTTTCATTGCCGGGTCCCTCAGCCTGTTCACGGGCTGGCTGGAAACCAGCGTGGCCCGCGAGATGTTCGGAACTCCGCCCACACTGCGGGGCGCGGGATCCTTCCGGCCCCTGGGGACCGCAACAATCACCGGCGGCGGTTACACGGTAACCGGACAGTGGGACTTTGCCAGCGGCTGCCAGCACTCCAACTGGCTCGCCCTGAACTGCGTGGTGGCCGACGAGAACGGCCCCCGCCTCAACATCGGTGGCCCGCTAGACGGACTGCCCGAACTTAGAATGATGTCGGTGCCCACCGAGGACGCAAGGGTCGTTGACAACTGGTCGGTCATCGGCCTCCACGGCACCGGCAGCAACGACGTGGCTGTCACCGAGCTGTTCGTTCCCGAGAACCGCACTTTCGCACTCGTCGATCCTCCCTACGACACCGCTCCGCTGTGCAAGTTCCGCTCGGCCATGGCGGTGACTTTCACCCCGCTGGCAGGCCACACGCTAGGCATGGCCCGCGGAGCCATGAACGCCTTCCAGGAGTTGGCGGGAGCAAGCGGCACAACCATGAACATGTCCCTGCTCCGTGATCGCCCGCAGGTGCAGGAGGTGGTTGGCCGGGCCGAGGCGATTATCAGCGGCGCCAGGGCCTACGTGCTCGACTCAGCCGGCACCATGTGGGAAGCCATGCAGTCAGGAAAGGAAGACCTCGGACCTGACGTGCTCCAGACCCGGCTGGCCGTAACCCACGCCGTCCACGAATCAGAGCGCGCCATCCACATGCTGTATCACGCCTCCGGCACCAACGCCCTGAGAAGCCGACACCTCCTGGAGCGCTACTTCCGCGACGTAAACGCCGCCATGATGCACGCCGGTGGCCTCGTGGCCAACTTCGAGCAGGGCGGCCGCGCAGCCCTCGGCCTGCCTGCAGGCGCCCCGGGCTGGTGAATATATTACGCCCTGTAGGTGCCAGCTTGAACGTGGGATACCATTCTTTCAAACAATATGATCAAATCATCTGTGTAGTCGCGAACGCTCCCCAAGGATGTCCGACGAGACATATTGTGAATCAGATCCAGGAGACCTCTGAATACTTCGCCTGCGTTGTCTATATTTCCAGAAATTGCAAGCCTGAATGCCTCCCTCCCCAATTCATAAACCCAAGGCTCCCTCGTTTGGAACGAACTAACAAGAACAATGAAACCATACGGGTTGCCACTCTCCATTGCTAATTCCAAGTGATATCGAGGCACTGGCGAATATCGTCTCCCTCCTACATGACCCGGAATACCTTCTCCGCTCGAACTCATTGCCTCCCGGATGTGCTGAATGTCGCTCCTATTGGCCGTTGCTGTACTAGCTATATCGGATATGACTGAAAGAATCTCCTGAAATCCCGGAGTATCAGAGTCAGCACTCTGGCGAATCCTCTGCAATTCCAAGGGAATTGATATCGGAGTCTGTAAATCAGAGGAGTCTCTTTCCAACGCCTCTATCTGTCGCGCTATTTCCTCCTTGGAGTCCGCCACACTATCTGGATCTTGGAGGTCGAAAAACACAGTTCTTAAACCGGAAACATCAAATGGGATCGTTTCCCCCTGTGTGATGATCTGTACAAACGGTTTAAGAATCGCATGCCGAACAGCCAATTCATACAGCACATTAGGGTTAAGCCCTGTCAAATCAGCTACAACTAAATCGTCTCCTATAACCCTTTGCATAATCTGACTGGTAATCACTCCTGGTTCCGCGATCTCGTCAGCTCTCACTGCATAATAATCCCGCAATTCAACAGCCGGCCGAATAATATGACGCAGCACTTGGTCCGAGTGCCTACGAATAATAGACTCTGGCTCACCAATTGGCGCAATCACGAAGCAGGATTTCTTATCAGAGCTTGTCATCTGAGTTTTCCTGGGTTCCGTCCACAATTTCAAAGAATAGCTCGAAGCAAACGGAACCCATCTATTTACTGGACTGTCAGTGTATGTAGGTTCTGAAAAGACAGAAAATACTATCTAACCTTCCTACGGACGCACCCAAGTCTCCGACCAGGCCAGGCAGGCCGTGCTGCTCTGCTTTTCGCCACGCATCTCCAGCGCCACCGCGCCGTCCGCCTCCTCGCCGTTGATGGTGATGCGGCCGGACCGGGCGGGAATGAAGCAGCTGTAAACGCCGTGGGGACGACCGGGAGCGCTCCCTGCCGGGACGGTGAGCATGAACGGCTCCAGGAAGTTGTACCAGGTCAGCGTTATCTGCTCGTCGTCGTTTTCCACTGTCTCCGTCCAGAAGGTGAAGGTGTCGCCCTTCCTGCTGAACTCGGCATCGATCACAGGTATCGATTGGTCGGCGAACTCGGGGAACAGCAGGCTCTCGATCTCCTCCTGCAGCCAGCGCGCCAAGGCGATGTTGTCGGCATAAATCCGCACGCCGTCGACCAGTTCGCTCTTCAGAAAAAGCACATGTCCCGCGCCGCTTGGGGAATACAGCACGCGCCAGTGGCTGGACCTGGTCGTCTGCTCCTCCCCCTCCACGAGCCTGATGAACGAGTTTTCACCGGTTAGCAAGATGTGGTTGGGATCGATGGGGTTTGCCGTCGTCATAATGCGGGCCTCCTGTTTCTATCAGTTCTGCCGAGACCATATCTGTCCTCGGTGTAGAAGATCCTGGGGAAGAATTCACCCGTAAACCATCTCGCGCGCATCCCCGCCAGGGATACGTAGGCCGTGGCACAGCCGCCGAGGCCGAAATTAATCCCCACCAGCAGAATGCCGGCCCACAGCACATTGGTGAACATCAGGAAGAGGGCCGCGCCACCGAGCAGCAGCGTCAGAACGAAGCCCGCGACCATCCCCCGGTAGCCCTGCCGGCACAGCCTGCTGAAGTACTTGAGCTCAGTTTCCGAGTCTACCTTCAAACGCTCGGAAGCCAGCCCCATAATCCGGTCCACCGCCCCAGGAACGATGCTCTCGTAGTGAATGATCACATCATCGGAGGGCAGCGTTCCCAGCTGGGAGTCCGCGGCCACCGAAACCCTGCGGGGAATGAACTCGACCTCGGAGAGCCTGTTGGCCTCCTCAATCTCGAATGTCGCTATGGAGTCGCGCACGTACCTGTCGATTACCTGGCGGCTCCTGTCCGAGTCACTGCCCTCGAATTCGTTCTCAAAGAAGACGCGCTTCTCTTTGTGTCTTACCGCCAGGAACAGGGACCACCAATCGAAAACTCGGACCAGGCCCTCGAAGAAAGCCGTGGTTGGAGTGGCGCGAGTGCTGAAAATGAGGTGCATCTCCGGGCATCACATCCGGGAGGAATATATCTGTTACGCCTGGACTATTTTAACCGGTAGGGCACAAATGACAACGCCGCCGCAAGGTGGCGCGGCGGCGTTTCGTGTCTGGGTCAAGATATCGGGCTAGTCCTCTTTGGAGGGGAACCAGTCCTGCTTCCAGGGGAAGTCCCCATCAGCGGAGTCGAAGGCCGGCAGACCCGCCTCGATCCGTTCCCGGTAGGGGCTGGTGATGGGCTCGCGGTACGGGTAGATGCCACCCTCGTAGACCTCGGGCCCCTTCTTGAAGTGCTTGGCTTCGTCGAGTGTCTCGATGAACGGAGCGTTCATGTCGTACAGCTGGTCCACGGTCTTGGGACGCGGCCCGGCCTTGGAGACGTGGCCATACAGCTCGCGCCCGATGATGCGCTCGGCCGTCCAGACGCTGTCGATCAACTTGTCGATGTCGACGCCGGTCTCGATGCCCATGTCCTCCATCATGTGGAGCAGATCCTCCGTGGGAGCCATGCCGGTGGCCCGTCCGTTTCCGCAGTAGGGGCAGCCGCCGAACCCGCCGATGGTGCCGTCCAGTTCCAGCGTGTCGTCGGGACCCAGGGTCCGCATGGCGGCGTAGGCCGACGCGATAGCCATGTTGCGCCCGTTGTGCAGGTGCAGGCGGAAATGGTCGATCTCCGGCCAGCGTTCCTTGACCCGGAATAGGCTCTCCTCGACCTTGGCCGGGGTGCAATGGCTCATCGGGTCACCCATGGAAACGCTGCGAACATTGATGCCCACCTCGTCCCACATCGCGTGTTCTTTTTCCAGCAGGGTCATCAGGCTGTCCACCGGGAACTCGCCCAGGAAGTTGGAGCCCCAGCTGGCGTTGCAGCCGATGCCCGCCTCCTTGACGTTCAGTTCCTGGGCCTGCGCCACGCGCTGCGGCCACGTCTCCATTTCCTGCATCTGCGAGCGATTGGTGTTGCGGCGGGTGAACACGTCGCACATGTGGGCAGAGAGACGCGGGTAAGGGTCGCGCTCGATGGTCAGGGGCGGCGAATACTGCCGGGCACGCTCAACGCCGCGGGAGTTCAGGGCCAGCGCGGTGTAGGTGACTCCGGGCTTGGGCGTGAACCGGGTGACGATCTCGTCGATTCGCTCCATTTGGGGTGTCCACTTGGGGCTGACAAAGGAGCCGACCACGATGTTCTTCAGCCCGGTGTCGGAAAGCTGGTCAAGGAGCTCGATCTTGTCGTCGACGGATATGTTGGCGTCCTCGATCTGCATGCCTTCGCGCATGCCTTCCTCTTTGTATACTACCTTCGGATAGCTGGGCATTTGTGCCTCCTGAATGGGCGGGTATGGATATTTCCAGCAACGTAAACGGGCAGCGCGCAAGCCGCCAATTTGCAGGGATTGTAGGGTTGCGGCTCGCTGGCTGTCAATCGCAGGGAACTGCGTCATTTCTCGGCAACGAAAGGGGCGCGGTCTCGAATAACCGCGCCCGCTTGCTCACTGGAACAGTCCACTCCGCAGGAAGTGGATCAGTTCTGGGGACCCCATACATAGTCCACGCCATCGACGTGGCAGTCCTGGCATCCCCCCAGCATGCCCGCCCTGTCGTCGCT
Organism: Dehalococcoidia bacterium; assembly: GCA_965207865.1. Taxonomy (GTDB): domain Bacteria; phylum Chloroflexota; class Dehalococcoidia; order Lucifugimonadales; family UBA3495; genus VXOI01. Next base: position 641,871 of record CBDBNP010000006.1, read on the forward strand.
GCCGTCGGTCGTGTTCTTGACCCAGAACCAGTCCCCGTTGTCCGGGTCGTAGCCTTCCTGCTTGTACATGACGGTGATGGCAGCCAGGTCACCGTTGGGTTTGTGGTTGTCCTTGACGATGATGGCCCCCTCGGGCATGGTCCCGCCAACCGCGTTGAAAGCGGCATCGTTCATGCGGATTGTCAGCAGGGCCCCGTGAGGATCTTCGCCCGGATACTTTTCAGTGGAGTCCGGCCAGAGAGACCAATTCGCCTGGTAGTCCACTTCCTCAAGGTATGCCAGCATCGATGCCTCGGTGGTATCGGGCAACTTGCCTTCCTCAGATCCGGCACAGGCGGCCATTGCCATCACGATGCCCATACTCAGGAGGGTCGCAGCCAGAAGCAATTTCTTCATGGGTGTACTCTTATTCCGCACTACGTTGTGAACATAAAGACTCTGGGAAATCCTAGCGTTGGCGTATGCCGAATTACACAGAAATATATGGATTATTCGTGAAGGCTTCTTCACAGTTTGTTCACAATTGCGCTTCCCGTACGACCATGGTAACGCTGGCTGCTGACCGTTTCAGAGCGGTAGATGTTGACACTCTTGAAGTGCCGCTCCTATAATCCCGCCTGAGTCTAGTCCGCAAGAGCCGGTTGGCGATGCGGTCTTCCAAGGCCTTAAAAAAAGAATGTTCCGGGCACGTAGGGGAGCTCGGTTGAGCCGGGCTGAGAGGGTGGCCGTATGCCACCGACCCTTGCGAACCTGATCTGGGTAATGCCAGCGTAGGGAATCGGCTTTGGTACTGTATCCATTGAGAGCCGCCAGCCATCTTCGCTGGCGGTCTTTTCTTTTTGGCGAAATATCTCCCAATGATTTCACATACCCTTCGATATAAAGCTAGGAGGAGCGCAATGGTACAGACTGAATACACCAGCCAGTTCCAGGGCAAATCAAGTTTCCCGGCCAGCCAGAAGTTTTACAAAGAGGGTTCCAAGCCCTCCATTCAGGTACCTTTCCGGCAGGTGTCTCTCACACCCACTTCAGGCCGCTTCGGCCAGGAAGACAATCCGCCCCTGAACATCTACGACACCAGTGGACCCTACTCCGACCCCCGCGTGCATTTGGACTTGCAGCAGGGCCTCCCCGCCCTACGTCGCGAGTGGATCATGTCCCGCGGCGATGTCGAGGAATACGACGGCTATGGCGTTCCGCTGCGCGGCAAGAACGTGGCCCAGCCCTTCCCGGGACTCACCCGAAAGCCACTGCGAGGCAAGCCTGGCATGGCCCCGACGCAGATGCGCTACGCCCGCGAGGGCGTCGTGACCCAGGAGATGGAATTCATAGGCATCCGGGAGGGCATCGACCCCGAATACGTTCGCGATGAGATCGCCCGCGGACGCGCCATCATACCTTCCAACATCAACCACCCCGAGTCCGAGCCGATGATCATTGGCCGCAATTTCCTGGTCAAGGTCAACGCCAACATCGGCAACTCGGCCGTCACCTCCTCCATTGAAGAAGAGGTGGAGAAGATGCTCTGGGCCACCAAGTGGGGCGCCGACACGGTGATGGACCTGTCCACCGGCCGCGACATCCACACCACCCGCGAGTGGATCCTGCGCAACTCACCCGTCCCCATCGGCACCGTGCCCATCTACCAGGCGCTGGAAAAGGTGGGCGACGACCCTGCCGAGCTGACCTGGGAGTTGTACCGCGAGACTCTGATCGAGCAGGCCGAGCAAGGAGTGGACTATTTCACCATCCACGCCGGCGTGCGACTCCAGTACGTGCCGCTGACCGCCAACCGGATCACCGGCATCGTATCCCGGGGCGGCTCAATCATGGCCGGCTGGTGCCTGGCCCACCACCAGGAAAACTTCCTCTACACCCACTTCGAGGAAATCTGCGAGATACTGCGGGCATACGACGTCTCGTTCTCTCTCGGCGACGGACTGCGCCCCGGTTGCATCGCCGACGCCAACGACGAGGCCCAGTTCGGCGAGTTGGAGACGCTGGGTGAACTGACCAAGATCGCCTGGGAGCACGACGTCCAGGTAATGATCGAGGGTCCGGGACACGTCCCCATGCACAAGATCAAGGAAAACATGGACAAGCAGCTGGAAGTTTGCCACGAGGCGCCCTTCTACACCCTCGGCCCGTTGGTAACGGACATCGCTCCGGCCTATGACCACATCACCTCCGGCATCGGCGCGGCCATGATCGGAATGTTCGGTACCGCGATGCTGTGCTACGTCACTCCCAAGGAGCACCTTGGCCTACCCCACCGAGAGGACGTGAAGACCGGCGTCATCACCTACAAGATCGCTGCCCACGCCGCCGACGTCGCTAAAGGCCACCCCATGGCCCAGCAGTGGGACGACGCGCTCTCCAAGGCCCGGTTCGAGTTCCGCTGGGAGGACCAGTTCAACCTGGCCCTCGACCCAGACACGGCCCGCGACTACCACGACGAGACACTGCCCGCCCAGGGCGCCAAGGTGGCCCACTTCTGTTCGATGTGCGGCCCCAAGTTCTGCGCCATGAAAATCACCCAGGACGTACGCGAGTACGCCAGGGATCGCGGCGTGGCGGTGGAGACCGCCCTCGGCGCCGGGATGGAGGAAAAGGCCCAGGAGTTCCGCGAGTCCGGTGGCCGCATCTACCAAAAGGCCTAGCGGCGCCTGGAACCAATCGAATGGCATTGACGGGGGCGATTTGCAAATCGCCCCCGTTTTGTTGATGATAAGAATGGACCAATGACGGAGGATTTATCGATGGCCATCTATTTTCTGCTGGGCAGGCTGAGCGGCGAGGGCCAGCGCATGCTTCATTCCAATCCCGACCTCGTATCAGACACGGCAGCAACGCTGGAGGTCGAGGGCGCCAAAATTCTGGGACAGTACGCTGTCCTCGGACACTATGATTTCATAACTATGGTGCTGGCCGACGAAAACGAGGCAGTGGCCAGGCTGTCCGCTGAATTCGGCGCCCGCACGGGCCTCCACTTCGAGACGCTGTCGGCAGTGGCGGTGGGCTTCCTCGCCGATAACGATCCGTCGGGAGAGACGCCCGACCGCACGTCCGTGGAGCTGGGCATCGGCGGCAGCGGCAGCAACGGGGGTCATGACAATGCTTGACGTGAACGGCTCCAGGCTGAACGCCGCTCGGGAACTGTTGCAAGCCGCTCGTGATGAATTCTCCCGCGCCGAGGAAGCACAGGGTGGAGCTGCCGTAGTCGGCTTGCGCAATTCCTGCGGGAAGGGCTGGCTGGCCGTGGGCGAAGCGATAAATGCCCACTTCTTGAATCAGGGAGTCCCGGAGTCGGAACTACCAGACAAAGAACGCGGAAGGAGATTTTTCGTCAGTCGCTATATGAGCCGGGAACTCCGTAGGAGCTACAACGACCTGTGGAAAACATTTCACGTTGACGGCTACTACGAGGGCATCGTTGAATTTGACGAGATGCCGGAACGATTCGAAGAGCTTGAAGAATTCATTGATACTATCGAAGCGCCGTCCGGCCGGTGACGGCCCAAGTCAGCCCGAAGGTGAACCGCCGCTATGACGACAACCAAAAGAAAACTGTTGACCGCAGAAGACCTGCTTGAACTGCACAGCAGAGGAATCAAGGGCGAACTTATCAGAGGGGTATTCTGCGAAACCGTGTCTACCGGAATAGAACATGGCGAAATAGCTGCAAATTTCGCAGGAGAAATTAGGTCCTTCATTAGACCAAAAGGTCTGGGCCGAGTTTTTACGTCCGATTCCGGTATCAGGCTAGAGCGAGGGCCGGATACGGTCAGGGAACCCGACGTCGGCTTTATTTCCGCTGTGAAACTCCCACTGGGCACACGGGTCACTGGCTACTCCGAGATAGTTCCCGACTTGGTTGTCGAAATAGTCTCGCCCAGCGATACAGTACGCGCAATGAATGACCGGGCTCATATGTGGTTGCGTTATGGTGTTGGGATGGTGGCTGTGACTTACCCCGATACACGGACGGTGGACATATACCGCCAAGACGGCACAATCGTTACACTCAGCGAGGATGACACCCTCGACGGCGACCCCGTGCTCCCGGGATTCACCCTGCTGGTCCGAGAGGTGTTCGAGTAACCGCCTGCGGCTGCCGAAAACGGTGTGATCGAGGCATTTACCCGCCAGCCAGACTCGCTCAATTGGGCGAGTTTTTCTTTTGTTCGCCTGCGCTATAATGAACTTTGGTCTCATTGGTCTCAGTTGCGCCTTGAGACAGTCGCTCACCCCCAACCCTAGCCATGGTGGTCGTAGCCTATGTTCAGCCCTGTTTCCAGCCGTGTAAGTTTCCCCGAGTTGGACGCCCGCATCCTGGAGCATTGGAAGGAACGCGACGTTTTCCGTCGCGCCGGAACCGAGCGCGAGGGAGCCCCGCGATTCATGCTCTATGACGGGCCACCCACGGCCAACGGCAGCCCCGGCATTCATCACGTCCTGGCGCGCATATTCAAGGACGTTATGTGCCGCTACAAGACCATGAAGGGCTATCAGGTGCTGCGCAAGGGCGGCTGGGACACCCACGGCCTGCCCGTGGAACTGGGAGTGGAGCAGGAGCTGGGACTGACCAGCAAGCGCGACATCGAGGAATATGGCATTGAGGAGTTCAACCAGAAATGCCGCGAAAGCGTCTTCCGCTATGTACGCGAGTGGGAGGAGATGACCGACCGCATCGGCTTCTGGGTGGACATGGACGACCCCTACGTCACCCTCGAGAACGACTACATTGAGTCCGGCTGGTGGATCCTCAAGACCCTGTGGGACCGCGGCCTGCTGTACCAGGGCATGCGCGGCACCCCCCACTGCCCGCGCTGCGTCACCAGCCTGAGCTCCCACGAGCTGGCCCTCGGCTACCAGGAGGACACCCCGGACCCGTCGGTGTTCGTCAAGTTCCGGTTAGAGTCGGCTGGATCTCGCCCCTCCATCCCTCAAGCGCTGAACGGGGACGACACCCCGGCCTACCTGCTGGCCTGGACCACCACGCCCTGGACGCTGCCGGGCAACACCGCCCTGGCCGTCGACCCCGACTCCGAATACTCCGTCGTCGAGTTGGAGGGAGACAACGGCACCGAGCGGCTGGCCCTCGCCTCGGCCCTGCTCGAGGACAACATCAGCCAGGAACACACCGTCGTAGGCACCCTGCCGGGCAGCGAACTCGTGGGGCTGGCCTACTCCCCGCTGTATGCTCCGGCCAAGTATGGCTCACGAATCAGCCGGTTCGAATCGGGGGTGCTGGCAACCGTGGAGGAGAGTGGCTACTCCACCAGGGTCGTCGCCGCCGATTTCGTTTCCATGGAAGACGGCACTGGCATCGTCCACATCGCGCCAGCCTTCGGCGATGAAGACCTTGGCCTCGGTCGCGAGAAGGGCCTGAACTTCGTGCAGCCCGTCGACCTGCAGGGCATCATCACTGGCGACTACCCCTTTGCCGGCAAGTTCGTCAAGGACGCCGATCCCGAGATCATGGCCGACCTGAAGGAGCGGGGCCTCCTGCACCACCAGGACATCTACCGCCATACCTACCCATTCTGCTGGCGCTGCGACACGCCGCTGCTCTATTACGCCAAGAGCTCCTGGTACATCCGCACCTCAGCGCAAAAGGACGACCTGGTCGAAATCAACAGCCGCATCAACTGGTATCCCGACCACATCAAGGAGGGCCGGTTCGGCGAGTGGCTGCGCAACAACGTCGACTGGGCAATCTCCCGCGAGCGCTACTGGGGCACACCCATCCCCATCTGGCATTGTGACAGCTGCAGCAACCAGGTCTGCGTCGGCGGGCGCGACGAGCTCAAGGAGCGACTCGGCGCCAGCGGCGGGGCCGTGGACGGCCTCGACCTGCACCGCCCCTATGTAGACGAGATCACCTTCCCCTGCGACCAGTGCGACGGGACCATGTCGCGCATCCCGGAGGTCATGGACTGCTGGTTCGACTCGGGCGCAATGCCCTTTGCGCAGTCCCACTATCCATTCGAGAACCCCGACATGGAGCAGGACGGGCTGTTCCCCGCCGATTATATCTGCGAGGCCGTCGATCAAACCCGCGGCTGGTTCTACAGCCTCCACGCCCTGTCGACCCTGCTGAAGGGCGAGCCGTCCTACAAGAACGTCATCTGCCTCGGCCTGATCCTCGACGAACGCGGCCGCAAGATGAGCAAGCGCGTCGGCAACGTCGTCGAGCCGCTGCCCTTGCTGGACGAGCATGGCGCAGACGCCCTGCGCTGGTACCTGTTCACTGCATCCCAGCCCGGTGAGGCCCGGCGGTTCTCCTCCCGGCTGGTCAACCAGACCCTGCGCCAGGTGCTGCTGACCCTCTGGAACATCTACTCGTTCTTCACCGGCTACGCGGCCATCGACAAGTTCGACCCAACGCAGAAGCCCGACAGTTGGAAGCCCGAAAACGAGCTGGACCGCTGGGTACTCTCCGAGCTTAACGAGCTGGTCGCCGAAGTCGACCGCTGCATGGAAAACTACGACCCCACAAATGCAGGCCGCCGCATCCAGGAGTTCGTCGACCGCCTGTCCAATTGGTACGTCCGCCGCAGCCGCCGCCGCTTCTGGCGCAGCGACGAGGGCGACGCCGACAAGCTGTCCGGCTACATCACCCTGCACACCTGCCTGGTCACCGTAGCCAAGCTGATGGCGCCGCTGGCCCCGTTTGTGGCCGAGGAGCTCTATCAGAACCTGGTCTGCACCGTAGACCCCGACGCCCCCGACAGCGTGCACCTGGCCAACTACCCCGTAGCCGACGAGTCGCTGGTGGACAACGACCTGATGGAGGCCACCCGCCTGGCCATGCGCATTTCCAGCATGGGCCGCGCCGCCCGCTCCAAGTCCGGCCTCAAGGTGCGGCAGCCCTTGGCCTCCGCTGCCATCCGCACCCGCACCCCGTCGGAACGCGCCTTTGTCGCCCAGGTGCGGCCGCAGATCATCGATGAGTTGAATATCAAGGACATCGAGCTGCTGGACGACGATTCGGACCTGTTCCGGCAAGCACAGGAGTTGGCCGGCGGCGAACCCGAGACCGTGGTGTCCGTCGGCCAATACACCGCATCCCTGGAGGCGGGCTACCTTGTGGCCGTCAACGGCGAGATCACGCCCGAGCTGGCCGAGGAGGGCCTGGCCCGCGAACTGGTACACCGCATCCAGGGGCTGCGCCGCTCCGCCAATTTCGAGGTCACCGACCACATCGAGACCTGGTACGACGGCCCCGAGGAACTAGGCGGCGTGATGAGCGGCAACTTTGCCGCATACATCCGCGAGGAAACGCTCAGCAACGCAGTGGAGGCCGGGCCTCCGCCTGAGGGTTCCAAGTCCGAGACCGCCAAGATCGAGGGCCAGGAAATAACCTTGGCCGTGCGTCGTGCTTAGACTTTCTGCGTCTCTGCCTCCCATCATAGTCCCCTCTCCCTCCGGGAGAGGGTTAAGGTGATGGCGTCCCCTTGCCGGAACTGCCCGAAGTCGAAAGCGTACGGCGCAGCCTGCTGCGCTCAGAACTGGTGGGCCGAACAATAACCCGCGCCGACATCGGTTGGGCCAAAACCGTCAAGCACCCGACGGCAGAGGAACTCGCAGCCTCGGTGGTGGGCCGAACGATTGAGGACATAAGACGCCGCGCCAAGTACCTGCTGTTCCCCCTGGCAGGCGTGCCAACAGCAACACTCGTTGCCCACCTGGGCATGACCGGCAACCTGGTGGTGCAGCCCCGCGAGACCGAGCCGCACGCCATGACCCGCCACGCATTCGCGCTCGACGACGGACGTGAACTGCGGTTCATTGACGGCCGCAAGTTCGGCAAGCTGTGGCTGTCCGAGGATCTGGGCAAGATACTGCCGCCCCTCAGTCCCGAACCCCTGGGCGACGAGTTCACCACCGAGTGGCTGTCCGACGCCTTCGCCAAGCGCAGCGCCCCGGTCAAGGCGCTCCTGCTGGAGCAGTCCATCGCGGCTGGAGTGGGCAACATCTACGCCGATGAGGCGCTGTTCCTTTCCGGCATCCGCCCCGACCGTCCGGCGTCGGATCTCTCGGCGGACGAAGTGGTGCGGCTACGGCAGGGCATCATCGACTGCATAAACGCCGGTTTCGCCGTGTACGACAGGGTTAGGGAGCAGCGCTGGCCCGAACCACCCGAGCCCATGGGCACCTGGAGCCACCCCCGTGATGCCTCCACACCCTGCCCCAACTGCGGCGGCGAGATGCAGTCCACCCGCATCCGCGCCCGCGGCACCTGGTTCTGCCCCAACTGCCAGGATTGAAAACCGACATCGCCGGTCCGTAGGAGTGGGTTAAGCCGCTGAGGCTCAGCACTACCTTAATGCAATGCTCTTGGCAATCTCTTTCGCCAATCACAAACAGATAAACACTTTGTGCAATCAGCGGAGTTCCGTCGCCATACGGCATCAATTTGCTCGCCCGAGTATGTCCACCATCCTAGGCAATGAGAATTACAGCTACGCTGAATTCTTGCACCGCAAAGGGTTCTGGCACTCTTATCTCCAGAACGACAGGAACCATCAACCAAGTGAATCATTTGGCCGCCTGACTTTGCGGTAGGTCCGCAATCAATATGGATAACTCGGTATGCATCAGTTCCAAGCAGAACTAGAAGATTTCCCGAATAGTACTGCCCTAACTGCCAGGTGCGAGTCAACCTACAACGCCGTGCCGTAGATGTGCGTCGGCACCACGATGATGGCTGAGCGGCGGTCGGCGACCATGGCCGCGTCGTACTCCTCCCAGTTGGAGTGCTCCTCGCCGGCGGCAACGCGATAAACGTCGCGCAGGGTCAGGCGCAGTTCGTCGGCGTCGGTGTTGTTCGCTGAAACGATGCGTGCCTGCCCCTCCAGCACCACGAAGGGCCGCCACTCCTCCGCGGAGACCAGCAACGTGCAGCTGGGGTTGCGACGCAGCAGGTGCAGCTTGGCGCGAGTCTCTGTTACGGAAAACGCGACCCCGTCCTGGTAGGCCCCGCAGGTGATGATGCTCATCTGCGCCGCGCCGTTGCGCCGGAATGCGGTCAGCACTCCCCGGTGATTGTTGGTGCAGAACTCGCGAACATTGTCTGGCAGCATTGTGTCCTCTCTTGAATTTCAAAGTCGAGACGGGTTGGTCCTGAGCTTGTCGTAGAACCGCCTTGTTACCAAAGGGCGGTTGGGACCTATCCAAGAAATCCCCTCTCCCTCCGGGAGAAGGTTAGGGTGAGGGCGTTCCCCCGTAATTCCGCATAAGCGATTGCGGCCAGTTCGACCCGTTATCCGTAGGCCTGAGTATTACCCACCCACCCCTCAGAATTCGACCTCGTACATGTGGTAACGGGTGTTGTGCATTTCCAGCGACTGGTACACCCTCTGGGCCCTGGTGTTCTCCTGCTCCACGTACAGGCGCAGCCCGCAGGCGCCCCCGGTGGCCCGTGCCATCTCCTCCACGCGGCGGTGCAGCGCGGTGTAAACGCCTTGCCGTCGGAACTCAGGACGCACGTAGACGCTCTGGATCCACCACCACGACCCGTTGCGCCAGTCGCTCCATTCGTAGGTCACCATCAGCTGTCCGGCCAGTTGACCGCCAATTTCGGCAACCAGGTAAAACCCAAGGGAGTCGTCGGCCAACACCGCCGCCACTCCGGGACCCACGATCTCCGGCTCCAGGGCCATTCCCTCGGTCTCATGAGCCATAGCGATGTTGGACTCCGCGATGAAACCAGCGTCGGTGGTCTCGGCCCGGCGAATTTGAATGTCTTCAGCCATGAGCGTAGTTTAGCAGAGTGCCTGCAAATGAGAGGGGTGGCTTTTGTTGTTCAGAGTTCGGTTTGGAGGCAGCCTCGTTGGTGGAGAGAGTATAATTGGTTGGGCCTGAAGAGTGTTTGTAGGCAGGGGCGTGTAACCGATGTTTGAGAACCTGACGGAACGGCTGACCGGCATTTTTAACCGGCTGTCCAGCAAGGGACGGCTGACCGATAAAGACATCGACGAGGCTCTGTCGCTGGTGCGCCGGTCGCTGCTGGAGGCCGACGTCAACTTCCGCGTCGCCCGCGATTTCGTGGCCCGCGTCAAGGAGCGCGCCCAGGGATCCGAGGTCCTGGAGAGCCTCACTCCGGGACAGCAGGTCGTCAAGATCGTCCACGAGGAGTTGACGGAACTCCTCGGCGGCGGAACCGTGGGCACGGTCCGCTCCGGCCTCACCCTATCCAGCCAGGCCGTTTCCCCCCTGATGCTGGTCGGACTGCAGGGCTCCGGCAAGACGACCACTGCCGCCAAGCTGGCCCTCGAGCAGCGCAAGCAGGGACACCGTTCGCTGCTCATCGCCGCCGACCTGCGCCGTCCCGCCGCCATCCAGCAATTGGAAACGCTGGGACGGCAGTTGGAAATCCCCGTTTACTCCGAGGATCCCAAATCCTCCAACGCCGTCAAGGTGGCGCGCAACGGGCTGGCCCGGGCCGCCGAGCTGGGCGTGAACTGGGCCATCGTCGACACCGGGGGCCGCCTGCAGATCGACGACGATCTCATGGAGGAGCTGGAGGAAATCCGGGATGCCGTGAGTCCGCACGAGACGCTGTTGGTGGTCGACGCCATGACCGGCCAGGACGCGGTCAACACCGCCGAGGGCTTCCACCAGCGCGTGGGCCTCACGGGGCTGATCATGAGCAAAATGGACGGCGACGCCCGGGGCGGCGCTGCGCTGTCCATCACCCGCGTGACCGGTGTGCCCATCAAGTACATGGGCGTTGGAGAGCGACCCGACGGGCTGGAGGTCTTTCACCCGGACCGGCTGGCATCGCGCATACTGGCCATGGGCGATGTCCTGACGCTGATCGAGCGCGCCCAGGAAGCCGTCGACGAAAAGACCGCCAAGGAGATGGAGCGGAAGATCCGCCAGGCCAGCTTCGACCTCAATGACTTCCTGGACCAGCTCCAGAACGTCAAGAAGATGGGATCAATGGACCAGTTGCTGGAGATGATCCCCGGCATGGGCAGCTCGACCAAGAAAATGATGGCGGGCGACCTGGACGAGGGCAGGCTCAAGCGAATAGAGGCCATCATCCAATCCATGACGCCCGATGAGCGCCAGCGGCCCGACATCATCAACGGCAGCCGACGGCGCCGCATTTCTAAGGGCAGCGGCACCACGCCCCAGGACATCAACCAGCTGCTGAACCAGTTCAAGCAGACCCAGAAGCTGGTCCGCCAGATGTCCCGCTCCCGCAACCCCGCCAACCTGATGAAAATGTTCAGCCGCTAACCCCGCTGCTAAACCATCCCCGAGCGCATGGCGGCGAACAGGTAGGCGGTGGCGTAGCTGCGCCAGGGGCGCCAGCGCTCCGCCAGCTGCTCCACCTCCGCATCGGTAACCGGCTCACCATCCCGGAGCAGGCTCGAAATGCCGCGCCGCAGCGCCAGGTCACCCAGCGGCAGCGCATCGGGCCGTGCCAGGCCACGCACCAGCGCCCACTGCGCCGTCCATCTGCCGATGCCGCGCAGTTGAATCAGGCGACTGACGAATTCATCATCGGGCAGATGCTCCAGCTCCGGCCACTCCGACTCAAGAGCGGCTTGGGCTATGCCATGCACGTACTCGGATTTGCGCTGCGTCAACTTCAGCGTCCGCAACTCGTCCGGAGTGGACGCCGCGATCACCTCGGGACGAGGGAAAGCGAAGTAGGTGACTCCGTCGAACTCTGCCGTACTGCCGAAGCGCTCGATCATCAGCATACGCATGGCCCTGGCAACGCTGGCTGAGATCTGCTGACCAAGGATAGCCAGCACCAGCGACTCGAAGAGCGTCGCGGTGCGAGGCAGGTGCAGTCCGTTGAACCTCGCCGAAAGTTCAGCCATGGGAGGATCCGATGCAGCAAGGTCATAGAACGACCCAAGGTCCTGGTCAGTGCCCAGCATCCACCGCAGCTGGGAGGCGGCCAGCTCCGCATCCGAATCGCCCAGCGACTCGCCGCGCAGCTCCACCACGACCCCGGGCGCGTCCACGCTGCCGGTGGAGCGAACTGAGGCCAGAGCCAGCTTGCCGTCAAGGTCCAGCAGCCTGCGATAGACATCGCCATCCATGCTGTCGGCGCCGCTGCGAGCCTGAAAGTAGGTGTGGTATCCCGCCGTCAGCTCGAAATCGAATGGAGGTACCGGATGCAGTCGGATGTCCAGAGACTCGGCCGCCATGCTCACCCCTCTCCCAGCTGGCCGGAGCCCAGCACGGTGTACCGGGCGCCCGATGGGAGCAGTTCGCTCCGCATCACGTCCACGCACTCCACCCGCCAAGATATGGGAGTCGGAGGAGTGAGCGACGACACCACCGTGCCAATGCGAGTGAGATGGCTGTCCGAGACGCTGCGCCGGGGCCGGCCCAGGGTGATGTGCGGACGGAATGGCCGCTGCTCCGGAGAGTATCCCAGCGCGTTTATCGCGTCCTCGGCAGCCTGCTGCAGCGACGAGAGGGAGTCCATGTCGCCGCCGACACCGGCCCACAGGACGCGGGGCTTGCGCCGGTTGGGGAACATGCCCAGCCCAGTTAGTTGCAATCCAAACGATGGATGGGCGCAGGCAACCTCCCGTACGCACTCCAGCAGCGACGAAACGTTGATGGACGGTATGTTGCCCAGGAACTTCAGTGTCAGGTGCATTCCATCAGGCCTGGCCCACTGGATGCCCCCATCCACATCCCGCTGGATCCGTTCCACGGCATCGATGAGGGCCTCCCGCGCCTCTGTCGACAGGCCAACGGAGACGAATACCCGAACGGAATCCGCAGGCGACGCCACTAGTCGCTATCCCCGGGATGCAGCGCGCGTCTCAACGTGGAGCGGGCCGCCACCAGGTCAATGTATGACTTGACCGAGCAGTCGAGATCGCTGCCTTCGGTGTAAACGGCGGGGGCAACACTGTTGACCCGACCCGCCCTGCGATACTGTTCAGCCTGCTGGAGGGCGCCGTTGTCATAGACGGCAATGGACAGCCCGCCGAGGTCCTTCACCAACCGGAAGCAGGGCACATCGGTCTCGCCATCCCCGATGTAGATCATGTTCTGAAAGGGAACAGGCCTCTCCTCTGGCGGAACGAACTTGTTGATGATTGAACTGTCCTCCAGGTCATGGGCGCCTTTGTTGATCCGGAAAAGGTACTGTGTCTTGGTGGTGAAATTGATGGCCAGGGCGGGCCAGACGGCAAATCCCTTGTGGTCGTAGAGGAACTTGGATGCGTAGATTCTGGTGAACCTGTCGGCGATGGATGTCCCCTCTATGATCTCCGAGTTGCCGGACGAAATCACGTAGTGTTCCACGCACACACCTCTCTGCCTGCCATACCCGTCGACGCGATCAAACCAGTCTTCGACGCCAGGAAAGAACTCGATCTCGTGGCTCTTGGCAACAAGGTCATCCCGTCTCACCGGCCTGCCTGCCGCCCTGGCCTTTTCCAGCATCACGAACATGTAGGTGAGGATGCCATCGGCGTGATGCTCGTGTGCCAGCGCGTCGACCTCGGTCCAGAACTCGGATGCGGTCATCCCGATGTCAGGAATGAACTGGCGTTCCTGCATGTTGCCTGGGGCCAGCGTGCCGTCGAAGTCGTAGATTATGGCCAGCGGTATTGTCCGCTCGGGCATCGATCGCTCCTGAATGTGCGATAGGGTTCTACATTATGTCAAAGGAGTCAAACCGATGCTACTGCAGCTCCCGAAGGATCGCTGCAACCCTGTCATACCACACCATCAGGTCACCGACAGAGTACCTGGCATTGGCCGGGCTGGGGTTCGGCACAACAAACACGCTGCTGGGACCTATGGTGCGAGACTGCAAGCCCAGATCGGGAGACGCCCTTTCACCCTCGCCATATTGCAGGTAGGCCTTGTATGCCATCAGCCCGTGGAAGCAGACCAGCCTGGGCGCGCAGTCCAGCAGTCTTTCCCGCAGGCGCGGCGCCCAAAGTCGGTAATCGGCGGCCTTCAACGCGTTGCCCTGCGGCGTCGGGCGCTTAACCACATCGGTGAACCCTACGCCGTACTCGAGCAGCAGCGCGTCGTCGGACGGAGTACATTCACGGCCCAGCGCGGCGGGCAGTAGCGACGATCGGTTGAGGGCCGGCCAGAACCGGTTGCGCGGGTTGGCGAAATAGTGCCCCTCACGCGCAGAGTACTCCGAGGGATTCAGCCCGACGAATACGAGGGCCAGTCCCGGCGCCAGGAGGTCGGGCAGCGTGTGTAAATCCGGGTAGTAGTCGGGTTGGGTCATACTGCCGTCACACTTCACGCAACCCAAACAGGCGGGCGGCGTTCTCGCCCAGAATCCGGCGGCGGTCGCTCTCCGCCAGGGGCTGTGCGGCAACTTCTGCCAGAGGTCTCGACGGTCGCATCAGCGGGTAGTCGGTCGCAAACAGGATGCGCTCCGACCCCACCAGCGATGCCACGGTGGGATAGATGGTGGGCCTGTAGAGGAATGGCGACGCCGCCGAATCAAAATAGACATTGGACAGCGCGGCGCCCACCTCGGGCATCAGCGAGTAGAACGGCAGCCCGCCTCCCCAGTGGGCGCAGATGATAGTGTTCTCCGGAAAGTTCTGGATGAACTGCCAGACTTTGTCGGGCGTGGTCGCGCCCTTGCCGGGGTAAAGGTGGCCCGCCGGCTCTGAGCAGTGGACCAGAACCGGCAGTGAAAGCTCGCGAGCCAGGTCCATCACCGGTCCCATCGCTGCCGAGTCGGTGATATCAAAGTCCTGCGTGTCGGGATGCAGCTCGCCGATACCGCGCAGCCCGGCGTCGGCGCAGCGCCTTGCTTCCGACACAGCGGCGTCACCCCACGCCGGGTTGACCGACGCAAATCCTGTCAGCCGGTCCGGGTTTGTACAAACCGCCTCAATGAGATAGTCGTTTGCCTCGACCGCAACATCGTAGTCGCTCCAGCCCATTCCCATGACCACTGCATGGTCGACGCCGTCACGCTCCATTACCTCAAGGAGTTTCGTAGCGTCGGCGATTCGGGCGGATGGGCTCGACAGGATTTCGGCGAAGGTGGCGTCGCAAGCCGCAAGTTCCTCGCGGCGCTCAGCAAAGGAGGGCGGCAGAATATGACAATGGGCATCGACTATCATCACTTACTGGCGAGTTCGGAATGATTGATGAGGATTTCTGTCTGATTCCCAATTCCTCATTCCACATTCCCAATTTAAACCCTAGTGGTCGCGGCCGTTGTCGCTGAACTCGTTGTCACTGTAGACCGCGGTCTCTCTCCCCTGGAACACGTGGACGACAAAGTTGTTGCGGATTATTCCGACGGCGTCGGCGATATCCTCGTCCACAGCGTCCATGATCTCCTGGATCGCCTGCTGAGTCAGGCTCTCGTCAACGGCCAGCGAAACATGCACCATCTCGGTGGTGAAGTGTATGTCGACCCGCCCGACGGTGCGGTCAAACTCGACAATGTTGTAGGCCTCCGAAAACGGAGTCCTTACCTCGCGCTCGAATGTGAAATCGGCCATATTAAGACAGGCTCACGTTGACGGATTTTGCTCAGGGCCTTACTTGCCCGCTTCCCATTATGACCCACTTGTACGAGGTTAACTCCCGCAGCCCCATGGGCCCTCGGGCGTGCATCTTCTGGGTGCTGATGCCCACCTCAGCTCCCAAGCCGAACTGTGCGCCATCGGTGAACTGGGTGCTGGCATTGACGTACACTGCCGCCGCGTCCACCTCGTCCAGGAACCGCATGGCCGCCGAGTAGTCCTCGGTGATAATGGCCTCGGAATGCCCCGACCCGTAAGTCTCGATGTGTTCCAGCGCCTCGTCCAGGGAGTCGACCACCTTGACGGCAGCAGTCAGCGACAGGAACTCCCGGCCCCAGTCGTCCTCCTGCGCCGGCTTCGCGTTGACGCCGGTTCCGGGACCCAGGATGCTGAGGGCGCGGCTGTCGCAGTGCAGCTCCACCCCCGACGCTGCCAGCCCGGCAGCGATGCGGGGCAACCCGTCGCCGGCCACTGCCGAATGCACCAGCAGCGTATCGAGGGCGTTGCAGATGGTGGGCCGGCGCACCTTGGCGTTCAGAGTAACGTCGGCGGCCATATCCAGGTCGGCGGCGCGGTCGACGTAGGTGTGGCATACGCCCACACCACCCGTGACCGCAGGCATTGTGGCGTTCTCTCCAACGAAACGGACCAGCCCCTCGCCACCTCGTGGCACGATTAGGTCGATGTACTGGTCCATTTTCAGCAAGGCGTCAACGAGAACACGGTCGGGGTTATCCACGAACTGCACGGCACCCTCCGGCGCCCCGGCCTGGGACAGGGCGCGCCGGATGAGCCGTACCAACTCGGAGTTGGAACGCAACGCCTCCTTGCCTCCCCGCAGAATGCAGGCATTGCCCGACTTGAAACACAGTCCGAAGATGTCCACGGTGACGTTGGGACGGCTCTCGTAGATGCTGGCGATGACCCCCAACGGAACGCGACGCCGGCCCGCCACCATGCCGTTGGGCAGAGGAGTCATCTCAATGGTCTCCCCCACGGGGTCGGGCAGCGATGCCACCTTGCGCTGCTCCTCTGCTGTCCCGCGCAGGCGTTCGGGCGTCAGCAGCAGCCGGTCGATCATCGCCTCACTGAGCCCGTTGGCCCGAGCCTCGGCGCAGTCTTCGGCGTTAGCCTGCAGGAGCGCCTCATTGTCGGTTTCCAGCAGCCCGGCCAGATTGTGCAGCGTCTGATTCTTGACGCCGGAGGACAACCTCGCAACCTGCCGTGAGGCAGTGCGAGCAGCCTGGCCTATGCCCAGGAGATCTTCAACAGTTCTTGTAGTCATGGCGTTCCTGATTCAGCAATCAACAGAATTTATGGAACAGTTAGAGCGTTTCCCAATAATCGAGACTAATGCCTGCCTTCCGCAAAATGTCTCGAAGTAAAGCGCGACTAATATCCCCCCGATGAGGGTTTGGGATAGTTACCTTGATATCACCATTAACCATGTGCTGATGCCGGCCCCCTGCATACGGGCCTTCAAATCCTATATCCCTCAAATATGCTATTAGTTGCCTTCTGCTAATGGGACCAAAAGCGGGCATCAGTTGGTTTTTTCTTTTGCATTGAGGTCAATGGATCCCATAACAGGAATTTCATGCCCAAGTTTAATGCCCAACAGGACCCAGTCTTCCAGAACTTCCTTCATTTCTTGGCGACATTGTTCGGCGGTGTCAGCGTTGGCCCATGCCCCTTGGAAACAGGGGATTTCGGCAAAGTAAGTCCCGTCACAAAGCAGCGTAATAACTGCATGATTCATGGAGATATCAATATATTTTCCTAGTAATTCGTCAGACGGTTTCTCGTCAGGCGCCAGAATTACCGGTATTTCATCATCCGACATTTCTCTCACCTCGCCATTTCCTTGTCCCGCCAGTTTACAGCAGCACCAGGTTGTTGCGGTGGACGACCTCCTCGCCGTAGTGGTAGCCGAGGGTCTCTTCGATTTTCTCGGAACGCAGGCCTCGGATGCGCTCAATGTCGACGGCGCCGTAGTTGGTGATTCCACAGGCGAAAGGGCTACCGGAGCTATCGGCGATATAGACCGTGTCGCCCCTCGCAAAGTCGCCGTCGGTCCGGCGCACTCCCGCCGGTAGAAGGCTCCTGTGATGTTCCCGGAGAGCATCGACGGCGCCGGCATCGACTATAACCTGGCCCCTCTGCGAGATTCCGCTCAACATCCATCGCTTCCGGGCCTCCAGCTTTTCCTCCGCCGGCTGGAAGAATGTGCCGACAGCGCTCCCATACGCGGCCCGCAGGGCCACTCCATCCTCACGACCATGGGCCATGACCATGGGAATGCCCGACGTGGTTACAAGCCGCGCTGCCTCCAGCTTCGTGGGCATCCCCCCACGAGCCCATGGCTGCCGGTGGCGGCCTGCCATCGCCTCTACCTCCGGGTCGATGCGCTCGACCCTGGGTATGAGAGTTGCGGAGGGATCGATTCGTGGATCGGCCGTGTACAGTCCGTCGATATCGGTCAGGATCAGCAGCAGGTCTGCATCCACCAGGTTCGCCACCAGTGCCGACAGCCGGTCATTGTCGCCGAACACCGCGCCTATCTCGTCCACTGCCACCACGTCGTTCTCGTTGAGCAGCGGCACGACTCCCAGCTCCAGCAGTCCTTGCAGCGTGTTGCGGACATTCAGGTAAGATTGGCGGTTGGACAGATCGCCAATGGTGAGCAGCGCCTGGGCAACGGTGACGCCGTGCAGCCCAAACTGTTCGTGGTACAGCTGCATCAGCCTGCCTTGCCCCACGGCGGCTGCCACCTGCCGCGAACGAATGTCGCGGGAGACGGGGCCCTGTCGGCCCAGTGCCTCCCGTCCGGCGGCGATGGCTCCCGAGGTCACCAGCAGCACTTCCGCCCCTTCCTCGCGCAGCTGGCATATCTGGCGGACAATGCTGCCCAGAACGTCGAGATCCACCCCGGCAGTGTCCGCACTGCCCCCGGAGAGGATGGCGGTCCCGGCCTTGATCACAATGCGCCGGTACAGGACAGGAGAGGGGGAAACGACATGTCCCTCGACGTTCGAGGAGGGCGCGGCGGAAGTATGACCGATGAGGGACATTCAGAAAAACACACCAAGTCGACGATTGACCGGTCGGCGGACACGTAGGTCTGTGGAATTTCGCCATTCGATTATACACTGTCGGCCTATGCGATCTCGTGCACGGAGTCCAATATCGTTAGAGGCCTTCGGTAGGCTGCATTGCCGTCATTGCCGCGATGGAGGCCAATGCCGAAATCGCCGTTCCATACAAGTGAGAAGCTTGAAACGGCGACCCCCCTGGATTACTCTGAGTCGTAGGGAGCCGGGGCGGTAGGCTCGAGTTTTCGGATTTGAGCCTCCGGGTTTGGGTCTCCGGGGAGGGATAGTCATGTCCACCGCTGGAACAAGTTTTTCCTGCTCCAAGTGCCATAATACCCAGTATGAGACCGAGGAGATTCGGACCACTGGCAAGTATTCGCGTTTTTTCGACATGCAGAATAAGAAATTCACCGCCGTGTCTTGCACGCAGTGTGGTTACACGGAGATTTTCAAGGGCGACTCCTCGAATCTGGGCAACTTCCTTGACCTACTGGCCAGCGGTTAAAATACAAGTGGGCAGCCGGTTGCCGGAAAAATCCCTGCGCTGCCCGTGGAAACATTAGTCAAATCAGAGTGAACTCGGTACAAGGCGCATACCACAGGGGGTTGGCCCAGCTGCCAACCTCCCTTGCGGCGTTCCCTTGTTTTCGCAGCGAGGTCCCACCGCCGGGAATCTGCCGCCTCGCCCCAAGACAACCTCGACTATCGCGTTGGAACGGTACATGTCTCTGAATGGAATCCTGAAACTCCTGGATAGGCACCCGGAATTTTGCAGCAGCCTCGAGGACGCGGTGTCCGGCCGGGCCCCCGAGGTCACGGTCCGGCAGGGCGCCCGGGCGACGTTCGTCGCGTCTCTTGCCCGGCGAGCGGAGGCACCGACCCTCGTGATCGCCCCTCGTCCCGAGGATGCCCGGCGCCTGCACGACCAACTGCTGAGCTGGCTGGGTGAGGACTCGCCGGTACACTTACTACCCGAGCCGGAGGTCCTGCCCTTCGAGCGGTTGGCCGTGGACGGCAACACCAGCAACCAGCGCCTCGCGACCCTGGCCGCGCTGGCATCGGCGAGATGCGCAGACGACCAGGACGTCGACAAGCAAGACCACTGCCACGGGCCGGTGGTCGTCTGCTCCATTGGATCGGCGTTGCTCTACACCGCCCCTCCGGACCTGATGGCCGGGCGGTTGACAGCGAGTGGCGAGTCCGGTGTCTGGCGGGTCGGCGACCGGGTGAGGCTGGACTCGGTGCTCGCCCAGTGGGTCCAGCTGGGATACCGCAACGAACCAGTGGTGGACGCCCCCGGTTCCTTCAGCCACCGCGGGGGCATACTGGACATCTATCCGCCGGACTGCGAACTGCCTCTGCGCATCGAGTTTTTCGACGACGAGATTGATACGATTCGCCGATTCGATCCGCTGACGCAGCGGTCGGTGGGTTCTGCCAGCGAGGTTCGAACGATTCCGGCCCGGGAACAGCTGCCAGAGCTTGCCGGCACGGAGGTGCTTTCGGCTCGCGCTGCCGCGATGGACCTGTCCAATTGCAACGAGTTGGTCCGGGAGAGGATCGAGGAGGAGTTGCAGTCGCTCACTGGACTGGGCGGACCTGAATTCAATCCCGAGAGCCTGTCTCTCTACAGTGGCCTCATAAACCGCACTCCGCTGCTGGACTACCTGGGACCGGACTGCACCGTCGTCCTGGAACGCGGCGGACGGGTGGAGGCCGAGGCCTCTGAGCTGGAGGAACGATTCCAGCGGATGCGAGCGGCCCGCGAGGAACGGGGAGAACTCCCGATCAACTTCCCCTCCCCCTGCATGTCCTGGGACGAATTCACAGCGCTGCTGAAAAATCATCGCGTGGTCGAACTGCAGACCTGGGTCGGCGAGGATGACGATCAGATATTCCTCCCTGCCACTCCGTACTACGGGCGCCTGGAGCAGCTCGCCGCCGACATCAGCCGGCGCCAGGGCGAACCGGTGGCAACTGTGGCGGTAACCCAGCACGCACGAAGATTGGCAGAAATCCTGGAGCAGCATGACGTCTCTGCCACCATAGCCGACGCGCTGGACGATACTCCGGCCCCAGGGGATGTCTGCATCCTGACCGGATCACTCCGCAACGGCTGGGCCATAGAACTGCCCGCGAAACAGTCTACCGCCGCAAAGTCAGGCAAGGGCAGAAAGCGGGGAGCATCCCGCCCCGTCTTAACCCATCTGGACCTGCTGACCGACGCGGAACTCTTCGGTACCGTCAAGGAGCGGCGCCAACGCCGACCCCGCCGGGCCGAGCGTGGACCGGACATCACCCTCGCCGACCTGGAGCCGGGTGTGTTCGTAGTTCACATCGATCACGGTGTGGCCCGGTTCGCCGGAACGACCCAGATGGGCGAGGGCGCCGACGAGCGGGAATACCTGGTCCTGGAGTACGCGGACAGCGACAAGCTGTACGTCCCTACCGACCACCTCAACCGGGTCAGCGCCTACGTGGGGGCCCAGGAACACGCCCCATCGCTGACCCGTCTCGGCGCTGCCGATTGGGCGCGAATCAAGCAGCGGGTGAAAGGCGCGGCGCGGGAAATGGCCCAGGAGCTGATTCGCATCAATGCCACGCGGGAGCTGGCCGAGGGGCACGAGTTTGCTCCCGACAACTCCTGGCAGCGGGAACTGGAGGACTCCTTCCCCTTCATCGAGACCCCCGATCAGTCCCAGGCCATCGTGGACGTCAAGACGGACATGGAACGATCCCGCCCAATGGACCGGCTGATCTGCGGCGATGTCGGCTACGGCAAGACCGAGGTGGCGCTGCGGGCCGCGTTCAAGACGGTGAGCGACGGGATGCAGGTCGGGATTCTGGTGCCGACCACCGTCCTGGCCCAGCAGCACTACGCCACGTTCACCGAGAGGCTCAGTCCGTTCCCCGTGCGCGTGGAGGTGCTCAGCCGTTTCCGCACTCCCAAGGAGCAGCAACAGGTGGTGGACGGCCTACAGAAGGGCGAGGTCGACATCGTCATAGGCACCCACAGGCTGCTGCAGAAGGACGTGCGGTTCAAGAACCTCGGCCTGGCCGTGGTCGACGAAGAACAGCGCTTTGGCGTGAGCCACAAAGAGCGGCTGAAGCAGCTACGGCGGCAGGTGGACGTCCTCACCCTTAGCGCCACGCCCATCCCGCGCACGCTCAACATGGCCCTCTCCGGACTGAGGGACCTGTCGTCCATCCAGTCGGCGCCCGAGGCGCGACTGCCGGTCAAGACATTCGTTTCGGAGTATTCGGAGGACGTGGTCAAAGAGGCCGTCCTGCGCGAAATGGAGCGCGGCGGCCAGGTCTTCTACCTGCACAATCGCGTCCGGACCATACACCAGGCCGCCGACGACATCCGCAAGCTGGTGCCCCACGCCCGAGTCATCATCGGCCACGGCCAGATGGCGGAGTCAGAGCTGGAGGATGTGATGGTGGACTTCGCCAACGGCGAGGCCGATGTGCTGGTCTGCACCACCATCATCGAGTCCGGGCTGGATATGCCCAACGTCAACACGCTGATCGTGGAGCGGGCCGATCGCTTCGGGCTGGCTCAGCTGTACCAGCTTCGAGGCCGCGTGGGCCGGGGACAACACAGGGCCTACGCCTACCTGCTGGCTCCCAGGGGGAGGCGCATCACGGAGGCCGCCGAGATGCGTTTGCAGGCGATCCTTGAGGCGTCAGACCTCGGAGCGGGGTTCCGCATAGCCATGCGCGACCTGGAAATTCGCGGCGCAGGCAACATCCTGGGCGCCGACCAGAGCGGCCACATCCAGGAGGTGGGGCTGGACCTGTACACGCAGTTGCTACAGGAGGCGATCCGCGAGCTGGAACGGGAGGGAGGACACTCTACCACGGCCGGCGGCGACCTCATTGGCGAAGAACCGACAAGGATCGAGCTGCCCCTGAACGCCGGCATTCCGGAAGATTACATCGCACATCTGCCCACTCGGCTGTCGGTGTACCAGAGGCTGGCCCGGCTGACCGAGCGCAGGGAACTGCCCGACATTCGCGAGGAACTGCGCGACCGGTTCGGACCCGTGCCCGAGGAGGTCGAAAACCTGCTCAAGGTGTCCGAGGTCCGGGCCATCGCCGGGGCCGGAGGAGCTGAGTCGGTAATCCGCAACAGCGAGTCCATCGTAATAACATTGAGGAACCCGGTGGGCGGGGCCAAGGCGCCCCTGCAGCGGGCACTGGGCCCGTCGGCACAGGTGGGCAATGCGCAGATCCAGATGCCCCTGCGGCCTCTGGGGGACCAGTGGCTGTCTCGCCTGACCCGCACCCTGGAGAGGTTGCAGGTGTTCATCGACAACATGCGCCAGCTGGCTGTAGACGCAGCAGTGGTGAACTGATAGTCACCTCAGATCGCGGGTCCTCAGGATACGTAAACGAACTTGAAGGAAGTAGTGTTGTGAAGATGAAGGAAACGATGGTCAGGCCGCCCATTATCGCAGTTATTCTGTCTATCGGATTGTTGCTGGCACTCACGTTCTCGGTGGCCTGCGGAGGAGACAGCGGCGACGCCGAGGACGCAGAGATCGCCGCCGACTTCCCCATCATCGTGTCGCAGGGGCAGGACATCCTGGGCGGCGACAACGTGGCCATGGCCTCCCTGGTTGGAGAGCAACCGGTGGTCCTAAACTTCTGGGCAGCGGAATGCCCGCCGTGCCGGGCAGAGCTACCCGAGTTCCAGGAGTTCCATGAGGAATACGAGGACCGTCTGCTGGTTTTGGGCATCGACTTGGGTCAGTTCACTGGCCAGGGCACGCCCGAGCAGGGCCGGGAACTGCTGACCGAGCTCAACGTTCACATACCCGCCGGCTACACGGAGGACCAAGAGATTCTGCCCAAATACAGTGTCCTGGGACTTCCCACCACGATATTCATCAACGCCGATGGCTCGATTCACGACAAGTGGACCGGGGCCCTGAACAAGCAGACCCTCATCGACAAGGCCGAGGAGATGCTGGGCAGCTAAAAATCGGCAAGTCCGCCGAGATGTTCCCTCTACCGGAGGAGGGCTGGGGTGGAGGTGAAGTCCCGGTCACTGTCTGAACTGTGATTTGCGTGATTCCTGGATTTCCCTGATGGCGACACAATCTTGTCCATCCTCCAATCACACGAATCTCCCACGAGCTGGTCAAAGGGACAGACGAATAATCGAAAGGCCGCGGTAACCTGGCAGGGCTTTTTCGAAGTCCCTCCGCGGCAGCCTGTCATTCTGAGCGCAGCGAAGAATCTCCATCGCCGCGGTGAGAACCATCGATGCGTTGAAAGGGACAAATTGAGGGACTTTGCAAACGTAATGGGGTGGCTTGGGCATGTCAATCATTGTCTGAATCAGGAATTACCGGATACACGGAAGTAAAGGATAGACCTTGCGTCAGGGAACGATGCCAAAACCCCGTGAGTTTTTCCTCTTGTAAATCCTGATTCCGACAGGTGGTCGAAGGGCTCTGACGGGCGGCCGGGCGAACGATTCAACCGGAGATCAATGGCCACGCCAAATGTTGCCTATCCCCGTCTCCGTGTAAAATGACCCAACCCATTGACCGGAGACGCCAAATGAAATATGACCACATCGTAGTCGGGGGCGGCACGGCGGGCTGCATCGTCGCCGCCCGGCTGTCCGAGGATCCTGCACGCTCGGTGCTGCTGCTGGAGGCCGGCCCCGATTTCCCCGATTTCTCCCAGTTGCCCGACATGCTGAAACTGGGATGGGGGCAGGTCAACCTTGAGGCCCGCGCGGCCGGATCTCCGTACAACTGGTCGTTCACCGGCACCGCGACCCCCGAGCAGGCCGAGCTCATGCCGGTGCCACGCGGCAAGGTACTGGGCGGCTCCAGCGCCATCAACGGCCAGACCTTCATTCGGGGCGCTCCCGAGGACTTTGACACCTGGGCGTCGTGGGGCAACGAGGGCTGGTCCTACATCGACTGCCTGCCCCATTTCCGCAGACTGGAGAACGACGCCGATTTTCGCGACGATTTCCACGGCACCGACGGCCCGGTGCCTGTGCGCCATCACCACCGCGAGACCTGGCCGCCTTTGCAGGAGGCGTTCTTCCAGGCCGCAACTGGTGTTGGATATCCCTTCCGTCCCGACGTGAACCACCCGGAGGCCACCGGTGTCAGCCTGCGCGCCGAGAATAACATCGACGGCGTGCGCATGAGCATGGCCCTGGCCTACATCGACTCGGTGCGCCACCGGCTGAACCTGACCATCCGCGCCAACGTGCAAGCTAACCGCGTGGTGCTGGAGGACCGGCCTGACGAGAGGAGAGCGGTCGGCATCGAGGTGGAGAGCGGCGGCGAGACCTTCGTGATCGAGGGTGGAGAGATCATCCTCTGCGCCGGAGCCGTGGCCTCACCACAGTTGCTCATGCTGTCCGGCCTGGGCCCGCGAGAACAGCTGGAGCGACTGGGCATCCCCGTGGCGGTCGACCTGCCGGGCGTCGGGCAGAACATGCGCGACCACCCCAACGTGACGGTGCGTTTCCAGGTCAAGGACGACGTTCCCGAGGACCCCATCGCCATGCGGGCCCTGCGGTTGCGCTACACCGCCACCGGGTCCGAGACGCCCAACGACATGATCCTGTCGCCAGCCTCGCTGAACACGGTGGTCCGGGACAATAACCCAGCCCACACCGTCAACTGCGGGCTCTATCTGGCCGCTGGCAAGGGCGAGCTGTGGCTGACCTCCGCCGATCCCAAAGCCGCGCCGGAGATGGACTATCACTACCTGGAGGACCCTTGGGACCTGGAGCGGCTGCGCGAGGCGGTGCGGCTGTGCATGAGCATGCTGGAGGGACCGGCCTACGCTCCCTACATCGAGGGTGTGCTGTCGCCGACCCCCGCCGACCTGGAGTCCGATGAGGCCCTGAACCTGTGGCTACGGCGAAACGTCAGCACATCGTACCACATCTCCGGCACATGCAAGATGGGCACGCCCGACGACCCCATGGCCGTGGTGGACCAGCGGCTGCGCGTCCGCGGCGTCTCCAACCTCAGAATCGCCGACGCGTCCATCATGCCCGACGTAGTGCGCGCCAACACCAACGTAACCACCATGATGATCGCCGAGCGCGTGGCGGACTTCATCAAGGCGGGGAACTAGGCTCACACAGGGGCGGGTGTGTGCCGGCGGCGAGATACATTTTTGGAAAGGGACCAAGCCATGAAAAGTCTAGTCTCATGCCGATAATCGAGGGCATCAGGATTCAGAATTACCGAGTGTTGAAAGACATAATACTCGGTAGACTCTTGAATACCCCAGGCGTTGCCGCATTGACTCCTATGACTGCCGTAATTGGAAAAAACGGCGTCGGCAAGAGTTCTTTGTTAGACGCCTTCGGCTTTCTCGCCGACTGCTTGAAGTCGGGGGTCGAAGAAGCCTGTGACGAAAGGAGCCGCGGCGGTTTCGACCGCATCCGATCCCAAGGAATTGATGAACCGATTACATTCGTAGTTCGCTACTTACAAGAGCCAAGGTCTCAAGTTCTTATCTATGTTGTCCAGATCGAAAAGGATAATCTAAGTCGACCCTACGTCTCTCGCGAGCTACTTGTCCAAGAACACATCGGCGAGAACGGCATCTCGCACCTCCCTTTTATGTTACTGAATAATGGCGGGGGATTAGCTTGGAAGGGATATGCGCAAGGTCAGCAGATAAGCGATCCTGAGGATGGTGGTTTTGATGTTGAGGTGCTCTTAACTCGACTTAGTGAAAGATCTGATGAGGGAGCAAGAACGGCAATAGAAAGCGTAGACGCCGAAATAGTCCAACTCCAGGACAAACGCAAGCTTGGCATAGCAACTCTTGGGTCCCTGGCGCAACACCCCAGAATCGTCTCCTTCCGCGAATTCATCGAAGGCTGGTACTTGAGCTACTTCACTCCCGACGCCGCTCGCGGTCTGCCGATGGCCGGCCCGCAAAGGCGCCTGAGCATCCACGGGGACAATTTAGCCAACGTCGTTCAATACATGGAACGCGAACATCCGGAGGGGTTCGAAGACATCCTTCGCAAAATCACTGGCAGGGTTCCGGGCATTGATAAGATTGACACGGTGCGCAGCCCCGACGCTAGGCTGCTGCTCCGCTTCAACGATCGCGGCTTCGATGACCCTTTCTATGCCCAGCAGATGTCCGATGGCACGCTGAAGCTCTTCGCTTACTTGCTGCTGATGGAAGACCCTAACCCGCCACCCTTCATCTGCATCGAGGAGCCCGAAAACGGTCTCTACCACAAGCTGCTAGAAGTCTTGGCCGCGGAATTTCGCGCACACGCAACAGGCGGCGAGAACGCGCCCCAGATATTCATAACCACCCATCACCCCTACCTGGTAGACGCGCTCACTCCTGAAGAAGTCTGGGTGCTGGAAAAGGGAGAGGACGGCTTCGCCACAATCCGCCGCGCCAGCGACGACCCCATCGTGAAGGCAATGGTGGACGAGGGCCTTACTATGGGCAATCTCTGGTACAGCGACTTTCTGGATCCGAGGCAAGGCGATGCACTTTGAGATACTAGCTGAAGATGCATCGGGCAGCATTGCGCTGGGATACATTCTTGAAAAAATTCTTGGTGCAAACTATACGGAACATTCTTGGCGAATGCACCCTTTTAGAGGCAAGGGCCGTCTGCCCAACAACTTGTACGAAGCGCCGAGTCCACAGAACCAACAGTTGTTAAACAATCTGCCGAGTCTGTTGCGGGGACTCGGCAGGAGTCTTGATGAATCCACGTCGGTTGTCGTAGTAGTAGTGGACTTGGACGATGATGACTGCCTGAGATTCAAGCAAGATTTGCTCAATGTGCTGAACACCTGCAACCCCCGCCCCAGAACTCTGTTCCGAATCGCCATCGAGGAAAGTGAGGCGTGGCTGCTGGGAGACCGCGCCGCTGTAAAGGCGGCCTACCCCAACGCAAGAGACGCCGTTCTGAACGCTTACGCTCAGGACAGCGTTTGTGGCACGTGGGAAGTTCTGGCCGACGCCATGCATCAGGGTGGGTCAGCAATACTTAAGCAGTTAGGTTTCCCAGCAGACGGGGCAGCAAAGTGCGAATGGGCCAGGAATATCGCGCCCCGACTGGACGTAAATAGGAACCAGTCCAAGAGCTTCCAAGTATTCCGGGACGGAGTGAGGAACTTGGCTGGCATCCAGTCCTGAACTTCCTACCCCTCAAACCCGTAGAGGCGGGCGCAGTTGTCCCACAGGAACTTTCGCTTTGCGTCCTCCGACAGCGGCAGCTCGAGGAACCGGTCTACTGACTTAGGGTATTTGGAGTCGGCGTGGGGGTAGTCGGTGGAAAAGACGATGTTGTCCTCAAGGCCGTAGCGGGTCACGATCTCCGCAGGCTCCTCGTCGCACTCCACCGACAGGTAGCACTGGCGCCGAAAATACTCGCTGGGCTCCATCCTGAGATCGGGGTGGTCGTAGCTGGCCGACATCTCGTAGTGCTCGTCCAGGCGCCAGAGCAGCCACGGGGCCCAGGAGCAGTTGCCCTCCAGAAACGCGACGGTTAGCTCGGGGAATCGCTCCAGCACGCCGCCACCCACGATGTCTACGGCCGCCAGCATCATGCCCATGGGGTGGGTGCAGGTGTGGTAGAGCATGTGGGTGCTGAAATTGTCGCCCGGCTGCGGCAGGTTGACCCGCCCGCCCTCGTGGAAGCTGAGCGGCACCCCGAGGCTCTGGATCTCGGCCCACAGCGGGTCGTAGTAGGGATCGTGCCAGTTGCGCCCTGCCACGGGATTGGGGCGGACGAACACCGTCCTGAACCCCAGCTCGTTCACCGCGCGGCGGGCCTCGGCCACGGCGCCCTCGATGTCCTGCGGCGGAATCATCCCCGCGCCGTGGAGCCGTCCCGGGCCGCCGCTGCAGAACTCGGCCAGCCAGTCGTTGTAGGCCCGCGAGATGGCGGTGGCCAGTGACGGGTCGAGGTCACTGTCACCCAGCGTGAACAGCCCTCGGCTGGGGAACAGGACGGCGACGTCGATGCCCTCGTGGTCCATGGCCGCCACCTGCGACGCGCTGTCCCATCCCTGCCCCTCGGAGTCAGCGTAGACATCCCGCTGGCTGGTCATCAGGGGCTGGATGGCGTTGGCGTAGCTGCGGTTGGGCAGCGGGAACACGTTGTCCCCTACCTGCACGCCCAGGTCCCTGGGATGGCGGTTGGTGCCCACGGGCGCACGGTCCCGGAACGCAGGGTCAATGTAGCGCTGCCACAGGTCGGCAGGCTCCACGATGTGCATGTCCGAGTCCATAACCCTGAATCCGTTCTTGGACATTGGCCGCGTCTCCTGTGGGGGTATCGTTCGATCTCCCGGTAAAGCGGGCTACGCCTCGCCCACGTCGATGATCACGTTGCCGATGGCGCCGCCCTCGACGGCACGATGGGCCTGTATCGTCTGCTCCAGCGAGAAATGGGGGCCGACCAGGTGCGTCAGGGCTCCCGACTCCAGCCAAGACGTGATGTCGGCGATGGCGGCCTCCTTGGCCGGCTCCGGCATGTCGTATACCAGCACGTTGCGCACCACGGTGTTGCTGCGGCGGAACTGCAACGGCACCGCGGGCTGCTGGCCCGTGCCAGCGGCATAGATGGCCACCACACCCGACGATTTCAGCACCTGGCTGGTCACCGGGAAGTTGGCGGCGAAGTCCACCTCGACGATGTGGTCGACGCCCTCCCCGCCGGTGATGTCCATGACCCGCTCGATGACATCCTCCGTGCGGTAGTTGACGGTGTGGTCCGCCCCGGCCGCAGTGGCGATGCTAGGGCGTGTTTGCAAACTATGTTCCGGAGCAAAAGCAATCCGGTCTCACCACGTTCGGCAGGACATTAGCCCTCGCCATGTGATTGTCAGAGACGCCTCTGCCTTGATTGATATAGTCGATTTAAGGCGCTTGGGGAGTTTGCAAACACGCCCTAGCCTTGTGGTCGGAGCTGATGGTGCTGATGACCGTGGCGCCGGCCAGCTTGGCCTGCTGCACCGCGTAGTGGCCCACGGCGCCAGCGCCGCCGGGCACCAGCACCACCTTGCCATCCAGCGGCCCATCAGCGAACAGGCAGCGGTGCGCCGTCATGGCCGGGACGCCCAGGCATGCTCCCTGATCAAAGGCGATGGAGTCGGGCATTCTGACGACGTGTCCCGACGGCTGCACCGTGTACTCCGCTGCCGAGCCGAAGGGCCGTCCAAACTGGGACTCGAAGAGCCACACTCGATCGCCAACGCGTGACTCGGACACTCCTGCGCCCACGCGGTCGATGACGCCCGAGCCGTCCTGGTTCGGGATCACCCGCGGAAAGCCGATACGTGCCGTCGTTCCGGCACGACGCTTCCAGTCGGACGGATTGACGCCGGACGAAACGACCCGGACCCTCACCTCGCCGGGCCCGGGCTCCGGATCGGGCATTTCGCCGTATTGCATAATCTCCGCGGGGCCATTCTCTTCGTACCAGACTGCTTTCATAATAAACTCCGTCCGCACGTAGGGGCGCACAGCAGTGCGCCCCTATAAATATCCCGAATCGAATGAAAACCGGCCAGACTACACGGCGCGATTGGCGTAGTCGGTCTTGGCGCGCTCGATGGCAGCAGCACGACCGGTCTTGAGCGTGTCGCGACGCTCATACGCCCACTGGTTGGAGCCGGCGGTGCTGGCCGTGGAGCCCTGGAACACGGGCATAACGTAGCGGGCCATCAGTTCGTAGCTGTGCAGGACGTGCTCCCGCTTGGCCCAGTCGATGGCCTGCACCATGAACCCACCGAAGCCGCCACTGCGCTGCTCCAGCTTCTTGATCCCCTTGATGCAGTCGTCGGGCGTGCCGATGATCCAGGCGCCCCGCTCGTCCATCACCTCGATGATGTCCTCCAGCGGCCCGTCAACCACGGCATCGCGGCCCATTGTGTGCTCAAAGTACTCGCGCTGGTAGCGACCCGCACCGACGCGTGCCTGCTCCATCGCCTCCTCCTTGGTCTCGGCCAGATGAACCGGCAGCACCAGCCGCCAGTCGTCGCGGTTGACGGTCTGGTTGTGCTCGGCAGCCGATGTCTCGCAAATGTCCCACAGCGCGCTCAGATCGGAGTCGGGAGCGCCCGGATCCCGCGGCACGGTGATGGTCAGTACCGCGGCGCCGTACTTGCCCGCCAGGGCCACGCCGGAGGGGGACTGCACTGATGCCACGGCGATGGGCATGTGCGGCTTGGTGTAGGGCCGGAGCTGCAGCATTGCCTCCCGGAGGCTGAACCAGTCGCTTTCGTAGGTGATGGGCTCGTTCTCGGTCATGAGCCGCAGCACCATGCCGAAACCCTCGTCCATTCGCAGACGCTGCACCGTGGGGTCGATGCCCATCATATAGGCGTCGCCGGGCAGGGCACCGGGCCCCACACCCAGCATCACGCGCCCGTGGGTCATGTGGTCCAGCTGCACCATACGATTGGCGACGTTGAACGGGTGGTGATAGGGTATGCTGATGACGCCGGTGCCCAGCTTGATGTGCTTGGTGCGGTCGGCGGCCACTCCGATGAATATCTCGGGGGAGGAGATGGTCTCCCATCCGGCGCTGTGGTGCTCACCGATCCATGCCTCGTCGAATCCAAGGTGGTCCAACCACTGGACCAGTTCCAGGTCCCGGTCAATGGCCAAAGTCGGGTTTTCCCCAACCCGGTGGAACGGGCCCATGAAAATTCCGAATTTCATACGTTCTGGCAAAGGCATAACGCTTTACTCTCCTCTTGACTCCTGTCCTGCTGCCGCAATTATAGCCCCCAGCCCAAACTCTGCCAACGAATCGGGTCCCGCGGCACAAGAGGGAAAGAGCCAAACACGAATGTCAGTCGACGTCTGGCGGACAGAGAGGATGAGGCATATTCCAAGCATTGAGAAGTGTAATCACACGGATGTAGTATTGAATCGTGCCAGAGGTGATTCAGACAGTAACTTATTCTCGGTGGTTTTCCAGGCTGAGAGACCCTCAAGCGAGACTACGCATCAATGAAAGACTCCGGCGAATGCTCCTGGGGAATCCAGGAGATGTAGGTCCGGTAGGCGAAGGGGTCTCGGAGATGCGTTTAGACTATGGGCCGGGCTATCGAATCTATTACATCTGGCGAGAGTATGATGAACTCCTCCTCCTTGCAGGAGGAGACAAAAACTCTCAGCGTCGAGATATTCGAAGAGCCATCGAACTTGCACGCACCTACAGGAGCTAGTGTCAATATGGACAACAAATTGAGAAATTCAGGACTCAGCAGATGGGATCCGGCAGAAAGCCTGAGAACAGAGGAGGACATGCTCCTCTACCTGCAAATTGCTTTGGAAGATCCCTTCCCTGAACTGATAGTGGCAATTTTGGGAGACATAGCACGAGCAAAGGGCGTAGACGAAATCTCAAGGGCCACCTTTGAAGATGATCGTCTAAGTGAAGCCATCTCGGACGCCACTCGAATGATTCCAGACGCATCCCTAACGTAACAGGCTAAAAGCCTGAGTCCGGCCACTTGATTACGTCTTGTTAACGCCTCTTCAACCTCTCACTGATTTTTATTCCTCGTCCCTATTCTTTACCCCCTAGCAGGCCTGGCCAGGCCCAGGTTGTCGCGGAGGGTGCCCGACGCGTACTCCCGGCGGAACAGGCCCCGGCGCTGAAGCTCCGGCACCACCAGCCGGACAAAGTCCTCATAGGCGCCGGGCATGTGGGTGGCGGCAAGCACGAATCCGTCGCAGGACTCCGACACGAACCACTCCTCCATCTGGTCCGCCACCTGCGTCGGATTGCCGGTGAACACCGGAAACTCGCGCAGCGTTCCACGGCCTGACCACTCTATGAAATCGTTCAGGGACGGATTGAATTTCCCGCTCAGCCGGATGACGCGGTCCAGGAATCCCCGCAACCCCGTCATCGACGCCATTGTGTCGTCCGTCAGCGGTTGATCGGGAGGATGCTGGGCAAAATCGTAGTTGAAGACCTCGGAGAGCAGGGAGAGAGAATCGACGGTACGGGCCAGCCCGTCGATGAATCCCAGCTTGTCGGCCGCCTCCTGCTCCGTCTCTCCAACCACCACGTAGACCGCCGGGGCCACCCTGACCGCGTCCGGATCGCGCCCTGCCGCCGCTGCCCTGGAGCGTAGGTCGCCACGGTAGGCCTTGCAGCCATCGGGGGTTGGGAAGATGACGAAAAGCAACTCTCCCCAGCGGGCGGCAAACTGCCTGCCTCGTTCGCTCTGCCCGGCCTGTATGATCACCGGGTGCCCCTGCGGCGGACGGGGGACCGTCAGCGGACCCCGGGAGCTCAGGTACTGCCCCTGGTAGTCGGCCCGGCGGACGCCCTGTGAATCGGCGAATTGGCCTGAATCTCGGTCTGCGATAACCGCGCCGTCCTGCCACGAGTCCCAGAGCGCGATGGCCGCCTCCATGAACTCGTCAGCGACGTCGTACCGGTCGTCGTGCTCCAGGTGCTCGGAAACGCCGAAGTTGTGGGCTTCGGAGTCGTTCAGGGAAGTGACAACGTTCCAGGCCGCCCTCCCGGCGGTGAAGTGGTCGAGGGATGCGAACAGGCGCGCCACGTGGAAGGGCGCGTAGTACGTTGTCGAGTAGGTGGCTCCCAGCCCCAGGTGCGACGCGGCTAGGCCCATGGCGGTGATGATCGGCACCAGGTCCAGCTTGACCGCCCGCACGCCGTGCTCCACGGCCTCGGCGTACGAGTCGCCGTACCGGCTGGGCATGGCCAGCCGGTCATCGATGAACGCCATGTGGAACCTGCCCGCCTCCAGCGTCCTGGCAATGTCCTGGTAGTACTGCAGGTCGAGGAAGTTCGGCGCCGTTTCCGGATGCCGCCAGGAGCCCGTGTAGTTGGAGCAGTTGGACGCCTGCATGAAGGCGACCATCAGCATTTCCCGTTTGGCTGGTTGTGTCATAGCAGTTCACCGCTGTCTCGCCTGATGATGCTTGGAAAATAGTCTCTACGCCGGGAGATTGACGGTGGACGTTCCCGTCCCTCTCACCGGGCGGCGCGCGTACAGCACGATGGCGCTGGAGGCTGCCGCTATCGAGGCGTAGACAATGAAAATGAGAGCGTAGCTGCCCCTGAGATCGAACACCATTCCCGCCAGCAGCGGCCCCGTGGATTGACCGACCAGCACGCCGAGTTCCGCCACACCACGGATTTTACCCAAAGACTCCCGTCCGAAGTAATCGGCATATACCACGGTGGGTATTATGTTGCCTCCGGCCGCCACCATTCCAATCAAAACGGCAGCGGCAAGCGCTCCGATAATGTTGG
The DNA here is from genome assembly GCA_965207865.1 of Dehalococcoidia bacterium. Classification (GTDB taxonomy): domain Bacteria; phylum Chloroflexota; class Dehalococcoidia; order Lucifugimonadales; family UBA3495; genus VXOI01. The sequence continues at coordinate 675,767 of CBDBNP010000006.1, forward strand.
TCACGAGGAACAGGAGGAGCACGGAGCAGCTCAGCAGGGCCAGCATAACCGAATACATAACCCTGGCCGACACCCTCTCCATCAGCCAGCCCCACCCGACACTGCCAGCCGCCGACACGACCCAGCTGGCAGTGACCACGGCGGCAGCATTGGTCAGGGAGAGGCCCTGGTCCCTCAGGTATGCGGCAATGTGAACGTTGATTCCAGCATGAACGAAGAAGGTCGCGAAACCCATGACCACCAGGACCCAGAAGGCCACGGAGCGGGCCGCCTCTCCCAGCGACCACGAATCGTCCTCGGTTCCGAGCGACAATTTCCTCTCGCCGTTTGCGGGATGATCGTGGAGGCGGCGAACCTCGTCGTCGCCGTCAGGCCGAAGGCCGAGATGCTCGGGCCGCTCCGCAATGAGAAGCAAGTTCGGGAGGAGGGCCACGGCTAGGACAATCACTCCCACCGTTATCCAGGCGGCTGCGACACTGTACTCGTCAATGATCACGGCGGCGGACATGGTGAAGACGACCCCGCCGATGGCACCGAACAGGTAGACCACGCCGATGGCGCGACCTCGCATCCGGATGAACCATCGGGCGGTAACCGTGCCGGCGCCGTTGGGCGAGGCCGTGTGGAATACCACCCGTCCTGCAGCATAGGCAAGGTAGAAGGTTACTGGAATAGTGGCCCACGCCAGCGAGATCATGGACGCTCCCACTGTCAGCACTCCGGCCACCAGTACAGGACGCGCTCCAAACCGGTCGATGGCCCAACCAACGACAGGGGAGAACACCATGGACGCCAGGGCTCCGGCACTCACCGATCCGGCAATGAGCGAGCGCGACCACCCGAGTTCCTGCGACATCGGATAGATGAAGACCGTCAACGTGGTGATGGCCGGGGCCATCCTCGCGAAGACGGCCGTACCGGAGGCGCCCACCACGATCCAGCCGTAGTAAAAGGGCAGAAGGCGTTGTAGGCGGGATGCTAGCAACGGTTCATATCCAGGAAATCAGGTCAAAAAAATTCCCTCTCCCTCAGGGAGAGGGTCAGTGGCGGTCATTCGGGACGCCCCGACAGGCCATATTAGGGATGGGGCGCACGGGGTGGTGCGCCCCATCGTTCAGGAATTAACCCAGGTTTGCGCCGAAGAAGCTCAGCACCTTCTCCCAACCATCGTTGGCCGCCTCCACGCGGTAGCTGGGGCGGTCGACAGCGAAGAAACCATGGCCCGCGTCGTCGTAGCGGTGGAACTCGTAGTTCTTTCCGTGCTTCTTGAGGGCCTCCTCCAGTTCGTCCACATCGGCCGGAGACGGCCTCGGGTCGTCGTTGCCAAAAAGTCCCAGCATTGGGCAGTTCAGGCCCTCGGTGAAGTCCACGGGCCAGGCGGGCATGGCGGGGGTGAGCTGGTCGTTGCCCTGGGTCACGCCGCCGCCCCAGCAATTCACTGCGGCGTTCACACCCTCAAGGGTGCAGGCGCCCAGGTAGGTCTGACGCCCACCGGAGCAGAAGCCGATCAGCCCAATCTTGCCGTTGACGTAGGGCAGGGTCCGCAGGTAGGCCATAGCGCCTTCCACGTCGCCCATGGTGCGCACGTCGGGCATGCCACCCTTCTCGCGAATGCTGGTGCTGTTCTCCTGCGGCGTGGCCTGGCCCTCCCGGAAATGCAGATTTGGGGAGATGGTAACAAATCCGTTGTAGGCCAGCTTGCGCGCCATCTCTTTCGAAGCGTCGTCCCAGCCGGGCATGTGGTGGATCAGCACCACGCTGCCGTAAGGTCCTCCTCCCAGTGGGCGGGCCAGGTAGGCGTCGATCATGTCGCCCTCGTGCCCTTTCATCAGGACAGTTTCAGCCATCATTCCTTGATAACTCATTGCGTTGCAGCCTCCCGAATTAATTGGTTTCGATCATTGGTTCCGGAGTCGCAACCGACCCCGGAAAATGTGAACGGCAGTTGTCTCCAGCCGTAGCCTACTATCGGGGCAAACTCCCGTCAATCCGCCTTGGTAGAGACGTGTATGCTAGACTGAAATCGGCCATTGGGGAATTGGGCGAACAGGCGAATCCATACACTTGGCCAGAGGAGCCGGGAACATGCGTATAGGGCTTTTTGTGGGAGCGCTGGAGCTCATGCGTAACGTGGCGGAAAGGCTTCAGCGCATTTCCGACGCGGAGGCAGACGGGTTCGACAGCTACTGGCTGCCCCAGCATTTCGGCGCCGACATGCTGACGGTGATCGCCATGGCCGGGATGCAGACCCATCGCATCGAGCTGGGCACTGCGGTGGTACCCACCTACCCGCGCCACCCGGTGGCCCTGGCGCAACAGGCCCTGACCGCCCAGGTGGCAACGGGAGGCCGCCTCACCCTGGGCATCGGGGTGTCTCACCGCTCCACCATCGAGGGCTGGCTGGGGATCTCATACGCGCACCCGGCCAGGCACATGGAGGAGTACCTTTCCGTCCTCCGGCCCCTGCTCCACGAGAGCGGGGTAGATTTCCAGGGACGGGAATTCCAGGTTGCGGGCGAGCTGCAGATTCCTGACGCCGACATGGTGAGCTGCCCGGTTGTGATCGCTGCCCTGGGACCTCGAATGCTGGAGATCGCGGGCCGTCTCGCAGACGGCACGGTAACGTGGATGACCGGGCCCACTACTCTCAAAGAGCACGTTATACCCCTCATCAACGAGGCTGCCGCGGCGGCCAACAATCCCCCGCCGCGGGTATGCGTCGGTATGCCGATTGCCGTAACCGACAACGCCGACAGGGCCCGCGCCCGTGCCGACCGGCTCTTACAGCACTACGCCATTCTCCCCAGCTACCGCGCGATGCTGGAGCGCGAAGGAGCGGAAAGCCCGGGCGACATCGCCATCGTCGGCAACGAGGCCTCGGTCGAAGACCAGTTGCATCGACTCGCGGAGCTTGGCGCCACGGACCTGCTGGCCACCATCTTTCCCGTAGACGGTTCGCAGACGTCCCAAACTCGTACAAGGGCGTTACTGCAGAACATGGTCGGGAAAGTCTAATCCTCCGGCCTGTCCTCAGGTCCATCGCATCTTGACCGGGCGCGCCGGCCAGAGGCCGCTCATTACAGTCAGGGTTGCCCTCACAAGTTTGTGATTGTTGGCACATTGTTGACCGCCCGCAAATCTCCTCACTAGAATGATAGTTATCTCATTATTGGATGGAATCAAAGCCAAGTCATGAGAGCAAAAGAGCAGTATTAGTTTCTGGAGACATCCGATGTATCAACATGTTCTGGTACCGCTGGACCGATCGGCAGAATCGGAGGGGATTCTCGACACAGTGCCGACGCTGGTGAACGCTGACGGAAAGGCCACGCTGTTGACAATTATTCCGCCAGGCCGCACCCGCTCCATGGGTGAGTTAGTGATCCTGGGATCGCAGCAAGAGGAAGAGGACCGCAGCCGGGCCCTGGCCTACCTCAATCGAGTCTCCAACCGGCTAAGAGAGTCCTCGGTGGAAGCCACCACGGCCGTTGTCGTCAACGATTCCGTTCCCGCGGCCATCGTGGCCTTCGCCAATCGCAACTCGGTCGACCTGATCTCCATGTTTACCCACGACCGCCGTGGCCTGGCCCGGCTGGTCAAGGGAAGCGTGGCCCGCGAGGTGGAACGCCGGGCCGTGATGCCGGTGCGGGTTTTCAGGCCGGAGGACGTGGCAACTACCACCGACAATGCCGCGCCAGACCCTGGCCACGAGTTCGACTACAGCACCGTGGATATGTTCTCCCGTCTGTCCCGCGAGCAGATCTCGGCTGTGGTCGCCCTGGGGCGCACCGTGTCGGTAAGGGAAGGGGAAACCCTGGGTGCCGGCGGATCGGCAGGGCAGAACCTGTTCGTTATCCAGTCGGGCGAGGCCCAGTTGACCGCCCAAGCCGATATAGGCCAGATAGCCGTCAGAATCGCGGGCGTGGGAGAGTCCTTCCCGCAGGCGGTGTTGCTCGGAGAGGGAACCCTGATCACCGCCGGATCCGCACTGAGCGATATGACGCTGTTGCAGATACCCCGAGCCACGCTCCTCGATCTGTGTACCCAGGACTCAGCCATCGGCAGGGGCATTTATGCAGCCACGGCGCAGCTGTTCGCCAACCGGTACAGCCGTACCCTGAACGAACTCGGCGTCAGCGTGAGCAGGGAAATGGAGATGGAGAGCGGGGAGGAGGACTCCAGCGAGGAGTAAACAGAATAGTGACAAGCCAGGCCCGGACAGGAACTGTTATCGATCGTCGAGCCTGCGGATCTGCAAGCTCCCGCCGGCTGGCTGACATCTCTGCGCAACAGTTTGGAGGTGTGTAATGGTTACCATCCTGGAGCCCAGGGTAGACACAGAGGCCAAATTACAGCTGGAGGTGGAACCGGTTCCAGTGCCCGAGGATGTGCCGCCGAGGACTGGATACCTGGAAATGCGGTACGCAATGCCATTTGCCGGAGTCAGGTACTATTCCTTCCGGCCCAGCCCCGTGGCCGCAGAGGAAAGCGTGAAACCGGCAGAGCTGGTACAGGCGCCGCTGGCAGCGCAACTTATCGACGAACGGGTGATTCTGCTATAGAATCGCAATTCTCTGAAGTCCCTTTTCGCCAGCGAAAAGGGAGAGGGCCGGAAACCGGCTAAATTCTGTAAGGCGTGAGCGATGTACGTACAACTGGCATGGGGCAGAACTCGGCCGGGGGCCTGGAACACCCTGAGAGACTTCTATGCGGACAAGGTCATTCCCTTCACCATCGGCATGCCCGGCCTCCAGGAGCGCCAGCTCTGGCGCGGCGCCTCCGATCCGGACGAGATGGGTTTCTGGAGCGTATGGTCCTCGCTGCAGGAACTCCGCAATTACGAGACCAGCGACGCCCGGCGACAGCTGGCCAACGAGGCCGAGGAGTTTTTCTTCCCGATGGCCTACCCCAGGGGAGAGACCTGGATCAAGCATTTCGAGATAGTTGCCTCCGCCGGGGAGGGCACGACCGATGGAGCTTACCTGATGACGGCCTGGGGCAAACTGCGCCTAGGATCCTGGGACCAGTACGAGCAGTACTTCCGAGACCAGGTCATGGAATCCACGGATTCGGTGGATGGGCTGCGAAAGCGTATGTTGCTCCGAAGCACCGAGGACCCCGACGAAGGTGTAAGCGTCAGCGTGTGGGACAGCGAGGAGGCGCTGCTGCGGTACGAACGCAGTGAACTCCGGCGCAACATGGCCCAGGAAGTTGAGAATCTCTACCGGGGTGAGTTCTGGGTGAAGCACTTCGAGGTGACCGACACCAACCAGTAGCGTCTCTCAATACAACTAAGCCAGGCGACAGAAACGATGGGGGCGGGGGTAATTCCCGCCCCCATCGTTTTGCCTGTTGGGGAGAACCGCCCAGCGCCGACAGAGATGGGCTGGGCTTCACTTAACAATGGCTTAACCGTATCCACCTATCCGCGTTCAGGGTAGTTGGACAGTCACTTGGAAAAAGAACAGGGCGGGTATCGCTACCCGCCCTTGTTCATAGTCTCCGTTGATGATGCGTTAGCTCAGGCTCTCGCGCCGTAGATTGCATCCGGCAGCCACAACGCGATGCCGGGTACGAACAACACCAGGGCTGTGGTGATCGCCATGCATCCCATGAAGGGCATGACACCTATCCAAACATCCGCAATGGTGCTTTGCTCCAACACCTCGTTGGCGGCTTCGGCCTGCTCCCTGTCCACGTCCAATCGCACACCGTGGAGCACATAGAGATTGATTCCCTCAGGCGGGCTGATCAGAGCTGCCTCAACCAGCAGCACCATAATCACACCGAACCAGACCAGGTCTACACCCGCCCCCTCCAGTGTGGGGAGCAGAATCGGCACCGTGGTCACCATCATGGCGAAGCTCTCCATGAAGGTGCCCAGCACCAGGTAGAACACGACAAGCACCAGCACCAGCTGCCAGTCATTCAAGCCCAGTCCTGAAATCGCCTCGGCGATCTGCTGCGAGATGCCCAACCGGGCGAAGGCGAAGGACATGGTGAACGCGGCCAGCACTATGAGGAATATCATCCCGGTAGTGCGGACTGTCGATACAAAGGCGTCCTGCACTATCAGGAAGTTACGCCTGATTATCTGTCGCTGCACCGCTGTGTCAGGGAACCGCGCGTTCTGGAGGTCTTCCTGAGATGCATTGACGAGGAAGGGAACCCAGCCGGTCCAGGGGACGATCACAACCTCGATCAGGAAGATATTTTCCCCGATTATGCCTGCCAGGGGGATGGTGGGATCGCCCAGATCAAATCCCCTTAGGGCCCAGGCGATCTGCAGGACCAAGTGCAGCAGGAGAACCGCCACCAGTAAGCCCAATGCCCACTTAACCACGCCCGCCGCATTGGTGAGACCCAGAGACCGCATCAGGCCGCCGAACATCGGCATCAGGATTTCTTCGGTATTCAGGATTCCGGCGAGCACAAAGGCCCCGTACACGCCGAACGCCGCTGCCTCCGACGGTGTGGCAATACCCCCGTAGATGGAACCGATCACCACGATGATCAGCGCAACGATCGGTATCAGGGCAATGGAGCCTATGAGTCGATTTACCCAGCCCTGGATGGTAAAGAAGCTGTCGCCCGACTCCCGAGGGGCCAGCCCGCGCCAGACAAGCGCCAAGCTGAGGATCATTATCATGAAAGTGGCGGTCAGCACCATTCCAGGCACGAAACCAGCCATGTAAAGCCGGCCGATGGACTCCTCCACCAGCACGCCGTAAATGATCAGGCTGATGCTGGGCGGGATCAGGATCCCAAGAGTGCCGCCTGCGGCCAGCGACCCAATCACCATCCGTTCCGAGTATCCGCGCGCCCGGAAGCTGGGCAGCGAGACGCGGCTGATGGTGGCAGAGGTTGCCACGCTAGAGCCGGAACACGCCGCGAAGATGGCGCAGGAAACGATGTTGGTGTGGATCAGCCCGCCTGGGAGCCACCAGATCCAGCGGGTGATTCCCGCATACATCCTCTCACCCATGCCGCTGCGGTTCATAAGCTCACCCATCAGGATGAACAACGGCACGGCAACCAGGATGAAGCTGGTGTTCCCCTCCCAGGACTTGTTCGCCATGATGTTCCACAGGGGAGCATCGGAGAAGAAGTGCATCATGATCAGGGACAGCGCTCCCAGCGCGGCGGCCACGTACATGCCCGCCAGGAAGAAGGCCCCCATCAGTCCGAATGCTACGCCAATTGCCACAGCTTAACCTCTCACGCCCCCGGTTCTTTGTGACCCGGAAGGTCGGGTGGAATGGAGCAGACGCGATGCCTGCTCACTAGTCGGCAGCACCCGCGGCCTCTTGCTGCATAAGCTCCAGGGCCTCAATTTCCTCGCCACCCTGCAAGCGGTTGACGGTGGAAAGTAGCGACTCCGCGACCATCATGTACATCATCTGCAACGCAGTCACGCACAGCAGCGTAAATCCGATGGACACTACGATCTTGGGTATGAAGAGGGGCGTGAGCGGGTAGTCATTGGTGACAACACCCCGTTCGTAGTTGTTCACCACGGTTTCCCACATCTTCCACATGGTGACCCAGCCCAGGAACAGCACCGCTGCCATGGCAATCCAGTCGGCAGTGGACCTGGTCTTTTGACCCATGTACGGAAGGAGCACGTCAATTCTCACGTGGGCGCCGGACCTCAGCGAGTAGGAGAAGGCCCAGGTCGCGGCCATCGCCAGGACGTATCCGCTCATCACATCGGTGCCCGGCGCCTGGACCCAGTCCAGCTTGCGCGCCACCACCTGGTAGGTGATGAAAAACCCCAGCAAAAGAAGTTCCAGACCGCAGACATATCCCAACGTGAAATACAGCTTGTCGAATATCGAGCAGATCGTCCTTGAGAACAGTAGCGCATCTCTTGCGCCCAGCGTCCACGCAGACAGGGGCAGCCACACGAAGAACAAGATGAACAACAGCGAGAATATCACTGTCATTTCAATGGGCACGCCCAGCCCATCTTCCCTTAAGGGGATAATGTCCAAGAGGAGCAATAGGGCCACGAGGTACCCTATCCACCCAATGACCAGAGCCCACATCAATCTTGGGATCGATACTGCCATAATTGTGATCCTGCCGTCTTGCTGAGTTTGAGATGCCTAAACCGCACGCATGGTAGGGTACGGCCCCTATTTACGTTTGGCAATAATACACCAATTTTCGCCCGGCGCAATCCCTTTTGGGGTGAATTGGTGGCAAACCGGATTGGGCGGGCCTGTGTCCGTTGGGGGCTTTGGGGAGGTTGACCGGATTACCGCAGGGCGCGGCCCGTGCCGTTACGAATATTGACTGTTTCGCAGGCATATTCCGCAAGTTGTCGCTGGGCAAGGAGTAGGTCCCGGGAAACGAAGCGCCCACCCTCGGCGGTGCCGGGGGTGGGCGCCAAAGAAACCGGGATTCAGGAGCTTACTGGGCGTGGGGGCCCTTGGTTACGGGGATGTCGGAGACACTGCCGTCGGCTTCGATCATCATGCCGACGTAGGGGCCGACGTGGTCATTGAACATCTGGACGGCTTCGTCGCCATCACCGGGGAACTTCAGGCGGCGGAGCCAGCCGGGGATGACGTGCTCCTTTACTGCGACGTTAAGGCTGTAGTCCGCCAGCTCGGGGGTGAATTCCACCAGTTCCATACCAGCGTCGACATTCTTCTTGACACCGGTTACGTTCTGGATGGAGGTGAGGCGCAGCTGTTCGAGCTCCGACTTGGCTCCTTCCTCTATGAATATCTGCTGCATATCTTCGGGGATGCTGTCCCACACATCCGCGTTCACGATGTTATTGGTGGAAAGCAGGGACTTGAGGGGGCCGTTGAGGTAGTCGGTTACCTCGTACCAGCGCTGGCCGTGGCCGGGGGTTGAGCCGGTTACGCCAGCATCCAGGATACCGCGCTCCAGGGCGGTGTAGACCTCGGCGAACGCGAGGAACTGGGCCTCGGCGCCCATACCGTTGATCCAGTCCGACAGAGCGGCCGCGTGGCTGCGGGTCTTCAGGCCTTCGAAGTCCTCAAGGGTGCGCAGCGGCGTCTTGCTGAAGAAGAACTGGTCGTTGCCGGAGTACCAGTTGTGGTTAACGACGATACCGCCTGCGGTCTCGGAGGCCACCATTGCCTCAAGGAGAGGGTGCATATCGGTCAGGGAGTAGTACATCGTCTCCCAGTCGGGGTAGATACCCCAGAGGGACTGGACCTCGATGGCGGGCAGGGCGCCGGCGACATAACCGGTGTAAATATTGGCCATCCCGAGGGTGCCATCGGAGACGAGCTGGAGGGTATCGGGGCCGGCGAGGCCCAGCTCGGGGAAGGAGCTGACTTCCAGGATGAGCTGGCCATTGGTACGGGCTTCCAGGTTGGGGGCCCAGTACTGCTCAATGATCTTGCACGGGAGCAGAGCGCGGTTGATGCAGGCGTGCTGCACCGTGATGCTCTCGCCGGTGGAGGTCAGTTCGGTGGGGTTGGTGAGATTGGCCCGCTCGACGAGCGACTGGTAGTAATCGCTTTCGTAGAGCCATGTGTGGTCTTGGAGGGCGGTGAGAGGGACATTGCCTTCCAGATCGCCCAGGTCGGTATCGGGGTCGCCGCCGAGGGTGAGGGGAGCGGGGCCGACGAGCTGATTGATATCGCCGACATAGATGGCCCCGGGGCCGCCCGCGTTGTCGGCAGCATATTGCAGCAGGGCATCATCCCCCGACATCATCACCTCGGTGGGTTCCTCCATTGCTTCCGCCTCGGTGGGAACGGGCGTTGGCTCGGGGGCGGTGGTAGCGGTGGGCGCCTGGGTGGGCACGGGGGTTGCGGCCTCTCCGCAGGCGGCGATCGCGCCGACCAGCAGCAGAGAGAGGATCAAAAGGGCACCTATAGTCAACCTGGTTCGGATCATCCTGAGCAGTACCTCCTGTTAATAGGTAGTGGGGTTCATCTGGTTGGCCCTGGTTCTGACAAGCCAGATCTCCCGGAGAATCACGTAAAAAGGGGGAGCCGCCTTATTGGCCGGCCCAGGGTCCCTTCGTGATTTCGACCTGACTAATAGTACCATCCTCGTTGATCCAGATGCCGGAGTAGGGGCTGGACTTGTCGTTGTAGATATCAACGATTTCGGCGTTCTGCCCCGGGAATCCCAACCGGTTCAGCCAGCCGGGAATGACGTAATCCGGCACCACGGTCTGCTGGATATATTGCTGGATTTCCGGAGAGAAGGGTAAGACCTGCATGCCCAGCTGCTGGTTGATGGCGACGGCGGCGACGTTCTGAAAGGGTGCGAGGCGCAGTCCCTCGAGTTCGGCCCTGGCGCCCTCTTCGAGCATTATCTGCTGGAGGTCTTCCGGTATTTCGTTCCAGACATCCTTATTGATGACGTTATTGGTGTAGCCGAAACCGACGAGCGGCCCGGCCATATAGTCGGTGACCTCGAACAATTTGGCGGAGGAGGCGAGCAGTGCGCCGTAGATGGCGGCGTCGACGATACCCTGGTCCAGCGAGGTGTACAGCTCGGCCAGGGAGGTGAAGACGCCATCACCACCCATACCGCGAATGAAATCGGACTGGGATGCGGCATTGACGCGAATTTCGAGGCCATCGAAATCGGCGGGAGCACTGAGTGGCGTGTTGGCGTAGATCCATTGGTCTGCCCCGGCAAACCAGTTGCGGTTGAACACCCGGCTGCCGTCCGTCTCCCGTTCGATCAGCCGGTCTATGTCTTCGGCGAGGTCGGTCAGGCTGAGGTAGGATATTTCCCAATCGGCTGCGGAGCCCCAAAGGGACTGGATCTCGAGAACGGGGGCTTCACCCGCGACGTAGCCGGTATAGATATTTACCATGTCGAGTGTTCCAATGCCCACCTGGCTCAGGGTTTCCTGGCCATCGATCTGCAGTTCCGCAAAGGAGGTGACCTCCAGCGAGACCTGGCCGTTGGTGCGGCGAGCGATATTGGGGGCGAGGTAGGCCTGCACCAGGACGCAGGGCGGGAGTTGCCGGTCGATGCAGACGTGCTGGATGGTGATCTCCTCCCCCGAGGAAACCAGCTGCGTGGGATCGGTGAGGTTGGCCCTGGCAATCAGCTCCCGATAGTAATCGCTGGTGTAGATGAACATGTGGCCCGGGACGCCGAGTTGCTCGGACCCGGCCAGGGCCAGCCCGGACATCTGGGCGTACAGCTCGGGGGGGAACTGGAACATCAGGCCTTCGTGAGGCGGCGGGCCGACCAGCTGGGTGGGGTCGCCGACAAAGATCGCCCCGGGGCCGTTGGCGTTTTCGGCAGCGTAGGCGGCCAGCGCTTCCTCGGTCGTTGGGGTCGTTGGCGCCGGGGCGGCGGCTGTCGGGGGGACTGCAGTGGGTGCAGGTTGCGCAGTCGGTTCCGGGGGCTCGGTTGGCTCGGCGGGTTCCGGCGTAGCGGGCGGGGGTTCCGTGGGGTCGGGGGCCGGCGCTTGCGCGGTCGGCGCGGTGGTGGCCGTGGGAGCGGGCTGCACCGTCACATCGGTGTCGTCGGCATCGTCGCCGCCACAGGCAGCGAGTCCCGCGAGCATGGCGACAGCGGCCACAACAACTGTCAGCCGCCAGAATACTGCAAGGTTATTCCCTGTCAAATTCTTGAATCCCAAATTTATGCTCCACGATGAACTATTTTCGAACAGCGCCCAACGCAGCATTTTAATGTCGATGGGGGAGTAGAGTCAAAGATACCAGTTTGCCGTGGTGTTTTTCCCTACACGTACCAGGGCGTGTTGGCAAGGTCTGTCTCCGGGAGAATGGGCGTAAGAGCGTTTTTTATACCGGGATTTCACCCTAACCCTCTCCCTCGAGGGAGAGGGAACGAATGAATGGGGGCGCAGCGTAAGTGCTCGATGCAATCGCGCGCAGCGTATCTGCCGTCTGCAAGACTCAGCGGGCGCCCTTGGCCTGGTCGGGGAGCCAGGTCACCAGTTCGGGGAAGAGCATGAGGATACCAATGACGATGGCCATGCATACCATGAACGGCAGCACACCTATATAGACGTCGTTGATCGTCTCCGCCTCCGTCACGCCTCTGACCCCGGCGGTTTCCTGACGGGCGCCGTGGAGAACATACAGGGACAGCCCCTGGGGAGGACTGATCTGGGCGGCTTCGAGGAGGATGATCATAATGATGCCGAACCAGAGCAGGTCGATACCCGACCGGAACAGAGTTTCGATCAGGATGGGCAGCGTGGTGGCGAGCATGGAGTAGCTCTCCATGAACGTGCCAAGCAGCAGATAGAAGACGATGAGGATACCGACCAGCTCCATCTGCGTCAGCTCCAGGCTGACCACCAGGTCGGCCAGGGCGTGGGAGATACGCAGGTAGGCAAAGGCGAACTGGAGGGTGAACGCGGCCAGGAGGATGAACATGATCATACAGGTGGTGCGCATGGTGGACATGAACACTTCGGTAAGCACCGAGGCGTTGGCCTGCATGATGGCTGTGACCTGGGCAGAGGAGGGCATCCTTGCGTCGGCCAGTTCCTCCTTGGAGACCTCGGAGAGAATGAACACCCAGCCGGTCAAGGGGAGGACCAGGACCTCGAGAAGGAAAATGGTCTCGGCGAGCTCGGGGGCCACGAAAAGGGACTGGTTGGGGAAAAACACCAAGTAGACCGTCTGGGCCGCCAGGTGAACCACCACCACACCGACAATAGCGCCAAAGACGAGGCGCACGGCATGGTAGGCCCCGCCCAGCCCCGTGGCGCGCAAAGCGAGGGCGAAAACGGGGAGCCAGAGGTTCTTGGAGTTGTACAGGAAGGCCAGGACGAAAGCGCCGTAAACGCCGATGGCGGCTGCCTCGCTGGGCGTGGCTATCCCGCCGTATATGGAGCCAAGGACGGCCAGCACCAGTATTATGACGGGCCCCACGGCGATGGAGCCGGTTACGCGGTCGATCCAGCCGCGCCAAGACAGGAAGGTTTCGCCCTCCACCCTGGGGGCCACCCTGGGCCAGATAATTGCAGCGGCGGCGATGAAAATCATGAACACGATGGCCATTATCGCGCCGGGGATGAAACCCGCCAGGAAGAGACGGCCAATGGACGTGCCGGTGCTGAGGCCGTAAATCAGCAGCAGAACGCTTGGGGGTATCAGGATACCCAGCGTTCCGCCGGCGGCCAGAGAGCCGACGACCAGCCTGTCGTTGTAGCCACGGGTGTGGAACGTGGGGAGGGCCACGCGGCTGATGGTGGCCGCGGTGGAAATGCTGGAGCCTGAGCAGGCCGCGAAAATAGCGCAGGAAACGATGTTTGTGTGGAGCAATCCGCCAGGAATGGGCGCGACCCAGCGGTCGAGGGCCCGGTACATGCGATCGGCGATCCCGCTGCGGAGGACCAGCTCGCCCATCAGGATGAACAGGGGAATGGCGACGAGGAGGAACCGGTTATACGTCTCCCAGACGCGGTTGGACATTATGTTCCACAGGGGGGCGTCGGAGTAGATCTCCGACAACAGCAGGGCCAGCGTTCCCAGCGCACCGGCCACGTATAGGCCCGCCATGAAAAAGACGGTCATCAGGATGAAAGCTACGGCAATTAACAAACGCGCGAGACCTTCGACAGATGTCTGAACTGTGATTCGTTTGATTACGGGATTGCGATGATACCGGGCGCCATTGGGCAGGGTCGTCGGGCAACCGCTGGGGTTGCCCCTACGGGCGGATGTCCGCATTCACAAACAACGGCCCCCGCGTCCGGGTGCCATTCGGCAACTGGCGGGGACCGTAATCGGTAGCGCCCTCAGCCTGAATTGCTCGTGAATTACCGGGGTAACTTAACACTAACCGGCCCTCTTGAAAAGGGCGGGATGTCTGAACTGTGATTTACGTGATTATTGGATTGCCCTGATTGACGGGGGTGGATGGTTCACCCTCCCCCTTTCTGGGGGATGGAATTGGGGGATCAGTATTCTACGCGGTATACCCTCGCGGCGACGTCGTGGAACATGTCGGCGCGCTCGGAGGCCGAGTACTGGGTGGTGAGCCTCTTGAAGGCGTTGTACATGACGGTGTACGAGTACGACACCTTGTCCACCGGGAAGTTGCTCTCGAACATGCAGCGGTCGGGACCGAACTGGTCGATGCAGTAGTCGATGAGGGGCCTCATATCCGCAGCCAGTTCCTCGGAGCCGATGGGCGTGGCGCGGGCGTGCCAGTCAAAGCCGGTGCGGGGCATACCGATGCCGCCCAGCTTGATGACCACGTTGGGAGCGGACGCGGCGGCGGTGATGCCCTTGCGCCACTGGTCGAGGACCTCCTCGTCGCGCCCGGCGTAGGGTCCCTCACGCAGCAGGCCACCGATGTGGTTGAGGATGATGGTCAGGTTAGGCACGGCCTTGGCGAACTCGGCTAGCTCGAGCATCTGGGGGAAATACATCCATCCCTCCAGAGTCATGCCCATATCGGCCAGTACGCGGGCGCCGGCGCGGAAGTTGTCGCTGCTCATCTGCCCCTCGGCCTTGTGGGCAGCGGTGTTTTCCACCTCGGGGTGCGGGTCCCAGGTTACCGAGTGCCGGATGCCTCGGAACCGGTTGGGGCTCGCCGCCTGCAGGGCCTCCAGGACCGGGCGCACGTTCTCGCCCAGGTTCAGGTTGGCGTGCCCGACGATGGAGGCAGCGGCCTTGGTGGGACCGTAGAGGCCGTTGTCGCTGGCAGCGGCCAGACCCTGCACGAATTCCACCTCGCCCACGGGCCGCAATTCCTCGGGGCCTCCGGAGCGATACATCGAGCGCGCCTCCACGAACACCGTGGAGCGCACGTTGTGACCACCGTTCACATCGTCGGCCAACTCATGCAGCAGGTAGCGCTGGAAGGGAATCCGTTCCATCCGGAAGTCCCAGAAGTGGTGATGGGGGTCGCAGATGGGGATGTCAGGCTCCAGCGCCTCCTCGGGAGTAAGTGCGAGCCAGTCATTGCCTCCGAACGGCATAAAAGGCCTCCATTTTCAATCTGTAATCCAGTTTTGGACGGGACGAATCATAGCACACTAATGATTGGTGTCCGCTGACCTCCTGCTGGATTTGCGCCCGTGTGCTGATGAAGTTATGCTGGCGGAAATCAGAAGCAGGCGAGGAGTGAAAGATGGCTAGAATCGCGCGGGTTGGCCACGTGGTCCTGAACGTCAAGGACACCGTAGAGGCCATCGACTGGTACACAAACGCCCTGGGCATGGAGCTCATGAACCACGATCAGGGCATGGATATGGCGTTCCTGTCCTTCGGCGTATCCGACCACGACATCGCACTGATCAAAGCGCCCGATGGCGTCGAGACTGGCAGCCCGGGGCTGTCGCACACCGCGCTGCAGCTCGAGGGCGGCGAGCCGGAGCTGCAGGAAATGTTCGGACGGGTCAAGGATGCCGGCCACCCCATCGACTTTACCGCAGACCACGGCCTGACAAAGAGCTTCTACTGCTTCGATCCCAGCGGCAACCGCATTGAGATCTTCTTCCAGCAGCTGCACAACGAGGAGGCTCGGGAATTCATGCGTCAGACGGGCGCGGTTCTCGATCCGTACGAGTTGGAAGCCGCGCCTGCGGACTAGGCGCCAGCACAGGCCAGACGCGGAGGCGCTGGGTAGGTTCCCAGCGCCTCTTTCGTAAATTTTCCCAGCGGGAGTGCTCAGTATGTCCAGCGTTCAGCGCAGCGAGCTACCCTTCCTCACCGTGGCCGAGTTGGGGCGGCTGATCCGGAGCGGGGAGATCTCACCAGTAGAGGCCACCGAGGCCTACCTGGAGCGAATCGATCGGATCGACGGGCGTGTGAACTCTTACATCACCGTGTGCCACGAGGAGGCCAGGCAGGCGGCGCGGGCGGCCGAGCAGGAGATCACCGCCGGCCGATACCGCGGACCGCTGCACGGCGTGCCGGTGGCGGTCAAGGACCAGTTCGACACCGCCGGCATCCGCACCACCTACGGCTCAGCGCTGGAGTGGGACAACGTGCCAACCCGGGACGCAGTGGTGGTTACCAGGCTGAAGGAAGCGGGAGCCATTCTGCTGGGCAAGCTGAACCTGTCGGAATTCGCGCTGGGAGAGAGCTTCCATCATCCGGGAGGCCAGCCACGCAATCCCTGGGACCTGTCGCGCAACCCTGGCATTTCCAGCAGCGGCTCCGCGGCGGCGACGGCAGCGTTCCTGTGCGCCAGCGCCCTGGCCGAGGACACCGGCGGATCGACGCGCATCCCGGCGGCGTGGAGCGGCCTGACGGGCCTGCGCCCTACCTGGGGACTGGTCAGCCGTCGCGGCGTGGCGGGCGTGTCCTGGTCCATGGACACCGTCGGTCCCATCTCCCGTTCTGCCGAGGACTGCGCTCTGACGTTTCAGGCCATCGTCGGTCACGACCCCGAGGACCCGTACTCGTGGAGTGGCCCCGTTCCCGACTACGCCCACGAGATCCAGCACGACATCGACGGCCTGAGCATTGGCGTGCTGCGGGAAAAGGTGGCGGAGGGGGGCCTGTCGCCGCAGGTGAGGCAGGTTATTGACTCGGCTGTAGCTCAGCTTGGCAAACTGGGCGCAACGTCGCGAGAGGTCTCGATCCCCATCGTCGAGAACGCCGGGGCTGTCTCAAAGTGCATCACCGATATGGACGGCGCCATGGTCCATTACGAGCGCCTGAAGACACGCATCGACGAGTATGACCACAACACCCGGGTGCGTCTTCTGACGGCCATCCTCACCCCGGCACAAGCGCTGCAAAAGGCGCAGAAGGTGCGCACGCTGATCCGAGCGGCAGTGCTGGAGGCCCTGGACGAGGTGGACGTCATCGTGCTGCCCACCTCGCCGACCGGGGCGCCCCTGCTGCCCACAGAGGCAGGCATCAAGAGCCAGGAGGACGCACGGAGCCGCATCTCGGGAGTTCGCAACTTTACGGGGGCGTTCAACGTGGCGAACCTTCCGGCGCTGTCCATCCCCTGCGGATTCACAGAGGACAATCTGCCGCTGTCACTGCAGCTGGTGGGGAAGCCGATGTCCGATGGGCTGCTGATGCGCGTCGCCCACGCCTACCAGCAGGCAACGGACTGGCACCAACGCCGCCCGCCGCTGGGGGATTAGGTGCTGCTCAAATACCTGTTCGATATCTCGACTGCTGTGTATGACCCTTGTAATTTCTATTTGGCCTTTGAAAGGAGTGTAAAAGACAACTTAGAGTGGGTTGCCCACAGGAAAGCTTCGAACTCCGGGGCGAATCTCGGCCCTGCTCCTGCCTATGAGAGGATTGCCGGCTATAAGCTGAAAGAGATTCCTAAGGCGCAAATATTGCCTTTCGGCTATTGATTCGCTTTCTGCCTATTCGTAATAGTCCCAGATATTGTCGATGTCGATCTGTGCATCTTCAGAAAGGCTGTAAGGAAACATCAGCTGATGATCAGGCCATCATAGGCTGCGCGTCGCTCCCGACGATCTTTCCTCTCACGGGCTCGACGTTTAGCATCCTCGAAAATCTCATCCACGTTGGCGTACTCCGCGTATCGCCCTTCTTCAAAGTCCTTGATTCCTTCCATCACCTTTTTGCGAATTTCTGCCAATTCCTTTTCGACTGCCGGATCCGTGTCAGCCAAGTCCCGCTCCTCCAGGAGCGCTAGCGCCCGATCCATTACAGCGACGGCCGAGGGGTAACGTCCGGAGTCCACCAGATTACTGACATGCGCCAAGTATTTTTCGCTGATCGTTGTCTCCATTTCACCTCCCCTGTGCAACTCAAGGGTAGCCACTGGCTCACATAGCCGCAAGGCAGCCCACGCCCCTTGCGCCTCTACGCGCGATACCCCACAATCCCGCTTGGAATCGGAACGGCAGACTACCGTGGGGAGCCGACGTTTATGGACAGCCTGATTGCCCGTGCGCTGGATACGGCAGCAGCGCGGGGAGCGTCGTACGCCGACGCGCGAATGGTGGAGACGGCGCAGGAACGCTACTCGGTGCGGACCGGCGTGGTGGACGTTATCAGCAACGACGAATCCGTCGGCATCGGCGTGCGGGTGGTGGTGGACGGATCGTGGGGATTCGCCTCCACCAACACTATGACCGCAGAATCCGTCGACCAGGCCGCTGCGCTCGCCGTCGAGATCGCCAGGGCATCGGCGACGTCCGGAGGCCCGCAGGTGGATCTGGGACCGCCAGTGACCAGCCGAGGAAAATACACCACGGCCATCGAGATAGATCCGTTCTCCATCGCTCCCGAGGACAAACTGGCGTTGCTGCTCGATACCGACGAGAGGATGGGCCGCGTGGAGGGGATTTCCGCCCGCACGGGCAACCTGATATTCATCCGCGAGCGCAAGTCCTTCGCCAACACCGAGGGCGCCGACCTGGAACAGACCATCTACGAGGCCGGCGGCGGCATCCAGGCCACAGCCGTTGGCAACGGCGAGGTGCAGCGGCGCTCCTACCCGCAGTCCATGGGTCGCCAGCAGGGCTGCAGCGGATGGGAGTACGTGCAGGCCTTTGACCTGGCGGGCAATGCCGAGCGGGTGGCCAGCGAGGCCGTCGCCCTGCTGACCGCTGATCGCTGCCCTTCCGACATCACCACCACGCTGATCATCGGCGGCTCGCAGGTGGGGCTGCAGATCCACGAGTCGTGCGGCCACGCCATCGAGCTTGACCGCGTGCTGGGTTCCGAGGCAGCCTACGCCGGCACGTCATTCCTGACCACCGAGAAGCTGCACGACTTTCGCTACGGGTCGGAGCAGGTGAACATCACCGCAGACAGCATCCGCCTGCCGGGGTTGGGTTCGTTCGGGTGGGACGACGAGGGAGTGCCAGCGCAGTCGACACCCATCGTCGAGGCCGGCCGCTTCGTCGGATACCTGATGTCCCGCGAGACCGCCGCCACCCTGGGCCTGCAGTCCAACGGCACCATGCGGGCGTCGTCGTGGAACCGACTGCCCCTGATCCGCATGACCAACGTGTCCCTCGAGCCGGGCGAGTGGGAACTGGACGATCTGATAGCCGACACGGACGACGGCATCTACATCGACATGAACCGGTCCTGGTCCATCGATGATCGTCGCTACAACTTCCAGTTTGGCACGGAGGTCGGCTACGAAATCAAGAACGGCAAGCTGGGCCGGCTGCTGCGCAACTGCACCTACACCGGAATCACGCCAGAGTTCTGGAACTCCTGCGACGCGGTGTGCAACGAGAACCACTGGACCATGTGGGGAACGCCCAACTGCGGCAAAGGACAGCCGGGCCAACTGGGCCACACGGGGCACGGCGCCGCACCCGCCCGGTTCCGCAACGTGCGCGTGGGGGTGATGCGGTAGTGGGAATTGGGAATGATGAATCTGGAATGAAGAATGGCAAGCCGGGGGTGGCGCTATGATCGGCGAGGATGCGGCCCTGAACCTGCTGGAGCGCGCCCTTTCGCTTTCATCCGCCAGCGAGACCGACATATACCTGAGCAGCCAGGACCTCGGTCTGACTCGGTTCGCGGGCAATGCCATCCACCAGAACGTGTCTCACAGCAACGTGACGCTGAACATCCGAGCCGTCGAGGGGCAGCGGGTGGGCCGCGCCACCACCAACGACACTTCGGACGACGGCATACGCCGGGCCATGGAGGCTGCCAGGCGCAACGCCCTGCTGATGCCTGAAGATCCAGCTTTTCCGGGCCTGCCTGACCCAACACCGTTGAACAGGGTAGCCAGCTGGGACGAATCCGCGGCCGCCTGTTCGCCTCTGACGCGGGCGCAGATGGTGGGCGAGGTCTGCCGTCAAGGGGCTGCGGAAGGCCTCGACACCGCCGGGGCATGCCGCACCGGGGTGCACGAGATCGCGGTGGTGAGCAGCCGGGGCGTTCGCAACTACCACGCCGGCACGTTCGCGGGGCTGATCATCACCACCCGCAGCGACACCTCTGCGGGCTGGGCCAAGGGCGGCTCGTGGCGCCTGGACGAGATCGACTACCCGACCCTAGCCAGTGAGGCGGTGGACAAGGCGGTCAGAGGCAAGGACCCGCAGCCCATAACTCCCGGAGAATACACAGTGGTGCTGGACCATTACGCCGTCGACGACATACTGGAGGCGCTGTCGCTATACGGCATGGGGGCGCAGGCGGTGCAGGAGGGCCGCAGCTGGATGTGCGACCTTCAGGGCACCCAGGCCATGAGCGAGTCGGTCTCCATCTGGGACGATGGCCGGGCCCTCGACGGGTGGCCCATGCCCTTCGACGTCGAGGGCGTGCCGCGCCGCCGGGTGGAGTTGGTGGAGAACGGTGTGGTAAACGCCCCGGTGCACAACACCTACACCGCGGCTCAGGACGGAGTACCCTCCACGGGCCACCAGCAGTATTTCACCGGCCCGCCAATTGCCTCAAACCTGTTCATGGCTCCCGGCGATAAGTCGGTCGACGAACTGATCGCGTCGACCGAGCGCGGGCTGTACATCACGCGGTTCTTCTACACGCGCCTCTCCCACAACCGCGGCTGCGTGATGACGGGCATGACTCGTGACGGAACGTTCCTGATCGAGAACGGCGAAATCCAGCACCCTGTCAAGGACCTGCGGTTCACCCAGTCCTACGTCGACGCGCTGAACGGCGTGGAGGGAGTAGGGCGTGAGGCCAAGCTGGTGCTCAACGAGGTCGGCTTCGCCACCCGCGTCCCGGCCCTGAAACTGGCCACGTTCAACTTCACGGGGGTTACGGTGTAGGGGGTGGCGGGTTTGGCCTATTCTGGTGGGTCCACCGAGAACAAGATGCTCCAATTGAACGTAAAACCAGCCAACCCAGAACCTACGGACTGTCGACATCTCCGCTCAGCCCTTGAACGTGTTTTCGTTGTGCCATTCCAATAGCGATGGATCCGGCCGACGATCTATATGGGCGGGAACAGCAATCCGTGTACCGTGGAGCGAGTAGTATTCGCGACCGTTTTGGAATTCCTCTCTGATTGACGGACTGACCTCGAAATGCAAGGACGGAGTGACAGTTACGTAACCCGCATCAAACAGGCTATGGATGTCTTTCCGCAGCAAAAGGCCGTTTTTGGCGTCATGCGCCCCACCGATATTAAAGGGCATAATATGTGCTGCATCTAGCGCAGGTAGAGTTCTCTCTTTCGTTACAGCGCATCGACGGTCGTAAGAATCGGTAACCAACACCCTGAAGGCCCCTTGTCCGAGCCTTGGGGTGACCAATTGCGGTGTGCCGAACCTCGCAATCTCCTCACCGATTCCGCGGTCAGAACTCTGGGCCATTTTCTGTTGAATGGCTGACCAAAGTTCAAGGCCATCCGGGTCTCCTGTGTTGTAGGTCTTAAACGTGACTATATTTCTGGCAAAGCTTTCTGGAGGCGAAATCCAATCCGACTCATCAAAAAAGAAAGGTTGGGTCAGTATTCGACAGCCAATTTCAAAATCGCTCCTGTTATCTACTCTGGCGTTTCGATATTTCGCAATTCGTGAGCGCATTTCCAGGTAGGAGGTGGCTCCATTGGCTTCGCCAAAAGCATCCCACGCCAGAGAACACGGGAGCTTGTTTGCGTAGGCAAAAATTCCGCCGCCAACAATCATGTTGTAAGGAGCATGTAGCTTAAACAAAAACAGCTCGCCGGGACTCAAGGCTCTGAAATTGATTGCGGACGGCGCCCAGAAATTCACCTCAGTCAAGTCAGGACGCTGACTCAGACCTCTGAACCAGTCATAGTCTGTTACTGCGACTACCAGATTTATGGCCATAGCACTCAACCCCCCTAGTTGGAACGAAACCCCGATGCCATTCGACTATACGGTTTCGTGCAGGTTCGTAGCTTGGCAACAAGCAATCTAAGGCTACCTCAATGGCAATGGTCTTAAATCACGCAATTTGAAAGGAGGGTACTTCCAAATTATGCCAGAAGTACCCTCCGTGAATGATGCCGTTGTATCAATTGTGGCTACCTAAGTCAAGGCAATCCCTCTATATGAACTCATTAGCCGCTTGCATAGTGTCCATCGACGTTCCCTTCGGTTACCGAACCTCTAACCCTCATTAGCCTCCACCTGGGACAGGAACTGCAGCACTCGCTTTGCGTACTTTTCCGGTTCGTCGGCGTGGGGTTTGCACTCGCCCCACTGGCTGTTGGGGACCAGGCGGTGGGCCATCTCCGCCACCGCACGGGGATGCACGTCATTGTAGCCCGGCATGATCATGGCCGGGACTCGGATGCTCCGCAGCATCTCCTTGGTACTGCCCAATGTTGGGAAAGGCCCGCCGAACAGGGCTTGGGCGCTGTCGCGCATTACCTGAATGAACTCCTCGGTGTCCATCGCCTCCAGCTCCCTGCGGTACTCTGCGTCGGTTTGGGCGATCTCCGGGCTGAACGGAGCGAAGCGGTCGTCGGCGTCGAAGGCGTCGATTACTGCCCCGATGCCATCGGCCGCCGCCATATCCATGCTCCTGAACAGCTTGGTGGTCAGGTAGCCATCGCAGATGACGCCACCTGCGATGTTGGACGGGAAGATGGCGCGCACCCGCTCAGGCCGGCGGTAGGCGCACCCGAATGATATTGCGGCGCCGAAAGACCCGCCGCCCAGGATGCTCTGCTCGATGCCCAGGGAGTCCATCAGGCCAAACACGTCGTCGCAGACCATATCCCACGTCTGCACCACCATGGGACTGCGGGACTGTCCCCCAAAGCGCCGGTCATAAACGATGACGCGGTGCTCCTGCGATAGGGCCTCCACCACGTTCCCGTAGCTGCTGGCCACTCCCTGCAGGCCGCCGGGAGAAAGAATGATGGGCGGCCCGCTGCCGGCCTCCTCGTAGTACAGTTCCGCTCCGTTCACTTCGGCTATCGCCATGTTCCGGCCTCCTGTCTGCTTCAGACTCAGTCCAACTGCTGGGGATTATAGGTTCGAGCGGGATTGTCGGCAAAGGTTGACCAGCGTTCCTGACCACACTACGATTCGCGAGACAGCCACCACAGGCAAGGAAAGCATGGCCTCCCAGAAATATGACGCCCTGGTCCAGGATGCTGAACAGAGCGTGTTGTGGTTCCTCCGGGCGTTCGAGGCCATCCAGAACGAGATGCGCATCGAGGGGCTGCATGCGTTCCAGCATCACCTGCGCGAGGTGATGCAAGGGGGCTTCGCGGAATCGACCGGCAGGCTGTCGCAGGTCGAACCGCCCGATGACCGGCAGCAGTTCCACGACGCGTTCCTAGCCGGAATTCGGCACGTCAGCAACGCCGGGGAGTCGTTCCTCGGCGCTGAGCAGGGGAACTATTCGCTGACTGCCATGGACACGCGCAGGTCGCTGTGCCGGGGGTTGTACGTGCTGTACGGCATCCGGTCGCAGACTCCGACGCTGGCGGAGTACTGGGTTCTCCCGGACGCGGACGAGAGTCAGCTGGTGCCGCAGTCGCCTTCGGCGTGCAACGACACTCCGGTCGGCGTGCTGCACCGGCGTCGCGAGGCTCCGCTGGCCGACTACTCGCTGTACGTTCCGGAGGGCTACACATCGGAGCGCCAGTGGCCGCTCATCATCTGCCTGCACGGGGCCTACGGTCGCGGCGACCACCACGTCTGGTCGTGGCTGAGGCCAGCCAAGAGCCGCGGACACATGGTGCTGGCCCCCAAGTCCGTGGATGTCACCTGGTCCATTCTGCAGCCCGACCTGGACATCGGGTCGGTGACCGGCATGCTGGAGGAGGTGTGCGCCGCGTACTCCGTTGACCGGAGCAGGGTGTACCTGACGGGCCTGTCTGACGGCGGGACGTTCACCTACCTGCTGGGCCTGGGCCGCCCGGAACTGTTTGCCGGGATCGCGCCAGTCGCCGGCGACCTTCACGGGATGACGGACGGCATGCTGCGCCGCCAGCAGGGCATAGAGCTGCCCATCCACATCGTGCATGGCGCCCACGATCACATCTTCCCGGTGGAGACCATTCGAAGCGGGCACGAGCTGCTGACCCGTCTGGGCTACAACTCGCGTTACGAGGAACTGCCGGACTGGGGGCACTCCTACTGTTCCTTCGTTAACGAGCAGCTGGTCATGCCCTGGTTCGAGAGCCTGAGCGAAACCACCGCGGGTTAACGGTCGCGTCGCAGGAACCGCATTCACCATCGGACACAGGAGGAGACATGGCAGTCCTGAACATCGAAGGGGTCACCCACTGGTCGATCCCCGTCAACGACCTAAACGAGGCTGAGGAGTTCTACGGAGAGTTGCTGGGACTTACGCCCAAGGGCAGGCTGGGCAACAACACCATGTCCTGCTTCAACGTGGGCGACCACAACATCCTGCTGTGCGAGCGCTCCGACGCGTCGGACGGCAGCTCACGGGACGATGGCGGTGCGCACCACTCATTCACGGTGTCGCCGTCGACATTCGAGGCGGCGTGCCGGGAGTTCGCCCAACGCGAGATCAGGATCGACCACCTGACATACCGGGCCCGTGGCTTCTTCACCGGGCGCGAACTGTACTTCTTCGACCCCAGCGGCGACCGGCTGGAGTTGCGCGACCCCTTCTGGACGGAGGGGATGCCTGAGCCGTCCTTCGAAGAGCTGGCGGGGAAGTAGGCATCGGGCGGATGTCCCTCTACTTTGCGTTTTCACCCCCACCAGTCCCATCCCCCTCAGGGGGAGGGGACTGATTGAGAAACCAGGGAACCACGAGGGTCGCACCTACACGGTCAGGCGCATCAGCTCCTCGGAGAAGACGATCTCGCCATCGTAGATCTTGCTGACGTCGCCGATGCCCTTCTCCCAGGGGCCGTGGCCGGAGAGGTGGGGGCCGATGTGGACCAGCACCAGCTTCTTGACCCCGGCGGCCTGGGCCAGGCGGGCCGCGCCGGTGGTGCCGCACTGCCCACCGGCCTCGCCGTTTGCGTCCATCACCTCCTGGTCGTCCCAGCACATGCACAGCATAATGTCGGCGTCGCGTGCCAGCTCGGCCACCGAGTCGCAGGGCTGGGTGTCGCCGGTGAAGATCACGCTGCCCTCGGAGGAGTCGACGCGGTAGGCCAGGGAATCGAGGTACGGCTCGACGTGCTCGGCGGGAGCGGCGGTGACCTCCCAGTCGGGGCCGCTGAACACCTTGCCGGGCCCGACGTCCTTGGCCAACACCGACGGGGCGGGCCGGGGCAGGGTGCCGCCGCGGTTGACGAACACCTGCTGGCTCAGCGGGTGGTTGACCCGCGCCTTCCAGTCGTGGGAGAACACGCCGTTCTCGCCGAGGATGCCCTCGGTGATCTTCTCGGTCAGGTCGGGGCCGAAGACCTGCAGCTCGTTCTCCGACCCAATGCTCTGGTCCCAGCGGCAGAGCAGGAAGCAGGGGTAGTCGATGTCGTGGTCGAAGTGGTGATGGGTGAAGAACAGGTAGTCGACCTGGGTGGGCCACAGTCCGGCCTTGACCAGCTTGTGGGTGGTGGCCGGGCCGCAGTCGAACATCAGGAGCTGATCGCCCAGCTTGAACACGTGGGAGCTGCCGAAGCGAGTGGGCGTAGGGGTGGGCGTGCCGGCGCCCAACGTGTAGATCTCAGCCATGGCCGTCCTCCTGTTTCAGGTGGATGCAGGGATGCCACAGCATACCACCGGGCGGCGGAAGGGGTTGTCTGAACTGAGATTCGTTTGATCTTGGGGATTTCGCTGATGGGCCGGGCCGTTAGAGGGGTTGCCCTTGCAACGGTGCTAGGCCTGAAGCTCTGCCATAATCCTGAGCACGAGGGATACGCACGCCAGGGGAAGGTCCGTGCAATTTGATGACGGGCGGCGGTTGCGCCTGAGACAGCGCACACCGTATTGTAACGCCAGTGCCTTATTATTGACCGGGAGCCGGACGCGACGTGCCTTCTGACAAAGGAATGCAAACGTTATTGCTCAGAGATTCGGACACATCCTTGCAAGATATCCCTATTTCCCCTATCCCGGCGGTAAACGTAGCAAGCGTTCCGCAGAGAAGTCCTCTTCGCTATCCTGGGGGCAAGACATGGCTGGTTCCCCATGTGCGCGCCTGGCTCTCAGGGACTAGCCCGAGACCCGAGGTTCTGGTGGAACCATTCGCGGGAGGTGCCACAGTATCCCTTACGGCGGTGATGGAGGGCTTGGCCGAGCGGTGTGTCATGTCGGAGATCGACCCCGATGTGGCCGCTTTCTGGAAGGCGGCCTTGTGGCACAACGACGAACTCATAGAATGCGTGCGTACGTTCGTTCCGACTCGAGAGAGCGTGGCTCTACTGGATTGCAAGTCATCCGGAGATGTGGTGGAGCGTGGTTTCCGCACCCTGGTGCTCAACCGCACCAGGAGGGGCGGTATCCTGGCCAACGGTGCGTCGCTCGCCCGGGCCGGTGAAGCAGGGAAAGGGGTGGCGTCCCGTTGGTACCCTGATACTATCTCACGCCGCTTGAAAGCAATTTCTGATTACGCCGATAGAATTGAGTTTAGAGAGACAGACGGTCTAGAGATTCTCCGAAAGGCGACTTTTGCACCTCATTCACGGACTGTCGTTTTTGTAGATCCTCCCTACACTGCGGCGGGAAAAGGTGCCGGGAAACGACTGTACAACCACAATCAACTGGACCATAGGAAACTCTTCACTCGCTTGGCCCAAAGCGAGGCGGACTTCCTAATGACATATGACCAATCCCACGAAATTATCGATCTGATTGGCAGCCACTGCTTTCAAGTCAAACGAGTAAATATGAAAAACACCCACCACGACCAGCTCTGGGAATTGCTGATCACTCGCCGCCCGGTGTTCTGACACACTGAACTGGCGAACTAAAGCATGCCTAGATACGGAATCGCCGAATGGTATGGAAATCCCTTTGTCCCGCTCTCTCCAAGAGAGAGGATGAATACGGCATTGTCGGCTTCCGGACAGGATAGACCACTTCCCTGCCCGTTTAAGCAAGGACGCCCCCCGTGTTCCAAGGCAGGGGGAGTCTGTTCCATTCAGCTCTATGACGAAGGTCCCAGTGGGCGCATTGGCGACTCATTGGGAGTGCCAGTGATCACCTGCCCGACCCGCTTTGAACAAGACCACCTGCTCGTCCGCTGGCTAGCTGAAATAGTCGGCTTCTCCCCTGACGAGGCAAAGATCGCCAGAGAAATCCCATTCATGCAGAGCGTTACAACCGACAAACCGGCCGGAAAAATAGATTTGATAGTCGCCAAGACCGTAGGAGACCGTTTGGAGTGGTATGGTCTGGAAATCCAGGCGGTTTATTTCTCTGGACAAGGGATGTCTTCACAGTTCGAAATTCTCGTAGCTGATGAGGAAACTGTTCCGCCGTACCCTAACCATACCCGGCGCCCGGACTGGCGTTCCTCAAGTGCCAAACGCCTTATGCCACAGCTTCAGGTTAAGGTACCCACGGTAAGACGCTGGAACTCGAAAATTGCGGTGGCGGTTGATTCCCCATTTTTCGACTCAATCGGAGGGCCAAGCGCCAACCCAACTCAAGACATCAATGACGGGGACATCATCTGGTTGGTTCCCAAACTGTCATGGGACGACAATGAAGGTCGCTTTCGTTTGAGTCGGGGCCACTGGGAAGTGCTGACCCTGGAAGACACTAACAACAAGCTTCTAGCCGCGAGAACGATCGCCCGCGACAGCTTCGAAACTGTTTTGCGAGAGCGGCTTTCCTCTCTCGAATAGCGTAGCAGCAAATGCCCTCAGTCTCTCTACAAGCTCAGGACAAGCTTAACCCATCTCAGGTGGAGGGGAACTATCGGAGGCCTCTCCCTCCATGGTTCGACAACCCCGCCCTGACCGGCCACCCTGCGGACTTTGGACAGGATTGATGACGGTGGTATAATCGGCGGCGTTTACGGGCCTGCCCGGTGCAAGGTGATAGGCGGCCCAGGTTCCGATTAGCGAGGTCAGCGCGGAACAGATTAACGGGAACCATCCCGGTATCAGGTTCGAGAGTCGTCCGTGGACCAGATCCGTCGATACATAACCTTCCTGCAGGAATACTCCATCCCGCTCATCCTGGGCGTAATCGTCGGGTTGGTGTGGGCGAACCTCCACTTCGACAGCTACTACCGTATCGTCGAGTTCGACTTTTGGAATTTCGGTCAGGGCCCCTTCCTTGACGACGGCGAGCACCACGACCTGAACGACTTCTACGTCTTCGGGAAGCACGTCTCTTTCCACTTCCTTATCAACGAAATGTTCATGGTGTTCTTCTTCGGCATCGCGGCCAAGGAGATCACCGAATCGGTGCTGCCCGGCGGAGCGCTGAACCCCCTGCCCAAGGCGATCAACCCGATCATGGGCACCCTGGGCGGCGTCTTCGGTCCAGTGGGGCTGTTCATACTGCTGGGCTTCGTTTTCTACGGCGGCACCGACGACCTCGGTAGAATGATGTTCCCGGCCGAGGGCGTCCTGGGCGGTTGGGCCATTCCCACGGCCACCGACATCGCGCTGGCCTGGCTGGTGGCACGGGTGATTTTCGGGCCGCGGCACGCGGCGGTGAACTTCCTCCTGCTGCTGGCGGTGGCCGACGATGCCATCGGCCTGGTCATAATCGCCGTCTTTTATTCGGATAACGTCCAGCCCATGTGGTTGCTGCTGACGCTGGGCGGCATGGTAACCGCCTACGCGTTCCGACGAATCGGCGTTACGTGGTGGCCGGTCTATATCCTGGTTGCCGGGGGCATGAGCTGGGTGGGACTGGTCAAGACAGGTGTTGAGCCGGCGCTGGCGCTGGTGGTAATCGTGCCCTTCCTGCCCGCGATTCAGCCCGCGCCTCACGCGGATGAGGCCCTGGAAGAGCACGGCGAGCACGAGGGCGAGGAGCTGGCGACGGCCCACGAGGCGGGCCATCACGGCCACAACGTCGGGGTGCTGGACCGGTTCGAGCACAGCCTGAAGCTGCCGGTGGACTTCGGACTGTTCTTCTTCGCGTGGGCCAACGCGGGCGTCGCGTTCGGCAACATCAACGCGGTCACCTTGATGATCCTGCTGTCGCTGATCGTGGGCAAGACGGTCGGCGTATCGGTGTTCTCGTTCGCTGTTTCCAAGGTCGGATTCCCGCTTCCCGAGGGGATGAGCATCAAGCACCTGATGGTGGCTGGCATGATCGCCGGGCTGGGGCTGACGGTGGCGCTGTTTGTGGCCAACAAGGCGTACGCTGGTACGGATTTCCTGGACCCCGGCAAGATGGGAGCGGTGTTCAGCGTGATCGTCGCTGGGCTGGCGTTTGCTTTCGCCCGGGTCATTGGGATTCGCCGCGATTCGGACTAGCGAATCAGTCTCAACGCCGAGGACGCGAGGTACGCCGAGACTCCGATTTTCGGGGCATCGCTGGTAACTTTGGTCTCGGCGTTTATTCATTCCTGTGGAGAGGAGTTGATGATCGGCGTACTGACGCACCACTGGGCCAAGGCGGACAAGATCGAGGAAGCCAAGACGCTGCTGGACGGCAACGGCCTGGCCCAGAGCAGGGCGCCGGGATTCGGCAGCCGGCAGACGTTGGTTTCGCTCAGCGACCCGACGAAGATCTCGACGCTGGTGACGTGGGATAGCAACGATATCTATGACGCTTGGCGTGCCAGCCCGGAGCGGGCCGTGGCCATGGCCGGCGCCGAGGAGCTGTGGGCCCAGCCGCCGCAGTCTGAGCGTTTCGAGATGGTGGGTTAGCAGCGGTGCTGTTGTCGGCGCCCTTTCCCGGGAATGGGCAAGGGCCAGCGTGATAGAATCGGAACGAACGAATAGTTGAGGCGGCGCATTGCCAGGACGGTGCGAGCGCTGCCCGAGGCTCGGCTATGGCGCTCCGAAAGGCCAGGGACAAGTATGCGATGTTGCCCTACCGCAAGGGTGGGCCCATTGACTACGCGAGCCTTGAATTTGACGCGGGCGAAAGGGAAGTACCTCCGGACCATATGGAGCAGAATCGCGAGATTCACGAGGTCATGGGCATTCTTTTCGCCCACTTCACCGATTTCCACCGCCGTCCAGACGTGTTCATCGACACCGACACCAACATCTGCTACGACCCCAGCAACTTGAACGTCCGCATTGCGCCCGACGTGTATCTGGCGTTCGGGGTCGATGCCGAGGCCATACGCCCCCGGCAGATTTACCTGCCGTGGGAGGTGGGCAAGGTGCCCGACTGGGCGCTGGAGATCGCGTCGGAAAGCACGAGGCAGGTGGACCTGAACAGGAAGCCTGCAATCTATGCCCGTATAGGGGTCCCCGAATTCTGGCGTTTCGACCCAACCGGTGGACGGTACTACGGGTTTGCGTTGAACGGACTGCGCCTGGCGGACGGGGAGTACCAGCCCATCGAGCTGACCACCGAACCGGACGGCGTCCTCAAAGGCTACAGCGAGATGCTGGGACTGAGCCTGGCCTGGCATGGGGGTTTGCCACGCTTCTACGACCCGGCCATCGGCGCTTACCTGCAGAACTGGCGGCAGGACCGGGAGGCCTTGCGGGCCGAGCGCGCAGCGCGGACAGAGGACCAGGAACGTATACGACTACTGGAAGAGGAACTGCGCCGCCTGCGCTCGGACTCATAGGCGGCCACAGAGGAGGGACGCCGCATGAGCCGCAGGAGTTTCTGGGCCTGGGGAATGGAGCAAGACGAACCCACCGCCGAGCAAGTGCATGAGGCGGCGGCGCGGCTGTCGCAGCGGTACGGCGTCGAGGTGGAGGCGGCGATGCCGCCCCGGGCCGAGGACTTGAGTCTGCGGGCGCCGCGCATCAGCCCGCCTGCGTCCTTGGCTGCCATCTGCGACTCCAGCGACCACGACCGGGCGGTGCATACCTACGGACGCAGCTTCCGCGACCGGATACGGGCCTACAACCTGCAGTTCCCCAACCCGCCGGACGTCGTCGCATATCCGACTACCGAGGCGGAAGTAACGGCAGTGCTGGACTGGTGCTCCTCGTCTGGCCACGCTGCGATACCCTACGGCGGAGGTAGCTCCACGGTCGCGGGTTTCGAGCCGCCGGACGGCTATGACGGAATCGTAACCATCGACCTGTCGGCGCTGGACCAAGTGCTGGAGGTGGACGACGTGTCCCGCGCGGCACGGATCCAGGCTGGCGCCTACGGACCGGGACTTGAGGCGCAGCTCAGGCCCCACGGTTTCACCCTGCGCCACTATCCTCAGAGCTTCGAGTTTTCGTCTCTGGGAGGATGGATCGCCACCCGCTCCGGAGGCCACTACGCAACCAACCACACCCACATCGACGACTTTGTCGAGTCCGTGCGGATGGTTACCCCGGCGGGCGTGTGGGACTCCCGGCGGCTGCCGGGCAGCGGCGCCGGCCCCAGCCCGGACCGCATGGCCATCGGCAGCGAGGGGATCCTGGGCATCATCACCGAGGCGTGGATGCGCATACAGGCGCGGCCGCAGTACCGTGCGTCGGCGGGTGTGACGTTCCCCACGTTCATGGGCGGATCAGAGGCGGCCCGACGCGTGGTGCAGGCCAAGCTCTGGCCCGCCAACTGCCGCCTGCTGGACCCCGGCGAGGCCCGGACGGCCGCCGGGATGGACGGCACCCGGGCGCTACTGATCCTTGGCTTCGAGTCCAACGAGCTGCCCCAGGACGAGAACATCCGGCAGGCCGTGGCCATCGCGAGGGACGCCGGCGGCGCCATCGACGAGGCGGATATACGCATCTCGTCGCCGGGCACGCGCGCCGATGAATCAGCGGGCGATACCGGACGGCAGGGAGCCGTGGGAGCGTGGCGCAACGCCTTCCTGGGTGCGCCCTACCAGCGCAACATCACCACGGGCCTGGGGCTGGTGGCGGAAACGCTGGAGACGGCCATCACCTGGGACCGCTGGCCAGCCATGGACGATATGGTGCGCGGCGCGCTGCAGGAAACGCTGGACCGGGTCTGCGGCGGGGGCTCCGTGTCGTGTCGCTTCACCCACGTCTACCCCGACGGCCCGGCTCCCTACTACACCTGGGAGGGCATGGGTCGCCGCGGTGCCGAGCTGGAGATGTACGCCGAGATCAAGCAGGCGGCCTCGGATGCGATCATGGCCGCCGGGGGAACCATCACTCACCACCACGCCGTGGGACGGCTGCACCGGCCCTGGTACGATCAGCAGCGGCCGGAACTTTTCGCCGAGGCGCTCAAGGCCGCCAAGCGCACCCTTGACCCCAACGGCGTGCTGAATCCGGGCCTGCTGGTGGACGCGTAGGCATCAACTTTTGCACTCCCGCTCAAAATACCGGCGAAATTATCAAAAATCCCCGCTGAGTCGGGGATCCATGGGGGCGCCAAAGGACTTTCGATTCCCAAACGAATTGTCTGAATCGGGATTTGCCCGATTCGAGGATTATCAGGATATTCCCAATTATTAGAATCCTTAAATCCTGTTAATCCCCATTCAAACTGAAATCGAAAGACGCAGGTGCATTCCACACTTAACGAAAGGCGGAAGACACCCATGCTGAAAACACGATTCACCAACGTTCTCGGCCTTGAATACCCGGTGATGTCGGCGCCGATGAGCAACCACAGCGGCGGGCGGTTGGCGGCGGCGGTGTCGCTGGCCGGCGGTCTCGGGACGTTTGGGGGCACAAATGACCTTGGCCCCGACTGGCTGCGAGAGCAGATCGCCTATGTTCGCAGCGAGACTGATCGGCCCTTCGGCGTTGGTTTCATCACGCAGCTCATCGAATACAACACCACGAATATCGAGATCGCCCTCGAGGAGAGGGTGCAGGTGTTCATTTTCTCGTTCGCCGATCCGGACCCCTGGGTTTCCCGGGCGAAGGATGCCGGTGCTGTCGTGATCTGCCAGGTTCAGTCCCTGGAGCTTGCGAGGCAGGCAGTGGATGCCGGAGCCGACATCCTGCTGGCACAGGGCAACGAGGCGGGAGGCCACACCGGCGAGATCAACCTACTGCCTCTGCTGGTAGACCTGGTGGGGCGATACCCCAGCGTGCCGGTGCTGGCGGCCGGCGGCATCACCACCGGGCGCGCTCTGGCCGCCGTGCTGGGAGCGGGCGGCGAGGGAGCATCCCTGGGCACCGCAATGCTGGCCACGCCAGAGGCCGTGGAGGTACCGGAGGCGTTCAAGGACCGCATACTGCTGTCCGACGGGCAGGACTCGACCTTTACACGCCTATACGACCTGCTGGGAACCCGTCCGTGGCCCGATGGCATTGCCGGGCGCGTTTACCGCAACCGGCTGGTCCGGGAGTGGGACGGTCGCGATGCGGAGGTCCTGGCCCACCGCGAGGAGCTTGCGTCGGATGTGGCCGCGGGGCGCTCTCGAGAGGACACGGAACTGTCCGCCGTTTACATGGGCCAGGGAGCGGGGCACATCAATGCCGTGAGACCGGCGGCGGAAGTCATCGACGACATTTGCCGGGAAGCGGAGGCCATCATCGGTGCGTTGCCGGACAGGATCATCGGGTAGACCGGACTGTTGTTTTTGGGTGGCCTCTTTTCGCGACGTCTCACCCCCACCCTAACCCTCCCCCTGAGGGAGAGGGGACTTGCCAGTTAGATTCCTAACGGCAAGGCGTACGGGTGGCGTTACTCGCCGCCCATGCCCTGCAGGGCTTCCTCGACCTCGCTCTGCAGGCTGCGGAATATCTCGCCGACTGTGCCACGAGCGTCCACGGTCGTGAAATTGTGCTGCTTGGCGAGGCCCCGGAATTCCTCGAGCAGCGCAGCCTGGTAGCGGGTAAAGTTGTCGTACAGGTCGGGCCCGCGCATGAAATCCTCTCCCGACTCCCAGTGGTCCAGCTGCCGCACGGAAAGCACCCGCGGCAAAAGGTGTTCCACGTCGACGTCCAGGTAGAGCACCTTGTCCGGAACGATGGCAAACTCGAGGACATCGCTGAGCCATTGGGAGGGCACACCGCGCACCCGGGCCCGGGCGATTATGGAGAAAATGTAGCGATCCACAAGGGCGACCATGCCGGTGCGCAGGGCGGGCACGATGCTCCGCTCCATGCGGTCCCAGAAATCGGTGGCGTACAACAGGTTCAGGGTGAGCGCATCCAGCGTGTTGCCGCGCATGGCTCGGTCGATACCCGACGAAGCAACCTCTGAGCGCCGGAGCCCGGTGACCAGAACGGCGTAGCCCTCCGCCTCCAGCCATTCCTGCAGCATGGCAATCTGGGTTGAGCGGCCCACGCTGTCGGTGCCCTCAATAACGATGAGGCGGCCAGGAACGGCCTCCTCCCCCATGCGAGACGGCGTGTGTCCGTAGAAACTCAGCTTCCTCATTGTGGCGCCCCCCTGGCTACCCAGCGCAACGATAATCGCGACAACCGAAGACCGTCCCAAGACAACTACGTCCTGGAGATGGTGTCCAGTTAAATTTCAAATCCCCTGGATTCCCGTTCTCCGCTCCGGCGGGTATACGCCTAACGGGAACGACGGTTAAAAGGCCGTCAATATTCTCCGCTTTCCCGTTATTCGGGAGATCTTTCCATTCGCAGAATGTCCTGCTCGGTCAGGCGTCGAGGCGGCGGCTGGGTGATGTAACGTCCGGAGAGCCCGTTGTGGGCCAGGGCTTCGGGCACGCTCTGTCCGCCGGCCTCCAGCGCATCTTCGATGAGCGGTTCAACGTAGCGGCGCACCTGCTGCTGCTGGACCGATATGGGCTGGGTGGCGTCGATGGTCATCAGGCCGAACTCTTCGGACAGGCCCTCGTATTCCTCGAGGAGTCTGCTCTGGAAAATGCGGAAGGACTCCTCCCGGTCGTTGGAGAACCCCATGTCCTGGCCGGCTTCGTAGAACTTGAGCTGCTCCCTTCCGGCGCTGAGGCGTTCGATCGAAACCTCGAGGGGAACCCTGAAATACAGGGCCAGGCTTGGCATCACTGCAAAGGAGTAGATGCGCCGTATCCAGTCCCGGTCGACGCCGCGAGTGGCGTCCCTGGCAAACGCGGTGTACACGTAGCGATCAGCCAGCACGATGGATCCCGCCCGGAGCGCGGGCAGTATCTGGGCGTGCACCCGGCTGGCGAAGTCCGCGGCGTGGATCAGGCTGAAGGACATGGGAGTGAGCAATTCCCGGTTCTTGGCCTGCTTGGTGGTGCGTTTGACGATGGGCGACGAATTCCACTCGGTGAAAACCGTTACGAGATTGCGACTTTTCAACCACTTCTGCAGCAAGTCCAGCTGTGTACTTTTCCCCGAGCCGTCAATACCCTCAACGATGATGAGTCTGCCGGGGAACTCGCCGTCGTCGGGGTGCTGGCCGTAGCGTTCCCCCATCCGGTATGCGTAGTTGCTCTGCAGCGTGGCCATAACTTACTCCCTGAGTTTCCGTTTCGTACGTGGGCCGGAATCGAAGGTCATACGGGCTATACGCGACCCTGAGGATTCGGGGCAGTCCGCCCTGTAAGCCCGCGCGTGGAGCGCTATACCGACGCCCAGGTCGCGATTCGAACTGGCCGTACAGTCGTACCACTGGAGATTGTAACAGTTCCGCCACTGGTTGCCAGCCTGTTCAATAGCGATCGGGGTTCCAAAAAACATGACTAACTTCAAACAATTGGATTTGACTTGATAGCGAACGTCAGGCGGTTCTGCCATTTCAGAGGATATATCGCCGCATCGATACTGGCCCTTGACCGCCGGGGCGCTGAGGGGTTAGCGTCCCGTCAAACCTCATTGCTGCCCCGTCGAGGAGAAGAAATGGACAGAGCCAGAATCGCCGTGTTCTCGGGCCCCAGGTCCACCATCGCCAACTCGCCCACCCTGGTAACCGGCAACAAGGGCCGCCTCCCCGGCGAGCGCATCCTGCCCGGACGCTACGAGCACCTGGTTCCCCAGCTGCTCCACGAGCCGGCCGTGGTCAGGATAAGCAGGTACAGCGGCCACCCGATGGAGGAGGACTCGGCAGCCCTCTACCAGCAGGACGGGCAAGACTACTACGAGGTGGAGCTGCGTCCCGAGGACGGGCCGTACCCGCTGCCCTACGTGGCGCGACGGGCCAACGGGGCGGAGCAGGGGCAGCCGTTCGAGGAGGCTGACCTGTTCGACCCGGAGCTGAACTACGGAGGCCGCCAGTTCTTTTACCCCGACGCATCGCGGCTGTTCGCGGACATTGACCGCACCATCCCGGGACGCGAGGATTCAGGCGAGGGAAGCGTGCTCGACCGAAAGGCCGACTACGATTTCATCCGCGTCCTGCCTCCCGCCGGTTACAGCCAGAAGGGTGAGAGGTCGGGCGTCGATTACTTCCCTTACCGGCCCCTGGCCCTCCGCCGATCGCCCCGCTATCGGGACCTGGCCAAGGCCACCAACTCAGTGAACGCGGCCCTGGCCAGCGGCAAGTACGCTGGAGGCATCTGGCTGGAGGGTAGCCCCACGGTGGAGGAGACGCTCTACTGGCTGAGCCTGCTAATGGACACGGAGCTGGCCATCACCGGATGCGCCTCGCAGAGGACCCACGGTCAGCTGGCCAACGACGGCGACCGGAACATCGTCGACGCCGTCGACCTGATCCTCTCCGGACGCGGCGCGGGCATCGGCGCCGTGGGCGTGCAGGACGAGCGCATCTACGCCGCTCGTGAGTTCAAGAAGGCCGACGACCGTCCGGGCAACTACAAGGCCACCGGCGGCCACGGCGGAATCCTGGGCACCGTGGGGCCGCCGGTCACCATCTGGTACAAGCCGGCCTACCGGCACACGAGCAGCTCTGACGTGAACCTTTCCCGGCTGCCGGAGGTGGTGGAGTTCCCGGAGTACGCCGACGGCGGCGCATCGGTCCGCGTGGCGGTGAAGGACGATGCGGGCGCTTTACGAGAAGAGGCGATTCCCCGCGTCCACATCGTCAAGTACGGTGCCTACATGGATGAGGATGAGACGGCCGATCCGGACAACGAGGTCGACATCATCGCCCGCATCGACAAGGCCCTCCGGGAGCAGGCCAGCAGCGACGCGATGTCGCCGATGCTGCACGGGTTCGTGCTGGAAGGGTCATCGCCCTACGGCCTGGGCGGGATGTCGCAGCACCGGGCGTTGGAGGTCGCCGCGTTTAGCGGGATGCCAGTGGCTCGGGTGGGACGCGCCGATCCCGGCGGACGGGTTCCCAGCGGCTGGGACGACGTCACCATCGCGGGCAGCAACCTGGACACCAACAAGGCGCGGCTGCTGTTGATGGCGTCGATGCTCAAGCTGGGGCGGCTGCCCAAGGCCCGGGACCCGCGCAACCCGACGAGGGCCGAGCGAGCCGCCACCGTAGCCGCCGTGGAGCGGTTCCAGGATATATTCGAGAACCACTGAGGGTGGCCGGAACGGTGTCTGGCATTCCCTCGGCCCTTGGGGGGTTGACCATTCACCCCTACCCTGATCCCCCCTTGATGGGGGAGGGGATTTCTAATTTTTCCCTCTCCCACTGGGAGAGGGTTAGGGTGAGGGCGTTCTCTTATCGATTGAAAAGCCGCTGATGCGCAGGATTTCTCCCCCACTCAGCCCTGCCCCTAACTGGAAGGGAGCATTGATAGACCCTGTCCTCCATCGAGAGAGGGGGTTTTGCGAGCCTGGCAGTAACGCGGGAGGGAGGGATCCGCGCCGTTCAGGCCCCGTCGCGCTGCCAGAGGGCGTGGAAGTGGTTCAGGGGGCCGTGACCCTGGCCCACGGAGAAGCTTGTGCGTATGGACTCGGTAACGTAGTCCTTGGCCTGCTGCACCGCGACCGGGACCTCCAGGCCCTTGGCCAGGCCGGCGGCGATGGCCGAGGCCAGGGAGCAGCCCGTGCCGTGGGTGTTGGGCGTATCGAACCGCTCCGAGGTGAACAGTGTGAACTCCGAGCCGTCGTAGAGGACGTCGGTGGCCGGGCCGTCGAGGTGGCCGCCCTTGACCACCGCGTTCTTTGCGCCCATCTCGTCCACCAACGCACGGGCGGCGAGCTTCAGGTCGTCGACGGTGTTCATCTCCCGCTCGGTGAGCACGGCGGCCTCGCGGCTGTTGGGCGTGACCACCGTCGCCAGTGGCAGCAGCACGGTACGCATGGCGTCGACGGCGTCATCCCGCAGCAGACGGAAGCCGGTGCTGGCAACCATGACCGGGTCGATGACAGTCGGGCCGAGGGAATGATGCTGGATGCGCTCGGCCACACAGCGGATGATCTCGTTGCTGGAAAGCATGCCGGTCTTGACAGCGTCGGCACCAATGTCAGTGACGATGGCGTCGATCTGGGCCTCGATCATATCGGTCGGCGTTTCCAGCACCGAGTTGACGCCCAGGGTGTTCTGGGCTGTGATGGTGGTGATGGCACAGGTGCCGAACACGCCCATAGCGCCGAAGGTCTTGAGATCGGCCTGTATGCCAGCACCGCCTCCGGAATCGGAGCCCGCAATTGTCATGGCGCTCGGCACTCGTCTGGTAGTCATTGAAGCCGTCCTGTCTCGCAGAAATCGCAGCCATGGTACCACGGGAGGCCACATCACTAGTCAGCTGCGGCAATACAGGTCAGGTGCTCCTCAAAGGGTTTGCCGTACAGCCTTTTCACCCCCACCCTAACCCTCCCCCTGAGGGGGAGGGACTATTGAGATAGTTTCTTATTTTTCAATGGGGCGGTTGCGCGAATGGGCCTGAGGTGCCATTATCAGCCGCAGAAACGCCCTCCCTGCTGGGATCCTTTTGGACCATTTGCGGGAAAGAGGGATGCGCATAGTCTGCCCGTTCAGGAGTCGTTATGAGCAGTGAGCTTACCTACATGCCCGCCACGGAGCTTGCCGCGGCCATCAGGTCGCGACAGGTCTCGTCGGTGGAGGTCACGCAGCACTTCCTGGATCGCATCGAACGACTGGATTCCCAACTGAACTCCTACCTGGCCCTGGTCCCAGAGCAGGCGCTGGCGAACGCACGTGCCGCCGACGACGTGGTGGCGCGCGGCTGGGCCACCGGGCCGCTGCATGGCATACCCATCTCCATCAAGGACCTGGAGCTGTCCAAGGGCATTACCTCAACGATGGGCTCCTACCTGTTCCGGGACCGCGTTCCCGAGATCGACTCCATCGTCGTGGAGCGGGTCAGGGCCTCCGGGGCCATCGTGCTGGGCAAGACCAACACGTCGGAGTTCGGGCAGTCGGGCACGATAGAGAACAAGGTGAGCGATCCCTGTCGGACGCCGTGGAACACAGGCCACACCTCGGGAGGCTCCAGCGGCGGCGCCGGTGCCGCGCTGGCCGCCGGGCTCTGCACCATCGCCACGGGAAGCGACGGCGGCGGCTCCATCCGCATTCCGGCCAGCTTCAACGGCGTCTTTGGCATCAAGCCGACGCAGCATCGCGTACCGCGCTACGGCGGATACGGCCGGCCCGCTGCCAACCATTTCTCGCAGTCGGGGCCCATGAGCCGCACCGTGGCCGATACGGCACTGCTGCTCCAGGTGCTGGCAGGGCCAGACAGCCGCGATCCCAACTCGCTCAGGGACACCCCTCCGGACTTCAGCGCCGGGCTGGCAAGGGGCGTCGAGGGGATGCGGATCGCATGGAGTCCAGACTTCGGGTACGCCGGGGTGGACCCGGAGGTGGCCGAGGCCGCGGCCCGCGCCGCCAAGGTGTTCGAGGAGCTGGGGGCCATCGTCGAGGACGCGCCGCTGCAACTGGAGGACCCGTTCGAGACCTTCTACGACGTATTCGCCACCTCTTGCTATACGTCATACGGGCACCTGCTGGAAGAGCACCGGGACGAGTTCACGCCGCCGGCCCTGAACTCCATTGAGCACGGCTCTCGAGTCGACGGCGCGCGGCTGTCGCGGGCCATCGCCCACGTGGACCGGCTGGGCCGGCAGCTGGAGGACTTTTTCAACAACTACGACCTGCTCCTCTCGCCGACGATGGCAACGCCGTCCCTGGAAATCGGCGCGCGGCCATCAGTGATCGGCGGCAAGGAGGTAGACCCCGAGTGGGGGTTCATCCCGTTCACCTACCCGATCAACATGTCGGGACAGACGGCATCCAGCGTCCCGTGCGGCTTCTCCTCCGGGGGGCTGCCCATCGGCCTGCACATCATCGGGCCGCAGGGTTCCGAGGCGAGAGTCCTGCAGGCATCGGCCGCCTACGAACGCGCCCGGCCCTGGGCCGACAAGATCCCGGCGGGGTTCGAGTAGGCTTCGCGCCAGACGCGACGGGCATCAGAGAGCGTAACAGGGAGTCGGTGGGGCAACCGCAAGGGTTGCCCCGAGGAAAATTCGCACAAGAATGAGTCGCATTCCCGGCGGTCGTAAAATGCTGCCTCTTCACGTCAACCTAACACCCCCCCATCAAGCGGGAGTGTACTTACGGGATTACTGCAATGCTTCAATCGCGAGAGCGGGTAGCGGGAAACCATCCCGCGGATTGCCGTTGCGAGTTCGGCGGCCGGTCGAGATGGGGCGACGATGGAGCATCCGGGCAACTGCCAGCGTCATCATGTGATGAGCTGGGGCACTGCCATGTCGTAGACATAGTGAGCAGTACGGCAACGCTGGGTTGCTTCCACTGCGACTACGGCGAGTACATCGGAGCCTGGCACCCCAAGTAGGATCGGTGATCGGGGTGGGTCGCTTGAGCGGTTGGAGCCGCTGGATTTTCGCTTTATCGCGACTGACGGTTCAACGTTGCAGGGCTTTCACGGTTCCGAGAGAACTGGGGACGCCCTCACCCTAGTAGACCAACCGCTTTGAAATGATGGGCAACCAGGGCAACCACAAGGGTTGCCCCTACCAGTCACAGGCAGTTTCGTAGGGGCGCCCCTTGTGGGCGCCCTGACCGCTTCGGACAATGCTACCCATCAATGCAAAGATTTCGCACTACTAGCTCTCTCCCAGAGGGAGAGGGGATTAGCCACATGCTATTTTCGACTACAGAGCCCACCTTCAGCAACAATTCACCGGCCAGGCGACAAACTACGCGGCAAGTTTTTCCCGGAGGCGGGGGAGGACCTCGTCGGAGACGCGGCGGCACTCCTCGACGTGGGGGAAGCCTGAGAGTATGAATTCCTGGAAGCCCAGCTTTGCGTAGTCGTAGAGCGTGTCGGCGGCCTGCTGCGGGGTGCCGACGATGGCGGTGCCGCAGTTGACGCGCACCTCCGAAAGGCCATTCCACAGGTGCGGGCCGACACGGTGGTCGGGGACCTCGCGGGCCTGCGCCTGCTGGCCCACCATCTGCGTGCCCACTATGGCCGACTGCCGCTGCGCCTTGACGGCGGGATCGGCGTGGTTGATCAGCTCGTTGGCCGCGTCCCAGGCCTCTGCCTCCGTGTCGCGGACGACGAGGTGGGTGCGCAGTCCCAGTTCAGGCGTTCTGCCGGCCCGGTCGAACTCGGCGGCGACGTCGACGTTGCGGCGTGCCGTGTCCTCCAGTGGCTCGATCCAGGACAGGTGTACGTCGGCCTGCCGCCCGGACAGTCCCAGGGCCCTCGGCGATGCGCCTCCGAGGTAGAAGCGGGGGCTCATGTTACCCGGCTGCGGGGCGCAGAAAGCATCCTTGAGGCGGTAGTACTCACCATCGAAGTCCACCGGGCCGGGCTCGGTCCACAGCTTGCGGCAAGCGGCGATGAATTCCTCGGCGCGCTCGTATCGGGTCTCGTGGGTGCTCTGCTCGCCGACTCGCTCGAAATCGTTCTGGATGCCGCCCGGTACGACGTTGATGTCCACGCGGCCCCTGGAGATCTGGTGCAGGGCCGCGGCCATCTGCGCGAACAGGCCCAGCGCGATGAACCCGGGCCGCACGGCGATGAGGAATCGTATGCGGCTGGTTACAGCAGCCAGGGCCGTTGCCGTAGTCCAGGTCTCGGCCAGCGGAGCATCCTCGGCAAACAGGCCGTTGGCAAAGCGGGT
Source organism: Dehalococcoidia bacterium (assembly GCA_965207865.1). GTDB lineage: Bacteria > Chloroflexota > Dehalococcoidia > Lucifugimonadales > UBA3495 > VXOI01. Next base: position 717,461 of record CBDBNP010000006.1, read on the forward strand.
GGGGATCAGCAGCGAGTAATACCCGCACTCCTCCGCCGTCTCCACCACGCGGCGGAGGTAGTCGAAGTCCGGGGGACGCTCGGCCCGCATTGTGCCAGCCCTGCTGCCGTCGCCGTCTATGGGTATGAACCAGCTGAATCTCACCTCGCCAGCACCGTTTGACATGCTCGCTCTCCCGTTCGGGTCGTATGGGGAATCCAGGCAATCAGCCATTGCCGGTGAGACGTCACTTGCCTCTTGCAGCCTCGCTGGCCAGGATCCTGTGCTGCCCCTCCTCGCGCTGATACCACATTATCATCACGATGCCTGCGGCTACGATGCTCATCATATCGCCCGGCACCCAGAGCATGAGGCCGCCAAGCTGCTGGTCGATATGCCACTCAAGGCCGTAGGGCTGGAGAACCTCCTCATAGGCTTTGTACATATGCTCGCCAGGTTGGCTGGAGAAGGTGATGGCCGCCCCCAGCAGCGTGTTTGGGATCACAATGAGGCCGAGGTACAGCACCCGCAGACCGTAGTGCAGCCGGGAGCGGTGTGGAGGGGGATCGATGACCACCCACCAGAACAGGAACCCCGACGCGCTCATGGTGAGGTGCATCAGAGCGTGCACTTCGTCATTGCGCAGGGCCAGGTTGAAGGCGCCCGGAACCTGCCACAGGTAGAGACTGCCGAGGAAGAAAAAGATGGTGAATATGGGGTTGGTCAGCAGGCGGTACACCTGCCTGACGTAGTGGTTCCGGGCCGCAGGGCGGATAATCCCCTGCCTTGCCCAGGTCGGCATTCCCCGTAGCATGGGCGTCAGCGGCGCGCCCAGCAGGATGAACATGGGGGCCACCATTCGCAGGATGAAGTGCTGCGCCTGGTGGAAAGACAGCAGGTGGTCGGAAATGGGGTCCAGCGGCGACTGCAGGGCGAAGAACACCAGGAACAGCCCGAAGAAAAAGGACGCTTTCTGCCAGTTGTTCACCGGGTGTGTCGGCCGGTCCCAGTTGTACAGGCCGTTTATGTAAACATAGGCGGCCAGTAGAACCAGTATCGTCGGCAGGGGGTTGGTGTTCCAGGCCGTCCACGGCTCTTGCCCGGCGTCGATGCCACCGTGGGCCAGGGCGGACGGCGCCGCCCACAGCGCCAGCAGCAGTGCGGACGCGACGGCCAAAGTCAGGATCAGGATTTTCAGGATTAAAGGATTTACCTGAGTAGCCCCGCAATCCTTCAAACCTGTAATTCCGGATTCAGATACTGGAGATACCCTCATAAATCTCAAATCCGGTAAGTCCTGATTCAGACGTTAAGATCGGCCCGGCCGGCCCTCTTGCGCCGGTAGTCCCTGCGGGCGGACCACCAGACGTAGGCGATTCCGGCGATGATCGCGCCGAACACCCCGAAGTACACCCAGGAACCCTGCGTCAGCCGGTTGACCGACGGCACCTCCAGCTCAGTCACGTCGACGAGGTCGGCGCCCAGGGGCGAGGAGACGTCTGCACTGATGGCCCAGACCCCCGTTGAATCCAGCTTGAGGTTGACGTTGTACTGGGCCGGGTCCGCGGGTGAGTTGGTGGCAATGGCCCAGCCGGGTTCGCCCTCATTCGCATTGGCTGCCACCAGCACAACCCGGGCGTCCGACACCGGTTCACCGGTCTCTGGGTCGGTTACGATCACCGCGTACTGTGCCGAACCTGCCGCAGTGTTCAGGTTCACCGGCACGACCACGATGTCGTGGTCGCCGACGTGGTGGACCTCCTCACGAGCCTCGTCTTGAGCGAGGACCGTCTGGGCCAGCATATGCGCCAGCGACAGGGCCAGCAGCACGGCCAGTATGGCCACCGGAATCGTGGACCGTAGATTTGCGGCATTCATCATTCGAGGACATCGAGCACACGGGCAGTATTTGCAGCGGACGCGATTCCAGTGTGTGAATTGCTGCACAATCAAGTATAACGCGCCGCGGCAAAGTGCGCACGGCGCGTCTATGGAATTGCCCAGAAACGGGCGGCGTCAACGGGATGGCCTAGCCAACGCCTCCAGGTGGCCGACGTGGTGGTTTTCAGAGCACTGGTCGGCCGAGTGACACAATTGGAAAGTCACGTGATGCAGGTTGTATTGGTCGACTGCTATGCGACGAAGCTGCCGCTGCATCTCGTCCTCATAGCCACGGAACGACGGGTCCACAAGAATATGGGCGGTCATCAGGTCGAAGTTGGAAGTGACTGTGAAGACGTGGACATCATGGATCAGGGTCACTCCCGGCACGTCCTCCAACTCGGCGCACAGAGCGTATAGGTCCAGGTGCTCTGGCACGCCTCCCAGCAGCACATTCACCGACCGCAACACCAGCCGCCAGGAGCTCACAACAATCAGCAGCGCGATGCCGACGGACAGTATCGGATCGATGAGCACCCAGTCGGTGAGGATCACTACGACCCCGGAAATGACTACACCTACCGAACCCATCAGGTCAGCCATGACGTGCTTGAAGGCGCCGTCCACGTTCAGGCTGTGCTTCGAGCCGGAGTGGAGCACGAAGGCCGCTGCGACATTTACCAGCAATCCAATCACGCCGACGATGAGCATCAGCCCGCCGTCGATGTGAATCTCGTGATGGTTGGAGAATCGTTCAACAGCTTCCCATACGATCCAACCGGCAATGATCCACAGGCTGAGGGCATTAAACGCCGCCGCCAGGACCTCGGTGCGCTGATAGCCGAAGGTGCGCTCGATGGACTCCGGCCTTCCTGCAATCCACACCGCCACCAGCGCCAGTGCGATGGACGCGGCGTCGGTGAGCATGTGGCCGGCGTCGGCTAGCAGCGCGAGGCTGCCAGAGAATATTCCGCCCAATACCTCGACGATCATGAAACCGCCGATCAGGACGAGGGCGATAATCAGGCTCTTGCGGCTGGCTTCCCGGAGCTCGGCGGCGTGATCGTGGGCATGGCCGGAGTGATCATGTCCCGAATGGTCGTCATGATCATCGTGATCGCCGTGGTCATGCCCGGCGTGTGCATCGTGGTCATGCCCGGCGTGCGCATCGTGGTCATGCCCGGCGTGGGCATCGTGCTCCCCGTGGTCGTGGCCGGCGTGGGCATCGTGGTCGTGGCCGGCGTGGGCATCGTGGTCGTGGTCGGCATGCGCATCGTGGTCGTGCCCGGCGTGCGCGTCGTGGTCATGGCCCTCGTGCGCGTCGTGGTCATGCCCGGCGTGGGCGTCGTGGTCGTGGCCCTCGTGCGCGTCGTGGTCATGGCCGGCGTGGGCATCGTGCTCGCCGTGGTCGTGGCCCTCGTGCGCATCGTGGTCATGGCCGGCGTGCGCATCGTGATCATGCCCGGCCTGGCCCTCGTGCTCATCGTGGTCGTGCCCGGCGTGCGCGCCGTGGTCATGGCCCTCGTTTCGCCCTTCAGCAGATGTCATATCAGCGAACCAAGTGCGAATTTTGAGCGTTCAAATTCACTATACCGACTAGAGATCAAACCTGGACGTGGCTTCCAGGTGTCCCAGATGGTGGTTTTCGAGGCATTGGGTCGCCGATTCTTCAAACTGGAGTGTGAGATGGCCCACACGATGCTTCTCGTAGACGATGCGGCGCATCTGGTCCAGCAGTTCGTCGGACCTTGTCTCCAAGCCGGGCTCCACGACAACGTGGGCGGTGAACGCGTGATAGCCCTCGGATATGCTCCAGGCGTGGACGTCGTGAATCAGCGTTACCCCCGGCACCTCCTCGATATCTGCGCAAAGGCTGTACAGGTCCAGGTGTTCGGGGGTGCCTTCCATAATGGCGTAGAACACCTTGAGGATCAGGCGCCAGGAACTGGCGGCGATCAGAGCTGCCAAGCCGATGGAGACAATGGGGTCCACAATTGTCCAATCGTTGTAATGCAGCAATACAGCGGCGGCAACGACTCCGATGGACCCCAGGAAGTCGGAGACCAGGTGCCAGAAGGCTTCGTCCGCCCGGCGGCTTCCCTTCGATCCCAGCTTCAGGACCACCGCGGCTATGATGTTGACGCCGACGCCAATAATGCCAACGGTCAGCATCAGAACGCCATCGACTTCCAGTTCCGCCCGGTTCTGCAGCCGTGCTATGGACTCGAAGAGCACCCAGGCGGCGACGAGCCAGAGGGCCAGCGCTCCGAGCATGGAACCCGCCACTTCCAACCGGTGGTAGCCGAAGGTCCGTTCAACGGAGGCGGGTTGGCTCTCGGCCCAGGCGCTGAACCCCGCAATGGTGATGGCGGAACCGGTGGCGAGCAGCAGGCCTGCTGCGGCGAGCAGGGCCAGGCTTCCCGATACCCAGCCAAATACGATCTCCGCGACCATCAGGCCAATGGTTAACAGCAACGCCGTAACCATGCTATTACGTCCAGCGGTGCTTCCCGTTTGGCTATTGTTGTCCTGGCCGGGCCGGGCCGTCACCATACGAGCTCTCCGTCCAGAATTACCCAGTGTCGGACTGGGTGCCCGGGACCTCCAAAAGGGCTTACTGAAGCTCGAAGGTCTTTTTCCAGATTCCCGGCGAACCGGAAGCGTGGGTCATTACATCCCGCATCCGCTGGTTGTCCGGGTGGATATCGCGCTGCCGCAACCATTCGGCGGTCTGGGAGACATTCTCGTTCTCGAATTCGTACACCGTAGCGTATGAGGGGCTGCCCCGGACGGCTTTCCAGCGTCGTCCGCGAATGCAACCGGGCACCTTTTCGTAGTTGGGCACGTAGACCCCTGAGTACCAGTCATTCCATGACGCGTCGTCCTCAGCGGGAACGTCCATGCGGCCAATCTGCAGGGCAGGCGCCATGCCGCTGTTGGCAATGCCATCGTTGAGGTCGGCAGGGTGAATCATCTCGTAAACGTTGTTTATTACGGTGGTGCCTATGACACTGGGGCTCACCCTCTTGCCCCACTCGGTGCGGGGACGGCTTTTGAATGCGTCGGTCTCGACTACTGCCGCGCTTTCCAGCTCGTAGACCGCCATGTGCTTGGGGCCGCTGCTGGTGGCCTCGTAGCGGGCAGCGTTTAAAATACCCGGAACCGAAAGCAGTTCAGCCAAGTGTTCCTCGTTATACCAGGCGTTGAAGTCGTCTTCCATTTCCGCCGGAATGTCCGCCCATACGATCATCAGTCCCGTGCCTTTCTTGGCCATTCCTGTCTCCTAGCCACGCAATTCGGCTGTATCAATTAATGTAATTGAGCAATGATAACGGTGAATTGGTTATTTTGCACCAAAATCTGGATGCATCACCAAACGATTTGCCTTTTCTCAAGGTCTTCGACCTCATCGGGAGAGAAGCCGAGTATGCCGGAGAAAACCTCCATGTTGTGCTGTCCCAGAGTGGGAGTCCAACGGTCGATGGACGCGGGCGTCTCAGAAAATCGCCAGGGCGGCGTTACCGCCCCCTGCTGCTCTCCCGTGTCCGGATTATGGACCATTGGGAACGCACCCCGCTCGATGAGGTGGTCATCCCGCATCATCGCATCCGGGGCCAGGGACGGGTAGGCGGCCACGCCTTGGGCCTGCAGCTTTCGGGTCGCGCTTGCCGCCGAGTGCTGGCGCGTCCACTCCTCGATGAGCGCGTCCAGCTCGTCGTGCCTGCGCCAGCGACGGAAGGCGTCGCCGAATTCGTCGCCGACGGCCCAGGCGGGTGAGCCGATGGCATGGACGAAGCCCTGCCACTCTGCCTCCGAGGAAATGGAGAGACTGACCCACTCATCCTCACCGCCGCAGCGATACACACCCTGGGGAGCGGCGGATGAGTCCCGGTTGCCGTTCCGATGCGGGTCGCGGTTATTCATCGCGACGTCCAGCAACTCCGGCCCGATAAAAGACGTTGCCAGGTCCCGCACCGACACATCGACGTGTTGACCAATGCCGTTGCGCTGGCGTGCGGACAGGGCGGCCACGGCGGCGAGGGCGGCCAACATTCCGCCGGTGTGGTCCATGGCGTGGCGCAGTTCCACGGGGGGACCGTCGGGGTAGCCGGTGAGGTGGCCGAGGCCGCCCAGCGCGGCGAACATGGGCGCGTATCCGGCGTAGTTGCTTTCCGGCCCGGTCTGGCCGTTGGATGACAGCGATACCAGGATGATGTCGGGGCGCACCTCTTTCATTGCCTCGTAGCCGAGCCCGAGACGCTGCATAACTCCGGGACGAAAATTTTCCAGGGCAAGCTCGGATTTGCCAACCAGTTCCAGGGCCAGCTCCACCGCCCTTGGCTCCTTGAGGTTCAGGCAGACGGACATCTTGTTGGCATTGATCTGCTCGAAACTGGAGGGAGGCTTGCCGTACATGGCGTGGGGGCGCCGGGTAATGTCGAGGCGGGCCGAACTTTCAATCTTGATTACCTGCGCGCCCATTTCGGCCAACATCAGCCCGGCAAAGGGACCGGCAGCATGCACCGAGAAATCGGCCACCCGTATGCCCGCCAATGGTCCCTTGCTGCTGCCTGTGCTGTCTTTGCCTGCGGAATCCATCCGTCATTCTCCGTAGCGGGATGTTGTAGCGGGAAACACGCCGGAGGTCAACGCTGCAGCTGTCGCAGTCCCTCCGACCTCTGGGCCTCGCTGGTCCCGGGGACGATTACCGCAGCCAGCGCCCCGGCAGCCAGTCCGCAGAGGTGTCCCTCCCATGACACATATTCGTTGGCGGGCACGACGCCGGAGACCACCATCCACCCGAACACGACAGCCACCACCAGGGCAACAAAAACGGACAGGATGCTGAAGTCAATCACGCCCCTTGCCAGCAGGTACCCGAACAACCCGAAGACCACTCCGCTGGCACCAACGTGAATAGCCGGCCGGCCAAACAGCCAGACTCCCACGCCCCCCACGAGGATGATAACCAGGCAGATCCAGGGGAACCTGGTGCCGCTGCGAATGACCGCCAACGTCCCCAGCGCCAGCAACGCGACGGCGTTGGACTGGACGTGCAGGTAGCTGCCGTGCAGGAACGGACTGACGGGAATGCCGATAAGCCCGCTGGTGACGCGAGGCTCCAGGCCATACACGTTCAGCGCATGATCAACGCTGCCGTTGAGCACTTCAAGGATCATTATCAGGGCGATGAACGCCATGAGGATGTAGAGGCTGATGGCCACTGATATCACCAACCACCGCTAAGCATCAGACGACCCCGGCTCTTGCCAGCGAGGTGAGTTCCTCAGGTGTATACCCCATGGAGCCGAATACCTCCGCATTGTGCTCGCCCAGCATCGGGGCTCGTTTCAGGCTCGGCGGAGTCTCGCCCATCCGGACAGGCAGGCCAGCGTAGTCGAAAGTGCCCGCCTCGGGATGGGTTATCTCTTGGAAATAGCCCCTCTCCCGCTGTTGAGGGCTGTCAAACACCTCGGCGGGTGTCAGGTAGGGGGCGATGGGCACGCCATGGGCCTGACCCTCACGGTACAGCGATTGCCTCGTGTGTTGCACTGTCCACTGACGCAGGTTTTGGTTGATTTCCGGCCCGTGGGTGGCCGGATCCCGAAATTTCTCGGAGCTGGCCCACTCGGGGTCCCCCAGGAGGCGCGACAGCCCCTCCCACTGTCTAGGCTCAAGGGTGAGCAACTCCACGTAGCCGTCAGCGGCGGGCAGAACGCCCCCGACGCGAAAGAAACGGGAGAAACGTGTCTCCACGAACCCCTCCGCCTCCAACCTCTGGATGGGCATGTACCCGATGGCGAGCTGCGCTTCCTGCATGGAGCTGTCCACGCTTTGCCCTGTCCCATTTGCCCACTGGGCCACTACGGCGCCGAGGATGCCCACTGCAGCGGTCAGTCCGCCCTGGTAAGACGCCATCATTCCCCCGGCGGCAATGGGGGCACGGTCGGGAAAAGTGTCCAGGGCCAGGCCGTTTGGCAGCAGGTTGCCCTCACCGCCGGCGTGGAAAACGTTGACGTCGTGGGCGGCATATTCTGCGTTGGGGCCGCTGGAGCCGAAGGGTGTGATGGCGGCGACGATGAGGGCTGGGTTGAGCTCCGCGAGAGCCTCCCGCACCAGGCCCCTCGATTCCGCCAGGGACGGCGACGAGTCGTGTATGACGACGTCCGAGTGAGATGCCAGCTGCCGCAGCATCTCGCGGCCTTGCGGATCGTCAACGTCCAGCGTTACGCCACGCTTGCCGGTGTTCAGGTACAAGAACGTCCCGTTGCGCTCCGGGTGGGGGTCATCGCCGGGGAAGGGGCCACGGCGCCGCGACGGGTCGCCGGTCACGGGGGGTTCGATCTTCACAACATCCGCGCCCAGCGATGCCAGCAGCTTGCCGCACCAAGGCGCGGTCACAAGGCTTCCCAGCTCCAGCACGCGCAGGCCGGACAGCGCGGTGGGGGAATTGGTCGCGGCGGCGGTCATAGAAAGTATGGCGGGTGATTCACTTCATCGTCCGGAACGTCTTCAACTTGTTCCGACACGGGGTTCACTCGCAGTCTCATATTTTGAAGACGTTCATAACCGATCAATGGTATAGGCGCAGGGGCTACCATTGCGGTAAACCCGTTGCCACGGGGCCGGTCGACTATTAACCTGCCAGTAATGGAGTAGGTATCAAGCTCAACGACTCCTGTCGCGGTCAGGAACCTGGTCTGTCCGTCGGGCACCATGGACAAACCGAGGGCCTCGATTTCTTCAATGGGCAATCCCATCAGGGCCGCGCCGGTATCGACCAGAAAGGAGTATCTTCTGCTGTCGGCAGGGCCGAAGATGATGGCCTCTACATACGTCCTGCCCAAGTCCTCTACACCTCTTCGCTAGTCCGTTACAACGGCTCGCTCTGCCAGCCGGAGGGTGGCCTCGATGGGCAGGACGATTTGGCCATCGCGCTCCATGCGGGCCTTGAAGGAACGGATTTCCAGGCGTTCGATTTCTTCCGTGTCGGGGTTCAGACCGGCGAACAGCTCCTGTGCAACCTGGCGTGAACGCTGTTCCGGGTAGGGGTGAGTCCTGAACAGATTCAGCGAGTCGCTCGGCTGGTCATATTTCAGAATCAGGGGGCCCTCACTTGCCCGAGTTCGCGCAGGTTTGTCTGGGGCAACAGAGCCAGCAACCGAGAATCCGGTGTCAACGGGCAAGGTAATCTCCCCTTTCCGTTTGAGCCGAGATTCAAAAAATACAATTTCTATGGACTCAATCTCGCCAGTGCACAGGTTCGACCTAGCGCAGACCAAGTCGTCTATTTCATTCTCGTCCTGCCCAATGTAAGACGGACACTGCGCTATAACGAGTATGTCCGCGTCTTGTTGATATTGAAACGTCAATTCTGCGCCCATAAGACTGTTCCCTTCGGAGTATTCCTCGTCATGTAGCAAGTCACCAACCAGTGGCGTCCATCAGCGTCACTCATGACCACCACAAAGACATACTTTGTAAGGTCATCATACCATCTGCAAAAGACCCTTCCGTAATTTCGCTGGTTGCTGCGAATCACCAAATCCGGGCTTTCCACGGTCGCTGCTACTCGATCCCAGTGACCAACGACAAGATCACCATGCCCAGCAAGAACATGGCCATACCGTTCGTCGGTTACCTCGACGGTGCCTCCAAGAAAGGGACAAGGGAGGTACTCCGGCATTCGTGCTTAATCGGTCCCGCTACTCGGGCAGGATGGGCGGCATCTGCTCGCTGTGAGCCACGTCGCGCAGGTTCAGGTGGTGGCCGTCGGTGAACCAGGGCAGGCGCGGGTCCCGGGAGGGCAGCATCACAGTGGCCTGTCCGGGCGCGGTGATTTCTCCCCGCTGGTTCTCGGCCCAGATTTCCAGGTCCACCAGCGGCGCGCCGTTGTGGACGTGCTTTCCGATGACCCGGCCCTTGCACCACTGCGTGTCCCCGTAAACGTTGAAGCGGCGGCACTCGACCCGCAGCCGCTTAAGGAAGGCATCGTCGCCCATCCAGTTGGTGACCAGTGTTCCCATCCACGAGACCCGCTGTGGGCCGTAGTCGTAGGCGCCGGGAACGCCGACGGCCTCGGCCACTGAGTCGCGCAGGTGCCCGATGCCGGTGTATTCGATGCCGCCCCCGGCCTCGGGGTTGCGGAAGAAGTGGTCGGGGTGCCTCAGAGCCTCCCGCAGCAGCACTCCGTGAGCGCTGGAACGTCCGGTGCCCACCAGGAAGGCCGAGACGTCCTGCAGAGACAGGGGGCCGCGCACGACGGGGTCGAGCTCATCGCCGATGTTGGTGTCCTCGTAGTAACGGGGCTGGCCACCACGGGCCTTCTCAGCCAGCACCTGCTGGTCAATTGCCTCCAGTTCCTCGGGGGTGTACTCGTGGCGGCGGGGGACGCTGGCGTACTTGCCGCGTTCGCGGGAGGCGCGGCGCTGGTGACGAGTGCACCAGCCGACGATGCGGGCCACCAGTTCGTCGCGCTGGTTGGTGTAGGTGGTCTCCACAAACTGGATCACCAACGTTTCGGAGTAGCGGCTCTGGCGCTCCTGCACGTCCAGCACACGCTCGACGCAGTTGACCGCATCGCCGGGACGGATGTTCCGGAAATTCTCCCAGTCGTTGCCAGCGAAAAATCCGTGAACGCCCGGGAGGCCCCAGCGGGTGCGCCCGGACCAGTGGCGCATGTACGGAGCGCAGGGATGGCCGATGATGGAGCCGTACTTGGAGTAGGCGGCGTATTCCTGGTCGCGGAATATGGGGTTGGTGTCACCAATACCGTTGACGAAGTTCAGCAGGGCGCCGAGGGAGGCATCGCGCACGAAGTTCTCGGTGCGCATGCGGGTGCCGATCATGGCCTTGGCGCGGGCGATGGCCTCGGGGGTTATGCCGTCCTCGACCTCGGGCAGCGTATCGACAACTCGTTCACGTTCGTTCTGGCTGGTCATGGTTGCTCCAATATTTCTTTCATTTGTCAGAATCAGGATTTTCAGAATGGGAGTTACTTAGGTGGAGAGTACGCCCTCACCATAACCCTCTCCCAGAGGGAGAGGGGATAGCTCGCAGTTGCGTAAGTCCTATCAGGATTCAAAGATTTACCAGATGATTCTGTCTCGATCCTGAAAAACCTCTAATCTTGTGAATCCTGATTCTGAAAATTTGTGCTCATCCTAACGCCTTAGCGGGAATGGGATGTATGAGCTCTCAGCTACCAGATTACCTGCTCCTCCTCCAGGCGGGCCAGCTCTGCCTCGTCCAGGCCCAATAGTCCGCAGAAGATCTCGCGGTTGTGCTCGCCCAACAGGGGGGCGTGCCGCTGGATGCGGGGCGGAGTGCCACTCATCTGCCACATCAGGTTGAAGATGGGCTCCGACCCCAGCGCAGGATGCTCGATGTCAGAATACAGCCCCCGCTCCCGGAAGTGGGGGTTGAACAGCCGACCCTCGGCGTCCAGCACGGGAAAGGCCGCCACTCCGTGAGACTGCAGCAGCTCCGTTGTCTCCCACGCCGGGCGTTCTTTCGTCCACCCCGACAGCCGTTCATCCAGCTGGTTCCGGTTATTGAGCCGGGCGTAGCGACTGGCGAATTGGGGCTCTGCTGTCCACTCCGGATTTCCCATCGCCACCACCAAGCCGCGCCACTCCTCTTCGGTGCGTACGGCGATGGACACCCACTCGTCGTCGCCGCTGCAAGAGTAGTTGCCGTAGGGGGCCATCACGGGGTCGTAGTTGCCCCGCGTCTTCAGCGTTCTGCCCGTCAGCTCATATTCCATCAGGCCGACGCCCATGGTGGCCACGGTGGCCCGCAGCATGGACACGTCAATGTGGCGGCCGGCGCCGGTCGATTTTATCTCGTGCAGCGCGGACACAATGGCAAAGACGGCGTGCAGCGCTCCGGTCAGGTCGGCGTAGGCGTGCTTCAGCCCCAGCGGCCGCCCGGTCTCGCCCTCCGCCGGCTCGTAGCCCATGGTGCTGTCAAGGCCCGACAGGGCACCGATGGAGGGGGCGTAGGCCCGCAGGTCCCGCAGGGGGCCGGTCTGGCCGTTGGATGTGATCGAGGCCATCACCAGGCGCGGGTTGTCTCGGCTGAGGGTGTCGTAGTCGAGGCCAAGGCGCCGCATCACGCCCGGCGAGAAATTCTCGATGACCACGTCGCACTCGGCAGCCAACCGGCGGGCCAGATCCACGGCCTCGGGTTGGGTGGTGTTGAGGGTGATGCTGCGCTTGCCCCGGTTCACGTTGTGGAACATGGGATTCTGTTCCGGGTCGGGCTCGTCACCGATTATGGGGCGGCCCAGTCGCATGTAGTCCATGCGCTGTCGGGTCTCCACCTTGATGACCTCGGCGCCCATGTCGGCCAGGATCATGCCAGGAACGGCGCCGGCCAGCACCCAGCCGAAGTCGAGGACCCGGTAGCCGTGGAGGGGACCACGTTGTGTGTTCGTCTGCTGCGTCATCCCGGCACCTGCATATAATCGAAACCCGTCAGACAATGCCTAGGCGGTAGAGCTGCACCACTTCCTCGGGGGTGTAGCCCAGCTCGCCGGCGTAGATCTCGCTGTTGTGCTGGCCCAGCGTCGGGGCGGGTCTGGAGTGTGAGACCTCTGCGCCGGACAGTTCGTAGGGCGGCCCAGGGAGGGTGACGGGACCGGTGTCCGGCCGCTCAACATCGCGGAACAGCGTGGCCAGGCTGGGGTCGTGGCGCACCTCGTCGAAGCCGCGCACGGGCGCCAGCGGGATGCGGTGCTCAAGGGCCAGATCCAACAGCTCGGCCTTGGTGTGCTGCAGCAGCCACTCCTCGACATAGCCGTCCACCTCGTCGGCATACTCGTTGTTCATCACGGTGCGGTTGCGGAGGCGCGGCTCCTGCGACCACTCGGGCGTGCCCATCAACTCCAGCAGGCGGCGCCACTGCCGTCCCTCGGGCGAGCCGACGAATATGAACCCGTCCTTGCAGCGCAGAATGCAGTTTGGGTAGGGGAAGTCCAGGGCGTGGTGGCCGGTGCGGCGGGTGACGCGCCATTGGTAGACCGCCATCAGGGCCTCGGGGCCGTTGTACAGCCCGGCCATGGACTCGATTTCGGCGATGTCGATGTGCTGGCCGGCGCGGGCAGCGGGGATTTCTCCCTCACCCCTACCCTCTCCCGCTGGGAGAGGGAGCGAATTGTCGCGGGCCAGCAGGGCCATGACGATGGCAGAGGCAGCAGCGGCACCGGCGAAGTACCCCACCTCGGGTGTGCCGAAGGTCAGCGGCTCGCGGTCGGGGCTGCCAAGGCCCTCGCAGATGCCCCCACCCGCGGCCAGGTTGATGTCGTAGGCCTTCCAGTTGCGGTAGGGGCCGGTCAGACCGAAGGGGGTGATGGAGGCCATCACGAAGCCGGCGTTGTGGGAGGAAATGGTCTCGTAGTCGAGGCCAACACGGTCCATCTCCGTGGGGTGCAGGTTGTGTACCAGCACGTTGGCGCGCGACACCATGCCAGCCAGGATCTCGCGGCCCGTCGGGGTCTCGAGGTTGAGGGATACGCCACGCTTGTCGGCGTTGAGGTAGAGGAACAGACCGCTGCGCTCCCGGTGGGGGATGTCGCCAGGCCAGGGGCCGTAGTCGCGGGCCCAGTCGCCGGTGCCGGAGCGCTCGATCTTGATCACGTCCGCGCCCATGTCAGCCAAGAGCTTGCCGCAGTAGGGCGCGGAGATGAACTCGCCGAACTCCAGCACACGCAGGCCGTTGAGCAGGCCGTAGGTCATGCTCCCAGGCTCACCGCTGCGTGGCGCCTCACGCCGTCAAGATGCTGCGCCAGTTCTTCCGGCCTGTTCAGAAATGGCGAGTGACCGGTCTCCATCGTTATGACCTCGGCGCAGGGAAGCTCGGAGTACATCTCGCGGGCGAATTCAGGCGACACTGCGTTGTCCTGCGAGCACTCGACGTAGACGCGAGGGACACGGCCAAAGTTGCCATCGGTCAGCCGCATGGTACTGACCAGCGGGCCAACGGGTTGCGGGACAACCAAGGACTGCGCCCAGGCCACGTCCTCGTCGGAGCAGTCGTTGTAGAAGCGATTTTGCGTCTGCTCCATCTTGTAAACCACGTGGCTGCGGTCCGAGGCCAGGTTCCAGGATGTCCGCTCTTGCAATGCCTGCTGCAGGTCGGATTCCCCGGAAACCGTCCCCATGAAAGTTGCGCCGTCGGGAATCAAGACCGCCGTCAGGTACACGAGCACGGCCACCCGGTCTGGCCGCAGTTCCGCCGCACGGCTGATGGATATGCCGCCGAGGCTGTGCCCCACCAGCACCGCCGGACCGTCCAGGGAGTCCAGCACCTTGCAGACGTGTTCGGCGTAGGTCTCAAGCGTCACGTCGCCGAGAGGCGTATCGTCATGGCCGTTGCCGGGCAGGTCGACGGCGACCACATGGTGTCCCTTCGCCTCGAGCAACGGGACTAGGCGCTGCCAGCACCAAGCGCCGTGTCCGGATCCATGCACCAGGACGTAGTTGGCCATTTTGCGGCTCCTCAAAGTTCGCGATTTATTTCAACGCCAAGGGCGCGGAAGTTACTCCAGCAGGTTCCGGCGCAGGGATGCCAAGGTCTCGGCGGTGACTCCGTGCTTCAGGAGGAATGCCTCGGCGCCACCAAATTCCTCTCGCAGTGTGTCCTGGTATGCCTGGAACGCCACCGGCTGAGGCGACAGGGTCTCGGCGGTGGGGGATGAACCCTGCTCGATGCCCTTTATCCGCTCGACTATGCCGTCGACAACCTCGATGGTCAGCATGTAGTCGGCTGCGATGGTTTCCTGGTCCACGCCCAGCACCTCTAGGATCAGGGCGGCCAGCAGTCCCGTGCGGTCCTTGCCGGCACTGCAGTGAAAGACGGCCCCGCCTCCGGCCTCGATGGTGTCGCTGATGGAGGTGATGGCCTCGGCCACGCCCTCTCCGGAATTGCGGACCAGCCACTGGTAAGTGGTCGTTAGCCGCCCCGCCATGTCGCCGCCGGTAAACGGGGGGATCGCTCCTCTTGCGTCCAGGAGTGGGTAATGACGGTACCCGGCCGATGAATCTTGCAGAGGGCCCCGGCCGTCGCGCTCGGCCTCGTTGGTGTTGCGGAGATCGACCACCAGCCGAACGTTCAGATCGTCGACGGCCAGGGTGGTGTCTGCGGATGTCATATCCTGCAGGGCGTCGCTGCGGAAGAGCCGACGCCATCGCACCGTTTGCCCCTGCGAGTTACGGTAGCCGCCCAGGTCACGGAAGTTAACGCAGCCTTCGAGGGGCAGCCAGCGGGAATGCTCCGCGTTAAACGGGCGCTGCGCGGCTGAAGGGTCGCTCATGCCCCTGCCACCCCCATCTCGCGGGCGATCTCCAGCATTGCCTGGGCGGTCTCCTCGTGGGCGATGTCCACCATGTCGCCGCCGAAAGTGACTGCGGCGCCTCCCTGGGCGCGGGTGGCCTCCATCGCCTCGATCAGGCCCTTGTAGTGGGCCACCTCCTCGGGCGTGGGGGTGAACACCTCATTGACCACGGGTACGTGCGAGGGGTGGATCAGGTGCATGCCGGTGTAGCCCAGCTGCTTGGCCTGCTGCGCCGACTTGCGCAGGCCGTCCAGGTCGTGGATGTCCATCCAGCCGCCGCTCATGGGGTAGGGGATGCCGGCGGCGCGGACGTCCACCAGCACCTTGGAGCGGAGGAACAGCGTCTCCATGCCCTCGGGGGTCCACTGGAACCCGATGGACCGGGCGGTGTCGCCGCCCTTGCCGCCGCTGGCGCCCATGTGGGCGACGCGGGGCGAGGCGTTGGCGATTTCCCAGGACTGCCGGATTCCGGACGCCGTCTCCAAGGCCGGATCGATGAATATCTTGCCGACCTCCAGGCCCTTTTTGCGTTCGATGTGGCGCAGGAGGACGTCGACCTCGACCACGTCCTCGGGGCCCTCCACCTTGGGCAGCAGCACGCAGTACAAATGGGGGCCAGCCACGGCCTCCAGGTCCTCGCCGGTCAGGCCGGTCTCGAGGCGATTGACTCGCACAACAATGTTCTGCCCCGCCTCGCCCAGTTCCTGCACCATGCGGCCCACAGACTCGCGGGCTGCGGCCTTCTCGGGGACAGGAACCGAGTCCTCAAGGTCGAGAATATAGGCGTCGGCGTTGAAGCGCGGCGCCCGTCGCATCCAGTCTTCCTTGTTGCCCGGAACGAACAGCTCGGTCCGGATGGGTTTGGCGTTGAACCTCACTCGGCTTCCTCCAAGGGGTATGGGTTTTCCTGCCGTGTATTCACCCCCACCCTAAACCCTCCCCCATCAATGGGGAGGGGACTTGTGCGATGCTACATCAATGGGTGGGAATTTTCAGACGACGCCCTGGGACTTGAGTTCCTCGACCTGTTCGTCGGTGAGGCCGAGGATTTTCTGGAACACCTCTTCGTTGTGCATGCCCAAGGTCGGCGCGCCGGGCAGCGGCGGCAGCTCGCCTCCGGAGAACCGCACGGGGAACCCGGCAGCCACCGCGCCTTCCACCGGCTCGTTCATTGCGCCGTGATTCATGGGGACAAGGCTGCCCCGGTCCCAGAAATGCTGGTCGTTCATCACCTGCTCGGCGGTGCGGACCGGCGCGCAGGGAACGTCGTGGGCCTCAAGGCACTGTATGGCATCGTCCAGGGTCATCGGGCCGATGCGAGCCTGGATTTCCTGCCGCGCCTCCTCCACGTTGTCAGTACGCTTGACGTAGGTGTCGAACCGCGGGTCGTCCAGCAGTTCCGGGCACTCGAGGGCGTTGCACATGCGGCGCCACTGGTCGTCGCTGGTGACTGTGATGGAAATGTCGCCGCCAACGGGACTGTACAGTCCGGTCGGCCCGCTGCGGCTGATGTTGCCGGTGCGCAGGGGCAAGCCCGCATCAATGCTCTCCTCCAGGTTCTCCATGAACATCAGGGAGACCAGCGTGTCCATCATGGAAACGTCGAGGTACTGCCCCTGGCCGGTGCGGTCCCTCTCGCGCAGGGCGGCGAGGATGGAGTAGCAGGCGAACATGGGCGTCACCAGGTCGCCGATGTAGAACCCCACCTTCACAGGCGGCCGTTCTTCCTCGCCGTTTATGTCCATAACGCCGCTCATGCCCTGGATCTGGGGATCGTGGGCCGGCTTGTCCTTGTAGGGACCAGTCTGACCGTAGCCGGAGATGGAGGCGTAGACAATGCCCGGGTTGACGGCGGCAACTTCCTCGTAGCCCAGCCCGGCGCGGCGCAGGGAGCCTGGCGCCAGGTTCTCCAGCACCACGTCGCTCTCCTTGGCCAACTCGAGGAACAACTCCTTGCCGCGCTCCGTCTTCAGGTCGAGAGTGACGCTCTTGACGCCCTGGGTCCGCTTGAGGAATCGGGTGGAGATGTCCTCGTCGGAGTTGCGCTGGGCGTGAGTGCCCTCGGGTCCGGCGAAGGGGCCGTTGCCGCGCACCGGGTCGCCGCGCCCGGGTATCTCCACCTTGATGACCTCGGCCCCGAGGCGGGCCAGGCTCATTGACGCGAAGGGCCCGGCCAGGTACACGGTTACGGCCAAGACCCGAATGCCGGACAGTGGCTGCATAGTCTTCTCCACAAAAGGCTCATTTAGCTGGCAAAAGGGGAGGATGGTCTTGCCGGGTCAATTGACAAACTATCCCGAGACGGCGGTGACTGTCCGGCGGACTATCGGTCCTCCCTCTCTCACAAGGGAGAGGGAGGACTCGAGAGAGACTCAAGCGCCGGCTACTCGAAGTCCGCAGGCTCGAGCTCGGGGACTTCGTCCACTATGCCGGTCGAGTAACGCTCGATGACCTGACGGTAGTCGGCGAGCTTGCCGTGCAGCCATTCGATCATGTCGGGCCAGTTGTCGCGGTTGTTGGTGTCGATGGCCAGATCGTCGGATGAGCCGCCCAGGTTCAGCTGCAGTCCTTCCATGTAGGACGAGATCAGCCGCACCGTCTCCCGGTCGTAGTCCCGGCTCTGCTCCACCAAGTAAATGCCCACGCTGCCGTCGGCGACGTACTGGGACAGCAGCGCTCCGCCCACGGAATGATAAATGTTGCTGTGGGAGTGGTCTTGGGCGATATTCACCTCGCCGGGGAACTGTTCGGCGTAGGCCTGCCAGAAATCGCTGCGCTTTCGTCGCAGACGGCTCAGCCGGTCGTTGACCCGCCTCGGGCTCTGGGCCGCGCGGTCGATGGCCTGCATGCGGCGGTCCCAGTCGTGGGGCTGAGCGACAACCTCGAAAATCGGGGCGATGGGCGCCGGGAAATCACCAATCCGCACTGCGCGGAGCTTCACGGCAAAGAAATTGAAATCGCCCGGGGTGTTTATGTTTAGCCAGCGGATCGTCGAAAGGTGGGCGGGCTGGAACTCCCTGGCCACCCAGATGGCGGTCTGTGCCTCCAGGCGGGCCATATTGCTCAATATCTGGCCCAGGTGAGCGTGATCAGTGCCGTCCAGCTGATTCTCAATCACCACCCGACTATCGTTGACCGGAAATGTCGCCAGCACGTCGGCCGTGAAGCCGTTCACCGAAACCTGGCTGTGGTCTGGTTCAAGGGGCATGCCGATAACCCTTGATAACCGCTGCAGATTGTCCTCTAGCCAAGGGGTAAAATCGGCCACCTCGTCCGGCCATGCTTCCCGCAGTTCAACTTCCCTGAGTTCGCTGAAATCCATCACACTCTCCACCTCGAAAAGGGCTGCCGATATTCTAACACCGCATTGGCAACCCTGTGGTACAATCCCCTTGCTTTGTGGGGTTCTCGAAAAAGGCCCTGCGCGATCAGAGTAACCGTCTACTTCCAATCTCCGCATGAGGTGGATTCAAATGGCATCCAACATCGTCCTGTCCAACACCGAATTCAAGGTTGTGGGAACCCGTCCGGTGCGGCATGACGGCACCGACAAGGTAACCGGCCGGGCCAAGTACGGGGCCGATTACGACTCGGCAGGGACACTCTTTGCCAAGGTGCTACGCAGCCCGCACGCCCACGCTCGCATCAAGTCCATCGACACCAGCAAAGCCGAGGCCGCCAGCGGCGTCCGCGCCGTGATCACCGGCAAGGACATTCCCACCGACAGCGCCGCCGCCCGCAAGGTGATGGCCAAAGATAAGGCGCTCTACAAGGGGCACCCGATCGCCGCTGTCGCCGCCACCAGCGCCCACGATGCCGAACAGGCGCTGGCACTGATCGAGGTGGAATACGAGGTCCTCAAGGCGGCCACAGAGGTACGCCAAGCGATGGCGGATGACGCCGAACTGCTCCACGAGGACCAGACCACAACGGAGCTGGGCGAGGCGACCGACAAGCACAGCAACATCGCCACCCACTTCCGCTACGAGCAGGGCGACCTGGACCAGGGATTCGCCGCTGCCGACGTGATCGTGGAGAAAGAGTATTCGACCTCCACCGTTCACCAGGGCTACATCGAACCGCAGAACGGCGCGGCCTTCTGGAACAACAACGGCGAACTGACCATCTGGGTGAGCACGCAGGGCGCATTCACCACTCGCGATGCCCTGGCCGGGGTGCTGGACCTGCCCGTTTCCAAGGTCCGGGTGATTCCCATGGAGATCGGCGGCGGCTTCGGTGGGAAGATTCCCATCTACCTCGAGCCTTTGACCGCGCTGCTTTCCAGGAAGGCCGGCGCGCCGGTCAAGTCAGCTATGTCCCGCGCCGAGGTCTTTGAGGCCACCGGCCCGACCTCCGGCTCCTATATGCACGTCAAGATGGGCGCCACCAACGACGGCAAGATAGTGGCTGCAGAGGCGATGCTGGCCTTTGACGCCGGCGCCTTCCCCGGCTCCCCGGTGACTGCGGGCGCGCAGTGCATGTTCGCCCCTTACGAAATCGAAAACTGCCGGGTTGACGGTTACGACGTCGTGGCCAACAAGCCACCAGTGGCCGCCTACCGGGCACCGGGCGCGCCCATCGCCGCTTTCGCCGGCGAAACCGTCGTCGACGAACTGGCGGAGAAGCTTGGCATCGACCCCATCGAGTTCCGCCTCCGCAACGCCTCCAAGGAGGGCACCCGCCGCGTTGACGGTCCGGTGTTCCCTGTGGTCGGCAACATCGAGCAGTTGGAGGCCGCCCGTGAGTCGGAGCAGTACCAACGCCCGCTGGAGGGCCCCAACCGCGGCCGCGGCGTGGCCTCGGGCTTCTGGTTCAACATAGGGCTGCAGTCCAGCGCCGCCATCAGCGTCCAGACCGACGGCACCATTTCGCTGGTGGAAGGCTCCACGGACATCGGCGGCACCCGCGCCTCCATCGCCATGCAGGCAGCAGAGGTGTTGGGCATCCCCGCCGAGGACGTTGACCCCAGCGTTGGCGACACCGACAGCGTCGGCTACACCTTCCTGACGGGCGGCAGCCGGACCACCTTCGCCACCGGCTGGGCCGCTTACGAGTGCGCGCAGGAAATCAAGCAGAAGATGATCGAGCGGGCCGCCAGCATCTGGGATGTCGACGTCACCGACGTGGACCTAGTGGACGGTGTGTTCCAGCACGCTTCCGACCAGGAACTGAGCATGACCTTCAAGGAACTGGCCGGGCAACTGAACCGCACCGGCGGGCCAATCTCCGCGCAGGTCAGCGTTGACCCCCGCGGCGCCGGCGGCGCTTTCGCCACCCACATTGTGGACGTGGAAGTGGACCCCGACACAGGAAAGGTCACGATCCTCGACTTCACCGCCATCCAGGATGTCGGCAAGGCCATCCACCCCAGCTACGTGGAGGGCCAGATCCAGGGCGGCGTCGTACAGGGCATTGGCTGGGCCCTCAACGAGGAGTACCGCTTCAACGCGGACGGACGAATGGAGAATTCCTCCTTCCTCGACTACCGGATGCCCACCAGCCTCGACCTCCCGATGATCGGGACCGTGATCGTCGAGGTCGCCAACCCCGGCCATCCATACGGCGTGCGCGGCGTCGGCGAGGTGCCGATTGTGCCTCCCATGGCCGCCATCGCCAACGCCATCTATGACGCGGTGGGCGTGAGGATGACCAAGCTCCCCATGTCTCCCGATGCCGTTCTGGAGAGCCTCTGGGAGAAGAACGGCGAGCCGTCCGGACTGGCGCAGGCCGCCGACTAGCGAAATCCCCTCTCCTTCCGGGAGAGGGTTAGGGTGAGGGCGTAAAATCGCCCACGCCAATTCTGTCTGCAACGACACCACAGGGGCGCACAGCTGTGCGCCCCTACTGTATTATTGTGGTCATTCCTCTCTGTCTGAATCAGGATTTTCAGGATTAGGAGATTTTCAGGATAGTGGTTTCAATCCGGTGAATCCTTTAATCCTGAAAATCCTGATTCAGACAATAATGGAAGACGCCCTCACCTTACCCCTCTCCCTGCGGGAGAGGGGACTATCAAGGAGAGGGAACTTACAGGAGAACGAAAATGACCAGAGTACCCTATGCCACACGCGAAGGCATGGACGCCGCCGGGCAGGCCATCTGGGACGAGATCGAGACCTCCCGAGGGGGCGTGGCCCGCAACTACGCCGCGATCCTGAACAACCCGCAGGCAGCAGGTGCCATGGCCGGCCTGGGCGGATACGCCCGCTACGAGACACCGTTGCCGCCGCGCATCAAGGCCCTGGCCGTGCTGACCGCAGCCCGCGAAGCCTGCGGGAAGTACGTGTGGACGGTCAACCAGGCAGGCGCCAGGCAGGCGGGTATCTCGGAAGAGACCATCGCCGCCATCCACGAGTACCGGGCCCCGGCGGGGTTTGACGCCGACGACGCGACGGTGGTGCAGTTCGTGCTGGAAGTGCTGAGGCAGCACCGCGTATCCGACGCTACTTTCGAGGCCATGCGAGCGCTGGTCGGCGACGCCGGCGTGGTGGACGTGCTGGTAGTCAGCGGCTACTACCACACGCTGGCCCATACCCTGCAGGCGCTGGACGTGGACCTGCCCGAGGGGACGGACAGCGCTCTCACCTACTGAATGAGTGCGCGGTCAATGTAGCTGTCCCGCCGGAGGCGGGAAGGGGCAGTATCGCTTCAGAGAGTGTGCGAATAATCCCCTCTGCCTCCGGGAGAGGGTTAGGGTGAGGGCGTTCTCTGGATTACCGAGGATGATCGATACGGCGCCGCACAATGAAAAACGGGCTCGTAATGGATGAGTAACACACCCTCTCAAAGGGTGAGTGACAAATTCCCGACTCCCGCAAATATGAAGCCAGCACCGCTTCCGCGTTCACAGGCAAGCAAGGGTAGTACGCCCCTACCCTGGGCCTCTCCCGGAGAGAGAGGACTTGGAACCTGCCCTTGGTCATTACTGTCTTCGCGGGAACTGATGTATCAGGGTGCCGATTCCCTGAGGCTGTAACAGGACAGCCCTCGGAGTGTCCGGTTGCCGAATACCTGATGCAGGAACATCACGATGGCCTTATAGCAATCGATGAATTGTCAACAGATGAACCTGTAACTTTTCACAATACTTTCACAAAACTGATGCAATTTTGCATAGGGTCTTCATTTTTAGTCAGTACAATTCAACCGTATTCCAAGCGTCTTTGCCTGATAATTTTTATTGATACTTTATTGTCCTCTCTGACCGAGGCTGGGCCAGCGGGTTTGGGCAGGGGCCGGATTCCCGCACGGGGCGAAGGCGCTTTAGGGTGGATGTAATTCGTTGGCCCAACCTCAACGATTCTGCAGCCTCGGTCTTTTTCATCTCCACAGTGCATCTCCCGAACCCTCCTTTCGGGAGATCACGGAGATCCGACCAGGTATTTCGGGGACATCGGGGGCCTGCGCCGCACAGTGCGTCGGGCCTCTTCTCTTTTCACCGACTTGGCACTAGATCAACGAAACGAGCAAATCCGCTTCGAGCCCGATGAGCCCACGCCGGTCCCGGTAGCTGCCATAGCGGGATTCCAGGGGGTGCTGCTGGTACTGACCCCCATGGTCACCGCGATCACGACCACCGCCTTCGTGGCGGGTCAGTCGCCGGAATACCTGACCTGGGCCGCCTTTGCCGCATTCCTCATCTGCGGCTGCACCACTGCCCTGCAGGCGGGACGCATCTGGCGCTTCGGCACCGGCCATGTCCTGCTGACGGCGGCCAGCGTTTCCCTGGTCGTTGTTGGTGTCCCCGCCCTAGAAGCCGGAGGCCCTGGGCTGCTGTCCGCGCTGGTCGTCTGTGGGGCACTGGCGCAATTCGGCCTGGCCACCTGGCTGCCACTGGTGCGGCGGATCATCACGCCCGTGGTCACCGGCACGGCCCTGATGCTCCTCGCCGCGACGGTGATTCCCATCGCGGCAGGCCGCATCGCTGCCGTGCCCGAGGGAGTCACCCCTTCGGCCGGCGTGGTCGTGGGCGTTGTCACCCTCGGCGTGCTGGTGGTGCTGGGGCTGCGAGTTTCGGGAGGCTTGAGACTGTGGGCGCCACTCATTGCAATCGGTGCAGGATCCCTGGCTGCCGCTCCCTTCGGCCTGTACGAATTGAGCCACGTGATAGAGGCCCCCTGGGTCGGCCTGCCCGGGACCTGGTACCCCGATTTCGAGATTCCGGCACTGGATTCTTTTGCCGCACTCCTGCCCATGGTGGTCATCGTTGTACTGATCAACGGGGTCAAGAACATGGGCGACAGCGTGGTGGTGCAACGCCTCTCACGCCGCGAACCTCGGGCCACCGACTACCGGCTGGTGCAGGGATCACTGTATGCCAATGGCTTCGGGGTGTTGCTGAGCGGTCTTGCCGGCTCGCCTCCCACCACAATCAACTCGGCCACCAGCGGCGCCCTGGTCAGCCTGACGGGGGTGGCCAGCCGGAACGTCGGATACATCGCGGGTGCGGCCCTGGTGGCGCTGGCGTTTTCCCCCAAGCTGACCGCGGTGCTGCTGGTAATCCCCGCCCCGGTGATGGGCGCCTACCTGCTGGCGGTGATGGGGACTTACGTCGTCGAAGGCATCCGCACCGTGGGACAGGACGGCCTGGACCAGAAGAAGGCCCTGATGGTGGGGATTTCATTCTCCATCGGGCTCGCCATGAACAGTTCCGGCATCCTGGACAGGTTGCCGGGGTCCGACTGGCTCCAGTTCCTGAACAACGGGCTGACCGCCGGAACGCTGGCGGCAGTGCTGATGACCTGTTTCCTGGACCTGACCGGACCACGGACCAAGAAAGTCGAGGCTCCCCTGGATGACTCCGCTCTTCGGGAAATCGACCGGTTCCTGCGAGACATCGCCAAGAAAAACGGCTGGAGCTACCACGCCACGCAGAGGCTTCGGGCGGTGGGTGAGGAGACGCTGTGGAGCCTCATGCCCACGGGCGACGCTCACCTCACCGGGACCTCGCGACGCCTGACCCTGGTGGCTAGGACCGAAAACGACGCGGTGGAGCTGGAATTCGCCGCCAAGGTCGAGAGCGGAAACATACAGGACCAGTTGACCTTCCTGAGCGACGTTTCCCCCAAGGAGGACGAGGCCTCCTTCCGGCTGCTGCGTCATTTCGCCGAGTCGGTGCGGCACCAGAAATATCACGGCGTCGACGTGGTCAAGGTGAAAGTCGTAGAGGGCCAGGGCCAAGTGGCGCGCCCCGACTAGAACCGGGTGCGTCGTACGAAATCCGGCGGCAAGTGGCCGGGCAGCGCGCCAGGAAACAGTCACTCCAGCCGCCTGATGCGCGGCAGGGCAATGGCGGCGATGACGCTGATGGTGGCCAGCGCGGCGCCGTTGATCAGCAGTGCCCTCGGTGCTCCGACGGCGCCCGCCAGGGCCCCGACCCCCACGTGGCCTATGGGCGCGAACCCGATACTCAGCACCCATGACCCCATGGCCCGACCCCGTTCCTCGTCGGATACGACTTCCTGCATCATCGTCTTGTACAGGGTGTCCACGGCCATGGCACATGCGTTGGTGAAGAGCAACACGCCCAGGAACGAATAGATGTTGCCGGTGGCCGAAAACGCCATCAGGCCGCCGCCGAATCCCAGGGCCGTGGCAAACATCATCAGTCCCTTCTTCCTGACCGACGCCATCGCGGCCAGCAGCCACAGCCCCAGCAGACCGCCAGCCTGCCGTCCCGCAGTCATCACGCCCAGCCCTGTAGGGCCCACGCTGAGCACCTCCTTGGCGAACACGGGGAAGAGAGTCATGTGGGTGAATCCGAGAACCTCAGTGGCAGCGGTGAGGACCATGAGAATGAGGAGCAGCCGGTAGTTGCGCAGCAGCCGGACGTATCCCGTCAGGTTCCTGAGCATCGATACAGCAGCCGGCCGCAGGGAGCGCCCGGGGTTCGCGATGGCCAGGGTTGCCACCCCCGACGCCAGGTAGCAGACGGCGGCGGCCACGAACTGCCACCCGGGGCCCACGGCCTCGATGACTGCCCCAGAGACCAGCGACCCGGCGATGCCGCCGCCCTGCATGGCCATGGCTCCGAGGGCAAGACCGTTCAGGGCATACTCCGGCCCCACGATGTCGTAGGTGTACGTCTGCCGGATCGTAAGTATGAACGCAAAGGTGCTGCCCAGCAGCGCGACCAGTCCAATCACGACCCACACGTTGTCCAGTCCGCCGAGCAGCAGCAGGGCCATGGCCAGCGCCACGGCTGAGGCGCCTGCGGACCCTATTCGCAGGAGAGTTCGCCGCTCCCACCGGTCGGCGATGGCCCCGGACAGGATGCCGAAAAAGAAAAACGGCACCATTCTCGCCGCGGCTCCCACCCCCACCATGAGCTCCGAGTCGGTCAACTCGAAGATAAGCCATCCGACCGAGACCTGTTCCATCCCGGTGGCCAGCGAGTAGAGCACGGTGGAGAACCAGAGCAAGCGGAAATCGTGAAAGCGGAGGGAAACGGCCCAATTCCGTATACCAGTCACGGTGACTGATGATACACGTGCCCCGGACCAGAGTCCTATGCGGCGTCGGTGCACGATTCACTGCGTATTTCGGTCCAAGGCCTGAAGGTTCTCTTTGGGCCCTGGTCTGAACTGTGATTCGTGTGATTACAGGATTGCCCTGATTCGCAGCAGAGCCGGAGCACAAAATCCTGTGAATCATCCCGATCACACGAATCACAGTTCAGATATTCCTGGTAATCCTGATTCAGGCGGTTGGTTGACCATCGGCCGGTCAGCCAAATGGTATTATGGCGCCGGCCCATACTGAACCTGGCCATCCCAAACTTGGCCATCCGGAACTTGGGAGGTAAGAGCATGCCTTTCGGAGATAACGCCTGGTTGTCACTGACCCAGGAAGATCCCCTCGAACCCGAAATCCCCCTGTGCGACCCACACCATCACTTCTGGGACCGCCGGCTGCAGAGCATCCCATACCAGCGCTACCTGCTGCACGAGCTGATGGGAGATCTGGACTCGGGCCACAATGTTCGCTCCACGGTGTTCCTCGAGGCGCGGTCGATGTACCGGGCCGCGGGGCCCGAGGAGATGAGGCCCGTGGGCGAGGTGGAGTTCGTGCAGGGCCTCGCCGCCGCCAGCGCCAGCGGCGTCTACGGCGAGGCGAGGGCCGCCGCGGCCATCATCGGCGCTGCCGACCTGAAACTGGGCGACGGCGTGGCCCCGGTGCTGGATGCGCTGCAGGCGGCCAGTCCCAACCGCTTCCGTGGCATAAGGCACAACGTGACCTGGAGTCCGGACCCGGAGATCGACAACCGGGAAACGCCGGGCATCCTGGCCAACGACTCTTTCCGCGCCGGCGCCCGAGTGCTGGCCAGCAGGGGACTGTCGCTGGACATCATGATGTCGTTCCCGCAGCTGCCGGAGTTGGTTGACTTCGCCCGTGCCGTGCCGGAGGTGTCCATCATCCTCAACCACCTCGGTGGTGTGAGCCGCACGGGCATCTACGCTGGCAAGGACGACGAGATCGTCCCGGCCTGGCGGGAAAACATCGCCGCGGTGGCGCAGTGCCCCAACGTAACCTGCAAGCTGGGCGGCATGGGCATGCCTCGCTGGGGATTCGACTGGCCCTACCGGAGTGTTCCCATCGGCTCCGAGGAGCTGGCCGATGGCATGGCGCCGTGGATGAACCACGCCATCGAGCAGTTCGGGCCGGACCGCTGCATGTTCGAGAGCAACTTCCCGCCGGACAAGGTGTCCTTCTCCTACAACGTGATGTACAACGCCTTCAAGCGCCTCTCGGCGGGCTACAGTCCTTCCGAGAGGGCGGATATGCTCCACGACACCGCCGTCCGGATCTACCGCATTGAAACGTAAAGAAGGCCCGGGGCAGCGTCTCGCAGTTGTTGCCTCCCCTTTCGGGTGAGGGTTAGGCTCACCCTGAGCTTGTCGAAAGGCTGGGGCGCTCCTTGGAAACTGATGAACCGCAATTGGCGCGAGATTTCGCCCCCGCCCCGACCTTCCCCGGAAAGGACGGGAAAAATGAGAGAGCGGGAGTGCATGCTGGAATGAAATATGACGTGATCATAGTCGGGGCCGGGTCGGCCGGGTGCGTTCTGGCCAACCGGCTGTCTGAGGATCCCGACCGCACTGTCCTGCTGCTGGAAGCCGGTCCGGATTACCCGCCGGATCAACTGCCGGACGAGCTGAAATATGACATGCTCCAGGCCGCGTCTGCGGAGGGAGCGGCCCACAACTGGTCGCTGGTGGGCCAGTCGACGCCGCAGCAGACCCGACCGGCCTACGTCGCCCGTGGCAGGGTCACCGGCGGCAGCAGCGCCATCAACCACCAGATCATGCTGCGGGGTGCGCCCGAGGATTTCGATTCGTGGGTGGCGGCAGGCAACGACGAGTGGAGCTACCTGAACACCCTGCCCTATTTTCGCAGGTTGGAGTCGGACGCGGACATAAGCGACGACTTTCACGGCAGCGACGGCCCCATACCCACCTGGCGGCATGCCCGTGAGGACTGGCTGCCCCTGCACCGGGCGTTCTACCAGGCCTGCCGCGACGCCGGATTCCCCGACGACCCGGACATGAACCACCCGGACGCCACCGGCGTCGGAGCGATGCCCCTGAACAATCCCGGCGGTGTGCGGATGAGCACGGCCATCACCTACCTGGACGCCTGTCGTCACCGCATGAACCTCATCATTCGCGCCAACGTGCTGGCCCGTCGCATCCTGTTCGAGGGCAGCTCGACGGACTCACTGCGAGCGGTGGGAGTTGAGGTCGAGAGCGGCGGCGAGACCTTCGTCGTCGAGGGCGAGGAGATCATCCTAAGCGCCGGGGCCATCCACTCACCACACCTGCTACTGCTGTCCGGCGTGGGCCCCGCGGACGAGCTGCGACCCCACAGAATCGAACCGGTCCACGATCTGCCCGGCGTGGGTCGGAGCATGAAGAACCATCCATCGGTCAACATTGTTTTCCGCTCTCATCCGGACCACCGGCTCACGCCCGACATGCCGCGGAACCAGGTGGGCCTGCGTTTCAGTGCCGACGGCTCCGAGCGCAACGACATCCAGGTACAGCCGACCACATCCTACCCGCCAAGTCCAAATGCACCGGACATTCGCTTTGGTTGCCGGCTGGAGTTCCCCTATAGCCAGGGAGTTCTTTCGTTAGCGTCCAGCGATGTGTCGGTCCAGCCAGAACTGGATTTCAGGTTTCTCACCGATCCCAGAGACCTGTCACGATACCGGGACGCCGTCCGACGAACCGTTGCAATCTTCGACCATCCCGAATTCGAAGGGCTGCTGGCGGAGCGACTGGCACCCACCGATGCGGACCTGGCCAGCGACGACGCTCTGGACGCCTGGCTGCAACAGAACGCGGGGATCGCCGGTCACACCTCGGTAACCTGCAAGATGGGGCCAAAGTCAGACCCGCTGGCAGTGGTGGACCAGTACTGCCGGATGCACGGAGTTGCGGCACTGCGTGTAGTGGATGCGGCGGTGATGCCCGACATCGTGCGGGCCAACACCAACGCCACCATCATCATGATGGCGGAGCGGGCCGCAGACTTTATCCTGGAGGGCAGGTAGGCGCCGGGAATGGGTTGGCAGCGGCCGTATGAAGCCCGCTGGCCAGAGCAAGATCTCCCATTGAAGCAAGCAGGACCGCCGGTGGGTCCCCCGCGTCAGGAGGCAGCAAAACGCGGGGAACCCAGGCCGTCCCGGCGGAATGAGGAGAGAGTAAGCCCAGGAAGCGACCGGCCGATCGTTTTTCAAACTCGGCGGATTTCAGCTTAGATCGGCAACACCCGCCAGGGAGTACCGGGAGTCGTCGCCGTCCGACGCGGTGTCTCCCACGTCATCCTGGACCGACTGCGGTGTGGCCTTGCCCGGAAGAACTCGAAGGGCGAAGGCACGGATTCTCTCACGGGTCGACTCATCCAGCATCTCTGCTACGCCGCATTCATGGTCGTCCAGCGGATCCGACGCCATCGCACCCGCAGCCTTGAGGGATCCACCCGCGACGACCACCCGGGCCATCGGCGTCCAGGGCCCGCGCTCCAGCTCGCGACCGTTTTCGTCCAGATAGCGGGACCTTACTCGCACGTGGTACTCAGCACCGGCAACCAGGCCAGTGATCCTGAATGCGTTGGCCTGCGGATAAGCATTGCCGAGGGTTTCCTCGTAAGAGGGAAACTCACCGATAGAACTGGCCCAGTTGACCCGGTATTCGGTGGGGGCAGGCACCGCCGTGTCCCAGGTTGCGAGGATGGTGCCGGGCTCGTCACTGTTCAGTTCGAGGTTCGTGACTTCGCCCTTCAGGACACCCGGCCTCGCAAACGCACTCCCCAGGTTGGGACTGCCTTTTATGACACGGATGCGGCAAAGGGTTGCCACCAAAACGAAAACGAGAAAGAGGGGGAGAAAAATCCTAAGGAGTATTGGAGCGTCTATCATGGTTGGCCCTTCTGTCTGTTCCTGAATATGAATAGGGCTTACCTGTTCCCCCGGAACAAGGTGAGGTGGTATGCGTCCCTACCCGGATGATTCAATCCTGTATTCACGCACATGTCTTATATGGGAACCTCACATGCACAATTTATCCTGCCCATGTGAAATCAGAGTGAAAATACGGGCGCAGAAAATGTGAAATGTGTGAAGGTTTTAGATTTGTACAGAAACTACCGTCAACCGCCATTTGACCTCCGGCATAACACTGCGGAGCCTGGCAGACACAGATCCAAGGCCAGAACCATTCCCGCCAGCGGGTTGCCACATCCCCTGAACCGATTACAATTGGCGGGGTCGCAGGTAAGCTTTGAAAGCAAGCTGAAAACAGGAGGAACCACCTCATGTCAGAAATTGAGAACAAGCTGAAGGAACTGGGCTACGAGCTGCCTCCGCCTCGGGCACCAGGCGCCGGCAATATCATCCCCTTCGTTCGCACCGGAAACCTGGTGTTCCTTTCGGGCACTGGCCCGGGTCTGCCCGGCGGCGGTCTGCTGCACACGGGCAAGCTGGGCGGCGATGTCACCATCGAGCAGGGCTACGACTGCGCCCGGCAGACCATGCTGAACCTGCTGACCAACCTCAAGGCCGCCATCGGAGACCTCGACAAGGTGAGCCGGATCGTCAAGCTCCTGGCCATGGTCAACTCCACTCCCGACTTTGGCGACACGCCCCGCGTGGCCAACGGGGCATCGGACCTTCTGATCAACCTGTACGGCGATCGGGGCCGCCACGCCAGGTCCGCCGTCGGAATGGCCACGCTCCCTGGCGGCATGCCTATCGAGATCGAAATGATCGTCGAGGTTGAGGACTAGGGGTCCCCTTGTTCCCCCCTCCCCCTCAGGGGAGGGGATTTCTGTGCAATGAGAGGTGGACACAATGGCGCTTGGTGACAAATTCGGGGTCCTGCTGCCCACCCGGGGCGTGCTGGTATACGCGGGGAGCAACGGGCCTAGGGTGGAGCAGGTCTGGCAGATGGCCGAGACAGCGGAGCGGGCGGGCTACGACTCCGTCTGGGTTGGCGACAGCATCACCTCCAAGCCCCGCATGGAGCCGCTCACGGCCATGGCAGCCGTCGCCGCCCGCACCAGCCGGGTCAGGATCGGGACTGCCGTGCTGCTCAATGCCCTGCGCCATCCCGTCCACCTCGCCCACGCGGCCGCCACCATCGACTGCATATCCGGCGGGCGCACCGTCCTGGGCCTCGGCGCGGGCCGAGGCAACAACCAGATGTTCATCAACGAGCACGCGGCCGTCGGCGTCCCGATAACCGAACGGGCCGCGCGGATGGAGGAGAGCATACGCGTGATGCGCTCCCTCTGGACGGGGGAGGCGGTCAGCAGCTACGGCGAGTTCTACCCGCTGGAAGACGTGGAGCTGGAGCCGCGGCCAGTGCAGCCGTCCATCCCCCTCTGGATTTCCAGCAACTGGGTCAAGCGCGGGCTTTCGCGGGTGGCCGAGTACGGCGATGCGTGGATCACCAACGTCCCGTCCACCGACCTGTTCGACCAGTGCTGGGACAGGATCGAGCAGAACGCCGGTGAGTTCGGCCGCGACCCGGCCGGCATAGGACGCTGCCTGTACGTGTCCGTGAACCTGAACGATGATGACGTCGCTCTCGCCGAGGGCGACCAGTACATGCGCTCGTACTACAGCATTCCCTACGAGGTCATCAGCAAGAACCTGCTGTGCGTCTTCGGCCCGGTCCAGAAGTGCATCGACACGATACAGGCATACCAGGCCAGCGGCGCCGACTACTTCATCGTCCGGTTCGCCTCACCGAACCAGGCTCAGCAGATGGCGCGGTTCACTGAGGAGGTCCTGCCCGCGGTGGGGTGAGGGAGCTTCGGCGCACCCCTTTCCTTTAAAGGAGAGGGTGAAATCCCACTCTCAAGGGTCGTTGCATCCTCGATAGGAGGGGCTTTGCACCAAAAGTCCTGATTTCGGCTGACTATCAGTGAAACTGCCAATGCTTTGGCCTTTGACAGTGACTAGCTAATCCCTTAGCATTAATTTTAAGGTCTATACCGTAAGGGCCTAGACCGTCGGGGGGACAGAACTGAAAAAGTGGTTTCTCTCCTTCAGCGATGCTGTTAGGGAGAACGTCAAGACACTGGGTGGTATTTTCTGCGGGCTGTTCACCTTTTCTTTGTTAGTTTCCTCGGTCAGCGTCTTCTTTTTCAGAGACGATTGGCAGACACAGAACCCTATGGGAGTAGCGAGCAACATGTCGGGCGTGTCGTTTGCAACTGCAATCGCCGCGCTCAGTATAGGGAGAACAAGTATGGTGACGCTCAGGATTTTTAAGAACAAATCAAAGGAAGAAGGTCGACTAGAGGAACGGCAAAAAATCTTAACAGCGGTTACTAAGGTAGTCTCGGAAGAAGACCTCGAAAAGATTCAGAAACTCCTGCGGGAAGAAAAGAGCTCCTAGCCGCTACGCCCCTGTAGTGCTAAGCCCCTGCCATTACCAGGCAGGGGCTTTTATCTTCCGCCTTGCTATCGCGCTGTCGCCCTAGTGCGGTCGAGTTGACTGACTTTTGATGCAACTGGCACTTGTGATGCACGTTCCCCCCTGAGGGGGAAGGGACTGTTGGGATAGTTTCTAAACGTTCAGCGTCAGCCTTGGCGCTCTGCGTACTCGGCCTTGGCCGCCTCCACCAACGATGCGTCGCGCAGCAGGTCTGCGGCCGTCAGGCTCAGGGCCTTGGCCACCTGGAGGGCGTTGGACAGGGCCAGGTCGGTCACCGCCGTCTCCTGCATGTCGGTGGTGTGAGAGGGAACCGGGGTCTCGCTGACGGCGTAACGCAGTTCATAGCCGGGCATGGCCTTGCTGACGTTACCGAAGTCGGTCGAGGCGCCACTGCCCGGTCGCCCGGGTATCGGCTCGTCCAAGCGGACGCCTAATGCCTCGAGGTTGGCGGACATTGCCTGGGCCAGGGTCACGTTGGGCTGCACGTTCTCGTAGAACGGGTAGAATTCCTCCACCTCCAGCCGGGCGCCGGTCATGGCCGCCGCGCCTTCCGCCACCGCTCTCACCTTGCCCACGACCTCGTCGCTCAGGTACCTGCCGTCCCGTGAACGGAGCATGAAATTGGCGGCGGCGAACTGCGGCACCACATTGGGCGCCGTGCCCCCGTCGGTGATCACGCCGTGCATGCGCACGTCGTCCCGCAGGTGTTGGCGCAGGGCGTCGATGCCAGTGAACAGGTGGATGACAGCGTTCAGGGCGTTGATTCCCGCCTCGGGGTACGCTGCTGCGTGGGCTGCTCTGCCGTGATACATGTACCGGTAGCCGACCATGGCCAGGCTCCAGCTCTCTCCCCGGGCCGCCGTGGCCGGTACGATGGTTCGGTTGGAGAAGGGATGGGATGACAGGGTGGCGTCCACGCCGTCGAACACCCCCGCCTCCAGCAGACGAATCTTGCCGCCACCGCCCTCCTCAGCCGGCGTGCCGATGACCATCACGGTGCCCGGCAGTTCCTGTGCGTTGGCCTTCAGCCCCAGGGCGGCTCCCATGGCGGCCATGGCGATGAGATTATGTCCGCAGCCGTGGCCTATCTCGGGCAGCGCGTCGTACTCCGCCAGCACCGCGATGGTCGGCCCGCCACCGCCGCCGCCGGGGATGACCGCCCGGAACGCCGTCTCGACGCCGCCAACGCCCCTCTCGACCTTGAGGTCGTGCCTCTCGAGGAACCCGGCCAGGGCGTCGGAGGAGTAGAATTCCTGGTAGTTCAACTCCGGATGGGCGTGAACATCCCTGGAAAGTTCGAACAGGCCCTGCTTCGCGGCCTCGATCACGGAGTTTGAGCGCTCTGACAGCTGGTCTTTCGTTGCGGTGTGCTGGCTGGTCATGGTTGCCCTCTCCTTCTGCGCGGGAGGATTGAGATGGTTGCTGGATTCTATGTATTCTACAAGTCGTTACCCAAATGGCGCTAACTGGCTGTAGGGAGAAAAGGAGAGAAAAATGAAAAGGCTTATAAAACCGGAGGATGCACGTTTTCTTGGCACACTCAAGCGGCGATACATTTACCAGATCACGCAAAACATAATTAGGGTGGAAATAACACTGTTAATTGCCATACCAATTGTCTTGCTTTCCCTGCTACCAGCCTTACCGCTCACGGCGCTACTTGGTGCGCTAATTTGGGGAATATTAAGTAACTCACCATTAGAACCAGAAACCAACGTACCACTTTGGCTACAAATTACTATAGGGGCATTCGTTGGAGGGCTGATTTTCTCACCTGCAAATGCAATTGGCAATCTTATGTGGGGACTTCTCAGGGACTACGCTGCAAGAGAAATTCCAATTCCTGATGCCGAGGCAGATCTGTCATCCGCCAAGTGGAAAAACTATATCAAAATGAGAAAAGAAGCTATTTCAACTCCGGTTGTAATCCTTTGTATCAATTCTACTATGAGGGTGATTAAGAATCTTTGGAAAATCCAGCTCGGATTTTTTGTTGTATGTCTGCTCGTGGCGGTAGGCTCGACAATCACTCTTGGGTTGCAAGGAAAAGGGATCGGATTTTCAGCCTTGCCAATATGGATTGTTCTATTGCTAGCAACTTATTGGGTGGCGTTTGTTGGAGGGCTTGGAATCCTGTTCGCAACAACTCTTAAGATCTACGTTGACAATTAGTTAAGTCGTACCATCTCCCAGTTTTTGAGCAATCTACTAGACTTCAGCCTGCCCAGAGGAGGTCCCAAATGACTGCAGAATCGCTGATCACAATTCCGGCCCGGAGGGGCAAGGCGGCATTCGTGTCCCGGGGCCAGAGGGTCGCGGTGATCAACACGCACGGGCAGCAGGTCGTGGACACCTGGGCCTTTCGCCGCGATGACCTCACCGAGTTAATGTCCATGGAACATTGCCGGACGTCGCTGGGGCGCATCATGCCCAACGTGGGACAGTCCATGGTGACCAACCACCGGCGCCCGATACTAACGGTTGTGGAGGATACCTCG
The DNA here is from genome assembly GCA_965207865.1 of Dehalococcoidia bacterium. Lineage (GTDB taxonomy): Bacteria > Chloroflexota > Dehalococcoidia > Lucifugimonadales > UBA3495 > VXOI01. The sequence continues at coordinate 752,101 of CBDBNP010000006.1, forward strand.
GGCGGGATTCACGACACCCTGATGTCGGCCTGCGACCGGTACCGCTACGAGTTGCTGGGCTGTGAGGGCTATCACGATAACTGCACCGACAACCTGGCCGCCGCGATGGCCGAACTGGGCCTGACGCCGCCGGAAACGCCCAGCCCGTGGAACCTGTTCATGAACATCCCCGTTGGACCGGACGGTTCTGTCAGTTTCGAACCCCCGGTGTGCGGGCCGGGAGACCACATCACGCTGCTGGCCGAAATGGACTGCGTGGTCGCGTTCTCCGCCTGCCCGCAGGACGTGGTGCCCGTCAACGGTGTCGACTGTGTGCCCACCGAGGCCCACTTTCGGGTGGTGTAGCCGGTACTCAAAGCGAGTCCCCAGTTTGCGGCATGGCGTATACTGGGCCGCAAATTTGTGCCGATAAGGACGGAGGTATCAATGAGCAGTCGCGAGGAACTCAGGCGCAAGGGCAACGAGATACGCGACCGAATGCAGCACGGGTCGTATCCAAGCCGGAGGCCACGGGCGACGGCCAGCGTTCCGGGGCTGAGGAACTTCACCGGGGAGTCGATCTTCGGGTCAGTATGGGCCCGACCTGGCCTGGACATCCGCTACCGGATGCTGGCGACCCTGGCCGTACTGACCTCGCTGCAGCGCCTCTCCCAGCTGGAAACGTACGTGCACAGCGCGCTGACCCTAGGCCTCAGCGCCGAGGAGATCCAGGAGGCGCTGATCCACTGCAACATCTACGCCGGTTTCCCGTCAACGGTCAACTCCCTGGAGGTGGCGCACGAGGCGTTCCGGGAGAGGGGCATCGAGCCGCCGCAAACGGAGGTCCCCGAAGTCAGCCTCGAGGAGATGGAGGCGCGTGGGCGAGACCTCCGGGAACGGCTGATGGGCACGCAGGACCGCGGAGGCTACACCGACGCAGTGACTGATCTCGCTCCGGACATCCGGCTGATTACCTTCCAGTTTGCCTTCGGTGAGATATTCTTCCGCCCTGGCCTGGACCTCAAGTCCCGGGTGGTGTGCACCACCGCCGCACTGACCGCCCTGCGCGCTGACGCCCAGCTCCGCAACTTCCTGCAGGCCGGCCTGAACGTGGGTTTCAGCAAGGAGGAAATGACGGAGGTCCTGATGCAGACGGGAGGCTATGCGGGCTACCCGGCGGCGCTGAGCGCCATTTCCATCGCAGCCCAGGTCTGGGAGTGATGCTGGGGCGGACGCGAATAGACACCCGTCCGCCGAAATGGTTCCTCCTGAACGGGAACGCCTCATCCTGGTGGTGCGAAGCCTTTGTAGTGATGGGTAGCCCTGGCCGTAGCGATCAGGGCGCCCCTACAACCGTGACGAGGCGCCAATGCAGAGGCAACCCTTGTGGTTGCCCTTGTAGTACCAGCCAAACGGTTGCCTCCCCCTCGCCGGAGAAAGCCACAGGCAGACGCAGCGGTTCCCTGTGGGAGGCGAGCGTGTCCGTGCCGCGATGCGCTAATGGCCGTTCCACAGCTCAGCGGGGGCTCCGACGCGGCGACCCCACCACTCGGGGCCCTCGCTGATGTAGGCCCACTCGGGATTCTGCTCCGTGTCCCGCAGCGCAGCCATCACCGCCGAGAATGTCTCCGCGTCCGCCTCTGCAAACTCGAAGTAACCGACAAAGTCGTAGGTTCCATCCTGGCCGTATCCATCGGGGGCGTGCACCAGTCGCCGCGTGATGCAGGATATGCCGGCGTCGGCGGCCAGCGCGTGGCCCTTGACCGCCATGTTTTCGTCGGCGTCGTAGCGGGGGAGAAAAAAGCTCTCCCGGCGCATCCAGTCCATGCCCCACCACTGGGCGTTCTTGTTCATGGGCGTCACCACGCCCAGGGGATGCGCGGACCCCGGGCCCGGCTGCTGGGCCCGGGTGTAGGCGTATTGGGTCATGGCGTGGCTGGTGTAGCTCCGCGGCCGCTGCACCCCCGACAGCGTCTCCACGCTGCCGCCGGTATCCTCCAGCAGGGCCCTCAAGCCATCCTCGTACTGCAGCAGCGGCTCTTCAGACTCTCCCTCCAGCCGGACCAGTGCCACCGCATCCCGCACGGCCGCATGGGGAATGTCCTGCTCGCGGGTCATCGACGATTCCGCCCTGAGCATCTGGTACCGTCCGCGCTGGAAGGCCTCGGCGGATGGCGGCCCGTCCACGTAATGCATGTTCTCCATGCCATCGCCCAACTGCGCCATGGCCTCGGCGAGGCCAGCGGGGTCGGGACCCTGCGGGAGCTTGAGGAACAGGAACCTCTGGTACCCGGTTACGGTGGTCGTGAGGTTGAGATCGGTGGACTGCATGCTGGACCTCCTGAATGGATGGTGACCATCCGGGGGAGCCGTATGTGACTCGCTATACGAAAGCGAACCGCATCTGCGGACAGGTAACAGTCTGGCCTGTGCGATAGCCAGGGTCGTCTGGTTGGGTGCGGGTTACAAAGAAGCGCAGGTCAATGCGCGGCCTAACCGGACTCCTCGCCGAACCGAAGTTCGTCGCACATCTCCTGGTCGGCCTCGGCCAGGTCCGGCTGATCGTTGAAGTGGTGGACCAGGGCGCGCTGCCCGTAGTAGATGCCGTTGGACGGAGCCAGCGCGATGGCGCGGGTCAGGTCGTCGATGGACTTCTCGAAGTCACCAACCTCGTACCACGAGCAGCCCCGGTTGTACCAGGCCTCGGCCAGGTCCGGATCCATTTCGACGGCCGTGGTGTAGTCCTGGATGGCGCGGTGATACACCCCGTTGCGGCTGTAACGATTGCCCCGGTCAAGGTAGCCCGCCGCGTCCGTCGGCTCCTGTGCATGCCTGCGCTCAATTACCATATCGCTTCCGGCCGTACCTCTACATCACCGAGCGGACCAGGCCGCCGTCTACCAGGATGGTGGTACCCGTGATGTAGGTGGAGCGGTCCGACGCGAGGAATGCCACCAGGTTGGCCAGCTCCACCGGCTCTCCGACGCGGCCCACGGCGGTGTCGGCGGCCCGCATGGCGAGCGCCTCGTCGACGGTTATACCCAACTCGTTGGCCCGGGAGGTCACGTTGGACAGCATGCGCTCGCTGAGGATGGAGCCGGGGCACACGTTGTTGACCAGGATGCCGTCGCGTCCCACCTCGTCGGCCAGGCTCTTGGCGTAGGCGATCACGCCCATGCGAGTCGCGCCCGACAGCGCCAGGTTGGGGATGGGGTTGTACACGGTGCTGGCCAGGATGTTGATGATGCGCCCGCCGCCTCTCTGCTGCAGGTGGGGGATCCCCTCACGGCACATCCGACCGAAGAATATCAGAGACCGCTGCACTGCCGTCTCCCATTGCTCCTCGGTTGCTGTGGCCGAGCGCGCCAGAGGCGGCCCGCCAGAGTTGTTGACCAGGATGTCGATGCCGCCGAACTGCTCCAGCGTCGCGCCTATCAGGCCGTTGATGCTCTCCAGCCGGTCCAGGTCAGCCGGATAGGCCAGCACCTCGGCGCCGGTGGATTCCCGGATCTCGTCGGCTGCCTGCTCCAGGTCGGCGGCAGTGCGGCTGCAGACGGCAACCTTCGCGCCCTCCTCCGCCAGCACCTGCGCGCACGCACGGCCCAGCCCCTTGCTGGCCCCGCCTATAATCGCGACCTTGCCTTTCAATCCCAAGTCCATACTAAATTCCTCAGTGCTGCCCTTGCTCCCCCTCTCCCTTGAGGGAGAGCTTTGGGGTGAGGGTGAAATTCAACTCGCCGGATTATACCAGCCAGTCACCGCTGCCAGCACCCGGCGACAGATGGGTCAGCAAGCCATCAGCAGCATGGCGCCAGCAAAAGAGATGATGGTACCCTTGCGCCATGCCGGTCCGGAGTTCAATGATAAGGGCGGCACAGTTGGTGAAACGATGGCTCAACTCCTGAACGACGCGCAGATTTTCGAAATCGAACGCCACGCGGTGGACATCGCCCGGGGCGCAGGGGAAATCTTGGCCGGTCACTTCGGGAAGCGTATCGATGTCGAGTTCAAGGACGACAAGCAGCGCGACCCGGTCACCGCCGCCGACAAGCAGACGCAGGCGTACCTGGCCGCCGAGATCCTGCGCCGCTTTCCCGACCACGGCATCCTGGGCGAGGAGGCTACCGAGGAAGAAAAGCAGTCTGAGGAGCCGGCCCGCGACACTCTGTGGGTGCTGGACCCTCTGGACGGCACCACCAATTTCCTGAACGGCCTGCCGGTCTTCGCCTCGTCCATCGGCGTGATCCACCGCGGGCGCCCCGTGGCGGCGGCGCTCTACATCCCGTGGCCCGCTGACGGCGGCGGCTTCGTGATGCACTGCCGCAAAGGCGGCGGCGCCAGGATTTCGCCGCTGACGGCCGAGACCGAGGAACCCAGTGAGCCCGTAAGGGTGCTGGAGACGGAGCAGCCCATTCCCAACCGCCTCATTGGCCTGCCGGGGTACTTCGGCGTTGCCAACCGTTTCGCTGGCGGGCTGGCCGGCAAGGAGGGCGAGCCGCGCACCACCGGCAGCATCGCCTACGAGCTGGCCATGGTCGGCCGGGGAGTGATGCAGTACGGCATCTTCGGCGCGCCGCGGATGTGGGACATGGCCGCGGGCACCCTGGCGGTGCAGGAGGCCGGCGGAACGGTGATGACACGGTTCAAAGGCGAGCGCCAGTGGCACCCCATCGACAGCTTCGTACCATCGTGGGAGGAGAAGACCCCCACGATGAAGGAGCTGCGGGCCTGGGTGGCCCCGCTAGTCGCCGGCAACCAGCACCTCGCGCCGCTGATCGCCAACAACGTCCGCCGCCGCTTCAGCCTGCGCGCCAAGCTGCGGCCCGTCGCGCGGGCCTTGCGGGGTAAGAAACAACGGAGGAGCTAGCTGAGGGCTCTATCAGCCGCTGTTTCGCCTAGAAATCTGGCCGGAAAGCCTTGTGCGGGGAGATGAATGGGATGAATTTCGGCAGTGCGGCCGACGCAAGCAAGACCAGGGACATGGCTTGACCGAGCCGCACAGGGACAAATTCAAGGGCGGAACGGATGGCCTTTGTGCGCAGTGAGCTGCCGACACTGCGGCTGCCGCCTGTGCCGCCTGTGCCGCCTGTGCCGCCTGTCAGGCTGGCCTTGGCCGCCACCAGGGTTAGGTTGGCCACCGTGGCCGCCAGGTACAGCTGGAACTTGGTCTTGACTCTACCGAAATAGCGGGACTGGCGGATGCCCAGATGGACCAGCCGGGCCAACCTGTGCTCCACCACCACTCTCCGCCCTCGATATTCGTCGTAGGCAGCGCTCTGTTGCAATGCCCGGGCCTGCTGCAGCAGGGCCTCCTGGGGATGGATCAGGACCCATCGTCCCTTTCTGCCTTTGGCCGAGATGCACTGGGACCGCAGTGGACAGGTCATACATTCGGACCCGTCGAACTGGAAGGCCCGCAAGCGGTGGACCCGTCCCATGCCGTCAGTCCGCCTTCCCGCCGGCACGATTTTGTGGGTGACCTGCCCCGCCGGACAGGTGCAACTGCCCGCCTCCAGGTCAATGACAAAGTCATCCTTGGGAAAGCGCTGCCGGTCGGGGCGGCCCGGCACCCGGGCTACGAGCTTGCGGCCCGCATCGGCGAACTCCTGACGGGTGCCTCCATCGCCGTAAGCCGTGTCACCCATGGCTTCCACCACTGGCACACCCGCGCTGGCCTCGCTCTGCTCCACCAGCTCAAGGGCGCCCACGCTGTCCCAAGCGTTGCCCGCCAGCACGTCCACCGCGGTGATCAACTGGGTGTCGGTGTCCACCACCACGGCGGCCTTGTGCCCGTCAAAGCGACGCCGCTTGCTCTTGTGGCCGTGGCGCATATCCGGATCATGCACCGACACCATCCGGTCCTTGCTCACCCCACTGAGGCTCACCTCGCCGTCAGCGTCAGCATCGTCAGCGCCGTCCACCCCGCGCTTCACGTCCTGGAGCAACAACCGGCCCAGCAACTCCGCCGCCTCAACTATCGCTTGCCGCTCGACGCTGTCCGCAGGCAGCCCAGCCTGGTCCAGCCGGGCCAGTTCCAAAAGCTGGTCGGCATCGGCCACGATCTCTCCGAGCAGCTCCCGCCGCGCCCGTCGATCCGACCAGTCAATGGCCGCTGCACCCTTCACGCTGCTGCCCACGTAACGGTCGTAGCCGTGGGCCTCAGCCCATTGCCGCAGGGGAACTTCTTCCACCGATGCCAGTGCCCGCATCAGCTTCACGATGCCGTCGCGCAATAGATTGTAGGTGTCCTTGACCGCGCCCCGGCCCAGGATGTATGTGGTGTCCAGCGCCACCCTCATACCACGACCCCGCTTCAAGTACCCAGCCTCACGGGCCAGCCGCAGGCTCCCCTCGAATACCTCCCGCACCTTGTCGTGCAGGATCAGCTGGGCGCGAAACACCTGTAGTGTGCTCTTGGCGAAGGGCCTGTCCTCTACCTCAATCCCCAAGGCCACCTTCCACCGCAAGTCGAAGTCGGCCCGGGCCTTGGCTTCGACGTCGCTCACCTTGTCGTGGGCCTGCAACAGCAGCGCCGTTGCCAGCAGGCTGGGCGGGACGCTGTCCCTGCCGTTGTCGGCGCAGTAGAACTCGGCGAAATCCGCGTCCCGGAACAGCCGGCCCCGCAGCGAGGCCAGCAGACCGTAGAAGGTATCCCGTCCCACATGGTCCAGATACAATCTGTCTGCTTCCCACAATCCCCGCTGCTCTGACCGCTCTCCCAGCATTCTCAGCCCTCGCCATTCTTGTTGACACCACTATACCCGCCAGCCCGGCCACCGCCACTTTCCGGCCAGATTTCTAGGGCGAATCGACAATTCGTGAAAACTTGAGCTAGGCGCACAGGCAATGTATCTGGGCCAAGGTGGTAGGGTGTAAGTCTGAATCAGCGGTGTGGTGGAGGCAAGGGGATGGGTCAGTACGAGCTCAGCGCATCCCAGTGGCAACGGATAGAGGATTTTCTCCCTGGACGCCCAGGGCACGTGGGGGTGACCGCCAAGGACAACCTGAGTTTTGTAAACGGCGTTCTCTGGGTACTACGCAGCGGCGCACAGTGGAAGTACTTGCCTGAGGAATACGGCAACTGGAGGAGCGTCCACAAGCGCTTCACCCGCTGGGCCAAGTCCGGTATCTGGCAGAGGATATTCGAGGTACTGCTTGAGGACAAAGACAACAGCTACGTGATGATCGATTCCACCATTGTCCGGGTTCACCAACAGGCAGCGGGTGGAAAAGGGGGAACAAAGGTCAGGCTCTTGGGCGCTCCCGTGGCGGACTGAGCACCAAGATTCACATGGTGTGCGATGCACGGGGACGTCCGATACGATTCGCCCTGACCGGCGGTCAGGCGTCGGACGGCCCCCAAGCCATACCACTGCTGGAGGGGATAGAAACCGGCGCAGTGATAGCCGACAAGGGCTACGAGAGCAACAGGATACTGGCTTTCATAAGCTCATCGGGCGCTACTGCAGTAATCCCGCCCAAGTCAAACCGGAAAGAGCCATGGAAATACGACAGGGAACTCTACAGAGAACGCAACCTGATAGAGCGGGCATTCAACAAACTGAAACACTGGCGACGCATAGCCACCCGGTATGACCGCAGGAGCGTCTACTTTCTCTCAGCGCTCTACCTGGTCTCCTCTGTCATCCGGGGCTAACAAATTGTCGATTCGCCCTAGTCGGGAACTAGCGGCTGGAAGTCACAACCTGACATTGGTTCGTGGTCGCCGAGATTACCGGACATCTCAATTAAAAATCGCTGCTCGGGAGGGACAGGCATGTCGTTTACCTGGACCACCCGCGCACTGCAAGATCCTTGTGGACCTGCCAGAGCAACTGACAAGTCGTGAGCCAGATAGCGTGGTGCCCAGCCAATCATATGGTAGTCAGTAGTCTGAATCTGGACTGCCTTCTCCCCCAAAGGGTTGGTAAGCTCCAATGCCAGGTATAGCTCATCGTCGGACACCAAGCTGTCCAGTCGTTCCTGCGCCGATTGGCTGACATGCTTCCCGCCATGGAGGAAAAACCGGCATGTGAAACGGCCATCAGATTTCTTGACGAGTTGCGGGAACACTTCGTAGGAGTCGGTCAGGCGATGACCGCCGCTTACCGCCAACATATCAATCGGATCGGTATTTTCAGCCAAGGCCAAGGAGTCTACGTAGTCCTTGAAATCCGGACGACTGGGCCGCATGACGCGGTTACTGAACGTCGAGAACAGTCTCGGCGACCTGTAAACTTTATCTATGTTTGGGAACGCCACCAGTAAGGGAAATCTAACTTCCCTTTCCGCTCGCTTTGCTCCGCCGGTATATCGGAACCGGTATTTTTTATCGTCTACATCGGCGTCCAGCCTGCCTATGGGGAACCACTGTCGGCTTACCCCTTTGTCCTGCCAGGCTATAAACAGGGTTCTCTCTCCCATTTCAGACAGCCTCCTTCAACTGCCCAAGGCTGTAGCGCATCAATTCAAAGGCAAATACTTTTGCAGAAGGGGTCATCCAATCTTCCGGCACCGAATTCACAATTCCCTGTAAAGTTGGGTCGTCCAGATATTCCAACTTTGCAATGGCAATGCGGAACGGCTCGGGATATTGAGAAATTGCCCATCGGACTAACTCCAGCGGACTAGGTCCCCGACTATCTGTCCTCTGCCAGTATATTTGCCCACGGCCTCTTTCCACATAGTCGCTGACACGATTTTCAGCCAGGAATCGCTCTCTCCGTTCTGCCATAAACTCGTGCCCTAAAGATGAGCCGTGATCGTAGGACGGAGCGAGTGATTCTATTCGTCGCGATGTATCTTGTCGTTGCAATACTCCCCAATTCTCGGAATGCCGGTCGGTATTACCGACTACGGCGTCTAATACCAGATATTCGGCCAAACGGCCTCTGGCCTCAATTCTGGCAATCTCAGGATCGAAAACCCTATCCAGAGCCAGCCAGATATTTTCCAGAGTATGGTCTGACAAATGGAAGTTCAACTCTTCAAAGGAACGGGGGAAATCAACGCTTTCCAAGACTTCATTGCCATGAATCAAATCATAGTTCTCTGGCACGATGCTTTCGGCGACCGAGCCACGGTTACCTAAGTGCTCCGCGAGTTCCACTCTAGCGTGTGGAATTTCCAGAAGCCCAGCTACCTCCGCTACTATCTTTTCCGCCCAGTGTTCCCCGCTGTTCTCTCTTTGCGGACGCTTATACAGCCATTCTGAGTCATTCTCTTCAGGTATGAGATACCAGGATTTAACCTTGCTTCCCATCCCTTCGAGTTGGATTTCGTTTTCGGGGTGGACTTGCAGGACGCGATACAAGGATGATTTATCCTCCCTCTCTAAGCGCTTCTAAGCGCTGTCCGGTGCCCAGCCCCAGGGGCGGGGACCCCAGGCGGCCTCGAAGACCTGGCCTCTCTTGACGGCCATCACGGGCGTCACCGCCTTGTCGGACTTGCGGGAGTCGCCGAGAACGTCGTAGACCACCCAGTCACCGTCCTGGATGTCGAGGACCGACAGGTCGGCCTGCTTGCCGACGTGCAGCGTGCCGATACGGTCGTCTACGCCCACAGCCTTGGCCGGGTTCTCGGTGCACATGGTCACCACCTGGTCGAAGGTGAAGCCCATGGCCAGGAAGCGGGTCATCATCTCGGTCATGCTGTGCACGGTACGGGCGCGGCCCGGCACGGTCAGGTCGGTGCTGATGCAGTGAGGCAGCACACCCTGGTCAATCACCCGCTCTCCCACGTTGAAGCTGAAGTTCATCCGACCGTGGGCCGTGTCCAGCCAGACGCCGCGCTCGTGTGCCTCCTTCGCCTCGGGCACCAGCTTGCCGTCGGTGTCCAGCACGCCGCCGGGGTTGGCCGTGAAGTAGTGGGTGACGATGTCGCCCTCTTCCAGTATGGGCAGCAGTTCCCTGATGACGTTGGCGTCGTAGCGTTTTTCGGTGTCGCCGATGTGCACCATCAGGCGGACGCCGGCCTCCTTGGCGGCCCGCTTGGCCATCCGGGGCATTTCCATGCCCATGATCTCCAGGGCGGGCGATACCATCCGGGCCTTGACGCCGGAGATGATGTGGCGGTTCTCGTTGATGGTCTCCACCGTGTGGTCGAGGTCGATGCTGGAGGGGCTGAAGATGTCGGGCGTGGTGGCCAGACCGGTGCGGCAGATGTGGAGCAGGCAGATGATTTCCGTATTGCTGTTGGGCAGGATATGGCGCGGGAACCCGCCGAAGGTGTCGCAGCCCGAACTGCCGGCGTCGACCATGGTGGTGACGCCCGAGCGCACGCCGCCGATGTCGGGCTCCACTCCGGTGGCATTGACTCCTGCGAACACGTGGGTGTGCAGGTCGATCAGGCCTGGGGTGACCACCTTGCCCTTGACCTCCACCACCTGCGCCGCCTCGGAGGCATCGATATCGGTGGCGACGCGGGCGATCTTGCCGTCCTCGATGGCCACGTCATTCACGCCGTGAATGTTCTGCGAGGGGTCGACCACCGTTCCGCCCTTTATCAGCAGGTCGTACATCTTCATCAGCTCCCTGTTGGGTGTGTCGGGTCAGCCGACCCTAGTATCCGGTTACGCTACTGACGACACAGTCTTCCGGGTCGTCCTCGAGGATGAGAACGACCCCGACTTTTACTTTTTCTTGTGCTTGAAGATTGCTGCTCACCCCGATCCCCTCGCCAACCCGGACATCCTCGCTGTCGTGGCAGACTGCACTGACCTGCACCAGGCTGTATTCATTGTCGGTGTTGTTTTGGATCAGCGCGGAACCGTCCCCAACTTCAGGATTGGATCGAACCCAATTCCATTCCAGTACTGTGAAATCACCATCGCTTTCCACAGTATCTTCGGGCACGTTCACTGGATCCGATGACTCTCCGGAACCGCCGCAGGATGCCAGCACCAGCGAGATAGCCACCAGTAGAAGGAATGTCGATACAGTACGCATCGTTCCGGACCTCCCCAAAAGGGTTGCTGACCACCGGGGTGCCGTTAGTTGTTGAACATTTCGCCGATGGATTGTCCGTAGTGGATGCGATAAATTGCCTCTCCAAGGAGGGGGGCCACCGGAAGCACAGTTATCTTTCCGTTGCGCTTCTCGGGCCCAATGGGGATGGTGTCAGTAACGACTATCTCCTTGAAGGCGCTTTTGGCCATCGTCTCCGGCGCGTTGCGCGATAGAACGGCATGGGAGGCGCAGCAGTAGACCTCTTTCACGCCGTGGTCCAGCAGGGCCTGGGCCGCGTTGGCCACCGTGCCGCCGGTGTCTATTTCGTCGTCGAAGGTCAGCGCGACCTTGCCCTCGACGTCTCCGATGACGTTCATCAACTCGCTCTTACCGCTGTTGTCGGTGCGCCGCTTCTCAATGATGGCCAGCGGGGCAGACAGCCGCTCTGCCACGTCCCTCGCTTTCTTGCTGATGCCTATGTCAACTGCCACCACCACCAGGTTTTCAAGGCCTTTGTCCGCGAAGTACTGTGTCAGTATTGGCACGGCTGTTAGCTCGTCCACCGGCATGTTGAAGAAGCCCTGAACCTGCGCGGCATGCAGGTCGACAGTCAGCACCCGGTCGGCACCTGCAGCAGTCAGCAGGTCGGCCACCAGCCGGGCCGTGATCGGCACCCGGGGCTGGTCTTTCTTGTCGGTGCGGCCGTAGCCGTAGTAGGGCATGACGGCCGTGATGCGCCCGGCCGACGCCCGCTTGCAGGCGTCGATCATGATCAGCAGTTCCATTATGTTGTCGTTGACCGGAGCGCAGGTGGGCTGGACGATAAACACGTCGCGCTGGCGTATGTTTTCCAGGATGCGAACGAAGGTGTTATCGTTGGCGAACTTGAACACCTCGGCCTGGCCCACCGGTATCCCCAGGTAGTCGCAAACCGACTGGGCTAGGTCAGAATGGGCATTTCCCGAAAACACAACCATCTCGTCGTGAATACTGACCATGCGGGCCTCCTGGACAGCGGGGATAGAGGTATCTTCCGGGCTGGCTGCGCGAGGGAATTTCGCCACGCAAAGCCACCGGAGGAGGTCTCAAGTGCCGACGAATTATAGCATAGCCCCGCCTTGGGCGGGACTGATCGGAGGCCACTGGAACTGAACAGGGAACCCCTGTGCTATCATATTCCGGCAGTCTGGCCGCTCCGCTTTCACCCGTGCGATGCCCGGCCACAGGAGGGACGCTTTGGAGGTCCTGCTCAGCTCGCCCAGGGGGTTCTGCGCCGGCGTGGTCCGCGCCATCGACGTGGTGGATGTGTGCCTGCGTCGCTACGGGCCGCCCGTGTACGTCAAGCACCAGATCGTCCACAATCCGTACGTGGTCAATGACCTGGAGTCTCGCGGCGCCATTACCGTAGAAGAGGTGGACGAGGTACCCGAGGGTTCGCTGGTGGTATTCTCGGCCCACGGCTCGCCACCGGAGGACTTCGAAAAAGCCAGGGCCCGCAACCTGCGTGTCATCGACGCCGTCTGCCCGCTGGTCACCCGGGTCCACAACGAGGCCAAGAAGTACAGCCGCGAGGGTCGCCGCGTCCTGCTGGTGGGGCACCGGGGACACCAGGAGGTGCGAGGCACCATGGGCCAGGTCGAAATGACCCTCATCGACGATAACGCTCCCGCCGAACTGCCGACCTGGGGGGACGACGAGGATATCGCCGTGCTGACCCAGACCACGCTCTCGGTGCGGGATACCGCCCACGCCATTGACGCCATCAAGGACCGGTTCCCACAGGCCCTGGTGCGAAACGACATCTGCTACGCCACCACCAACCGCCAGGAGGCAGTGACCCAGATGGCTGGCAGCGTGGACCTGGTGCTGGTCATCGGCGCACAGAACAGCTCCAACTGTAATCGCCTCCGTGAGGTGGCCGCTGCCCAGGGAGTGCCGGCCTACCTGATCAATGGCCCCGAGGAAATCGACCCGGAATGGCTGCAAGGCAAGGAGAAGGTCGGCGTGACTTCCGGGGCCTCAACCCCGGAGGTTCTGGTGGAGAGCGTGATCGATGCCCTCGCGCCGGAACACGTGACCATGCTCAGCGGCGTCGAGGAAGACGTCTCCTTCACCATGCCCCGGGAACTGCGCTAGCAATGGCCCGGCCTCACCGGGCTGAACGGCCATTTACCGGTGGTGCGGGTTTCCGCCGCTGATGGCTGTCGGAGATGAGGGCAGCGCCGAACCGGAATCCGCAGCGCAACTCAGATTCGAGTCCCTGCGGAAGAGAGTCTTTTCCGTTCCTGCCCTCGTATCCTTTCTGGTGGCCAGCGGCTTTTTGCTGTTCCTGGTCACCCGGTTCGACGTCGACATTGAGGTTACCTGGCAACAGGCCCGGTCCGCCAACCCCTGGCTCCTGGTAGCCGCGTTCGCAGTCCACTACACGACTTTCCTGTTCCGCGGAGCGCGCTGGCGCCTGTTGCTGCAGAATTCCGCCCGAATCTCCGGCGACCGCGAGCCCGTCCCCGGCATCCTGTTCTGCAGCCGGGCCGTGCTGCTCGGCTGGTTCGTCAACTCCATCGGCTGGCTGCGCCTCGGCGACGCATACCGAGCCTACCTGTACCGCGAGGAGTATGGCGCCGCGTTCTCGGGAGCCATCGGGACGCTGCTGGCGGAACGGCTGCTGGACGTGGTGCTGGTGGCGCTGTTGCTGGTTATCGCCGCGCCGTTCCTGGTAGGCGAGGCCGGAGGCGGGTCGGCCTGGGCGCTGGTAACCGGCATCGCCGGCCTCCTGGTCGTGTTATTGGCCGTCCTGCTCGTCGCCCTGTTGCGGCTGAGGTCGCTGTTCCTCAGGCTGCTGCCGTACTTTCTGGCCTCCCGGTTCGAGCGTTTCCTGGCCGGGGCCGCCACCGTCCGGCATCAGCCGGTGCACACCACGGGCCTCGGTTTGCTGGGTTGGGCCGCCGAGATGGGCAGGATGTACCTGGTGGCCATGGCATTGGGGTTCGACCTCAGCGTGGCGCTGGTCGTGTTCCTGACCCTGGCCAACTCGTTGCTGTCGCTGGTGCCCACTCCGGGCGGCGTCGGCGCCGTGGAATCGGGCGTGGCCGGCCTTGCCGTGCGACTCGCCGCGCTGGCCAAGGAGTCGGCCACGGCCCTGGTATTGGTGGACCGGTTCATCACCTACATCAGCGTCATTGTGGTCGGCGCAGTCATTTTTGCCGCCCGTCCCGTGCTGGCGAGACGGCGTGCCGCAAATGCTCAACCGAATGAGCACCAACGGGCAGATCTCGGTCGGGAGTGAGCGTACTGCATGCTCTACACCGCCAGCTTCTACGAGCCTCGCCACTGGGTGGGAGTCCGATACCGGATCTCGAGGGCCCATCCAAGGGGACGACGAACCGAGTGGGAGGTGCAGCCGGCGATGTACCCGTCCCGGGCTCTGCTGACGGAGTACCGAGCCGGTGACTTGGACTTCGCAGCCCTGGATGTGCGTTACCGCGAGGAACTGGACGAGACTCACGCACAGAACCCGGCTTTCCGGGAGTTCCTGGAGGGGCTGCCCGGGACAGGCGACCTTACGCTGCTCTGCTTTGAGCCGGAGGGTACGCCCTGCCATCGCCGTTCAGCGGCCGCCTGGCTGTTGGAGCGCGTGCCTGGGCTTGAGTTGGGTCGATTGCGATAGTTAGACTACCACTCGCTGCCTACGGGCCGCTGCATCAACTCGAAGGCGGCCTCTCGGGGCGGCAGGTCCTCATGCAGCACACGATAAGTGGTCTCTGCGATGGGCATTTCCACGTCCAACTGGCTGGCCAGTTTGAGGGCAGCCCCGGTCGCATTGACACCCTCTGCGACATTGTCCATGGAGTCTCGGATTTCGGGCCAGGAGCGGCCCCAGGCCAGCTGCTCTCCCACGTACCGGTTGCGACTGAGCCGGCTGGCACAGGTGGCGATCACGTCGCCGACACCGGCGAGGCCGGCGAAGGTCAGCGGCTGTGCTCCCGCGGCCACTCCCAGCCGGGCAATTTCGGCCAGGCCCCGCGTGATGAAGGCCGCCTTGGCGTTCTCGCCGAACTCCAGTCCGTCGCCGATGCCGGCGCCCAGCGCGACGATGTTCTTCAGCGCTCCTCCCAGTTCCACCCCCACCACGTCGTCGCTGGTGTAGACACGAAAGCGGGACGACAACAGCGCCGCCTGTGCCTGCTCCGCCGCCTCGGGGGACTCAGAGGCGACGACTGTAGTCGCCGGCTTGCCCTGCAGTATCTCCTTGGCCAGGTTGGGACCCGAGAGGGAGCAGATACTGGGCAGCAGTGACGGAGGCAACTCCTCGGCAAGCACCTGGCTCATGCGCAGCGCCAAGGGCAACTCCAGTCCCTTGGTCGCGTTGACGACCACCGCGTCGGCAGCTATATGCCCTGCGATGCGCCGGGCGTTCTCGCGCAGCCGGTCTGAGGGCACAGCGATGACCACCATCGCAACATCCGACAGTGCCTCCGCCGGGTCTGCGGAGACCTCAAGCGGTTCCGGGAACTTGATGCCCGGCAGAAACCGGGAGTTTTCCCTGGAATGCGCGAGCCTGTCGCGCTCGTTAGCGCTCCGGGCGAGCAGCGTTACCGGACGCCCCTCTCCCGACATGATCATGGAAAGGGTTGTGCCCCAGGTTGTCGCGCCCACCACGGCCACTTTCGCTGACAAGGGAAACACCCGAAATCAAATAGCTGGAAAAAGCATACCATGGGAGACCAGCAGCGTTCCCGCTGGAATGATCCGTCACTCCGGTGTTCTGGCGGGACGAATCACAATCTTGTAAATCAGTTACCTTAAGACCTCATCATTTGATCCCCAATCGACTACATAAGGATTCCTGGGGAATGGCAAAGAAAAACCCTGGCTCGTAGAGTCAGGGTCCGATTCAACGGGACCAAAAGCAAACGTCAAGCGTTCTATTGTCGACCCTCTCGCTCGAGCCGCTCTATGGCCTGCTCAATGGTCTCTCCATCCCGCTTTTCGTTGATGGCTCGCAACACGAGGGCCTTTCCTTCTTGCCGTCCTTCCTCTTTCCGTTTGTCTCGAAAAATACGGGTCATCAGCATTAGCACCCTCCCGATACTGAGTAAAACAATAGCGATCGCAAAAGATGCGCCTGAAATGTCAGCGACAACTCCTACTGGCCTTTGTGAGTCCCAATCGTCCCTGTAAAAGATTGCAACAGCAGCACACATTATGAGAGAGGAGACGAACAGACCGCAGAATGCACCCCCCGTCGACCTAACACTATCACTGATGGAACCGCCAATGGAACTAGCGGCGGTAGTAAGCCAGCGGAGAATGCCTTATCCCTCTCTATCCACGTTTACACCGTCAAGGCCTAAACTAGACAAATTCCATGGTACGGGCCAACAGACAAAGCGTCAAACGAGCTACGCTTCACGCCAATCGCAATTCCTCTGGGCGGACGCTACTCCACGGGTGCGGCGGGTGCGCCCAGGCGCCTTTCGCTGCCGTTGATTAGCCGCTGTATGTTGTCGCGGTGCTGCCAGATGATCATTGCGGCAGCTCCGCCGGCGAAGTACATGTAGGTGATGGAGTACCATCCGGCCAATGCCAGCCCCACCAGCGACGCGGCTCCGGCCAGCACGCCCACGATGGAGCCCAGGGATATGTAGCGGCTTCCCAGCGCGGTGACCAGGAATGTCGCGGTTGCCACTCCCGCCGGCACCGGCGTCATCATGGACAGCCCGCCCAGCGCTGTGAGGATTCCCCGTCCGCCCCGGAAACCGAGGAACACCGGCCAGTTGTGCCCCACCAGGGCCACCAGCGCCGCGGCAACCTCCGCCAGGTGGGCGTCGGCAACCTGGCGCGCCACTATCACCACCACCAGCCCCTTGGCGACGTCGAGGGCGAACACTGCTGCGGCCGCCTTGCCGCCCCCGGTGCGGAGGACGTTGGACATACCGGTACGGCCACTGCCGAAATTTCGCACGTCCACACCCGAGCGCCATCGCAGCAGCATGTATCCCCAGGAAAGCGATCCAACCAGGTAGGAGAAAATCACCACGGCGGCATACTGGAAGACAGGGGACTGATCAGGCAGGTAGACAACACCCAGAACGGCGGCTATGGCCAGCAGAGGGATGGCAGCAACCTGGATGACAAGTGTGCGGGGGAGCTCTCTCATTGTCGGCGGAAGACCAGTCTGAGGTGGGTGCGATTGAAGCCGAAGGCTTCACGTATTCGGTTTTCGAGAAATCGCTTGTAGGTGTAGTGTATCAGCCGAGAGTCATTGACAGTGAGCAGGAAGGTGGGCGGATTGATGCCAACCTGCCGTATCCGGTTGATGCGCGCCCTCACGCCCCGGTTCCTCTTAACCAGTGGCGGGCTGTGCTCCGACATGGCATCGGCCAGCATGAACTGCAGGTCGCGGCTGGCGACTATGCGGCGGCGTTCGTCCCACAGGTCCATGGCAGTGTCCATCAAACCGCCGATGCCTCGGCCCAGCAGGGCAGAGGTGAAGCAGACGGGCACGTAGGACATGAAGTGCAATCTCTCTCGCACTTTCGCCTCAGCTTCGGCCCGGGCATAGCGGTCCTGGTCTTCCCGCAGGTCCCACTTGTTGACCACCACGATGACGCCCCGGCCCATCTCCCAGGCGAGCCCGGAGATGTGGGTATCCTGGGCCGTGGCCATCTCCATGGCGTCGACCACAATCAGCGTGATGTCGCTGCGGTCGACGGCGCCCACTGCACGGATGACGCTGTACTTCTCGATGCCGCGCTCCACCTGTCCGCGCCGGCGCATGCCCGCCGTGTCAATAGCGACCACCTCGCGGCCCCTGTAGGTGAACTGCGTGTCGAGGGCGTCGCGAGTGGTGCCGGCCACCGGGCTGACGATGGCGCGCTCCTCCCCCAGGATGGCGTTTATGAGGGCCGACTTTCCAACGTTGGTGCGCCCCACGATTGCCAGGTTCAGTTCGGCCTGTGGCGGTACGTCTTCCAGCTCGTCCAGCGCAGGGAGGTCGTCACTGTCTTCGGTCTCCTCCCACTCATCATCTACGTCGTTGTCCTCTGATGCGTCCAGGGCCGGGAGATGGGACAGCACCCGCTCCATCAACTCGTAGATGCCGTAGTTGTGGTAGGCGCTTATGGGCGTCGGGTCTCCCATCCCTAGCTGGTAGAACTCCGGAGTATTGAATTCGCGGTTGTCGTTATCCACCTTGTTGACAGCCAGCACCACCGGCTTGCGAGTGGTCCGCAGTCGGTTGGCGGCGATGGCGTCAGACGGCATGATGCCTTCGGCCACGTCGGTCACCAGAACAATCACGTCAGCATCCGACATGGCCATCTGGGCCTGCTCCTGGACCTTGGAGCGAATGCTCCCCTCCGGGTCAGTCTCCAGCCCGCCGGTATCCAGAAGGATGAAACGGTGGCCCTCCCAGTCCGTGTCGGCCATCAGGCGGTCCCGGGTGGTGCCGGCCACGTCGGACACGATCGCGTGCCTCCAGCCGACGATGCGGTTGAAGAGCGATGACTTGCCCACGTTGGGGCGGCCTACAATGGCTACTATAGGGAGCGGCATAAAGTAGACGTCTCAGTAAGTGTAGTGCCTTTGCTAATTTTTCATCCTCCATCGGGAGAGGGGCATGGCAAGGATGTTCCAGAAGTCCCCTCCCCCTGAGGGGGAGAGCTAGGGTGGGAGTGAGAGCGCTGCCATCATCCGCCTGCCAGCAGAAATTCCAGCACCGCCTTCTGCGCGTGCAGCCGGTTGTGTGCCTGCGGGTAGGCCACCGACTGCGGATGCTCCAGCATTCCGGGAGGTACCTCCTCACCGTAATGCGCCGGCATATCGTGCATGAACAGTGCTCCGGGCCTCGCCTGCGCCATCAGTGCGGAATCGACGGTGTAGCCGGCGAATTCCTTGCGTCGCTCGTCCGCCTCGGACTCCTGGCCCATGCTGGCCCAGACGTCGGTGTAGACGACGTCGGCCTCTGCCACCGCTTCGGCAGGCGCCCGCTGGGTCCGAACCTTGCCGCCACCTCGCTTGGCGGCAGCTGCGACCGATTCCCCGTCCAGATCATAGCCTGCGGGCGAAGCGATGGCGAAATTCATGCCCACAGCGGGCAGGGCGAGGCACAGGCTGCGGGCCACGTTGTTGCCGTCGCCGATGTAAGCGAGGGTCAGGCCGTCCAGGGCCCCCTTGTGTTCGTAAATGGTCAGCAGATCGGCCATGGTCTGGCAGGGGTGTTCCCAATCGGACAGAGCGTTGACCACTGGCACGGTGGAATACCTCGCCAGGTCCTGCAGGTCCTCGTGTCGAAAGACGCGAGCGACTATGCAGTCGACATACCCCGAGAGGACGCGGGCAACGTCGGAGACCGGCTCCCTCACTCCCAGGCCGACCTCCTCTCCTCCCATGTACAGGGAGTATCCGCCCAGCTGCTCCACGGCGACCTGGAAGCTGACCTTGGTCCGCAGCGAGGGCTTCTCGAACAGCAATGCCACAGACTTGCCAGCCAGTGGCCCGTGTCCGCGCCTCGACTTTCCCAGAGCGGCCCGCTGGATAACCGACCGGGTCTCCTCTTGAGACAGGTCGGTGACGGATAAAAAGTCCCTTTTTTCGCTCATTACTCACCTATGCGCAGTCTGATGTTACTTGAATCCCCCTACCTGTTCAAGCTGAACGGCCTGATCATCAGGACGATTGCGATGCAATTGTCTGAACTGTGATTCGTTTGATTTGTGGATTTCCCTGGTGGATTTCCAACCTGCTCATCCAAACGGGACGATAGGCTAGCTGCCGGAGGGCACCAGGGGGCCCGTGAATCCCGATTCAGGCAAAAAGACTCTGCAGGCCATGCCGCCGTTTCAAGTTGACTAACCCCATAGCGATATTTACTATTGATCCTGTCTCCAGCGATTTCAAGCAAACCGATCGTATTCTGGTTACGGTTTCGGACGATGCAGGCGACAGTCGACTCTCCGCCGTTGATTGATCCCGTAATTCACGACGTCGCGGAGTTTCGCGACCTGTCGTACCCCGCCTACAGGGCCGAATTGCGCGCCCTGCGCGTGCACCTGCTGTCCCTACAGGAGCGGGTGGTGCAGAACGGGGAACGGCTCGCCATTGTCCTCGAGGGGAGGGACGCGGCCGGAAAGGGCAAGCTATCCGCGGGTATCACCCACTACCTGAACCCCAAGTCCGCTTGGGTTGTGGCCCAGGGAACGCCCACGCCCCAGACCATGCGCAACTGGCTGGGACGGCACCACAAGCTGATGCCGGACAGAGGCAACATCGTTGTGTTTGACCGTTCATGGTACTCCAGGGCCATGATTCAGCCAGCCATGGGGTACTGCACCATGCGGCAGTACAACTATTTCATGAGCCGCGTCAACGATTGGGAAAGGATGCTGGTGGATGAGGGGGTCACTCTCATCAAGATCTATCTGTCGGTCTCGCAGGAGGCACAGGACCTGCGGTTCAAGCTGCGCAGCACCAGCGACCTGACCTACTGGAAGTACTCCCTGAACGACAGGATGGCGGCGGACCGCTGGCATCTGCTCACTTATTTCAAGGAGAGAATGTTCTCCGTAACCTCCACGGAGTACGCTCCATGGGTTATCATAGATTCAGACAATAAGAATCAGGCCCTCCTGAACGCCATCCACTATGTGCTGGTGCAGTTTGGATACGAGGACCGAGGACTGATTCACCCGTCACTGCAGGCCGAATCGGAAGCTGAACAGGAATTCCTGGACCTCCTGGTGGACGGAGTGTTGTTCACCGGGTTGAACCGGGAGCAGGTGGCAATATTGGAGCGAATTCGCATACATGAATAGAGATGAGCTGCCGCTTATGAGGGCCGCCGGGGGCTTGGTGCTGACCGGCGGCCATGCTTTGTTAATCCGAAAGCATCATCTGTGGGATCTGCCCAAAGGAAAGCTGGATGGCGATGAGCAGCCGGAATGCTGTGCCCTGAGGGAGATTTCCGAAGAAACGGGGCTCGATTCTGAACTGCTTTCCATTCGCGCTCCACTCTGCCGATCCAGTTATATCTCCTATTATTCCTATGGGCCGGTGAACAAGACCGTCGACTGGTTCCTACTGGACTACGCAGGAGATACCAGCGATCCTCTCGTTCCGGAGCTATCCGAGGACATTGACATGTGCCAGTGGGTAGCCTGCGAGAAGCTGATGCGAACCGCCAGCGGCTCGAGGTCCTACCTGACGCCGGTGTGGCGAGCCATCGAGATGGCTCTGCATCCCGCCGCCGCCGGCGAACCCGCTCGCTAGTCACATCGCGGCTTCACAGCCACTGCTTCTCCCCGGCGGCGCCTCAGGTCTGCTATCATAGTACATCGCATAGCGATGGACTTCCAAAATCAGAATTCGAGGCGAGTGATAATGCCGGGCCCAGGTTTGAAGGCCGGACTACAGGGCCGAATGGAGACCGTGGTTAGCGAGGCCAATGTGGCCCCGCACGTTCCCAAGTTCAGCACGCCCTCCATGATTCAACTGATGGAACAGGCGTCGATGGATGGTGTGGTGGGGCACCTGTCGTCCGGAGAGACGACCGTGGGATTCGAGGTCAACGTGCGCCATCTGGCACCCGCGGACATCGGGGATACCATCGTGGCCACCGCCGAATTGACCGAGGTCGACCGCAACCGCCTGACGTTTCGGGTGGAGGCATTCCACGGAGACCGCAAACTCGGCGAAGGCACTCACCGACGAGCAATCATCCAGACTCCATCATGAACTGTGGCCCCTGACCCCTTCCTGCGCAGTCAGCTTTGTCCGAAGGGGCGCTGACTCCATTGGTGTGCTAAAATCCGGTTCGCGTCGCAAGACGGGTGACGATTCTAAGAATAGCACCCCTGGCCCCAATTTCTGAGTAAATGACGACCTTAGTTGTTGTCCGGGAGCAGCAACCATGGCCAACATGGAGCACGTTCAATTGGTAAGGCGTGGCCGGGACCACGTCGCCCGCTGGAGAGAGGCCAACCCCAACGAGCAGCTGGACCTCAATGCGGCTTACATGAGCTACGTTCGCGCTCCGCAGGTCAACATCAGCGGGGCGGACCTGCGCAACTCGGACCTCATGGGCGCCGTGATGCGAAGGGCGAACCTGTCCGGCTGCTATATGAATACCAGCCACATGTACCACGCCGACCTCAGGGAGGCGGACCTCACCAACGCACTCCTCTACGGCGCCAACATGCGTGGCGTAGACCTCCGCGGGACTGACCTTTCCGGTGCCGACCTCGACCGGGCTGTACTCTCTGACGCCAACCTGTCGGGGGCCAACCTGTCGGGGGCCAACCTGCAACGGACCAGCCTCCAGGGCGCCAACCTGACTGGAGCCAACCTCACCGGCGCCAATTTCTCGGGTGCCGATCTCGTGCGGTCCGACCTGACCGATGCCATTCTGGCGGATACTGACCTGTTCCAGACCAAGATCTGGGGCTGCACCATGAACGGCGCAGACCTCAGCGGCTCGGCGCTGGGCTACACCGTATTCCAGGATTGTGATCTCCGGAACGTGGCCGGCCTCGAAAGGGTACGCCACGACGCTCCGAGCAGCATCGGCGTGGACACGCTATATCGTTCGGGAGGGCAACTGCCGTCCGTGTTCCTGTCGGGGGCAGGCATCCCCGCCTCCGTCGCAGCCCTGCAGGAGACAATTGCCGCCTCCGGCGTGTCCCTCAGCGAGTACTACATTTCCTGTCGCGACGACGACGAGGAATTCGCCCGAAAGTTGAGCGCGGACTTGGCGAACCTGGGCGTAACCACTTGGGTGTTTTCCGAGCGGTCGCGGGGTAATGCCCTGGTATCCCGCCTCAGCTCCTCCGATCAGGAGGAGATTGAGCGCTGGATCCGGGACTACGACAAGCTGATTGTGGTCGCTTCATCCCGGGCCATCGATTACGAGACCATCCTTAACGACATCACCGCCGCGAGGGACAAGCAGCAGTCCGCGGACCGGTGGCTGCTGTACTTCGTCGCGCCGGACAACGGCCTGATGAGTCCCACCGGCCGCGCTGGCCGAAACATGGCGGCCGAGAACGTGGTGTTCGACCTGCGCGCCGAGGACGAGGCAACGTACCAGGCAGAGTTGGCCAGGCTGGCAGAGGCATTGCAACAGGACCAGCCAGCCAGCGCCGGCGTACCGGTTGTGGACTTCCAGTTGTGATTTAGGTAAGCCAATCGACGAAACAGCAAGCAGAGCGCGCCATACAGGCGTCATCAACGGGCAAGGCAACTAGGAAAGGGGAGGGAATGATCCCTTCCCTTTAGCTTTTCCCATTAAGAGAATCCCTCCGCTGGAACTGCGGAGCTACGATGTCTCCGGACCCTCTGCCTGCCGCAGCCGTTCCTCCAATTCACGAACTCGGGCCTGTGCAGCGTCTCGCTGCGCCTCGGCAGCATCGCGCTGGACCTCTGCGGTAACTCGCGCAACCCGTTCGTCATCGAAGGTCGGCAGGTAGCGCCTGCCAACCGGGTCGTACCAGCGCAGCTCGCCCTGCTCCCAGCAGAGATCCAGGTTCAGCGCAACGCTGTGGCCCCAGAAATGCTCGTCATCAACGCGGTGTATGGAGACCGGATGGTATTTGCCCTCAACCAGCCGATCGCCCGCCAGATGCGTCTGATGGAAGCGACCGCCCGAGGGGTCGAACCGCCAGTACTCCTGGACCCCCATCCTCTCATAGTCTTCGCGTTTGGTCGTCTCGTCGCGGCGTCCCGTACTCTCGGACGCCACCTCCAGCACGAATTCGGGAGGCTTGCCCTGTTCGGGGATGAGATACCCGAGACGGGCCTCATTGACCAGCGGCTCGGCATCGAAGGCGATCAGCAGATCAGGGTAGCGCACACCCTCATAAGTCCTTGATGGAATGAGCGCGGCGGCTATTTCGCTGGTGATAATGGTGGTCTCCGGATTGCCGAAATGGGCGGCCAGGGAACCGGGATAACCAGGGAAATTCACTTTGTAGTAGGCAGTCAATTCGTCCGGCGGCGCGGGCAGAAACTGAAAAGAGACCAGCGTGTCCTTCGCTGCGGTTTTACGCTTCATCGTCATAGCAAGCCTCGCTGGGCGAGGATATGGGCTTTACAGAAAAACATCATAGTCCGTACTTTCACAACAATAAAAGGGGCCGGCAAATTGCCGGCCCCTGAAATCCGCTTGCTACAGCGAGATACGGGTTGAGGTCTAGATGTAGTCCTCTTCCTGCATCATGCCGATGTTGTCGCGGGACTGTTGCAGACCGCGGGCAACCTGGTCGCGGAGCTCTTCGATCATCGCATCGGTGATCTCTCCGCCGTTGTCCATGGCCTGGTCGCGGAAGCTGTCGAATGCGAACTGCTCGGTGTCGCCGTGAGGCATCGAGGAGAAGAATTCGCGCTCGAAGACGGGGAGTTCGCCGGGGCCGAAGTAGCCCTTGCCCTCGATCTCGTAGCCTTCGAGGTCGTGGGTGCCCTTGCCCAGCACCTGACCGGTAGCGGCATAGTGCTCCATGACGGTGGACATGCCGTACTTCTGGATCGGGCAGACCTTCATGCAGATACCGCAGCCGAGATAGCGAGCCATTACGGGGCGGCAGCGCTTGAAGTAGAGCTTGTTCTTCTCGATTCCACGCCACCAGATCTTGTCGCGCATCAGGGCGCGGCCCGGGCAGCGGTTCACGCAGACCTGGCAGACCTGACAGAAAGCGTGGATGCCGTAGTCCACTGGCGAGTCATGCTGGACATTGGCGTCGGTGGTGATGATCATCAGGCGGCAGCGGGAGCCGACGTGCGGGGTCAGCAGATAGCCGCAAGCGCCCAGGGAGCCGAGGCCGGCAGCGACGAACATCGGGATGTAGGGACCGGTGTTGTCGTTGGGGCTGTGGACCTGCGCCCGATAGCCAAGACCCTGGATGAACTTCGCCAGTTCCAGACCGGCCGCGCCCTCGGTGCGGTAGGTGCTGGAGTGGACGATCTCAGCGTCGATGCTGGGAATGGTCTGGGTGGGCTCGAAGTCCTGCTCGTAGGCCAGGCAGATGGCGTGGGGGAACTTCACCCAGTCCTTCTTGCTCTGGTAGGTGTACCGGTGGTCATAGACGGTGATGCCGACTTCGATGTAACCAAGCTCGCGAGCCTTGCTCTTGATGGCCTCGGTTACGTCATCGCCTGTGGGCTCAGCAGCGGGTTCCTGGTCGCCAGTCAGGCGGGCGGCCAGAATCAGCGGCTGGTTCAGGCGGTCGTGCTCCTTGCGGATCTCACGCATTTCAACGTGCTGGTCGCGGATGGCGTTGGCCCAGTCGCGAGAAGCCCGTTCCGTGATGTTCATGGTTTCCAGAGGATATTCCCTGGCATACCAGTCAACTTCGCGGGGGGTGAGAGGAATTCCGGGCACGGATTCCAGCTCTTCAGGGACCTGGATGGTGACGGATTCATCACCGAGGTACTTGCCAGGCCGGACGACCTCATGGCCTATCTTAAGCATACCTTCCCTCCAAAATATTTTACGCCGGGCAACGCGGGGTTTGCCTTGTTCCGAACCATACCTTCGCTTCAATTAGGTTGTCAAGCCTTATGACACTTTGATTTTGATATTCGATTACGCCATATTGAATAGCATTGCTTCAGATATGAAGCTTCACCAAAATATCGTGATTGATTTTCGTTGCATACCACCAAAAATGCACGCGTTTTCGGCACCACCAGTGCTTAGCCGCCAGTCCTGCGCGCTATCATGGCCGTGGCCAGCGGGCTGGCCCCGGAACGAACCGACACGTCGACCAGCGATGGCCGTCCTGAGGCCAGCGCTCGCCCCACCGCCGCTCCCACATCTCCGGGGGCCTCAACGTGCTCTGTGTATCCGCCGATGGCTTCCACCACCTTATCGTAGCGGATGTGCCTCAGGTCGGTGCCAACGGCGCGGCCATAGTAGGCAACCTGGAAGGTCTTGTCGATACCCCAAGTGGCATCGTTCCCCAGCACCGTGGTGATGGGCAGGTTGTGCCGGATGCAGGTGTCATATTCCATGGTGTAGAAGCCGAAGGCTCCATCACCGATGAATACCAGAACCTTTGAATAAGGGTTGGCCAGCTTGGCGGCCATGCCGTAGGGGATGCCGGCTCCCAGGTGCGAGAGCGGGCCCAGGCGCATGAAATGGCCGGGCTTCCTGGCCTTGACGTAGGCCCTGCCCCACTGCACGTAGTCCCCACCATCGAAGATGACCACGGTGTCATCGTCCAGGTGCTCTTCCAGGCCGGTGTAGACGTCAAGGGGATGCATGGGA
This sequence comes from Dehalococcoidia bacterium, assembly GCA_965207865.1. Lineage (GTDB taxonomy): Bacteria > Chloroflexota > Dehalococcoidia > Lucifugimonadales > UBA3495 > VXOI01. Next base: position 778,285 of record CBDBNP010000006.1, read on the forward strand.
GCCTCGCCGGTGGCCTTGCCGCGCAGTTCCTCGTCCCAGGCGTTGCGGTCCTGGCGCAGCTGGTCGACCCAAGCCGACTTTGACTCTCCCGCTCCCGAAGACAGGGCTGCGGTAAGTTGGTCAACCACCGCACCCAGATCGCCCTGGATGCCCACCGCGACGCCACGGTTGCGGCCGATTTCCGCAGGAGACGCGTCTGCCTGGATCAGCTTGGCATCGTCGGAGAATACCCCGCCGTAACGGTAGCGGTGGTCCAGCCGCTTGCCCAGCAGCAGGGCCACGTCGGCCTCCCGGAACCGCCTGGCCGTCGGGTTCAGGGCGCCGTCGGCATACCCCATACAAAGAGGATGCTCGTCGTCCAGCAGCCCCCGCGCCTGCTCCACCGTAAATACCGGGATTCCCGAGGTCTCGGCCAGCTTCTCCAGCTGCTCGGCCTCCACCGAATAGCGAGCCGGATTGCCCGCAATGATTACCGGTCGTCGGGCCCCGCGGAGCAGCGCGGCCGCCTCCTCGATCAGCGACGGGTCGCCCTGGGGACGGCCCATGGTTCGGTATTCCTGCGGCAGGTACTGGGGCAGGTCGTCTTCACTGATCTCCGCGTCCTGCAGGTCGATGGGCAGTGTCAGGTATACCGGACCGGGACGGCCTGTCATGGCGGTGCGGAAGGCGGTCGCCACGTACTCAGGAATGCGAGTCTTGTCGTGGATCATCCACGACCCCTTGGTCACCGGGGCGGCCATGCTCACCTGGTCGATCTCCTGGAAGGCGGCCATGCCCTTCTCGGGAAGCTCGGCGCAGCCCGCCACGAAGATCACGGGGCTTTCCGAGGTGTAGATGGCCGGAAGGGCGGAGATGGCGTTGGAGAATCCGGGCCCACCGGTGAATATGCCCACCGCCGGCTTTCCGGTGATGCGGGCATATCCGTCTGCCATGTGCAGTGCCGCTCCCTCGTGGCGCGTATCGATGAACTCGATGCCCTCGTCTGCAGCCGCGTCCACCAGCGGCAGGATGGTGTCTCCGACGATGGTGAACACCTTCTCGATGCCCTCCTGTTTCAGGCATCGAATGAAAAGGTGGCCTCCGGTGAGTCTGGCCATGGTCCCTCCTGGTATTCAGGCCCGATGTCTGGGCCTGTAGTTTGGGCGAATCTACGCTTCCCTTGGGTCGCTGCAAGGAGCGATCACAGCGCGGTTGAGGGCTGCGCCATAGCTCCCGGCGTATTTCAACCCGCGCATGATATACGATAGGCAGCACGATGCAAAACGAGATTCCAGGACTGCGAGTCGCTCTTCCTTGACGAATAACGCCGAAAACTCAAGCCACACCCTCTATGTGGTGGGCACTCCCATCGGCAATCTGGAGGACCTGTCGCCCCGGGCCGCCCGTGTGCTGCGTTCGGTGTCGTTGGTGGCGGCGGAGGACACCCGTGTGTCCCGGCGGCTGCTGTCGCATCTGGATGCCCATCCCAGGCTCCTCAGCTTCAACGAGCACAACTGGCGGGAGCGGCTGGAAACGGTGCTGCGGGAGTTGGATGACGGCGACGTCGCCCTGGTCTCCGACGCAGGAATGCCGGCCATCAGCGATCCTGGCCGGGAGTTGGTTGCGGCGGCGGCCGAACGCGGCGTCAGGATCGAGTCCGTGCCCGGACCGTCAGCGGTCACCACGGCACTGGCGGTATCGGGACTTCCCGCCGACTCATTCCTCTTCCTCGGTTTCCTGCCCCGTCGCGCACGGGAGCGGAGAGAGAAACTGGCGGAGGCCATCTCCAGCCCACACACAGTCGTCCTGTTCGAGGCGCCCCACAGGGTCAAAGCCACATTGAAGGACATTCAGGGCCTCTTCGGCGACCGGCCCCTGGCGGTCTGCAGGGAGCTGACGAAGCTTCACGAGGAGGTATTCCGGGGCACCGCCGCAGAGGCCCTCAACCATTTCGACGCACCCCGGGGCGAGTTCGTGCTGGTGATAGCAGGGGCCGGTGCAGCCGCTGACCCAGACGACTCTCCGGAGGCCAGCGATGGCGAAATAGGGGACTACCTCAGGGAACTGCGCGACAGCGGCGCGCGTGGCCGCGAGGCGGCGGAATCCGCTGCGGCCAATTTCGGCATTTCCCGCAACCGCGCCTACCAGCTGTGGCTGGAGGTACGACAGTAACGGTAACGGGAACAAGGAAAGCCGTAGGGGCAGCCCTTGTGGCTGCCCTTGTCATTCAGGCCATCTGTGCATCAAGTTCATCAATGGTTGTGAACCACGGTCCCGAATCCTGACTCACCACAAATGCTAGGCCCAGCCATCAGGGTCATTCGATTGTCGGAAACAACTGCGTACGGAGTTTCAGTGGGGGCTATCCTGAAGTTGGCAGCGTTTCTTGTTGCAAGGATTTCACCCCCACCCTAACCCTCCCCCTGAGGGGGAGGGAATAATCGAATGACCCTGCCCAGCCACACCTTCAGGCTGCTTTATTCCATTAGATGATGCTATACTCTTGTTTTGATTGCAATTTCTGATTCAAGAGGGCCAGCGGTATTCTTGGACTCCTGAACACAGCATTGTCCCGAGGGCCCGGAAGACAGGGCGAAGGCGGCATCTTCTATGGCTGGTGGCTGGTGGTCATCACCGGGCTGGTGATGGTCATTGCCACGGTGCCGCTGTTCCACGCCATGGCCGTGTGGGCCGTGGCCCTCGAGGTGCAATTCGGCTGGACCCGCGCGCAACTGGGCCTGGCTCTCACCCTCACACGGGTGGAGAGCGGCCTGATCGGACCTCTCGAGGGGTATCTGGTCGACCGCGTGGGCACGCGGCGGATGGTGCTCATCGGCCTGCTGGTCCTCGGGGGCGCATGGATCTTTTTCTCCCGCGTTGAGAACCTCTGGATGTTCTACGTGGCCTACGTGCTGATGGCCGTGGGCCAGGGCCTCGGCAGCTGGATCCCCCTGATGACCATGCTGAACAAGTGGTTCACCCGGCGGCGCTCCTCGGCCATCGGGTGGGCCAACGTGATCAGCCGGTTCGGCGCGCTGATTCTGATTCCCGGCATCGCCTGGGCGGTCGCCGACGTCACGGGACGCCCGGGCTGGCAGACCACGGCGCTGGTCGTGGGTATCACCATCCTCGTCCTGGCCTTCCCTCTGGCCAGCCTTATTCGCAACGACCCACGGGAATACGGGCAGCAGCCCGATGGCGAGCCGCAGCGACCTTCCGGTTCAGATTCCGGTTCCGGCCGATCTCAGCCAAGGCAGCAGGAACTGACTGCCGCCGAGGCCCTGCGCACCCCGGCCTTCTGGCTGATTGCCTTCGGGCACGGGTTCACCTCCATGGTCATCCTGGCCATCATGACCCACCTGGGCTTGCTGATGGTGGACAAGGGCTACTCCGGACAGGACTCAGGATGGGTGATCACAGTCTACCTGGCACTGGCCATGGGATTCCAGCTGGTGGGAGGCTACGCCGGCGACCGGATGTCCAAGCGGGTGGCCCTGGCGTTCTTTACGGCGCTGCAGGCGGGCGGGGTGTTGGTGCTGGTCGTGGCGGACACCCTGCCCATGTTCTACCTGTTCGCCGTGCTGTTCGGGATGGGATTCGGCGGCCGCAATCCGCTGACCGTCGCCATCAGGGCCGACTACTTCGGCACGGGGTCCTTCGGCAAGATACTGGGGTTCTCGACCGTGCCAATGAACCTGCTGCTGCTCATCGCCTCGCCCTTTGCCGGCCAGATGTATGACTGGTACGGCAACTACGACATTGCCTTCCTGGTCCTTGCCGGGCTGAACCTGGTCGGCGCCGCCTGCTTCCTCGCAGCGAGCCGCCCGCGTCCCGGCCGACCCCAGCCGGTGCAGGCGGTCCCGGCAATCAAGTAGCTCCCGAGCAGAGCCACCCGAATCAGGTATAATCGCCTGGGGGGAACCAGACCGCTTGCGCCGGAGCGACACGCCTCACCTGTCGCCAGCCGGCAAGGAGTTCCCCCATGACTCCCGCAGAGGAACAGCAGGTTTCCCCTCGCCCTCCCCGCTTTTACTACGGCTGGTGGATGGTCGCACTGGCCTGCCTGGTGACGATCGTTGCCTCGGCACTGTACCAGGATGCCATGCCGATATGGTCTACAGTGCTGGTAGCGCTGGTGAACCAGTTCGAATGGTCAGGAACCCACTTAACTGCGGTCTTTTCTACAGCTTTCCTATCGGGACTGTCCGCGCTAGCAGCGGGCTACCTTTCAGACCGGTTTGGCCCTCGTAGGATAGTGGTGGCGGGGCTTGGCCTGGTCGCCGCAGGGACCCTCTTTATTGGCATCCTGCAGGACTCTTGGCCATGGTTTGCAGCTATCTTCGTAATTGCGACAGGCCAATTTTTGGCTGGCTTCGTCCCGTTGGTGGTCTTATTGAGCAACTGGTTTGTCCGCCAGCGCTCCACCGCCATTGCGGTTACCCTTGCCTCCTCATCTCTGTTTGCGTTGGTTGTAGAACCGGTCATCTCGTGGATCTCTAACCTGGAGGGCCTCATTTCGGGATGGCGCATAACCGCGTTCACCCTTGCGGGAATCGTGGCAAGTGTCGCGGCGCTTGTTTCCAGCAAGCTTCACAACCGCCCCGAGGAGTTGGGCCTGCTGCCGGATGGGGACAGTAACGCGGAGACGAAAGAGGGAACAGGCAGCTTTATTATTGGCCAGGTCATGCGGTCGCGCACCTTCTGGATGCTCATAGCAGCCGATTTCCTGGTAACGGCAGGTCTTGTGCAACCCCAGTTCTACCTGGGACCGATGATGGGGAATGCAGGATTTTCTTTCACTGATACTAGCCTCGTACGTACGGTTCAATCCTCTGTTTCGATGGCTTTCATCATGGTCGGCGGTCTGGCGGGCGACCGGGTGCCCAAGAATGGTGCTTTGAGTTTCTTTGCTCTGGTGCTATCTGTGGGAATCCTTACAATGGCCCTGGCTGATAGCCTTCCGATGTTTATGGTGGCAGCCGCTATGGCAGGGATTGGTAGGGGAGCACTGATTCCACTGATCTGGGCGATTCTACCTGACTATTTTGGTATTGCATCCCTGGGCAAAGTACTGGGGGCATTTGCAATGATCAGCGGCATTGCAGGCATATTCAATGCTTTTGCATTAGCTTTCCCGTTCCTTATTGGGATCCCCAATCCCGAGAACGCCATACTTTTTTGGGCGGCAGGGTTGACTCTCCTGGGAGCATTGCTGTTCCGGAACGCGCACCCTCCGGAACCTCCGAGTTTGACCACCACAGAGCAGAGACTGCCCTGACACAGTCGGCCAAAAGAAAAGCGGAGGGCGCTCTGCCCTCCGCTCTCGCTCCTGATTACGCGTGAAACCTTGAGTCTAGGACTCCTCGATGGTGATGTTGTTGATCACCAGCCGCTCGGTGGGCTCGGAGGGCTCGCCACCCCGGCTGCGAGTCACCGGCGCGTTGGCCAGCGTGTCCAGCACTTCGTCCCCGTCGGTCAGCTTCCCGAAAATCGTGTAGTTGGGCGGCAGGCCCACCTCGGCGCCGTGAACGATGAAGAACTGGCTGCCGTTGGTGTTGGGGCCGGCGTTGGCCATGGCCAGCGTACCGCGCACGTATTTCCTGGAAATCGGCTCGTCCTGGAAGCGGTAGCCCGGGCCGCCGGTGCCGGTGCCAAGGGGACAGCCGCCCTGGATCATGAAGTCCCTGATCACTCGATGGAACTGGCCGTCTTCGTAAAAGCCGTCCCTGGCCAAGTGCACGAAGTTGTTCACCGTCAGCGGAGCCTCGGAGGGGAAAAGCTCCAGGGTCATTGCTCCGGCACTGGTGTCAATGGTTGCCGTGTAGGTCATGGCTGGGTCGATGGTGGTGGGTGGCGGGCTGGAATACTGTTTTGGCGGCATCTGAAACCTCCACTAGAATGCGTGGCAATTGTAACACTTCCCGCCAACAACACTCCCTTCGGCCCCATTTTGGTGCCTGCGTCTCTGCGATTGAATCCGCTATGAATTGACGTCACGAGAAAGGCCCCGTCTTGTCGGACGGGGCCTACAACTTTCGCCTTTGGAAAAAACTGGACTAGAGCAGCCCGCCCTGGTAGATGGAGGACTGCTTCTGATACACCTGGAGCCGCGCACGGGCTACCTCGACGACGAAAACACGGCCCTCGTCGTCCACTTCCACCGCGATGGGCCCCTGGAATGCCGCCTCGCGCTCCGACAGGCTGTTGGAGGCCTGTCGGCCCTTGACGGTGATGGGATCGATGAGCACTCGCTCCAGGCCCCACTTGGACAGGGAGGCCTCTCCCAGCAGCTTGGTGACGAAGTTGCCGTCGGCGTCGAAGACCTGCAGGCGGTCGTTCTTGTAATCGGTGACGTAGATGACACCGTCCTTGTCGACCGCGACGCCGGTGGGCCGGTTGAACTCACCGTCGCCGTCGCCGCTGGTGCCGAACTGCATCAGGAAGGTGCCGTCGGGCGTGAACTTCTGAATGCGGTCGTTGCGCCAGTCTGCAATGTAAACGTCGCCGTGCCGATCGATTTCTATGCCCCAGGGATACCTGAACTGTCCGGGGCCGGAACCCTCGGAACCCCAGGAAAACTGGAACTCGCCGTCCCTGGTGAATACCTGGACGCGGTGGTTGTAGCTGTCCACCAGGTAAAGGTTGTCGTTCTTGTCGAATGCAAGGCCGGAAGGCTTGTTGAACTCGCCCTCGGCGGACCCGACGGTGCCCCACATGTGCGTCCAGCCCTGGCCGGGCTTGTAGCAGGAGACACGCTGCAGCCACTCGTCAGACACGTAGGCGTTGCCTTCACTGTCAAGGGCGACGGAAGTGGGCCACATGAAGCTGCCGTTGGGTGTGGTTGCGGGGTCGGCGTCCTCCGGATGGACCTTCTGGCCGAAATCCTCGATGAACTCCTCGTCAACCGTGCACACGGTGACCCGCTTGCAGGGGAAGAAAGCAGGCGTCTCGGAGCCACGGCTCAGCACGTAGAGCCGGTTCTCCGGATCCCGGGTGATAGCTACCGGCATGAAGAAGCCGTTGCCGCTGCGAACTTCCTGCCTGCCGATAGTGTGGCTGTACTGGAAGGTTATGGGCGCAATCTGAGTAACCATTTTCACCTCGTTTGAGAAAATGGATTCCCGCTTTCGCGGGAATGTCGTTGGGAATTTAATCGGGCCTGATGGTGCAGCAGGGGCGGGTCTGAAACCCGCCCCCAAAATTCGGTGTTTGCTACCTTATGAATCCGAACTGTTCGTAGTTACCACCGAGGATGGCCCGGTCGTCGAGCCCCATCCACTTGTCCAGCAACTCCGAGTAGGTACTGCGGAAGTCGTTGTTCCAGTGCAGGTCGCCCTCGTCCAGCTTGGACGGTTCCAGCGACGGATACGTGCCATAGGTGCCGCCCTGCACGCCGTCGCCCATGACGAAGGCCACGCTGCCGGAGCCGTGGTCGGTGCCCGAGCCGTTGTCCTTCACGCGGCGTCCGAACTCGGTGAACATGAGGATGACCACTTCCTCGGCGGCGTTGTGCTCTTTCAGGTCATCGTACAGATCGACGGTGGCGGTGGTGACGTCCTCCCACAGCTTGTACAGGGAGGGGTTCTGGTTGGCGTGGGTATCGAAGGTACCCGGGTTCACACCGGTGTACAGGATGCGGGTGCCGAACTCGGCCAGATGCACCTGGGCGATGCTCTTGCACCACTGGGCGAACATGCTGCCGCCGTATTCCACCGTGGAGGTGTAGTTGTCGGGAGCCGTGTTCAGGATGTCGGCGCCCTTGAGCGCGTCCAGGCCGGTCTGGGACAGGTAGTCGTTGGCCGGGCCGGTGCCGATGAGGGGCGAGTACATCTTGGAGAAGATGTCCAGGGCCTCCATCCGCTGGTCCTCGCCGTCGATGCCGGTCAGCACGCCGTAGGAGCTCAGGTCGCCGACGGAGGCGACGGAGACGCCGGGGGCGGCCAGGGCGCGGGGAAGGCCGCGGCCGAAGTTTACGGCGGTCAGCACGTTCTCGCGCTCGGGGTCCAGTTCTCGGATGGCCTTGCCCAGCCAGCCCTCGGTGATAATCTTGGCCGGCTCGGCGGTATGCCAGATGTCCAGGGAGCGGAAGTGGGAGCGGTTCGGGGTTGGATATCCAATTCCCTGGATTACCGCCACTTTACCCTGGTCATAGAGGTTCTTGATTGGATACATCGCCGGATGGAAACCGACTTCGTCGTTGATGTGGAGCACATCGGCGGCGTCAACACTTACCGCCTGGCGATAGTCGGTGTAGTGCGGGTCATTGTAGGGAATAACGGTATTCAGGGCGTCGTATGCACCCGTCATCTGGAGGACTACCAGCACCCGGTCTTTCTTATTGGTCGTCATCGTGTCTGCCTTCTCCTCTCTATAATTGGCAACTGTCCAGCAGCTTTGCTAACTCGCTGGATTTTCGGAACCTGGCGGAATACGGAAAATGGCGAATCCGGTATCCTGATCGTGTGAGTGATGTGCGAGGGCCTGCAACAACTGCTGATGATTGTGCCGGCTCTCTTCCCGGAGTTCCCGGATTTCCTGCCGGTTCTCTTCCCGGAGTTCCCGAAGTTCCTGCCGGAATTCCTCGCGCATCTCCTTTAAGTCTTCTACCAAAAGATCGACCTTGCCCTCGATCCTTCCCTGGCGATACAGCAGTCCGGCCACCAAGGCGAGAGGCGTAAGCACCAGTCCGCCCAGCGCAATCAGAGTCGACACTTCAATCGTTTCGCCGTTCACAAGACGTCTCGCCTACGCGTACAGGTATTCCTTGGTCGAGGCGATCAGCTGTAGCATCTCGCACACTTCCTGGGGAAACTCGGCGGTGTCGGTGCGGACAACATCGTCCTTGGCGGCGCGACGCATGAGCATTGCGCGGCTCTCGTCCGAAAGTTCGTAGTGGCCGAGGTACTGCAGGCAGCCGTCCACCATCTCGGCGGGAGTGATGGCCGGGCCTACGTCCGCCAGCTTGCCAACGATATCCTGGATGCCCGGGAACTTGGCGTCGCCAAGGAAATCGGCAGTGAAATTGATGCGGTGCACCAGGGTGCCGCCGTCAATCCATTCACGGCCGGTATGCCAACCCTCCACGGAGGGCGGGTTCAGCAGTTCTTGGCCCATATACTTCATCTCGTCGAAGATGAACTCGAAGCCGGGCTTGGGCTCGCTCCAGTCGCCAACCATCCTCAGTGTCCCGATGACCGTCTCGATAGGGCTCTTGATGCGGCGGAACCGGGAATTCTTGAAGGCATCGGAGTTGAACAGCACCTTCAGCATGGCCTTGATGTTATAGCCGGAGCGGAAGTACTCCTCCTCCAGCATCTGGATGGTCTCCATGTCCTGCGGCGGGGTCTCCATCCACGACGGAACACCGGGCTCGTCGGCGATGAAGTAGCTGTACAGGTGGCGGGAGATGAACCGGGCGGCGGCGGGCTGCTTGCAGATGATGTCGATGATATCCTCACCGTTGAAGCGGCCAGTCTCGCCTAGGAAGGTCTTCTCGCCGTCGTCGTGGTCCTCGGCTACGTAAAGGAACTTGGCCGAGTAGCGGCCGTACGGCTGACCCGGCACGGGGTTGGCAATGGTCCAGCCGGTAAAGGCGCGGGCGCACTCCTTCACGTCGTCCTCGGTGTAGTTGTACTCACCGTCCTTGCCAACGCCCAAGGAAAACAGCTCCAGCAACTCACGCCCGTAGTTCTCGTTGATGGACTCCTTGTGGCTGAGGCAATTGTCAAGGAAGAAAATCATCGCGGGGTCTTTGGAAATCTCGATCAGCAAGTCCCGGAAGCTGCCCATTCCGTAATTGCGGAACATTTCCAACTGGTCGTAATGAGTGGGGTAACACTGCACCTTGCTGTCGGCGGTGCAGAATATGCTGTGCCAGAACAGCACCATCTTCTCTTCGAGCTGCGCCCGCGAATTGATCAGCCGCCAGGCGAAGTACTCGGGCACGGCACGCGTGAAGTGGGACCATTCGACAAAGCAGCGCTCGGTCAGGTCCAGATCCAGTCCATTGGAGTGTTCGTCGGGATTGAGCAACTCCTCAAGGGTTGCGTCGTATCCCTTCTCGGCGCGCTCCACCAGATCGTCATATTGGGCACCAAAACCAGCCCTCCTCATGAGGTGGGCCATAAGGGCAATATCCTGCTTGGTTGCCTGGTCTCCCATAGGAATTTGCACCTCCATATTTGAGCAGCACTAATCCGCGTAAGCCTACCATTTCCCACGTCCGGATTCAAGCCGCCTTCACGTTTGCTGAAGCGGGCCCTTCGACACCGCTCAGGTGGCGGACTGCGGGACGCCTGGCCTATAATGTTCGGCGAATAATTCCATACAATTCCTTACAGGAGATGCGAAACCCATGGCCGATGACGGCTTTGTGAAAGTGGCCCAAGTAAGCGAAATCAGCCCCGGCGAGATGATATCCGTGGACTTCAGCGGTGATGCAGTGCTGGTCGCCAACGTCGGCGGCGTCATCCGCGCCTGCGACGACATCTGCTCCCACGCCTATGCCTCCCTGTCTGAGGGAGACCTGAGCGGTGAAGAGGTGGAGTGTCCCCTCCACGGAGCGCTCTTCAACATCACCACCGGCGAGGCCCTGACGCCTCCCGCCGACGCGCCCGTCAAGGTGTACAAGGTGCAGGTGGAGGGTGACGACATCTACGTCGCTTCACCCGAAGAGTAGCGTCGAGCACCGGGTGATTCGGGATTGAAACAGAAACGGGGACGGCAGCGTCCCCGTTTCTTCACGTTGATTGAATTCTCTTCCAGCGCAGACTCCGCAGACGGCGCCGCGTCAGGGCGAGCCCACGACGCCGAGGTCATCCCAAGGCCAGTAGACCAGCCACACCTTACCGACGATATTCTCCTCCGGCACCACGCCCCAGGCCCTTGAGTCGTTGCTGTTTCGCCGGTTGTCTCCGATGACATAGTACTCCTTGTCATCCAACACCAGCGGCCGGGAGTTGGAGCGGTCCGTTCGCTGCAGGTACGGCTCCCGCAACGCCTCGCCATCGACGTACACCGTCCCTGAGCGAACCTCTACGGTCTCACCCGGAAGTCCCACAACCCTCTTCACGAAGTCCTTGCTGGTGTCCTTCGGATAGCGGAACACGATGATTTCGCCCCGGGTCGGCGGATCAAAGGCGAACTGAGGGGAGGAATCAGAAGCGTCCCAGAACGGGATCACCCTGGACAGCCTCTCCGCGTCAATCTGGAAGTAGGACACCTGGTCCACAATGAGATATTGTCCGCCCTCAAGGGTGGGTGACATGCTTGACCCTTCCACCTGGAAATTGCGGACGGTGCCCTGAAGCACCACCAGGGCCACGAGGGCCAGCAGTACGGCTTCCAGTATTTCGCGAGCCAGACGGGGCATGTTGATCAAAATAAATCTTCTTGAAACGAAACCATTTCAGGTCGATCCCAAATTGCTTTGCACAAACCAATGACACGGGCCAGTAGATGGAACCACTCCACCATGGTATAACGTATTTCCTCTCAATCGAAGTTTTAAATTAGCTCAGGCTTGCCAATTTTGGAGCAATGTTTATGCCCGAAAACAAATACACAGGTCCTCAATTGCCGGAGTGGTGGTTCGAACCAGAACCAGTCGACCTCAAGGTCAATCATGTAGGGCAAGTGGAGGCGTTTCCTGACGAATGCCTCGTAGGATTCCAAGTCAACGGCGAAAACTTCACGGGTTTCTTCCCTTCCAAATACGTCAGCAAGGGGAAAAAAGTGTTATCGGCATTAATCGTTGCTGACGTAGGTGACGGATGGCTCGTTCGGATTCCGGCCGAGACATTTCAGGGCGGCCCTCAGGTAGTCATTCCCCATAGCGAGAAAGAATCTTTGATCATCCACCATCAGGAGAGATCTCATCAATGATCCTGAGCGACAAGGAAATTCTGATGGAGATCAGGAGCGGGCGACTCCGGTTCGACCCAGCGATTGAGGATGGCCAGATATCGCCATCCTCAATTGATTTGCACCTCTCAGACCAATTTACCATCTTTACGCGTAACGCTCCCGGTGTCGGGATAGTGATAGATTTGGAAAAGGTCGAAGATTTGGAAAAGACTCTTGAACCTTTCGGAACCAAAAAAGTTCTAGCTGCAGGAGATTCTTTGACTCTCAATCCAGGAGACTTCGTACTTGGATTCACTAGGGAATCTGTTGAGCTCCCCAACTTCCTTGCGGCAAGAGTGGAGGGAAGAAGCTCATATGCTCGATTGGGAATCTCGGTTCACCAAACGGCTCCGACCATCCACGCGACTTTCTCCGGCCAGATTAGGCTCGAAATCTCCCATAACGGGCTTTTCGCCTGTAAATTGTCCCCAGGATCAAAGATATGCCAGATGGTCATTGAAAGGCTAGGCAGCCCAGCTCAACGCAGTCTGAATAGCCAATTCCAGAGCCAAGAGCAAGTTTGACTCCGAATCGTGCCTGCATTTTCAAACTCTCTACCTCATCCTGCCCTCTGCTACAATCGGGACATCCGAGGGCATTGACCTTTCGTAATGCAATGGCCACGAAATCACGTTTTTGAGGAACTCAAATGAGCTGGAAGTTTCAACTCCTGACCAAGCCAATGGGCGGCGTCACCGAGGGGCCCGTCTGGGACGGCGAGCAGTTGCTGTTCACCCACATCCCGGCCAGCCGCATCATGCGCATCGATCCCAAGACCGACGAGATTACCGTCTGGCGCGAGGGCACCAATCGCACCAACGGCCTGGCCCACGACGTCGATGGCAGGCTCTTCGGCTGCTGCTCCGGCGGACGGGCCATCGTGAGGTTCGATGATGACGGGAGCACGGCGGTGGTAGCCGACCGCATCGAGGGCCATCCCCTGAACACGCCCAACGACCTCGCCGTCGACGCCCAGGGCCGCATCTGGTTCACCAACCCGTGGAACGCGGGCAACATCGACGCCACCGAGGTCGAGGTGCCGGGCTGGCGCTGCGTGCTGCGCGCCGACCCCCAGCCCGACGGCTCCTACACCGTCACGCGGGTCGAGAGCGACAGCACCATGCCCAACGGCATCCTTGTGTCCATCGACGGCAAGACCCTGTACGTGGCGGAGAGCAACAGCGACGACCCGTCCATTGACCGCGAGCTGCGGGCCTATCCCATCAACGACGACGGATCGCTGGGCGCCTACGACATGCTGCACGCCTTCGGCACCGACCGCCGGACCGCCCAGCGGGGCATCGACGGCATGTGCTTCGACCGCGAGGGCAACATCGTGGCCACCGCCGGCTGGCCCACCTCGGGCCCCGGCCCGCTGATCTCCGTCTTTGACCCCAAGGGCCGAGTCATCGAGACTCACCCGGTGCCCTGCATCCGGCCCACCAACTGCTGCTTCGGCGGACCGGACCGGTCCGTGCTGTACGTCACCTCGGCCGAAGGCCACGTCTTCAAGGCGCAGACGGACATGGAGGGCTGGGCCCTCTTCCCATAACAGTGGGTTTGCTTTGCCCAACCGTTTGTCCTGAGCTTGTCGAGGGACGGCGGTTGGGTTAACTACATGAGATTGAAGGGCAAATCCCCTCCCCCTCAGGAGGAGGGTTAGGGTCGGGGCGGTCCTCACAGCCCTGACCACCAACAATACGCGAAGGGCCGGACAGAATATATGAGCCTGCGAAATTTGGACGGTTTCGGACGCGACCAACTGCGCCAAGGCGGCGGACGGGGCAACGGCAACGATCACGTGGATGAGCTATTCGGGGCCACTGAGCTGTTCATCTACCAGACGCCCAACCGCAAGACCAAGGGCTTCGACCAGCTCAAGCTGTTCCTCGAGGCCAACGAGTGCGAGCTCATATTCACCACCGATGTCCCGCCGGAACTGCGCAACTACGAGGCCTTCCGCATCACCCATCGGCGCGGCGAGGCCATCCCCACGCCGGTACTTCGGCGCTCCCACTCCTGGGCCCACAACCGCAACTTCCTGCACAGCTTCTTCAAGCCCCTTTACAGGTAGCCCGCCTCCCGTTTCATAGCAAAATGGCCCTCTCCGGCACATCAGGAGAAGGCCATTTTGGTTCACCATCGTTGAACTTGGCGTGCCCCTTACGGCCCCGACGGCTTGCGGTACGGCTCCAGCAGCAGGCGCACGTCGGTGTCCACGTCCGCATCCACGTAGAACGGCTCGAAGTCGGCGGCCCGCGTCCAGATGCGCGCTGCCTGGATCAGTGCCGCCCGCTCCACCGACGGCGGCCACCGCAGAATCCCCACGCCAATGCCAAGGGCGTGGGTGGACGCTACGGTGCCGTTCACGCCTCGCGACAGGGTGAGCTCATTGCCGTCGATGCCAGTGATGAGTGCCTGTTCGGTTGACGCGCCCTCACCGTCCTGGTCCCCCAGCATCAACGTCTGCCCGATGCGCAGCTGCGTGCCGTCACTGACCGTGGCCGTTGTCGCCTCCGCAGCCAGCTCGGCGGACAGGGTGGCGCCGGAGGGCTCGACGAAGCAGCGGTAGCCCCACAGACCCGCGATGCGGAAGTTGGCCGAACCGGCACAGAACCCGTCACCGCCCCCGCGAGCTTTGACGGCGCCGTAGGGGTGCCCCCAGTGTTGCAGCGGTGAGGCGTTGTGCGGCAGCAGCCGGTACTCGCCGGGATCCCAGACCTTGCCGAACGACCGTCCCTCCCCGTCGGCCTGCGCCAGCTCGGAGACTGAGATGAGGTCCGGCACCAGCAGGCGGTCGCCGCCTGGCCCATCGAACAGCAGCGTTTCGGCGCGGGGGTAGAAGTGCCGGTTGCAGTAGTGGTCGACCCAGTCCGACACCGCCAGCAGCAGCTCGAACAGCTCATCATCGTCGTCGGCGCCAGCGGCCGGGTCCTTGAGCACGCTGTCGTCCTTCAGCTTGGTCAGGTCGCCGTAAAGAGAACGATACGCTTCGCGGGCCATAGTCTCTCCTCAACAAAATCCCCTGCCCATCTATCGCAGAGGGTTACAACAGCTGCGCTCTCCGCCCATTCCCAACTCCGCATTCCCAATTCCTAATTCCTAGCTCTCCTCGGTGTACTCAATGATCACCGTGTGGTCGTTGGAGGGCGGCCTGCCCCGCCAGCGAAAGCTGAGCGACTCGCCGCGCAGCCCGCGCGGCCCCTGGTCCCGGTGGTAGGTGCGGGTGGAAGCCGTACCCTCGTCCGGCACCGCCAGTATGTCCACAGCCCGAGACGGGTCGGTGGCCAGGCTGCCCGCAGTCCCGAAATACAGCTCACAGGAATGGCGGTTATCCGACACCGGCTGCACCACCTTCACGCGGATCAGCCTGATTCGATAGCCCTTCGCGGGCGTGAGGATCGTCTGGCGCCCCCGTCGACGGGTGGCCGTTACCTCGGCGGTGTTCAGGACGTAGGGTCGGCGCCTCAAAGGCGCCCGGTGCGGAGTGCGTGTGGTCATTGGCGCTCCTCGGTAAATGCGGAATGGGGAATGATGAATTAGGAATGCGAAATGTGGAAGGCGGACCAGTCCATTTTCTCCGAAGGAGATTCAGAGGGAATGCGCACTCCTTGAGTTCCGAACCCCACATTCCTAATTCCGCATTCAATATTCCTAATTCACAATTCCTAACTCTCCTCGGTGTACTCGACGATGATCTTGTGCGAG
Source organism: Dehalococcoidia bacterium (assembly GCA_965207865.1). Lineage (GTDB taxonomy): Bacteria > Chloroflexota > Dehalococcoidia > Lucifugimonadales > UBA3495 > VXOI01. Next base: position 793,876 of record CBDBNP010000006.1, read on the forward strand.
GTCACCGGCGGGGTGCCGCTCCACCGGCCGCTGAGCTGCTCATCACGCAGGCCGCGCGGTCCCTCGTCGCGGGGAAACACGCGCGTCGAGTCCTCTCCCTGCTCGGGGATGTCCAGCGTGTCCACCGCCTTGCCCGGGTCGGACGCCATGGACTCTCCCTCGCCGAAGTAGATCTCGTACAGGCACCGGCCATCGGCCACCTCCTGCAGGGCCCGCACCCGGAGGATACGCAGGCGCTTGCCCTTGCTGGGAAAGACCAGCGATTCCCTGACCGCGGAAGTGTTGGTATCGTGGGAGCGCAGGGTCGGCTCGTAGACCCGGGGTCTCGGCTGCACCCTGCGGTTGCGCCGCGTAGTCATCGCAGTATCCGGCCCAGTCCCGCGCCGCCCAGCCCGGCGATGGCCGCCAGCGACACGGTGAGCGCCGTGCCGTCGATGCCCTGCGACAGCGCGTAGGTCTCGATGCCGGACACCGCAACGATGCCAAGTCCGGCCACCATGGCCCAGGGCCGGGAGAACCGTCCCTCCCGCCCGTCCTTCGGATGAATCACGATGTGCCTCCTCTCAGAAAGGGTTACGAATAAACACAGAGACCACAGAGTTCACGGAGAATTATTTGGGAATTACTGAAAAAGCTCCGTGCTCTCTGTGTCCTCTGTGTTGAAATACCCTGGGACTAGACGCCGGTGATGTTGTACTGCAGCGCCGTGTGCGTGGCCGACGAGCGGCTGCCGCTGCGCTCCTGCAGCGCTATCCGGAAGCTGACGACCATGATGTTCTGGCGTTTCTGGGCGTCCCGGACCGTCTCGATGGTCAGCTCACGCTTGAAGCCCACCCGCCACTGCGACCGGTTCACGATGAGCAGCCGGCCCTTGGTGTTGGCGTTGCCGCCGTTGGTCACCTTGCCGTCGGCGTCGGCCAGCCTCATCTGCTCCGACACGATGACCGGGATGCCCTCCACGGCGCCCAGCTGGCCGGTCAGGATGGTGGCGTTGGGGCCGAACTTGTCCAGCGTGCGGAAGCTGTCGATGCTGAGCGACTTGATGAAGGTGTTGACGTCGGTGATGTAGGCCAGCTCCGAGGGCCGCACGCCGTACTTGCCCAGCTTGCCGCGGATCTCGTTGAACATGTCCGCGCTGACCGCCGCGTTGTGGTCGTTGGCCATGGCCGCGTTGTCCACCAAAGGCTGGTGCAGCAGTCCGTCGAACCCGACCAGGAAATGCCCGGTGCCCGCCGTGGTGGCTGCGATGTTCGCGCCGTCTGCGTTGATGTTGTTCTGCGTTGTCCGGTCGCCGTTCAGGATGACGTCGTCGATCACCTCGTGGGCGTTGCGCAGCAGGCTGCGGCGCAGCTCGTCCATCATGGCGATCACTGCGTCCTCGTCCAGGTCATACGACCAGGGCACCTCGGCCACCAGCTCGTGGGCCGTCAGCGTCTGCCGCGCCGTGGACGGGGCGCTGCCGGTGACCGCCGTGTTCTCGGAGCCGGGGTACCAGTTGACCGCGCCCAGCTGCAGCGGAATCTGGAACGGGTTCGATGGCATCTGCACCGTGTTGAACAGCGGCGCGACGGCAGTTTCAAGATTGACGTCATCCCACAGGGCGCGGGCCTCCTGGGTGTCGACCAGCTCATCGCCCGATCCGGCGGTGGTGGAGTCCATGGCGGCCTTGAGGTTGGACTGCCAGTCCTCCAGCATGCGGGGGTTGGCTCCCGAGGGCTCGCGAAGCTGTGCCGACAGCAGGCTGCGGGCGCAGGCCAGGTCCAGGTGGTCCATGCCAACGTACTTGCCGAAGGCAACCCGCGCCCGCTCGCCGCCCTGCAGTCCGCCGCCGTACTGCTGCAGCAGGGCCACCTTCTCGCCCTGACGCCGCGCGTCCTGCAGCTTCGTCAGCTGCGAGCCGATGCGCTCCATCTCCTCGCGCAGCGGCGGGATCTCCGAGTTCATCCGCGACTCGTAGAACTCGCGGATGCCGCCCAGCTCCCGCTTGACCAGCTCCAGGCCAGCCGTGGAAAAAGCCCCGTTCTCAGTGGTCATGTATCCCTCCGACCGATATCTATATCCCCTCCCCCTGAGGGGGAGGGCCAGGGTGGGGGTGAACCGTCCGCATCATCGGTTCTCGTCTCTCCCGGAGTTGTCTGAACTGTGATTCTTGTGATTCGCTGATTGCCGAGATTTTGGGTTTGCCCCGGTATCGCCGCGCCGGGAGAATCAGCGAAATCCCTCAGAGTTGTCTGAACTGTGATTCTTGTGATTTGCTGATTGCCGTGATTTTGGGTTTGCTCCAGCACCGTCGCGAAAGGAAAATCAGCGAAATCCCTTAATCAAACGAATCACAGTTCAGACACCGCCCAGCAGCAGCATCACAGCCGAGGAATCAAGGGAATCCCTTAATCGAACGAATCACAGTTCAGACGCCGCCCTCCAGTGCCGAGAGCAGCGCGCCCAGGGCGACCTCGCTCCACGTGATTCCCAGTCCCTCTGCGGAGCGCCCCCTCTCCCCCGGGGAGAGCGTTGGGGTGAGGGCGTCGCCCCCCGCCTCCCGCCGCAGCGCCTGCCGATTGGCCGGCACGGGCACCGCGCTCACCTCCAGCAGCTCCTGCTCCAGATAGCGCAGGCCCAGGAACGCCCCGGTGAGGGTGTCCCGCCGCTCCTCCCAGCGGATGGGGCGGAAGCCCACGGAGACGCCCCACTGGAATCCCGTGGCGTACAGCGAGGCGACCTCCTGCGCAAAGGCGGTGGGCGCGAACTCCATCCTGGCCAGCAGCCGGTGCGATTCCGTCCAGACCGACAGCGCCCGCCCGATGGCCGGGTGCCGGTAGTCGTGGGCCCACAGCAGCACCGGGTTGCGCAGGTACGCCTCGAGGCGCCAGCCCTCCGACGACACCACGTCGCCGTGGCGGTCCACATCGTCGGTCGAGAGCACAAAAGTCAGCTCGCCCGATTTCTCCCCGGTGGCTGCGTCCACCGGCACCCCCGCCGGGTGCCACTTGACGACCGTCCCGCCGGCTCCGTTGGCCCTGATCCTGTCGAAGGGCAGTAGCTCCGGGTAAACTTGCATCGCATCCTCCAGACCCCGCCGGACGCACCAAAAAGAAAAAGGGACGCGCCCAACGGGGTGCGTCCCCAACGTCTTGAACTCATTTAACGTGAATCCGAGCCTACGCAGATGTCATGGGGCCTGTCAACGGGCGCGTGTCAGTGGTCAGAGCGATTGCGAGGTAATTGTCTGAACTGTGATTCGTGTGATTCGATGATTACCATGATTTTGGGATTGCCCCAGCAACATCACAGCCGAGGAATCAGGGAAATCCAACAATCAGAAATATCACAGTTCAGACAAATTTGGTGACGCCGGACGCTTCAGTCGCACCGAGACCCCGATGCTATACTCACTCTCAACTCCCCAAGGCGGTGCCACCCATGACCACCACAGACTGGCAGAACCAACTCTTCTTCGGCGACAACCTCGACATCCTGCGCAACGAGATCGCAGGAAATAGCGTTGACCTGATCTACCTCGACCCACCCTTCAACTCCAACGCCAACTACAACCTGCTGTTCCAGGAGAAGGGCGGCCAGCAGTCGACGGCGCAGATCACCGCCTTCGAGGATACTTGGCACTGGGACCAGAGTTCCAACCTGGCCTATCAGGAATTCGTCACCAACAGCCCTACCTATGCTCCTAGCCAACTAATAGAGCTACTTAAAGCAATGCGCAATTTTCTGGGTGGTAGCGACATGATGGCCTACCTGACCATGATGGCCCAGCGCATGGTCGAGCTCCACCGTGTTCTCAAGGACACCGGCAGTATCTATCTCCACTGTGACCCGACTGCTGGCCATTACTTGAAGCTGCTTATGGACGCAGTATTTGGACCAGATAATTTCAGGAGTGAGGTGCATTGGTACTATTACAACAAAATGCACGACTATCGAAAAAAGCTGTTCGCTGCCGCAACGGACACGATTCTTTTCTACGTGAAAAACAGTGAGGAAGAGTTCGTATTTCATCAGTTGACCGAGAAAAGAGAAAAGCCAACTAAACAACTTGCGCGCAAGAAAGTGGACGGGAGAATGGTCAACGCGCGTGACGCTGACGGGAATCTCATTTACAGGATTAGAACCCACAAGACCATAGACAATGTGTGGCGGATTCCTATGCTACAGCCGGCCTCGCGAGAACGACTAGGCTTCCAAACCCAAAAGCCGGAGGCTCTGCTGGAGCGCATTATCAGCGCCAGTAGCAACGAGGGCGACGTGGTGCTGGATCCATTCTGCGGCTGTGGCACCGCCATCGCCGCCGCCGAGCGCCTCAACCGCCGCTGGATTGGTATCGACGTAACTCATTTGGCAATAACCCTGATCCGCCACCGTCTCCGAAACACTTATACGGGCCAACACTCCGACGATCTCAGGCCTTACGAAGTGGTCGGCCAGCCACAGGACGTGGAGAGCGCTCGTGCGCTGGCTTTGGAAAGCGAATACGATGGACGCCATCAGTTCGAATTGTGGGCTCTCAGCCTCGTGGGCGCCCGCCCCGCCCATGACGGCAAGAAGGGGGCCGATGCTGGCATTGACGGCTACATCGACTTTTTCGACGACAACAGCGGCAACGCCAAGCGCATTGTCGTCCAAGTCAAGAGCGGCAAAGTAAAACGGGATCAGATAGCCACGCTCAAGGGCGATATGGCGCGTGAAGAGGCGGAAATTGGCCTGTTTATCACTTTGCAGAAACCCAGCAATTCAATGGAAAAAGAGGCAACTCTGGCCGACTTCTACAGCTCCGAACCTAACGCGAACGCACCTATGGCACACTACCCTCGCATCCAGATTCTGACCATCGAGGATTTGCTGACCGGCGCCGCCCGTGCCGAGTACCCCCGCCTAGCCCCCGACGCCACCTTCCGCCGCGCCCAGCGTCGCCGCCGCGCCGCCGGCACCCAGCCCACCCTTGTCTGACCGCGGCGCAGCCGCTCCCGGTCGAAAGTTCCCTCCCCCTCAGGGGGAGGGCTAGGGTGGGGGTGAAGTCCCCAGCATCAGACGCCCTGGAAGCGCCGCCAGCCCAATTACCAGCATTGCCCCGGAGGCGTGGTTGCCCTGCTATTGTCTGAATCAGGATTATCAGGATTCGGAGATTTTCAGGATGTTCCCCAATCCTGTTCATCCTTTAATCCTGCGAATCCTGATTCAGACAAGATTGGTGGCGCCCGCTTTTCTCAGCCAAACTGAGACACCAAACCGCGGTTCCTCGACTGGCAAATTTGTTCGCGATATGTTAGCTTTAACAGGTTAGCCAAAACTGCTGGCCACAGACGGGGTTATTAAACTCGCCCCGCAATGCTGAGGAAGGAGCGCACAAACGATTATGGAAGTAACGACGCTCGCCATCGAAAAGCTCAGGGAAGTCATGGAAGAACAGGGTGAGCAGGAAGGCGCCCTCCGCGTCATCGCCATCCCGGCGGAGACCGGTGGCCTTCAGTACATGCTGACCCTCGAGAACGAGTCCCAGAACGACGACACCGAACTGAACCTGGAAGGCGTCAAGTTCCTGATGGACTCGGACAGCGCACCTTTCCTGGAAGAGGCCACCATCGACTACGTCGAGAACTTCGGCGGGCAGGTCGGCTTCGTCATCAACAACCCCATGTTCGGCCAGGCTGGCGGATGCGGCTCTGGCTGCGGCTGCGGAGCCGGCGGCGGGGGATGTGGCTGTGGCGGCGGGGGATGCGGCGGCCACTAGGCCGAGACTCCCACACCGGCGTTACCACCACCTGACAACCCAAGACCCCTGCGGTACCACTGGCGCTGAATCTGCCAGGCCCCCGGGGGTCTTTCCTATTGCAATCAGCAGGGAGGGTAACCAAATCCCCCTCTTCCGGAGGGGAATTTGCATCAAGAGTCCATCTAATCGACCGTACCGGAACGGAAGCGGGATTTCAAGGTAGAAATTGAAAGCCCCCGGCTGGTAAGAGCCGAGCGGTCTCAACTTCAGCGGGACTAAGTGTAACTAGACCAAGTGTGGTTCCAAGGCTTTTACCAGATTCTCCACTTCGTCAATATCTTCTCCGATAGTGACAGGACTTAACAAGGATGGATGCTGGTAGTAATTCTGGTGCAATATGTGAGCCGCTTTACCGTAGTCCCGCAATTTTGGCAAGTGATAACGCTGTCGAGCATTAACAATGACGGTGTCAAACTGATTGTGGTGTTCATAAGGCCAGTTGTTTTCGACAGCCACGGCCTTTGCCATGTGCGATGCCGCGCCCCAACCCTTCTCCGAAGCCTGATGTAGGTCGCCATCAGCCAAGTACACCTTGCTTCGCTCCAAGAATGTCTTGGCGATACCCAAATGGTCTATGGCTGCTTGGGTAGCCATCATGTTTCCCATTGAACTGCTATGAGAGTCTATCCCGTAGCAGCATAGATTCGATAACCCTATGTTAAGGGCCCGTCCAATTGCCGTCAAAGGCATCTTGCATCAATAGTGCCGAAAAACCTGGACTTTCGGTGCAAAGCCAGGGGGAGGACTGGGGTGGGGGTGAATAGGTCGCACAGAGCAAGCCCCACAGAAAGCAGTTACTCGCTTTGTGCTAAGTTCAGCTGAGTTTCGGCCTCTATTCCGGCCCCAAATTCCAGGCGAATGACCGTCCGCTGTTATCGAAAATGCATGTTTCCTTTGCTACCATCAATTGGTTCCCAATAGGTTCCTTTGTATCCTGGTAGCTCCGGAGGGTAGTTGCATTGACCGGATTTCTGCGCCGTCGGTGGACGAGATTCACCCATCCTCTGGGACGCCAGAGGCTCTGGCATCCCGCACGGTGGCGGTGGAACGAGCGGATCCTGGTACTCGGTGAGTCCATCGCGCTGATCTCGGCGATATTTGCCCTGGGATCGGAGCTCCTGCACTGGCACGGCACCAACTGGTTCCTGCTGGCCACGCCCATCGTCGGGTCCGGATCCCTCCTGTGGTACGCGTGGGACACCGTCAGCGTCGGCGATCGCCCCCTGACTCCGGGCTCCATCCAGAACATCCGCCAGGTGGTGCACGGCATCATGCTGGAGGACGTCGGCGCCGTGGTGGACTGGGAAAACCCCGACGACCAGGGCTCCATCCCCGTCCGCATCGAGTAGCCTACACCGGACCTGAACGACGCAAAACCAATCCCCTCTCCCCCCGGCGAAGCGGGCAACTCCGGACGATCAACGAGGGCAACCACTTCCCTCTCCCTCCGGGAGAGGGTCAGGGTGAGGGCGTACCCACATCCTCCACCAACGCACGCAGACCAGCCGCTCAGCCGACGTTCACCCGCAACTGCCTGGCAAAGACGGCCAGGAGCACGGTGCTGCCGACGGTGAGGGCCAGGCACAGGTATCCGATTCCCTGGTAGCCCACGATCGCCAGCAGGGCGCCGGACAGCCCGGCCCCGAGCACTCCGCCCACGAAGTTGCCGACGCCGATGGTGCTGGCCCCCGTGGCCTTGGACTCTCCCGAGTACTCAGTGGTGGCGGCGACCATCACCGGCGCCAGGACGCTCAGCAGGCCCGAGCCCGCCGTCGCCAGGGCCACCGCCGGCCAGAGTCCGAAATCGACGGTGAAGAAGAGGAACACGCAGGCGCCCCCCGCCGCCGTGGTAGTGCCCATCAGCGCAACCCGGTAGCCCTTGGTGGCGACGAATCCGGCGGCGTAGCTTCCTATCACCTGGGCCGCAGCGGCGATCAGCAGCGGGATGGCCACGAACCCCACGCTCAGGTCGTACGCCTCTATCAGGTATGCGGCGAAGAAACTGATCAAGCCCCAGTAGGCCAGGCGCTGGGTGACAATCACCGACAGCGCGACCCGGAAGAAGCCCATGGACAGCAATGCCCAGTACCTGCCGAAGAACACCAGGTCCCGGTTGCGCTCCCGGTTGTCCCGGGGATACCAGACCAAGGCCAGCACCAGCGCCGTCCCCAGCAGCGCGCCGGCCAGCAGGAAGGTCACACGCCAGCCCCACAGGTCCGCGAACAGGGCCACCAGCGGGACGGTGATGGCCGAGGTCAGCACCACCGTTCCCATGATGCCGCCCACTGCCTGCGCCCTCCTGGCCGGGGAAATGACATCGGAAACCACTCCAACCGATGTGGGTGGTATGGTCCCACCTCCCAGTCCGCCGATTATCCGCAGCACCAGGAACACCTCCATGTTGGGAGCGAAGGCCGATCCCACCATGGAGATCAGGACCATTGAGATTCCAACCAGCGCCACCGGGCGGCGGCCGAAGGAATCAGCCAGCGGCCCCACGGCGACGATGGAGATCGCCAGCGCCGCGAAGGACGCCGTGTTCAGCTGCCCCGACACAGCCACCGAGACATCGAGGTCGTTGGCGATCTCGACCAGGAGCGCCGGGACCATCACGATGGCGGTCTGAGTGCTGAGTATGGCCAGGGAGAGGACGAAGTAGAACCAGGCCTTGTTTACCTCTTTGCCCCCTGCCTCTGCCGCTTGCGTGGTCATGCCGGTCTTCCCCGTTTCTGGAAACTTGTAACGTTCACCCTGCGCCCCCGCATCCTCAGCCGGTGCCCACGCGCAGCTGCCTCGCGAACACAGCCGCCACCAGGGCCCCTACGACGGCAAAGGCGACGCACAGGTAGCCGATGCCCGCGTAGCCCATGGTGGCCAGCAGCACGCCGGAGAGCCCGGCCCCCAAGACACCGCCGCCCTGGTTGCTGAACCCGATCAGGCTGGCGCCTGTGGCCTTGGATTGTCCCGAATATTCCGTGCTGCCGGCCAGCAGAACAGGCGTCGTGACGCTCAGCAGCCCGGACCCCACCGTGGCCACCCCGACCGCCGGCCACAGCCCGATGTCGAAGGCGAAGAATACCAGCGCGCAGACGCCCCCTGCGGCCGAGGTCGTGGCCACCAGCAAGACCCGGTAGCTCCTCGTCGCCAGAACCCCTGCGGTGTAGCTGCCCACCACCTGGCTCAATGCAAAAATCACCAGCGGCAGGGCCACGAACCCCACGCTAACGTCGTAGGTCTGTATCAGGTGGGCCGCGAAAAAGCTTAGCAGGCTCCAGTAGGCCATGCGCTGCGCTGTGTTCACCGTAACGGACAGCTTGAAGTAGTTCAGGGAAAGCAGCGACCAATACCTCGCAAAGAAAACCAGGTCGCGAGAGCGTTCCCTGTTATCCCGGGGGTACACGACCCAGTTCAGGAGCCATATTGCCGCCAGGAAAAATCCGGAAATGACGAAGGCTGACCGCCAGCCCCACCAGTCGGCGAACAGGGCCACCAAGGGGATGCTGATCGCCGATGTCAGCACGATGGTGCTGGCGATGCCGCCGATGGCCTGGGCCCGCCTGGCCTGGGAGATGACGTCGGAAATCACCCCGATGGATGTGGGGGCAATCGCTCCTCCTCCCAATCCGGCCAGCACACGAAGGGCCATCATCGTCTCGATGTTGGGGGCGAATGCGGACGCCAGGAGAGACACCACCACCAGGAACACACCGGCAAGGGCCATGGGACGGCGCCCCACCGAGTCGGCCAGCGGCCCCACGGCGACGATGGATACCGCCCAGGCCGCGAAGGTCGCCGTGGCCAGCTGCCCCGCCACCGCCACCGAGACCTCGAGGTCCGCAGCGATCTCCGTGAGGAGCGCCGGAACCATCATCACCCCGGTCATGGTGCCGAAAATGATGAGACAAAGGGAAAAGTAGAACAGCGGCTTGTTCATCTCTTTGCCCTGCGCCTGCGCCGCTTGTGTGGTCATAAGGTTGTCACTGTTCCTGGAGAATTGCAGCCGTCAATTTGCGGCCCGATTTGATGCCCGGTTTGCGTCCCGTAATGTTCAGCCGGCGCCAATACGCATGTGCCTGGCGAACACCACCGCCGTCAAGATACTCAATGCTGAGGCCACGATGCAGAGGTACGCCATTCCCTGGTAGCCCGTGCTAGCCAGGAGTCCGCCGGCAATGGCAGCACCCAACACGCCCCCCAGCTGGTTGGTCAGGCCCATCATACCCACACCGGTGGACTTTGAATCGCCCGAGTGTTCCGTGCTGGCCGCCACCAGTACAGGGAAGGGGACGCTCAGCAGTCCCGTTGCCAGGGTTGCCACCCCCACAGCCACCCAGAATTGCAGGTCGACAGCGAAGAACAGGAATCCGCACACCCCTCCTGCTGCGCAGACGGCAGCAATTATGACTGCGCGGTACCGGCTCCCTGCCACAAACCCGCTCGCGTACGTTGCCATCACCTGGCCGATGGCTATTATCGCCAAGGGAAGAGCCACGTATCTCAGGGCAACGTCGTGGGTATGAATCATGTAGGCGGCGAAGTAGCTGACTATAGCCCAGAATGCGATGCGGTGGGCGAGATTGACCGTCAGGGCCACTTGGAAGAAATTCAGCGTGATCAGAGACCAGTACCGGGAGAAAATGGCGAAGTCGCGAACCCGCTCGCCCCTGTCCTTTGGCATCCAGAACCAGTTGGCCGCAAAGCTGATAGCGCCCAGCAGACCCGCAACGATGAAAGCGGACTGCCATCCGCCCCAGTCTGCCAGCACGGCCACCGAGGGTACACTGACCACCGTCGAGAGCATGCCAACAGCCAGCAATGCACTGACCGCCCGGGCCCGCCTCTCCGGTGAAATAACATCTGAGATCGCCCCCACCATGGTGGGAGGCAGCATTCCTGCGCCCAAGCCGGTGAAGACCCTGAGCACAAGCAGCGTCTCGAAATTCGGGGCGAACGCGCCTCCGATCAGGGACACGGCGACCAGCAGCATTCCGAACAGGGCAATCGGGCGACGACCGAACGAATCGGACAGAGGGCCGACGGAAAAGACCGAGACCGCCCAGGCCGCATAGGTCGCGGTGGCCGTCTGCCCAGCCGCCGCCACCGAGATCTGCAAATTATCAGAAATCTCCACCAGCAGAGCGGTGATCATCAGCGACGAGTTCATGCCGATGAACGAGCCCATAAACATGCCCGCAAGAAACAGCGGCTTGTTTACTTCTGTGGCCCTTGCCCGTATCACTTGAGTGTCGATTTCGTTTTCCCTCTTTCAGCTGGGGCCTGGGCGGCCACGAGGTCCCGGACGCCGATCAAGGATTCTCGGATGGTGTCTAACAAGTCCCTCTCCCCCCTGGAGAGGGCTAGGGTGAGGGCGTCTCCCCCTTCCCGTGAATGACGGAGCGGCGTCGCAACCCGCTTTGTGGAGGAGTCCAGGACTTGCCAACCCACTATTAGGCTTTTGCAAAACACGTGAATGCACTCGGTTCCCGGCAGCACGGACCCTGCTAGCTCTGAATCTGCGGGCTGGGCACTGCGGGAGCGGACGGCTTGGCCGGCGCGCGGGTGCTGACGGCGATGGCGCCAGCCATGATCAGCGCCAGGCCAATGAAGGCCTCCAACGGCAGCCGCTCGCTCAAAACGATGGCCCCGAGCACCACTGCAACCACCGGAAAGAACAACGGCACCAGCGAGCTGCGCATTGCCCCGACCCGGCTTATCACCAGGAAATACAGGCAGAAACCCGCCCCGGTAAAGACCCCGGTGGCAATGATTGCGGCGATGGCACCCATTCCGGGAGAGAGGGTGAGGGGAGACTCCACCGCAAATGAGAGCGGCACCAGGGCCACGCTGCCAATGATCATCGACCCGGTGACCATGGCGCGCGGGTTCAGATCCTTCTGCCGTCGGGCATAGATCGCGCCCAGCGTGTGGCTCATCGGGCCAAGAAAGGTGACTACGATGCCCAGGATCTGGTCGCCGGCGTTGGCCACCACCGATGGGCCCATCAACAGGATGATGCCGGCGAACCCGACCACCCCGCCGATCAGCGCCCTGCGGGTGAACGTTTCCTCGGCCAGCAGCAGGGGCGCCAGTACCACCGCCAGGATCGGCATGGTCCCGAACAGGATGCCGCCCATGCCGCTCTCAATGTGCTGCTGCCCCCACGCGACCGTTCCGAAAGGAATCGCGCAAGTGAGCACGCCCAGCAGGAGCAGAGGCCTCCATCCCTGCCAGGTGCGAGGCAGGCGCACGCCGTAAGCGCGCATCACAATCCAGCAAATGAACGCCGAGATCAGAGCCCGCAGAGCCGCGATAACCACGGGCGAGATTTCCTTGACAGCGATGTTTATGAACAGGAATGTGCTGCCCACGAGCACCGATGCCCCGAGCAGCAGTCCCCAGTCTGCCAGTGTGATAGATCGGTTCATTGTGCTGATGTCCTGGACCCTCGCCATTACCACTTGTAAATTGCAAGCAATTGTACAGCAAAGCTTGTTATTTGCAAGTGAAAATCCAACTTGTTATGCTAGGCTTATGATTTATGAGCCAAAGCATTGTCCCATCCGGTTTGTGATGGGTGTGTTCGGGGACCGCTGGTCGCTGTTGATCGTCCGCGACATGATGTTCCGGGGCTCCACCCGGTTTCAGGACTTCCTGGATGCGGACGAAGGCATATCGACCAACATCCTGTCCGACCGCCTGAGCCGGCTGGAGGCGCAGGAAATCATCAGCCGCCGGAGGGACCCGGCCAACGGGCGCCAGGTTCTGTACTCATTGACCGACAAGGGCAGGGACCTGCTCCCCGTCATGCTGGCCGTTATCGACTGGGCCGAGAAGTATGACCCGGACACCCACGTTTCCCCAGAGTTCGCCGAGCAATTGCGCCTGGACGTAGGTGCGGTCAGAGATGCGATGTTCGACGCCATGGAGACGTCGAAATCGAGCCCGGATGCGCCGCGTCCCATCGACATGATTTCAAGCGGGAAAATCAGGCCCACTGCCGACTGAACACGGACCCCCTCTACCCGCATCGAGTATCGATTTCGCTTCCCCTCCCTCTCGCTCTTCCCAGTTGTAGTTTGACGGGAATTCCGGGCACCCCAACAAAAAACCGCCGTGGCTTACTGCCACTGGCGGTTGATCTCAAAAGCCTTGGAGATTGGTCGGGGCGGTCAGATTTGAACTGACGACCCCCTACACCCCATGCAGGTGCCCTACCTGGCTGGGCCACGCCCCGACTCTGCTTCAATTATAGCATGGCAGCGGGACGGCGGGGCAAGGCAATCCCTCCGTGGTTACTTGCTTAGCAGCCCATTGCCATCCTCTCCCCGCTCGTGATAAGATTCACGATGAAGTTAGATTAAGAAGAAGCAAGAGAAAAGACGCACCCGATGCTAGACGGCGAAACAAAGACAAACATCATCCGCGACTACCGCATCAACGACAAGGACACCGGCTCCGCCGAGGTTCAGGTGGCCATGCTCACCGAGAACATCAAACGGCTGACCGACCACCTGCGGACACATCGCAAGGACGTCCATTCGCGGCGCGGTCTGCAGATGATGGTGTCCAGACGTCGGCGTCTCCTGAATTACCTGAGCAACGAAGACGTCAACCGCTACCAAACACTCATCTCCAGGCTTGGCCTCCGCCGGTAGAACTGTCGCCGACAACCCCGACGATCTCGGGGTTGTTTTTCGTCTAGCCACGTCCCACCCCCTGCTGTCTTCGCGACTAACTCACCTTTGAGTAAGGTCGTGCGTTACATTATGGCAACAGAAATCGCATCCCCCACCGTCGTCCACCGCGAGATCGGCGGCGAAACCCTGGTCCTCGAAACCGGTCGCCTCGCCTTCCAGGCCCACGGCGCAGTCACCGTCCGATACGGCGAGTCCATCGTACTAGCCACGGCGGTGATGTCCGACCGGCCCCGCGCTGAGGACATCGACTTCCTGCCCCTGACCGTGGACTACGAAGAGCGTCTCTATGCCGCCGGGCGCATCCCCGGCAGCTTTTTCCGGCGCGAGGGTCGGCCCGGACAGGAGGGCATCCTGGCCTCCCGTCTCACTGACCGCTCCATCCGCCCCCTGTTCCCCAAGGGACTGCACAACGACGTGCAGATCACCCTGACCGTCCTTTCCGCCGACCAGGAGAATCCGCCGGAGATCCTGGCGATGATCGGAGCATCGGCCGCCCTGGCCATCTCGCAGATCCCCTTCGAGGGTCCCGTCAGCGCCTGCCGCATCGCCTATCGAAACGGCCAGTACCTCATCAACCCCACCTACGAAGAGAGCGACGACAGCACGCTGAGCATGGTCATCGGCGGCACCCGTGATGCCATAATCATGGTGGAGGCAGGGGCCAACGAGGTTTCTGAGGAGGTCATCCTCGAGGCCATCCGCCGCGCCCAGGAAGCCAACGAAGAGATAATCAGCCTCATTGAGGAGCTGGTTGCCCAGGTCGGTCAGCCCAAGCTGGAGTTCAAGACCGACAAGGACGCCGCTGCCAAGATGGACGGCAGCATCCGGGAGGTTGTGGGCACGCGTCTTGCGGATACCCTGGCCGAAAACCCGGACAAGGTTGCCCTGGAAGCCCGCGAGAACGCCCTCCGCGACGAGGTCAGCGAGAAGCTGTCGGAGGAGTTCGGAGACAAGGCCCTCTCCGAGGGGTTCAAGAGTGTTATGCGCGACGAGGTGCGCCGCCGCATCCTGGAGCAGCACATCCGCCCCGACGGCCGCGCGCTGGAGGAGATTCGCCCCATTTCCTGCGAAGTGGGCGTACTCCCACGCACCCACGGCTCGGGCTTGTTCACCCGCGGCATGACGCAGGTGCTCTCCACCGTTACGGTCGGGTCTCTGTCCATGAAGCAGACCCTCGACACCGTGGGTCCCGACAACACCAAGCGCTTCATGCATCACTACAACTTCCCGTCCTTCTCCACCGGTGAAGCCCGCCGCGTCGGCTCCCCGGGACGGCGCGAGATCGGGCACGGCGCACTGGCCGAGCGAGCCATCCTGCCCGCCCTGCCCTCCGAGGACGAGTTCCCCTACGCCATCCGTGTCGTCTCCGAGGTACTCTCCTCCAACGGCAGCACCTCCATGGGCAGCGTCTGCGGCGCATCCCTGGGACTGATGGACGCCGGCATTCCCCTCAAGGCCCCCGTAGCCGGCATCGCCATGGGCCTGGTCACCGGCGAGGACGGGCAGTATGCCATCCTCAGCGACATCCAGGGCATAGAGGACTTCCTCGGCGACATGGACTTCAAGGTTGCCGGAACTGAGGCTGGCGTCAACGCCCTGCAGATGGACATCAAGTGGACCGGCCTCACCCAGGAGATCCTGGCCGAGGCGCTGGAGCAGGCCCGCGTGGGACGGCTCCACATCATGGGCAAGATGGCCGAGGTCATAACATCCGCCAAGACCCAGATGAGTCCCCACGCTCCCAAGATGATCCGGCTGAAGATCAATGCCGACAAGATCGGCGCCCTCATCGGCCCCGGCGGACGCGTCATCCGCGGCATCCAGGAGGAGACTGGCACCAACATCGATGTCCAGGACGACGGCACGGTGACCATCGGCGGCGTCGACCAGACCATGCTGGAGATGGCCCACGCCAAGGTCGACAGCCTGACCCGTGAGCTGGCCATCGGCGACATTTTCACCGGCAAGGTGGTGCGCCTGACCAACTTCGGCGCCTTCGTCGAGCTGGTGCCGGGCCGCGACGGTCTCATCCGTAACGGCGACCTGGGCGACCTGGAAGAAGACCTGGTCGAGGGCCAGGAAATCACGGTGATGATCCACGAGATCGACTCCCAGGGTAGGGTCAACCTGTCCCGTCGGGCCCTGTTCGGCGACGACAGCCCTCCGGCTCCCCGACCCGAGGGCGCGCGTGCCGGCGGCTTTGGCGGCGGTCGAGGCCCAGGTGGCGGACGGCCCGGCGGGTTCAACGGCGGTGGCGGTGGCCGAGGTGGCAACGGTGGCCCGCGCCGGAACGGCGGCGGCGGTGGCCGGCCCCCGGGTGGCGGAGGCGGTGGACGTGGTCCGGACCGGCGCTTCGACGGCGGCAACCGCAGCAGCGGCCCCCGTACCTAGAATCGCACCCCCGACCCTGGACGAATCGGAGCGCTGGGAGCTTGTCTTCCCAGCGCTCTTCCCTTTTAATCAAGTCTGATTTTCTAATTCAGAAGGCATTCACTCCACCCGGAGGGCAAAATGGCAGCGATTAGAGTCGTGATAAATGGCGCAACCGGCAAGATGGGAGTCGAGACCGTCGCCGCCGTCTGCCGCGAGAATGACATGGAGCTGGTGGGCGCCGTCTGCGGCACCGACCGGGGCGGTGTGCTGGCGACGCCGTCCGGCGACGTGCCCCTGTCCACCGACCTTGCGCAGATCCTGGACGACACACGCCCCGACATGATGGTGGATTTCACCAACTCTGCCGTCTGCATGGCTGCAGCTCACGCTGCCGGAGCCCGCAAGATCAACATGGTCCTCGGGGCCAGCGGCCTGAACGCCGACCACCACGCGCAGCTGGACGCGCTGGCCAACGACAACGGCGTGGGCATCATCGTCGCGCCCAACTTCGCCCTGGGAGCCATCGTGCTGAAAAAGCTGGCTGAGCAGGCCGCACCGTTCTTCGACTACGTCGACATCGTCGAGTCCCACCACGAGATGAAGATCGATGCGCCCTCAGGGTTCTCGCTGGCGCTGGCCAACAGCCTGGCCGAGCAGAAGCAGTTCTCGCGCAACGTCACCGAGAAAGAGAATATACCCGAGACCCGGGGCGGAAACGTCAACGGCGTCACCGTACACAGCGTCCGCCTGCCTGGCCGGAGCGCCCACCACGAGGTGGTGTTCGGCGCCGCGGGACAGACCGTAACGCTTCGCCACGACACCCTGGGCCGCGACTGCTACATGCCCGGCGTCGTCCGCTGCATCCGCGAGGCCAACGCCCGCCCCGGCCTGGTGGTGGGCCTGGAGAAAGTGCTGGGGTTGTAGAACAGCCCTTGCACCAGGTCATCGTGTGCATCTGGCTCTGGCAGTCTGGTATAGTGATTTGGTGGATTTCGTAATTTCCTTTTAAGGAGAGTGTGTCCCCGTGGAAGACTTGACCATTGCAGTTGTTGGCGCTACCGGAGCCGTTGGCGCAGAGTTCCTGCGCATCGTTGAGCAGCGTTATGCCAAGCCTCCCATCCTGAGGCTCATGTCATCCAAGCGCTCCGCCGGCAAGCGCATCGCCGTGGGCGGCAACGAACTGGTGGTCGAGGAGGCCACGAAGGATTCCTTCGAGGGCGTGGATGTGGCGTTCATCTCCGCCAGCTCTGCGGTCAGCCGGGAGCTTGCGCCGCACGCCGTGGCCGCTGGCGCCGTGGTCATCGACGACGGCTCGGCCTTCCGGATGGAATCCAACGTCCCGCTGGTGGTCCCGGAGGTCAACGGCGAGGATGTGGAGTGGCACGAGGGCATCATTTCCATTCCCAACTGCTCCACCACTCCGCTGGTCATGGCGGCCCACCCGCTTCGGGAGGTCGCACCTATCCGCCGCGTCATCGCTGACACCTATCAGTCGGTCTCGGGCGCCGGCGCATCGCTGGTCGCCGACCTGCGCGAGCAGTCAGGACGGCTTATCGATGCCGACCACGCCTCCACCGCCAGCGAGCCGGGGCAGATCGCCTACAACCTCATACCGCAGATCGACCGGTTCATGGACACCGGCTACACCTACGAGGAACAGAAAATGCGGCAGGAGTCGCAGAAAATCCTCCACGATTCGGAACTGCTGATCTCCGCCACCTGTGTCCGGGTTCCGGTGTTCGTGTCCCACAGTGCCGCGGTGCATATCGAGTTCGACCGCCCGGTGTCCGTTGGCGAGGCACGCGAGGCGCTGGAAGGCATGCCGGGGCTCACCGTGCTGGACGACCCGGCCAACAACTCCTACCCCATGCCATGGGACGTCTCCGGCGAGGACGACGTGTTCGTGGGCCGCATTCGCCAGGACCTCTCAAACCCCAACGGCCTGGCCATGTGGATCGTGTCCGACAACCTGCGCAAGGGGGCGGCCCTGAACAGCCTGCAGATTGCCGAGGAGTTGGTCTCCCGGGGCCGTCTGAAGCCGAAGGCCGCCAAGGCCGCCGCCCAATAGGCAAGCAGAAGGTCTCTTCTCCCTGCGCGAGAGGGTCAGGGCCGGTCACTGTCTGAATTGTGATTCATCTGATTTAGGGATTTCGCTGGTGGGAACTCAACCCTGTCCATCATTTAATCAAACGAATCACAGTTCGGCCGAATAATCGAAAGCCCCCTCTACGTCAGGGTTGCCAGTGGCACTGCTACGCGTATAATGGGCGCCAAAGAGAGAAACAGACTTCCCGCATTTGCATTTATTGGAGGGCTAACCATGGTAGAGATAGGCAGGCTGATTACCGCGATGGTCACACCGTTCGACGCCGAGGGGAAGGTGGACTACGAACAGGCCAAGCGCCTCGCCAACGCCCTTCTGGACTCTGGCAGCGATGCCGTCATCGTTTCAGGCACTACCGGCGAGTCACCCACGCTGACCATCGAGGAAAAAATCCGGCTGTTCGGCGAGGTCAAGGACTCCGTGGGCGACCGGGGCGCGGTCATCGCCGGCACGGGCAACTACAGCACCGCCGAGAGCATCGAGCTCAGCCAGGAAGCCGAGAAGGCCGGCGTTGACGGCATGCTGCTGGTGGTGCCCTACTACAACAAACCGCCGCAGGAGGGCCTGTACCAGCACTTCAAGGCCATCGCGGAGAGCACTGACCTGCCAGCCATTCTTTACAACGTCACCAGCCGCACCAGCCTTAACATGTCGGACGAGACGACGATCAGGCTCAGCGAGCTGGACCGGATCATCGGCATCAAGGAAGCCGGCAGTGATATGGACCAGATAACCCGCATCATCGACGGGGCCAAGCCCGGGTTCCTGGTCTGGAGCGGCAACGACAACGAGACGTACTACATCATGGCAACGGGCGGGTTCGGCGTGGTGAGCGTAGCCTCTCACCTGATCGGCAACCAGATCAAGCACATGATGGGCCTGCTGCTGGAGGGCGACGTCGAGGCGGCCGCCGCCGAGCACCGCCGAATGCTGCCCATGTTCAAGGTGCTGTTCGTCGAGTCCAACCCCATCCCGGTCAAGTATGGCGTGAACAAGGCCGGATTCAACGTCGGCAGCCCACGCCTGCCTCTGGTCCCGGCCTCCGACAAGGCCGCTGCCGAGATCGACAAGGTCATGTCCCAGTACACCATCGACCTGCCGGTCTAATCCACGCCCGTAATACCCTCGGCAAAAGAGCGGCCCCGCACAATTGCGGGGCCGTTTTTCGTGGGCCAAGAACGTGAATATACGGAGGTGAATACTATTCGACGACCTTCCTCCAGGCTACCCCCTCCGCCTCAACTCTGGTCTGCTGGGGTTCGGGAATAGTATCGCCAATCACCATCGGCCTGGTCTCTTGGCCAGTGACCTTGCTCAGAATGGTCGCACGAGCGATGGCGCGGTCTATGTCCCGGTTGTTAACCGTCAGCGAAATCTCTCCCACATAGTAAACGGTGGCGCCACCGTCCTGTCCGCTCATCACCACATCTGCTTGTTCAAGATCTGCCTTCTCGTCGTCCGAAATCAATCCGTTGTCGACGGCATCGGAAATTAGTTCGTCAAATCCGGCGTCTCTGCCAAGAATGTTGCTATAAAGCAAACGGTTCCGGCGCAAACCCCTGCCATGGCGTTGCCTAAACGCCATGCTCGCGTAGCTGGCGAAACTCTTTCCGACACGGCGCTCGTACTCCGCTCCTTTCAATCCGCCCAAGTCGCTATCGATAGTAGTAAGCCGCCTATCAATAGTAGTAAACCGCCGCTCCACGTTCGCCTCGAAGCGGGCAAATCGTTCCGGCAGATCGATCAACTCCTGAGTCAACACCAGTCGCCGGACTTCGTCCCGGAAGTCCGGATCCTCCCGCAGCAGGCGCAGCAGATCGGCGGTTGTGGGGATGGAGGTCATAAGGCCCTCCCGTCGGCTAGAAGACCGGGCTGACCTGGATGGTCTCCGCCCGGCTGGGGCCGGTGGAGACGATCTGCACCTGGCAGCCGACAAGTTCCTCGATGCGACGGATGTAACGAACAGCGTTGGCGGGGAGCTGGCACATCTCGGTAGCGCTGGCCGTTGGCTCGTCCCAGCCGGGCATTTCCTCGTAAACCGGCTCGCAGCGGGCCAGCAGCGAGGTGTTGGCCGGGAACCTATCCACGGGTTCCCCGTCCACCGTGTATCCCACGCAGATCTTGACCGACTCGAAACCGTCCAGTATGTCGAGGCGAGTCAGAACCAGGCCGGTGAAGCCGTTGACCAGCTGGCTGTACTTTGCAGCCACGCCGTCAAACCAGCCGATGCGGCGCGCCCGACCGGTGGTGGTGCCGTACTCCTGGGCGATCTCGCGTATACTCTCAGCTGATTCGTCATCGATTTCCGAGGGCATGGGGCCCCCGCCCACCCGGGTGGAGTAGGCTTTGAACACACCCAGCACGCCGGCGATGGACTGCGGGCTGAGCCCCAGCCCGGTGCAGGCGCCGCCGATGGACGGGGAGGACGAGGTGACGTACGGGTATGAGCCGTGGTCCAGGTCCAGCAAGGTACCCTGCGCGCCCTCGAGGAGTACGCGTTTCCCCGATGCCAGGCGGTCCTGAACTATCTGTTCCGTCGGGTGGGCATAGGGCCTGAGCTGTTCGGCCCATTGGCGGCACTTGGCCTTCACGTCCTCGTAGGCCAGCGGCTCGGCACCGTGGATCTTGGTAATGATTGCGTTCTTCTGTTCCAGGACGCTCTTCAGCTTGGGCGCCAGCGTTTCCCAATCCAGCAGGTCGCCCACCCGTATCCCGGCTCGGCCGGTCTTGTCCACGTAAGCCGGGCCGATGCCGCGCCCGGTGGTGCCGATGGCACTGGCGCCGCGGGCCCTTTCTTCCAGGGCGTCCAGCAGGACGTGGTAGGGCATGATGACATGCGCCCTCTCGCTCACGTGCAGCTTGCCGGTGTCGATGCCGCGTCCCCGCAGCATCTCCATCTCGTCCGTCAGCACATCGGGGTCAACGACCACCCCGTTGCCAATGATGCCGTCCACATCGGGCCAGCAGATGCCGGAAGGGACCAGGTGAAGCTGGAATACTCCATCATCGTTGACCACCGTATGGCCCGCATTGTTGCCGCCGGCAAAACGCACGACGCTGTCGACCTCCCCGGCAAGGTAGTCAATGACTTTCCCCTTGCCCTCGTCGCCCCACTGTCCTCCGATAACGGCGTATGCCGGCATCCTAAAACCGCCTTTTCAATCACACCAAAATAGCCAGCTATACAATAGCCAGCGCAAAGCGCAAAACGAAGCCGTCCCCAATAAGAGGCGCGGCCTTCGAATTATACCAAATCAGCCTGCGGGGCGAAAGACGAGCAATCGAATCCACGCTGCCACTCCCTTTCAAATGGAATCGCCCTGGATTGTCAGGCCATTGCCACTGACCGTCCCGCTTGCCCAGCACTCACTAACTGATTCGCGCCACGGCCCGGCAAGGTTTAGAATGGATGGACGGCATCCCGGCACACTCCATCCTGCCGGGGACGAGGGACGATCATGACGCTGAGAGACAGGCTCGAGGACGATATCAAGGATGCCATGCGGGAGCGGGCGCAGCGGCGGGTAGACGCCCTGCGGTTCCTCAAGTTCGCTGTGCAGGCGGTGGAGAAGGAGCGGCGTGAGGCGCTGGACGATGAGGCAATGGTCCAGGTGGTCTCCAAGCAGGTCAACGACCGGCGCGAGAGCGTCAAGGCCTTCCGCGACGGCGGGCGCACCGAGCTGGCCGACAAGGAAGCCTACGAGTTGACCGTGCTGGAAGAGTACCTGCCACCGCAGCTCAGCCAGGACGAGATCGTCGCCCTGATTCGCGAGATCGTGGCCGAGGTGGGCGCCGCTGGCCCGCGAGACCGCGGCAAGGTGATGGGCCGCCTGATGCCTCAGGTGCGAGGCAAAGCCGACGGCGCCGAGGTCAACCGCCTCGCCGGCGAGATCCTGGACTCCCTGGGTTAGGGGGACAGTTCACTCTCCACTTTGGCGAAGGCCAAGGTAGGAGCCTCCCTGTCTGCAGAAGCTGAGAATGCCGTTATCGAGTAGGTATGATGCGATTCGGAATCGTGCAATTCCCCGGCACCTGGAGCGACACAGACTGCCACCACGCCGTCAGCGACGTCCTCGGACATGAGGCGACGTACGTCTGGCATAAGGACACGGTGCTTGAGGGTCTGGACTGCGTCGTCCTGCCCGGCGGCTTCTCCTACGGCGACTACCTGCGCCCCGGTGCAATGGCGCGTTTCTCGCCGGTGATGGACTCGGTCCGGGCCTTCGCGGCCTCCGGCGGCACGGTCATCGGCATCTGCAACGGCTTCCAGGTCCTGTGCGAGTCGGGGCTGCTGCCCGGCGCACTGCGGGCGAACCGGCAGCTGGAGTTCCGCTGCCAGTGGACCAACCTAAGCGTCGAGCGCACCGACACCCGTTTCTCGTCGACCTGCACCGCTGGTCAGATTCTGCAGGTGCCCATCTCCCACGGCGAGGGGAACTACTTCGCCGACGCCGAGACGCTGGCCATGCTGGAGGGCGAGGGCCGGGTGCTGTTCCGCTACTGCGACGATTCGGGAAAGGCAACCGACGAGGCCAACCCCAACGGCTCGGCCAACAACATCGCGGGCATCATCAACGAGGCGGGCAACGTGCTGGGCATGATGCCTCACCCGGAGCGCTGCTGCGAGGCAATGCTGGGCGGGGCCGATGGCGCGCTGATTTTCCAATCGATTGTTGACAGTGTAGTCCGGACCTAGACCACCGGATGCTCACCATAGTCCTTTCCCTCCTATCCGCCGCCAGCCTCGGCAACGGCGCGGTAGTGGGGCGCGCTAGCCTGCAGGGCGTTCATCCCATCATGCTGATTGGCGCCGCCCAGCTTGTTGGCACAATCGCTGTCGCCATTGCGGCTCTCGCCGTTTCTCCCGGCGACCTTTTCGGAGTGACCGGGGCCGCCCTGTCCTGGATCGTGATATTCGGCCTCGTGCAGTTCGTGATTGGCCGTTCATCCGCCTACACCAGCCTCAGCATCATTGGCGCTTCGAGGGTCTCTCTTTTCATATCAACCCAGGTGCCGTTCGCCGCTTTCTTCGCCATCGTCTTTACCGGCGAGAGCCTTGGGCCTCTGGTTGCCGTCGGCACATTGGGAGTGATGATCGGGTTGCTTCTGGCCAGCGGAGACTCGATTACCCGGGGATGGCGAACGGACCGCCGGTATCTCCTCGGGTGCCTTTCCGGGCTGATCGCCGGAGCGGCTACGGGCGCCAGCACGGTCCTTGCCAAGCAGGCAGTGAATGTGTACGACTCACCGCTGGCCATCACGACTCTTGGCATGATTGCGGCCACGCTCATCGTGGTGCCCGCGGTGGGTATCATCGCGGCCCGGAACCCCGCCGTGCGCGACTTCGAGTGGAAATTCATGGGCCTCGTTGCACTGTCGGGGCTCAGCACCACCGTATCAATCGTCGTTCAGATATTCGCGGTCCAGCGCGCCGACGTCGTAATTGTGGCCCCCATCCTGGCCACGTTTCCGTTGTGGACGCTGCTGCTGTCCCACCTGTTCATCGCGCGGCTGGAGCAGATCACCCTTCGGCTGACAATTGGTACTTTCGTAACGGTGGCCGGCGTGGTGGCGGTGGTTATCGGCGGCCAGCTATGACCGTCGACACCGGAACAGGGCCCCTGATAGCGCGGGATCCGGCATTGGCTAACAATGCAGGCTGCCAGTGATCGCCGTCGTCCTATCCCTGCTGTCGGCCGTCGGCCTGGCCGGCACCGCGGTGTCGAGCCGCATCGGCATGCAGGGAGTGCATCGCGTCTTCGCCACCGGGGTCTCCCTGGTGGTGGGATTCCTGGTCACCCTGTTGTTGGTGATTGCAGTCGCCTATTCGGACCTAATCAGCGTACCCGTGGCGGTGCTGCCCTGGCTCGTGGCGTTTGGAGTCGTGCATTTCGCCATCGGCCGTTCCGCAGGAATGATATCCATCGACATGATCGGCGCCTCCCGCGCCTCCCTGTTTGTGCTGGCCTCGTCCCCGATTGCCGCTCTTATCGCCGTCGTGTTTCTCGGCGAGACTCTGCGCCCCCTGGTGGCGGTCGGCACGGTTGCCGTGGTGGTGGCGCTGGCGCTGGCCAGCGGCGATTCCCTCACCAAGGGATGGCGAACCGACCGGAGGTACCTGTTAGGGTGCCTGATAGCATTGTTCTCGGGCGCCGCCATGGGCGGGGGATTGGTGTTGTCGAAGCAGACCATCGCCATCTATGACTCTCCGCTGGTGGTTACCAGCCTGAGCATGCTGGCCGCAATACTGTTTGTCATCCCTGTCGTCGCTGTGGCGGCCGCGCGCTATCCTGCTGTCAGGTCTTTTGACCGAAAGTCCATGGGCTTTATTTTGTTTTCCGGACTGACCACCGCAGTGGCAGGAGGTGGCCAGTTCTTTGCGGTGCAGCGAGGGGACGTCGTGGTGGTGGCCCCCATCATAGCCACTTTCCCCCTGTGGACGCTGTTGCTGTCCCACGTATTCATTTCCCGGCTGGAGACTATCACCCTGCGCCTGGTCGTCGGGGCGCTGCTGGCGGTGGCGGGTGTGATTGCCGTCGCGGTGGGCGGACAGCTATGATTGCCTTTTCTGTCCTCGCTACCGCCCCACCAGCGATGAGGCGGGACCCTCACGTTGCAAGGCGGGCTGACCATGACGGCAATTGTCTTCTCCCTCGTGGCTGCCATCGGGTTCGGAACCGCTCCGATCTTCACCCGCACCGCTCTGCAGGGCTTCTCCTTTCTCCCCGCTGTCTGGACGTCCCTTATCGTCAGCTTTCTTCTTGCCGCGGCGCTGGCTCTGGTTTTTGCCCGGCAGGACCTGGGCAACCTGACGCTGGTGGCTTTCCTGTGGATCCTGGCCGTGGCGGTGACCCATCACGTATGCGGCCGGCCCCAGAACTACCTGTCGGTCAGCATCATCGGCGCATCCCGGGCCAGCCTGTTCTTTTCCAGCCAGGCACCCGTTGCCGCTTTTGTGGCCGTGATCTTTCTCGGAGAGTCACTATCCACTCTCATCGTCATTGGCACCGTGGGTGTCGTGGCCGGACTTATAGCGGGCAGCGGAGACTCCCTGTTGGAGGGCTGGAGGACCGATCGGCGGTACCTGCTCGGGTACCTGGTGGCGCTGTCGGCCGGCTCTGCCTACGGCATGGTCAACATATTCGTAAAGAAAGCCAACGAATCGTTGGACTCGCCACTGCTGGTAACCTCCATCAGCCTTCTGATCGGGATATCCCTGCTGGCTCCACTGGTCGCTCCCCGGACCGTAAAGGAGGGGAGGAATACCAGCGATCTCCGAAGGACGCTACTATTCGTGGTGCTGGCCGGGCTGGCAGCCGGAGTCGGGGTAAACTCCCTGTACTTTGCCCTGCTTACCGGGGATGTGGTCATCGTGACGCCCATCACCTCCATTGCTCCGCTGGTGACCGTGCTGATTGCCCATGTCTTCATCTCCCGGCAGGAGCAGGTGACCCTGCGTCTGGCTGCCGGGACCGCACTGGCCGTGGTCGGCGTCATCCTGGTTTCGCTGGCCGGGCGAGTCTGACGTCGATGGTGACCCAATGACCGCCATCGGGCTATCGTTCCTGGCCATCATGGGGTTCGGCAGCGCCACCATATTTGCGCGGATGGGAATGGGGCAGGCCGGGCCCATGGCCATCGTGTTCATCTCCCTCGTTACCAGCTTCGCCGCGTCGGGAATCCTGGCGGTGATTTTCGCGTTGTCCGACTTTGCGACCTTGCCCCTGATCGTGCTGGCCTGGTGCGTGATGCTGGGGGCATTCAACTTCCTGGGCGGCCGCAACCTGTCCTACCTGGCCGTCGGGCGCATCGGCGCCTCACGGGCCGGGGCCATCGTGGGGACCTCCGCGGTATTCGCCTCCATACTGGCCATCACCATCACCGGGGAGCGGCCCCACTGGGTGGTACCCATCGGCTCTGTGGTGGTCGTCCTTGGCCTGGCCACAGCCCTCGGAAAGAGCATAGTGGACACCGCCGGAGCCGGTGGCGCAACCGGCCGCTCTGCGCTGATCGGGTACCTGCTGGCCCTCGGAGCCGCCGGCTGCTACGGCACGACCAACGTGGTGGTCAGGGCGCTGACCCTCGACTACACATCGCCGCTGGTGGTGTCGACCATCAGCCTGCTGTTCGGGATGCTGCTGGTGGCCCCGGTGGCGGCCAAGCAGGCGGTGGCGGCCATCCCCGTGGCACGCCAGTCGCCGGGATTCCTCGTGTACGCCGGGCTGTCAGGACTGGCCGCAGCCACCGGCGTCAACTGCACCTACTTCGCGCTGCAGCAGGCCGAGGTCGTCGTGGTGGCCCCTATCGTGTCCTCCAACCCGCTGTTCACGCTGATCCTCGCTTCCCTGTTCCTGTCGGTGCAGGAGAACGTCAACCGTTGGCTGGTGCTGGGCACCCTCGTAACCGTGGGCGGCGTGGCGTTGGTGGTGCTGGGCAGTCAGTTGTGACGGCAGCGTGTGGCCCGCCACCCACGCCCATGGCATAATCGTGGGGCGCAAATTGAGACACCACATGGACCGATAGGAGGCGTCATGCCCGGACTGATTACCACCAACAAGATCAACCACGTGACCACCATGGTGAAAGACACCGCCCGCGCCATGGAGTTCTACAACAATCTGCTGGGCATCAAGCAGATCGAGAGCCAGGTCGACAACCCCGAGATCACGTGGCTGCAGCTGGAAAGCGGCATCATGGTGCACCTGATCGAGACCCAGGAGGCGCCGGCCAAGCCCGACCGCATCCACCACGCATTCGAGGTGGAGGATTTCGAGGGAACGCGCGCCACCCTGGCAGACAACGGCTTCGAGATCGAGCGCGAGGGCGTGCGCTACGACGGCCAGGCCTTCCTGTTCATCCACGACCCGGACGGCAACCGCGTAGAGTTCTGCACCACCAGCGGCTACGCCCCCGCCCCCCCGCGCCCCACCAGCTGCTAATGGCTACCCGCAAAGAGCCCCCGGGGCACACGGCAGTGTGCCCCTGCACGTAGACACCCCGAATACTGGACGGTCAAGATTTGGCGAGGATGTTCCTATCCTAAGCTATATTAAGCGCCACCTCTGGTATTCGGCTCCGATTGCTTCGTAGGCCGTCGCAGTTCTGTTAAACTCGAGAAACCCATCGGGGATTTATGGTTTGCAAATGATGGGCTTTTGATACGGGGGTAGGGGTTGGTGTCAAGCTCCGTAACCTGCTGAATTGGATCTCAGTTTATGGATTCCATATGCTGCTTGAGTGGCTTGGGTTCAAATCAGAGAATGCCGAAGAGGAGGTGGCTATGATATCGAGTGTGGTTCGAATCCCTCTTGGTGTCCTGGGCTTCTTGGCGTCTGCACGCGAAGGCACCGAGGGCACTACCCAGGAGAGCTACCCCCACCATTTTGTACGTCGCTCGAAATACCCTGTGAGTAACATGGACAACAAATTAGTCTAGGCTCTTTCGGAGACCAACCATGTTCGACAAAATTCAGCACATCGGCTACCTGACCTCCGACCTCGAGGCCGCTGTCTCGTGGTTCGAGCGGTCCTTCGGCGCGGTCGATGCCGGCGGCGGGCCGCTGTCGCCCAGCTACGCCGTGCCCAGCGGAGGCCGCAACGCCTACGTGCGCTTCGGGCAGGCTGAGGCCGAGATCATCGAACCCGCGGACAAGTCCGGCGTCGGCAGCAAGGTCCTGGACATGCACCACGTGGGCTACGTTGTCGAGAACATGGAGCAGGCGGCCGACGAGTTGCGGGCCCGGGGTTTCGCCTTCGGCAGCGATGAGCCGTTCGTCAACGTTTTCGGCCACCATGTGTTCTACCTGGACCGGGAGACCACCAACGGCGCCTTCGTGCACCTGACGCAACTGGCGTCGCCTGCAGCCGGAGCCGGTGAAACGGGACTGGACGTCGAGCGCATCGTACACGCTGGCTACCTGGTCCGGGACGTGGATGCCGCAATCGAATGGTATGTGCAGCGGCTCTCGGGCACTCACGTGGGGGGCGGCCCCTCGCCACGGGGCGGGCGCAACGCGTTCGTCAACTTTGGCCAGGTGCAGGTTGAGCTGATTGAGCCGGGCGACCCCACGACGATCCCCGCAGACGTACACGAGATGGACCACGTCGGATACGCGGTGGGCGACATACCCACCTGCATGCCGGAGTGCCGGCACCGCGGACTGCAGTTCATCGCCGACTCGCCCGTAACGAACTCCATCGGCCAGCAGGTGCTGTACTTCGACACCAGCACCAGCCTTGGCTCTCGGATGCACCTCACTCGCCTGCCCGACTGAGGGCGATGATGAAGGGTTACGCCCTCACCCCAACCCTCTCCCTCCAGGAGAGGGATTCTGCAATATGACGCCTCCACGAAACATCATCCTGGTGGGCTTCATGGCCTCGGGCAAGACCAGCGTGGGCCGGGCACTGGCGGAGTCCCTGTCCGGCGCGGCTATAACACGCAGCGAATCAGGCTGGACGCTGGTGGACGCCGATGACGTGATCGTGGCGCGGGCGGGCAAGCCTATCCACCGAATCTTTGCCGAGGACGGTGAGCCGGCATTCCGAGAGCTGGAGAGCCGGGTCATCGCCGACCTTTGCGCCGGGGAGCGGCAGGTGATAGCTTCGGGGGGAGGCTCGTTCGTCAGCCAGCGCAACCGCGACGTGATGCTGGCCGGCGGGCGCGTGTTCTTCCTGTCAGCCAGCCCCGCCAGCATTCTGCAGCGCGTGCTGGAGGAAGACGCAGGCGGCCCCATCCGCCCGCTGCTTGCAGTGGACGACCCGGAGGCCCGCATCGCAGAACTGCTGGCCCAACGCACCCCGGCCTACGCCCAGGCCCACCACACCGTGGAGACGGACAGCCTGACGACTGCGGGCGTGGCGGCGGCGATAGTTTCCCTCTGTGGAATTGATATATCCTGTTAACGTCAACTTCAAGTTGTAATAAGTAAACGGAGCGACCATCATGCCTGACGCCCATGCTAACGACCCCAATCTGGCCGCCACGGTGCACCACTCGGGCGGCTCCTACCCCGTCGTTGCGGGGTGGGACATCCTCGACGACCTGGGCGAGCGGCTCGTGGACGTGGGCGTTCAGGGCGCGGCCTACATCATCACCGACGACAACGTTATGAACCCATACGGACGCCGGGTGCAGCGGTCCCTGCAGGCGGCGGGTGTGCCCACGCACTGCTTCATCATCCCCTCGGGCGAATCCAGCAAGAGTTTCGAGCTGGCCCTGGCCATCTACCAGTGGCTGGCCGAACGGCGGGCCGAACGGGGCCACACCATCGTCAGCGTCGGCGGCGGCGTGCCCGGCGACCTGGGAGGGTTCGTGGCGTCCACCTACCTGCGGGGCATGCCCTTCGTCCAGGTGCCCACAAGCATGGCGGCGATGGTCGACGCATCCATTGGCGGCAAGGTGGCCATCAACCTGCCCGCCGCCAAGAACCTGGTCGGCGCTTTCTACCAGCCCAGGGGCGTGTTCGCCGATGCTTCGGCGCTGTCCACGCTGGGCAAGCGGGAGTTGGCCGAGGGCTGGGCCGAAGCCATCAAGCACGGATTCATCCTCGACGCCGAGCTGGTCGACGTGTTCGAGGAGCACGCCGAGGCGCTGATGGAAGTGGACCCGGATATCTCCGCCGAAATCATCCGCCGCAGCATGGCCATCAAGGCCGATGTGGTCAGCCAGGACGAGCGCGAGACCCTCGGCATCCGCATCCTGCTCAACTACGGCCACACCATCGGCCACGCTCTAGAGTCCTCCACCGAGTACGGCCGCTTTCTGCACGGCGAGGGCGTGTCGGTGGGAATGATGGGCGCGGCACGGATGGCCGCCGAGATGGGCCTGATGTCGCCTGCGATCGTGGACCGGCAACAGCGCCTGCTGGAGCGCTTCAGCCTGCCCATAAGCGCGCCCGGCGTGCCAGCCGAGGACGTGTTGACCGCGATGTCGCTGGACAAGAAAGTGCAATCGGGCACCAACCGCTGGGTCATGCTGGAGGACGTGGGCCGATCGGTGGTGCGCCAGGACGTGCCATGGGAATTGGTAGAGCGCACCGTCCGCGACCTGACGAGGTAGTCTGGACAGTGATTCTTTGAATTTATCGATCGACCTGACTTTGGGAGAGTCGGACCTTTATGGAGCAGCAATACCCAATGGAACCTTACGAAAACGGAAGTGTCGTTGTAGCCGACTATCGTCAGCAGTCGCGGCAGTTCCTGGTCAAAGGCCGAGAGTACCTGGACGGTGGGGACCTGCACCAGGCCGCGGAAAAGGGTTGGGGCGCCGCGGCTTGGATGGCAAAGGCCGCCGCCGTGGCGCAGGGTTGGGAATATTCAAAGCACGACGAATTCTTCACCGTAATGTACCAGGCCCGTGATCTTACTGGCGACGATCGGATTCGTAACCTGGGGAACACCGCAAATTCGCTGCATGGATTCTTCTACACGCGAAAGAGGTTTCTTCGTCGGGAGATCATTGGCGAAAGCCTGAACGACGTCGAGGTTCTGCTTGACATCCTGCAGCCGTTGACCGAGGGGTTGTAGTAGCACCCTTGGTCAGTGCCCTCCTCCGCCGCTGCGGCGCTCCCGCGACCGCGCCATCATCACGAGCAGCGCGACGCACATTCCGCCGCCGCTGCCCAGCAGAACCACCGATGCTACGTCGGACAGTACCTCTGCGCCCGGGACCGCTTGCGACACTTCCTCCAGGGCCACCGCCACCGCACCTGTCATGATCAGCAGGCCATACAGGAACCGGATCCGCGACGGGTCCACCCGCTGCGTCGCCCTGGCGCCAAGCTGGGAGCCGATGGACGCAGCCGCCAGCATCAGCGCGGCCATCAGCGGGTCCACTCGGTCTGAAAGCGCGTAGGCGAACGAACCCACCGACCCGGTGATTATGATCTGGAACAGGTCTGTACCGATGGCGATGGTTGTGGGCACTCCCAGCACGAAGATCAGCACCGGCATGAGAATGAACCCGCCGCCAGCGCCAAGCAGCCCCGCGATAAATCCTATGCCGAACCCAATGCCAACGGGCACAAAAACCGATATGCGTTCGATGCCCGAGACGGGCAAGGACACGTAGGTGGATACGCCTCCCACTCCGGGGATGCCCACACGATGGGGCGGTATGCGCAACGACCGGACCCGCTCCGTGAGCCCTGCGGTGGTGATATCCTCGCCCCCTCCTACGCGCCTCCCCTGTTTGAGCCAAGTGCGCCAGAAATCGTAGAGAATGAAAAGTCCCAGCGAGGCCAGAAATCCCACGTATACGTACCGGATCACCGGCCCGGCGATACCGGCGGCCTCCAGCGTCGCATTCACCCACTCGGCTAGGAAAATGGCCGGAATGGTGCCGGTGACCATCAGCGCGCCCAGCTTGAAGTCTACGTTGCCCAGGTTCCGGTGCTTGAGGGTGTTGATGATGGAGGTGCCCATCACCAGCGTCAGTCCAGTTCCGACGGCGTAGACCGGTGGCACTCCGAACACCAGCAGCCCGCCTGTGATGAGAAACCCGCCGCCCACGCCAAAGAAACCGCCGAGCATTCCCACGATGACGCCGAGAAACACCAGCAGCGCCGGATGGATGACGACGTCGGCGTTAGGAAAGTACATCGTCCCCGTCTGCGTGTTGGCGTCCGCGCTGCAACCGTCCGGTCAGGCGAAACACGCCGCCCCAGAACGCGCTGAGCAGCAGTGCGGTTGCGGCCATCACCCCGAGAACGAACAGGGCCCACACCACCGGTGGCCCGCTACTGAGGCTGGTCAAAAACTCGTTCATAGGTCCACTGGGCTATACTGAAATGCGACTAGCGGATGATAAAGCAAAACCAGCACACGGGACAGCAGCGATGACGGCCTCCGCCTTCTCTTTCCAGCTCCTCCACACCGACGGGCCGGCCCGTGCCGGTAGGATCCAGACGCCCCACGGGCCAGCAGACACGCCGCTGTTCATGCCGGTGGCCACTCAGGCCACGGTCAAGGGGCTGACGCCCGAGGAGGTTGCGGCGGTCGGCGGCCAGGTCGTCCTGAGCAATGCCTACCACCTTTACCTGCGGCCTGGTGTGCAGACGGTCAACTCGCTGGGGGGCCTGCACGGGTTCATGCGCTGGCCTGGTCCCATTCTCACCGACAGCGGAGGCTTCCAGGCATTCAGCATGGGATCGCTTCGCAAGGCCAGCGACGAGGGTATCCGATTCCGCTCCCATCTTGACGGCAGCGAGCACAATTTCACGCCGGAGCTGGCCACGATGAACCAGGTCGGGCTGGGCGCCGACATCATAATGTGTTTCGACCAGTGCATTGCCTACGGGGCCACGGAGAGGGAAGTGCGCCGGGCCATGGAGCGAACCCACCGCTGGGCGACTGAGTGCCACCGGATACATCGCGAGTCCGGCGCCTGGCCCGGGCAGGCCCTGTTCGGCATCGTGCAGGGTGGCACTTTCTCCGGCATGAGGGATGAGTCAACCGAGGCCATTTCTGGCATACCATTCGACGGATACGGCGTCGGTGGGCTCGCCGTGGGTGAGGACAAAGAGCAGCTCTACGGTTTTACCGGGCAGGTAGCCGCGGGACTGCCGCAGGACAAGCCTCGGTACCTGATGGGAGTCGGCTCCCCGGAGGACTTGGTGGAGGGAGTCTGGCGGGGCATAGACATGTTCGACTGCGCCCTGCCCACCCGCGTCGCTCGTAACGGCGCCATGTTCACTCCCGACGGGCGCGTCGACGTAACCAAACGGCGATTCGCAGAGGTGGAGGGCCCTGTGGACGAGGAATGCGACTGCTACGGCTGCGCCAACTACTCCGCCGCCTACGTCCACCACCTTTTCCGGGCCAGGGAAATCCTGGGGCTGCGGCTCGCGTCCATGCACAATCTGCGTTTTGTGCTGCGGCTGATGGAGCAGATCCGGGAGGCAGTGCGGGAAGACCGGTTCGCGGGTTTCCTTAGGGATTTCCTGTCCCGTTACCAGCCTACCAACGAGGCAGCCCGGCAGGAGCAGAAACTGCGCTGGCTGCAGGAAAGAGGTTAGATCAGATCTATCGCGAACTGTTAATCTCGGCTCATCTGGTGAGGACTCAAACCGAAAGACATGCCAAACCCGCTTATCCTTCAACAAGTTCAGGACGAACGGGTGGCAAGGCCGTGGGTAAAGGGTTTCCTGACGAAGGCGACTTGCAGGCTACAGCAGGCCGCCAGCCACTGCCGGAACTATGCTAACCTCGTCGCCGGTGCTCATCGCGGTGTCGAGGCCATCCAGGAACCTGACGTCCTCGCCGTTGAGGTATATGTTGACGAAGTAGCGTAGTTCGCCCTCCTCGTCGATCAACCGGTCCTTCATTCCAGGATAGCTGCCTTCCAGTTCATCGACCATGGCGGTCAGGCTGCCTGACTCCACCTCTACCTTGTCCTTGCCCCCGGTCATCCGCCGCAGCGGGGTAGGTATTCGCACCATGACGCTCATCGGTGGTACTCCTCAACTTCGCCTGGGCTAATTCTCTCAATCTATAACAATGCAATGGCTGGCGGGCAATACTCCAAGAGCTTAGCCCCGCAGCGCCGCTTCAAAGGACGTGATAGTGGGCTTGATGTTGAGGGGATTGACCACGTCGCCCTCGACGGCCTCCTGGGTCTTGAGACCGTTACCGGTTATGTAGACCACGGCCAACTCATCGGCGCCGATGGCTCCGATCTCCGCCAGGTGGGCCAGGGCTGAAACGGTGACACCGCCGGCAGTCTCCGTGAAGATGCCCTCGGTTTCGGCCAGCAATCGGATGCCTCTGACGATCTCGTCCTCGGGGACGGCGTAAGCGGAGCCTCCCGAGTTGTTTATCACCCGCAAGGAGTAGATGCCGTCCGCCGGGTTGCCAATGGCCAGCGACTTGGCCAAGCTGTCGGGGCGCACCGGCGTGATGCGGGCCTCGTCGCCGCTCCAAGCGCTGACGATGGGCGAGCACCCCTCGGCCTGCGCCATGTGCATCTGCGTGGTGACCGCCGGGTGATGCACGGTGTTCTGGTCGACGCCAAAGGAACTGGCCTCCACG
Organism: Dehalococcoidia bacterium; assembly: GCA_965207865.1. Classification (GTDB taxonomy): domain Bacteria; phylum Chloroflexota; class Dehalococcoidia; order Lucifugimonadales; family UBA3495; genus VXOI01. The sequence goes on from CBDBNP010000006.1 coordinate 827,861, forward strand.
CCGTCCAGCAGGCCCAGGCACGCCAACTCGTTGAATCCCTTCCAAATCTTGGTGAACATCGCCCCCGAAGCCGACGGGACGACCACGTGGTCCGGCAGGCGCCAGCCCAGCTGCTCGGCCACCTCGTACCCCAGCGTCTTGCTGCCCTCGGCATAGTATGGTCGCATGTTTATATTGACGAAGGCCCAGTTGTAGTCGTCGTTGTCGGCCAGCTCGCTGCACAGGCGGTTCACCTGGTCGTAAGTGCCGTCAACGGCGACGAGAGTAGGGCCGTAGATGGCGGCCCCCACGACCTTGCCGCGCTCCAAGTCTGACGGAATGAACACCACGGCCCGCATCCCGGCTCGGGCGGCATGGGCCGCGACACTACAAGCCAGGTTGCCGGTGGAGGCGCAGGAAATCGTCTCAAAGCCGAATTCACGCGCCTTGGTGGCAGCAACCGAGACCACCCGGTCCTTGAAGGAGAACGACGGGTTTACGCTGTCGTTCTTGATGTACAGGTTGTTCAGGCCCAACCGCTTTCCCAGGTTGTCGGCCTTGAGCAGCGGGGTAAATCCCGCCATTATGTCCACTGGGTTCTCGCCGTCCGCCGGCAGCAGGTCGGCGTAGCGCCAGATGCTCAGGGGGCCTGCCTCAATGCGGTCGCGGCTAACCACCTCGGAGATGGTGGCGTAGTCGTAGACCACCTCCAGCGGACCAAAGCAGAAATCACAAACATTCAGAGGATCTGCGGACTGTTCCCGTCCGCACTCGCGGCATTTGAGACCGTTAACGAAAGCCACTAACCTCGGTTCCTCCTCTGCGGCGCAGGCCTTGATTCCGCTTCGAAATGGGCCTCACGGGCTGGGGACAAATGGCAAAAGAAATACCTGACGCCGAGCGCCTCAGGTTCAGGCGATGTTAACAAAGGCCCCCTACCTTGTCAATCTGAAAGCGCCGACCTACGGGGCCTTTCGGTCTTTGCAATCAAGCCAAAATTCAAGCCAGCATTTCGCTCATAAGGACCTCAAGTCCTTTCATGGTGAGCTTGTCTAACCACCAACGGACGGCCGCTCGACAGGCTCTGGGCCATCATGTTGGCCACAAACAAATGGCCCTGTCGCGGCTGCGTCGTCGCCTGCCATGCCCAACCCTACTGGGCTATAATCCCGGGGAGGTGGCCATGACTTTATCCGAATCCAGCCGCTACGACCTTGCGGAGGACCTCTCCATCTGCCGCATCCTCAACGGCATGTGGCAGGTGTCCGGCGCGCACGGCGCCATCGAACCTCGCGCCGCAATCCGGAGCATGTTCGACTACATCGATGCCGGATTCACCACCTGGGACCTGGCCGACCACTATGGACCAGCTGAGGACTTCGTTGGGGAGTTCCGCCGGCACCTTGAGACCGCGCGTGGGCCCGAAGCCCTGTCCGGCATCCAGGCGTTCACCAAGTGGGTTCCGCGCCCGGGGCCAATGACCCGCCAGGTCGTCGAGGGCAACGTCGACATCTCCCGCCGTCGGATGGGAATGGACTGCCTGGACCTGCTGCAGTTTCACTGGTGGGACTACCGCGACGGGCGTTACCTTGACGCCCTCTCCCATCTGGCCGACCTGCGGGATGAGGGCATGATCCGCGAGGTGGCGCTGACCAACTTCGACACCCAGAGGATGCGTGACATCGCGGACCACGGCATCCGGATAGTGTCGAACCAGGTGCAGTACTCCCTCATCGACCGCCGCCCCGAGGTTGCCATGGCGGGGCTATGCCGTGAACAGGGCAGTTCCTTGCTGGCCTACGGCACCGTCTGCGGCGGCCTGCTGTCCGACCGCTACCTCGGCCAACCCGAGCCCACTCGCGCCGAACTGAACACGGCCAGCCTGGGCAAGTACAAGCAGATGATCGACGCCTGGGGTGGGTGGGGCTTGTTCCAGCAACTCCTGTCCGTTCTGCGAACCGTCGCCGACAGGCACAACGCCAGCATAGCCAACGTCGCCGTGCGCTATGTGCTAGACCGTCCGGCCGTCGCCGGCGTCATCGTCGGCGCCCGCCTGGGCGTGGCGGAGCACATCGCCGACAACGCCCGCGTGTTCGCCCTCGCGCTGGATACCGACGACCTAGCGGACATCGAGGCCGTGCTGGCGGAGTCCCGCGACCTATACCGCATCATCGGCGACTGCGGCGACGAGTACCGCCGGTAAACAGGGGACGCTCCGTCCATCGAAACAATTGTCTGAATCAGGATTCACAGGATTAAAGGATTAACTGGATTGATTAACATCCTGAAAATCCCAGAATCTTGATAATCCTGATTCAGACTAAAGACCTTCTACGTGACTGGCAGCACGGGCTCGGTGCGGTCTGCGGGGAGGTCCACCTCGAACGCGTTGAGGAAGAAGGCAGTCTGGGAGTAGTGGCTCATCAGCGCCGTCAGCTCGACCAGGTGTTGGGTTCCGAACTGCTCCAGCGCTATCTGGAACGTAGACGACGAGACTCGGTGGTTGGCGTAGAACTCGTTGCAGTAGTTGACGATGGCCCGCTCATCGTCGGCCATGGGCGGCAGCGGCTGGCGCTCTCGGATGGCGTCTATGATCGCGTCGCTGACCCCTGCACTTCGGGCATCACCGGCGTGAGCGTTCCAGATGTAAGGGCAGTCGAAGTTGCGGGCCGTGGCCAGTATCGCCAGTTCCCTGATTCGGTTGGAGAAAGTGCTCTCGTAGCGCAGGTATGACGTCAGTCCGGCCCGGCGTTTGGCCAACTCGGGGCTGTTGACGATGATGGATATGGGTCCTCCAGATATCGTACCGCCGGTGTCTTTAGTCAGTTCATCGAAGGTTCCGCGGACCTCCTCGGGCACCATGTCTCGCGTCACTATGGGTACTCTGGCCATGGTTCACCTCGCTATTGAAGCTTGTCTGTGGGGATCAGTTTTTTCACAATTGACGTGCGGCAAGTCCCCTCTCCCTCCTGGGGAGGGTTAGGGTTGGAGCGCACCCCAGGTTTCTGGACCGCTGCGTGGTCAAGATTATTCGCCACGGCGCTTATGATAGCATCGCAGAATGGCCGCCACAGTCAGGCAACCAGCAGAGCTGCGAGGGAGAGTCCTCTCATGGCCGAGATAGATGTTGATTCTGTTGTGTCCAGCACCCAGGCCTACTATGACGGCCCGGCTGACGAGATCTATCGCACCGTCTGGGGAGACAACCTGCACCTCGGCGTCCCTTGCGGCGAAGATTGCCCCCACCCGGAGGCTGCGCAGCACACCAACGAGATCATGGCCGCAGCGGTGTTGCTGGGACCCGGTACACAGGTTCTCGACCTGGGGTGCGGCTACGGATCGACCGCCCGCTACCTGGCAAGCGAGTTCGGCTGCAGCGTCACCGGCACAAACATCAGCCGGAAAGAACTGGACCTGGCCCACAGTCGTAGCAGGGACGCAGGTCTGGATCACCTGCTGACATTCCAGTACGGGGACTTTCACCGCCTGGAGTTCCCGGATCGCTCGTACGACGTGGTCTGGAGCCAGGAGGCGTTCCTGCACGCGGCTGACAAGGCAGCGGTACTCTCGGAGGTTCGGCGAGTGCTGAAGCCGGGCGGCACCCTGGTATTCACCGACATCCTGGTGCAAAAGGACACGCCCGACAGCGACCGGGCCAGAATATACGACCGAGTCAAGTCACCGGACATGTGGGACCTGGAGGAATATCGGGACAACCTGTCACGGCTGGATTTTCGCATGGCCCGTGAGGAAGACTGGTCGCAGCACGTGGCCCGCTCCTACGGGTGGGTGTGCGACAGCCTGCAGGATAACCGTTCGCAGCTACTACCGAGAATCGGCGCCGAAACCATCGACCGGACCGTGGATGCCCTCTCCTTCTGGGTGGACTCGGCCAACTCCGGCTATATCGGCTGGGCGCTGTTCGTCGCGCAGAAGCCATCCTGATGCTGCTACCATGCAGTGCCCGATGTGCCGTCGTCCCGGAAAAACGCTACAATCCCCACAAAGCATTGAATGCACCCCTCGAGGAGGCAGCGCCATGGCAATACCGGAAAGCGTGGGCGTTCAGGAGGCCCAGGAATACTACGACACCGCCGACCGCATCCGCATCAAGCCGGGCTGGATGCAGGGTGAGGGTCAACCCATGCCCGAGATCGAGCCCTACCTGTGGCGCTGGTCGCAGGTTGAGCCACTGGTGATGAAGAGCGGCGAGCTGGTCACCCCCGACCGCGACGTGGAGCGCCGCACCCTCCGGCTGGCCACACCGGGCATCGACCGGGGCACCACCCACACCATCACCGCCGCGCTGCAGCTGCTGCTGCCGGGAGAGAACGCGCCGGCCCACCGGCACACGCCGACGGCCATCCGTTGGGTGCTCAAGGGACAGGGCGCCTACACCACCGTCGAGGGCGACAAGTGCTACATGGAGCCGGGCGACCTGGTACTCACCCCCTCGTGGACCTGGCACGACCACAACAACGAGGGCACCGAGCCGATGGTCTGGCTTGACGGCCTCGATGTACCATTGGTGCGCTACCTGCGGGCCAATTTCTACGAGCCCTATCCCGAGGACCAGCAACCTGTGGTGGGCGTCGCCGAATCGGAGCGCAAGTTCGCCTCCGGCGCCCTGCGTCCGGCGTGGGAGTCGCCCAATGCGCCGTACTCCCCGCTGTGGCACTACAAGTGGGACAGGACCTGGGAGGCGCTGCAGCGCCTGGCCGAGGTCGACGCCAGCCCCTTCGACGACGTCGCCATGGAGTTCAGCGACCCGGTCACCGGCGGCCCGGTGCTGCGTTCCATGACCTGCTGGGCCCAGCTGATTCGTCCCGGCATCCGCACCCAGGCGCACCGACAGACCAGTTGCGCCGTGTACCAGGTCTACAAGGGCGAGGGCTACAGCGTCATCGACGGCCAGCGGTTCGACTGGACCGAGGGCGACTTTTTCGTAGTGCCACCGTGGGCCTGGCACGAGCACGCAAACGACTCCGGCAAGGAGGCCGTGCTGTTTTCCATCCAGGACATACCGGTAATGAAAGACCTGGCCCTCTACCGCGAGGAGCCCTATACCGAGAACGCCGGCCACCAGCCCGTCACCAGCCACTTTACCGGCTAGAATCGCTCTGCTAACGCAGGGAAAGCCATTGGTGGAATCCGACTTAACACCAACAGGTGTGTCTATCCACTATTCTTGCTCTATAGGGGCTAGGCACGCCCAAAATTCAGCCTCTACTTGGACATAAAGGCGGCATCGTATGGCATGCCGCCCTGTCCTCCAATAGCGGACAAGGAGATCCCGAGTGGCGTACTTATTGGATTTGTTTACCCCAGAAACCTGGCAGGCATTTTGCGAAAGCGGCGCACATGTCACAGGATTCCGAGCACGTCAGAGGCGGCTGGCAAACGAACGAATAAAAGAAGGCGATATTTTCCTTTGCTATCTGACAAGACTCTCGCGTTGGTGTGGTGTGCTACAAGTTGAATCTGAAGCCTATGATGATGACGCTCCGATTTTTGAGGACCCGGACCCATTTACCGTTAGATTTAAGGCAAATCCTATTGTTGTGCTTGATCCCGGAGAATCGATTCCTATACACCAAGATTCAGTTTGGAACAACTTGACCATTACCAAGCAGTACATGAGGGGAACGAGATCTTGGACAGGGTTTTTCAGGGGTTCACTCAATAGCTTTGAGGATGACGATGGAAGTTTCTTGGTAGAGCTTTTAAAGGAGCAGCAATCGAATCCTGAAAACTACCCACTTTCTGAAATAGAAATGCGCCACCTGGAGGGCCGGAGGAAGATTCCCACTCTCGATAGGGAAGTGGAAGTAGAAGTGGCCGCAGAGGAAGATGACGAGTTGTTACTTGGTACCCGAAAGGGCCAACCTCCGACCATGTCAGAAAACAGGGAGTCGATTCTTTTTCAGGCGAAAGTAGCGCAGATTGGAGCCGAGATGGGTTTTCGCATCTGGGTCCCCAAAAACGATAAGGCGAGGGTGCTAGAGCATATCCCATCGACGATGCACGACAAATTCCTAGAGCTCTTACCTCTGAATTATGACGATACGACCCTAAGAACAGTTGAACAGATTGACGTGCTCTGGCTTAAAGGGCGTTCCATGGCAAGAGCCTTCGAAATCGAGCACACCACTGCGATTTATTCGGGGTTGCTCCGCATGGCGGACCTATTGGCCCTACAACCTAATATTGACATTCGCTTGCACATAGTGGCCCCTCCAGATAAACGAGAAAGAGTTCTTAGAGAGATCAGAAGGCCAGTGTTTTCGTTGCTAGACCGTGGACCTCTCTACGAGCAGTGCTCGTTTCTTTCCTACGACTCTGTTGACCAACTGATTGAGACGCAGCACCTCGCACACATGAGCGATACCATTGTCGGGGAATATGAGGAGTCGGCAGAGGTTTAAGCCAATAGTCGATTTACCTTCCCCCACATTCTTTGCCAAGGACAGTAGGAGAATTCACAGGGATTGAATTCACCATCCCGGAAATCAGCTTGCAGGTAGGACCTGCTATTTGCTGGCATGAACCCAAGGTCAAAAGGAATGGCCGAAAAGTTACAACCGTCGAATATACGTGGCAGAGCCTCATTGCTTGGCTAAGACTACCCAAACAGCGGCATCACCTTCTCGCCGAACATCCGCAGCGACTTTTGCACCTTGTGGGTGTCCATCTCGCCGGTGTTCAGCTTGAGCATCAGGTTCCGGACGCCGATGTCGCGCAACTCGGCGACCTGTTCGGCCACCTGTGCCGGTGTCCCTACGATGAACGAGTGGTCGAAGCTCTCGCCGGCAGGAACGGGGGCGTTGGGGTCCCGAGGGGGCAGGCCGCCGGGATTGTACAGCTCGCGGGCATGATTGAAGTGGGCCCGCTCCCGGCGGAACCCCACCTCGGCGATCTCCACCGCCTCGTCGCGGCTCTCGGCGACGAACAGATCGCGAGATGCCCAGCACTGGTCGAAGGCGGCCTCCGTCTGCTCCTCGGTGAACCCCGAATCGAGCATGGTGGCCTGGTAGCGTTCCAGACGGGACTGCAGGGTCGCCACGGTCTGGATGCCAATCATCACAGGCCTGCCGATTTCGGCCATCCGGACAGTCGAGTCCTCGCTGATGCAGGCCCGAATCAGCGGCGGGTGCGGCTGCTGGTACGGCCTGGGTCGCAGCTCGGGAAACTCCACGTTCCAGTATTCACCCCGGTGTTTCACGTCCTCGCCGGTCCACGCCTTCACCATCAGCTCCTCCGCCTCGTCCAGGCGAGCCAAACCATCTTCCATGGTGATACCGAACCCGATGTACTCGTAGTGGTTGTAGGCCGAGCCTCGCCCTGTACCCACGATCAACCGGCCGTGGCTGAGGTTGTCCAGCAGCGCCGTCTGCACGGCCAGCCGCACGGGGTGGTGGAAGGCCAGCTCCACCACGGCGAATCCGATCTTCAGGCTTGTGGTGCGGGCGGCAACCGCTGCGCCCAGGACCAGCGGGTCGGCGTGGGCCGCCGCGCCGTCGAAGTGGTGTTCAGTGAGCCACACCGAATGCATACCCATCTGCTCGGCCAGCAGGATCTCGTCCAGCGTGCTGTCGATGACCGCCGAGTCGTTTTCGGCATGGTGGCTCACCGGAAATACAAAGGAACCGAAACGCATCTTTCCCTCACAAGGAACCTGTGTGAATTGACCACGGCGATTATAAACCAGCCTGTCCAACGGGGCGGCGCGTAACCGCCTGTAGTCTCCTACGCCCGCCCATGCCGGTTGACGCCCCTCTTTGTGTAAGTTTGCTGACGTCATCAGGTTTTCCGAGGCTGGGCCGGGCGGGCTTAATTCCGATGGGGCTATAATGAGGCTATCCTAGCCGCAAGTGGAAGGCAATGAACCACGACGAAGCTCAACAGCCCCAGATAGACCATTTGATAGACAAGGCCCAGGCCTTCTACCGCGAGAAAGTTCGCCCTTGCGTGTATCCTCAGCACAAGGGCCGAATGCTGGTCATGGACCTGGAAAGCCACGACTACGAAATCGACGACCACGACATAGCCGCCACGCAGCGGCTATGGCAACGCAGACCTGGCTGTCTCACCTTCGGCATCAGGATCGGCTATAAAGCTGCCTACCACTTCGGTGCCCGCCGGTCACCGGAAGACGAATGTTAATCGGCGCGATCCGTAGCCATCAAGCATGGGTTAACGTTGAAATTCTGGACCGAATCGGTCAGCCCCATACGATAGAAGTTTTGCTGGATACCGGATTTGACGGGCATCTGAAATTGACCTCCACCATTATCCAGGAATTGGGACTATACCGGTCAGGATATCGCTTCGGAGAACTCGCCGATGGCACTATGACCCGGTTTATGAGCTATGGCTCTACCGTTCTATGGGACGGCCAACCTCGCCACGTGACTGTAATCGAAGCTGACACGGAGCCGCTGCTGGGTATGGAACTCCTCCAGGGCAGCCGCGTCACTCTCGATGTCCGCGACGGCGGCCCCGTAACCATCGACGCCTTGCCTTGATCCGGAACGCCCCACCCTGCCCCTGCCCCTGCCACAGAGAGACAGGGAACCATCGTAACCCCTGTTGACGCCCCTCAGGCCCCGCCGTATCATCGCCGCAAATCTGCGGGAATCAAGGAGAATGGCTATGAAATACGACTACATCGTGGTGGGCGCCGGGTCAGCTGGCTCTATTATGGCCTCGCGGCTCAGCGAGGACCCGTCCGTGTCGGTGCTGCTGCTGGAGGCCGGCGAGGACTATCCGGAATTCGAGAGGCTGCCCGACGAGGTCAAGTTCGGCTATGCCACCGCAACCGACGTCATGACCAGCGACCACAACTGGCAATTCTGGGGCAAACCCACCGAGACAGCGCCTCCCATGATGGTGCCCCGCGGCAAGGTCACCGGCGGCTCCAGCGCCATCAACGGCCAGGTGTTCCTTCGCGGAGTGCCGCAGGACTACGATTCCTGGGCCGAGATGGGCAACGACGAGTGGAGCTTCATCAAACTGCTCCCCTTCCTGCGCCGCATCGAGACCGACACCGACTTCCCCGGCGATGACTTCCACAACTCCGATGGCCCCATCATCGCCCGCCGCTTCAAGCGAGAGGAGTTGCTGCCGGATCAGGCGGCGTTTTACCAGGCCTGCCGAGAGGAAGGGTTCGCCGATGTACCCGATCACAACCACCCAGAGGCCACCGGCGTCGGGCCCGTGCCATTCAACAACCCCAACGGCATACGCTGGAGCACTGCGCTGGGCTACCTCGATCCGGCCCGCCACCGCCTCAACCTGACCATCCGGCCCAACTGCGTCACTCGACGCGTCGTCTTCGAGGGCAAGAAGGCTGTCGGCGTCGAAGTCGAAAGCGGCGGCGAGCGATTCACCGTGGAGGGTGAGCAGATCATCCTGTCGTCCGGTGCCATCGGCTCACCGCATATCCTGCTGCTGTCCGGCGTGGGCCCGGCCGGCCATTTGAACGAAATGGGAATCCCCCTTATCCACGAACTGCCCGGCGTGGGACAGAACCTACGAGACCATCCCATGGTCTACACCAGCTTCCAGACCAAGCCGGACTATCCGCTGGACGGATTCGCCCCACGGGTGCAGATGACCCTGCGTTGGACGGCCGAGGGATCCGACCTGCGCAACGACATGATGATCTTCATGCAGTCCTACGCCACCGAGCGCGTCGACCGCGGCGGCGAGCGCATGGACGCCTTCGGCATCAGGATGCTGAGCGTGCTGGACCTCGAGCTGAGCGCCGGGCAGCTCCGCCTCCAGTCCGCCGACCCTGATGAGCAGCCGTTCCTGGACTACAACTATATGGAGGATCCGGAGGACCGCCGCCGCCTGCGCGACGCCGTCCGCCTCTGCGCCCGGATCGGCGAACACGAGTCCTTCCGCGACATCGTCCAGGAGCGGGTCGAGCCCACTGACGAGGAGCTGGCTACCGACGAGGCCCTGGACCTCTACATGATGCGAGAGGCCACCACCGGTCAGCACATTTCCTGCACCTGCAAGATGGGGCCCGCCAGCGACCCGATGGCCGTCGTCGACCAGTACGGCCGCATCCACGGCATGGAGAACATCCGCGTCGTCGACGCATCCATCATGCCCAACTGCATCCGCGCCAACACCAACGTAACCACCATGACCATAGGCGAGCGCGTAGCCCAGTTCATCAAAGACGGCCGCTAGTCCAATCGGTCCCCAATTCCCAGGAAGTCCCTCCTCCTTAACGGGGGAGGGGCAGGGTGGAGGCAATAACACCCGCCTGAAGACTCGAAAGGAGGTAAGCGCACGATGGATTGGGAGAAATGTCCCGCAGTCGAAAGCATTCCGGGTAAGCATGGTGGGGAATGGCTCTTCACCAATACCCGGGTGCCGGTCTCTGCCTTTTTCGGAAATCTGGCCTCCGGAGCCACTATCGAAGAGTTCCTTGACTGGTTTTATGGTGTTGAGGAATGGCAAGTAAAGGCTGTGCTGGAGCACGTGGTCGAGAACCTAGACGCTAAAGTGAAGCATGAAAATCCTGTTTGACCACGACACCCCAAGGCCCTTGCGCCGTTTCCTCACAGATCACACCATAGCCACCGCCGAAGAGATGGGCTGGGCCACCATCAGTAACGGAACCCTACTAGACAACGCAGAAAGGGAGGGCTACGAAATTTTGATAACCGCCGACCAGAGTTTGCGTTACCAGCAAAACCTCGAACATAGGCAAATCGCCATCGTAGTCCTGCTCTCCAACAGGTGGGCTGATGTGCGAATGCGCGTAGACGACATTAGCGCCGCCCTCGAGGGCATCCAGCCGGGAGAGTTGAGGGAAGTGCCAATCTGATTGCAGACAGCGATTGTCCCCTCATTGCCGCTTTCGCGGGCGTACGCGGGTAAACATACCGGGCATAAACGCAGTGACCGACGGGGGCTCCGTCGGTCACTTGACTATTTGATGAGGAGAACCCTGCCCTACAACCCGATCAGCTCCCTCGCGTTCTCGCCCAGCATCTGCTCCTTGGCGGCGTCTGGCAGCGGCAGCGACTCGATGAACTTGGCGTCCTCGGCCATGTCCGCCAGCGGGAAGTCAGTGCCGAAGCAGACTTTCTCCGCCCCGTGGCGACTTACGATGCCTGCCAGCGTCTCGCTGCCCAACTCCTTAAGGGCCGGTGGCCAGGTGGTGTCGATCAGCACGTTTTCTCGGCCGATTAGCTCCCGTTCCGCCTCGTCCAGCATGTAGAACCCGCCCAGGTGCAGCGCAATCAGCTTCAGCTTGGGGAACTGCCGCACGACGTTCATGATACGCGCCGGGTCGGCCCAGACGGTGTCGCCGGGCTGCGTGTGTGCCCAGCGTCCCGAGTGGATCTCGACCACCAAGTCGTCGCCCATCTCCTCGTAGAACGGGAACATTCGCGGATCGTCGGGGTAGTAGCTGTTCACCATCGGATGCAGCTTGAAACCCTTGATGCCCGCGTCCCGCATCCGCCGCACCTCGGCGGGCTTGTCCTCCAGGTCCGGGTGCATTGCCCCAAAGGGCACTAGCATGTCGTCCTGGATGCTGATCAGCCAGTCGTTGGCGCCCGGCAGGTGGTCCAGCCGCTCCACGACGCCCAGCACCACCGACTTGTCGACACCTGACGACCGCATGTGCTCCTTGATGCCGTCGACGGTGTTGATTCCCACCGCCGGGTAGCCGAAGGTGTTGGTCATATTCTCCAGCACCGCCGGGGCGATGCGGTCGGGCCAGATGTGCGTGTGAACGTCGATGCGCATAGGTTGCCTCTCAAACCTGAGATGTCCCGTAGAGCGAGTAAGCTTAGCCCAGCAGTGCCTCGCCCAGTCTCTCGATCGCCGGACCGGCCTCATCGCCTGCTACGGCTCCCAGCGAGGCTACGGCCATGTCAGCGCCGGCCTCCTCCATCCGATTGATGGTGTCCCGGTCTGAGACGCCGTAGACGGAGATCTGGATGCCGTTGGGGTCCCTGCCCGCTGACTCGGCCAGCTCGTCCAGGGTGGCGCGGGCGGCCCGAACCTCCTCCGGCGATACACGAACCGGGAACCAGCCGTCCCCGTAGGCCACCACCCGGCGGAACACGTTGCGGGCATTCCCGCCGAGGAACACCGGAGGGTGCGGTTTCTGCGCCGGCTTGGGGAATACCTTGAGGGCCGGGAAGTCATAGTAACGGCCATGATGCTCGGCCTCGTCCTCAGTCCACAGTGCCTTCATCACCTCGATGGCCTCGCGGGTCTGGGTCCAGCGGTGGTCGAAGTCACCACCCATGATCTCGGTTTCCTCCCGCAGCCATCCGGCGCCGATGCCGAATATGAACCGGCCGCCGGAATGGTAATCCAGGGCAGCAATCTGCTTGGCCTGTACCAACGGGCTGTGCTCCGGCACCAGGCAAATGGAGGTGCCCAACTTGATCCGGGTGGTGGTGGCCGACGCCATTGCCAGTCCGATGAACGGGTCGCCCATGTCGTACATGTGAGGCGGGATCGACCCGTCAGGAGTGCCGCCGTACTGCGAGGTCGTATTCACCGGGATTATGGGGTGCTCCGGCAGCCAGAAGGAATCGAACCCGATTTCCTCAGCCTTCCGCGCGATCCCGCCTATGTCCGTGGTGTTGCTGTTGAGCATCGTGCTGACGCCGACTTTCATACCGGTCCCTCTTTTCAGTATTTCTGAGTTCCCTGTCAGCCGTGATACTATCACAAGGGTGGCAATATTTGGTTAGTCAGTCAGCATCGGGACGGCGCTGAGCTTTGGTCTTGCCGCACAAATCCACAAGAGAGTTTGAGTCTTGACCTTTGCGGATTCGATCAAGACGTGCTTCAACAAGTACATCGACTTCAGTGGGAGGGCATCCCGGTCAGAGTACTGGTGGTTTGCGCTGCTGGGATTTGGGCTGTCTTTCATACCGGTCATCGGGTGGATCCTGCGCCTGGTGATTTTGCTGCCGTCTCTGTCGGTACAGGTGAGACGCCTGCATGACATGGACCGCTCCGCCTGGTGGCTACTGCTGCTGGTGCCACCCATTACCATAATCGGCGTGATCATACTGCTGATTATGTCAATATTTCCCGGAACGCTAGGTCCCAATCGCTACGGCCCGGATCCGATGCTGCCCCAGCAGGGGAGGGATGGATTCGAATACGACCCGCAGCGGCGCCACTACGGCAGTGAACCGTATGAGACAGACTTTTCCGCACCCAGTTATGACGACGAGCCGCCCGCTCCACCCGAGCTCGCGGAGTCAGAGAGCCACCGCTATTGCACACAGTGCGGGATACAATTGCAGCAGGACGCCCGATTCTGCACGGCGTGCGGCACCAGCGTATAATCGCCCCCTCCACGGCAGGCAGGGCCAAATAGCAGTCTGCCGGCAAGGTACTTGAAATGAATCCGATAGAAGCGGTCACCTCAGTCTTTCGTAACTTTGTCAATTTCAACGGCAGGGCACGCCGTTCGGAATTCTGGTGGTTCGCTCTGTTCGCTTTCCTTTCCCAGATCATATTGAACTTTGTACCCATTCTTGGATCGATCTATTCCCTCGTACTACTTCTTCCATCGCTGGCCGTGACGGCCCGCCGGTTGCACGATACCAACCGAACGGCCTGGTGGATGCTGCTCTACCTCGTTCCAATCCTGGGGATCATTGTGCTGGCCATAATGGCCCTGGCAGTACTGGGAGTAAACGCTTTTGATCCGTTCGAAACCAGCGAGGTTGGATGGGGGATCCTGGGAGTCCTCCTTCTGATCTGGTTGCTCATCAGTCTCGCCTCATGGATAGTTCTACTCGTCTTCCAGATCATGCCGGGCACCGTGGGGCCCAATCGCTACGGCCCGGATCCCTTGCGGCCTGACCCGGGAACCCAACCGTACGGCTTCGGGACGGCTGGAAAGGTTCCTGACTACTCTCCGCCGCCGCCTACTGTCGGGGGTGCAACACTGGGCGGTCCGACGCCGTCAGCGCCGTCACCAGGCCCCGAACCCGGCCAGCGCCGCTTCTGCACCCAGTGCGGGGCACAGATGCAGCCCGAAGCCCTTTTCTGCACCTTCTGCGGCACCGAGGCCTGAAACTAGCGTCCCCGGAGCGATACATCGGCCCTACCCCACTCTACCGTCAGGGTCTCCGGTATGAACCCAATACAGGCGGTCATTTCAGCCTTTAAGAATTACGGCAACTTGGATGGTCGCGCCAGCCGCTCCGAATACTGGTGGTTCTTCCTGTTTTTCGTCGTGTTCCTGTTGGCCATCTTCATCGCCAGCCTGGTTTGGAACCCGGCGCTTCCGGGGGTCTGGGTGGCGTACATGGTGGTGTTGGCCCCACCTCTTTGGTCGGTAACGGTACGCCGCATGCACGACGTTGGCCGGTCCGGGCGCTGGGCTGTCCTGGGATTCATGCCGATGGCTGGCGGTCCTCGATACACGCGGCTGCTCATGCGCCCCTGCACCCGTGGCGCCAACCAGTACGGCCTGGACCCCCTGCGCCCTGAGCTCGGCGGCTGGCTGGAGAGGCCGGCAGACCCCCACGGGGTGGACCGTCGGGAGTAGCGGGGACTGAGTGTTTTCTCCCTTGCAGCGACGTTTCCATTTCTATTCGGCAGGTGCAAGCTCGGGGCCGTGTAGCCGCCAGGTCGATGGCAAAATCACAGTCTGAATCAGGATTCACGAGATCAAAGGATGAGCAGGATTGGGAGTATCCTGAAAATCCACGAATCCTGAAAATCCTGATTCAGACAAAACAGCCGACACGCAGGATTTCGCCCTCACCCTAAGCCCTCTCCCAGAGGGAGAGGGAATAATCCAGAGGCCCTGAAGGGAATGGGCCGCTGATTTCCCAACGGCTGGTGGTGCGTCTATAATTGCCGGAGTTTTGGAGCCTGAGTATTTTCAAGTTGAGGTAATGCTTTGAAGATTGATCCCAACACCTTCGAGAACTTCTACCGCGTCCTGACCGGCGTGGTGGTGCCGAGGCCCATCGCGTTCGTGTCGACACAGTCCCCCGACGGAGTCGACAACCTGGCGCCTTACTCATTCTTCAACGCTGTGGCCTATGACCCGCCCACCGTTGTCTTCTCGTCCTCACGCCGCGTACCCCACAAGAGCAAGGACACGCTGCGCAATATCGAGGACACCGGCGAGTTCGTGGTGAACATCGTGGTGGACGACATCGCCGAGGCCATGAACAGCACCTCAGCCGAGTATCCCGAGGACGTGGACGAGTTCGACATCGCTGGCCTGACCTCCGTGCCGTCGGACCTGGTGAAGCCGCCGCGGGTGGCGGAGTCACCGGTCAACATGGAGTGCCGCCTGAACCAAATCGTCAACATCGGGGAGGGCCCCGGAGGGCACGGCCTCGTCATCGGCACCATCCTGCTGATGCACGTACGAGACGACATCATCAACGGCCACCGTATCAACCATCACCTGATGAAGCCTACGGGACGCCTGGCCGGCAGCATGTATTGCCACACCGCCGACACCTTCGAGCTGGTGCGCCCGGTTTACGACCCAGAGACCACCGCTGCTATCAGCGGCTAGTTGCGGGCCATCTGGCCAACACGAAAGGGGCGCACGATAATGCGCCCCTTTTACATTCCGCATAGTATTGCGAGGAAAACCGCAGCGCCAACCGGTACGACTACGCGCCAACGCCGAACGCCGATAGGCGAGACTCAAACGCGGGGGCAGGGTAGACCGCGCGGGGACGGAGTGGGGGGTGCAGCTGGAGGAAGCGGAATCCGGGACAGGCGAGAGGGCTAGTAGGGGCTCGGCGGGCGCTTGGAGGGATCGTCCTCTCCGTCGGTGCTTGTTTCGAGTTCCACGTCCGCTCCAAACATAGGACGGCCTTCGCCGGAGAAATCGGGCTCTGCCGACTCCGTGTAGCTGCCCGAAACACTGGTTGCCTGCTCCACCCGGCCCGTATACACCTCTTCCTCGACGTCCGCTGGCTCGGGTGCCTCATCGGTGTAGCTGCCCGAACTACCGGAAACCGACTGCGTCTCAGCTTCGACTTCCTCCTCGTCGGCCATCTCAGGCTCGAACTCGGAGTCCAAGTCAGCGTCATCAACTATGGCGTAATCAGAATCAGCGGCCTCGAACTCCTCATCGGCCTCACGGTCAACAAGGGTGGCGGTAGCGAACGAGACTCCCGACTGCTCGCCGTGATACTGCGCCAGCGCGTCCTCAAGGTGAGCACGAAAAGCCCCTGGGTCGCGCATCATAAGCATCATCCGGCTTCCGGAGATCATTCGAATGCGCAGCCTCTCACCGAACGGCAGGGCCAGCAGTTCCACGTGAGAAATTTCGGCAAAGGAAACAACGCGGGTGCGGGGCATTCCATACACGACGACCATGGAGTCGCGGTACAGCAGAAACTGGCGCGGGGTGGTGAGCCAGCTGTAAGCGCCCATTACAACGCCAAGAATGACGAGAAGGTAGCCGCCGGACATGATGAAGCCCAGAACAATCACCACCAATGAAAAGATCAGCGTCAGATTCCACTTGGTGGCGTGCTGGTCCCAGTAGATGGGGGTTTCCTGCTGCTCTGCCATGCCGGTATTTTAGCACACGAGAATTCGTCGCGCGCGCCGCTTTTGACATTCCCTTGCACCACTGATATGTTTCAACGCGGCAAGCGGAGACCCGTCCGGCAGGTAACATTTCAATAAGTAAGCCATCCCGGCTGAACCGACGGGAATTCGCCCAGAATTGCAGCAGGACAGGACCGTGAACGCAGACGCAAATCGCCCGGACAACTGGGCCCACCTGATAGTGCAGGCGTTGAAGGACTACGACACGTCGCTCATCGCCTATGTGCCGGACACCTCCATACACCGTGTCACCCGGATCATCGACCAGGACCCGTTCTTCCACCTGGTTTCGGCCACCCGCGAGGAGGAGGCCGTTGGAATCGCCGTCGGCTCCTATGCCGCGGGCCGCAACGCCGCCGTCTTCATGCAGACCAGCGGTTTCGGGAACAGCATCAACGCGCTGGCCAGCCTGTGTATTCCGGCCAGGGCTCCCATCCCGTTCTTCATCAACATGCGGGGCGGCACCGGGGAGTTCAACATATCGCAGGTCCCCATGGGCCGGACCACGGTGCCCATCCTCGATATGTTTGGGATCGTGAGCTACACCATCGAGGACGAATACCGCATGGACAACCTGCTGGACGGCGCCATGAAGCTGTGCTACGCCAATCGGCAGCCGGTGGCCGTATGCCTCACCCAGAGGCTGCACGGAGGTAAGTTTGCGTAGGTTCGACGCTATAGAACTGGTGTTGCGGCTGGCCGAAGACCGGCCCATCGTGGGAAACCTGGGTCCCACATCAGACGAGCTCTGGCACGCGGGGCATCGGGACAGGAATTTCTACACATACGGCAACATGGGGCTTGTTTCGTCCCTCGGCCTGGGCATGGCCCTGGCCACAGACGAACAGATCATCTGTATGGACGGGGACGGCTCGCTTCTCATGAACCTGGGCTCCCTGGCGTCCATCGGCCGGGAGCGACCCAAGAACCTGATAGTCCTGGTGTATGACAACGAGGAATGGGGCCAGACGGGTCACCAGGTGAGTCACACCGGCACCGGCACAAGCCTGGAGGCTGCGGCCCTGGCCTGCGGCATCACCAGCACATCCACGGTCAACGACCTGGAGGAACTGGAGGGCGCGTTGTCCAACGCCCTTGACACCGATGGGCCGCATTTCATAGTCGCCAAGATCGAGGAGGCGGGTTACCTGCCCGTCGCCCCGGTGGAGCCCGAGTTCACCCTCTACCGTTTCCGCAACACCTTCGTCGAAGGCCAGCAACCTCAGCCGCCGCGCTAATGTCGGGGCGCCAGGTGTGCGGCCATCAGGCAGAGGTCGATATGGCAACGCAGGAAACAGAGGGCCTGCCCGGCATAACACTTCGGGACATTACCCGCAGTTTAGGTTGACTGGGAAGCCACGCCGAGCAAAGGGACCCGGCCCGACGGTCGGATGGAGGCCCGGCTAGACTGAATTGACGAGCGCCTAGACTGCTTGTTCCTGACGGTAATCGGAATAAGCGCCACTATGATCGGAGGAGTGGTTACCGTCTTGGTCAAGTTGTTTGACGGGTAGAATGAAACGTCATAAAGAGTTCATCCCGCCGAACGGCCTCCCAGCATTTCTGGGAGGCTTTCTTTATGAGACCCGACGCCAATTGGATTTTCCGATGCGAAAATGGTCTCCCGCTTTGGGTTAAAATGGGTTCAAGTCGCTATTGGCACCAGCGGAGTGCACCATGACCACACAATCCACAACCGGCCACACCCGAGTTCCGTCCGATGTAGGCGAAATCGACGACCTGAGCATCATATACCCATCATCGGACGGCGAACCAATGGCCGAAAGCGACTGGCAGTACGTACCCCTGACCGAGACCGTCTCCACTTTGCGCGTATGGTTCCAGGACCGTCCTGACGTCTACGTCGCGGGCGACATGCTGGTTTACTACCGGATGAACGACAACCTGACGAGAGTGGCGCCGGATGTCTACGCAGTCTTCGGAGTGTCGGGCAACCACCGCCGGGATTCCTGGATTGTCTGGCGTGAGGGAAAGGCGCCGGACTTCGTCCTGGAAATCGCATCGCACAGCACGTGGCAGAGGGACGTTAACGAGAAGCGCTCGATCTACGCTGACATGGGCGTAACCGAGTACTGGCGTTTTGACCCCACCGGCGAGTGCTTCACCCCCGCGCTGGCCGCCGAGCGACTGGTCAAGGGGGAGTACACCCTAATGTCGCTGACCGAGGATAGCGAGGGCGTCATCAGCTGCCACAGCGAAGTCCTGGGACTGGATATTTGTGTGCTGCCCAGTCTGGAGTTCCGGCTCTATGACCCGGCCACCGGCCTGCGGCTCCGCAATCACCGGGAAGATGCAGCGGCCAGTCAAGCCGCAGAGGCGGCCCTCCATGTGGCGGAGACAGCCCATCAAGCGGCTGAGGCAGCCCGCCAGGCGGCTGAGGCCGAGAATCGCGACTTGCGCGAAAGGCTGCGAGCATTGGAACCTGATAGCAAGTAACTCCCATAGCCCCGGCACTGTCGAACCGGTCGGAGCGGGAAGCTGGCAAGCAGGAAGCACGAAGGGCGGGAATAAATCCCGCCCTTCGTATTGTCTCCCGATGGAGCCTGGTCTAGCTCTTGACGTACTGGTTGAACCAGCCGAGCGTGCGCTGGAAGGCGTCGGCGGCTGCGTCCTCACGGTAGTCGGGGCGCTCGTTGCAGTTGAACCCGTGCCCGGCGCCGGAGTACATCTTGAAATCGTGGGTGACGCCAGCGGCCTTCAGGGCTTCCTCGATCTGGGCCACATCAGCCGGGGTGGGGTTGGCATCGTCCTCCCCGAAGTTGCCCATCACCGGGATGGTGTTGGCGGAAGTCCGCTCGATGGGGGCGGGGCCGTCGCCAAACGGCACCAGGATGCGGCCACCGTAGTACACGGAGGCGGCGCTCAATCCGGAGCAGCTGGTGGCGGCGAGGTAGGTGATCCGCCCGCCGACGCAATAGCCGACGATGCCGATCTTGTTGCCGCGGGTGCGCTGGTAGCGGTTCTGCAGGTAGTCGACAGTTACGTTGATGTCCTCGATGAGCTCTTCGTCGTTCAGGGCGCCCATGTACTGTTGCACCTGCGGCATCTGGTCGTAGCCCAGCTTGGCATTGGGGTGCTGGCGATGGTAGAGCGACGGCGCGACGGCGACATATCCCTGCTGAGCGTACTGATCACACACCTGCTCGATGTGCCGTGTTACGCCAAAGGCCTCCATCACGACGATAATGGCCGGGAAGCTGTTGCCTTCCGACGGGGCGGGATGGCTGACGTAGGTGGCCATATCCTGGCCTTGAGCTCCGCTCAGGGCATCCATCTCCCGCTCGCCGGCGAATCTGATGTTCTCCCAGAATGATGGCATTGAACTCCTCCTGTTCACTGTCCGTAAATCAAGGCCTGTGAATCGGGGGTTGGGCTCAACCCTATGCTTAAGACCGCAAAGGCGGGGGCCACGGTCTCATTGGGTTTCCGCCACTGTTTCTCAGGCCGGTTGCCAAGGGATTTTAGCAGATATGCCAAGGCGGGAATAGTTGACGGCTCACGCCTTCCGGAGCCTTCTCGTTTGCAGAGGAAATTCCTCTCGAGCCGGGATAGGGTCAGGTTAGGGCGTCACCATGCTGGCAGGGATGAAGCGTGGCAGATGGGCAGTCCAACAGTTCCAAGACGCATTTGGACATCTCACGCCTTTAGAGCAGGCGTCCCTGAACGTCTACTGGCGCAATCTATCGTTTTTATTGCCTTCTCGGAAGCCCGGAATTTCTTGATCCAGAACGCTCCGTGAGTGTGCTCGTAGCAATCCCATATGACTCAACCTGTGCCCAGAACCGCATGCTATCATTGGCCCTGCCACGTTCCGTGGTGCTGCCCAAACTTGGCGTCAACCACAATCCGGAATCTGGCCACAATATTTCCAGTCGCAACCGAGGCGGATGTGTCCAACGCGCTATTCATTGCTTTCGAGGGTGGCGAGGGCTCGGGCAAGAGCACTCAGGCCGAGCGACTCCTCCAGCGACTCTCGGAAACCGGACACCGGGCCATTATGGTCAGGGAGCCCGGCACCACCACCCTTGGCCTCTATCTGCGCGAATACCTGAAGAGCAAACGCCCGCTGACCCTCGAATCGGAGTTGCTGCTCTTTGCGGCGGCGAGAGCCCAGCTCGTGGCCGAGGAAATCGAGCCCGCCCTGGAGAGGGGCATCACCGTGGTCGCCGACCGTTACACCGGCTCCACGGTGGCTTACCAGGGATTCGGCCGAGGCATCAGGCGCGATGTGATCGATTACCTCAACGACTATGTCACAGGCGGCCTGGTTCCCGACATCACCTTCCTGCTGGACACCGAACCCGCCGAGGGTCTGGAGCGAGTCGGCTCACCCCAGATGCAGATGGCCCTGATGCCTGAGGACACCGTTGACGTAGGCCGCGCCGACCTGGCGGAACAGCGCCGCTTCGAGGACCAGGCCGTGGGATTCCACAATCGGGTGCGTCGCGGCTACCTGGAGCTGGCCAGGACAGCCCCGGGATGGCAAATTGTTGACGCCCGCCTGCCCATAGAGGAGTTGTCTGACCAGGTATGGGATGCGGTGGCGCAGATTCTGCCCGATTAGTCCCCCGACGACGTTTCCTCCACGGCCACGGCCCTATCCCAAGTCAAAGAATAAACCCCTCCTAATCAGGAGGGGTTTCAATTCACTTACCGCGCTCGACTGACGGAGGGTTCAGTGCTTGCTAGTCGTCTGCGGCTACCAGGTCGGCCTGCTCAATCTTCTCGCGGACATGCGCCAGCATCTTGCGGACGCGACCCAGATCGGGGAAGACATTGCCCTCGCCCTTCTTGTCAAAGATCCGCTCGCCGTCCACGAACACTTCCATGATGCTCTGGCCGCGGGGAGAGATGGCCACCGCTGCGTCGGGTCCGAAATGCCGGAAAAACTCGTTCGCCATCCACGTGGCGGTTCCGAGATGCTGTCAACTGACGCAGTAGGTAATCTCGATCTGTACTTTGCCTTCCATCGGTTTCCTCCGAAGGATTCAGGATGACGCTAGTGTACCTTTCCCCGGTGAAGGGTGCAAGTGATTTCTTGCACAATACCGCGCGCCTCGTCCGCAGTACGAATACACCCTGTCTCCAGGCCAAACTCACACCCGGTAGAACATCACCGCCCGTTCGGGCTCACGGCCCTGACTTACCGATGCCACGTTGTACCTCTGGCCCAGCATGTGCTGCAGCCGGCGGATGTGGGACCGTTGCGGCGCCAGCTTGACCGTCATCTCCCCGCCCAACACCCGGTTGGCGGCCTCCTCAGCCTCCTCCATGGCCCGCTCGATATTTGGCCCCTGCGGCCTCTCTTCCGGCTCCGGAGCTGCCCGGCCTCCGTGGCGATTCCACTGGCCCACCACGGTGCGCAGGAAGTCCTGCAGCTGGGGCAGCGAGTTTTTTCGCAGCACGAACACCGGCTTGCCATTGGCCTCTGCGATCCTCACCAGCTGCGATCCACGGCGGTAGTGCGTCTTGGTGGTTAGCACAAGGTCGGCGCGGCGCAACTCGTTCACGATCTGTGCTGGCACGCCGGACTCGACCATTGCACCCTCCAGCTTGTCCCGCCCGACGCCGAACAGGAAGACGCGCACCTCGGATACCATGGCCGCCTCTTCCTCGGACATTTCGCCCATGGGCCGGGGCAGGCGCGGAGTGGGGGAGCCGCGTTCGTGCTCCCGGTTGCCTCCCCGGCGACGCTCCTGTCCCGGCTCGCGGCCGTTGCGCCGCCCCTCGGGCTGCCACGGTGCTGGGGCATCCTCGTTGGTCCGGTACTCCTCCTCGGCCCGTTGCACTTCGCCATTCTCGTCAATCCAGCGGAGCTCCGGGACGATGGGGTAACCGCGCAGCCACTGGTCGACCACGTGGGCAACGTCGCTGTGGACGGCCAGCCGTTCCCAGCTCTGGATCTCGCAGACCACGTCGAAAGTGGGCGGCGCCTTGCGCTCCAGCACGGTTTTCTGGGTGCCTCGGTAGCGGGCCTCCTGGTCGCCCAGCGTAACCGTCTGGATACCTCCCACGAGGTCCGAAAGCGTGGGATTCATAATCAGGTTGTCCAGCGTGTTGCCGTGGGCCGTCGCGATGAGCTGAACGCCGCGCTCGGCGATGGTGCGGGCGGCGGCGGCCTCCTGCTCGGCCCCCATTTCGTCGATGACCACGGCCTCGGGCATGTGGTTCTCCACCGCCTCGATCATAACGCCGTGCTGCTGCAGCGGGGTCCGGACCTGCATCCGCCGGGCCCGTCCTATGGCCGGGTGGGGGACATCGCCGTCGCCTGCGATTTCGTTCGACGTATCAACGATCACCACGCGCTTGTTTGCCGAGACGGAGAGAACGCGCGCCATTTCCCGCAGCATGGTCGTCTTGCCTACTCCGGGCCGCCCCAGCAGCAGGATGTTCTTGCCGGAAAAGGCCAAGTCTTCGATCATCTTGATGGTGCCGAAGACGGCTCGGCCCACGCGGCAAGTCAGCCCGATAATTCGACCGCGGCGGTTGCGGATGGCGGAGATTCGGTGCAGCGTGCGCTCGATCCCTGCCCTGTTGTCATCGCCAAACTCGCCCAGGCGGTCGATCACTCCCTGCAGGTCGTCAGCGTCGACCTCCTGGTCGCTGAGCGACGCGTCTCCGGAGACGAAACGTGCCTCCGGTTCACGTCCGAGGTCGAGGACGACCTCCAGCAGTTCCCCCAGATCCTCCCGCTGCCTGAGGGCCGACGAAACCCGGTAAGGCAGCACATTCAGCACCAGCTCCAACTCTTCCCGCACAGCCTCTTGCACTGTCGCCAATATCGCTCCTCCACCCGGAAAGTCTTTGTCCTGTAACGGTCAGGATGCCTTCAGAGGAGATACCCGTAACCTATTGTACGGGTGATGTTTCAGAAATTCATTGGACAAGTCCACAGAAATACTGGTGAACGCGGGTATCCCGGGTGAGCTCGGGATGAAAGGATGTTGCCAGCAGGTTGCCCTGTCGTACTGCGACGGGACGGCCGTCATCGAGACTTGCCAACACGTCGACGGAGTCGCCAATTCGAATGACCACGGGAGCGCGGATGAAAATGCAGTTGTAGGGTTCCTCGGACAGGGGAGAGATTTGCAGTTCCTGCTCGAAGCTGTCCACCTGCCGACCGAAGGCGTTGCGGCGCACGCCAATGTCCATGATGCCCAGGGGAACGGGGTCCTGCTCGGTGATTTCGTTGGCCAGCATTATCATGCCAGCGCAGGTGCCCCACACCGGGTGGCCTTCCGCTGCCATGCGGGCGATGGGCTCGCGGAGGTTGTACAAGGACATCAGGCGGCTGAGGGTGGTGCTCTCACCGCCGGGAATAATCAATCCGTCCAGAGCTTCCAGCTGCTCCGGCAACCTGACCTCGCTGGCCTCCACATCAATGCTGCGGAGGATCGCGATGTGTTCCGCAAAGTCGCCCTGTACCGCTAATACGCCAATGTTCAATTCGTTATGCCGCTGGCCCCGCTGCACTGGTGAATGAAGGTGGGTCCCGCCACTAGATGGACCTGGCCCGGAGTGGCTTGGTTACCAGGCGTTCTTCCGCCGGGTCTACCATCAGGTTAAATATTTGCAGAGTGGTAGCCCCGAGCAGGAATTCTCCCTCAACACCGAAAATAACCGGGCAGGGAAACTCCCTTCCATCAATGCCGAACAGGGCCATTCCGTAACCGTATTCAACCTCGCTTCCGCCTGCAATGGTAAAGAATCTGTATTCCAGAGGGGAAACGCCGTGTTTCGCAAGGAGTGAGTTCGGCATCACTGAATGGGCTGCTCCGGTGTCCACCAACGCAGTAACGGGTGTGAGTTCGGCAGCACCGATTCTGCCCACGCCCACTTGCACCTCGAATAGCCCCATCGCCGATCCTCTTTGCTGGAGTACCCTAGACGCTCCGGGGCGCCAGGAGCTCGCCCGTGGGGATGTCGCGGACATTGCGTCCCACCATGGGCTCGCCCAGGTCCTTGGAGACGTCGGCCAGTATCTTCGGGTCCTGGTAGTGGGTCACTGCCTGTACGATGGCGTGAGCGCGACTCGCCGGGTCGCCGGACTTGAATATACCGGAGCCGACAAACACGCCGTCCGCGCCAAGCTGCATCATCAGGGCAGCATCAGCGGGAGTCGCCACGCCGCCAGCCGCAAAATTCACCACCGGGAGCCGTCCCTGCTCACGAGTTTCCTGGAGCAGTTCCAGGGACACCTGCAGGTCCCTGGCTTCGACCACCATCTCGTCGTCGGGCATGGTCCGCAGCTTGCGGATGTTGTCCTGCACTGCGCGCATGTGCCGCACGGCCTCAACCACGTCGCCCGTGCCAGCCTCGCCCTTGGTGCGTATCATGGCCGCGCCCTCGGATATCCGGCGCAGGGCCTCGCCCAAGTCGCGGCAACCGCAGACAAAGGGGACCTTGAAATCGTGCTTCCAGACGTGATGGGTCTCATCGGCAGGCGTGAGCACCTCCGACTCGTCGATGTAGTCGACGCCCATGGCCTCTAGAATCTGGGCCTCAACGAAATGACCGATGCGCACCTTGGCCATGACCGGAATGGTTACGGCGTCCATAATGCGCTGAATTATCGCCGGGTCGGTCATCCGGGCCACGCCACCATCGGCGCGGATGTCGGCAGGAACACGCTCGAGGGCCATAACGGCCACCGCTCCCGCCTCTGCGGCGATCTGGGCCTGTTCCGGGGTGACCACGTCCATGATGACGCCGCCCTTGAGCATCTGGGCGTGCCCCGACTTGACGGTGAAAGTTCCGGTCAAAATGTCTACAGCCATTTCCAACAATCCTCCGGCTGCGCCGCGTCATAACTGCAGGACAGCCCGGTTCTATTCCCGAATGTGAGCCAGCGCGGCCGGCCCACTATCTGTTAATCGTCTGCGAACTAATTCGTAATTATACGAGCCGAGACCAGTCTAAGCAATTGCGGGCACCTCCTGCAGCGACTTCAACGAATAGAGACCCAGGACTGGATCCCATTGACACTTTTTGGTGGCCGAACTTCCGGAAAGACGGCAAGAGAAGCGAAGACAGACACAACTCGCTACTACGCAATAAACCAGTACAACCGGCTGCAGGAGAGCGGCTGGCCTTTCACAATGAAGGAACCGGAGTGCTGGCAAGAACACGCAATGGTGGAGAAACTAACAGCTGCCTTCCTCGCTGGCCTCCAGCGATTGGACCATCCGGTTCATGAAGGCAGCCAGATGACGGATGCCGGCGATCCCGACCTGATAGCTCATTCGCGTCGGGCCAACCACGCAGATGGCGCCTCCCACTCCTCCAAGGCGGCCATAGCGGCAAACGATGACCCCAAAGGGACGCAGTGATTCCTCGGAGTTCTCCCCACCGATGGTCACCCGTGGATCGCTCTCGTTCGTGGCGGCGATGATGCGTTCCAGCATCACCCGTTCCTCGATCATCTGCACCAGTAGCCGGGCGCGTTCTCCGGCAGCGAACTCCGGCTGGTTCAGCAGGCGGCTTAGCCCCTCGACGTGGTGCTCCGGAAGGTCGGCCTCCTCGGACTCCTTCATGACTTCCATCGTGGCGCCCACTACTTTTTGCTCCGATGGGTCAAGCGACAGGGTCAGGGACTTGATCTGGTCCCGGTCGAGGCCGGTCAGGGAGCAGTTGAGCCGCTCGGCAATCTGGTCCAGGTGCTGCTGGGTGACGGGTTCGGCGAGGGTGAGCATGCGCTTCAGCACCCGCATCTCGTCGAGGACGATCACCAGCAGCGCGACGGTTTCCTGCAGGAAAACCAGGTGCAGCCGTTTCAGCCGTGGGGAGGTCGAGCGGGGTTCGGTCACGATGGCCAGGTTGGCCGTCATCTGCGACAGAACTGCGGCGCACCGGCGGGCCCACCCGGCGGCATCGCGCTCGACGCCTCCCAGGGTCAGGTCCACCCGTCGGCGCAGGCGGCCGGGGAGTTCCGGCCACTTGTCCAGCGACTCCACGTAGTGGCGGTACCCGAGGTCGGAGGGGACGCCTCCAGCCGACACGTGGGGCCTCGAAATGTAGCCCTCCTCGGTGAGCTGGGACATGGTGCTTCGTACCGTGGCCGAGCTGACCCTGAGGGCAGGGCTGCGAGCGATACCGTCCGACGCCACGGGTGTGGCTGTCTGAACGTATTCGTCGACGACTAGATTGAGGATGGTTGATGCGCGGTCATTCAGCATCGGCTGTGCCCCCGGTGCGGGCATTACCGGGCCCAGGCCGGCGGGGCTTCCGCCCGAATCGCTATAAGCCGAAGCTAGCACAGCGCAGGTGGAGTGTCAAACCTGTTATGCACCGACCAGACTGCGAAATTCGTCCGCGTCCGGCGATATTCGTTGACCGCAATTCCGGGTGGTTCTATACTCGTACTGCGGCCTTTTTCGTTGTACGGTCGCCAGATTTTCGGGCGGGTGTGTGCTGTGTATTATCAGTCCAACGTTGCGGCCCTGGCAGATGTGGTTCTGCCGGTGGAGGAATTCAGGGCGCGGGTGGCCAGGGACGCGCTCCTCATCGTCGGGTTCACCCTCTTTGTGGTCCTATTCGCCCGGCTCTCCGTCCACCTGCCATTCACGCCGGTGCCGGTAACGGGGCAGACCTTTGCCATGCTGGTCACCGGCGCGGCCCTGGGCAGCTGGCGCGGCGCCTCGTCCCTGGGCCTGTACCTCGTGCTCGGCATGTTCCTGCCGGTCTACGCGGGTTCTGCCGACGGGTATCTCTGGCAGGGGGGCGTGGGCGAGTACGTGTTCGGCTTCAGTTCCGGAAGCTCGGGGTTCATCTGGCAGATGGCCTCCGGCGGCTACATCATCGGGTTCGTGGCTGCGGCCTGGCTGGTCGGGTACCTGTCCGAGCGCGGTTTCGGCAGCAACGCCTGGGCCCTGCCCGTGCTGCTCGCCGGCAACGTGCTGGTGTACGTGCCGGGCCTGATCCAGCTCTCGCTGTTCGCGCCGGAGGGCAAGACGCTGGAGTGGGGCCTGTACCCGTTCATCGCAGGCGACCTGATCAAGCTGTTCCTGGCGGCGGTCCTGGTGCCTGCGGCCTGGGGGCTGGCCAACTGGTTCCGGGGCGACGAGGATGATTCCGGTCGCCGTTCCGGCAACGACCGCTGGCTCTAGCGGAGGAACCTGACCTTAAGCCCGGCCTTATGGCGGGAGCCCGGCCTTCAAGGCAGCGACAGGGAGGGGAAACATGGACCTGGTCTGGTTGGGGCACGCTTCATTCCGCCTGCACTCGCAGGGGATGGTGGTGGTGACCGATCCGTTCCCCGAGTCGCTGGGGCTGCGGATCGACGGGCGCCCCGCCGACGTCGTCACCATCAGCAACACGCATCCCAACCACTCGGCCTCGGACACGGTGGGTGGCGAGCCGCGGCTGTTCCGGGCGCCCGGCGAGTACGAGTTCAACCACGTGGTCGTGCGCGGCGTGATGACGCCTCTGCCCGAGGGCGCTCCCCACGAGCAGCGTAACGTCGCCTACGCCATCGAGATGGACGGCATCAGCGTCTGCCACCTGGGCGACCTGACGCGTCCGCTGACCACGCGCCAGGTGGAGGAGCTCAAGCCCGTGGACGTGGCGCTGGTGCCCGCCGGCGGGCAGTGCACCCTCAGCCTGGACCAGGCGCTCCAGACGATCCAGGACCTGGACCCGAGGGTGGTGGTGCCCATGCACTACGGCCACGGCCAGGAGGGCCTGGCCCTCGACGGCGTGGAGCCCTTCCTGCGGCGCATGGGCCTGGAGGACGAGACGCAGCCTCAGCCCCGCCTCGTGATCACCCCCAGCAACCTGCCCTCGGACCTCCGCATCAACCTCCTGACCCCTCCCAGGGGGTAGGCCGCTGCGGTAGCAGCACCATCAGCGTTTCCCAATCCCGTTCATCCTAAGCCTGTCGTAGGGGCGCCCACAAGGGGCGCCCTGATTTTTCGCGAAACAAACAGGGCGGGCACGAGGCCCGCCCCTACGTTGGCGTGAGAGTCCCCTTGGGAAACGAACAGGGCGGGCACTAGGCCCGCCCCTACGTTGGCGCCAGGGTCCCCCTGCGAAACGAACAGGGCGGGCACTAGGCCCGCCCCTACGTTGGCGTGAGGGTCCCGCGGCCCGGCTAGGCGGCCGCTTCCTCCTCGGCCCGCATGCGCTGGCGGGCGTGGCGCGCGGCGACGTAGAGCAGCACTCCGCCGGCCAGCACCAGCACGATGCCGCCCACGATGGCCAGCGGCGGTATGCGCGTCACGGCGGTGTCGCCGGTCACCGGCAGGATGGCCGTGGGCGTTGGCTCGGGAATGGCCGTCGGCGGCACGGGCGTCGGCTCCGGCGTGGCCGTGGGCTCGGGCGTCGCGGTCGGCTCCGGCGTGGCCGTGGGCTCGGGCGTCGGCGTCGCCGCCCGGGGCAGCGGCTCGTTGAACGTCAGGTCCTGGGTATACAGGTCGTAGACGCCGTAGAACTCGCGGGTCTCCGAGGCCTGGATGCTGCCGTGCTCGTTGACGATGTGGAAGGTGACGTCGCGGCCGATCATCCGGCGGTCGGTGGGCTCGATGATCAGGCCGGTGTAGGCGCCGCCCTCGCCCACGCTGGCGACGGCGGTCTGGTAGGTGTCGCAGCCGTCGACGCAGGCCACGATCTGTATGCCCGCCGGGACGGGGATGTCCAGGATCGTCGCGGTGCCGGAGTAGTAGTCCTGCAGCAGCGGCTGCAGCGGGCGCTTGTCCTGCTCCTGGCCCGGTACGGCGGCCGCGATCCCCAGCATCAACATCGCCGCCAGTATCGCCAGCGGCCACACCGTCCTCTTCGAAATCACGTCCGCACCTCCCTCAACGCCACGAGTCCAGTTGCTTTACATTCTGTCGCATTTTTATATTAATTTCAATATTTGTACTAACTGTGATTGGTCGGATTGGCGGGGTTGTTTGAACTGTGATTCGTGTGATTTTGGGATGGTTGGAGATTCGCCCTCACCCTAACCCTCTCCCAGGGGGAGAGGGGACTGTTGCGGGGGAGGGGCCAATATCGAAACCTCTGTGCTCTCTGTGCCCTCTGTGTTGAAACCGTCGCCCTCACCCTAACCCTCTCCCAGGGGGGAGAGGGGACAGGAGGGGGAGAGGCTGAAAGGGGTATGTAAAGGGTTTTCAGGGGGGCGCGTGGCAGGTAATTTCCAGGTTGGGCTTGGGTGTGGGCCAGGGTTCGGGCAGCAGCCAGACCTGGGTCCAGAGCCTTCCCTTGAGCATCAGCCGTCTCAGCCAGTTGACGCCGTGGCGGAATACGCTGACGATGCGGGGCGGACGGCTCCGAGGGTCCCGGTGATTGGGAGCCAGAGCCATGGGCGGCTTTCTCAGGTTGCCCGGGGCGATTTTGCGGTCATGGGCGTCCTCCACTCTGGTGCCATAGGCCAGGGCCAGCAGGGTGGCCACCGAGAGCACCAGCCAGTGGCGGGAGACGCGAGCGGGGTCGGTGCGCTGGGTCTTGTCCCACTTCCAGCCCAGGCTCTTGAGGGCCTTGAAGCCCAGCTCGATCCAGAAGCGCAGGGCGTACCAGCTGGGTCCCACCTTGTCGGGCGCCAGGTCGGTGAGGATGATCCAGGGTTCCTCCTGCTCGGAGTACCAGACCACCAGCAGGGTGCACCGGCGTTTGGCCTTGGTGGTGCTGAAGGCGGTGCCACGGCCGATCCACGCCGTATCGGGACGGGAGACGAAACGATGGGCGGGCAAACGTTTGCCACCGTCGGCGCAGAAAGTGATGTTCTTCCGGTAGCGCATACCGGGATGCCAGCCCTGGGCGCGTATCTGTTTCCACAGCTTGGGACTGGCGATGCCCCGGTCGCAGAGCACGATTACGGTCTTGTTCCTGGGGACCGCTGGGGCCAGTTCCTGGAGCAGCTTCACGGTGGGGTCGGCCCAGGAGCCTTTCTGGGTGGCGTGATGGATGCGCCAGGCCACGGGGATGGCGCAACTGCGGTAGAGGACGCTGATGACGATGGCGGTGGTCCGGTCGCCCTTGAGGGTGGGGTCGATGGCCAGGGCGAGATGTTCCGAATGCCACCAGGCCAGGACCCAGCGGAGCAGGGGCGCAAAGCAGAGGGTTACATCCAGTTGGGTTTTGCAGGGGCGGGCCCGGTCGCTGCCGTCGTAGAGCCACTCCCGGAGATACTGTCGAAATTTGTTCCATCCGCCCCAGGGAGAGAGGGCCGAGGCGACGGCGTTCTGGCAGGCGCTGCCGGCGAGGATGGCCCCGCAGACCCACAGCGCCAAGCCGGCCAATTGTGGCTGAGAGAGGTGAGGTAAATGCGTTTCAATAGTTTGCTGAATCTGATAGGTTTCTCTGGGAAGGCGCATGGGGGACCTCCGGTGTCTGGGTGTGTGACTAACACCAGAATGCCGGATTCTCCGGCGCGTTCCCAAGGTTCATTTGGAGCCAATTTCAGCCGTTACATACCCCTTTCAGAGGGGGAGAGGGGAATGTTGCGGGGGAGGGGAGAACGAGAAAGGGGCGCCCGTTTTGGGCGCCCCTGATTGGTTCCTGGGGTTGCTGAGTGCGGTGGTCAGGTCAGCGGTTAGCTGCCCTGGCGTCCGGCGATGAACGCGCCGCCCGCGGCGACCACGCCAACGATGGCGATGATCAGCGCGACGATGGCGAGTGCTCCGCCGCCGCTGGGACCCTGGGCGCCGTCAGCGCCGGCAGGACCGGCGGGGCCGGCGGGACCCTGGGCTCCAGGGTCGCCCTTGCCGCCGTCAGAGCCGTCGCGGCCGTCGTTGCCGTCGTCGCCGGCGGGGCCGGTAGCGCCAGCGGGGCCAGCAGCACCGGCGGGGCCGGCGGGGCCAGCAGGACCGGTGGCGCCGGCAGGACCGGTGGCGCCGTCAGCGCCAGCCGGGCCGGGCTCGCCGTCAGCGCCACGGGCGCCGGTGGCGCCGCGCGGGCCGCGCATGGCTTCCATTTCCTCTGCCGCGGTCTTGGTCGGCGTGGGCTTGGCAGCCTCACTGGTGAAGGCCATCAGGTCGGCACGCTTGATGTCGCCGCGCATGCCTACCATGACCTCTTCCATCGAGGTCGCGTCGTACATCATCATCTCGGCGTCTTCGCCTTCGCCCATCATCATTTCGAGCGAGAACGAGACCATGGCGCCCGCATCGCCCTCAACGTCGACCTGGAACATGCCCATGGCGTCTACCGTGCCTTCGCCGGCCTTTTCGCCGTCGATCATGGCGACCACCATGGTGCCCTCGGCGGCCATGGCGTCGTCCAGCTCGGCGGTGCCGACGACACGGAACGGAGGCTGCTGGGCCAGAGCCACCGACAGCGGCAGCGAGGCCAGCAGCGCCAGCACACTCAGCAGTGCCACTATTCTGGTTACGGTCATTCTTTCCTCCTTGTCTTTCGCTGACGCGGTTGCGTCAACGCGCCTGCGGGCGGGGATGGACCCCGGCCCGTTGGTGGTGGGGAGGCCCCCCGATCAGATCGAGGCGCGGCCTCCCCGTGGCTCACGGGAATCATCCCGTTTGCTGAGTGTTTGCCCTATCGAATGGGTATGTTGTTGGAACCTGCGTACAGGGTCCGGCCCTGGAACTCGATGGGATCGCCCTCGCTGACGATGACGATATACGCCTCACCAACGGTGATCTCGTCCAGGTTGTTGAACGAGGCGAGCTCAGGATCGGGATCGTAGAACTCCCACATCTGGGTCGCGCCGATCAGATACCAGACACGCTCCAGGCGGTCCGCAGCGATCAGGTCAGCGAACACGTCCGCGGGGGCGGTGGAGACCTGGACGACCTCAGCAACTACGGAGAAGGTCTCAGTGGCGCTGTTGTCGTCGCCGTCCTTGACCGAGACGGTGTGGCTTCCCACGCTCAGGAGAGGCACACGGACCTGGAACTCGAACGTTCCCTGCCTGTCGGTCTCCGGAGCCGGGGACGGTAGCACGTTCTGGCCACCGACCAACACCTCGGACAGAATGGAGAAGCTCTGGAAGTTGCTACCAGAGATGGTGAGCATGCCACCAGCCTGAGCCTGCTCGGATACCGTGATCATTGCGCCGGGTGTCTTGTGGTCGGCGCTCGCCTTGATACTATCTTCGGCGCGAACCCTGACCTCCACCGAATTGGTGGCGCCGATTCCAGCGCTGGCCGGAACCGTCAAGTTAATGTTAACAGCGCCATTGCTGTCGGCAACGCCAACGTCCTCGATCTCGTCATCGTAGAAGACCTCTACCCGATTGCTGGAAGCAAACCCGCTACCGGTTACGGTAATGGTGCTGCCAATCAGGCTCTCTGCCGGAGACACCGAGACACTGGGCTTGGGAACAGTAATCGTCCCTGATCCGATCCTTTCACCGACGTCCAGGGTGACCTTTTTCTCTCCAGTACCTATATCAAGCGGGACCTTGTAAGTGAAAGAAACCCTGCCGCTCGAGGTGGACGTCACGCTGGTATCAGTTAGGGCGACTTCGCCAAGGGACCCGAAAGTCACGCCTGTGATCTGCTTGGAATTCTCGAAACCGGAACCCCTGATCGTTACCTGCTCTCCTGGGACTGGATCCGTCGGAGAAATACTCAGGGTCAGAGGCACGATTTCGACAGTTGTCGAGAGACCGGAAACTACTCCGCTGGAGCTGATTACCTCAACGTTCTGATTCCCGACTGGCACACCAGGTGGTACCTTTACCTTGGCCTCCTTGTTGGTCGCGCCTGTCTCAACTGCCATCTTATAGCTGTTGTTGCCACCGAACCTGACCTCAGTCGGCGTCTCGCCATTGTCACTCATTGTGAGGGTCAGGGTCTGGCCCCAGGAAATGCTTTCGGGACTGACGGTCAAGCCGGAAGAGAAAGTGTATTCTGCCGTCTTCTCGGCCCTATTGCTGCCGCCGTCAAAAGCGCTGATAGTTACCTTGTCAACGCCCTCCGGCTTGGATATGCCTGCAATTGTAACGGTAAAGGAGCCATCCGCTATGGTCGCTCCTGAGGCGATCACCACGTCGACGCCATCGTCATACTCCATGTTTGGAGTGTACGACTCTTCGTCGACATCCGTGGTTGCCGCATCGTCAATTGTCTTGTCGATAAACACAGTGGCCGACCCGCCACTGAAGCCCTTGCCGGTTACCGTGACATCGGCACTGCTCGAACCTTTCTTTGGGTCGATTGACACGGAGCGGATGACCGACACAACATTTGCTGAGACTGTGGTCTGGTCGTCGCCAACGCCGGTCTTGGCATTGATGAAGTACAGCCCAGCTTCAGTGGGGTTACTGATTCCCGCCGTCTGACGGATACGAACACTTACGTCAGCATCAGTTTGTACCGTTATTCCGGGATTGCCGTCTGTGTCTCCATTCATGTCCGGCACGGTTACCCTAAGGGTCCTGCCATTCAAAAAGGCGCTGGCCGGCTCACGATTGACATTGTCCCCATTGGAAATCAGGACATCGTCGCTGGATATGCTGGAGGGCAGGCCAATGCCGCTCCCAAATTCTATGAAAAAGTCATCGCCCGAATCGAGCGCGCCAGTTTCAGCTTCGAGCTGTAACTCTATTGTAGAGCCAGCAGTATTGCTGGTCGCCGGCGAGTCATAGCTCAAACCCACGGTGTAGGTGGCCTCGGTGTGAACTGTTGCAACAGAAGGATCGTCCCCGACTTCAATCTGAATGGACGCGGGGCCAATTCCTACAGGGAAGGCGATTGCGAATGCGGCCGCCGCTTGAAGTGCCTGGTTAGGCAATACATTTTCTGCGGCCGTTTCGTCTGCGGCAGTGGCGGTTCCGTCTGCCTTGACGGGAGCGCTGGCATCCCCTGGATCCGCTGTTGCATCATCGCCTGAATAAGCTTGCCAACCAGCAGGGGAGACACCGGTAATCAGGGTTCCAATTTCGGGCTGAATCAATAGCGTAAGCCCGGTATACGTCTTGCCCAAAGTAGGGGTTTGATACTTTTGGACCTGCGCGACAGCAGGATCATCTGTGGTAGCCGGCACAAAAGCGGTGGGGCTCAAGACCAGTGCTGTTCCTGTGCCTGCGTCAACAACACCCTCTCGGACCTCCAACTGCAAAAGACGAGCTGCGTGCGGATGCGTGGCACCATCATGCGCCCCGACGCCGGTGGCGCTGAAGACGCCCATGGCGAAGAGGGCAGCGAGGAGCGCTGCGGCCATGAGCAGGGCAATTCCAGTGGATTTGCCTATCATTGAATTCATCTGTGTTAATTCTCCTTTCGGCCGGTCCCTCGGGCGGCGGGACCATATAGGTGCCCTTGTACCGTTGGGGCCGGTTCCCGCTCCCCGCGTTTCGCGGAGTCAAGATGTGCGGGACCCCCGGTCGTGCCGGGGGATGTTCCGGGTCCAGGGCCTGTCCGGCGGCGGGCGCCTCGTGGGCTCCCCTGTGCCGGCTGGCCTGGGTTGCGCCCTCACCGTGGTTCGTGGTTCGTGGTCCGTGGTTCGACAAGCTCACCATGAGCGGTTTACCGTGAACGGTTCGCCACGAGCGGTGGTGGGGCGTTGCCCTGGGGCGGTCGTGCGCGGGCTGGCGGCGGGGCCTCCTGGGCTTCCTTGTGCCAGCGGCGTCGGACTTCCTTGCGGCGGTTGCCTTTCCCCCTTGTGCCCTCGCGGATGCGGGGCCCGGGGGATGACCGGTTGATTGCCTGGTTGTTAAAGGTCTCTGTATCGATGCACTCCCGCTGCTGCCCTGCCGGGTCCCACGCGAAGCGTGGGGGCGCGGGCCGGGAATGGCGCTGCGGTCCCGCCCTTGGCGGGAGCCTGTATCACATGGGCCCGACCTCCTCTGAAATACGAATCCCCGGACACCCCGGCCGAGACCGGACTGCCGGCGCGGCTTTGTCCATTCCGGACGTAATTGTAGCTATAGAAGTATTACGCGCCCCTTACGGCGAGTCAAGGGATATACATGACGTTTTGGCGACTTTCGGCAGGTGCCTTCCCACTCCCCTCAGGGGGAGTGTTTCAACACAGAGGGCACAGAGAGCACAGAGGTTTTATTTTTTCTCCTCCCGGAGTTCCAGGCCATCTCTCGCATTCCCGGCGGAGACATAAACCAAAAACCTCTGTGCTCTCTGTGCCCTCTGTGTTTAACTCCCGGGGGGTGGCGGATGCGGCCGGGCATATACACGGGAATTTACATTGCCAATAGTCGGATACTGTATTAATGTTATGGAAAGTGTTTTAAATTTGTAAAAAATACCGTGGCAAAAGATTGTTGGTTCTCCTAGACTCTTCCCATGGCCCGCAATGAATACCCATCAGACCTGTCGGACGCCGAATGGCAGTCGGTTGACCCCCATGTCCCGCCGGTTGAGCCGGATGGCCCTCGCGGCCGGTATTCCCGCCGCGAGGTACTGAACGGCATCCGGTACGTCCTGCGGACCGGGAGTCCCTGGAGCAGGCTGCCCGACGACCTGCCCCCGTGGGAGGTGATCTACCGGTACTTCTGGCTCTGGCGGCGGCAGGGGGTCTGGCCCCGGATCGACAGCGACCCGCTCCCCGAGGCCTACCGGCCGCTGTGGGACCGCAGAGGACCCGGTGCCGCATCCGGCGGCGGAGACCCGGCGAACCAAGGCCCCAGGCGACGCTTCCCCGTCATCCAGTCCCTGGTGGCATTGATGTTCGTCCTGATGGGCATCGTCGCCTGCTCCTTCTTCTTCGGCTCCCCCGACGAGGACGAGAGCGAGGGAAGCGTCGCATCCCAGAGCGACGCGGCCGCTGCGCCGGGCGCGTCGGGCTTCCTCCTGGCGGTGAGCAGCGCCGCCCTGGACGAGGACGCGGGCCGGACGGCAATCACGGTAACCGCAACGCTCGACGGCGCGCCCCTGCCAACGGACAGGACCATCGCCATCACCATCGGGGCAGACGGCGACGGCGCGTCGGGCGCCGACTACGCCGCCGGGAACGTGGGGGCCATCACCATCCCCGCCGGGGAAACGTCCGGCACGACCACCCTCCACCTCACGCCCGTGGACGACAACATCCACGAGGGTGAGGGCGAGGCGCTGTCCGTCTCGGGCGCGGCAGCGGACCTGGGCACGGCCCTCGCCGAAATCCGGATCATCGACAACGACGCCGCCTCCACCGGATTCGAGCTGACCGCCAACCCCGCGTCCCTGGAGGAGGGATCGGCTCAAGCGAAAGTGTCGGTCACCGCAACCCTGAACGGCCCCGCGTTCGCGACCGACCGGGCCTTCGCCATCACCGTCGGGGCGCCCGGGGACAGCGCCACGCGCGCCGACTACACCGCAACGGGTGTCGGAGACATCATCATACCCGCCGGGGCGACCACCGGGACCGCCAGCTTCGCGCTCGCGCCCATGAACGACGGCACCCACGAGGGCATCCCCGAGAAAATCACCATCTCGGGCAGGGCCCCGGGGCTGGGGAGAGGATCGGCTATCGTGTCCATCGTAGACATGGACCCCCCGTCGAATGGCCTTGCCCTGTCCCTCAGCCCGGCGACACTGGACGAGGGCGCCGGCCCAACGGAGGTCTCGGTGACCGCGGCCATCAACGGCCCGGCCTCCACCACGGCCACGGCGGTCCGCCTCGAGGTTGGGGCGGCGGGCGACACCGCCTCCGCCGACGACTACACCGCGTCTGCCGCCGGGGACATCATCATCGCCGCCGGAGCGACCACCGGCACCACCACCTTCCGGCTGACGCCCCTGGACGACCGCATCCGGGAGGGCGTCGACGAGACCATCACGGTCACGGGAAACGCCGCCGGCCTGGGCACGGGAACGGCGACGCTCAAGATCGCGGACAACGAGGCTGCGTCGACCGGCATCCTCCTGGAGGTGAGCCCGACAATCCTGCTCGAGGAGGCGGGCTGGACCGACATCACGGCTACGGCGACGCTCAACGGCCCTGCATACCCCACTGACCAGGCGGTAACGCTCGCCCTTGGAGAGTTCGGGGACAGCGCGGGCCCCGGTGATTACGCCAGGTCCGCCCTCGGGCACATCACCATCCCCGCCGGCCACACCTCGGGCGCAGCCTCTTTCCGGCTCCTGCCGCTGGACGACTATCTGCACGAAGATGTCATCGAGGCAGTCACCCTGTCCGGTTCATTGGCCGGCCTCGGCACCGGCTACGCGACCATCGAAATCCTGGACGATGACGCAGCGTCGACGGAAGTCGTGGTTGATGTGAGTCCCATTTTCCTGAACGAGGGCGCGGGCCTCGTCGAGCTCACCGTCGAGGCCTGCTTCAACGGACCGGCCTTCACGTCCGACAGGGTGATCAGGCTGGGCGTCGGCGCGGAGGGCGACACCGCGGGGCCCGACGACTACACCTTTGCCGGCATCGAGGACATCGTCATTCCGGCGGGCTCGACCTCCGGAACCGTCACTTTCCAGCTCGACCTGCACGACGATCGAGTCTACGAGGGCGGGTTCGAGAAAATCACGGTGTCAGCCACCGATGTGGAGCTGGGAACGAGCCACGCATCACTCTACATTCTGGAGGACGACACGCCGACGACCGGCATCAAGCTGTCCATTTCCCCGAGTGTTCTGGACGAGGACGCAGGGCAAACTGAACTCACGGTGACGGCTGAACTGAACGGCTCGGCCTTCCTCGTCGACAAGCACCTGACCCTCAGCGTGGGGACTTCCGGCGACAGCGCGAGTACCGACGACTATGGCGTGGTCAACGTACAGGGCATCACGATTTCCGCGGGAGAGACTTCGGGGACGACCACGTTCCAGCTCACCCCGTTTGACGACTCAAGTGCTGAGCGCACCATAGAAACGCTCACCGTATCGGTCCAGGGGGAGGGTCTGGGTTCAGCGTCGGCGAGGATCAGCATTAGAGACAACGAGAAACCCGTAGTGATCCGGACTCCGACCATCAACATATTCACCGGAGGCGGCGGAGGCGGAGGCGGCGGTGGGAGCGGTGGTGGCGGCGGCGGCGGAGGCGGGGGTGGTGGCGGTTCGTCTCAGTCGGGTAACACGCGGTCGGATGATAACTCTAACCCTCCACGGTCACCGTCTCCGCCCGTGCAAAGGTCTGTGGATCCACCAACGCAGTCGGACACTCAGCAGCAGCCGACCCGGCTTTACTGGCCATCCTCCCCGGTCATCTGCGATTACAATCCGGACACCGGTAGATCGGTGTGCACTGTGAATAAGAAAAAGGACGGGACGAATGATTGGGCGGAATGGATAGACATATTTGGATGCCGCTATCCCCTTCCACAGGATAGCCGGCTAAAGAAGCCTGAAATGGACTATATCACCAGCCGGTGCTAATAGTCAGACCATCATGGCGCTTCCCCTTTCCCGGCAATGATGAAAGTACAGCGTTGGGTCAAATCAGGAAGGGCCAGTGCAGGAGAGACGGAGCTTGGTTCGGGTGTCCACGGCGGACAAGCACCAGCCAATGGCGGCTGCCACCCAGTTGCGCCCTGAGACACGGGCGATTGCGGCCCTTTCCGGGCTGTCTCCGTCAGGTTCGCCTTCCGCGCGGACAGGCCTGAACCAGCAAGCCAGCGCTGCATTCGCAGATCCTCATAGGGCGAGTTCAGACATGTCCGGTTCCGCTGCGGTTCACACCTCCATTCGAAGCAATGGAAACGCAATTCCGAGGCAGGGGCAGCCCCGGAGAAGACTCTGAATTCAGCCTCCCCCATCCCTTCGGCAGGCTCAGGGCAGGATTGAGCCAGTTGCCTTGCCTGGGGGGTGTCGTGAAACTCCAGCCGCCGCGCAATACGCCACGCCTCCGCCCCCGGAAAGCCCCGTCACAAATACGCCTTGCAAATGGTGTTGAAATTGTCCATTACCACCCGGGCCAGCGGACATCGGGGTAGGCCTCATACGCGGGCCATCGCGTCTGGTGAGCAAAGTCCAGGGCAGGGCGGGGCGCCGTTACCGCCATATGCCGCCTCCTGAGGTTGTCGACGGACATCCTGGGGCTCGATGAAAAGGAACGGGGAAGCGGGCCACTCCGGCCCCGACGATGAGTGATTCCTGTGGCTATCCCGCAGGTGCGACGGCCGCTCACAAGCCTGGCATGGACAGAGAACCAGCCGCCGGATTTAATTCTGTAATGGTCGTGGTGGAGACGACGCCACCAAGCCAAAACACGGTAATGCCACTAGAAACGGCGCCCCATAACCCAGCTGCGAGTGTAATATTGGGAGATATCGCGCCCGCGCTGCCTGCCTACCATGAATATCTCCGTCATCGTCCCTGCGTACAACGAAGAGACTGTTCTGCCTGCGACGCTCGACGCTATTGGAGCGGCGGCGGATACACTGGCCGCCAACTCCCGCGCCAGCGTTGAGCTCCTGGTCGTCGACAACAACAGCACCGACGCCACCGTCATCGTGGCCCAGGAATCCGGCGCCCAGGTGGTCCGGGAGCCGGTGCAGGGGATCGCCAGGGCCCGAAACGCCGGGGCGCGGCACGCAGAGGGAGACGTGCTCGTCTTTGTGGACGCAGACGTGTGGATGCCTCGCGATACACTATCAGCGATTCACACCGCAATGTCCGACCCGAGCTGCGTGGGCGGCGGCGTGGACGTTGAGTACCAGCCGAGGCGACGTTCGATGAGGATTTACCTGCGGGCCTGGCGACTTCTCGCGGAACGGCTCGGCATGGTCCAGGGAGCAACGCAGTTCTGCACCAAGGACGCGTTTGAGGCCATCGGCGGCTACGACCAGACGGCCTGGATCGGAGAGGACGTGGATTTCTACTGGGCGCTCGGGAAGCTGGCCCGGAAAACCGGGGGACACGTTCGACTCATACGGAATCCACGGGTGCGGGCGTCCTCGCGGCGATTTGACACCTGGCCCTTCTGGAAAACACTGATATGGACCAATCCCCTGGTCATCGCATTGCTCCGGAGGCGCAGGTGGCCCTGGGGCGGATGGTACTCTCGTCCCGTCCGGTGACCCTCAGTCCCCGGGCTGCGGTTGCGGGGCCGGCTCCTCCTGCCGAGGGGCGGACCTGGTGTTGCCCTGCAGGAACGAAACCGTCATCGAGGCAATGACCAACGCCACCAGGACGTAGAAAGCGTAGCGCATGCCAACGGTAAAGGCGTTGCGAACTCCCTCCACCGAGCTGGTACGAACGGCCTCAAGGCTCGGCTCGAATCCCAAGGAGCCCATAGTAACGGTGACAATTGTCGTAGCGATGGCCAGGCTGATCACGTTGGCAGAGTTACGCACCAGGTTCAGGAATCCCGACACCACGCCGTAGCTGTCGCGCCCCACCGCGCTCAACACCGAGCTGGAGTTGGCCGAATAGAAGGTGCCCATACCGCCATTGACCAGTATCAGTCCGGGGATCACCTCCCACAGTGGTGAGGTGTCGGTTACGCGGCTCAGCATGATCAGGCCGGCAGTGGACGAGACCATGCCGCCCACGGTGAACCAGCGCCAGCCGAACCTGTCCGACAGCGTGCCGCTGACCGAGCCCATGATCGCCATGAGCAGCGCGCCGGGCATGACCACCAGTCCTGCCACCTTGGGGCTGTATCCCAGCACGTTCTGGACGTAGAAGGGCATCAGGAACAGCACCGACGATTGCCCCAGGAAGGTCAGGAAAGCGGCCGATATCCCGCAGGAGAAGACCCTGCCCCGAAAGAACCGCAGGTTGAACATCGGGGAATCAGTCCGCAGCTCCCACCAGATGAATGCCACGAACATGCCGGCGGAGAGCACGAAGGCCGCGAGGATGGGGGCAGCCATCCAGCCCCAGTTCACCGCCAGGGTGAGGCCCAGCAGCAGCGCCACCAGCACCCCAGTGGACAAGAACGCACCCGTCCAGTCGAACCTGATGCCACGAGAGGCACGCTCCGATTCCCAGCCGCGGAGCACCCACAATGTGGCCAAAACTCCCACAAAGCCGAGCGGGATGTTGATGAAGAACACCGCCCGCCAGTGGATGAGGTCCACCACCGTTCCGCCGATGGCCGGCCCGGCCACTGCCCCAACGCCCACGGTGGTCATCAGCAGGCCTATCGCCCGGCCGCGCTCGTGGGGCGGGAACACCGAGGTCATGATGGCCATGCCCGTACCCTGGGTCATGGCCGAACCCACACCTTGCAGCAGCCGCGCGCCCAGCAGCGATCCCAGCTCCGGCGCCAGCCCCGCGCCCGCCGCACCCACCATCAGGACGATGCTCCCAAGGATGTACACCCGCTTCTGGCCCATCATATCGGCCAGGCGCCCCATGGGCAGCAGCAGTGCGCTGATGGTCAGGGCATAGCCGATGACCACCCACTGCACGCTGGGGAGCTCTATCACCATGTCCTCAGCGATGGAAGGCAGAGCCACTATGACGCTGCCATGGTCGACGACTGAGGCGAACAGGCCGATGGCCAGCGCGCCGAAGACCACGTACTTGTTCCTGTCGCCCTGGTTCACAGACAACTGGGTATCAAGTAACCCTCTCCCCGGCACGGTGGGAAACCTCGGAGCCAGGCTCCATAATCACGAAAACACACCAAGGCATTATACTCTTGTCCGGCCAAGGAATTACGCAGAGAGCAATATCCCCGATCGGGATATCTTGCTGGCAGTCAGCAGGCATTTAGGAGGAATGGAAATGGCCAGAATTCCCACAGCCGACCGGAACAGTGTTCCGCAGGACCAGCTGGAGGCGTTTGACGAATACGTCGCAGGGCGCGGCAGCGTTCCGGATACCGGGCCACTTTCGGTGATGATTCACGTACCGGAGCTGATCAAGCGCGGCGAGCACCTGCGGGCCTACTTGCGGGGAGACGAGTCAAGCCTGCCTCTCAACATACGGGAACTGGCCATGCTGGTAACTGCACGGGAGATGGACTGCCAGTTCATCTGGAACGCCCACTGTGCATTCGGTCGCCAGTCGGGCCTGAGCGACGAGCTGGTGGACAGCCTCCGGGACAAGAAAGAACTGCCGGCACTGTCGGAGGAGGAGTCAACCGTCCTTGATTATGGCCGCGAGCTCTTCCGGACCCGCCGCGTCAGCCAGGAGACGTTCCAGCGGGCGATGGACCAGTTCGGCAACCGGGGCCTGGTGGAACTGACCACGCTCATGGGCTACTACTCCTGCCTCGCCTTCAACATCAACGCCTTCGAGGTCGGCCTGCCCGAGAACATCACCGAGTCGCCCCTGCCGGTGTAGGGAGAGCGGGGCACTGACCCCTGAGTGCGACATTTGTCGTTAGGGCGGGGCTGCTTCGATGACATAGAACGTAACCCGCTTCTCGTTTTGGCCAGCCGTCGACGCGGCCACTCGGTAGGTGCCATAGCGGGGCAGCTGCCACCGGTTGTTGATGACCGCGGTGGCCCGGAAGGACTGGCCCTGCGTGGCGTCCACGGGCCGTCCGACGTTTACGGCGACCTCGACTTCAGGAGGTACCATCAGGCCGTCTTCGTCCTCGATTCTGATGGTCAACCGGTGCTGCTCGTTGGTGAGATTTCACGGCACAAGTACCCCGATGACCATTGTGAGGGAGACCGGGGAGTCGATACTCCTGATTTGTCTCCGGTCCCAGGCGCCTCCCATCATGTACAGCTTGCCGTTTAGCACCTCGGCACGATCGGCGAGCAGCAGGAAGTCGATTTCCACCCGTTCAAGGCCGGCCAGCATTTGAGCACAGCCTCCTACAGCACGGCCGCTGCGATTTCCTCAATCTCAGCGACGGCCGCATCGCCCTCAGTGTTGTTCAGCCAGACGGTGATGCGGTCGGCGCCGGCGTCCGTCAGCTCCTCGATTTCCTCGCGGGTGCGGAACTGGTTGCCAAAGCCGAAGGCCAGGATTTCGATGGACTTGGGATCACGCCCCGCCGATTCGGCCAGTTCATCCAGCGTGGCCCGGCCGGCGCGAATCTCCGCCGCCGAGGTGCGGTTGGGCATCCAGCCGTCGCCGTAGGCCACGACCCGGCGGAACACGTTGCGGGCCTTGCCGCCCAGATACACCGGCGGATGGGGATTCTGCACCGGCTTGGGGACCGACTTGACCGGCGGAAAGTCGTAATACTGACCGTGGTACTCCGCCTCGTCCTGGGTCCACAGCTGCTTCATCGCCTCGATTGACTCGCGGGTCTGGGTCCAGCGGTGGTCAAAGTCCGTGCCCATGATCTCCGCCTCCTCCCGCAGCCAGCCAGCGCCGATGCCGAAGATGAAACGGCCATCGGAGTACCGGTCGAGGGTGGCGATTTCCTTGGCCAGCAGCAACGG
Source organism: Dehalococcoidia bacterium (assembly GCA_965207865.1). Taxonomy (GTDB): domain Bacteria; phylum Chloroflexota; class Dehalococcoidia; order Lucifugimonadales; family UBA3495; genus VXOI01. Next base: position 871,602 of record CBDBNP010000006.1, read on the forward strand.
GTTCCGCTCCGGCACCAGGCAGATACCCGTTCCCAGTTTGATCCGGCTGGTGACGGCGGAGGCGCGGGCCAGCGCTATGAACGGGTCGACGATGCGACCGTATTCCTCGGGAATCGCCCCATCCGACGCTCCCGCGTAGGGAGAGGTCGTGCGCACCGGCAGGATGGCGTGCTCCGGCACCCAGAAAGACTCGAAGCCCAGGTCCTCGGCCCGCTTCGCCAGCAGTGCCGGATCGGCGGAACTGTCCACCTCGAAAGAGAATATACCGACCCTGCTCGTGTTATCGCTCATAATCACTCCGGCCGGGGTAAAATCGTTTATCATGGATACATGCAAGTCGCGGCGAGTGTAGCAACGCACTTTCGCCACGGTCAAACGCCCACCGTCGCGGGGGAACTACGCGTTCCCACAGCCTCCGCAATGGCAACAAGTCGTCGTTCGGCGATCGCAAGGACAATGGTATTTTGGCAGCAAAGCAAGTAAAATCGCGACTATCATCCAAGGGCAGCCAATTCCCGAATGAAGGGCGTGACGGTGTCCAGGACGTCGTCAAACCCTCCACTGGCGCATCCGCCGGGCGCATTGACGCCTGGTCAAGACTGGGCACGAATTTGGCGATAGGGGGTAGTGACTTTGGGGTAACGGCCATCGAAGGAGTGGACAGACTACTGGAGAGAGTCACGGACTACCTTCCGGAAGAGGCGTCCGATCTCATCAGGGATGCCTACGAATTTGCCGAGCTCTCTCACGAGGGACAGTTGCGCAAGTCGGGCGAGCCCTACATCGCCCACCCCCTGGAAATTGCCCTCTTTCTCAGTGAACTCCGCCTGGACGAGCAGACCATCGCCGCCTCTTTGCTCCACGACGTGGTTGAGGACTGCGACGTCTCTCTTGATGAGCTGTCCGCTAAGTTCGGTCCCGAAATCGCCCGGCTGGTCGACGGCGTTACCAAGCTCACGCAGCTGGACAGCCGGATCCACGACCCCATCAGCGCCCTGCCCATCGGCGGGGATGACCCCGACAGCCTTTACGCCGAAAGCCTCCGCAAGATGCTGGTGGCCATGGCCGAGGACATCCGTGTCGTCCTCATCAAGCTGGGCGACCGCCTCCACAACATGCGGACCCTGGGAGCCCTCCCACCGGACAAGCAGCGGCGCATCGCGCAGGAAACCCTGGACATCTATGCGCCCCTCGCGCACCGGCTGGGGATCTGGGAAATCAAGTGGCAGCTGGAGGATCTGGCTTTTCGCTACCTCAACGAGGAGAGGTACCGCGAAATCTCCCGCATGCTTGCCGCCCGCCGCGCCGTCCGCGAGGCCTATGTGGCCCAGGTCTCAGACCTGCTGCGCGACAGCCTGGAATCCGAAGGGATAACGGCAGACGTCTCGGGGCGCCCGAAGAACATCTACAGCACGTATCGCAAGATCCAGAAGTACGAGGCCCAGGGCAAACAGCTAAGCGAGATCTACGACCTGTTCGCCCTTCGCGTGCTGGTGGAAAAGGACGCGGACTGCTACCGGGTCCTCGGCGTGGTGCACCAGCTGTGGCATCCCCTGCCCGGCCAGATCGACGACTACATCGCCAATCCCAAGGAGAACATGTACCAGGCGCTGCACTCCACGGTGGTCTGCGAGGGCGGCACCCACCTCGAAGTGCAGATCAAGACCTTCGAGCACCACGAGACCGCCGAGTATGGCGTCGCCGCTCACTGGCGCTACAAGGAGGGCAACTCCAGGGACCTCCAGTTCGAGGAGAAGATGAGCGGGCTGCGGCAGCTGTTGGAGTGGCAGCGCGACGTCACCAGCACCGCTGAGTTCATCGAGTCCGTCAAGGAGGACATCTTCCACGACCAGGTGTTCGTCTACACCCCGAAGGGACGTATCGTCGAACTCACGGCAGGGTCCACTCCCATCGATTTTGCCTACAAGATCCATACTGAGCTGGGCAACAGGTGCGTCGGCGCAAAGGTCAACGGCAAGCTGGTCTCTTTGGACACGGCTCTGGAAAACGGCGACACCGTAGAAATAATGCGCACCAATTCGGACCGCGGGCCCAGCCTGGACTGGCTGAATTCCAATCGCGGCTATGTTCGCTCCGCCCACGCCCGCCAGAGCATCCGACACTGGTTCCGCAGGCAGGAACGCGGCACCAACATCCAGCGCGGACGGGAAATGCTGCGCCGCGAAATGCGTCGTCTCAACCTGAAATTTGAGGATAGCGAGGTCCTGGGGCTGTTCAAGTTCGACAGCATGGACGACCTGCTGACAAACCTGGGTTCCGGCGGCGTTACAGAGGGACAGTTGGCGCAAAAACTGGCTGAAGCCCGACAGGAGCCGGAACATCCTCTGGCCCGCAAGCGCACCGACCTGCCGCTTTCGAGCCCGACTTCAGGCATCAAGGTGCTGGGAGTGGGCGACCTCCTCACCCGCATGGGGCGCTGCTGCGGTCCCATCCCCGGCGACGAGATCGTCGGCTTCGTCACCCGGTCCAGGGGAGTGACCGTCCACAAGCGGACCTGTCCCAGCGTCCTGCACGAGGACGAGCCCGAGCGTTTCGTCTCGGTGGAATGGGGTCAGGCCAAGGAGCTGTTCCCGGTGCGCGTCACTATGCTTGCCTACGACCGGGTGGGTCTGCTGCGGGACCTGACGCAGAACGTCTCGGAAGAAGGCGTCAACATTTCAAACGTCGTTACCGCACAGCAGCCCAACGGCACGGTGAACCTCACATTCAACATGCACACCACGGGGCTGCAGCAGCTGAGCAAGCTGTTCTCCAAGCTGGAGGGCGTGCGGGGCTGCATATCGGTACACCGCGAACGCTCGGGGGTTCCCGCGGGCACCCACTGAAACCTCGGCCTTATCAAAACACACCAGGAACGAGAGGAGCGCAGAGAAGCCAGAAACTCTGCGCTCTTTGCCAACCCTGAAACCGAACTCAGTTTAGAAAGGAGACCATCATGCCAGACCGACAGCCGATCATTCCCGCCGGAGTGGCGCCGAATCCCAACCTCTCTCCCGGCATACGCGTGGGCGACATGCTGTACGTGTCGGGGCACGTGGGCACCGACGCCAGCGGCAACATTGCCGAGGGCTGCGAGGCCCAGTCCCGCCAGGTGATGGCCAACATCCGCGGCGTAATCGAGGCCGCTGGCGGAAAGATGGAGGACGTCTGCAAGATTACGTGCTTCCTGACCAACATGGACGACTACGCGGACTACGCTAAGGTGCGCCTCGAGACCTGGCCCAGCAATCCCCCCGCCAGTTCCACCGTCGGTGTCTCCGCCCTGGTGCGCCCTGAACTGGTGGTCGAGGTCGAGGCCATCGTCAAGCTCGGCTAAGCGGGAGTCTTAACCACAGAGAACACGGAGTTCACGGAGGAAAATGATAATAAATCTCTGTGCCCTCTGTGGTGAATTGAATCGGGAGGGTAGCCATGTCCGTTGAAGACAAGCTGCGGGAAATGGGTCTGACGCTGAGCGAAACCAACGCGCCGGTGGCCAACTTTGTGCCGTCCGTGCGCACGGGCAACCTGCTGTACGTTGCCGGCCACATCGGGTTCATGCCCGACGGTTCGATCCTGCACCCCGGCAAAGTGGGCCGCGACGTTACGGAGGAGCAGGGCTACGAGTCGGCCCGGCAAGCCATGCTGAACTGCCTGGCCGCCATCAAGGAGTCAGCAGGCAGCCTAGACAATGTGAAGCGTGTGGTGAAACTGCTGGTCATGGTCAACGCCGACCCGGACTACGAGCGGCACTTTGCCGTGGGCAATGGCGCCTCCGACCTGCTGGTCGCCCTCTACGGAGACGAGGGCCGCCACGCCCGCTCCGCCGTGGGCATGGCCGGTCTCCCCCTGCGCGCCCCCGTGGAGGTAGAGATGATCGTGGAGCTCGCAGGGTAGGGGTGCAATTGGAAGCAAATTGCATGACTTTCTTTTGGCACTGACATCCTGTCTCTGTATCTGAAATTGACGCTATTTTGCCCTGCGCCCTATCAACGTACCAAAGAAGGCCCCTATCCCACCCTTCATTAGCCAGTCAGCTGCTTGAGCCAAGGCATCCCGGCGTTCTGGGTCGTTTACGCCCAACCAGATGATGACCGCAAATCCAGCCAGGCCTACAACGAGGGCCAATAGAGGGGGCAGATTCTCTCTGAATCCGCCCCCGTCATTACCTGAACCACAATTCATTGCTCATCGGCCAGCTTGTCTGTTCTCCTTGGCTTGTCTGCCAAAGGCCGGCCTCCGTGCAACGAATTTACCCGTCCTAGTGTCAACATAGGATGCAGACAACGGGTGAAAGACGATCTCCTTTATTGTGGTGAACAGCCATCGCCCTTCGACGAAGACGCGATGCAACGCCCTGTATGCTATGTGTGTCATGGCCGCTCTCCCTCAGAAACCCGCACATCTAATAATAACACCCTTAATCATCCACCAGCGTGCGCGACACATCGACGGTGGCGTAGGACCAGGCGACGCGGAACGGTGCGTCGCCGGTGTTGATCAGGCGGTGGTGCGTGCCGGGCGTGATGAACGCCGCGTCGCCGGCACTTACGTGGTGCTCAACTCCGTTGATCATGAGGGTTCCCGCACCCTCGATGACGATCACCGATTCCTCGGCGTTGTGGTAGTGCGTGGTGTTGGAGCGGCCTGACTCAAAGCTGGTGATGCCGCTGGATATCTCGGTGGCGCCGAACTCCTTGTTGATGTGGCTGGCAACGGTCACTCCCTCGGCTCGTTGCAGTGTGTCTACCTCGCTGGCACGGATTACTCGCGGCTCCGGCATGGCTCCCCTCCTTAGTTCCTATTTTTTCAACACAGAGCGCACAGAGGCCACAGAGTAATCTATTATTTTTTCTCTGTGTTCTCTGCGCCCTCTGTGTTGAATTACTCCTCGCTACTCCTGTTCCAGGAACTGGCGCACCCAGTCGGCATCGGGTTGGCGGTCTTTCATGTTGTAGAGAATGACGGCGTTGCGCACCGAATCGGCCTGGAAGAATCGCTCGTAGAGGATCTGACGCGCCCCGAACGCGCTGCATGACATGTCCCATGCCAGCCGGAACAGCCGCACGCGATCTCGGGCTGAGGTCGCGTCGGTCTCCAGGTAGCGGTTGATCTCCTCGGCCAGCGGACCCTCCAGGTCGGCCTCGGTGGGCAGGGCCATTAGGCTGCTGGAACCCAGCAGGTGAATGATCTCCCCCATGCGCGGATACATGCGTATGAACAAGTTGCGGGCGGCCTGCAGGGGCAGCTCCGCCGGGGCCATGATGCCCCACTGGTCCACCTCGGCGTCGGCCTCCGAGGCCCGCAGGCAGGCCTTGGTGACCTCCAGGTTCTCGACGATCTCGGCGATCATCTGCTGCACCTGCTGCTGCGTCGATGAGCCCAGCGTCTCGGTCATCAGCGTAGCCAGCCCAAGCACGAACTCGCACTTGGCCACGTTCTTGGTGACCACCTGGTGCCCGGAGTGAACGTGGCGGTTCGTCGCAATCTGCAGGTTGTTGCACAGCTCCACGTCGCCCAGCAGAAACACGTTCTCCCACGGCACAAAGACGTGGTCGAAGAAGGCCACGGCGTCAATTTCCTCGAACCGCGAACCCAGCGGGTGATCGAAGTGGGAGCGTTCGAAGTCGAAGCTCTCACGGCACTGGTAACGCAGACCCGGGGTGTTGTTGGCCACCGCGAAGGCAAAGGCGTAGGGTTCCGGCGCCTGCCCGGGCAACTGGTGCGACGTCGTGGGATACAGCGCGATCTCCTCGGACAGCGGCGCCAACGTGGCCAGCACCCTCGCACCGTGGACGATGATGCCTGCGTCGGTCTCCTTTTCCACCCTCAGCGCGATGTCGGTGCGGTCCTCGAGCGGAGTGGAGCCCGGCGTGCGGCTGCGCTGCAGGTTGAGCAGGGTATGGGTCAGCACCAGGTCATTCTCCCGCACGTGCTCGTAGTAGTTGTTGATGTTGTCTTTGAACTCCGGGCGGTTCCGGGCGAAGTAATCACCGGCAGCGGCCATGGCCATGATGTTTACGTTCATGAAGTCGGGGCTGCGGCCCATCATCCCGAAGGTGGCCCGAGCCCAGTGGCGCATCATGATCCGGCGGGCGTCCAGGTCCTCCTTGGTGCGCGGCATGATGAACGACGTTCCCACGCGTTCGCCCGTGGTAGGCGATACGTAAGTCATCTCGTCGCGAATGGCCGGGTCGTGCTGCATGTCGTACATACGCGCCAGCGACTCGACGCCCCCCCGCAGCGCGGGATGGGTGGTTACGTCCTTCACCCGCTCGCCATGCAGGTAGACCTCCGGACCATTCTCCCTCAGGTTGGCGATGTATTCCGCCCCGGTTCTGGCTGGCATGTCGCTGCTCCCTGTGATGGACTTGGTGCGCTTTTCCGAATGGTACCACGCTGTTTGAGGGTCGTCATTGTTGAACCGCGATTGTCCGGCGGAGGCAGTTGTCTGAACTGTGATTCGTTTGATTCAGTGATGGCTGTGATTTTCATTCCCCGGAATCAAGGCAATCGATGGATCACAAAAAATCACAGTTCAGACTGTGGTAGGATGCTAGAGATTCCCACTATTGAGGAGATTGACCGATGTACGTGATCATCGCGCCCATCCAGATCAAGCCGGGCTGCAAGGAGCAGTTCATGGAAGCCATCATCCCCGACGCCATTGGCTCGGTGAATGACGAACCCGGTTGCCATCGTTTCGACGTGATCCAGGACGCCGGCGACGAGAATCGCGTCTGGCTCTACGAGGTGTACGACGACGAGGCCGCCTTCCAGGCCCACACTGAGGCGCCGCACTTCATCAAGTTCCGCGACGCCGTGGCCGACATACGCGTCGATGGCATCCAGGGCGCGGCCCGCGGCAGTTACAACGTCTGGCCCACCGACTCCGAGTGGAAATAACCCGCTGATTCCCCCTCCCTCCAGGAGAGGGTAAGGGGTGAGTGCCTAGTTGAGCTGAAATTCGTATGTAGGGAAATGTTCATGTACGTAATAATCGCGCCGATACAGATTAAAGAGGGGTGTAAGGACGAATTCGTCAAAGCCCTGCTGCCAAACGCCCAGGCGGCCGCCAACACGGAGCCGGGCTGCCTGCGTTTCGACGTGATCCAGGACGCCGGCGATCCCAACCGGCTCTGGGTCTATGAGATCTACGTGGACGAGGACGCCTTCCACGCCCACCAGGCATCTGATCATTACAAGAAGGCAATCGAGACCATGGGGCCTATGCGGGGAGACCCAGTGCTGCAGGGAGCGGCCCGCGGCAGCACCAATATCTGGCCGCCCGACTCCGAGTGGAAGTAGGGTAACGCCCCACCCTGACCCTCCCCCCGAAGGAGAGGGAATTTTAGCCAGGGGAACGCACGATGGCAAAAACGATATTGCAGAGCAGCGAAGTGGCAACGCCGGCTGGAATCATGTCCCAGGGCGTTGCGGTCCCGGCAGGACGAATGGTGTTCGCTTCTGGCCAGGTGGCTCGAGGTGTGGACGGCCAGCTGGTCGGACGCGGCGACATCCGCGCGCAGACCCGCAAGGTGCTGGAAAACACGCAGGCGGTGCTGGCGGAGGCTGGCGCCACCCTGGACGACGTCGTAAAGGTGACCGTGTTTGTCACTAACCTCGCCGAACATTTCTCGGCCATCCACGAGGTTCGGGCCGAGTTCTTCTCGTCGGACTACCCGGCCAGCACACTGGTCGAGATCAGCCGGCTGGTGGACCCCGACATGCTCATCGAGATCGAGGCAATAGCCGTCGTTCAATAGGCGACGATTGGTGAATCCATAGACGCTGCAGGGGCGCACGACCGTGCGCCCCTGAGTGTTTTCCGTGCAGGTCCCCGGCATTTCCCAGGCCCATTCGCCTTGCACCTGTGGAAGGAAGGGCGTTAGCCTCGATTGGCTGCTGCCGCGGCGGCCACGCCGTCCGGCACAAGGTCAGCCTCCCACGGACCAGGGAAATTGCCCTGGGGACGGTCGCCGCTCATGAACAGGTTTTCCTGGCGATGCCAGTCCTCACGCGGAGTCTCGTAGTAGACCTCGATGCCATTGCCGTCGGGGTCCTTGATGTAGATGCCCAGAGACAGGCCATGATCCGAGACACGCTGGATGGGCACATCCTTTTCCTTGAGGTTGTTGTAAAAGTCGGCCAGGTCCTCGAGGCTGCCCATCCGCCACGCCATGTGGTTGAGGCCAACCTGGCCAGCGCGAGGGCCCTCAGCATTCTCGCCCACTTCCATCAGCGCAATCTCGTGCGACTGGTTCAGGTCGGCGGACATGAAGGCGGCGCGCCCTTCCTTGAAGTCATAGGTATGCAGACCCAGGACGGACTCGTACCACTCGCGGGCATCTGCGGCGTTGCGGACATAGATGTTAACGTGTCCGAGGTAACTGGGTGTGAATCCCATAGCGTTCCTCCTTTTTGAGTGCCTGTTGTGCAGGATACGCTACCATATTGCGCTCGAAACCTGCAAGAAAAGGCGCATCAGGCACGCTTGCCGACGACCAATGGCGTAGCGGCGCGAGAGGAAAGGCGATGCTACAATAATACTGTCGGCATCTAGGTGCCGGCGGCGAACGGGCCGTTAGCTCAGTCGGCAGAGCACCGGACTTTTAATCCGGGTGTCGTGGGTTCGACCCCCACACGGCCTACCAACACACCTCAGATTCACGCCAGCCTCCGTCGCAGCAACATGGATTGCGGAGTGGAGAAAACGTCAATGGCAGGCAGGGCGCCCAGAAAGTCGAGCAGAGCCTCCGGGAAGGCCCTCCCGAAGAATGAAAAAGGGGTGGTGCTCCTATCCGGAGGCAACCCCCAGATCGCCAAGGCAGACGGCGACGAGCCGGTGCAGGCCTACATCGCAGCCATGCCCGAATGGAAAGGCGATATTGGACGCCAGATCGACTCTTTGATAGAGCGTACGGTTCCTGAGGTACGCAAGGCTGTGCGATGGAACTCGCCCTTCTACGGCGTTGAGGGGCAGGGATGGTTCCTGAGCTACCACGTCTTTGCCCGCTACGTGAAGGTGACGTTCCTCAATGGCTCGTCGCTCGACCCTCTGCCCCCGATAGAGTCCAAGGACAAGGATACGCGCTACTACCACATTTTCGAGGACGGTATCGCCGACGAGGAGCTCGTCGAAAGCTGGGTCCGGCAGGCAGCCTCGATTCCGGGTTGGCCCGGGTTCTGAACGTCTGGGAGTCGCGATAGCAGACTGGGGTTGTTTCGGAGCCTGAAAGCCGCCGGGTTTGAAGCTGAACCTGTTTCCCGATCGGAATCCTGGGGCAAGGATGGGATATCGCTCTGGTTTGAGCGAATCCGGTGCCACTCTTAAATCGATGCTCAATGAAATCGGCGACTATTGGGAGGATGACACTTCGTCGCGTCCCGCCTCCCCTCCGCAACAGATGCCACAGCAACAGGTATCCAATCGAGTATTCGTTGTCCTCGGCAGGGATGGGCCGTCAGGGATTCTGTTGCAAGATTCCTCGATGGTCTCGATCTTGAACCTGTCATTCTGCAGGAACAGCCCAGCGAAGGCCGGACAATCATCGAGAAATTCGAGGACTATTCCGACGTAGGATATGCAATAGTCCTGTGTACTTCAGACGATGTTTGAGCTTTAGCAGCCGAACAGGATAAACCGCATCCTCGTCCCAGACCAAATGAGGGGAAGGTTGGGAGCTGACACTAGCCAGAGAAATACGAGCGGCAGGCATGGACATTGACCTGAATCGGATAGCGTAGGCCCCAAGTGATTGGCCCATCGGCGATGCAGAGTATTGGCAAATACCGTAGGCTGGCGTTATAGTAGGCACTACTAGAAAAGCGACTCAAACGGAGTCCGCTGCGGAGGGAATTATGGCGAAGCCGAAGAGGATCGGGCATCTGGTAATCAACGTCAAGGACCAGGACGCCTCGACAAGGTTCTACACCGAGGTCTTGGGATTCGAGATCGCCGTGGAGCGGCCGGGCTTCGGCACGTTCCTGACCTGCGGCCGCGTCCACCACGACTTGGCCCTGTTCCAAGCCAAGGAAGGCGCGCAGGAAGTCGTCGACGGCGGCTTGGGCCTGAACCACATGGCCATCCAGGTCGAAGACTACGAGGAGCTGAAGGACTACTACAACAAGCTCCAGGAGTACTACGAGGTCGACAAGCTGCGGACCGTCGACCACAGCATGACCAAGAGTATCTACATCCAGGACCCGGACGGCAACGGCATCGAGCTGTTCTGCAACTCCTTCGACAGCGCTGAGGAAGGGCTGGAAGAGATGCGCCGCCCCGGCCGACAGAACACCGCGCTGGTCTTCGACTAGGCGACCCCCACCTTAATCCTCCCCCATGAGGGAGAGGGAACACAGAAAGCCGTAGGGGCGCACATGGGTGCGCCCCTATATTTGTGTCAGGGAGGAGAATGTCAGCTGAGCCAAATATACGCATCAGGGCTGCGGCCCTGGACCTGGATGGCACGATCATCGGGGCTGACGAACTGGTCACGCCAGCGGTCAAGGATGCCATCGCCCGCCTGTCTGCGCGTATTCCGGTGTTCATCGCCACAGGGCGGGAGCCCCAGGATGTGTTCAAGTACGCCGACCAGCTGGGCCTGACCGGGCCGCAACTGTCCGACGGCGGCGCGGCCATCCTCGACCCCGTGAACCGCACGCACATGTGGAGCGCCAACCTGGGCCCGGAGCTGGCGTCGGAGGTGCTGGGGATTATCGGCGAGCTGAACTCCAACTTTGTCGCCACCCACGGACGCGGCACCTTCCGCAGGGTCAGTGATCTCCCCGATCACGAGATCGTGCGAATATCTGCGCTGGACCTCTCCCGCGAGTCCGCGCAGGAACTGACACGGCGCTACCATGACCACCCGCGGATCAGCGTCATCCTGGCGTCGTTGCCCTACAACGGCCTGTGGGCGGTGGACTTCACCTCGAAGGGAGTCAATAAGGGCACGGGCATCGCCCGTATGGGCGAGATGCTGGGAGTGGAACCAGCGGAGATGGCCTGCGTCGGCGACAGCTACAACGACCTGCCCATGTTCGCAGCTGCCGGGCTGCCCATCGCCATGGGAGGCGCGCCCGACGACATCAGGAGTGCCGCAGCGTTATCCGTTCCGAAGGTGGAGGAGGACGGACTGGCGTTCGCTATCGAGAACCACATCCTGACGAGGGTCGGTTAACCAAAGAGTACACAGAGGCCACTGAGATAAATTGAGGCCAGTTCAAGAAAAGTTCTGTGTCCTCCGTGTTCTATGTAGTAGATAGCCACTAGCGCAGGGCCGGGGCGACTTCGGTGGCGAAGCGCTTTACCGATGCCAGTACCTTCTCCTTGGCGATGCCTCCGCCCACGTTGACTTCGGCCACCACGCCCGACAGTCCCTGCTCCTCGATGATGTCGCGCAGCAGGCGCGATACGGTCTCGGGGTTGCCGTAGGCCAGCCGGTCACGCAGCAGGTCCTCGTAGGTGATCGACGAAAGCTGGTGGCCGCGCTGGACGCGCTCCTCGCTGGGAGTGGCACCGGCCACGGCGGCGCTGTTCAGAAAGTTCTGGGCCAGCCGCCTGTAGGCCCGCATTGTGGACTCCTCGGCGTCGGCATAGGCCTGTTCATCGGTCTCGCCGACATACACAGGGAGGCGCAGGAAGACGCTGGTATCCGCCTTGTGGCCGGCATCCTTCCAGGCGGCCCGGTACTCGTTCAGGCTGGCGGCGAGGGTCGGCCGGTCCATTCCCCTCAGTCCGACGAAGACCGGTAGGCCCTGACGGCCCACCTGGGGGAACGTCTCCTTTGTCGTGGCGGCAATGCGCAGGGGCGGATGGGGTTTCTGGTACGGCTTGGGGATCACGCACACGTCGTTGAACTGGTAGTACTTGCCCTCGTAGGAGAACCGCTCGTTGGACCAGGCGGCCAGGATGATCTCGAGGGATTCCTGGAAACGCTCGCGGCTCTCGGCGTAGGAGATGCCGTAGCCCTCGTAAGCGCGGGCAAAGCCGCTGCGGCCCACGCCGAACTCCACCCGGCCATGGCTGATCTGGTCTACGGTGGCGACCTCCTCGGCCAGCCGGATGGGGTGCGCCAGCGGCAGCACGTTTACCGCCACACCCACGCGGAGGCTCTGGTACCGGGCAACGATGGCAGATGAAATGATCAGTGGCGCGGAGACCACCGAGGGTATGCCGGCGCCCATGGTGTCCAGCGGACTGCGCGGCGCGGCGAAGTGCCGTTCCGCCAGCCACACGCCGTCCAGTCCGCCCATCTCGGCGGCCTCGGCCATGGCAAACGCCTCATCGAACGCGGCCTCCTCGGTCTCGCCGTAGCGGTAGTCGCATTCCATCACCAGTCCGACGTGCATGCACCCTCTCCTGATATGGCCGCAGTATCAGTCTCGATTCTAGGTTGCCCCCTATGCAGTGTCAAACCTGCCGGGCGTAGGTTCACCACAGAGCACACGAAGCACAGGGAGGTTAATTCAGACCCAAGAAAGAGATCTCTGAGCCCCCGTGTTATCCGTGGTTGATGGCCGCTAGCGCAGGTTGGGGGCCACTTCTGAGGTGAACCGTTTGACCGATGCGAGGACCTTGTCTTTGGAGATGCCGCCGCCGACATTCACCTCGGCGATCACGCCATCCAGCCCCAATTCCTCGATGATCTCGCGCAGCAGCTTGGTGACGGTGTCAGGATTGCCGTAGGCAAGGCGATCTCGCAGTAGTTCCCTGTACGTGATGTTGGAAATTTGCTGGGCCCGCCGGACACCTTCCTCGTCGGGTGTTGCTCCGGCAACGGTGGCGCTGATTAGGAAACTCTGGCCCAGGCGGCGGAAGGCCTGCATGGTGGAGTTCTCAGCCTCGGCGAAAGCCTGCTCGTCGGTCTCGCCCACGTATACGGGTATACGCAGATAGACGCTGTCATCGCCCTTGTGGCCGGCGTCCTTCCTCGCTGCGCGGTACTCGCCCAGGCATTCGGCCAGCTCGGGGCGGTCGAGACCGCGGAGGCCTACGAACACCGGCAGACCAGAGCGCCCCACCTGGGGGAAGGTCGGTTTCGTGGTGGCTGCAACACGCAGCGGCGGATGCGGCTTCTGGAAGGGCTTGGGGACGACGCAGACCTCGTCGAACTTGTAGTACTTGCCCTCATATGAGAACCGCTCATTGGTCCAAACGGCCAGGATGACGTCGAGACATTCCTGGAACCGCTCACGGCTCTCCGCGTAGGAGATGCCGTAACAATCATAGGCCCGGTGAAAGCCGCTGCGACCAACGCCGAACTCCACGCGCCCCTGGCTGATGTGGTCGATGGTAGCGACCTCCTCCGCCATCCGGATGGGGTGAGCCAGGGGGAGCACGTTCACCGCGACCCCAACGCGCAGGTGCTGGTACCGGGCCACGATGGCAGTGGACATGATCAGCGGCGCAGACACCACCGACGGTATGCCAAATCCGCCGGTGTCCAGCGCGTTGACCGGAGCGGCAAAGTGCCGCTCCGACAGCCAGACGCCGTCCAGCCCGCCCATCTCGGCGGCATCTGCCGTGGCGAAGGCCTCGTCAAAAGCGGCCTGCTCGGTCTCTCCGTAGCGGTAGTCGCATTCCATCACGAGGCCGATGTGCATGAATCCTCCAGCATTTGCGCCTGTCTGATAGTCGATTCTAGGTTGACGCTGAAAACCGTGTCAAACTTGTCCGGCGTGTGTCGGGGGCCGTGATAGAATCCGGAAATGACGGACTTGGCCAGATCCCGGGCCGCATTGATGGATCAGCTGGCCCGCCGCATTCGCTCACCCGAGGTGATGCGCGCCCTGGAGGCGGTGCCTCGGGAACGGTTCGTGCCGACCGAGTTGCGCAGCATGTCCTACCAGGACATCCCGCTGCCCATCGGGGAAGGTCAGACTATTTCGCAGCCGACCATGGTGGCCGAGATGACGGCGGCCCTCCGGCTCTCTCCGAGAGAGAAAGTCCTCGAGGTTGGTTGTGGCTCAGGCTACCAGGCAGCGGTGCTGGCCCATCTCGCCTCCGAAGGACTGGTGGTCACGGTGGAGCGGCTGCAGGGTCTGGCCACTCGCGCCGAGGCGACGCTGCAGGAACTTGACTACCGCAACGTGGTGGTGGAGCTGACAGGGCCGGTGCCCGGCTGCCCCGAGCGTGGACCCTACGATGCCATCCTGGTTGCCGCCGCCGCCCCAGCGATTCCGCCGTCGCTGCTGGCGCAGCTGCGCGTTGGAGGCAGGATGGCCCTGCCCGTGGGCCCCCGTGAGGAGCAGGAACTGCTGCTGGTACTGAAGACCGGCGAGGGAGTCTCGGTCAGCACCCTAGGCCGCTGCCGCTTCGTCCCGCTGCTGGGCGCCGAGGGCTTTGGGGAGTAGCCACGTACTGGCAGCGACGTGGGCGCTACTCATGCCAGTCTACGGCTGGTAATTCTTTGAGACCTCGGCGTTGAAGAACATCGGATCGTGCCAGTAGCATCCTACGCAGGTGCCATTGTATTTGCTGTGTCCCCTGACCTGGCTCACCGAGTAGCCGAGGCGCATGGCGTCGAATCGGTTGCCGGTGTCGCGGCACTCGCGGCAGTGCTGTCGCTTTGCGTCGTTGGCACTCCGGGAAAGGGGCTGGAAATCTTCAATCACGACTTTGGTGGCGTCGCTCAGACGGGGGTCGTCGAGACGACCGTCCTTGTGGTCGCACTGGGGAGACCCCGTTGCTAATATCACGCAACGACCCGCCGTAACCTCTCTTCGAATGCCTTCAGGGATGGGCTTCTGGATGGCGACCTTTTTGAACCCCTCCAACTGAACATGAGTTATCTTGCCCCTGCCCGCAGGATGTCGCAGGATGTTGTAGTGTTTCGCTAGGGACCCGTCTTGACGAATCCAGTCTCCACCGTTACCAAATTGGAGTTTCGCATACCGACCGACGAACTAGGATATGGATACACAACGACTAAACCCGAGATTGTCGGGCTGCGCCAGTTCAAGGAAAAGAGCCGCCTTGCTCCCTGCCCTGAGACCATCGATAACAGAGTTACTGGACAAGGGTCACCCGCTGTCGGGAGATCTCGACGTAGCGCTCGTCAATGTCGCAGCCGGCGAACGCGCGGCCGTTTTTCAGTGCAGCCATGGCGGTGGTTCCGGCGCCAAGGAACGGGTCGACCACGAGGTCGCCTGGGTTGCTGTGCTTGATCACGAGATCGGAAAACAACTTCTCAGGTTTCTGCGTGGGGTGTTGTCGATTCCCGTTGTGGCGAGGGATGGGGTATTCGTAGATCCCCGGGTCGTCCCTGTAAATTCCGGAGTCGTAGGAACTGTTGAATGTGGGCTTGCCGACCTTGACACCCGAAACCGCCATCTCACGGCAGTTTGACAGGTAGGTGGCCCGCATGTTCAGGGGGACAGGGTTGGTCTTTTCCCAGATGATTTGCCGGATCATCTTGAACCCTGCCTTTTCCATTGCGTCCTTGACCAGGCCGATTTTCCAAAGGTCGTACCAGACTATGGCCGTGCCGCCTCGGCGCAGCGCTCGGTAAAAGACCTCTGCCATCACCTCAAGGTCTATCTGGCAGTGGTCCCACTCGCCGAAATCCATTGACACAGCGAATCGCTGCACGCCGTTCACCACGGACTTGAACCCGGTCTCCCTGCTGATGGTGTAGGGTGGATCGGTCAGGATCAGGTCGACCGATCCTTTGGGCAGCGAGTCCATGAACTCGCTGAAGTCGGCGACCTCAATCCTTGGAGATGGCAGGGCAGTCTCGTGGGTTACGCCGCCCCGGTCGGCAGCGGCGGTCTCTTCCTGTTTACGTTGTCGTGCAGACATTATGTCAGTCAGAATACGTGGTGCTCCGGAGGCCGTCAACGGCCAGAAGTCATCTACGCCGTGCTAGAATCGAGCCATGACCGACTTGAGTGACGGAATCCTGAGAGCAGCCGCTATGGTTCGGCAGGCGAGCTACGTGGTGGCGCTGTCGGGCGCCGGGCTGTCGGCGGGCAGCGGCATCCCCACCTATCGCGGCGCGGGCGGACTGTGGACGCAGCACGGCACACCACCGCTGCTGTCCTACCAGGAGTTCGCCAGCGACCCGGCGGCCTGGTGGGCGAAACGCATGGCTGCCGAGGAAGACCCATCGCATCCCGTTTACCAGATGAAGCAGGCCGTGGACGGGGCGGAGCCCAACGCCGGCCACCTGGCGCTGGCCGAGCTGGAGCGGCGGGGCATCCTCCGCAGCGTCATCACGCAGAATGTCGACAACCTGCACGCCGAAGCCGGGAGCCAGGCACTGCTGGAAATCCACGGCAACCGCACCCGCTTGCGGTGCATCGAGTGCGGGTTGCGGTTTCCTCGCGACGACTACGACCTTTCCAAGGAGCCGCCCCTTTGCCGCGAGTGCGGTGGCGTGGTCAAGCTGGACACCGTGATGTTCGGCGAGCCGATTCCCGCCGATGTGCTCCAGGCCTGCCGGGAGGCCGCGGAGCGTTGCGACTGCATGCTGCTGGTGGGGACGTCGGGAACCGTCAACCCCGCTGCCCGCCTGCCCCTGGTGGCCAAGGACAACGGAGCGACACTGATAGAGGTGAACCCGGAGGACACGCCCCTGACCGCCTGGTGCGACGTCGCCCTGTCCGGGTCGGCGGATGTTATTCTGCCGGAACTGCTGCGTTCGATATAATTGTCGCGACGGATAATTTTCTCCCCTAACACCTCTCACTGACTCGGAGCAGCAAATGCCATTCGTGCTGTCCCAGTTCGGGCTGCCCGATGCCCCCTGGGTTGACCCGGTCCTTTCGATCGCCGTGGTGGTCATCTCCATGCTGGTGGCCGCCTTGGTTCACTTCGCCATGTTTCCATTGGTGACCCGGCTGACCCACCACACTCCAACCGAGCTCGACGACGTTATCATCCGGGCAGTGAGACTGCCCATCAATGTGGCCATCGTGGTGCTGGGCGTCTACCTGAGCCTGACGCTAACCCTCGACCTGCCCGCCGGCGTTCAGCATGCCATTGACCTTGGGGCCCGGGCCCTTGGCGTGCTGCTATTCGTCGTCCTGGTGGGACGTGTCTTTTCCCGTGTCATGGACTGGGCCATCGCGGAGCAGGACAAGAGGGAGCATCACACCGTGGACACCCGCCTGCTGCTGATGCTGCGGCGGGTGCTGGTGGGCCTGATATACGCCCTGGGACTGCTGCTGGTGATCAACACCCTCGGCATACCAATCAGCCCGCTCATCGCCGGACTGGGCCTGGGTGGCGTGGCAGTGGCCTTGGCGATACAGCCGACGCTGTCGAACCTCTTTGCCGGCACATACGTGATGACCGAGGGGGTCGTATCGCCGGGGGACTACATCGAGATGGAAGGAGGAGTCGCCGGATACGTGCTGGAGGTGGGATGGCGCAGCACCCGTCTGCGCACCTGGGGCAACAACCTGGTGGTGGTTCCCAACGCACGGTTCGCCGAAACCATCATCACCAACTACTACGAGCCCACGCCGCCGGTGAATGTCTACCTGACCTGCGGAGTCAGCTATGACAGCGATTTGGCCCGGGTCGAGGCGGTGTCCATGGACGTGATGAATGAGGTGCTGGAGTCCAGCCCGCACGGAGTGCGGGAGTACGGGGCCTACTTTGGGTTCGAGAATTTCGGGGAGTCCAACGTCGATTTCTGGCTGTTCGTGCAGGCCAGGGACCGGCTGGCCAGCTTCGAACTTCGATCGGAGCTGATAAACGAACTCCACCGGCGTTTCGACGAGGAGGGCATCGTGATCAACTACCCGGTGCGCGCCATCCAGTTTCCCGGCGATACCCCACCCGACGCTGACCGCCGACATAGCGAAAGGATGCCGGAGTTCGCCCGCCGTCCTCCGCCCGCGGACACGCCCAATGTCGATGCAGGGGGTGGAGACGGCCCCGACGGCCCAGCCTAGCGTGATTGGCCACTTGTGTGGCCTGTAACAGGCAGATATAATCAAGTTGCGATGT
Source organism: Dehalococcoidia bacterium (assembly GCA_965207865.1). GTDB lineage: Bacteria > Chloroflexota > Dehalococcoidia > Lucifugimonadales > UBA3495 > VXOI01. Next base: position 889,564 of record CBDBNP010000006.1, read on the forward strand.
TGCCCGCAGTCTCCGCCAGGAGGCTGTAACGGAGGTCACATTCCTCTCCCCGGGCCTGTAGCTCAGGCGGTTAGAGCGCGGTCCTGATAAGACCGAGGTCGATGGTTCGAGTCCATCCAGGCCCACCAAGCTGGATAAAATCAAGAACTTTCACGTTGAGGCTCGTCTTGAGCCTGTAGAAACAGACCCTTCGTTGCATCAAGCTCCACCTTTGGAGTTCCACCTCCAGGGTCATTCGATTATCCAAGCACAAGGCGCGGCCTTTGCCGGAAGCCCCCTCTCTCACCTTACGCCCTTCCTTTGGCAGGCTAAGGATGAGCGAACTCCCGGAGACGCCTACGATAATCGAAAGACCCTGGTTCCACCTCTCAGAGAAGTTGACCATTGGACTGTTGGGCTGCCATACTAAATTTGGGGTTCGCCCAGGATACTCTCCGACTCCAGCCTGAGAGATAATACAACATGCCATACACGGCGGATATCAGTAGAAACAACCCCGGTTGCTTCCTCTTTCTGATTGATCAGTCGGGGTCGATGGCGGATGCGCTGGGTGGTCAGCCGGAGTTGCGCAAAAAGGACGGCGCGGCCGATGCCGTGAACCGCATCCTCGACGCCATCTCCCAACGCTGCTCGCAGGGCATGGACGTTCGCGACTACTTCCATGTCGGCGTAATCACATACCACACGGACTCCTCGGGAATGCCGGATGTGCAGACCGCCCTTCCAGGGACCTCTCCGAAGGAACCCTTCCTCCCCATCAGCCAGGTTGTCGACGCCGCCATCGTGGAGGACAGGGAAGTGAAGGAGTCGGACGGCGCGGGCGGCCTGGTGGAAGTGCCCCGGAAGTTTCCGGTGTGGCTGCGCCCGGAAGCGAAGTACGGTACGCCAATGTGCGCGGCGTTGTCCACCGCTTCCCATGCGCTCCACGACTGGATACTCGATCACCCCAGTTCCTATCCCCCTATGGTAATCAGCGTCACCGACGGTGCCGCTACGGACGGGAATCCGGTGGCCTTAGCCGAAGAGATCATGGACATGGGAACCGAAGACGGCAACGTGCTGATCTACAACGCCCATCTTTCGGAAATGTCCGCGATGCCGGTGCAGTACCCGTCCGACGAGAGCCAAGTGCCTCCCGATGAGTACGCGGCGCAAATGTTCCGCATGTCTTCCGAATTTCCCGACCCGGTGGTGACCCTGGCCACTGCCATGGGCCTGCCGGTCACCCAGGGATCACGCGGCTACGTCTACAATGCCGACATGGTGGCCCTGGTGCAGTTCCTGGACATAGGTACGCGCGCCGCTTCGGACCTGCACTGATCGGTTAGAGGGTGAGGTGTACCTTCGACCTCCCACAGAGTTCTGGCTGCCCAAGGCGGGCAACGACCCGGAGGAGTACGAGGACGCTTTCCGCGTCGTGTGCCCTCCGCAAGTTGGAGCATCCGGGCTTGGCGCGGCGCGAATAGCCGTCTCCGACGGCGCCAGCGAGTCCTCGTTTGCCCGCGAATGGGCGAACTTCCTGACAGATGCCTTTGTGACCCAGCCCCCGGCGTCATGCGGTCTGACTGAGGATTCCCTAAACACATGGCTGAAGTCCCCGCAGGAAAGATGGCATGCTTCCGTGCCATGGGACCGCCTGCCTTGGCACGGAGAGACCAAGACACAGGCAGGGTCTTTAGCGACTCTCTTGGGACTAGCCGTCAAGGCTGCGCCGGACAACTCCGGGCAACTTTCCTGGCAGGCGCTGGCAGTGGGGGATAGTTGTCTCTTTATCGTTCGCGACAACCGGCTGTGGCTGTCCTTTCCCCTGGAAAACTCCGCCCAGTTCGATAACAACCCCGCCCTGCTCTGCAGCAATCCTGATAACTCCGGGAACATGTGGGAAGGGATACACCAGCGCAGCGGGGAATGCGCGACGGGCGACCTTCTCATTCTCGCTACCGACGCCCTGGCCTGCTGGATCCTCGCCGAGAATGCTGCAGAAGAGAGGCCATGGGAGACGCTCCTAGGATTGGACTCGTCGGAGTGGGAAACTTGGGTCGGGGAGCAGCGGCAGGGTGGGTTCATGCGGAACGACGACACGACGTTGGTCATCATCCAGGTTATGTAGGACCATGAGGTGAAACGAGAGCCATGCCCTGGCCCGGGATAACCGACTATAGCGAGGCTATCCAGAACCCCCAGCTTTGCTTCAAGGGCACCGGACTCGCGTCCGGTTCGACGTTGGTCAATCAACGTCTTATGCCGCTGGTGTTCTCCGGCGCCTTCGCTTGCGTCTACCCCATGGAGGTGGGTGGCAGCAAATACGCGGTGCGCTGTTTCACCCGCGAAATTAAAGACCAGCAGACCCATTACAACCATCTGAGCGAATATCTCATCAATGTCCTCCCCCCATCCTTTGTGCATTTCGAGTACCTGGAAAATGGGATTAACCTGAAGGGTATTTGGTATCCGATTGTCAGGATGGAGTGGGTAGAAGGAGAGTCGTTGAGCAGCTTCGTAGGCTCCCATCTCAACGACCCCGACGCCTTACGCCGAGTCGCGGCCCAGTGGCGCGGGGGCCCGGCAGCCAGTCTGCGGGGGCTGGGTATCGCCCACAACGACCTGCAACACGGCAACGTTATGGTGCAGGCGGACGAGAGAATCCGTCTGGTGGACTACGACGGCATGTTCCTGCCCCGATTTCGCGGGGAGCGCAGCCCTGAACTGGGCCACAAGAACTTCCAACACCCTTTCAGGACGGCCGAAGACTACGACGACTACGTGGACAACTTCCCGTCCCTGGTAGTCTACCTCAGCCTACTGGCTATAGCCTCCGCCCCCAACCTGTGGGCCTTCTTCAACGACGACAACCTGATCTTCACCAGGAGCGACTACACTGCCCCCGGGAAATCCCCGCTATTCGACCTACTGAAGAAGTCGCCTGACCAGACCGTGGCGAAACTGGCGGAGTGCCTGGAGGAGTGCTGCACGCTTCCCGTGGAGAAGGTGCCGGACCTGGAGAGCATCCTGCAGAGCATCCCTCCCATCCCTGCGTCCTTGCCCTCAGCGTCGTCGTCAGCTCTTCCGCCATCAGCAGCGCCCGCGGTTCCTTCGTCCTCAACCCCGCCGAGCGCGGCCCCACAGGGATATCGGCAGATGCTCCTCCGTGCTCGACAGCCAGCGCAGCCCGCCTCACTTTCGACACAATCCCATCCTCCCACGACGAATGCTACCAGTCCTGTATCGGCGGCGCAACCCGCTCCGGCACCGACGACTCAAGCCACCGCCAACCCCCCTGGGGTGGGCTCGCGCAGGGCCGCTCCCGGAGAGATCAGGAAGGTGCTGCTGGGAGTGACGGTCACTGTTGCGGTGGTCACAATGGCTCTCGCGGCAACGATAGTCTGGGCCATCTCGGTGCGAGGATGGTAGTACGAACTATGGCCTTCCACGGGCCAGGAGATGCGGAACGATCCCCGTGACCAGGACGATAGCGCCTGTACCGGAGAAGACGCTGGCCACGGCACCAAGGAAGAGGAACGAGCCAATTATCCCAACGACGACAAACGCCAACGAGAGCCAGTTGATCCAGCCATAACCCGGCTTGGCCCACCCCACACGGTCGGCCCAACCGAACAATGTGCCGCGGATCCCACGCCCCCGGAGCAAGAGTGTGATGAGGGAGCACACCAAGAGTAGAACACCGATCTTCGCGACTTCGTCCATCGCCGACGTTATCCCCTGGACTTCGAACTCGTGGTCGACGAAGAGCAGGGAGACCAGGATGCGGGGAAACGCGCCAGCGGCGAACACGACCAACCCGGCCGCCGCCGTGCCCAGCGCCAGCTTTCCCGGCGGCCTCATCCTGCTGGTCGCTATCGGCGCGCCGGCCAGTCCCAGCAGTTCGAGCACGAGGCGCACGCAAAAAATGCTGATTCCCACGACAATGTTGCAACTGCCAAGAACCGCCAAGAGCTCTATGCTCGTTCGAGGTTCATCCGAGGGAAGAAACTGCCGGTCTTCCGGCGCTCCCTGCAGTTCAATGAGTGGGGTTATTGCCTGGGTGTGCAGAATGCCTCCGGCCATCGGACTCAATACAATCAGAAAGACACCGGCCGCCATCACGCCCAGTGCCACCTTGTAGGCCACACCCCAGTCTGCGAGGGTAGTACGGATCCTCGGAAAGCTGGTTTGAGGGACGTTCCTGTAGGACACACCCACGCCTCCTGTCTCGCGCCGGACTTTGGTCCTTGAAGGCCGGGGCTTAGCTCGACCGGCACACGGCGGTTATCGCCGGTTGCCGCGGCCTCCTCTCCGTGAAGGAGACACTTCTGAAACTGCTTCGGCTTCTGGGCCGCGTTTCAGCGGTTGAGCCACCCGTATGCCAGAAGGGCTACGCTGCCCCCGAAGAGCACGATGCCCGGCAACATGACCATGGCCCCGCCGGCCCCAAAGATGATCTGCAGGAAAAGGGCGAGGACAAGCAGGAGTGCCCCGATCACCACCCCCGCCAGTCCCATCCTGTTCGTCCAGCGCCACCTGACGGTCACGACCCTGTACCTCTGTATAATGCTTCGCGCCGCGCCAATAGCCGCAGCGCGTCGGCGGGATTCCATAAACAGGAGTGCCCCGAGCCCGCTCAGAAGCAGCACCCCACCCATTGCCCTGATCGTCGCGCCGAAGCCCACACCGTAATCGTCTTGGAGAACTATCCCGAACACGACCAAGACGATTCCACTTGCCACCCCGGAGGCTCCCAGCATATCGGCAGGACTTGCCTCTCGGATCCCCCTGAGCAACTTAGGCACACCGGTCCTCAATAAAGACATGTCTGCTCCTGACTCTGGAGGGATTCCAAGTGCAATCGCCGAATACCATACACGCTTGCTCCCTGGTATTGTGTCTTGAACCAAGATTTCCCACATTGGAAGTCTTTAAGCTCAAAGGGCAGTCCAAAGGAGATCATAGCATTATAGCCAGGTACTGTAAGCCCGAATCCACCGAAAGGTTGAGGATTGAGGGGTGTGCTGAATTGGTCAAAAATGCCGGACCGATTCTTACACACCCCTGGTCTCTCAGCGCAAATCTCTCCCGCCAGACCTCTCCCTGTCAGGACGATTGCAAAGTCGTTGTCTGGATCAGGATTTCCAGCATTATAGAATTCTCAGGATAAATGTCCTAATCCTGCACATCTTTCAATCCTGATTCAGACAATTGCGATGGACAACAACTTTGCAATCGTCCTGATGGGTGGGGGTTGTAAAGTGCACTGGTTGTAGATATAGTCCTCTGAGCCACCAACCCAGGTAAACCTGACGTCCCCATCTGTGAGAATCACCATACTGGCCCATCCCCCGGCCCTTCATCCCCAGTCTTTCACCCCAACCCTTTCTCTATCGGTGGATTTGGGATAGGACATCCTGATTTGCCGACTTTTTCAACACTCCCGTCTCTGTAAATCGATAGTATTAGGAAGGACTTCCACTCTCGGGGTCTTCCAACTTCCTCGCGTATACGAGGGTTTACCCTCGCAACCCAGTGGTCTTAATAGCGCCGGTCGCCATACCTTTCCTCCAGGCGCTTTTTCCAGCCGTCTGCAGCAACAAACCTGCACAAATCCTATCCATACCCTAAGTCTGGCTATATCCTATCCATTTCCTATCTATACCCTAGCCGCGTTTGGTTTATTTCCTATTTGTCTTCCCTTATCTTAATCATTAGACAACAGAGGGCAATTGGGAACATCTTCCTTTGCTCATCTGCTCATCAATTAGGATATAGATTGGATAAAGTGTATCGAATTGGGATAAGCAGAGCAGCAGCAACCGGTTCGCATCCGGCGCCATGGATGGGAAGGCTGCTGGTCATCTCCCTTCTGGTGATGTTGAATCTACCGGTAATGTTGATCGGCACCACCGGAATGGACCAGTACGGTTTCTTTACCCTTGAACCAGTGGCGTCCCGGCCGTGGCCGCTGGCGCTCTCGATTGCGCTGAGTACATTTTCCGCCGGAGCGGGCTATTCGGTCTATCGTCTGTTGCAGAGGCGGGCCTGGTTCACCGGAAACAGGTACGAAGCTTACCATCGTAACGCAGTAGTCTTCGGGGTGCCGGTCGCCATCGCTTTTCTCCCGGCATTCTTTCTTACTGGTTACGAAGGCAAACCCCTAGTGGTGGGCGTGGCCGGAATCATGGCCGCTTCACTGTGTCTCACCGCCGCCCTCAATAACCGCGAGACCCCGCAAGACCCCGAAATGGCCCGCCTCTGGTTCGTTGTCTTCGCCGCCTTCATCCTCGTGTTGTTGACACTATCAGTGTTGGGAATGCTGGCGATGTATTTCGTTGAGCATTCGCCTTCCGGCGGCAACTTTCTCTGGTCATGGGAATTCGACTGGAGCGATCTGGGATACCCGGCGGAAGAGTTCAGCCAGCGTTACCGGAACGGGCTGCTGGCCTTCGGCATCGCGGGAACCTTGTACATGACCGTTGGCCTCGGGGGCTCCATGCTGGGAGCGGTTCTCAGGTGGACCAAGCCTGACGAAGAAAGGGCGGAAGAGGAAACGGCGACGCCACATCCGGCAGCGTCGGCTGAGGACTGGTTGGATGCCGGAGAAGAGACGGCGCAGGAGTCCCCGGAGTTTGTGGTGGCGATGAACGGAGAAGAAACCTTCATCAGCCAAAGGGAGTACGAGAACCTTCTCGCCGAGAAAGACATACTCCTGCCCGACACCAGGCTACTGGTGGACAAAGCGTCGGGAACCGCCTTTGCCAAGAACGGCGGCAACTGGAAAAAAATTCCTTTTCGTGGCAGGCGCAAAGGCCCGTTCCAGTTGCTGTGCATCTATGCCCGGCACCCGGGAAGGCGGTTTACCACGGGAGAGCTGGAAGTCATGCTGCGGACTGAGCTGGACAACCGGGACGAGTTTAACGTCAGCGATTTCTTTGCTCAGTTGCGGAAGAGAACACCCTTGGTGCCCGTGCAGCGCGACGACGGCCGCTCCTATATCCCGGATACGGTCAGCGTTTGCTTCCTGGACTATTTCCCTGCCTCCAAGTCCGCAGACGGAATCACCGCCTCCACGGAGGAATACCCTGACCTCCCAAACAAGCTGGAGGGACCCTGACAACCTCCTCCTCGAAGCTGAACCGGCAAATCCTAGAAATCTGGCCGGAAAGTGGCGGTGGCCGGGCTGGCGGGTATAGTGGTGTCAACAAGCATGACGAGGGCTGAGAATGCTGGGAGAGCGTTCGGACCAGAGGGGTCTTTGGGAAGCAGACCGGCTGTATCTGGACCACGTGGGGCGGGATACCTTCTACGGTCTGCTGGCCTCGCTGCGGGGCCGGCTGTTCCGGGACGCGGATTTCGCCGAGTTCTACTGCGCCGACAACGGCCGGGACAGCGTGCCGCCCAGTCTGCTGGCCACTGCCCTGCTGCTGCAGGCCCACGACAAGGTGAGCGACGCCGAGGCCAAGGCCCGGGCCGACTTCGACATCCGCTGGAAGGTGGCGTTGGGGATTGAGGTCGAGGACAGGCCCTTCGCCAAGAGCACGTTGCAGGTATTCCGCGCCCAGTTGATCCTGCACGACAAGGTGCGGGAGGTATTCGAGTCCAGCCTGCGGCTGGCCCGTGAGGCTGGTTACCTGAAGCGGGGTCGTGGTATGCGGGTGGCGCTGGACACCACATACATTCTGGGACGCGGCGCGGTCAAGGACACCTACAATCTATTGGGCGACGGTATCGCGAAGCTGATGCGGGCACTGACATCGGTGGAAGGAGTTCCCCTGCGGCAATGGGCTGAGGCCCACGGCTACGACCGTTACGTGGGCAGCAGCGTGAAGGGTGAAGCGGCCATTGACTGGTCGGATCGACAGGCGCGGCGGGAGCTGCTCGGAGAGATCGTGGCCGATGCCGACCAGCTTTTGGAACTGGCCCGGCTGGACCAGGCTGGGCTGCCTGCGGACAGCGTCGAGCGGCAAGCGATAGTTGAGGCGGCGGAGCTGCTGGGCCGGTTGCTGCTCCAGGACGTGAAGCGCGGGGTGGACGGCGCTGGCGATGCTGACGCTGACAGCGAGGTGAGCCTCAGTGGGGTGAGCAAGGACCGGATGGTGTCGGTGCATGATCCGGATATGCGCCACGGGCATAAGAGCAAGCAGCGTCGCTTTGACGGGCACAAGGCCGCCGTGGTGGTGGACACCGACACCCAGTTGATCACCGCGGTGGACGTGCTGGCGGGCAACGCTTGGGACAGCGTGGGCGCCCTGGAACTGGTGGAGCAGAGCGAGGCCAGCGCGGGCGTGCCAGTGGTGGAAGCCATGGGCGACACGGCCTACGGCGATGGAGGCACCCGTCAGGAGTTCGCCGATGCGGGCCGCAAGCTGGTAGCTCGGGTGCCTGGCCGCCCGGACCGGCAGCGCTTTCCCAAGGATGACTTTGTCATTGACCTGGCGGCGGGCAGTTGCACCTGTCCGGCGGGGCAGGTCACCCACAAAATCGTGCCGGCGGGAAAGCGGACTGATGCCGCGGGACGGGTCCACCACCTGCGGGCATTCCAGTTCGACGGGTCCGAATGCATGAGCTGTCCACTGCGGTCCCAGTGCATCTCGGCCAAAGGCAGGAAGGGACGATGGGTGCTGATCCATCCCCAGGAAGCCCTGCTGCAGAAGGCCCGGGCCCTGCAACAGAGCGCTGCCTACGACGAATATCGAGGACGGCGAGTGGTGGTGGAACACAGATTGGCCCGGCTGGTCCATCTGGGCATCCGCCAGTCCCGCTATTTTGGTAGAGCCAAGACTAAATTCCAGCTGTATCTGGCGGCCACGGTGGCCAACCTGACCCTGGTGGCGGGGAAGGCCAGCCTGACAGGGGGCACCGGCGGCAGTTGCAGTGTCGGCAGCTCACTGCGCATAAAGGCCATCCGTTCCGCTTATGACTTCGTCCCCGCACGGCTCGGTCAAGTCACGCCCCTGGCCCTGCTTGCGTTGGCCTCACTGCCGAAATTCATCTCCCCAAACAAGGCTTTCCGGCCAGATTTCTAGAGCGTGTTTACAAACTCTGCCGGCGAAGACATTTGGGTATTGGCGCGGTTGTTTGATGCCAGGATTTCACCCTCACCCTCAAGGGAGAGGGGATATTGCAGGTTAATTCCGCCCTATTTTCGGTTTGTAAACATACCCTTGTTATATCCTAGCTATAACCTAGCCACTTTCGGTTCATTCTAGCCTCTGCGTCAGTAATAATCAGGAAGGGTCAACTATGACCATCTCATCCTGAAGGAGGCGCCTCAATGACCACACCCGAAAATTCCGCTCAGGCTGGACAGCAGTCCCTGAGCGGCCTGACCGTCCTCAACCTCGGCATCGCTCTCACCATGAGCCTATTGATGTCCACGTTGCTGACTCTCCTCTCTGCGTCCGGAGATATTGACGAAGGCCTCGGAAAGACATCGTTGGTTTTTCCATTCCTTGTCATTCTTCTGGCAGTTGCCACAGCCACCTTTTCCTTCTGGCATACCACCATTGCCGCTTCACGTGAAGGGTTGAAAAACGCTATTAGGTTGACAAGCTGGATCCTCACTTTTGTCACGCTGGGGTTTGGCTTCATTTCGCTGATTCTGATGGTAGTTGTGGTTTTCAAACTCTGATGGCCGCAAAGTCCGCCTGTCCTGCTTCTTCGGGCCGCGTCCCGGCGAAGCGGGGCAGCGCATTTTTGGGCGAATCGTAGCGGCGGTAAATGTCGTGGACAATCGCTGAACTTACCCAATCTACTGACCGCCAAGCCTGCCTTCATGCGGCCGACAGCAAGACCCCATGGCAAGACCCCATCGGATTAGGAGTGAACCATGCCCAAAATTCTCGGCGTCCTGATTCTGGCGGCCCTGGCCGTAGTTCTTGCCTGCGGCGGAGGTGGCGAGCGGCTAACCGTTCGAGAGTATGCAGAAGAGTGCGGGGACTTGGGAGTACAACTTTCCGGTTTCAACCTCGACTTGGACGACATAATTGAGGATTCCGACGATGCTGAAAAGGCGATTGAGGATCTTCGAGATTTCATTGGCGAATACGAAAGACTAAATCCGCCTTCTTCGCTTCAAGACCTTCACGACGCTCGCCTAGAGTTGATGGATTTCCTGGATGATGAAGTCCTCCCCATCATGGAAGATGTCTTGCCTCTCGTAGAGGATGCGTTGTCAGCCCTGGAAGATGGGGATGAAGACGAACTCGAAAAGCTTCAGGAAGAATTTGAGGAATTTGAGGATGCCTTTGAGGACCTGGAGGAAGAAGCTGACGATCTAGCTGCGGAAGCTGAAGAGCAGTTCGAAGACTTGTCATCCAGGAATCAGGAAATTTTGGAAGATTCGGATTGCGGATAAATCTCGGAGCATCTTCATTCGCTGGCGGGGCGATAATGCCCTATTGATAATGCTTCCCGAATCCGCCAATAGCAACTCTGTCTCGAATGTCAAGAGGAATGACCGATCAAAGCGGTAGCTCTACTAAACTAAATCCAAGGTGGGATGTGCATTTATGCACGACGATGATCAACTGCGTTGGGCCGGCGCCCCTCTCTCAGCCGTACCTGGAAAATGACCCGGCTCCGTCAGTTGACCCCTACCGTCTGCGCATTTCACCTTGGCTTTGGTTTAGGTTTTATACAAAGTCTAGTTAAGGGAGGTATCCAATATGGAAAGACCCATGAATGTCACAATAAGCGCCAGCCGCCTCGGCGGGCTGATTGGATTTATATCCGGCAACAGCAAGAGACGCACCATTGAACGCGGAATACAATCACTGAACCGCAACGGCTACCATGTGATCATGGTCGTGGACGACGAGTGGGGCTCCCTGGGCTTAATCCTCCGACTTCTTCTCCTCATTGTCACCCTGGGCCTGTTTACCCTCGAACCAGGCCATATTGTCATCGGTGAAAGGGACGAGGAACCATCACCGGCGCGCACGGCAACCCCCAGAGCCAGAGTCCAGGTGGGGAACTAAAACAATGTACGAGCAGAAGGAAAACGGGTTCGACCAGTTGATCGAGTCAATCGGCGGCTATAACCGCAGAACCATAGGTATCATCTTTGCTGCCGGAATTATCACCGGAACAGTCGGGGGGGCAATAGTCGGATTCATGTTCCTTATACTGTTGGTCTTCATTGCGGTCCTGGTAGCAGTCATCGTGCTGATCGCACGCGCACGGCGAAGGGACACAGCCTCCAGCGAAGCAATCCAGCAGCCTGTCCAGCCGGTCAGGAATCCAACGCCGCCGCCGGCCGCGAGACCAACTCACGTTCCGGCACTGGAACGCCGCATCCTCACAATAGTGAACAGCGGCAACGAAAATCTATCGGCCAGCGCCCTAGCCGAGGAATTTCAGGTGTCAACAGATTTCGTCCGCGAGACGGTCCAGAATATGGCCGATCGCGGCCTTTTCAATTTGGAAGAGTGAAGCCAGGTCCATGATGGAGAAATGGCGCAAGACTCTCTGAGAGCCGCCGGGCGATGTGCCCGGTGTAAGCATCCAGCTTCTTTCCCCGCGGCTGGGGCCGGATCGCCTCAGGCGACCTCAGATAGCGCGATACCGTGTTCCGGGCAAGACCCAATTTCCGATCGATCGCCCGAGCCGATTGGCCCCCCTCCCTTCGCCTCGTCAATCTCTTTCACCTGTCCACATCTTAGCAAATTGTCCAATGCACCCCCGCAGATTCTCCGCAGATGAGGCACTCGCTATCGGGGGGCTTATTTCTATTTCGTAACTAACACATTGGAGGAGGTCTCGAAGAGCCCGTGTCAAGAATCAACCCGAATCCGCCAATAGCAACTCTATCTCGAATGTCAAGAGGAATGACCGGTCAAAGCGGTAGGTCTACCAGACTGGCGAGACGGCTTGCCCTGCTGGGTGTTGTTCTTACGCTGGCGCTGTCGGCAATCCTCATGGCCTGCGGCGGCGACTCCACCGAATCCGGCGGGGAGGATCGGCCCCCCACTCGGTCGCAGCCTGCCGACGCGGGGGAGTCCCCCGGAGAGGCGGAACCCAACGGCCCGCCAGTCACCCCCCTCGCCGAACCAGAGGGCACCCAAGAGGCTAACCCCGAACCCACGCGCCAAGGAATCTTCGGCGCCGGCAGCCAGTCCACCGCCGGGCCGGAGGCCACCGATGAGCCGACGGCTACCAGACGCCCCCTGCTGACCTTTGGGCCGACATCGGCAGCAACGGACCGGGAGGCGCTGGTTGCCCTCTACAACGCAACGGACGGTCCGAACTGGGACGACGATGTCAACTGGCTGAGCGACGCGCCCCTGAACGAATGGTATGGCGTCACCACCAACGACGACGGGCGCGTTACGGAGCTGGACCCCGACTTTAACGAGTTGAGCGGGGAGATACCGCCGGAGCTGGGCAGCCTTGCCAACCTGGAAAGGCTGTACCTTGACGGGAACGGGTTGAGCGGTGAGATACCGCCGGAGTTGGGCAGCCTCGCCAATCTGACAGGGTTGAGCCTCAGCGGGAACGAGTTGAGTGGTGAGATACCGTCGGAGTCGGGCAGCCTCGCCAATCTGACAGGGTTGAGCCTCAGCGGGAACGAGTTGAGCGGTGAGATACCCCCGGAGTTGGGCAACCTCGCCAACCTGACACGGCTGAGCCTCGAAGGGAACGAGTTGAGCGGAGAGATACCGCCGGAGCTGGGCAACCTCACCAGCCTGACAAGTCTGTTCCTCTACGAGAACGAGTTGAGCGGGGAGATACCGCCGGAGCTGGGCGGCCTCGCCAACCTGGAAAGGCTGATCATCCACGGAAACGAGTTGAGCGGGGAGATACCGCCAGAACTGGGCAGCCTCGCCAACCTGACACGGCTGCGGCTCGACGACAACCAGTTGAGCGGTGAGATACCCCCGGAGTTGGGCGGCCTCGCCGGCCTGGAAGAGCTGAGACTCTACGACAACCAGTTGAGCGGTGAGATACCCCTGGAGTTGGGCAACCTCGCCAATCTGCAAGGGCTGAGCCTCAGCGGGAACGGGTTGAGCGGTGAGATACCCCCGGAGTTGGGCAACCTCGCCAACCTGACATGGCTGAGCCTCAGCGGGAACGAGTTGAGCGGTGAGATACCGTCAGAGCTGAGCAACCTCGCCAACCTGGAATCGCTTTGGCTCAGAGAAAATCAGTTGAGCGAGATACCGCCGGAGTTGGGCAGCCTCGCCAACCTGGAAAAGCTGAGACTCGAAACGAACCAGTTGAGCGAGATACCGCCGGAGTTGGGCAGCCTCGCCAACCTGGAATCGCTGCACCTCAGTGGGAACCAGTTGAGCGAGATACCGCCGGAACTGGGCAGCCTCGCCAACCTGACAGTGCTGGACCTCAGTGGGAACCAGTTGAGCGAGATACCTCCGGAACTGGGCAGCCTCGCCAACCTGATATTTCTGTCCCTCCGCGATAACCAGTTGAGCGAGATACCTCCGGAACTGGGCAACCTTGCCAACCTGGAAGCCCTGGACATCTTCGGGAACCAGTTGAGCGGTTGCGTGCCAAGCAGCCTGGCAGGCCAGTTGGATCTTCACCGCTCTTACCTTGACGACCTGCCCTTCTGCTGAAGCCAGCAGTTCTCAGCCGGGGGTGGGCGGCATACCGGCCTTGCAGGCGCTCCCGGCGCGTGTTGGCTATGGCGCAATTGAGACTAGGAGGTAGAGAAAATGACCGGCAACCGAGCGAGAAGATGCGGGACCCTGTTGAGCGTCGTCCTGGCACTGTTCCTCACGATGACCCTCGCGGCCTGTGGCGGCGAGGGCGACCCCGGAGGGGAGGGAACTCCCAGCTCGTCCTCAAGCAGCGGTGACCGGGAAGCGACGCAGGAGGCCGGAGCCTCGGGATCGCAGTCGCGGATCCCCTTCGCCCGGGCCACCCCCGAACCCACCGAGGAGGCCGGGGCTTCGGGATCGCAGTCGCGGATCCCCTTCGCCCGGGCCACCCCCGAACCCACCGAGGAGGCCGGGGCTTCGGGATCGCAGTCGCGGATCCCCTTCGCCCGGGCCACCCCCGAACCCACCGAGGAGGGCGAATCCTCGGCGACCGCCCTGATTCCGTCATCGGAGGGAGCCGACGGAGAGGGCGAATCCTCGGTGACCGCCCTCATTTCATCATCGGGGGAAGCCGCCGAACTCGACCGTGACGCCCTGATCGCCCTCTATGAAGCCACCGGCGGCGACGACTGGACCGACAACGAAGGGTGGCTCAGCGACGCCCCCATCGGCCAGTGGCGCGGCGTCACCGTCGACGACACCGGGCGGGTCACCGCCCTGGTCCTCAACGGCAACAACCTGGTCGGGACCGTGCCCGATGAGATCGGCTACCTGCACGCCCTGACCCTGCTGGACCTGGGCGGGAACCGGCTGGACGGCTGCGTGCCGGCCAACCTGTACGATCAAGACCACGTGGAAGTCCGCCCGCTGGGACGCGCTCCCAACCCGCCTCTGGCGCAGACCTCGGCGGAGACCGACAAGGAAGCGCTTCTGGCCATCTACAACGCCACCGACGGCGCCAGTTGGGACGAGAGCGGCACCTGGGCCGGTTTCTTGCCCATCAGCGAGTGGGCAGGCGTCACCACCGACGAGGACGGCCGCGTCGTCGAACTCAAAGCCAACCTTCTCTTAGCGGATCTCCCGCCCGAGATCGGCCACCTCACGGGCCTGAGGACCCTGGATCTGGACGGTGTGACCGGGGGAATTCCGCCGGAGTTGGGATATCTCGTCAACCTGGAGAGGCTGGAGCTCGGGGGTAAGTGGTCGTGGAGGACCGGCATCTTTAACAATCTGAGCGGGGAGATACCGCCGGAGCTGGGTAGCCTCGCCAACCTGACAGTGCTGAACCTCGCTAGCGACAGAAACTCGCTGTGCGGGGAGATACCGCCGGAGCTGGGCAGCCTTGGCAGCCTGAGAGAGCTGCGGCTCCAAAACAACCAGTTGAGCGGGGAGATACCGCCTGAGTTGGGCGGCCTCGCCAACCTGAGAGAGCTGTACCTCTGGGGCAACCAGTTGAGCGGGGAGGTTCTGCCGGAGTGGGAGAACCACGCCTACACCCTGGAGAGAATCGATCTCAGGGGGAACCAGCTTGGCGGATGCATATCCGACTTGCTGAGAGACTACGTTGACGTCGAGGCTGGCGAAATTCCGGTATGCGCTCCCGAAAACCACCCCGGCGACACCGAGGCGCTGATCGCCCAGTACAACGCCTGGGGGCAGCCGGACAACCTCAGCAACTGGCTGAGCCGGGAGCCCATCGGCGAGTGGGCAGGCGTTTCCGTGGACGCCACTGGCCGCGTCGCAGCCTTGAACCAGCCCTACCCTTATGGACGGCTGACCGGGAAGCTGTCGCCGGAGTTGGGCAACCTTGCCAACCTGAAATATCTGGACCTCAGCAGGAACGAGTTGACCGAGGATATTCCCCCTGAGCTGGGCGGCCTTGCCAGCCTGGGACGGTTGTACCTCCAGGACAACCAGTTGACAGGTGAGATACCGCCGGAGTTGGGCGGCCTTGCCAGCCTGGGACGGTTGTACCTCCAGGACAACCAGTTGACAGGTGAGATACCGCCGGAGTTGGGCGGCCTTGCCAGCCTGGGACGGTTGTACCTCCAGGACAACCAGTTGACCGGTGAGATACCGGCGGAACTGGGCAGCCTCGCCAACCTGCGCGAGCTGAACCTCCTCGGCAACCAGTTGAGCTGGGAGATACCGCGGAACTGGGCCAGTCTGTACAACGTGAGATTCCAAGGCGGCGAAGCAAACATCTGGATAGGGCCTAAGTTCGCCTCGGTCAGCGCCGGGACATATCACACCTGTGGTGTGAGGACCAACGGCGCCGTCGCCTGCTGGGGCAATGACGGATTTGGCCAGTCCACGCCGCCGGAGGGGCAGTTCGCCTCGGTCAGCGCCGGGTATTGGCACACCTGCGGGGTCAGGACTGGCGGCGCCGTCGCCTGCTGGGGCGGCCATGACAGTCATGTCCAGCCCACGCCGCCGGAGGGGCAGTTCGCCTCGGTCAACGCCGGAGGTGAGCACACCTGTGGGGTGAGGACCAACGGCGCCGTCGCCTGCTGGGGCGTTGACTATTATGGCCAGTCCACGCCGCCGGAGGGGCAGTTCGTCTCGGTCAGCGCCGGAGGTTACCACACGTGTGGGGTTAGGACCGACGGCGCCGTCGCCTGCTGGGGCGATGACGATGATGAAAAGACCACACCGCCGGAGGGGCAGTTCGCCTCGGTCAGCACCGGGTGGAACCACACCTGCGGGGTGAGGACCGACGGCTCCGTGGCCTGCTGGGGCAATCACTATGATGGCCGGACTCGGTCGCCGGAGGGGCAGTTCGCCTCGGTCAACGCCGGAGGTGAGCACACCTGTGGGGTGAGGACCAACGGCGCCGTCGCCTGCTGGGGCGATGACGATGATGGCCAGTCCACGCCGCTGGAGGGGCAGTTCGTCTCCGTCAGCGCCGGGGGTTTCCACTTCGATGGCGGGTACACGTGCGGGGTGAGGACCGACGGCTTCGTGGCCTGCTGGGGCAATAACTTTTATGGCAATTCCAGCCCTTGGTCGTCAGAGGAATCATAGCCGAGAATACGGAGCGCCGTCCCAATCTCTGCGGGAGGGGTCGCGCCAGCGCAGCAATAGCCGGCCCGGCGGGGGTCTTCCTCGCGGTTTGCCGCGGGTCGGCCCCCCGCAGCGTGGCGGGATGACGCCTTCGACAGCGGTGGGAGGTTGCGATGATTACGAGTACGGAACGGGCTAGCCGGCTTGCCCTGCTGGGCATTGTCCTGGCGCTGGTCCTGGCGGCAGCGCTCCTCGCGGCCTGCGGCGGCGATTCGCCGGATGCCGGTGGAGAGCGGGCCGTGACGCCCCGGCCGGAGACTGCGGAGAGCGGGGATCCCGGCCCCACGCGCCAGGGAATCCTCGGCATCGGCAGCCAGTCCGCCGCCGATCCGGAGACCACCGATGCGCCGCGACCGACGGCTGCCGGACGCCCCCTGCTTCCCTTCGGGACGACATCGGCGGCAACGGACCGGGAGGCGCTGGTTGCCCTCTACAACGCAACGGACGGTCCGAACTGGGAAGACGATGAAAACTGGCTGAGCGACGCGCCCCTTGACGCATGGAAGGGCGTTGCCACCGGCGACGACGGGCGCGTTACAGAGTTGGACCTCGGCGAGAATCGTCTGAACGGGGAGATATCGCCGGAACTGGGCCACATCGCCAACCTGGAACGGTTGAGCCTCTACGGTAACCAGTTGAGCGGAAAGATACCGACGGAACTCGGCAGCCTGGCCAACCTGGAATTGCTGAGCCTCTACGGGAACCGATTGAGCGGGGAGATACCGCCGGAGTTGGGCAACCTCGCCGGCCTGACAGAGCTGTGGCTCAACAGCAACCGGTTGAGCGGGGAGATACCGCCGGAGCTGGGCGACCTCGCCAACCTGGAATCACTTTGGCTCCGCAACAACCAGTTGAGCGGATGCGCCCCGGCCAGTTTGAACCGCGAGGGCCTGAAAGTGCGCCTGCCGTCTTCCGTAGTCGGCTTTTGCCGGTAGAGGCGGCGCCCAGCAGATATAAGAGACAGGAGATCACGATGACGACGAGTACGGGAGCGGCGAGACGGCTGGTGCTGTTGGGCATTGTCTTTGCCCTGACACTGTCCCTTGCGGCAGTCTTCGCGGCCTGCGGTACCGAAGAGCCGGAGGATGACGGAGAGCGGGCCGCGACGCCCCGGACGGAGGCCACCGAGACTGGGGAACCCGAACCCACGCGCCAGGGAATCTTCGGCGCCAGCAGCCAGTCCGCCGCCGAGCCGGAGGCCGCCGATGAGTCGCGACCGGCGGCTGAGACAGGCTCCCTGCTCACCATTGGGCAAACCTCGGCGGCAACCGACCGGAAGGCGTTGATTGCCTTCTACAACGCAACGGATGGCCCGAACCGGGAAAACTGGGTGAGCCACGCGCCCCTGAACCAATGGTACGGCGTCACCACCAACGAAGACGGGCGCGTTACCAGGCTGGACCTCTTCAGCAACGAGTTGACCGGGGAGATACCGCCGGAACTGGGCAGCCTCGACAACCTGCGCGAGCTGGACCTCGCGGACAACGAGTTGAGCGGGGAGATACCGCCGGAGTTGGCCGGCCTCGCCAACCTGCGCGAGCTGGACCTCGGCGAGAACCAGTTGAGCGGGAAGATACCGTCGGAACTGGGCAGCCTCGACAACCTGCGCGAGCTGGACCTCGCGGACAACGAGTTGAGCGGGGAGATACCGCCGGAGTTGGCCGGCCTCGCCAACCTGCGCGAGCTGAACCTCAGCGGGAACGAGTTGAGCGGGGAGATACCGGCGGAACTGGATAGCCTGGCCTCCTCCCTGGAAGAGCTGCACCTCGGCGAGAACCAGCTTGGCGGGTGCCTATCCGACTTGCTGAGAGACTACGTCCCGGAATTCCAGGTCGAGATTCCGGTTTGCGCCCCAGAAAATCATCCCGTCGACACCGAAGCCCTGGTTGCTCTATATGAGGCGTGGGGAGAACCCGCGGCGCTCAGAAACTGGTTGAGCCAGGGGCACATCGGCGAGTGGGAAGGCGTTTCCGTGGGCGCCGACGGCCGCGTCGCAGCCTTGAACCTGCCCGATGAGGGGCTGACCGGGGAGCTTTCGCCGGAGTTGGGCAGCCTCGCCAGCCTGCGGATCCTGGACCTCCATGAAAACCAGTTGACCGGGGATATACCGGCGGAGTTGGGCAACCTCGCCGGCCTGCGGGTCCTGTACCTCCATGAAAACCAGTTGACCGGGGAGATACCGGCGGAGTTGGGCAACCTCGTCGGCCTGAAAGAACTGGACCTCCACGACAACCAGTTGACCGGGGAGATTCCGCCGGAACTGGGCAGCGTGTTGACCAGCGTGCGGTCCCGATTAGACGGGACAAACATCTGGATAGGAGTGAAGTTCGCCTCCGTCAGCGCCGGGGGAGAGCACACCTGCGGGGTGAAGGCCGACGGCACCGTCGCCTGCTGGGGCTTTGAAAGGTGGGGCGCGGCCACGCCGCCGGAGGGGCAGTTCGCCTCCGTCAGCGCCGGGGAGGAACACACCTGCGGGGTGAGGACCGACGGCACCGTCGCCTGTTGGGGTGCTGACGATTATCGCCAGACCCGGTCGCCGGAGGGGCAGTTCGCCTCCGTCAGCGCCGGGGAGGAACACACTTGCGGGGTGAGGACCGACAGCACCGTCGCCTGCTGGGGCCTGGACGGTTCTGCTGGCAAGGCCACGCCACTGGCCTTCCAGTTCGTCTCCGTCAGCGCCGGGGACGATCACACCTGCGGGATGAGGACCGACGGCATCGTCGCCTGCTGGGGCGATGACGATGACGGCGCGGCCGCGCCGCCGGAGGGGCAGTTCGCCTCGGTCAGCGCCGACGAACACACCTGCGGGGTGAGGACCGACGGCACCGTCGCCTGCTGGGGCGATGACGTTTATTACAGGGCCAGGCCGCAGCCGGAGGGGCATTTCGCCTCGGTCAGCGCCGGGGGTGGCCACACCTGCGGGGTGAGGACCGACGGCTCCGTGGCCTGTTGGGGCAGTGACTTTAATGGCGAGGCCACGCCGCCGGAGGGGCATTTCGCCTCGGTCAGCGCCGGGCGTGAGCACACCTGCGGGGTGAGGACCGACGGCTCCGTGGCCTGCTGGGGCGATGACGAGTGGGGCAAGACCACGCCTTGGTCGTGAGCGGAATCATAGCCGAGGGTAGGGAACCACGTCCCAATCTCTGCGAGAGGGGTCGCGCGAGCGCAGCGATAGCCGGCCCGTCGCCAGCCGGCGGCAGGCAAACCTGACGGCCCCGGGTGAGTGGTGACAGTTGGGTGACCCTGATCTGGGAGGCCCCGGAAGAGGGCAGCGGTGCCGGCTGCCGGATTCTCGAGCGGAGGCCCACCAGGGGAATCGGACACGCTGCCGGTGTACGTGGAGGACACCGGCAGCGCAGCTGTTGGGGAGGTTTGCTGCAATAGTTCCCAGCGGAATGAATAACCACACGGAACCGGTCCCTTCTCAAGCCTTGCCAAGGTCGCCCGTATACGGCAGGAGAAAAGGATGTCCAAAGTCTTGATTGCCTTGTCACTGGCTGTTATCGCAACGGTGGTCGCGTGTGGTGGAGGCGTCCCTCGAATGAACGTAGGCCCTCAAATAACTGTAGAGGAGTACGCGGCCGCCTGTGCTGCAGCAGGCAAAAATATGGACGTCTTGGACGGCGTA
The DNA here is from genome assembly GCA_965207865.1 of Dehalococcoidia bacterium. Lineage (GTDB taxonomy): Bacteria > Chloroflexota > Dehalococcoidia > Lucifugimonadales > UBA3495 > VXOI01. The sequence goes on from CBDBNP010000006.1 coordinate 909,802, forward strand.
GACGAGGACTTCGCTTCCCGCTTCGATGCCCTGGAGGACGCCGTCGCCGACATGAAGCGGTGGAATGCACCGGGGGAGCTACAGTAATTCCACGAGGTTTTCGTCCGAACCCTGGACGAGGTGATAGACCTTCTCAGAGACTCCGGCTTGGTGGAACTGAAGCAGGACGTTGAGAAAGCCACCGAAGAGGACGACACAGCTGAGTTGCTGGCATTGATGGGCCAGGCGCTCGAACTCGAAAACAAGATGTCGGATCTGGAGGACGAGATATCAGAATTGGGGGACGAGTTTGAACGTGTTCAGGAAGACCTCTCACCGGCTACCCACAAAATCCTGGAGGAGGCAGACTGCCTCTACGCATGCTTAGAGCGAACCTCAAGCATCGGCCGTCCTTCAGGGCAAGACAAGCTGTAGGAGTCTGTTTCAACGCCGGGCGGTCTCCGGTAGCGGCGGAGGCTGGCCTGAACCTTGCAGCCGGGGCGTTTGGCGAAAGCGCGTCCCCCGAGCAACTCAACGGAGCTGAAAGCGGCGCCCGCGGCTATCCTTGGCCGCCTGAGGCCAACGAGATAGCGGTGAGCCTGGAGGACAAGGGGCTATGCGTGGACAACATGTTCATAGAAAGGCAGATAGGCCGAGTTCAGAGGAGAAAGTAGGCAACATGGGTAGAACCGTAGGTTTTGGCGGACTGGGCATGTTTTTCCGGGTGTCGGGCTTGCTGTTTGCGGCACTGCTCCTGGGGTTAGTGCTGGCGGCTTGCGGCGAGGAGTCGCCGGGCAATGGAGGCTCAGGGGGAGAGGATGAGGCGAGCGTCGGCAGCCAGGAAGAAGCCAGCCGATTGACGGGGCCGGCGGGAGTTGCCGGTGAAGAACCGGCGGCTCCGGGAGAGGCGGAGTCCGACGAGACACGGCCAGGGGTTTCGGGCAGCGACGGGGATACCACGGAAAGGGGAGGTGATGAGGCGGGCGAAGGCGGCCAAGACGAAGGCAGCGGCTTGACGGGGCCGGCGGGAGTTGCCGGTGAAGAACCGGAGGCCCCGGGAGAGGCGGAGTCCGACGCGACAAGGCCAGGGGTTCCGGGCAGCGACGGGGATACCTCGGAGAACACCGAGGGCAGCGATGGCGGAGAAGCCCGGCACAGGTACACCTCGGTCGAAGCCGGATCCAACTATCATTGCGGGCTTCGGTTAGGCGGAAAGATAGTTTGTTTCGGAGAGGGTTACGCTGGCTCGGCCACGCCCCCGGGCGGGGAGTTCACCTCGCTTAGCGCCGGATGGAGCCATGCCTGCGGAGTTCTACGGAACGGTCAGGTGGAATGCTGGGGCAATGATAGTGATGGCCGAGCCACGCCGCCGGATGGAGAGTTCACCTCGATCAGCGCCGGCGGGGGCCACACCTGCGGGCTCAGGCGGGACGGCTTGGTGGAATGCTGGGGCAGCGATTACACCGGCCAGGCGACGCCCCTGGACGGAGAGTTCACCTCGGTCAGCGCCGGCGGGAGCCACACCTGCGGGCTCAGGCCGGACGGCTCGGTGGAATGCTGGGGAGAGGATTACTCCGAGTTCCCCGGGAGATGGCTAAGCAGTTACCGAAGTGCGGCCCCGCCGGACGGAGAGTTCACCTCGGTCAGCGCCGGGGGGAGCTACACCTGTGGGCTCAGGCCGGACGGCTCGATGGAGTGTTGGGGTGGACATGACATACATCTTTGGAGTGATAGTGAATACAACAAGACAGATTTCATCGCTGTCAGCGCCGGATACAGCCACGTTTGCGGGCTGCGGCGAGACGGCTCCACGGAATGCAGCGGCGATGACGGCGGAGGTTCGGCAGGGAACCTCGCCGGTACTTGGGACGAAGAACAAAATGCCTTCGTCCCGTTTCAGTTCACCTCAATCAGCGCGGGAAACTACCTCTCCTGCGGGGTGCTGGAGGAGGGTTCTATAATTTGCTGGGGAGGAGACCCGTCCAAGTGGGCGGCACCCCCAGAAGGGGAGTTCACCTCGGTCAGCATTGGTATATGGCTCGTCTGCGGGCTCAGGCCGGACGGCTCGGTGGCTTGCTGGGGCAGCCACCTGGGCAGTTTCGAAGGAGCGCCGCCGGACGGGGAATTTACCTCGGTCAACGCTACGGACGGCCATGCCTGCGGGGTGCGACGGGACGGCTCGGTGGAATGCTGGGGAGAGGATTACTCCGATTTATCTGACTGGGGTGAGGATTACCGCAGCCACGTCATACCGCCGGAGGGAGAGTTCGCCTCGGTCAGTGCCGGGGGGAGCCACACCTGTGGGTTGAAGCAGATCGGCTCCCTGGAATGCTGGGGAGACGATTACAATGGCCAGGCCACTCCGCCGGGCGGAGTGTTTACTGCTATCAGCGCGGGGTTGGAGCACACCTGCGCGTTGCGGCGGGGTGGCGAGGTTGCGTGCTGGGGATTGGATTACTCCGGACTGACCAATCCGCCCGGAGGAGTGTTTACGGCGATCAGCGCGGGATGGCATCACACCTGCGGGTTGCGGCAGGACGGCGAGGTGAGATGCTGGGGCTATCACGGCGAAGGCCGCGCCGCGCCCCCTGCCGGTGAGTTCATCGCGGTCAGCGCCCAGAGTAACTATTCCTGTGGGCTGCGACCTGACGGCGAGGTGGTCTGCTGGGGCTATGACGGCAAATGGGAGACTGCGCCTTCGGGCGGGGTATTCAGTGAGGTCGGCGCCGAGGAGTTCGACACCTGCGGTGTGTGGTGGGATGGGTCAATGCTCTGTTCAGGGCGTAACGCCGTGATTGACGCGACGGGCGGTCAGGGAGAGGGCAGCAGAGCCGACCGCGCAGCCCTCGTCGCCCTCTACGACGCCACCGGCGGCCCCAACTGGACGAACCAGGACGGCTGGGGCAGCGACGCCCCCCTTGGCGACTGGTACGGCGTCGTCGCCGGCGAAGATGGGCGGGTGATTGAAATCCGCCTCCCGGAGAACGGCCTGTCCGGCGGACTGCCGCCGAAACTGGGCACCCTGGCCAGCCTGACCGTGCTGGACCTGGATTACAACGGGCTCACGGGCGCCATACCCCCGCAACTGGGCAACCTGGCTGGCTTGACCGTGCTGAGGATGGGAAGCAACCAATTGAGCGGGGCGGTGCCCACGGAGTTGGGCAACCTGGGCAGCTTGAGCATTCTGGGATTGGGGAATAACCAATTGAGCGGCTCGATACCGCCGGAATTGGGCGGGCTGTCCAGCCTGACACAGATCAGCCTGTGGAACAATCGACTGACCGGTCCCATACCGGCAGAGCTGGGCAACCTGTCCGGTTTGACCAAGCTGAACCTAGGGAAAAACCGGCTGAGTGGGCCGATACCGCCTTCTCTGGGTAATCTGGCCGGCTTGGAGGAACTGAGCCTCGGCAGAAACCGGCTGAGGGGCGCCATTCCCGCGGAGCTGGGGAACCTCGCCAACCTGCGGTTGCTTTACCTCAACAACCAAAGCCCCTTCAGGGCGCTGGAGGCATCACCCCTATCCGGGGGTGCCCAGACTTTCGAGGACGACGGGAAATATTTGCACGGAGAGATACCGCCGGAACTGGGGCGCCTCGAGAACCTGAAGGCGTTGGATCTCAGCCAGAACCGGCTGAGCGGCCGGATACCCTGGCAGCTGGGCAACCTCACCGGACTGACCAGACTGTACCTCTACGACAACAAGCTGGTGGGGCAGATACCGAGGCAGCTGACCAACTTGAAGAACCTGGAACACCTCAGCCTCAGCCACAACCGGCTGGTCGGTGGAATTCCACGCGCGTTGGGCGACCTCCGGGACCTCAGTACCCTGCGCTTGAGCAACAACCTGCTGATAGGCCTCATACCGGCGGAACTGGGCAGCCTGGAGGGATTGGAGGTCTTGGACCTCAGCAACAACCGGCTGAATGGGGCTATACCGGAAGACCTGGATCTCCTGGACAGCCTGGTTACCCTGGACCTCAGCAACAATGAATTGACTGGCAACATAACAATACCCAGGAGGGATGCCGGAACCCGTTCGAACTGGCTTCCTAACCTGGTCACGCTGAATCTCAGCGGGAACAACCTGGAAGGCACGATACCTTTTAGGTTGAACCGTCTTGCCAGCCTGAAGACGCTGGACCTCAGCCGCAATCAGTTGGAAGGGGTGATACTGGAGGGGTTGTCCAGTCTTACCAATCTGGAATCCCTAAACCTCAGCGACAACAGGCTGAGCGGCTGGATACCGTCTTGGCTGAGCAGCCACGGCAACCTGATCGTGCTGAATATCCAGGGCAACCCTGGGTTGGAGACAGCCTTCGCGCAGGTCCAGTCGAACGAAGACGCCATCCGGCGGGACCGCCAAGCGCTGTTAGACCTGTTCAATGCCACCGGCGGCTCCAACTGGAAGAATAATGACAACTGGAATATCTCCACGCCCGTCAGCCAGTGGTACGGCGTCACCGTTGCTGCCGGTCACGACCCTAGCCGGCCCAATCGTACCGGCCGCGTCATTGGCTTGTCCCTGACCGACAACAACTTGGCGGGAGATATATCCGACTGGGTCAACACGTTGAGAGAGGATGGAGAAAGACAGCAGGGCGATGCTTTGTACTGGCTGTCGTGGCTGGAACTCGACGTTATTCCCCATGAGATGGCGCACCAGGGAGATGACCTGGCCAGCATGTTGTTGCCGATTCTCCCCAACCTGGTGAATCTGACCGCCACCATTCACTACAGCGAAGTCTATCGAGTGTCCGAAGAGGTGCTTGAGGGGGCAACTCCCGTAATCAAGGCGCCCATAAGCGGCGCTAACTGGACAGTGAAAATCCTGAAGACTGTCGGTGTGGAGGGCGGAAGAGCTCTGGCATGGACCCATAATCTCTTGCGGACCCCGCTAGGAAGAGTCGCGACGAGGGCCAGCACGGTCACAACCGTGGTCACAGCGGCCCTGGAACCGGAATTTACTACATGCGTCGGCGTGGAATTGATCCATGCGTTCGGTTGGAGGCCGCCTGGTGAGGGACACCAAACTGACTACGGACCGTGCTTGCGTGAGGTTGATAACATTGTTGGCGACGCCATCACGTCGGTGGTTGAACCCTTCGTTGATATCGGCGAGCCGGTCATATCCTGGATCAAGAGCTTGTTTGATTAAAGAGCTGGTATTAACTGCTGGCCGATGTGATTTCCCTATCATGGGGCCTCTCCGTGGACCAGTTGAGCGGGGAGATACCGCCGGAGTCGGGCAACCTCGCCAACCTGGAATCGCTGAGACTCGGCCTCAACGAGTTGAGCGGGAAGATACCGCCGGATCTGGCTGGCCTCGCCAACCTGACATATCTGAGACTCGCGGAAAACCTCCGGCTGTTCGGAGAGATACCGCCGGAATTGGGCAATCTCGCCAACCTGACGGAGCTGTTCCTTAGAGGGAACCAGTTGAGCGGATGCGTGCCAAGCAGTCTGGAAGACAAGGTGGACGTATTTACCCGTGGCATCCTTGGCTCCTGCTGATGCACCAGTGCTCAGCCGAGGGTGGACGGCCTACCGGCCTTGCAGGCGCTTCCGGCACATGGTGACTATGGTGCAATTGAGACCGGGAGGTAAAGAAAATGACCAGTAGACAAGCGAGAAGATACGGGACCATGTTGAGCATCGTCCTTGCGCTGTTGCTCACGATGGCCCTCGCGGCCTGTAGAAACGAGGGCGACCCCGTAGGGGAGGAAACTCCCGGACGGCTCCTCGAACGTGCGGTTGAGTCGGAACCCACGCAGGAGTCCGCCGACCCGGAGGAGGCCACCGATGAGCCGCGACCGGCGGCTACCAGGCGCATCCTGCTGACCTTCGGGCCGACCTCGACGGCAACGGACCGGGAGGCGCTGGTTGCCCTCTACAACGCAACGGACGGCCCGAACTGGGACGACAATGAAAACTGGACGAGCGACGCGCCCCTGGGCGAATGGGACGGCGTTTCCATCAGCGACGACGGGCGCGTTACAGGGCTGTTCCTCAACGGGAACCAGTTGAGCGGGGAGATACCGCCGGAGCTGGGCAACCTCGCCAACCTGAAAAGGCTGGACCTCTACCTGAACGATCTGACAGGGGAGATACCGCCGGAACTGGGCAACCTCGCCAACCTGATAGAGCTGGACCTCTACTATAACCAGTTGAACGGGGAGATACCGCCGGAGCTGGGCAACCTCGCCAACCTGACATCGCTGCGCCTCAGCGAGAACCAGTTGAGCGGGGAGATGCCGCCGGAGCTGGGCAACCTCGCCAACCTGGAAGAGCTGTTGCTCAACGACAGCCAGTTGAGCGGGGAGATACCGCCGGAGCTGGGCAACCTCGCCAACCTGAAAACGCTGCACCTCCAGGTGAACCAGTTGAGCGGGGAGATACCGCCGGAGCTGGGCAACCTCGCCAACCTGACATACCTGTCCCTCTGGGGGAACCAGTTGAGCGGATGCGTGCCAAGCAGCCTGGGAGACCAGTTGTCCACTGTAAACATTGGCGACCTGCCCTTCTGCTAGTGCCAGCAGTTCTCAGCCGGGGGCGGACGGTCTGTCGCCTTGCATGCGCTTATGGCGCGTGTTGGCTATCGCGCAATTAGGACCGGGGGGTAAAGAAAATGACCAGTAGACGGGTGACGAAATAAGGGACACAGTTGAGCATCGTCCTTGCGCTGGCCCTTACGGCAGTGCTCATGGCCTGGGGCGGCGATTCGCCGGAGACCGACGGGGATCGGGCCGCCCGGCCGGGCATCGCGGTCGCCGTGCTGGTGGTGTGGTGGCTTATCGCGAAGCGGTGGCGTGGCTCCTGCTGACGTGAGAATTGACTGGCCGCTCTTGAGCCACACCCGAATGACAGATAAGATGCCTCATATTGACTCCAGCTATGATGCACAGGAGCAACACGATATGAACCAACTTACGGTCAGGGGATTCGATGACGAACTGGATGCAATCATGCGCCGCCTGGCAAGGCAGGAGGGAATCTCCCTGAATCAGGCGGCGTTGAGGCTGCTCAGGAAGGGCGCCGGCCTGACGGACAACAGCAACGGTAATCCCAACGCGATAGGCACTTCGTTGGACGACCTGTTCGGCGCATGGAGCCGGGATGAAGCCGAGAATTTCAATGCGGCTATTGAAATCTTCGGGACGGTGGACGAGGCGGCGTGGTCATGAGGATTTTGCTGGATTCCAACGCCTACTCCGCGTTCTTGAGGGGCAGCCACGAGGTGAGAGATCTTATACAGGTCGCCGAGGAGGTGCTCTTGTCGGCGGTTGTAGTAGGCGAGCAGATGTACGGCTTCCGGCAGGGGGCACATTTTGAGCGGAACCTGGCGGAACTTCGATCCTTCCTCGAACGTCCCTACGTGTCCTTCGTTCCCGTGGGTCCGGTGACTGCGGACCGGTACGCGCGGGTTATGACGGCGCTGAGGGCGAAGGGGCGCCCAATTCCGACCAACGACGTCTGGATTGCGGCCCACGCCATGGAAACGGGCGCCGACCTGGTTTCCGCCGACAGCCACTTCGAGCACGTTGACGGGATTGCGTGGGTCCGGTTGTCGGCAAGTTGAAACCTGATACAGCTAACAGGAGGAGTAAGAGATGAGGAAACAGTTCCAACCCTCACGCCGGCGGCCCTCCACGCCAGGGTGTCCAGCGACCGCCAGGACGTAGACCTCTCCGTCGCCGCCCAGATGCGGGCGCTCCACGACTACGCCGAGAGCAACGGCTACACCGTGGCCCGCGAGTAGGTGGACGAGGCCGAGAACGGCAGAATCGCCGATAGGCCCCAGTTCCGCCGGATGATCGACGACGGCGGCAAGGCACGGCCCCTTTCCAGGTGATCCTGGTCTGGAAGTTCAGCCGGTTCACCCGCAAGCGGGAGTACGCCGTGGCCTTCAAGTCCGTGCTCCGGCGCAAGGGAATCCGAGTCGTCTCCATCACCCTAGTAGACCAACTACTTTGAAATGATGGGCGACGAGGGCAACCACAAGGGTTGCCCCTACCAGTCAGAGGCAGTTGCGTAGGGGCCGCCCCTTGTGTGCGCCCTGACCGATTCCACCAAGGCTAACCATCAATGCAAAGATTTCGCACCCTAGCAAGCCGACTACTCCCCCACCGGCAAGCTGATGGAGGCCATCATCGAGTCGGTGGACGAGTTCTACAGCGAAAATCTTGCCGAAGAAGTTCGGCGGGGAATGCGTGAGGCCGCCTCAAGGGGGTTCTGGGTCGCCAGCCGGGTCTCTTACGGCTACCTTCTCGCCGCCCATGACAGTCGCCAAGGCCATGCGGGGTGTTGAGGACTACAAATCCCGTTGGGTTCCTGCTGGCCAGTCAACTTCCCGCATAGCCCAGCGAGCATTATCAATCTGTCCGAGGGCTCCAAGATAGACTGCGCCATCGGAGAAAAGATACGCTGTCGTTGTGAACAACTTCGCATTACCGGGGAGGGAAGCTCGGTCTGTCGTCCATCCATTGGAAGCTCCCGTCACATCCCATCTGTCAGGACCCGAAGTTGCCCACTGAACGGAATTTGGAGCAACCGGCCAAACTTCCGCTTCCACGTAGAGGTCACACCATCCCACCCCGCCAGCGGGAAGACCCCTAACCTCGCCACCTCCCTCCTCGTATCCGATTTCTAGCATCCTGCACCATCTCAGGACTTCGGAGGGTGCTCGGAATATTGGGATACTATTCAGGGCGGGAGGCAACACTGAACCCTGGCGAGGAGGGCCAGGCTGGTACAAAGCGAAGTCATCTAGAATGCCGAAGTCGTTGGGGTCAGGCGGCCCTACATGGACCTCGCCCGCATATCGCGCGCCGTAGAGAGCCCCAGCAAAGAACGCTGTGTCAGGGTTGGACAAGGGCAGATACAATATAGTTGAGCTTCCGTCCACGAGTTCGTGTAATTCGTCCATCTGGGTGGTCGCTGGCGCCCTTACCAGCATTCCACCTGACACCAAGGCCGTCGTCACACCCGGCAACCACGTATCGCCGGGATCCCCCCGACGATGCACACGTAACGAGACATTGATCCCTCCTCTTGAACGTCGCTCCGCTGTTCTCAAACGACCGGAGCGTGTGGCATCTGCGGCCTGGTTAATGCTCTCCAGCAGCTATGCCGCACTAGGGATGGAAGGGTCAGTAGTTGCTGATCAACTCCAACCCGAGCGTGAGGATACGGCGAAGCAGGTCAACCGCTACGCAGGTGAATCCAATAGGGAAAGGGGCGCAGGGAGTGCCGTGCTGTCTCCGGTTGCCACCTCCTAGATTCAGTCCGTGGGGCAGGGAATCCGCCTTGGGTCGGGATACCAGGTGAGGCGCACGGTGCGCCTGGGTTAACGTCCCTCGCGGACGCCCATCGAGAGAGCGCGATGCTCAATCCTCCTGAGACGGTCCGGCATGGGCGCCCGTTCGGAGAGCTAGGCTCAATCCTATGCGGCCATTCCCGGGTCCTGGGACGGGACCCTCCAGTTTTCTCGGCAGGAATCACTGGCAAAAGCCCGATCACGTAATCCAGTATCCGGCACCACGAGGCCGGATGCAATGCTCTTGCCGCCATCGCCCCCCAAATTGTTCGCAAAACTCTAAGCACGGGCCCGCGACGGCGTTGACCACCATCAATGCCACCGGCAAGGCGTCGTCATTATCCTCACCTCAGGACGCTACCGCCGCCACAGCCCGGAGTGACCCACCGCCGAGCCCGGCGCAGCATTTCCAGACAGGCGCGCCTTTGCCGGAGTTTGGCCAGATCCCCCCAACTGCCAGTACAACTGCTCGTTGCGGTCCAGGACCCAAGGCGGCGCCGTCTCTGGGGCAAGATCATCAGCCGCAGGTCCGGCCGGGCGCCGCCGCGTGGGGTTCTGGCCCCGTAGCTCCGTTGTACGATCCTCAACCCCCTGCAAACTTGTCGTTTTCGGTTGGGGCCTGCCACCCGGGGCAGTTCCGACTACCGCAAACTTGTTGTTTTCCAACGTGGGCCTTGCTCGCTAGCCGCAACCGGCCCTTGACAGAAAATGTTCGCTGTTTCGGTCCGGTAGGGGGTGATTTACCCGCGACTCAGCTTTGAAACTGCCCGCATCTGCAAACTTGCGTCCAAACCACTTTCCTGTACAACCCCCTGACCTCGCAACGTTTTTTCTCAGCATTGTCCTGGAGATTGGATCGAGGTATCAGGGGAGGCGCCGGGACCACTACATCAATGAAATCCCTTTCGAGGGATAACGCTAGGTTCTCACGGCCCGCAGACTGGCCGCTGAACACCACATAGCCATAGGCAACGGCGGGGAATCGGTACGCAATCCCGCCAAGACCGGGCAGAAGGAGCGAAAGGGAGACTGAAAAGACGGGGTGTGTAGGGACCCGCACTCGTGCGGCCCCCTGTGAGAGGTTCTTTCCGGCGTCCCGGTGACGCACACTCAATAGCAGAGCCGGAGACGATGCCGGTGGCCCAATCCCACCCATACGTAACCGAGGTGAACGACATGTTCCTGAATCCGATGACCCAGCTCGACACCGAGGCCCAATCACACAACGCCAACGAGAGGCTATGCGAGACAAGACGAGAACAAACGGAAAGACGCGCTCCTCTGGGGACGACCGGAAATCAGGGACCGCCGACGGGAAGGCTCCAAAGCGAACATCCCCGCAGCTCACCGACGGCGAACAGGAGAGGATTCAGACGGGCTGCGCATCCTGGCCCGGATGATCGTCCGCGCCCACCTGCGGCAAGTGGCCGACCGGCCAGGCCCGGCGCCTGACGAGCCGCCATCTTGCAAATGACCTGCCAGCTAAACCGCTTATGAACCAGTGCCGCGTTCGATACTTTCCCCGACATCCCGTGGTCCCCGCCCATCCTTGCGCGGCTCGCCTGTTACCACAAAACCCGCCCGAATGTAATCCCTTGCAAGACCTTATGTTCGACCAATTTCTCCCGGACAATGGAGTGTTAGACCGTCGCCCAAGGAGAAATGCTTTGACCATAATGAAACCGGCAACGCCGGAGCCCGCCGAACACGCGGCGAGGAACAACCAGGCCCTGACCAACGCCATTGGAGACTACGTGCGCGCCCACCAGCGGCGGCACGGGCAGGCGAAGACCGCGGCGGCCCTGGGCGTGTCCCGCCATACCCTGTGGCGCTACCTGGGGCGGGGCAACAGCGGGCGCGCCGTGCCCGCCGCCGTCTTGAACTGCGTGGGCCAGAGCGTCCGGGACATCGAGGCGGCCACGCTGGAGATCATCATCGACCTGGAAGGGCTGCGTCCCGACCCGGCCCTGCGCCCCCTGCGCCGGAGACTGGAGGGCGCGCTGCTGCTGGTGTGCGCCACGCCCCTGGCCACCGTGGATGAACTGGCCCGCTTTGAACGTGTGCCCGCATCCACGCTGCGCGAACGGCTGGAGAAGCTCGTCAAGCGCGGCCTGGTGGACACCGCATCCCACCACCTGGGCGCCCTGGGGTCGCGTCCCCAGCGCCGGTACTTTCCCACGGACAAGGGCGTCACCGCCGCCGGCGCCGCCACCCAGGGCCGCAGGCACATGCTGACGGCCTACCCGGTATCGAAGCAGTGGTTCCGGCTGCTGGCGGAGCGGCTGGACGCCGTGGCCGTGCTCTACCGCGTCGCCGCCATGGTTGCCGACGCCGACCAGCATCAAAACCCGGTGCGGGTGGACCACTACCGCCACGGCCCCTACGACCTGCTGCTCACTCTGTCCGGTGGCCTTACCATCGGCGTGATACGCCACGGACCGGCATTGCCCGGCTCCAACCTGCGCTACCGGCTGCGCGGCATCGAGCATCTGCCCAGCAACCATAGGCCCTTCCTCGCCCTGGTACTGACCCATGCCGACCAGGCCACCCGCCGGGCCGTCCGCGCCCTGGGCGACCCCACGGAACACCGCCGGACCTTCGTGGCCACCGAGGGGGAGCTGCTGGCCGGGGACCACACCGGCGTGGTCTGGCAGCAGGGCGGCAGCGGCCTGGGCCAGGACCCTCCAGTGAACATCGTACCCGAGACCAGCCTGGCGGACATCCTGCCGTGGGCGGAGGGCCTGCTGGAATCATCCCACCAGTCCCTCCGCGACAACCCCAGGCCCGACGCGGACGATCTCTATTCCTACAGCGTGCAGGCAGCCATGCCGCAGCCCGCCCAGCAGCTGGCGTCGGCCCTGGCAGTGCAACTGACCCGGGGCGAGAAGGACGCGCTGGACCTGCTTTGCGCTTGGCCCCTGTGCACCCGGGAGCAGCTGGCCGGACTGATGGGCGGCGTTACCCTGCGCCGGGTCAACCAGGTGCTCCGTTCCCTCCGTGAACACGACCTGGTTCAGGAGGACGATTCCCGGCTCATGCTCACCGACCGGGGCCTGACCTGCCTGGCCCGCCGGGACCGGGCCGCCGTGGGCCTCACTCTGGACCGCTGGACCGCCCAGCCCGCCGTCTCCAACCCATCGGTCTACGCCGGAAGCGCCCTGCGCGCCCTGGCCTCCCAGATGCGCCACCAATGCGGCGTAACCGGCTTTGCCGCCGCCCTGAGCGCTGAGGTTGCCCGTTCCCAGGATTATGATCTGTTCGACCTGCTGCCTACCCACCGCGCCAGCATTGGCTACCGCTGCCACCGGACCAACTACGTGATCCATCCCGACGCCTCCTTCACCCTGGAGTACAAAGGCAAGTGGCTTCCCTTCCTGCTGGAGTTCGAGCGAAGGGCCACCACGCCCGGCCGCATCCCCCAGCGGCTGGCGTCCTACCAGCGCTACTTCGCCTCAGGCTGGGCAGAGCGGGACCACGGGGGCCACAAGCCCGGGGTGCTGTTCGTGTTCGAGACTCCGGAGAGTGAGGCGGCCTTCCTGGACGTGTCCGACGGCACGGAGGAGCTGGACGTGATCACCTCCAACGCGGAAACCCTCATGGAACAGGGCGTCCTGGGCGAGGCGTGGATCTTTCCGCCGCCCCACTCCCTGGACCGGATGCCGCTGGCCGGATTGTACCCAGTTCCCTAAATACAACTTTGCCGCGCCGGGGATTTCCTGTAGGGGTGGCCCAACGGGCACGATTGGACAAAATTCCTGCAACTTGCCGCCATCGTGTCCCGTTACATCCCCGCCACTGCAATGTGTTGCAGGGCCGATGCGTCAGGCCGCCACCGCAGAGATACCATACTCAACCAACCGGGTATGCAATCCAGGTATGAACGCCAGCGACAAACACAGGGCCACGGAATCTGTCCGATAGGGACAAGATTGACGTCGAGCGTGTCCAAAAGGGTCAGCGGAGCCGTTCCCGTGGTTTCCCATAGTTCCCAAAAGGGAAGTCGTTACCATTCCCGTGTCTGCGTGCAACAGGTCGAAAGGGTGCGAAATGTTGCAGGTTCCGGACCCGGCGGACACCCTCGCCATTCTTCACCGACGGCGGGCCGAGCGCTGGTTGCCCGGTGATATCCAGTAAGACAACGTGGTATAATGGCCGCACAAGGAGTGCACATGGCCCCCATCATATCCAGGAACACCGAGACCGTCACGTTCTCATTGCCACCGGCGATGGCCCAGAGCCTGCGCCATGTGGCGAAGGAGGAGGAGCGCACCGTTAGCGAACTGCTTCGGGAGGCCATCCGCCTGTACATGGAGGAGCGGGAGTGGCGCGTGAAGGAGCGGATGCAGCGGCGGTCCCGCCGGGCGAACGCGGCTGAGACTACGGGAGACGAGACATGAACGAGAGCAGCAAAGGAGGCGAGATGAAAAACCGGCAGTTTCAACCCCTGACCCCGGCGGCGCTCTACGCCCGGGTCTCCAGCGACCGCCAGGACGTGGACCTTTCCGTGGCCGCCCAGCTTCGGGCCCTGCGGGACTACGCCAAGAGCAACGGCTACTCCGTGGCCAGGGAGTACGTGGACGAGGCCGAGAGCGGCCGCATCGCCGACCGGCCCCAGTTCCGCAACATGATCGACGAGGGCGGCAAGGCCACGGCCCCTTTCCAGGTGATTCTTGTTTGGAAATTCAGTCGCTTCACCCGCAAGCGGGAACACGCGGTAGCGTTCAAGTCCATGCTCCGGCGCAAGGGCATCCGCGTTGTCTCCATCACCGAGCACGCCGACGACTCCCCCACCGGCAAGCTGATGGAGGCCATCATTGAGTCCGTGGACGAGTTCTACTCGGAAAATCTTGCCGAAGAAGTAAAACGGGGAATGCGGGAAGCGGCGTCCCGTGGTTACTTCCTGGCGTCCCGCGCTCCCTTTGGGTACAAGCGCATCAAGGTCAGCGACGGGGTGAAGGACCGCCCCACCCTTGAGGTTGACCCGGTGGCCGCGCCCATCGTCAGGGAGATATTCGAGAGTTCCCGCCGGGGCAACGGGCTCGCGGAAATCTGCAAGGAATTGAACGGTCGGGGCATCACCAACCGGGGACGCCGCTGGCAGAAGAACGTGGCCCACTACCTGCTGACCAACGAGGCCTACACCGGCACCGCCGTCTGGGGAGTCAAGAGCAAGGACGAGAAGGCGGGTGAGCCGGTAAGGGTGGAGAACGCCTGGCCCGCCCTGGTTTCCAGGGAGACTTTCGAGGCGGTGCAGCAGGGTCTCCACCAGCGGGCGCCTACGGTGGCGGGGCCCGCACGGGTGGGCAGCCAGTACTTGCTGAGCGGACTGCTCCGCTGCGGGGTGTGCGGCAAGCCCTACTCGGCCCAGGGAGCCAAGAGCGGCCAGTTCGCCTACTACGTCTGCGCCAGCCTGTTCCGGGAGGGAGCGGGAGCGTGCAGCAACGGGCGATACCTGAACGCCGCGAAAGTGGAGTACCTGGTGATCGAGAAGGTCAGGGAGCGGATTCTCACCGAGGAGACCATCACCGAGCTGGTGACCCTGGTGGCCGAGGAGATCGACAACCTGGCCGGTGAGGTCAACGGCAGGCTGACGGCCATCAACAGCGAACTATCCGACGTGGATACCCGGTTGGAGAACCTCTACCAGGCTTTGGAGACCAAGCAGTTGCCCATCGAGGTGATCTCGCCCCGCATCCTGGCGCTGAAGAGCCGCCAGGACCAGCTGACGGCGGCGAGAGAGGGAGCCGAGGCCCAGTTGGAGCAGCGGCGGGCGGAACTGCCCACCAGCAAGGAGATCAAGGGGTACGTGGCCGACTTCCGCGCACTCTTCCAGGAAGGGACGTTCCCGGAGCGGAAGGCGCTCATCCGCAACTTCGTGCAGGGCATTGAGATCGTGGAGGACGAGGCGGTTCTGACGTACACAATCCCCATGCCGCAGGACGGGGTTACGTCGGAATCGGCCTCGGTTCTTGATTTTGTCCAGTCCGGCCCACCATACTTGACGGTAGACAGTACCGGCCCGTGAAGGGCCACCTCCTCGGCGACCCTTCCAGGTATCCGGCTGTCTTCGGGCATTGGGATTGTGTAGCGCACGACGGCGTTGCCGGGTTTCACCACGATCTCCTTGACGAACGACTCGATGAAAGCCCTCCGCTCGGTAAGTTCGCTCTCGTTCAGGAACTCGCTCATATCCTCAGCGTAGGCGGTGATGGTCTTCACATCATCCAGGACCACCCGTCGCTGAGACAGCAGCCCCCTAGCCTCCTCCGCCGTGGCCTCCAACCGCTCCTGACGCTCCCGGTGGTCCCTGATGCGGGGCTTGAAGTCGTCGATGTCCATGTCGGTGGTCTCCACCAGGTTGTAAAGCCGTTCCAGCCTGCGCCGAACGTCGGCCAGTTCCGCCTCCACCGTCTCCAGCTTCACCCGCTGCTCCTTGGCCACGCCGTCCATCTCCTCGTCCACCAGCTTGACCAGTTCCCTGATATTGCCCTCGGTCAGGATGTTGGTGCGAATCTTCTCCACCACCATCTCCTCGAAACGGCGGGCGTTCAGCCTGGGGGCGTCGCAGGCCCCGCTGCCCCGCTTTTGCAGCGACTGGCAGACGTAGTAGGCAAACTGGCCGCTCTTGGAGTCCTGGCCGGAGAGGGCGCGGTTGCACTGGTGGCACTTGACCAGCCCGCTGAGGAGATAAGAGCTGCCGACCCGGCGGGGGTGGGCCTTTTTCGGCGCGCGAGAGCGCATCTGCCGGTTCACCTTGCGGAACTGGGTCTTGGTGACGATGGCGGGGAAAGCTTTCTCCACCCTTACCGGCTCCGCCTTGTCCTTGGCGTTGGTCCCCCAGACCAAAGTGCCGGTGTAGCTCTCGTTTCTCAGGATGATGTGAATGCCGTTCTTGGACCAGAGCTTGCCGGTGGGATTGGCGATGCCCTCGTCGCTCAGGGTGCGGGATATGTCCAGCATCCCCTTGCCCGCCTCGGCCAGGTCGAAGATTCGTTTGACCACCGGGGAGGTTTCCGGGTCCGGCTCCAGGGTGGGGCGCTTTTTCGCCCCGTCCTGGACCATCACCTTGCGGTAGCCGTAGGGCACTCTGCTGGTGACCCAGAACCCCCGCGAGGCGGCCTCCCGCATCCCCCGCGTCACTTCCTGGGCCAGATTCTCCGAGTAAAATTCGTCCACGCTCTCGATGATGGCCTCCATCAGCTTGCCCGTGGGGGTGTCGTCGGCGTGCTCGGTGATGGAGACCACGCGGACGCCCTTGCGCCGCAGCAGGGACTTGAAGGCCACGGCGTGCTCCCGCTTGCGGGTGAAGCGGGAGAATTTCCAGACCAGGATTTCCTTGAAAGGTGATTCGGGCCTGCTGGCGGCGTCGATCATCTTGCGGAACTCGGGCCTGTCGGCGATACGGCCACTCTCGGCCTCGTCCACATACTCGCGGGCGACGACGTAGCCGTTCCTGTCGGCGTAGTCCCGGAGCGCCCTGAGCTGGGCCGCCACGGAGAGGTCCACGTCCTGGCGGTCGCTGGACACCCGGGCGTAGAGGGCCGCCGGGGTGAGGGTTGCTATCTGGCTCATGATGGGTCCTCCTTGTCTCTGTACCTTGTTCCAAGAGTAGGCCGCCGCCGGTTGTCTGCAATCGGCGGCGGCCTTTTTTATTGCCTTTCGGATTCGTCTATGGGGGTTACCTGGAGCCGGAAGCCCAGGGCCCGGGTCACCTTCAGGACGGTGTTGAACTCGGGGTTGGCCCCGGCCCGCATGGACTTGTACAGGCTCTTCTCGCCGAGGCCGGTCTCCCGGGCCACCCGCCGCATGCGGTGGGCGCGGGCCATCCGGGCCAGAATGCCCGTGATGGCTTCCAGGTCTCCC
Source organism: Dehalococcoidia bacterium (assembly GCA_965207865.1). Lineage (GTDB taxonomy): Bacteria > Chloroflexota > Dehalococcoidia > Lucifugimonadales > UBA3495 > VXOI01. The sequence continues at coordinate 926,960 of CBDBNP010000006.1, forward strand.
GCTGCCAGGGCTGCGTTCAGGGCAGCCGTAACGTCTTCCTCAGTGGCAAGGTAGTCGGCCCGGGGTTCTGAACTGCCCATCGCTGCCGCCTCATCGTCGTGAATTTGACCTTGATTCCACCTCAAATGTTATCCCTTCGGATACCATAGCGCAATAGTCAAACGTCAGTCAGGATCGGCCAGTTCAGCCTGCTTGCGCAGGTGGACGCGGACGATGACCTTGGCCAGGATGCGCAATCCTTTGCGCACCTGCTCCCGCTGTCTTGCAGTGTACTGGGGTAATTCCGGTGTTGTTGATGCCCCTGTTGCCGGTGATTGCACCCGTTTGCGGCGCGCCTTGGAGGATTCACTGTTGGGGCGCTCCGATATGTTCTTTCCTGTGTCTTTCTGCATATCCTCTCGTTGCCGGTTCATGGTTGGACCGCCGGCGCAGGCGGATGGGACGGGCGCCGGCGGCGTTAGGCGTTAAGTGTTGCGGTCTAGGTCCCGTCCTGCTCGTCCCAGGCAAGGTCCTCCGTCAGGTCCTCCCCCAGGAGGATGTCCAGGCCGCCGGGAATCCGCATAGCGAACCTGACCAAGGAGAGCATGGCCCCGCCGCAGGGCTCCACGTCCTCGGCCCAGCGGCGCACCTGCTTGCGGTCCACCCCGATGGCCTGGGCCAAGCCGCTCCAGCTGAGGCCGCTGGCCTCCTTGAGGCGGAGCAGCCGCTGCGGGAAGTCCGGGGGCAGCACACCGTTCCCCTGGGGCACGGGGCGGCCGCCCATGTTGATCCTGTCCGAGTACCCGTCGAAACGGGGCTCGTTCTTACGGGTCGTCATCAATGTCCTCCAATCTGAAAAGCTGGTGAAAATCGTTCACGCCGAGGACACGGAGCATCCTTCTGCGGATGCGGCCCGAGGGCGTCCGGCTCCCGTTGACCAGCTTGGAGACATAGGAGGGAGTGACCCCCATTTCGCCGGCGAGCCAGTTCTGGGACCGGCCCAGTAGGGCCAGCTTTTCCCAGAGGGCCGCCGTATCGAGCCGGACGACGGTCCGTCCCCCACGCCCCCGAGGTCCCCGGTCGTGACTGGTATGTTGCAAGCACATTGCTTATTTCCTCCTTAGTTGAATGAAGCGATTTCGGATGATTTGGCGCGTTTTCAATAGCGTTTCAGCGTGCCGGAGGCAGACGCTCCGGCTGCCGGTCGCCGGGGTTCCGCCAGGCCCGCCCCAGCGTCCCCGGGGTTTCGAGTGCGGTCCGGTGGGAGACCCATAGGGGGACATTGACCCCCGCCCTCTTCATCTCCTCAGCCGCCAGCCGCAGAAAGTGTTCTGCAACGAGGGCTTCGTCGAAGACCACCAGGACGTCGGGCCTTACGCCATGGTCGTCGGTGGGCCTGGGAGTGGAGTAATAGCGCAGGTAGGGGGCGAGGCGGTCGGCCATGGTGCCGGGCCGGACGGCGCGGCGCTCCCACTCCAGGAAGAAGGCCCATTCGACGGGGCCGCGGCTCACAAGTCCAAAGGCGTCCGGGTGTACCGAGCGCAGACCGCCCCTGTGCCGGAAGTGTCTTGACGCCCGGTGCGGCGGGTCCAGTTGGCGGACCTCCCAGCCCAGGGCGCGGGCCTGATGCGCCAGGGCCGAGATGAACTCATGGACGGCGCCGGTGTGGACGATGTTTCTCAGCAGCTGCCTGGTCCTGCTGCCGGAAATGTTGCGCCAGTGGAGGGGCTCGTCCTCATCCAGGGGCGAAACGCTCCAGCGCTTCCTGGCCGCGCCCACCGAGGTCCGGTCGCGGCGGGAAAGCAGTGCCAGTCCCTCATCGGTGAGGGCCAGCCACCCAGCCGTGCCCCCTAGCCTGGTTACAAGCTCGTTGATTTCCAGGGAGACCGCGATCTGGGAGGCGCGGGGTTCGGAGACGTTGAGCAGGGCCGCCAGTTGCTTCCGCGACAGCCATGGCCAGTCGGCCAGCAGGTCCAGGGCGCGTTTTTCCGTTTGCTTGAGCAGGGAGGGCAGGAAGTGCCCTTCGTCGTTGTTGCTGGTGATTTCCGCTTTCGGTGGCGGTTCCTCCTCTATCACCCGTCCGCCGGGTTGAAGACGTTTCAGCGCGGATCGCAGGTCCAGAGCAGCGTTGACGGCGGACGGCCGCCAGATGCGGTGTTCCGGCCCAGCCAGTGCCGCGTCCCGTTCCAGGGCAAGCAACGCGGGTACGGGAGTGCGGGCCAGCAGCCGGCGGGCGTGTCCCAAGCGCACCTCGTCCGGGACCAGCACCAGGACGGCTCCGGGGAGCGGGCCCTCGGCCAGCCGCCTCACCCGCTTGGCGAAGCCGGTGCGGTCGGCGGTGGCGCCCAACCGCAGGATGCCAAGGGTGCGGCCGCCGGGCAGGGCGATGGCGGCGTCCAGCGGCGCGGCCCGGTACCAGCGGAACCGGACGGGATGAGCGACGTTGGCGACGGCGGCGGCCAGCCTGTAGATGACGCCCAGGGCGTCCAGTCGTCCCAGCAGTACGCGCATCCACCTCTTTGACACGGGGCGGGAACGAAGCAGGCCGTCCAAGGCGACGCCGTTGATCCCGGCCAGGCGGCACAGGCCGTCGCCGTTCAGGTAATGGCGACGGGTGGAGGGAAGCAGGCCGGTGGCGTGAGAAAGGGAGGCAACGTATCCGTATTCCTCCAGTTTTCCGACGCCCCGGTACACCGCGCCCCGGGACCAGCCCGTGACGGCGGTCAATTCCAGGCGGTCCAGGAAGGGCATCTCCGCCAGCGCTCCCAGCAGTTCGGATTCCCAGGACGAGGCCCTCATTCGCCGCCCTCCTCATCGGCCCCGTTGCCCTCCCCTGCTCCGACGCCGGCGTTCCGTCTACTGGTCTGCCCTCCCCGGTGGTTCTCCCTGGGCTCAATGCCTCCGCCGGTTTCCCGCTGGGCCAGCAAGTGGCGGTAATCGCTGACCTGCTGTTTGCCGTTACCGGGGCCGTTGGCCTCCTGCATCTCTGCGAGCATCCGGCGGTACTCGCTGATCTTCTGCTCGCCGTCGGCTTGCCCCTCCATCAAACCGGAGAGGTTGTGGGCCGGAAGGGTGTAGGCGGCGGTGGCGGCGCGGATGCGGCGGGCCACGACGGGGTCGCCGTTGTCGGGCTTCCTGACCATCATGGAGAAGGCGGGCAGCCGCTCGGCGCCAACGGTGGCCCGCACGTAGCAGTGGTGCACGTCCAGGGACGTGATGTCGTCCTCGGACACCCGCTCCTTGCCCAGCTCCCACACCAGTTGCCGGGCGTCGTTGCCCGACACCTGGAAGACGGCAAGGCAGCCCACGTTGGCCAGTATGGTGTCCCGCATGGTGGGGGAGAGGTCGTCCAGCTTGGCCAGGCTCTGGGTGGCCAGGATGAAACTGGCGCCGAACTTGCCAAGCTCCGACAGCATGGACTCGTAGTCCACGCCAGGCATGGACTGCATTTCGTCGACGACCACCAGGGCGCCGCGGCGCTGGCTCGCCGGCAACCCGCCCTGCTCCCGGATCACCGAGTCCACCAGGTTGAGCAGGGACGCTCCCACCAATGCGGCCACGTCCCGGCCCGCCGTCCCCTGGGATGTGGAGACCAACAGGATGCCGCCGTCAAGAATCGTCTCCCGCAGGTCGATGGTGGAGCGGGGCTGGCCCAGTATGGCCCTGGCCCGCTTGGACGAGGCGTAGTAGGACAGCCTGGTCTGCACCGGGGCCAGGGCCTCGGCCCGGTACTGGCGGTGCCAGTTGCCGAAGTCCCGGGCCCACCACTCAAGGATGTAGGGGTCCGACACCTTGGCCAGCACCGTGTTTCGGAAGGGGTCGTTGGACAGGAGCCCCAAGCCGTCCAGTATGGTGTGCTGGCGGTCGTCGCTGGTGCCGGGGTGGGCGTTGGCCTCGTGCAGGGTCTTGACCGTCTGCTCCAGGATGGACTGCATCCGGGGACCCCACTGCTCCCACAGGCCCCTCGCCACCCGTACCACCGAGTCGGCGGTGCGGTCCCGGTCGGCGAAGACGCGGGTGTCCAGCAGGTTTATGCCGGGAGTGCGGGTCTCGTCGGCCAGGTCAATGAGCCTCACCCTGTCGATCAGGGACTCGGGTACCTGCTCCAGGATGCCGGCCACCAGGTCGGCGTGGGGGTCAACGACGACGATGGCGTCGTTGTCCCTTCCTGCCGCCTTTTCCCTGAGCTTGTGGCTGACGATGTGGTGCATCAGGGTGGACTTGCCCATGCGGGTGCGGGCTACGTACAGGTGGTGCCGGCGCAGCAGGTCCCCGGGGAAGCGGATGGGTTGCTGCGTTCCCGTGGTGGTGTCGCCCACCAAAGCGCCGGCCTGGACTCCCCGGGCGGTGGGCAACAGCCCCCTGGCGCCCGACCGCTCCACCAGGGGCGTCTCGTCCCGTTCGCCGGGCGGGTGCCACAGGGACGCCGCCTCGCGGACACCCAGGACGCTGCGCCTGCCGAATAGCCCTGCCGCCGGAGGATGCAGGTTGGCGGCGGGCAGCGGCTCCCGCACGTCGCCCACCTTGAACCCCGCACCGGCGGGGTGCTGGTAATGGCGGTAGGCGGCGGCCACCGGCGTCAGCAGTTCCCCGGCCCGAGGGAGCCTGGTGGTCTTCGGGATGACGGCGGTTACCTGTATCTCGGCGTCGAAGGCGATGCGGGAGACCTTCTCCCTGATCAGCACCGGGTCGTAGACCCGGCGCCGGGCCTGCTTCCAGCGCCACCAGCCCCATCCCGCCACGGTCAGGCCGAGGACGGAACCTGCTGCCAGCAGCGACGCCTTCAGGTACTCGCCGTCCTGGAACCACAGGTAGCCTTTGAGCGCCGCCAGCGCCCCCACACCCAGGACGGCCATGGTCACGCCGTCCAGCTGCAGGGGCTTGGTCTGGTAGGTGTAGGACGGCTCGCGGTTTTCCGGCACGGCCTGCTTGTGGGCGCGAACCTGGTGGGCCTGGGACCAGTCGGGGCCCAGGGAGCGCAGCAGCATGCGGGATACCAGCCGCTCGCCGGAACGCAGGTTGGACAATGCGCCGATGACCGCCAGCAGGGGGTCGGAACCGGCGTCCAGCAGGTCGTCGTCCCGGAAGGTGCGCAGGGGCACGTATTCCGGCCCGTCGGCCCGCAGGGTGATGGAGGCGGCCTGCTCGTCCTCTGCTACCAACAAGGGGTCATCCTCGGGAGGCACCTGCCGGATGCGGGCCTGGGGGTAGTGAGCGGCGATTTGGCCCCGCACCACCTGGTCGTCCTGGCAGCGGACCATGAGGGTGACGCCATTGGCGTCGCCAGCCAGCTCCAGGGAGAAGGGTTCGGGTACGGCGATGGACTGCAGCAGGTTTTCCACGCCCAGCAGGGTCCGCTCGCCGGTGCGCGGCGGCGTCACCGCCAGCAACACCGGGGCGGGCCTGTTACGCCCGTCGCCGAACAGCATTTTCTTGACATTCAGATTCATGTGGGTTGCCTCCGTCTATCGGAATCGGTATTGCGTGCTAATGGCGTGGTCCGGGCCGCCACTCGATTACCGCCGTTTCCTCGGGCGTGGCCTCGATGCGAACGGGAAAGCGGTTGCCCCTGGCCAACAGCAACCCGTCGCCCCTGGGACAGGAAAGCAGCCAGCGCTGCAGTTCCTCGGGCAGGTCGAAAGCCTCGCCCACGGTGCTGACGGCGGCGGCGTCCTGCTGCAGCAGCAGCTTGAAAGCGGCGTTCTGGAGCAGGGCGCGACCGCTGTGTCCGGTGATAGCCCGGGAGGAATCCTCGGAAAGGAGGTCCTGCACGTCCTGGGTGATGAACTGCAACCCCAGGCGGTGCTTCCTGGCGCGCTTGGCCATCGAGACCATGAACGCGGCCCCCTCGGGGTGCTGCATGATCGACCACACCTCGTCCACCACCAGCAGTCTCGGTCGGGGGTCCTGGGCTGCGGCAGCCCACACCGTCTCGGTGCAGACCATCGCAGCGGCTGGTCTCAGTTCCGGCTCCAGCAGGTGCAGGTCGAATACGGTGACCAGGGCCTCTCGGGCCAGCAGGTCGTCGCCCTCGTCGGAGAGCAGGTCCCGCAGGCTGCCGGTGGCGAAGGGCCGCAGCAGGTGGGCGATGTCCGGTGTCTCTCCCTCCAGGTAGGCGTAGAAATCGCGGAAGCCGGTGCGCTCCCTACGCTCCGCGTAGTAGCCGGCCAGTGCGTGGTCCAGAGAGGAGCGCCGTTCCGCGCTGAGCCTTTCCCCCACCATCACCTCGATCAACCGCCGCAGGCTGCCGATGCGCTGGAGCAACTCCTCGCTGTCGCCCCGGTCGATTACGAACGGATTCATGCCCTGGCCGGGAACTCCGGGGGACAGGACGCGGCCGCCGGCGGCGCGGGCCATGTCGGTGTACTCGCCCTCCGGGTCGATGATGTAGGCCCGCACTCCCCGGCACAGCCCACGCAGGACGCCCAGCTTGGTGGCGAACGACTTGCCCGAGCCAGAGCGGGCCAACACCGCCGTGTTGGCGTTCAGGTGAGTCCCGTCGAAGGGGTCGTAGACGATGGGGGCGCAGGCCCGCAGGTCGATGCCGTAGAGCGTGCCGCTGCGGGTGTCCAGGTCCGGCGGTGAGAAGGGGAACAGCCTCGCCAGGGATGACGTATCCAGGGTCCGCCACACCGCCACTGCGTTCAGGCCCAGGGGCAGGGTGGACAGCAGCCCCTCCCTTTGCCGGAAGGCCAGGCTGTCCAGCTTGCCCAGCGTGGCGGCGAAGTGAGCTCTTGCCCTCTGGGTCAGGTCCCTGAGCGTATCGGCATCGTCGGCGTGCAGTGTCACCGACAACGATGCGTGGAACAGCCTTTCCCGGCCCCGCTGCACCTCGTCGCGCAGGCGGCTAACGTCCTCCAGGGCGATCTCCGCCTCGGAGGACATGCTGCGGCCCCGCTTGAAGGACAGGGACTGGGCCGACTCGAAGCGGACCTTCTGCCATTCCAGGGTGCGGGCCGCCTGCTCCGTGGGGATGGCTCCCAAGTGTACCGACAGGTCCATGGGCGCCCCGGCGGCCATCAGTCCCTGCAAAAACCCGGGGGCCAGGGAGCGCGGCCACTTGCCCAGGTGGAGCGAGCGAACCAGGTGGTTGCCGATGCGGATGTCGCGCCGGTTTACCTCTATGTCAGTCGCGGCGTTTTCGTCCCTCTCGTTGGGCGAGCCGCCAAGGGCCGAGGCGAAGAGCAGCAACTTGAGGGAGTCGCCGGAAAGGGGAAATACGCCGAGGCCGGCGCGCAGCAGCAGGCCGCGCAGTTCGTCGGCCCGGGTGTGCTCGCAGACGGCGTAGAACCGCCGGTCCAGGATGCCCTCACGCGTTTCCAGCGTTGTCAGCAGCCGTCCCAGGCTGTCGGCGGCGTCCCTGGTCTGCTGCGGCAGGTCCTCGGGCTGGGACGCCGTCAGGTTGTTGCGGAGGGCCTGCAGCACCGGCGGGTGCTGCCTTACCAGCAGTTGCACCGGGAAGTCCACGGCGTTTAGGGAACCGGCGAAGGACCCCAGCTTGGGCTCGTCCAGCTCCAACCCCATCACCTCCAGCACCGCCAGCTTCACCCCGTCCAGGCGCACCGGTCCGTCGTCCTCCAGGTGGGACAGCATGAAAAACAGCGGCAGCGGGGCCGGAGGCTTGGGTTCGGGAGCCGCCTGCCCCGTCTCCGCGTCGTTGGTCTCGCCGGATTGGCCGTTTCCGGCCCGGCCCGGCATCTTTGCCATATCTGGCAATTTCAGTTTCATAATGTGTGTCTCCTATTCTTGCTACAGGCTGGGACTGATTCCGCCCACCAGCAGCAGGGTTATGGTCTTGGCCAGCAGCACCACAACGAGGCCAACCACGGCCATCAGCACTGCGTTCCTGGCCCGGCCACGGCCCTCGCCCTCGGCCCCCTCGGCCATCAGCACGAAACCGGCCCAGACGATGGCGAAAAAGCACAGTCCGGCGGCAACGGCGGCCATGGCGGTGAGCACGGCGTCGAAGGACGCAAGCATCGTGGCCGCCGCTGCCGCTTTCTCCTCCGGCGTTGCGGCGATGAGAGATGCGGCCAAGCAGGCCAATACCAGGAGCTGTAGGGCACGGCGCATCAGGGAAACTCCCGCCGGTCTGACCGGTTGAACAGTTCTTTTGTCTCGTCATCGCTCAGGGGTCGGTGTGTAACCGGCTCGGGCGTCGGCGTTGGGTCCGGCAGAGCCAGGGTCGCGAACGCGACATCAGCAGCCAGGGTGGTGGACATCGTTACGGTCTCGCTGGTGGTCCTGGCGAGGGCGTCCCGCTGCACCACCTCGGCCCGGACGTGCTCGGGATGGTCGATTTCCAGCGTCACGTCCTGCTGCACCGTCTCGCTGGGGACGGACAAGGTGGCGCCGATGGTGTAGTTCACCACCTGCCCGTCAGGGGGCAGGGCCACGGACACGGTTCTGCTGACGTAGCGACTCACGCCGGGACGCAGCAGGCTGACCGTCTCAGTGCGTCGTTCGACCCGCTGGGGGTGATGCGTGAGCTGCACCAGGGGAGGCTGCGGCACCGACAGGGAGGCCGAGAGCGACGCCTCCATCGCAATCTCGTGCACCGTCTCTCCTGCGGCCACGGGCAGACTGAAACTGGTCTCGCCGTCCTGAACGAATGCGGCGCTGGCGCTTGCACCGCCCGCGCTCACGCTGACGGTGCCGGTAACGGCGGCAACCGTTGCCGGCAGCAGTGCGTCCACCGACTGACGGTGGTGTCCGGCGGCCATCGTCACCTCGACCTGTTCCTCCAATTCCTCGGCGCACTCCGAGACGATTACGCCGGTCAGGCTGCCGGGCGTCCAGCCCAGGGTGTCCATCCGCAGCGAGCAGGCGTGGCCCTCGACCGCCGGCATTGGATGGGGCAGCTGGCGTCCCTTGAGGGCCAGGGCCCCGGTCTGCCCCAAACCGTCCTGCCAGGCGAGGGTGAAGGACGGGTGGGGTCCGTCCAGGGAGAGGCCGAATCTCTCGGTCTCTCCCTGCTCCAGGATGTCGTGGACGAAGAAGGTCAGCACCCGACCGCTGTCGCCGCCGTATGACCGGACGTCCAACTTCAGCTCCGTAGCGGCCCTGACGGTGACCATGGCCAGGGTGCCGGTCACGGTGATTTCCTCCATATAGAGTCTGCGGCCGGTTACCGGCTCGGGAGGCGGATACCCGATCTCGTCCAGCCGCCAGGCGTCGTCGGACCACGGGCCGTCGGCCAGGGCCAATGCCGGTAAGGTGGCGATTGCCAGGGCCAGCGCAGCCAGAGATACGGACAGGCGCCGGTGCTTGCGACTCCGACTTTCCTTGTCCTTGGGAGTCTTTCTCTTGTCGCCGTCCCCGCGACTGCGGCGCTTGCCGAACCAGACGTGGGCGCGGAATGGGGGACGGCCCCTCCCACGTGCCGCCTTGACCGCCCGGCCTGCGCCCGAAAGCGCTTTCCTTATCAGTAGCCGATGAGGTTGCGGTTTGGATTGCGGCAAAATCGGGATCTCGGTGCTCGGCCGTCCGAGCAGGGCAGGGAACTTGGGGCGAGCCGCCTTGACCGCCCGGCCTGCGCCGGACAGCCCTTTCCTTATCAGCAACCGCAGAGGGTCGTGTCCGACCTCCGCTCCGGCGGAGGTCTCGGATTGAACCTGTTCCGCTGGACGCGCAGGGCGAATGCGCGACGCTCCCGCCCTTGCCAGAACGGGTACAACCTGGCTCGCTCCCTTCACTACTTGCAGGACCGGGTTGGGCCTGGGCTCTGCCGGTTCGGGAGCGGGGACCTCGGATCGCACCAGCTCCGATATAGTTCCGGCGTAGCGCCGGGCGCCCAAGTTGAACTTCAGCAGGTCGGCGGCCACCAACGGCAGCCCACGGCCTCCCACCCTGCCCACGGTCATGGCTATGCCCAGGATGCCCAGCAGGACCGCCACGCCCAAGCGGAACTCAGACGGCCCCAGGGGAAAGTAGAGGTAGGCGCCGTAGGCCACGGCGCACACCGCCACCACCGCCACGATCTGGGGGAAGGTGAGCCACAGCAGCACCCGGTCCTCGGCCTGCACGTGGGTCGGTACCTCGTGCTCTCTCATCACTTCTCCTTTTTCTAGGTTTTGTTCTCTAGGTCTTGTTTTCTAGGTCTTGGTTGGCGGCGGGGTGGGATCGGGCACGCTGGGGTCCACGGTGTTGCCCACGACGGCGCCCATCACCAGTTCCACCACGCCGTAGGCCACCATGGCCAGCACGATTCCGGCCAAAGCGGTCATCATGGCGCTCTTACCGCGCTCCATCTGGTTGGGGGCGCCGGAAGCGGTGAGGTAGAGGTAGGCCCCGTAGATGAAGTAGCCGACGCCCACGACTCCCACCAGGCCCAGCAGGATGCCCACCAGGTTGGATATGGTCTGTGTCAGGTCTCCCATAAATCGTTCTCCTTTCGCTTTTCTGTTCCGTGTTTCTGTCATTGCCCTTGTAGGTAAGTCCCGGGTCTCTACTGGCACATGGCTTTCACCTCTTTCAGTGATGCAGCAGCGGTCGCGGTCAGGGTCCCTGGCTCCTGGGCGTGGGGCCCGCTTGGGCGGCGGTGGTGGCGGTCTGCGCCGCCGAATTGGCGGTTCCCGCTGCCGCCGATGCCGCTCCTGTTGCCACCGCTGCAGCAGCCCCGACCGGTCCGGCACCGCCCAGCACCGCCAGGGCCCGTCCCGAGCGCATCAGAGCGCTGGGCAGGGACATCCCGAAGTACAGGGTGTGCAGCCAGGCGTCGAAGGTGCCGTGGTTGCCCAACATCGAGGGGATGCGGGTGGCCAGGTAGACGAAGGCCAGGGACATCAGCAGCTTCCAGATCAGGTCCTGGGCCGGCTCGAAGACCGCTATGGGCGCCAGGTCGCTGAGAAACCCGAACCCCAGGGCCAGGGCGATGATCTGCACCGCCTGCTGGAACACCGTGGTCATGAACAGCCGGAGCCAGTGGCGTCCCCAGCCCGCCGTGTGGGGCAGGATCCACAGCCCCAGGGCGATGGGCGCCAAGGCGATCAGGATGTCGATCAGCGCCAGGCGCAGGATCATCTGCACCAGCAGGTAGAGGACGAAAAACCCGTAGACCAGGTAGATCAGGGCCAGGAGCAGCACCAGGCCTACTCCGCCCGAGGCCACTGCCCTCAGCATCGTGTCAAGGGACGCCCGGAGCAGGTCCCCGGCGGTAACGCCCAGCGACACGGTGATGAAACCGGAGACGGCGTCGGCCACGTCGATGACCAAGGCGCACCACCACAGGGACGAGGCGGCGGCGGCCAGGCCCAGCACCAAACGGGGCACCATCTCCCGCCAGCCCGACTGGTGCCGGCCCAGGTGCTCCTGGACGATGAAGCTGAGTCCCATCCAGCCCAGGATCACCACCAGGGCGCCGGAGGCCACGGCCCAGACCACGGTCCAGGCCAGCCTGACCGATTCATGGGCGTAGGTGAGTTCTGCGGGGGTGCCGGTGAGGATGTCGCCCATGAGCGCTACCCTCCCCGGCAGTTGCTGGAGTCGGAGCCGGTGGCCTGCTCCACCACGCCGCAGAGGGCGCCGTGGACGCCCTCGATGGCCCAGCGGGCCATGGCCCTTCCCCAGCGGTCGGGCTCCAGGGACTGGAGCACCTTGTCCCACAGCTTGCCCGACTGGTGCTCGGGTACCAGGGCGTAGTAGGCCCAGGGGTCGCCGCCGCCGGGGTTCTTGACCAGGAGGGCCAGCAGGTAGGACTGGTCGGGGTCGAGAGCGGGCTGCCCGTCCAGGGCGGGGTACTCGATGGTGTACTCCCAGCCGTCGGATAGCTCTTTGTCGCCTCCCTGGACGCGGTAGGTGGCGGTGAGCCAGTCGCCGCTGTCGGGGTGGCGGACGGCGTAGAACAGCACGTCGACGGGGCGGCTGAAGACGGGACGGGCGATGAACCGGCCGTCGTCCTTTCGCTCGACGACCTGCAGGTCCTCGTTGACGAAGACCGGAGGCTGGTCGGCGGGAGTCTGGGCCAGGGCGACGCCGCCAGCGGGCAGGGCCGGAATGGCCGCCAGCAGCAACGCCACCAGGAGCAGCAAGGCCCGGCGCAGGGGCAAGGGTTTCGGTATTCGCATCAAGTCGTTCACCTCTCTCTGGTCTGGGCGACGGCGGTTTCGCCAGCGCCGCCAGAGAGTGTGAACAACCCGGCCCCTCCGCATAACCTCCCATAGGGGGCAGCACACATGAACGGTCTTTCAGGGCCTTACGTGGTCGGCCCTACCCGTGATGTCATTGGGGTGTACAGGGATTTGCGTTTTGTCGGCAGACGAGAGGGGAGGCCGTGTTGAACCTGAATCGGGGTGAAATCGGCCCTCTACAGGACGTATCCAGTCAACACTTTTCGTAAGTCCCCGTTCCACGGTCTGTGTTCACGGGCCGTAGCTGGAGTGTGCATTCTTGTCCGCTGGAAACCGGGGGAACCCGTACAAGTCCCCAGGCTGAAATGAACATTTTTGTACGCGGAGGCGTGATCGTGGCGGAGGAACAGCCGGGCATCGACCGGAGCAGGAGCATCGAGGACCTGCACCACCTGAGGCTGATGGCGCTCTTGGACGAGCAGGTGCGGGACAAGGGAGCAAGGCGGGCGGCGGAGGATCTGGGGGTGGACCACCGGACGTTGGCGTCGAGCCTGGAGTCAGGGACGCTGTCCCGGCGGATGCGGGTTGCACTGGACCGGGCGCTGTTGTCCGGGGAGGGTTCGCCGGCCCGGGAACAGAGGGAACGCAACGACCAACTGGCCGGGCGGCTGGACGGCGTGGAGGAAAGGGTGGGTGGCCTGGAACAGGACGTGAGCAAGGGCCTGTCCGCCGTGCAGGGCGAGGTCCGGCAGCTCAGGACGGAACAGGAGCAGTCTGTGCGCCGGGTCGAGGAGCGGCTGGACCGGGTGGAGAGTGGCGGCGGCTCGTCTGGTTTGGCGGCGCCGGACGGACCTGGACGCCGTTCGCCGCGCCAGCCCCAGCGGCAATTCCCCGACCTGGTGACCCTGGACCCCACTGCTGACGACGCTGCGGTATTCGGCGCTGCTTGGCCATTGGTCCGGGAGTGGCGGGAACTCAAGGGCACCCACCCCGACCGGGGACAGGGACTGGAATGGCTGCGGGCGGAAGAACGGTTTCTTACGGTGGAACTGGCACTGCTGGAGGAGCACGGCCTGACCTTGCCGCCGGAGACCTATCCCCTCAGGGGCCTGGACCGTAGCGGACAAGTGAACTGGCGGCGCAAGGCGTTGGAGAGCACGCAAAGAGCTCGGAAACGGAGGGAGTGGCTGCTGCGGCTCAGGCGGGCGGTGACGCTGAGGATATGGCGCGGTTAGCCGCTTTGGCCTGTCAACTGTAGTCAACTTTTGTCCACACTTTGCCGAATGGGACTTCCAGGGGCTACCCAACGAGGCCTGGCACAGGAGAAAATTACACCGTTGTCAGGCTTTTCCAGGTTTCCCGCCCTAGAAATCTGGGGGTCCCCCCTCAGCCCGGGCTTTGCCAAGAGGTTGGCCCACGAGGGAATGCTGCCGGAGCGGGATGTTCAAGTGCCCCGCAGGCAGCGCGGGCCGGTGCACGGGGTGTCTAAGTCCCTCGTTCCCGGCCCAGTCCAACGGGTTGGAGTGTTTAAGTCCTTCTCCCGTTGGGCAGTCCGGCGGTTGGAGTGTTTAAGTCCTTCTTCCGCCGGGCACCGTTCAGCGGTCTGGAGCTGACTCCTCCAGTCGCTGGGCACCCGTCCGGTGGCAGGAGTTTGTCTTTCCCGCGACTGGACGACGGGGACGGAGCGTTTGGCCACGCATCGTTCTCATCTAGGCTGAGGCGTCCGCGGGTTCCGCTCGCGGCGCCCCGGCCCGAATCACCAGGTAACCAATCCCAAGGTGGCAACCCAATTCAAGGCGCGGAATCCCTGCCCAACGGACTGAAATAGGAGGTTCGGCTGGACCCAGGACGGTAGACCGGAACCCTACCCACGTACTCATAGGCGGAGCGCCCTAGCGCTTCGAACTGTCTTCACATTGCGGTTGGAGTGGCACAAGCCTCCAGCCGCCTCCCCATGCCTGCGGCATAGCTGCTGATTGACAGCTGCAGACCGCAGGTCTCACACGCTCCGGTCGGCCAGTGGCGGCGAACCGGACGTTTACTGTCGCAACGCGGTTGCCGCTGACGGGACCGCGTTCCTCGTCGTTTCCCCCACTTTCCCCTTGCAGCAGCTCCCAGGCTCGGCGTTGACGCTGGACAACACCCTGGCGTAGCTGCGTCTCTCTCCAATCCCCAGATTGTCTTCTTCCCTTGTGGATTCAAACCCAGGGCGGAGTGCACCCGTCGTCGGAGCGGTCTTTTTCCTCAACGTGATTCACCATTTTAAGGAGGTGCGTATGAGCATCGCAGAAAGGTTCACCCAAATCAGGAGTCTCGCGGTCAAGGTCGTGGAGTTCATCAAGCGGCACCCACGGGCGTCAATCGCGGCGGGCGTTGCCCTGCTCATCCTGGGGCCGCTGCTCACCGGGGCTGGTGGCGGGGCATTCTTTCTCAACCTAGTCGGCCTGGGCATTGTCGCCCTTATCGTCCGGCGGATCATGCTGGCCAATGAGAGGCGGCGGGCGGCGCAGGCGCGGCAGGCCAATCGACAGTGCATATGCCATAGACAGCAACAAACTCAGCAACAGAGAGGTACGCCATGACGACAGTTACCCTGGACTCCCCATCCACTACAGGGAGTCTCGAATTTCTGGTTGACCGGCTGCTGGCTACCCTTTTCCGGGACAAACCGGAGCAGGGGGTACCGGCGTCCGGCTTGGTCAAGGCGGTCCACGAGGCCCGGCGTCTCAGGCAGTCGGGCGACCTGGACGGGGCGCTGGAGGCATTCAACGGAATTGATATCGCAGACACCCAGGACTCCCAACTGCGGTGGCTCTACTCCGAATGGCTGGACATCGCCCGGCGCCGGTTCACTGGCTGCGGGGCAATGATCTACAGCCCCGCGGCCGGCCGGGCGGCGGTGCTAGTTCCTACTGCCGACGGCAACGGAAAGGCGCTGGAAGTTGCGGTGGTCCTGGGAATGCGCTGGCCATTGGGCAAGACGGTCTCCCAACGCAGCTTGCGGGGGCTGAAACCACTGGTGAAAGGGGATTCATGATGGTCGCAGCCCCCGCCACCGTGAACATCGCGGAACTCAAGGCTCGCCACCCTCTGGGCGACGCGGTGGAGGTCGCAGGCATTGCCCTGCGCGGCAAAGGGCGCGTCCGGCAGGGAGTCTGCCCCTTTCACGAGGAAACGGAGGGCAGTTTCACAGTGTACTCCGACACCGAGAGATTCTACTGTTTCGGCTGCGGCGCCGGTGGAGACGTGCTGGATTTCGTGGGCCGCATGGAGGGTCTGACACTGCCGGAGACGATACGACGGCTGGACGGCGATGGTTCCGGGCCGGTTGCCACGGCGCCGTCGATGCCAAGAGCTACTGCACCTGCGCCTATGGTTCCGCCCCGCGATCCCGCCTTGCTGACGGCGGCGGTGCGGTTCTACGCCAGTCAGCTCTGGCGCAGCCAAGTTGCCCGGGATTACCTGGCCTCCCGGGGCATCGGAGTCGACGCCGCTATGCGGCTGGGTCTGGGATACGCGCCGGGCCACGGCCTGCGGGAGTACCTTGACTTGCTCGGTTTCAACTTGGACAGGCAGCGGGACTCGGGGTTGTTCCTGGAGCAGGGAAGGGAACGGTTCGCCGGAATGATCACTGTTCCCGACATGGTCGCGGGCCGTGTCCGGTGGCTCACCGGGCGAGCGGTGGCGGCTAACACCAAGCCCCGGTTTCAGGCGATGCCCGGCCCCAAGCCGGTGCCGGGCCTGGCGGCTCTTGATCCCGCGCGCCCTTACGTCATCGTTACGGAAGGTGTCTTTGACTACCTGACTCTGGCGAGTTGGGGCTACTCCGCCTGCGCAGCCCTGGGCACCCAGGGCATGGACAAGGTGGCGGCGGCGTTCCGGGGCTGCCCACGGGTGTTCCTGGCCTTCGACAACGATGGAGCTGGCTATGAGGCCGCCGGTAGTCTCAAGGAACTGCTGGGCCGCCGTGGCGCCGTGGTAAACCTGCCCCGTGGCATTTCCGACGTGAGCGAACTGGCCAACCTGCCCCACGGCAAAATGCTTTTCAACCGCCTGCTGGCTCAGGCAGCCCGAAACGCCCGCTAGGCAACTCCTCTCCCGGACTTCTCCTCTACAGGCCCGTCGTCCCCGGCGGGCCTTTCCTTTTCCACCCACTCGTCGACTCATCTCCCGACGAGGTCTCGCCCCGCTTACGGCACTGCCTCAGGGCAATCCGCGTCTCCGGCAACTCACAACACAACCACAAAGGAGCAACGTCATGTCCAACGAGAACGGCAACGGCAACCACCACAGGAACGGCCACAGCCCCAACGGCCACGTCGACGTCGACGTGAATGGCAACGGCAACTCCAACGGCCACCGGCGCAACGGCCAGATCCCCGCCAACGGCGTCGCCAAGAACGGCAACGGGCACCACGGAGCCGAGTCCATCCCCGCCCACGACCTCCTCTGGGACTCCCTGCCGGCCAGCGTCACCGACAAGCTGGCCCAGCCCCTGGACGCCAGCCTGGTATCCCAGCGCAAGGGCCGGGGCAACCGCTCCGTCTCCTACCTGGAGGGCCGCACCGTCATCGACCAAGCCAACCGGATATTCGGCCACGGCGGTTGGGGCCACGAGGTCGTCGGAGACGTGATCCTGCGGGAGCTGGACCAGGTGAACGCCCAGACCGGCGAGGTCAAGCGCATCCGGGCCTACTCCGCCACGGTGAAGGTCACCGTCCCCGGCGCAACTCCCCGCACCGACGTGGGGTTCCAGCCGGTGGCCGAAGAGACGGTGGAGGGCCATGAGACGGCGTTCAAGGGCGCGGTCACCGACGGGCTCAAGCGGGCGCTCCGGACCTTCGGCGCCCAGTTCGGCAACTCCCTCTACGGCGACGTTGCGGGCCAGCCGGGAGGCGGCGCCGGGGACACGCTGGCCCCGGCCCTGCGCAAGACCCTGCTGGACCTGGGCGTAAGCCAGGGTTTCGACGAGGAACGGGTGCGGCAGGCGGTGCGGGGCCAGACGGGCAAGGACCTGGACGAGCTGCCCGCCTCTGAGCTGACGCCCCTTGTCGAGCGCGCCGCCCGCAAGGTGCAGCAGCGGCAGGACGCTGAAGGCCAGGGCAGCGACGGCGAACAGTAGCCGCAGCACGAGACCACCAACCAGGCAATGGGGCCGTCGCCACAGCGGGGCGGCCCCGATTCTCATTTACCGGACCAGGAGGAAAAGCAATGACCGGTACCAGGATGCACACCCCCTGGGGCTGCCCCCAGGACATTACCGAACTGGACGAGGGAATCTGGCGGGTCTCCACCGCCGGGCACGGCGGCCTCAAGCTGAGCCGGGAGCGGTGGGAGGAACTCCCCGACGTGGTGAGGGACACGTTCCTCAACGCGACCTTCGCCGAGGAGGACTGCGAGGAACCCATAGCTCGGACGCTGCTGGGCATCGGCGACGACGGGGATAGGGAATTCGCCATCAAGGTGGCGGGCTGCTTCGACCGCTACGCCCCGGCGCTGCCCTACCTGCGGAGCAAGGAAGGTGCGTAATGATCGCCACGACGACGCGTCCCCGGCCACGCAGCCTGCCCAGCGTTACCACCAAGCTGGCGACGGAGCTGGGCAACCTCTACGTCACCGTCTGCCTGGACGATGACGGCAACCCCTTCGAGGTGTTTGGCTCCCTGGGCAAGGCCGGCAGCCTCCAGAACGGAGTAACCGAACTGGCCTGCCGTCTGGTGTCCCTGCACCTGCGGCGGGGTACGCCGCTGGACGAAATCGTGGACCAGTGCCTGGGCATTTCGGAGATGCAGCCCTGGCCCAACGTGATGAAGGACGGCAGCACGGTCTACGTGCGCGGCCTGGGCGACGCCATCGCGTTGATTCTCAGGGGCCACATCGAGGCTCAGACGGAGACGGAGGAAGTTGAACTCAAGCTGGCCGCCGACTGAACGCAATTAATGATCTGGCCGACAGACCCACGGGGCCGTCTCTGTATCGGGAGACGGCCCCGCTATTCATTTCAACTAAAGGAGCAAGTCAATGACCACGATGATTGAGAACAGGACCGACGTCTACTCGCGGCCCAACGCCCGCTTCGGCGAGGGCGGGACCCTGGAGATCCGGGCCTCGGCGGCGGGCAACTGCCGCCGCGCCCTTTGGTACGAGGCCAACGAGTACCCGGTGACCAACCCCCGCACTGAGGAATCGTTGACTGTCCTGGAGGCGGGCAACGCGCTGGAGCCGGTGGTACTGAACGCCATGCGGCGGGCCGGTTGGGACATCGACGCCACAGACAAGGACAGCCCCCAGATGGTCTCCCTGCGCCTCGGCCCGACGCTGGTGGTGACCGGCCACGTGGACGCCACGGGCGTCGTCCCCATATTCGGCGAGGAACCCAGCGTCATCGAGATCAAGACCCGGGGGCCGGAGGCATACCGCCGCTGGCGGACGCTGGGCGCTGAGCGCAGCCACCCGGAGTCAGTTGCCCAAGGAGCTTTCTACTCCTACGGGACCTTCGGCGAGGCCAGGGACCTGGTGATCGCCACTATGGACACCGGCTCCCGGCAGTGGGACTTCGAGGTGATACCCGTCGAGCGAGTGGCGGAAGCCTTCCAACGGGCCTGCGAGCGGCTGGGGACACTGGGCGCTCACCACGCGCTGCACGGGCCGGACTCCTCGGCCCTGCCGGAGCGGGACTTTACCGCCGACGACTGGCAGTGCCAGCGCTGCCCCTTCCTCAACACCTGCCTGCCGGGGTCGGCGGTGGCTGAACCGGAGGACGAACCCACCGAGGAGACCGAGCCGGTCACTGACGAGGAGGCCCAAGCGGCGCTCCACGAGTATGAGAACGCCCAGGAGATGCTGAAGGCTATCGAGGAGGACAAGGCTTGGGCACTGGGCCAGCTCCGGGCCTGGCTCAGCCAGCAGGGCAGGGAAAAAGCCAAGCTGGAGGGGCGTGAGAAGACCCGGACCGTGGGGATGGTCAAGAGCACCAAGTACAGCGTGGACCACAAGCGGCTGAACGCCCTGCTGGACCCGGAGACCAGGGCGGGCATCGTCACTGAGAACGTATCCGAGTACCTGCGGGTCAGCTAGGGACACCCTGACGTTCCCTGATCGGAGCGCGACACGGGGCCGTGATCCCTTACCGGATAGGGTCCCGCAACGGCAACCCCATTTCAAAACCAAATGGAGGAACGATCATGGCGAAGACCATCAACAGGGTGGAACTCCTGGGGCGCGTGGGCGCCGATCCCGAAATGAAGTACACCGCCAACGGCACTGCGGTCACCCAGCTGCGCCTGGCCACCGACCGGGTGCGCAAGGGCGGCGAAGCCGAGACCGACTGGCACACCGTTGTGGTGTGGGACAAGTTGGCCGATGCCGTCGCGCAGTACGTGCAGAAAGGGCAGAGGATCTACATCGCGGGACGCCTGGCGCAGAACTCCTGGACCGGCGACGACGGGCAGCGGCGCTACCGCACCGAGATTCACGCCCAGGACGTGGTGTTCCTGGACTCGGACCGCAACGGCAACGGCGCCGGCGGCGACAGCAATTCCGGCAACTACGCCAACACCGTTGCCGCCAACGGTGCCAACACCGGGGCCGGCCACCAGCCCGCCGACGAGGACTCTCCCTTCTAACCCGAATGCCAACTACAGCCGCCCTCCAAGGCGCAACACGGGGCCGCCCCTGCCAGCAGGGGCGGCCCCGCTTTCTTTTCCAGACCAATCCGAAGGAGCGAGCCATGCCCCGCAAGAACCAAGCCAAGCAAGAGGAATTGCCCATGTCCATACCCGAACCCGCCGCTGCCGCAACGCCGGAGGGCGAGGCCGTGCTGGAGGCCCTGCGCTCCAACCTGACCCTGCTGGGGGAACTGGCGGCCCGCTACCAGGTGGCCTTCCAGCCGGAACGCCCCGCCGACAGGCCGCAGATCAACTGCCCGGAAGATGTCCACAACCTGCTGGCCCCGGAGATGAGCGGACTGGCCCAGGAGCAGCTCAGGGTGCTGCTGCTCAACACCCGCAACCAGGTGACGGGCCAGCGGGTCATCTACATCGGCAACGTCAACTCGTCGGTGGTCAGGCCCGCCGAGGTGCTGCGGCACGCAATCATCGAATGCGCCACCAGCATCATCATCGTCCACAACCATCCGTCGGGAGATCCCACGCCCAGTGGCGCCGACGTGTCCATCACCAAGGACATCTTCGAGGGCGCCAAGCTGCTGGGCTTCGACCTGCTGGACCACATCGTCATCGGCGACGACAGGTGGGTCAGCCTCAAGGAAGGCAAGCTCTTCGGCGACTAACCCTTTTCCACCGAGACCGGCGCTGGGCCGCCGGCCCCCACGCGGGGACTCCTGATCTCCCCGCCCCTCCCCACACCTTCACCTACAGGAGGCAACCCATGATTCCGACGCAACCCGCCTTGAACGGCGAGGACCTGTTCACCATCAACGCCGGCGGCTACTCGGCCACCGCCGACGCCTATGCCCGCGACCCGGACACCGAGGGTCTCTGGTTCCTGTCCATGGTGGGACCGCAGACCGCCCTCAAGGCCATCTGGGCCTCCCTGCTCAAGCAGCCTCCCGACGCCGCCTACATCATCAAGGGCGTGGAGGGCATGGCCCTCTCCGGCGGATACCAACGGTGCCAGGTGCCCCACCACACCGTGGGCACCTGGACCACCCGGATCGTACGGCTCCCCGCCAGCCGGGGCTGGCATGCGCTCGTTTACACGCGGCTGGCCGAGTTCAGTTTCGAGCGCGACGACTTTCTGCTGCTGGCCCAGGACCAGGCCGACGCGCCAACGCTGCACCACCGCTTCCTGGACCGTCGCAGCCCCCTGCCACTCCACCGCACCTGGCGGGACTGGCTCTGGCGCCGGGGGTTGGATACCGGCGAGATCGTCCCCCTGGAGTCCGCCGGTCTGCTGGCCTACACCTGCAACCCCAACGGCGAGGAACTCAAGGCCGACCTTTCGGCAGCGGTGGCGGCGGGGACGCTAACGCTCGACTCCCACGACAACGATCGCAACAACGACACCGACAAGGAGGATAGCAACGATGGATAGGACCTTGAACCCGGTGAAGCGGGGCAACAAGCGCCGCCGCGCCCGCAACTGGAAGGCCTGGCAGCTCTTCTCCCCGGACGGCGACACCTGCCGGTTCTGCCCCCACGGGGCCGCCGACCACCTGACTTCGAGCGGGCAGCCCCATTTCTACCGGCCCGCGACGGAGGGGGACTGGAGCAACCCCGGCGATAAACTCTACCGCCACGAGATGGAGGACGGCTCGGAGGTGCTGGTGAAGCGCGTCACCGTCGCCAACCGCGCCGAGCTGCTCACCGTTTTCTGCGTCCAGTGCGCCAAGGACAAGGACACCTGCCAGGTGCTGTGTTTCCAGCGCACCCTCGCCAAGGGCGAGGTGGTGGGTCTGAACCACTATTCCAACGGACACCACGCCAACGGCAACCACAGCAACGGGAGGTAGCGAAATGGCCGATAACCAAACCTTGTACTTCCCCTGCCCCTCCTGCGGGGCGCGGTTCTGCCAGATGGAAGAAACCGACAAGGACATCCACGCCGGCGAGACCTATCACTGCAACGAGTGCGGCGCGGCGGTGGTCCTCGTCGCCCTGAGCATGGAGATGCTGGCCTCACCCGAAAACATACGGTGGGGGTGCCACTTCTGCCAGCCCGGTCCCTGCCGGTTGGCGCCGTCCACGCCTCCCGCCAGCGAACCCAAAACAACCCGTTCAGAGTAACCCACCGAATCCATTAATCCATACAGGTAGAGGAGGACAGACATGAGACTCGCTGCTCAAGCAAAGGGCGGGTACTATCCCACGCCGCCCCGGGTGGTTGACCTGGTGGCCCAGTTGCTCTACGGGGCCCGGGGCCGCCCCCGCAACGCCGACGCTCTGCGGGTCCTGGACCCCTGCTGCGGGGCAGGGGACGCGCTGGCCCAGTTCGCGGACCTGCTGCGCGATCGTAGCACGGTGCCGGTGGAGACCTTCGGGGTGGAGCTGCACCGCGACCGGGCGGAGCAGGCTTCGGAGGTCCTGGACCGCGCCCTGGCCTGCGATCTCTTCGCCACCACCATCGCCAACAATGCCTTCGGCGTGCTTTTCCTCAACCCGCCCTATGATTTCGATGCCGAGGACAAGCGCACCGAACACGCCTTCCTGACGTACACCACGCGGTATCTCACCGAGGGCGGGCTGCTGCTGTTCATCGTCCCGAAACAGCGGCTGGCCGTCTCCGCCCGGTACCTCTCCTCCCACTACCGGGACATCCGCTGCTGGGCGTTCCCGAATCCGGAAAGGGAAGTCTTCGACCAGGTGGTCTTGATCGGACGGCGCAAGTCCGAGCCCAGCCCGGACCCCTACGCCGAGGAGCAGGTGCGAGAGTGGTCCTTCGGCGAGCCGGAGGAGTTCTCCTACCGTCCCTACCCGGTCTACGACCCGCCGGTGGTTCCGTCCGGGGACATCCTCTTCGCCACTCGCACCGTGGACCCCTTGGCGGCGGTCGCCGAGGCTCGGAAGGCGGGCCTGTGGACCAGCCAGGAGGTGCGGGACACCCTCTGGCCTGCCGACGACCGGCGTACCCGGCCCCTGATGCCCCTGCGCCGTGGTCACCTGGCCATGCTGGTCGCAGCGGGCTTTCTCGACAACCTGGTGCTGGAGGCCGACGGGCAGCGCATCCTGGTCAAGGGGAGGACCACCAAGGAGATGGTCTTGGCCGAGGAGACGGAGAACACCGAGGTCTACCGCGAGCGGCTGAAGACCACCGTGGTCGCTCTGGACCTGGACGGCGGGGAGATCACCGACATCGCCGCCTGACGCGCCCGCGACAACAACTGAATTGACGGCTGCCGAGCCAGCCGCACACGAAGGCCCCGCCGGTGGATGAAACCGGCGGGGCCTCGCTTTTCCAACGGCAACCCTCACGTCAAGGAGAATACCATGAACCTGTCCGGTTTCATCGACACCTTCAAGGACGCCATAGCCAAGCGGGTGGTGGATTCCTACCCGCCTCTCTACCGGCCCTCGGAAACCCCGGTCAGGCTGCCCCGGCTGCTGCGCACGCCCATGGGCGGCCAGGAAGACGCCATCAAGGGCACGGCCCTCTCCCTCCAGGCGCATAGGGGCACCACCGTCGTCGGCGAGATGGGCACCGGCAAGACGTTCATCGGCGCTGCAGCCGCCCACGCCGCTGGCTTCCGTCGGATTTTGATCCTCTGCCCGCCGCACCTCACGCGAAAGTGGAAGCGGGAGGTGGAGGACACGGTGCCGGGCGCGCGAGCCGCCATCGTCGCCTCCATCACCGACCTGGAGCGGCTGCGGCTGTCGGTGGGTCCCGCGCCCCTCTTCGCCATCATGTCCCGGGAACGGGCCAAGCTGTCCTACCGCTGGCAGCCCGCCGTAATCGAACGCTGGGCCACGGCGGGCTTCAACGGCTACGGCGGCAAGCTGGTACGGGACGAGCAGACCGGCGAGCCCTTCAAGATCCCCTGCTGCCCCACCTGCTACGCCCAGGTGGTAGACAGGGACGGGGTTCCCCTGACCGCCGAGGAAATGCGACGCAAGCGGCGCACCTGCCACCTGTGCCGCTCGGCGCTGTGGCAGGCCGACGGCAGCGGCCCCAAACGGTTTCCCCTGGCCGACTACGTGAAGGTCAGGATGCGGGACTTTTTTGACCTGCTTATAGGCGACGAGGTCCATGAGTATAAGGGAAGGGGTTCGGCTCAGGGCATCGCCGCCGGGGTGCTGGCCGACGCCTGCGGCAAGTCCCTCACTCTTACCGGAACGCTCACCGGCGGCTATTCCTCGACCCTTTTCCACCTGCTGTACCGGTTCTCGCCGGACATCCGGGCCGAGTTTGGCAGATCGGAGGAAGGCCGCTGGATACAGCGCTACGGCTTCCTGGAGGAGACGGTGCGCCACTCCGACGACGGCGACGCCTTCGAGGACGGGCGCAACAGCCGCCGCAAGGGATACCGCAAGACGGTGCGGGAGCGTCCCGGCCTGGCGCCCTCTGCCCTGTTTCACCTGATCGGCAACAGCGTATTTCTCAGGCTCTCCGACGTGGCCTCGGGGCTGCC
This sequence comes from Dehalococcoidia bacterium, assembly GCA_965207865.1. Classification (GTDB taxonomy): domain Bacteria; phylum Chloroflexota; class Dehalococcoidia; order Lucifugimonadales; family UBA3495; genus VXOI01. The sequence continues at coordinate 951,092 of CBDBNP010000006.1, forward strand.
GCCCTACGAAGAGCAGGTGCTGCTGTCGGGCATGGACCGGGAGACGGACCACACCGGCTTCTCCCAGCGCAAGGCCTACGACCTGGTGTTCGACACCCTGCGCCAGGCGCTCGCGGCGGCCTTGGCCACGGGTTCCAAACGGCTGCTGGCCACGTATTTGCAAACCCTGCTGGCCTACCCAGACGGCTGCACCCGGGGCGAGACGGTATTCGTCCCCCAGACCGGCAACGTGCTGATACAGATGCCGCCCCTGTCCGAGGACAAGCTCTACCCCAAGGAGCAGGCGCTGGTGGACCTGGTGGCCGCCGAGCGGCTGGCCGGCAGGAAGGTGCTGGTCTACGCCACCCACACGGGAACCCGGGATATCACCGAGCGGATGGAGCAGTTCCTGACCACCCACGGGTTTCGGGTGGCGGTGCTCAAGGCGGACTCGGTGGCCCCGGACCGGCGGGAAGCCTGGGTGGAGGAACGGGTCAAGCAGGGCATCGACGTGCTCATCTGCCACCCCAGGCTGGTGCAGACCGGCCTGGACCTGATCGATTTTCCTACTCTCTGTTGGTTCGAGACGGATTACAGCGTTTACACCATGCGGCAGGCGTCGCGGCGCTCCTGGCGCATCGGGCAGAAGCGCCCGGTGAAGGTGGTGTTTATGGCCTACCGGAACACCATCCAGGCTGAAGCGCTCAAGCTGGTGGCCAAGAAGCTGCAATCTTCGCTGGCGGTGGAGGGGGAACTGCCCGAGGACGGGCTGGCCGCCTTCGGCGACGACGGCGACGATCTGATGCTGGCCCTGGCAAGGCAGATCGTCAGCCGCGATGAGACCGACGCCGATGGCGAATCGCTGGAGGACGTGTTCGCCCGCGCGCGGGACACCGAGGCCAGCGCCGAGGAGCTCCTGGTGGACGACAACTGGAAGGTCGTCGAGGTTGAGCCGGAGACCGTCACGGTCAACCGGAACGGGCATTACTCCAAAAACAGCAGACATGGCGACGGCATCGAGGCGACGGCGGAGCTGGTCTTGGGTAACGGCCACTACGCCAACGGCTACGGTAACGGCCACCAAGACGTTGCGCCCGCCGAAGGGCAGCAGTCCCTCTTCTCGTGGGCTGAGTTCCTGTCCGAGGAACCGGCGCGGCCCAACGGACGGAAGGGGAAGTCCCAGCCGGCCGCCGCGTCCCTGTTCGATTGGGCCCTGGAAAAGGAACAGGAACAGGAATTGGTGGGAGCAGGCCGCTAGACCGTAAAGGCACCCGGGAGAGGCCGCCAACCAAACGGCGGCCTCCCCGCACAACGCAACCCAACCGAAACAGCACCATTCACTAAAGGAGACCAATCATGGCACGCATCTTTGTGTACGACGACCGCGAGTTCCCCGACCCTGACCCGGAAATGAGCGTGGAGCAGGTGAAAGCGACCCTGGCCGACTTCTACGGCGAGATCGCAAACGCCTCGGTCAAGGAGACCACCCGGGGCGAGGACACCATCTTCGAGTTCCAGCGGCGGGTGGGCACCAAGGGGGCCTTCGCCTCTGCCCATAGCTAGGAGGCAGTACAGATGGACAACCTGACCTTCGCAGGTCTGCTGGCAGATATTCCGTCGGCAGGCCTGAAAATCACCGAGCTGGCGGCGGAGCTCACCCTGCCCGACGGCGGGCTGGACCTGGACGCGGCGGCGGCCCGCCAGGGGGAGGTGGAACTGGCCTGCGCCCAGGCCCAGGACTATGCCACCGCAACCAACCGGCTGCTGGAGGCGCTGAAATGGCAACTGCGGCCCCGCCGGCACTGAGCAACTTGGCCGAAAGGCTCCTGCGGCGTCCGCCGTCGCTGAGGGAGCTGATCGTCCGGCTGGGCTACGCCGAGGACTACGCCTGGTTCGCCGGGCTGGCCCACCGACTCTTTCCCGACAAGGCGGAAACGATGCTGGCGATACCCGACGTGGGGGAGCGGCTGGAACGCTTCGCCCGGCTCTTCGAGGAGCGCCACTTTCCCCTCTACGCCCCCTATCTTGAATTCTACGTGGACGAGGGCGAGGACCCGCCCTTCACCTGGCTTAGGCGAGGCATCCCCTTCCAGTTGATCGGCATCGGCTACGACGGGCTGCATGAGATGTGGGACGGCTGCCGGGAGGGGTTCTCGGCGCTGGCGCTGCTGGCCGAACTCCCCGACTTCTACAGCGACGAACCCGGCGGGCTGCGCACGGCCTGGCTGGAGTCCGCCGCCCGGTGCATCCCCCAGGAAACCCTACTCCGCATACCTACGGGCGGCATTCCCCTGGATGTCCTCACCGAGGCGGTGCAGGACACGAGGTATGCGGGCGCGGCCCAGGCCGCCGCCTGGGTGAGGGCCGAGACCGGCAACTTCTTTCTCGACCACTCCTTTGAGGATGGCGACTACGACGGCTTCTCCGATCCCTGGGAAGAGGAAATCATCGCTGAGGGCACCGAGGAGTGGCAGAGGGCCAGTGCGCTGATGGACTCGGTGGTGAAGCTGGCCGATTGGCTGGAAGGAGACTTGCCCAGCCGGTTCGCCGAACTGCTGGAATTCATCCTGCCCCGGCTGCCCGAACCAACAACACAACTGGAGGAAAACGATGATGACGACCAATGACACTCACCGGACCGAGTGTTCCCTGCCGGGCCCGGACGATCTGCCCCGGGACCAGCTCCAAGTCCAACTGGAGGTCTACCAGGGAACCATCCTGCTGCGGGGATTCGAGGCTGACCGCAACTGGGTCAGGACCGTCTCGGCGGATGAGATCGCCAACGTGTTCATCCGGCACCTGGGATTCTCGTCGGGTCTCTTGCCCGAAAACGCCCTCTGGTGGAACCAGGGGGAGACCGGCCGGGTGGTGGCCCTGTGGCGCCCGCCCCAGGTGTGGCCGGTGGCGTTGCAACGGGAGGCGTTCCAGCCTCCCGCCCGGCTCCGGCTGCCCATGCCGGGACTGGTCTTCGTCTGCTCGCCGGGCCGGGCCCCCTGGGTCTACGCCGCCCTGGAACGGCCCACGGATCCCGAGCAGCAGCTCTACCGCGCTCCCGCCTTCAACGTCTTCCGCGACGGCCGGGTCTGCCCTGGCAGCCACCGCTTCCCAGAGGAGGTGGGACGTATACCCGAGTCCTTCTTCCAGTCCTTCTTCTCCCTTACCGGAGATACCAAGGACCGGTCGAAGCGACACCCCGACAACCTGAATGCGTTATGGGAGGAATTTGATGGAATGGCTGAGTACCCGGTTGAGGACCTGGTTCCCCAATGCACTGTGGGCCACGTCATGGCGGCCAGCGAAGGGAGACGGGGCTACTACCCCTAGCCTCGGCGCTGCCCCGGTGGGCTACCTGGTGAACCAACCCGCCGGACTCTCCGGAACCCAGGGCGTGGGCTACGACTACGTGCTGGGCTCCGGCGGCCTCTACGTCCAGTCGGAGAGCGCCCACCTTACGGCGCGAATGCTGGTCGCTCCCGCCGAGGTGCGGGGTCTGGCGCCCGTGTCCGAAAAGCTGGAATTGGCCCACGGCCCGATACCGGCCCACGTCTTCGAGCTCGGGCTGGGCTGGATGCTAGCGGCGCCGGACACCGAGCGGTTCTTCGCCGTCCGGTGGGACGGGGGCGCCTACCGGCTGGTGGTGCCGCCGCAGGAAGGAACGTCGGCTTCTCTCACCTACCAGCCGCCCACCGGCGTCGTTGCCGAGTTCCACTCCCACGGCAGACACCGGGCCTTCTTCTCAGCCACCGACGACCGGGACGAGCAGGGCTTCCGCGTGTACGGCGTCGTGGGACGCCTGGATGCCCCTGCGCCCGAAATGGCCCTTCGCGTCGGCGTTTACGGCCACTTCGCGCCCCTGCACTGGTCCCAGGTCTTCGACGGCCCGCTCTCACCGGGTCCGCGGCTACCGGGCCAGAAATCCGAACCAACATCAAGCAACCCACAAATATAAGGAGGTAACGCAACCATGCCCTACTACCTAGACAACCAATTCCTGCTGGACAACCCTTGGATCACCGTCGTCGGCTGCGGCGGTACCGGCGGCTTCGTCGCCGAGGGCCTCTGCCGCCTGTTCCAGGGCCGCGACGCCACCGTAGTCATGGTGGACCACGACCGGGTGGAACCCCACAACCTGCTCCGCCAGAATTTCCACGCCGATGATATCGGGAAGTTCAAAAGCCAGGCGCTGGCCGACCGGCTGGCGAAAGCCTACGACCGGCCCATTGGCTACTCGGTCTATCCCTTCCGGGAGGAAGAGTGCCGCTACCCCGGCCTCTCCTCCCACGACGGCCTGATCATCGGCTGCGCCGACAACGCCGCCGCCCGTCGGGCCATGGCCGATTGCCTGCCCGGAGACCCCTGCCGCTGGCTCATCGACGCGGGCAACGACACCAACTGGGGCCAGGTCCTCGTCGGCAACGTGGCCGAGAGGGTGGTCCTGGAGGAACCACCCTTCACCGGCGATACCTGCCACCTGGCCCCGGCGCCCACGCTGCAACGCCCTGACCTGCTGACCGCCGTGTCCACCCGTCCGCCCGACGTGGACTGCGCGGCAGCCCTGGACCTGACCGACCAGGACCCCACCATCAACCAGATGATGGCCTCGCTGGTGTTGCAAGTGGTCCGCCGCATGGTGGCGGGCACCTGCCCATTCCTGGGCCTCTACCTGGACATGGACCTGGGCACGGTCACCCCCACCTACGTCACCCCGGAGGCGGTGGCCCGGTTGGTAGAGCGCACCGACTCCGCCTGACTGGCGCGAGCCAACCCCAACCCACAGAACCAATAAGGAGATGAGCAACCATGACCGACCAAAAGGATACCGACGCGGCCATGTGGCAGGACGAACACAGCGGAAAGCGGGGACACCAGCTGATGACGCAGAAGCTGGCCGACACCATCCCCGCCCTCGGCACCAACGAGAAGGCCCGCGACTACGATGAGGTGCTGGCCCCGGCCAAGCTGTTCAGCCCCTACAACGGCTGGACCTAGTACATCACGGAAATGGACCCCGCTACGGGCCAGTGCTTCGGCCTGGTGGAGGGATTTGAAAAGGAAATCGGCTACTTCGACCTCACCGAATTGGCGGAAACCACCGTCTTCGGCGGCGTTCCTGCAGTGGAACGCGACCTCTATTGGGAACCCCGGACCCTGGAAGAGATCAAGCGCGGGTCTCAAGGGGACTCATCGCCAAGCGAAGGAGAGACCATGACTGACGAAACCGGAACGCAGGACGCGGTGAGCGCCGAAGAGTTCCTATTCGGTACTGCGGCGGATGATTCGCCTGACGACGCTTTAGAGGAGCTTCCAGCCGGAGGTGCTACGGATGAGGCGGGAGACACGGAAGCCGACGCAGAACCGGAAGACGACACGGACACCGACGCTGAGGAACCCGGAACTGCTGACGACGCCGAGGAGCAGCCCACCCCAGCCGACACGGAAACCACTGATGAGCTGAAGGTGGTCCTGTCCATCCGGGGCGGGCGCGCCGTCATCGGCGTGCAGCGGCCCTCGGCGGACCCCCACATCGAGTCCTTCGACGACCCGGACCTGTTCGAGCTGGCCGACCAGTTTCCGGCGGTGGTGGCAAGGGCCCGGGCCATCTGGGAGGAGGAACCCAGGCATCCGGCCTACGTGAAGCCCACTCACCCGCCCCGGCAGCGGAACCGCCGCCAGCAGGCGACGGCCCAGGGTGTCACGGACGAGAGTGAGACGGCGGCGGAACAGCAGCAACCTGAGACGCTGCGTCTGTTCTAGGGGACGCCGCTCGCCCTGTACTTGGGAGAATAGGGGAGGGACGCTATTTCAGCGTACCTCCCCGACAGTGCATATATGCGGCCCTTTTGGCGTTTCAGGCCAAAGGCGCTTCCATAAGACGTACCGGATTACCCGGTCAGCAGGTGGCGGAGGCCCAGCTCGTCGGCCAGCTGCAGTAGCGCCATCAGGTGCTCGGCGCTGGGCCGGATTCCCAGGTTCCTCCAGCGCCACAACGTGTGTGGATAGGCGCCGATGCGGCGGGCTATTTCCGACCAGGGCAGCCCCGACTCCTCCCGGAACCTCTCCAGGCGCTGCGGGAAGTCGTCTGGAAACTCATAGGTATCTATGTTGTAGTAGATCCGTTGCCTCGGCATTCTGCCGGTCCCTTGTTAGCTGGGGCGGGTTTCGAGTTTCGTGTGGCGCAGGCTATCGCGCTCGGCGGCGGTCAGGCGTTGTTCCACAGGTCGGTCTCCATTTCGAGGTCGCGGGCGATGCGCCGGAGCATCAGCACCACCAGCGCCCCCACGACAGCGTCCAGCCCGTAGCGGTTGGGGTCGCGCTGTACGCCGGCGGCCAGCTCGTAGGCCTCCGCCACCGCGGAGTAGGCCCAGCCGATCTGGGTGGCCTTGGTCTGGTCGTCGGTCTCGAGGACCTGCGCCACTGGAGTAAGCACGTTGAGCGCGTCGCAGATGAAGTGCAGGTCCCGTGCCGCTTCCACCACCGGTTCGGGGAGGCTGCTCGTGGTCATGTCATCGTCTCCTGCCCGCTCTCAATCAGGCCGGCGCTGGCGGCGTCCCGCATCGGACCAGCCGCCCATTCCGGTGTTCGAGCGGCAGCGTCGGCCGGTCAATCGGTAGTGGCGGCACCCAGCGGGGCCCGCGCCATGGGTGTTGACGTTGTGGGACCTGATCTGCAATTGGTACTGCGTACTGGTCGTCAGGCGTTGAATGGGATCGAGGTTTTCCTGGACCTCATGTGGCCTCCTGACGCTGGCGCCATCGGAGGAACCGTCTTTGCTGTGGCGAATGGTGCATTCGTTCATTGCTTGTCTGCCCGCCCAGCCCTGGCAGTCCACCTTTTGGTTGGGGTCGTGGTCCGGACCGTCGTAGGACAGTTCGGTGGCCATTCGGGACCGCGCAGCAATGGTTCCGGTGTTCAGCGACACCGCCTATTTCTCGGTTCGGGTGCACCGCCGCGGGCTGCAGACCGGCGGGGGCGAAGCTCCTTCGCCCCCGCCTTGTCCTAGTCCCTAGAAACTGCACGTGGCGCCGGTGGGGTTAGCCCACGCTACGTTGCTGCCCGGGCCTGAGCTGTTCACGAGCAGAGTGATGACGCCATCCGAGGTACTGTTGCCGCTGTTGTCCTTGCTGGTAACCGTGATTTTCCAGTTGACGCCGTCGGCCGCGCTTGTCCAATTGACCTGTCCATTGCCATTGCCTTTACCGGAACCGATGCATATCCAGATCTTCTCCCCCGAGGCGTAAGCGGAAATGGTGTCATTGCCGAAACTGCCGAAGAAGATGAACTCATCGGTGCCGGCGGCACCAGCCAGGAGGTCGTTGCCCGCGCCGCCCCTGAGCCTGTCGTTGCCGCCGCCGCCGGACATGGTGTCGTTGCCCTCGCGGCCCCAGAGCACGTTGGCGTTTCCGTCGCCGGTGAAGATGTCGTTGTGCGCCGAGCCGGTGATATTCTCGAAGTTGGAGATGGTGTCCCCCGCGGCATGGCCGCCGCTCGCGTTACCGTTGATGCTCACGTTTACCGCGGCGTCGGAACCGACATAGCTTACCGTGTCGGTGCCGGCGCTGCCGTCCAGCGTGTCTGCACCCGCCCCGCCATTGATGGTGTCTGCTCCCGCGCCGCCCGTGATCCTGTTGGCGTTTGCGTCGCCGGTGAGGGTGTCGGCGTGCGCCGAGCCGATCAGGTTCTGGATGCCGAAAAGGCTATCGCCTGAGGCATGGCCGCCGCTGCCGTTAGTGGTAGCGATGTTGACCGCAACCCCGGCGTTCGAAGAGGCGTAGGACGCCGTGTCGTTGCCCGCTTGGCCCCTCAGGGTGTCGGCGCCGGCAAGGCCCTCCAGGGTGTCGTCGCCGTTGCCGCCGTAGATCTCGTTGGCGTTTGCATCGCCGGTGAGGGTGTCGTCGTGGGCCGAGCCGATCAGGTTCTGGATGCCGAAAAAGGTATCGCCTGCGGCATGGCCGCCGCTGGCGCTATTGTTGCCGATGTGGACCGTAACCCCGGCGCCCGAAGAGGCGTAGGTCACCGTGTTGTTGCCCACTTGGCCCCTCAGGGTGTCGGCACCGGCAAGGCCCTCCAGGATGTCGTCGCCGTTGCCGCCGTAGATCTCGTTGGCGTTAGCGTCGCCGGTGAGGGTGTCGGCGTGGGCCGAGCCGATCAGGTTCAGGATGTCGAAAAGGCGATCGCCTGCGGCATGGCCGCCGCTGGCGGTATTGTTGCCGATGTGGACCGTAACCGCGGCGCCCGAAGAGGCGTAGGACGCCGTGTCGTTGCCCGCTTGGCCCCTCAGGGTGTCGGCACCGGCAAGGCCCTCTAGGGTGTCGTCGCCCGCGCCGCCCTCGATCACGTTGGCGTTTGCGTCGCCGGTGAGGGTGTCGGCGTGGGCCGAGCCGATCAGGTTCTCGAATCCGCCAAGTCCCGTATCTCCCTGTGCGTGCCCGCCGCTGGCGGTCCGGTCGGCGATGTTGACCGTGACCCCAGCGCCCGAAGAGGCGTAGGACAAGGTGTCCCCCGTGCCGCCTTCACCCCACAATGTATCGCTGCCGGATCCCCCTTCCAGGGTGTCGTCGCCGTCTCCGCCTTCCAATGTGTCAGCACCCGACCCGCCATACAACGTGTCGTTGCCTTCCTGACCTTGAACGGCGTCATTACCGCTTCCGCCGTACAGGACGTCGTCGCCAAAACCGCCGTACATATCGTCGTTATGGGCATTACCATACAACGTGTCGTCGCCGCGGTTACCGATGAGGGTGTCGGCGCCATTATTGCCTCTGATGGTGTCATTGCCGTCCATGCCTTTGATGTTGTCATCACCATAATAGCCCTGAAAAATGTTGTCTTCGGCATCGCCAATGACGATGTCAGGACCTAGCGTCATTAGAAATTCCTCAATGCTGGTGAAGGTGTCGCCGACGGCCTGGCCAGTGTTGTTGGATGGTGTGGTTAGGTCGAATGTGATACCAGAATCTATCCATGGCCAGTAGTAAAATACCATGTCATAGCCGGCTCCGCCGTCGAAGCTGTCGTCGGCGCCAAATCCAATAAACCAGTTGTTGTCAGCGTTGCCGATCAACGTGTCATCGTGTACCGAGCCCCACGCGCCCTCAATGGAGATGTACGTGTCGCCCTCGGCGTGGCCGCCGGTGCCCTTGCCCGTGGTCAAGTTCACGGTTACACCAGCATCGCTTTCCGTGTAATCGACCCAGTCTCCCTCCCACCTTTTTTGGTCTAGGGTGCCGCCGTTCAAGATGTCGGCGCCGGGACCGCCCCCGAGCTGGTCCGTGCCTGGGCCTCCCATTAAGGTGTCGTCGCCGTCCTGGCCCCACAATTTGTCCTCACCAGAGCCTCCGATTAGTCTGTCGTCGCCCGCGCCTCCCCACTGCGTGCTAGCGCCCCCCAAGTCCGTGATCACGTTGTTGTTGGCGTCGCCGGTGAGAAAGTCGTGGTACTCCGACCCGGTGATATTTTCGCAGTTGGAGATGGTGTCCCCCTGGGCATCGCCGCCGCTTGCCGTACTGTCGCTGATGTTCACGGTTACCCCGGCGCTGGAACCGGCATAGCTTAGCGTGTCGCTGCCGCCGGCGCAGTCCAGCGTGTCGCCGCCCGCGCCGCCCTCGATCACGTTTGCGTTCGCGTCGCCGGTGAGGGTGTCGGCGTGCGTCGAGCCGAGGATGTTCTCGAAGTTGGAGAGGGTGTCCCCCGCGGCATCGCCGCCGCTTACCGTACCGTTGATGGTCACGGTTACCGCGGCGCTGGAACCAGCATAGCTTACCGTGTCGGTGCCGGCGCCGCCGTTCTTCGTGTCGCCCCCCGCGCCGCCCTCGATCACATCGTCGCCGCCGCGGCCGGTGAGGGCGTCTGCTCCCGCGGCGCCCTTGAGGACGTTGACATTTGCGTCGCCGGCCAGGGTGTCGGCGACCGCCGAGCCGGTCAGGTTCTCACAGTTGGAGATGGTGTCACTGGCGGCGTGGCCGCCGCTGGCGGTATTCTCGAACAGTTTTACCGTCACCCCGGCGTTGGAGGAGGCGTAGGACAGCGTGTCGACGCCGTCGCCGCAGTTCAGAGTGTCCCCGCCGGCAAGGCCCTCCAGGGTGTCGTCGCCCCCTTCGCCTCCGAGGACGTTGGCGTTTGCGTCGCCGGTGAGGGTGTCGTCGTAATCCGAGCCGGTGATATTTTCGAAGTTGGAGATGGTGTCGCCTTCGGCATCGCCGCCGCTCGTCGTATTGTCGTTGAGGCTCACGGTTACCGCTGCGCTGGAACCGGTATAGCTTACCGTGTCGCTGCCGGCGGCGCCGTCCAGGGTGTCATCTCCCGCGCCGCCCTCGAACACGTTGGCGTTTCCGTCGCCGGTGAAGCTGTCGTCGTAAACCGAGCCGTCGTACCGCTCGATGCTGGTGAAGGTGTTGCTCCTGGCTATATCCTCGTTATTGGTGGCGTCGGCCAGGTCGAGGGTCACCCCGACGTCCGCTCTCGCGTAGGATACGATGTCCGTTCCGGCCCCGCCGTCGAGATTTGCGCCATAGCCGCTGAACAGCGTGTCGTCGCCGGCGCCGCCGCTCAGGGCGGCGTTACTGGACTGGCTGCCGTCCAGCACGTCGTCGCCGTCTCCGCCCTCCAGCTTCTCGGTGCTGCCCCCGCCGCCTATGAGGTGGTCGTTGCCGGCCAGGCCGACGATGTAGTCAGGACCAAACACGCCGACCAGCCGGTCCACCCCCGACGTGCCGTATGACACGGAGTCGTAGTTGGCGTTGGCGTGGAAGCTGTGGGCCCCGCTCTTCACCGAGCGGATCTGGAAGAAGTAGTTGTGACCGGCGGTCAGCCCGGTGACGTCAACCTCCAGCGTGCCCGTCCCGTCATCGGTGGGAGTGCCGGTATCCGTCCAGGCGCTGAAGTCGGACCATCTCGGGTTGGCGGCGTCGGGGTCCCGGGTCTGGTACCGGTACTGGTGGGTTGTGCCGGTGCCGCTGGGTTTAGTCCAACTGAGCGTGATCTTGCCGTCCCCCGGCTCGACCTCGAAATTGCCGGGAGGGGCCTCATCCTGAAGGACGACTGCCTGCAGGTTGGTTCCGTTGTTTCTGACGCCCTTGGCTATCAACTGGGCGACAGTCCAGGGCGCGCCGTCGTTGCCGAACAGCGCCAAGCCCTCCAGGCTGGTCAGGGGCGTGAACACTCCGTCGGGCAGTATGTTCGGCGAGGTCTTTGTGAATCCGTTGTTCGCCAGGTCCAGCTCCTTCAGGTTGGTCAGGCCGGTGAACACGTTTGCGTTCAGGCTGGTCAGCAGGGCAGTGGTCTTGGGCTCGAACTCGTTGTCCTCGTCCTGTTCGAACTGGTTGTTGAGCGCCAGCCACTCGAGGCTGGACAAATCCTCGAACACACTTGCCGTCGCGGACGCCGGCAACCCGGTAGAGGTGAGTTCGTTTCGGCCCAGGTCCAGATACCAGAGATTGCTCAGGCCGTCGAATACGTTCACGTCGAGGGTTGCGATCTGGTTCCGGCTGAGGTCCAGCCACCACAGGTCTGTCAGCCTGCTGCCCGTGGCGCCGAACGCATTGGCGGGCAGCGAGTTGATCCGGGTACCGGCCAGATGCAAGGTCTTCAGGTTGGGCGCACCAACGAAGCAGTTCCCCGGAAGCGCAGCGCCGGTGCCACCGATATCCTTGTTGTTATTCAGGTTGATGTCCGTCACACTGTCGCCCCATTTGCCAGTGCCGCAGACATCGGTCCACGCCGTGAACGAGTTGCTGGACACATCCACTTCCCTCAGGCTGCTCATGCCGGAGAAGTCTTCGGTTCTCAGCGAGCGCAGCCCCGTGTTCGATAGGCCCAGCCTGGTCACCCGTGACAAGTCCTCAGCGGTGATGTTCTCACAGGCCTTGCCGAGGAGCTTCACCAGGACGTCCCTCACCTGGGGCGTCCGGTCGCAGACGGACGACAGAGCGGATGCAGGTGCGGCCTCCCAGTTGGTGCGGAACTCCCCCGTCACGGAGGCGGAGAGACCGCCGGGGTCGGTGGCCGTCAGCGTCACCGTGGTGACCAGCGGCTTTGGCAGCGCGGGGGTGACGGCGCCCCAGTCGTCGTCGGCGTCCAGCCGTATGAACACCCGCTGGGCGCTTTTCAGGACGTACACCGTATCCACCAGCCCGCTGCGGTCAGCGGGGATCGAGACGGTGTAGGTCAGCGTGTCGCCGTTGGGGTCGGAAAAGATGCCGTCGTAGACCTTGCTGACCAGGGTGCCCCGGGGCGCATTGTCCGTTCCGGTGAAGCCCTGGTACCGTTCCGCCTGGTCATCGACCACCGGGCCAAAGTTGACAGTAGTCTCGTCAACATCGGTGATCGTTATGGTCACGCCCAAGGTCGAGGTGTTCGTCCCGTCCGATGCGGTGAGGGTCACCGAGTACGAATCCTTGGTCTCGTAGTCCGGGGCGGCGTTGAACGTGAGCGTGCCGTCGGCGAAAGTAAAGCTCGCCGCGTCCGTTCCGCCCAGGGTCTGCGTGGCCGTCCCTCCCTCAGGGTCTGCAGCCGAGTATTGGCCCACGCCGGACCCGGAATGCTCGGCGAAGCTCACCGTGGCCGGACCGGTGATCACCGGCGCCTCGTCCACGTCCAGGACGGTTACCGTTACGTCCAACTTCGTGGTCTCCCCGCTCCCGCCCGCGTCGGTAGCTTGAATGGTTACCTCGTACACTCCGTCGCCATTGGCGTCGGCCGGCGACTCGTAGTCCGGCGTGGCGTTCAAGTCCAGACCGACGCGCACCTCGTTGCCACTCCGAATGTCATAGGCGGAGAAACTGGCGGCGTCAGCTCCGGCGAGGGAGGTGGTAATCCGGTCGTTCTCAGGGTCACGCAACACGTAAACGCCCGCGTAGATCAATGGCCCGTAGTTCTCCAAGACGGTATGGATTCTGATATTGTTTCGATCAAATACCGGAGGTTGGTTCGGGGTAATTGGAGTGGGCGTGGGAGTTGGTTCGGGGGCCGGTTCCACACTGAACCGCTCCGAAGTGGGTTTCCCGCATCCGGCGTCGTTGCAGGCCTGGACCCGCACCACCCACTCGCCGTAGTCGTCCAAGGTGATGGCGGCGCTGGATGACTGGGTTCGCACTCCCTCGTTCAGTCGCTCCCCATTGGGCCGCCAGCGCACGAGGTAGTCGTCAGCCCCCTCAACGTCGTCCCAGTCCGCAGACACGTTCAGCGAGCCCTGCTCCGTGGCAACGCTCAACCCGGTGGGCTTGGCCGGGACTTCGGAACCATCCTCACTCTGCGCACTGAACGGGTTCCAGTCTGCCGACAGCACACCCGGCAGGAACACGGCTGCAAAGACAAGAAGCAACACCGCAAGGGAGAGCAGGATCCAACGGGGCAGGAAGGGGGTGGCAGTTGTGGGAGTCATGCCGTCACCTCCTCAGGGTGACGGGCACCGGGCTCCCGGTTTTGGTGGTTAGATGAGGCGGAAAGTCGGGGGGGGGGGGGGCTGAAAGGGGTATGTAAAGGGTTTTCAGGGGGGCGCGTGGCAGGTAATTTCCAGGTTGGGCTTGGGTGTGGGCCAGGGTTCGGGCAGCAGCCAGACCTGGGTCCAGAGCCTTCCCTTGAGCATCAGCCGTCTCAGCCAGTTGACGCCGTGGCGGAATACGCTGACGATGCGGGGCGGACGGCTCCGAGGGTCCCGGTGATTGGGAGCCAGAGCCATGGGCGGCTTTCTCAGGTTGCCCGGGGCGATTTTGCGGTCATGGGCGTCCTCCACTCTGGTGCCATAGGCCAGGGCCAGCAGGGTGGCCACCGAGAGCACCAGCCAGTGGCGGGAGACGCGAGCGGGGTCGGTGCGCTGGGTCTTGTCCCACTTCCAGCCCAGGCTCTTGAGGGCCTTGAAGCCCAGCTCGATCCAGAAGCGCAGGGCGTACCAGCTGGGTCCCACCTTGTCGGGCGCCAGGTCGGTGAGGATGATCCAGGGTTCCTCCTGCTCGGAGTACCAGACCACCAGCAGGGTGCACCGGCGTTTGGCCTTGGTGGTGCTGAAGGCGGTGCCACGGCCGATCCACGCCGTATCGGGACGGGAGACGAAACGATGGGCGGGCAAACGTTTGCCACCGTCGGCGCAGAAAGTGATGTTCTTCCGGTAGCGCATACCGGGATGCCAGCCCTGGGCGCGTATCTGTTTCCACAGCTTGGGACTGGCGATGCCCCGGTCGCAGAGCACGATTACGGTCTTGTTCCTGGGGACCGCTGGGGCCAGTTCCTGGAGCAGCTTCACGGTGGGGTCGGCCCAGGAGCCTTTCTGGGTGGCGTGATGGATGCGCCAGGCCACGGGGATGGCGCAACTGCGGTAGAGGACGCTGATGACGATGGCGGTGGTCCGGTCGCCCTTGAGGGTGGGGTCGATGGCCAGGGCGAGATGTTCCGAATGCCACCAGGCCAGGACCCAGCGGAGCAGGGGCGCAAAGCAGAGGGTTACATCCAGTTGGGTTTTGCAGGGGCGGGCCCGGTCGCTGCCGTCGTAGAGCCACTCCCGGAGATACTGTCGAAATTTGTTCCATCCGCCCCAGGGAGAGAGGGCCGAGGCGACGGCGTTCTGGCAGGCGCTGCCGGCGAGGATGGCCCCGCAGACCCACAGCGCCAAGCCGGCCAATTGTGGCTGAGAGAGGTGAGGTAAATGCGTTTCAATAGTTTGCTGAATCTGATAGGTTTCTCTGGGAAGGCGCATGGGGGACCTCCGGTGTCTGGGTGTGTGACTAACACCAGAATGCCGGATTCTCCGGCGCGTTCCCAAGGTTCATTTGGAGCCAATTTCAGCCGTTACATACCCCTTTCAGGGGGGGGGGGGGGTAAGAAACGGCTACCCGCTACACGCGGGCAAACCAAGGCCGTTCCGGCTACGTCAGGCAGCGCCGCGAATGCAGGGAACTGCAGGACAAAAGGAAATCGAGAGTTGGTTGACGAGGGCCGGACCGGCAGATGATCAGCCCGGCACCCGGGAAGGGCAAGGGCCATGACAATTCGACCTCTACATCCTGAGAATTCCAGCATCCTGGCGCGGCTCGTAACGTCGCACTCGCAGGTAAGCCGGAAAAGCTTATCATCATTTCCATCACAATGGCGTCTCTTTATAACCAACATGTATATCGTTTGCGTATCCTATAGGCTTCAAGCAGGGATGACAGGCTAGAGATGGTTTTGAGGCAGGATGGCGTGGCGGGTCTTATAGGAGGAGCCGATGTGCAGCAACAGCCAACATGGAAGGGAGACTCAGGCCCTGCGGGAGCGGATCGCCGAGTCCCCGTGAGGTCCATCCATTTCCCTCCCGGCCGACCATTTGCCGAACGTCGAAAAGCCTGCCTGTCAACCCCGGAAGTGGAGCGCCGCCGTCACTCCGTCCCTGCTCCACACCGTCACTGGGCCGGTGAGCGGCCCGGCCAGGGCCTCCTCCTGGGTGGCGGTCAGCATGGGCAGGTCGCCGGCGACGGCCTCGAAGTTCTGCCGGGCCAGCGCCGTCTCGCACACCATCAGCAGCGGCAGGGGACGCATTGCCCGGGCCATGCGGCGGTAGGGTCCCAGCTTGCGCTCAACTTCAGAGGGAGATACCGAGTAACGCTCGAACTCGATGCAGTGGGTCTCCGCTCCCAGGGGGCCCTGGCTGACCTGCACCAGCAGGTCGGGCCGCACCTGGGTCAGGCCGGGCACGTTCACCTCGCCACGCCAGCCGGCGACAACGGCCACGCCTTCCCGTGCGAAACGCACCACCAAGCGGTTCACGCCGTCGTTGTGGTGCTGTTCCTGATCCCGGAACCAGCGGCCCAGGTAGGCACCGTGGCGACGGCGGATCACGGCGGGCAGTATCCGGCTCATGTTGGCCGCCCGCCTCATGCCCCGCTCCGAGAGGTAGTGCCTCCCGTCGAACACCGCCACCAAGCCGGTGTCCACGAAACGGCGCAGGTGGCGGGAGACCTCGCCGGGCGAGCCGCCGACGACCACGCTGAGCCAGGAGGCCCGCATGGCCGGGAACTGGCAGAGGGCCAGGAACAGCCGGTGGGCCAGCCTGCCGTCGATGGCCGCCACGTCGGGGTTCTGCCTCAGCCACAGGTCCACGCTCTCGGGCCTGCCGACGCTGGGATGGCCCGATGGGTCGGATACAAGATCACGGGAGGGCCACAGCTCTACGGCAGGGGTGCACTGGCCGTCTGGAGTGCAGAAGATGGTCGGCGTGGAACGGGGCAGGGTGCTCTGGGCCAGGGACCTGGCCCAGGCGTCCACGGCCACCACCACCTGTCCCGAGGGCTCAACCTCCTGGTCCGGGTCCTCGTAGAACGTGCGGTTGCCGATTCTCAGGTAGCGGCCTTCCTCGCTGGAGTAGCAGTCCACGCCCCAGAACCGGTGCAGCTCCTTGCGCCGCAGCACCCGTTCGGTAGCGTGCATACCAGCGTAGGTGAACGGGGTCCAGAGGTCCGGGCCGTAGCGGGCCACGGCGTGATAGAAACCGCCGTGCCGGAGCAGCCGGAAGTCGGTCATCCTGGCCTCCCTGGTGGTGGCGGTGTCACTCGCGGGCAGGCTGACCCGGCCGCTGCGCAGCAGGTCCGGGGCCAGGCGGTAGACAGGCTCCAACATGGCCAGACGGCGCAGGGACATCTCCACGCCCCGCGACGTTGCGGTCCAGGGCGGGTGCTCGTGGCCGGCCTCATCGCTGGTCTGGTCAGACGGTTCACCGCCGGCAAAGGGAGAGTTTTCCTGGCTCTCCTGGTGCACCGGATGATCGTGGTCCAGGGCGAAACGCTCCCGGTATTCTTGGGGCAGTTCACGCTGCGGGCGGAACTGGGCCTGGACCTCGGCCCGGGCCTCCTCTCTGGAGCTGGGATGCTGGTGGCCGGTCTCGTACAGCAGGTCCACGGCCTGGCCGGTGAGGAAGAACCGGTGCTGGCGCCTCTCGGTCATGCCCCGCATCACCGAGGCCACCCAGCCGCCGGAGTGCAGGCGGCCCAGCATCCTCCTTACCTGATCCTCGGTGGTTTCCATCGCTGACGCCAGATTGTTCACTCTGGCCAGGGGCATCCTTGCGGTGATTCTCAGCAGTCGTCGCTGTTCGTCGTCCAGTGGTTGCCGGGAGGCCATGGGTGTCCCTCCTTCTTCGACACTCCTCCCATGGCACCCCTGGCGGTAATTCCGGCGGGTTCAGCCGTTATTGATGGTCGCGCTGGGAGAGAGTTATCCGTATATCTGATATTTAATATACGGATAACTAGGGTTGGCGGATTACCTATATCGTCGTGCAATGATCAGAAACGGTTGTTGTAGCTGGATGATGGCGTTGAAACCCCTTAGACGTGGAATCCGTGGCTGTGGATCTGGCAACCGTTGACCTCCCACCCGCCTCGCAAGTCAAATTTGGCTGCAGCAGCGAGGGGCAAGAGTAAGATGGGGTGGAACACCCGATAACGACAAAACGCCAAGCGTGAATCAGGTTCTATACTGACTTGGAGACACTGGAAAAGGGAGGGTAAGGATGAAGACTTACTTAGTTGGACAGAAGATGGGCCGGATGGCATATCTTCTGGCGATGGCCGTCTTGGTTACTTTCGTAGATGCTCCCGTCAACGACAAAGCGTTGGTTTGGACTTTCATGAGCCTCTGCTTCCTCGCCGTTGCGTTCGCCCCGAGCCAGTGGCCGGGCTGGAGGCAATTGCCATCGCTGGTGATCCTTTATATTCCGACAATAGCCGCGCTCGCAGCGTCCCTCTTTATGCTGGCGCACGCAGGGGGGCTCGGTGTGGTATCGGCCCTCGCTGTAGGAATGGCGTGGGCAGGAGCCATTGGCGGCGCTTTGACAAACTTGACGTCAGCAATAACCCAGTTGATGGGTCAGTTACGACGCTATTGGCGGGGCCGCTGATATGTAATCAACGAACGACAAGTTGAGGACGACGTGACCGTCGGTCGAATTTTCATCGACCAGTTTCGAGAACGGTCTGAGGTTATCGACAACTGGATTGTCGAGGTTGCCAGCGCACTCATAGGAATCGCTACGGTCGCCGACTCCGGAGTCGGGCGACCCGTCTGATTAGTGCATAGCCCCAACTCGGCTGGTCGGCCTGCCGGTACGGGACGTGGTGCTCACTCGTGACGGAAACTGACCAGCAGGAGCACTCCGAGGGTCAAGATGTTCTGGATCATCCCCAGTCTAGGACTGTGCCCCGAGTAGCCTTCACCCTATCCGGCCTGTCTCGCCGCCGAGCCTATCCGCATCGCTATCTGGTTGGATCTCATCCCCAGGAGCGCCTCGTTGTCGCCGGTGCCACGGCGGACCGACTACAGCAGCTTCATGGTGTCGGCGCCCACCACCCGGCAATCGGAGTCGCCGACGCGCACCCGACCGGCCCCACCGTGCAACCTCTCCATGTCTCCCCAGATCAACGTCGCCGCCTGTTTACCCGGAGCCGGACGTCCCGCATAAGGCTGATCATTGACACGTCCGACATCCCTCGTCGGCGGGCAATGGACACCCGTTTCTCGTGTCCGCCCCTGCCGCTGCGCTGCTCTTTGGTAACCTTCCTGATGGCTAGCTAGGGGTTCAGGTCGAGAAGTAGAGCCCTGGTGGTGCTAGGAGAGTCGCCCTCCGTCAGTTCGTCCAGGACGGCCCTGGTGACGTCCTGCTGCACAGCTACGTCGAACCCTGCTTCCCTGTGGCTGCGTGCTATGGCGGCCGCCACCACCTTGAGGGTCGAGGGCTTCGCCCCCGATTCCCGCCGGTCTTTAGGGTGGGCCGCTACGTCGTCGGAAGCTGCGGGCAGCGAATTGCTACACGATTCCTCGCACCAGGCGACGAAACGGTTCCATTGGCTGGCGTATCTGGCCCCGGGCCGCTTTCTGTCAAATCCTGATGTTGCCGGACGTTCTTCAGCCATCGGCAAGCGTCCCTCCGACCACCGCAAATACACCAGCCGCCACCCGGTTTTATAGTAGCACTCACGCCAATTGGTGGGAGATTGGAGTAGGCTGTTGACAAACTAAGCTCGTAGTAGGAAAAATTGTTTGGTTGTTGCTGGTCGCGAATTGCGGCGACCCCTTCTTTCTTTGAAGGGTGCCGACTGAGATTAGGTTGGTTGAATTTTCAAGGGGGTACCGAATGGCTACCTTGCTACAGGGATGGCCTTGATTGGGCCCTGGTAAAGTCTGCGGTGCCATGAAATGGCGACAGGTTTGAAGACAGATTTTTACTATTTCCGGCAAAGCACTGCTCCGGAACAAGGATGCACAATGGCCAACTTGAAAATTTTCGTGAGTTTCGAGTTCGACAAGGACAAGGATCTAAAGAATAACTTTTATCGACAGTCCAAGGATCTCACATCTCACCGAGTTGGAGACTCCTCGCTCAAAGAAACATATCCAGACGAGCAATGGAAGAAGAAAGCTAGGTCGGCGATCCGCAAATGCGACCTAGTCATAGTCCTGGTAGGTCAAGACACGCATAACGCTCCTGGCGTGAAAACCGAGGTTGACATCGCTCGCGGCCTTAAGAAGCCCGTGTTTCAGATAATACCCCAGAGGCGTCCTTATACGGGCTTGCAGTACATAAAAGCCCCAATTCGTTGGAAATGGAAACGTATCAACAAGAAGATTGACGAATTATGGATCCGCAAACCGCCCGCATCGAACACCTGAAGTTAATTCAGGCCGTGATAACAAGACTTGCCAGGAATTCTTTTGCTGTTAAGTCGCTGGCTGTGGCGGCTTCTGCGGCCCTAATAGCATTTACGTCAGCAACCGGAACTCCGTTAGCGTCCGTGGGGGGCGCGGCCATTCTGCCTCTATGGTGGTTGGACGCCAGCTACCTCCGGAACGAACGCCTCTTCCGCGGGCTGTATGACTACATTCGAGAGGGGCCGCCGGCAGAGTTCGGGGCGTGCCATTATTTCAGCATGGACGTTTCAGTCGCCGAGCAACGCAACGAGGGCATGCTCAAGGTTGTCATCAGCCGAAGCATATTGTTGGTCTACCTTCCGCTTCTCGTATTGATTGGGTTGGCGTCCCTTATTGCGATCGCATGACTGTTAAGATAGTCCTTTCTTGAAGCTTCCGTGCCAGTGGAAACTCGAGAGTATTTCACCCTGAATTTGCTGCCTAGCTATCACCCTTTACGTTAGGAGTGAAGCCAGTTGTCCTGACTTTGTGATAAAGAGGTTAATCGATCTCTATGATGCGACTTGACCCGGGCGCCAAGTACAGCCGAGCAGACGTCAAAGAGATTGCGGGTTTGTCTCGCGACGCCAAGGGCGGGAACTGGGACACCGGAATCGTGGAGCATGATTCCGAGTTCCTAATATTCGCCAACGTTGGAACCGAAGGGCGGACTGGCCACGACTACAACAACCGATGGGAGGGGGAGTGGTTTCGCTGGTCTCACAAAGGAGGCTCCCGACTCCGATGGACGAGTGTCCGTAAACTGTTGGAGGAGGGGAGACGGGTTCACCTTTTCTGGAGGGAATCGAATTCCGCCCCCTTCGAGTATGCTGGCTTGGCCAAGGCGATTGAAGTCCTGGACAAATCTCCTGTAGAAATCCTTTGGACCTTCGAAGGCGTAACCCATGATGGAAACTTCTTCCAGGGTCCAGACGAGGTCCATTCGGAGGAGTACACGGAAGGCACTGCTCATCAGGTGTCGGTGAACATGTACGAGAGAAGCGCCAGCGCTCGCCGAGCTTGCATTGACCACTACGGGACAAGTTGCGTCGTCTGCTGCCTAAATTTCGAGGACCTTTACGGACCGATAGGCTCTGGATACATCCACGTTCATCACCTGGTTCCTCTTTCCGATTGTGGAGAGGGTTACAAAGTCGATCCGGTCAAGGACCTTCGCCCCATTTGCCCCAACTGTCACGCGATGGCCCACAGGCGAGTCCCGCCGTATTCGGTTGAAGAAGTCAGGCTGATGCTAAAAGCAAGGTCCGCACTCAGTCCGTAGTGGTGGCGTGAATCATCGCACATAGGATTCGTAATGTGCAGACCATCGCTTCGACGACGTGTAGGGAATCCGAATTCGCTAAGGCACTGGGACGGAATTTACCTTCTGCGCAGCCGGGCACTAAAAGAAAGGATTTCCACAAGGCGGCGATGTAGGGTCGGTTGCCCGAAATCAAGTCTTTGCCAGGGAGTGAGATGAAGTTCCCAAGTGGTCACTTGCTGAGTTGGGGATTTGAACCGATGAGGAGCTGAACTTGGGATTGGTACTGAATATCGATGGGTAAACCATCGCAATCGAAGTTGGCGCTTTTATCGTCTGAATTGTCGAGAATTTGCGCTTAAGAAAAGTAACCGCCGTGTTAAACGTGAAGATTAAGTGACCGCAGCCGACCATGTGCGTTAGAATCGAGTGCAAACGCAACATCCATTCGTATCCTGAAACGCCTCAGATTTCGCACCTTTAGGGAGGCCATGGGGACTTGACCGCTTCCTCCGAAGAAAGCCATAAACAATTGTCGCGCTGTCTATCCGTCGACCTGGAGGTCACCGTACGGGAACGGCGCATCCGGGCTTTCGCCGGAGTCCGTTGGGATACCGGCAAGTCCTTTCTCTTTCCGGGCGCAGGAAGCAGGTTGCCGCGATCCCTGGCAAAGTTGGATGACTTCGCAACCGGCGCGGACTTCCTTCTCGGCCACAACCTGATTGATTTCGACCTCCCTCATCTGCGGGCGGTCAATCCTGAGTTGAAGCTGTTGGGGTTGCCTGCGGTGGACACCCTACGCCTGAATCCACTGGCGTTCCCCCGCAATCCCTATCACCATCTGGTCAAGCATTACCAGGACGGCCATCTCAAGAGGGGCCGCATCAACGACCCGGAACTGGACGCTCGGCTCGCCCTGGAGGTATTCGGCAACCAGCTGAGCGCCCTTTCTGCGGCTTCCAAAGAACTTCTGACAGCCTGGCACTGGCTCACGTCAGCGAACGATGGGTTCGGGTTTGATTTTGTTTTCGAATCAATTCGCAACTCGCCCAGACCGGCGGACACCCAGGCGCTGGAAGCCATTGAGACGCGACTGGCCGGCGGCGCCTGCCGGACCTGCGCCCGAGAGATCATCGGAGACGCTGCAAGCCAGGGCTGGGATCTGGCCTTTGCCCTGGCGTGGCTCTCCGTGGCGGGCGGCAACTCGGTGATGCCGCCGTGGGTGCAGTACCAGTTCCCCAGGGCAGGCCGATTGGTCAGGCGGTTGCGGGACACCGCCTGCTCCGACCCTGCCTGCGACTGGTGCCGGGAACGGCATGATGCGACAAAGGAACTGACTCGCTGGTTCGGCTACGACAGCTTCCGGCCTGAGCCTGCCGACGAAGATGGGAAGCCCCTGCAACAGTCGGTGGTCGAGGCAGCGATGGCTGGAGAGCACGCCTTGGCGATCCTGCCCACAGGAAGTGGAAAATCCGTCTGCTACCAGGTGCCCGCACTCTCCCGATACGACAAGACGGGCGCCCTCACCGTGGTGATTTCGCCCCTGGTGGCTCTCATGGCCGACCAAGTGGCGGGGCTGGAGGGAAGAGGCATTGGCTGCTGCGTCACCGTCAACGGCCTGCTTTCCATGCCCGAACGCGCCGACGCATTGGACCGGGTTAGGATGGGAGACGCCTCCATCCTGCTCATCTCGCCGGAGCAACTGCGCAGCGTCTCCCTGCGGAGCGCTCTGGCGCAGCGTGAGATTGGAGCGTGGGTGCTGGACGAAGCCCACTGCCTTTCCCGCTGGGGTCATGACTTCCGGCCCGACTACCGCTACGTGGGACGCTTCATACGCGAAAAGGCAGGGGAGGAGCCAGTCCCGCCGGTATTGTGCCTGACCGCCACCGCGAAGCCGGACGTGGTGGACGAAATCGTGGACTTCTTCCGACAGGAGCTTGCCATCGAGCTGGAGGTCTTCGACGGCGGCGCCCGTCGCACCAACCTGGAGTTTGTGGTGGTCAAGACGGGCGTCGGAGAAAAGTTCGCCCACGTTCACCAGGTACTGACGGCAGACTTGCCGGAGGACGAACCGGGAGGGGCTATAGTCTACTGTGCCACCCGGAACCACACCGAAGAGTTGGCCGAGTTCCTACAGGCCAAGGGTATGAAGGCGGATCACTTTCACGCCGGACTGCCGCCGGAAACCAAGAAGAGCGTCCAGGAAAACTTCATCAACGGCGGCCTGCGGGCCATCGTGGCCACCAATGCCTTCGGCATGGGCATCGACAAGCCCGACGTGCGGTTGGTGGTTCACGCCGACATACCGGGGTCCCTGGAGAATTATTTGCAGGAGGCGGGCCGGGCCGGGCGGGACCAGCAGGCAGCCCGGTGCGTGTTGCTTTACACCCAGGAGGACGTGGAGCGCCAGTTCGGTATGTCCGCCCGCTCCCGGCTGACGCGGCCGGAGATTCACGGCGTTCTCAAGGCTCTGCGGAATTTGGACCGGAGGAAACGAACGGAAGGTGAAGTGGTGGCCACCTCCGGGGAGATTCTGACCGAAGACGAGGACAACGTTTTTGAGCGGGATTCCGCCACTGACGACACCCGCTTGCGTACGGCGGTGGCCTGGCTGGAGGAGGCCGTGCTGCTGACCCGGGAGGAGAACCGGGTGCAGGTGTTCCCGTCGTCGCTGCGGGTCGGTTCCGTCGCGGAGGCGCAGTCCAAGCTCCAGCAGAGGAATGTCGCGGTTGAGTACCACCGGCAGTTGCTGAAGATCTGCGAGACGCTGATAGAGGCCGACGCCGACGAGGGCATCAGCACCGACGAGCTGATGGCCGCCTCCGGCCTCAATTCAGAAGAGGTGCGAAGGGCGCTCCACGACCTGGAGGAGGTGGGCATCGCCAGCGATGATACGGCGTTGACCGCCTTTGTCCATGTGGGAGTGGAACGGTCGTCGCTCCGACGGTTCGAGCAGGCCGCCGCAATGGAGGAATCTCTCATCGACCTGATGCGCGAGGCGGCCCCGGATATGGAACGGGGCGATACGTCCATGCTGCATCTGCGCCTCGCCACCCAGCAACTCAAGGACGACGGTCACGGTTACGCCCTGCCGGAGCGGCTGAGAAGGATCGTCCGAAGCATCGCCGCCGATGGGCGGGGAGAGGGCGGCTGCGGGGGCAGCCTCTCGGTTCGGAATCGTGATGCGGACTCTTTACAGGTTACGCTGCAACGCGAGTGGCGGGCCTTGGTGAAGACAGCCGAGTTGCGACGCGCCGCTGCGCAACGGTTGCTGGAGCATCTTCTCTCCACCATACCCCGGGGCACCAGGGGCACCGACCTATTGGCCGAGACTACCCTGAGCAAGCTCCTGGCCCCCATCCTGCAGGACCGGAGCCTGAGCAGCCAGGTAAGGGAGCCGGACAAGTTGAGGGACCGCGCCCTGCTGTGGCTGCACGAGCAGGAGGTCATCCGGCTAAACAAGGGCCTGGCGGTGTTCCGCCCGGCCATGACCATCCGCCTCAAACAGGAACGGCGCGGCTTTGCCGAACCGGACTTCCGGCCCCTCAAGTTCCACTACGACGAACAGGTCCTCCAGATTCACGTGATGGCCGAATACGCGCAGCAAGGCCTTGAGTCCATATCCGATGCCGTTCGTTTGGCGATGGACTACTTCAGCCTCAGCCAGGAGGACTTCCTGAACCGCTGGCTGCCGGACCGACAACGAGAGCTGACCCTACAGACTACGCCGGAGTCCTGGCGGACCATCGTCGAAGATCTTAGGAATCCCGTACAGCGGCGTATCGTGGCCGACGACCGGGAACAGACCAACGTCCTGGTCTTGGCCGGGCCGGGTTCGGGCAAGACCAGGACGTTGGTACACCGCATCGCCTACCTGATACGGGTCAGGCGGGAGAACCCCCGCTCCATCCTGGCCCTGGCATACAACCGGCACGCCGCAGTTGAGATTCGCCGGCGGCTGGAGGAACTCATCGGCGACGACGCCAGCGGCGTAATCGTGCTTACCTGCCACGGCCTGGCCATGCGGCTGGCCGGCGCCAGTTTCTCGGGTCGGGCCAACCGTTTGGAGGACGGTGATTTCCGGGACGTGCTCAAGCAGGCGTCCGCCCTGCTGAGAGGCGAGGGATTGCCACCCGATGAGGCGGACGACTTCAGGACCCGGCTTCTGTCGGGGTTCCGCTGGATATTGGTGGACGAGTACCAGGACATTGGCCCGGACCAGTACGAGCTCATTTCGGCCCTGGCGGGCAGGACCCTCTCCGACGCTGACGACAAGCTGACCATCTTTGCGGTGGGTGACGACGACCAGAATATCTACGCCTTCAACGGGTCCTCGGTTGATTTCATCAGGCGTTTCGAGGAGGACTATGGGCCCAGGCCCACCTACTTGACCGGTAACTATCGTTCCACCGGCCATATAATCGCCGCCGCCAATGCGGTCATAGAGCCAGCGCGGCAGCGGATGAAGGCAGATCATCCCATACACGTAAACCAAGCCCGTGAGAAGGACCCGCCCGGGGGGGATTGGTCATTGCTGGACCCTGTTGCCCGAGGCCAGGTCCAGATTCTGTCCGCAGGCGATTCTCCCATCTCTCAAGCTCAGGCGGTCATAGCGGAGTTGAAACGATTGTCCGCCCTCGACGACGGTTGGGACTGGTCTTCCTGCGCCGTCATCGGTCGGGAGTGGAGCTACCTGGACCCGGTGCGCAGCCTTTGCGAGATGGAAGACATTCCGGTGCAGATGGCTAACGAGGATTTCTCGGGCGTGTGGCACCTTCGGGAGACCAGGGCGCTCGTCAACTGGGTCCGAGAACGGGACTCCAAGCTGGTCATGAGCGGGGAACTGAGCGCCTGGCTTGGGAGACAACCCTCCAACACTTGGAACGAGTTACTGGGGGAAGCCGTACGTGAGTACGATCTGGAAACCGGCGGGGCCGAGACTCCCGTCGACCACTTCGTAGAATGGTTGGCTGAGTGGGGACGGGAGGTCCGCCGGCGGCAGCGGGGACTGCTATTGCTGACCGCACATCGAGCTAAGGGATTGGAGTTCGACCACGTGGTGGTGCTTGATGGGGGTTGGGACCGAATGGGACGTGGGGAGGATGCGGACGCCCCCCGGCGGCTCTACTACGTGTCCATGACCCGTGCGCGACAGACTCTAACGCTTGCTTGCCTACCGGGATTACATCCCTTCCACGACGCCTTGCTGAAGGCTCCGATGGTGCTCGAACGCGATAGACCAGTCGCGTTTCCGCTTGCGGCCCCGGAACTTTCTCGCCGCTATCGCAGGCTAAGTCTGCGCGACGTGTTCTTGAGCTATGCCGGGTACCGTCGCCCTGACGATCCGGTGCATCGGTCCATTGCCGACTTGTCGTCCGGCGACGCGCTCCGAATGCGCGAGGGGGTGACGCGTTGGGAGTTGTTGGACTGCAACGGGACCGTCGTGGGTCAGCTTGCCAGGGATTTCGAGGGAATCTCCGGGATGAAGTGCGCTTTTGCCAAGGTCTTGGCCGTTGTAGCTTGGGACCGCGAGTGTTCCGAGCCCGAGTACCAAAAAGGGATTCGCTGCGAATCTTGGGATGTGGTTGTGCCGGAGATGGTGTTCGAGCCGGGGCATTAGCTCAAATAGTAGAAAGTATTGCCACCTAACGCATAAGCTTAAAGGGTTTGCGCTTTGCGAACGTGTAAATTCCTCTGCGTCGTAAGAGTTTGGAAGACTCAGCGAGGATCACCCATCGCCAATAGGAATGTCGCTAGCTTCCTCGCAACAGCTGGAATTGATTTATCTGGACGAAAGATGACGAAGGATTCGGAAGTTGAGAAAGAGTTTTAGTAGCACGGTGGATGAAAATGCAAATCATTGACACTTGCAGCCTTTCCATCGTCCCCTGAAGTTGCTGACAAAATAGCAGGATGGTCAAATGAGCAATGCGACGGCATCGGGTTCCATCGAAATTTTCAAAGCCCAACGGCTTTTTGAACACTTGGCCAGCTCAACATGGCGTTGGCTTGAGGATGCCAGAAGGCTGAGCTTGGGCTTTTCCGAAGATACGATTTCCGACTTGACCATGTTGGAAATAGGACGCGCTGGATTGGACGGCGTTAGTATCGAGCGAGTGTCCAAGAGGCGGGAACACTTCTTTGGGTTCGATTGGCTCTGGTTGATAAGTGGACCCGGGGTTCCACCAACTGCCTACGTCGTCCAAGCCAAGAAGCAAAAACTGAAGCCGCCAAGCTCGCTGTCCTATGGAAAGCTAAGGTACCCCACTGGCCCAGGTTTCCAAATAGATGCTCTTGAGGCTTTTGCTAAACTTACGGGGGCGATTCCCCTCTATTGCTTCTACAACAATGTTGACCGAGTGGACGCCGCAGATTGTTGGGGTTGTCTCGTACAGCAACCACCGGATGTTTCGCAGATGGGATGCACGTTAGCGC
The DNA here is from genome assembly GCA_965207865.1 of Dehalococcoidia bacterium. Lineage (GTDB taxonomy): Bacteria > Chloroflexota > Dehalococcoidia > Lucifugimonadales > UBA3495 > VXOI01. The sequence continues at coordinate 978,417 of CBDBNP010000006.1, forward strand.
CTTTAGCACTGGTGAGACAAGTTCACGACGGACCGTATCCAAAGAACTTTCTGGCGGTCCACCACAGCCGAGAAGCTCTACCATGGAGGTGCCTGTTCCATTTTCCTTGCACAAGAGCCTGGCCTGGCGGAATCCTTGGACAGAATTTGGACCGAGTTACCCGACGGAGAAGCGAACTGCTTGTCGATAACATTCAAGCATTACATCCAGAGGGTATTAATGCGATCGATGCGGAGTCCCTTATCCGTCAACTGCAGCTGCAAGAGTTGGTAGAAACTCATGCTTCCGCTAAGTTCTTGCCAGTGCCAGAAAGGGTTCTTACTTTGACCCTGGAAGGGTAATTGCCTAGGGCATTGGTCGGAAGCCCCGTCGTACTTCGTCCCCTGTATAGAGCTGAGTCCCATCAGGGGGGCTTGGTGGGTGCGGGGTACCCTCCATTAGGGACCAAGTCTATGCTGACCGGGGGCTTCGGCCGGCGGCTGGCTGTAAGTCCGTACCTGAGTCCTCGGAAAATCTTGCGCCGGTACGAGCCATCGTGATTCCTTGAATATGGGCGGCGATTCAAGGGGCCTGCTAGGGGGATTTGGATTGTAGGCGGGCTGGAAGCTCATGGCTATGAGTTCGGGACAGCGTCGTCTTCCTCGCACCTGAAGCATCTGGCCAAATATTCAAGGAGGCGATTTGGTAGAATGCAAAAGGCACAAGACGTTCCTTGTCAGGAAAGGTCCGAACGTAGCTTGCGGAATAGTTCTTTGTCCCTGATACTCGCAATTTAACTTAAGGAGAGCAGATTGCGTGAGCCGAAACGCACGAGGTCGAGGGCCTAGGGATGGGGACACGGGGGCTCAAAGATTCATCACTTCGAAGGAACTGATCGCGCCCGCGAAGTTGATCGAGGCCGAAATCGGCTAAGTGACGGAAGGGGTTCATGCCTGAACCTCACTTCCACCGTTAGTCGGTTTTCTCGGCTCACGATAACGCTCATCAAAGAAGTTGACATGACAACATTATCAGAAGTTCAGTTTGTAACAGACTACGTTTCTGGGATCGATGTGAAGGTTGGGCCAGAAGAGATTGAGGCGGTACAACCCTTTTCCCGCCGCTTGGTCGAAGAATATGCTTATTCCAAGGAGCAAATTCAAACTCGACCCCAGTTCCGCGTAAAGGCCTCTCCCTCCGGCGAGGAAAAGTATCCAGTCGACATCGCGGTATTCCGTGACTCCAGGAAGACCTACGACAATCTTTACTTGATTGTGGAGTGCAAGCGGAAAAACCGGGTGGATGGTGAAAAACAACTCAAACTATATATGGGTCTCTCTTCAGCCCAGATCGGGGTGTGGTTCAACGGCTTAGAGCACTTGTACCTACAGAAGGTTCTCGACAGCCAGGGGAACGTGAGCTACCGGGAACTTCCCAACATCCCGAAAGCTGGGCAACGTCTTGAGGACATCGGCAGGTTTCGAAGGAGCGACCTCCAAAAGCCACTCAACCTCCGTTCCGTTTTCCGTGATATCCGTAATCATCTTGCCGGCATGACCACTGGCATCACACGCGACGAAGCACTAGCCAGAGAGCTCATCAATGTCTTGTTCTGTAAAATCTATGACGAAATTAACACTCCATTGGACCAGCCTGTGACGTTTAGAGCAGGTGTCGATGAATCTCCGCACGAGGTGAAGGGCCGCATAGAGAAGCTCTTTGAAGACCATGTGAAAAACGAATATGCAGATGTGTTTGACCGGTCTGATTACGTATCGCTGGATGCAGATTCCCTCGTTTACATTGTAGGGGAGCTTCAAAATTACTGTTTGCTGGACGCGGAGCGTGATGCCATCGGGGACGCGTTTGAGGTGTTCATAGGCCCTGCTCTCCGAGGAAGTGAAGGCCAGTTTTTCACACCTCGTAACGTAATCGGAATGATGATCGACATTCTAGATCCTGAACCTGGGGAGTCGATCTTGGACCCCGCGTGCGGCAGCGGTGGGTTTCTAATCGTCGCCCTCGAGCGAGTGTGGAAGAAATTAGACAAGCTGGGCGCCGAGCGAGGATGGAACTCCGATATGTTGTCTCGCCAGAAGGCAGAATATGCGACCCGCTATTTCAGGGGAATCGACAAAGATTCCTTTCTAGCTAAAGTTACTAAGGCGTACATGGCGATCGTTGGAGACGGCCGTGGTGGGGTGTTTTGCGATAACTCATTGAGGCCAATTGTTGAATGGGATCGCAGAACTAGAGACAAGATTTACTTAAACAGTTTTGATGTGATCGTAACCAATCCCCCCTTCGGTTCCAAGATCCAGGTTCGGGGCGACGAAACCTTGGCTCAGTATAGTTTGGGTAAGGCGTGGAAAAGGGAAAAGGGCACTTTTTCTTGGAGTAGTACTGACAAGCTGAAGGATAAGCAATCTCCTCAAGTCCTATTTATCGAGCGATGCCTACAGCTCTTGAAACCCGGCGGGAGATTGGGAATTATTCTTCCTGAGAGTATTTTTGGTAACCCTAGCCATGGATACATCGTCGAGTATCTCCGTCGGCACACGAAAATTCTGGGCTTGGTGTCAATGCCTGAGGAGCTATTTCAACCTTACACTCATGCTAAGACCTGTGTCCTCTTCGCTCAAAAAGCAGAGCAACCTCCAGCCGATTACCCCAGCTTCATGGGCATAGTTAAGTGGTGCGGCCATAACTCGCGAGGCAATCCTATCCCGTATGACGATGTACCTGAAATTGCACCTAGGTATGCAGAGTTCAGAAAGTATCCCCAACTTCCTTACGAGCGATTTGGATTTGTTCAGAATCTTTCCGAAACAGAAAACAACATCCTCATTCCGAAATACTATGACCCTGACATCCTCAAGGAGCTCAATAACCTTCGAGATACCCACCACTTGGTCACTATCGGTGATTTGGTGGAACAGGAAGTGCTCAACCTCACTACAGGGGTTGAGGTAGGCAGGCTCAGCTACGGCACCGGCTCCATCCCCTTCATAAGAACCTCTGATATGGCCAATTGGGAGCTCAAAATCGATCCCAAGCACGGGGTTAGCCAGGATGTCTTTGACCTATACAGCCGCAAGTACGATGTCCAGGAGCGGGACATCTTGATGGTCCGCGACGGTACTTACTTGATAGGCACCTCCTGTATGCTCACCAAATACGACACAAAAATCCTATTTCAAAGCCACATTTACCGTTTGCGGGTCTTGAAGACCAGCGATTTTTCGCCTTACCTCTTGCTGGCTTTGCTTAATACGCCGATAGTCAAGAAACAGATTCGGTCTAAGCAGTTCACTCAAGACATCATTGATACTTTGGGCACGCGTATTACTGAGCTTGTGCTTCCTATACCGAGGGATGAGGACACGAAAGGGCAAATTGGACAGGAGACTCGCGACGTTATTGAACAGCGAGCTGAGCTAAGGCAGAAGGCTCGGCGAATTGCTCTGGATGTCACTGGGAAGAGCGAGCTAACAGAGGAAGAAACTCGGCTGATTGAGTCCCTGTAGGCAGGGCTATCGCTTTAACGGAGTCGCTATGCCTACTACAATCGCTGAGGTTCGAGATGACATTAAGCGGCTAAAACGTGGTTTCAAGGAAATTGGCGTTGCTGCAGGCCTAGTAACAGCTGTAGAGAGGAGAGCTCTGAGGTCGGGACGGAGTCAAACAGGTGAGTTTAAAAGCAATCGACAGTCCCGCTGGCGATTGCAACCCAATGACCCTCAATACGGGACAGAGATTGATTCCAAAATCATCCTCGTGAAATTATTGTGCCAGATCCTAGAGTTTCAAGAGGCGCCTATCCCTTCAGATGCAATCCAAGCGATAGCTCACAAATACCTGAAGAGAACCCCAAGGCAGGGCCAATACAGAGATCCACTCACGAGAGAACGGCTTTCTTACCGTCAAATGGTCGCGGAATACCAGGACCCGAGGCAAGGTATGTCTAACTTTCACATAGGCCACGAAGACCCTACGGTACAACCAAAGCATACGCCTTCAAATGTTAGTTGGAGGTCTGCGCGCAGCAACCTCATCCAAGGCGATCTAACCCTGCGTGAGGCGCGCACTAAGTTTGTTGAGCTAATTGCCCGGTATTTTGAGTTGGGAGAAGTCTCTATCGAGCCAGAGAATGGGCAAGGAAACGGTAGTTTGTAATAAAGACTATTCAATCCAATTGTTATGCATGACCTTTTGATATAGCCTTATAAGCTCACTTTTTCGGCCTTCCGGTACTGTCTTCAGAACTTCAGGCGTCTCGTGGTCAAATCCCACGGGACAGATATGTAACTGAAGAGTGAGGTGGACCCAAACCATGATGCTTATCGGTAGTCTTGTGTGGTTGGTGGCCGGATTCGTCGGGTTGCTCGGCGACACCTTCTAGTACTACAACGACGGATTGTCTGACTGTTTGATTCTTGGGGCTAAATTGAAGCTGGCGACGTAGTGCCGTAGGGCTCCCACGATAGGAAGCACCAAGTCAGACAGGAACCATCAGCCATCTTTTTCCACAATTCGTCGTTGTAGTACTAGGGCGCGTTTGCAAACTATAACCAGAGCAGCAACGCCCCGATGTGCAGCATTGCCAGATAGTTCTCGGCCTTCTTCTCATACCGGGTGGCGATTCGTCGGAATTGCTTCAGCCGGTTGATTGTCCGCTCCACCAGATTGCGTTTCCGGTACAGGGCCCGATTGAAAGGACCAGTGCGCCGTTCGTTGGTTTTCCGAGGGATGGTGTAGCGAATTCCCCGTCGCCTGAGATAGGCCCGAATCCTGCGGCTGCTGTATCCTTTGTCGCCGCAGACCCTCTGAGGCTTGATGCGGGGACGGCCCCTCCCAGAGCGTCTCACCTCCCCTTGAGTCAGCAACTCCTCGAACACGCTGGCCTCGTGCCGCTGACCCGGGGTCAGCACGAAGGCCACCGGCTTGCCCTGACCCTCGACTCTCAGATGGACTTTGGTACCGAACCCTCCCCGGGAACGGCCCAGCGCCTGATCGCCCTCCCCCTTTTTGCCCCGGCAGCGTGCTGATGTGCCCGCACATTGGTGCCGTCCACGTAATGGACTTCCCAATCAACCTGACCGATTGCATCAGCCTCCCGCTGCACCTCAGCCAGAAGCCGGTCCCACAATCCTTGCTTTCGCCACCGGTAGAAACGGCTGGCCACGGTGCCCCAGGGGCCAAAGCGCTCGGGCAGATCCCGCCATGGAGACCCGGTACGCAAAATCCACAAGATCCCGTTGATGACCGTGCGATGGTCCTTCCCAGGCCGTCCAGTCCTCGGCTTCTGAGCCGGCAAAAGCGGCCTCAGCCGTCGCCACTGATCATCCGTCAAATCCCCTCGTCCCACACACCTCACCTCTCACTTCAATCCGACCAATCCAGTTTAGGCCCCACAATCGGGTTTGCAAACACGCCCTAGTACTGGATCAAGTCAGGATTTGAGGGGATAGAGGCGATGGAGCTTGGTCCTGGCGTCCTGGATGCCGAACTGCCAGTTGATTTTGGCTTGAGCCCGGTTTCTCTCCTGTTCCAGGACGTGAATTTCCGCGCAGAGCGATTCCTCGTCGGGGACGCGCTTTTTGAGACAGCCGCGGGAGATGACACTGAATTCGATCTCCGCCATGTTCAGCCAGCTTCCATGCTTGGGGGTGTAATGGAACTCCAGCCGCCGCGCTATGCGCCGCGCCTCCGCCGCCGGAAAGGCCTGGTACAAGGACGCCTTGCGATGGGAATTGAGGTTGTCCAATACCACCCGGACCACTGGCACATCGGGATAGGCCTCATCCACCAGCCAGCGCATCTGGTGAGCGAAGTCCACCGCGGTGCGCCGCTCCGTTACCACCACATGCCGCCAGCCCACCAGGGGCTCGATGCAAAGGAACAGGTTGCGGGTGCCCTCGCGCCGGTACTCGTAGTCCTCACGCTTGGGACGTCCCGGTTCTACCGGGATGGGCGGCCGGGCGTCGGACAGCAGCTGGGTGGAGGTCTCGTCGAAGCAGACCACCGGCCTCTGAGGGTCGTAGGGTTCGGCGTAGAGGTCCAGGACATCCTCCATGGCCGCCACAAAGTCGGCGCTCACCTCGGGAATGCACCACTGTTTCCTCCGCCACGGCTTGATTGTGTTTTTTTCAAGTGCAGCCGCTCCGTCTCGTACGACAGGGACTCAACCAACCCCAGTTCCACCATCCGGTCTGTCAACAAGCGCAGGTTCCAGTGGTCGTGGCCATCCGGGGCCGGACTCAGGCCAAGGCAATCAGGCGGCCCTCGGCCCGGTCATCCATTTTGCGGTACCGGTGGGCATGGGGCCGGTCGTTAAGCACACAGTCCAGCCCGCCCTCGGCAAAGCGACGCTTGATGTTGAACACCGTGCCCTGGGCCACATCCAGGGCTTGGGCCACCCTGGGTGCCGACCAGCCCTCGTCAGTCTTGAGCAGGATGCGGACCCGGTTGATAACCCTGGCGGAACCCTTTCCCTCCCGGACCATGTGCCCCAGTTGGTTGCGCTCCTCCGGCATCATCCGGACTGCGAATTTCTCCCTGACCACACCACCACCTCGCAACGGCACCCATTGCCAGCAGATTAGCACTGCCACCCGATCCGCGGCCACAACTCCAAGACCAAGTTTGATTGAGTACTAGGGAGGGATTGCAGGTATGGCACACATAGAATTCTTCGGCGATTCGTACCAGTACGCCCACCGTGTGTTGCTTGAAACGATCGCCCCGCGGTGTAAATGGACTGTTCACCCGATGATGTTCCGTTCTAGTTGCGAATGCAGAGACGCCCCGTACCGTTGCCCCAATGAGCCGGGAGGCGGCCTCAGTCTTAACGACTACGCAAGCTTCTTGGGATTACGGCGGGAACAAGTCTTGCCCAGGGATCAGCAGGCGGAACCGCTCCACCGGCAAACCTTGGAGCAAGACGTTCAGCACTCCAACTATTTGTTTCTGGACCCCGATACCGGTATCGCAATGGACGGACGGCGGACCGGGCAGAAGCACATCAGCGGAACTGAATTATTAACGATCGCCAGGCAGGACGACCGTCCCCTCGTGCTGGTCTTCGAGCACTCCTACAGGCGCGAGACTCTAACGCTGGCTGCTGGTTGCAACCCTGAAGTGGGATTTCTCTGTACAGTTTGCCTTAGACAAGATGACGGCCAGAACCAAAGCATGAGACTTTGCAGCAGATGTAAGACGGTGGTCAACCTCAGACGCAAACTCGCGGACCTCTGCCAAAGGTCTAGGCGCGATGGTGAAACCGTCCACTGCGGCGCCGTTATCGTCCGCAGCGGGTCGCTCGTTTCCTATGTCTGGGTGTCCACAAACCAAGACATTGCAGCGCAGGTACGGCGTACTCTATTTGGTGAGTTGCCGACGCCTGAATGGCGCCTCCTTGCTTGCCCATGTGGCGAGTGCCTGGTTCCCTAATGGACCACCGGTGAGTCCCGTGACTTACCTCCAGCGAACGGCACCAACTCCTGACCTCGAAAGAAGCATACGATTCAGTTAAGCCACAGACTTTTGTCCCAGCAGTCAAGTTAAGTGGACAGGCGTTGATGGCTGTACGAGGTGATCGTGTGGAAGGAGAGAGGAAGATGACGGCGTCCCATTGGTGTCGCGACGTTTAGGACCGAGTCTTGGAACAGTTGCAGCATTTTCTGCCTGGAGAGGCGGGCAAGTTGGTAGGCGTGCAGGGGACAACCGTCAGTTTCTCCACCCGGCATTCTGAATCTTTTGAACCGGCGCGCCCTGGCTGGGCCTACCTCCGGATTACGGGGACTGAGAGACTACTCATCGCCGGTTTTGCCGCTGGCGGTGACCTGACACTAGGGTCCGACCACGGTTGAAGACCGAGCATTTGCGGGCGAAATACGCCTATTCGAAACAGCCAGGATATGGCAATGCTGCGCTAAACTGATCCAATGTCCAAGCAAAGTTTGTCCGTGCAATAAGATTAACGTTACGATGGCTTTCTGTAAGTGAGGCTAAGAATATGAGCAATGAGCCAGTGCACTCCACAGGCGACGAAGCACTCAGTCGCCTCTCAATGAACTTAGGTGCGGGAGGAGACCTAGTCCGTGCTTTTCCAGGCGGCAAGAATACTGAGGACCCTAATTGGCTCGGGACGTGGTTTCAAGCAAGGATACAGAAGCGCCTTTCTGGACCTTTGTCGGAGCTCGACACCATACTACCCTTTGACCCTCCCGCAGACCTAGGTGCGGCTACCCCGCTGCTAGTCCCGTCCATCAAGATAAAATCGTTGCAGGCACATCACTTCCGAGGCTTCCGTGAGAGTGAGGGCCCGATAAATCTGATTGGCGATTTCATTGTAATCGAAGGTCGGAATAGCTCTGGGAAGACGAGCTTGGCAGAGGCTTTGGAGTGGCTATTTTCAGGTTCGCTTTCGCGGCGGGAAAGCAGCTTTGCTGGCAACGCTCGCGAACTTGAAGACTGCGTGACCAATCAGTTCCGTCCAGCCGGCGCTGACACGTGGGTAAGTGCCTCATTCGCCCATACTCCCCAAGGGGAGAACGTCCAAGAATTCTCCCTACGGCGGGTGTTGACGGAAGACTACGGTTCCACTTCGACCGCAGCTTGCAAGTCTGTTCTGTACCATGACGATGAAGAACTGACCGCTGAGGCCGAGAGAATAGTCTTAGACAGGTTTTTTGCAGGGGTGCCACCACTGCTAATGCAGCACACACTACGCGACTTTGTTCAAGGAGAACCTAGAAAAAGACGCGAATATTTCGAACGGCTGTTGCGCCTGGATGAACTTACGGGGCTCATTCGCGACGCTATAGTAACCGATGAGAGGGCAGCGGATTTCCCCAGTCCCTCTGGAGGCACCTTTCTTCGCGCGTGGAACGAGTTAAGGTCTATGTTGAAGAACGAGGAGTCCATCAGAGCTCATAGAGAGGCGTTTAGCGATGGGGAAGGTGATGCCTATCAGAGAATGTTAGACGCCGCATACTCCTTAGCACGTAACGAGTTTCCAACCCTCCTTGATGGACTAAGTGAAAATGAGCAAATCGTGCCAGCACTCAAAGATGAGCAGGCTCGAGTCCGGCAGATGTCTTTTCCGATTCTAGTTCGGCTTCGGCCTCGAAGACAGATGTTGGACGAATCGGAGGAGTCCGCCTCCGCTGACAATCTGGAAGATCTCTCCCAAGAAATACGCGACGCTTGGACAGAATACGAGCCGGTTCAATTGGCTATGCAATCCATTGGTGAAGAGAATTTGGCGGTTTCTAAAGCGTTTAAGATTCTTTTGGACGCAGGAACAATAGAGCACGGTGAACATTCTCAATCTTGTCCCTTTTGTGCCTATGAGCACGTCGACACCCTTTCCGCCGATAGGGTCAAAACAATCGAAGGTTGGAACCCCCTCCGAGATGCTGAACGTACAACGCGCGAAAAGCTAGCTAAAGCAATGAATTCCCTCTTGGCTTTCATAAGAAAAGCGCTCGAAGAATACGAGGAACTACTGCCCTCTCCTCCTTCTGCGACAGATTGGGAAATGGCCCTCAAGGATGCTGGTAGCGACTTGCAGGGTGCAGCGGCGGAACTTCTGAGCGTCATAAGCGCTCAGACCGACCTGAACTTGAACGTGTCTAGAGCTAGGACATTAGTGGGCGCTGCCGTTTCCCATCCAACCAGTGTGGAACAGTGCGAATCATTCATAACTCAATGCCTCTCGACGCTCGATGGTTTTGTCAGTGTTCCAACGGCGGCGCGGAGCTACAGAGACGCTTTCTCAGCTGTCGAAGTCGCGGTTGGTGCGGAAGCCAGCACGGATGCCAGCTATCGCCTTATAGAGCACATAATGGAGAGCATCGATAACGCAGGGTCCATTTGCGCAGATCTTCTGTGGGAAAGAGCAAGAGGTTTGGCACAGAAGGACTTGGAGCAAATTAGAGAATTCCTAATGACGTATAGGCAGCAGTTCTTAGAGGACAGGAGATCGTCGTTCAATGCCGGCATTGAGGAAGTATGGTCCGCTCTTCGCAAGGATCGATACTCTTCTTTTAGCCAACTCCACATACCTGCACCAAGGGGCAGAGGATTCCCCATCGAGATAGGATTGAAGGCCTTGTTGGACGATAGAAGCAATCAAAAAGAAGTGGACGCACTCCGAGTATTCAGCGAATCTCAGGTGAATGCTCTAGGAGTAGCGGCCTTCGTTACAAGAGCCAAGTTGTTGGGCCACAAAATTCTGATATTGGACGATCCGGTACAGTCGATGGACGAGGAACATTTTAAAACATTTGCTAGAGACCTTATCCCTAGTGTTCTTGAACAAGGCTTTCAGGTGATTCTGTTGACTCACAATGACACCTTTGCACGGGATGTAAGCCACTTTCACTATGACCGCCCCGACTACGTTACAATGTCCATTAGGCATTCTAGAAGGGAGGGATCAGTTGTTGAAGAGGGCAATCGAAGGGTAGCCGAACGATTGGTGTTAGCAGAACACAATCTGGAGCAAGGGCACTTCGATGAAGCCTGGAAGTACATTCGATTCGCCATAGAAAGACTTTACACCATCAGTTATGCCAAGTATGGACCGTCGGGCTTTAGAGCGGAGAGTTGGCAACATCAGACTGCCGAATCCATGTGGAACAGTGGCGCAAGAGAAGTCATACTTTCGAAACTTCCAGACTCGGAAAATGGCTTAAAGGATATCCTAGGCATGACGGCCGCCGGCGCCCATGACACACAGTCCAAAGGAGAGACCGACATTAGAGACAGCCTGACGTTTCTTCGCAAAGTTTTGAATGACTTGAAAATTGGCGGATAGTTGGTCAGTTACGTATCGGCGATAGCCACGAAGTATATGGGTGAAAGCGTAGGATGTGGTGGAGTCAGCGGGGTCGTGATTCGGTACTCGGACATGGGTGAGGAAATCACCACATAACGAAGACCGGCAGCCCGGATTGATAGCCGGAACACCGTCTCGAGGCAGTAGTCTGTGCTGACGGCGGTACGAGGGCCGGGCACACGCCCTTTGGATCAGGCTCACCAAACGAACCATACTTCCCTTCCTCAGGAAGCTAAAGGGCGACCACCCACTCGAAGGTTTGTAACACAGTGCCGCATGGCCCACCTAACTGGATAAAATCGAGAACCTTCCTGTTGAGGTTCGAGTTGGCCCTGTAGTCCGGCTCTTTGCGTGCAACGCCTGGCGGAGAATGCCGTTGCGGAAGGGTTGTACGGCACGGGCTCCCGCTTGCACGGATTGGCGCCCTTGCCGTCTGACAGTAACCAGGGAGTTCGGCTTCTTGGGCTTCGGAGTATTCTGCGGCAGTTCCGGAAAGGCCGCGATTGGCAGGTCTCTATCGGGCGGGGCCGATGCGCAGGAGCACGTAGCCCTCGGGAGGGCACTCTCCCCGGTTGTCGCAGTTGCTGGCGATCACGTAGAGCCGCCCGTCGGCGTCGCTTGCGACGGTCCGCAGGCGTCTTGCAGGTGAACTTCGTGAGCCAGGACGGTGTAGGGATCATCCGGGTCAAACACCACGCGGTGCAGGTGCCGGCCGCCGGGCCGGTCGCTGATCCCGACGGTGGTGAACAGGAAGCTGCCGGTCCACTCCGGGATCAGGCCGGCCCGGTAGAAGATTCCTCCGGTGGGCGGCACCGGGTCCTCTCACGTCAGCGCCGGGCTGACCAGTCCTTCCTGCGCGCGCATCCCCAGATGTGGGGCCAACCCAGGTTGTCGCCGGCGGTCACGACGTTGACCTCGTCATACCCCCGCAGATCAGGCATATCCAGCTCAATGCCGGAAGGACCATGCGCGATCACCACGATGTGTTTGTCGTCTAACCGGTCGTAGCCCTGGGTGTTGCGGATTCCGCAGGCGAAAATATAGCTGCCAGGGTCCGGGTTGTCGGCGGGGATGCCGCCTTACAGGTCCATTCGGAGCAACTTCACCGCCAAGGTGCCAGTGTGTCGGGGTCCTGCACGTCCCGGGATTCATAGGCGCCGACGCCCACGTACAACATGCCGTCCGGCCCCCAACCGCAGGCGGCCGCCCTAATGGTGCAGTCCCGCTGGCAGGCCGACGAGGATCACCCGGTCAAAGGCCGCCGAGCGGCCATCGCCGGAGAGGGCATAGCGCTCAATCCGTCCGATCTGCACGCCGTCCTGGTTATAGATGTTGTAGAAGAGGTAGAACAGGCGGTTGGTGGCGAATTCGGGGTGCAGGATCAGGCCCAGCAGCCCGGCCTCGGACCCCAGCAGGTCTATTCCATACAGGGACGGCGGCATGGAAACGCCGAACTCCAGCACCGGCTCCGGCATGATCTCGCCTCCCTGGATCAGGCGCACCCGGCCGGGACGCTCGGTAAGCAGCAGGTCGCCGTTGGGAAGGATGGCCAGTCCCCAGGGAATCTCCAGACCATCAACTATGACCTCCACGTGCAACTTCACCTCGCCCGGCTGGCCCGGTGCGTCCTGCACCAACCGGCACTGCGCGGGTTCGGACGCCGCCGCTGTCGGTTCGTTGGCTGTAACTGCCGCAGGTTCGTTTACCGCCACCGCTTGGTCCTGCTGCCGGGTTGGGGCGGCCTGACCGGTCGCTGCTACAGTAGCTATCGGGGCGGCCGGTTCAGCGGCTGCTATGGTCGCCGTGGGAGCGGTCTCCGGAGTTGCTCCAGCTTCGGATTGGTGGACCGGGAGGACGCCGACTAGGTAGCCGGTTCGACGTCGGTGCCGCTACAGGCAAGGGCCAGAAACGCAACGATGGCAAACACCAGCGGCAGGAGACGGGGGGCAATCGTGCACACTTCTCACGAACTACTCCCCAAATGGGGGCAATAGAGACTAATCCGCACAGTGGGCGCTGTCAATCGACCCCGGAAGGTGATTGGTCACGCCCCGTCCGGGTGAATCCGCTACTCTGCCGGTCTCTGCATCGCCGCCACGGTGATGGCGTTGGGGCCGAGGTGAGCGGCCAATGCCGGGCCCAGCCGGGACTCGATCAGATTTTCCGGCGCCACCAGGCCGGCCAAGCGGTCGCCAAGGGCCCGGGCGTGGTCTTCGCCGGTGGTGTAGCTCAGGTGCAGCAGGTGGATGGGGGCCAGCTCATGCACCATTGTTGCCAGGCGGTCAAGCGCCCGTCGGCGACCTTGGACCCGGCCCACCAGGTAGGCCTCGCCGTCCCGGGTGCCTAGGATGGGCTTGAACGAGAGAGCGCTTTCCGGGACGGCCTGGGCCTCCCCGGCCCGCCCGCCCTGTTGCAGTTGCTCCAAGCTGTCCAGCGCCGCAAAGCCGTGGGTTCTCGCGATTGATTCTTCCACCCGCCGGGCTACTTCGCGGTGATCGGACGCTCCCTCAGCGCACCGGGCGGCGCTGATGCACAGCAGCCCCTGGGCTCCTCCGGAGTGCCGTGAGTCAATGACCTCGATCCGGGATTCAGCGCCCAGCGATTCCCTGGCCTGGCGGGCGGAATTCAGGGTGCCGCTCAGCTTGGAACTGACGTGAATGGACACTACGTGGTGGCTCTGGTCCAGCAACCCCCGGTAGAGCTCCTGAAAGTCGGCGACCGAGAGCTGGGAAGTGGTTGGAGGCCGTTCTACTCCCTCCAGGAGGGCATAGAACCCGTCGGTGTCGATATCCACGCCGTCACGGTACGTCTGCTCGCCGAAGGCGACGTACAACGGCGCCACCGCAATCGAGCAGGAGTCCGCCACGGAATTGGGGAGATCCGCGCAGCTATCGGTGACTATCCGGATCGCCATCGCTCCCCCCCCCCGGCTTTGCCATGCGGTATCCGACGCGGGGTTCGGTAAAGATATAGACCGGGTTGTCGGCGTCATCACCCAGCTTGCCGCGGAGCTTCTTGATGAAGGAGCGCAGGAGCCTGGAGTCGTTGGGGTAGTCGGCTCCCCAGGCCAGCCGCAGCAACTGTTCGTGGGTCAGCACCCGGTCGGCGTTGGCCGAAAGCTGGCTGAGCAACTCGTACTCGGTGGCCGTCAGCCGCAGCGGACGGCCGGCCATGGTGACCCGGCGTTTGGCGTAGTCGATCTCCAAGTCTCCCAGCAGATAGGGTTCCTGCCTGCGGCCCCCTTCCGGCAGGGTTCGCCGCCGTTCCAGGGCCGTTTCGACCCTGGCGGCCAGTTCGGTCGGGGAGAAGGGTTTGACGATGAAGTCGGCGGCTCCCGCCGCCAGGGCCTGCCGGCCGTTCGGTCCGGCCTTGGGGTCAAGCAGGAAAACCACCGGCGCGTCGCTGAAGTCCATGAAGCGCCGGTTCAACTCTGCCCCGTTGGTTCCGGGCGGGGCCGGGCTCAGCAGCACCAGGTCGGGCCTCTTGTCCGCCGCCAGAGATTCCGCCTCCCGGGTGGTCAGGGCGATGATGGTCTCGTAGCCGGCCTCCGAGCAGGCCCTTTGAACGTTCCGGAGAGTTTGCGGTTCGTCTTCCACCACCAGGATGCGGACCCTCCCCCCGGATGATGTCTCGGCGGCGGTTTCGGAAAGGGAGCCGACCCGGATTCCGGCGGCGTGGGCCGGAATGGTGAAAGTGACTCGCGCGCCCGGCCCCGGGACATTGCTCTCCGCCCAGATGCGTCCTCCGTGGGCCTCTACTATTCCCTTGCAGATAGCCAGGCCCAGCCATTGGTCTTCCCCGCGAAAGTCCGGCTCCTCATCCGCAGGCCCGGAAATCCTTTCGAAGAAGTGGGGCAGACCCTGGGTGGATATACTCCAACCCTCGTCGGACACCGATACCGAGACGCGGGCGTCCTGGGCTGCGACGTTCACCCGGATGACGGACCAGTCTGCGGAGCATCTGGCGGCGTTGGTCAAGAGGTTGCCCAGCGCCTGCACCAGCCGGATCGGGTCGGCCTGGACCCGCGGCAGGTCAGGGGAGATTTTCACCTCGACGCTGTTCCGCGCGCCGGAACGCAGGAAGGTTCCCTTTGCCTCTTCCACCAGGCCGGCCAGATCCACGGGCCGGGGATCAACGGGAAAGGCGCCCGTTTCTATCCGCGTAAAGTCCAGCAGGTTGTTGATCAGGAGGCGCATCCGGCCCGTGTTCTCGTCAATGATGCGCAGGTACTGTTGCGTTTCTGCGGCGTCCGGCGCCGGGGATGAGTCCAGCGCCACGGACGTCGCGCCCTTGATGGCGATCAGAGGGTGGCGCAGCCCATCGCTCACCATGCCCATAAACTGGGCCCGCACCCGTTCCAGGTCTTCCAGGGGCGTCATGTCCTGGAGGATTGCGACCACGGAAACGATCTCGCCGTCTTCCGAGTAGATGGGCGCCGCGCTGCTGAGGGCGGTGACGGTCTGGCCGTCCGCGAGGTGCAGTACCACTTCCTCCGCGCGCACCGTCTCTCCGGTGCGCCTGGCCCGTTCGATGGAAATCCGGTCGAACTCGATCTTCCCTCCATTGGGATAACGCACGTCGATTACGCTGCGCAATTCATTCAGGCCTCGGCCTGGAACTTGGAGACCCCGGACCATGCGTCGCACCTCCGGGTTCAGCGACAGCAGGTCCATGGTCTTGGCGTCGTACAACATGACCCCAACCGGCGCAAGGTCGATGAGGGTCTCCAGGCTGCTTTTGGCCCTCAGCAGTTCCCGGTAGCTGCGGGCGTTGAGCAGGGCCGCGGCCGCCAGGGCGGAGAGGTTGACGATCAGCTTCTCGTCCTCGAACGTGAACTCCCGTCCGTCCTCCTTTTCGGTGAGGTAGATGTTGCCCAGGCGCTCCTCCTGGTTGAGGAGGGGGCAGCCCAGGAAGCTTCGCATCGGCGGGTGGCCCGGCGGGAAACCGCCGGACCGGGGGTGGCTGGCCAGGTCTTTCAGCCGCAGCGGCCCCTCGATCTCGTTCAGGTATCCCAGCAGTCCGTCGCCTTTGGGCAGACCGTCCAGCCGGTGGAACTCCTCGGCGAGGATGCCGGAGGTGTGCAGTTTGTGTATTCCCCCGGAGGCGTCGAAGGTGATCAGCGCCCCGTATCGGGCGTCGGTGAGGACGCGGGCGCCGTCGATGACGCCCTGCATAACCGAGTCCAGATCCTGGGTCGAGTTGATGCGCAGGCTCACTTCCCCCAGGCTTTTCAGGCGGTCCCGCAACCGCCGGTTTTCCGCCCGCAGCCACAGGGCCTCTGCGCCGGCGGCCCCGGCCACCGGCTCACCCGGCCGGGGGGCCGACGATCTCTCCACGCTGCTCAATTGCATGTGACCAATATTAGCACACTGGTCACATTAGTGCCACCAAAAGAATACGCTTGCGGCTGGAATAGTCACAGAAAAGTCGGAGCGGGTTGCTAATATGTCGTACACAAAAGGGCACCGGGGCCGGCAGCCAATTTCGGCCGGGAGCGGCGGGTGGCGTGGCAGCGATGCCAAAAGGCGAATGGGATCCCAAGCTCATGTTATTTCAATCACCCGTTAACCATTTAGTGATGATGGTTTTTTCCGCCTTCACTGTCTGGAGGGTTCTCCTTCCAGGATTGGGCCTCGTCTTGCTCATTGGCGCCGCGGTCTTGATACCGCCAGTCGCCGATCCCGTCGCAGCCCAGGACGCCGACAAGACCCCTATTGACATCGCATTTAACCCCACGAACTTAACTGTCAGAGAAGGTAGATCCTATAACTGTAACCGTCTCCGTACCGGCAGGAACAAACGGGTCTGTCAGCTACAGAACAAAAGGAGAGGATACTGCTGCATCCGGCCAAGACTACGAATCTGTTCAGGGAACGTTGTATCTCGGCACGGGCGCAGACGGAGATGGGAATGCCAGAGCGCTCTCCCATACCTTCACAATTCAAACGATATGGGATCTCGTGCCGGAACCAAGCACTACACCGGAAGTTTTTATTCTCGAATTTTTCGGTGTTGAGGGCGAATTGGAACTCCCTGATAAGTGGAAGTCCAATATCATAAAAATCACGCAGCGGCCTGCGCCCATAACCGTCAATTACGACTCAGAAACCGGACGGCTCGCTGCCGGCGACTACGGTTTGGAACTGTGGGACGACGGGAATACGCCGGCCGAAAAGGACCGGGACAAAGTCTCGTTTCGGATCAATGCGCCTGCCGAGGCGGTCTCTACGTCAGCGCGCAGCCTGATGTCTTACGAAATATCCTCCAGTACAGACCCCGGCAAAGCCAGCGTAGCCGACTACACCATATCTGATAAAGACGGCACAACCCTGCCCGCCAGCGGCAGCCTGCAGTTTCCTCCAAGCGCCACCGAGCAGGTGATTTGGGTAACCCCGGTTGACGATGCCTGGGTGGAACTGCCGGAGACCTTTACCCTGACGCTCAGCAATCCCCAACACGGGGTGGAATTCCCGGACCTCGACGGCGACGGCGACGCGGACTCCACCATCGTGGTCGTCGGCACCATCTACAGCCACGACGATGTGGTTGAAATGCACGTTGACAACGTGACCGCAACCGAGGGTGAACCGCTGAAACTGGTCGCCACCCTGGACCGGGCCCTGACCGAGGGTGAATCAGCGAGAGCTGAGGTCGTAATATCGGACGCCGGTTGCCGGAGGCGAACGACTTACCCCCATCCAACCCCGGTCCTTGACTATCGGGAAGTGGAACCCACACAGCTCATCTTCGGAGCAGGGGACCAGACGAAGACCTTCGCCATACCAACCTTTGATGATTTCCTGGATGAACCCGAAGAGTGCCTGGGCGTGGAATTCGGCAACTTCCAGGGGATAAAAAGCGTGAGCAATCCCAGTCCACAGAAGGGTGGACAAACCCTGGAAGCTGGCGGCTTCGGCATTTGGGCCAGCGCATTCATTGCCGACAATGACGACCCGCCGGTCCTGTTCGTATCACCGGGCGAGGTGGACGAGCCGGATGAAGGCGCGACGGCCACCCTCCAATACCGCGTGCAGTTGAGCAATCCCAGCGCCCGGACGATAACGGTGGACTACGCCGAAGATTCGGGGAGCGGGCAGAAGGATCCGGCCACCTCGGGTACCGACTACACGGCCCTCACCGCCGGAACCCTCACCTTCCTGCCGGGAGTGGTGAGAAAGACCGTAGACATCGAGGTGAAGGGCGATTACGACGAGGAACCCGACGAGTCGGTGACCGTGCAGTTCTCCAACCTGGTGAACGCCTGCTTCCCGGGCGCCGGCAGCTGCCCCAGCGGCCCCATCACGTCAGCCGGCATTATCGCCAACGACGACCAAAACCTGAAACTTTCCTTCACCCTGGACGACCCCACCATAGTGGAAGGCGAAGACGCGGTGTTGCGCCTCACTATGTCCCACCCTATCGGGTATGACGTGATGGCGGGAGTCAGCACGGTGGACGGCACGGCCACGGCGGGCAGCGACTTCAAAGCAGCGGGAAGAATGGGTTATTCGGTGCGTGTCCCCAAGGGATCTACTGAGGCCACGCAGTCCGTGCCGGTCCTCGCCGATTCCGTCAGCGGAGAGGGCATAGAGAATTTTTCTTTCAAGTTGGACACTTTGCTCCTTTTCCCGGAGGGGAACCCGTCCGAGGAGACCCCGACCGCGGTCACTGATCAGCAGAAGCTGAAGGAAATCTTTGGCAGCGGCTTCGCCGTCGCAGATATCCGCACTAACTCTCCCATGCCCACTGCGAGCATTGTGGACGGGCCGGCGCTGTCGGTGGCTGCGGTCAAGGATACGGTTACGGAGGGCTGGCCCGCCCAATTCGAGGTAACCCTGGACCCGCCGGCCGCCACCGACGTCACCTTCACCTGGAATACCGGGGACGGCGGCCTTGACGACGGCGGGAGCGACGCCCACAAGGCCAAGGCCGGCAAGGATTACACCAGTACCACCGCCACGCCGGTCACCATCCCTGCCGGGGAAACCAGCGTATTCCTGCCGGCAATCCCGACGCTGCAGGACACGGTGGACGAGGTGGACCAACAGTTCATGGTGGTGCTGGAGTCCATCACCGGCGCCGTGGCCGACGAAAAGCGGGGGGTGGTGACCATCCGCGACGACGACTCGCGGCCCTGGATTTCCATAGCCGACGCGACGGTTGAAGAGGGCGGCGAACTGAGCTTCACCATCACGCTGGAGGGAACCTCCGAGAATTACGTATCCGTCCTGTGGGTGACCGAAGATGACACCGCAACCACCCTTGACCATGACTATGTCGGGGTGGAGCGGCGCCGGACTGCCACCTTCGCCCCCGGGGAACAGACGAAGACCATCACCGTGCAAACCCTGGAAGACAGGGTGCCGGAAACCACCGAGCGGTTCAAAGTGCAGTTGGCCCACGCGCGCCATGCCAAGTACCGGGACCCCACCGCCGTCGGCACGATCACGGACAACGACCTGATGGAGATCTCCATCGCCGACGCCGCGCCCGTTACCGAGGGGTCCGGCGCCGCGGCCGAGTTCACCGTGACCCTGACCCCGGAGCAGACGGCGCCGGTCACCATCCAGTGGCGGACCCAGGACGGTCTCGGCGGCGGGTTCTATGTCGCCAAGAGCGGCGGAGATGCCGCGCAAGGGCTGAATGACTTCACGGCGGTCCAATCCGGCAGCCTTACTTTCGCCGCGGGCGAGACGGAAAAAACGGTGTCGGTGACGATCCTGGACGACACTGAGTACGAGAGCATTGAGCGGTTTGGGGTTGTGGTGAGCGGGGATGAGACCGCCATGGTCATCCGCAACGCCACCGCATACGGGGAAATCCAGGACGACGATGCCGTTAACCTGATTATGCACCAACCGCTGCCCGCAGTGGTTGAGGAGGGGGAGACCTACGTCGTGCACTTCAAACTCCCTCCGCGAACTGAGGACGATTTCTGGACTGTAGGAAGGTTAGGTTTCATCAATTGCTACCTCGATGACTACTCCTTCCTTGGATTTCCACATCCAGGCACTTTGTTGAGCGAGGCCAATGTCCGGGATTTCGCATTAGCTCATTCGAAGGATGGCGTTAGCGGAGAGGGCAAGCTGGACCCCGCTAACGCCGGTTACTATATCAATTACC